>NZ_AOLJ01000030.1 GCF_000336775.1 Haloferax gibbonsii ATCC 33959 | reverse complement strand
ACACCGAAGCCACCGCCGCCACCACCGCCACCAGTTCCGGTGGTCTCATACTGCCTTCTGAGTTGTCGCAACTGCTCGATTTCGTCCGCGAGGGAGCTTGCGTTCGTTGAGTTGTAGAGGTACTTGTGTGGGCTGGTCGTGTTCATCGTCTCCCCTGTCCGGGTGTTCACAGCCTCTAAAATTTCAAACTGCGACCCATATGTGGAGAGGTCAACAATCGTGCCGTTGGCCCCATCTTGAACAGCCATGTAGAAGGTTCCATTATAATCTGAAAATCGGTATGTCTGACCAGTATCCCAGCCACCAGATGCGTCATCTCCGGTGTAGAACAATGTTCCATTAAGCACCGTCGGATTGCCCGAGCCGTCTCCGACTGCAATAGTGTGCGATGCATTGATATCCCCGGAAGCACCGGTTGACGCGAGCATGGCCGCGCCCTGACCGTAGTATCCAGACTTTTTGAGAGATGTGGATGCCTCAGCCCCGATAGTGGATGGGTCCATCATCGCAAGGTCTGACGAGTTTATTTCGCCTGCTTGGTACTGGCTGGACACCTCATCAACGTAGGGGTCCATATTCGCAAGCACTTGTTGGGTCTGCTCTTGGGTTTCGTCGAGCAGATAGGTGTCGTTCTGGTCGTTCGCCCAAGAGCCGAGCGACCCATAATCCTGTGACTCGAAGATTCGTGTCTCCTCGGACGAGTTTGGTTCGACGGCAACAACCCGGATAGGAGATGCTTTTGGTGGGTCTGACGACCCCCCCGGATGGAAACGGGAGCCGGATGGGAGAGTCCTCAGAGAGATTTCTTCAGTATCGACAGATGTTCCATTGACTAACTCGAATTGAATCGTGTTTGTTCCAAGCGTTTCACCACCAGAGTACCATTCTCCATTCCTCTCATTTTGGTAGTAGTATCCAATTGTTTGGTCGGATTGGTTATCTAGACTAGCTATTTGAGTGACTTTAGCGTCCCAATCTGAGAGAATCCGAACCTGAACCCGAGAGTAGTAGTCTCGAACCGTTTGGTTCACCGCGGATTTAGCCTGTGACCGGGATGCACCGTTATTTAGCTCGTTCACCATCGTTATTTTAGCCTTTGACATGGCGACCGTTCGAGC
>NZ_AOLJ01000029.1 GCF_000336775.1 Haloferax gibbonsii ATCC 33959 | reverse complement strand
GCTGCCGGTGGCTCGCCCGTCCGGTATCCGACCACGTACTCATGACCACCATCAGCGACCGCCTGCTGGCCGTCAGACGACGACTGTGACGACAGCCGGTACTCTGCTATCGTATCGGCACCGATCCCAACAGCAGAGCCACAGCGAGCACACACGACGTTACCCTTCCCGTCGTACTTCAGGCGGTGGCCGTGCACTCGCTCCTTGTCCTGAAGGCATAGGTCCGCTTTCGCGGCATCATTGAAAACTTGCGAGCGAGCGATCCTCTGCCGGTTCTGCGCCCACTCGATAGCTGCGAACGCCTGCATTTCGACCGGCATCTCCATCATCGGCGTGTCCTCCTGTAGCCGAAGGTACTCCGTCGCGTATCCCGCCGGTTCCTCCAAGTCTAAGCGCACCTCTATGGCCTTCTCGCGGGTATGAGCCTCTGGTTTCGCCAAGTCACACGCTTCGATGTGCTTCTCAATCGCCGGGTAGAACGTGTTCTCCAACACAGCCACGATCTCGTGGTCCGTGTCGAACGTGTCGCGTAGCCCTGTTGCCTGCAAGTCGATGTAAATAGCATCGTGACAATGCACGTAACAGGCGTTCTCTCCCGGATTCTCAGCATCCAACCCGTGCACGTCGTCACCACGAACGTACCCCCACTGTTCAGACTCTAAGCCGAGATGGTACTCCGCTGCGTTCCGCACCACGTCGTACACGTCACCCTGCGACCACGTGCGGGCCACGCGGTCGCCGTGATCGACCGGCGGCACCCGCTCACCGTCCGGCTTCGATGAACCCGTCCGCGTGAGCATGATCGTAGCGACGTCGCCCCATTCGCCCTCGACGTGCTCGCCGGAGCGAGCACTGTCTTCGCTCTCCGGGTACGTCCCACCCATCAGTTGCCGCTGAAACGCCGCGTTCTTGGCGGCTTGCTCATCGCCGTAGGAACTCGTCCAACAGTCATCGAAGTCCACAGTGAACGTCTCACCGTCGTAACGCGACTCGAAACGACCACCCAGCCCATCATCGTAGGGCTGGCGGGCTGTTAGGAACCGGAACAACCCTTCCGCCCATGTCACCGACTCGGCCCGTTCGACGCGATCGACGCTAAACCCGCGCTCCCATTCGCGCTCGCCCTGGACATGCTCCTCGACGCGATCCGTTTCGACCAGTTCCGAGCGGAGTGTCTGACCGTCCCTCTCGGATAGCGGCCGACCAGCGAGGTACGGGTACTTCTCACGGAACTCCTCGACGCACTCGGCTGCCCGATCAGCCACCCGCTCATCGTATGGCCGCGTTTCGTGAGACGGCTGATCTTCCGGGGTACAAGCTTCTACAGAGTTAGACCGTGGTAGCCGAGAGTGTGCTAACTCGGGCTGGCCTTCGTCCGCACTCATGGCCACCACCCGCTGTTACCGGAATCCCTCGCGCTCGCTCCCTCGCCGGAACGAGGCCGGTCGCTCGCTCCGCTGCGCTCCCTGTGTTCCGGTCTTTCCGGTGCTCGCTCCGCTGCGCGCCGGGTACGGG
>NZ_AOLJ01000028.1 GCF_000336775.1 Haloferax gibbonsii ATCC 33959 | reverse complement strand
AGTTTTCAGGAGAATAGCGGGAGGTAGATTTGAACTACCGATCTCCGGGTTATGAGCCCGGCGGAATCTCCTGGCTATCCCATCCCGCTACTACATCGAACTCGATTGCTAGTGGTAAGGCTTCTGTTTCGGATACGGAGTGTCAATTCATTTTGATTTAGGTTCCGGTACCTGCGGGAGACTTCGGACTTCTCGTGAGTTGGCTCTGTTGAAATCCTCAGAGGGTTACAGGTTCGTCCAGTAGTTTGACCGAATGCAGGCCCTCCCGAAGTCGCGGTTACTCCGGTTTGTTGAGCAGGCATTTCACTTGGCTCGGCGAGCTGTCGCTCGGTACTCCTCGAAGTTCTCGAAACGCCGGTACACACTCCATCAACACATCGTCTTGCTCTGTCTCAAGGTGCGGAAGAATACGACGTACCGGACGCTTCTTGACGAACTCATCGAGATGCCTCGGATTCGAAACGCCATCGACCTTGAGAGACTCCCGTCGCCATCAACGCTATGTAAAGCGTTCAACCGGCTAGATATGGCGGTTTGGCGCGTTCTGCTCAACCTCTCAGTCACACTCCTCCCGACCAACGGTGTCGTCGGGATCGACGCCTCCGGGTTCGACCGGAGTCACGCCTCGAAACACTACACAAAGCGAACGAAGTTGACGATTCAGCAGTTGAAAGTCACACTTCTCGTAGACACGAGGTCGAACGCAATCATCGACTTACACATAACGACGACCAGAAAGCACGATTCTCAGATTGCACCATCGCTCATCAAGCGAAATACTGAGAATGTGGCGATTCTCCTCGGTGACAAAGGATACGACGACCAGAAGGTTCGCACATTAGCCCGTACAACTGGTGTTCGACCGCTGATCAAGCACCGCGAGTTTTCATCGCTACAGAAGGCATGGAACGCTCGGCTGGATGCCGATATCTACGGTCAGCGCAGTCAGAACGAGACGGTGAACTCCCGACTCAAACGCAAGTACGGTGCATTTGTCCGCTCACGACACTGGTGGAAGCAGTTCCGTGAACTCGTTGTTAACTGTCTCACTCACAATCTCGACAAGGCACTCTGAACGTTAGATAGAGGAGGTATACAGCTCATCAAAGAACATCTCCATCCATACAGAGGGCGCTAAAACGAGGCTCCAACAGAGTATTTATCTCTGTTCGGCCTTGTTGAAATCCTATTAGTTCGACACCACTCTCTCTCTTAAACAGCTGTTCGGTAGCACTGCGCACTAATCAGTAAGTTCCAGAAGGAGAGTCATCGTTAGCAGACAAATTTCGGCTACCAAAGACATAGAGGAAGAAGGCGAGAAGACTAATTATCAGTCCCACGGAGAAGTGCAAAACCAAAATCTCGTATGGAGTGGACACAACCGGATTTGATTTGATTCCAAAGAAGTAGACCTGGTGTATGAGGTTCTCAAATAGAGCAGGGAGTAAAAATCCGATAAAACTCATAACGCCGACGCTGCCAGCCCACAAAAGACGAGTTAATTGTGGGAGACTTCTTCGTGTGGTATCCAGATATACGAGGATCACAAAGAAAGGAGCAGCGAACAGCCCAATCAAAGGTGCAATCGAGGTCATATTCTGACTTTGTCTGGAACAGAGGGCTCTGTTGAAATCCTCAGTTATTGATAGTTCCTTGAAGTCGTGCTGCATACAGGGCGCGAGTCGGTCACGCGAACGCCCCCCAATTGCNGGACGACTGAACGCTAACTACACAGTTTTCATCGACTGGCTGTTTCAGGCGAGAATATATCTGAAGAATAGGATTTCAACAGAGCCCGTGAGTTCTTTTTGCGCCCGAACCAGAGGCGCGGCGGTCGCACCGCGACTCGTTGAAAGAGAGCTATATACCGGCCGATTTTGAAGTACACTAACGGTGACACATCCAGACGAGAACGAGTCCGTCGTAGCGTGGACCGCGGGGATGGCTGGCCTTCGAGAACTCCCGTGGCGTGTCGCGTTCAACGGCATCGATTTCGGCCGCGTGTTGTGGTGGTCGGTATTTGGCGTCGTCCCGGCCGCTCTCCTGACTTTCGGCGCGCTCGCCGGTGACCGCGCCCCGTTCGTGTACAGTATGTACTGCGCGGTGGTACTGACGGCAGTCCTCCAGAGTTCGGAACGGTTCATCGGTATGAGCGTCGCGCTCGACGGTGACGCCGGCGAACTCGAAAGCACCTACCACATGGGTGACCCCTCGCTGTTTCGGAGCGACGAGGACGTGACGATCTCACTCGCGGACGTTGAAACTGCCCGGTTCGTGACCATCGGGAACCGGACTGCGGTCCGGCTGTACTACGAGAAATCGTTCGTCAACAAGCCCTCGATGTTTCTCGTCCCGGACGAGGTCGAATCCCAGTTCCTCGAGGCACTTCGACGATACGACGTTTCGATTTCCGCTGACTCGGCGCTGAAGTCGGCCGACCGGGTGTGGGGGCGGTTCGCCGTGACCACTCTCTTTCTGGGTGCGATTCCGCTCGGTACGGTCTTCGTCTGGCCCGCCGGTTCGGTGCCGTTTCTACTCGCCGTGTTCGGACACGCCGCGTTCGTACTGCGGCAAGGGTGGTGACGCCTTGGAGTCGTTCTGGCGCGGACGTACTCAAGGGAAAAGCGATAGTAAGTCGAGGAGAGCCTGTTTCACCCGCTCGTTCGAGACCACAAGTCCGACCGCGAACATGAGCCAGACGACGACACCGACCGCGACCGACGTTGCAACGCCCGAACCGGCAGGGCCGAACACGTAGACGATTCCCGCGGCTCCAAGACCACTCAGCGTGACGAACAACCAGTTTCGCCGTGGCGTCCATCGACTCGTTTCCATCAAACTACCCCTCGTGTCAGTAATAACAAAATGTTTGCCACCGAACCGGTCGGCCCGAAACCAGAGTCGCCGTTTCGCGAGGTCCTTCCGAGTTGGTCGGCCGCTCGGTGCTCTCTCCGGGACTCTCACCCGGTGACACCGACGTCACCTGCTTTCGGTCACGTCGCCGAGAAGGTATATAGATTCGACGCGTAGGTGCGTGCGTAATGAAAGTCGGCTCCGAGACGAAGCTCTACAAGGCGGAGCGAACCGACGTCTCCCAGAATCAGGGGAAGTTCCGGACCCACTTCAACTTCCCCGGGCGCGCCCTCCCGGACCACGCGGACCACGGCTACGGCCCGCTCGCGACCATCGTCGAGTCGTTCATGGACCCCGACACCCACATCGCGATGCATCCCCACCGCGACGAGGAAATCATCTCGTGGGTGCCCGCCGGCGTGATGCGCCACGGCGACCAAGACGGAAACGACCTCGTCACCGACGCCGACCACCTGATGGTGATGAACGCGGGCGAGACGTTCTGGCACGAGGAGTTCACCCGGGCGGACGACCCACCGCTGCGGATGCTCCAGATGTTCGTCCGGCCCCACAGCCTCGGGCTGGAGCCGAACATCCAACACGAGCCCATCGACGCCCCCGTCGAGGGCGAGTGGCGGCACCTGTTCGGTCCCGAGGGCTCCGACGCGCCGCTTTTCGTCCGCAACGAGGTCGACCTCTTCGACCTCCGCCTCGACGCCGGGTCGAGCGCCGACCTCCCCGACATCGAGGGCCGGGACGCGTATTTCTACGTGTTCGACGGCGCGGTCGAGGCCGCGGGCACGCGCTTCGGGAAGACCGAAAGCGGCCTGCTCGTCGACGACGACGGGCTGACGCTCACCGCCGACGAGGACGCCACCGTCGTCGCGTTCCTGATCGACCCCGACGCGCCCGTCACCCGACAGGGAACCATCGGCCGCTGACCGTCCTCTCGCGACTACTGTATCCACCGTCACCGTACCAACGCCGCCGCCACCGTCGCCCTCCATCCACCCATTCACCGAGACAAGCCACCCAATTCGATGCTCACAGACACCGCCGGAATCCACCACGTCACGGGAATCGTCCGCGACGCGCAGGCGAACGTCGACTTCTACGCGACGACGCTCGGTCTGCGCCTCGTCAAGCAGACGGTGAACTTCAACGAGAAGTTCACGCGCCACCTGTTCTACGGCGACGAGACCGGCTCGCCCGGAACGGCCCTGACGTTCTTCCCGTACCCGGCCGAGGAGCCGGGACGCCCCGGCACGCCCCAGATTCGAACCGCGTCGCTGGTGATTCCCCCCGACGCCGTCGACTACTGGCTCGACCGCCTCGCCGACCGCGGCGTCGAAGTCGACGGCCCGTTCGAGCGGTTCGGCGAGACCGTCCTCCGGTTTTCGGACCCCGACGGGACCGACCTCGAACTCGTCACCGGCGAGTCGTCGGTCGAACCGTGGTTCGACGGCCCGGTTCCCGCCGAGCGCGCGATTCGGGGCATCTACGGCGTCACGCTCCACTCGACGAACCCCTTCGTGACCGCCAGCGTGCTCGATACGCTCGGGTTCGACCTCGTCGAACAGGAGGGCGACCGCGTCCGCTACCGAGCGCCGGGCGACCGCGCGACCGTCGTGGACCTCCTCGATAGGGACGGCGAGTTCGGCCGCGAGGGCGCGGGGAGCATCCACCACGTCGCGGTCCGCGTCGAGGACGAAGCCCAGCTGTACGAGTGGCACGACCTGTTCCGCGAGCGCGGCTACGACGTATCGCGGGTGAAAGACAGACACGTGTTCCACTCGCTGTACGTCCGCGAACCGGGCGGTATCCTGTTCGAACTCGCGACCGACGGCCCCGGTCTCACGTTCGACGCTGACCCGGAGACGCTCGGTCAGTCGCTGTACCTCCCGCCGTGGCTGGAGGAGGACCGCGAGATGATAGAAAGCCAACTGCGCCCGCTCGACCTCCCGGTTGGCGTCGGAGGCGACGAGGCCGCTGGAGGCGCTGAGGACAACGACGGCGTCGGACCCAGTCGCGACGACGGACTGAACTGATGTCCCGCCGCCCAACAGCGCCCCGGTCCGCGACCGACCCCCACGAGGGGCAGGAGATTGCGACCGCGGGAGCGCCCCCGCAGGTCGCCGACGCGGCGGTGGTCCTGCTCCACGGCCGCGGGTCGAAGGCGCGGCACGTCCTCACCCTCGTCGACGAGTTCCTCCACCGGGGCGTGATGTACCTCGCGCCGCAGGCCGCCGGGAGTTCGTGGTATCCGGCACCGGTCACCAGTCCCATCGAGCGAAACGAACCGTGGCTCACCTCCGCGCTCGGTCGGGTGTCGGCCGCGCTCGACATCGCCGCCGACGCCGGGATTCCGCCCGAACGAGTCGTCTTCTTCGGGTTCTCGCAGGGCGCGTGTCTCGCCGCCGAGTTCGCGGTTCGAAACCCACGTCGGTACGGCGGTCTCGTCGCGCTCTCGGGGAGTCTCCTCGGTCCCGACCTCGGGAATCGGACCCACGACGGCTACGACGACGGCGACCAGAACGGTCACAGCAGCGATGACGACCTCGACGGTACGCCGGCCTTCTTCGGGAGCGGTCGCGACGACCCTCGCGTCGACCCCGAGCGAGTCGAGGCGTCGGCCCGAGTCCTCGCGGCACTCGGGGCCGACGCGACGAGCCGGCTGTACGAGGGGCTGGGACACGCCATCAACGACGACGAGATTCGGGTCATCGACTCGTTCATCGAGCGACTCGGCTAGCGAGACAGGCGAGTCTCCGGAGTCTCGGCGAAGAAAAAACGAGAACGCGAAGTCGCGAAGTCGCAGTCGGAAAGTACGACCGCGGGGTTGCGATTAGACGTCGTCGATGAGGGAGCCGTAGACGGACTCGGCGTCGGCGGGCACGTCGAAGTCGTGGTAGTGCTCGCCCTTCTCTTTCGAGAGGATGTTGAGGGCGGCGGCCGCGCCGTCTCCGGCGGAGATGACGGCCTGCCACTCCTCGGCGCGGACCATCGCGCCCGTGGCGTAGGCGTCCTCGACGCTCGTCTCCATCGTCACGCCCACGTCGACGAGGTCGTCGTCGAACGCACAGCCGAGCGACTCCGCGAGGTCGCGGTTCGCGCCCGTGGCGAGCACGACGTAGTCGGCCTCGTACTCGCCGTCGTCGGTCGTGACCACGAAGCCGTCGTCGCTCTCGCTCACGTCGGTGACTTCCTCGCCCTGGTGGCGCTCCGCGTCGAAGTGGTCGACCTGCGTGCGGAGCGTCTCCATGTAGTCCGAACCGTCGATGGAGCCGATTCCGGGGTAGTTGAACAGATGCGCCTTGTGCATCCACGTCTTGTCGGTGTCGAAGACCGTCGTGGAGAGCCCGTTCTTCGCGGCGAAGAGGGAGGTTGTCAGACCAGCGGGACCGCCGCCGATGACGATTACGTCTGCCATGTTCCATGCACTAGCGTACTGGATAAAGAACCCCAGCAAAGCGGATATTTTGTAGTACTCTCGATTACGCGCTATCGCGGTTCATTCGTCTAACTGCGACTCGGCGAACGAGACGGCGAACGAGACGGCGAACTGGTCGCGCATCTCTCGGCGGAGCATCTCGCTCATCACCTCGTAGACGACCGGTTGCGGGTATTTCTCCAGCAACCCGGCGAGTTCGACGGCGCAGTCGGACTTCAGGGCGGCAAATTCGGCAGTCCACGGTGGATTACTATTACTCATTAACCGCACATTCTTTCCCGCGTAGTTATGAATTTTGCTTGAAACAAACGAGAACGGTCGATGGTGTTAGTCGCACCGCTCGCCGGAACACGTGCTGGACGGTCGGTAGAAGGGTGCCGGTCTGGCGGGACGAACTCGCCCCGCCGGATGCCCTGTGTTGGGCACCCTTTCACGGTAACCCGTGGTGGTCGCGCGGGAAACGGTGGGTTCGTTCTGTTACGCTACGTTACTCGAAGAGTTCGACGGCCTGGTCGTAGCGGGCGGCGGGTTCGTCCCAGTCGACGACCTCGAAGAACGCGGAGACGAAGTCGCCGCGGGCCGGGCCGTAGTCGTGGTAGTAGGAGTGTTCCCAGACGTCGAGCGCGAGGATGGGGTGGGAGCCCCAGAGCGCACCCTGGTCGTGCTTGTCGACGACGACGTTCCGAAGCTGGTTCGAGAACGAGTCGTAGACGAGAAGCGCCCAGCCGCCGGCCGCGCCGGCCGCCGCTTCGAATTCGCCCTTCCAGGCTTCGTAGGAGCCGAAGTCCTCGGCGATGCGCTCTGCGAGCGCGCCTTCGGGCTCGTCGCCGCCTTCCGGCGACATGTTCTGCCAGAACAGGTCGTGCAGGATGTGTCCCGAGCCGTTGTGAGTGACGTTACGAAGCGCGCCGGCGGACGAGCCGAACTCGCCTGCTTCGCGGTTGTCGGCGAGGGTCTCCTCGGCCGCGTTCCAGCCGTTGACGTAGCCCTGATGGTGGGTGTCGTGATGCCACGTCAGCACCTGCTCGGAGATNGCGAGGGTCTCCTCGGCCGCGTTCCAGCCGTTGACGTAGCCCTGATGGTGGGTGTCGTGATGCCACGTCAGCACCTGCTCGGAGATGTGGGGCTCAAGCGCGTCGTACTCGTACGGGAGGGGGTCAAGTTCGTAGTCTGACATTGGTGTTCGCAGTTAGACCGAGGGACCGAACACACATGTACTTTCGCTGAACGCGATTTACGTAGTGGATGTGATATGTATATCGGCGGACGACTTCGGTCCGCCCGGCACCCGGCTCACCCGTCGTCGCCGACCCGAGCGTCGTCGAGTTCGGCCTGCACCGCGCCCCACGACACCGGCGGTCCGAACGCGGCCAGCGTCGCCTCGAACGACTCAATTCGCGCCTCGTACTCGTCAGTCCACGACGGCCGGGCGAGGGCGTCGAGTCGCCCGCGGAGCCGTTCCACGCGGGCGTCGAGTTCGTCGAGGTCGACGGCGGCGTCGCCGAGACCGTTGTCCTCCCCGGCCGACTCGGGAGCCAGTTCCCGCAGGTCGGCGAGTTCGGCTCGCACGTCCTCGACCAGCAGGTCCGAAACGCGGGCGCGGAGCGCGGCGTTGTACCATTCGGTCGCGCGGTCGTCGCCTCCCGCTTCGGGCGTGTCGGCGTCCTTCGCGTCGGCGACGAACGCCACTCGGTCGGCGAGCCCGTCGAGTGACTGTTCGAGCGCCGCCACGTCGCCGTCGAGCCCGCGCACGCGAACGTCGTGGGTCGACAGCCACCGCTCGAACTCCTCGATGTCGAGTTGTACGTTGTCCGCGTGCGTGGTGAGCGCCTGCGCTTCTGACGCGACCTCCCGGAGCCCGAGCACAGTATCGTAGACGGACCGGGGGTCGTCGCGCCACCCGGAGAGCCCCTGTAACTTCTCGCCGAGCGATTCGGCCCGCTCGGCCGCGTTCGCGACCTTCGACTCGAACACGTCGAGACGGGACCGAACGGCACCGACGGCCGCGTCGTCGCCGGCGGCCTCACCGGCGTCGTCGAGGTCGATGGACGCGAGTTCGACGCGCGTCTCCGCGGTCGAGAGAATCATCGACGTGTCCGTGACCGCCGAGTCGACGCCGTCGGCCGTCACGATGCCGTCTTCGGTCACGTGGTCGAGCACCGCGCGAACGGTGTCGGGGTCTCGGGACTCGTCGGCGTCCACGACGCGCTCGACCGCCGCGGGTTTCGACAGACCGACGATACGTTCTGAGCCGGTGGTTCCGTCCTGCTGGGCCATCGTGCGTACGTATCTCGGGACCCGTTATATTTTCTGTCGTCTCGATTACGTTCGAGTATATAGGTCTCGGTACCGATGTGTGCGCTAATATCGGACTATTTCGACTCTTAGTGTTACGTTGAACTCTGATAGAACTAAAGTGGTATTATAAACGCATTTTATTTAAAACCGGGTCTGACCACGTGATGGCGCAAGATTCCAAGAAGTTGGCAGGCAGCGTATCACGTCGGCAGTTCCTCGTCGCATCGAGCGCGGCGGGCGTCGCGGGGCTCGCCGGTTGTTCGGGGCAGTCGAACCCCGAGACCGACGCGCCGGCGACCGAAGAAGAAGAGACGGACGCTCCGGAGACCACGACCTCGACCCCCGAGGAGACGACCGAATCGAGCGCGCCGCAGATGCTCACCGCCGAGGGCTCCTCGACGGTGTATCCCATCGCGAACAAGGGAAGCTCCTACTGGAACTCCAACGCGCCGCCGAGCGACGGCGAGTACTGGGGTTCGACCGACGAGGCGTCCGTCCCCGGGTGGGACGAGATTGAGACGGACCTCCGCCTCGCCGACTACTTCGCGAGCCTCTACGGCTTCGAGCCGACCGACACGCAGGCGAACCCGCCGTTCGCCACCAGCATCGGCCTGAGCCACTCCGGAACGGGCTGTAAGTCCGTCCGCGACGGCCTCGTCGACATCGGTAACTCGTCGGGTCCCATCACGGCGGAACTCGGCATCAGCGAAGAAGAGCGCGACGCGAACTACGTGGACCACGTCCTCGGCCGCGACGGCCAGCCCGTCGTCGTCTCGAAGGACGTCTCCGACGCAGGCGTGACGGAACTCACCGGCGAAGAAGTTCGCAAGATCTACCAGGACGAAATCACCAACTGGAGCGAAGTCGGCGGTCACGACCAGGAAATCTACGTGGTCGGCCGCGCGGAAGGCTCCGGGACGGACACCTCGTTCCGCCTCAACATGCTCGGCAGCGCCGACGCCTCGATGGAAGGCGTCGACACCCGGAAGGGCCAGAACCAGCAGGTCGCGACCGTCGTCCAGCAGAACGACGGTGCCATCGCGTACATGGCACTCGCGTTCACCGGCCCGCAGGTCCAGCCCATCGGCATCGAATTCGAGGGCACGCTCTACGCGCCGGACAAGAGCGCGGAGCACACCATCTTCGACAGCGACTACCCGCTCAACCGCGACCTCCACCAGTACACGACCATCACGGAGGACACCCCGAGCGGGACGGACATGCGCGAAGCCGCGTTCATGAACATGTTCCTGACCACGTTCGGTCAGAAGCTGTTCGTCGAGGACAACAACTACATCCCACTTCCCGACAAGGACCTTCAGTCCGAGAAGGACAAGCTTCCGAGCCAAGCGTAACGCGACTCGGACGCGGTAGCGGTTCCTGAACCTCGTTCTTTCCATTCATCGACGCTCCAATCATGAACGTACTTCCAGACTCCGACGGTGCCGGCCTCCGAGCGACGGCTCGGCGAGGGCTCCGGCGCGGTCGCGACTTCGTCGACGAGACGCCACCGGACGCGCTCGTCACGGTCACGGTCGCGGCGGTGTCGCTCCTCGCGGCGTTCGCGGGCTTTCTGGCCGTCTCCTCGCTGACAGCTATCCCGTTCGCGGTGTTCCTCGTCGCGACGGGTTACGGCTGGCTCAGACACCAAGAATTGACAGCGCGCGTGCTCACGCTGACGACGACGGTCTCGACCATCCTCGTCCTCGGGCTCATCCTCGTCTTCATCTTCGCGGAGGCGTGGCCGACCGTGCAGTACGCGACCGTGAACGTCTTCGGCGTGCCGATTCCGGGCCTGCGACTCTTCATCGAGACGCGCTGGAGTCCGGTGACGCCGCCGATTCAGTACTCGCTCGTCCCGATGATTCACGGGACGGTGCTCGTCACCATCATCGCGACGGCGGTCGCCGCCCCGCTGGGCGTGGCCGCGGCGCTCTTCCTCAGCGAAATCGCCCCGCGGACCGTCCGCGAACTCGTCAAACCGGGGGTCGAGATTCTGGCGGGCATCCCATCCATCGTCTACGGTTTCATCGGCTTTACCATCCTCAGCCCGTGGGCGGCCGACCAGTTCGACATCCTCGGGCAGGGCACGTACCTGTTCGTCGGCATCGTCGTCGGCCTGATGGCGCTCCCGACGGTCGTCTCGGTCGCCGAAGACGCGCTCAACAGCGTCCCCGAGTCGATGAAAAGCGGGTCGCTCGCTCTCGGCACGACCGACTGGCAGACGATGACCTCCATCACGTTGCCGGCGGCGTTCTCGGGCGTCTCGGCCGCGGTCCTCCTCGGCGTGGGCCGCGCCATCGGCGAGACGATGGCGGCGACCGTGATGCTCCGCGGCAGTCCGGGGCTCACGAAGCCGCTGTACAACGTCTTCTACGGTAACGACACGCTCACGTCGCTCATCGCGGCGAACTACGGCGACGCCGACGGCCTCCAGCTCTCGGCGCTGTTCGTCGCGGGCGTCATCCTGTTCGTCACGGTGCTGTTCCTCAGCATCGGCTCGCAGTACATCGAGGCGCGCATGCGCCGGAAGCTCGGAGGTGCCGAATAATGGCGAGTGCGACCGACACCGCGCTCGTCAGCGAGGACACCACCGAGACAGAAGCGGTCGCCGCCGGCGCGGTGGGACTGGCGGCGGTGCTGTTCGCCCTCTCGCTCGCGTCGGTGTTCGAACTCGTGACCATCACCGACCCCGTCGCGGGCGTGCCGATGGTCGCGCTCCTCGGCGGACTGTTGGTCGTTCTCGGCTTCGCCGTCGTCACCTTCGGCGTCGGCTCCCGCCTCGGCTACGTCGCCACCGACCCCAGACCGACCGCCGGGCTTCTCGCCTCCGGGACGTTCGGCCTCATCTGGTTCGTCGTCGGCGGACTGGTCGCCTCGCAGACGCTCGGGCTCGGGACGGCCGGGTGGGTCGTCGCGTCGCTCGTCACCGGCGGGGCCGCGTTCGCGGTGAGCGCGGCCCCCCGCGAGGACATCGGCTCGACGCTCCCCGCCGGCGCGCTGGCCGTCTTCGCCGGCGTCGTCTTCCTCACCGGCGTCATCGGGCCGTCGTGGGTCTGGGACCTCGGGTGGGAACAGCAGGCGTCGTTCAACGCCGAGTTCACGATTCCGGTCCTGACGGCGTTCTGTTCCCTGCTCGTCGGCTGGGCCGCCGCGAAGGCCTACGGCGGGTTCGGCGCGCGCGGCCGCCACATCGGCGCGTACGTCCTCGTCTACCTGAACGCCATCTCCATCATCGCGCTGCTGTTCCTTCTCGTCGCGTTCACGGTCCTGAAGGGCCTGCCGGGGCTGTTCAAGGGCCTCGCGCTCGGCGCGGGTGCGGGCCCCGAAGTGACGCTGGTCGGCGTGACGTTCTCGCTTCCCGTCTCGTGGCCGTTCGTGATGAACGGCGTCGCGCTCCTCAACGACGTGAACGGCGTCCTCCCGGCCATCGTGGGCACGATTTGGCTCGTCGTCGGCGCGGTGCTGTTCGCCGTTCCGCTCGGTATCGGCGCGGCGGTCTTCATCACCGAGTACGCGGACCGCGGGCGCTTCACGCAGGTCGTCGAAATCGCAACCAACGGTCTGTGGAGCACGCCCAGCATCGTCTTCGGGCTGTTCGGACTGGCGTTCCTCGTCCCGCGGCTCGGCAACCGGAAGTCGCTGCTGGCGGGGATGCTCACGCTCGGCTTCATGCTCCTCCCGCTCGTCGTCATCACGAGTCGGGAATCGATGCTGGCGGTCCCCGACGAGTACCGCGACGCGAGCGCGGCCCTCGGTGTCACGAAGTGGCAGACCGTTCGGAGCATCGTCCTCCCGGCGGCGCTTCCGGGCATCGTCACGGGTATCATCCTCGGGGTCGGCCGCATCGCCGGTGAGACCGCGCCGATTCTCCTGACCATGTCGGGGAGCGTCGCCCCGCCGGGCAGCCAGACGGTCGACGTGCTCGGCGGCTTCCAGCTCCAGTCTGCGCCGCCGTTCGTCACCAACCCCGAACTGATGCAGGCGACCTCGGCGCTCCCGTATCAGCTCTACTCGCTTATCACCGCGGGCGTCGGGGAGTCGTCGAACATCAGCGCCATCGACGAGTTCCGGTGGGCGACGGCGCTCATCCTGCTCGTGGTCGTCTTGGGCTTCTACGCGGTCGGCATCGCGACGCGGTACTACTTCCGGAGTAAACTTCAGCACGACTAACCATGAGTGAAACCAGACAGACGACGGACGACGCACAGGCGACGACGGACAGCGAACTCGCCGGCGGCGCGAGCCCCGGCACCGACCAGCCGCTCGAAGTCACGAGCGGCGAGACGCGCGAGCGGACCCGCGAGGAGTGGGTCGAACACGAGTTCGAGGGCGAGGCGAAGCTCTCGGTCTCCGACCTCGACGTGTACTACGGCGACGACCACGCGCTGAAGAGCGTCTCGATGGAGATTCCCGAAAACAGCGTCACGGCGCTCATCGGCCCCTCCGGCTGCGGGAAGTCGACGTTCCTCCGGTGTCTCAACCGGATGAACGACCGTATCAAGGCCGCGAGCATCGACGGCTCGGTCCGACTCGAAGGAGAGGAAATCTACCAGGACGGCGTCAACCTCGTCGAACTCCGCAAGCGCGTCGGGATGGTGTTCCAGTCGCCGAACCCGTTCCCGAAGAGCATCGCGGACAACATCTCCTACGGCCCGCGGAAGCACGGCGACCTCGACACCGGCCTGCTCGCCAACTTACTCGGCCGGAGCGACGACGACGCGGTCGACGAACTCGTCGAGCGCTCCCTCCGACAGGCGGCGCTGTGGGACGAGGTGAACGACCGCCTCGACGACAACGCGCTCGGCCTCTCCGGCGGCCAGCAACAGCGGCTCTGCATCGCCCGCGCGCTGGCGACCGACCCCGAAGTGCTGCTCATGGACGAGCCCGCCTCGGCGCTCGACCCCATCGCGACCTCGAAAATCGAGGACCTCGTCCACGACCTCGCCGAGGAGTACACGGTCGTCATCGTCACCCACAACATGCAGCAGGCGGCGCGCATCTCGGACCAGACGGCGGTGTTCCTCACCGGCGGCGAACTCGTCGAGTACGGCGACACCGACCAGGTGTTCGAAGACCCCCAGAGCCAGCGCGTCGAGGACTACATCAGCGGGAAGTTCGGGTAGTCGACGCCAGACTCACACCCGCCGTCTCGACCCGGACAGACCGCCGACCCGCCCGCCCGTCCCCGCGGCCGGCAACGCTCGCTTCTCGCCAGTCGAGCTACCCGTCGAGGCGGGGTCGGCGTCACCGCGGAACTGGCATTCAGACAACACGAACTCAGACAGCCAACACAATGGAGACACGCAAGATTCAGCAGGTCAGCAACGGGACGTTCACCGTCTCGCTCCCCCGAGAGTGGGCGGACGGTGAGGGCATCACCGCCGGAACCGTCGTCAACCTCCACACGCACCTCGACGGGATGTTAGTCGTGCAGGCTCCCGAGTGCGAGGACGATTCGTCGATGCAGTTCACGGTGACTGTCGGTGGGAGCGACGCGGACGGCGCGGACGGCGCGGACGGCGGAGTCGACCCCGCAGGCGGCGACTTCCTCGAACAGACGCTCCGGGCGGCCTACGCCGCCGGGTCGAAACAGGTCGTCATCGAGGCCGACGGGACGTTCGACGCCGAACAGCGACAGGCCGTCAGGCGGGTCGCACGGAACCTCGTCGGCGTGACCATCACGGAGGAGTCGGACACCGCCGTCACGGTGCGGAACGTCCTCGACGCGAACGAGGTCTCTATCCGCCAGTCGGTCCGCCAGCTCCAGTTCGTCGCCGTTTCGATGCACCGCGACGCGACCGCCGCGCTCACCGGTGCCGCCCCCCTCGACGGTTTCGCGGAGCGCGACGACCGCGCCGACCGCCTGTTCGCCATGGTCGACCGGCACTTCACCCGCGGGCTCGACCGCCTCGACGAGGTGGACGCCCTCGGAGAGACGCGCCCGGAGCTGTTCCGACTCCACACCGCGGCCCGCGAGTTAGAGCGCGTCGCCGACCAGGCCGAGCGAATCGCCGCCGTCGCGTCGGCGGTTCCCGACCCGCTTCCTCCCGCAGTCGCCGACGAGGTGTCCGAACTCGCCGAGTTGGTCCCGGCGTCGCTCGAATCAGCGGTGCAGGTCGCCCTCGAAGGCGACGACCCCGACGCGGCGCGGGAGGCGCTGGCGGCGCGCGACCGGGTCTGCGAGGGCGTCGCCGACGCGGAGCGACGGCTGTTCGAGGAGGTCGACGCTGACGCGAACTACCGGTTCGCGCACGCGCTCCACGCGCTCGAACGAACTGCCGAACACGCCGGTAACGTCGCCGAGGTCGGGCTCAGGACGGCGGTCCGGACCCGTAACATGGACGAAAAGCCCGCCCGCGAGGGCGGCACCGAGTCCGCGGAACACACCCAGAGCGCCTAACGCGAGTACAACCGCTGGGTATCGTGTTGCCGCTGTTGCCGTTCGCTCCGCCGAGGCGACTCCGAGCGGCGTTCCCGGAGAACGCGTGCTGTTCTTCTCCGGTCTGATTGGGACCCACTCTCCCGCAGTACACACCCCGTGGTGAACTCCCTCGCCAGTCGATGTGTCACCCGGGAAAAACTATATCAATTGACCGATTAATTAGGAGGAGTATCAACGATGAACGGACTAGACGGGAAGACGGCAGTCGTAACGGGTGGCGGTTCGGGAATCGGGCGCGCGACGGCGGAGCGGTTCGCCGCGGAGGGCGTGAACGTCGTGGTCGCCGACGTCGTCGAGGAGACGGGCCGGGAGACGGTCGCCCGCATCGAGGCCGCCGGGAACGAAGCGACGTTCGTCGCCGTCGACGTCACCGACGCGGAGTCGGTCCAGCGCATGGTCAAGGTCGCGGTGGACAGATACGGGAGCCTCGACATCGCGTTCAACAACGCCGGCATCCTCACCGGGTTCGCGGAGACGACGAGCATCAGCGACGAGCAGTGGCAGCGGCTCATCGACATCAACCTGAAGGGCGTCTGGACGTGCATGAAGGCCGAACTCCCCGTGCTGAAACGGCACGGCGGCGTCATCGTCAACACGGCGTCGGAGGCGGGTCTGGTCGGGATGGGCGGGCTGTCGAGCTACTCGGCGAGCAAACACGGCGTCGTCGGCCTGACGAAGTCGGTCGCGCTCGAGTACGCCGAACAGGGCGTCCGCGTCAACGCCATCGCGCCCGGCCCGACGAAGACGAACATCTCGTCCAGCATGTTCGACGACGGATTCCTGTCCTCGATACCGTTCCTGAGTAAGGTCGACAGGGTGGTTCAGATGCTCAAGATGGCGATTTCGACGATGCGGGCCGAATTCGACACGTCCGCCATGCGGGACGTTCCGATGGGTCGCGTCGCCGAACCCGAGGAGATGGCCGGGGCAGTTGCGTTCCTCTGTTCGTCCGACGCCTCGTTCATCACCGGACACACGTTGCCCGTCGATGGCGGGCAGGCGGCCGACTGAGCCGATGGCGACGAGCCGAGAGTACGTCGCGTTCGCCCTCCTCGGGCTGTTCGGGACGAACGCGGTCCCGCACCTGGTCAAAGGCATCACCGGGCAACGACACCAGACCCCGGCCGGAGAGGATTCGAGCGCCGTCGCGAACGTCGTTTGGGGGAGTGCGAACGCCGCGATTGCCGTCGGACTCGGGTGGCGAAACCGAGACGCGGTCACCCGAGGGACGCTCGCCACCGCGTTCGGGACGGGTGTCCTGTTCGCCGTCTCGCTTGCCTCGTACTGGAGCGAGGACGAATGAGACCCAAACGGCGGGACGCCGGTTGCGACTGCGTCGATGAGAATACTGAATACGGGCCGTGGACGAACTCGAACCACAGACGCGATGAGTGACAATCCCGGGACGAAACAGCGAATCAGGGAAGCCGCGTTCCGCGCGCTCTCCGAGCACGGATACGCGGACCTCACGATCAAGGACATCGGTGAGGAACTCGGACAGAACCCGTCGATTATCTACCACTACTTCGACAGCAAAGACGAACTGTTGCTCTCGATGCTCGACGACTTCGTCGGGATATTCGTCGGACAACGGTTGGAGCGACCGGTGACCGACGCGGGGGCAGAGCTTCGGACGTTCGTCGAACAGGTCCTCCACCCGTCTACCGCGCAGCTCGAAGCGGCCATGCACTCCCCGCCGGCCGATATCGAGACGGCCACCGCGCGAGTGTTCGTCGAGTTGTGGGCACACGCGACGTGGGACGACGCGTTCCGCGAAGAGACGACGCGAGTCGACGGGCGGATGCGGGACGCGCTCACGCACGTTATCGAAGCCGGCATCGAGAACGGGCAGTTCCGCCCCGTCGACCCGGAACTGACCGCCACCCACGTCCTCTTTCTGCTCAAGCAGGGACTGCACACCCGGTCGACGACGAACTGGGCCGACGCCGACGAACAGGCACGGGCCCTCATCGACGGAATTATCGCCGACATCTCCGCCGACAGCTGACACCGGTTCGGTGCCGCCGGTACCCCGCCGGTAACCGGCCTTTCCGCCTCTCCCACCCCGTAGCGCCGCCTCCAAACGCTGTGTGCCGTCACTCTCTCTCTCTCGAGAGCAGAAGCCAACAAGCCTATAACTGATTAATTGGTCAATTAACGCGTGCAGTCAACTGATTCAGTCGACAGTGCTCGCCAGTTACCGGCCGCGCTCCGAAGTCGCGACGCCCACCTCGCACCGTTCGAGTGGTACGCCGAGATGCGGCGTGATGCCCCAGTCCAGTACGACGAACAGCGCGAAACGTGGGACGTCTTCCGCTACGAGGACGTCGACCGCGTCCTCCGCGACCACGAGACGTTCTCGGCGGACCGCTCCGGCAGTAGCGCCAGCCTAGGGGACGACGCTGGGGGCGAGATGTCCGTTCTCAAAACGATGATTAGCACGGACCCGCCGGAGCACGAGCGCCTGCGGGGATTCGTCAACGAGCGCTTCCAACCCGGCGCGCTGCGCGAGTATCGGCCTCGACTCGAAGAACTCACCGACGAGTTAGTGGACGGACTCGAAACTCGGGACCAATTCGACTTTGTCGAATCGTTCGCCGTCCCGCTCCCGGTGACGGTCATCGCGGAGCTACTGGGCATCCCCGCCGAACGTCGCGACCAGTTCAAGGAGTGGTCCGAGGCGCTCATCGCTCGCCCCGAGGACCCCAGTGACGAAGCGGTTCAGCGGATGAAGCGAAAGCGGGGGGCGGCGCAAAAGGAGATGGGCCAGTACTTCGCCAGACTCCTCACGGAACGACAGGGAGGCGACGGAGACGACCTCATCACGCTGGCGGCGACGACGGACGAACTGAGCCAGCAGGAGAAAATCGGGTTCTGTATGATTCTCCTCCTCGCGGGGAACATCACGACGACGAACCTCCTCACGAACGCCATCTGGTGTTTCGAGGAACAGGGCCTCACGGAGGCCGTCCGCTCCGGCGAGGTCAGCCGCAAGAAAGCCATCGAAGAGGTCCTCCGCTATCGCTCCCCGATACAGGAGATTCAGCGCATCGCAAGCGAAGACGTCGAAGTGGGCGGAAAGCACATCTCGGCGGGCGAAGTCGTGAACGTCTGGGTGGGTGCCGCGAATCGCGACCCGGCGGTCTTCGACGACCCCGAGACGTTCCGCCCGGAGCGCAGACCGAACCAACACCTCGCGTTCGGGAAAGGCGTCCACTACTGTCTGGGCGCACCGCTCGCGCGCCTCGAAGCGGACATCGCACTCGACCGACTCCTCGCGCGTTTCGACAGTCTGGAAGCCGACCTGTCGGACCTCCACCCGCTCAACGGACACTACGGGCTTCAGTCGCTCCCATGTCGCGTGAACTAACGCGCGGGCGTCGAGACGCGCGTTCGCGCAGGGGAATCGCTCGCTCTCGTCGAGGATACAAACGACGCGCACCTCACCATTCGAGGAGCGTCCGAAGGCGAGGAACCGGTCTGTACGTCCGTCCGCGGTCGTCGAAGTAGGCCCGCGTCCGACGCTTACCGTCGACGATGAACCGAAGCCGGTCCCGCGGCGTTCGGTTCCGCAGGTGGAACGAACTCGCGGGGTCGAACACGAGTCCGCGCGCGTCCTTCCGACACCGACCGCGGATGAGTCGCTGTTCGAGCTTCGCGAGGTCCGCGTCGTGCCAGTGGACGAGGACGCAGGCTGGCTGCCCGTCGGCCGGCGTCACGTCGTCCGGCGGCGTCAACCGGAGCCGACCGTCACGGATGGTGGCGGCCGAGACCGGCCAGCTACGGGGATACCCCGCCTCGTCGGTGACGGTAACGACCATCCGGTCGTACGTCTCCGCCTCTCCGCCGTCGACGCCGGCCGCGCTCCACGTCGGGACCGTCGTCGTGCCGTCGGACGGGCGGGAATCGACCGCAGTCGGCCGAATCTCGATGAGAATCCGAAGCCCGTACCAGTCCAGAAGGAGCAGCCCGAGCCGCGTTCCGAGGAAGTCTGCCGCCTCGACCATCGCCTTCCGTTTCGGCGACGGCGGCTCGTCGCGGATGAGCCGCTCGACGACGGCGGTGTTCGCTTCCAGGTCGTCGTCTCGAACCGTCGCGCGTCCAGTGAGGTGCAATCGACCCTCGCCTTCGTGGAGCAGGAGCGACACCCGCGGGTTGGCCGCCGCTTGCTCGGCCTTCCCCGCGAACGCCGGCGCGGCCGTTACCACGACGACCTCCCGTTCGCGGTCGAAAAAGGGCGTGACCGGCACCACCGCCGGGCGGTCGTCGCGGGCCGTCGCGAACTCGGCCGTCAGCGAGTCGTACACGGCGTCTCGAATCCGGTCGGTCCCGGTGGACGCCGTCACGGACGACTCCGGGGGCGCGACAATCGACCGGCCGCGTCCGGAGTAGCGGCAGGTGCCCAGCGTCGTCGCCAACGGTCAGTCATCGAATCCCCAGCCGCTCGTGCGCAGTCCCCGGAACGTCGACCGCAGTCCGCGCTCGGCCTCGCCGGGGTGTGGGAGTCCCAGCCGAAACGCGACCTCGTCCTGCCGCTTCGGCGGGTCGAACAGTTGCGGCTCAGACAGCCCCCAGACAGTCGGGGGCGGCGCTCCGGCCCCCGTGCGCTCGACGATGCCACCGACGGCTCGGCGGGCCGCCTCGTTCGCGCTCTCCATCGTCGCCAAGTCAGTGTCCGTGCGGACGTAGTCGGCCGCCAACACGAGGTTCGGTGCGTCGGTCACCGCGGGGGGTCGGTCTCGGAGCGAGCCGACCGTGTTGATCAACAGCGGTTCGTGGTTCTCCATGCCGTCGCCGGTCTCGACGATTGCGGGGTCGAGCACCCAGTCGTACAGGTACTCGGTCGAGAGCCGCTCCGCATCCCGGTTGAGGTGAGCCGTCAGTTGGTGCCAGACCTCGGTTTTGATCTCCTCGCGGCTACACTCGCGGGCCGGCTTGTCGTACACCGGCCCGGGGGTCTCCCAGTCCGAGATAATCGCGGAGAGGACCCCTCGAATCGAGCCGTCGGCACACGTCTCGATGTCGAACGGGCCGTCGTCCCAGAACTGGCGCTGCGAAATCGCGGTCAGCGCCCACGGGGAGTCTGTGTACGCCTGATGGCCGCGCGCGAGCGGCAGGTCCTCGGTGAGGTAGAACTGAATCCCGTTCATCCAAGCGGTGTCGAGTCGCCCGATGGCTCCGAGCGACGGGGCCGCCAGCCGGAGTTCCGCCGTCACCAACGACGCCATTACCTCGACCGGAAGCGCCGCCACGTAGTAGTCCGCGGTCACTCGCTCCCCGCCGGCGAGTTCGACGCCGGTGACGCGACGGCCGTCGGAGTCGATTTTCGCGACCGGCGACTCCGTTCGGACGGACACGCCCAGCGATTCCAGATAGGACTCCCACGGCGTAATCCAGACCTCGCTCGTCGGGCCGTTGAGCACCGCCTCGGTCGGCCGGTTGGGGTCAATCTGGTCGAGCATCAACTGCGCGTAGATCTGTCCGATGGTACGGGCGCTCCCCCGCTGGGGCTTCAGCGCGACGAGCGCCTGCGTGCTCTCGGCGAGGTGCTTGCGGTAGGCCGGTGACTGCGCCTCCGCGTCGACGAACTCCCACCACGACACGCGGTCGAGTTCCTGCTCGCGGCGCGCTCGACAGCTCGTCAGCAGCACCAGCAGGCGTCGTAAGAAGTAGTTCGTCTCGGCGGGGGTGATTTCGCCGCCCCCGATCGTCGGTTTGAGCGCGGCGACCCACTCCGCAATCGTGTTCGGCGTCCGCGTCTCGGACCGCATCTCTTCGCCCGTCGTCGTCGCGATGAGCGTTTCGTCCGTCTCGACGAGGTTGTCCGCGACCGTGCCCCCGGACGGCCGCGGGATTCGGCCGAGCGTGTCTCGGAGATTCCGATAAAACCCCGGGAAGAACCGAAATCCGTGTTCTGCCGGCAGCGAGTGACCGTCGTCACCGGAGGGGACCGAGAAGCTCCGAGCTTTCCCGCCCAGTCGCGATTTGGCCTCGTACACGGTCACGTCGAAGCCGCGTTCCCCGAGTTCGTGCGCCGCGCTCAGCCCGCCGACCCCTCCCCCGAGAACGGCGACTCGAAAACTGCCTGCTGACATACGCTACTCGTGGCGCGAGACGGAATAATTATTTGCAATATCGAAGCATCTGCCGTCTCAGCCGGCGAGAACCGAGCGTTGCGAGTAGCGACCGCCGGTTCACGACGCTGTAACTCCGACGGAGTCACATCACCGTTCCGGTGCCCGGCGCGTTCCGACCGGGCCTCACGCGTCTTCGGGAACGAGATTCGTCAGGACGCGGTCGCCGAACAGGACGACGAGCGCCGCGCCGACGAGGTTAAAGACGAGGTCGAGCGCGGTGTCGACCCGGCCGTAGGAGACGAGGACGGGGTCGATACCGAGCGCGTCGGCCCCGCGGTGGATGGCGTACTCGGCGAGTTCCCAGAGCACGCCGGCGCAGACCACGACCGCGAGGACGCGAGTGGACGGGTCGCGGCCGCGGCGGCGCGAGAGGACGTGGACGACCCCGCCGAGAATCGTCGCCGAGTGGGCGTGGGTGAGGTGGTCCCACCACCACACGTCGTCGTAGGGGCCGAGCATCCCGACCGAGTGGGTCAGCATCGCCGACTCGACGTAGAGGCGCTGCCACGGACGGAACTCGACGCCGGCCAGTCGCTCGACGGCGACGGGGAGGAACGTGCCCGCGAGGGCGAACACGGCGTTCACCATCGCGGCCGGGTTGCGGCGGCGGAGCCCCGTCAGGAACACGGCGACGATGGCGGCCCTGATTCCGTCGTCTGGTCGCCGCCGTCCCGCTGAATCACTCGTCTCGGTCACGGTTGTTCTCACCGAGACTGTCGTCGGCTTCGGGTAAAAGCGTTGACAGCCGGCCGACGGCCGACCCGCGTCCTCAGACGACGGTCGCGAGCGCGTCCATCACGCGGTCGACCTTCTCCGCGTCGGCGTTGTAACCCATGTGGCCGACGCGGAGGATGTCGTCGGCGAGGTCGGCGAGGCCGGTCGCGAGGACGATGTCGTGTTCGGCCTCGAGTTCGTTCCGGACGCGCTTCGCCTCGCCGGGGAGGTGGAACGCCGTCACCGTCGGAGCGCTCCGCTCGGCGTCGGTGTAGAGGTCGAGTCCGAGGTCGGCCCCGCGCTCGCGGCAGTGCGCGGCGGCCTCCTCGTGGCGCTCGTAGACGGCGTCGAGCCCTTCTTCGAGAAGCATCGACAGCGACTCGTCGAGGGCGGCGACGTTCGCGCCGAGGTGGGTGTACGGGAAGCCCTCGCTCGTGTCGCGCCACGGGAGGAGGTTCGTGTAGAGGGAGTCGGGGTCGCGCGCCTCGATGACCTCCCACGCGCGGTCGCTGACGGCGGCCGTGGTGAGACCCGGCGGCGAGCTGAACGCCTTCTGCGACGCGCCGAGGTTGATGTCGATGTGCTCGCTCGGGACGGGCGTCCCGCCGAGCGAGGAGACGGCGTCGACGACGGTCAACACGCCGTGGTCGTGGAGGCGTTCGAGGACCGGCGCGATGTCGTTGAGCGTCCCCGTCGGCGTCTCGCAGTGGATCATGGTGGCGACCTCGAACTCGCCCTCGTCGAGCGCGGCTTCGACGCCCGCCACGTCGAGCGGGTCGGTGTAGTCGGCACCGACGACGGTCGGCTCGCCGCCGTAGCTCTCGACGAAGTCGGCGAAGCCGTCGCCGTAGAGGCCGTTCGAGACGCAGAGCACGTCGTCGCCGGGGGCGACCGTGGAGGCGATGGCGGCTTCGAGACCGAGGATACCCTCGCCGCCCATGACGACCACGTCGTCGTCGGTGTCGTAGACGCGCCGGAGTTTCTCGCAGACGCCGTCGTAGGTGTCGAAGAAGGACTGCTCGATATCGGGGTTCGGCATCGGCTCGCTCAGTCGGTCGCGGACCCGCGGCGGGACGGCCGTGGGACCGGGTGTCATCAGCATGGATTCCCGTTACGAACAGAGCGTCTTAGCAGTACGGCATCCGCGGCGGGTGCCCGACCACGGCCTGCTCGGCGGGGGTGGCGGGCGGCGGACGCGGCCGGCGAGCGCGACCGTCAGCGTCGGCGGCGGACGGGAAGGCACAAAAGCGCCCTCGCCGTCACCCACGTGTATGGGCAAACTCTCACCTGCGGACCTCGACCGCTACGTCTTCTCGCGGACGGGGGCCCCCAACGACGACCTGCTCGTCGGGGCCGGCTACGGCGAGGACGCCGCCGCCGTCGCCACCGGCGAGGGGACGATGGTCGTCAGCACCGACCCCATCTCGCTCGCCGCCGAGCGCATCGGCACCCTCGGCGTCGCTATCGCCAGCAACGACGTGGCCGCCTGCGGGGGCGCCCCCGAGTGGCTCGTGAGCACCGTCCTCCTCCCCGAACCCGACGTGGACCTGCTCGACGACATCACCGCCCAACTCGACGCGGAGGCCAACCGACTCGGCATCAGTATCGTCGGCGGCCACACCGAGACGGTCGCCGGCCTCTCCCGCCCGCTCCTCTCGCTCACCTGCATGGGACCGACCGACCGCTACGTCCCGACCGGCGGCGCGGAGCCCGGCGACGCGGTGATTCTCACCAAGGGTGCCGGCATCGAAGGCACCGCCGTCCTCGCCACCGACTTCCGCGCCGACCTCGATACCGCCGGCGTCGACGCCGAGACGGTCGAGCGCGCCGCGGGCTTCTTCGACGACATCAGCGTCCTCCCCGAATCCGCCGTGCTCGCGTCCGCCGCGACCGCGATGCACGACCCGACCGAGGGCGGCGTCCTCAACGGACTGGTCGAACTCGCCTGCGCTTCCGGCGTCCGAATCGAAGTCGACGGCGACGACGTGCCCGTCCGCCCCGAGACCCGGGCGCTCTGCGACGCGATGGGCGTCGACCCGATGCGGATTCTCGGCTCCGGCGCACTCCTCGCGGCGGTCCCCGGCGACGAGGCCGACGAGGTGCTCGCCGCGCTCGACGACGAGGGAATCGAGGCGACGGTCGTCGGAACCGTCGAGGCGGCGAGCGACGACACGAGCGCGGCCGCGGACACCGACGTTGATTCGGACGCGGGCGTCGTCTACGACGGGACCCACTACGCCGACGGCGTCGAAGACGACATGTACGAACTCTGGGACTGAGCAGAACGCGAGTCGCTGACCGACGCCGTCCCGGGCGACCCGACCCAACACAACTTTGACTACTGAAATTCCACTTGTTGATATGACTGCCGAACGCCCGTCTCGACTCGCGAGCGACCCGCCGGAAGCGCCGCCAGCGACCCGGACCGCGGTGACCAGATGAGAGGCGTCGTCGTCGCCGGCACGGCCTCCGGCGTCGGGAAGACGGTCACGACGCTCGCGGTGTGCCGCGCGCTCGAACGCGAGGGCTACGCGGTCCAACCGGCCAAGGCCGGTCCCGACTTCATCGACCCCTCGCACCACGCCGCCGTCACCGGGAAACCGTCGCGGACGCTCGACCCGTGGCTCGAAGGCGAAGACGGCATGCGCCGGATCTACGCCCGCGGCGAGGGCGACATCTGCGTCGTCGAAGGCATGATGGGCCTCTACGACGGCGACACCTCGACGGCTCGGGTCGCCGCCCTCCTCGACCTCCCCGTGGTCCTCGTCGCGGACGCGAGAGCCGGGATGCAGAGCGTCGCGGCGACGGCCTACGGCTTCCGGACCTACGCGGACCGGATGGGAATCGACGCCGACGTGGCCGGCGTCATCGCCTCTCGCGCTCACGGCGGCCGACACGCCGAGGGTATCCGCGACGCGCTCCCCGAGGAACTGCCGTACCTCGGCCGAATCCCGCCGAGCGACGACCTCGAAATCCCGGAGCGCCACCTCGGACTCCACCTCGGCGACGAGGCTCCGCTGTCCGACGAGGCGCTCGACGCCGCGGCCGACGGGATTCGCGCCGACGCGCTCGCCGAGGTGGCGCGAGAGCCGGAGTGGAACACCGAGGAGTTCGAAGCGGGCATTCGAGCCGAGTCGTCCCAAGCTACGGATTCGGACGGTCCGACGGTCGCCGTCGCCCGCGACGAGGCGTTCTGTTTCGTCTACCCCTCGACCCTCGACAGACTGGAATCCCTCGGCACCGTCTCGTACGTCTCGCCGGTCGCCGGCGACAGCCTCCCCGACTGCGACGGCGTCTATCTCCCCGGCGGCTACCCCGAGCGGTTCGCCGCGGAACTCGCGTCGTCGCCGACGCTCCCGGCGCTCGCCGACCGGGCCGCCGACGGCCTCCCGGTGTTCGGCGAGTGCGGCGGCCTGATGGCGCTCACCGAGTCGCTGACGACGACCGACGGCGACACCCACGAGATGGCCGGTATCCTCCCCGCCGACGTGACGATGCAAGAGCGCTATCAGGCGCTCGACCACGTGGAGCTCCGGGCGACCGACGGGACGCTGACCGCCGACGCGGGCGAGATGCTCCGCGGCCACGAGTTCCACTACTCGTCGGCCGACCCCGCGACCGACGCCCGGTTCGCCTTCGACGTGGAGCGCGGCACCGGCATCGACGGCCGCGAGGGACTCACCGAGTACCGAACCCTCGGCACCTACGCCCACGTCCACCCCGAGAGCGGGGCGTTCGACCGCTTCGTCTCGCGGCTGACGGACTGACCGCGGTAAGAGCGTGAGAGCGCAAGGGCACAAGAGCGCGAGGGCGGCGAACCCCTATATACGAAGCCGCGACAAGCACCGACCGACGACCGACCCACGCGGGGCGGGACGGACCTGTCCGGTCCGCACCGACCCGACCCCGACGCGACACCGATTCACACTCAACGATGACCGACGCACCCGACGGAAATCCCGAGACAGACGACGAGACCACCCCCGACTCGGTTCGGGCGAACACCCCCGGCCGCGGCGTCCGCCCCGAAGCGGCCGCCATCGAACCCGCCGCGCCCGACGACTTCGGCCTCGTGCAGGTGTGGTGGGGCGACGGCAAGGGCAAGACCACGGCCGCGATGGGCATGGGCTTTCGCGCCGCCGGCCACGGCTACCGCGTCCACATGCTCCAGTTCCTGAAGGGCGGCGCGGACTCCGTCGAGGCCGTCCGCGGCGAGTACAACGCCATCGCGGCGATGCCCGGCTTCTCCTTCGAGAACCTCGGCCACTACGGCTGGGCCGGCATGGCTGACGGCAGCGACGACGCCGACCACGAGGCGCAGGTCGCCGCCGGTCTCGACCGGGCGCGCGAACTCGTCGACGCCGCGGCCGACGCCGACCTCACCGAACCGCTCGCCCTCGACGGCCCGCCGGAGGACGGCGTCCACCTCCTCATCATCGACGAACTCCTCTACGCCGTCGCGATGGGACTGCTCGACGAGGGAGACGTGCTTGACCTCGTGGAGCGAAAGCCCGAGCATCTCGAACTCGTGTTGACCGGGAGCCACGAGGAGCCGACCTACGTCTACGACGCCGCGGACCTCGTGACCAACGTTCGAAAGGAGAAACACCCCATCGACACCGGCCAGCGCGCGAGAAAAGGGACCGAGTACTGACGCCGAGTCGGTGCCGGATCAGCGCCGACTGAGCGCCGACTGAGCGGTGAGACAGCGCCGATTCAGAGCCGTCGAGCGATATCCAGCGCCTCGTCGGTCGGCACCGGTTCGTCGAGCGACCGGAGCGTCTCGACGAGCGCCGCGACCTTCGTCTCGTCGGGGTCGTCGCCGACCCGCTCCAAGAGCCGCCGGGCCGCGCCGGTCCCGCTCTGCGGGCCGAAGTAGAGCGTCCGCGACCCGCCGAACGCGGCCGGGTCGAACGGCTCGAACGTCGCCGGGTCGTCGAGCATCGCCGCGGTGTGGAGCCCGGACTCGTGAGAGAACACGTCCGACCCGAGCACCGATTTCTCCGCCGGCACCGACTCGCCGAGCGCCGTCAGCACGTCGTTCGCCCGGGGGATGAGCGTCGAGGGGTCGAGCGCCGGGCGGTTCACGGCGCGGCTCGTCTCGGCCGCGACGACGAACTCCTCGACGGGGACGTTGCCGGCGCGCTCGCCGATACCGCCGACCGACACGTCCACTTTCTGCACGTCGTGGGCGACCGCGGTGAGCGCGTTGGCCGTCGCGACGCCGAGGTCGTCGTGGAAGTGGACGCCGAGGCGGGTCGGGTCGGTGTCGAGGTCGTGGAGGAACGACGAGACTTCGAACGGCGTCTTCGAGCCCACGGTGTCCGCGATAGTGAGGTACGTCGCGTCTATCGAGTCGAACAGGTCGTCGAGGAACGCGGGGTCTGTCCGGAAGCCGTCCATCGCGGTGAAGTGGACCTCCAGCCCGGTCTCGGTCGCGGCGTCGACCGTCTCGCCGACGAGCGAGCGCAGTTCGTCCTCGTCCTTCCCGAGGAGTTCGGTCCGCTGTCGCTCACTGGTCGGCGCGAACACGTCGATGACGTCGACGCCGGCGTCGACCGCGGCCTCGACGTCCTTCGGGACGGCCCGGGCGATGCCCGTCAGTTTCGTCTCGACGTCGACGGCGTCGCAGACCTCGCCGGTCTGTTCGCCCGCAATCGGGAACCCGACCTGCACGTAGTCGACGCCGAGGTCGTCGAGGGCGCGCACGGCCGCGACTTTCTGTCCCGTCGTGTAGGACGCGCCGGGTCGCTGTTCGCCCTCGCGGCAGGTCACGTCGAGGAGGACCGGCTCCGCGGCGGCCATTCAGACCCCTCCCGCGCGCCGGAGCGCGTCGATGTCGGCGGCGTCGTAGCCGAGCGACGAGAGGATGGCCTCGGTGTGCTCGCCGAGCTTCGGCGGGTCGGTCGAGTCGGGGCGGTCGAAGCCGCTGGCGACGACGGGGAACCTCGGGACGCTGACCGACCGCGACGTTCCCTCGGCGGTCTCGACCTCGGTGAAGAAGTCGGTCGCCCGCAGGTGCGGGTCCTCGGCGACCTCGTCCATCGAGTTCACCTTGGCGACGGGGACGCCGACCTCGCGCAGTCCGGCGACGAGGTCGGCCGCGTCGTGGGTCTCGCACTCGGCGCGGAGCAGGTCCATGAGTTCGTCGAGGTTCTCCCGGCGGCCGGGGAGCGTGTCGAACCGGTCGTCCTCGTGGAGGTCGAGGCCGAGCGCCTCGCAGAGCGCCGTCCACTGGCGCTCGCCCGAAGGACCGATGAACACCCACTCGTCGTCGGCCGTCTCGAACACGTCGTAGGGTGCCCAGTTGGGGTGCGACGCGCCCATCGGTCCCGGCACGTCGTCGTAGGCCTCGGTGTACGCGAGCCAGTAGCCCATCATCGAGACGGTGGACTCGAACAGCGGCGCGGTCACCTTCGACCCCTCGCCGGTCCGGTCGCGGCGGTAGAGCGCCCCGAGGACCGCTATCGCGCCGTAGAACGACGCGGCCATGTCGGCGATGCTCGTTCCCGACCGGACCGGGGGCATCCCCTCGTGACCGGTGACGCTCATCAGCCCCGACAGCGCCTCGGCGATGGGGTCGAGCGCGGGGTACGACTCGTAGGGACCGGGGTTGAACCCCTTGATGGAGCAGTAGACGAGGCCCGGATGCGTCTCTTTCAACTGCTCGTAGCCGATGCCGAGCCGTTCGGCGGTTCCCGGCGCGTAGTTCTCGACGACGACGTCGGTCTCGTCGAGCAGGTCGAAGAACGCGTCGAGCGCCGCGTCGGACTTGAGGTCGAGCGTGAGGCTCCGCTTGTCCCGGTTGACGTAGTTGAACGAGCTGTTACCGACCGGCGACGACCCGCGGATGAGGTCGCCGCCCTTCGGGTGTTCGACCTTGATGACGTCCGCACCGAGGTCGGCGAGGAGCATCGAACAGAACGGTCCGGCGATGATGTGGCCGAGTTCGAGCACGCGCACGCCGTCGAGCGGGAGCCCGCGCGTCGCCGACGCGGTCGCAGAGCCGGTCGCGTCCGCGGCGGCCTCGCTACTCTCGGCGCGCTCGGCGCTGTCGCCGCTCATGGAGTGACGCCCCCCGCCCCCGCGGGCGACGACGAGCGCTCGCTGGCGCGTTCAGACCCGAAGAGTATCGTCTCGCCGTCCTCGCCGAAGACGAACGCGTCGGCGAGGTCGAACGACACGTCGAGTCGGTCGCCAGCGACCGCGTCGTCGACGGCGTCGCTGACCACGTCGAAGGGGGTGCCGTCTTCGAGGCGGCCGTGGACCACGGACTCGGTCCCGAGCGTCTCGACGACCTCCACGTCGACCGAGAGCCGACACGCCCCGGCGGAGCCCACGTCGAGGTACTGCGGCCTGATGCCGAGTCTGACGCGGCCGTCAGTTGGCACGTCGACGCCCGCCGGAAGCGAGAGCGTGAGCCCGGGGCCGACGAGCACGGTCTCGCCGTCGCGGTGCTCGACCGCGCAGTCGACGACGTTGGTCGAGGGCATGCCGATGAACTGCGCGACGTACTCCGAGTTCGGGTAGTCGAACAGCTGTTTCGGCGGGTCGACCTGCGCGAGTTCGCCGTCGCGCAGGAGGACCACCTGGTCGCTCATCGTCATCGCCTCGGTCTGGTCGTGGGTGACGTAGACGACGGTCGTGTCGAGCTCCTGGTGGAGCCGCTGAATCTCGACGCGGAGGTCGGATTTGAGCTTCGCGTCGAGGTCGGACATCGGCTCGTCCAACAGCAGCACGTCGGGGTCCTGCACGAACGCGCCGCCGAGGGCGACGCGCTGTTGTTGGCCGCCGGAGAGCTCGGCGGGCATCTTCTCCAACTGCGCCTCGATTTGGAGGACTTCGGCGGCCTCGTCGATGCGCTCGTCGCGCTCGGCCTTCGGGACGCCGTGAATCTTCAGGCCGTAGCCGATGTTCTCGCGGACGGACATGTGCGGGTAGAGCGCGATGGACTGGAACACCATCGAGACGTTGCGCTCCTGCGGCGGGAGGTCGGTCACGTCCTCGTCGCCGAACGAGACGGTACCCGAGGTGGGCGTCTCCAGCCCGGCCAACATGCGCAGGGTCGTCGTCTTCCCGCAGCCCGAGGGGCCGACGAAGGTCGTAAACGAGCCTTCGGGGATGTCGAGGCTGAGGTCGTCGACGGCGACGTGCGTGTTTCCGAGGGTGCGAAACTCCTTTCTGACGGTGTCGAGGTGGATGCTGGTTGCCATTATTCGAGGCCTCCAACGCTGAAGCCCTGGAGGAGGTATCGTTGCAGGAACAGTGCGATGAGGAACGGCGGAATCGAGATGAGAAGCGAGACGGCCATCGTCTCGCCCCAGCCGATGCTGACGCGGTCCAAGAACAGCGACGCGCCGACGGTGATGGTGTACATCTCGTCGCGGCTCATCACGACGCGCGCCATGGTGAAGTCGTTCCACGCGACGGCGAACGCGAAGATGGCTGCGGAGATGTAGCCGGGCCGGGCGACCGGCAGGACCACGTCTCTGACGGTGCGCCAGCGGCTCGCGCCCCGGACCCACGCGGACTCTTCGAGCGCGATGGGGACGGTCTGGAAGTACTGCCACATCAGCCAGATGCAGAACGGCGCGGAGATGGCCGTCAGCGCGAGGGTGAGCGCGAAGTGGCTGTTGAGCAGGCCGAGCGTCGAGAAGACGACGTACAGCGGGATGGCGAGGACGATGGGGCTGAACATGTACGAGAACAGCACCGCCCGCGCCGCCAGCGACTTCCCGGTGAAGTCGAAGCGCGTCAGGCCGTAGCCCGCCGCGACCGCGATGGTCGTCGAGAGGACGGTCGACCCGAGAGTGACCACGAGGCTGTTGATGAAGTACCGAACCGTGTCGGTCGACCCGAGGAGGACGAGGAAGTTCCGGAGCGACGGCTCGGTGGGCAGCAGGTTCACCCGCCCGCCGGCGAACGTCGTCGCCGGCGACTGGATGGCGATGACCACCATCACGTACACCGGGATGATGGTGAACACCGAGATGAGAAGCGCCGTCAGGTAGACGGCGATTCGCTGGAGGCGTTTCTGGGTGTCGTGGGAGACGAGGCCGCGACCGGCGGACGTCGCCATCTCACGCCACCTCCTTTTCGGGGGCGAACGCCCGGAAGTAGACCACCGCGACGCCGGCGAGGAGGAAGAACATGACGCCGGCGAGCGCCGTCGCCATACCGAAGTTCACCTCGCTGAACGCGAGCTGGTAGACGCGAATCGGGAGCGTCGTCGTCTGCTGGAGCGGGCCGCCCCGGGTCGAGAGGTAGATGATGTCGAACTTGTTGAACATCCAGATACCCCTGACGAGGAGGATGATGAGAATCGCCCCGCGGAGGTGCGGGAAGGTGATGTCGCGGAACGCCTGCCACGTCGTCGCGCCCTCGACCCGCGCCCGCTCGTAGAGGTCGGGGTCGATGGCCTGCAGGCGCGCGAGCAGGATGAAGAAGGCGAAGCTGGCGAACTTCCAGACGCTCGTGACGACGACCGCCGGCATGGCGAACTCCAGGGTCGAGAAGAACGCTATCGGCTTGTCGATGAGCCCGGCGTCGACGAGGAACTGGTTCAGAATCCCGATGTTGGGGTCGAGGATGAACTTCCACATGAAGATGACAACGAGCGTCGGCAGGAGGTACGGGAAAATCATCAGCGTCCGCAGGGCGTCGCCGCCGCGGATACGCTGGTTGATGACGAGCGCGAGCCCCAGCCCGATGACGAGGCTCAGCCCCGTCGTCGCCACCGCGTAGACGACGCTGTTCCAGAGGAAGCCCCAGAACGCACCGTTTCCGAGGAGTTCCGCGTAGTTGCCGAGGCCGACGAACTCGGGGTTCCGCACCGGCGACGCGAACAGGCTCATCCCGAGCGCGTAGACGATGGGGATGACCCAGACCACGACGAAGAACGCGAGCATCGGGACGAAACACGCCGCCAACAGGAGCGTCGTGCCGTCCACGTCGCGCTCTCGGAGGGCCGACCCGGCGGCCGCCAACCGCGATTTGAGGGCCGTACTCATTGCAACCCGCGGAGCTCTTCGGCCAACCAGTCGACCGTCTCGTCGGGTGTGAGCCCGCCGACGAGAAGCTGGTCAGCCGCCTGTCCGAAGAGCTGTTCGCTGTAGGCGTCGGCCGCGACGATGTTCGGCGCGCCGCCGTCGCCCGTCGCGAGGACGCTCGTGAAGGCGTCCCAGTTGTCGCGGACGAGATTCATCACGTCGGGGTGCTGCTGGATGACCTCGTTTTCGGCCACCTCGGGCGCGTCGAGTTGCTCCCGCGTCGGCGGGAACTGGAACAGCGGCGCGGAGAGCACGAAGTCGAAGAAGCGCGACGAACTCGTGAAGAAGTCGACGAACGCCTGCGCGCCCTCGGTGTTCTGGCCGTCGTTGCGGACGAGGTGACCCTCCATGTACGCCCACCACCTGTCCTGTGCGGCCCCGCTCGGCACGGGGAAGGGCATCGGGCTGAGATTCTCGACGAGGTCGGGGCGGTTGGCCTGAATCGTGAGAATGGGGAGGCCGCCGACGCTGGCGATAGCCGCGGCGTTCTCCTGTTGGAGCGCGCCGATGGCGTCGCCCCACGCCCACCCCGAGCCGTTCGGCGAGTGTTCGGCCATCGACTGGACCCACTCGAACGTCTCGACGGCCGCCTGTCGGTTGTCGTCGTTGTCGAGTCTGACCTCGATGCCGTCGGAGGGGCCGCCGTAAATCTCCACGTCGTTCTGCCAGAGGTACTGCGTCATCTGGGTGTCGGCGTTGTTCGTCTGGCCCGACTGGATGACGTAGCCCTCCATCGACTCGTTGGCCGACACCTCGCCGGCCGCCTCGACCCACTCGCTCCACGACGCGGGCATCTCCGAGTACACGTCGTTTCGGTACCAGCCCATGAGCGGTTCGACCATCGCGGCCGCGAAGTACGACTCGCCGCCGACGCTGACCGGGTCGGGCAGGTCGTTGTCCTGAACCGCCCCCGTGACGGGCGCGAGGACGCCGTCGCGCTGGAGCCGGTACGCGTCCGTCGAGGTGTCGAAAAGCAGGTCCGGCGGGTTGCCCGCGGCGACCATCTTCTGCATCTCGGCGTCCGAGGAGGTCCCCTTCGCCGTGTAAATCATCTCGACCGTGTGGTCTGTCTCCTCCTCGAACTCGGCGATGATTTCGTCCATCACGTCCTTCGAGTCGCCCCGGTCCGAGAGGTATCGAATCGGCTCGTTGGAGCCGCCGCCACCGCCGCCGCCCAGACAGCCAGCCGTCGTTACCGCCGCCGCGCTCCCGACCGCCGCGAGGAACGTCCGGCGCGACGACCCGCGCGTTTTCCGCCCGTCACCACCACGAGAGTGATTCCCATTTATCATGGTAATTGCAAACAATACGTACACCGCTAGAGGGCACGGGAGTACCGCCTACCCCTGTTGGCTCTTTATATCGGAATCCGCGGATATGATGACGCGTTTCAGGTGTACTAGGTGCTTGAAATTCGGGATGCAACGTGCGCCGGGGCCGAACCGGTCCGGTCGTGGTCAGGTGCTGTCGGGGTTCGCGGGCGTCGTCGCGTCGGCGAGCGCGTCGCTGAGGAGTTTCTTTTCCGCCCGCCGGAGGTGTTCCAACACGGTCGGTCGGCTCACCTCGAACGCCGCCGCGATTTCCTCGACCGTGACGCCCCGCGGCCAGTCGTAGTAGCCGCGTTCGAGCGCGTAGCCGACGACCTCTGCCTGCCGCTTCGAGAGCCGCGTGGAGGGCCCGACGAAGGGCTTCAGCCGGCGGAGTTCGACGGTCCCGAGCGACCGGAGCCCCGAGATGATGGCCTTGAGGTCGGCCCGCCGGAACACGACCACGTCGAAGACGCGCGAGCGCCCGTAGAACTGGCTCATCCGCTGGAGCATCCCGTGGTTCTCGCGGATGACGGGGAGCGCCCCGGACGACCGCTTCGTGATGAGCAGTTGGTCGTCGCCGACGAGTTCGAGGTCGCGGACGACCTCGCTGGCGGCGAGCCGTTCGGCCATCTCGTCGCGGTGTTCCCCGGCGTCGACGACGAAGCGGATGTCCGTCTCGCCGAGCACCTCGCAGTTCGTCACGACGACCGGTCCGTCGACGAGGTCGCTCACGTGCGACAGCACGTAGTCCTCGTTCAGTTCGAGGAGGATGGTCGCGCGAAGCATCGGCTACCGGACCCTCCGGCTGTCGGGGCTGGGCGGGCGTCCGAGACGGTCCTGTTCGACCACGGCTACTGCGCCGATACGTCGCCCGCGGGTAATAGCTGTATCCCGAGTCGGGTGGCTGGCGGCGGGCCACCCGCTCGCGTTGGACGGTTCGCGGCCGCCAGTTCGACCAAGTTACTCCTCGTCGGGCGACACCGTGATGACGGGGACGGGGGCGCTCCGAACCGTCTGCTCGGCGACGCTCCCGAGGAGGATTCGGTCCACGCCGCTCCGCCCGGTGGTCCCCATGACGACGGCGTGGATGTCGTTGCCTTCGACGTACTCCCGAATCGACTCGCTCGGCGAGCCGTGTTCGATGGTTTCGGCGAGCTTCGTGACGCCGCGCTCGTTCGCCTCCTCGACGACCTTCGAAATCGCCTCGTTCGCGCCGCGCTCGCTCTCTTCGCCGGAGAGCATCGACCGAACGTCGAAGCCGAGCGCGGAGTCGTCCACGACCGACAGCACGTGGACCGTCGCGTCGAGTTCGGCTGCGAGTGCGAGGCCGTGGCTCGTCGCTCGTTTCGCGGAGCGGCTTCCGTCGGTCGGGATGAGGATGCGCTCGTAGGGGAACGTCAGCTCCTCGTCGGGCTTCATGCGGGCGGTGAGTACCGGCCGGTCCGACAGGCGGACGACCTTCTCCGTGACGCTCCCGCGGAGCTGTCGAGAGATGCCTTTGCGCCCGCGGGTCGGCATCACGACGAGGTCGTAGTCGTACTCCTCGGCGTACTCGACGATGGTGGGCGCGGGGTTGCCCTGCACCACGTCCGTCGAGTAATCGACGCCGAGGTTCTGGAGCGTCTCCGCCGCCTCCTCGACGACGCTCTCGCCCTCGCGTTCGAGCGCGTCGACCACGTCGTTCCCGACCACGGTGACGCTGTCGCGGGTCGTGTCGGCGACGAAGAGCAGTCGTATCTCCGCGTCGTCCCAGTGGGCGAGTTCGCTGGCGTGGTGGAGAACCGCGCTCGACGACGTGCTCTCGTCGACGGGCAGGAGGATGCGCTCGTACATAGCCTGTCATACACCCGGTCGCCGGTAAGTCCTTTCGCCGGACGGCGACCGCGGACCGGCCATCGTCGGGGGCGCTAGCTCCACCCGCACCACACAGTTATCACTCGACAGTCACAATCGGACGGTCATGGCACCGACAGACGAGTCTCCGCACGGCGGCGCGCGGACGCGGCGCCACCGCCGACAGGGCGGCGACGACGACGAAACCGGCGTCGACGCGTGGCTCGACGCGACGGTTTACTTCGGGCTCGGACAGCACCTACTCCTCGCGCTTCCGATGCTCTGGGTCGCCTTCATGACCGTTTCGACGCCCGTGGCGGTCACGACCGCGGCCGTCGTCTCGCTGGCGGTCGCCTGCCTCGCCATCGGTGCGCTCCGCATGAACGCCGTCTCCGTCGGCGCGCCGTGGCACCGAATCGAGGACAACGAAATCGGTCTCGGCCCCGACGCGGGCTACGGCTTTCTCGTCCGGCGGGCGGCCTATCTGAACGCGACGCTCGGCCTCGGGACGTTCCTCGGCGCGCGCGCCGACCTCGCCGGAGCGGGGCTCCCCGGTTCGGTCGTCGTCGCCGGCGGCGTCGCGCTCTGTGCGATGCTCGCGCTCCCTCGGCTGCGCGCCGCGCCGGCCCGCACGTCGGCCGCGGTGGCCGGCGTCTACTACGCCGTTTCGCTCCTCGTCGTCGCCACGTTCCCCGGGATGGTCGACCTGTTCTCACTGTCGCCGTCGGTCGCGCTGTGCGTGCTCGCGGTCGCGCTCGCCGCCGCGTTCGACGTGGCGACCGGCCGAGACCGGCGCTGACTCGGCTTCCTCGACCCACCGCCGTCCCGTCTTCCTCGGTCACCAAGTTTTCAACCCTCGCGCACCGACTCGTCGGGCATGACACCGATTCCGCGCACGGGCCGCCCTCCCGAGGTGCCGCGGCGTGACTGACGCCGCGCTCGCCGACGACCCCGTAGCGGCGCTCCGCACGGCGGCCGACACCCTCAGCGACCGGCGCGAGACGGTCGACGAAATCGGCCGCGAGGAGCTTCGGACGCTCTCGTCGGCCGTCAGCGACGTGACGGGGATTCTCGACCGGTTCGAAGAGCGGGCGACCGACGACCTCGAAGGCTACGTCGCGTTCCGCGAGACGCTGTCGAACCGGCTGGAGAAGGTCCCCGCCGACGTGCGCCACAGCGACGCCTTCATCGCCGCCAACGACTCGCTCACGACCGGCATCACCTCGTCGCTGTCGGCGTCGGACTTCGAGCAGGCCAGACGCGAGTTGGAACCCGCCCGCGAGGAGGCGGCGCTGCTCGACGAACTGGACGAGGCGAGAGACGACTACCGGAGCGCCCGACGACGACTGCGCGAGCGCGCGGACGAACTCGACGCCCGAATCGAGCGCCTCGAACGCGTAGAGCGACTCGGCGAGGTCGACATCGACGCGCCGGTGGACGAACTCCGCGACCCCATCGAGCGGTACGACGACGCCGTGGCCGAGGCGTTCGGCCGGTTCCGCGCCGAGTCGCCCGCTCGCGAGGTGCTCGCGTGGTTGGCGGCCGCCGAGTCGTACCCGCTCGTCGAGACGCCCAGTCCCCCCGAGCGACTGCGCGAGTACCTCGAAACCGCCGCCATCGGCGACGAGCCGATTCCAACGCTCGTCGAGTACGCCGGCTACTCGCGGTCGAAACTCGACCACTACGTGGACGACCCCAAGCGGTTCTCCGCGGCCGTCGGGACGAACAAGCGGTTTCTGGAGACGCTCGACGCCGACCCGCTGACCGTGTCGTGGCCGCCGGAGCCCGCCTCGGAACTCCGCTGGCGGACGAAGGAACTCGTCTCCGTGGTGAGTCGGTTCGCCGGCGACGAGACGGTCTCGCGGGCCCGCGAGGTCCACGAACTGACGTACGAGGAGTCCTACGACCGCCTCCGCGACGCCGCGGTCGCCCGGGCCGAACTCACCGACGACCAGCGCGACCGCCTCCGGCGGGGCGTCGTGGCCGACGAGTTGGCTTCGGCCCGCGAGGAGCGCGAGAGGGTCGCCGACTGCCTCGACGCGCACCCGCGACTGGACAACTGAGCGTCGCCCGGCGACCGCGGCGATGAAACCGTGAGGCGAGCGAGACGGCGACAAAAAACACTTACCTGTCTCTTATACACATCTCTNAGAGATGTGTATAAGAGACAGGTCTGTCTCCCCGCGCCGGTGTACCTGCCCGCGCTCGCGGGGGCGACGTCGCCGCCGCCGCAAACCTCGCAGTCGTACCGAGCCGAGACCGTGTCGCTCGCGAACGAATCGGACATCGAGACTATCGTGAGTCGCCACGGGCGGACGGTCTCGATTTCGGTGCACCAGATCAGCCACCGGTACTCGGCCGGCGAGTACCGCGCGCCGAACGAGACCCGCGAGACGCTGGCGGCGGCGATGCGGAACGGCACCGCCCGGACAGCGTCGGCGGGCGCGAGAGCCGACCTCCAAGCCATAGCGCGGAACAACACGTACGTCCACGACGCCTACGGCGAGCGCCAGCAGTACTACCGGTTCAGCGTGGAAGAAAACGGCTCGGTCGTCACCGCGCGAAACGCCACGCTCCAGCGCGTCGCAAACGCCACCGTCGAGCGAGGGGCGTATCGCTACGAGAACCTCTCGCCGGGGGCGAGAGAGACGGTCGATAGAATCCTTCGGAACTCCTCAGATGAGGACTTCGGCTACCGACCGCGGGTGAACGACGCCTTCGTGGACCGCCTCCCGGCGTTCGTCGAGAAGGATGGAACGCTCCACAGCATCACCGTCTACGGCCACGTCGACGACTTCGGCTTCGGAGTCTCGCTCGTCGTCGGACTCGTCGTCGGACTCGGCGTCGCCGGCGTCGGCGCGGTCTTGATTCTCGTCGGTGGAGTGCTGTACGCCGTTGCGTGGTGGCGCGAGTAGCGGGAGAAGAACGGTCGAACCGCGAGACCGCGGCTCAGTTCAGTTCAGTTGGCGTCGACGATTTCGACGTCGAAGACGAGCGTCTCGCCGGCGAGCTCGTGGTTGAAGTCGATGCGGACCACGTCGTCGTCGGCGTGGACGATTTCGCCGAGGCCGCCCTGCTGGGTCTGGACGTACAGTCCCTCCTCGGGCTCGTCGCCGAGCACCTCGCGGAGCTGTTCGGTCTCGTGCTCGCGGACGAGGTCTTCGTCGTGCTCGCCGTAGGCCTTCTCCGGCGGAATCTCGATGCTCTCTTCGTCGCCGACGGACATGCCGACGAGCGCCTCGTCGAGGCCCTCGATGACGGTTCCCGCGCCGACTTCGACCACGAGCGGCTCGTAGTCGCGGTCGCCCTGCGCCTCGGAGAGTCCTTCGGCGTCGGCCACGTCCTGACGCGACGTGTCGAAGACCGTGCCGTCGGGGAGCTTTCCAACGTATTCGAGCGAAACGGAGTCGCCGGTTTCTATCGTCATACCGCCTACTCTCTGCCGGAGACGGATAAGTGACCGTACTGCCGGCGAGAGTATAATTTATCTGTTACATCGAGGCGCGCGCTCATGCCCTCAGCACGCCACTAGATAGCATGGCGTTCGCTCGAACAAACGGTATCGACACCTACTACGAACGGCGGGGCGAGGGACCGCCGGTGGTCTTCGTTCACGGCGCGGTTCTCGACCACGGCCAGTGGGACCGCCAGACTGAGGCGCTGCGCGACGACTACACGACAATCTCGTACGACATCCGGGGACACGGCCGGACCGGCGGCTCGGAGCCGGCGACGTACTCGATGGAGCTGTTCGCCGACGACCTCGCGGCGCTCGTCTCGGAGTTGGACCTCGACCGGCCCGTGGTCTGCGGACTCTCGACCGGCGGCTGTGTCGCGCAGGCGTACGCGATGCGATACCCAGATAGGCTCTCGGGGCTCGTCCTCGCGGACACGTTCTCCCCGGTCGTCTTCGACCGTCTCGAACGGTTCCAGCGACTCGTCGTCCCTCGGTTGACGATTCCGTTCGTTCGACTCGTCGGCTACGAGCGCGTCGAGAAGGTCATGGTCTGGTTCCAAGAGCGGCTGTCGGGAACGCCCGCGGGCGGCGACTACGGAAACGTCGAGCGTCTTCGGGAGCGCGGCCCGCCGATGGCGACCGACGAGTTCGCGAAGGTGATTCGGGCGGTCAGTCGGTTCACCGACTCGTCGGTCGTCCTCGGCGACATCGACGTCCCGACGCTGGTCCTGTACGGCGAGAACGAACTCCCGTTCGTGCGCAGGCACGCCGCGGCGTTCGGCGACGGGATTCCGACCGTCACGGTCCGCTCGGTTCCCGGGGCAGGTCACGCGTCGAACCTCGACAACCCCGCGTTCTTCGAGGACGCTCTTCGGGAGTTCCTCGACGGCCTCAGAACAGTCGCCAGATGAGCGACCGGAGTTTGTAGCCCAGCGACCCCCGCTGGTAGCCGTTCCACCCGCTCATGCCGCCCGCGAGGGTCGCCGCGTCGTATCCCTCCTCGCGGAGGAGCCCCGTCGCCCGCTTCGCGACGATGCCCATCTTACAGACGACGACCACGTCGCGGTCCCGCGGAATCTCGTCCAGCCGACCTCGAAGCGAGGCGTCGTCGCCCGACCGGAGGTCGTCGTAGACGGGGACGTTGCGGCTCCCCTCGATTGCGCCGCGCTGGTAGTTCGACTCGGGGCGGATGTCGAGGACGAAAGGGTCGTCGCCGTCGGCGAGGCGGGCGTCGAGTTCGTCGGGGCGAATCGTGGTCACGGCTCTCCCCACGTCGCTGGCGCGGAAAGCGCTGGTGCTTCCGGCGGCCCGGTGCTCTACCGACGGCCCGCCGACCGTCGTCGGTCGCACGGGCGTTCGACGCCGTCCCGTCCGCCGGGAACGACGCCGTAGCTTGAACACGGCGGTCCGCGTAGCGCCCCTATGGAGTGGGACGAGCGCTACCGGACCGGAACGTACCCGACCGACCCCGAGCCGTCGCCGGTGTTACGGTCGTACCTCGACGAACTGCCCGAGGGTCGCGCCCTCGACGTGGCGGCCGGAAACGGCCGCAACGCGCTCTTCCTCGCAGAAAACGGCTATCGAGTCGACGCGCTCGACCAGTCGGGTGAGGGGCTCAGTATCATCGACGAGCGCGCTCGGTCCCGCAGATTCGCCGACCGCGTGGAGACGATTCAGGCCGATGCGACGGCCTACGACTTCTCCGAGTCGACGTACGACCTCGTCACCATCAGCTACTTCCGGACGCTGGACCGCCTCGCAGACATCAAAGCGGCGCTGAAACCCGGCGGCGTCCTGTTCTACCAGCACCACCTGCGGGCCGACCCGCCGGCGACGGTCGGGCCGAGCACCGACAGATACCGTTTCGACTCCAACGAACTGCTCCGGGCCTGTCTCGACCTCACCGTACTCTACTACGACGAGTCGACCGAACTCCGCGACGACCGACGCTCCGCGACGGCGACGATTATTGCGCGGAACACGAAGGGTGGCGCGCAGTCGTATCCGCGGAGAGGAATAGAGCAATAATAAAACCGACACACCAAATCGGGAGTGGCATAGGATTCCTGATGCGCGTTATAACGACCGAAGTAAAATAAATCATAGAGAGTTTCTGAAACACTCGTCTTTTTATTCCGAGTTGAATTGCGCTCACACCCGATATCAGACCGCTTTTTCAGGGCACCGACAGTAGAGTCAGAAACATAATATAGGTTTGAAAGGTAGTTTATCTAAATATCTGTTGCGAGACTGCCCGGCGACGCGCTGTCTTCTTTTGAGAAAGTGTTCGAATAATATTGTTTTTCAACGCTCCCCCGGACCAGTCGGTCGGCGAGAAGATAGGGTCCGATCGATGTCCCGGACACGAAGTCGGACTACCGGCCCGCCCGGATTCGGTTCTCTAATCTGAGAAACACATATGTTCTTTCGGGTTCGAACCGATGGTATGTCAACGGACTGGTTCGCTGAATCGGGTTCGACGGGAGAGGTGACCGTCGAAGAGCGCGACGGTGCGTGGTTTCTACAATCAGCCGAGTCCGAATCTGACGTGAAATGTATCTTTGAGGACGACAGCTCGCTCTCGGCTTCGTCGGGCCCCCAACGAGTCAGTATCACCGTCTCGAATTACATGAGAGGGCGCGGCAACGAGGTGAACTACCTTTTCGCCTCAATCGGAGACGACCCATCGAGCTCGAGTTCCAAGGCCACGGAATCGTCGGCGAATCGGGACGGAGTTGCGGCCTCGAACACAGATTCAGGCGACACCGAGACTCGGAATCCGACCCGAACGCTCTCGGAACTCACCGGGAGCGGGGCGTACGTGACGGTGGAGGCGACCGTCGACGAGGTTTCGTGGGTCAACAAGAACGACCCCGAGACGCCGGACATCCTCGGCTACCTCACCGACGAGAGCGCACCCGAAGGCGTCGTGTTCGTCGTCCCCGAGGGCGTGAGCCACCCGTACCTCGGCGAGGGCGCGCGGTTCGAGTTCGCCGGTGCGAAGGACCACCACTACCGCGCGAAAGACCAAGTACAGCTGCTGATAACGGACGCGACGCAGTTCACTCAGCTCGCGTCGTCGGATGAAGGCGTCCACGGGTCGGGACGCGGCGACGGGCGGGACCGGGGTCGGTCACCGGGCGACCGCGAGAAACTCGGAAGTCTTCGAGACATCGCAGAGAGCGCCATCGGCGACGAGACGTTCGTCGAGACGCAATCGGGCGACGACTCGCTCGTCGGGGCGGCGAAGCGTCGCGCTCGAAAACAGCAGCGTGACCCCGCCATCGACCCGCGAACGCGCGCCCTCGCCGAGGACGAAAGGGAGGGTTCGAACCGAGACGACGACTGAGCGGCGAGCCTAACCGGATTGGCCGGTGACTGATTGGGCTGCGCGTCGAATCGCCTCCCGTGGCGGTACGCCAACGCCGCCGCGCCATCATTCGGTTGGCTCCGTCCGTTCGATTTTTATCGCTCCGCGACAGTCATACACGAATGACCGTGTTGGATTGGCTCGACGAGCCGCGCATCATCGACACGCACGCCCACCAGCCGACCGCGGAGTTCCTCGAAGACGCCGGCGGCGAGATGATGCGGGACGCGGCGAACAGGTTCGGCGCGGAGATGGAGACGTGGAGCTACGAGGAGATGATAGCCGAGTACCGCGAGCACAACATCGGGCGGGCGGTGCTCCTCGGGTGGGACGCCGAGACGAACACCGGAAATCCGCCGGTTCCGAACGACTACGTGGCCGAAGTGAGAGACGACCATCCCGACTTCTTCGTCGGCTTCGGGAGCGTTGACCCCCTGAAAGACGACTGCGTCGAGGAGGCGGTTCGGTGCGTCGAAGACCTCGGTCTCTCGGGGTTCAAGTTCCAGCAAATCGCACAGGGGTTCGACCCGAGCGACGACGAGCACGCGGAGTTGTTCGACACTATCGAGGACCTCGGCGTGCCGGTCGTCTTCCACGGCGGGAACTCCACCCTCGGCGCGTGCTCGCCCGGCGGTCGCGGCCTGAAAATCAAGTACGGAAACCCGATGCTCATCGACGACGTGGCCGCCGAGCATCCGGACCTCCAGATTCTCATCGCCCACCCGGCGTACCCGTGGGAGAGAGAGCAACTCGCCATCTGCCAGCAGAAGGGCAACGTCTACATGGACCTCTCGGGGTGGCTCCCGAAGTACATCGACGAGCAGGTGCTCCACTACGCCAAGACCGTCCTGCAGGACAAGGTGATGTTCGGCACCGACTACCCGATGATTCGGCCGGGCCGGTGGTTCGAGTCGTTCGAGGAGCACTTCGACGCCTCCGAGGAGGTGAAGCGAAAGCTCCTCTGGGAGAACGCGGAACGGTTCCTCGGCCTCGACTGAGGCGGGACAGAACGGGACGGCCGAGACGAGACGAAACGGGCCGGGACCGGCGTCCTCAGTCGAACTCCGGCCGCCGCTTTTCCAAGAACGCGGAAACGCCCTCCTCGTGGGCGTCGGTGTCGTAGGCGAGGGTCTGCGCGTGCGCCTCGCGTTCGAGGCCGTCGGTCCACGACCGGCCGAGATTCGCGTGTATCGCTTCCTTCGCCAGCGCGAGCGTCTCCGTCGGCTGTGCGGCGAGCGTCTCTACCGTCTCGTCCACGGTGGCGTCGAGGGCGGCGGCGGCGACCGCCTCGTTCACGAGGTCGAGTTCGGCGGCGCGCTCGGCCGAGATGAGTTTCCCGGTGAAGGCGAGTTCCTTCGCGGCCCGGAGGCCGACCAACCGGGGGAGCGTCACCGTCGCGCCCGCGTCGGGGACGAGACCGACGTTGACGAACGACGCGCCGAACCGAGCGTCGCGGGCGGCGTAGGCGAAGTCGCAGGCGGCGACGACGGAGGTCCCCGCGCCCACGGCGTCGCCGTTGACGCGGGCGACGACCGGCACCGGAGCGGTGAGAATCGCCTCGGCGACGCGGCCGAGGGTGCCGCGGACGCGCTCGTAGGCCTCGCGGGCGGTCTCGTCGCGCTCGGCCATCGCCCGAATGTCGCCGCCGGCGCTGAAGGCGTCGCCGTCGCCGGTTATCACCGCGGCGTCGAACGCCTCGGGCGTCAGTTCTTCGAGCGCCGCCGAGAGCTCTCGGGCCACGTCGGCGGTGAACGCGTTTTTCGCCTCGGGTCTGTCGAACGTCACGGTCCGGACGCCGTCGGCGTCGTCGACTCGCATACCCGCGCTACGGGGACGCGGGGTAAATAGCCTCGCCGGCGGACCGCCGGGCGAGCCGAGCGAGTCGGCCGCGGTCCCGGCTCATGCGAGCAGCGCCCCGAACACCGACTGTTGCGCCCGGCGGAGCCGTTCGAGGAACGCCGACTTGCTGATTCCGAGTTCGTCCGCCACGTCCCGAGCCGTGATACTCCGGGGGAGGTCGAAGTACCCCATCTCGACGGCCGCCCGGAGGGCGGCTTCCTGCGCGGGCGTGAGGTCCCACGCCCGACCGATGGGCGATTCCTCGTCCGCCCGGAGGGGGTAGACGCGCTGGAGTTGGATACCGACGGTGCCGCCGGCCGTCTCCATCACGCCGCGGAGCACGTCGTAGCCGACGACCGCCCCGCGCATCGTCGCGCCGCCGTCGTCGTACCGCATCGACTCGACGAGGAAGCCGGCGTCGACGAGCTCGTGAACGACGCAGGGGTGTTTCGAGAGACAGCGGAAGGTGTACGTGTCGTCGCCGCGGGTGACGTGGAGGTAGCGGATGGCGTCGTCGGCGTCGAGGGCCTCGGGGAGTCGGTCGTCCGCGGGGGCCGAAAAGTGAAGCAGGACGTTGCCGTCGGCGCGGAGTTGCGGCGCGTTCGCGTCGACCGCGACTGGAACCGCGTCGGTCGCCCGCGCCAGGGGGCAGTCGTCGCCGTCGATTCGGAACTCGGCCACCAGGCACTCCGCTATCATCGGCGTGTGCATACGCGGCACGGATATAAAAAGGCAGGCCATGGACGGGTCAATTCGTAAGTAGTTATAGATGATAGTTCCTGATAGACCAATGGACCTCGAAACCGTCAAAGAACGAGCGGGCCCGCGGCAGTTCGCTCCGAAAGACGACATGCCCGAGGAGTACCGCAAGGCCGCGACGCGGATGATTCAGTTCCACGCGAACAGCGAGGTGATGGGCGGCTACCTCGAAAAGCCGTTCATCCGGCAAGCGCCGAGCATCGACCGAAAGCTGGCGTTCTCGGCGAAGGTACAGGACGAAATCGGCCACGCGCAACTGCTCTACCGCGCGGCCGAGTCCCTCGGCGTCAAGACGCGCGACGAGATGCTGGACGAACTCGCCCGCGGCGACGGCAAGTTCCTCAACTGCTTCCACTACCCGATGGAGTCGTGGCACGAGGTGCCGATGATAGCCTTCTTCGTCGACGGTGCGGCCATGCACCGGCAGGCGACGCTCAAGAACACGTCGTGGACGCCGTACGCCCACGCGATGGACAAAGTGTGCTTCGAGGAGGGCTTCCACGTCAAACACGGCGAGTCCATGCTCTCCGAGTTGATGAACGGGTCGAAGGCGACCCAAGAGAAGACGCAGGCCGCCTTCGAGACGTGGTGGCCGCGAATCATCCAGTTCTTCGGCCCGACCAACGACAAGTCCGTCCACAACGACTTCGCCCAGGAGGTCGGCCTGAAGACGAAGTCCAACGACGAACTGCGCGACACCTTCCTCGACACGTACGTCCCGAAGGCCGAGAAGTACGGCCTCGTCGTCCCCGAGTACCCGCGCATCGAGTACGACGAGGAACTCGACACCTACCACGTCAACGAGGACGACCTGAACTGGGACGAGTTCTGGACCATCGCCAAGAACGCCTCCGAGGGGAGCCACGAGCAGATCAACTCCCGGGCACAGGCACAGGAGGCGGTCGAGTGGGTGCGCGAATCGATGCACGGCTGGGAGGGCGCGTCGGGGGCCGGAACCCCGCAGGCGGCGGACTGAGAACCATGATTTGGGAAGTGTTCAGACAGGACAAACCGGGAGCGTACCACAAACACTGCGGCAACGTCCACGCGCCGGACCGCGAGCTGGCGCTCCAGTTCGCGGCCGTCCAGCACGGCCGGCGGATGAAGACCCACAGCCTGTGGGTCGTCCCGCACGACGAAATCGGCGAAATCGACGCCGACGAGACGAGCTTCGGCGGGACGACCGACAAGACCTACCGCTGGGCCACCTCGTACACGGACATCGAACCGGCCGCGCCGGAAGTCGCCGAAAGCGAGGCCGAGCAGGCCGACGTGGAGAAATCGCTCGAGGCGGACAGCTAACCATGCCAGCGACGCTCAACCCCGAAGACCTCGACGCCGAACAGCGCGCCGCGCTCGAAGAGCTGCTGTTCCGCCTCGCGGACGACGAGTACGTCCACGGCGAGCGCCTCATCGAGTGGCAGATTTACGCGCCGACGCTGGAATCCGACCTCGCGTTGGCGAACGTCGCACAGGACGAGTTCGGCCACGCTCGGCTGTGGTACGACCTGCTCGAAGAGCTCGGTCACACCGAGGCGGAACTCATCTGGGAGCGCCCCGCCGACGAGTTCAGGCACGCCACGCTGGTCGAACTCCCGTTCGCGGAGGGCGACTGGGCCGACGTCGTCCTGCGGAGCTACCTCTACGACGCCGCCGAGCGCCTGCGCCTCGACGCGCTCGTCGACACCAGCTACGCGCCGCTCGCCGACCGCGTCGGCAAGGTGCTGAGCGAGGAGCGCTACCACCTCGAAAACGCCCAGAGCTGGCTCGACCGCCTCGCCGAGGGCGACAGCCGCGACCGGGTGCAGGACGCGCTCGACCGGCTGTTCCCCCACGCGCTCTCGCTTTTCGCCGAGCCCGAACACGAGGCGGCGATCGTCGACAACGGCTTCCGGACGATGTCTACCGCCGACCTCCGCATCGAGTGGCTGGAGACGGTCATCCCGTACCTCGAATCGCTCGGGCTCGACGTGCCCGAACCCGACGAGGTCGAGCGCCCGAGCGCCCGCGGCCGCGACGGCACCCACACCGACCACTGGGACGAACTGGCCGCGGAGTTCCGGCGGACGTACGATGAGCTCGAAGCGCCCGAGCCGGCGAGAATCGGCAGGGAGCGTGTCTGACGTGAGCGCCGACGACGCGCCCGAGGCGACCGCCTGCGGCTACACGGAGTACGCCGACGGCGAGGTCCCCGAGGGCTTCCCGAAGACGGGCGTCGGAGCCGCGGGCGTCGAAGCCGACATCTGGGACGCCCTCTACGAAATCGAGGACCCAGAGATGCCGGTGAGCATCGTCGACCTCGGTCTCATCTACGACGTTCGCGTCGTCGAGCGGGAGGGCGAAGACGGCGAGGCGAAGACGCTCGGCATCGTCGAGATGACGCTGACCTACACCGGCTGTCCGGCGCGCGACTACCTCGAAAACGACGTGCAGTGCGCGATTCTGTCGGCCGGCGTCGACGAGGCGTCCGTGCGACTCCGGTTCACGCCGGAGTGGACCGTCGACATGGTGACCGAGGCGGGCCGCGAGGCCCTCCGCGAGTTCGGACTGGGGGTGTGAGCGATGCGCCGCTTCGACCCCAGCACCGAGACGACGGGCGAAACGTCGGGCGCGGAGTGCCCGTACTGCGACGGCACGAACACCGTCCGCGAGCATCCGAAGGGGCCGGGACTGTGCCGGTCGATGCACTTCTGTAACGACTGTCAAGAGCCGTTCCAGCGGTTCGAATAGCATCGGCGGAGAGACTGGAGAAGAGCGGTTTTTCTGGAACGACCTCCGCGGAGAGCCGAGGCGGTCGGTCCGGGGACGACGGGTCGCGGTCCGGAGCGTTCAGTGGGAAGTGGGTCGAGGGCCGAGGCGTTCAGTGGGAAGTGAGTTGAGGGCCGAAGCGTCCAGCGGATTACGGGCCGAATTGGCGGCCGAGTCAGCCGATGTTGAGGTTCACGTTCTTCGCCTGCGTGAACTCGCGGACGGCCTCCGCGCCCTGCTCGCGGCCGTGGCCGCTCTGTTTCGTGCCGCCGAAGGGCGTCTGCGGGAACGTCACCGGGTACTCGTTGACGCTGACCATTCCGTAGTCGAGCGCGTCGGCGACGCGGTGGGCGCGAGAGAGCCCCTCGGTCCAGACGCCGGCGAGAAGCCCGTACGGCGAGTCATTGGCGAGTTCGATCGCCTCCGTCCGGTCCGAGAACTCGGTGACGACGAGGACCGGGCCGAATATCTCCTCGCGGGCCACGGTCATGTCGTTCGTCACGTCGGTGAGGACCGTCGGCTCCACGAAGTAGCCGGTCTCCTTGTCCTCGGGGACGCCCCCGCCGCAGGCGATGGTCGCGCCCTCCTCGACGCCGAGGGAGATGTACTCCAACACGTCCTCGCGGTGGGACTCGCTGACGACCGGCCCCATCCGACCGTCGTCGTCGATGCCGGAACCGAGCGGGGTCGACTCGGCGCGCGCGACGATTCGCTCGACGAGGTCGTCGGCCACGTCCTCGTGGACGAGCAGGCGCGACCCGGCCCAGCACATCTGGCCGGCGTTCATGAAGATGCCGTAGTGGACGCCCTTGGCGGCGGCGTCGAGGTCGGCGTCGGGGAAGACGACGTTGGGGCCCTTCCCGCCGAGTTCGAGCGTGACGCCGGTCACGGTGGCCGCGGCGTCGGCCATGACGCCCTTACCGACTTCGGTGCTGCCGGTGAAGGTGACGTGCGCCACGTCGGGGTGCGAGGCGAGCGCCGACCCCGCCTCGGACCCGCTCCCGGGAACCACGTTCACCACGCCGTCGGGGAGGCCGGCTTCCTCGGCCGCGAGGCCGTAGTAGAGCGCCGAAAGCGGCGTCTGGCTGGAGGGCTTTACCACCGCCGTGTTGCCGCAGGCGAGCGCCGGCGCGAGGCTGCGCCCCGCGAGTTGGAAGGGGTAGTTCCACGGGACGATGTGTCCGGTGACGCCGAGCGGTTCGCGGGTCGTGTAGTTGACGCGCCCGCCGGGGACGGGGTTGTACTCGCCGGTCACCTTGTCGGTCCACCCGGCGTAGTAGCGGAAGGTGTCGACGACCATCTGGACCTCCATACCTGCCTCGAACGGCGTCTTGCCGTTATCGTGGGACTCGACGAGCGCTATCTCGTCTTTCCGCGCCTCGATGGCGTCGGCCATCGCGCGCAGTTTCTCGCCGCGCTCGGCCGCGCTCGTGGTCTCCCACTCGCCGCCGCGAGCGCCCGCCGAGTTCGCCGCCCGCACCGCGGCGTCGACGTCCGCCTCGCCCGCGCGGGCGACCTCGGCGTACGGCGCTTCGGTCGCCGGGTCGCGCGTCTCGATGGTCTCGTCCGATGCCGCGGCTACCCAGTCCCCGTCGATGTAGAGACTGGTCGGTCCACTGTATTCCATTACGAAATACCCTTTTCGCGCATAATATTAACTATTGTTGATTACTAACTGCGCGGCGGGCGGGGAACTCAACCGGTCTTGTAGACTCCCCTCGCAGTCGCCACGTGATTCCCGTCCGTCGCGTACACGTCCACGTCCACGGTTCCCACGTCGCCGCCGAGTCGGACCACGTCGGCCTCGGCGCGGAGGTCACCGGTCCCCGCGTTGAGGTAGTCGATTCGCATGTCGATAGTCGGGACGGGCTGGTCGACCTCGCTGACGAGCGCCGCGCCGCCGACCGTGTCCGCGAGAGTGAACGTCACGCCGCCGTGGGCCATCACCCGGTCGGCGTTCCACGACAGTTCCTCGCGCATCTCGATGCGACCCTCCGCGTGCCCGTCTGCGGCCTCGGTGACTTCGACGCCCAAGAGCCGCGCGAACGGCATGCTCTCGAAGAACTCCTCGATGTCCATGCCACCACTTCGCACAGGTGCGTTAAGTTCGTTTCGTCGGTCGGCCCCGACCGAGCGACCGGCGAGACGCCGGTCGCTCAGTCAGTCGGCCATCGAGACGCCGAGGTACCGGTCGAGGACCTCGTCGGCGGCCGCGACCTCGTCGGCGGGGCCCTCGTGGACGACCCGGCCCTTGTCGAGGATGTAGACGTAGTCCGCGGCGTCGAGGGCGACCTGCACGTTCTGTTCGACGAGGAGGATGGTCGCGCCGTCGTCGTTCAGTTCCTCGATTTTTCGCTGGACCTGTTTGACGATAGCGGGCGCGAGCCCTTCGGTCGGTTCGTCGAGCAACAGGAGGTCCGGCGCGGAGACGAGCGCGCGGGCGATAGCGAGCATCTGCTGTTCGCCGCCCGAGAGGTTCGCCCCCCGGCTGTTCCGGTGGCGCGCGAGGTTCTCGAACTCGTCGACGACGGCGTCGACGCTCGGCTTCTCGACGTCTCGCCGACCGCCGATGCGGCCGATTTCGACGTTCTCGGTGACGGTCAGGCCGGGGAAGACGCGGCGCTCCTCGGGGACGAGCGCGATGCCCTCGCGGGCGGTCTTCTCCGGCGACAGCGTCGTGATGTCCGTCCCGTCGAAGGTGATGGTCCCCGCTGACGGCGGGACGTTCCCGAGGATGCTCCGGAGCGTCGTCGTCTTGCCGACGCCGTTGCGCCCGATGAGCGTGACGACAGACCCCCGCGGCACGTCGAGGTCGATGCCCTGCAGAACGCGGGTCGACCCGTACCCCGAGACGAGTCCGCGGACGGACAAGAGCGGTTCGTCGCTCACGCCTCGACACCCCCGAAGTAGGCCTCGCGGACCTCCGGGTCCTCCGAGACGGCCTCGGGCGTCCCCTCGGCCAGCACCTCGCCGCGGTGGAGGACCGTGATGCGGTCGGACACCCGCATCACGAGGTCGATGTCGTGTTCGATGAGCAGGAGCGTCCGGTCCGACAGCACCTCGTCGATGAGGTCCATCGTGGCCCGCGTCTCCTCGGCGCTCATGCCGGCGGTCGGTTCGTCCAGAAGCACCATGTCCGGGTCGGTGGCGAGCACGATGGCGATTTCGAGCCGGCGCTTGTCGCCGTAGGCGAGCACGTCCGCGGGTTCGTCGCCGCGGCCCAGGAGGCCGGACCGGTCGAGCACGCGGTCGGTGTGCTCGTTCACGTCGTCGAAAGCGTCGCTTCGCCGAAGGTACTCTTCGACCGGCGTGAAACCGCCCTCGCGGGCCGCCTGCGCGGCGAGGCGGACGTTCTCGCGGACCGTGAGCCCCGAGAAGACGTTCGTGATTTGGAACGACCGGCCGAGGCCGCGGCGCACGCGCTCGTGCGGCGGGAGCGCGGTCACGTTCTCGCCGTTGAACGTCACGGTGCCGCGGGTCGGCCGGAGCGCGCCGGTCAGGAGGTTGAACGTCGTCGTCTTGCCGGCCCCGTTGGGGCCGATGAGACTCCGGAACTCGCCGCGTTCCACGTCGAGGGTCACGTCGTCGACGGCGACGAGCTTTCCGAACTCCTTCGTCAGGTTCTCCGTCCGCAGTATGGGGTCACTCATGGCGGTCTACCTCCGGGTCGGTGACACCGGCCTGTTCGCCGACGCGGTCGCGGAACCGGTCGCCGACGGCCGATTCGAAAAGCGGGTGGTCGGCCACCGTCCGCGGGAGCGACACGAGCCCCCGCGGCACGAAGATGACGAACAGGACGAACAGCACGCCGATGGCGAGCTGCCACTGGTCGATGTACGACGAGAGCACGTCCTCCGCGGCGACGAAGACGCCCGCGCCGAGCATCGGTCCGTAGAGCGTCCCCATGCCGCCGAGGACGGTCATCACGATGACCTCGCCCGAGTTTATCCAGTGGAGGAACGACGGCGCGACGTAGCCGTTGTTGGCGGCGAACAGTCCGCCGGCGAGCCCTGCGAGGCCGCCGGAGACGACGAAGGCGCGGCGCTTGTAGGCGGTCACGTCGTAGCCGATAAAGGAGGCGCGCTCTTCGCTCTCGCGGATGGACTGCAGCACCGAGCCGAACGGCGCGCGGATGAGGCGGCGGGCCAGCAGGTACGACCCGACCACGACGGCGAGGAGGAAGTAGTACTGGACGACGCCGCCGTCGAGGACGACCGGTCCCAGCGGGACCGCGAACTCGCCGGGGTCGATGCCGAGGCCGGCGAGGCCGTAGAACGCGTCGACGCCGAACAGGCCGTCGGAGCCGCCGGTGAAGTCGAACTTGAACACGGCGTTGTAGAACAGCTCCGCGAACCCGAGAGTTATCATGGCGAAGAACACCCCGGACACGCGTATCGAGAGGTAACCGACGCCCCACGCGATGGCCGCGCAGACGGCGACGGCGACGACGAGCGCGACGAACACCGACGGCGAGACGTGCATGAGCGTGAGGACCGAGGCGTACGCGCCGACCCCGTAAAACAGCGTGTGACCGAGCGAGACGAGACCCGCGTAGCCGAGCACGAGGTCGAGGCTGAGCGCGAACAGCGCCCAGATGAGGATGTCTTCGAGGAGCGTCACGGAGTAGGTGACGCCGGTCACCTCCGCGAGAAGCGGGACGACGAGGAGCGCGCCGACGCCGGCGTAGCCGAGTTTCGCGCGCGTCTCCGCGGACAGCACGCCGCCGCCGGAGCCGTGGAGGAGCGCGCCGTCGTGGTGGTCGCCCGCGCCGACGCTCGTGCCGAACAGCCCCGTCGGCTTGACGACGAGCACGGCGATCATAAGCAGGAAGACGATGAGTCCCTCCAGGAACGGCGCGTACGTCCGGGCGAACGTCTGGACGAGGCCGACGAACAGCCCGCCGACCACGGCCCCGCGGAACGACCCGAGGCCGCCGAGAACGACGATGACGAACGCCGGGATGATGACCGAACTCCCCATCGTCGGGCTGACGTTCTGGTACGCGCCGAGGACGATGCCGGCGACGCCGGCCAGCGCCGCGCCGAATCCGAACGTCAGGGTGTAGTAGCGGTCGATGTCGATGCCGAGGGTGCGGACCATCTCGCGGTCCTCGGAGCCGGCGCGGATTATCATCCCGAAGCGGGTGCGGTTCAACAGGAGCCACGTGCCGAGCGCCAGCGCCGACCCGAAGACGATGATGCCGTAGTTGTACAGCGAGTAGTTGAACCCGAACAGCGCGACCGGCTGGTCGAGGACCGAGGGAACCGGAAACGGCTGGGCGGACTTGCCCCACACCGACGTGATGAGGTCGTTGATGATGAGGACGAGTCCGAACGTCAGGAGGATGTGGTACAGCGGGTCGCGGCCGTACAGCCGCTTGACGGTGAGCCGCTCGATTCCCATCCCGACGACGCCGACGAGGAGGGGCGCGACGACGAGCGCGACCCAGAAGCCCGCGCCGCCGAGGGGGCCGGCGATGGCGAACGCGAAGTACGCGCCGAGGGCGAACAGCTCTCCGTGGGCGAAGTTGATGACGTCCATGACGCCGAAGATGATGGAGAGCCCGGCCGCGAGCAGGACGTACACCATCCCGACGACGAGCCCGTTGAGGACCTGCTCGGCGACGGCACTAGCGACCGACATGCTAGAGCGAGCAGCCGAGTTCGCCGCAGTCGGGGAGCGCGTCCGCCCCGGCTATCATCTCGCCGAGTTCGACGGTCGCGGGACCGCTCCCGCCGTCCGGCGCGACGAGTTCGCCCGGCCACACCGGGTTCATCGCCTGGTGGTCGCAGTCGCGGAACTGGTTCGGCCCGAGAATCGTGTCCATTTCGAGGCCCGGAAGCACCTCCTTGACCTCCGCGGGGTCGGTCGAGCCGGCCTCCGCGATGCCCCGCGCCGTCATCCGAATGGACATGTACGCGGCCCGCGCGAAGTTGTCCGGCAGGGAGTCGTACTCGCTTTGGTAGGCCTCGACGAACGACTGGTTGTCGCCCGTTTCGAGCGTCGGCAGGTAGCGGACCCCGCCGTAGGTTCCGTAGGCGGCCTCGCCGAGCGCGCCGCGGACGACCGAGAACGTCATCGTCGGCGACATGAGGTTCACGCTCTCTTTGAGCCCCTGGCTCGCCGCCTGCTTGACGAAGTTGATGAGGTCGCCGCCGGTCATGCCGAGAACCGCCACCTCGGCGTCGGAGTTGGCGATTTGGCTGACGTAGGAGTTGTAGTTGGTCGAGCCGAGCTGCGAGCGGCTCCGGCCGACGACTTCGATGTCGTGGCCGTCGCGCATGCGGCGCTCGACGCGCTGCATCACCGACTCGCCGTAGGCGTAGTCGGCGATGTGGAACCACACCTTGGTCCCGAGGTTCTCGGCGGTGTAGTCGGAGACGGCCTCGGCCATCTGCGCCGTGTTCGTCTCGGCGCGGAACACCCACTCGTTGCAGTTCGACCCCGTGATGGGAACCGCGGCCCCGCCGGGGTTGTAGATGAGCTCCTCTTCGGCCGCGAACTCGTTGAGCGCGAGCGCGACGCTGGACGATATCGCGCCCATGAGATACGACGCGCCGTCCTGCTCGACGACGGACTGCGCCTTCCGCCGGCCGGTCGAGGGGTCCGCCTCGGTGTCCTCGTAGACGCCCGTTATCTCCACGTCGATGTCCTCGTTCTCGTTGACGTGTCGTATCGCCAACTCGGCCCCGTTTCGCTGGCCGACCGCGAGACCGCCGTACGGGCCGGTCATCGGGCTAATCACTCCATAGGTGATGGCGTTCGACCCGCCGCCCCCACCGCCGCCGAGACAGCCGGCGACGCCCGTCAGCCCGGTCACGCCCGCCAACCCAGCCGCCTGTACGAACCGTCGCCGCGACGGACGCGGCTGTGCGCCGCTGTCCGCTGAACAATCGTCTCTCATGGTATGTATGTTCACATGTAACATGAAAAACTTCACGTTTAAATGTTTGCGTTTCGCTGGCGACAAGAACGTCGCGTTCGGCCCTGAACCGCCGATTCGGCCCCTTCAGACGAGTCGCGGGCGGACCTCGTCGCCGAGTCGGCGGACGCACTCGACCATCCGGTCGGTGCCGATGCCGGGGTGGTAGGTTCGGAAGATGAAGTGGATGTCGTCGCCGAGGGCGTCGCGGTAGCGGGCGAGTTCCGCGACCACGTCGTCGGGCGTACCGAAGACGGCCTGTGCTTTGAGTTCCGCCCGGCGCTCGTCGGACAGTTCGTGGACCTCGTCGCCGGAGAATATCTCGGCGTACCGGCGCTGGAGGTAGAGGTAGCCGTCTCTCATCGCGTCCCACGCCTCGGCCTTCGAGTCGCCGACGAAGCCGTGTTGGAGGACGTATATCGTGAACTCCCCGTCGAGGCCCTCGGCTTCCCGAACGCTCCGGATGTCCTCGACGCGCTTGCGCAGGCCGCCGAGGGAGAGCGACGACGGCGCACACCACGCGTCCGCCGTCCGGGCCGCCCGGCGAACCGCGGGCTTGGCCGCGCCGCCGAGCATGAGGGGCACGTCGTGTGCCGGTTTGGGCGTCACGTCGACGCCGGTCGCACCCTCGTGAAACGGCGACTCGTGCGCTATCGGACCGTCTGACCACGCGTCGCGGAGGAGGGAGACCGTGTCGGCGAGGCGGTCGACGCGCTCGTCTCGCGGAACGCCGAAGGCGTCGAACTCGCGGGGGTTGGAGCCGATCGCGAGGCCGAGCGTCGTTCGGCCGCCCGAGATAAGGTCGACCGTCGCCGCGTCCTCCGCGAGCCGAATCGGGTCGTACAGCGGCGCGAGCGCGATACACGTGCCGAGTTCGACCGACTCGGTCGCCGCCGCGAGCGCCCCGAGCGCGGGCATCGTCCCCGAGAGGTAGCCGTCCGGCATGAAGTGGTGTTCGGACACCCACGCGCTGTCGAGGCCCGCGTCGTCTATCGCGCGCCCGAGCGTCAGCATCTCGTCGTACAGGTCGGCCATCGGCCGGTCGTCGTCCGGCCGCCGCTGGCAGGTGAACAGTCCCGTCCCGAGTTTCATGACTCGGAGTTCGCACCTTAGCTATTAATAGTTAGGAACACCGAGTTCGTCGGAGATGGTTCCCGACGACTCGGTACCCTCGGATTCGACGACCGCGACCGCGACGGGGCCGGCGCCGCCGGGCGAGCGCGTCGTGGGGCGCGCGGTGGAAGACGGCTGGACCGAGGCGTTCGTCTCGCCGCGAAACCCGACCGGCGCGCTCTTTCAGTTGATGGAGTACCACGACGACTACGGCGAGAAGGGAGCCGACGACGCGTTGTTCGTCCGCGGCGAGCGGGTGGATTCGTGAGTCTCCTGTCGGGGAGCCGGCTTACTCCTCGGCCGACTTCGTCTTGATGAGGAACTTCATGTCGCCTTCGAGGACGACGGTACCGTCCTGCTTCGTCATCTCGATTTCGAGGACGACCAGTCCGGCGTCGTCGCGGCTCCCGAGGTCCTTTCGCTCCGAGACGACCATCGTCTGCGAGAGCGTGTCGCCGATGAACACCGGGTTCGGCAGGTCCATGTAGTTCATCCCGAGGAAGGCGATGGCGGTGCGCTCGACGATGCCCGAGCGATACACGAAGCCGGTCGACTGGACGAACGTCATCGGCCCGTGGGCGATTCGCTGGCCGAACTGGGTGTCTTCCGCGTACTCGCTGTTCGTGTGGAGTTCGGTCCAGTCGCCCGAGAGCGCGGAGTGCATCATGAAGTCCGCCTCGGTGACGGTGCGGCCGACGCTCTGGAACTCTTTGCCCTCCTCGAAGTCCTCGAAGTAGTGCGGTTCGTAGCTGTATGCCATATCTCACCGTCACCGTCATCAGATAAAGTAGTTTACATACCTATCTTTCCTGACAGTCGATGCCTACTTGGGGAGCGCAGGACGACGTGTGGTCGCATGTCGGAGCAAGACGACTACGCGGAGATACGGGAGCGCGCCTCGAACGACCCCTACTGCGGGCGCGTCGGTATCGACCTCGCCGAGGTCGGCGACGGGTACGCGGAGACGACGCTGACCGTGGCCGAAGACCACCTGAACTTCCACGGGACGCCCCACGGGGGCGCGGTGTACAGCCTCGCCGACGCGGCCTTCGCGGCCGCCTCGAACAGCCACGGCGACGCCGCGTTCGCGCTGGAGACGAACATCTCGTACCTCGCGGCCGCCGAGGTGGGCGAGACGCTCCGCGCGGTCGCCGAGGAGACGCATCTCGGGGGGCGAACCGCTGAGTACGAGGTCGTCGTCTCCGACGGGGACGGCGAGCGAATCGCGACGTTTCGAGGCCGCGTCTACAAACCCGGCGGTCGCTGACGGCGCGCGTTACTGGCCGCGGTGGTCGTAGACGCGCTGGACCTTTCCGACCTCGGTGCGCGCGATGTCGCCGTACTCGACGAGGTTCAGTTCGTCGGGCGTGAACGAGAGCACGTTCGAGAGCCGCTTTTGAATCCGACCTTCGAGGTCCGACAGCGACCCGCCGAACTCCTCGACCAGTTCGACCGTGATTTCCACCCGGTCGAGGTTCCCCTCGCGGCGGAGGTCGATGCGGTAGTGCGGCGCGATTTGGTCGAACTCGAGAACGACCGACTCGACCTCGCTCGGGTAGAAGTTCACGCCGCGGACGATTATCAGGTCGTCCGACCGGCCCGTGATGTTGTCCATGCGGACGCAGGTTCGGCCGCACTCGCAGGTGCCGTAGTCCAGCGTGGTCAGGTCGCCCGTCCGATACCGGAGGACCGGCAGCGCGTCCTTCGCGAGGGTCGTCAACACGAGTTCGCCCTCCTCGCCCTCCTCGACGGGGTCGCCGGTGTTCGGGTCGACCACCTCGGGGTAGAAGTAATCCTCCCAGACGTGGAGGCCGTCCTGCGCCTCGCACTCGACGGAGACGCCGGGGCCGACGATTTCCGAGAGGCCGTAGATGTCGATGCCGGTCACGCCGAGTCGCGCTTCGATTTCGTTCCGCATCGGCTCGGTGCAGGGCTCCGCGCCGAAGATGACCGTCCGAAGCGGCAGGTCGCGGATGTCGATTCCCATGTCGTCTGCGACCTCGGCGAGATAGAGCGCGTACGACGGGGTGCACGCGATGACGTCGCTTCCGAGGTCGGAGAGCAGTTCCACCTGTCGCTGGGTGTTGCCGCCGCCGATGGGGATGACCGTCGCGCCGAGCTCCTCGACGCCCTGGTGGAGGCCGAGACCGCCGGTGAACAGGCCGTAGCCGTAGGCGTTCTGAACCACGTCGTCGGGACCGACGCCGGCCGCCACGAGACACCGCGCGACGGCCTTGCTCCACACGTCGAGGTCCTCGCGGGTGTAGCCGACGATTTTGGGCTTGCCGGTCGTGCCCGACGACGCGTGGACGCGAATCACGTCGTCCATGTCGACCGCGAACATCCCCGTGGGGTAGTGGTCGCGGAAGTCCTCTTTCGTCGTGAACGGCAGTTTCGACAGGTCTTCGACGCTCTCGATGTCCGCGGGCGAGAGTCCGGCCTCGTCGAACGTCTCGCGGTAGAACTCGACGTTCTCGTACGCGTTCCGAACCGTCTCCCGCAGGCGACCGTCCTGGACCTCGCGGAGTTCCTCCCGCGAGGCGGTCTCCGTGCTATCGAATACCATGTACGTTTGAAGTCGATGATAGAATATGATAAAAATGATGCGGTCGGACGACCGCGCCGCGGGGCGAACCTATTTCGCGGGGGATACGCAATCGACTACCATGCGAGACGCATACATCGTCGGAGCGGGCCAATCGAAGTACGGCGCGTTTCCGGACGAGAGCTATCGGTCGCTGTTCGCGACCGCGTTCGAGGAGGCGCTGGGGAGCGCCGGCGGCGTCGAGGCGGCCGATATCGACGAGGCCGTCGTCGGGTCGCTCGGCGTCGGCGGGCGGCAACTCGGCTTATCGGGGCCGGCCGTGACGGAGCACGTCGGCCTCCACGGCGTCCCCTGTTCCCGAATCGAAAACGCCTGCGCAGCGAGCGGATACGCGGTCAGACAGGCGGTGCAGGCGGTCAAAAGCGGGATGGCGGACGTGGCCCTCGCGGGCGGCTACGAGGTCATGACCGACATGAGCGGCGACGTGGCGAAGTACTGGCTCGGCGTCAGCGGCGAGACGGAGTGGGAGCGGCTCACCGGGACGACGTTCGCGGGCGTCTACGCCCAGATGGCCTCGGCGTACCTCGACGCCTACGACGCCTCGCCGGACCACTTCTCGAAGGTCGCCGTCAAGAACCACGCGAACGGCGCGAAGAACCCGAAGGCGCACCTCGGCTTCGAGTGCTCGCTCGACGACGCCCGGAGCGCGCCCGTCGTGGCCGACCCGCTGAACCTCTATCACTGCTGTCCGACCTCCGACGGCGCGGCCGCGGTCCTCGTCGCCAGCGAGGACGTCGCCAGCGCGTGCGACGACGCCGTCCGCGTCGCGGGCGTGGGTGCCGCCTCCGAGCGCGTCGGCCTCTTCCAGCGCGACAGCTACACCGCCGTCGAATCGTCCGAGCGGGCCGCCGCGGCCGCCTACGAGATGGCCGGTCTCGGCCCCGACGACGTGGACTTCGCGGAGGTCCACGACTGCTTCGCCATCGCCGAACTGCTGGCGTACGAGGACCTCGGCTTCTGCGAGCGCGGACACGCGCCCGAACTGGTCGATTCGGGCGCGACCGAACTCGGCGGCGACCTGCCCGTCAACCCCTCCGGCGGCCTGAAATCGAAGGGCCATCCCATCGGCGCGACGGGCGCCGGACAGGTCGTCGAAGCGTTCAAACAGCTCGGCGGCCGGGCGGGGGACCGACAGGTCTCCGGCGCGAACGTCGGCCTCACCCACAACGTCGGCGGGTCGGGCGGTGCCGCCGTCGTCCACGTCCTCGAAGGGGGGGCGCTATGAGCGCCGACGACTCGGCGCGAGCGACCCCCGGAATCGCCGGCGTCGGCGCGTACGTCCCCAGACTCTCCCTCCCCGCGTCGGCCTACCGCGAGGCGTGGGGCAAAGGCGGCGCGCCGGGCGTCGAGCGGGTCGCCGTCGCCGACGCGGACGAAGACACGCTGACGATGGCGACCGAAGCGGGCCGGCGCGCGCTCGACGCGGCCGGCGTGGACGCGAGCGATATCGGACACCTCGCGTTCGCCACCACGACGCCGCCGAACGACGAGGAGGAAAGCGCGGTCCGACTGGTCTCGCTCCTCGGCGTCGCCCCGTCGGTTCCGACCCGGCAGTTCGGCGGAAGCACCCGCGCCGGCGCGGTGGCGCTGGCGGCGACGGTCGAGGCGACCCGAGACTCGGACGCAGGTGCGGGGACGGGGAGCGGCGGTCCGGCGCTCGTCGTCGTCGCCGACAGCCCGCGCGGAGCGCCCGAAAGCGACGAGGCGGCCGGTGCCGGGGCAGGGGCGGCCGCGCTCGTCCTCACCGACGACGCTCCGCTCGCCGTCGACGCCGTGGGCGAGTTCGGCGACCCCGCGCCCGGCACGCGGTTCCGTGGGTTCGGGAGCGCCGAGACGGAGTCCATCGGCGTCACGCAGTACGAGCGCGACGCCTACACGCGGGCGGTCGGCGGGGCGGTCGAGGCCCTCGGTATCGACGTCGCCGAACTGGACCCCGACGCCGTGGCGCTCACCGCGCCGGACGGGAAACTCCCGTACCGCGCGGCCGCCGCGCTCGGCGTCGAACCGGCGCGAATCGCGGCCGGGACCGTCGTCTCGCGAACCGGCGACACCGGGGCCGCCGGGCCGTTTCTCGGACTCGCGTCGGCGCTCGCCGACTCGGAGGACGACGCGGCAGGCGACGAGTCGAACGGCCGGTCCCCCGCGACCTCGGTGCTCCTCGTCGGCTACGGCGGCGGCGCGGGGGCGACCGCGCTCGCGCTCAGTACGAGGGCGTCAGATGCCGCCTCCGACGCCTCCGCCACCTCCGCCACCTCTGCCGTCCCGGTCGAGGCCGACCTCGACGGCGACGTGGAACTCACCTACGCGGAGGCGCTCCGGCGGCGCGGGACCATCACCGGCGGGGAGCCGGCCGGCGGGGGTGCGTACGTCAGCGTGCCGACGTGGAAGCGGACGATTCCGCAGCGCCACCGCCTCGTCGCCGGCGAGTGTACCGAGTGCGGTGCGCTCTCGTTCCCGCCGGAGGGCGCGTGTCCCGACTGCGGGTCGCTCGCGGGCTACGACGACGCGACGCTCCCCGGGACGGGGACCGTCGAGGCCGCGACCGCCATCGGACAAGGGGGCGCGCCGCCGGAGTTCGTCGAGCAGCAGCAGCGCGCCGGGTCGTTCCCGGTCGCCGTCGTCGCCTTCGACGGCCCGGACGGCGAGGCCGACGACCGAGCCGTGAGCGCGCCCGCGCAGGTCGTCCACTCGCCCGCCGGAACGCCCGCAATCGGCGACCGCGTCGAGGCCGTCCCGCGCCGCATCTACGAGCAGGAGGGCGTCGTGAGATACGGCTTCAAGGTCGTCCCGACCGAGGCGCGGCGGGAGTAACCGTCCGGGGGCGCGGGAGCAGGACGGGGTCACCGATGCCGAAACGAGGGCAAACGATTATGATGGTTCCCGAACCCCTTCCGGTGATGCAAGTGAGTGTACTCGGCGCGGGAACCATGGGCCACGGCATCGCGCAGGTGGCCGCGATGGCCGGTCACGAGGTGACGATGCGCGACATCGAAGCGGCGTACGTCGAAGACGGGCTTGACGCCATCGAGTCAAACCTCCGGGGCGGCGTCGACCGCGACAAGGTGACGCCCGACGAGATGGCGGCGACGCTCGACCGGCTCTCGGGGACGACCTCGCTGGAGGCGGCGGTCGCCGACGCCGACCTCGTCGTCGAGGCGGTTCCCGAGGACATGGGGCTCAAGCGCGAGACGGTCGCGGAGGTCGAATCCCTCGTCGACGACGACGCCGTCATCGCGTCGAACACGTCGTCGCTCTCCGTGACCGAGATACTGAGCGCCCTCGAACGCCCCGAGCGCGGCCTCGGGCTCCACTTCTTCAACCCGGTCCACATCATGGGGCTCGTGGAGGTCGTCGTCGCGGAACAGACCAGCGAGTCGACGCTGGCGTTCGCCACCGAGTTCGTCGAGGGCATCGACAAGACGGCCGTCGAGGTCGGTGATTCGCCCGGCTTCGCCTCCTCGCGGCTCGGCGTCGCCCTCGGCGTCGAGGCCATGCGCATGGTGCAGGAGGGCGTCGCCTCGCCCGCGGACATCGACACCGCGATGGAACTCGGCTACAACCACCCGATGGGCCCGCTCGAACTCGGCGACGTGGTCGGCCTCGACGTTCGACTCGATATTCTCGAGTACCTGCGCGAGGAACTCGGCGAGCGCTTCCGCCCGCCGCAGATTCTCAAGCGAAAGGTCCGCGCCGGCAAGCTCGGCAAGAAGACCGGCGAGGGGTTCTACGTCTGGGAAGACGGCGAAATCGTCGGCGCGAGCGAGGACGTGATGGACCGATGAGCGGTGACGACCCGAGCGCCGACGGTCCGAGCGCCGACGGTCCGAGCGCCGACGGTCCGAGCGCCGACGACCGAGAGACGGGCGGTCCCCGAGCCGACGGCGGAACGTCGGCCGTCGAGTCCGTCGCCGCCGAGTGCGAGACGGTCGACGCCGTCGTCGGCGACCGCGTCGAGGGCGTCGTCACCGTGACGCTGAACCGCCCCGACGCGCGGAACGCGCTCAACGCGACGCTCCGGGCAGAACTCAAGCGCGTCCTCGACGCCATCGAAGAGAGCAGCGCGCGCGTCGTCGTCCTCACCGGGTCCGACGAGGCGAAGGCGTTCGTCGCCGGCGCGGACGTGACGGAGCTCCGCGAGCGCGACATGCTCGAACAGCGCGAGGCGAGCAAACGACCGCGGGTGTACGAGCGCGTCGACGACCTCAGACAGCCGGTCATCGCCCGCGTCAACGGCCACGCTCTCGGCGGCGGCTGTGAACTAATGCAGGCCTGCGACGTGCGCATCGCCCACGAGCGGGCGAAGCTCGGGCAACCCGAAATTAACCTCGGCATCATGCCCGGCGGGGGCGGCACCCAGCGACTCGCGCGCCTCGTCGGCGAGGGCCACGCCATGCGACTCATCCTGACGGGCGAACTCATCTCCGCCGAGGAGGCCGCGGACATCGGCCTCGTAGAGGAGGTCCACGGCGACGAGACCTTCGACGACCGGGTGTACGAACTCGCCGAGATGATGGCGACGAAGAGCCCCGTGGCCTTGGAGTTCGCCAAGAAGGCCGTCAAAGCTGCCTCGCGGACGGACCTCGAACAGGGCATCGAGTACGAGGCGGAGCTGTTCGCTCAACTGTTCGGCTCGCCCGACAAGGACGAGGGTATCGACGCGTTCTTCGAGGACCGCGATCCCGAGTGGCACGAGCGCGAACGATAGATCCCCACTCGCGCCGTTCGAACTGCTCGAACAGTTTCGAAACCGCCGTCGCCGCCCGGCGAGAACTCACAGCGCAGGTGCGAGCACTATAGTAGCGTTTGCAACTGGTTACACATCCAATCGCACGACAGCGTGCGATTGAGTGTGCATTGACTTGCAAACGCTACTATAGTTTCACGACGCGAACACGTCTTCGAGAGCGACCCGCCCGCGAGCGAGGCCGAATCGGGGGCGCGCCGGTGGAGGACCGAGCGTTCCGTCCTTTCGAACGCGAGTCCGTAATCGAGCGACGCCGCCGTATCGGCAGTCGCTATCGATGACCGTCTCGCGCGCGAACCGAACACCGAGTCTCGAATGACGGGGATACGGCGGTTTCGGGGCGAACGAGGCCCAGCGGCGACGCGTCCGGCCCATAAGCCGGCAGACGAGCGGTTTGTCCGCTCGCCGCAGCCCGTGACAAATTTAATTCTGTAATTGTTCGTGTTCCCGCCGCGTCAGTTTACGATAGTATAATAAATATATAATCACAATCTGTTCGAGAAGTTCGAACAGCAATTGTCGAAATCGAGTCGTCGTCTCGACCCCTCGAAAGCGGAACTATCGGGCTTCGCGCGGGAGAACGTTCGCTGAACGGGTTCGAACCATTCGAACGAATGGTCCGCATACTCGGCTCGCCGGCGGGGCGAGCGACCGGGTCAGGAGAAGTTGAGGTTGATTTCGACCTCGTTGGCCGCGCCGAGGAGGAGGTCGGCGAGGTCGCCGGTCAGTCGGTCGCCCCGAAGCCGGTTCGAGGGCCCCGAGATGCTTATCGCCCCGACGGGGTGGCCCTCGTTGTCGGTGACGGCGACGCCGACGGCGTGGAGTTTCGGGACGATTTCCTCGCGATTGAGCGCGAACCCGCGCTCGCGAATCGTCGCCAGTTCCTCGAAGAGCGCGTCGGGGTCGGTTATCGTCCGTGGCGTCTTCGCCGGGAGGCCGTGTCGGTCGACGATGTCGCGGACGCGTTCGTCCGGGAACGCCGACAGGATGGCCTTGCCGGCGGCGAGTTGGTGGAGGTACGAGCGCGTCCCCTCTCGGGCCGGCGTCCGAACCGAGTGCGCGCCGGCCGCGCCGTAGAGGTGGAACCCGCGGCCCTGCTCTTCCGTGACGCACCACACCTTCTCGCCGGTCTGCTCGGCGAGTTCGTCCAGTTTCGGCTTCGCCACCTCGTAGAGCTGGTGCTGGTCTCGCGCGTAGATGCCGAAGTCGAGGAGCCGAAGCCCGACCCGATAACCGTCGTCGTCGGGGACGACGAACCCCTCGCGTTCGAGCGTCTTCAGGTGCCGGTGGACCGTGCTCTTGGCCAACCCGAGTTCCGAGGCGAGTCCCGTCGGCCCCATCGGGCCCCCCGACTTGAGCCGTTCGAGGATGCCGAGCGACGTGGCGGCCGTCGTCACCGGTCGGCGCTGTTCGTCGTCTGTCATCACCTAACTTCGGTGTTCGTTCGTGATAAATCTTGTTCGAACAGTTCGAACGGGGGTTCCACTCGCTCGAACGACCGCGGCGGACGCTCGAACCGCGAGTCGGCGATAGAGCAAAGTAGCGTCCGATTGGATAGCAGACGTGCATGATTAAATTGGTGAATATGCTCGTCCGGGACGACGACCACACGCACGAGGAGTTCGTCGAGCGGTGGCGGGGGAGCCACGCGGAACTCGCCGCGGAGCTACCGGGGCTCGTGAAGTACGCGACGAGCGTCCCGACCGACCCCGAGCGGTCCGAGTACGACGGCATCGTCGAACTCTACTTCGAGGACATGGCCGCTCTGAAGGCGGCGTTCGACTCCGAGGTCGGCCAGCGCGTGAACGCCGACGCGGCCGAGTTCAGCGACATGGAGCAGGGGCCGACGCTCTACGTCGAGGAGACGGTCCACCTCGACAGGTCCTGAATCCATGAACACGAGCGAACGACTCGTCGAGAGCCTCGAACGGCTCGGCGTCGAGCGAATCTTCGGCTATCCCGGCGGCCGCGTCATCGAGCTGTTCGACCTGCTGCCCGAGTCGGACATCGACCTCGTGCGCCCCCGCGACGAGCGCGAGGCGAGCGTCATGGCCGAGATGCACGGCCGGCTGACGGGCGAACCGGGCGTCCTCGCCGGACAGGGGCCGTGGATAGGGAGCCTCGGCCTCATCGGGCAGATGGAAGCGCGCCTCGCCTCGTCGCCGATGGTCGCCATCACCGAGGCCTCCGAGCGCGGGAACTACTCGACGCTCGCGCCCTACCAGCAGTCCCGCGGCGACTACGGCGGCCTCGAACTCCCGAAGCTTCTCGACGCCGTGACGAAGGAACACTGGTTCCCGCGGACCCCGACCGAGACGGTTCGGAGCCTCCAACTCGCGTTCAAACACGCCGTCGCCGGGCGACCCGGTCCGACGGCGGTCGTGCTCGACGGCGACGCCGTCACCGAGGAGTTCCCCGCCGAGTCCGTGCCGCCGGTCTGGGACGACGAGACGCAGACCAGAACGTGGACCGCCGCGCCGACGGCCCGCGACGTCGCGGCCGCCGCCGAAGCGCTCGAAGCGGCCGAGCGACCGGTCATCGTCTCGGGCAACGGCGTCCACGCGTCGGGCGCGTACGAGGAGTTGGCCGCGGCCGCCGAGACCTACGAGGCGGCCGTCGTCACCTCCTACCTCGGGAAGTCGACGGTCCCCGAGACGCACCGCCTCGCCGGCGGCGTCATCGGCTCGTTCGGTCACGAGGGCGCGAACCGGCTCGTCAGCGAGGCCGACGCGCTCCTCGTCGTCGGCTGTCGCATGAACCCGATGGACACCAACTGGCAGGCCCCCGACTTCATCCGCCCCGACGAGCAGACGATTATCCACGCCGATATCGACCCGCGGAACGCCGGGTGGGTCTACCCCGCCGACGTGGGGCTCATCGGCAACGCGTCCGAATCGCTGCGCGAACTCGCGGCCGCCGGCGGCTCCGAAAACGACTGGGCCGAGGACCGAGCTCGGGAGGCCCGCGAGTCGTTCCACGCGCCCGAGTGCGAGTCGGACGCCGCCCCCATCCTCCCCCAGCGGGCCGTCAAGGAAATCGAGCGCGTCGTCGACGAGGACACCATCGTCACCGCCGACTCCGGCAACAACCGCTTTTGGCTGCTCAACTACCTCCAGACGCCGGCGGTTCGGACCTACTTCGGCTCCGGCGGCGTCGGCGGCATGGGCTGGGCGACGCCCGCCGCGGTGTCGGCCGCGCTGGCGACAGACAAGCGCGTCGTCGGCGTCGCGGGCGACGGCGGCTTCGCCATGACGATGACGAGCGTCGAGACGGCGGTCGAACACGGCGTCGCGCCGACGTTCGTCGTCCTCAACGACACCAGCCTCGGGATGGTCAGACAGATGCAGCACGCGCCCGACGACATCGCGGGCGTCGAGTTCCACGACACGGACTTCGCGCGGGTCGCGGAGGCGTTCGGCGCGACGGGCGTCCGCGTCGAGACGCCGGGCGAACTCGGCGATGCACTCGCCGACGCGAAGACGCACGGCCTCCCGACGGTCATCGACGCCCGCATCGACCGCAGTCAGGACATGGCCGCGACGCTCCAGTCGTCGTTCTACGCGTCGGTCGGCGGACTCCACGAGTAGCGTCGGCCGCGGTGAGTGGCCGTCGCCGGCCCTCCCGGTGGTCCGCTCCCCGGGAAACACTTTTCTCGCACGCAGGGAGAACTACGATAGCATGTCATCATCGACCGTGATGGTCACGGGCGGGACCGGGTTCATCGGCTCGTACGTCGCGTCGGACCTCGTCGCGGCCGGCCACGACGTGGTCGCCTACGACCGCTCGACCGACCCGCGCATCCTCGACAGACTCGGCGTCGCCGACGACGTGACGATACGCCGCGGCGACGTGACCGACCCGACCGACGTGTTCCGGGCGGTTCGAGAGACCGGCTCGACGCACATCGTCCACCTCGCGGCGCTCCTGACGACGACGGCGCGGGAGAACCCGCGGGCCGCGCTCGACGTGAACGTCCAGGGGACGAACAACGTCTTCGAGGCGGCGCGCGCCCTCCCCGAACAGGTCGAGCGCGTCGCGTGGGCGTCGTCGGCGGCGGTGTACGCCCCGCCCGCGAACTACGGCGGCGACTTCGTGACCGAGTCCGACCTCGTCTACCCCGACACGCTCTACGGGGCGACCAAGGAGTACAACGAGCATCAGGCCCGGGTCTATTACGAGGACTTCGGTGTCTCGCACGTCGCGCTCCGGCCGACGGTCGCCTACGGTCCGTACCGTGAGACCGGCGGGTCCGCGTTCCTCGCGAACATCGTCGAGAAACCGGCGCTCGGCGAGCCCTTCAGCGTCGACTACGGCGACCAAGTTATCGACTGGCAACACGTCCGCGACATCGCGCAGGCGTTCCGCAAGGCGACGTTCGCCCCCGAAGACGACCTCACCCAACGCGTCTACAACGTCCGCGGGGAGTTGGCGACGATTCGCGAGGCCGCGGAGACGGTGCGGCGACTCCTCCCCGACGCCGACCTCACGGTCTCCGACGAGGGCGAACTCCCGTGGACCCAGGAACTCGACATGACGAAGGCGCGAGCCGACCTCGGCTACGACCCCGAGTACGACCTCGAAACGGGGTTCCGCGACTACCTCAACGTGCTTCGGAAGGAACACGGACTGGAGCCGGTCTGAGCCGAGACCCGACGGGCCAAGGTCCGACCGGCCGAAACGCCGCCGCGGAGTCGGTCACGGCCGCCGAGCGTCGTCGGCACCCTCGGTCTCGGGACCGTCCAGCAGGTCGCGGATATCGTCGGGCGACAGCAGGTCGACGAGGCTCTCGCCCGAGTCGTAGCGCTCGCGCTCGTCGGGCGTGAGATAGTCCGCGAGGTCGCGTTCTGTGAGCAGTTCCTCGAGTCTGTCGTCGAGGTCGTCCGGGTCGTAACCGGGAATGACCATATCACCGAATCGTCGCGAGCGCCCTTATAATCCGGCACTCGTCGGAAACGCGACGAGTGCGGAGGGTGAGCCGCCCGCTCACTCCACGACGACGCCGTCGTCCTTCGCGTTCGGCGCGCCGACGACGAACACCTCGCCGTCCTCGACGCAGCGCAGTTGCCGAACCTCGTCGGGCGAGACGACCACGAAGTCGCCCGGTTCGAGGTCGAGCGCGTCGGTCACCTCACCGTCGTCGTCGGCGAAGGCGAGTTCGAACGCGCCGGAGAGCACGTGGTACAGTTCCTCCTGTTCGCGCTGGTAGTGCATCGGTCCCGACCCGCCCGCGTCGAACGACCAGACCGACGGGCGCATCTTCCGCGGGCGAAGCTCGTAGCCGACGGCCTTGACTCGGGCGTCGGCGTTCTCCACGTCGTGCGGTTCGAGGTCGGCGAGGTTGACGCGCTCGTACATCGGCGCGAGCTACGAAGCGCGGGGTAATAGGTATGCTGACGAGTGTCGCGGCGGTTCGCGTCGGACTACTGGGTCTGGGAGTACCGCTCGACCCACTCCTGTAGGCTGATTCCCATCGCGGCCTGCGTGATGGCGTTCGAGGACGCCGAGTTCGCGCTCTTGACGAGTTCGGCTTCGAGCGTCCGGGTCGGAATCTCGCCGATGAAGTGGGGGATGGCGCGCTGGACCGCGAGCGGGCAGCCGGCCTCGTGGGCGAGGGCGTAGCCCGAAAGCGAGTGCGGAATCTCCCCGCTGGCGTACTCCGGGTCGGGGTCGTCGAGCACGTCGTCGTCGACGAAATCGACGTACTCGTAGCACTTGCCCACGTCGTGGAGGAGGCAGGCCGCGCGGACCACGTCGAACTCCGGGTCCGCGCCGTGGAAATCCCGCTGTTCCTCGGCGGCGCGGACGGCGATTCGCGTTACGCCGCGGACGTGCTCGACGTTCGTCACCTCGTGGATGTTCCACGCGTAGGGGATGTCGTCGATGTCGCGCCAGCCGCCGCGGGCGAGACCGAGACACCACGCCTCGACGACTCGCTCGCGGAGGTCGGCGTCCTCGATGTCGGCGAGTTCAGGGAAGGCGGCCTCGACCTGCGCGCGGTAGTCGTGCGACATCGCTCAGCGGCCCCCAGTCACGTCTTTCTGGACCGTCTCGCGGCCGACGAACCGCGGGCGGTCGCCGATGGAGAGGAAGTTGTCAACATCTTCGCGGGGCGCTTTCGCCTTCGGGTGGTCGGGGTCGTAGTCGCGCGAGGACTCGTGGCCGAGGCCCGCCCGAAGCGCGTCGAGGCTCTCGAAGTAGAGTTCGGCGACGCCGTCGAACTCGGCGCGTTCGGGGTCGGTCGGGACGACGCGGGCGTACCGGACCACGCCGGGAATCTCGCGGGCGAGGAGGACGTGGGTGTTCGCCCAGTGGTCGAGGAACTCGTCGTGGCTCATCCCGTCTTTGCGGACGAGAAACGCCGAGTGCTTGTAGAGTCCCGTCGTGTCGCCGCCGGTCTCGTCTTTCTCGACGACCTCCTCGCCGATGATTCGGGGGCGTCGCTCGACGTCGAGAAAGTTGTCCACGTCGTCTCTCGCCGCTTTCGCCGTCCCCTTCGCGGGGTCGTAGTCGCGCGAGCCCTCGCTGCCGAGCGCGTCGTGGAGCGCGCCGAGGTCGTCGAAGTACAACTCCGCGAGACCGTCGAACTCGGAGACCTCGGGGTCGACCGGAACCACCGTCTGGTAGCGGACGACGCCCTCGATGTCGCGGGCGATGGGCGTGTGATTGTCCTGCCAGTACGTGACGAACTCGTCGTGACTCATCCCCGCCTTGCGGACAAGCAGGGCTACGTGCTTGTACATGCGTACACCTGCCGATTCACGTATAAGACAATAAATCATGAGGTACACTCGCACTGCCCATCTACAACAAATTAATGTGATAGTCACGAGTGGTGGGCGTATGCCTTTCCACGAGCGGGGGTTCATGAGCGGGACCCGCGGGACGATGGCCGTCGACTGGGAACAGCGCATCGACGTGAAGCGGATGCGCGAGGAGCGGAAGGACCGCGCTCTCTCGCGGATGCGCGAGGCGGGCCTCGGGAGCATGCTCCTCATCGACGACCCGAACATCCGGTACGTGACCGGGTTGGCGATGACCGGCGGGTCGGGTGCGGACCACTACTCGCTGCTTCTGGAAGACGGTACGGTCGTCCACTGGGACACCGCCGACCACGCGAGCAACCAGCGATACAACTGCCCGTGGCTGACCGACGTTCGCTACGCCTGTCCCGGGCTGGGGAACGTCCCGCGGGCCTCCGGCCGCGACTCGGCCCGGTCGTTCCTCCTCGACAAGATGGCCCAGACCGTCGTCGACGCCCTCGACGAGTACGGCCTCGCCGACAAGGCGATGGGCATCGACACCGGCCACGCGGGGCTGCTCGACGCCTTCGAATCGAAGAATATCGACACCCGACCCGCCGAGTGCGCGGCGGTGATGGAGGACGCCCGAAAGACGAAGACCGAAGACGAAATCGAGTGTCTGCGGCAGGTCGCGGCCGTCTGCGAGGCGGGCTTTCAGGCCATCGCCGAGAACGCGAAGCCGGGCGCGCGGGAGTCGGAGGTGTGGGGCGACGCCGTCCGCGAACTCTGGCGGCACGGCGCGATGGCGCAGGGCGGCTACCTCACGTCGGGGCCGAACACGTGGCCGAAGCACCAGGCGAACACCACGGACCGACTGATTCGCCCCGGCGACCTCGTCTACGCCGACTTCTACAACGTCGGCTACCTCGGCTACCGCTCGTGTTACTACCGGACCTTCTCGATGGGCGAACCGACCGACGAACAGCGCGACGCCTACGAGACGGCCCGCGACAACCTCTACGCCGTCCTCGACGAAATCGAGCCGGGGAAGACCACCGACGAAATCGCGGCGGCGTTTCCGGACATGGCGGGCGAACACGCCGACTGGTACGGCGCGGACGACCACTGGCAGTTGACGACCAATCACTGGGCCCACGGCCTCGGCCTTCAACTGTACGAAGTACCGCTCATCTGGCGCGGCCTCTCGCCGGACCATCCCATCGAAATCGAGGCGGGGATGACGATGGCCGTCGAGACCCAAGAGCCGGCGGGGAGACAGGGCGTCCGCGTCGAGGAGATGGTCGTCGTCCGCGACGACGGCGTCGAGCTCCTCAGTCAGTGGCCCGTCGAGGAGATAACGGTTATCGAACACTGATTCCTGACACGATAAGCGGACCACTCACAAATTTTAAAAATTGTAGAATTTGTTGCTCGAGCCCATCTAAGCACGCGTCCATCGGGCCACAGCTCGTCAGGAGAGAGTACAACCCGAATATCGAACCGTTTAGTCAGCAGTGTGTGATTTCTATGGCGACTGATTACGCCGGCGCGGGGACTCCCCGTGTCCCCTCGCCAGAGCCCAACTGACCGGCCGACGCTAGTCCGCTTTTCCGTCCTCGCGGTCCCGGCGGCGTGCGTCGTCATCGCGGTCGTCGGGGTCGCCGTAGCCGCCGCCGCCCGGCGTCCGAACCGTGACGGTCGTGCCGGCGGGCACGTCGCGGGTCGTCTTCGACGGGACTGCCTCGCCGTCGACGAGGTTCTGTCCGGTCGCTCCGTCCTCGCCGCCGGCGATGCCGCGAGGGGCGACCCGCCGGCGTTCGGTGAGAAGCGAGACGGTCGCGTCGGCTTCGACCGTGACCGACCGGACGATACCGAGACCGCCGCGGAACTCACCGCGGCCGCCGCTTCCCTCGCGGAGGCCGTACGCCTCGACGAAAAGCGGGTACTCGGCTTCCAGCGCCTCGACCGGCGTGTTGAGCGTGTTCGTCATCCCGACCTGCACGCCGTCCATGCCGTCGCCGCCCGCGCGGCCGCCGAAGCCGCCGCCGATAGTCTCGTAGTAGGTGAAGCCGTCCGAACCGCCGGCGCGACTGCCGATGGTCAGGTTGTTCATCGTCCCCTGTCCCTGCGCGGGGACGCGCTCGGGGGCCGCGTCGGCGAGCGCCGCGAAGACCACGTCGGTCACGCGCTGGCTGGTCTCGACGTTGCCGCCGACGACCGCCGCCGGGGCGTCGGGGTTGAGGAGCGAGCCGTCGGGGACCTCGACCGAGATGGGGTCGTAACAGCCCTGGTTCGGCGGAATCTCGGGGTCGGTGACGCAGCGAACGACGAAGTACACCGCGCTTTTCGCGACCGCCAGCGGGGCGTTGACGTTGCCGGCGACCTGGTCGGCCGTCCCCGCGAAGTCGAACTCGACGGTGTCGCCGTCGACCGTCGCGGTCACCTCGATGGGGATGTCGTCGTCGGTCACGCCGTCGCCTTCGAGCACGTCGCGGGCGCGGTACTCGCCGTCGGGCAGGTCGCGCAGTTCCGCGGTGACGCGGTTCCGGGAGTAGTCCATCACGGCGTCGAACGCCGCGAGAACGCGGGACCGGCCGTGTTCCCCGACGAGGTCGGCCAGTCGCTCCTCGGCGCGCTCGTTCGCCGCGATTTGCGCGCGGATGTCGGCGCGGCGCTCGCCGGGGTTGCGGACGTTGGCGAGGAGCAGCGACAGCACGTCGTCGTTGGTCTCGCCGCCGGCGACGAGTCTGACCGGCGGGAGTCGAAGCCCCTCCTGATAGATTTCGCGCGCGCCGGCGGGCATGCTGCCGGGCGTCATCCCGCCCACGTCGGCGTGGTGCGCCCGCGAGACGGCGAAGCCGAGCACCTCGCTGTCGACCGAAAGCGGCGACACCATCGTCACGTCGGGGAGGTGCGTCCCACCCTCGAAGGGGTCGTTGAGGACGAACACGTCGCCCGGTTCCGGGCCGTAGTCGAGGACCGTGTCGACGGCCTCGGGCATCGCGCCGAGGTGGACCGGGATGTGTTCGGCCTGCGCGACGAGGCGGCCGTCGGCGTCGAACAGCGCCGTCGAGCAGTCGCGGCGCTCCTTGATGTTCGGCGAGTACGACGAGGTGATGAGCACCTGTCCCATCTCCTCGGCGACGCTCTCGAACTGGTTGCGCATGATTTCGAGCGTCACGGGGTCGACCTCGCGGTCGTTCATTCGCCGTCACCCCCGCTTGTCAGGACGAGCGTCCCGTCGGCTCCGACCGTCCCGCCCCACGCCGGAGGCACGACGACGGTGCTCTCGTGCTGTTCGAGGATGGCCGGCCCCTCGACGGTCGTCCTCGCGCCGAGGCCGTCGCGGTCGTAGACGGGCGTCTCTCGGAACTCGCCGTCGAAGAAGGCCTCGCGGGTGTCCTTGCGGGCGTCGCCGCCGCCGCGGTAGGTCACGTCGAGCGGGTCGCGCTCGACCACGGCGGTCGCCCGGACGTTGACGAGTTCGACCGGATCGTCGAGGCGGTAGCCGTAGGCGCTCTCGTGGGCCCCGTGGAACCGCGCTTCGACCGCCTCGGCGTCGAACGTCTCGCCGACGGGGACGGTCAGTTCGAAGCTCTGACCGACGTACCGGAGGTCGGCGGCGCGCCGGACCGCCGCGTCGTCGGGGTCGGCCACGTCTTCGAGCGTGTCGGCTTCGAGGTCGGCGTAGGCGGCGTCGACCGCCCCGGCATCGAGGCCGGAGAGGGGTCGGCGGAGCGTCCGCACCGAGTCGTGTTTCTGGTCGGCCGCGAGCAGGCCGTACGCCGAGAGGACGCCGCAGGCCCGCGGGACCACCACGGTCTCGATGTCGAGGCTCTCGGCGAGGGCGGCGGCGTGCATCGGCCCGGCACCGCCGAAGGCGACGAGGCCGAACTGCCGCGGGTCGCGGCCGCGCTCGACCGTCACGGCGCGAATCGCCCGCGTCATGTTGGCGTTGGCGACGCGGTAGACGCCGCGGGCGGCCGCGAGCGCGTCGTCCAGTCCGGTCTCGTCGGCGAGTCCCGCGAGCGCGTCGCGGGCGGCGTCCACGTCCAGGGAGAGTTCGCCGCCGAGGGCGGAACTGCCGCCGATGTAGCCGAGGACGACGTTCGCGTCCGTCACGGTCGGCTCGGTGCCGCCGCGACCGTAGCAGGCCGGGCCGGGGTTCGCACCCGACGAGCGCGGCCCGACGCGGAGCGCGTTGCCCGAGTCGACCCACGCGATGGAACCGCCGCCCGCGCCGACGGTGTTCACGTCCACCATCGGCGTCTTGATTGGCCGGCCGTTGATTTCGGCGTCGGTGGTCCGCTCGACTTCACCGTCGCGGACGAGGCTCACGTCGCTGGAGGTGCCGCCCATGTCGAAGGTGACGAGCCCCGCGAGGTCGTCGGCGGAGTCGGTCGCGGTCTCCGCCGCGCCGACGACGCCCGCGGCCGGGCCGGACATCGTGGTCGTCACGGCGTGCTCGCGCACGGTCGAGGCCGGGGCGATGCCGCCGTTGGCCTGCATGATTTTGGGAACCGGGACGCCGAGGTCCGCGGCCCGCGATTCGAGGCGGCCGAGGTAGCTGTCGATGGCGGGCGTCACGTAGGCGTCGACCGCGGTGGTCGAGGTACGCTCGAACTCGCGGAACTCGGCGAGCACCTCGTGGGAGGCGGAGACCGGCGCGTCGAGTTCCTCGCGGAGCACGTCGGCGACGACGCGCTCGTTTTCGGGGTGCTGGTAGGCGTGTAAGAGCGAGACGGCGACGCTCTCAGCGCCGCAGTCGCGGATGTCGTCGGCCAGCGCGCGGACCTCGCGCTCGTCGACTTCGGTCTGAATGCCTTCGACCGTCGCGCGCTCCGTCACCTCGAACCGACGGCGTCGCGGGACGAGTGAGTCGGGCTTGTCCGCGGTCACGTCGTAGAGGTCGGGGCGGGCCTGTCGGCCGATTTCGAGCACGTCGCGGAAGCCCTCGGTGGTGACGAGCGCGGTCTTCGCGCCGTCGTCTTCGAGGAGCGCGTTCACGGAGACAGTCATCGCGTGGGTGAACGCGTCGACCTCGGCCGGGTCGACGCCGGCGTCGTCGCAGGCCTTCTCGATGCCGCGGACGACGCCGACGCTCTGGTCGTCCGTGCTCGGGACCTTCGCGGTGACGAGGCGGCCCTCTGGGGTCAAAAGCGCCACGTCGGTGAAGGTGCCGCCGACGTCGACGCCGATTCGGGTTTCTGCGTCCATCAGAACACCCCCATATCGGCGGCGACCGTATAGAGGGTTCGGAGGCCGAGCCAGACGACGACGAGCGTCACCAGCCCGCCGACGACGTTCTGGAGCGTGGTGTTGGCGTACGACCCGAGGATGTCGCGGTCGTTCATCACGTAGATGAGGAAGACGGCGACGATGGGCAGGAGGACGCCGTTCGCGACCTGCGCGAAGACGATGGCCTGCACGGGGCTGTAGCCGACCGCGGAGAAGACGATACCGACGAGCAGGATGGAGCCCCAGACGGCGCGGAACTTCGTGGACTTGAGGTCCGTGTCCCAGCCGAGCGCCCCCGCCGTCGCGTAGGCACCGGCCAGCGGGGCGGTCGTCGCGCTGGTGAAGCCCGCGGCGAACAGCCCGATGCCGAAGAACACCTTGGCCTGCGTGCCGACGAGCGGTTCGAGCTGTTCGGCCATCGTGCTGACGTTCTGGATGTTCGTTCCGACGGGGAACGCCGCCGCGGCGGTGACGAGAATCGAGATAGTGATGAAGCCGCCGAGGACGATAGAGAGAATCGTGTCGGCCCGCGACTCGTTTAGCTCCTCGGGGCCGGCCCACCGCTCTTGGACGCTCCCGGCGTGGAGAAAGAGGTTGTAGCCGACGACGGTCGTCCCGATGAGGCCGGTGATGAGGAACGCCGACCCCTCCGGGACGCTCGGGACGAACCCGCGGGCGAGCGCGCCGAGGTCGGGGCCGATGAGAATGGCGTCGATGAGGAAGGAGACGGCCATGATGGAGACGAGACCGACGAGGGCCTTCTCGATGAGTTTGTACTTGCCGGACCACAGGAGGGCTCCGGCGACGAGGCCCATCGCGGGCCCCCAGAGATTGGCGCTGATACCGGTCAGGCCCTCCAGTCCGGCCGCGCCGCCGAGGATGTTCCCGGTCTCGTAGGCGGCCGTGCCGATGCCGATAGCGCTGACGACGAGCACGATACTCACCCCGGACAGCACGGGGTTGTCGAACTGGCTGCGGAGCGCCTCGCCGAGCCCCTCGCGGGAGACGAGGCCGAGTCGGGCGCTCATCTCCTGAAGGACGATGGTGGCGACGATGGAGAAGGCGATCGTCCAGACGAGCGCGTAGCCGAATCGCGCGCCCGTCACGCTCGCGGTCGTGACCGTGCCGGGACCGATGAACGCGGCGGCGACCATCGCGCCCGGGCCGATAGATTTCAAGCGTTCGATGATGTTCATGGTTCTACCTGTGAGGTGGATTGACGTATCAAACTCTGATTGATAAATCCCCGTTGAGAAGGCCGTGTACCGCCGAGATAGCGCGTATGAAGGAGTATGAACGAGTGTGAAATCGGCGGCGAGTGTGGACCTCACCGAACCTCGGTGAGAAGCACCTTCGAGACGCCCTCTTCGACCTCGATGTCGAACGGGGACTGCTCGGTGCTGAGCGCGATGAACCGCGACATGAACCACTTGACCGACTCGGTGGGGAAGACGACGTGGAAGGTGTCGCCCTCGGAGGCACGGACCGTGAGAAAGCCGCAGAACGACAGCCAGTCGAGGAGTTCGCCCAGCGATTCGAACCGGTCGCGGTACTCGTGGGCGTGGAACGACGCCACCCGGTCGACGGCGTCGAGGAACGCGGGGTCGGGGTCGCCGTCGTCGTCCTCGACGTAGTCGAGAAACGTGTGCAGGAAATCCACGTCGAGGAGGACGTGCTCGCCGCTCGACAGCATCTGGTGGTAGGCTTCGAGGTTCGGCCCGGCGTCGGTCGTCGCCGCCTCGAAGTTGGCCGCGTAGAAGACGAGCGCCTCCCGGACGAGTTCGCTCTGCGCCTTGTCGGTCCGGCCGGCGAGGCCGTCGAGCGCCGACTGGGCGTCCTCGTCGAGCGACACCGTGATGCGATTCGTGACCATGGGTGTCTAACTCTCCGAGGGGTTCTTAAGGATGTGCGGACGGCCGCCGCGAGCCTCGAACGAGTGACGAACCGAGACTATTCGGCCAAAAAGTGTGAAAATTTTAGAAATTGTAATCGGCGGCACGGGCGTCAGCCGTCGCCCCGCTATCGCTGGGCGGGCGGTCTCGCGACCGTCGTCGACTCGGTGAAGACGAACCGCGCGCCCCCGTTCGAACCGTACTCGGCGGCGGGCGTCCAGTCGTGGGCGGCCGCGATTTGCTTGACGATGGCGAGGCCGAGACCGCCGCTGCGGCGCTCGCTCACCCCGGCTTCGAAGCACTCGTGAGGGGGCGTGCCGTCGGGGAAGCCCTCGCCGTCGTCCTCGACGAAGAACCCGCTTCGGGTCCGGCCGGCCGTCACGACCACGTCCTCGCCGCCGTGGACGACGGCGTTCTCGAACAGGTTTTCGAGGAGCTGTCGGAGCCTGCTCTCGTCGGCCGCTATCGTCCGCGACGCGCCGCCGTCGGTCCGGTCGAACCGCAGTTCGGCGTCGGCGGTCGGGACCGTCTCCCACGCGCGTTCGGCCACGCGCCGGAAGTCGAGGGGCTCCGGCTCGGCGACCGCATCACCCTGCGCGGCGAGCGCAGTCAGGTCCGAGAGCAACTCCTCGACCCGGTCGAGGCTCTGTCCGAGCTTTCGAAGGTCCTCGGCGTCCGCGTCGCCGGGCGACTCGGCGACGATGTCGAAGTACCCCCGCGCGGTCGTCAGCGGGGTCCGGAGGTCGTGGGAGACGACGCGCGTGAACTCGCTGAAGCGCTCGTTCTGGCGTTCGAGCAGGCGCTGGCGGGCGTTGCGCTCTGTCACCTCGCGCTGGAAGCCGATGTAGTTCGTGACGCTCCCGTCGTCGCCGTGGACCGGCGTTATCTCGGACTGATTCCAAAACGGCGTCCCGTCGCGGCGGTAGTTGAGGAGTTCGACGCTGCACGGCTCTTCGTCGGCGATGGCCTCGCGGAACCGCTCGCAGTCCTCTTCGGCGGTGTCCGGTCCCTGCAGGACGCGGTGGTTCTCGCCGAGAACCTCCTCGGCGTCGTAGCCGGTGAGGTCCTCGAAGGCGCCGTTGGCGTAGACGATGGGACAGTCGTCCTCGCTCGGGCCCGTGATGGTGATGCCGACCGAGGCCTCGTCGATGGCGCGGCGCATCAGCGACAGTTCGGCCTCCTGGGCCAGTCGCTCGGAGATGTCCCGGAGGATGCCCGTCGTGCCGACGACCTCGCAGCCGTCGTCGTGTAAGAGCGTGAGGTGACACTCCATGGGCACGCGGTCGCGGCCGTCGCCGTCGGCCGCGAGGAGTTGCGTCTCGAAGGTGAGCCGGTCGGTCTCCGCGCCGTCGCCGAGCGACGCCCGGAGCGACTCGTAGGTCTCGTAGTCCGCGTCGGGGAGGTACGACGAGAGGTGCGAGCCGAGGACGCGTTCGCGGTCGTGGCCGACGAGGTCGACGAAGGCGTCGTTGACGTACTCGAAGCGGTCGTCGGAGTCGAGCGAGTAAACCGGGTCGCCCGCGGCGCGGATGATGTGCTCGTCGCGGGCGAGTTCGTCCCGGCGCGCCCGCTCACCGGAGATGTCCCGGAGGATACCGACCGAGCCCCGGAACGCCTCGCCCTCGTAGGGGAGATACCCCATGTGGTCGCGGCACGGGACTACCTCGCCGTCGGCCGTCCGTATCTCGATTTCGAACTGGGTCGTGTCGGGGCCGCGCGACGAGAGAATCCCCCCGAGTTCGTCGGCCGCCTTCCGCACGTCTCCGTCGTCTTTCACGAGTTCCGGGCCGCGCCCGAGAATCTCGTCGACGGCGTGGCCCGAGAGGTCGGCGAAGGCGTCGTTGACGTAGGTGAAGCGGCCGCGCTCGTCGACGACGTAGACGGGGTAGCCGAGGGCTTCGAGGACGGTCTCGTAGCGCTCCGCGCGGCGGGTCGCCCGGTGTTCCGAGACGCTGTTTTCGATGCGGTTGACGAGCAGTTCGTACTGCTCGGAGGAGGGCTGTTTCTGCAGGTAGTCGGTGACGCCCGCGGAGATGGCGTCGCTCGCGACCTCCTCGCTCCCCTTGCCGGTAAAGAGGATGAAAGGGAGCGAGCCGTGTTCCTCGCGGACCGTTTCGAGGAGTTCGACGCCGGTCATCGCCGGCATGTCGTAGTCGCTGACCACGCAGTCGATATCAGAATCACGAACGATATCGAGAGCGACTTCGGGGTCCGCACAGGTCGTCACCTCGAACGAAGAGAGCTTTCGGAGGTACGTCTCGCCGAGGTCCAAGAGCGCCGAATCGTCGTCAACGTAGACGATGTGCGGAGATTTCGAGGTCGTCATCGGTAGTTATCAAATGATAACTCCCGAGGTGACACATAGGTTCGACCTCTATAGTTAGGGACCGAGCGAGACGGCGCTCGGTTTCGAATCTAATAATTTCGGTTCGAGGTGCGGCGTCGCCGACCGAGATTGTCCGGCCGTCGCCCGACCGACGGTCAGAACTCGCCGGTGACGATATCGGTGACGCGGTCACGGTCGAACAGCCGCCCGTCCTCGGGTATCTCGGGGTACGCTTCGCCATCGCCGTAGCCGGGCCACTCCCCGAACCGGTCGGGGAACAGCTGTTTCGCAGTCATCTCCAGCTGGAACAGGTTCATAATCGGCCCCTGCATCCCGTTTCCGGACGGGAAGTACCGCCCGTCGCGGAACGCGGGCACCTCGTCCGCGAGGGGGTCAGAAAGCACCGCCTCGCGGTTCGAACTGAACGAGTCGCCGAGCGCGGTCCCCCAGTACCGGAGGACCACGTCGGGCGCGGTTTCGACCATCGCTTCGTAGTCGTACGACCCGCCCGACCCGGTCTCGGCGTCGGTGGCCGCGAAGGCGTTCGGCATCCCGAACGGTCGAAGGTGCGCCCAGAGGTAGCCCTCCTGCGTGAAGTCGTACGGCCAGAACGTCCCGCCGGTGTAGGCGACGACCGCGAGCGACGGCCGCTCGGACACCGGCGGGAGGTCGGCCTGTATCCGGGCGACGAGCTCGTCGCGAAGCGACTTGAACGCTCGGTAGCGCTCTTCTTCCCGGAACACCGCCGCGATGTGGCCGAGGTACTCCCACAGCGTGTAGTACTCGTAGCGGTCGCGGTAGGGCTCCGGCGGTTCGGCGTTCGTCCGGCTGTAGTAGTTGCCGAACCACGGACCCACGTCGGACGCGATCGACGCGACCTCGTCTTCGGACCAATCGAACGAGCTACTCCGGAGGAGAGCCGGGTCGAGGAAGTGAACGTCGCTGTCCAGTTCGTAGAACAGCTCTCTGTCGAGGGCGTTCGGGTTCGACGCCGGCGTGACGCGACCGAGCTCTTCCCACTCGAACTCCACGCCGTCGAGCGCGTCGTAGTAGTAGTCGACCGTGTTGCCGAACAGTTCCTTGTCGTAGCCGATACCGGTGATGGCGTCGCCGTGGCCGAAAGCGACCGCCGCGTCGGCCGACACCGGGTAGTAGGTCAGGACGCTCGTCGGCACGGCGTCGAACTCGACCTCGCCGACCGGTGCCATCGACACCGAGTACGAACCGCTGTCCCCCTCACCGTCGGTCGTCGTCTCCGTCTCGGTGGGGGACGTCGTCGTGGTCGCGGTCGCGTCCGCGGTTTCGGTCGCCGTCGAGTCTGTCGACCCCGACGGGTCGCTCGTACACCCGGCGAGCAATCCGCCCGCGGCGGCCGCACCGCCACGTTTGAGGCACCGTCGCCGCGTCAGCCCGATTCGAGAGGCGTCGTCTTCTCCCATATTTTTAGGCCAACCTAAAATCATAAAGTACCTTCGGTCGCAGCCGACCGGAACCGCTCGCCCGCGGTCGGGGAACCTCGGGTATTTTTAGCAATGAATTGAAATGTTTGCGCATGGCTCCCGTTACGGACACCCTCCCCCGCGTCTCGACGGACAGCGTCGAACGATTCCTCGCGGCCTTCCTCGCCGGGCTCCTCGGAACGTATGCCCTCGGGGCGGCCACTAGTGGCATCGTCCCACCACTCGAAATCGCCGGCGTCGTGGCGATTCACCTCGGCGTCGTCGTCGCGGGCGTCTTCCCGCTCGTCGTGCTCGGACGCTCTGTGGTCGGACGACTCGGCGACGGCCCGGCGGCCGTCAGACCCCTCGAAACAGCTGCTGCCGCCGGTGCGCTGGCCTGTCTCGTCAGCGGGCTCTGGCTCAGCATGGACGCGTCGTCGGACCTCTCGGGCGTACTGCTCGGGGGCGCGCTGGTCGCACTGGTCGCCCTCATCGGCCTCGTCGCGAGGCGGTGACGACCCGACACAGTCCGCACACCCATGCGAACCACCCACGTCGCCGCCCTCGCCATCACCGCGTTCGCGCTCATCACCCTCGGCCTCGCCGCGGGGTCGCTCGACGCCGCGAGACCGGACGGACCGGCCGTCGCGGAGTCGGCCGATGGGTCGGTAGCGCCCCGCGAGCAGTCGGGGCCGAGCAGGCAACCCGACCGTCCGGACCGACCCTCAGTCGGTCGGCTGGTGCTTCCGGACGACGGCGTACTCGGCAGTCTCGGGGAGCAGTCGTCGCCGGCCGGCGGACTGCGCTCGCGCCTCGCCGTCGGGGGCGCACTCGTCGTCGGTGCGGTGGTGCTCGTCTTCCGCCGACTCACCGACGACGACGCGCGGGCGGCCGAGACGACGGAGGAGCGGGGAGGCGCGGACCACAAACCGTCGGAACGGAACGCGCCGGCGCCGTCCGACTGGGGCGGCCCGCCGGCGAACGGCATCTCCCGCGCTTGGTTCGCGATGGTGTCCGCGCTCGGCGCGGCGGCCACCCCGCGACAGACGCCGGCCGAACTCGCCCGCACGGCCGCCGACGCCGGCTTGCCCGCGGGCACAGTCGAGTCACTCACCGAGCTGTTCCGCGCAGTTCGGTACGGCGGGAAACGGCCGACCGACGAGCGCGAGCGACGGGCCGAAGACGCGCTCGACGCGCTGCGGCGAGACGAGAACTGGCCGGACGGGCGCGAACCGTGAGCCGCGCTCGCCGCGGGTTGTTGCTCGTCGGCCTCGCGTCGGGCCTCGTCGGCGTACTGCTCGTCGCTTCTCCGGGCGTCGCCCGCGGCGTCTCACTTACAGGGGCCGCCCGAACGGCACCCGTCGCCGTCGTCGGCGTCGCCGCCGCCGCCCTCGCCGCCCGCTCGCTGTTGAACGCTCTCAGCGGGGACGCCGCGAGCGACAGTGGGGGAAAGGCGGCCACCGCAGACGCGTTCCCCTCGCCGGAGCGTCGTCCGCAGTACGACCCGTCGGGGGCGGAGTTCGCCCGGCGAGTGAACGCAATCGAGTGGACCGACCGGCGCGACGCGGAGCCGGCGAACCGCCGGGAGCTCCGCGACGACCTCCGGGGCGCGGCGACGAGCGTGCTCTCTCGGGGTGACGGGCCGAGCCCGAGTGAGGTCGAAACGCGGCTCCGCGACGGGAGTTGGACGGACGACCCGCTCGCATCGGCGTTCTTCGCCGGCGACCTCGTCCCGTCGCTGTCGCCCTCGGGATACGCCCGCGCGCTGGTCCGCGGCGAGCCGCCGTTCGCTCGTCGGGCGCGTCGCGCCGCTGCCGCGCTGTCGAAGCGGTCCGGCGCGGGCGACGTGACACCGGCCCCGTCGGCCGACGTTCGGGCGGCGTTCGGGGACGAACCCGCCGTGCGGACGAGCCGATATCTCCCGGACGGCGAAGAGAGCCTCGAACGCGAGTCGGCGACTGACCGGGTCCACGGCGTGACCGCCGCAGCGCTCGCAGTCGGCGGGCTCGGAATCGTCACGCTGCGACCGGGACTGCTCCTCCTCGCGCTGTTCGGAATCACCGTCTCGGGGTACGCCCGCGCGGTTCCGACCCCATCGCAGGCGGTGGCGGTCGAAAGAGCGGTCAGCGACGCCGAACCCGCGGTCGGCGACGAGGTCGAGGTGACCCTCTCGGTTCGGAACGTCGGCGACGCGACGCTCGCGGACCTCCGACTCGTCGACGGGGTTCCGCCGGGGCTCGCCGTGGTCGACGGGTCGCCGAAGTTCGCGACCGCGCTCCGACCGGGGAAGCGTGCGAGCGTCACGTACACGGTCGAAGCCGTCCGCGGCGACCACGCGTTCGACCCTGCGCTCGTCGTCACGCGCGACGCCCTCGGGGTACGCAAGCGGGAAACGCTCGTCGACACCGAGACGACGGTTTCGTGCCGCCCGCCGGCAAAACCGCTTTCCGGTCGCGCCCCCGCGAGAACGACGACGCGAGCGGGTCGGTCGCGGTCGGACGCCCCGGGGCCGGGCGTCGAGTTCCACTCCGTCAGAGAGTATCGACCGGGTGACCCCCCATCGCGAATCGACTGGAGACGGAAGGCCAAGACGGGGGAGTTCTCGACGGTGGCGTTTCACGAACACCGACGCCAGCGAGTGCTCGTCGTCGTTGACGCGCGGACCGAGGCCTACGTCGCATGGGGTGGCGGGGGCGATAGCGACAGTGACGGCGACGGCGACGGCAACGGTGAGCCGGTCGTCCAGCAGGGCGTCGCCGCCGCTGACGCCCTCGCCTCTCGCTTCCGCTCCGCGGGCGTGCCGGTCGGTCTCGCGGCGCTCTCACCGCGGTCCTGTCGGCTCCCGCCCGGCCGCGGAGGCGACCACCACCGCCGGCTTCGGGAGGCGCTGGTGGCCAACCCCGCGTTCGGATGGGAGCCTCCGGACGGCGAGGTGGACGCGTCCGCGGCAGTTCACGAGATTCACCGGCGAGTTCGGGCGGACACGCGGGTCGTCTTCGTCTCGCCGCTCTCCGACGACGCGAGCGTGACCGCCGCGCGGCGGTTCGACGCGCACGGGCACCCCGTTTCGGTTCTCAGTCCGGACCCGACGGCTCGGACGCACGCTCGCGGCTACGAGTCCGGATACGCGTCGCTCGCGAGGGAGCGACGGCTGCGGCGGCTTCGAGCGGCCGGTATCCCCGCGAGCGATTGGGACCCGACCGAACCGCTACGGGAGGTGACGCGCGGTGGTCAAAGCCGTGCCACGACGTCCAGATAGCGCCCCGCCGCTCCGGAGCAGCGGCGGTGCGCTCGCGGCCGCGACCGGTGCGGCCGTCATTACCGCGGTCTCGGTCCCCGCGCTCGCGATGGGCGCGCTGGGAGTGCTCTCGCTCGCTGGTGCACTCACGTTCGGCGTCGAGTCGGCCTACGCGCCGGGCATCGCGCTCCTCGCGGGGTCAGTCGTGCTCGCCGGCGTCTTGGGTCTGACACCGCCGTTCCTGCTCGCGGCCGCGTTCCTCGTACTCCTCGCGTGGGACGTGGGGAAACACGGGTTCAGCATCGCGCGCGAGGTCGGGCGGGAGCCCTCGACGTTCCGAATCGAGGCCGTCCACGGGCTGAGCAGCACCCTCGTGTATGCGGCCGGGGCGACGCTCGGCTACGGAATATACGCCGGCGTCACCGGCGGACGGTCGGTCGTCGCGCTCCTCGCGCTTCTCGTCGGGTCGGTGGCGCTCCTGTTCGCGTTGCAGGCACGGAAGTGAGATGTGGGACCCAAGCGCCCGCCCGCGACGACCCGAAAGCGACACTTCCGTCCAACGAGAACCCCCTAGCATGACGCGGGACGGGCGCGCCGAGGAGTTGGAGCCGGCGAAGCGGCGCATCATGGAGGCGACGTACAGGGCGCTACAGAGACACGGCTACGGCAACCTGACGATGCAGGACATCGCCGACGAGTTCGAGAACAGCAAGGCACTCCTGTACTACCACTACGACGGGAAAGACGAGCTACTGGTCGACTTCCTCGACTACGTCCTCGCGGAGTTCCTGGACGGCCTCCCCCGAGGGGACCGCACGCCCAGAGAGGAACTCGAAACGGTAGTCGAGACGCTCCTCCCGGAGACGCTCTCCGAGGAGGCCTACCGGCTCCAACTGTCCATGTTCGAACTGCGGATGAACGCTCGGCACGACGAGGACTACCGCGAGGAGTATCGCCACATCGACGACGAACTCACGGAGCTGCTGCGGGACATCCTCGTCCGCGGAATCGAGGCCGGCGAGTTCGAGGCAATCGACCCCGACGCCGAGGCCGAGCTGTTTCTCTCGATTCTGACCGGGACGCGCGCCCGCCGGCTGACGGTGTTCGAGCCCGACGAGTCCATCGAGTCGCTCCGGGCGGCTATCGAGTCGCACATCGACCGCATCTCGGCGTAGTCGCCGCCGAGGCGTGCGGCCACCGAGCCGGCCGAGCCGGCCGCGGGGCGACCCGACCTCCCCAACGGTTCCGCCGGGACGTGAACCCTTATTCGCCCGGCGTCCGTCGGTTCCGACCATGACACCGCGACCGTCGACCTTCTCAATCGTCGCCCGCGACCCGGAACAGGACGCCGTCGGCGTGGCCGTCCAGTCGAAGTTCGTGAGCGTCGGTTCCGTCGTCCCGTTCGTCAGCGCGGACGCCGGCGCAATCGCCACCCAGAGCTTCGCGAACGTCGCTTACGGTCCCGACGGATTGGACCTCCTGCGCGAGGGGCATTCGGCCGAGGAGGTCGTCGCCGAACTGACCGACGCCGACGGCGAGGCCCCGAGCAGGCAGGTCGGCGTCGTGGGGGCGGACGGGAGCATCGCGGCCTTCACCGGCGAGGAGTGCTTCGACGTGGCCGGCGACATCCAAGGAGAGCACTACACCGTCCAGGGGAACATCCTCGAAAACGAGGCGACGCTCGAAGCGATGGCCGAGGCGTTCGAGACGACCGACGGCGGCCTCCCCGAGCGCCTGCTCGCGGCGCTCCACGCCGGCAACGACGCCGGCGGCGACAAGCGCGGCGAACAGTCGGCGGCGATGTACATCGCCAAGCCCGAGGGCGGCTACGACGGCGGCAACGACCGCTGGGTCGACGTGCGCGTCGACGACCACGACCACCCGATAGACGAGCTCGAACGCGTGTTCAAGCTGTACGACATCACGCTCTTGGAGCGCGAAGCGCCCGAGGAGACCCGGTCGCTATCCGGCGAGACGGCCGAATCGGTGCTCGAAACGTTAGCCGACCTCGGCTTCTACGACGGGACGCCGAGCGGCGAGTTCGACGACGAGGCCGTCGCGGCGCTCGAATCGTTCCGGGGCATGAACAACTTCGAGAACCACTCGCTTTCCGTCCTCGAAGACGCCATCGCCCGCGGCTGGGACGACGTCGACGGTGCGGAAGCGGCAAAACAGGACAGTTCTGCGAATGGGGACGGCGAGGCGGGCGAGTTCGACGGAGAAGCGCGGCTCATCGAGGCGATTTGGCAGGGCCTCAGCAGGCTCGACAGGAAGTAATCGGAGAAAATCAGTCTCGTCGTTCGTAGTGTTCTTTCGTTCGCCGAAGCGCGCCGGGTGCGGTGGAGTTGGTGGGTCACCGCGGCGCACCGACACGGCCGCGAGGGGGAAGGATATCCCGCTCAGCCGAGGAGGTACTTGAGCGCGGGGCGCTGGCGGACGAACTCCATCTTCTCGATGATGGCGTCGAGGCCGAGGATGCGGCCCGCCGCGAGGGTCCCGACGATGGCGAACATCATCAGCCCGAACAGGTCACCGTTGACCACGCCGTGGGCCCAGTCGGCGTTCCCGAGGTAGAAGAACACCATCAGGACGCCGCCGAAGAAGGCGGCGAGCCGGACGAGTGCACCCACGATGAGTCCGAGGCCGATGAGCGTCTCACCGACGGGAATCATGAAGTTCGTGAACTCGAGGAGCCACGGGGTCGCGGCGGCCCACGCGAAGAAGCCCTGCAGCGGCGAGGCGGCGGGGGCGTTCGCGAGGTAGCCCGCGGCGCTGAAGCCGCCGAGCTTCGTCACACCGGCGTGGAAGAACCAGTAACCGGTGATGAGGCGGGTCAGCACGAGCACGTAGCCCGTGACGCCCTGCGAGTAGTCGAAGTCCATCCTGTTCCCCAGCATCTCGATTTGTGAGTTAGCGGCCATTGTCTTTCACCTAACAAGTGAACGAACGACCCCCCATAGCATATAAAGAGAGCGTGATTTCCGAATCTAAGGAATCGAGAACGACCGAAAAGCGGGGTCTACGACGCGATACCGTGCGATTCGGTCGCTCGGTGAGAGGTCGAAGCTCAGTCGAGGACCGGGTCGAGCACAGCGGGGCGCGAGGCCGACACGGGGGCCGTCCTCTCGGCGAGAGCTCCATCGAGGTGGTTCCCGTCCTCGGCGACGAGAATCGTGTGCGTCATTCGTCGAGGGCTCCCGAATCAGTCGCCGTCGATCGCTCCGACGGCGTCACGAACTCGAACCGCGCACCACCCTCGGCCGACTCGGCGAGCGAGACGGACCAGCCGTGGGCGTCGGCGATGTCGCGGACGATGGCGAGGCCGTAGCCGGTGCCCCGCGGCGTCGTGGTGTAGCCGTGGTCGAAAACGCGTTCGCGTATCTCCTCGGGAATGCCGACGCCGTTGTCGGCGACGTAGAACCCGGACCGGTCGTCGAGCGCGCCGACGCGGACGGCGAGCGGGTCGTCGGGGGGACGGGCGTGTTCGACGGAATTCCGAAACAGGTTCTCGAAGAGCCTGAGCAGGCGGCCGTCGTCGCCCTCGACGACGAACAGTTCCCCGCGGACGAGCGTCGCGTCGCCGGTGTCGACGAAGCGCCACGCGTGGTCGACGACGCGGGCGAGGTCGACGGATTTGGCGTCGACCACGGGCGTCCGCTGGCGAGCGAGGTCGAGCACCTCCTCGACCAGTTCGGACATCCGCTCGACCGCGTTGGCGGCGCGTTCGAGGTGCGCCCGCTCGCCCGACTCAATCCCGAGGTCGAGGTAGCCGGTGGCGACCGCGAGCGGGTTTCGGAGGTCGTGGGCGACGATAGAGACGAAATCGTCGAGTCGCTCGTTGGCGGCGGCGAGGTCCGCCTCGCGGTTGCGGAGTTCCTGTTCGCGGACGGTTCCCGAGAGCGCGGTGGCGACCGTCGAGCCGAAGAGTTCGAACAGGTCAACGTCCACGTCGAGGAACGCGTCGGCGTCGGTCGCGACGACGAGGAGACCGTGGCTCCCGAGCGGGACGCGGAGGACAGACGCCGCGTCCGACTCGGGGGGAAGGAGCCGGTCATCCACGGCCGCGGAGTCGACTCGGGTGACCGCGTCCGACTCGGGGCCGCCCGGGACGGTCTCGATTCGAACCGTCGACTCGAACCCGTCGCCTGTCGAGGCGGCCGGCGACAGTCCCCCGCCGTCGTCGGCGAGCCAGATGGCTGCCTCGGCGTCGGGGACGAGTTCGGGGACGGCCTCGACCGCCAGCGCCGCGACCTCCTCGACGCTCTCGGTGAGAATGAGGTCCCTCGTGACCGCCTGTAGCGACCGGAGACCGTCCTCCAACCGCGCGCGGTCGGTGACGTCGATGGCGACGCCGAGGAGCTTCGACACCTCGCCGTCGTCGTCGAAGACAGGGCGGTACCACACGTCGTAGACCGCGCCGTGGTACTCGATTCGGGTGTCGACCGCCTCGCCAGACAGCCCGCGAGCGATGGCGTCGGTGGCCGCGGGCGTGTCGTCGTACAGTTCGAAGGCGGACCGGCCGACCACCTCGCCGGGGTCGCGGCCGAGCGACTCCAGACCGGCCCCTTCGGACATGGTGAACACGCCCTCTGAGTCGAACGCCGAGAGGATGATCGGCAGGTTCTGCAACACGGTTTCGAGGCGCTGGTTGGTCGATTCGAGGGCGTGGAGGTAGCGCTTCCGCGTCGTCACGTCGCGGAAGTAGACCGACAGGCCCGACGGCGAGGGATACGCCCGGACCTCGAACCAGCCGTCGTAGACCTCGGAGAAGGTCTCGAACGTCACCGGCTCTTGGGTCCGCATCGCCTCGTGGTAGTTGTCGAACAGTTCGGTGTCGACGACCGACGGGTACAGGTCCCAGATGCGCTCGCCGAGTTCGGGCTCGCGAACCTCGCTGAAGATGGTCTTCGCGCGGTCGTTGAAGTAGACGAAGCGCCAGTCGGTGTCGAGGGCGAAGAAGGCGTCCGTCATGCGTTCGAGGAGTTCGCCGCGCTGGTTGGTGGCGACCTCGCGGTCGGTCACGTCCCGCGGGATGCCGACGACGCCGATGGCCTTCTCGCCGTCGACGGCCGGAGAGAGCTGGAGCTCGAACAGCCGCGGGTCGCCCTCGGCGTCGACGAACCGAACGTCGAGGCGTTCGGTGACGCCCTCCGAGAGAACCCGCGAGACGGCGTCGCGGTACCGCTCGTACTCGCCCGCGGGGAACAGGCCGGCGTCGACGAGCGACTCGAACTGCTCGCCGCGGAGCGTCTCGGAGGCGCGCCCGGTTATCTCCTCGATTCTGGGGTTCACGTACTCGACGCGACTTCGGTCGTCGAGGACGAACGCGCCGTCTTCCATCGCCTCGACGATGACGCGGTGACTCCGAGTGACGGGGCGGGAGTCGCCGGTGTCCGGGTCCACGAGCGACCGAACCGACGCGACGAGTGCCGCGTGGGAGTCGTCGGCGTCGTCGCGGATCAGGTAGTCGTCGACGCCGAGCGAGACGGCGCGAGCGGCGAACGCCTCGTCGCCCGCGGCGGCGTAGACGACGACCGGAAACTCGGCGCGGGAGCCGTCGCGGGAGACGAGCGCGTCCAGTTCGAGTCCGTCGGGGAGGTCGGCGGCGGCGACGAGACAGGAGACGGTGCGGTCGTCGAGCGCCGACCGCACGGCGTCGACGCTCTCGGCGCGCGTGACCGGGCGCTCGAAGGCGTCCCGAAGCGCCGAGACGACCGCATCGGAGGCAGCGCCGTCGGCCGCGACGTAGAGAATCGCGCCGGCGGAGGTGCCTCCTGAACTCGGAGAAAACATGTTAGATACGAGATACTCGGTGAGCCAATAATATCTTGCGGGCGAAGCGGCCGACTCACCGGGAGACGAGCGTCGAAACGGGTCGGGCGGGCCGCCGAGTCAGGGGCCGCCGGGGCGCCGGGTCGCCGCCTACCCCTGTCCGACCATCCGCTCTTCGTCGTCCCACTCGCGCTTGCGGAGTTCGTACTTCTGAATCTTACCGGTCGCCGTCTTGGGAATCTCCTCGACGAACTCGAACTCGCGGATGGCCTTGTAGCCGGCGAGGCGGTCGCGGGTGTACTCGCTCAGTTCCTCGGCGGTGACGCCGGGGTTCTCCACGTCGCCGTTCGCGGGGACGACGAACGCCTTCGGCGTCTCGCCCCACTTCTCGGACGGCGCGGGGATGACCGCCACGTCGCCGACGGCGTCGTGGTCGAACAGCGTGTCCTCCAGTTCGACCGAGGAGATGTTCTCGCCGCCGGAGATGATGATGTCCTTCTTGCGGTCCTGAATCGCAATCATGCCGTCCTCGTTGACGACCGCGAGGTCGCCGGTGTGATACCAGCCTTCGAGGCGGTCGTTGAAGGCGTCGTGGGTCTCGTCGGGCTTGTTCCAGTACTTCTCCATCACCTGATTGCCGCGGACGACCACCTCGCCGATGGTGGCGTCGTCGCGCGGGACCCGTTCGCCGTCCTCGTCGACGACGCGCAGGTCGGTCCCGAGCGGGGCGACGCCCTGCCGCTGTTTGAGCGAGAACCGAAGCCCCCCCTCGTCGGGGATGAGTCGGTTCGCGTCCGAGGTGGCGATGAGCGGGCCGGTCTCGGTCGCGCCGTAGAGCTGGGTGAACTCCCAGCCGAACTCGGATTCGGTGTGGCGAATCGTCGCGCTCGGCGCGGCGCTGCCGGCGGCGGTCACGCGAACCGGGTTGTCGCCGGCGTACGCGGGGTCGTGTTCCTCGGCGTACTCCCGCAGAATCGACAGCACCGTCGGCGCACAACAGAAAAAGGACACGTCCTCGGTGGCGATGGCGTCGAACACCTGCTCGGCGTCGACCCCGCGGGTGCAGACGTGTTTCGCGCCGCGGCCGGTGACGGCGTAGATGTGGCCCCAGCCGTTGACGTGGAACATCGGGAGCGTCCAGAGGTAGACGTCGTCGTCGGCGATGTGGTGGTGAATCGTCACCAGTTGAGCGTGGAGCGACTCGGTGCGGTGGGTGCGGCAGACGCCCTTCGGGTCACCGGTCGTCCCCGAGGTGTAGTTGATGGTGATGAGTTCGTCCTCGGACATCTCGGGGCGCTCGTAGTCGTCGGCGTCGGCCTCGTCGAGGAACGCCTCGAAGTCGAGCCAGTCGCCGTCGACGGCGGCGGGGTCGTTCGTCACGAACACCTCGGCGGGCACGTCGTCGCGGACGGCCTCGATTTTCCCCGCGTACTGGTAGTCGGCGTAGACCACGCTCGCGCCGGAGTCCGAAAGCAGGTACTCGTAGTCCTCGGTCGTGAGCCGGTAGTTCAGCGGGACGTGGAGCGCGCCGCACTGCATCGCGCCGAAGGCCGCTTCGAGGTGGCAGTGCGTGTTGGGGTCGAGCACCGCGACCCGGTCGCCCTTCTCGACGCCGCGGGATTGGAGCGCCGCCGAAAACCTGTCCACCCGCTCGCCGAACTCCGCGTAGGTGAAGCGCTCCCCGTCGACGCCGACGACAGCCTCGTAATCGCCGTAGTACGTCCGGGCCCGGTCGAGGAAGTCCGTCACGAGTAACTGTTTCTTCATTCATGATAGACCGAGCGGGCGAGCGAACTAAACGCACCACTTCCGGCAACATTTCACAGAATCGACGTGACCACCACAGTATGGCGGGGAACGTCGTCGGGGCGTTCGAAGACGCCGTCGGTCGCGGTATGGGGCCGCCCTCCCGCGCCCGAAACGAACACCTTTGAACCGCGCGGCCCTGACTCCCGGCAGATGACGACGCCGACCCTCCTCGTCGCGGGGACCGCGAGCCACGTGGGCAAGAGCACCGTCGCGGCCGGGCTCTGTCGCCTGTTCGCCGACCGCGGCCTCTCTGTCGCGCCGTTCAAGGCGCAGAACATGAGCAACAACGCCCGGGCGGTCGCCACCGCCGACGGCGACGACTTCGGCGAAATCGGCGTCTCGCAGTACGTGCAGGCCCGCGCCGCGCGGGTCGCGCCGACGACCGACCACAATCCGGTCCTGCTCAAGCCCCACGGCGACGGCACGTCGCAACTGGTCGTCCACGGTCGGGCGGTCGGCCTCAACTCCGCGGGCGACTACTACGCGACCCACTGGGAGGACGCCCGCAACGCGGCGGTCGAATCGCACCGTCGGCTGGCGGCCGAGGCGGACGTGGTCGTCGCCGAGGGGGCCGGCTCCATCGCCGAGATAAACCTCCACGACCGCGACTTGGCGAACATCGAGACCGCCCGCTTCGCCGACGCCGACATCCTCATCGCGGCCGACATCGAGCGCGGCGGAGTCTTCGCCAGCCTGCTCGGGACGCTCGAACTCCTGCCCGAAGACGTGCGCGAGCGGGTCGTCGGCGCGGTCATCACGAAGTTCCGCGGCGACCCGAGCCTCCTCGAACCGGGGCTCGACGAAATCGAGGAGCGGACCGGCGTGCCCGTCCTCGGCGTGCTTCCCTACGACGACCCCGGTCTCCCGGAAGAAGACAGCCTCGCGCTCCCCGCGGAAGGCGAGCGCGCCACCGTCGGCGACGACGACGGCGTCGCGGCCGAGCGCGCCGTCACAATCGGCGTGCCGCGACTCCCGCGCATCTCGAACGCCACGGACTTCGGCCCGCTGGCCGAGACGCCGGGCGTCCGGGTCGCCTACCTCCCGCTCGACGCGACGCTCGACGGCATCGACGGGGTGGTCCTCCCCGGCAGCAAGAACACGGTCGACGACCTGCTCGCGCTCCGCGACGCCGGCTTCGGCGACGAACTCGCCGCCTTCGACGGCCCGGTCGTCGGCATCTGCGGCGGCTACCAACTGCTCGGCGAGACCATCGAGAACGCCGACATCGAGGGGGCGGCGGCCGACGAGATGGTCGAAGGATTCGGCCTGCTGCCGATAGTCACGCGCTTTTCCCGCGACAAGCGGGTCGAACCCGTCTCCGTCGAGTTCGACGGCGCGGGACCCTTGGCCGGCGCGACGGGAGCTATCGACGGCTACGAGATACACATGGGCGACAGCCGAATCGTCGGCGGCGCGACCCCGGTTTCGGGCGACGGCGCGGCGCTCGGACGGGTCGCGGGGACGTACATTCACGACCTGTTCGCCAACGACTCGCCGCGGAACGCGTTCGTGGACGCCGTGTACGAGTCCGCCGGGCGCGACCGTCCGGCGACGCGAGCGGCGGGCGCGACAGGGGGAAAACGAGCGGAGACAGCGGGAACGCCCGAGGCCGACGCGGACGCCGGCGCGTCGGGCGACCCCTACGACCGCGCCGCCGCGCTCGTCGCCGACAACCTCGACGTGGCGGCGCTCTGCGACGCGCTCGGACTGGAGTAGCGGAGTGACCAAACCGCGACCCGTCGCGGCGGGGGCGGTAACACGACCGTAACCACCTGACACCGCCGTCAGCGAGCGTTTAACACCCGTTAGCCGCTACACTCGGGCGTCGGAGTACCCACCGGCTCCACCACCACACTCACACATGTCTCAACAGAAATCTGACTACGCAGACGACGCCGATATCGACGCCGAACTCGACCAGCTCCCCGACGACGAGGTCGTCGAAGCCACCGTCGAGAACCTCGAAGCGAGCGGGTTCGACGTCGTCGTCGTCGACACGGCCGACGAGGCGCTCGAAACCCTGCAGTCGCACATCCCCGCGGGCGTCTCCGTGATGAACGGTCACTCGACCACTCTCGAAGAGATCGGGTTCGACGACTACCTGAGCGAGGGCGACCACGAGTGGGAGAGCCTGCCGGACCAGATTTGGAGCATCGACGACGACGCGGAGCGACAGGCCGCCCGCCGCGACTCCCAGACCGCCGACTACTTCCTCGGCGGCATCAACGCCATCGCCCAGACGGGCGAACTCGTCGCCGCGGACCTCTCGGGCAGTCGCATCGGCGCGTACCCCTTCGCCGCCAGCAACGTCGTCATCGTCAGCGGCGTCAACAAAATCGTGCCGACGCTCGACGACGCGCTCGACCGCCTCGAATCCGTCGCGTACCCCCTCGAAAACGAGCGCGCGAAGGAGGCCTACGGCGTCGAGTCGATGATTGCGAAGCAACTCATCTTCCGGCAGGAAGTCGAAGAGGGCCGCACCACCGTCGTCCTCATCCGCGAGCAACTGGGCTACTAAGTCCGACTCGCCTCCCCCCTCGACGCGTTCCCACGCTCCTCCGGGGAGCTTCCTGCGCCCGGACAATCCATCACCACCACCACCTCACCGGGCATCCCACCACCGTTCTCCCGGTTCCCCGTTTTGCGCGTCCCACGCCCCGAGTCGCGACTGTCGCCGACAAAACGACGGTTCGAACCGAACAGTTCTCGGGAGTGTCACGGACCGCGATATATCGAACCGGAGAAATGTTCTTACGACTGGAGCCGAATCGTCGGATATGCCCGAATCCGCGTACCTGCTCGATTCGTTCGACGAAGAGGACTGCACCTACTGCGACGGCGACCTCGTGACGGGGAGCTACAAAGACAACGACGCCATCGTCTGCGACGGCTGCGGGACGCCGGCCGTCCAGCTCTGGTAGGCGGACGAGCCACCGTGGAGGCGAGCGGGCCGAGCGGGTCGAACGAGCCACCCGCCAGCGCCGGGTGGCGAGAGAAACGGCCGGGGAAAACCGGCCGGCTCAGTTACCGGTGACGATGTCGGCGACGCGCTGCCTATCGAATAGCCGCTCTTCTTCGGGAATCTCGGGGTACGCACCGCCGGTGTACTCCGGCCACGCGCCGAAGCGGCCGGGATAGAGCTGTTTCGCGGTCATCTCCAACTGGAACAAGTTCATAATCGGCCCCTGTACCGGCGTGCCCGAGGGGAAGACGCGGTCGTTCCGGACCGCGCTGAGTTCGCTCCCGACGGGGTGGTCTTCGAGGGTCTCGCGAGTCGACGCCACGTCGTAGTACGAGTCGATACCGTAGCTGTGGAGCAACACGTCGGGGTCGATTTCCAGCATCGTCTCGAAGTCGTAGGAGGTCTCGAACGTCACGTCGCCGGCCGCGAAGGCGTCGGTGACGCCGAGCGGACGGATGTGCGAGGTGGCGAAGCCGGGAACGTTGATTTTCGAGGGGTAGAACGTCTCGTCCATGTAGATGACGACGCCGACCGTCGGGCGCTCCGACTCGGGCGGGAGGTCCGATTGAATCGTGTCGAGGAGGTCGCTGTGGACCGACTCGAGCGCCGCGTAGCGGTCTTCCTCTCGGAACACCTGCCCGACGTTCTCCACGATTTCCCAGAGCGTGTAGTACTGGTAGTCGGCGGCGTACGGCTCTGGCGGCTGGGCGTGCGTGCGACTGTAGGCGTTGCCGAACCACGGGCCGACCTGCTCGCGAATCTCCTCGACGTCCGACTGGTCCCAACCGTCGAAGCTGGCCACGAGCGCCGGGTCGACGAGGTGGAGGTCGGAGTCCAGTTCGTAGACGAGTTCCTTGTCGATGTTGACGCTCCCGGACCCGGAGTTGAGTTGCGCGAGCTCGCTCCGGTCGAACGAGACGCCGTCGAGGCGCTCGTAGTAGGCGTCGAGCGTCCGGCCGCCGGCGTCGCTGTCGAAGCCGAGGGAGTTCACCGCGTCGCCGTGGCCGAAGGCGACCGCCGCGTCGGCGTAAACGAGGTTGTACACCATCACGTCCGCCGGAACCGAATCGAACGTCACGTCGCCCGCCGGCGACATCGACACCGTGTACCCGGCCTGTTCGGCCTCGGTCTCTGCCTCGGGAGACGCTTCGGTCGTGGCCTCCGTCGCCGCGGCCGTCTCGGTCGCGTCCGTCGCTGATTCCGCGTCGTTCTGCCCGGCACAGCCGGCCAGCAAGCCGCCCGCGAGAAGCGCGCCGCCGCCCTTGAGGTACGCTCGGCGCGTGCGCGCCGCCCGGTCGACGAGGTCTTGGTCCATGGTTTTAGCCACTCCCAAACGGATAAATCCGTTTCGGAATTTCGGCCGGCCTAAATCGGTACGCCTATATGTATTAGGCGGGCCTAAAAGTACGATGGCAGACAGCGACGGACCAACGCGCAGGAAGTTCTTGACCTACGGCGGTTCGGTCGCCGCCGGCGGACTGCTCGCCGGCTGTACCGGTTCGTCCGAGTCGGACGCGACCACGACCGGCGCGACCGCGACGGAGACCGCCGCGACCGAATCGACGGCGACCGAGTCGACCGCGGAATCGACGGCCGAGGCGGACTCGTACACGGTGTCGATGGCCCCGATGGGCGAGGTGACGTTCGAATCGGTCCCCGAGAGCATCTTCACGCGGCTGACCCACCACGCGGGGATGGCGTTCGCCCTCGGCCACGGCGACGCCGTCAACTCGATGCACGCCCCGGACTACTACGACGCGCTGTGGAACCAGTTCACGCCGCGGCTCCCCGACGTCGAACTCGACTGGACCGGCCTGTACTCGTCGTGGGAGCCGTCGAAAGAGCGGCTCTACGAACTCGACAGCGACGTGCACCTCGCGGACCCCGCCAGCGTCTCGGCGCTCGGCAGTTGGAGCCAGGACGACCTCGACGAAATCGAGGAGAACGTCAGTCCGTGGTTCGGCAACAGCTTCAGCGCGCGGCATCAAGCGCCGCCGACCGAGTGGACCGACGCCTACGAGTACTACGGCCTCTGGGAGATATTCGCCAAGGTCGCGCAGGTGCTGCAGGAGGAAGCGAAGTACGAGGCGCTCACTACGGTCCGCGAGGAACTGCTCGCGGGGATTGCGGCGGACCTCCCCGCGGAAGAGGACCGCCCGACCGCCGTGCTCCTCGGCCCGAGCGACCTGGAGTCCATCTACGCCTACAACCTGAGCACGCCGGGCTTCCTGACCGCCCACACCCGCCCGTTGAGGCCGGTCAGCGCGTTCGGCGACGACGTTGAATCCGGCTCGACCGTCGACTTCGAGACGCTCCTCGAAGCCGATCCCGACGTGATTCTCACGCTCGGCGGGATGCACCCGAACACGAGCATGCCCGACATCCGGACGGGCTTCCAGGACGACCCCGTCGGAGCCGAGATTTCGGCCGTGAAGAACGACCGCATCTACGCGCAGGGCGGCCGATACCAGGGGCCGATACTCAATCTGTTCCAGTTGGAGATGACCGCGAAACAGCTCTACCCCGACCAGTTCGGCGCGTGGCCCCAGTACAGCGAGGGGCCGTACCCCGAGATTCCCGAGGAGGAACAGCTGTTCGACCGGCAGCGCGTCGCCGACATCGTCAACGGGAACCTCTGAGTCGGCAACCGCGGCGAGCGCCGGGCGTGTCACCGGCGACGCGATGGCCGTTTTTTGCAGTCGGGGGCGACGGTCACTCACCGCCTCCCGATGGTGGGTGCGGACGAATCAGCCGGAGAGCCCGGCGTCCTCGATGGCCGCGCGAATCGCGCCGAACCGGACGAGGTCGGCCGCCGTCTCCAGTTCGCCGTCGAGTCGGCGGTCCTCGTCGAGCGGCGGAACCACGGACCGAATCGCGTCGCGGACGGCCCCCGTTCCGGTCCCGAGTTCGAGGCCCTCGTCGAGGAACTCCGCGGCCTGCGAGCCACAGAGGAGTTCGACGCCGACGATGGTCGCGACGTTCTCGGCGACCGTGCGGGCGTTGAGGGCGCTCTGGCCGCTCATGCTCACGTGGTCTTCCTGCCCGCCGCTGACGGGCGTCGAGTCGATGGAGGGGCGACCGAGCGACCGACACTCGTTGAGCAGCGCCGCGGCGGTGTACTGCGCAATCATGTAACCCGACCGGAGCCCGCTGCGCTCGGTCAGGAACGGCGGGAGGTACGACTCCTGTACGTCCGGGTTGAGCATCCGGTCGGTCCGGCGCTCGGAGATGGCCGCGAGTTCCGTCAGCGCGCCGGCGGCGTAGTCGAGGCGGAGCGCCAGCGGTTCGCCGTGGAAGTTGCCGGCGGAGACGACGGCGGCCACGTCGGTGCCGGGCGCGCGCTCGTCCACCGCGCCCGCCGGGAAGACGAGCGGGTTGTCGGTGACGCTGTTGAGTTCGACTTCGACGGCCTCGCGGAGGTGCGAGACGGCGTCTCTGACCGCGCCGTGGACCTGCGGGAGACAGCGAATCGAGTAGGCGTCCTGCACGCGCTCGCAGTCCTTGTGCGATTCGAGGACGGTCGAACCGGCGGTGAGGCGGCGAATCGCCGCCGCGCTCTCTTGCTGGCCGGGGTGGGGACGAACGTCGTGGATGGCGGGGTCGCAGTTCGCCGTCGTCCCCATCGTGACTTCGGTCGCGAGCGCGCCAGCGGCGTCGGCCGCCTCGACGGTTCGCTCGGCGTCGACGACGAACAGCGCGGCGAGGCCGACCGTCAGTTGCGTCCCGTTGATGAGCGCGAGGCCCTCCTTCGAGGCGAGCGTCACCGGCTCCAGACCGACCGCTTGCAGGGCTTCGTCGCCCGGGAGTCGCTCGCCGTCGACGCGGGCTTCGCCCTCCCCGATGAGGACGAGCGCCATGTGCGCGAGGGGCGCGAGGTCGCCGCTCGCGCCGAGGCTCCCGCGGGAGCGGACGACCGGCTGGACGCCCTCGTTGAGCATCGAGACGAGCAGGTCGACGACCGAGGGTCGGATGCCCGAAAAGCCCTTGGCGAGCGTGTTGGCCCGGCTGACCATCATCGACCGGACCTCCTCGCGGGAGAGTTCGCGGCCCGCGCCGGCGGCGTGGCTGCGGACGAGGTTCGTCTGGAGGCGCTCGATGTCCTCGCGGTCGATGTGGGTCTCCACGAGGTGGCCGAAGCCGGTGTTGACGCCGTAGACCGGTTCGCCGGAGTCGAGGACGGACTCGACGCGCTCGCGCGACTCGCGCATCCGCTCTCGCGACTCGGCGGCGAGTTCGACGGGTGCGTCGTGGCGTGAAACGGCGGCCACGTCCTCCGGCGTCAGCGACTCGCCGTCGAGGACGACCGAATCGGGGAGGCCTGTGCGGTCACCCACGGACGACCACCCCCGATTTCAGCACGGTCGAAACGGGGTTCGTGTCGAACCGGTACGAGAGGTGCGACGCGGTCGGCACGTCGAGCACGACGGCGTCGGCGGGAGCCCCGGCGCGGAGCGTGCCCGTGCCGTCGTCGCGGTCGAGCGCGCCCGCGGCGGCGCTCGTGACGCCGCGGATGGCCTCGTGTGGAGTCATTCGCATTCCGACGCTGGCGAGCGTGGCGACGAATCCCATGCTTCGAGAGAAGCAGTTCGGGTTGAAATCGGTGGCGAGCGCGACCTCGTGGCCCGCGTCGAGGAAGGCGCGGGCGTCGGCGTAGTCGGCACCGAGGCCGAACGCCGTGCCCGGGAGCATCACGGGCGCGACGCCGGCTTCGACGAGCGCGTCTCGGCCCGCGTCGTCAGTGTGGAGCAGGTGGTCCGCGCTGGCCGCGCCGACCGCGGCCGCCACGTCGGCGCCGCCGATGGCGGCGAACTCGTCGGCGTGAATCTTCGGCGTGAGGCCGTGGTCGCGGCCCGCCTCCAGAATCCGACGGGACTGCTCGGCGGTGAACACGCCGCGCTCGCAGAACACGTCGCAGAACTCCGCGATGCCCTGTTCGGCGACCGCGGGGAGTTGGTCGGCGACGACCGACTTGGTGTACTCCTCGGTGTCCACGCCGCGCGGGACGGCGTGCGCGCCCATGAACGTCGGAACCACGTCCACCGGGTGGTCCGAACCGGCCGCGTCGATGGCCGAAAGCATCCGCAGTTCGGTCTCGGTGTCGAGGCCGTAGCCGCTCTTCACCTCGACCGTGGTCGTTCCGTGGGCGAGCATCGCGTCGAGGTGTTCCGTGAGGTTCGCCGCCAACTCCTCGTCGGAGGCTTCTCGGACCGCGTCGACGGTGCGGAGGATGCCGCCGCCGTCGGCGAGAATCTCCTCGTAGGTCGCGCCGCGTAGCTTCGCCACGAACTCGTCGGAGCGGTCGCCGGCGAACAGCGCGTGGGTGTGGGGGTCGACGAAGCCCGGCAGGACCGTCTTGCCGGTCGCGTCGACGGCGGTGTCGGCGTCGGCGAGCGGGTAGTCCGCGAGCACTTCGTCTGTCGCCCCGACGGCGACTACCTCGCCGTCGAGCGCGGCGAACGCGGCGTCTTCGAGGACGACGACGCCGGTTCCCTCGTCGGGGCCGACGACCAGTTCGGCCGCGTCGTGGACGACCGTGAGGCCGGCCGTGGAACCCGCGTCAGTCACGCGACGTCACCCCCGCGAGGAAGTGGGCGACCGCACGGGCGGCCGCGCCGACGGTTCGACCGTCCTCGTCGTCCAGCGGCGGCGCGCACTCCACGACCTCGAAGCCGACGACGCGGGGGTCGGCCGCGACGCGGCGGAGCATCGAGAACAGTTCGCGGGTGGTGACGCCGCCGGGGGTCGGCGCGCTCGCGCCCGGCGCGGCCGTCTGGTCCAGCACGTCCACGTCGAGGCTGACGAAGACGCGGTCGCAAGCGGCCAGCGCATCGAGGGCGAAGTCGGCCGTCTCGACGGGGCCGCGACCGACCTCGTCGGCGGTGAGAATGGTGCCGCCCGAGTCGCGCAGAAAGTCGGCGTAGGCGGTCGAAGTCTCGAAGTGGCGCGCGCCGACCACGGCGAGGCGGTCGAGACCGGCGTCGAACAGCTGGCGGTAGGGCGTCCCGCTCGTCGGGCCGTCGGCGGGGTCGCGGCAGTCGAGGTGGGCGTCGAAGCTCACGACCCCGACCGAGTCGTCGCCGCCGAGAAGCGGCGTGACGTTCCCGACCGTCAGGGAGTTGTCGCCGCCGAGGAAGACCGGGAGCGCGCCGCGCTCGTAGACGGCCGCGGCCTCGTCGGCGACGACGGCCTGCACGTCCGCGACGTGGTTCTCGGGGTCGTCCGCGTCGTTGTACGCCTCGACCGGGAGGTCGCCGAGGTCGGCGACGCCGGCGACCGGCCCCTCGTCGAAGTGGTGGGTCTTGACGCCGGCGAGGGCGCGCCGAATCGCGGCGGGGCCCTCGCGGGCACCGCGCCGACCGATGACGGCCCCGTCGTACGGCTCGCCCACGAGGACGGCGCGGAAGTCGCCCGCGTCCTCGATTTCGGTCGGGGTGATGACGTGGCCGAACTGCTCGTCGTTCGGGTCCGACGACGTCCCCTCCCACGCGGGTGGGTCGGTTCGGCTCATTCGTCACCTCGGGCGGCGGATTCGCCGGTCTCGGTCGCGTGGCCGCCGTCTTCGGCCGCGCGGTCGGCACGTTCGGCGCGGTCGGCCGCGTCGTGGTCTCGCATCGGGATTCGGACGTTCGACCGGGCCGCCTCGTCAAGCGCGTCCTCGTAGCCGGCGTCGGCGTGGCGGATGACGCCCATGCCGGGGTCGGTCGTGAAGACGGCGCGGGCCTTCTTCGCCGCGAGGTCCGAGCCGTCGAGGACGACGTGGTTGTTCGTGTGCAGCGAGTTGCCGATGCCGACGCCGCCGCCGTCGTGGACGCTCACGATGTCCGCGCCCGCGGCGGTGTTGAGAAGCGCGTTCAGGATGGGCCAGTCGGCGACCGCGTCGGTGCCGTCGCGCATCGCCTCGGTCTCGCGGTACGGGCTGGCGACCGACCCGGCGTCGAGGTGGTCGCGGGTGACGACGACCGGCGCGGAGACCTCGCCCGAGGCGACGAGGTCGTTGATTTTCAGCGCGAAGCGGGCGCGCTCCGTGAGACCCTCGTCGTCGGTGGTGTAACCGAGCCAGCAGACGCGCGAGGGGAGCCCCTGGAACGACACCTGCTCCTGTGCGAGGTCTATCCAGCGCATGAGCGACTCGTGTTCGGGGAACAGCTCTCGAATCGCCTCGTCGGTGCGGTGGATGTCGGCGGGGTCGCCGGAGAGCGCGGCCCACCGGAACGGCCCGCGCCCGCGGCAGAACATCGGGCGGATGTACGCCGGGACGAAGCCCGGGAAGTCGAACGCGTGTTCCATCCCGCGGTGGTTCTGGACCTGCCCGCGGATGTTGTTGCCGTACTCGAAGGCGATTGCGCCCGCGTCCTGTAAATCGAGGATCGCCTGCACGTGGCGCTCCATCGTGTCGAGGCTCTCTTCGACGTACTTCTCGGGGTCGTCCTCGCGGAGTCGGTCGGCCTCCGCTGCGGTGTAGCCGCTCGGGTAGTAGCCTTCGAGTTCGTCGTGGGCGCTCGTCTGGTCCGTGACCACGTCCGGAATCTCGTCGCGCGCGAGCAGTTCTTCGAGCATGTCGGCGGCGTTCATCTGGACGCCGACGCTGTAGGGCTCGCCCGCCTCAATCGCGTCCTTGGCGTTTTCGAGCGCCTCGTCCAGCGAGTCGGCGGACTCCATCAGGTAGTCCGTCTCGACCCGGCGCTCGATGCGGTCGGCCTGCACCTCGGCGGCGATGCAGACCCCGTGGTTCATCGTCACCGCGAGGGGCTGTGCGCCGCTCATGCCGCCGAGACCGCCGGTGACGACGAGTTTGCCCCGCAGGTCGGCGTCGTAGTGCTGGCGGGCGAGTTCGGCCAGCGTCTCGTAGGTGCCCTGAATGATGCCCTGCGTGCCGATGTACGCCCACGAGCCGGCGGTCATCTGGCCGTACATGATTTTCCCCTCGGCCTCCAGTTCGTGGAAGTGCTCCCAGTCGTCCCAGCGGCCGACGAGGTTGGAGTTGGCGATGAGGACGCGCGGGGCGCGCTCGTGGGTCGGGAACCGTCCGACCGGCTTGCCCGACTGGACGAGGAGCGTCTCGTCGTCGTCGAGGTCGCGGAGTTCGGCGAGAATCGCGTCGTAGGCGTCCCACGAGCGGGCGGCGCGGCCGGTCCCGCCGTAAACGACGAGGTCCTCGGGGCGCTCGGCCACCTCGGGGTCGAGGTTGTTGTTGAGCATCCGGAGCGCCGCCTCCTGTCGCCACCCCTTGCACTCGATGTCCGTCCCGGTGGGCGCGCCCTGATACGCGCGCCACTCGTCGCTCGGGTCGCCGAGCCGGTCCCGACGCGCCGACGATTGCTGGTCGTGCATACCACAGACTTCGGGCGCGAGACGGGTAGCGATTCCCCCACCATGCGGTGCATGGTTTATATATTCACGCCGAGAGTACGGTCCGCGTATGTACGAGGCGAGCCTCCGAATCAGGGACGACAGCGCCTACGCGGCGGCGACGGCGGGCAACGCCGCGAGCGTCGAACTGTGGTGCAACGAGCACTGCGACATGCTCCACGTGAGCGGCGGGGTCGGAAGCGACGTGCTCGACCGCGTCGACGACACCGTCGGCGTGGCGGCGTCGGTCGAGCGCGGCGACGAACTCGTCGTCGTCACCGCCGACTGCCTCCGGGACCACGAGATAGACCACATCGAGGGCTACGTTCGGAAACACGGGCTACTGCTCGTCCCGCCGCTTCGATACCGCGACGGCGCGAAGGTCTGTCGCCTGCTCGCCGTCTCGGCCGACGACCTGACGGCGTGCTTCCGCGACCTCGTGGACAGCGGCTTCGACGTGAGCGTCGAGTCCAAGCGCGCGGTGTCGTTCGCCAGCGGGAGCGGCCCGCTTTTGGCACCCGCCGACGCGATGCCCGCGCTCACCGGCCGCCAGCGCGAGGCGTTGCGACTGGCCCACGCCGGCGGCTACTACGACCTCCCGCGCGGCATCGAGACTGCGACCATCGCCGACGAGATGGGCGTCTCGCGGCGCACCGCCGAGGAGCACCTGCGCCGGGCGGAGCGGAAAGTGATGGACTCGGTCGCGCAGTACGTGCTGTAGAGTCGGCTCAGTCGTCGTCGGGCGCGGCTTTCAGTTCCAGCGTGTAGCCGAACGGGTCGGTGACGTACACCGCGGGCGCGACGCCCGTCGCCCCGAGAGGTTCGAGTTGGCGGTCGATTTCGACGCCCGCGGCGTCGAGGTGGCCGCGGAGTTCGTCGATGTCGTGGGCGAACTCGATGGCGACGTGGTCGAAGGCGGTCTCCGTCGGCGGTTCGAAGTTCTCGGCCGGTCGGAGGTGGATGACGCTCGCTGGGGTGAGTCGCACGGAGAAGAAGGGTTTTTCGCCCGACTCGTACAGGTCGCGGTTCTCGATTTCGAAGCCGAGCGCGTCGCGGTAGAACTCGACCGCGGCGTCGAGGCCGTCGGCGGGGATGCGGAGATTCACGTGGTCGATTGCCGTCGCGTCCATGCCCGGACCGTCGCGGCCGCGGGTGGTAAAAATTTGTGCGGCGGCCATCGGGGACGGGGGGCGCTGAACCGGATAGAGATAAACTCAGTAGAGTTTAAAACTGTGCAATTTCTAAAAATTGTAGAATTTGTAAAAATTGTGTCGTTCTAGGAACGAACATAGTGCTTCTACTTTCGGTGTATCTCCTTTAGACTAATCAATATAAACTTATATTTGTTTACTAGTCGCTCAGCGTCACGGGGAACCGCGCCGCCGACAAGCGGAACCGGCGTTCCGCAATCGTAACCCATTGGTAGCAGGTCGGTGTACGGAGGGTGTGAACCAACAGCCGACATCCGACGAGCGCTTGCTTGCGGGCTACCCGGGTCGGATGTTAGTCACCGTGTCGCTGGCGTGGGCGGTCCTCCAGACGGGTCGGTTTCTGTTGTCGCCGCTGCTGCCGACTATCATCGAGGAGCTACAGATAACGGAGGCGACCGCCGGCATCGCGCTGGCGCTGTTTCAGGGCGTCTACGCCATCACCCAGTATCCCGGCGGCGAGTACTCGGACCGCTGGACCCGGACGACGCTCATCGTCCCCGGACTCGGCATCCTCGTCCTCGGGTTCGCCACGTTCGGCCTCGCGGGCGGTCTCGCGGGCTTCGTCGCCGCCGCGGTCGTCACGGGACTCGGGAAGGGGCTGTTCGCCATCCCCTCGCGGGCGCTCCTGTCGGACCTGTTCGTCGAACGCCGCGGCCGGGCGCTCGGTCTCTACGCCGCCGGGACCGACCTCGGCGGCCTCGTCTCGTCGGGGCTCGCCATCCTCGCGCTGACCTACGCCACGTGGCGGACGCCGTTCCTCCCGGTCGCCGTCGCCCTCGCAGGGCTCACCCTCCTCTACGCGCTCTGGTCCAGAGACGGGTACGCCGTGGGGTCGCCCGAACTCCACGTCTCGGGCACGCTCCGACGCCTCTTCGCCAGCGCGGAACAGCGCCGGACGCTCCTCGCGTTCGGGCTGTTTTACTTCATGGTCGGCGGCTTCATCAACTTCTTTCCGACCTACCTCATCGAGGCGAAAGGCTTCGACCAGCAGTTGGCGAGCGCGACGTTCGCCATCGTCTTCGCCGTCGGCATCACCATCAAACCCGTCGCCGGCGGCCTGAGCGACCGGTTCCGCCGCGAGTCAATCGCCGTCGTCGGGATGCTCGTCGCCGCGGGGGCGCTCGCCGTCCTCTCGGCCGTGGAGGCGCGCCCGCTCATCTACGTCTCCGTCGTCGCGCTCGCGGCCGGCTACAAGACGGAGTTCCCCCTCGCGGACGCCATCATCATGGACAACGCGCCCGACGCCGACCGCGGGGCCGACCTCGGGGCCGCGCGGGCGCTGTTCCTCGGCGCGAACGCGAGTGGACCGGCCTACGTCGGCATCGTCGCTACCTACGCGAGCTACGTCGCCGCGTTCGCGGGGCTCGCGGTCTGTCTCGTCGTCGCCGCCGGCCTCCTCTACTGGGACGCGCGGAAGCGGTGAAACGCAGAAAGCGATAACCGCATCGGAGCGGCGTTCGCGGGTGCCTCTGTTCGGTCGGCGGACGGTGCGGCGGCGGCGGTGTGACGTGAGCCGAGTGCCCGCTCAGCCGTCGAGTTTCGCCTTCGTGTAGGCTTTCAGCCCTCCCTGTTCGACGAGCGACTGGAGGAACTCGGGGAGCGCCTCCGCCTCGTACGTTTCGTCTCGCGTGTGGTTCGTCACGACGCCCGCGTCGAGGTCGACGTGAATCTCGTCGCCGTCCTCGATGGCGTCCGCGCCGGGGCAGATGAGCACCGGCAGGCCGAGGTTGATGGCGTTGCGGAAGAAGATGCGCGCGAACGACTGCGCGACGACCGCCGAGACGCCCGCGCCGACGAGCGACAGCGGCGAGTGCTCCCGCGACGACCCGCTGCCGAAGTTCTCGCCGGCGACGACGAAGTCACCGGGTTCGACCGACTCGGAGAACTCGGGTCTGAGGTCCTCGAAGGCGTGGGTGGCGAGTTCGTCGGGGTCCGACGAGACGATGAAGCGCGACGGGGTTATCTGGTCGGTGTCGATGTTGTCGCCGAAGACCCACGCGCGACCGGGTTCAGCGGGGTCCGGGCGGCCGCCGTCGCCGGCGAACGCGTCCGTCATGGCAGCACCTCCGCGAACACCGTGTCGTCGTAGCGTTTCGTCTCGACCTCGCGGGGGTCCGTGATTTCGCCGTACAGCGCGCTCGCGCCGACGGTCGCCGGACTCGACAGGTAGACCGACGACTCCATCGACCCCTCGCGGCCGGGGAAGTTCCGGTTCGCGGTGGCGAGACAGACGTCGCCGTCACCGAGGACGCCCTGGTGGTAGCCCGCACAGGGGCCGCACCCGGCGCTCTGGATGACTGCGCCGGCGTCGGTGAGCGTCTGGAAGACGCCCGTCCCGAGCATGTGCTGGTAGACTGACTTCGAGGCGGGGACGACGACCATCCGGACGTTCGGGGCGATGGTCTCGCCCGCGAGGATGTCCGCGACGATTTTGATGTCCTCGTACCGGCCGTTCGTGCAGGTGCCGACGAACAGCTGGTCGACCTCGGTACCCGCGACCTCGGTCACGTCGACCGCGTTCTCGGGGTTCGACGGCTTCGAGACCTGCGGGGCGAGGGCGGCCGCGTCGTAGCTGTGGACCGCCTCGTAGTCGGCGTCGTCGTCGGAGACGAACGCGTCGGCGAGGTCGACTTCGTTGCCGGTCTGGCGTTCGAGGTACGACTCGGCCCGCTCGTCGGGCGCGACGAGGCCCGTCTTGCCGCCCATCTCGATTGCCATGTTCGACAGGACGAGGCGCTCGTGAATCGGGAGCGACTCGATGGTGCTCCCGGCGTACTCGGCGGCCATGTAGGTACAGCCGTCGAAGCCCACGTCGCCGATGAAACGCAGGATGAGGTCCTTCGCGTAGACGCCGTCCTGGAGGTCGCCGTCGACCTCGAAGCGCAGCGTCTTCGGGACGCGGAACCAGAGTTCGCCCGTCGCGAGCGCGGTCCCGAGGTCGGTCGAGCCGACGCCGGTCCCGAACGCGCCGATGCCGCCGTAGGTCGTCGAGTGGGAGTCCGCGCCGATGACGAGGTCACCGGGACCGACGAAGCCCTCCTCGACGAGGACGGCGTGGCAGATGCCGTCGCCCACGTCGAACTGGTGCGCGCCGTGTTTCGCCGCGAACTCGCGGACCGCGTTGTGGTTGTTCGCGGCCTGCACCCCGTCCGCGGGGGCGTGGTGGTCGATGGTGAAGACGGTCCGGTCGGGCGCGAACAGCTCGCCGTCGTCGCCCGTCACCTCGTCGAACGTCCGGAACGCGAGCGGCCCGGTGATGTCGTGGGCCATCGCCACGTCCACGTCGGCTTCGACGTAGTCGCCGGCGCGGGCGTCGGTGCCGGACTTCGCCGAGAGCAGTTTCTCCGCGAGGGTCTTGCCGGACATCTCAGTCCACCTCCTGGTCGGCCGCGACGGTGTCGAGGACGCCCTCGACCGTGCCGCCGGCGAGGACGTGACTCGTCAGACCGAGGCCCAGTCGGTCGGACACGTCGTGGGCGGCCGCCTCGATGCGGCCGAAGTCGACGCCGTGGCCGACGCCCATTCGTTCGAGCATCTGGACGAGGTCCTCGGTCGGCGTGTTGCCGACGCCGGACATGTCGCCGGGGAGGACGACGCCGCCGCCGAGGCCGCAGACCGAGGCGTCGAAGCGGTCGACGCCGACGGCCATCGCGGCCAGCGTGTTGGCGAGGCTCATCCCGTTCGTGTCGTGGAGGTGCAGGCCCATGTCGAGGCCGGGGTGCGCATCGAACGCGGCGGTGAAGCGCTCCGTGATCTCGACCGGGTTGGCGAGGCCCATCGTCGTCGCCAGCGTCACCTCGTCGACGCCGGAGTCGACGACGCTGTCGACGACCGCGAGCGTCTCCGCCGGGTCGATTGCGCCCTCGTAGGGGCAATAAAAGCTCGTCCCCATCCCGGCTTCGACCTCGATGCCGTGGTCGTGGGCGAGGTCGACGATGTCGTCCATCTCCGCGAGCACCTCCTCGCGGGTACGGTTCTGGTTTTTCCTCGTGTAGGTCTCGCTCACCGTGACGAGCGCGTTCACCTTGTCCACCTCGGCCTCGACGGCGCGCTCCATGCCCCGGAGGTTGGGGACGAGCGCCCGGTAGGTCACGCCGTCGCGGCGGGTAATTCTCTTGGCCACCTCGTCGGCGTCCCGCAGAGTCGGGACGGCCTTCGGGTGGGTGAACGACGAAATCTCGATTTCGTCCACGCCCGTCTCCGAGAGGGCGTCGATTATCTCGACTTTCTCGTCGGTCGGGACGAACTCGTCGAGGCGCTGGAACCCGTCGCGGGGCAGCATCTCGACGACGTGGACGCGCTCGGGAAGCGAGTCGAGGAGGCTCATATCACGTCCTCCGCTTCGAGGTCCGAAAGCACCGACTCGTCGTAGCCGAGTCGGTCGCGGTAGACCGCGTCGTTGTGTTCGCCGAGCGACGGGCCGAGGTGGTCGACCCGCCCCGGCGTCTCCGAGAACTTCGGGAAGGCGTTCTGCACGACCGCCTCGCCGAGGTCCGGGTCGTCGACCGTCAGGAACGCCTCGCGCGCCGCGTAGTGCTCGTCGTTGAGAATGTCCTCGACGTTGTACACCGGCGCGAGCGTCGCGTCGGCCTCCTCGAACGCCGCGAGCACCTCCTCGCGGCTGTGGTCGTCCATCCAGCCTTGGATGATGGCGTCGAGTTCGTCGACGTGTTCCAGTCGGTCCTCGTTGGTCTCGAACCGCGGGTCGTCCTTCAGGTCGGGCCGGTCGATGGCGTCGAAGGTCCGTTCCGCGAGCGGTTGCGCGCTCGCGGAGATGGCGACCCAGCGGTCGTCGCCCGTCCGGTAGACGTTCCGCGGGGCCGACGAGGTCGAGCGGTTGCCCGACCGCGATTCGATTTCGCCGAGTTGGTCGTAGCGGAGCGGTTGCGGGCCGAGCAGGCCGAAGATGGGTTCGATGAGGCTCGTGTCGATGTACTGGCCGCCGCCGCCGTGGACGTCGCGGTGGTAGAGCGCGAACATCACCGCGAACGTCGAAAACAGCGCCGCGATGTTGTCGGCGAGACCGGTCGGCGGGAGCAGCGGGGGCGAGTCGGGGAAGCCGTTGAGGTAGGCGAAGCCGGACATGGCCTCCGCGAGCGTCCCGAAGCCGGGGCGCTCGGAATACGGGCCGGTCTGGCCGAAGCCGGACATCCGGAGCATCACGAGGTCGTCGTTGACATCTGAGAGTCGCTCCCAGCCGACGCCCCAGCGTTCGAGCGTGCCGGGTCGGAAGTTCTCGATGAGGAGGTCGGCCTCGCTCACGAGGTCCTCGAACACCGCCGCGCCCTCCTCGGTGGAGATGTTCAGGGTGATAGACTGCTTGTTCCGCGAGAGGTACTTGTGCCAGAGGCCGACGCCGTCTTTCTGTGGACCGAACCGGCGGATGTGGTCGCCGAACGCCGGGTGTTCGATTTTGATGACCGTCGCCCCGAAGTCGGCCATGAAGCGGCCGACGGTCGGGCCGGATATCATCGACCCGGCTTCGAGGACGACGAGGCCGTCGAGTGGTCCGTTCGTGTCGTTCGTCATGTCGTGTGTGTCTTCTCGTTCTGTGTCGCGTGTGGTGGTCGTCAGGTGGTGCGTGTGCGTGTCCGCGCGCCCGGTCGTCTGTGCGGCGGGTCGGGCCGCGCCCCCGGGCTCCCGCGTGGCCGGTCAGTCAGCGTCGTCGACTCCCTTTTCGGTCGCCGCGGCGGGTGGCCGGTTCACACCGGTCGGTCGATGTGCGTACCGTGGCCCTTCGTGCCGACAATCTCACCGTCGTCGTAGGCGAGTTCGCCCTTCACGACGGTCTGGGTCGGCCAGCCGGTGACGTCTCGACCCTCGTAGGGGGAGTAGCCGCTGACGCTGTGTAACAGTTCCGGCGTGACCGTCTTCGTCTCGTCGAGGTCGACGACGGCGAGGTCGGCGTCGCTGCCGACTCTGACCGTCCCCTTCTTGGGGTAGAGATTGAACGCCTTCGCCGCGTTGGTGCTCGTCACCTCGACGGCGCGTTCGAGCGAGATGCGGCCCTCGTTGACGCCCTCCGAGAGGATGAGGGGGAGCATCACCGGCGTCGAGGGGAAGCCGAGCAGGCTGTCGCGGATGCCCTCACCGAACTTGTTCTCCGCGAGGTTGGCGCAGTGGTCGGTCCCGATAGTGGAGATAGTGCCGTCGGCGAGGCGCTCCCAGAGCGTCTCTTGGTCGGCTTTCGACCGAACCGGCGGGTTGACTTTCATGCGCTCGTCGCACTCCTCGGTGGTGAGCGCGAGGTAGTGGATACACGTCTCGCCCCACGCCCGGTAGCCCGCGTCGTGGAGCGCGGCGAGTTCGTCGGCGGTGCCCCCGGCGGAGATGTGGACCGCGTAGAAGCGGTCGTCGTAGCCGTGGACCTTGGCGAGCGCCGCGCCTGCGACCATGCTCTGGGTCTCGGCGTAGCCGGGGAACTCCTCGACCATCACCTCGTAGCCCTCGTCGGCGTCGGCGTCGGTGTCGTCGGACTCGGAGGTGACGTAGACGTTGCCGCCGGCGAGCGCGTTCGTGATTTCGACGTTTTCGGAGTGGTAGCCGAGCGTCGTCGGCACGTCCTGTTCGGCGAGTTTCCGGACGAACGCGTCGCCGAAGTCGTCGTGCATGTCGCAGTCGACGCCGAACTTCTCGCGGGCGGCGTCCTTGTAGTTCATGTACCACTTGAACGTCGTGATGCCGAACTCCTCGATGATGGTCGGAATCTCCTCGATATGCTCCATCGAGAGCAGGCCGAGCGAGAAGAAGTAATCGTGGTAGTAGTTCGGCTCCGCCTCGTCGAAGTAGCCCGGCATGATGTCCTCGTAGGCCCCGGCCCGGCGGAAGTAGTTCCCGATGGTGGTCACGCCGCCGACGAGGTCGGACTTGGACTCGGACTCGGCGTCCGCCTCCAGCCCGCGGTAGATGCCGTGGTGGGTGTGCGGGTCGATCGCGCCCGGGAGCACGTGCTTGCCCGTCGCGTCGATTTCCGTCTCGCCCGAGAGCGTGCCGGGCGCGGCGATGGCGGAGATGGTCTCGCCGTCGGCCGCGACGTCGGCCTCGAAGGTGCCGTGTTCGGGGGTGACGACGGTGCCGTTCGAGATGACGAGGTCGTGGGTCATAGCGTCTCGACCCACTCCTCGACCGCCTCGGTCTCGAGCACCTCGGCGTACTTCATCCACAGGTCGAGGAGGCCGATCTTGTGCGACGCCTCGATGCGGTCGAAGATGCACTCCTGCGGCAGGACGACGCTGAGGCCGTTCTGCTTGGCGTCGACCGCGGTGGCGCGGACGCACCCGCTCGTGGAGTTGCCGACGATGATGACCGAGTCGTGGCCGCCGCGGACGAGCCGCGAGAGCAGGTCGGTCCCGTAGAACGCCGACGCGTAGGACTTGTCGACGACGGCGTCGCCCTCCTCGGGCGCGACCGGGTCGACGATGTCGAGGTCGGGGTGGTCGGGGTCGTCGTAGCTCGACGGGACGACCCGGGTGTACGTCACCGGAAGCCCCTGTTCCCGCGCGAAATCGAGGAACGGGTCGATGTGCTCGATGGCGTCCCACGCGATGTCGCCCATCGCGGTGCGATACTCCTCGATAGCGTCGAGGATGGGGACGTTCTCGCCGACGATGAGCCGCTGCATGTCGATGACGAGAACCATCGGGTTCTCGCCCATGCCGCGGGACTCCCACGACGAGGCGCCCTCCTTGTCGTAACCAGCCTTCGTGATGACCTGTTTATCCTGTTCAGATAGCAGGTCCTCCCAGATACGGTCTGTCATGACTCGCTTCGCCTGAGATGCGGTGGCATCCAGCATAAAAGTACGGCACGGTTCGCCGGGGTCATGTTACGGGGCGAACACCTCCAGCGTCCGCGCCACCCACTCGCGGTCGACGCCGGCGGGCGCGCGGACGACCGGGAGGTCGACGCCCATCTCGCGGAGTTCGGCGAGTCGCCCCCGCACGTCGTCGGGCGTGCCGACGAGCGCCACGAGGTCGAGGAAGTCGGCCGAGAGTTCGCGCGCCCCCGCCTCGGTCGTCGGCGCGGCGCGGACCGCCTCGACCTCGTCGCCGAAGCCGGCCTGCTCGGCCGCGCGGTCGTAGTAGCCCGGCACGTCCCGCAGGTAGTACGCGACGTGTTCGGCCGCCGCCCGGCGCGCCTCGTCGGGGTCGTCGTGGACGGCCGTGAGGACGTACATCGCCACGTCCACGTCGCTCCGGTCGCGGCCGGTTCGGGCGGCCCCGGTGTCGAGCCACTCCAGCGCCTCCTCGAACTGCGGGCGGGGGTAGAGGTTCGGGAGCCAGCCGTCGGCGACCTGCCCGGTGAGTCGGACGTTCGCCGGCCCGAGCGCGCCGTTATAGATTGGTATCTCTTCCCGGACGGGTTCGAAGGCGTCCCAGAAACTCGTGCGCTCGGGCGAGAAGAACTCCCCGTCGAAGGAGTCGGCGTCGCCGCGGAGGTAGCGCCGCACGAGTTCGACGTACTCGTGGAGGCGCGACAGCGGGCGGTCGAAGGGGACGCCGTGGAACGTCTCGACGACGCCGGGGTGGGCGACGCCGAGGCCGAGAATCGCGCGGCCGTCCGAGTGGTCGTCGAGGGTCGCCGCGGCCGCCGCGAGCGCCGCCGGCGTCCGCGAGAACACGTTGACGATGCCCGTCGCGAGGCCGATTTCGTCGGTGTGGACGGCCCAGCGTTCGAGCTTTCCGAAGGCGGTCTTTCCCTGCCCCTCGGCGGCCCACGCCGACTCGTAGCCGAGTTCCTCGGCGCGGACGACGAGCGAGGGGTCGTCGCGGAGCGCGAACAGAACCGCGGTTCGGTCGCTCATTCCTCCGCCGGGACTGCGGCCGCGTCCTCGACCGGGACGACGCCGTCGACGGCGAGGTCGTTCCAGATGTCGAGGCGCTCGATGAGGCCCCGGCGGACGACGTAGATATCGACGTAGCGAACGTCCGAGAACTCCGCGCCGTCGTTGTCGACGCCGTAGAGCGACCCCGTGCTCACGACGGTGTCGCCCGCCGCTATCCAGCGGTCGAACTCCTTGGCCGCCCACTCGTACCGCGGTTCGAGGTGCGCGAGGAAGTCGTAGGCCGCGGTCGGTCCCTCGAAGGTCGCACCCGGCAGGGAGATGACGGCGTCCTCGGCGAACAGGTCTCCGACGGTGTCCCTGCGGTCGTCTTCCATCCGGTCGAAGAACTCCTCGACGATGTCTCGTGGCGAGTCCATGCGCTATGCGTGTTCTCAACCCACATAATTTTTCACTCCGGTATTCCTGACTATCTATTATTCCTGAACGTCCAAGACGGAGCGACAGCGGACGACGCAACGGCGAACGATGATGCAACAGCGAACTGATGCAACAGCGAACGAGTCTACTCACGCACGCACCGCCGAGCCCGGCGGAATCGGGAGGTTCGTGGGGAACCGTCACCGCCGGAGGCGGTAGTTTTACGATAGAGTCTACCTAGCAGAGTGCATGGACGAACTAGCCCGGCGGACGCCGAGCGACGGCGTCGCCGAAGTCGTCTCGGTCGACGACATCGAGTGGGACATCGACACGGACGTGCTCGTCGCGGGCGGCGGGGGGACCGGCCTCGTCGCCGCGCTCGCGGCCAGCGAGAACCCCGACGTTCGCGTGACGGTGCTGGAGAAAGCGCCCGAATGCGGCGGGAACACCTCGCTTTCGACGGGGATGATTCCCGCGGCGGGGACGCGACTCCAGCGCGAGGCCGGCATCGAGGAGACGCCCGCCGACATGGCCCGCGACATCTTGGAGAAAAACGACTACGAGGCCGACGAGGAGCGCGTGCGGTACCTCTGCGAGGAGAGCACGAACCTCATCCACTGGCTCGTCGACGACTGGGACGTCACGCTCCACATCGTGGACGACTTCAAGTATCCCAAGCACTCCGAGTACCGGATGCACGCGCCGGAGGGTCGAAACGGCGAGAACCTCGTCGCCGAACTGGTCGAGCGCGTCGAGTCGACGCCGAACATCGAACTCCTGACGAACGCGCCCGTGAAGCAACTCGTCGCCGACGACGGCGCGGTCCGGGGCGTCGTCGCCGGCCTCGGCCACGACGAGGCCATCGAGGCCGAGAAGGTCATCCTCGCCACCGACGGCTTCGCCGGCAACCGCGAGATGGTCACCGACTACTGCGAGGAGGACATCGAACGGGCGCTGTACTTCGGCGCTGACGGCAACACCGGCGACGGCGTCCGCTTCGGCGCGGAACTCGGCGGCGAACTCGCCTGCATGGACGCCTATCAGGGCCACGCGACGGTGGCGAGCCAGACGGGCATGCTCTCGACCTACGCGGTCACGATGAACGGGGGCATCCTCGTGAATCAGGACGGCGAGCGGTTCGGCGACGAGTCCGCGGGGTACAGCGAGTTCGCCATCTCGGTGCTCAAACAGCCCGGCGGGCAGGCGATTCAACTGTTCGACGAGCGCATCTTCGAACGACTCCGCGGGCAGTTCGAGGACTTCGACGAGGCCATCGAGCAGGGAACCTACCACAGCGACGACTCGGTCGCCGACCTCGCCGAGCGACTCGGTGCCGACGGCGAGCGCGCCGCGGAGACGGTCGCCGACTACAACGAGGCCGCCGCGGCGGGCGAACCGGACGAGGTGGGCCGCGTCGACGGCGCGAACCCGCTGGAAGCGCCCTTCTACGGGACCAAAGTCACCGGCGCGCTCTTCCACACGCAGGGTGGCCTCGTCGTCGACGGAGACGGGCGCGTCCTCCGGACCGACGGGAGCATCGTCGAGAATCTCTACGCCGGCGGCGGCACGGCCTGCGGTATCAGCGGCCACGGCGCGGGCGGCTACCTCTCCGGTAACGGGCTGACGACCGCGCTCGGCTACGGCCGCCTCGCCGGCATCCACGCACGCGAGTCGCTCGACTGACGCGCGGACTCGGCCGACTCGACCGGCTCAACCGACTCGACGCGGGAATATCTTCGGAACGTGACAACACGAGTACGATAGCATTTATTACAATTGGCACCAACCTCGTGATTGATTGCCATGGGTAAGACTCTCAAGTCTTCGACGAGCAACAGGCGGCGCTTCCTCAAAGCAACGGGCGCGAGCGTCGCGGCATTGACATTAGCCGGCTGTGCGAGCGACGACGCCGGAAACGGCGGCGGCGATTCGGGCGGCGACTCCGGCGGTGACTCGGGCGGGTCCGGCGGCGACACGGGCACCACGACGGGGACGCCCGAGCAGTCCGTCGACGAGGTCATCATCGGCTCGAACCACCCGCTTTCGGGCAGTCTCGCCGCGACGGGCGTCGGGATGAGCAACGCCATCAAACTCGCCGCGATGCGGAAAAACGAGGAGGGCGGCATCGAGTCGCTCGACGGCGCGGAAGTGACCGTCATCGAGGGCGACAACCAGGGCGCACAGGAACTCGGCGGACAGGTCAGCGAGGAACTGCTCAGCGAGGGCGCGCACGTCCTCACCGGCTGTTACTCCTCGCCGGTGACGACGGCGGCGACGCAGGTCGCAGAACGGCAGGGCGTCCCGTTCGTCATCTCCATCGCGGCGGCGGACAACATCCTGCAGGGCCGCGACTTCAACTACGTCTACCGGCCCCAGCCCCCGGCGCGCCGGCTGGCGAGCGACTACGCGGACCTCGTGCCGTCGGTCATCCGCGACGGCGGCGGCACCATCGACACGGCGGGGCTGTTCTACATCAACAACAGCTACGGACAGGCGATTCGCGACAGCCTCCGCGAGTTCCTCCCCGAGCAGAACGTCGAAATCGTCGAGGAGACCGCCATCGAGTTCGGCGCGTCGAACGCCAACACGCAGGTGTCACGGCTCCGGAGCGCCGACCCCGACACCATCATCGCAACGACCTACGTCGCCGGCGGCGTCCTGCTCGCGCAGGCGCTGCAGGACCAGGACTACCGGCCGCCGTACCTGACCGCGTCCGCGTCCGCGACGTTCACCGACGACGACGCCGTCAGCGACATCGGCGAGTTCGCAAACGGCGTGCTGGACAACAACTACGCGCTGAACCCGACGGTCGACAAGACCGCCGAGGTCCGCTCGCAGTTCCTCGACAACTACGACCAGGAGTTCTCGGCGTCGGTCGGGATGGCCTACACCGCGGCCGAGGTCATCATCCAGGCGGTCGAGGAGGCCGGCAGCGTCGAACCCGACGACATCAACGAGGCGCTCAAGGGCCTCAGCTACGAGGACCACATCTCCGCGATGGGCGCTATCGAGTTCGACGACCAGGGCGAGAACGTCAACGCGCTCGGCCCGGTGAACCAGGTTCAGGACCTCTCGGTCAAGGTCGTCTACCCCGAGGAGTACGCGGAGGCCGACCCGCAGGTCTGACCGCGACCCTCGCGCCCGTCACGTCAACGAACCGTCTCGAAAGATAGCCACCTTTTATGGGGGTTGCCAACAATTCCCGAGCGTAGAAACCGCATGGGACACCTAGTCACATCGGTCGCGCCGCTGCCGCTGCAGGGCGGTGGCCTCGGCCGATTCATCGACCCGTTCGTACAGTTCCTGACCGACATCACCAACCTGGAGCCCGTCCTCCTGCAGTTGCTCGCGTTCGGCCTCCTGCTCGGGGGCGTCTACGCGCTGACGGCGCTCGGGCTGACCATGATATTCGGCGTGATGGACGTCATCAACTTCGCCCACGGCGTCTTCCTCGTCGTCGGGATGTACTCGGTGTGGTTGGTCTCCGAGATGGCGGGTATCAGCCCGTTCCTCGGCATCCCCATCGCCGCCGCAGTGCTGTTCGTCCTCGGGGTGGTCGTCCACGTACTCACGGTCGAACCCATCATCGAGGCCCCCCAGCAGAACCAGCTCATCGCCACGCTGGGCGTCCTCTTTATCATCCAGTCGGCCATCGAAATCGTGTTCACGCCCGACCCCCAGCAGGTCGAACTCTCGCTCGGGTCGATACAGGTCGGCGGCGTCTTCATCCCGCTCGGGCAGTTCTACGCGCTCGTCATCGCGCTCGGGACGATGCTCGCCGTGCGGGCGTTCCTGAACCGGACCGACCTCGGCCGGAAGATTCGCGGCACGGCCGACAACCGCGACGGCGCGCGCTACGTCGGCATCAACGTCCGCCGCATCAACTACCTCACCTTCGGTATCGGCGCGGCGCTGGCCGGCGTGGCCGGCGGCTCCATCGCGCTGTTCCAGCGGTTCGACCCCTTCACGGGCGAGACGTACCTCATCAACGCCTTCGTCATCGTCATCCTCGGCGGCCTCGGCTCGTTCCCCGGCGCGTTCGTCGGCGGCCTCATCGTCGGGATGATTCAGGTGTTCGGCGGCTACTACCTCCCCGGGACCACCGCGCAGGTGCTCATCTTCCTGCTTTTCATCGGGACGCTCCTCGTCAAGCCCGAGGGCCTCTTCGGAGGTGCTGAGGCGTGAGCGCCATCGAGACCGTCCGCGACCGCTACCGGACGTTCGACGACCAGCGGTACGCCCCGCTGGTGAAGGGCGTCGCGCTGTTCGGTCTGCTCGCGGCGCTCCCGACGATTATCGAAATCGACGTCGCCGGGATGGAACTCGCGGCACTGCTGAGCCTGAAAGTGCTCATCCTCACGGTCATCTACGCCTACACGGCCCAGGCGTGGAACATCATGTCCGGCTACACCGGGCAGTTCTCCTTCGGGCACGCGGCGTTCTTCGGCATCGGCGCGTACGCCACGCAGGCGCTCGTCGTCGACGCCGCGGTGAACCCCTGGATCGGAATGCTCGTCGGCGGCGTGCTGGCCGGGGGGTACGGGCTCATCATCGGCGCGCTCTCGTTCCGCTTCAAACTGCAGGGCCACTACTTCGCGCTGGCGACGCTCGCGTTCGCGGAACTGCTCCGCTTCGTCGTCACCAACATGTCGGAGCTCCGCGGGGCCAACGGCTACTTCAAGGCGTTCCCGCGGGACTACGGCGCGGAGTACGGCCTCGTCGCCTTCCAGTTCCAGAACGACCTGCCGTACTACTACCTCATCGTCGGCTTCCTGCTCGTCGTGACGCTCGTCTCGTGGCTCATCAAGAACTCGTGGGTCGGGCTGTACTTCTTCGCCATCCGCGAGGACGAGCGGGCCGCCGCCAGCGTCGGCGTGCCGAGCTTCCGGTACAAGCTCATCGGCGTCGCCGTCAGCGCCTTCTTCACCGCCCTCGGCGGTGCCTACTGGTCGATGTACTTCAACACCATCCGCCCCGACACCGTGTTCGCGCTGTTCAAGAACGTCGAACTGCTCCTCCCCGCCGTCGTCGGCGGGCCGGGGACGCTTCTGGGCCCCATCGTCGGCTCGTTCATCGTCACGCCGGTCAGCGAAATCGCGCGGACGACGTTCTCCGACATCAACGGCCTCGACCGCATCATCTACGGCGCGTTCCTCGTGGCCATCGTCATCTACTCGCCGCGCGGCGTCGTCAGTTGGCCGAGCCAGGCGCGCGCGCTCTGGGAGCGCGTCCGCGGTGACGAGGAGGTGAACGAGTGATGTCGGCAGACGAGACGAACGCGCAGAGCGTCGACGACGCGGACGCCGACATCGACCGCGACGGCGAGCAGATTCTGTCGGTCGAGGGCGTCGGCAAGCGCTTCTCCGGCCTGCAGGCGCTCGACGACGTGGACATGACCGTCAACCGCGGCGAGATTATCGGCCTCATCGGGCCGAACGGCGCGGGCAAGACCACGCTGTTCAACTGCATCAGCGGGGCGTTCCCGCCGACGAGCGGGACCGTCAGGCTCGACGGCGAGGTCATCTCCGGCCTCCCGGCGCACAAAATCGCGCGGGCGGGGCTGGCGCGGACGTTCCAAATCACGCGCCCGCTGGAGGAACTGACCGTCGTCGAGAACGCGATGGTCGGCGCGCACATCCACACCCGCCGCCGGGGCGAGGCGCGCGAAATCGCCATGGAGACCCTCGAATTCGTCGGGCTCGCGGACAAGGCCGAAGAGGAGGCGGGCGAACTCACCGTGGGCGCACAGAAGCGCCTCGAACTCGCCCGCGCCGTCTCGACGCGGCCGGAAATCCTGCTCCTCGACGAGATTATGGCGGGGCTCACCCCGTCGGAGTCGAACCAGATGCTCGACCTGTTCCGCCAACTCCGCGAGCGCGGGACGAGCCTCCTCATCATCGAACACGACATGAAAGCCATCATGAACATCTCGGACTACGTGAAAGTGCTGGACCAAGGGAAGGGCATCGCCTTCGGCGCGCCCGAGACGGTGGTCGAAGACGACCGCGTCATCGAGGCCTACATCGGGGGGTTCGACGTCGATGCTTGAACTGAGCGGCGTCCGCGCCGGCTACGACGACATCGAGGTGCTCCACGGCGTCGACATGCACGTCGACGAGGGCGAAATCGTCGCGCTCATCGGCTCGAACGGCGCGGGCAAGACGACGACGATGCGCACCATCTGCGGCATCCTCTCGCCGAGCCGCGGCGAGATAACCTACCGCGGCGAGGCGATTCACTCGAAGGCGTCCCACGAAATCGTCGAGCGCGGCATCGTGCAGGTCCCCGAGAACCGCGACCTGTTCACCAACATGACCGTCATCGACAACCTGCTTCTCGGCGCGCAGACCGAGGAGGCGAAGGCGGACCGCAGGGAGAACCTCGACGAGATGCTGGAGCTGTTCCCCCGGCTCGCGGAGCGCAAGAACCAGCGCGCCGGCACCATGTCCGGCGGGGAACAGCAGATGCTGACCCTCGCCCGCGCGCTCATGGGCGAGCCCGACCTGCTCATCCTCGACGAGCCCTCCATCGGGCTCGCGCCGCACCTCGTTCAGGAGGTGTTCGACGTCATCGAGGACATCCACGCGCAGGGCATGACGGTCCTCATGGTCGAACAGAACGTCCAGCAGACGCTCAAGCTGGCCGACCGGGGCTACGTCATGGAGAACGGCCGCATCAGCATGACCGCCGACGGCGACGAACTCCTCGAAGACGAGGGCGTCGTCGAGGCGTACCTCGGGGTGTGAGATGACCGACGAAGCGCTCGCGTCGTTCGTGTCCGACCTCGACCGGGGCGACCTCCCCGCGTCGGTCGCCGACCGCGCGTCCCTCGTCGTCGCCGACACCATCGGCGCGGTGCTGGGCGGCGCGTCGGACCCCGCGGTCGCCGCGCTGGCGCGCCGGTGGGCCGACGAGAACGGCGGCGAATCGACCATCATGGGGACCGCGGGCGAGCGGACCTCGGCGTACCGCGCCGCGTTCGTCAACGCGGCCGCCGGGAGCGTCCTCGAACTCGACGAGGGCCACCGCTTCGCGGCCGGCCACCCCGCGATTCACGTCCTCCCCGCGCTCCTCGCGGACGGCGAGTCGGCCTACCGCAGCGGCGACGAGTTCCTGACGGCGTTCGTCGCCGGCTACGAGGCGGCGGTCCGCGCCGCCGAGACGGTCGTCCCGCTCGCCGACGGCCTGCACCCCCACGGCGTCTGGGGCGGCGTCGGCACCGCCGCGGCCGTCTCCCGGCTCCGCGGCCTCGACGCCGAGACGACGCTCGACGCGATGCGCATGGCGGCGAACTACGCCCAGCACACCCGGTTCGAGGCGGCCACGGAGGGCGCGACAGTCAGGAACGGCTACGTCGGGATGAGCAACCTCTCGGGTCTCCTCGCGGTCGACCAGGCCGAATCGGGGTTCACCGGTCTCGACGACGGCGTGGCGCGACACCTCGAACCCGTGGCCGCGGACGGTCCCGACCGGAGCGCCCTCGCCGACGGACTCGGCGAGCGCTGGGAACTCGAGCGCGGCTATTTCAAGGTCCACGCGGCCTGCCGCTACACCCACGCCGCCCTCGACGCCGTGGCGCTCCTCGTCGACGAGACGGGCGTCGACGCGTCCGACATCGAGTCGGTCAGCGTCGAGACGTACCCCGCGGCGGCGGCGCTGTCGGACCCCGCGCCCGAGAACGCGTTGCAGGCGAAGTTCTCTCTCCCCTTCGCCGTCGCCTCGGCGCTGACGACCGGTGAGACCGGCAAGGAGGCGTTCACCGACGAGGCGCTCACGAAGGCCGCGCTCGGGTTCGCCCGCCGCGTCGACGTGGTCGCCACCGAGGAGTTCGCGGCCCGCGCCCCCGACGAGCGCGGCGCGCGCGTCACCGTCGAGACGAGCGACGGCGAGCGGTACGCCCGCGAGGTGCGCGCCGCCCGCGGCGGCGAGCGCGACCCCTTCACCGAATCGGAACTCCGAGCGAAGTTCGACCGGCTCGTCGCGCCCGTCATCGGCGACGGCGGCGTCGACGACCTCTGGACCGCGGCGACCGAACCCGCCGCCCCCCGCGTGCTCTGCGCCCTCACACGGGCCTGAGCACCCTTTCGACCACGCATTCAGACCATGATTTCACAGGAGCCAGTCCGAGACTGGGAACGACAGGTGTACCGCTTTCTGACCGACGAGATACCCGACGGCGTGCGCGCCGACGGGGCGCGAATCGTCGCGGACGTGCTCGCGGCGACCGTCGCGGGGGCGGCCGCACCACAGCACGCGGGCGTCTTCCGCGACGCGGCGCTGGCCGACGGCCCGGCGTCCGTCCTCGGGACCGACCGCCGCGTCGACCCGTCGCAGGCGGCGCTGTTGAACGCGACGGCGGCGATAACACAGGAGATAGAGGAGGGCCACAACCGGGGCGGCCACGTGGGCGCGAGCATCGTCGCGGGCGCGGTGGGCGTCGCCGAGGCCCACGACGTCGACGGCGAGACGTTCGTGGACGCCTGCGTCCGCTCCTACGAGCTGTGCGCGCGCTTCGAGTACGCCATCTTCGCGATGAAGGCCCGGATGAACGAGGCGATTCCGTGGCTCGTCCGCGACCCGCACTCGACGTGGACGACGCTCGGACCGGCGCTGACCGCCGCCGTCTGCGCGGGGCAGTCGCCCGACGAAGTGCGCGAGACGGTCCGCACCGCGCTGAACCTCGCGGTCGTCTCCATGCACGACCCCTTCGCCGAGGGCGCGCCGTCGCGGAACGTCACCGCCGGCTTCTCCGCGCAGGCCGGCGTGAGCGCCGCGACGCTGACCGCCGCCGGACTCCGCGGGTCGCCCGCAGCGATGGAGGCAGTCTACGACCCGTTCGAGACGCTCCTCGGTGACGGCGAGTTCGCCGCCCTCTTCGACTCGCTCGGCGACGACTGGTGGATTACCGAGGCCTACCAGAAGCCGTACCCGTCGTGTCGCTACACCCACGCCCCGCTCGACGCCCTGCGGGACGCCGGTGCGGACGACCTCACGCCCGCCGACGTGGACCGAATCGACGTGTACACCTACCGCAACGGCGTCGATATGAGCCACGCGCGACCCGAGACGCTCACCGCGGCGAAGTTCTCGACGCCGTACGTCCTCGCCCGCTGGGTCGCGGACGGACGCGTCGAACTCGACCACTTCCTCGAAGACGCGCTCGGCGACGAGGCCGTACAGGCGCTCTCGGAGCGCGTCCACCTGCACGCGGACGAGGCGTTCGAGCGGGCGTTCCCCGACGACTGGGGCGCGCGCGTCGAAGTGACCGCCCGCGACGGGAGCCGCTACGTCGGCGAGCGCGAGTACCCCCGCGGCGACTACCGCGACCCGCTCTCGGGGGCCGACCTCGCCTCGCGCAACCGCGACCTGCTCGCGTTCGGTCTCGGCGACGACGCCGCAGACGAGGCGCTCGACGCGCTCTCGGCGGTGGATTCGAGTCCGGTCCGCGAGACCGTCGCCGCGCTGACGCGGGACTAGTCCGAACGCTCGTTCGGTTTCCCCGAACGAAACGCCAACAATTATTACCGCACTCAGTCATTGATAACTATGAACACGGACGGGCGCGAGACGGCCGGGACAATCGGCGCTACGAAAACGTCGTTCGGCATCGTCGAACACATCAGAGACCACGACGCGAGCGGGGTGTCGGAGATAGCGAACGACCTCGGCATCTCGAAGAGCACGGCCCACAACCACCTCAAGACGCTCGCGGAGCTCGGCTACGTCGTCAGGCAGGGCGACGAGTACGCGCTGGGTCTGAAGTTCCTCGACCTCGGCGACCACGCACGGACGCGACACGCGCTGTATCACGCTTCCATCGGCGAGATGGACGACCTCGTCGAGGCCGTCGGCGAGCGCGGACAGGTGATGGTCGAGGAGAACGGCCGCGGCGTCTACATCTATCAGGTGAAGTCCGAACAGGGCCTCCAGACCGACTCGCACATCGGCACGACGGTCGACCTCCACACCACGTCGGTCGGCAAGTCCTACCTGGCCTTCTGCGACGAGGAGCGCCGAAACGAGATTCTCGACGGCGAACTGACGCGGCTGACGACGAAGACGATAGACGACCGCGACGCCCTCGAAGCCGAGTTGGCGACGATTCGCGAGCGCGGCTACGCCTTCAACGACGAAGAGCGCATCACCGGCATGCGGGCGGTCGGCGCGCCGATTCTCTCCGACGACGGGACCATTCTCGGCTCTATCAGCGTCTCCGGTCCCACCACCCGGATGAAAGGCGAGTGGTACCACACGGAAGTGCCGGAGATGGTGACGCAGGCCGCCCGCGTCATCGGCATCCGCGCGACGTACTCGTAATCGCCTCGCAGTGACGAACGGCCGTTCGGCTGTGCTGTATTTCGTGCGATATTTGACGGTTGACGTGCGCGACATCCGGTGCCCGGAGACCGAGTCGACCGGGCGCGGAATCAGATTACATACTTATGCTTGTAACGCACCTCCGAGAGAGTCGGCCCCGACATTCGTAACACGGGGCGACTGACTCGCGAGCCGGTGGCTTCAAGGCGATTCACTCCTGACGAATATATAAGAAAATCAGATACAGCCCACAATTTGATAGTTCTTTTCGAAACGGGAATCAAAACGCGAGAAAGGTGGCCAGTCAACCGTAGCGACACGACTGTGACCGGCCGAGGGAATACGTTCGTCAGCCTGAGCTAATCACCTCAAATCACTATCTGACGGCGTCATTGTGGCATCGAGCCCACAACAGCATCACTGATTCATCTCCGTATATTAGACGCTGAACGTCCGTTCGATTCGCTTCGTCACGCGGTCAGTCATGGATAGACAGACAGATAACTAAACCGATACATGTGCAAATATATCGGATAAATACTGTTGTGTCCGGTTCGGCTCCGGCGACTGCCGAGAGGGGATGCGGCGGCGGCGGCGGTCGAGAGCGGCGGCAGCCGAGAGCGCCGCCGCTCGAAGCGGTCGGCTGGGCGGGGACCGCACGTGTCCCGGTCGCCGGCCGCGGAGCGAGTCAGTCGGCCATCGGGGCCTGCAACTCGCGTTCGACCTCGTCGTCGACCTCGACGGGACCCTCGGCGAAGACGACGCCGTGGGCACCCTCTCGCTCCTTCGCGCTCGCCGCGACGCGGACGAACGACGCCTTCTCGCGGGCGTCCGGGATAGTGTGACCGCCGCAGTAGCTCACACCCGAGCGAACCCCGCCGAGGAACTCCTCGACGAGCGGTTCGACCGGCCCCTTGTGGGGCGTGAGCGCCTCGACGCCCTCGCCCGCGTCGACGTCGCTCTGTTTGTCGTCGCGGTCGTCGGCGGCCTCTGTCGAGGCCATCCCGCGGGAGCGCTTGTACGTCTCGCCGTCGACCTCGACGACGCGGCCCGGTGCCTCGTCGGTGCCGGCGAAGAAGCTCCCCATCATGACGGTGTCCGCGCCGGCCATGAGCGCCTTCGCGGCGTCGCCGGAGGTCCGAATCCCCCCGTCGGCCATGACGTGGATGCCGAGGTCGTGCGCCCGCTCGGCGCACTCCGAGACGGCCGTGAGCTGCGGATAGCCCGCGCCCGCGACCTCGCGGGTCGTGCAGTGCGAACCCGGCCCGACACCGACTTTCACACAGCCCGCGCCGGCCTCCCAGAGGTCTTCGACGGCCGCCGGCGTGACGACGTTACCCGCGACGATTTCGGGGTCGAACTCGTCGCGAATCCGTTCGACGGCGTCCAGACACCGCTCCATGTGCCCGTGAGCGATGTCCATGACGACGGCGTCGGCGCCGGCGTCGAGGAGCGCCTCGGTCCGGTCGAGGTAGTCCTCGTTGATGCCGACCGCGCCCGAGACGGTCCCGCCCGCCTCGGCGACGCGGCGGGCCTGTTCGGCCTGCTCGTCCACGTCGAGGAAGCGGTGGACGACGCCGAGGCCGCCGAGGCCGGAGAGCGCCGCCGCGAGGTCCGCTTCGGTCACGGTGTCCATGGCCGCGCTGACGAGCGGCGTGTCGAGGCGCAAGTCCGGCGTCACGTTGGTCGAGAGGTCCACGTCGCTCCGGCTGTCGACCGGGGAGCGCTGTGGGACCAGCAATACGTCTCCGTAAGAGAGTCCTGTGCGAATCTCCATCGTAACCCTCCACAGCCGAAGGGTGGGACGGTAATAACGCCCACGAACGCGGTTCGCGTCGCCGCGGAACGAAACTATTACGCGCTGGCGCTCGTCTGTTAACTAACACACGGCGCCGCGTGTCGTGCGAATCTCCAACCCATCGTAACCCCAAGACGTTCGCCGTTCGCGGGCCGTGTGGTTCGAACCGTTCGCGAGCGACGGCGTCGCGCGGGAGCGAAGTATCGAACTCGAATCCGGGGCAGGGTTCGCAAGCGTTTTGTTAGACTGATATTGACAGAGACGTGCCGTACCGACCGTACCACCTCGAGTCGGTCACGGTAGGTGGACCAGAGGCAACCCACAGCGTCGCGATTGGTCCCTGTCTCGTACTTCCCGGACCGAAGGAATTTCTTCCGGGGAGTTCCTTACGCAGGTATGCAGACTGTCATTCTCGCCGCCGGCCGCGGCACCCGGATGCGTCCGCTCACGGACCGCCGACCCAAGCCGATGCTCCCCGTGGCCGACCGGCCGCTCGTCGCGCACACCGCCGACGCCGCCGTCGAGGCGGGCGCGACGGACATCACGCTCGTCGTCGGTTACGAGGCCGATGACGTGCGCGACTACTTCGGCGACGAGCGCGCCGGCGTCCCGGTCGAGTTCGCCGTGCAGTCGGAACAGCGCGGGACGGCCGACGCGGTCCGCGCCGCGGCCCCCCATCTCGACCCCGACGAACCGTTCGTCGTCCTCAACGGCGACGCGCTGTACGACGTGCCGTCGCTTTCGACGCTGTACGAGGGGACGCCCGCAGTCGGGTCGTTCCGCGTCGACGACCCGAGTTCCTACGGCGTCCTCGACACCGACGACGAGGGCTTCGTCACCGGCGTCGTCGAAAAACCCGAACACCCGCCGTCTGACCTCGTTAACGCCGGCGCGTACGTCTTCCCGGCCGAGGCCCACGGCTGGCTCGACGTGGACGAGAGCGACCGCGGCGAACTCGAACTGACCGACGTACTCGCGGCGACCTGCGAGGCCTACGACGTGCGCGGCGTCGCCTTCGACCGCTGGCTCGACGTGGGGCGACCGTGGGAGCTTCTCGAAGCCAACGAGTGGAAGCTCGGCGAACTCGAGCCGCGAATCGACGGCGACGTGTCCGAGCGCGCCGAGCTCGACGGGCCGGTCGTCGTCGAGGAGGGCGCGACGGTTCGCTCCGGCGTGGTCATCGAGGGGCCGGTGCTCGTCCGCAGCGGGGCCACCGTCGGACCGAACGCCTACGTCCGCGGGCACACGCTCGTCGGCGAGAACGCCAAGGTCGGCCACGCGGTCGAGGTGAAAAACAGCGTCCTGATGGAGGGCGCGACGGTCGGCCACCTCTCGTACGTCGGCGACAGCCTCCTCGGCCGCGACGTGAACTTCGGCGCGGGGACCAAGGTCGCGAACCTCCGCCACGACGGCGAGCCCGTCCGACAGATGCTCAAGGGCGAACTCGTCTCCTCGGGCCGCCGGAAGTACGGCGTCGTCCTCGGCGACGGGGTGAAAACCGGCATCAACGCCTCGCTGAACGCGGGTGTCAGAATCCCGACCGGCGGGACGGTCAAACCCGGCGAGTCCGTGCTCTACGACCGCATCGACGGCGACGGCGACGGCGCGAGCGTCGAGACGGACGGCGACTCGCCGACCGCCGACGACGACTGACCGAGACGCCGCGAGAGCGCCCGTCTCGCCGGTTCGTGACACTATGGAAACATTTAATCCACCAAACAGTTATCAGACACAATAGCGAAGAATCACGACAGTACATGGACGGGACCGAGGGGGAGTCACCGACGATACGCGTGCTCTACGTCGACGACGACGAGGGGCTGTTGGCGCTGACGAAGCGGTTTCTCGAATCGACGGACGACGGTATCGAGGTCGAGACGACCGACTCGCCGCAGCGGGCGCTGGCGCTCCTCGAAAGGGAGTCGTTCGACGCGGTCGTCTCCGACTACCAGATGCCCGAGATGTCGGGTCTCGAACTCCTGTCGGTGCTCCGCGACGAGCGCGGCTCCGACATTCCCTTCGTCATCTTCACCGGGCGGAGCCGCGAGGAGGTCGCCATCGAGGCGCTGAATCTCGGCGCGGACAGCTACCTCCAGAAGGGCGGCGACCCGACGGCGCAGTACGGCGTCCTCCGGCAGACGCTCGTCAGAATCACGGAACACAGGCGCGCGGAGCAGCGCCTCCGGGAGCGCGAGGCGCATCTCCGCGTCACCCTCGACTCCATCGCCGAGGGCGTCGTCGCCACCGACGCCGGCGGGACGGTCACCCAGCTGAACCGAACGGCCGAGGAGATAACCGGCTACGACGCCGACGCCGCCGTCGGCAAGCCGCTTTCTGACGCGTTCCACCTCGTCAACGCGGAGACCGGCGAACGCATCGACCCGATGCAGCGCGTCGCCGAGGCGGGCGGGCCGGTCGAACTCGGCGCGGGAACGAAACTCGTCACGAGCGACGGCGACGAGCGGTACATCGAAGACAGCATGTCGCCCATCAGGACCGACGACGGGGAAGTCGAAGGGGTCGTCGTCGTGTTCCGCGACGTGACCGAGGCGTACCGCGAGCGGGAACGAAGAGAGCGCCAACGGCGGGCGCTCATCGACCTCGCGACCGACGAGACGGTCATCGCGGGGTCGTTCGAAGACGCCCTCCCGCGCATCACCGAGACGATGGCGACGGTGCTGAGCGTCGAGCGGGCGAGCGTCTGGCTGTTCGACGACGCCGAGACGCTCCGCTGTGTCGACCAGTACGACCAGGTGTCGGGCGAGCACACGGCCGGGGGGACGCTAACTGCGTCAAACTACCCGTCGTACTTCGAGGCGCTGGAGGCGAATCGGTCGCTCGGCGTCGACGACGTTCAGACCGACCCCGCGACCGCCGAACTACGGAACGGCTACCTCGAACCGAAGGGCATCACGTCGATGCTCGACGCGACAGTCAGGTCGGGCGGCGAGGTCGTCGGCGTCGTCTGTCACGAACACGTCGGCGAGCCGCGGCAGTGGCGGACCGACGAACTGCGGTTCGCCGCGGAGGTCGCCGACAACGTGGTCATCGCGCTCATGCGGGCGACCGACGTCGACGCGCTCCCGCCGAACGACGAGGGGGACGGGGCGGGGGAGGCGAACGCAGACGAGAGCGCTGACGAAAACGGAGAGTGAACCGACCGCCGCACGGGGCGACCCCCCAAGCCGGCCGATTCCGGGTCTACTTTTCGTCCGTTCGGAACCCCATCCGGTCAGTTCTCGTGACCGAATTCGAATATCGAACCCCCGATTCGGTTCGGGGGTTGAAAAACGTCGATTCCGCGGAGAATCCGGCGAAATCGGCGCATCACCGTGAAATCTAAAATGCCCGTAGCTCCAAAGAACGTGTATGTCGAACAGCAGCCGATTCGTCGTCGCGACGCACGTGCTGACTAACTTGGCGGTGCGGAGCGACGAGCGGCTGTCTTCCGACCGTCTCGCGTGGAGCGTCAACACGAACCCGGTGGTCATCCGTCAGCTTCTGTGTTCGCTCCGGGAGGCGGACCTCGTCGATTCCAAGCGCGGCCCGACCGGCGGTTTCACGCTGGCCCGCGAGCCGGACGCCATCACGCTTCGCGACATCTACGAGGCGGTGGAGGACGCCGAGCCGTTCTGTTTCCACACGAACGAACCGAACGACGAGTGCACCGTCGGCGAACACATCCAGCCGGTCCTCGGCGAACTGCTCGAGCCGGCGATTCAGGCGATGCTCGACGAACTCGACTCGGTCACCGTCGCGGAGGTCCACGAGGCGATTTTCGAGACGGCGGACGGCGACCCGCTCGAAGTGTAGTGTAGCGCCGCTCAGACCGTCGACTGGACCGTCTCGGCTTCGGCCGACTCTTCGTGCTCGGCGTCGAGCCACTCGGTGGCCCACTCCTGTATCTCGTCGAACACCGGGCACAGCGAGACGCCCTTGTCGGTCAGCGAGTAGTACGTCGCGACCGGCGCGTCCTCTTCCATCCGGCGGTCGACGAAGCCGTGTTCCTGCAGGTCGTCGAGGACGCGAGAGAGCGTCCGCGAACTCGCGCCGGTCGAGCGCTTCAGTTCGTTGAACCGCTTTTCACCGTCTTGGAGGTCGTGGAGGACGATGAGACGCCACTGCGACCCGATCTGCTTCAGCGAGTCGATGATGGGACAGGGGGCGTCGTCGAGGTTCATATCCGTGGCCATACACTCACCTCGGTTCCGACCCTCTTTAGCGGTTCGGTTAGTTTACCTGCTTTCGAAACGTTACCTGATTCGCCACCGGGCCGGTTGACCAGTTGGCCGGTCGACCGGCCGACTAGCCGACCGGTCCGCTCAGGCGAGCAACCGCGAGAGAAGGAGAAATACGCGCTTGAGATTCTTCGAGAGGCTCGACTGGTTCTCCGAGAAGAGTATCACCTCATCGTCCAACGCGTGAATCTGCAGGCACCGACCTCGGTCGGACAGGTCTTTGAGTTCGATTCCTCGGACCGAGTCGAGCGGGACGATGAGGTAGCGGTACTCTTCGTCTTGGATGTCGGCGTTACAGTGGTCGCCGTAGACGTGGATGCTCCGCTCCGTGACCGCGAGTTCGTAGCCGATGTAGCTCATCCCGGCGATTTCGGCCCCGGCGCGGCCGCCTTTGACCTTGCCTTTCAGGTTCGAGGCGTCGAGGAGGATTCCGTCAACCATACCGCCCGGTTCCGGGCGGGCGTTGGTAAGTATTCGCGCCCAGTTCTCCGAATTGATTCTGTGGGCGAGTACAAAGAAGCGAACCCGAGTCAGCGGCTACACTTCGGTCGAACGGTCATCTGACGACGGGGACCGACGTCGCCCGAGCCATCGGATTCGATAATCGAGTACGACGAGACGAGGTGGTTGACGATGTAGTCGACCGTCGAGGGGTCGTACGTCCAGAAGCCGGTGAAGCCGAACCCCGGTTCGGGCTCCTCGGCGACGAGCGCGCACTTGTAGTCGCCGACGCCGTTGCCGTCGTAGGCGACGAACCAGGAGCGCCGAATCTCGTCGGAGCGCGCGAGGTGGAGTTGGAACTGGTCGGCCTGCGGGACCTCGCCGTTCGGGTAGATGTACGCGTGGACCGAGAGGTCGTCGCGGTCGCCGAGGCGGCGGTACGTTTCGAGTTGCGGCCGGAGGTTTCCGCCGGACTGGAAGCCCGAGTGGAGTTCGCCCGCGCCGACGCGCCACGCGCGGTCCTCGATTTCGCGGGTGGCGTTGAGCATCTTCCGACGGTCGTAGGAGGTAAACAGCGTCTCGTCGAGGTGGTCGAGAATCGGCGCGTACGAGTCGCGTTCGAACCCCGGTTCGACGTCCTCGGGGCGCGTGAGGAGGTCGTCGACCGAGACCGCCGTGTGGAACTTGTCGCCGGTACCCAGCACCGCGTAGTTCGAAGGGCCCTCGTCGGAACTCGCAGACTCCACCGAGACGTTTCGATCCGCAAAGTGCTCGGCGAGTCGCTCGACGACGCCGGGGGTCGGATTGAACACCGTCAGTGTTCGCTCCGAGGCGGCGACGCCGGAGATGAGTTCGCTGAGAGACATTATCGGGGAAACGCTACACCGGGTTATTATTCTTTGCAATAATGTGGTATGCGAATCGGAACGATTCCGGACCCGAACGCGGTCGGTGCCCCGGTGAGTAGGAAGTCGCTACCGGGGGCCCGCGGATTCCTAACTAACCAGTTTCGGGGTGTATATTCGGTATGATTTCCGACGCCCCTCACACCCGCCCGTCCGCGGAAGTCGACGACGAACCCGGGACGGACGCCAGTTCGTGGTTCACCGCCGAGGTGCCCGATATCGTCGCCGGGCTCGAATCCTCGCAGTCCATCGGACCGCTCACCGCCGCGGCCGCCCGCGAACTCATCGCGGTCGGACGCGCGAGAGACGCGCTCGCGCTCGTCCTCGGCGAAGTCGACGGGTCGTGGCGGCGGTAGGACGGCGAGAGCCCGCGAGAAGGCGACGCGGCGAACGAACCGACATCGGCGGTCGGCGGACTACTCCTCACGCGAATTCGTGTCTCTGACGTACAGTTCCACCAGCGAATCGAGCAGGTGCGGCGCCAGTCGGAACCGAACGTCCACGCTGTTCTGCTCGCGGTCGTACGCGAGCTGTTGGACGTCTATCGCGGCCAGAAGCGTGCGCATCGCGTCGACGACGTAGTTGCTCGACCCCGCCTCGACGCGGAGGCTGTCGCCGAGGTGAATCGAGAGGCCGTCGACGACCGTCTCGTAACACGTCTTGCTCGGCGCGTCGATTCGCTGCGTTCGCTCGACGAGCCCGAGGCTCGAAAGCGTCTCGAGGCGGCGGTAGATGGTCGATTCGGAGACGTCGCAGTTCTCCGCGAGCTCCTCCGCGGTCATCGGCGCGCGGTTGCACGCCAACAGCACGTCCCGCGAGACCTCGTCACCGAGCGCGTCGAGGAGGTCGTCGTCCGACGACTCGGGAGGAATGTCGGTCTCGTCCGTCGCCGGGGGAGCGTCGCTCTCGTCGGTCAGCGGGCCCGGAGGGTCGTCTGCGGCCGAAAGAACGTCGTCCACGAGGTCGCGTCGGGTCATCGCGTGTTACCTGACGCGGGCAGGTAATATGTAATCGGTGCCTACAGTCGAGATAATATTCACTTATCGCCGAACGTTCGCGAACACCTGAAAATGACGGGTCGGACGCCGGAATCGAGCGTCGACGGCGGATTAATGGGCGCAAAATACGGAGGGCAGGCGGGGTTACCCGCCGCGTCACGTCGCCGCGCTTCTCACTCGACGGTGACGCACTTGGCGAGGTTACGCGGCTTGTCGATGGGCCGTTCGAGCAGGTCCGCCGCGTGGTACGCGACGAGCTGGAGCTGGACGTTGGCGAGGACGCCGGCGATGTCGGGGTGCGTGTCCGGAATCCGGAGCACGTGGTCGGCGAACTCGGTCACCTCGCCCGAGCGGTCGCTCGTGATGGCGATGACGGGCGCGCCGCGAGCCTGGACCTCCTTGACGTTGCTCAGCGTCGCCTCGTCGTCGTGGCCGGTGAAGATGGCGAACACCGGCGACAGCGGCGTGACGAGCGCCAGCGGCCCGTGTTTGAGTTCCGAGGCGGCGAACCCCTCGGCGTGTTCGTAGGATATCTCCTTGAACTTCAGCGCGCCTTCGAGGGCGACGGGGTGGGCGACCCCGCGGCCGATGAAGAAGTACGCGTCGCTGCCCTCGTACTCGATGGCAATCTCGCGGGCCATCGAGGTGTCGAGCACCTCCTGCACGTCGCCCGGGAGCCGCGACAGGGCCTCCATCAGGTCGCGCGCGGCGGGCGACTTCGCGCCGGTCACGTCCTCGACGATGCGCTCCGTGAGGAGCGTCAGCGCCGTCACCTGCGACGAGAACGTCTTGGTGGCCGCGACGCCGATTTCGGGACCCGCGCGGATGAGCAGTTCGTCGTCGCACTCGCGGGTTATCGACGAGCCGACGACGTTCGTGACCGCGAGGGTCCGCGCGCCGGCGGCGCGGGCGCGGCGCACGGCGTCGAGGGTGTCGGCGGTCTCACCGGACTGGCTGACCGCGACGACGAGCGTGTCGGGCGTCACCGGCGGCTTGATGACCGAGTACTCGCCCGCCATGAACGCGTAGGCGGGGATACCCCGGGAGTTGAGCAGCGACGCCGCGTACATTCCGGCGTGGTGCGAGGTGCCCATCGCGAGGAGGTGGACCTGCTTCACGTCGGCGAACGACTCCGGCGGGAACTCCTCGAGTTCGACGCCGCCGGCGTGGGTGTTCAGGCGGCCCTGCGTGGTCCGCCGGAGCGCGCCGGGCTGCTCGTGAATCTCCTTGTACATGTAGTGCTCGTAGCCGCCCTTCGTCGCCGTCTCGGGGTCCCACTCGACGTGTTCGACGGGGCGGTCGACCGCGCGGCCGGCCGAGTCGGTGATTTCGTAGCCGTCCGCGCGGGTGACGACGAAGTCGCCGTCGTGGAGGTAGACGACGCGCGCCGTGTGCTGGATGAACGCGGGCACGTCGCTGGCGAGGAAGTACTCGCCGTCGCCGACGCCGAGGACCAGCGGCGACCCGGAGCGGGTCGCGAAGATGGCCTCCTCGTCGCCGATGATGGCCGCGATGGCGTAGCTCCCCGAGAGGCTGCCGACCGCGGCGCGGAACGCCTCCTCGGGGGTCGCGCCGTCGCGGAGGTTCTCCTCGATGAGGTGCGGGACGACTTCGGTGTCGGTCTCGCTGCTGAAGACGTGGCCGCGGGACTCGAGGTCGCTGCGGAGCGACTGGAAGTTCGAGATGATACCGTTGTGGACGACGGCGATGCGGCCCGACTCGTCCGTGTGCGGGTGAGCGTTACCGTCGGTGACGCCGCCGTGGGTCGCCCAGCGGGTGTGGCCGATGCCGTAGTCGCCGGCGATGGGGTTCTGCTCGACGGCCGCGACGAGCTCGGAGACCTCGCCGACGCGCTTCGTCAGCGAGATGCCCGAGCCGTTCTTCACGGCGATGCCGGCCGAGTCGTAGCCGCGGTACTCCAGCCGCTGGAGTCCGTCGACGAGCGAGTCCACGGAGTTGTCCGCGCCGATGCAGGCGGTGATTCCGCACATCAGTGAGTCACCTCCACGCGCTCGCGAACGTCGCCGTGTAAGACCGTGCCGGGGCCGACGACGGCCTCCGCGCCGACGCGACTACCCGCCGTGAGCGTCACGTTCGCGCCGACCTCGGCGCGGTCGCCGATGATGCTGCCGAGCCGGCGGTCGGTGTAGAGCCGGCCTTCGAGGATGACGTCCGCCCGGCCGCCGGGCGAGACGACGCCGTCGCCGACGGTCGCGCCGGGGCCGACGACGGAGTCGCGGAGGACGACGCCCGCGCCGACCCGCGCGTCGGTCGAGAGGATGGAGCGCTCGATGACGCTGTTCGCGCCGACCGAGACGTTGTCTTGGAGGCACGAGCCGGCGCTGATGACCGCGCCCGGCCCCACGTCGCAGTCCTCGCCGACGACGACGTGGTCGCCGACGAGCGCGCGCTCGTGAATCCGCGCCGACTCGGCGACTGCGGAGTCGTGTCTGCGCGCGAGGAGCGTCTCCGTCACGGAGAGGAGCCCCCACGGGTGCGAGGGGTCGAGCCAGCCGCCGTTGACGAGGACGGACGTGACGTGCCCGTCGAGGTAGTGAATCACGTCGGGGAGTCGCGTCTCGCCGTCGTGCGGCGGGATGCGCCGGAGCGCCTCGAAGACGGCGTCGTCGAAGACGTAGACGCCCGCGTTGACGAGGTAGCCCTCGCTGTCGACGGCGTGTTCGTCGATGTCGGCGATGCGGCCGTTGTCCTCGACGACGACGCCGTACTCCTCGGGCGCTGTCTCTTATACACATCTCNGAGGTAGCCCTCGCTGTCGACGGCGTGTTCGTCGATGTCGGCGATGCGGCCGTTGTCCTCGACGACGACGCCGTACTCCTCGGGCGTGTCGGACTCGGCGACCGCGACCGTCGCCACCGAGTCGGTCGTCGAGAAGCGTTCGAGCACCGACGAGACGATGTCGGCGTCGACGACGTTGTCGCCGTTGCAGACGACGAAGGGGCCGGAGACGAGCCCCTCGGCGAGGAGGAGCGCGTGGCCGCTGCCGAGACGCGAGTCCTGGTGGACGAACTCGATGTCCGCGTCGGAGTAGGTCGCAGAGAGGTGCGACTGGATGCGGTCGGCGCGGTGGCCGACGACGACGACGACGCGCTCGATACCCGATTCGAACAGCGCGTCGAGGACGTACTCGACGACCGGCCGGTTGGCGACGGGGAGCATCGGCTTCGGTTGGAAGGTGGTGAGCGGGCGGAGCCGTCGCCCCTCGCCGGCCGCGAGGACGACCGCCTCGGTGATGCGGTCGTTCATTCGCGCCCTCCCGCGAGCGACGGACGTTCGGAACGTGGCCGTGACGGTGAGTGAGTCATAGAGGGAACAGGGACGGCGACGGGGATTGTTATACAGAGGGTTCCCCGAACCGGTCGCGCGTTAGGGTCGCGTGTGAGACTGTTGCAAGCGGCGAAAGCCGGCCTAAATCGGGAGGCAGGCGGGTTCGGCCGCTCCTAATCGGTGGGCATTCATCCGATGGTGTCGCCGAGCGGCCGAAGCCGCCACGTCGGTTGCACGGTCTGCGAATCACACTCGCGAGTCGAGAACGGGAGCGCGAGAGCCAGAAGCGGAGTGGGAACGAGAGAGTCTGAGAGAACGGACGTCGACGTGCGAGCGGCGACCAAGGCCGCCGCTGTTCGAACGCAGATCGAAGTAAAATCCGAATTGTTCGTTGTATCGTTCGCGACGCGGGCGCGCGAGACCGGCTCAGAGGTTGAGGCGGCCCTTGTACGACTCCATCGCGGTGATGGCCATGAGCGTCGCGGTGCTCAGCACGGCCCAGCCGGCGGCCGGAATCTGTTCGAGACCGGGGACGCCGAGCAGGCCGCCGGAGACGGTCGCGGCCACGCCGGCGGCGATGGCGAGGTTCCGTTTCGGCGACGCGGCGAGCGGCGCCGCCTGCTCGGCGTCGGTCTCGGTGCTGACGACGTCGCCGTCGAGGTACTGGTCGAGCTGCTTCGCGGTGTCGAGAAGCGTGATGTCACCGCGGTTCTTCTCGAAGTCGACGATGCCCGCCGAGTCCATCTTCGGGAGGTGACACTGGTACAGACCGATGTACACCCGCTTTCGCTGACTCGACGACAGCGCCTTTATCTCGATGCCGTTTTCCTTCGCGGCGATGAACTCGGCCATGTCGCCGAGCTTCGCCTCGCCGTCGTTCTCCTTGAGGTACCGGAGCGCGTCGCGCCGGCGTTGGTTCTTCAGAATCTCGAAGACGACGTCCTTCGAGAGCGCTTCGATTTCGGGTTGTTGTTGCTGTTCGGAAACCGCGTGAGACCCACCAGTCGTCTCCGCGAGTTGTTCGTTCGTCGTCTGGTCAACAACATCGGTGTCAGCTTGTAATGAATCGGTAACCATTGTTCCTTCCTCCCCCACTGTGTAGTCGGGTGCTACCGAGTGACGTGGTCAGTCGAGAGGGGAGACCACGTGACGTTTAGCACAGACCACAACCTTTGGATGCGCCCCACCAAGCGCGCCCCAGATTCAGAGGGTCAATCAACTAATAGGTTAAACGAGGATATATACTTGTCTGAGAATCCCACACTCTGATTTGTCCGACTGTTAGGGACGCAAAATCTGCGAGTAAACTGGTTGTAACAATCTATACTAACTCAGACTTTCAATGTATCCGATAGTAGCGTAGTCCTACCGCGAAGTGGCAGAGTGTCCCGGTTTTCCGTCTAAGGAAGCCGTTATCGAGAGGGACATCAAACTCGACTGGCAGTTAAACTCACGGATACGACGATTCGGCAGTAGCACCGACTGAGAATACGCGAGCGCGCCGGAGCGGGTGCCCACGGCGGTCGCGAGATGACGATTTATCCGGGGGTTATTCCACGAGCGCTTCGAAGGCGTCGGCCGAGGTGCCCTCGCGTCGCTCGGAGAGGTACTGCGCGAACACCAGCGCGAGGAGCGCCGCGGAGACGAACACCGCGATTGCGCTCCACGAGACGAGCGCGAATCCCGGGAGCCCCGCCCACACCCCGAGGATGAGCACCCAACTGAGCGCGCCGAGAAGCGCGTAGTACCGGCTCCACGACTCGCGCGCGTCGGGTTGCATCCAGAAGAACCCCCGCTTGGCGACGTTCGGGACGAGTTCGACGGAGCGCTCCTCGTCGTCGTAATCGACCAGCCCGGCGCTCTCGAGTTTCGGGAGGTGCGTCTGGTACAGCGAGATATACACGCGCTGTCGCTCTTCGTCGGTCACGTCCTCGACCGCCGTGCCGTTCTCTCGAGCCGCGACCATCGCCGCGAGTTGCTTCAACGAGATTGCTTCGCCCGCGCGGTGGAGGAAGTAGAGAATCTGCCTCCGGCGCGAGTTACTGAGGATGCGAAAGAGCTCGTCTTTTGATAGGGTTGTCATCGTCGTGTTCGGGGGCGGTCCTCGCACGCGATGCGAAAGGGGGAGCCGACCCGGTTGAGTCGTAGTACACCACAACCGACCTTTGTTATCGTGACGTTTCCGGGAGGCACCGGACCGGTTTCTAACGGGGATTAAGCTCATCTTCACGCGATATTTACTCGGAGACGGACCGTCAGCGGGAGGGAGTTATCTCGGTCTCGGAGATGATTACGTATCTCGTCGATTTCGAGAAAAGTCCTCGCGCCGGAATGGGAGCAAACTCGCGACAGCGGCGGTAAGGAACCCAATTGTCCAGTATAGAGGTGGCTAACAATACCCGATGGCGGCGATACTTAGATTCGAGACTACAATGTTCGAATTGACTGGCTTCCAGCGAGACCTGCTGTACGTGATTGCCGGCGCAGAGCGCCCGTCCGGGCAGGAGATTAAAGAGATGATCAGCAAGGACGTCGGGGAGGTGAACCACGGTCGGCTCTACCCGAACCTCGACGCCCTCGTCGAACAGGGGTACGTGAACAAGGGACAGCACGACCGCCGAACGAACTTCTACGAGATGTCCGAGAAAGGTCGCGAGTCCATCGTCGAGCGCCGAGACTGGGAAGACCGCCACGTCGGGTTCCTCGGATAGCACGCCGCCGTCCCCACAGCGGAGCGACGAACCGTCCGTTCGAACACCCGAGGGCGCGAGTGGGACGCTCGCCCCGGAAGAAACGAAGACGAGAACAGCTCGTCGCTGGTGGCCGCATCGGTCCCCGCGGTCTCGTCCGGTCCTCTCCCCTTTTTGACGCCGATTCGAGTCGAGCGACCGCAGCGGCGCTGAGCCGACCGCGTTCGACGAGGCTCGACGCTCGCTGCCGCCGCGACTCCCGACTCGTCCGCCGCGGTTTCGAGGTTCATAGACGCTCGGACGACCGAGAGAGCGGTCGCTGCGCACGCCACTGAGATATTTATCAGAAGTTAGTACATTCGGTCGCCGTCAAAAATATCACAAAAAGGACAATCAAATCGACACCGCAAATCAGCCATTAATGCAGCCATAAGAAACGGATTAATTCGAGAATAAGTGGTCGCTGTCGGTCGTTTTTTCGGTCGAAGTGAATCGTCGGAACTCGTCGTCGATTCGAACAGTAACGATCTCAATAGTATCGTCGATAGATATTCATGTATTCCAACTAATGTAATTATCGCAACATTTATGGGTGTAATCCGCAACCCCTGAGACATGGTAAGTGAACGGTCCACCGGGCAGGACCCAGAAACGACGACGACTGACGACGACGTCGGTAGACGCAAGTACCTCGCGCTGTGCGGGTCGGTATCGGCCGCCGGTGCACTCGCGGGATTCTCTGGGCTCGGCTCGGCGACGGAACAGGCCGACGAACCGGTCGACGACGACGGGCACACGCTCGTCGTCGCGGGCACCGGTCCCGTCTCTTCGTTCGAAGTGACGGTCAGCGGCTCGATCTCACCGCTCCAATCGAACGGCGCGCTCAGCACGACCGGGACGGTCGGTCCCGCCGCCGAGGGAACCGTCGACGACGACTCGCGGCGCTACCAGTTCGCGGGCGACATCACCAACTTCCAGTCGACCGACGCGGTGTCGGTCTACGTCGACGGCGTCCGCATCCCCAACGACTCGTTCTGAGGCCGTCGGAAACTCCGTTGTTTTCGAAGCGACCGACAGCGGCGGCGCTACGAGCGCATGTAGCCGCTGAGCCACTCGGGTGTCACGTCGTCGAACGATACGGTTTCCCCGCCGTGTTCGGCGACGAACCCGTCGGCGTCGGAGTCCGACGAAAAGGGAATCAGGTCTTTACCCATGCCTCCGAGCACGTCGCTTTCGACGACGTACGTCATCTCGGTGGCGTCGCCGAAGGTCTCGGCGTCGGTGTGGGTCGAGATGAACGTGTCGCCACCCTCGGTCGAGAGCTCGTAGTCGACCGTCGAGTAGTCCGTGACGTACACCGCCGTCGCCTCCCAGCCCTGCTCTCGGTGTTCGAAGTAGTACGGGAACAGCCCCATGCTGAGGGTGTGGAACCACGCCGGGTTGTCGTGGCCCTCCGGCGCGTTCTCGCGGTAGAAAATCTGTCCGTTCGGGCCGGCGTGGAGGCCGATGACCATCCCGCCTTGGTCGTCTTCCTTCCCGCCCGAGAGATCGACGGGGTCGGGCCGCTGTTCCGCGTTCGAACCGACGCCGAGACAGCCCGCGAGGGCCGCGAGCGCGCCGAGTGAAACGGCTTTCGTCGCGGCTCGGCGCGTGAGCGAACCGTTCGAGCGGTCGCGCGGCGGAGAGTCGTCGTGCATCGTCGCTCTGTGCGGAGGTCGGGCGCCATGGTACATAAACCGTGAGAACGGTCGCTCGCGTGCGCGAACTGAACTACCCCGGCGGAGGAGGCGGGCGGGTCACAAAAGGGAGTGCTTCAGGCGACGACGCGCGCGCCCTCGACGAGCGAGCGAACGTCCTCGAACAGGCGGTCGGCGTCGGCCTCGTCGCGGGCCTCGGCGGTGATGCGGACCAGCGGTTCGGTCCCGCTGGCGCGGACGAGGAACCAGCCGTCGTCGGTGTCGACGCGGATGCCGTCGATGGTGTCGACCTCGTCGTACGTCGCGTGGATGTCGCGGGCGATTCGGTCCATCGCCTGGTGTTTGTCGTCGAACGAGAGGCTCGCGCGGCGGGTGGCGTACGCCGCCCCGCCGAGGTCGGCGACCTGTTCGGACAGCGGTTCGCCGCGGGCCACGAGGTCGGCGAGTTTGAGCGCCGCGTAGTGGCCGTCGGGCGCGAGCGTCTCGTCGGGCCAAATCCACGCGCCGGAGGGCTCGCCGCCGAAGACGTAGCCGGGTTCGGCGACCGCCTCGGCGACGTGGACGTCGCCGACCGGCGTGTAGGTGACGCGCCCGCCGGCGGATTCGACCACGTCCTGTACGAGGAGGCTCGTGTCCACGGGGACGGCGACGGCGTCGCCCGGGGAGACGGCGTCCCGCGCGAACAGCGCGAGGAGCGCGTCGCCGGCGACGTACGCGCCGGTCTCGTCGACCGCGACGAGTCGGTCCGCGTCGCCGTCGTGGGCGAGCCCCACGTCCACGTCGAGCGCGGGGACGGTCCGCCGGAGCGCCGTGAGCGTCTCCGCGTTCGGCTCGCTCTTTCGGGCGGGGAACCGGCCGTCCTGCTGGCCGTCGATGGTGTTGACCGTCGCGCCGAGTTCGTAGAGCGCGTCGACGGAGACGCGACCCGTACCGTTGCCGAGGTCGAACGCGACGGACACGTCGTCGAGGTCGTCGAACGACGAGACGAGGTGGTTCACGTGGCGGGCGGCGGCGTCGGGCCACTCGCGCTCCTCGCCGAGTTCGTCCCACGGGGCGAGCGACACCTCGTCGCGGTTGAGCCGGTGGACGATGTCACGCGTCTGGGCCTTGTCGAAGGCGCGGCCGCTCGGCGTCCAGAGCTTCAGCCCGTTGTCCGACGCGGGGTTGTGAGACGCCGTGATACCGATACCGGCGTCAGCGCCGGCCCAGCCGACCGCGCGGGCGACCGTCGGGGTCGAGGCGACGCCGAGTCGGACCACGTTCGCGCCGCACTCGCGGACGCCTGCGCTCACGGCGTCGGCGAGGACGTCTCCGCTGAGGCGGGCGTCCTGCCCGACGACGACGGTACAGGCGTCGCAGCCGACCGCGCGGCCGATTCGAAGGGCGAGTTCGGCGGTCACGGTTCGGCCAACCGGACCTCTGATTCCACTCGTTCCGAACATACCGTGGGAGACGGTGACAGGACGTTTTGGTATGTTTCGCCTACTGTCACGAGCGGGCGGTCAGGCGGCACCTACTGGACCGTGGCGAACCGCGAGGCCGGCGTAACGAATCGCGGGACCGTGTCGCCACTCGCCGGGGGAGATGAGCGGTAAGTGGTCGGCGATTAGGCGGTGAGTCGCCTCACTGGAGGGGCTGGGCGTCGCCGATGGGGACCACTTCGATAGAACCGAGCGCGTCGAGCGTCACGCGGTAGCCCGCGTAGGAAAACGAGAGGAGCGCGTCCTCAGAACGGCCGAAGACCGTTTCGAGGGCGTCGGGGTCGATAGTCTGTGCGAGCGGCGGGAGCTGCGTCGGTCGGACGCCCTCGATTGCCGCAATACTCAATACAACGTTCGTACTTAGTAGCTCGGAAGAATCGCGGTCGACGCGGTACGACCCGGTCGCCTCGTCGTACGTCACGCGCGAGTCCTTCCAGTCGTTCGTCTGTGCCATCATGGGTGCCTTAACAGGCGTCTGTGTGAGATGATGGCCCTTAAATCCATGCTATTTGTGAACAGTTGTAATTCGTGAACGTCACGGAAACGGACGGGTACGGCCGTGGTACTCCGCGAGCGCAATCTGGTGTTCACCATACACAATCAAAAATCGTGATAGTTCCACGGGTACGACGGTCAGCCCTGCCGAGCACGAAGCGTTCGGACGGTCTCACGCGCCTCTTCGACCGTGATTTCGCGCTTGTAGAGCGCTGAACCGGGTTCCAGTAGTTCGCCGCCCGGAACGAGGTCGCCGACGTCGACCGGGCCGAAGCCGATGTCGCGGATGAGGTCGGCGACGTGCGCCTTGGCGTCCGAGTCGTCGCCGGCGAGGAAGACCGCGAGACGTTCCGATTCGGGGAGGTCGGGATGTCCGAGGTCGCGGAGCGTCTCCCAGTGGATGGTGTTGAACGACTTGACTAGTTTCGCGTCCGGGAGCTGAGCCGCGACGAGTTCCGAGGAGGTGTCGTCGCCGAGGTCGATAACGTGGAAGTTCTCGGTGTAGGGGTTCATCGCGTCGACGACTATCTTCTCCGCGAAGTGGTCCGCGTCGGGCAGTGACTCGCGCTCTCGGAACGGAACGGCGAGGAAGACCACGTCGCCGAACCGAATCGCCCGCGTCGGTTCAACCGCGCGAAGTTGCGGGCCGAGCGTCTCGGAGAGGTCCGCGAGCGACTCGACCCCGCTTTCGTTGGCTATCGCAACCTCGTGGTCCGACTCCACGAGGAGCTGGGCCAACGTCCCGCCGAGTCGGCCAGCGCCGAGTATTCCGATGTCCATGAACAAAGATGTATGTTAACAAAGTTGAATCTTTGCGTGGTCGGCGACGTGGGACGGACCCCCCTTTCACTCGTGGGTCACTAATCGTAATGACCCCTATAACCGCCACAGACCTTCTCTATCCCGGAATCTTCAGCCATTCAGTACAATCATAATTTAGTATATATGTGTCGTTGGAAGCGACATGAACAGACGAACATTCCTCGGCGGCGTCGGAGCGGGCGTGGTGCTCCTCTCCGGCTGCCTCGGTGCGGAGGGTAACGCGCTCGACCCGGCGGCCGACCAGAACGACGACCCTGCGGGCGACGAACAGCCCGCGAAACCGGCGACCGACTCGCCCGAGTCGACTCCCGAACCGACGACCGAACAGCCCGCCGAACCGACACCCGAACCCACGCCGGAGCCGACGACCGACGCTCCCGAGGACCGCATCGACTTCGAGCGCGAGGACGACGACCCGGACGTCGTGGGCACGCTCCTGACGAAGGGACCCGTGCCGGGCGTCGTCGTCTCCTCGGACCTCCCGTACGCGAAGACGTGGCAGAACTACGCCGAGACCGACGAGGAGGCGGGAACCTACCGCGTCGGTCTCTCCGTGGACACCTCCTCGCGCATCGGGCGACTGAGCGTCGTCGGTCGGGTGTACGACGCCGAGGGCGACCTCGTGGCCGAGGACACCGACGTGAGCAACAACGTCCCGGCGGACAAGAACGCGCTCATCCACCTCGTCTTCGAGGGCGACCTCGAGGCGATGTACTACTTCGAGGTCGACCTCGTCGTCCCGAACTGAGCGTCAGGCCCCGCCGGCGTACGCCTCGAACTCTTTTCCGCGCAGTGCGAAGTAAACCACGCCGACCACGCCGACGAGCGACGCGACCGAGAACGCGAGCGTCGGGTCCCGCGCGTAGAGCCAGCCGCCGAGCGCCGCGCTCGGGATGACGATGGTGTTCCGCACGAGGTAGTACGCGCCCGTCACCCGCCCGCCGGCGTTTCGCTCCGCCGGGCCGACGATGAGCGCCTTGTGCGCAGGGAGACCGGCGAACCGGAGCCCCGAGAAGGCAAAGAGGGCGACGACGACCCACTGGTCCGCCGGCGCGAAGATGAGGAGGACCGGAAAGACGGCGTACACCGCGAACCCGAGCCCGACGACCGGCTTGAGCCCGGTCCGCTCGGCGAGCTTCGAGACGGGGAGTTTCGTCAGGAGCGCGACGACCATCTCGACGCCGAGGAGGACGCCGAAGAAGGCGGCCGGCCGAAGCGAGACGCCGAACCCGGTGAAGCCGACTTCGAGGAACTCCGTGACGACGATGACGAAAAAGACGTACACCATCCCGTTGGCGAACCGGACGAGCGTGTCCGCGACGAGGAGCGGGCGGAGCGTCTCCGGGAGCGACCGGAGGTCGTCGCGGAGCTGTGCGAGCCCCTCGAACGACTTGCCCAGCGAGTCTTCGCCCGCGTCGTAGAGAACGTGCTGAGCGACGGTGGCGACGACGCCGAAGACCGCGGCCACGACGAGGACGTACCGGAAGCCCTCGACGAACGTCGCCGTCGCCGCCAGCAGCGCGGCCGCGATGAGCGGCCCGAGGAGGAAGCCGACGCGGCGGAAAATCTCGGTGCTGGCGAAGCCCATCGCCAGTCGCTCCGGCGGGACGCTCTGTTTGACGATGGCGAACGTCGCGCCGAGGCCGAACGACTTCCACGCCTGCGTGAGAAAGAGCCCGACGAAAATCCAGAGCCACGGTTCGAGCGAGACGCCCGCGAGGGTCACTTCGGGGACCTGCGGGGCGACGAACCAGAAGAGAAAGCCCGCCGACGAGACGGTCCCGAACAGCGTGAGCGAGAGGCGCGACCCGAGGCGGTCGGAGAGCGCGCCGCCCGGATACGGGTACAGCGCCCCGATGAGGTTGCCGACGCTCCCGTAGAGGCCGACGACGGTCGCGCCGGCCCCGAGCACCCGGAGGTACTCCGGGACGTACCGGCCGGTCATCTGAAACGAGAGGCTGAACGCGAACATCGCCACCGAGAGGACGAACACGTCGCGTTCGAGCCCGACGAACTGCCGGAAGGAATCGAAGCTATCGACGGCGTCCCGACGTGTTTTCATCGTCCGAGTGGTTCGCGGGAGCGTTCAAGAAAGTACGGTGCGGTCGGCCTATTCGTCGACCGGCGGGTCGACCCAGACGACGAGGCCGTCGTCGCCCCTGACGACGCCGCGGGTCAGGTCGTCGCCGAACGGCGCGTCGTCGACGGTCTCGGGGTCGACCGTCGTCACGCGGTCGACCTCGTCGACCAGCCAGCCGAACACGGTCGCGTCCTCGGTGGCGGCGTCGAAGACGACGACGCGGGAGGCGTCGGGGTTCGAACCCACGCCGAGGAGCGAGGCCGTGTCGACGAGCATCGTCGTCGCGCCCCGGTAGTCCATCGCGCCGACGACGTGCGGCGGCGAGTCCGGGAGCGAGCGGGCCGGCTTGCGGTCGATAATCTCGGTGACGACGTCGAGGGCCACGCAGTAGCGCTCCGCGCCGATGTCGAATTCGAGAACCTGCGTCGGCTCGTCGAGCGCCGCGTCGGGCGCGTCCGTGAGCGACATCTACGCGCCCCGGGCGGAGAGCCCGTCTTCGGTCGCGTCGAGTTCGTCTTCGAGGTCGTCCACCTCGTCCTCAAGCTCGTCCACCTCGTCGTCGATGTGGCCGACGAGGAGCGCGACCTCGGAAATATTCGCCGTCTGCTCTTCGGTGGCCGCGGCGACCTGGTCTATCTCGCCGGCGACCTCTTCTGCGCCCCGGGCGGTCTGGTCGACGAGGCTCGCCACCTCCTCGGTGCTCGCGGCCTGCTGGTCGGTCGCGCGGGCGACCTCCTCCGCGCCGGCGGCGGCCTCGCCGACCGCGGCGTCGATGTTCCGGAGCGCGGAGACGGCCGCGTCGACCTCCGAGATGCCGTCGTTGACCTCCTCGTTCGCCTCCTCGATGTTGCCGACGGTCGTCTCGGTCGTCTCCTGGATGTCGCCGACGACCGCCTCGATTTCGGAGACGCTGTCGCGGGACTGCTCCGCGAGGCTCTTGACCTCGTCGGCGACGACGGCGAACCCGGCCCCCGCCTCGCCGGCGCGGGCGGCCTCGATGGAGGCGTTGAGCGCGAGCAGGTTCGTCTGGTCGGCGATGTCGTTGATGACTTCGACGACGCTGTCTATCTGGTCGACTTTCGCGCGGAGGTCGGTGATTTCGTCGTACACGTCGGTGGTCACGTCGTCGACGGTTTCCATCGCGTCCGCGGCGTTGTCCGCGGAGCTTCGTCCCTCGGCGGCGAGGTCGCGCGCCTGGTCGCTCATCGCCTTCGTCTGGTCGGCGCTGGAGGCGATCTGCTCGACGCTGGCGCTCAGGTTCGACACCTCGCCGGCGACCTCGTGCATGTTGGTCGACTGGTCGCCCGCGAGGTCGCTTATCTCCTGTGCGCTGACGGCCACGCTCTCGGAGGCGCGGGAGAGTTCGGCGACGGCCGTGCCGATTTCGTCGGTCGCGTCGTCCACGTCGTCCACGTCGTCGAGAACCTCGTCGGTCGCCGCGCCGGCGGCACCGCGACCGGAATACGCGTCGTGCTGTCGGGAGGCGGCCCCGTCACCGGCGGCCGGTTCGCGTTTGTTTCGCTCGATTGCCATACGAAAACGTGTGGGAGTGATGTGATAAGTATTCGCGAACAGTATCAAATCGGATAACCCCACATTGCCGCTAACCGGCTCGAAACTGCCAAAAATAACAGATTCGGGAGGTATATTGCAGGATAGATACCACACTACCAGCGGCTGATAGAACCAGAAATCGTCGGCCGGTTTAAAAATCACTTGTCCGGGCAAGGCCGGAGACAGGCGCGGGGGTGCCGAACCACTACGGCCGAAGCGGGGAAGCCGGGCGGAAACGCGAACCGCTCAGGACAGTCGGTGTCCGGCGGCGACGGCGACGAAGCCCGCGAGCGCGACGAGGACGATGGAGCCGCCGGCGGCGAGCCCGTAGAGGTACGCGACCGTGACGCCGGCGACGCCCGCGAGTTCGCCCGCGAGAACGCCGTAGAGGAGCGACTGCTTGAAGCTCCGCCCGAGTCGCGAGGCGGTGACGACGGGGATGACGAGCAGCGCCGCGACGAGGATGACGCCCATGATTCGCATCGCGCTGACGACGACGAACGCGGTGAGAATCGACAGGAGCGTGTTGACGGCGCGGACGTGGAGCCGCGACGCGCGGGCGGCGGTCTCGTCGAACGTGACGTACACGAGCGGCCGGTAGGCGACCGCGACCGAGCCGACGACGACGAGTCCCATCGAGACGAGAAGTCCCACGTCGGCCCGCGAGACGGTCGCCAGCGAGCCGAACAGGTACTGGTTGATACCGACCGAGATGCCGCCGCCGGTGAGCGAGATGAGCACGCTCCCGAGGGCGAAGCCGCCGGTCAGGACCATCGCCAGCGCGGCGTCGCTCCGGGCGTCGGTGTACTCGATGAGCGCCTGCACGACGAGCGCCGCGACGACCGCGACGACGAGCGCGCCGAGGAGCGGCGGGACCGCGAGGCCGAGCGTCGCGTCGAGGAAGAGCGCGAGCGCGACCCCCGCGAAGGCGGTGTGGGCGAGCGTGTCCCCGACCATCGAGAGGTCGCGGTAGACGAGGAACGACCCGACCAGCGGGCCGACGACGCCGATGCAGAGCACCGAGAGGTACGCCCGCTGCATGTAGGGGTAGCCGAGGAAGTCGAGACCGGTGACGCCGGCGAGCCACGAGAACGCCCCGCCGACGACCGCCGTCAAGAACCAGTCGAAAACGCCCGTGAACGCGTCGGCCACGAGGAGCGGCGCGAGGGAGTCGGCCGCGAAGAAATCGACCGCGAGGAGGTCGGTCGCCGCGAGTGCGACGAGGCCGCTCACTGCTCGTCCTCCGGTTCGGCGCGGGCGTCGCCGTGGGAGTGACCCCGCTGGTGGTCGTGAGAGTTGCCGTGGTGATGGCCGTGGTCGTGGTCGAGCACGCGCTGGTTCGCGCCGTAGGCCGCGGCGAGCGCGTCGCTCTCGGCGAAGTCGTCGGTGTCGCCGTGGAAGTACAGCCGCTTGTTGAGACAGGCGATTCGGGACGCGCGGGCCGTGACGACGCCGATGTCGTGTTCGACGAGGACGACCGTCATCCCCTGTTGGTTCAGTTCGCCGAGGAGGTCGTAGAACGCCTCGCGGGACTCGGCGTCGAGGGCGACCGTCGGCTCGTCGAGGGCGAGCAGGTCGGCCTCCGCGGCGAGCGCGCGGGCGACGAACACTCGCTGGCGCTGGCCGCCGGAGAGCGCCCCGACCCGGCGGTCGGCGAGGTCCGCGATACCGACGCGGTCGAGCGCCGAGGCCACCGCCTCGCGGTCGTCGGCCGAGAAGCGGCCGAACAGGTTCCGCGGGTAACGACCCATCCGGACGACCTCGCGGACGGTGACCGGCATGTCCCGGGCCGCGTCCGTCGCGTCCTGTGCGACGTAGGCGACGCGCTCGCCGTCGGCGAAGTCGTGGGCGGGGCGGTCGAACAGTCGCACCTCGCCGCGGGTCGGACGGCGGAGCCCGAGCATCAGCGTCAGGAGCGTGCTCTTGCCCGAGCCGTTCGGGCCGACGAGGCCGAGGAACTCGCCTTCGGCCACGTCGAGCGAAACCCCGTCGACGACCGGGACGTCGCCGTACGAAAAGGACACGTCGCTGAGCGAGACGGCCGTCATTGCGCGCCGAGCGCCGTCCGGAGCGACGGGAGGTTCACCTCTCGCATGATATCCACGTACCCCCAGTCGTTTTCCTCCCACTCAGTCATTACGCCGGGAAGCGGCGTGAGCGGGAGCACGTCCTCGGCGTCCGTCTCGGAGACGAGTTGCTGTGCGGCGCGGTCGGACTCCAGCGGGTCGGCGAGGACGTGTCGGATGCCGTGTTCCTCGATGGTCGCCTGCGCCCGCTCGATGTCCCGTGGCGACGGCTCCTCGTCCGGCGAGATACCGGTGAGCGCGACGATTTCGAGGTCGTAGCGGTCGGAGAGATAGCCGTAGGCGTCGTGGCCGGCGACGAGAATCACGTCGCGGTCGCGGGCGGCGAGGCCGTCCTCGAACGCCGCGTCGAGTTCCGAGAGCGTCTCGCGGTAGGACTCGGCGTTCGCGGCGTAGGCGTCGGCGTTCGCGGAATCGACCGACTGGAAGGCGTCGCGGAGCGTCTCGGTCGCGGTGGCGACCCGCGTCGGGTCCAGCCAGAAGTGCGGGTCGAGCTCGCCGTGGTCGTGGCTCTCCGACTCCTCGGCGTGCTCGTCGTCGTGGTGTTCGGTCTCTTCGTGGTGTTCGGTCTCTTCGTGGTGTTCGGTCTCTTCGCTGTGTGTCTCGTTTGCGTGCGTCTCCTCGTGCGTCTCGTTCGCGTGCGCCTCTTCGTCGTGCTGTTCCGCCTCGTCGTGGGACTCGTCGTCGTGGACGTGGCCGTCGGGTCCGATTTCGTGGAGTTCCACGTCGGCGGAGGCGTCGACCGCGGTGACATCCGACCCGTCGGCTTCGAGCGACGACCGAATGTCGTCGGCCCACGGCTGAAAGCCGGGCATTCCGTGGACGAACAGGTCGGACTCGAGTACCCGGCCCTGCACGTCCGGGCCGGGCTCCCAGCCGTGGCCGTGCTGACCGATGGGGACGAGCGTGTCGACGGACGCGACGTCGCCAGCGACGCGTCGGGCCACGTCGCCGAAGACGAAGAACGAGGCCGCGGCCGTCGTCTCCGATTCGGCTGACGAGTCGGTCGAATCGGACGAGCCGTCACCGAGACAGCCCGCGAGGCCGACGGCGGCGCTTCCGGCGACTGTCGCGAGGAACCTGCGTCGGGTTTTCGTTCGCATGTTATTAGAAAACTCATTCGATATAATAAGTGCTGTTATTCTATCGTTCACCGTTGTTATTCAATGTCGGCCCGGAATTCGTCGAGCGCCGTCACACTCCGCGGCGAGAGGCCGTCGAGATAGCGGTCGGAAGGTGGGGAAAAGAGCGGTCGCCCGCGGTTCCTAATCAGTCGCGGTCGAGGCGGCCGCGCCGGGCGACCCGCGTTTGTACTTCCGGATGGCGAGGAAGATGAGTGGTGTGCCGACGACGGTGGGCCAGAGCCACGCGGCGACGGTCGGGAGGAAGTCGAAGTTGACAGACGAGAAGGCGGTGACGGTGGCGATGTAGCCGCCGCCCATGCGGCCGATGTGTTCGAAGAACCACTCCCGAGACTCCGCGCGCTTCCGGCGGAAGGCGGCGAGGTCGCGGACGCCGAAGCCGGCGCCGGCAGCGCCGAAGACGAGCATCACGGTGGCGAAACTGTCGCCGGCGAGGAACCGGAGCGCGCCCATGGCGAGGAGACCGACTCCGGCGGTGGCGAGCAGACCGACCGCGACCCAGTCGACGAGTTCCGGCCTGTCGGTCGGGCGCTTCCGCGAGAGGACGCGGTCGCCCGAGAAGACGAAGTAGTAGCTGAACACCGCGACGAGCGCGAGGAACGTCCGCCCGCGGGTCGGCGCGAGGGCGAACAGCACGAGCGACGTGACCGCGACGACGGTCATCCCCGCGACGTAGACCCGGCCCGCCCGACGGTGGCGACGGCCGCCTTTCTTCGTGGCTATCGCGCCGAAGCCGGCGAACAGCGCCGCGAACCCGGCGAGGATGTGGACGCCGAGCGTCGCGTCCTCGACGAGCGTCATCGCGAGACCTCGATTGAGGCGGTTGGCAGGCGTGGACGCTCGGCGTGATTCGGCGGGGCGTGGACGCTGTGTAGGCTCGGCATGGAATCGAGTCGTTCGAGGAGCGATATAAATCTACTGAGTGAGTACTTACTTAGAAACGGGAGGAGCGAACCACGGCCGAGAGGCTCGGTTCCGTCGAGAGCCTCGGCTCGCCGTGTAATCGTCTGAAAAGTCGAGGTGTCGTCTGCCGCTACAAACAGCAGTCGCGTCTCGGTGTTACTGCCGAACGACGTTCGCCGCGCGGGGGCCCTTGGGCGAGGACTCGATGTCGAACTCGACTTCGGTACCTTCCGTGAGGTCTTCGCCGCCGACGTCTTCCATGTGGAAGAACACGTCTTCGTCGTCGTCGAGGTCGCCGTCGTCAGTAGAGATGAAACCGTAGCCGCCAGTGTCGTTGAAGAAATCAACTTTGCCGTGTGCCATTACGAACAAATCGAAGGTCGGGCGACGGATAACCCTTCCGAGGGTCAAGGTACCACGACCCTTCGAAAGACATTCGTCCGCCCGCTTACGGCCGTTTCGGTAGATAAGTGCCGGACCGAGCGGGGACGACGGAAACAGACGGGCGGGCCTCACTCGACCAACAACGAGTCGATGTACGCCGACAGCGACTCCCGGAGGTCGTCGCCGACGCCCTCCATCCCGAGCGCGAGGGCAAAGCCGGTGTAGCCGTCGGTCGCCGAGAGGACGAACGCGGCCGTTCCCTCGGGGTCGACCTCGCGGAAGACGCCCCGCTCGACGCCGTCGCGGACGATGTCGGCGATAACGTCGAGGGTGTGGCGCTCCATCCGGAGCAGCGGTTCGCGGAGCGTCTCGTTGTGTGGCGCGTGCGAGAGGAGTTCCATGACGGCGATGTTGACGCCGGCGGCGGCCGCGTCGTCTTCGTCGACGATGAGGATGTCGCAGACCGCCCGAAGCCGTTCTTCGGGGCCCTCGGCGTCGATTTCGTCGAGGCTCCGCGCGAGGTAGTCCTCCGACGTTTCGAGGAACGCGACGATCATCTCGTCTTTCGAGTCGTAGTAGTAGTACAGCCCCGCCTCGCTCTTTTCGCTCTCCGCGGCCACCTTCTTCGTCGTCAGCCGAGCGTAGCCGTGCGTGGCGAGCGCCGCGCGGACCGCGTTCGCAATCTGTGCTTTCTGCTCGGGCGGCACGGAGTCGGCGGGCATGGTGAGTGAGTGTTCGCTCGCTCGACTACTTGTGTCCGTTGCTCCGCGGGCGAAACGCGGGACTCGACGACGGTCACTCCGCAGACCGACCGCGCGCTCCCGCGACCAACTCGCCGAGCGCCCGGCGCTTGATGAGCGCGAAGCCGGCGAAGATGGAGAGGAAGCCGAGCGCGGTCACGGAGTCGATGAGTTGACCGAGGAAGGCCCAACTGAGGAGCGTCGCGGAGACCGGTTCGACGTAGCCGATGAGGTTTATCTGCGTCGGGCCGAACCGGCCGAGCAGTTCGAAGTAGATGAGGAACGCGCCCGCGCCGCTGACGACGGCGAGATAGAGCAGCGAGCCGACGGCGACGCCGGACCACTCGATAGCCGCGAGCGACTCGCCGGTGGCGACGCCCGCGACGGACAGGAGCGCGGCCCCGAACAGCATCGCCCACGCCTGGAGCGTCCGCGCCGGGATGTCCGACGAGAAGGGGCGCGTCAGGACGGCACCGAGGGCGAAACACGCCGAGGCAACGAAGACGATGGCGACGCCGACCACGTCGCTGGAGAGGAGCGCGTTCGGGTCCGGTTGGGCGACGAGGCCGACGCCGAGAAAGCCGAAACCGAACCCGATGACCCCGAGCGGCGAGATGCGGTCGCCGAGGATGCCCGTCGCGAACAGCGCGGTCAGGACCGGGCCGAGACTGATGACGATGGCCGCCACCGCGCCGGGGACGTGCTCCTGTCCGAGGTAGAGAAACGCGTGGTGCGCGCCGATGAGGAGGCCGCCGGAGACGCCGACGAGCGTCCAGTCGGTCCGGCTGTGCGGCCGCCAGTAGTCGGTCGAGACGGCGGCGTAGCCGAGGACGATGAGCCCCGCGAGGAAGAACCGAAGCGCCGCGAAGTGCAGCGGCGGGAAGTACGCGAGACCGACTTCGATGGCGACGAACGAACTCCCCCAGAGGAGTCCCAGAAGGACGAACAGTCCGGCGGCGACCCGGCCGTTCACCGACACCACGCTCCGCTCGGCGGACGCCGATGCGACTCCGCCGGACTCGTCGGCCGCGTCGGTTTCGTTTCGACACACCCGCGCTCTGTTGGAGTTATATTCAGCACGTGGGCGTATCGTTACCACACAATCGATAATAGTCGTTTTGTTCGGTTCGAATTTCGAACCGCTCGCGGCTTACAGCGAGCCGCGGAGCACCTTCGCCGCGGTCAAAATCGGGTCCCAGACGGGGCTAAAGGGCGGCGCGTAGCCGAGGTCGAGACGCTCCACCTCGGCGACGGTCAACTCGGAGGCGAGCGCGGTCGCCACGGTGTCGATTCTGACGGCGGCGCGGTCGGCTCCGACGATGGTGCCGCCGAGCAGTCGCCCCGTGTCGCGGTCGGCGACGAGCGTGACGGTCGTCTCGGCGGACCCGGGGTAGTAGCCCGACCGCGAGCCGGCGGTGATGGTCTCCGAGACGGGGTCGAAGCCGGCGTCGCGCGCCTCGTCGAGGTCGGTCACGCCGGCGCGGCCGCACTCGAGGTCGAACGCCTTCACGACCGAGGTGTTCGCGACGGTCCCGATGGGTTCGGGGTCGCCGGCGACGGTCTGGCCGATGGCTCGCCCGGCGCGGTTCGCGGGCAGGCCGAGCGTGTTCCACGTCGGCTCGCCGGTGACGACGTGGTCGATTTCGGCGCAGTCGCCCGCGGCGTAGACGCGCTCCGCGCTCGTCCGCCCGTAGTCGTCGACCGCGATAGCGCCCGTCTCGCCGAGGTCGACCGCGTCGGCGACGAGGTCCGAGTTGGGACGGAGGCCGATGCCGACCATCGCCGCATCGACCGCGAGTTCGTCGCCCTCGCAGACGACGGCCTCGACCCGGCCCGCGTCGTCGCCGCGGAGTCGCTCCACCGACGCGCCGAGGTGGAGCGTGACGCCGTTATCTTCGAGGTGTTCTTCGACTCGCTCGCCGACGGCGTCGCCGAAGGTGCTGAGGACGTGCCCGGAGCGCTGGAACAGATGGACGTCGAGGTCGTGGGCGGTGAAGGCCTCAGCCATCTCGACGCCGACGAACCCGCCGCCGACGATGGCGACCGACTCGGGCGGTTCCATCGCGCCGAAACGGGCCGCTCGCGCCTCGTCGACGAAGCCGCCGCCGCCGAGGTCGGCGACCGAGGCCTCGTCCGGGTCGGTGAGGAACGACCGAATCGCTGCCGCGTCGTCCAGCCCGTGGAGCGTGAACGCGCCGTCGAGGTCGATGCCGTCTATCGGGTCGCGGAGCGCCCGCGCGCCGGTGGCGACGAGGAGGTCGCCGTAGGGCTGTTCGAACGCTCCGTCGGGGCCGTCGACCGTGACGACCCGCTCGTCGGTGTCGACGGCGACGACCTCGTGTTCGCGCCGGAGGTCGATGCCGCGGTCGGCGGCCGCCTCGGGCGACAGCGAGAGCATGTCGGTGAGCTTGTCGACCTCGCCTTTGACGAAGTAGGGCGTGCCGCAGTGGGCGTAGGAGACCCAGCGGCCCTTCTCGAAGACGACGACCTCGCGGTCGGCGTCGGCGCGGGCGAACTTGCTCGCGGCGGAAAGTCCGGCGGCGTCGCCGCCGATGACGACGAATGGTTCGTCAGACATTATGTGAGAGTGGTACGCCCGCCAACACCTAACTTCCTCGGCTGAACGATACACCGACGGCGACGCCTCTCGCCGGTCGAACAGAGCATCTACTCGTTCAGCGTCCGCTACAGCGGTCCACTGATAGAGAGAGTTCCGATAACAGACTACCCCAGCGCTACGACCAATCTGTTCGGGTGAGTCGACAGCGTGGGGTCCGAACGTGGGACAGCGAATTCAGCTCATATCCGCGAGCGGACCGAAGTCGTCGACCGGAAGCACCGAATAATCGATCGTGAGCGTGTCTTTCGTCGCTCTGATTTTTCCGACGAACGTCGAGATGTCTTCGAGCGACCCCTCGAGAACGAACAGTTCCATACAGTGGTGCCCGCCGACGTGGCTGTGGAAGTTCGACGCAACGATGTCCTCGTACTCGTGGCGGAGTCGCATCATCTTCTCTTCGACGCTCGTCGTCTCGTAATCGAAGACGACAGTTACGACGCCCATCAGTTCGCGGTCTTCGAGTTTCTTGTCCTCGAACTCACCGAGGAGGTTCCGACTCGCCTCTCGGAGCACTTCGCTCCGGCCAGTATATCCGTGGTCCTCGGAAAACTGGTCGATTCGCTCGAGTAGTTCCTCCGGCATCGAGACGCTAACGACGGCCATATAACAATCAAACCGCCATCAAATATTAAACCTTATTATCGGGTGGGGTAGCGTTGCGACGGAGGACACCCAAACGTTGCCAATCTCCCGCGTTTCACCGAGGCGAGGTGGTGCTATCTAAGGAGCACCTCACCCGGAGTTCGTCCATCGAGCGTTCGACTCGGTCGAGCGCGATGGTGGTGCGTGGATTGCATGAACCACCTGTGGGCGCCCCCATGACTCGCCGCCCGCGAGTTATCGAAGCGGTCGTCTCGAGAGTTTCCGAGAGTCGATGCAGAGACGCGGCAGTCGGACCGGTCGATACCGTCCAAACAGTTCGCGGGAACGCGCCCAAAACGAAGGAAACGGCCCGTCAGCGGCGGACGCCGCCGCGCTCGGCCGCGAGCGTCCCGAGCACCCACGCGCTCACATCAGGCGTCTCGCGCGCGGCGAACTCGGTGGTCGCGTACTGCGCGAGTGCGTTTCGCGCGGCCCGAGGGTCGTCGTCCGAATAGTAGTCGTCGCCGAGAGAACGGTCCCCGCGGCCGACCATGTGGGCGATATCGACCAGCGCGCGCCGCGTCAGGTGCGGGTTCGACCCGTCCGACCGGGCGGCTTCGAGGGCTTCGAGCGCGCCGAGTTTCGCGTCTCTGACCGCGGTTGCGGACTCGACGGACTCGTAGCGGCCTCGCTTGACCGCCGTGACTGCGTCCTCGAACGCGCGGCGGTGCGTCTCGGCGGTGTGTGCGCCCACGAGTGCGGTGGCGAAGCGGTCGCTTCGGAGGCCGTCACGGGCGTCCTGAAGCCCGCGTTCGACTTCGACGAACGTCTCCACCAGCAGGTCTTTGGCCGGCATGGATTCGAGTTCCTCCGTGTCGAATCCCTCGGCCTCGACGACGGGTTCGAGCCTTTCCTCCTCGGGATACTCGGACAGGCGGTCCGCGATAATCTCGGCGAGCGAGGAGGCCGTCGCCTCGAACGGGCCGGTGAAGTCCACCGGGTCTGGAATCGTCGCGAGATAGCGGTCGCGGACGTGGCGCGCGCCGTCGAGCGACGCCCGCGCCGACTCGACCGCGTCGAAGAGTTCGCCGACCCGCGGGGCGCTGTCGGCGTAGCGCCCGTACTCGCCGGCGTTGTCGAGATACCTGACCGCGGCCGCGACGAGGTTCTCGACGGCCTCGTACACCACGAGCGCCCGGTCGGGTTCGTCGCCGAGATAACGCGTGCCGAGCCGGAACGACTCGATGTCGGCGCGGACCGCCTCGGCCTCGTCACGCACGTCAGACTCGGTGAAGCCGCCGACTGCGGCCTCGTAGGTCCCCTTCGCCATCGCCGCGGCCCCGCGGGCGTAGCGCAGTCCCCGAAGCGCCTCGAAGGGCGACTCGTCAGCCGCCGTCCGTTCGAGGTCCTCGGCGGCGTCCGCGTACGCCTCGGCGTAGATTTCCCGGACCGCCTCGTTCGGGACTTCTTCCGGGGACATCCTCTCGGGACAGGAATCGAGGAGTTCGCGGGCGCGAGCGCGGCCCCGTTCGAGGAACGAATCGGCAATCGGGGCCGGAACGCGGGCCGGGAACGCCGGCGACCCGAGTTCTCTGACCTCGCGGAGGGTCGCCGCGTCGAGAGACGGGTCCTCGGTTTCGGAGCCGCCAGCGTCGAGCGCGGTACACCCCGCGAGTCCGGCGACGCCGACCCCGGCGAGCGAGGCGAGCACGTCGCGTCGCGTCCGGGGCATCTCAGGCGTCCTCCGTCTCGGTTCGGAGCGACGGTGGGAGGCGACAACTGCTTCCGCCGCCGTGTCCCCAACTCGACTCGCCCTTCGACGAGTAGGGCAGTCGCACCAGCGAGGCGACGACGTGGCGGTCGTCGACGGAACACTCGACCGAGGCCGGGCGGAGCGGGTGACAGAAGTCGAGGTGGACGGCGCTGTCCGGAGGGTGCGTGACGTACAGCAGTTTCACGCGGTGGCAGGCGTCCGTCCGGTGCTGGGTGATGACGAGCGTCTGCGCGTCGAACTCCGTCTCGTCGATGAACGCGCGGGCCTCGTCGATGCCGTCGGGTTCGGCTGCGACGGCGACGTTCTCGCGCTCCTCGTCGGTGGTGACGAGGAAATCGTCGAGATACGACGACCCCGTGTCCTCGTCTTCCCGGGCGGCGTCCCGGAAGATGCCGGTCTCGGCGTCGTTGCGAACTGTCAGGGCGTCGTAGTCGGTGACGAGCGCGTCCGGGGAGGGACCGCGTGGCTCGTCTAAACTGGAACTGGACCCCTCGCCGGAACACCCGGCGAGCGCGGCGACAAGGGACGCGCCGCCAGCCTGGAGGACCTGTCTGCGGGTCGGCAGGGACATATGTCGATTTCCCAACCGAACGCCGACGGTATGTGTTTTCCGATGTGCCGAGTCGCGCCGGGCGAACCGCGGGACATTTCCCCGACGGCCGCCTCGTCTCGACCGACAGATGCGCGAGGACGAGTTGGCGACGCGGGTGGTCGAGCACTTCCGGGCGGCCTTCGACGACGTGGAGATTCACCTCGAAGAGCCGTACGACCACTACGGGAACCGCGGCGTCGCCGACGTGTACGTCCGGGTTCGGACGCCCGAACCGGTCGACTACCTCATCGAACTCAAGGCCGACGCCGCCGTCCGCCACGCCACCGGCGCGAACGAGATACTCCGCCAGTACCGCCGCATGGAGCGCTACTTCTACAAGGACGACGAGCACGCCATCCGGACGAAACTCGGCCGCGAGGGGCCGGGCGTCCACGCGCTGTTGCTGTTCGCGCCGACGAGACGCTGCGTCGAACACGTCCGGGAACACGCCGCCCTGTACGAGTCGGTCGACCCCGACGCGACCGTCGAGGGCGTCGAGGCGGTCCGAAAGGTGGCCTTCCTGACCAACCTCGACCGCGCGTCCGAGGGCGAACTCGGCTTTCTCTCGCTCAACGGGCCGCTCGCGTTCGACTCGGTCCCCTTCCGCGAGGCCGTTCCGTCGGGGTCGCGCCTCGCGGACGCCCTCTGGGGCGACGACTAGCGGACACGCTCATACACCCCCCGTTCGTAGGGGCGGGCATGGGAACGATTCGAGAGTCGGTTCGAATCCCGTTGGGGGACCTCCGTCAGCAGGTCGCTGACACCTTCGGCGTCGCGGCGTCGCTCGTCGAGATACACGGCATCCGGCTCGAAGACGGGGCGCTCGAAGTCGACGCGAGCTACCCCGACGGGGAGGACGTGCCGGTCGTCGAACTGTTCGTCACCGACCCGGCCGGAAACACCGAGTCCTACGTCACCGAGTTGGACGGCGCGAAGAACCTCCTCATCGCCGGCGAGGACGTGCTCGTCGAACTCGTCGACTACGACCCCGAGCGCGGCGAGGTGTTCGTCTCGGTGAAACACCGACAGGACGGCGAGATGGTGACCGTCCTCGGCTGCGGCGAGAAGTGGGTGATTCCGGTCGAGCGCGACGGCGTCGAGGAGTCCATCCGCTGTCGGATTCAGAGCGCCGTCGGGCCGACGGGCGACGACTCCTGACCGCGACCGCGGTTCGGAGCGTTACCCCTCGTATTCGACGTAGGAGACGCAGTACCCCTCGGGAGCGACTTCGCCCGCGACGATGGCGCACGCGCCCACGCCGTCCCCGTTTTTGTCCTCGATGTAGTACCGGCAGGTCGAACACTGCTTGCCGTCTTTCGGCTCGTCTTGGTACGAGACGGCCTCCTGCGACGAGAGGCTGTCGGGGTTGCGCTGGGTGCCGTCGAGGGACGTGGCGGTCGCGTACGCCTCGGGAACGCCCCCGGTCGACCCCGACGACTGCGTCGTGGTCGCGGTCGCCGTCGTCGTCTCGGTCGCGCCGCCACCGCCGCCGGAACAACCGGCCAATCCGGCCATCGCGGCGGTCCCGGTGAGCCAGATGAACCGTCTCCGTGTGCGGCCGGTGTCGCGGGTATCCCGACTCCGCGTCGGTCGGTCGGTCGCGTCTCGGCGTGGCGTCCGCTCGTCGTCTCCCATGCCAACTTATGACGCGCGGCGTCGGTAAAACCGAGCCAGCCGGTTCCCATGCGGCAAGAATTGCGGACGCGTTGATGGTGTCACGCCACTAAGTAACACGGATGCGCGAATCGGGCCGCGAGAGAGCGAAAGTCTGGAAGTGAGAGGTGACGAGCCCCGTGAACCTCACTCGTTCGGGCGAATCCGGGCGAGCCGCATCGCGTTGCCCGTCACGCCCATGGTCATCCCGGCGTCGCCCGCGAGGACCGCGAGCGCGACCGAGACGTAGCCGAAGGGCACGCCGACCGCGAGGACGGCCTTGATGGCGAGCGACGCCCAGATGTTCTGCCGGATGACGCCGTTCGCGCGGTGGGAGAGTTCGTAGAGGTACGGGAGCTTCGAGAGGTCGTCGGCCATGAGGGCGATGTCGGCCGTTTCGAGGGCGGTGTCGGTGCCGGCCGCGCCCATGGCGACGCCGACGGTGGCCGTGGCGAGCGCCGGGGCGTCGTTGATGCCGTCGCCGACCATGGCGACCGAGCCGTACTCGTCGAGGAGGCCCTCGACGGCCGCGACCTTGTCCTCCGGGAGGAGCCCCGCGCGGAAGTCGTCGACGCCGACCTGCTCGGCGATGGCGCGGGCGGTCCCCTCGTTGTCGCCGGTGAGCATGACGACCGAGAGGCCGGCCTCGCGGAGCTTCGCGACCGTCTCGCGGGCGTCCGGGCGGACCTCGTCGGCGACGGCGACGACGCCTTCGAGGGCGTCTTCGGTCCCGACGAGGACGACCGTCTTGCCCTCCGACTGGAGTCGCGGAATCGTGTCCTCGACGAGGTTGAGACAGCCGTGGCGGTCACAGAGCTGTCGGACCTCCGCCGAAAGCTCCTCGCCGGGGCCGGTGACGTGGACGTGTTCGAGGTCGAATCCGAGCTCCTCGAAGAAGCCGGGCTTGCCGGCGAAGTGCGGGACGCCGTCGAGGTCGGCGCGGACGCCCTTGCCGGTGACGCTCTCGAAGTCGTCGACCTCGCGGGCGGCGACGCCCGTGCCTTCGGCGTGGGAGACGATGGCCTCGCCGATGGGGTGTTCGCTCCGGGATTCGAGGCCGCGCGCGCACCGCAGCACGTCCTCTTCGGAGTTCCCGTCGAGCGGGACCACGTCGGTGACGGTGAGTTCGCCCTTCGTGAGCGTGCCCGTCTTGTCCACGGCGATGGCCTCGACCGAGCCCATCGCTTCGAGGTGCGTGCCGCCCTTGATGAGCACGCCGTTTTTCGCGGCCGACGTGATGCCCGAGACGACCGAGACGGGCGTCGAGATGACGAACGCGCAGGGACAGGCGAGCACGAGCATCGTGATGCCGTAGACGAACCACGTCACCCAGTCGAGGCCGAACGCGAGGGGCGGTATCGCCGCGACCGCGACCGCGACGACGACCATGACGGGAGTGTAGTACGACGAGAAGCGCTCGACGAACTGCTCGCGTTCGGTCTTGTTGGCCTGCGCGTCCTCGACCATCGAGACGATGCGCGAGAGGGTGTCGTCGCCCGCGGCGGACTCGACGCGGACTTCGAGGTAGCCCGCCTCGTTGACGGTGCCCGCGAACACCTCGTCGCCCTCGGCCTTGTCGACCGGGACGGACTCGCCGGTGATGGGAGCCTGATTGACCGCGCTGTCGCCCGCGACGACCGTCCCGTCGACGGGAATCTTCTCGCCGGGCTTGACGGCGACCACGTCGCCGATGTCGAGTTCTTCGACGGGAACGACCGTCTCCACGCCGTCTCGGAGGACCGTCGCCTCGTCGGGCGAGAGGTCCATCAGCTCTCGGAGGGAGTCGCGCGTGCGGTCCATCGAGTAGCGTTCGAGCAGTTCGGAGACGCTGAAGAGGAACGCGAGCGTCGCGGCCTCGAAGTAGAGGCTCGTCGGCCCGGAGATGAGACTCGCGGTCACGGCGCTGAGAATCGCCGCCGACATCAGGAAGTCGATGTCGAGACTGCGGTTCTTCGCCGAGTAGTAGCCGTTGCGGAGAATGGCCTGCCCGCCGAGCGCGGCCCCGAGAATGTAGAGCAGTTCGGCGACCGTGAACGAGACGCCGAGGACGCTCGCGACGACGAGTTCCAGCCCGAGCAGGTACTCGGCGGCGATGCCCGCCGCGAGGAAGCCGCCGCTTATCCACGTTTTCACCGCGCGCGTGCTACGCCAGACGCTCTCGCGGTCCCCGCCGGCGTCAGCGTCGGCGTCGGTGTCCGCCCCGTCGGCGTCGGTTCCGGTGACCTCGTAGCCGGCGGCTTCGATGGCCGAGACGACCGAATCGAGGTCCGCGTCGGCCGCGAGCGTGACGACGGCGGTCCCGGTCGTCGGGCGCGTCTCGTACGACAGCACGCCCGGCGCGCCGCGGAGGGCGTTTTCGACCTTTCCGGCGCAGGAGGCGCAGTCCATGTCCGGAACGGTGAACGAGACCTCGCGGGTCGACGGGGCGTCCTCGACGGCGTACCCCGCGCCCTCGATGTTGCCCCGGATGTCGTCGGGCGTAGTCCGGTCGGGGTCGTACTCGACGACGAGTCGGCCGGTCGTCACCCGCGGGTCGATGTCGCCGACGCCGTCGATTTTCCGGACGCTCGATTCGACCTTGTTCGCACAGGAGGCGCAGTCCATGTCCGGGACGCCGAACTCCGCGCGGGTCGAATCGGCGGGCCCACCGGCGGAGTCGTCGCCCCCGGTCTCGCCGGCCGCGCTCGACTCCGACGCACCCTCGACCCCGCAGGCGTCGTCGCACCCGCATCCGTCGCCGTCTGGCGGGGTAGTGGACGCGTCCGCCTCGTCGGGGGCGGGCTCGCGTCCGTCGTGTTCGCTCATACTCGGCAGTAGTCAGGGACAGGTTAATAATTCACCTGTTAGAAATCGGGGTTCTACTGTTGTGATTTCATAACTCAATCGGTTTGAGTTAATAATTAGAGGAACGGCGGGCTCGCGGTCGGCAGCGAGATGAGCCACAGGCTGAGAACCGTGTAGAGAATCATCACGGCGACGAAGGGAAACTGGCTTCGGACGGCCTGCAGTCGGCTGGGAAACGTCCGATAGGCCTGCGAGTGCGCCACCCACACCGCGAGCAGGTGGCCGACGAGGACGAACGCGACGTTCAGCCCGCCGAACCACGCGGGGAGCGTGAGGACGACCGGGTTCGCCGGCGACGACAGCGGCGACGACAACGCCGCCACCAACATCGGCGACAGCGAGACGAAGAAGCCGACGTAGTGCGCGAGGTGATAGCCGGCGGCGATAGCGAGCAGCGAGGGCGCGAATTTGACCGCGAGGTCGAGCGGCGTCTCGAAGGTGTCGATGCGGCGGGCGGTCACCCGCGCCGCGAGGACGTAAAGGCCGAGGAAGACCGCGAAGCCGCCGAGGTAGAGCAGTCCGTAGACGACAAGCGGCGGAAGCCCGACGCCCGCGAGCGCCCGAACGGCCGCCGCGCCCTGCTCGGTCGTGACGAAGCCGCTGAACGTGAGTTCCCAGACGAGGACGACCGCGACGGCCACGTCGCCGAGGTCCGTCAGGTCGTCGTCGGTGACGAGTCGCATCCCCGGGAGGCGGAAAGAGAGTCCGTCGTCGTCGAGGCGAATCGGTGCGACGCGGCCGTAGAAGTGCAGGAAGACGGAGACGGGGTCGACCTTGTCGAACCACGCGTCCGCGCCGACGGCGACCGCGCCGGCGAGCGTGACGACCGAGTAGGCGACGAGCGCGGTCGCGAGAACCGACGGACGGGTCGTGACGTCGGTCGCGGTCTCGACCCAGACGAGCGCGAGAATCCCAGCCACCGCCGGCCAGCGACCGAGTCGCTCGGGATACGAGACGAACCCGTTCGGAACCGCCGAGACGACGGTTCGCCACGGGTTCAGCGCGCGCCACGTGTCTGTCACGAGGTACGAGAACATCGTGTATCCGGCCCGGAGCCCCGCGAAGACGACGATAACGGCGAAGCTGACGGTCGGAACCTGCGGGCCGGTGTAGCCGAGATAGACCACGAGCGCGAGGAGCGCGAGGCCGAGGACGCCACCCGCGACCCGGAGGGCGCGCAGGACGCTGTCTGAGACGCCCGCTTCGGACCCGGTCTGCCACAGGTGGACGCGCTCGATGAACCGGCGGTCGGTGACGAAGCTGGCGAGGAGCGCGGAGGCCCCGACGGTCGCGCCGCCGGTGGCGAGATAGAGCCACTGCGGGACCGCGAGGTTGTCCTCCGACGCGCCCGCGAGGCCGACCGCGGCGTTGCTCGCGGCCGCCGGGTCGGAGAGAAGCGACAGGAGGCTCGCCAGTAGGAGACCGAGACCGAATCGTCTGAGGGAGAGGTGTCGGAGTCGGGTCATGATGCGAAGACGATAAACAGCATGAGGAAGCCGAAGTACAGCAGGACGAGGACGCCGAGCGCGCGGATGCGGAACGACTTGAGTTCGTCTTCCTCCTCGTAGTACGCCTCGCGGTACGCCTCGACCTCCTCGGCGTCGAGGTCGTCGGGGTGTCTCGCGCCCCGGTGGAGGACCAGCAGTCGCTCGGTCGGATACGCCTCGCCGCACGCTGTGCAGGTGTGGCGGTCGCGCGTCGCGTCGGTGTCCGTGGTCATCCGATAGTCACTCGAAGTTCGGGGAGGGTGGCTTCTGAACGTTTCTATCGCGGGTGTTCGCGCCGTTGGCATCGAACGGGGACGGAGCCGGCGGCGGGTCGCGAGTGCGAGGCGCGAGACGCACGACGGCGGCGGGGCGACGCCTCAGACGTCGAACCGCATCGATTCGAACTCCATGAACGCCGTCTCGTAGCCGTCGTGGCGAGCGACCTGCGGCGGCACGTCCACCGAGAGCGTCAGCGCGTCGCCGGATTCGACGCCCTCGACCCCCGCGCCGTAGTGGTAACTGAGGTCGGGGTCGAGCGTCCGGTCGAGTCGCGCCCCGTCGAGCACCGCGGTTCCGCCGCGTTCGAGCGTGGCTCTGACGCCCATCATCGGCAGGACGAACTCGTTGTACGGGGTCCGCGCCGAGACGTAGAGGTACGAGCCGTCGACGCCGAACCGGGAACCGTCGTCGACGACGAGGGCGTCGAACAGGGCGTCGGCGCTCGTCCGTCGGCCGAGGTGGCGACCGGGGAGGTCGTCGACGGCGGGCGCTTTCCCGGTCGGGACGCCCATCATCTCCATCGCGGGGACCGCGCCGCGCGACCCGGCCTCGTCGCCGAGCCGACGCAGTTCCACGTCGTAGAGGTCGTCCGTCTCGAAGGCGAACTCGAACGTCGCCGTCTCGGCCGCGTCGAACCGCCCGGCGAACGAGCCGGTTCGGGAAAGCGAGGTGCCGCCGACGTGCACGCGGGCCTCGTAGTCGCCCTCGCCGTCGAGGACGTAGTTCGAGCCGTAGTGCATCCCCATCTGCTGGGAGAGCATCGGGTAGGCGACCTCCTCGCTCACGAGGTCGCCGTCGCGGAGAATTTCGATGGAGACGCCGGCGTCCAGCGGGAGGACGGTCCCCGTCTCGGCGTCCCACAGCGACGCCATGAGGTGAATCGAGTCGTCGGCCTCGACGACGGTCTTCCCGAGTTCCGAACCGGCGGCGGTCCAGAAGCGGTGGGGGTACGAGTAGGTGAGCGCGACGCCGTACGGGCCGGCCGTCGTCTTCCCGTACATCTTCATCCCCTCGGTGATGGCGGGCAGGTAGACCGCGGCCGGACGGTCCTCGACGAGCGGCGGGTCGCGCCACGCCGACTGCCGTTCGAACCCGCCGAGACACCCCGCGGTGGCGGCGATAGCACCGATTCCGAGCGTCTTGATGGCGTCGCGTCGTTTCATGGTGTCTCGATAGCGTCTCGTCGGCTCATGGTGAGAGACCGCCGCGCGTCTCCGCGAAGCGGTCGAGTTACCGCAGCTAGCGGCCCGGTGCCAATGTCGGTTGCGCTTCCGCGTCGGGTTTCGAGGGGTGGTGATTTCGTTATCAACTGCCGGTTTCCCGCACCACGTTTATATCTCCGCTCGCGCTCCGTTCGGACGATGAACGACTCGCCGCTCGACGGTCTCGACGCCCGCACGATGGCGCTGGCGTACCTCGGCTTCGGGACCGCAGGCATCCTCGGCGGCGAGTTGCTCCTGTCGGCCGCGCTGGGTGCGCCCCCGGCCCCGGAGGCCGAGCTTATCAAGGGGTTCTCCTTCGTCGCCGTCTCTACCGCGTTCGTCTGGGCGCTCGCCTCCCGGAAAGACCGACGAATCGAGCGCCAACAGACGTCGATTCGGTCGTCGCTGGACCAGCTTCGAACCGTGGTCGCCGCCTCCCCGGTTCCGATTATCGCGGTCACGCCCGAGGGGCGCGTAACGAGGTGGAACGACGCCGCCACGGAGGCGTTCGGCTGGAAGCGCGACGAGGTGCTCGGCGAGCCACTCCCCTACAGCGCGGGCGAGAACAGCGAAAACAGCGAGGAGATTATCCGGCGGACCATCGACGAAGACGGCCTCTCGGACGTTTCGGTCGAGCGACGACGGGCGGACGGCGACCTCCGTGAGTTCCGACTTTCGACAGCGGTCGTCCGCGACGCCGACGACGAACCCGCCGAAATCGTCGGCGCGTTCGTCGACGTGACCGAACAACAGCGCCGGGAGCGTCGCCTCCGCGAGTTCGAACTGGCCGTCGAACAGGCGGGGCACGCAATTTACCTCACTACGCCGGAGGGTGAGATCACGTACGTCAATCCGGCGTTCGAAGAGATTACCGGCTACGACGCCGCGGAGGCGGTCGGTGAGTCGGCCGCGCTGCTCAGTTCCGGCGAGATGCCGGAGGCGTACTACGAGCGACTGTGGCGGGCCGTCCAGTCCGGCGAGACGTGGCAGGAGCGAATCATCGACCGGCGGAAGGGCGGCGAGCTCTACACCGCGATACAGACTATCGCACCCATCGCGAGCGACGGCGACATCCACGGCTACGTCGCCATCCAGTCGGACATCACCGAGTCGGAGCTGACCAGACAGCGTCTCGGCGTCCTCAACCGGATGTTCAGGCACAACCTCCGAAACCGGATGAACGTCATCGAGGGCTACGCGGAGATGATTCGCCAGGACGCGACCGGCGCGGCCGGCGTCGCCGACGAGGACCTCACCGACGCCGCCGAGACCATCGTCGAAGCGGCGAGCGAACTCGTGGCGCTCTCGGAGAAGGCCCAGACCGTCTCGGACGCCCTCGAATCCGAGGCGACCCCGCGGCGCGTCTCGGCGCTCGTCGAGTCCGCCGTGTCGCGAGCCGAATCGACGTATCCCGAGGCGACGATACGAACGGACATCGAGACGGGGGTCTTCGCACGGGTCGACAGCCGCGTCGGCGCGGCGCTCGACGAGTTGATCGCGAACGCGCTCAAACACGGCGGCGAGACGGTCCACGTCGACGTGTACCGAACGGAAGACGACGACTCGAAGCTCGTCGTCCGGGTCGCCGACGACGGGCCCGGCATCCCCGACGAGGAGTGGCGAGTCATCAAGCGCGGCGAGGAGACGCCGCTCGAACACGGGACCGGGATGGGGCTGTGGCTGGTCCACTGGGTCGTCAAGAAGGCGGGCGGAAGCATGGAGTTGGAACCGTCTCCCCTCGGGGGGACGGCCGTGACGCTGAAACTCCCGGTCGGAGCGGAGCGACCGCGAACGTGGTTCCCGAGCGGGGAGTGACCGCGCACCCGTGATTGTTCACACACCACAAGTCCGACCAGCCGAGAGGTGACGCCCGTCGAGTCGAGCGTCCGATTCAGGCCTCGAGGAGTTCGACGAGGTTCCCCTCCGGGTCGCGGACGAACGCGATTCGCGTACCGCTTTCGGTCGTCTGCGGCTCGCTGAGCGTCTCGGTATCGCGCGGGAGTTCCGCCACCGCGGCGTCGACGTCGTCGACAGAGAGTCCGAGGTGGGTCGCGCCGGGGCGGTTGAGCGTCGGTTCGTCGGTGTCGGCTCCGACCGGGTCGTACTCGACGAGTTCGATGCGTACGTCGCCGCCGTCGAGGTGGGCGAACCGCGCCGAGGCGCCGTCGACGGAGACGGCGGTGGCGAACTCGTCGCCCGCGACTTCGAAACGGGAGACGACCGGAAGGTCGAGCGCATCGCGATAGAATTCGAGCGTCGAATCGAGGTCGCGAACGGTGATACCGACGTGGTGCGCGTTGGTGTTCACGGTTCGTCTGCGCGCGCAGAGCGTCAAAGGTGCTTCGCTCGAAACGCGGGTCGGCAGACGGCGGCCGACCGATTCCGACCCGCGTTCGCCGCGCCTCCGTCTCGGTTCGTTGGATATGCCTCCACCTTGGTTCGCTGGGTGCGCTCCCTCTCGGTTCGTTGGATGAGCCTCCGTCTCGGTTCGTTGGATATGCCTCCACCTTGGTTCGCTGGGTTAGTGCTTCTCGTGCGCGCCCGCGAGGCGCGACGCGGGTCGGGGCCCCGTCGCCCAGCAGAGACCGTGTCGCATATACCCGCTGGGCCGCCCAGATAGGGTACGATGGAACCGACAGGCACGCGATGCGAGGTGGTGCGGCCGTGAGCGAACCGTTCGTCGAATCGCTCCCCGGACGGGCCGTCCCCAAGTCGTTCGTCGCCGAACTCGAGACGAAAGAGGCGATTCAGCAGGCCGTCGCCGTCCGCGGTTACAACCTCGAACGCGACGGCGAGACGATTCAGCACGCCTACCAACTGGTCGTGAACGTCCGCGGGAAGTACATCCTCGGGCTTCACCTCACGAACGGGACGTGGCGCGTCGTCTTCGACACCCGCGACCACCCGAAACTCGCACAGGAGGGCCCGCGCGCGGCTTACGAGGCCGTCCACGACGCGCTCTACGAGCGCGCGCCTTCCGACGCTGAGATAGACTTCGAGTCGACGCCGCGATTCTGGAACGCCCCGCAGTAGGTCGTTCAGCGACGTTTTTCTGCGTTTTCAGCGCTCTCACGACCGTCAGCGGCGCGTGCGAACGCGCGCGCGCCGCAGCGACGACCCGGCCGAACCCACACCACCGTGTCCGCAGAAATTCGAGTGCGACACGGTTGGGACGGACGCGCCGTGCGGGTCGCGGAGCGAATCCGAGGGGTAGAGCGTCAGCGCGGCGGTTTACCACCGAAGATACCCGCCGGTGGTATGCAGGTGGGATTGAACGGCTTAAATCCCGAATTCGGACGTTAGGAGCGCCCTAACCCCCCGAATAGACCGGTAAGTCGCTGCGAAATTAAATATATCCGGAACATACGAAAGGCCAACAGGAACCGGAACATGTGGCCGCTCGAGGTCCCGTGCAGGTGGGCACGAGGTGGGTCTGAGGCCGGTCCTGGGTAGAACAATGGATATCAAGAAATTCCTTAGCGAATCACGCGCAGTCTCGCCGGTCATCGGCGTCATCCTCATGGTCGCGATTACAGTCATCCTCGCGGCCGTCATCGGGACGTTCGTCCTCGGTCTCGGCGACCAGGTCGGCGACACCGCCCCGCAGGCGAGCTTCAGCTTCGAATACGATGACTCTGCAGACGAACTGACCATCACGCACGAAAGCGGTGACGCAATCAGCTTCGATGACCTGAGCGTGTCCGAAACTTCAGCTGCTGGCGTGAGCGATGAAACACTCGGCGATGCCAACAGTGACGGTAACATGAACGCTGGAGACACTATCGTCATCGAGTTCGACGCTGATCTCAGTGGCGGCGACGAAGTGCGCCTCGTCTGGACCTCCGAATCGGGCTCCAACTCTGCGACCCTGCAGAAGTACACCTACAACGCCTGAACGGTCCGCAGCGTCACAGCCAACGAACCTCAATTTTTTCGGATGTTACCCCGAGAGCGACGGTGCGCTCCGGTTCTGGTACGGAACACGCATGATACGTGAAACGTCTTCTCAGTACTAGTTTATATCCTCGGAGAACGTCAGACTATCTGTTAGGTTAGCAGGCAAGCGTTCGAGGACCGATTCGAATTTTTCTCAACGGTCGCCTCTCGTCCGGCACACCTAGGAGAAACAACTATGCAAATCAAGAGAATCTTCACAGAGTCCCGCGCAGTCTCGCCGGTCATCGGCGTCATCCTCATGGTCGCGATTACCGTCATCCTCGCGGCCGTCATCGGTACCTTCGTCCTCGGTCTCGGCGACCAAGTCGGCGATACCGCCCCGCAGGCGAGTTTCGCGTTCGACTATGACAACGACGGTGGTACAGTCAATGAAGCCCAAGTGACGATCACTCACGAATCCGGTAGCGCGATTGACGCCGCACGTCTCAAAGTGACTGTTGACGGGACTGAAGTCGATACTGCAGATTCAGGTGATGCCTTCGAGTTCAGACCTGCGGCAACTGATGGGTTTAGTGGAACGGTCTCCGCAGGGACAAGCGTAACTATCGAAAAGACGGCAGATAACAGCGACTGGGCCGGTGAAGTCATCCGCGTCGTCTGGACCTCCGAATCGGGTTCCAACTCCGCGACCCTGCAGAAGTCCACCGCGCCGAACTAACCGAGCGGTCTTCCACCGCGACTGACCGAAATCAGCATTTTTCAGGAATTAATGACACGCAGTTGTTCTGTGCACCCAGTATTGTATTTTTAGCACAAACTTATCCGTCCGCGGAGCGTACGCTCGGACAGAGACCCCATGCCCAGCGACCCGCCCGCCGTCGTCTACCTCCGCGAGCACCGCGAGGATATCGTCGACCTCGCGGCGGCGCTCGTCGGCCACGACACGCAGAACCCGCCGGGAGACACGCGGGAGCTCGCGTCGTGGGTCGAATCGTTCTTTTCCGAACTCGGTATCGATACCGAGCGCGTCGCCTCGAACCCGACGAAGCCGAACATCGTGGCGACGCTCCCGGGTGCGACAGACCGGACGCTCGTCCTGTTGGGGCACCTCGATACGGTCCCGTTCGAGCCCGGCGAGTGGACGCGCGACCCGCTCGGCGAGCGGGAGGGAAACCGGCTCTACGGGCGCGGCGCGACCGACATGAAGGGGGAAATCGCCGCGATGCTCGCGGTGGCGAAGGCGTACGTCGAAACCGGGACGGTGCCGGCGACGAACCTCGTGTTCGCGTTCGTCAGCGACGAGGAAATCGCCGGCGAGGCGGGGTTGCCGACGCTGCTGGACCGGCGCGGGCTCTCGGCCGACGCCTGCGTCATCGGCGAGACGACCTGCGAGGGCCACCGACACTCGGTGACCGTCGCCGACCGCGGGAGCATCTGGCTGGAGCTCGAAGCGACGGGGACCGCCGCCCACGGCTCCCGGCCGATGCTGGGCGAAAACGCGATTCACCGCCTCTACCGCGCAGTAAGCGACATCGAATCCGCACTCGGTGACAGGCGGTTCGAGTTCGACCCCGCGGTCCGGGCGCTCGTCGAGGAGTCCGCGGAGTACTACGCGCCGCGGTTCGGCGCGGACGCGGCGCGAGAGCTGTTCGAGCGGCCGTCGGTCAATCTGGGCGTCCTGTCGGGCGGCGACCGAGTGAACGTCGTCCCCGCCGCGGCGCGGGCGAAACTCGATATTCGCGTGACCGCTGGCGTCGACACGGAAACGATACTCGACGGTGTTCGGGAGGTGGTCGCCGGTCACGAAGGGGTCGAGATTGTCGACGCGGACTGGTCGGTCGGGACGTTCGAGGACCCCGACGGCCCGCTGGCGAACGCCGTGGGCTCGGTCGCCGAGGGCGTCACCGGCGGGCGCGTGTACCGCCGGAGCGCGACCGGCGGCGGCGACGCGAAACGGATGCGGAACGCGGGCGTCCCGACCGTCGAGTTCGGTCTGGGGACCGAGACGGCTCACGCGGCTGACGAGTTCACCACGGCCGGGGCGCTCGCCGGCAACGCCGAGGTGTACGCCCGACTCCCCGACGAGCTGTTGCGGCAATTCGATAGTGGTACCAGAACGTTTGATTCGACGGACGTGTCACCAGCAGGCACGACTCCTTCGCGACGCGGACGGCGAGAGAACAACTCACGATGACACCCGATAACGAACTATGACACCAGACGAACTCCGAACGACGATTCCGGCCCTCGACGACGTCACGTATCTCAACACCGGCGCGCACGGCCCGAGTCCGCGCCCCATCGTGGAGCGGGCGACCGAGTTCCTCGAATACCACGAGTACGACTCGCCGGGCGACGACGGCCCCTATCCGACCGCGTTCGACGCCTACGAGGCCGTCCGCGAGGACGTGGCCGCGTTTATCGGTGCCGAGACCGAGGAGGTGGCGCTGACCCAGAGCACTACCGACGGTATCAACCGAATCGCCACCGCACTCGACTGGGAACCGGGCGACGTGGTCGTCCGAACCGATCTCGAGCACCCGGCGGGCATCCTCCCGTGGCGACGACTCGAACAGGAGGGCGTCGAGGTCCGCGTCGTCGAGAGCGACGCGGGGCGACTCGATATGGACCAGTACGCCGAGGCCGTCGCCGACGCCGACCTCGTCTGTTTCAGCGCCCTGACGTGGAACTACGGGACGCGGCTCCCCGTGCGCGAACTCGCCGATATCGCCCGCGACGCCGGCGCGCTGTCGGTCGTCGACGCGGTCCAGTCGTTCGGCCAGTATCCCGTCGACGTGGAAGACTGGGGAGCAGATATCGTCGCCGGCGCGGGCCACAAGTGGCTGCTCGGGCCGTGGGGCGCGGGGTTCCTCTACGTCCGGCGCGAAATCGCGGAGGAAATCGAGCCACACGCCGTCGGCTACCGCGGCGTCACGGAGCCGAACGCCGACGGGCTCGACTTCGCGCCGGGAGCCAAGCGCTTCGAGGTCGGAACGACCAATCCCGCCCCGCACGTCGCGCTCCGAGAGGCTATCGACATCGCCGAGCGCGTCGGTCTCGACCGGACCGAAGCGCACATTCGCAATCTCGCGAGCCGGTTCATCGAGACCGTCCCAGAGGGGCGGCTGTTGAGCCCCCACGACCCGGAATCGGGGCTCGTCTCGTTCGAAGTCTCCGACCCGGAGGGGACGGTCGAGCGTCTCAAGTCGGCGGGCGTGGTCGTCCGGACGCTCCCCGAGCCGAAAGCGGTCCGCGCGTCGTTCCACAACTTCAACGACGAGTCGGACGTGGCGGCGCTTCGCGACGGACTCGACGGGGAGTGGTAGCTCCGTAGCTCGCGGGGGTGTCGAGAACGCGATTCGCGTGCGGTCGTTGACTCCCTCGCAGAATCTGCCTCGTCAGCGAACGTTCATATCCGGCGAGGGGGTACCCCTGAGTATGCATCCCACGGCACGCAACTTCGCCGACCAAGTACGCGATTCTCACGGGTTCGAAGTGACTATCGAGGAGTTTCCGGAGGGAACCAAGACGGCCGACGACGCGGCCGCGGCCGTCGGCTGCGACGTCGCCCAAATCGTCAAGAGCATCGTGATGCGCGTCGGCGACGAGACGGTTGTCGTCCTCACGAGCGGCGCGAACCGCGTCGACGAAGCCACGCTCGCCTCCGAGTTCGACGTCGAACGAGGCTCGGTTCGAAGCGCCAACCCCGGCGAGGTGAAGGAGGCGACCGGCTGGAGCATCGGCGGCGTGCCGCCGACCTGCCACGCGACCGACTGTCCCGTCCTCGCGGACCCGACGTTCGAGTCGTTCGACCGGATTTGGGCCGCCGCGGGAACGCCCGAGGCGGTGTTCCGACTCACGCCGGAGGACCTGCAGACACTGTCGGCGCCGCGATTCGTCGACGTGTTCGAGTGAGACGGGGGCGAAACGAGCGGACCTCCGGGAGGCGGTTCGCGCTCGCGCCCTCGTTCTATTTTGCCGGGCGCGACGAGAGCAACACCACTATGTCCGCTGTTCTGTTCTGTTCCGTTCCGTCGGTACTAATCGGGAATCGCTGGAGAGAAAACACGGGGCTATCGGGGAGCCACGGCTGGTTCGTCAGGCGAGATAAACTCTCCTTTCGGAGAAAATGATTACTGGATGTGGCCTTCGCGCCGGAGCTGGTCCGCGTCCTCGCCGGTGTATCGCCATTCGATGTTGGCTTTCTCGTCCTGCCAGTCCCACGGTTCGACGAGCACGACGTCGCCCTCGTTGATCCACGTGCGGTACTTCATGCGGCCGGGGATGCGGCCCATGCGGTTCTTTCCGTCTTCACAGCGGATTCGGACGTGATTGCCACCGTTGTGCTCTGTGACGACTGCGAACAGCTCGTTGTCGTTGGGCATTCGAAGGTTTCGACGCCCTTGATTTTCACTCACATTCTTGCTCGGGGACGGAGACGGATAACTTATCGGATACTCGTGATACCAAATGTCATGACGTTGAAATCGCGGTGGCGACGGGTTCGAACACCACGTTGTCCGCTGTTTTTGACAGACTGACCACGAGTAGGGAGTGGTTCGCGGTCACACACGACATAGTTTCGCCCGAGGCTTCATCTTGGGATACCGGTCGCAGTCGGTCATCACCGAGTCGTCGCTGAAGCGGTCGGACGCGTCGCGAGGGTTCGAGGATTCCCCGGGAACACCACTATGTCCGCAGTTGTTCGTCGTCTCAGCCCCTGCAAAGACGCTTTCTTCGAGTCGTGAGGTTCCTCCGAGCCACGGAGGACAGATATCGTCGGGGGACGAGGCGTTGGGAGACGAGGTGTCGGGAGACTGAGTCACCGCCACAGTATCACTGCTATCACCGCCGCGGTTGCCCACGTCCTTCTCGGTCACGTGTCCTCTCTCAGAGCGTTCATAGTCAAGCGGAGCGGGAAACGAGAGTCGAAAGTCGAGAGTACGGGTGTTCGGGTGAGCAGGCGAGCGAAGCAGTCGGGTCGGCCCGGTCGTGTGAGAACCGACGACGCGTGTGGTAATCGCTTCAGTACGCGTTCCGTGGGTATGACCTGGGAGTGGTTGATCGGAATTGGATTGACGTTCGATGGTTAGTGGTTGACACGGACACCACTTTGTCCGCTGTTCTTGGGGCGTGTGAACGGTAGGGACGAGGCGGTGCGAAACGGGGAACACTCACACCACTTTGTCCGCTGTTCTCGGTGTGAGACGGAACCCCCCGTCGCCGTGAACCGGTCCTTTACTGTCGGTTCCGTGCCGACCGATTTAGTTTAGTGGTGTAGAAGGGTGAATAAAATAAGTGTCCTCGTACAGCATTCATCTAGTACTCATACAGCAGTCATTCAACCATTATAATTGACTGTATTACGGACTTAGTTTAAACTATTGTGTATTAAATCTTTCTCTATATCAGAACACGCGGCTCCGTCCAGTTGTTCCACCGGTTACCTTCGTTTCCCAGAACAGCGGACAAAGTGGAGGGGGTGTGTCCCCGCCCGAGTATATAAAACACGAGAACAGCGGACACTCCGGACGCGGTGGTTTTATCAACGAAGTGGTCGAACCGTGGTAGTATGCCCCTATTCGAGCGGGACACCGAGATTTATCGGGACCGGGACGCCCTCCGCGAGGATTACCAACCCGAGGAACTCGTGGGGCGCGACGAGGAACTCCGTACCTTTCAGGCTGCGCTGCAACCGGTTATCAACGGCGAACAGCCCAACAATATCTTCCTCTACGGGAAGACCGGCGTCGGCAAGACCGCCGCGTCGCGGTACTTACTCGGGCACCTCCGCGAGGACGCGAGCCACTACGACGACATCGACCTCAGGGTCGTCTTCCTGAACTGCGACGGACTCACGAGTTCGTATCAGATCGCGACCCGACTCGTCAACGAGTTCCGGTCGGAGTCGAACCAGATTAGCACGACGGGCTACCCGCTCGGGTCCGTCTACGAGATGCTCTGGCAGGAGCTCGACGACTGCGGTGGGACGATAATCATCGTTCTCGACGAGATCGACCACGTCAACGACGACAGCATCCTCTATCAACTCCCGCGAGCGCGGGCCAACGGGAACCTCGACGCGGCCAAAGTCGGGCTCATCGGCATCTCCAACGACTTCTCGTTCCGTGACGACCTCTCGCCGAAGGTCAAAAGCTCCCTGTGCGAACAGGAGATTCACTTCCCCGCGTACAACGCGAAGAACCTCCGCGCCATCCTCGAACAGCGCGCCAAGGTTGCGTTCCGCGAGGGCGTCCTCGCCGACGAGGTGATTCCGCTCTGTGCCGCCTACGGCGCGAAAGACGCCGGCGACGCCCGCCAGTCGATCGACCTGTTGATGAAAGCCGGCGACTTAGCCCGCGACGACGACACCGACCGCATCGAGGAAGAGCACGTGAAACGCGGTCGGCGCGCCCTCGAGCGCGGCCGCATCAAAGAGGGAATCAACGGGCTGACCGAACACGGTCACCTCGTCCTCTATTCGCTTCTGACGCTCGAACTGGAAGACGAGACGCCGATTCGCTCTCGGGACGTCCGCCCCCGCTACACCCGCTTTACCGAACTCGCCAACCGCGACCCGCTCGTCCCGCGACGGATGCGCGACCACCTCAGCGAGCTCGCGATGCTCGGAATCGTCTCCGTCACCGAGCGAAACGAGGGTCGACGCGGCGGGACGTACCGCGAGTACGCCCTCGATATGGACGTCGGGCTCATCGTCTCGGCCATGCGCGACACCATCGAACTCGTGGGCGTCCACGAGACGGTCGAACCCTTCCTCGACGGCGAGAAGACGAGCACGCTCGACGATTTCATCCAGCAGTAGGTGACCCGACTGAGATTACTGCGGACATGATGGTGTTAGTCTCGAACCAACCCCCGTCAGAACGGCTCTCTGCCGTGTTTTGGAGGCGGTTGTGACTTCGACTCGTTCCTCAAAAGCATGCGTTCGTTCGGATTCGCCGGCCGATTTCGTTACCGGTTTCCGGCCGTTCGGAACACCACGATGTCCGCAGTAAATCGGCTATTTTCGCCGCTTGTTCGAACAGCGGACAGTGTGGTGTTCCCAACTTACGCGACCGGCTATTCACCAGGTAGCGGCCATCTCCGTGGCTCGCCAGCGGTACAACAGCGGACATACCGGTGTTCGGTGTCGCGTCTTTCCACGTTCGAACGCGACGTTCACTCCGCGTCTGCGACAACAGCGGACGCCGCGGTGCTCAGCCGTCGTTTTCTCCGCTCCGCTGTCGATTGTCACCGTGCGTTTCGATAACCGGGCCGCGGACTGTCGGTCTCGAACACCACACTGTCCGCTGTTCTCCGGACGTTCGAGCCGGTTTTGTTCGACTCTTCGGCTTCTCACTCCTCGCGAGTTTCGAGGACGGCGTCGGCGATTTCCTCGGGGTACTCGGCGGCGACGCGGACGAGCGCGTCGTGGAACTCCCGGCCGGTCAGGTCGCGCACGTCGTATTCTCGGCGGAGGTGCGATTCGACTTCGAACTCGGCGTCGTCCAGTCGGTCGAGCGTCGCGGTCCGGACGTAGATGCTCTTCGCGGTCGTCGCCTCGAACTCGAACGCCGGACCGCCCGCTGCCTCCGTCGCCTGCTCCGTCTCGCCGGCGCTTTCCGCGCCGTCTTCCTCCGCGGTCGACTCGGCCGGCTCTCCGGGCTCGTCGCGTTCGCTGCTCTCGCCCGCGTCGTCGCTCTCGCTCGCTTCGCCTGACTCCGACTCCGAGGCGGTTTCGGGGTTCGAGTCGGGCGCAGCGTCGCCCTCGGACTCGGCTTCGACCGCTGGTTCGGGGGCTGACTTCTCGGACCCGTCGGAAGCTTCTTCGTCGGGGGTCTGCTCGTCGTCGAGTTCCGTCTCTGGTTCCGATTCGGATTCGGATTCCATCGCCTCGCCGAGGCCGGCGAACCGGTTTTCCTTAGGCATCGTCGGTCCCTCCGCGCTCGACGATTTCCGCGAGTTGGTCGAGTCGGTCGAGCATGTCGTTCGACGGGTCGTACTCCCGGAGGGTTTTCCCGTCGCGCCAGGCGCGACTGAACGCGATTCGGTGTCTGATTCCCGGCCCCTTGGAGTCGGGGTCGTCGAACAGCTCCGAGCGGGCGAACGGGGGGATAAACTGCTCGAAGGGGGAATCTTCGAGGTCGCGGATGATGCGCTTTTCCTCGTTGTTTCCGGTGAGGTCGTTGGGGACGATAGCGAGAATGTCGAGGTCGACCTCGCGGCGAATCGGCCCGATCTGTTGTTCGAACATCCGCTCGAAGCCGCTCACGCTCGGCTCGCTCATGAGGAGCGGAACGACGACGTTCCCGGTTCCGATGAGCGCCGCGTCGGACAGCGGGCCGAGGCTCGGCGGCGAGTCGATGACGATGTAGTCGTAGTCGTCGTCCAACAGCGGGTCGACGATTCGGCGGCGGACCCAGAGCACGCCGAACGTCGAGTTCCGGACTCGGTCTTCGATGTCGTCGAGGTCGACGTGGGCGGGAAGCACGTCGAAGCCCTCGCGGCCGCGTATCACTTCGCGCACGTCCACGGGCTCGTCGTCGGTCAGCACGTCGCCGACGTTCGGCTCCGACGACTCGTAGGCGTCTTTCATCCCGACGCCCTCGGTCGCGTTCCCCTGCTGGTCGAGGTCGACTAAGAGCACGTCGTTCCCCCGCGCGGCGAGCGCGTCGGCGAGGTTGATGGCAATCGTCGTCTTTCCGACGCCGCCTTTCTGGAGGGAGACGCTCACGGCTCGCGACATCTATCGGGCCTCCTGCGGAGCGCGATGTTCACAAATTGTACACAGTCTACGCTGTGTCTGCTGTTTGAGCGGTGCAAACTCCGTTTGAACTGTGGACTGTGCGGACATTTGAGGGACTTGACCGGACCTTCCGCGGCGTACCACATAATTTTATCCACGACTTTTGAACCGTTGGGACTGCTTCTACATTCTATAATTTCCACAATGTCTACAAATTTTAAAAATTGTGAACTGTCGCCTGTCGGTGACCGGTGATTCGTCCGCGCTCTCGGTTTGTGAACGGTTTCAGCTTCGTCCGAGGCGTTCGGTTTCCGAACATCGCTCGCGTTCTGCGAAGCTTTCACACTGTGCGAATCTTTCGCGGTGTAGACTCCTTCAACACTCTACAACCGTTACAATCCGTACAAATTCCACAATTTGTACAATTTCTGCACGGTTCGAGACTCGTAAGCGGTGCAGACTTCCCAGACGGTTTCAGATTCGTCCACCGTTCGAACCGTTTGGGCTGCTTCGGAAGTTCGCACTCTCTTCGCTGTCTCCACTGCGCTCGAAGTTCACGCTCTCCTCGCAGTCCGCACTGTCACCGCGGTTTACACCCTCCTCGCAGTCCGCCCGGTGTCGACTGTGCGAACTCCGTTCCGACCGTCGCGCGATTCGAACCGAACCGAAGAAAGCGACATTCAGCGTCTCTCGTCCGCAGATACTGCGGACACAGTGGTGTTGTCCGCCGTCTCGGTTCAGTTGGCGAGTTTGTCGGCGAACTTCTCGCGGACCTTCTCGATTTTCGGGCTCGCGTGGAACTGGCAGTACGCGTCGTTGGGGTTCTTTTCGAAGTAGTCCTGGTGGTACTCCTCGGCCTCGTAGAACGTCTCTAACGGGGCCAACTCCGTGACGACCTTGTCGTCGTACTCCTCGTCGAGGGCTTCGACGTAGGCGGACGCCTGTCGCTCCTGTTCGTCGTCGTGATAGAGGACGATAGAGCGGTACTGCGTTCCCACGTCGGGGCCCTGTCGGTTGAGCTGTGTCGGGTCGTGGACCGCGAAGAACACCTCGAGCAGTTCGTCGTAGCCGACGGCCGCGGGGTCGTACTCCACCTGCACGACCTCGGCGTGGCCGGTGTTCCCCGAACAGACCTGCTCGTAGCTCGGATTCTCCGTCTTCCCGCCGGCGTAACCCGACGTGACTTCGCTGATTCCGTCGAGTTCCTTGAACGCGGCTTCGACGCACCAGAAACAGCCGCCGCCGAACGTCGCAGTCTGTGTGCTTCCCATAGGCCCGGTTACGTCGCCGAGGAATTAAGCCCCGCGGCGGGGGCAGTCGCGGCCGAGGGCTGGCGCTCGCCGACGACCGCCGACCCACGCCGGCGCTCCGGCGAGCGAGCCCCGGACGCGTCCGTTGGTTTTCCCGGCCGGAGTGTACCCGAAGCCAACATTTAACCGCCCCGTCTGTCAGCAATTACTATGGAAGATGTATTCGTCGCGAGGCTCATGTCCACGACCCTCCACACGGTCACCCCAGACACGCTCGTCGAAGACGCGGCGCAGTTGATACTGGACAACAACATCAGCTCGGTCATCGTCGTCGACGAGGACAACCGACTCGAAGGCATCCTGACGACGACCGACTTCGTCGACATCGTCGCGAAGAGCCAGCCGAAAGCGCAGACGACCGTCGAGCGCTACATGACCACCGACGTGATTACCGCGGGAGCGCAGGACTCCATCGTCACCGTCGCGGAGTCGATGACCGAACACGGCTTTCACCACATGCCCGTCGTCGACGACGAGGAGGGCGTCATCGGGATGATCACTACCTCGGACCTCGCGGCCTACCTCTCGCAGACCGGACAGCTGGCGCGGTCGTAACGCGGTCTTTTCCCTGCCGGTAACTCCGCGTTACTCCACCTGTTCGGAGAGGCTCTCGACGACACTCGCCAGCCGCGGGTCCGTCGCGTGGCCGTGGTGGACCGCCAGGGGCGAGACGCTCACCTCGCCGTCGACCATCGCGCGGCGGTCGCTCCCGACCGGATAGCGGTCGCGGTGTTCGTCGCCGAGCGGGAACGGGTTCTCGAAGCCGACGGCGTCGGGCCACGAAACGTCTTGGAGCCGGACGTAGACCTCGTCGTCGTCGAGGCCGCCTTCGCGGTCGCCGTCCGGGAGCGCGCCGGCGTCGGCGTGGTGGTCGACCTGCTGGTCGTAGTCCGCGAAGGGGCGGGTCACGCGCATCCGTGGACTCGGAACGTCGGCGGGAGCGTTGACGTTCAGGAGGTCGACCTCGTCGAACACGTCGGTTCCGAAGACGCGCTCGGTCAGCGCGCGGGCGACCCGGGCGGGGCGGGAGAAGTCGTACTCCTCGGGCGGGTGGCAGAAGAAGTCCCGCGCGTGGTAGCCGGAGACGGCGATGGCGGGCGTCCCGAGGAACGCGGCCTCGACGCCCGCGCCGACGGTCCCCGACCGGCCGACGACGTAGTTGCCCGCGTTCGGACCGTCGTTGATACCGGAGACGACGATATCGAAGTCGGCGTCGAGGCCGCGGAGCCCGTAGGCGACGCAGTCCGCGGGGGTCCCTTCGAGGGCGTACCCCCACGGGTGGTCGCGGCGGACCGCGTGTTCGTTGCGGGCGCGGCCGACGCCGCTTTGATTCTCGGCGGGCGCGACGACGGTCACGTCGCCGACGGCGGTGAGTTCCTCGCGCATGGCGGCGATGCCGGGCGCGTCGATGCCGTCGTCGTTGGTGAGGAGGATTCGGAGCGGAGACGAGGAATCGGTCATCTACTCGGGAATTTCTGTCGGTCGCCGTAGCTATTCCGGATTCGGACCCGGAGGCGTATTCGACCGCCGCGTCGCCGTCGGCAGCGGGTCGTACTCCACGTCGTCGATAGTCGCCCGCCAGTACGGCAGGTCGACCCACGGGAGGTTCCACGCAACCTCGGCCGCCGCGGGCACGCGAACCCCGTTCACTTCGCGGTAGTCGCTGAACTGTCCCGTCCACGGGCACCGTTCGTACTCGCCGTCTCCCGTGTCGCGCCACCGGTCCGCGGTGACGCGCGCTACCTCGTCGTTCTCGTCGAAGTGGAACACGACGGTCGTGGTCGAGCCGCGGTGGGCGAGCGTCGCCCGAGCCGAGCGGTCGTTTCTCGGCTCCCACCTGACGCCGTGGCCGGGGAGGAACGCGGTCGGGAACCAGACCATCTCGGAGAGGTAGCGGGCGAGTTCGCCCTCGTCCAACTCCGGCGACCGCGGGGCGTCCGCGACGGTGACCACCGAAAGTAGTTTCGCCTCCAGCGACCCCGAACCGCCGACGAAGGCGTCGACGACTCGAATCGGAAGGAACGGCGCGAGGTCGATTCGGGCGTCCCAGACGAACCCCGGCGGGTCGACGGTGTAGTGTTGGGTCGCGGTCATCGATTTCCACGGCGAGTCCGCGTCGCCGAGCCTGAACGCCCCCGTCTGGCGGAGCCGGACCGACTGAACCCGGCGGGACTCGTCCGGTAGCACGCGTTCGAGATACCGGCGAACTGGGGCGGGCAGGTCGCTGAGGTCGGCCTCGTCGAGCGCCTCGCCGTTCCCGCTGTCGTCCGTGGTCGTTTCGGCGTGTTCTCGCTGGAGTACGTCGAGCAGTCGCGCGGCCGTATCGTCGGCTCGCGCCCGAACCGCGGCGAGGAGAGCGCCGACGGCAAGAACACCGACGACAAGCGCGATGCCGAGTTGTCCGAAGGTTCGCGTCCGTGACATACCGGACGATACGCGAGAGACGGATATGAGTCTCGTCGTGACTCTCACGGACTGACACTGACCGCCTTCGGGCCGCGGGCGAACCGTCGCTAACGGCGCCTCCCACCGGACTTCTGTCAACGGTTCGTCCACAAAATCGAGATACTCACGAACGCGTGAATATAATTCAAACGATGACTTTATGTAATTAAGTTCGTACTAACGAACGAATGCGCACCGAACCGATGCGGCCGGCACGCCGGGCACCCGCCGACATCGCGGTTAATCTCCCGTTAATTCGTCTGTTTTCGGCAGATTCGACTCCGTCGTGGTCGACGGCTCCTCGGTCTTCGACCGCCACGACGGCCGCGAGCGATTCGGGTTGTCGCCTCCGCCGGTCCGCCTTCTCTACTCGCCGTCGTACGTCCTCGAGAGCGCGCCCCGACTGTCACGCCGACCGACCCGTCTCCCCAAGCGAGGTGGGCGTTGCGTGAGCCACGTCGGTGAGACCGACGACGTGCCGTGGGACGACGTGGGCTTCGTCATCAGCTCTCGCTACCGGGTCTCGGTCCTCGATCGGCTCTCCGAGGGGCCGGCGACGCCGACGCAAATCGCCACCGACTCCGAGAGCGCGGTCGCTCACGTCTCGCGGGCGCTGCAGGAACTCAGAGACCGCTCGCTCGTGGAACTGCTCGTCCCGGAACAGCGTCGAAAAGGGCGTGTGTACGGCATCACCGACGACGCCGAGAACATCTGGGACGTCATCCAGACACAGCAGATGACGTGAGCGCGGCCGTCTCGCAGTTTTCTCACGGACGGTGCGGCGCGTCGTGCGACCCGGTAACTACTTCGTCGCGATTCGCTCCGTCCCCTTGTTCAGGAGCTGGTAGGTCCGCTTGGCGAGGTTCATCCCGACGCCGGTCGACTCGACGACGTAGTACGGGACGAGTTCGCCGCCGAACTTCGATTTGTAGTTGCAGAGCCGCTCCGTGTTCGCGCCGACGAGGTCGTACTTCGTGACCGACGCGAGCGCCTCGTCCTCGACGATGTCCTCGATGATGGTCCAGTGGAGCAGGCTGTTGATGCTGACGCCGTCGTACTCGCCGCGTGCGCCGCCGAGCCAGAAGTAGCCCACCTCGTCCGAGAAGGGGACGATCATCCCGCTGAGGTACTCGCCGTCGGGGCCGCGGGCGACGTACACGCGACACCGGTCGCCGAGGTTCTCGACCAGCGACTCGACGAACTCCCACGGCATTCCGAACGGTTCGTCCTGTTCGTCGTACCGAGAGACCACGTCGTCGTAGACGACGCGAGCGCCGTCGAGCCCCTCGTCCGCGATGGTGATGTCGAGTTCGCGCGCCTGCCGAATCTCCCGGCGGAGGCTGCTGCTGAACTGGGCCTGTATCTCGTCGAGCGAGCGCCCGCCGAGGTCGAGCCGGTAGGTAAAGGAGGGCTTGACCGCGAAGCCGGTCCATTCGAACGGGCGGGGGTCGAGGTACGCCGGCGAACAGAGCAGGCGGACGAACGTCCGGTTCGAGCGGATGCCGAGCTCCTCGACCACGAGGTCGGCGAACTCGCGGTTCACCGACTCGTAGGCGCTCTGTTTCGGGCTGTTCGGCATCATCACGGGGCCGATGTAGGGAATCGCCATCGACGGCGGCGGCGAGACGACGACCCGCCCGAGGGGGTTGCGGCGGACGAACGTCGGGAACAGCGCGACCGGTTCTTGGCCCTTGAAGACGCCGAACAGGTGCATTTCGCCGTCGAAGTGCTCGTCGATGGCGGCGAGCACCGCGGGGGTGTGGAAGACTTCGGTGCCGGACGAGGGGAGCGCGTCGCCCCACTCGTCGAGGCTCAGGGTTTCGATACGGAGTTGTGACATGTGTCGTGGTCGTGTGATTGGATGGTCGTCGGGCGGTACGTCGGGCGGGTCGTCACCGGTGGAGGAACCCCGAGACGAGTCGCGACGGGAGGCTCGTCCCGTTTCCCCGGGACAGCATCTCGATGCCGGGTCCGAGGCGGCTCTTGTACAGGTGCGCGATGGTTCTGACCGGGAGCGCGCCGTGCTCGATTTGGTAGAACGTGACGAGTTCGGGGTTGTACTTGCTCTTGTAGCGGTTGAGCCGGCGGTTGTTCGCGCCGACGAGGTCGTATCGGCGCATCCCGGCGGCCATGCCGTCGCGCATGATGCGCCAGTCCAGCAGGTCGTTCACGTCGATGCCGAAGTCCCGCTGGGGCCGGACGCCGCCGAGCCAGCGGTAGAGCGTGTCCCCGTACTGGAGGACGAGAATCCCGCTCACGAACGTCCCGTCGTACCGGAAGACGTAGGGCCGGACCTGCCCCGCCGGGAGCGAGTCGTACAGGTCCATGACGAACTGCGGCGGCACGTCGAACGACAGGTCCTGTTCCTCGTAGCGGTCTTTGACCAGCCTGAGAATCGAACAGATGTCGTCGCGGTCGCCCTCCTCGATACCCGAGACGAGCTTTCGACCGTCGCGGATGTTCCGTCGGGCGCTCCGGCTGAACGACATGAGGAGGTCCTCTTCGCCCCGGGTCAGGTCGACGTTGTAGGTGTACTTCGGCGACACGTCGCAGCCGCCCCACAGGAACGTCCGCATGTCGGTGTAGTAGTCACCGACGCGGACGTGCGTGTAGTTCGGGCCGATGTGTTCACCTATCCACTCGGTGCAGCCGTCGATGAACTGGTTGCGACGGCGCTCGAACTTCCGGCTCTTGATGTTGCCGGCGTCGAGCATCACGGGCCCGAGATAGGGGACGCCGATGTGCGGCGGCGGCGAGAACGCCGTCTTGACCAGTCCCTTCCGAATCTCGAAGACGGGGAACAGGCCGACCGGTTCCTCGGTTTTGAAGCCGACGAGCAGGTGGAGCTTCGAGTTCGAGTACTTCGCCTGGAGCCGCAGCGCCTCGTACTGGTGAAAGAGGCTCGCTTGACTCGACCGCTCGACGTACGTGTCCCACTCGTCGCGGTCGCGGTGGTCGAACTCGGTAATCTCGATGGTCATGGGCTGAGGGGTGAAGGGAGTTCGTACTGCGCCCGTTGCCACCGACAACGCCGGCTGCGGTCGACGCATCCGGTCCGCTCGGCCCGACCGTACCGACCGAAATCAGCCGAATCGCCGGCCGACGCGGCAGCCCCGTAAATCGACCCGCGATTCGGTCGGGCCGCGTCGGCGTGTATCATTCGAAAAGACATTCTCGAACTACTGTGACGGTAGGATGGGGATTTGTTATGAAGCGACTAGCCGGCGTTCGCGCCGGCCTGCTCCCCGTCAGGGGCGCTCTGCCGCCGCTCGTAGGCGCTCGATACCGTCGGCGTCGATGCCGTAGCCGTGCGTCGGTTCGCCGGTGATTCTGGTGGCGACGTACTCGGCGATGGCGTAGGCCATCCACGCTTGGCACCACCGCATGAGCGTCATGCGCTTGGTGTAAAAGCGGTGTTTGCGGAAGTAGAACCGACCTTCCGACGGGACGTACATGTTCGCGAGCGCCCAGTCGATGGCGCGCTCGGCGCGGTCGTACTGCCCGGCGTAGGTGAACACGAGGATGCCCTGCGCCGTCGCGTGGATGTCCCGCGGGTAGGGGTGCTCCTCGTCGAAGTTGGGCGCGCCGTCCTCGTCGAACAGCTCGCGGGCGTAGAAGTCGAGGCCGCGTTCGAGCGTCTCGTCGTACCGACCGCTGCCGACGAGCTGCTCGTAGCGCTGGAAGCACTCGACGATGAAGCCGTTGTGGTGGTTGTCCATCGAGAGGTGCGAGGCGCTCGCGGGCTCGCGGTAGTACCACCCGCCGCGGTCGGTCTGCTTCGACGCGACGAAGTCGTACACCTTCTCGGCGCGTTCGAGCAGTTCCTCGTCGCCGAAGTGGTCGTACAGCTCGACGAACAGCCGCGCCCCGATGGCAAGCGCGTTGAGGGTGTAGCTGTCCTTCGGGTGCGAGAGGTAGTAGTCCATGACCGCACCGTCGTCCTTCGGCCGGTAGTTGAGGTCGTCGAGCATCACGTCGACGGCGGTCTTAGCGATGTCCGGGTAGTCCGGGTCGAACTCCCGTCCCGCGAGGAGCGCCTTGACGCCGTAGGACGTGGAGACGATGTTCGGCGAGTGGGGAATCCCCGACCGCGGGCCGTTGCGACCGGAGATGTGCTGGATGACGTGGCGGTGGCTGCCGGCGAAACCGCTGTAGCCCTTGGCCTGGTTTTCGACGAGCCACTCGGTCAGCGATTCCGCGTCGTCGCGGTACGTCTCCGCCGGGCGGTCCCCGTCGAACCACTCGGCCAACTGGGCGCGGGTCCGGTTCGCCATGGCGAACAGCGTGATGCCCTTGAAGTTCCGTCGCTGTTCGACGAGGAACAGCGGGCGGACGTTGACGGGCGAGCGCTTGATGAACTCCTGGACCGCGAGGTTGAACCAGCGGTTGTCGATGGGGACCGACAGCAGGAGCCTGCTGCTCATGCCGTCGCCGTAGTCCCAGCCCTTGTAGTCGCGTTCGCGGGCGTAGTCGAGCACGTCGTCGAGCACGTCGACGTACCGCTGGAGTCGCTCCGTGTCGGCGTCGGTGTCGCCGTCGCGGCGATACTGTGTCTTCGATGGTGGATTCATGATATAGAATAGCCTCTCTGAGGGGTATTGGCTGTCCGAGAGGTAGCCCGCTGGCGGCTTTGTTATGGGGCCGATACCGGCCGACGCCGCCGTATTCTACCGGGAGAACGAGTGATTCGCGCCGGCGGTGGTCGCGCTGTCGGTCGCCCGCTGTTCCGAATCGTCGCCGGAATCGCGCTCGGCGAGGAACTCGCGATAGTAGTCGCCGAGGGGGCCGACCCACGCGCCGCGGTCGAGCGCCCGTTCGATGATGCGGCGGTAGAGCCGGCGGTAGCCGGGGAACTCGTCCTCGTTGAAGTACCGCGGGTGCCACAGCACCGTCATCACGGCGTCGTTCGCCTCGGCCTCGTCGAGGAGGCGCTCGCACTCGGCCCACGCCTCGTCGAACGCCGACCCGGGGTCGGGAAGCGACACCTCCATCAGCGTCAGCGGGAAGACGACGAAGTCGTCGTCGAAGGGGCGGAACGGCTGGTAGCCGTGCTGGAAGCCGTTTTCCGAACTCGACCCGGGGCTGGCGTCGTACTTCAAGCCGAGTTCGCGGTGGTAGCGCCACGTGTTCGGCCCGAGTTTGAGGTGGTGCTGGCGGCCGCCGACGATTTCGTGGCCGAGGACCGCTTCGAGTTCGCGCTTTTCGGTCCGGAGGCGGTCGAAGTCGTCGCACGACCGGAACGAGCCGTGGATGCCGACCTCCCAGCCGCCGTCGTCGAGGGCGCGGACGGCGGCGGCGACCGACGCCGAGTCGAGGTCGTACCGGCCGAGGTGTTCGACCCAGTTCTTCGGTTCGAGCCAGTCCGAAAGCGACCCCGTCTCGAGGAGGCTCGGCTCGTTGAGGAAGTAGAACGACGAGCGGACGCCGAGGTCGCGTTCGAGCGCCATGACCTCCTCGAACTGCCAGTAGGGGTTCTCCCGCCGGAGGAGCGTCCGGAGGTGGTAGCCGGGGTTCGACTTCGCCGCGTAGTACAGCCCCTGATACGTCTTGTACGGGCGGTCCACGTCGTGGGTCAGACAGACGGCGAACCCCGGTTCGCTCGGTTCCGTGGCGGTCACGCGGTGGTCAGCTCGCGCATCTGAATCTCCCTTCGTCTCACGCATACTCGTACTCCGAGAGCGCGGCGACGATTCGCTCGGCGGCGCTCCCGTCGCCGTACAGCGAGGGCTTTTCCGGAAGCGGGTCGTCGTCGGCCAGCGCCGCCCGAATCGCGGTCGCGTCCGCGCCGACGAGGGCGTTCCAGCCGGCGTCGACGGTTTCGGTCCACTCGGTCTCGTCGCGGAGCGTGAGACACCGGGTGTCGAGGTAGAACGCCTCCTTCTGGACGCCGCCGGAGTCGGTGGCGACGCGCTCCGCGCCGTCGAGCAGGCGGACGAAGTCGAGGTATCCGACCGGTTCCACGAGGACGACGTTCTCGGCGTCGGCGAGCCGCGACCAGAGGCCGCTGGCTTCGAGCGCCCCCTCGGTCCGCGGGTGGACGGGGAAGACGACCGGGAGTTCCGACGACGCGAGCCCCTCCACGATGCCTTCGAGGCGGTCGTAGTCGTCGGTGTTGGCGGCGCGGTGGACCGTCGCGAGGACGTACTCGCCGTCTCGGAGGTCGAGGTCGGCGAGTATCGACGACCGCTCGCGGGCGGCCTCGCGGACCCGGAGGACCGCGTCGTACTGCACGTCGCCGGTCACGGAGACGCCGTCGCGGATGCCCTCGGCCGCCAGCGTCTCGGCGGCCGACTCGGAGGGCGCGAACAGCAGGTCCGAACAGTGGTCGGTGAGCACGCGGTTGACCTCCTCGGGCATCTCCCAGTTGTGGCTCCGCAGGCCGGCCTCGACGTGCGCCAGCGCGGGCTCGCGCTTCGAAGCCACGAGCGCCGCCGCGAGCGTGGAGTTGGTGTCGCCGTAGACGAGCACCACGTCGGGCTCCTCGTCGGCGACGACGGCGTCGAGCCGGGTCATCATCTCGGCGGTCTGGGCGGCGTGGCCGCCCGAGCCGACGCCGAGGTTGTAGTCGGGTTCCGGGATGTCGAGTTCGTCGAAGAACACGCCCGACATCGACTCGTCGTAGTGCTGGCCGGTGTGGACGAGCACCTCGTCGTGGTCGCGTCTGAGCGCGTCGGAGACGGGGAACGCCTTGATGAACTGCGGGCGCGCGCCGACGACCGAGAGCACCTTGAGACGGCTCATCGGCCCGGTCCTCCGTGCGGCGCGTCGGCCGCAATCTCGGTGTCGGCGTCGGCCTCGGACGACTCGCCTCGCGGTCCGCCGCCGATTTCGTACACGCGGTGGCCGATGTCGCCGAGGGTGCCGCGGCCGTCGACGACGACGAGGTCGTCGAAGGCGGCCCAGTCGATTTCGTCGAACTCCTCGTGCGGCGTGACGACCACGGCCGCGTCGAGCGCGCGAGCCGGTAGGTCGGCGAGCGAGACGGGGGTCGCGCCGAAGGACGCGACGACCTCGTCGGAGAGCATCGGGTCGACCGCGAGGACGGTCGCGCCGAGTTCGTTCAGTCGGTCGATGACGCCCGCGGCGGGCGTCGCGCGGGTCTCGGCGACGCCGGGGCGGTAGGTGACGCCGAGGACGGCGACGGTCGCGCCTTCGACGTCGCGTCCCGTCGCGGCCAACTCGTCGCGGAGCTTGTCGGCGGTGAACGCCGGCATGCTGTCGTTGACCTCGCGGGCGGTCAGGAGCAGCGGCGTCTCGGCCTCGACTCGGCTCGTGATGAAGTACGGGTACCACGGGATGCAGTGGCCGCCGACGCCCGGGCCGGGCGCGTGGATGTCGCAGTACGGTTGGGTGTTGGCCGCGTCGATGGCCTCGGTCACGTCGATGCCGAGGTCGTCGCGGAGCCGCGCGAGTTCGTTCGCGAGCGCGATGTTCACGTCGCGGTAGACGCCCTCGAACAGCTTCACGGCCTCCGCGGTCGTCGCGTCGCGCACGGGAATCACCTCGTTCGAGGTCAGTTCGCCGTAGACGAGCGCCGCGACGCGGGTGCTCTCGGCGTCGACGCCGCCGACGATTTTCGGGTGCGACTCGGTGATGTCGCGGAGCGCCCGGCCCGACGAGGTCCGCTCGGGGCAGAACGCCACGCCGAACTCGCCGGCCGAGAGGCCGCTTCGCTCCGCGAGGTACGGCACGACGAGGTCCTTGCTCGTCCCCGGCGGGACGGTGCACTCGACGACGACGAGGTCGCCGGGCGCGAGGCCCCGCGCGATGCTGTCGAGGACGGCCTCGAACGCCGCGAGGTCGGGTTCGCGGTCGTCGGTCAGCGGGGTCGGGACGATGATGACGTGAATCGCGGCTCCCTCGGCCGCGGCGACGCCGTCGGTGGTCGCCCGAAGCGCGCCGCGTTCGGCCTGCTCGGCGACTAACTCGGGGAGTCCCGGCTCCTTCGCTACGTGGCACTCGCCGTCGTTGACGCCGCGGACCACGTCCTCGCTGATGTCGACGCCGGTGACGTTGCCCGTCGCGCGGGCGTAGACGGCCGCCAGCGGGAGGCCCATCTTTCCGAGGCCGTACACCGCGACGGGGACCTCGCCGGCGCGCAGGGCCCGCGTCTGTTCTTCGGGCGAGCGGTCGGAGCCGTACAGTCCGGGTCGTTCGCGGCTCATTGCCGGCCCTCCGGGGTTTCCGTGGTCTCCGCGGTCTCGACGCTCCGAATCGCCGACTCGGCGTCGGCCTCGATGCGCCGGGCGAGTTCGATTGCGCGCAGGCCGTCGGCCGGGGTGACGAGGACCGGGCCGCCGTCGGTCGCGGCGTCCACGAACGCCTGTAGCTCGCGTTTCAGCGGCTCGCCGGTGTTAATCATCGGCTGTTCCATGACCACCTCGTGGCGGTAGCGCACGCTCCCGTTGTCACGGAGGTAGTCCGGCCGCGACTGGCGGAATATCTGGACCGACTGGTTCAGGTAGTCGACCCGGATGAGCCGGTCGCGCGCGGTGATGTCGAGGGTCCGCGTCTTCTGCTGGGTGAGCCGACTCGCGGTGAGCGAGGCGATGACGCCGTTCTCGAAGGTCACCTGCGCCGTCGCGTACTGCTCGTCGGGCGTGGCGGTCGCGGCCACGCGGTCGACCGCGGCGTCGACGAGCGAGAGCACCACGTCGATGTCGTGAATCATGAGGTCCATGACGACGCCGTCGCCCATCTCGCGGTTCAGCGGCGGGCCGAGCCGGTTCGCGGTGATGGCGATGGGTTCGACGCCGTCGAGGAGGTCGGGGAGGGCGCGGACGGCCGGGTTGAACCGCTCGATGTGGCCGACCTGCAGCACGACGCCGCGTTCCTCGGCGAGCGCGGCTAACTCCGCGCCCGCGTCGAGGTCGTCGACGAAGGGTTTCTCGACGAGCGCGTGGACGCCGGCGTCGATGCACTGCCGGGCGACCGACTCGTGGTAGGGCGTCGGCACCGCGACCGTCACCACGTCGACGCGGTCGAGGAGTTCCTCGATTCCGTACGCGTCGGTGCCGAAGTCGGCGGCGACCTCGGCGGCGCGGTCCGCGTCCGCGTCGGCGACGCCGACCAGTTCGACGCCGCGAAGCTCCGCGTAGACCCGCGCGTGGTTGGTTCCCATCGACCCGACGCCGACGACGCCCGCGCGGACCGGGCGCTCCCGGCCGCCGTCTGTTCGCAATCCGGTGGTTTCTCGGCTCACCTCGCCACCTCCGCGTAGTTGGCGACCGCAGTCCCGACGCGCTCTACGTCGGCCTCGCTGAGTCCGGGGTGGACCGGCAGCGAGAGGACCCGTTCCGCGGCCTCTTCCGCGACGGGGGCCGACACCGCGAGGTGTTCGTACGCGGGTTGCTTGTGGACGGGCTTCGGGTAGTAGACGCCCGTGGAGATTCCCTTCGCGTCGAGGTACGACTTGAGGGCGTCGCGCTCGATGCCGTCGCAGGCGACGGTGTACTGGTGGAAGACGTGGGTTCGGTCCGACGGCGTGTGTGGCGTCGTGACCGGCGAGTCTTCGAGGTACTCCGTGAGCGCGGCGGCGTTGGCCTGTCGCGCGCGGGTGAACTCGGGGAGGCGTTCGAGCTGGACCCGGCCGATGGCCGCGGCGATGCTCGTCATGCGGAAGTTGTGGCCGACCTCGGCGTGTTCGTAGCCGGAGACGCGGCCGTGGTCCACGAATCGGGCGGCGCGCTCGGCGACGTCCGCGTGGTTGGTGGTGATCATCCCGCCCTCGCTCGTGGTCATGTTCTTCGTCGGGTAGAACGAGAAGCACGCGGCGTCGCCGAAGGAGCCGACGCGCCGTCCCTCGACTTCCGCGCCGTGGGCCTGCGCGGCGTCCTCGACGAGCAGGAAGTCGTACTCCTCGGCGAGTTCCGTGAGGCGCGTCATGTCCGCCGGGAGACCGTAGAGGTGGACCGCGATGACCGCGTCCACCTGTTCGCCGGCCCTGAGCCGCGCTTCGAGCGCGTCGGGGTCGATGTTGTACGTCCGCGGGTCGATGTCGACGAAGCCCACCTCGGCCCCCGTGAACGCGACGGCGTTGGCCGTCGCGATGAACGTGAAGGGCGTCGTCAGGACGCGGTCGCCGGGGCCGACGCCGAGCGCGTGGAGCGCGGCGTGGAGCGCCGTCGTCCCGTTCGAGGTGGCGACGCCGTGGTCGGCGCCGCAGTAGTCGGCGAACTCCCGCTCGAAGCCCCGAACCTCGGGGCCGTCGGCTATCATGCCGCTTTCGAGGACGGCCGCGATTCGGTCCCGTTCCGCCGCGCCGAGCTGGGGCGCGGCGATGGCAATGTGGTCTGAACTCATCGTCGTATCCTGTTTTCTCCCCGCAGTTGCTCCGGCAGTTCGCGGTGGACGGCGGGGACGCCCACGGCGAGGGTTCGCGGCGGCACGTCGTTCACGACGAGCGCGCCGGCGGCGACGAACGCGCCCTCGCCGACGGTCACGCCGGGGAGGAGCGTCGCGTTCGCGCCGATAGAGGCGTGGTTCTCGATTGTCGGGCCGACCAGTTCCGCGTCGGCGCGGACCGGGTAGGGGTCGTTCGTCATCACCACGCCCGGGCCGACGAACACGTCGTCGCCGATGCGGGTGTTGGTGGGGATGTAGACGTTCGTCTGGATGCTCACGCGCGACCCGATGGTCGTGGTGCCGTCGACGACCGTCTCGGTCCCGAGAAGCACCTGGTCGCCGATGGTCGTGTGCTCGCGGACGAGGACGTTGTGGCCGGTGACGAAGTCGTCGCCGATGCTCACGTCGTGGTAGACGATGGTTCCGGCGCGGATTCGCGCCCGGTCGCCGATGACCGGGTCGTCGCCGTCGCCGTAGCCGATGGTGACGCCGTCGTCGACGTGGGATTCGACGCCCATCTCGGCGCTCATCGTCGTCCACCTCGCGTCGGTCGCGCTCCATCGACTGTCTGTGTCGACTCGGCGAACGGCCGAATCGACTGGAAAATCTGGAATTTCATATCATGTCGGCGGGGAGTCTGCCTGCCTTAGCGAAATTCAGTCTCGGTGAGGGCTTTGTTATGGAGTGATTGCCGCCCGAAATCCGGTCGCAGTCACTTCGTAACGCCGCGGCGGATTCCGGTCACGGAGCGCTTGAGAAGCTCCACGCCGGGCGCGCCGTCGCCGAGCCAGAGCCAGACGGCGCTCCCGAGCAACGCGAGCTCGAACGCGACCAGCACCCACGCCTCGGGTCGGCCGAGGAAGACGACGAAGCGGCGCAGGTAGAACCACGTCTGGGCGAGGAAGCCGCCCATCGACGACTCGCTCCCGTGGGACAGCGGCCACAGGAACGCCCGAATCACGTCGTAGTTCCCGAAGAAAAAGCCGTTGTACAGCAGGTCCGCGGGGATGTGCGAGAGGTAGCCGAGGGCGAAAGCGACGCCGACCGTGGCCGCCCCGTAGCGCCGCGCGACGGCCACGACGAGTATCGAGACCGGCACCGAGACGAGAATCGAGTGCGCAACCGAGATACCGCTCGGCAGGATGCCGAACGACCACGCAAGCGGCTTGTCGACGAGGTCGGGGAACTGCGTCCCGACGAGCACCGCCAGCGCGGCCCAGCCGTCGAGCTTTCGGCCGGTCGCCCGAGCCCACAGCGAGACGAGGATGTAGCCGACGGCGGCGTGCTCCCACGGGAACATCAGCGGTCGCTCCCGGTCGGTTGGCCCGTGGTCTCGGTCGATTGCGTCCGCGTCGGCGGTTCTCTGTCGGCGGTTCGTCGTCGCGGGGTGATAGTGGGGGTACGTGTCTGAAACATCTGGTGTGTGTCGGGCGCGTCGGGTCGGCTGTGGAGGACGTGGTTTCCGTCCGCGTCGGACGCGGTGTTGGGCGAAACGGCGCGCGAGCGCCCGGTCAGGGGACCCGTGTGCTCGTCCGGGTTTTGTTATGGCGACTGTAACCGCCTCGGGGCGGTTTTCGCCGCCGGAAGTCGGCGTCGATTCGAGCGGCGGCGGCGGGTAGACGCCGTATAACTACTCCCGCGGGGCGCGTGGCATCTCCAGAGAGTATGCGATACCTGTTCTTCACCAACACGCCCGCGCACGTTCACCTCTACAAGTACGCCGTCAGAGAGCTTCAGGCGATGGGTCACGACGTGCTCGTCCTCGGCCGCGACTACGGCTGTACCAAGGACTTGCTCGAGTACTACGACCTCCCGCACGAGATGTACGGCTCCTGCGGGACGACGAAGTACTCGCTTTTCAAGTCGCTCCCGTTCCACTACGTCAACATCTTCCGCGCCGTGCGGCGGTTCAAGCCCGACCTCATCTTCGGGATGGGCGGCTACGCGGCCCACGCCGGGGCCGTCTCGCGGACGCCCGTGGTCCTCGTCCTCGACTCCGAGCCGACCTCGTTGGACCACGTCGTCTCCCGGCCGTTCGCCAAGGCGATTCTGACGCCCCACACCTTCGGGAAGGACCTCGCGGACAACCACTACCAGTTCCGCGGGTTCAAAGAGACGGCCTACCTCCACCCCGACGTGTACGAGCCCTCGGTGGACATCCGCGCCGAACTCGGTCTCGACCCCGACGAGAAGTTCGTCGTCGTCCGGTTCAACGCGTTCGGCTCGCACCACGACGTGGGCCACGGCGGCTTTACCCCCGAGCGCCGCCGCGAACTCATCGAGATGCTGGGGGAGCGCGCGACCGTCTTCGTCCTCGACGAGAGCGAGGAGCGCCGCGACGGCGACCTCGACACCCGGCCGTTCGACTTCCACCCCGCGCTCGTCCACGACGTGCTCGCCGAGGCGAACCTGCTCGTCGCCGACACTCAGACCATGGTCACCGAGGCGGCGCTGCTCGGGACGCCCGCCATCCGGTCGAACTCCTTCGTCGGAGACGACGACATGGGCAACTTCGTCGAACTCGAACGACAGGGGCTCATCTCCAACCTCAAGTCGTTCGACGACGTGATGGCCCGCGCCGAAGCACTCCTCGACGACGACGGCGCGAAGACCCGCTGGGCCGAAAAGCGCGACGCGTTCCTCGCGGACAAGGTCAATCTCACCGACGTCATCGTCCAGGTGGCGCTGAACTACGGCTCCGTCGAGACGGTCGACTCGCTGACGCGACACACAGTCCCGGCGTAGTCGCCGTCGCGCCATCGCCGACTTCACGCCGCCGGCGTCCGGCGTAATCGAAACCGCCTCTGATTCCCCCACGCCCTCGGAGGCGGTCAATCGACCCATAACTAACCGCCGAACCGCCCAATTTTCGCGCATCGGCCGGCGCGCGCCCGCGCCCGCCTCGACGCGTCTCGTGACTCGGACTCGGGATACCCCGACCACGACCCGCGGAACCAACCAGAACCAATCCATGAAGCCCAAGCAAACACTCCTCATCGTCGGTCCGAAAGGAACCGGCGGCATCGACCGATACATCACCGAACAGCGTCGCTACCTCGAAGACCGGATGGACGTTCGCGTCTACACGCGCTACACCGCGCCGAAGGGCGAGGGACTCGAACTCGCGGCACGGATGCTCCTCTCGTCGCTCATCGCCGTCGTTCTCTTTCCCTTCCAGCGACGCCCGGACATCGTTCACGTCCACTCGTCGCACACCTACTCGTTCTACCGCGCGGCGTTCTTCACGCTGTTTTCGAAGTACGTCTGGCGGGTTCCGGTCGTCCTCCACATCCACGGCTCGTCGTTCGACGACTTCCTCGCGACCGATTCGCGGGCCGTCCGCCGACTCCAATCGCTCGTCTTCGACGCCGTCGACGACGTGGTCGTCCTCTCGGAGTACTGGCGCGGCCTCGTCTCCCGGCTCGCCGGCGAGGAGAAAGTCCACGTCATGGCCAACGCGGTCGAGCCCGCGGAGTACGACCCGACCTACCCGACCGACCCCGTCCACCTCGTCTTCGTCTCGAACCTCATCGAGCGCAAGGGTATCCGCGAGTTCCTCGACGCCATCGAGATACTCGAATCGACGCCCGGCCTCGACTTCGAGGTGAGCATCGGCGGTCGCGGCCCCCACGCCGACCGCGCCGAGGCGGTCGCCGCCGCCCACGACAACGTCTCGTACCTCGGCTTCCTCTCCGAGGAAGACAAGCGCGACCTCATCAGCCGCGGGACGGTGTTCGTCCTCCCGACCTACGCGGAGGGGCTCCCCATCGCCATGCTCGAAGGGATGGCCGGCGGCAACGCCATCGTGACCACGCCCGTCGGTAGCATCCCCGAGGTCATCACCGACGACCGCGGGATTCTCGTCGCACCCGGCGACGCCGAAGAGCTGGCGCGGGCGCTCGCGCGACTCGTCTCCAACCCCGAGGAGGCCGTCCGCATGGGCCGGACGAATCGGGCGGTCATCGAAGAGCGCTACTCGTGGCAGTCGAACGCGGACGAGTTGGTGGCGATGTACGCCGAGGCGGCGTAGCGTCGGAGTCTGTTTTTGCGTCGGTACCGTTTCCCGCCGTAGATAGTTCTCTCCGGGCTCGGTTCGTGGACGACACGCGGGCTCCGCGACACGCGGCTGACGGCGCACGCGAGGAGTTCGGCGACTGATGGCTTCAGTCAACAAGGTTTCTGCTGAAACCGTCGCTCAGATGTCAGGAGTTCCCCTCGGGAGTTTACCCGATGAGCAACTGTTTCTCTTGGGGCAAGCCTCATCTCGCTTTCGGCGTCGGCGTCTACTGCCTACGTCCGAGGGCGTTGATGCCGTCGACAGACACGGATCATCTTTCTTCACGACCGAAGACAGACTAAAAAGAGTTCTGAGAGGCCCGCCCGGCCTCAGTCGGCCGGCTGCGGCGCGTCTTCGGCTTCCGTCGCGCTCGCGGCACCTTCTCCGACGCCGCGGCCCTTGCGGTCGATGTACTTGCGAACCCAGAGTTCGCCGGTGATGATGCCGGAGATGGCGCTCATGTGTTCGGCCTCGCCCGTGAGTTCCTCGCGCTGGAGGCGTCGAATCTCGTCGGCGTCGAAGTACGGGCGCTCGCAGGCGGAGTCGAGCAGGTCGTCGATGCGCTCGCGGAGCGCGCGGTTCGTCCGGTACCAGTCGCCGATGGTCGAGCGGCCGCCGTAGGTGTGCACGTCGCCGACGAGTCGCTCGCGGATGCGGTCGACGGAGGTGCCGACGACGAAGCCGGCGGCGTGTTGCCACATCGGGCGCGCCGGCGGGACCTTCGTCCGCTCGTAGGGGATGTCCGCGAGCCGGCCGTCGAGGCGGCGGACCAGTTCGACCTTCGGGTAGGCCGTCCCGGCGGGAATCTTCCCGTTGGTGAACGGAATCGAGCCGACGCGGTGCGACAGCGGCATCCGCGTCACGGCTCGGAGGAACTCGGTGTCGCTGAACGGGACCCGCGTGCCGGCCTGGCTCTCGGCGATGGGGTTGCTGGCGAAGTCGCACCGCGGGAAGTAGTTGCGGTAGTAGCAGTCCATCGCGGTGCTGTAGAGGTCCGGCTGGTCGCTCTTGCGCACCTCTTCGCGGTAGGTCGTCATCGGGTCGAACTCGGTCCGCAGGAGCCGGCGGGCGTCGTCCACGTCGATGCGGTGTTTCGCGCGGTAGAGCGCCGCTTCGGGGGATTTGCTTCCCTCGACGGCGGCCCGGCCGATGCCGTCGCCCATCATTCCGCCCTGTCCGCAGCCCTCGATGAGCACGTCGGGCATGTCCTCGATGTTGAACACGTTCGCGAGGTTGACGAACGTCGAGAGGCCGACCATCCCGCTCGTCAGCTGGACCGACTTGTCGAGCGAGTCGACGAGCGCGTTCGACTCGACGGGCACGCGCCTGTTTTCGAGGCCGAGCACCTCCGAGACCTTCGCGGCGAGTTCGAGGTTGCTCCCGTTCGCGGGGTTCGAGTCGTAGGTGTAGGTCGTGAGGTCGTGGTAGCGGCTGAGTTCGCCCGCCATCGAGCGGCTGTCGAGGCCGCCGGAGAGCCACAGGCCGATGTCGCCGTCTATCGTGTCGGCCATGTCGGCGATGACGTCCTGATAGGCCGCGGTGAGGTCGTCGAGGTAGGAGTCGTCGGGGCTCTGTTCGAACGTGTGGTGCCAGTACGACTCGATTTCGGGGCCCGTGTCGGCCCGGTAGTCGAGGACGGACCCCGAGGGGAGGAACTTCACGCCCCGCACGAGCGTCTTGTCGCCCCAGACGTGCCCGATCATGAGGAGGTCGCTGATGGCGCGCTCGTCGACCTGCGGGTCGTCCAAGAGGGTCGTCAGCGCCCCGACTTCCGTCCCGAAGGCGAACGGCTCGCCCGCGACGTAGAAGCACTGTCGCGTCCCGAGTTTGTCGCTGGCGAGCACGACGCGCTCGTCGTCGCCGTCGACGCCGACGACGAGGAACGAGCCGTCGAGCTCGGGGAGGAGCGCGTGCGGGTCCTCGAACAGTCGGTCGAACAGCCCGTCGGCGTCGAGGGCGAGTTCGTCGAGGTTCGTCACCGCGCCGTATATGGCTCCCACGCGCGAGCCGTCCTCCCAGACGGTACAGCCCTTGGGGTCTCTCGCGCCGTGGTGGAGGACCGAGACGCCGAAGCGGCCGGTCGACCGCGTCGCCGACTCGTACCAGTCTTCGTGGTGGAGTTCGGCCGCGCAGGCGTCGAGCGTCGCCGCGTCGAGCGCGCCGCCGACGAAGCCGGTCATCGAAGACCCTCGCGTCCGGTTCGCTCGGCGGTCTGTGGCGTGACTACTGTGAGTGACATCGTTGCCCGATATCCGCGTGCGTCGGGTTTTGTTATCACGCGCCTATACGTCGCGCGGCGGCGTCGAGCGCCGTCGAACCGACCGGAACCGAGGCTCGAACGGGTCTCTGTCTCGGACGGCCCCCTCGACGCCCGACGCTTCGGTTGCTGACCGCGCGAGACGCGGGGAAGAACGCCCATACCGTCCGCAGACACCGATTACATTCTCAATAACAAACTACGCTACTCGCCTTCTCTCACGGGATGAAGCAACGTGATTCGCGGCTCACGAGAACACTCCTCCTCGTCGGATTTCTCGCGATAGCCGTCGGTATCCTCGTCGCTCGCGCGTCGCCGGCGCGCGCGTACGAGGTCTCGATTTACCAGTCGACTCCGGTGGTCTTCTGGGTCGGCGTGGCGGTGGCGGTGCTGACCGCGTTGGTCGTGGTCGTTCGCGCCCCGAACAGTCGGTTCGCGGTCGGTGGGGTGGGGCTGGCGGCCCTCGCGATAGCCGCGGTCTCAGCGCTTCCGCTCGTCCGGGAGTACTACTTCTACGGGTTCAACGACTCGTTGACGCACCTCGGCTGGGCGAAGTCGCTCGTCTCGGAGACGCTGACGCCGCTCGAAATCGTCTACCCGAGCGGTCACGTCTCCGCTGGGATGTTCAGCGCCGCCCTCGGCGTCGAAATCACCACCGCGATGATGCTCGTGGTGTTTTTCGTCTCGGTCGTCTACCTCGTGTTCGTCCCGCTCATCGTCTCGCTCGTCGTCCCCGACCGCCGGGCGGTCCTCATCGCGGTGTTCTCGGCGCTGTTGTTCCTGCCGGTGAACCTCAACGGGTTCAAGCTCATGTTCTTCCCCTACTCGCTGGCGTCGTTCCTCGGACTGGTGCTTCTGTACCTCTTCTTCAAACACCAGTTCTCCGGCACCGACGCCGTCGAGGGCCGGTGGCGCGGCCACGTCACGCCCGTCTCCGTCCTGTTCGCCATCGGGACGGTCGCGCTGGTGTCGTACCACCTGCAGGTCGCCGTCAACTACCTCGTGTTGTTCGCCGTCGCCGCGGCCATCCAACTCGTCCAGCGCTGGCGGACCCCGGACGCCGTGGCCGAGCAGCGACCGGTCTACGGTCTGACGCTCGTCTTCGCCGCGGCGTTCGTCTACTGGCTGACCCAGTACACGGTCGGCTTCTCGACGGGCGGCCTGTTCGTCGAGGGCGTGCTCGGGATTCTCTCGGGAAGCTCCGAGGCCGGAACGGCAATCTCCCAGCGCACCGGCTCCGTGACCGCCGTCGGCGGCGGCATCTTCGACGTGTTCGTGAAGCTGTTCCTCGTGAACGCGGTGTACGCCCTGATTACCTTCGGCGTCTTCCTCGGCGTCCTGTTCGGGCGGCTCCCGAAGCTGTCGGGTCAGGGCCGGTCGGTCCTGCGGACGCTGACGTTCAGCCTCGTCGTGTTGGTGCCGTACTTCTTCGCGCACCTCCTCGGCGTCATCTCGGAGACGAATTTCTTCTTCCGCCACGTCGGCTTCGCGATGATTATCGCGACCATCGTCGGGAGCGTCGGGCTGTTCTACGCGTTCGAGTGGCTCGCGGGGACGAGCTACTGGTCGAAGTACGGGACGGCGGTCAAGGCGGGTGCGCCCGTCGCGACGGCGCTCGTCATCGGGCTCACGCTCATGGTGATGTTCCCGTCGCCGTACATCTACCTCCCCTCGAACCACGTCCCCGCCCAGCAGATGGGGGCGTACGACACCGCCTTCGAGATGTCCGACGAGGACATCCGCTACGTGGGTATCCGCGGGAACCCCGACCGCTTCGCCGAGGCGCTTCCCGAGCGAACCACGCCGGCGCTCGGTTTCACGACGCCCGACGAGGCGCTCACCGACCTGCCGAGCTACTACGACGGGCCGCGGTATCTGATGGTCTCGAAGACCGACTACGACCGCGAGGTGGTCGCGTACCGCGAACTCCGGTACTCCGCGGCGAATCTCACAGCCGTTCAGAATCAGCCCAACGTGAACCGCGTCATGTCGAACGGCTCGGCCGACCTCTACTACGTGTCCGGGTAGCGGCACGGAGTCCGATTTTTCGTTTCACGACGACACCGGTTCTGGGACCGTCGATTTGCCGGTGCTGCCGCTATTTCTCTCCCTCGGTTCCTCCGCTTCGAACCGGAGACGCATCTCTCGGATCCGAGTGCGTCGCGGTCGCGTCGCGGCCACCGCCGAGCGGCGGGTCAGAAAAACGGTGAGGGAAGTCGACGGCCCACCGGCTCAGAACGGCGGGCTGTAGTCCTCGTACTCTTCCATCTGGTCCATCTCGTCCGTCTTCGACGGCATCACGGCGGCCCGCGGGCCGCCCGCCCGCCGCACGGTCACCGAGGACACGTCGTCGACCTCGTCGGCGATGCGTCTCTTGATGGCCTTCATCGTCATCGGCGCGATGCCGCATCCGGAGCACGCGCCGCCGATGGCGATGGTGACCTCCCCGGTCTCGTCGTTCACGTCCTCGATTTCGAAGTGCCCGCCGTGTTCCTGAATCTGCGGGACGTTGTTGCTCAGGTAGTTCCGTGTCTGCCGTTCGAGTGATTGCGCGCTCATAGGCGTTCGTCGATACGGCCCCATTTGTAATAAATCTGGGTTATTAGGGGTGCCTAAATACGAGGGATTCAGGGCTTGTGTGGTAGTTTTAGGCCACACGAACTTTCTGAACTCGGATTCTTATCACTTTTCGAGCACCCTAAAACACCGCGATTTTCAACTTCCGAGCCGGCACGCATATTCCTCGCGCTCATCGGTGTGTGCTGAATGTCACCGCACGGCTTCGAGCCGCCGACTCGGTCTCGCCGCTCGTCGCCCCCCACCGCCCGACCGCTCGTTTCCTCCCCCGTCAAACGGCGCCTAATTCTCGCGCCTGCGGGAACCGCGACCCCGCCGGAATCCAGTAGCGAGTCAATAATTAATCGGCTCCTGAGCCGATGTGTAGCCGAGTGTTACCGTTCGTGAATACGCCGGGTCCTCGCCGAAGCGGCGACCCGCGAGGTGCGTTCGATGAGAGATAAGATTCGCTCGGTCGTCCGGACGATTCGCCGCCGGTTCGTCCCCGGCGACGACGACAGCGACCTCACGGAGCGGACGGTGAAAAGCGGGATGTGGGTCTCGGCGATGAACGTCCTCGACCGGGTGCTGAAGGTCGTCATGTTCATCGTCCTCGCGCGACTGCTCGGCCCGGAGGCGATCGGGCTGATGGGAATCGCGCTCCTCACCATCTCGGCGCTTCTGAGTCTGACGAACCTCGGCATCGACGCCGCGCTCATCCAGCGCGTCGACGACGACGTGGACGAGTACCTGAACACGACGTTCACGCTCGAACTCCTCCGCGGCCTGCTGATGAGTTCGATTCTCTACCTCGCCGCCCCGTCGCTCGCCTCGCTGTTCGGCGAGCCCGCCGCGCGGGACCTCATCCGCGCCATCGCCCTGGTCCCGATTTTCCTCGCGCTGCGGAACCCCGCGATGGTCTACTTCAAGAAGGACCTCGCGTTCCACAAGGAGTTCGCCTACCGGGTCAGCGGCACGACGGCCTACGTCGTTGTCGCGCTCGGCTACGCCGCGGTCAGCCCGACGGTCTGGGCGCTCATCTTCGGCTACCTCGCCGACGCCAGCGTCCGGTCGGTCGCGACCTACTTCCTGCACCCGTACCGCCCGCGCCCCGCGCTGAACCGCGCGTACGCCGCCGAACTCATCGGCTACGGGAAGTGGGTCACGGGGTCGTCCATCGTCGAGTTCCTCTACGGACAGGGCGACGACGCGGTCGTCGGCTGGCTCCTGACGGCGACCTCGCTCGGCTACTACCAGCTCGCCTACCGCATCTCCAACGCGCCGGCGACCGAAATCGCCGTCGTCGTCTCCAGCGTGATGTTCTCGACCTACTCGAAGCTTCAGGAGGACCAACGCGCCCTCCGCGAGGCGTTCTTCAGCACCTTCCGGCTCACCGCCTTCGTCGCGCTGCCGATGTCGGTCGGCATCTACCTCGTCGCGCCCGCCTTCGTCGGGGCGTTCCTCGGTGAGGACTGGCTCCCGATGGTGCTCGCCATGCAGATTCTCGTCGCCTACGGGCTCTTTCGGACGCTCTTCGCGACGTTCAACCCCGTCTGGCGCGCCGTCGGCCGCCCCGACGTCCAGACCAAACTCGGCTTCCTCCGCGTCGCCCTGCTCGCGATAGCCATCGTCCCCGCGACGAGCGCTTACGGCATCGAAGGGACCGCCCTCGCGGTCACGGGCATCCTCGCGTTCCCGATGGTCCCGCTCTACGCGCGCGAGATGAAACGAACGCTCGGCACGACGTACCGACGGTTCCTCCGGGAACTCTCGTACCCCGTCGCTGCCAGCGGCGCGATGGCGCTGGCGGTCCTCGCGGCGCAGAACCGCGTCGGGTCGCCCCTCGTCGAGTTCGCGCTCCTCGTCGCCATCGGCGTCGTCGCCTACGCCGTCAGCGCGGCGTCGCTCATGACGCTCTTCGACTGGCGGGTCAAACAGAACCTCCGCGAACTCGTCTCGGTGATGTCGAAGTGAGGCGGGCGTTCGGCCGCCCCACCGGAACCCGGCGAGTGGTCGATTCGACTGACTCTCATTGCTAGCTGAACCTCGACCGTGAATCAAAACTATCAGAACCCCGTCAGAATATGTGGGTGCGGTGAAACGAACGCCCTCGCAAGATTCGGTGGGAGCGTAATTACCAGTTCATAGATTGATTATCTGACGAGGAGAGACGTTTCACGGTCCGATTCCGATTCGACACCGGATGCCGATTTGACCCGTATAGTACCGATTAAGTGGTCGTTTTTGACTGCCGACCTGGTCGAATATACATATCTAGTTGATATTTTTTCGCAAGAATATAAGGTGTGTCTTTGGAATGCAACTGGTAACTAACTGGCCTCCATCCGAATCAATCCCGCAAGTAATCGTAGCCAACCCGATTATACCTCGCAATAATGATTATCACCTTAACGAGGGCTTTCCTCGGGTATGGTACGACTAACCGATGGAGATGACGACGAATCTGCGGCGGATTCAGACTCCATCCTCGAATCGCAACTCAACAGGCGGAACTACCTCAAACTCGGTGCGATGGCCGCATCGACTGCCCTCTCTGCCGGCGTCGCGTCGGCTGCGTCTGGACCAGAGGAGCGCTTCGGTATCCAATGGGACCGCGTCGTCAACGCGGTGGACGACCTTGGAATGGACCCCAACGGAAACGAACCGATAGACGACCAACTCGACGCCGCGTACGGGAGCGGGACGCTCATCGAATTCCCTCCGGGTGAGTATCTCGCCACCGAGACGCAGTACTGGAACGACGACGTCTCCCGCTTCGGGATGGTCGGCACCGGCAGTTCCCACAAGGACGTGCAGTTCGTCTTCCCGTCGGGCAACAACGGCGAGAAGTACCGGTTCCTCGAAATCACGAGCGGGGACCACCACGTCCTGAAGAACTTCTCCATCCAGCAGACCGACGACGACACCACCACGGCTGACATCTGGATGATAAACGACGACGGCGGCCTCATCGAGGACGTCGAGTGGCTCGGCCGCACCCCCACCGACAACAACGCTCGCCGCCAGCTCCTCGCGTACGACTGTTCCTCCGTCGACGGCGTCAACGTCGCCCGCCGCGTCTACATGCGCGAGGGTGCCGAACTCCCCGGCTACCCCGACGGCGTCGCGGGTATCCGCGTGCAGGGCGGTTCCGTCGGCGAGATTCGCCTCGTCGACTGCCACATCGAACAGCGCGGGTCGTCGTCGTTCCGCGCGACCCACACCCGCGGTGTCCTCCGCGTCGAGGGCGGCCTATTCAAGAACAACGACAACACCAACATGCGCATCTCCGCGGGCGACCACCCCGAGAAGACCTCGTGGATCAAGGGTGCGACGGTCATCATGGACGCGGACAACCTCAACGAGCACGCCCGCGACGGCGACAGCCTCGACAGCCCCGAGGGCCTCCGCATCGACTCCACCGGCAACGGCTACGCCGGCGTCCTCATCGAGGACTGTGACTTCATCTTCAAGTCCTGTCCCACCTCGCGCGGTATCGTCTCGTCGCCGACGTGGGCCGGCCACGGCGGCTTCACCCTGCGTAACTGCCGCATCCAGAACGACACGTCGGTCCAGACGATTCACGCCGACTCCGTCGACACCGACACCGCGGACAAGCCGTGGGGCGTGAACCTCGAGAACGTCTCCATCACGGGGAGTACGCGGTCCCAGCCCGCCGGCGCGGCGGTCTGCATCGACAACGACCGAAACGGCTCGACCGTCCAGAACAGCTGTATCCACTTCCCGAACGGCGACGTGGACGGCGTCCTCGTCAACGACGCCACGAACTGCGAGATTCTGGACTCGAACATCAACGTCTCCGGGCAGGCGACGGTGTTCAGCGGCTCCGACGTCGACACGAGCAACATCACGAGCAGCGACTCCTGTCCGCTCCCGAGCGCCGACGACAGCACGGGCGGCGACTCGTCGAGCACGGACGACTCGACGGATTCGACGACCGACGATTCGACGACGGACTCGACGGACGACTCGACGACCGAACCCCTCCCGAACGAGATTCGCCTCGTCGGCACGGGCACGACGACCCAGTACGAGTTCACCGTGACGGACTCGCTGCAGGCGTCGGGCGACACCATCGAGGAGTGGGACGACATCTCCAGCGGCACCGCGACCGGCTGGATTACGACCGAGGGCGTCGAGGACGCCTACACGTTCTCCGGCGACGTCGACTCGTTCTCCTTCCTCGAAGGCGAGTCCGAGATTTACGTCAACGGCGAGCAGGTGACCGAGAGCACGGTCACCGACGCCACGACCGATTCCTCGACCGATTCGAGCACGGACGGCTCGACGGATTCGACGGACGATTCGACGACGGACTCGACGACCGACCTCTCGCACGAGCTTCGACTCGTCGGCACGGGCACGCAGACCAACTACGAGTTCACCGTCAGCGACGCGCTCGAAGCCTCGGGCGACACCGTCGAGACGTGGGACACCATCGACGGCACCTCCGCCAGCGGCTGGATTACGACCGAGGGCGTCGAGGACACGTTCAACTTCGCGGGAAGCGTCACCTCCTTCGGCTTCGTCGAAGGCGAGGCCGAGATTTACGTCGACGGCGAGCAGGTGACCGAGAGCACGGTCACCGACGCCACGACCGATTCCTCGACCGATGGCTCGACGGATTCGAGCACGGACGACTCGACGGATTCGACCGACGACTCCACCGACAGCCAGAACGAACTGCGCCTCGTCGGCACCGGCGTCGAGACGCAGTACGAAGTCAGTGTCAGCGGCACGCTCGAAGCCTCGGGCGACACCATCGAGGAGTGGGACGACGTGTCCGAAAGCTCCGCGACGGGGTGGGTGACCACCGAGGGCGTCGACGACACGTACACCTTCACGGGCACGATTACGTCGCTGTCGTTCCTCCAGGGCGAGGCCGAGGTCTACGTCAACGGCACGCGGGTCGACCCCAGCGTGTTCTCGCTGCCGAACACCCTCGTGGTCGAGGGCGACGGCACGGAGACGACGTACGACTTCATGGTCTCCGGCGACATCCTGAACGACCCGCTCGTCGGGGCGATCGAGAGCGACGACAGCGTCACCAGCGGCAAGGTGAAGGGCTCTGTCACGGACGGCGTCGACGCCTTCCGGTTCTCGGGTGATATCAGGAAGATGAACCTGACCGGCGACGCGGCGCTGACCTTCGAAGACAACGACGGCTGAGACGACAGCACGGCAGACTAGCAGAACAGTAGACGGCGCGTCGCTCGCGCGGTGACGCCGCAGGCGACAGAGGCACCCAATTTTCGCGCTTCGACGCGGTTTTTCTCCGTTTTCCCCGCGCGTCCGAGCGACCGCCGCGTTCGGCGACGCAGTACGTCGAGGACCGAGTTCGGACGCCAGTACGACGCGGTTATGCCGCGTCGTCGCCGGCGGCTGCGTCTTCGGTCGGTTCCTCGGTCACGGTGAGCCAGACGTACGCCGAGCGGTACGCCGTGTCGGTACTCGGTTCCGCCGGCGCGTCGCCCTCGTACAGGAAGTAGGTGAGCCGGAGGTCTTCGCCGGTCAGCGCCGGGGTGAACGTGTGGCGGGTCCGCCACGTCTCGCCGTCCGCGACGGTCTCCGTCCGCGACCCGAGCACCTGTCGCTCGACGACCGTCGTCTCGCCGTTCGTCCGCTCGACGCGCTGGAGTTCGGCCACGAGCGTGTAGCTCGTCGCCTCCCCCTCGGCGTTCGCGACGGAGACGAACAGTTCGGTCTGCTCGCCTACCGTCAGCTCCTCGGGGTAGTCGGCGGCGACGAACTCGCCGCCGGCGTCCTGCGTGAGAAGCGACAGGCTCGAATACGACTCGCCCGTCCCCGGTGCGACGAGCGCGTAGCTCAGGCTCGCGACGGCCAGGAGGACGGCGAACGCGAGCGCGACGTTCAGGAGCGAGTCGACCCGCGAGGACTGGTCGAACGACCGGACCACGTCGGCGTACCAGCGCCGAATCGGGACGTGGAAGCGCTCTCCCTCGGGGAGTCGTCGCCGCCGCACCTCGCCGACGGCGAGACCGCCGACGATGATCGCCGACAGCGCGAGCAGGACGGGCGCGGCGTTCAGTCCGACGCCAGCCCAGAGGAGCGCCAGCCCGACCACCGGCAAGAGCGCGACGCTCATCCCGAAAGCGAGCGCAAATCGCTCCGTGAGGCTGAGGTCCGGCTGCCACTCGAACCGGCCGAACGACGGTCCCTCGCCCGGATTGCCCGACGACCCGGCGGGAAACAGCGCGAGCAACAGCGCGTAACCGGGAAGAAACAGCAGCACGGGGAGTCCGACGAGGGCTTGGACGGTCGGAACAACGTCGAGAACCGCGACGAGGCTACTCGAGACGACGACGAGGAGCGCAGTGGGCACGTCCAACGAGAGTTCGTCGAGTGCCTGGTTCAACCGTCCTTTGCTGTGTGATGTAGACCCCATTACCGGCTAGATGACGCGACTAGGCTGTTGTTATTGAGCGCCTCACACCCCTGATTTCGGCGGTACGAGGTGACTAACTCCCGACTATCTCGCGGCCGTCTGGCCCCTTCTCAGTTCTCTCGTCGGTCTCGTCGGCACCGTCGACGCGGGACGACGGCTGTGCCCCGTTCGACGCGCTCCGCTCGAACGACGCGGACGGCTCCGCCGCGACTCGCAACCGTTCGTTCTCGCGGCTGTCGAGGACCATCGCGCCGCCGAGTGACCCGAGGCCGACGAGGAGTCCGGTGAGAGACTGCCGGCCCGGTCGGTCCTTCGACGCGACCCCGCCGACCAGTCGGAGCGCGCCGGCGAGGACGCTCACGACGCCGAGCGCGTAGAGGACGGCCACCGGGTGAACGCCGCCGTCGAGGTATCGAACGCGGAGCCGCCAGAGGAAGTCCCTGAGCAGGAGGAACGACAGCCCGGGAACGAACGTCGAGTACCTGATACCGCTTTCTTCGTCGCCGTAGCGCGCGCGCATCGGCACGGTGGCGACGCGCTTTTCCGCGACGTTCAGGTTCACGAGCAGGTCGTTCAGGAAGCCGTACTGGTCGTACAGCCGGTCGAAATCCAGCTCCGAGAGCGCCTCCGCCGAGATGGCCGTGTAGCCGTTCTGCGGGTCGCGGATGTGCCAGTAGCCGCTGGCGATGCGCGTCAGCCCGGACAGCAGGAGGTTGCCGAACAGTCGCCACGGCGGCATTCCCCGGCGGGTGTCCCGCGCGGCGAGTCGGTCGCCGACGGCGTAGTCGGCGTCTCCGTCGACGACGGGGTCGATGATGGCGGGCATGATATCCGGGTCCATCTGTCCGTCGCCGTCCATCACGACGACGATGTCCATCCCGTCGGCGAGAGCGCGCTCGTAGCCGGTCTTGACGGCCGCGCCGCGCCCGCGGTTGACCGGGTGTCGAATCGGGACGACGCGCCCGTCGAGCGACGCGCCGCCGTCGGCCGCGGCGACGACCGGTTCGGCCGCTCGCTCGTTCGCGCGCGCCGCGTGCCGCCGAATCTCCTCCCACGTCCCGTCGGTCGAGCGGTCGTCGACGACGTACGCGCGGTCGACGAACGCGGGGAGCGTGTCGACGACGCCGCCGACGAACCGCGCCTCGTTGTACGCGGGCACGACGACGCCGACGGCGTTACCGCGGTACATCGCCCCTCGCGTGCGACCCCTGTGTTGAACGCGGCGTGTCGACCGGTCCGCCGCCGCCGGGCGTGTCGTCCCGCGGCCGCGAATCGAGTTGGAGAGTGCGTAGGAACATCGATACTTCGATCCGGTGATTGGGCCGTTCGGGTCTTTGTTAGTCGTCAGCAACACGTATGTAAAGCCGAATTTCAGGCGTTTAGGACGGTTAGAACGGCTGTCTAACGTTCACGAAACCGCGACTAATCGAATCCGTATCACGTCCGTCGAGACTGTCTTGAAAAGCAGCATGTCGCCGTACTCGGGCCGGCGTACCGGGCGAACCGCGGCGTCAGATGGTGTCTCGGATCGAGTCCCAGTAGCTCGACGCGGTGACCACGTCCAGCCCGAGTTCGTCGATGTAGTCCATCGTCTCGGCGAACGCCGCCGGGCTGACGGAGCGTCCCTCTCCGGTCACGTCGTGGTACATGAGCACCGCGAGCTGGTTGTACTGGGCGGCGAAGTCGAGGGCCTTCTTCGCCTTCTGCACGTCGTCGCCGTCGGTCCGGCCGACGATTTGCGGGTCGGATATCGCGCCGGTCGGCCCCCCGACGGTCACGAACCCGAGGTAGTGGTAGTCGCTCGCGACGTCGAGCGCCGACTCGTTGTACCGGCCGTACGGCCAGATGATGAAGTCGGCCCCGCGTTCGAACCCGTTTTCGACGAGCCACGCCTTCGACTCCCTGATGCTCGCGCGCTGGTCGGCCGGCGAGAGGACGCGGAACGAGTCCGACTGCTGGGGGTGGCTCACCATGTCCCACCCCGACTCGACCATCTCGTCCATCCCCGACCGCGGGATGCGGTGGCTCGACCCGACGGTCCACGGGATGACGCCGACCACGCCGGGGAAGCCGTGGGACTCCAGTATCGGATACGCCGTGTCGTACTGACTCAGGGTGTTGTCGTCGAACGTTATCATCACCGACCCCGCGCCGGCCCGCGGTTTGGCCCGGAGCGAGTCGACGTAGAACCGCGCCGCGGTGCCACCGCCGGTGTACAGCTGGATGCTTATCTCGGTGACGTTCGTCAGGTCCGGCGACCCGGTGACGCGCTGCGGACCGAGGTCGAGGCGCTGCCAGCCTGCCTTCCAGATGTGCCGACCGAGAAGCAGCGTGTTGTCGTAGTCGGGCGCGGCGAGGCGAACCGTGATGCCCTCGGTGTCGGGCGTTTCGAGGTTGACGGCCAGCGAGAGGTCGGCCTCCGAGAGGTCGATACCGTCCTCGAACGTCCGGTAAATCCACACCCGCTCGTCGTCCGGCGTCGCTTCGAGCCGGAGCGACTGCGTCCCGCAGTAGACGACGTCCTCTTCGACGGCGTACCGCCCCGCGAACGTCCCCCAGAGCCGTTCGTCCTCGAAGTCGTCGACGAGCCATCCAACGTCTCTGAACCGCTCTCGGCTGTTGAACGCGACCGCCAGCGGGTCGCCCGCCGCGTCGACGCTCGGGTCGTCGTAGCTGAACCGCGGCGTCGGGACCGGTGGCTCGCTCGTCGCGGTCGCCTCGGGAGTACCGGCCGATTCACCGCCCCTCGCGACGCAGCCGCTGAGCACGGCGGCGCTCAGTCCAAGATACGAACGCCGTGATAGTTTCATACGGATAACTGTCGTCACGAGTCGATAGTAATGCCACTCGTAATTTCCGTAGCCACGGACTGACGGCGTCGGAAACCGCGACTGTCGCCGATTTTGACCCGTCCTTTCGCACAGTCTCTCGCCCGTTTCGCCGCCGTCGACCCGCCCGAATTCAGGGGCTTTCTCCCCGCCACCCGCGGTTACACACCGTTTACCAATCACCTCCCCGGTCCAACTGACGGGAAACATGTGTAACCGACGTCGGTCCCTCTCTCTCCAACTCTCGTCTCGCCCTTCGAGGCGACCCGGCCCCGACGCTCGACGGACGCCCGACAGTCACCGGGAACGCCCCGAGCACGCGGGTGGTCGCCGGTGAATCGCAGAACCTACCTGAAGACGCTCGGCGCGGTCGGCATCGGTGCCGCGCTCGCCGGCTGTAACACGCCGGACGAGGAGACGCCGACCGAGACGCCGACGACCGAGGAGACGCCGACGCCCGAACCGGACCTCACCGTCTTCGACGCGGTCGACGACCTCGGGATGGACCCGACGGGCCAAGAGCCGGTCGACGACATCCTCGACGGGGTGTACGGCGACGACACGGCCGTCGAGTTCCCGCCGGGCGACTACCTCATCACCCGCGAGCACGACTGGGACCGCGGCGTCTCGAACTTCCGACTCGTCGGCCTCGGCGACTCCCACAAGGACGTGCAGTTCGTCTTCCCGCCGGCGGACCCCGGCGAGCGGTTCCGGATGCTCCGAATCACGAGCGGGGACCACCACGTCCTGAAGAACTTCTCCGTCCAGCAGACCGACGACGACACCACGAGCGCCGACATCTGGCTCGCCAACGACGACGGCGCGCTCATCGAGGACGTCGAGTGGCTCGGTCGAACCCCCACGGACAGCCACGCGCGCGACCAACTGCTCCTCTTCGATTGCACTTCGGTGGAGGGCGTCAACGTCATCCGTCGCGTCTACATGCGCGAGGGCGCGGCGCTCCCCGGCTACCCGAACGGCGTCGCCGGGATTCGCATCACCGAGCGGTCGGTCGGCGAGGTCAGGATGATAGACTGCCACATCGAACAGCGCGGGTCGTCGTCGTTCCGCGCGACCCACACCCGCGGTGTCCTCCGCGTCGAGGGCGGCCTGTTCAAGAACAACGACAACACCAACATGCGCATCTCCGCGGGCGACCACCCCACGAAGACCTCGTGGATCAAGGGCGCGACGGTCATCGTCGACGCCGACAACCTCAACGAACACGCGCGGGAGGGCGACAGACTCGACAGTCCCGAGGGCCTCCGCATCGACTCGACGGGCCACGGCTACACGGGGGTTCTCATCGAGGACTGCGACTTCATCTTCCGGTCGAGTCCCTCCTCTCCGGGCATCATCACCGCCCCGACGTACGGGAGCCACGGCGGCTTCACCCTGCGTAACTGCCGCATCGTCAACGACACCGGCGTCCAGACCATCTACGCGGGACCGGTCGACACCGACATCGCGCGGGAGCCGTGGGGGATGGTCCTCGACAACGTCACCATCTCGGGGGCGTGCGAGAGCCAACCCTACGGCTCGGCGGTCGTCGTCGACGAGAACCGAAACGGCTCCCGCATCGTCGATAGCTGTATCCACCTGCCGAACGGCCGGGTCGGTGGCGTGCTCGTCAACCGCGCGTCGAACTGCGCCGTCGAGTCATCCAGCATCAACGTCAGCGGCCCGCCGACCCGGACCCGCGGCGTCGAACTCCTGCTCGATAACGTGTCCTACACCGCGACCTGCGCGTTCCGCGACGAGTGAGCCGACGCCGGTCCGTATTTCTCCAGTCAGACTGGTAGCAAACCTTACCCAGTAGCATGTTCTACCAGCGAACATGGCCACGTCGGTGAAGATGGACGACGACACGAAATCTCGTCTCGAACGGTTACAGGCCGAGATTCGGCTGCAGACCGGGACGCGAGTGACGCAGCAGGAAGTCTTGGCGCGGCTCGTCGAGAACGCCGTCGAGTCCAAGGCGGACCTCATCGACTCGTTCCGCGAGAAGCGTGTCCCGCTTTCGGAGTCCGAGCGCGAGCAGTTCCACGACGGGATGGTCTCGTCCGGCGTCACGACGACGGAAGACGACATCGACGACGTGCTGTACGGATGAGCGTCCTCGTCGATACCGGCGTGTTCTTCGCGCACCACGATACGGATGCCGACCGGCACGACCAAGCCGTCAGCGCGTTCGACGAACTGTTCGACGGGGAGTTCGGACAGCCGTACACGAACGACTACGTCCTCGACGAGACGGTAACGCTCACGCGCGCTCGAACGGGTTCGTTCGAGGCTGCGGATACCGTCGCCAGTCGCATTCTCGGCGAGGAACCGTTTCCGAACGTGTTCGAGCTGATTCACGTCGAACCGGACGACGTCCGGGCGTCGCTGGAGACGCTCCGTCGATACGAGGACCACGACCTCAGCTTCACCGATGCGACCATCGTCTCGCTGTGCGAGTCGCGTGGCATCGACGCCGTGTTGAGTTTCGACACGGATTTCGATGGGCTCGTCGACCGCATCGAACCGAGATACTAGGGGTGTCTTCTCCGACCTGTTCGAGCCGAGTCGTTGGCGGCTCACCTACTCTTTGACATACCTATCAACTGGATTTTCATAAAATTCTACGCGGAATAAAATCACTACTGTCTGACGACATCCTCTCCGCCCAGCACGCCACTTCGGCACGCGCTCGGAATTCAAACAGCCCCGCGGCGAGCGGCGGCGCACCGACACCCAGTCTGCTCAGCGACCCCTGAAGTTGAGCCCCGGCGTCAGCGTGATGCCGGTCCTCGGTTCTTCCGACTCGTCTCCGTCACCGTCGCGGTCGGCGGTCGGTTCCTCTTCGGTCTCGTCGCCGCCCCGGTTGAACAGCGCGTGGTGCACGTAGCGGGCGAAGGGAACCGGGTCGTCGAGTCGCGCGAGGTCGAATCTCGGCTCGTGGTAGATGGAGGCGGCGACCTCCCAGACGGTCTTGGCGAGCGACGGGCGCTCGACGAGCGGCGAGTCGTCGCGGCGGACGCTCATCACGTAGCCGAGTTCGCCCCAGAGGTAGTGGGTGCCGACGCCGAGTTCGTACCCCGGTTCGATGCGGTGTTTCTGCCCGGTCGCCTGCAGCCAGTAGTAGTACGGGAAGTCGGCGCCCGCGCGGACGGTCGAGGGGAGCGACTGCCACATCCGGGGGTTGATTTCGATGAGTTTGAACTCGCCCGTCTCGGCGTCCTTGAGGTACTCGATGCACGCGAGGCCGTGCCAGTTGATGTGGCCGAGGAGCTTCCGCGCGACGGATTCGAGTTCGGGGTCGTACACCGAAGTCCGGTAGACGCCGCCGCCGCCGGTGTAGGAGTTCCCGCGAATCTGGAGGTGCTGGAACGTCGCGAGGGGCTCGCCGTGGTCGTACAGCGCCGCGAACATGTACTTGTCCTCGGTCGGGACGTAGTCCTGCACGATGGGGTCGTGTTTCATCTCGGCGTATATCTCGTCGGGGTCCGGGCGGTCGCCGGGGCGGACGTGGCGGACGCTCTTGACGATGTCGTACTCGTGGGGGTCGTAGCTGTCGACGTACTCGCCGGCGACGACGTTGTACCGCGGCTTGATAATCGAGGGCTCGTCGAACGCCTCGACCTCGCTGAACAGGCGGGTCCGCGGCATGGGGACGCCGGCCTCGACGGCGGCCTCGTAGAGGAGTTTTCGGTCGTGGACCCGGCGGAGCGTCTCGAAGTCGGGGACGACGAGGTCGACGTACTGCTCGAACTCGTCGAGGTACTTCGAGAAGATGTAGCCGTCTTCCGGCCGCGTCGGGATGATGGTCTTCACGTCCGGTCGGGCGGCGATGCCGACGAGGGCGTCCTTGTAGGCAACGAGGTCGTCTTTCGGGGCGGGAATGCGGACGAGTTCGTCGCAGAATCGGGACGAGGCCGCCGGCGTGTCGTCGTGTTCGGAGGCCATCACCGTGTGGATTCCCCGCTCGCCGAGCGACCGGATGCAAGTGTAGTTGCCCGACGGAACGAGCACCGAGTTCCGGGCGTGCGCGCGTTTGGACATGCCTGAACCGTCGCGCGGTGACGGAATTAGTATGGGTCCGCTAACGGGTTCGGGGTCGGTGCCGGGAGTCGGTTCTGACCGCTCGACTCGGGGGTCAGAGCGTGGGCGGCCGTCCGCGACGGGGTCAGACTGCGCCGTCGGGGGTTCGTCGCGTCGCCGACCGAACTGCGGATTCGAACGCGCCCGACCGGATTCGATTCGTGAGAGTCGAGAAAACCGACGGTTTCGCCTCGGTTATCCACAGCATACCGGGGCGAGAGAGATGGTCTCCACGGTCAGCGGACCTGCCGAGTCGGCGAGGCAGACGCTCTCGTCCGAGAACGGTTCGGTTCGGCGCGGTGCCGCGGTGCCGACGGTTCAGGCGGAGCGTCGCCGCCTCAGAGCACGTCGTCGTCGAGTCCGCCGGGGTCGCCGGCGGTGTCGAAGAGGTTGTTCTGGGCGCTCTGGACGAAGTCGGACTGGACGCCGTCCTCGTCGTCGACGGGGGCACCGTAGGCGTCCATTCCCATCGAGAGGAGCTCCTCGACGGCCTGTTCTTCGCTGATGAACTCTTCGTCGACGAGCTGTTCGAACTCGACGAGCAGTTCGTCCGGGAGATTGACTTCTACGACGGGCATAGAGACGCGTTCGTGCTCGATGTACTTGAGCGGCCGGGTGTGAGTAGTTCGTGCCGAGCGTGGTAATCGGTCGCTCCGCGTGACAGTCCGCGTCGCCCGGCAGTCGTAACCGCGTGTCTTATCAGCGCCCGGTCAGTCCGTCCACGCGACGAACGGCGTCGATTTCCGACGCCCCCGAGCGAGGGACCGACGTGACACGCGACACAGACCCGGCGACCGAGGACGCCGCCCCCGCCGAGAGCGACGAGCTCGGCTGGCTTCCGGAGCGCGTCGAACTGCCGAGCGACGAGTGGGTCATCTATCCCCCCGGCGAGCCGCGGCCGGCGAACTTCGCGCTCCGCTTCGAGAAGGCCGTCCCCGCGGTGCTCGTCGGTATCGACCCCGGCGACTCGCTGGGCGTCCACGTCCTCCCGCATCCGGGCGGCCTCTCCGTCTCGGCGCGGTTCGGCGGCGTCGTCGACGACTCGGTCCGCGAGTTCGAGCCGCCGGCGTCGGACGAGGACCGCGAGGCGGTCGCCGCGTGGGTTCGGACGTGGGTCGACCGCGTGGACGACCGGGCCGAACGGGCGCGCATCCGGGCGGCCTGCGCGCCGGTTCCCAACGCCGGCGACCGCGTCTCGCGGGCGCTCTTCGAGCACTTCGGGAGCGCGGACGCCGTCGCGGCCGCGGTGCTCGAACGGAACACCGCCGCGCTCAGGCGCGCGTCGGGGGTCGCAGAGCAGACCGCGACCGACTTGCTCGTCCACTACGGCACCGACGCGGAGTGGGAGCACTACCGCAGCCACCGCGACGCCGCCCCGTGACTCAAATCGCGATTTGACTCTCGCGTAGGGTTATTCCCGTCCGCGACGATTAACGGGTATGTCCCTGACACGACGCACCTTCCTCGGTTCGACCGCCCTCCTCTCGTTCGGTCTCCTCGCCGGCTGCGTCGGCGACGGCGGGTCGGACGACGGCGCGACGACTGACGACGAGACGACCGACGAGCCGACGGACACGACGGACGACCTCCCGGACGGAAACGGCACCGACGACGGCACCGGCGGCACCCGCCCGTCCGGCGGTCCCGGCATCTCGCTCGTCGGCGTCGACGACGACCCCGACGTGCCCGTCGAACACGAAATCGAGATAACGGAGGACCTCGCGACCGAGGACCACCCGCCGCAGGTCCGCATCACGCTGACGAACACCGGCGACGAGGTCGTCGAGGTCGGCGAGGGGAGAACGGTCTTCTTCCAGTACGTCTCGGACACGACGAACGACCTCATCTTCCTCCCCGCGGACGGCGAGTATCCCGCCGAGGCGGGCTGTTGGCGGCTCGAAGACCATATCGCCGTGACCGAGGAGTACCGGATTCTCTCGCTCGAACCCGGCGAGTCGCGGTCGGAGCTGCTGAACCTCTACGGCGTCGCCCAGTCCGAGGACGAGGAAGTGAGCTGTCTCCCGGTCGGCGAGTTCCGCTTCGAGGCTGACTTCGCCACTGGCGGGCTCTCGGGGTCCGCTGACGACGACAGACGGGAGGCGACGTGGGGCTTCTCGCTCACGCTGGAGTGAGGGCCGCGGGTACCGAACGCGACCGTCGACGCCGCCAACGCCGTCGACTCGGGGGCTACTCGGCTTCCTTTGCGGCGGTCGAGTCCGAGACGACCGACCACCCCGAAGGGTCGATGTCGTGTCCTTCGACCGTTCCACGACGACCGAGAGCGCCTCCCGCATCGCCGGGTTGTCCAGTACCGTCTCTAGGGAGTCTGCGGCAATTCACTCGCCCCTATTCGAGCGGTCTGTTCTCGGGTTTGATGCGTGGCTTCGGTTCGGAGCCGTCGGCGAACGCGGGTGGGAGCGTTGGCTATACCGCCCTCCCATGGTCGGTTGAATATATACGCCGCGGGGACGAAACCGTCGTCGTATGTCGAACGCTAGCGCACCGAATTCCGAACTCACGGGCCCGACCAGACTCACGCTCAAGGTCTGGCACCCGGACTGCTGGACGCTGGAAGTGACGGAGAACGTCGACGCCGGGGTCACCGCTCACACCGTGTACAACACGCCCGAAGACACGGTCAAGGGACACTTCACGGTCTACGCCGACCGGGTCGAGGACATCGACGATTTCGTCCGCGCGACCGAGCGGTCGCGGTTGACCGACTCCGTCTCCGAGTTGAGCCCCCGCCACGAGTTCGACAACGGCGCGTCGAACGTCGGTAACACGACGCGGGAGATGATGGTCGAGTACGACCCCGAAAACAGCATGACCGACTCGCTTCTGTCGCACGGCTTCGTCCACGACGCGCCCGTCCGCGTCGACGACGGATGGGAGTACTGGCCGGTCATCGACACCGACGACCGGGCCGACCTCCGCGAGCGCCTCGACTCGCTGGAGGCGGCGAATCAGGCCGAAATCATCGTCACCAAGGTCACCTCCGTCGCCGGCGCGAAGAACCACGTCTCGCACCAACTGGACAAGCTCTCGAACCGCCAGCGCGAGGTGTTCGAACTCGCCTGCCGGCGCGACTACTACACGTGGCCGCGGGCGACGACGACGCGGGAACTGGCCGACGAACTCGACATCTCGAAGACCACGCTGCTCGAACATCTCCGGAAGGCCGAGGCGAAACTCCTCAACCAGTACGCGGAGTCAACTCCGTAACGCCGTCGACCCCGCTCGTTATTCGATTCGATAACTTTCTCCCCGGTTTACTCCGGACACGGTGGTGTCGGCTCGACGGGTCGCGCCCGCGGTACCGACAGCGTCTTTCCGTTCAGTCGGCCCCCTGTGGCGCGCGCCACGTACAGTCCGTACAGCGTTCGATTCCGTGTCGCGTCTGCGTCTCCGAACCGCACTCCGGGCATCGTTGGGCCGACAGTCGCCCCGTGACTGAGTTCGTCATGGCTGAGTCCTCGGCGGAGGGCGAGTTATACTAGTGTCTGTCCATGGGAGGGTGGCCCTGGTGAGAGGTCGGGCGAGCGTACACGCCGCAACTCCGGCTTCGGAGTTCGCCCGCCCGCTGGAGTCGGCTACAGGCGTGTTCTATCTCGATCGGATGTCCGTCCACTCCGGCGAGTATCTCGTCTATCGGCGTCGGTCCGCGGCGGTCGAGAAGCGCGAGCACCGCCCGCTCGACCTCGTCCGCCCGCTCTCTCACGCACACCGACGCGCTTCCGAGTCGCGTTTCGTCCGGCGTTCGTCTCTCGGCGTCCGGTCGTCTTCGACTCGCTCGTCGCTGGTCGTGACCATACCGGTGGTGTTCGCTTCGCGGTTATATACCCATCCCCGACTATGATACGGTCCGGCCGACGATTCGGGTCGAAACTTCCCAGCTGTTGATGTTTGGTGCCTAATCCTCAAAACCCTTAGAGACCTCCTGATGAGGATTAATTTCGGAATATCGTGGGACTATCAAACCCATTACAACAGCGTTCATATATATTTTCCATTGACGACCCCGACCATAGTAGCACATCCGTATAACTACCTCCTGTTCAAGGCTCTGGGTAGGATTATCATGTCAGACTCAGAGGCGAGAACGGCGAGAGAGGAGTGGGGAAGCCGGTTCGGCTTCCTCATGGCGATGCTCGGCGCGATGGTGGGCGCGGGCAACATCTGGCGCATGCCGTTCACGACGGGCGAAAACGGCGGCGGCGCCTTCCTCGTGGCCTATATCCTCCTGTTGTACCTCATCGCGGTTCCCGGACTGATGGCCGAGACGATGATCGGCCGCTACACGAACAACGGGGTCATCGGGGCGTTCAAGCAGGTCCTCGGGAGCAAGCGGGCGCAGGGTCTCGGCCTCGTGGTCCTCATCGTCAACGTGGCGCTGATGTCGTACTACGCGCCCATCATCGGCTGGGCGCTCTACTACGCCGGCCACTCGGTGCTCATGACGTTCACCCAGCCGGGGTTCCAGCCGCAGGCGTTCTGGGATGGCTTCATCAACAACCCGGCGCTCGTCGTCGGGATGCACACGGTGACGATGGCCGGTTTGGCCGGCGTCCTCGTGTTCGGTATCCGCCGCGGCATCGAGCGCGTCGTGAAGTGGATGATTCCGCTGCTCGTCGTCGCGCTCGTGGCGGTCTCGATTCGCGGCATCACGCTCCCCGGCGGCATGGAAGGCGTCGCGTTCGTCTTCACGCCAGATTGGGGCTACCTCACCCGCGGCAGTACGTGGGTCGCGGCGCTCAGTCAGGCGCTGTTCTCGACGGGTCTCGGGTGGGGTATCGCGCTGACCTACGGGAGCTACCTCAGCCGGTACGACGACGTGCCGCTCGGCGGCGGCCTGTTCACCGCCATCGGGAACACGAGCATCGGCCTGCTCGCGGTGTTCGCCACGTTCCCCGTCGTCTTCGCGTTCGGACTCGAACCGAGCGCCGGGTCGAACCTGCTTTTCATCTCGATGGCGCAGGTGTTCCCCGAACTCCCCGGCGGGAGTCTGTGGGCCATCGTGTTCTTCGTCTCCTTCTTCTTCGCGACGTTCACCTCCGGCCTCGGCATCACCGAGGTCGCCGTCACCACCGTCTCGGAGGAGACGCGGCTCTCTCGGACGGGTGCCGTGCTCGCGTCCTGCGGCGCTATCTGGCTGTTCGGCCTCCCGAGCGCCTACTCGTCGGCGTTCCTCGGGCGGATGGACTTCATGTTCGGGAGCTTCGGCCTCCCGCTCGCGACGCTTTCCATCATCGCGCTCGTCGCGTGGAAGTTCGGTCCCGAGCGCGCCCGCGTTCTCGACCTCAACCGTAACGCCGGCATCTACGTCGGCCCGTGGTGGAATCCGGTCGTGAAGTACGTCATCCCCGTCGTGATGGTGTTCATCCTCGGCTACGGCGTCTACTCCAGCATCGGTACGTCGAACCAGCGGCTGATGCTGCTCGGCGTCGCGTTCATGGCCGCGCTCGTCGTCGTGAGCACGGTCGTGATGAGCGTCGTCGGCGACGAGCCGCCGTCCGGTTCCGCGGCCGTCCCGGGGGGTGACGACTGAGATGGCCCTCTCGACGCTCACGTGGGTCTCGATGCTCGTCTCGCTCCTCCTGTTGCCCGGCGTCGCGGCCGCGGTCCTCGTCAGGTCGCTCCGAACCGAGGAGCGCAAACTCGCGCTCTTACGGGAACAGGACGACGTCGATAGCTACTCGCCGCGGGCGCTATCCGACCTCCGCGAGTGGATTCGCGCGAACCCCGACGACCCCTACGCGCCGATTGCCCGCCGCCGCTACAACGAGTGCGTGCGGTCGCTCCGAGCGATTGACGAGCCGCATTACGACTGGTCAGACGAGCAAATCGCCCGGCTCGAACTGGTGGACGAATGAACGGAAACGACGCCGACGAACTCGCGAACGAGAGTGAGTTCGAGTTCGACGACCTCACCACGGACGCGTCGTTCACGACCATCGACACGCACACCGAGGGCGAACCGACCCGCATCGTCGTCGACGGCATCGACCGCGCCGCGCTCGCGGGCGACTCGGTTCGGGAGCGCCGCGACTCGTTCGCCGAGACCCACGACTGGGTACGCGACCTGCTGATGCGGGAGCCCCGCGGCCACGACGACATGTTCGGAGCGGTCGTCGTCGCCTCCACCCGTCCCGACGCGGACCTGGGCGTCTTCTTCATGGACAGTCGGGGCTATCTCGACATGTGCGGCCACGGGACCATCGGCGTCGTCTCCGCGCTCCTCGAACTGGGGCGACTCGACCGACGCGAGACCGTCCGCGTCGAGACGCCGGCCGGACTCGTCGAGGCGACGCCCGAATACGCGCCTGACGGCGGCGTCGAGCGCGTCACGATAGAGAACGTCCGGTCGTTCGTCTACGACGAGGCGACCGTCCCGGTCTCGTTTCTCGACTCGCCGCTCCGCGTCGACGTCGTCTACGCGGGCAACTTCTTCGCGCTGGTCGACAGCGACCAGCTCGACCTGCCCGTCGAACCGCGATACGCATCGACCTTCGTCGATTGGGGCCTCGAAATCCGCGACGCCGTCAACGAGCGCCTCGATATCGTCCACCCGCTCACCGGCGAGGCGGGCTCGGTCTCGATCACCGAGATATACGGCACGCCTGACGAGGTGGACCGGAGCATCGTCGTCTTCGGCGAGGGACAGGTCGACCGCTCGCCCTGTGGGACCGGAACGTGCGCGAAGATGGCGCTCCTCCACGACGCCGGCGCGCTCGACATCGGCGAGTCGTACCTCCACGAGAGCATCGTCGGCACGCGCTTCGAAGGCAGACTCGTCGCGGCCGAAGAGCGGGACGGCGTGACGCTGACGACGCCGCTCATCACCGGTTCGGCCCGCATCACGGGAAAACACACGTTCGTCAAAGACGCGAAGGACTCGCTTTCCGGGTTCAGCATCTCGGCGGAGTAGCGGGTTCGGACCGCCTCCTTTTTCCGAATCAGTCCATCCCGCTCGATAGTTCCACGTCGTCGTTCTCCAACTCGCCGCCGGCCGGCGTCCCGCGCACGTCGCCCTCGCGCCACGTCCCCCGGCGGAACCAGAGCCACGCGATGAACGCGCCCGCGACGTTCGAGACGAAGAACGCGATCCAGATTCCTCGCACGTCGATGCTCCCGAGGAACCAGAAGTCAGTCGGCAGGAGCCCCTGCGACGCGACGAAGGCGACCGGAAGCCGGATACCGGCGAGCGTGACGACCGATATCACCGCGGCGATGAGCGTCTTGCCCGCGCCACGGAAGCCGCCGGTGAAGGCCCGCATGATGCCGATGAAGCCGAACGACAGCGAGACGTACCGCAGGAACTGCGCCCCCACGTCGAGGACCGCCGCGTCGGTGGTGAACACCGAGACGATGGGCTCAGGAACGAGGAAGATGGCGAGTCCGAGCAGGCCGAGGACGAAGAACAATCCCTTGGCCGCGACGTAGTTCGCCTGCTCCGCTCGGTCGTACTTCCCCGCGCCGATGTTCTGACCGGACATCGTCTCGACGCCGCGGGCGACGGCGATAGCCGGGAGGAAGATGACCGAGAACACGCGGGTGCCGATACCGAACGCCGCGACGACGGAGGTCGAAAACAGGCCGACGACGATGAGAAGCGCGTTGATGGAGAGCGCGCGACCCGTCCCCTCGATGCTGGCGGGGATGCCGATGCGGAGAATCTTCCGCAGGTACCGGAAGTCCGGTCGCATGTCCGTGAGGTGAATCTGGATGCCTCTGGTGCCCGACACCATGATGGCGATGCCGACGACCATCGCGAGGACCCGCGAGATGACGGTGGCGATGGCCGCGCCCTGAATCCCGAGTTCGGGGAACTGAACCGGCCCCAGCGCCCACCCGTTGATGAAAAACGGGTCGAGGACGACGTTGAGGACGACGGTCCCGAACATCACGAGCATCGGCGTGATGGTGTCGCCCGCTCCGCGCATCAGCGAGATGAACACGAAGAAGCCGAACATGAACGGCAGACCGAGCGCGATGACCTGCATGTAGGCCGTCGCGCCCGGCAGCACGTCCGGCGAGGCCCCGAGGAAATCGAGGAACGGGCGGACGAGCGGGTAGCCGAGCGCGCCGAGCATCGCGGACCCGAGGAACGCGAACGTGACGGTCTGGGAGGCCGCGTACTCGGCTTTGTCCGTCTCCTCGGCCCCGGTGTGCTGGGCGACGAGGACGCTCCCGGCGACGGACAGCCCCATCCCGAGCGAGATGAGGAGAAACACCATCGGGAAGGCGAACGAGATGGCCGCGAGCGCCTCTGTCGAGTACTGGCCGAGCCAGAACGTGTCCGCGAGGTTGTACGCCGTCTGGAGCAGGTTCGTGACGACGATGGGGAGCGACAGGTAGAGAAGCGGCTTGACGATGCCGCCCTCGGTGAGGTTGAGTTCCTCTTGTCCCTTGAACAGGCTCATTCGTCCACCTCCGACCCCGGCGTCCAGCCGAGGTGGAGTTCGAGGGCGTCTTCGACGACCCGCCGGGTCTCAGCGGGGTGTTCGCCGAGCGCGACGGCGCGGGCGTGCGCGCCGTTGCTCATGGTCGTGACGAGCCGCGCGATTTCCGCCGGGTCGGTCTCGTCGAACACCCCCGTTTCGACGCCGTCGCGGACGATGTCGGCGACGGTTCCGCGCATCACGTCGTCGAGGTCGAGGAAGCGCTCGCGGAACAGCTCGTGGTAGGGCGCTTGCGCCTTCAGTTCCATGAGCGCCACGGGGAAGCCGTCGACGTCGGGGTCCTCGGGGTTGAACACCGCGTCGAGAACCGCGTCGAGCCGCTTTCCGGGGTCGGACGCGCCGCACGACAACTTCGACTCGAATCGCTCGATTCGGTCGTCGAGGAAGGCGTTGAGGAGCTCCTCTTTCGTGTCGAAGTGGTAGTGAATCGCGGCGCTCGTCACCGACGACTCGTCCGCGATTCGCTGTACCGTGAGGCCGGCGTACCCGTGTTCGCAGAGCGCCCGGTTGGTCGCCCCGAGTATCTCGGCCCTGGTCTCTGCGTCCATCTTCTGTCCCGGCTTACTGACCGGTCAGTTAAGAGACTTTGGACCGCGAACCCCTTCGTCAGGGCGACTCACGGCCGGCCGTCTGCCAGAGTTTCTAAGTGGCCGAGCCGGGTACCCGAGTGTAGTGCCTCTCTCGCTGTCACCGTACGTGGGTGCGCTTCTCCTCGCGACCGCGATTTCCGCCGGGGTCGCGAGCTACGGCTGGCAGTACCGCGACGAACCGACCGGGCGGTGGTTCATCGCCCTCGCTTTGAGCGCCAGCGGCTGGGCGCTGTTCGAGGCGTTTTACCTCCTCGCCGACTCGGCGTCCGCCCGCCTCCTGTGGTACGTTCTCGTCTTGATACCCGCGGAGGCGGCGGTCTTTTTCACCCTGCTTTTCGCCCTCGAAATCGCGGGCTACGAGCGGTTGGTCTCTCGCCGCACCGCCGCGCTGTTCGCCGTGTGGCCCACGTTGACCGTCGTGGGGGCGGTAACGAACGCGCTCGGACTCCACACGCTGCTGTGGGAGTCGCTGTCGTTTTCGACCACCGGTGGAATCACGACGGCCGATGTCGTCTACGGACCGCTGTTCTGGGTGGATATTGTCTACAGCTACGTCGCGGTCGGGGCCGCGCTCGTCGTCCTCGGCATCCACTGCCTGCGGAGCCGACAGATATACCGAAAGCAAGCGCTCCTCCTGTTCGTCGCGGTTCTCGTTCCCCCCATCGTCGGCGCGGTGTATCTCTGGACGCCGTTTTCGCCCGCGAACCCCATCGCCATCTCGTTCGCCGCCACGTCGTCGCTGCTCGCCATCGGGCTCTCGCGGTACCGAATCCTCGACATCAGCCCCATCGCGCGGGACCTCGTCATCGAGCGGATGGCCGACCCCGTCATCGTCGTCGACCGAAAGGACCGGCTGGCCGACACCAACCCGTCGGCGAGGGCGCTTTTCGACGTGGAGCCCTCGTCGCTGGGGACGCCCGTCGCCGACGTGTTCGACGCGGAGGTCGCCGAGGCCCTCGAAACCGACGGGGAGCTCCGGGTCGTCGACGACAACGGCGAGGCGCGCTACTTCGAGGTCGACAGGTCGGCCGTGACCGACGGCCGTGACGCGGTTCGCGGCCACCTGCACATCCTCCACGACATCACCGAGCGCCGCGTCCGCGAGCGGTGGTTCCGCGCGCTCACGGAGAACGCCTCCGACCTCATCTTCGTCCTCGACGCCGACGGCTCGGTCAGCTACCTGAGCGACTCGGCCGCGCAGACGCTCGGCGCCGACGCGGACCCGAGCGAGGTTCGGTCGCTGGCGCGGTTCCTCCACCCCGACGACGAGGACGCCGCCGTCGAGACGTTCCGGGAGGCGCTGGCGCGCCCCGACGAGGACGCCACCGCCGAACTCCGGTTCCGTAGTTCGACCCGCGGGTGGCGCGTCTTCAGCGTCCGGTGTCGGAACCTTCTGGACGACCCCGTCGTCGGCGGCGTCGTCGTCAACGCCCACGACGTGACCGACCGGCGAAAACACGAACAACAGCTCGAAACATTCGCAAACGTCGTCTCGCACGACCTGCGCAACCCGCTGAACGTGGCGGAGGGCTACCTCGAACTGGTGAAGGAGGCGGAGCGTCCCGACCCGGACCACGTCGAGCGAATCGAGGCGGCCCACGAGCGCATGGGCGAGATTATCACCGACGTGCTCGCGCTCGCCCGCGGCGGCACGGTCGACGAGCGCGAGACGGTCTCGCTCGACGCCGTGGCGACCGAGGCGTGGGCGAACGTCGACACCAAATCGGCCGCGCTCGAGGTGGCCGAAAGCGCGTCGTTCATGGCGGACCGGACTCGGCTCCTCCAACTGTTCGAGAACCTGTTTCGGAACTCCGTCGAGCACGCCGGCGACGGCGTGACCGTCACCGTCGGCGCGACTCGGGACGGCTTCTACGTCGAAGACGACGGGCCCGGTGTCCCGTCGGAAGACCGCCCGAAGCTCTTTGAATCCGGCTTCACGACCGCGGCCGACGGCACCGGCTTCGGCCTCGCAATCGTCCGCACCATCGCCGACGCCCACGACTGGTCGGTCGGCTACGAGGACGCCGCGGACGCCGGCGCTCGGTTCGTGATTCGGGGCGTCGAACGCGCCGAGGACCCGGTTCAGGCGTCGAGCTCGGCGTCGTCCGACGACGCCTAACCGCCGCCTGCGGACCGCCGAGCCGGGACGACCGGACCTACCAGAAGCGGTTCTCGTCGAGCCGTCGCAGCGCCTCCTCGATGGTCGCCTCGTTGCGGGAGAAGGTAAACCGGACCCAGTCCGCGGACCCCTCGGTGTAGAAACTGCTCCCGGGGACGACCGCGACGCCGGCCTCGCGGACGAGTCGGTGCGCGAACTCGGCGTCGTCGGCGTCGCCCGGATAGCGCGTCAGCATGTAGTACGCGCCGTCCGGTTTCACGGGGTCGAGGCCCACATCCCGGAGCCCGTCGTACAGCAGTTCGCCGCGGCGTTCGTACGAGTCCGAGAGGTCGTCGTAGTAGTCCGCCGGGAGCGAAAGCGCCTCCACCCCCGCCCGCTGGAACGGCGTCGGCGCGCAGATGCTCGTGTAGTCGTGGACCTTCCGGAGTTCGGCCGACAGCGGCTCGGGCGCGAGCGCGAACCCGACGCGCCAGCCCGTCACGGAGTACGTCTTCGACAGCCCCGTGCAGACGACGGTCCGGCCCGCGAGTCCGTCGATTTCGACCGGACTGACGTAGTCGTCGGCGTAGACGATGTGCTCGTATATCTCGTCGGTGACGACGACGAGGTCCTCCGCCTCGGCGACCTCCGCGACGAGTTCGAGTTCGGCGGGCGAAAAGACGTTCCCCGTCGGGTTGTGGGGGTGGTTGAGAATCAGCATGGACGCGTCCTCGGCGGCGTCCCACAGCGCGCCGGCGTCGAGTTCGAGGCCGTCGGTGATGTCGAGCGGCATCGGCTCTCCCCCGGCGAACTGGACGGCCGGGATGTAGCTCTCGTAGGTCGGCTCGAAGTAGATGACGCCGTCGCCGGGGTCGCAGAGCGCGAGGAGCGTCGAGACCACCGCCTCGCTCGTCCCGGTGGTGACGGTGACCTCTGTTTCGGGGTCGTAGCGGACGCCCTTCCACTCGGCGTAGCGCTCCGAGACCGCCTCGCGGAGTTCCGGGAGCCCCCACGTGATGGTGTACTGGCTCGACGTGTCGATTGCCTCCTTGGCGGCCTCCTTCACGCTCGCCGGCGTCTCGTCCTCGTCGGGAATGCCCTGCGAGAGGTTGATGGCGTCGTGTTCGTGCGCCTCGCGGGTCATCTCCCGGATGACGGACTCGCGGGTTCCCGCGACGCGCTCGCTCCCGATGGGCCGGGAGAACGCGGTCGGATGTGGCATACGTGGGCTGGGACTGGCTGACACAAGAAGCTTGGCGGACGCCATCGGGAGCCCGAGTCGCACACCCCGACGAACGTTTTAATGCGATGAGGCCGACGTACCTCCTGTATGTCGAACCGTCGTGGGCCGGACTTCGAAACGAGGATGGCCGAAGACGAGGAGATACCGCCTCCGGCGTCGTTCGTCGAACAGGCCACCGTTACCGACGACTCCGTCTACGGCGAGTTCGAGGAGAACTGGCCCGACTGCTGGGGGAGAGCGGCGGCGACGCTCGACTGGTTCGACCCCTACGAGTCGGTCCTTCCGGCCGACGAACCCCCGTTCGAGTGGTTCGCCGGGGGGACGTTGAACGCCTGCTACAACTGCCTCGACCGGCACGTCGAAGCCGGGGCCAAGAACCGCGTCGCCATCAAGTGGGAGAGCCACCTCGGCGAGACGCGAACGTACACGTATCAGGACCTCTACCGCGAGGTCAACGAGTTCGCCGCGGCGCTCCGCGCGCAAGGCGTCGAGGAGGACGACGTGGTCACGCTCTACATGCCGATGATTCCCGAACTGCCCATCGCCATGCTCGCGTGCGCCCGTATCGGCGCGCCCCACAACGTCGTCTTCGCGGGACTGTCGGCGGACGCGTTGGCGACGCGACTGGAGAGCGCGGACTCGGCGTTCCTCGTCACCTGCGACGGCTACTACCGGAGAGGGAGCGCCATCTTCCTGAAGAGCAAGGCCGACGACGCCCGTCTCAAGGCCGCCCACGACCTCGAAGAGATGGTCGTCGTCGAGCACCTCGGCGAGACCGCACACCTCGGAGCGGGACAGCACACCTACGACGAACTGGTCGACGCCCACGCCGGCGCGGAGGTCGACCCGGTCGAGCGGACGGCCGACGACGTGCTGTTTCTCATCCACACGTCGGGGACCACGGGCGAACCGAAACGAGTCGAACACGTCACCGGCGGCTACCTCGCCCACGTCGCGTGGACGTCGCAGGCGGTGTTGGACCTCAAGCCGGAGGACACCTATCTCTGTACGGCGAACATCGGCTGGATTAGCGGCCACTCGTACGTCGTCTACGGCCCGCTGGCGCTCGGAACGACGACGGTCATGTACGAGGGAACGCCGAACTACCCGGAGAAGGACCGCATCTGGGACCTCATCGAGGAGAACGCCGTCGACGTGTTCTACACGGCCCCGACGGCGATTCGGTCGTTCATGAAGTGGGACACGTCGCTCCCGGCGTCGCGGGACCTGTCGAGTTTACGCCTGCTCGGCACAGTCGGCGAGCCAATCAACCCGCGGGCGTGGAAGTGGTACTACGAGCACATCGGCAACGAGAACTGCCCCATCGTCGATACGTGGTGGCAGACCGAGACCGGCGGCATGATGATAACGACCCTCCCGGGCGTCAAGAACATGAAGCCCGGCACCGCCGGGCCGCCGCTGCCGGGCGTCGGCGCTCGGGTCGTCGACGGCCGCGGCGAGGAAGTCCCTGCGAACGAGGCGGGGTATCTCGTTCTCACTCGCCCGTGGCCCGGCATGCCGCTCGCGCTGCGACACGGCCAGCGGTGGGGCGAGGAGGCGGCGAAGCTCGACGTGGGCGGCTGGCACTACTTCACCGGCGACGGCGCGAAAGTGGACGAAGACGGCTACGTCACCGTGCTCGGGCGCGTGGACGACGTCATCAACGTCTCGGGGCACCGCCTCGGGACGATGGAAATCGAGTCGGCCATCGTCGACGTCGAGGGCGTCGTCGAGGCCGCGGTCGTCAGCGTCGACGACGCCGACACGGGCGGTATCCACGCGTACGTCACGCTGGAGACGGGCGTCTCCGGGAGCGACGACCTCCGCGAGCGAATCGGCTCGCACGTCCGCGAGCGCATCGGTCCGATTGCCACTCCGGACGCCGTCGTCTTCACGCCCGACCTCCCGAAGACGCGGTCCGGGAAGATCATGCGTCGGTTTCTCGAGAATATCACCAACGGCGAGGAGTTCGGCGACACGTCCGCGCTTCAGAACCCGGAAATCGTCGGCGAACTCGAATCCATCGTCCGAGACAGCTGACGACGTTTCGGATAATACTCTCTCTACGAAATCTTGTTTCTACCCTGATGAGCGGTGTTCTTCCCCGCTCGCTGGCTTCTCTGTGTCTCCGTTCTCCTTTTACCGGAAGATTTAGTTCGCTCTTCGATATTATTCCGAAACGAATGCCGGGCGGAGACTCCGAGCCGACGCCGTTGTCCGCGGGTGGGTACGAGCAACTGCGACGGTCGACCGAGACGTACCGCGAGGACCTCGTGCTTCGACTCGGCGCGGAAGTCGGGCTCACGCCGGCCGAGATGAGTCAGTTCGAACCCGCACACGTGACCCAGCGGCGACACCGGGGAACGGAGCTCCACTTCCTCGCCGTTCCGACCGACGGCCGGGAGGCGTACCTACCGAACGAGGTCGAACACGACGTTCGCAAGTACGTCACGACGACGGACATCGACGAGACTGAACGGGTGCTTCCGGTCACGCCGCGGCGTCTGCAGATGCTCGTGGCGTCGGTCGGAACGCGGGCCGCCGAACGAACTGGCCGCGAGGGGTTGGCGGACGTTTCGACTCGGGACCTGCGTCGGCACTTCGCCCGAACGATGCTCGGTGACGGCGTCCCGCCGAGCGTCGTCATGCGAATCGGCGGGTGGGACCGCATCGAGAGTCTCGCGCCGCTCCTCGACGAACCGAGCGAAGACGAGGTGCTCGATGCGCTCTCGCCGGACGCCGTCGACAGCGGCGGGCGTCCCGCGGGCGGCGATGCCGACCGAGTGCGTCAGGTCGTCGAGACCGCCCGAAGCGTCGGGTCGGCACTCTCGGGGGTGAACACGCGAGGCGAGGTCGAACAGGCCGTCTGTGACGGACTCGCCGATTCGAGCCACTACCGTTTCGCTTGGATAGCGTCGGACGAAACCGATGCGCGAGCGGAACTCACCGTCGCCGGACTCGACGAGGAATCGCTCGAAGCGGTTCGTCGCTCGCTCGGCGGTCGAGACGCGGACTTCGCTCGACGCGCGTGCGATACCGGTGCCGTGCAGACCGTGCGTACCGACCTGCCGCCGAACTCCGAGAGCGGCCACCTCGCTGTCGTTCCGCTGGTACACGGCGAAACCGCCTACGGCGCGCTCTACGTCGCGCTCGCTGAGGAAGCGGCCTCCGACGCCGAGACGGACGTACTGGTGACGCTGGGCCGCCACGTCGGACAGGCTATCGCCGCCGCGGAGCGTCGGAAGCTACTCCTCGCCGACACGGTCGTTCAACTGGAGTTCGAATCATCGGACGAACAGGACGTGCTCGTCGGACTCTCCGCGGACCTCGGTTGTTCGGTTCGGCTCCGCGGCGTCGTTCCTATCGAGGAGCGGTCGCTGCTGTGCTTTCTCACCGTTCGGGGGGCGACGACGGACGCGGTGTTCGACGAGTTGCAAGCCACGGACGCCGTCGAACACATCCGCCTGATCCGCGACCGGGGAACGGAGTCGCTCCTCGAAGTCGCGCTCTCCGCGGGGTCGACGATTACGACGCTCACGTCCTACGACGGAACCGTCTCGCGGTTCGTCGCGGAGGACGGCGTGGCCCGTTTCGTCGGCGAATTTTCGAACGAAGCGCCGCTCCGAGACGTGATGTCCGACCTGACCGACGCGTATCCCGCCACCGAACTCGTCGCGAAACAGGAGGTCGAACGGCCCACGCGAAACACCGCCGACTTTCGGGAGTCGCTCGTGGCGCGACTCACTGACAAGCAACAGTCCGTCCTGCGAGCGGCCTATCTCGCCGGGTACTTCGAGTGGCCCCGCGGTAGTACCGCCGAAGACCTCGCCGATTCGATAGACATCTCGTCGCCGACGCTCCACCAGCACCTCCGAACCGCACAGCAGAAACTCATGACCGCGTTCTTCGACGATGACAGCGACGAACACGCTTCGACCCTAAACCCTTAGGCGTGCGACCGGTTAGCACACGAACGTTCATTATTGACTGAAATTTTATCAATATATCTCGATAGTTGTTTATATCTTCTGTATCCCTCTCTGGAGCCTATCGAACCGCGTTTAGACTGCTATTCATAATCGTGATGTTAATTTTCGATAATTAGTTACCCTACTTATGCCCCTTGTGGAGACTCGTTAACACGACATATGGCACAGGGTGACACCGAACTGGAGGCACGGCTGGAAGAACAAGACGAGTTCGAACCCTCCGAGGAGTTCGTCGCGCAAGCGAACGTCTCGGACTCCGACATCTACGACGAGTTCGAGGAGAACTGGCCCGTGTGCTGGGAGCGGGCCGCCGACTTGCTCGATTGGGACGAAGAGTACGACGAGGTGCTGGACGACTCGAACCCGCCGTTCTACGAGTGGTTCACCGGCGGCGAACTGAACGCCTGTTACAACTGCGTCGACCGGCACGTCGAGAACGGGGACAAGAACCGGGTCGCCATCAAGTGGGAGGGCGAACACGGCGAGACGCGAACGTACACGTATCAGGACCTCTACCGCGAGGTGAACGAGTTCGCGGCGGCGCTGCGCGACCTCGGCGTCGAGGAAGACGACGTGGTCACGCTCTACATGCCGATGGTTCCCGAACTGCCCATCGCCATGCTGGCCTGCGCCCGCATCGGCGCGCCCCACAACGTCGTCTTCGCCGGTTTCTCCGCCGAGGCGCTGGCGACGCGGATGAACGCCGCGGACTCCCGGTTCCTCGTCACCTGCGACGGCTACTACCGCCGCGGCGACCCGCTCGACCACCTCGACAAAACCAACGAGGGACTCGACAGTGTCGACCACGGTGTGGACGCCACGGTCGTCGTCGACCGCCTCGGCGACGACGGCTTCGGCCACGACCTGAAGGGCAACCAGCACGACTGGGACGACCTCCTCGACGAACAGGGCGGCGAGCGCGTCGAGCCCGTCGAACGCGACGCCGAGGACATGCTGTTCCTGATGTACACCTCGGGGACCACCGGCCAGCCGAAGGGTGTCAAACACACCACCGGCGGGTATCTCTCCTACGCGACGTGGACCTCCCACGCCGTCCTCGACATCGAGCAGGAGGACACGTACTGGTGTTCGGCGGACATCGGCTGGATTACGGGTCACTCCTACATCGTCTACGGGCCGCTCGCGCTCGGTTCGACGACGGTGATGTACGAGGGGACGCCCGATTTCCCCAACCGCGACCGGATGTGGGACATCGTCGAGAAGTACGCCGTCGACATCTTCTACACCGCGCCGACGGCGATTCGCGCGTTCATGAAGTGGGGCAGCAAGTACCCGGCATCGCGGGACCTGTCGAGTCTCCGCTTGCTCGGCACGGTCGGCGAGCCAATCAACCCGCGGGCGTGGAAGTGGTACTACGAGCACATCGGCAACGAGGACTGCCCGGTGGTAGACACGTGGTGGCAGACCGAGACCGGCGGCATGATGATAACGACTCTCCCGGGCGTCAAGAACATGAAACCCGGGTCGGCCGGCCCGCCGCTGCCGGGCATCGACGCCCAAATCGTCGACACCAACGGCGACGAAGTGAAACCCGGCCGAGCGGGCTATCTCACGGTGAACAAGCCGTGGCCGGGGATGCTTCGGACGCTCTACAACAACGACGAGCGCTACATCTCCGAATACTGGGAGGAGTACTCCGACACCGACAGCGACGACCCCGACGACTGGGTCTACTTCCCGGAGGACGGCGCGAAAGTGGACGAAGACGACTATATCACCGTACTCGGGCGCGTTGACGACGTTATCAACGTCTCGGGGCACCGCCTCGGGACGATGGAAATCGAGTCGGCCATCGTCGGCGTCGAGGGCGTCGCCGAGGCGGCGGTCGTCGGCGGCAACCACGAGGTGAAAGGCGAGGCGGTCTACGCCTACGTCATCACCGAAGACGGGTACGAGGAGGGAGACGACCTCCGCGCGCGCATCATCGAGGGCGTCGAGGACGCCATCGGGCCCATCGCCAGACCCGAACAGGTCGTGTTCACGCCGGAACTGCCGAAGACGCGCTCGGGCAAAATCATGCGTCGCCTGCTCGAAGACGTGGCGAACGGCGCGGAACTGGGTAACACCTCGACGCTCCGGAACCCCGAAATCGTCGGGGAGATAGAAGCGAAGGTCCGCGCGCAGAGCGACTGAGCGGCCGCCTTCGGCCGCCCGTATCGAGTGTAACTACGAGACGACCAACAATCTATGTCACGCGAATCAACCGAGTCAGAAATTGACTCACACGCCGCGAACACCGACCGGAGCACAGCTCCCGACCACGACGAGGTAGACTACCTGTCGAGGGAGGTGAACCTGCTGAAACCGAGCACCCCGTTCATGCGAGACCACCTGAAAATAATCTGGGCCGGGTTCATCGCGTGGGCGCTTCTCACGTTCGGACCGCCGGTTCTCACCTACTTCGCACCGGCGACGATGACCGCACAGCTCCCGGTCATCGGCTTCCCGGCGCACTACTTCCTCGTCGCCGTGTTGTCGCCGACCAGTTCGCTCGTCCTCGCGTTCGTATACTCCCGCAAGCGCGACCAACTCGACAGGCGGTACGGCATCGACCACGCGGCTTCGAAGTCGCGCTCGAAGAGTGAGGGCGAGGCCGCCGTCACCGACGGGGGGAGCGTCGAATGACTGCGAGCGTGTTCCTCCAGTCGGGCGACCTGCTCCCCGAGGCGCTCAACATCTCGTTCAAACTCGTGCCGGCCATCATGGTCGTCGGGATGTTGGCCCTCTTTCTCGCCATCGGCTACGTGTTCAAGGTCGCCGACACGGAAGGGATGTGGGTCGCCGGTCGGTCGATTGGAAACGTCGAAAACGGCATGGCAATCGGCGCGAACTGGATGTCGGCGGCGTCGTACCTCGGGTTAGCGGGACTGGTCGCCCTCGCGGGCTTCTACGGGCTCGCGTTCATCATCGGCTGGACGGCCGGGTACTTCGTCCTCCTCATCTTCCTGGCCGCGCAGATGCGTCGGTTCGGGAAGTACACGGCGCCCGACTTCGTCGGCGACCGATTCAACTCCGATACGGCGCGGGCGATCGGCGCGCTGACGACCATTCTCATCGGGTTCGTCTACTCGGTCGGACAGGCCCGCGGGATGGGCCTCGTCGGACTGTACGTCTTCGGGACCGACTACGTCACGATGGTCATCATCATGATGGCGATTACGGTCGGCTACCTGACCATCTCCGGCATGATGGGCGCGACCAAGAACATGGCCGTCCAGTACGTCATCCTCATCGTGGCGTTCCTGACGGCCGTCTACGTCGTCGGGTTCACCGGCGGCTACTCGACCGTCCTCCCGCAAATCGAATACGGCCGACTCATCGGCGAGCTATCGGCCGAGTTCTCCGAACCGTTCGCCAACGCGGGGTTCTACCTCTGGATCGCCACGGCGTTCTCGCTCATCTTCGGGACCTGCGGGCTCCCGCACGTGCTGGTTCGGTTCTACACCGTCGAAAACGAAAAGACGGCGCGTCAGTCGACCGTCTGGGGGCTGTTTTTCATCCTGCTTTTGTACTGGAGCGCCCCGGCGCTGGCGACGTTCGGCGTCGACCTCTACGACGCCTCCCAGTACGGCCCGACGTTCGCGGCCAACGGCGGCATGAGCGGCGGTGAGGGCGACCTCATCGTGGTGCTCGCGGCGCAGCTTTCGAACCTGCCGACGTGGTTCGTCGGCCTCGTGGCGGCCGGCGGCATCGCCGCCGCCATCGCGACGACGGCGGGGCTGTTCATCACCGCCTCGTCCGCCGTCTCCCACGACATCTACACGAACATCATCAACCCCGACGCGACCCAGCGCCAGCAGGTGTTCGTCGGTCGCGCGACCATCGTCGCGCTCGGTATCATCGTGACGATAACCGCGTTCGACCCGCCCGCGCTCGTCGGCGAACTGGTCGCGCTCGCGTTCTCGCTCGCGGCCATCGTGCTGTTCCCGATGTTCTTCCTCGGCCTCTGGTGGGAGAACACCAACCGTCAGGGCGCGCTCGCCGGTATGAGCGTCGGTCTCGCGCTCTGGGTCGCCGCGGTGGTCAACGACCTCATCTTCCACTTCAGCGACGCCTTCGCCGAGTTCGTGCCGGCCATCGGCGCGGCGCTCGTCGGCACGCCGCTGGTGTTCGTCATCACCATCGCCGTCTCGATGGCGACGGACGAACCGCCGGAGCGAATCAAGAAGATGGTTCGGCAGTGTCACAGCCCCGAACCGATGGGTCAGCAACAGTCCGCAGAAGACGTGGTCATGAGCGCAGACGGAGGGCAGTCCCCCGCGGACGACTAACCAATGTACGAACACATCCTCATTCCGACTGACGGAAGCGACGCGGCGGAGTACGCCGTCGAACAGGCAGTCGACATCGCGTCGAAGTACGGGGCGACGGTTCACGCGCTGTACGTCGTCGACGTGGACGCCACCAGCTACTCGCTGGGGACGGAACAGGTCGACCGCATCCGACAGGGCCGCCTCGACGACATGCCCGAAGTGAAGGAGGCGGCCGACAAGGCGACGGGGTACGTCGCCGACGCCGCAACCGAGCACGGTCTGGCCGTCCGCGAACACGTCGTTGCGGGCGAACCGGCGCGAGCCATCAGGAAGTTCGTCGAGGACAACGACATCGACCTCGTCGTGATGGGCTCTCACGGCCGCTCCGGTCTCTCCCGTGTCGTCCTCGGGAGCGTGACCGAACGCGTCCTGCGGCGGACTCGGCTCCCGGTGCTCGTCGTCGACGTCCACGAAAAGGAAGCGGAAACAGAAGCGGAAGCGTAAGCCATGTACAACACGACCCACGCGAGGACGACCACGCCACCCGCGGCTCCGGACGGGGTGACCCGCCGATGAGCCTCGCGGAGACGATTCGAACCCACGTGCGCGAACACCGCTCGGGGATGCTGACCGACCTGCTGTTCGCCCTGGCGTGGGTGACGGTCGTCTCGGTCCTGTTCGACGTGCTCGACGGACCGCAGTGGGCCTTCTACCTCTGTCTGGGTGCCGGCGTCGTCGCGTACTTCGGCTTTTTCGCCTCGGTCGAAGCCGTCCGCGAGCAGCGCTGACGACGGACTCGACCGGGACGGCTGTGGTTTTCTATACGTCCAATAGTACCAATTGTCTAACTGTTCTGTACACGACCCGCCGAAAAGAGTGGACCGCTCCGCGGCTACTCGTCGCGCTCCCGCCGCCGGTAGGCGACGCCCAGTCCGGCGGCCAACAGGACGGCGACGACGACGGCAATCGTCCACCCTGCGCTGTCGCCGTCTCCGGAACTGTCGTCAGCGTCGGGGTCCGCCCCGTCGACCGACGCCGCCGTCTGAGCCGCTTGCGGCGCTTCGACGGTGATGCTGCCGACGACCTGTTCGCCGACCGCGAGTTCGTACGTCCCGGGCTCGTCGAAGGCGTAGCTGAGCGTGGCCGTCCCGTTCTGGAACGCGCCGAGTTCGACGGTCCCGCCGGCGACGCGCTCGCCGTCGGCCAGTAAGTCGAGCGCGTGGACTCCGCCCGCGCCGCCGAGGTTCGACACGTCGACCGCGATTTCGACCGCTTGACCGACCGACACGCTCGTCTCGGTGACTTCGGCGGCGGTCGTCTCGAAGACGGGGACGGTCGAGCCGATGGTAAACAGCGACAGGCCCGGCGAGGTCGCCTCGAAGACGTAGTGCGTCTCGGACTCCTCGACGAGGCTTGCGTCGAGCTTGCGCCACTGCGTGTGCTCGTCGCGGTAGAGCGCGACCGACTCCGGGCTGATGCCCGTCGTCTCGAAGTAGCGCTTTCGCACGCTGAAGGTGAACGTCACGTCCTCGATGTCGTCGTCGTGTATCGAGTGGTTGACCACGACGTAGCCCGCGGACGTCGCGCCCGTCTCGCGCTGGAAGCGCTCGCCCGTGGCCTCGTCGTCGGCCGCCTCGTACGTCGTGACGTTCAGCGTGAAGTCCTCGCCGCTGTTCACGTTCATCGAGAGCTGTGCGACCGAGATGTTCTCCGGGGCGGGCGAGGCCGACCCGTCCGCCGCTTCGGCGGAGTCGTTGGTCGCGTCGGTCCCGGTCGTTCCGTTCTCGACCGCCCCGGCCTCGGTGTCGTTCGCGACCGGTTCCAGCGCGATGACGACGGCGCGGCTCGTGTCGACGTTTCTGACCGACACGTTCGACCGCTTACTCGTGCCTTCGCCCTTCGTGTCGACGACGACCTCTGAGTCACCGCCGGTCGCCTCGGGGGACTCCGATGTCGACGACGATGACGAGGACGAAGACGACGACGATGACGAGGACGACGAGTCGGCGTTCACGGTCACGGTCGCCGTGTCCGACCCGACGTTGCCGGCGGCGTCGGTCACGGTCAGCGTGACGGTGTAGGTCCCGGTCGAGTCGTAGCTGTGCGTCTCGGAGGCGTTCGTCGAATTCGACCCGTCGCCGAAGTCCCACTCGTAGGCGTCGATTGCTCCGTTGTCGGCGGAGCCGCTGGCGTCGAACTCGACCGCGTCGCCCCGCGTAACCGACCTGTTGTCGCCGGCGTCGGCGGCGGGTGCGGTCGTGTCGTTGACGGTGACGACCAGCGAATCGGAATCGGCGTTGTCGCCGCCGTCGGTCACGGTCAGCACCACGTCGTACGTTCCGGGGTCGGCGAACGTGTGGTTCGGAGTCGCCCCCGTGGCGTTCGCGGAGCCGTCGCCGAAGTCCCACTCGTAGGCGGCGATTGCCCCGTTATCCGTGGAGGCCGAGCCGTCGAAACTGACGACGGTGTCCTCGTCGACCGTCTGGTTCGTTCCGACGGAGGCCGTCGGCGAGGTCGTGTCGTCGACCGTCACGGTGAGCGTGTCGAACGCGGTGTTCCCGACGGTGTCGGTCACGTTCAGGACGACGGTGTAGGTCCCGGGGTCGGCGAAGGAGTGGGTCGCGTTCTCGCCCGTGGCGTTCGCGGAGCCGTCGCCGAACTCCCACTCGTACGAGTCGATTGCCGAAGCGTCGACCGACCCGCTCGCGTTGAACTCGACGGCGGTGTCCTCGTCGACCGTTTGGTTCACCCCGGCGTCGGCGGCGGGTGCGGTCGTGTCGTTGACCGTCACGACGAGCGAGTCGGAATCGGCGTTGTCGCCGCCGTCGGTCACGGTCAGGGTGACGGTGTACGTTCCGGGGTCGGCGAACGCGTGGGTCACGCCCTCGCCCGTGACGTTCGCGGAGCCGTCGCCGAAGTCCCACTCGTACGAGTCGATTGCTCCGTTGTCGGTGGAGGCCGAGCCGTCGAAACTGACGGCGGTGTCCTCGTCGACCGTTTGGTTCACCCCGGCGTCGGCGGCGGGTGCGGTCGTGTCGTTGACGGTGACGACCCGCGAGTCGGTCTCCTCGTTCCCCGCGGCGTCGGCGGCGGTGAACGTCGCCGTGTACGTCCCGGGGTCGGCGAAGGTGTGGGTCGCGTTCTCGCCCGTCTCGTTCGCGGAGCCGTCGCCGAAGTCCCACGACGTGCTCGTGACGCCGACGGCGTCGGTCGCCGTCGCGTTGAAGTCGAGCGCGACGTCCTCGTCGACGGTCGCGTCCTCGCCCGCATCGACGGCGGGTGCGGCCGTATCGATTGTGACGCTGTCGGACTCGTTTCCGGCCCCGTCTTTCCCGTCGGCGTTCTCGGCGGTCCGGACCGTGACGGTGTACGTGCCGTCGGTTCCGGTCTCGTACGGCGACGCGAGCGCGTACGTGTACGGGCCGGTTCCCGACTCCGCGAAGTCGCCCTCGGTGAACGTCGTCGAACCCGGTCCCGAGACCGAGACCGAGATGTTCACCAGCTCCTGCGACGAGTCGAACGACACCGAGAGGTTCTGTCCCGAGGGGTTCGTCGCGTTGACCGCCGAGACGGCCGGTGCCGGTTCCGCGAGCGCGTGGAACTGGCTGCCGCTGCCGTAGTAGAGGTAGCCGTTCCACGCGAGCGGCGTCGGGTAGAGGGTGTTCACCGGCGAGTCGTACCACCAGCGCTCGGTGCCGTCGGTCGCGTTGAACGCGTGGACGGTGTCGTTACCGAAATCCGAGATGTAGAGCACGTCGCCCGCGACGACCGGCGCGCCGCGGAAACTGCTCCCCGTCGCGTTCCAGAGTCTGCTGCCGTCGTCGGCGTCCAGCGCGACGAGCTCGCCGCCGCGGCTCCCGGCGTAGACGACGCCGTCGGCGTACACCTGACTCGAATCCACGTCCCCCGGCATCGAGTAGTTCCAGCGCTCGGTGCCGTCGGTCGCGTTTATCGCGTACACTCTCCCGGTTCCGCCGGTCTCGCCCGCCGTGCTATCGCTCCCGACGAACACCGTGTCGTTCGCGACGGTCGGGCCCGACTGGCTTTCGTCGATGAGCGTGTAGTTCCAGAGTCGCGCCCCGGTGGTGGCGTTCAGCGCGGTCAGGTTGTCGTCGTCGCCCGACACGTAGACGACGCCGTCGACGACCGCGGGGTTCGACTCCACCAGCACCGGTTGGTACATCGTGTAGTACCAGAGTTCTTCGCCGGTGTCGGCGTCCACCGCGGTCAGGTTCCCGTCGTTGCTTCCGAAGTAGACGACGCCGTCGACGACCGCGGGGGCCGACCGGACGTTCGTCTGCGTCCCGTAGCTCCAGATTTCGGTGCCGTCGGTCGCGTTTATGGCGTGTAGCTTGTGGTTGTTGCTTCCGATGTAGAGGACGCCGTTGGCGTAGGCGGGCGTGGTCCACGTCGACCCGTCAAGGCCGCCGGGCGTCGCGTTCCACTTCTCTTCGCCCGTCTCGGGGTCTAACGCGTACAGACTGCCGCCGTTGTGGAAGGCGGTGTAGAGCGTGTCGCCCACGATGGTCGGTTGCATCACCTGCGGGGTTCCGTCCGAGATGTTCCACACTTCGACTGGTTCCGTGAGCGGCCCCTCTTGATTCGGGTAGTAGCCGTGGTTCCCCGGTCCGCCGTGGAATTTCGCGTTGGCCTCCTCGACGGTCACGGTCTGTGCGGCGAGTCCCCCGGCGGCGACGTCGTACGTGCCCGCCCCCCAGAGCGTCTTCGTGAACGTGACCTGTTCGGTCGCACCCGCGTTGAGCGTCCCGGTTTGGTACGCCACGACGTCGCCGTCGACGGTGAGCGTCGCGTTGTACGACTGTTGTGTCCCGCCGGTGTTCTCGACGGTGACGTTCACGGTGACGGCGCTTCCCTCGTAGAGCGTCGTCGGCGTCACCGAGAGGTTCGTATACGAGATATCCGCGCCGTTCGCGACCGCCGATGCGCCGACCGGAACCCACGCGACGAGCGAAATCACCGTCACGAGCGTCAGAAGGAGCGTGTTGGCCTGCTGTCGCGTTATCCGTGGTCTCTGCGTCACCTGCTGTTCGCCTCCCTGTCCGTCGCAACCTTCCCTGTGGTTCCCTTCGATGTCATTTCCCTGCCGAATTCGGTTTCACCACCGATAATTAGGCGATTCAGACTGTCTGGATGAAGATATAATAATTTCGTATAAAAACGGAATATACGGTGTAAATCTTACAGCAGACGAGCAAGAGAAATTATGACTAATGTATATAGTAGACACTATTATATGTGACGAAACTCGATTTTTTCCTCTGCTACTTCAATACAGGGTTTCTATCTTGCATTCCAGAAATACGAACTATCATATAGTGAGTGGTAATTTGGAAAACACGCACTACTGTTGAAATTAAAATTATCAAATTGAAGATTTTAGCTAGCCGGATGTTCCATCGATGGCTCCCCGTCTGAAGTCGAGCCGTGCGGACGTCTATTCCGTTCAGTCCCTCGGGAGAACGGTGCCGCTGCGCTCACGGTCCGCTGTCGGTCTCACCGCCCGGGAGGAGCGTCGAAACGAGGAGCACGAGTAACACGAACAGCGCGAGGAGCAGCAGCGTCTCCCGCTGTGCCTGCACTATCGCGGCGTCGAACACGTCGGCCAGCAGTTCCCGCTGTGCCGGAGCGAGACCGTCGAGGACCGCCCGCTGGGTCTCTTTGGTCGCCGTCTCCGCGGCGTCTTCGAGCGCGATGACGAGCGCCCCTCGGTCGCTCGCCGACACGCCCGCGCCCGCGGCGGTCAACACCCCGTCGACGACGCCGCCGTAAAACCCCCTGAGCAGGTACGTGCCGACGATAGCGGTCCCGAAGGAGTAGCCGAGCATCATCGTCGCGTTCAGGAGGCCGGACGCCGCCGCCGAGTCCCGCTGGTCGACCGACGAGAGCGTCATGTCGATGAGCTGTGCCATGACGAGCCCGAGGCCGAGTCCGACGAGCGCCATCGGCACCGCCAGTTGGGCGACCGTCGCGTCCAGCGCCGTCTGCGACACGAGCGCGAGCACGCCGAGTCCCATGAGGACGACGCCGCCCTGAATCAGCAGTTTCGGTGCGACGAACCGCCGCCAGTCGGTCGTGAAGATGGACGCGACGAACGTCGCGACGGAGAACGGAAGCATCGCCACCCCGGTCTCGAACGCGGTGTAGCCGGCCCCGGACTGGAGGAAGACCGGAACGACGAAGATGAATCCCGCGAGGACCAGCGACCGCGCGGCGTTCGTGGCGATGCCGGCCGTGAACGGGCCGTTCGACAGGAGGCGGACCGGCACGAGGGGCGACCCGCCCTCGCGCTCGACGCGGCGTTCGTACTGGACGAAGGCCGCGAACACGACGATTCCGAAGCCGACGAGCCAGACGGTCGGCGACGCGCCGAACAGGTCCAGTCGAACGTCGCCGACGGCGAACGGCCGGCGGGCCGATATCCAGCCGTACCGCCCGGCCAGCAGCACGCCGGCGACGAGAGCGGTCGTCCCCACTACCGAGAGGAGCGTCCCGCCGACGTCCAGTTTCGTCCGCGTCTCGCTCAGGGACTCCTCGGGGAGATACCGGACGAACGCGAGCGCGACGAGGACGATCAGTACCTCGACGCCGAACCCCCATCGCCAGCTGGCGAACGTCGTGACCGCGCCGCCCAAAAGCGGCCCGAACGCGGCCCCGGCCGCGTTCACCCCGGCGAGGATGCCGAGGGCTTTCGCCCGGTCCGCGCCCTCGTAGCTGACGAGGAGGACGGTGAACGTCAGCGGGAGCAACACGGCCGCGGCGGCCCCCTCGATGACCGACCAGCCGACGTACAGGACGACCACGTTCCAACTCAGCGCCGCCAGCGTCGTCCCGACGCCGTACACGAGTAGGGTCGCGGTCATCAGTCGGCGAATCCCGTACATCGACGACAGCTTGCCGCCGGGAAGAATCAGCGCCGCCATGACCATCGCGTAGAACGAAATCGCGCCCTGTACGACCGTGACGGTCGTGTCGAGGTCGGCGACGATGGACGGAATCGCGACGTTCATGAGCGTCGAATCGATGACGCCGATGAACATCGCGAGACTCACCGCCACCGCGGGGCCCCAGTACGCCAACCCTCCCGCCGAACCGGTCGCCGCCGCTCCTCCTCCTTCGAGAACGTGAGCGTTCGCGTCTGCGTCCATTGCCCTTCGATAGCACGCCTCACTCAATAAATCTCTCTGACAGACCGGAGCGGCGCTGGTCTCCCGGCCGGCTCGGTTCAGCCGTGAGACGATTCCGCGTCGAGCGACTCGCCACAGTACGGACACCACTCGAACCTCGGTCCCTCTCCCGGCCGTGTCCGTTCGCCCGGTTGCATCCGCTCTCCCGTTCGCTCTGCGAAAAATCCCGCGGCCAAGATGCTCGACGGGAGCGCGAAGAAGGCGACGCCGCCCAGCATGGTCACCGCCCCGAGCAGACGGCCCAGCGGCGTCACGGGAACCACGTCACCGTACCCGACCGTGGTGAGCGTCACGACGCCCCACCAGAGCGTCTCCGGAATCGACGAGAACGCCTCCGGTTGGACGTTCCCCTCGACGAAGTACATGAGCGTCGACGAGACGAGGACCAGCATTCCGGCCCCGCTGAACGCGACGCCGAGGTCGGAGCGCTGTGCGTCGATGACCCGCTTGAACCGCCCCCGCGAGCGCCTGAACCACGAGAGATTGAGGACGCGAGCCAGCCAGAAGACGCGGAACAGTCCCGACTCGAACAGCCGTATCTCGAAGAGGAGTCCGACCCAGAACGTTACGATGACGAAGCAGTCGACGACCGCGATGGGGTCGCGGACGAACGCGACCCGACTGTGCCGACCAGACTCGGGGGCGTCGGAGCCGGCGGCCCAGAGTCGAACGACGTACAAGACCGTGAACAGGGCGATGGAGACGACGAGCAGGCCGTCGAAGTAGACGCCGAACCGTACCGAAAGCGACTCCACGGTCGACAGAACGACGGCGACGACGTTCGCCGAAGCCAAGAGGAACACGAGTCGGCTGAACCGCTCGCCCCACCGGTTTTCCGATTCCGGGTCGACCACCGTCCACACTTGGTCTCTGGACATCTGTGCCATGCCACAGTTATGTTCGCCGAGCAATATGTCGTTACCTCTCACCCGACGGGTCGAGTCGAGCCGTCAGCGTCCGCTCGGGTCGGACTCGGCGTCCGCTTCGCTCGGCTCTCCCGTCGGTCGGACGACGGTCCGCGGCGGAATCGCGTCGTCTCGCTTCGGTGCGGGCGTGACGAGTCGCTGGAACCACGTCTCCTCGTCCGGCGCTTGCTTCGCGACGAGTTCGTAGTCGACGGCGACACCGCCGTCTTCCGTCGCGGACACGCGCACGTAGTTGAGTTGGTACCACGAGTAGAAGACCGGGGGGAGGACGCCGAACGCGGACTCGACGCGTCGCAGTCGCTTCAACCACGTCCCCGTGTTGACGACGACTCTGCCGTCGATTTCGGTGACTGCGGGTCGGTGTGTGTGCCCGTAGACGAACACGGCGACTGCCGGATCCGACGCGAACAGCGCCCTCGCGCCCTCCAGATAGGTGTCCGCCGAGTCCCGTTCGTCCGGCTGGTCGATGCCGAACCGTCTGAGCGTCTTTCGGACGTCTCTGGCGAAGACGAAAAGCGGTATCGCGACGAGTATCAGCAGTAACGTGACGGCGAGGTTCGCGGTCAGCAGTACGTCGACCAGCAGCCCAACCGGGCCGAACAGCCCGAGGAACCGCTCGATGAGGTCCATCGGAAGCGACCAGAGCCCCGTCGCGTCGAGCGCGAACGCGAGCACGTAGAGGAACCCGACGTTGAACAGGAGGAGAAACGGGGCCGAGACGTACCTGAGCCACGGGCTCATCTCCCGATAGAAATAGTTGGACAGCATCCACGCCGGAATCTGCGTCATCGGCGTCACCGCCTGAATGTCCTTGAGCCAGTTGAACTTCCCGCGCTCGGAGAGCCTGCCGGCGCGACTCGTGAGCTGTCTGTTGACGAAGTACCCCGGCGGGTTCGCGTAGGGGTTTCCGAAGTCGGGAATCCGGTTGTTCGGGTCCCGTTGCATCCCGTGTTCGACGTAGAGGACGTGGTCGCCGACGTTTCGGGTGAGCGAGACCTCCTGTCGGAGCGTGACGTTGAACTCGGCCAGTCGGTCGACGTACTCGGGGTAGGCGGCGAGTTCGTAGTCGTGGTTGCCGGGAATGAGCGTGATGGGAATTCGGTCGCCGGTCGCTTCGAACTGCTCGAACAGCTCCGGGTAGCGGTCGACGAGCGCGTCGAACTTGTCGAGCCCGTCGACGTCGGTGAACTCCCACAGCCCGAACGCGTCGCCGTTGATGATTAGCTCGGCGTCCTCGTCGCTCGCTTCGAGCGTCCGGAGGAACGACAGTAGCTCGTCGAGGAAATCGACGCGTCCCAGCTGCTCGTCGCCGCCGATGTGGAGGTCGCTGATGAGGTAGTACGAGTCGGTCACGGTCGGCCCTCCGGACCGTTTCGGGCCGAGACCCTTCCGCGGCGGCTCACGCCGCGCGGTTCGCCTCGCTCACGCATGGCGGCCCCGCGTGGTGCGGTCGAACCGCGCGGTACGGTCGAACGCGGAGCCACTCACCGAGGCTCTCGTCGCCGTGTCGTCGGAGACCTGCGCCTCGACGAAGCCGACTCTGACGACCACGTCCCGGTCGAACTGTTCGGTCAGTCGGTCGTCGAACCGCTGTGCGAGGTCGGGCGGCGCTTGCAAGTCGCGCGGAATCCCGACCAGCACGTCGACTCGCGGCTGGTTCCCGAGAATCAGGTCGGCGGGCTCGTACTCCACCGTGACGCTGACGAGTTCGACGCCCTCGATGTCCGCCTCGTCGAACTGTCGCTGGAGTTCGACCTGCGTCTGTTGCTCGAACGAGGCGGTCTGGAACGACGCGTACGTCACGCCGGCGAGGACGAGCGAGAGGACTGCGATAGCCACCCCGATGACGGCGATTCGGGAGGCGATAGACGCCTTGACCCGCTCCCGTTGGTCGGTGTCGAACGGCTTGAACCCCGACAGGTAGAACAGAATCAGCGCCGAGAGGTTGATTGCGAGGAGGTTGATGACGACGAGCACCGCGCCCGCGACGGCGACTCCCGGGAGACCGAACGCCAGCCCCAAGCCGGACGTCGCCGCCGGCGGGACGAGCGCGACGGCGATGGCGACCCCGACGAGGGTCGAACCGGACCCACGCATGATGCTTATCGCCCCCGCGATTCCCGACCCCAACGCCAGGAACAGCGACAGGACGTTCGGGCTGGTTCGCTCGGCGACCTGCGGAATCGACTGGATGTCGAGCCCCGGCGGGATGAGTATCGTCTCCTGGAGCACTACTCCGAACACCGCGGCCGTCGCGATGGCCGCCAAGAGGCCCAACACCTGCAGGACGACGCCGCGAGACGCCATCTGTCGGTCGGCCAGCACCGCCCCGACGGACGCGGAGACCGCCGGTCCCATGAGCGGAGCGACGACCATGGCCCCGATAATCGTCGCCGCGGAATCGAGCAGCAGGCCCGTCGCGGCGATGATCGTGCTGAGTATCAAGAAGCTGAAAAACGTCGAATTCGCCGGCGCGAGGTCCTCCGATCGGGCGTGAAGCTCCTCGCGGGAGATTCTGAGACCGGGAAAGCGCTCTTTCAGGGCCGAGATGCGCTGCGAAACGACCGTCTCGGTGGGGAGTACGATGGTGTAGCTGTCGTCTCGGACGCCCGCGTTCGTCAGTTCTTCCATCACCGTCTCGACGCCGCTGGGCGGGACCGGAAACTGCACCATCGCCTCGAAGTCGCCCCGTCCGACTTCTTCGAAGACGGCGTAGTCGACTCCCTGTTGGTCGAGCGACTCCAGCACGCTCTCTCGTCTCCCCTGTGGTATCAGCACCTGAACGAGTCGCATACGGGCTACAACGTCACGAGGGAACAAAAAATATGAGTGCTTTGATAGGATAGCTTACTCGATTGTCTCGCTCGACGCGTCGTCGACGGAGAGCGACTCTCCGATAGCGTCGATGAACGCCCGTTCGGCGGGACTGACTCGCCGGCCGCCCAGTCGGAGTAGCCCGCCTTCGACACCGGCGTCCGCGACTCGTTCGGCGCACCACTTGACGAACTCCCCGTACTCGTTTCGCTCCGTCGCAGTCGCCCGCGCTCGGACGATTGGCGGGCGGCGAGTATAGCGACGTGGGTCGCCCCCGACCGACTATTCGGGCGCTTCAACCGCGGCAGCCAGCCGCCGGTGACGTGGAGGTCGCCGAGAGACGGCGCGAGAAAGAGCTATTTGACCTCCTCGCATTCTCCCACGCGTAGGCGAGACACGCGCAGCGTCCTCGACACCGTCCGTTACTGCCGTCTCACACCTGTCCCATGGCCGAAGAATCCAGTCCCAGTTCACCGGCGTCCGATACCCCCGATACGAATCGACTCGGGCGAATCAACGTGACCATCGATAGCGTGACTGTCGAGTGGCCCGCGGTCGACCGCGAGCGTGCGGCGCTCTGGTTCATCACCGTCGTCGCCGTGACCGGTCTCCTTTACGTGGCGTGGCGGTACGTGGGCAGCGTGGTCTTGGGGCTGTTTGTCTACTACGTGACGCGCCCGGTGCTACGCCGCATCGACGGTCGGTTCGAGTCGCGCACAGTGTCGGTCGCTCTCACGCTCACCGCGGTCGCGCTGCCGCTCCTGTTCGTTGTCGGCTGGACGTTCACCATCCTCGTCACGTCGGTGAACGACCTGCTCGAATCGGACGTCTTCGGAAACGTCGAGGCGTTCGTCCAGCCGTACCTCGACCTCACGTCCCTGCTGAGCCAACTGGGGGCGTTCACCGAGGCGGTCATCAGAGACCCGAGTCGGCTCGCCGACGTCGACTTCGGAAGCTTCGCCGGGGACGTCGTCGGGTCGATACTTGGCTGGGTCGGTGTCGCCGTCAACGTGGGTATCCACGCGTTCGTCGTCCTCATCATCGTCTTCTACCTGCTCAGGGACGACTACCGCGTCGCTCGGTGGGCTCGAAACACGTTCGTTGAGGAGGACGGCCACCTGGACGCCTACTTCGTTCGGGTCGACAGGGACCTTCACAACGTCTACTTCGGAAACATCCTGAACGCGCTTCTTACGGGAGTGCTCGCCTCGACGACGTACTCCCTGCTCAACGTCTTCGCGCCCGCGGCCACTCGAATCCCGGAGGCGGCGTTCCTCGGCCTCCTCGTGGGCGCGGCGAGCCTTATTCCGGTCGTCGGAATCAAGCTCGTCACGTGGCCGGTCGGCGCGTACCTCCTCGGACGGGCACTCTGGCTCGACCCGGACGTCGTCTGGTTTCCCATCGCGTTCTTCGCCGTCTCCTTTGTCATCGTGGACTACGTCCCCGACCAACTCCTCCGTCCGTACGTCAGCGGCCGGACGCTCCACGTCGGCGCAGTGATGCTCGCGTACACCATCGGACCGCTTCTCTTCGGTTGGTACGGCATCTTCTTGGCACCGCTCCTGTTCGTCGCGGTGTTCGAGTTCGGTCGGATACTCTTCCCCTGGCTCCTCGACCCGTCGGGAGTGGACGCCGACAGCCTCGGACAAGCCGAGGGCGCGCAGACACCGTCGAAGCCGCCCTCGAAAATTCGGGACGCCGATATTTCGATGACTGAAGGCACCCAGTCGCTTTCGGCCCCCGTCGAGAGCGACGGACCGACTGTGGACGAATGAGAACTGGGGAGCGGCTAGTTGACGGGGTTGGTGTCCACGGCGGCTGGCGCGGGCCCATCCCTCTCTGCACGGGGTTTCTACTCCGTTTCGTTCTCACGATTCTCCAGCAAATTCCTGTCCGTGAGACTCTCAGCGACCCGACAAATGCAGTTTATTATGCTTTCCTGCTTACGTGTAGCCGGGTTGAATAGATGAGTTCACTAGTAGTACTCGCGTTCGATACGATGGACGGGGCGGAGAACATGCGGGAGAAGCTGTACCAACTCCAGCGGCGCGAACTGATTACGATAGAAGACGCCGCTATCGCGGTTCGAAAAGAGAACGGTCAGGTGAAAGTCAAACAGGCCCAGAGCCTCGTCGGCGTGGGCGCGCTCGGCGGGTCGTTCTGGGGCCTCCTCATCGGCGTCATCTTCTGGATGCCCTGGCTCGGAATGGCGGTCGGGGCGGTGACGGGCGCGCTCAGCGGGAAGTTCACCGATATCGGTATCGACGACGCGTTCATCAAAGAGGTCGCCAACACGGTCGAACCCGGCGACTCCGCGCTGTTCCTCCTGTCCCGCGGCGCACAGATGGAGCGAATCAGAGCGGAACTGTCCGACGACAAGTTCGAGATCATCGAGACGAACCTCTCGCCCGAGGACGAAGACCGGCTCCGTGAGGCGTTCGCCGCCGAGGAAATTTCGGGATAGATGGTAACCCGTTCCCGTCTGACCGGGCGCGATAGTGGCCTCGCCGTGTTCGATTGACGGCGCGACGTGCGACGGGTGGCGAGCGCCTGCGCGGAGCGGAGCGCTTCGCCCATGACTGTCGAAGCAGGCGGCGGTCGCCCCGCAACCGCCCGTTGGCTCGATTCTCTCGTAATCGCCCGATTTCGCTCGGGGTTTTCTCGGAGACGCGCGAGAGGCGTCCGCGTCCCCGACTCAAGCGGACGTTCCGGTGCTCTTCAGTATCTTGGTCCCCGGAACGAGATTCACTATACTTTACAAAGGTAGCTGTGTAACAAAAACGTTAGATGGTCGTCAGTATGGGGAACGCGGGCCTCCGATAATCGCGTCATCTGTCGGCTTCTCCCGGCCGCGAAGGGTCGTTGTCGTCTAGAACGGGTGTCCGCCGTTGAACAGTTTGGCCGTTCTGGACCCTCACCGGGCCGTTCTCGTACAGAAATACGTTACTCCTCTCTTCGGCTCATCGCACGATTGTTGTGTATCGCGACATGTGGTTTATACGGGTGTTCACTCCGAATCGTCGCCGGCTCGCAGAGCACGCGCCGCGGCGCAACCGACAGCTACTGCGCTATCTGCTCTTCGACGGACACGGACTCGTCCGTCGATTCGAACACCTCGGCCAGCGTCTCGCGCATCGCCTGCCGGCGGAACGACCGCCGGCGCTCCTCGGAGAGGTAGTTCGACATGACGACGTCGGCGCTCTTCGACCCCTGGTCGGCGGCGACGCCCTCCAACTGCGCGAGCATCTCGTCGACCGCCGCCTGATAGGCCGTGTACCAGAAGCGCCGACAGAGCTTCGCCGTCGGGACCTCGCCGTCGACGGTCACGCCGGCCTCGTCGGCGAGGCGCTTGAACCGGCGGTTGACCGTCTCGCGGGCGATGTGACCCGAGGCGGCCCGCGAGGAGGGAAACAGCGCGCCGTTCCAGTCGTCGTCCTCGGCGAGCGCGTCGATGCGGGCGGCGACGGCGTCGACGCCGTAGAGGAGCGCGACGGTTCCCGGCCCGTTCTTCCGCGCTTCGAACGCGATGTGGGGGTCGCCGCCGGAGAGGACGAGTTGCGACGCGCGGAGCGACGCGAGCTCGTTCGGGCGGAGCCCCCAGCCGGCGAGTCCGAGGACGAGCAGGCGGTCTTCGAGGTCGTCGGCGACGGCGTACACGTCGCTCACTTGGTCCGCGGTCATCGTGCGGTTGTCGGGCTGGCCCTGTTCCCAGCGGAACTGTTTGGCGGCGTTCCCGACGGGGTTGTACCGCGCGCGCCGGAAGTCGACGAGGTACTCGTAGAACGACCGGACCGTCTGGAGGTACTTGAGCTTCGTCCCGTCGGTGGCGAGTTCGGCGTCGAACTCGTCGAGGACCGCGAGACAGCGGTCTATCTCGTCGGGCTCGGCGTCGCGGTCGTCCAGTCGTGAGAGCAGGTCGGCCGAACCGTGTCGGTCGCGGTAGACCCGGGCGAACCGCGCGAGGTGAGTCCGGCGGGTCGGTAGCGTCGAGTCCGCGAGGCCGCGCCGCGATTCGAGCATGTCGAGGTACGTCTCGAACGCCTCGACGGTGCGGTCGTCGTCGATACCCCAGTCGTAGCCTTCGTCGGTCGCCTCGTCGCCGAGGCCGACGACGCCGACGAAGAACTCCCGCGGCGTGAGGTCGTGTTTCTCGCGGAGCGCGTAGGCGATGCCCGACCAGCCGCGTTCGGTCAGCCACGAGTAGGTCGGCACGTCCCGCGTCGGGTCCATCCCGTCGCGGTCCATCGCGGGTGCCATCGTCTCCCAGTAGAACGCTTCGAGTTCGTCGAGCGACTTCCGCGACCAGTTCACCGCGGCTCACCCCGCGCGAACCGGCCGCCGCGTCGCGTTCCGTGCGCCATCGTTCTGCATGCAGGGCGTGCCGCGGACGGATTAACACTTTCTCTCGCTGGGACCGACGGCGCGTCGGTGAGTTGTGCCCGCCGACCGACCCGTCGACCCTCAATATGACGGGTAGTAGATATATTGGGGAGACGCGATAACAGGAAACCACAATGTCCGATGGAAACGACGGCGGTTCGGTGCTCGAGGCGGACCCGCCCGGCGAGGGGGGACGGGTCGGCGACGCGGACCCGGCGGTCGACGTCGGTGCCGCGGCCGACGAGGTGACGGTCCTCGAAAGCGGGACCGAGTTGGAGCGGACGATCGGCCTTCGCGGCGGGTTGGCGATCGGTATCGGGACGATGGTCGGCGCGGGCATCTTCGTCTTTCCCGGCCTCGCCGCCGGGCAGGCGGGTCCCGCGGCCGCGCTCTCGTTCGCGCTCGGGGCGGTCATCGCGCTGTTGGTCGCGCTCCCGACCTCCGAGTTGGCCACGGCGATGCCGAAAAGCGGCGGCGCGTACTACTTCATCTCCCGCGGCATGGGTTCGGCGTTCGGCGCGGTCGTCGGCATCGGGCTCTGGTTGGGGCTCGTCTTCGCCTCGGCGTTCTACCTCGTCGGCTTCGCGCAGTACGCCATCGCCGTGCTGACGGAGTTGGGTGCGGCGTCGATGGTCTCGGACCTGCCGCTCGTGGCGGTCCTCGGAGTCGGCTTCGGGGTCGTCTTGACGGCTCTCAGCATGTTCGGGACCGAGAACGCGACGAAGCTCCAGAACAGCATCGTGAGTCTGCTCCTCGGCATCCTCCTCGTGTTCCTCGTCTACGGCTCGCTCGACACGCTCGGGCTGTTCGGCCGTCAGACCGTCCCCGAGGAGTTCATGCCCTACGGGACGCTCAGCATCTTCACCACGGCGGCGCTCGTGTTCACCTCGTACCTCGGGTTCGCACAGGTGGCGACGGTCGCCGGCGAGATAACGAAACCCGGGCGGAACCTCCCGCTGGCGATGGTCGGGTCCGTGGTCGTCGTCGGGGTGCTGTACGTCGTGACCATCCTCGTCTCGACCGGCGCGTTCGGGAGCGGTCGACTCGCCACGTTCGGGGAGACGGCCATCGTCGAGGTCGCGCGCTCGTACCTCGGCTTCCCCGGTGCGGTCGCCATCCTCATCGCCGGGCTCTTGGCGACGGTGTCGAGCGCGAACGCCTCGATTCTCAGTTCGTCGCGCGCCCTCTACGCGCTCAGCCGCGACGCGCTGGTCCCGCCGCAACTCGCGCGAATCAACCTCCGGTACGGGACGCCCCACGTCGCGCTCGCGCTGGTCGGCGGACCGACGGTCGTCCTCGTCGCCGTCGGTCGGACGGAGGTACTCGCCGAGGTCGCGTCGTTCCTGCACCTCGTCACCTACGGGCTCATCTGCGTGGCGCTCATCGGGCTCCGTCGCTCGAACCCCGCGTGGTACGACCCGTCGTTCCGCGTCCCCGGCTACCCCGTCGTCCCGGTCCTCGGGGCGCTCGCGAGTTTCAGCCTCGTCGCGTTCATGCAACCGCTCTCGCAGGCGGTGGGCGTCGTCGTCGCGCTCGCCGCGCTGGTGTGGTACTTCGTCTACGCCCGAGACGTGCGCCTGAAGGGGGTGAGCGCCGATGCGTGACGCTCCCGACGTTCGCGTGCTCGTCCCCGTCGCGGTACTGGAGGGGCAAGTGATTCCCGACCAACTGATTCACCTCCTCTCGGAGACGACGGTCGTCCTGCTCGCGTACCACGAGATACCCGAGCAGACGGCCCCCGAACAGGCCAGAGAGCAGTTCGAACCGAAGGCCCGCGAGGAACTCGACGAACTCGTCTCGGTGTTCGAATCCGCCGGTGCGACCGTCGAGACGCGACTCGTGTTCACTCACGATATGGACCAGACGACGGAGCGCATCGCCACGGAGGCGGAGTGCGACGCGGTACTACTCTCGAACCCCGCACCGACCATCGACCGCGTCATCGTTCCGATAAAGGAGGCCATCAACCTCGAGACGATTACCAAGGTCGCCGCGGCGGTCGGAAAGCGCGGAGACGTCGAACTCACGCTGTTCCACGCGGTCGAAGACGACGGCGCGGTCCCGGACGGCGAAGCCCTCCTCGACGAGGTCGCGAACGACCTGGCGGTCCTCGGCGTCAACCGCGAGCACGTCTCGCGCGTCGTCGTCGTCGCACAGAACCCGCTCCAGGCGCTCATCGAGGGCGCGGACGACCACGACGTGGTCGTGATGGGCGAGGAGAAGCCAACGCTCCGCGGCCGACTGTTCGGCGAGACCTCCGACCGGGTCGCCGAGCAGACCGTCGCCCCGGTGCTCGTGGTCCGGCGACCGCTCGACCCCGAACCCGACGACGCCGGCGGTACCGACGATTCGGAGTGAGGGCGGTTCGCCCTCGAACGTCTCCGGCCCGACACGGGATACTATTGTACTATTATTCCAATTATCACGACTCGTACCGACTGTTCTGAGAGCTGCACAAAACACAGGTAGAACAAAAATTTCTACAATTTTTACAAATTCCAAATTGTTTGTAGGTGTGGGGCGCTGATGATTTGATATCAGTGTCCGGGACTGTCGAACGTGATTCTCCCGCGAATCCAGAGTACAATCGACAGTCGATTCGGAATCGATTATTATTGCAAAATAACTGAATCACTATCTCGGTCAGACGACCGTCTCCGACGGGTCTCGCCCGCCTCGACTCACTCGGTCGGCGCGGAGCGTCCCCCCATCGGCGACTCGCTCGGGCCGGCTCGGTCGTCCGCGAACGACATCCGACTGCTGTGGACGTTCGCACTTTCATTACACCAGTAATTATGTAATGTAGTGTGGGTCGTTTGCGGGGCGTTAGTCACCGCCAGTTCCTCCGGTGAGGCGTATCGCTAGTGACGAGAACTACGGGGAACTAGCTGTAATATGGCGTATCGTTGTATCTTCTCTAACGGATGTCCTGACTGTGTTCATATATGGTCAATACACCGCGATACTCGTTGTCGTGTGTCGTCTCTCAGATGTTCCGTTCTCGAAACTTTTCGGGGCGCGTTGACCGTCCGACGTTCGAAAACGTCAATCTCGTCCGGCAAGCCGTATCGAGGGGCCGAGCGCGGCTTCGACAGCATGACGCCGAGATTCGGGGACTGGCGACTCGTTCGGCCCGTCGATCGTACCGAAGCGGTCTCCGACTCGCCCGCGACTCGGCCGAGACCGTCGGTTCTCCGTTTGTGAACCGTATCGACGCGCGGTCGGCGCGAAGGCGATACCGCCGCAGAAGCGTTGAGGACGACGCGGACCGCTAACTGAACGTCGGGAAATCGTCGTCGGACTCCTCCATGTTGACGTTGACTTCGATGACGTTGGCGGTGTTGACGACGCTCTCGATGAGTTGCTCGTGGTAGTCGGGCTGTTTCATCCGGCGGACCGGACCGGAGACGCTGATGGAGCCGAGGACGCGTCCGTGACGGTTCGTCACCGGCGCCCCGATGGCCTGCAGGCCCTTGATTTCCTCCTCGTCGTTGAGCGAGTAGCCCCGGTCGCGAATCGTCTCCAACTCCTCGAAGAGCTCCTCGCGGGTCGTGATGGTCGCCTCGGTCTTGCCCGGCAGGCCGTACTGGTCGATAATCCACTCGACGCGCTCTTTCGGGAGGTGCGCGAGAATCGCTTTCCCCGTCGCCGAGAAGTGGAGGTAGTCGGCGCGCTGGAGCTTGTTCACCTGGTAGTCGCTCCCGACGGCCTTCTCGCCGCTCACCTTGTAGAGGTTGATGCCCAGCCCGTGCTGTTCGGTCGCCAGGTGCGCGTACTCGCCGGTCTTCTCCGCGAGTTCCTCGATTTCGGGCTTGCCGATGCGGTAGAGGATGTTCTGGTACCGGACGTACTCGCCCACGAGGAGGAACTGCAGCGACAGCCGGTAGGTGTCTTCTTCCTTCACGACGAACTTCTCGGCTCGAAGCGTGCTCAGGTAGTTGTAGACGACGCTCTTCGAGAGGTCCAGATGGTTTGCCAACTCCGTCACCCGCGCGCCGTCCAGCTCCTCGAGCGCCCGAACGACATCGAACGCACGAGACACCGTCTTCAGGGTCCGCGGCGAACCGGTCGTGTGTTCGTCTGCCATAGTCAAGTTCGAAGCCGCGAAGTCATATGTGTTTGTATTTGACGAACGGTCACTTCTGAAATCGCCGGCAAATCGCACTGATTGCCGCAAAGTAGCGTAATTGGCGCGGTTCTTATTTCGAATATCGTCTGTAACGTGGCCGAAACGAGTGAATTCGACCACTTAGACACCGTGTTCTCATTGTACAAACACCGCGATGCTCTGACCGATTCCAGACTCATCGCACAGCGAGAGAACACGGGTTTCAGGGACACTGGGCGGAGAATAGCGCATCGTGGTGGCTGACGTTTCGACGATGCGGTCGTCGCGGCGCGGCGGGCGGCGGCCGATTCGAACGCATCGATAGGGCGGGTCCGCGGAGAGCGGAACCGAGAACAGCAGTCGTCAGTCGGGCGGTTCCGTCACTCGGTCGCGAGGTCGGCGAGCGCGCCGGCGAGCACGCGAGTCGCGTCGGCGCAGTCCTCCCAGTCGGTCCACTCGCGGGGGTTGTGCGAGATGCCGTCGCGGGAGGGGGCAAAGAGCAGCGCGGCGTCCGTGACGGCCGCGACGTGCATGGTGTCGTGGCCGGCCCCGGAGTGGAGGTCGAGGGTTTCGAGGTCGGCGTCGGTCCCGGCGTCGTGGAGCGCGGCGCGGCAGCGCTCGCTCATCTCGACGGGCTTGCGGTCCCACGGGTGCGAGAGCGAGGCCTCGACCGGGCGCTCGGCCTCGATGCGGTCGAGGCTCGCCTCCGCCTCGTCGATGACGTACTCGATGGAGTCGTACGCCACGTCGCGGATGTCGACGGTCAGGGCGACTTTCCCGGCGATGACGTTGGGCGCGTTCGGCGAGACCTCCAGTTTGCCGACGGTCCCGACCGCGGTCTCCGAGACCTCGTTGCGCTCGGTCGTCGCGCGCTCCACGTCGAGGACGAACTCGCTGGCGGCGGCGAGCGCGTCCGACCGGTCGTCCATGAGCGTCGACCCGGCGTGGTCGGCCTCGCCCGTGATTTCGACGGCACACCGGGAGAGACCGACGATGCTCGTGACGACGCCGGCGGGGACGTTCGCGTCTTCGAGGCGCTCGGACTGCTCGATGTGAAGTTCTATCCACGCGTCCCAGTCGGCGGCGTCGACGCGCCCTTCGCCTCGGTAGCCGATGTCAGCGAGGGCGTCGCCGAGCGGAATCCCGTCGGCGTCCTCGATGTCGAGGGCCTCTTCGACGCTCAACTCGCCGACGGCGACCGCCGACCCGATGAGGCCGCCGCCGAACCGCTGGCCCTCCTCCTCGGTGAAGTTGACGACCTCGACGGGTCGGACGGGTTCGATTCCGGCGTCCTGCATCGCGCGGACGCTCTCCAGCCCCGCGTAGACGCCGAGCGGACCGTCGAAGATGCCGCCTTCGGGGACCGAATCGAGGTGACTTCCCGTGGCGACGGGGGCCGCGTCGGGGTCCGCGCTCTCGGGAACCCACCGACCGACGATGTTGCCGACCTCGTCGATGGTGATGGAGAGACCGGCGTCCCGGAGGCGCTCGCAGAAGAACTCTCTCGCCCGCCGGTCCGCCTCGCTGCCGCTCAGGACCGTCCGCCCCCGACCCTCGTCCGTCGGGACGGCCCCGAACTCCGCGTTCGACTCGATGTCGCTGCGGAGTCGCTGCTGATTGACTCGCATGGTTCCCGGATTCGTGACTAACCCTATTTTACTGTTTGGAATTCGGTCACATGCGTGACAGTACCGAGCGGCCGCGAACTCCCCGAAATCAGCAGGCACGGCGCGCTGGATGTGGGTTCTGGGACTCTGCCCACCGCCCGTGTCGTTCGAGGGCGCACATCGGCGACGTTCGAGGACGCGCGTCGGCGACGGTTCGGTCGTCGCGACCTGCGGGACGCCGATGCGGGCCGTCGTTTGCGACGAGGGGGTTGACATACGTGGAGTAATCACGCATAGAGACGGGATAGAATTGGTCATTCTACAGTTCCATCGCGCTCGGCGCTCGGAACAGTCTCTGATATTACATTTTCACCGTCTCGATATGGGGATTGTACTCACATAACCACAATTTTTATCACACAGTAACGGATTTGAGCGACTGTATGCAAGAGAATGGCAAGGGGAGCGACTCCTCCGACAGCACCGGCGACGGCACGCGTCGCAGTCGTTTCGACCGCCGTACCTTCCTCGGGGCGGCGGCGACGACCGGCGCGGTGGCGCTCGCCGGGTGTACGGGCGGCGGTTCGGACGACAGCACGACCGAAGATTCGGGTTCCTCGGGCGGAAGCGACGACACGGAGAGCACCGACACGACCGCCGCGAGCGGCGGGAAGCAGGGCGGCACGCTCCAGTGGGGCGGCGCGGTGCCGGTGCAGGGGCTCGACCCGCACATCGACACCTCGGCGGCCTCCAAGCGCGTTCTGGAGAACATCTACGAGGAAGTCGTCGCGCTGCAGGACGACTACTCCATCCAGCCGCACCTCGCGGAGTCGATGGAGCAGTCCGACGACAACACGGTCCTGACGTTCAACCTCCGGGAGGGCGTCACCTTCCACAACGGCAAGGAGATGACCTCCGAGGACGTGCTGGCGAGCTACGAGCGCGTCCAGAACGGCGACTACCTCGCCACCGGCTTCTTCGACTACGTCGAGGAGCTTCGCGCCCCCGACGACTACACCTTCGAAGTCCAACTCACCGAACCCTTCGCGCCGTTCCTCGCGAAGATGGCGACGGCGGAACTGTCGGTCATGCCCGCCGAGAACGCCGAGAAGGACATGGTCGAAGAACCCATCGGGACCGGCCCGTACGTGTTCGAGAGCCGCGAAATCGAGACCTCGTTCACGATGTCGCGCAACGAGGACTACTGGGGCGCGTCCGACGAGGACGGCCCGTTCATCGACACCATCGTCAAGAGCGAGGTGCCGGACCCGAGCGTCCGCCTCCAGTCGTTCCTCGCCGGCGAGTACGACTTCATCAACGGCATCGCGCCGAAGGACGTCTCCCGCGTCGAGCAGGCCCCCGACGTTCGGTTCGAAAAGCAGTTCCCGAAATCGCTCGTCTACCTCGGCCTGAACTGCGACGTGGCTCCGTTCGACAACAAGGACGCCCGCCTCGCGCTCGACTACACCATCGACAAGGAGAAGGTCGCCGAGGCGGCCCTCTACGGCACCGGTCAGACCACGGCGTCCCCGGCGACGCCCGGCAGCCCGTGGGTCAACCCGGACATCGAACCGCGCCCGCGTGACCTCGACAAGGCACAGGAGCACCTCGACGCCGCCGGCATGTCCGACGGCTTCACGGCGACGTTCAAGATTCCGCAGTCCTACCCGACGCAGGTGCAGGCCGCGGAGGTCATCGCAGCCGACGCCGCCGAGGTCGGCATCAACCTCGAAATCCAGCAGATCACGTGGAGCACGTGGCTCTCGGACGTCTACTCCAACCGCGACTTCCAGGCGACGACGAGCTCCTACCTCGCGCTCTGGTACCCCGACGTGTCGTTCTACAAGTTCCTGCACCCCAACGGGGCGTTCTTCTTCACCAACTGGGTGAACGAGGACTACAACGCGCTCGTCGAGGAGGCGCGCACCATCTACGACGAACAGGAGCGCGCCGAGCTCTACCACCAGGCGACGGAGATTCTCCACGAGGACCGCGCCGGCCACCTCTTCCTGTGGTGGCAGCCGAGCCTCTACGGAGCCGCCTCGCAGTACAAGGGCGACATCGGCGCGCCCGACGGGTCGACGCTGCAGTTCGGCGACAACTGGCTCGACCGCTAACAGAGATTCCACACAATGTCGATGTACAACTACGTCTTTCGGCGCGTCGGGTTCATGGCGGTGACGCTGTTCTTCGTCACGCTCATCGCCTTCGCCGTCACCAACATCCTGCCCGGTGACGTGGCCCTGCTCATCTTGGGCCCCAACGCGACCGAACAATCGCTCGAAGCGCTCCAAACCCAACTGGGACTCAACCGCCCGCTGTACGTGCAGTACATCGACTGGGTCGTCGGGCTCCTCCAGGGGAACATGGGCGAATCGCTCCGATTCGGCGAGCCCGTGGCGCAACTCATCGCCGAGCGCCTGCCCCGGTCGATGATGCTCGCCGTCGCCGCGACGCTCGTCGCCGTCGTGCTGTCGGTCCCGCTCGGCGTCTACGCCGCCGTCAACCAGAACGAAGCGCCCGACGTGAGCGCCTCGATGTTCGCCTTCGTCGGCATCTCGATGCCGATATTCCTGTGGGGACTGGTGTTCATCCTGGTGTTCGCCGTCTGGCTGAACCTCTTTCCGACCGGGGGGTACGTCTCCCCGAGCGAGGACCTCGTCGGGTCGCTCACGCGACTCGTCCTCCCCGCGGGGGCGATGGGCTTCGCGCTCACCGCGTACATCATGCGGATGACCCGGTCGTCGATGCTGGAGGTTCTCAGCGAGGAGTACATCAATCTCGCGCGTGCGAAGGGGATGAGCCAACGGGTCATCGTCCTCAGACACGCGCTCAAGAACGCAATCATCCCCGTCATCACGGTCATCGCGTTCCAGTTCAGCTACGCGTTCGGCGGGGTCGTCGTGCTCGAAGAGGTGTTCTTCTGGCCCGGCATCGGTCGGCTGACGCTGACCGCGATTCAGAGCCGCGATATCCCCCTGATTCAGGGGTGCATCCTCGTGGTCGCACTCATCTACATGTTCTCGAACTTCGCCGCAGACCTGCTGTACGCGTACTTCGACCCGCGCATCCGCTACGGAGGTGACGACTGATGGCGACCGAACAGGAGACCGACCGCGGTCGCTTCACCATCACGCAGTCACAGCGCGACCGCATCGCCCGGTTCGTTCGGAAGTTCCGCAGCAACACGAAGGCGATGCTCGGCTTCTCCATCGTGGTGCTGCTCGTGCTCGTCGCCATCTTCGCGCCGATTATCGCGCCGTACCCCATCGACGCGACGAACATCGAAGACCGCTCGCAGGCCCCGTCGGTCGAACACCCGTTCGGCACCGACGACCTCGGCCGCGACATCTTCAGCCGCGTCGTCATGGGGAGCCGAATCTCGCTGTACGTCGGCTTCGGAGCCATCTCCGGCGCGCTCGCGGTCGGAGCGGTCGTCGGCGTCGTCGCCGGTTACGCCGGCGGCCTGACCGACGAGATACTGATGCGCGTCATGGACGCCGCGATGGCGTTCCCACCGGTGTTGCTCGCGCTCACCCTGCTCGTCGTCCTCGGCCCGGAGTTGAGTAACGTCGTCATCGCCTTGGCGTTCGTCTACACGCCGTACATCGCCCGCGTCTCGCGGAGCGCGGCGTTAGCCGAGCGCAACGAGGCGTACGTCGAGGCCGCCGTCGCCCGCGGCGAGAGCGACTCGCGCATCGTCTTCAGCGAGGTGTTCCCGAACTGCATGGCTCCCATGCTGGTTCAGGGGTCGCTGAACGTCTCGTTCGCCATCCTCGCGGAGGCGAGCCTGTCGTTCCTCGGCCTCGGCGCGCAGCCGCCGCGGCCGTCGTGGGGGCTGATGATTAACACCGGTCGCGGCTTCATGGAGACCGCGCCGTGGATGTTGCTGTTCCCCGCGTTGGCTATCGGCATCGCCGTCGTCGGGTTCAACATGCTCGGCGACGGACTGCGTGACGTGCTCGACCCCAAAGTGGAGGCGATAGAATGAGCGCACCAACCACCGCGACCGACCGCGAGGCCGACGACGGCCCGCTGCTCGACGTGCGCGGACTCAGAACCGAGTTCCGCACCGACGCCGGCCCCATCGTCGCCTCCAACGAGGTGTCGTTCTCGCTCGACCGCGGCGAGACCATGGGTCTCGTCGGCGAGTCGGGCGCGGGCAAGTCCGTGACGGCGCGGTCGCTCATGCGCCTCATCGACTCGCCCGGCGAAATCACCGGCGGGCAGGTCGTCTTCAACGGGGAAGACCTCCTGCAGAAGACGGAAGCCGAGATGCGCGACATCCGCGGCAACCGCATCGCGATGATTCCGCAGGACCCGATGTCGTCGCTCAACCCGGTGATGACCGTCGGCGAGCAAATCACGGAGACGATTCGCCGCCATCAGGACGTCTCCAAGTCAGAGGCACGCCAGCTCGCCATCGAATCGATGGACGACGTCGGCATCCCCGACGCGGAAGAACGCATCGACGACTACCCCCACGAGTTCTCCGGGGGGATGCGCCAGCGCGTCCTCGTCGCCATCGGCTTCTCCTGCGAGCCGGACCTCATCATCGCCGACGAGCCGACCACCGCGCTCGACGTGACGACGCAGGCGAAGATTCTCGACCTGCTCAACGAGATGCAGGAGCGCGAGGGGACGGCCGTGCTGATGATCACCCACAACCTCGGCGTCGTCGCCCAGACGTGCGACCACGTCGGCGTGATGTACGCCGGGAACCTCGTGGAGACGGCCGAACTCGGCGACCTGTTCGACCGCCCGCGACACCCCTACACCCGCGCGCTCATCGACTCAATCCCGGAGGTCGACACCGACTACGACGAACTGCCGACGCTCGACGGCGCGATGCCCGACCTCGGGAACCTCCCGAGCGGGTGTAACTTCGCGCCGCGGTGTCCCCACGCCACCGAGGCGTGTCGGACCGGCGGCGACCCGTCGCTCGACTCCGTCGGCGACGACTCCTCGCGCGCGGCGTGTCTCCACGCCGCCGACCTCGACCTCTCGGAGAGCACGGTCCCCGAATCCGGGGCCGGCCGCCGCGACATCGACCGCAGCGGCGAGCCGCTGTTCGAGGTGCGGAACCTGAAGAAGTACTTCAACGCCGGCGAGGGCGTCTTCGGCAACGTCCACCTCTCGTGGGAGGGCGGCGGCCTGCCGACGGTCGAACGGCGGCACGTCAAGGCCGTCGACGACGTGAGCTTCGACGTCTATCCCGGCGAGACCGTCGGGCTCGTCGGCGAGTCCGGCTGCGGGAAGTCCACGGTCGCTCGCACCGCGCTCCGGCTCCTCGAACCGACCGACGGCGAGGTGTACTTCGAGGGACAGCCGCTCCACGAGCTCGGCTCCTCGGAGATTCGGAGTCTGCGCCGCGAGATGCAGATGATATTCCAGGACCCTCAGAGTTCGCTCAACCCGCGGAAGACCGTGGGCCAAATCGTCGGGCGCGCGATGGAGAAACACGGCATCGCCACCGGCGAGGAAAAGCGCGAGCGAGTTGGCGACCTGCTCGAACGCGTCGGCCTGTCGCGGGCCGCCGCGAGCAAGTACCCCCACGAGTTCTCCGGGGGACAACAACAGCGCGTCGCCATCGCGCACGCGCTCGCCGTCGAACCGAAGCTCATCGTCTGCGACGAGCCCGTCTCGGCGCTCGACGTGAGCGTGCAGGCGCAGATTCTCAACCTCCTGAACGAGATTCAGGAAGACGAGAACATCTCGTTCCTGTTCATCTCGCACAACATCGGCGTCATCCGGCACATCTGCGACCGCGTGGCCGTGATGTACCTCGGGAAGATAGCGGAGTTCGGGAGCATCGAGCAGGTGTTCTCGCCGCCGTTCCACCCCTACACGGAGAGCCTCCTGTCGGCGGTCCCCCACGCGAACCCGGACCGCGAGACGGACCGCATCTTGCTTGAGGGGAGCGTTCCGAGTCCCATCAACCCACCGTCGGGCTGTCCGTTCCAGACGCGCTGTCCGAAGAAAATCGGCGACGTCTGCGAGCAGGAGCTCCCGGAGCTCGAATCGGTCGGGGGCGCGGACCACTACATCTCCTGTCACCTCTCGGAGGAGGAGATGAGCCAGCGTGACTCGTTCATCACGCCGTCGAAGCGCGCGGAGACCAGTCCGGCCGACTCGGACTGAATCCGCCCGCGCGGTCTCTTCTCAGTATTTAGCGCCGAAGCCGGTTCAGTACTTGACGCCGAAGTCGAGAATCTCGTCGGGGTAGTCGCCGAACTGCGCGTCCGTCTCGCGGCGAATCTGGTCTTTCGCGCGCCGCGCCTCCGCGAGCAGGTCGCGGAGGTCGGACACCGGTTCGTCGGAGAGGTCGACCCGGAGGTTGTGGTAGAACTCCGGCGTCGGCGCGTGGACGAGCACCGCGGCGCTCATCTCGCCGCGGTCGTCGCCGCCGGCCGCCTCGCCGGCTTCGAGCGCCGAGACGAGTCGGTCGGCCATGTCGCCGTCGGCGGACTCGTACGCTTCGGCGGTCGCCTCGACGACCGCCTCGCCGGCGAGCATGTTGCCCGCGACGGTGTAGTCGTCGCCGACGCGGTGGCCGGCCCACGAGACGCACTCGCCGCCGGTGAAGGCGAACTCGCCGGCCGCGCCGACGCCGTGGACCTGCCGATAGGCGGCGTGGTCGTCGGCGTCGAGGAGGGATTCGAAGGCGTCGTCGATGCGCTCGCCGGCTTCCGCGCGGGCGACCGCGTCGCGGCCGTGTTCGGTCTTCGTGTACGACTGCGTGACCGCCGCGCCGCCGGCGCTCACGTAGGGACAGGTCGCGCCGACGGCGACCGTGCCGGTCGTCACCGCCGCGCCGAAGACGTTCGCGTCCGGGTCGCGCGCCGCTATCGAGAAGGTTCCTGGGACGTGTCGCATGGTTCGGTACTGCGTTTCGGTCACGCTCGCGCGGTAAATACTCTCCCTCTCGCGGGGCGGAACGGAGACGCGGGTGGTGTCCGAGTGCGGCGTAACAGTTAGGACTCTGTCGAGTCTCGCACCGGATTCGGCGCTCTTCCCGTTCGCAACTGCCGAGATAGTATTGCAAACAATATAAATTATTGCTGAACGCTATTTCTTATTTATCGGACTTTCCTATTCGGATGTTTTTGAATCGGTCGTGAATGATTGCATTGTCACCCCAGCTTCTGATTGAGCGGAAAAGCTAATTCGGGAGACGCTCTGCTGCGGTGCAGTATTTGTATTGGTGGGCAATACCGACCGTCTCGCGGGCCGGCAGTCGAATCCAAGGCTTATGTTGTCGCGGTGGCAAGACGAACGTATGAGACTCGGCATCGGTCGAACCGGCGTGGTGATTCTCCTCGGACTGTTCGTCATCCTCGGTGCGGAGGACGTGTACGTTTGGGCCGTCGCCGGAACCGTTCCCGGCGTCGAGTTCTTCCTGGCGCTCGTGTTCGTCCTCGTCGTCGCGTTCGTGGCGATTCGGGAGGCCCGGGCGCACCCGCCGAGTCGGTAGTCGTTCGCCGCTCGGAACGTGGTTTTCGCCCGCTACTCTTCGCGCTCTCTGCAGTCGAGCGGCGCTTCGCAGCAGGCGGAGCGATAGGCGGCCGACTCGCGGACCAGTTTGCACTCGCGGTAGCGGTAGGCGACGTCCGCGCCGCAGGCCTCGCAGGTGAGGGTGTACTTCGGCTCCGCGAACCGGCGGACGCGGACCGGCGCGTCGACCGCCTCGGCGCGGCGCTTGAACGCCGGGCCGTGGTCGGTCGCGCCGAACGCCTGAAACTGCTCGACGTGGACGAGTTCGTGCCGGAGCGTCGCCGTCCATTCCTCGCGGTCGAACGACTCGAACGCCCGCCACGACAGCGACATGGTACACGTGGGCGCGGCGTCGAGTTCGGCCGATTGCGACGACGTGCCGGTCCACCGCCTCGGCTCCCCGACCCTCGCGTCGTCGACGCTCGGTGTCTTCACGGCCGCAGCCCGCCGTTTCGCGCGAGTAGACACTTCCCATCGGACGCGGTGTAAGTCCACGGTGAAGTCGTAGTGGCTCGCCGCGCGGCGGCAGTACGTCCGCGACCAGCTCACCAGCTCGTCGCCGGTCTCGATAGCGTCGTACCCGCCGAGGCTCCCGTCTTCGTGTCCCACGGTTTCGGGCCGTGGTTCGGAGCGAGCCGATATGTGTGTTGTGCCCACCCGCGCGGTCGCCGACGAGCGGTGTTGGTTCGGGTGCGGGTGGGGTACGGGTGTGGGTGCGGGTGGGGTACGGGTGTGGGTGCAGGTGGGGTACGGGTATGGGTGCGGGTTCGGTCAGGCTGTGAGCGTCGCTTTCTCGTCGGACACGAGCTCCCGAACCGCGTCGAACAGCCGCTTCGCGCTGTTCCGGGACGTCCCTTCGACGGTCACGCGAAGGACGCGCTCGGTTCGGCTCGCCCTGACGACGAACCACGCGTCGCCGCGGTCGACGAAGATGCCGTCGTCGGTCCGAACGTCGTCGAAGCGCGCCTGACACTCCGTCGCGAGCCGCGTCATCTCGCGGGCGCAGTTGTCGACCGCGAACGAGTCGAAAAACAGCGGGTACGCCGCCACGTCGCCCGCCTGTTCGGAGAGCGCCGCCCCCTCGTCGACGAGCCGCGCGAGGCGAATCGCCGAGAGCGTCGCGTCCGGACAGGGCGACTCGGCCGGCCACTGGTAGACGCCGCTCGGCTCGCCGCCGAAGACGACGTCCGCGTCCGCCGCCGGTCCGGACCCCGGAATCCCGTCCATCTCGACCCGGACGATGCTTCCCCCCGCGTCGGAGACGACCTCTCCGATGCGACGGCTCGCCTCCAGCGGCACGGCGACGCGGGCGTCCCCGTCCGCATCGCGGACCGTCTCTCGCGCGAACAGCGCGAGGAGCGCGTCTCCGCCGACGACCTCGCCGGTCTCGTCGACGGCCACGAGGCGGTCCGCGTCGGCGTCGTGAGCCAGACCGATATCGGCGTCCGAGGCCGCGACCGCTCGGCGGAGCGTCCCGCACGCGTCGTCGCCCGAGGCGACCCGACGGCGCGGAAACGAGTCGTCCGCGGTTCCGTCGAGGCGCTCGACGTCGCAGCCGAGTCGGTCGAGCGCGTCGGCCATGATGTCGTCGTCCCGCTCGCCGACGTCGACCACGACGCGCGTGTCGGAGACCGAAGTTCGCCCCTCGCAGAGGTGGTCGAGGTGATGTGCCGCGGCGTCGTCCCAGCGACGTTCCTCGCCGATTTCGTCCCACGGGGCGACCTCGGCCGACGAGCCGTTGACCCGGCGGACGACCCTGCTCTGTCGCTCCCACGAGAGGCGCGAGCCGTCGTCGTCGAACAGTTTCAGCCCGGTGTCCTCGGCGGGGTCGCTGACGGTCGTCACCGCCACGCCGGCGTCGCCGCCGAGTCGCCGCACCCCGTGAGAGACGGTCGGGCTCGCCACCGGCCCGAGTCGGTGGACGGTGCCGCCGCACTCGCAGACCCCGGTCGCGACCGCGTCAGCGAGGAGGCGAGCGCTGTCGCTCGGGTCGTGGCCCACGACGATTTCGTCGCCCGTTCCGGCGAGGGCGCGACCGGCTTTGAGGGCGAGTTTCGCGGTCACCTGCGTCCCGTACGAACCGCGGATTCGTGATGGTGCGAACATACCCCACTGTCCGCCCGAGGGGTGTTTACTATCGGCCGGATAATCCCGGTCGGCGTCGCTTAGCGTCCGACAAAACGGCGGGTTCGGTCGTCGAGGCGTCGGTATCGCCCGACACGACCTCGTACACCACGACCCCGTCGTTTCCGTAGACTCGTCGATACCGGGAACTGTCCGCGAGCGAGGTGCGAAGTCGCTCGGTCCCGTCTTCTTCGAGCCCCCGGACGGTGTACGTCCCGCGGGGGACGTACAGGTAGTCGGGCGAGGCGTCGACGGACTCCATCGACGCGGTCACGCAGGTCGCGTTCTCGCAGGTGCTCGCCGTTTTGAACGCCGAAATCTGGTCGTAGTACCTGTCGGGGCTCTTCCATTCGACCCCCCACGGGCCCACGAGCATCGTCCGCTTCGCGTGGTGCGGGAACCACTCGGCCGCGTCCGAGAGCACGACGAACGACGCGTTCGCGTCGGTGTCGTTTCTCGCCCACTCCATGGCCTCTCGGTCGTCGTCGTCCATGAACGAGGGGAGACTCGGACTGCCGTGGTGTGCCGCGCCGAGGCCGCTCGCGGCGTAGAACCCGCCGAGGCTCGTCCCGACGACGAGGACCACGACCAGCGACGAGGCCATCAACTGCCGGTTGTCGAGCGACCCGCGAACGCCGTCGGTCAGCCGCGGCACGACGACGCCGAAAAGCACCGTCGAAATCATCATCGCGCCGGCGACGAACTGGAAGCGCTCCTTCCCGATGACGTACGCGCAGACGAAGAGCCAAAGCGGCAGCGTGAACGTCCTCCGAGAGACGAGCACGCCCGCGGCGGCGAAGCTCGCGAGGAAGAACACCGTGACGACGGTCGGGTCCAGCGGGTAGACGAACTGGTCGAGGAGCCGACCGACGCCGCCGGCGATACCGCTGTGACTGCCCGCCGCACCCACGAAGGCCCCGACGCCGTGAGTGGTGACGACGTTGGCCCACCACGGCGCGGCGAGGACGAGTCCCCCGAGAGCCACCGCGGCACCGCTGAGGAGCCCGGGCAGCGTTCGGTCGAGCATCGCGTAGAGGACGAGCCAACTGACTCCGAAAAACACGGTGTACGTCGGGTGCGAGAGGACGGTCAGTCCGAAGCAGATGACGCCGGAGCCGACCCACAGCGGCCGCCGGGTGCCGCGGCGGAACAGCCTCGCCCCGACGTAAACCCCGCAGAGAGACAGAAAGAACGCGGACGCGCGGACGATGCCGCCGGCCGAGAGGTGCCACTGCAGGACCGGTGGAGCGACCGCGAGAATCGCCGTCGCGACCCCCGCCTGCCGCCGCGTGGGGAGGAGTTCGAGCGCGATTCCGTAGTACGGAACGAGGTAGAGTACCGTCACCACGGCCGGGAGGACGAGGCTGAGCGTCGTTCCCGAGACGCCGAGGTCGGTCAGGAGCGCGACCGCGTAGAACTGAAGGGGCGGGTACGCGAACGGAATCCCGCCGTCGTAGTACGGAATCGAAGTCGGGAGCGCGTAGCCGCCGGTCCGAATCTGCTCGGCGATTTCGAGGTACAGCCCGGACCCGTAGGCCGGGTAGTCGTGGGTCGCCACGTACGTCACCGAGACGACGAGTCCGGCGACGAGGGCGAGGGCGAACCACGCGTGGCTCTCGCGGCCGAGGCCGGGAACGCCGTCGGTGAACGCGTTCGCGCGGCCCGGTGCCGCGGGGTCGAGGCCGTTCGCCGTGTCGTCGGTCGTTGAGTTCATGGAGTAGCTCTCACCTCCGCTTTCGAAGCGAGACGGGGTTCGTGAGCGAGACGCGGTACGGGAGCCACCGCAGTTCGGCGATGGCCCACAGGGCTCCGACGGCGAGCCCGAGACAGGACACCAGCAGCTCTGTGACGCCCATCCACCGCGGGAGGACGTAGTAGACGGCGTTCACGACCGGTCCGGGGAGTACCGACGACTGAGACGGGCCGCCGTCTCCGACCGTCGAGCCGCCGGCCGTCCGATTCCGGAGGCCGAGTTCGTGTGCCGGCGGACCGCCAGCGCTCTCGTCGCCGGTCCCGAGGCGCTCGGCCTCGTAGGGGAACGCGACGGGGACGCTCCAGACGACCTCGCCGGTCTCGTCCAGTTCGAACACGCGGTTGCCGTTCGAGTCCGTCACGAGCGTGTGGCCGTTCGGGAGTCTGTCGGCGTCTCGCGCCCACTGGAGTCGCTTGTCCTGCCAGACCCACGAGCGAACCCACTCGCCACCGGTGTCGCGGTATTCGACGAGGCGGTTGTTCTCCGAATCGGCGACGAGGACGGCGTCGTCGCCGTCCGGGTTCTCGATGTAATCGGGGTTGTGTTGCTCGTAGAGGACGCCGTGAGACCCGTTTCCGAGCGTCCGGTTCTCGACGAGGCCGGTCTCGCGGTCGAGGTACACCACTCTGTCGTGGTTGCGGAGGCTGACCTGAATGAGCCCGCTTTCGAGCACCTCGACGTCGTTGAGGTGGGTCCAATCGGACGGGTACGGCCCGCCGGTCGTCGCGGGGTCGAACGCCGCCTGCGCGTCCCACGACCACTCGACGATGTCCGTCGTCGTGTTCACGACGAACACGCGGTCAGCGGCGATGTCGGCGACGACGTACGTCGAATCGCTCAGTCTGTCGCCGTCGTGCCACCGCGTCGAGTGCTTCCCGGCGGTCACGCGACTGTAAATCCCCTCGACGCTCCCGGTGGTGAGGTTCACGCGCTCGATGCCGTTTCGCGTGCACGCGCTCTCGCCGCCGCACTCTTCGGGTGTCAGGTGGTCCGCGTAGAGGTACTCGACCGTCGCGTTCGTCCCCTCGACGGGGTCGACGTCCCAGTAGCGGGTGTGGGTATCGTCGTAGTATTGCCGCTCTCCGTCGGCACCGAACGCGACGAGTTCGGCGTTCGCTCGCGGGCCGTCGCTCTCTCGTCCGAGCCACGTGTTCGAGTCGGTCGCGATGACCGTCGTCCCGTTCGCGGGCGCGACCCGTGCGCTCTCGCCGGTCGCGTCCGTCACCGCCGAGGTCGGTCGGCTCAGGTACGCGGCCCCGACGATACCCGCGCAGACGAGGAGGGCGACTGCCGCGGCGACTCGCAGATGCGTCCGCTCGACCATTGCGTAGTCGTCCGTGGGTTGACGGTCTTACTATCCGGGTGCTAAACCGCGGGTGGGCTCGTGGCCACCGACGCGGAATCCGTCCACTCGGACCTTACGCACGGAATAATTAGGGTCCCGAGGGCGGGTAGACGACACAATGGCGTCTCGTCTCGGGGCGGCCGAGAGCCTCGTCGTCCTCGGTGTCGTCCTCCTGTTGGCGACGACAGCGGTGCCGACCGCGAGCGTCGTCGATTTCGGCGCGAACGGGGGCGCTTCGACGGCCGCGACGGCCGAGTCGGCACCGAACGGTCCGAAATCTGCCGACGACGTTCGGCTGGTCCCGGTCGGCGACCGGGGGGACCGGCTCTGGCCGTTCACCAGCCGAGACCGGTCGTTTGACGCGCTGACGCTCCCGGTGAACGTCGTCGTCGAGGGGAACCCCGCGCGGGTCCGCTCGCTGCTCCTGTACTCGCGCGACGCGACGTGGGACGAGACGAACGAGTCGTGGCAACAGGCGTCCACCGAACAGGCCCCCACCGACGAGCCGGCCTCCCCGTGGGGGTCGGCCACGGGCGCGGACCGGTTTACCTTCGTCGACACCGCGGACTCGGGCGGGCTGTGGATTGCGGAGTCGATGCAGCTCCACGACGGGACGTACTTCGGGAGCCGAACTCACCTCCGACTGTACGGCGGCGGGACGCCGGACGACTCGTGGACGGCGATTCAGGCCCACCGAGACTACTGGGACTGGTTCCGGCTTCGCCACACGGTGACGAGCCTCGCCGGCCCGCAACACGCCGTCGAACGCGACCTGATGCGCCGCCCGACCGTCGTCGACGTTCGTCGCGAGCGGTTCGCCAACGGCGGCATCATCGACGCCGACGGCTGGGTGTCGGTCGTCGAACTCGGGCCGCCGCAACTCTCGACGCTCCCGAGAGACGACGCGCGTCGCCCCGCGAGCGTCGGGTCGGCGACAGGCAGAGACGAGGCCGCAGAGCGCGCCGGCTCCGAACGCGACGACACCCCCTCGGTACTCGATACGCCGCAGACGGGGCCGGCGGGCGTCGGAACCGTCCTGTCCATGCTCGCCGTCGGCTTCGTCGCCGTCGGTGGACTCGCCGCGCTCGCCACTCGCCGAGACGAACTCGGCGCGCTCGTCGAGCGCCTCCGCTGGTCGCGGCTCGCCGACGACCGATTCCAGCGCGTCGTCGCGCTCGCGGTCGCACTCGTCGCGCTCCCGGTTTTGGTCCGCTCGGCCGCACTCGGGCTCGAACGCGTCGTTCCGAACCACCCGAAGGTCGTCGCCGGACTGCTCTTTCCGGTGTTCGCGCTCGCGCCGGCCGTCCTCGCCGCTCGCCTGCCGCGGGGGTACTCGTCGGAACTGTGGTTCGGCACCGCGTTCGTCGGCTACGGGACGGGTCTCGTCGCCGACTTCGCGATGATAGGAGTCGCCGTCGTCCCGGTCGAAGTCGTCCTCCACCGGTTCGCCGTGCTCGTTGCCCTCGGGGTTCTCGCCGTCGCCGGCCGCCGTCACTTCGAGTCGTCGGAACCCCGCCGAGCGGCGCTTTCGGCGGCCGTCTGCCTGTGGCTGCTCCTGTTCGCGTGGCCGCTTTTCTTGGGTATCTAGGCGCTCTTAGCCCCCGGATAATAACGACACCGCGCTCGAAGACAGTTACCTGCCCTCCCGTACATGTCATCAACACGGCTCTCTAGACGGTCGGTTTTGGCGCTCGCAGGCGCGGGCCTGACCAGCGGGTGCGTCCGGCAGCTCGAATCGACGGTCTCGCGCGACGAGCGGACGCCGCTTTCGCTCTCTATCAAGACCGTTCCCGCGGACACCGACGCGACGGCGACGAGGCTCGCCCGCTACCTCGCCACCCGCCTCCAGACGGTCGGCGTCGCGGCGACCGTGGTCCCGATGAGCCGGGAGGAACTCCTCCGCGACGTGCTCTCGAACCACGACTTCGATATCTACGTCTCCCGGCTGCTGCTCCGGCGCGACCCGGACTTCCTCCGTCCCCTGCTCCACTCTCGCTACGGTCCGGGCCGCGGCTGGCAAAACCCGTTCGGATACGGCGACCTGTCGTTGGACTCGCTTCTGGAGCGACAGCGGACCGAGACCGGTTCCGTCCGCGCCGCGACGCTCGCGGAGATTCAACGGCGCGTCGTGGAGGCCCAACCGTTCACGCCCGTCGCGGCCCCCGCCCCGGCTCAGGCGACGCGGCCGGTGCGGGTCGACTGGCCCGACGGCGTTGGAATCCACAGCCTCACGGGATACCTCGGTGCGAGGGCTGTCACCACCACGGCGACCGCCTCGCGGACCGAGTCGACGGTCACGCCGTCGGCGACGCCCGCCCCGACCGAGCAGTCGACGTCAGCGACGACCTCGACGCCCGCCCCGACCTCGACGCCCGCGACGACGACCGACGAACCGACCCCCGAAAACGAACTCCGAATGACGATAGGCGACTCGCGTCCGACGGAGAACCTCAACCCGCTTTCGACGCCGTTTCGGTCGGACGGGACGCTCCTCGACCTCGTCTACGACTCGTTGGGTCGTCCGGTCTACGACCGGATGCGGCCGTGGATGGCCGCGTCGTGGGAGTGGGCCGACGGGGACGATACGACGCTTTCGGTCCGGCTCCGCGACGACCTCGCGTGGCACGACGGCGAGCCGATAACGGCGGCGGACGTGGCGTTCACCTTCCGGTTCATCTCCGACACGGCACTCGGCTCGCTCGACCAGCCGGTCCCGTCGCCGCGATACCGCGGCCGCGCCTCGCTCGTCGAGTCGGTCGACGCCGCGTCCGACCGCGAGGTGACGATTCGGTTCGGCGACGTGAGCGAACCGGTCGCGGCGCGCGCGCTGACGATTCCGGTGCTCCCCGAACACGTCTGGGAGCCGTTCGCCCGCCCGACGAGCGCCTCGTGGCTCGACGGCGGCCACGTCACCGAGGCGCTCGTCCGGAACAACCTCGACCCGGTCGGAAGCGGACCGCTCCGCGTGACGGGAACGACGGCCAGAGAGTCGGTTTCGATGGAACCGTTCGAGGACCACTTCCTCGCCGACGACGCGCTCGACGGCCGACTGTCCCGGTTCGACGGCGGCTTCTCGTTCGACTCGCTGCGGTTCGACGTCGTTCCCTCCGACGGCGCCGCCGTCGAACTGCTCGCGACCGACGCCGTCGACGCGACGGCGAACTCGCTGTCGGCCGATTCGAGGGCGGCCGCGGCGGACGAACCCGGAATCTCCGTTCGCACCAGCCGGCCCGAGTGGTGCTATCACGTCGGCTACAACCACCGACGGCCGCCGTTCATGAACCCCCGGTTCCGACGGGCGGTCGCCCGGCTCGTCGACCGCGAGTTCCTCGTGGATTCGGTGTTCGACGGCGAGACCGAACCGGCGTCGTCACCGCTGGTCGCGACGACGTACGTCCCAGCGGGTGATGCGTGGGACGAGGCCGTGTCCGAACTCGAGTTCGTCGGCGACTCGGGGACCGGCACGCTCGACGCGGAGCGAGCGCGGTCGGTGTTCGAAGACGCGGGATACGCCTACTCGGGCGACGGCGACCTCCTCATTCAAGAATGATTTCCGCTCAGTCCTCGATAGGCTTCTCACCGCTCGTCGCGGTTCTCGCCCGCGTGCTCGGCGGCGCGGCTGTCGCGTTGGCGCTCGCAACGCTCGCTATCGTCGGCCCGTCGCGTCTCGCGGCGGCGTGCGGGTCGGGGAGCGACCGCTTGCGCGAGGCCGCGCCGTACCTCGGTCTGCTGGCGGTCGTTCTCCTCGTGAACAAGGTCGCCCGCGGCGTCGGCCCGGAAGTGTCGTGGGCGCTGGGCTGGAACGCCACCGGCGTCATCTACGCTATCGAGGGGAACTTCGTCCAGCACGTTCAGTCGCTCGCGACGCCGGCGCTCACCGCCGTCCTCTCGACCGTGTACCTCTCGGGGTACGTCTTCCTGCTCACGTTCCCGTTCGTCGCGTACTTCGCGGCGGCCGACGAGCGACCGCTGAAACTCACCGCGGTCACGTACGCGGCGAACTACGCCATCGGCCTGACCTGCTACGTCCTGTTTATCTCCTACGGTCCCCGTAACCTCCTGCCGGGACAGGTCGAGTCGCTTCTGTACAGCACCTACCCGCAGACGCAGATACTCACCGGCGAGGTGAACGTGAACACGAACGTGTTCCCGTCGCTTCACACGTCGCTTTCGGTCTCGGCGGCGGCGATTGCGATTCGGACGCGGGAGACGTACCCCGCGTGGGCCGTCGTCGCGTCGGTGCTCGCCGCCGCGGTCGCCTTCTCGACGATGTACCTCGGGATTCACTGGGGGACCGACGTCGTCGCCGGCGTCGTCCTCGGAGTCGGCAGCGTCGCGTTCGGCGATTGGCTCGTCGGCCGCCGGTCCGCCGACGCGTAACCCTTACCGCCCGGATAATAAGGTCCGGGCGGTTCCTGTGGTCGGTCGTGAGCGCCATCATTACACTTCGAATCCCGGCGTCCGCGTTCGTTCTCGATGATGTCCTCTCACGCAGTTCCATCACCGAGGCGCGTCTGGTTCGCTCCGTGCAACTCGATGGGCCCACGCTCTCGCCGCTGCTGTGGGTCCGGAGTGACGACCCAGCGCAGATTGCGTCGTCGCTTCGTGACGACCCGAGCGTCGGGTCGGTCGCACCGTTCGCCCCGTCGTCCCACGGCGGCGTCTACCGCCTGAGCCTCAGACCGCTCGCCGACGAGTTCATGCAACTGTTCGTCGACGGCGGCCTCAGCGTTCTCGACGCCCACGGCCGAGACGGTGAGTGGGTGGTCCGCGTCTTCGCCCACGACCGCGACTCGATCGGGTCGCTCGGCGACGGATGGCGACGCACCGGAACGGAGTTCGACGTCGAACGGCTTCGGTCGCCCGAGAACCTCGAGGACCCGACGCGGTTCGGGCTGACCGACCGGCAGTACCGCACCCTCGTCACCGCGTTCCGACAGGGGTACTACAGCGTTCCCCGCGATTCGGGTATCAGGGAGCTCTCGAACGCGTTCGGTGTCACCCACCAGGCGACCTCGCAGCGACTCCGACGCGGTCACGAGCGGCTGATTCGGAGGGCGCTCGTCGAGCGGCCACCTCCGAGTCTCCCCTATTAGTTGCTTGCACTTGCAACCGATAAGACGAGGGGTCTAGTCGAGGTAACAACTGTTGGAATGAGTACTCGGTGTGAACGACAGAGTCGTACGCTGTGACCCCTCGCCGAGCAGTCGGTCCCACGACCGACTGCGCGCTCTGTTCTGTCGGCTCCGGGACCTGCGCGTCCCATCGGTTGCGTCCCACGTCCCGGCGCTTCCACCGCCGTCGAACGCTCGGCGCGACGGGCACTCGTTCCCGCCCTCGATATCGACATCGACATCGACGAGCCGCCGGCTATCCGGCGACCGAACCAGCCGAGTACCGTTACCGCAATCTATGACACAGAACGCATCCCTAACCACGTTGGTAACACGTACAAAAAGATGAGGAACAGATAGTGAGCTATGGCGGACCGCAGTAACGACGACACCCACTTGGCCGGGACCGCGGCGGGCACCACCGGAGCGGGAGGTGGTGCGCTCGGGTATCGACGAGCCATCGCCTCGCGTTTCGCGGCCTACTGGCACGCGTTCATCCGCCTCGTTGTGTCCCTCTCGAACCGCTCCGGCCGCAGAAACGGTGGGCAACCGACCACTGATTCGGTGGACGCGTCCCCGTATTCAGAGAGATACGTGTCGTCCGCCCCCGACGCGAATCACGGGCTTCTCGGCGTCGACCCCGAACTGCTCAACTCCGAGCGCCGAATCCTTCAACTGCTCATCGTCGAGGGCGGCCGACTGCCGCAGTCGCAGTTGGTCGAGCGGACGCGGTGGTCCGACTCCACGATCAGCCGAACGCTGTGTCGGATGGAGACGCAGGGGCGAATCGAGCGCTTCCAACTCGGGTCGGGGAAGTGCGTCGTCCTCCCGCAGGACGACGAGTAGCCGATTCGACCGCTCGGTCGACTCGCCGTGGAGCGTGCCGTGAGGGCGCGCCCCCGCGCACAGACGCGACGAGGACGCCGACGTGAGACTCGATTGCGGACCGGGCGAAGTCCCACTGTCGCGATTCACAGCGCGAGCGTGACCGTCCCGAACAGCATGAACAGGAACACGAGCTGGCGCGCTCGGACGTACGACGGTCCGACGCGGTTCACGTGGCCCAACCCCGACGTGACGACCGCGAGGCCGACGAACAGTGCGCTCACCGCGGCGAATTCTCCCGTGAGCATCGCCTACCGAACCTCCTCAGGGGCAGCGATTGGCGTCTCTGTCCCGCTCGGCGTCTCTGTCCCGCTTGTTACGTGTCCACGAGGCATGGTCGTGGATTGTGCGCATCGGCATATCCTTATTCAGGCTGTAACTGAAACGGAACAGACGGCGCATTCATAATATCCTGTTGTCACTTCACCGAACTCTCTGCGGTCGGCTCGGCGTCGGCCGGCGTTACAGCCTCGGTAAGCCGAGCGAAATAGTGCCGCGAGACGAACCGTTCGACTGCTCAGGGATTCGCTGGCGTCACTCCTCGGTGAGCGCGCGATAGCCGAAAAAGAGGACGACGAGCGCGGCGGGGACGAGGGCGAAAGACGTGTCCAGTGGACTCACGCTCGATGCGGTGACGGCGACGCCGGCGACGCCAACCAGGATGACGGCGACGTTCACTAACCGCTTTCGCGAGACCGTCACTCGGTCGTCAGTCGGCTCGGGCGCGACCGAACCGCGGTTCGTGTCTCCCGCGTTATCGACGGTCGAACCCGCGTTCAGCTCGCTCGACGCGCGAGTCGCGTGGGCACCGTCGTGGGTCGGCGAAAAGACGCGCCCGGTCTCGCGGTGGAAGACGAGACGACCGTCGGCGTCGAGTCGCGGCAGGTCGAAGTCGAAGAGCACGCTGTGTATCTCCTCGTCCGTCGGGACCATCCCGTCCGTCTCGTCTTGGAACCACTCCGAGAGCGCGACGGTCAGCTCGCCGACGGTGTACGGCGTCTCGGAACGCTCGTTCACGAGCGAAACGATGGTGTCCCGTCGTCGAGATTCGGTGACACCGCCGAGACCGGGTCTGTCGTCGAGTGATGGTCCAGGTTGCTCTCCGGTGTCGTCGGGGCCGCCCGGTGCCCACGATGGTGCCATTGACGTGCTCGACTATGTAATCTATAAAAATAAAACTACGGTGTCCCGCCCCACTGAATCGCTGGAATCGACGCTTCAGTGGCGCTGTGGGCTTATCTAAACCATAATAATGGGTTCCTGGTGTCTGGCACTCGACAGCGGTCGCAGGACCGCAGGACATGCTATGAGACGCACACACCCAAGCGACTATCGACGCGACTGTTCGGCGCTTCACGGCGCGGCTGCTCCGACGCGCGGAGGACGACGCCGATGACTGGAGACATCAGTATCGCCTCCCCGGTTCTCGGTGACGAAGAACTCGACCGCATCGAGTCCGTCGTCGAGTCGGGCATGATCGCGGACGGCCCCGAGGTACGGACGTTCGAGTCCGAGTTCGCGGACTACTGCGACGCCGACCACGGCGTCGCCACGTCGAACGGGACCACCGCGCTGCACACGGCGCTCGAAGCGGTCGGCGTCGGCCCCGGCGACCGCGTCTTGACGACGCCCTTCTCGTTCGTCGCGACGGCGAACGCGATTCGGTTCGCCGGTGCCGAGCCGGTGTTCGCGGACATCGACCCCGAGACGTTCAACCTCGACCCCGAGCGGGTCGAAGCGACCCTCGAATCGCTCGACTCGGACGTGCAGGCGATGGTCGTCGTCCACCTCTACGGCCTCCCCGCGCCGATGGGCGAACTCCGCGACATCGCCGACGACTACGACGTGGCTCTCGTCGAAGACGCGGCGCAGGCCCACGGTGCCGAGTACTTCGACACGCCGGTCGGGTCGCTCGGCGACGCCGCGAGCTTCTCGTTTTATCCGACGAAGAACATGACCACCGGCGAAGGCGGGATGGTCGTCACCGACGACGAGACCGTCGCACAGAACGCCGCGAGCTTCGTCAACCACGGCCGGGAGACCGACGGGTACCGTCACGTCTCGCTCGGTCACAACTTCCGGATGACGAGCGTCGCGGCCGCGATGGGTCGCGCCCAACTCGAACGCCTGCCCGGCTTCATCGAGAACCGTCGCTCGAACGCGGCGCGACTCGACGAGCTGTTGGCCGACACGGACGCGGCGACGCCGACGGTCCCCGACGGGTTCGACCACTCGTACCACCAGTACACGATTCGGGTCGGCAACCGCGACTCGGTCGTCGAACAGCTGGACGAACGCGGCATCGGGTGCGGGATTTACTATCCGCGGTGCATCCACGACCAGCCCGCCTACGACTTCCTCGACGCCCGTGCGCCCGTCGCCGAACGGGTCGCAGAGCAGGCTCTCTCCATCCCGGTACACCCAAGCCTCACCGAAGCGGAGGTCGAGCGAGTCGGGACCGTCCTCCGAGACGAGGTCACCATCGTCCCTCCGGCCGGCACTCGCGCGTCCACCGCGGAGGCGTCCGATGACTGACGACACCGTCGCGGCCGGCGTCATCGGCGTCGGGAGCATGGGACAGAACCACGCCCGGGTGTACGACGAACTGGGCGACACGGCGCTCGTCGGCGTCTTCGACGTCGACGGCGACCGGGCCGAGTCCGTCGCGAACGACTACGGGACGACCGCGCGGTCGATGGACGACCTCCTCGACGCGGCGGACATCGTCTCCGTCGTCGTGCCGACGCAGTTCCACTACGAGAACGCGAAGCGCGCCCTCGAATCGGACGTTCACGTCCTCGTCGAGAAACCGTTCGTCGAAGACCCCGAGAACGGACAGGAACTCGTCGACATCGCCGACGAGCGGGACCTCGTGTTGCAGGTCGGTCACATCGAGCGGTTCAACCCGGCGGTTCGCGCCCTCCGCGACCTCGTCGACGACCTCGACATCCACGCGGTCTCGACCGAGCGACTCGGGCCGCCCGTCGACCGCGCCATCGACGACACGGTCGTGATGGACCTGATGATTCACGACCTCGACATCGTCCTCGACATCGTCGACGGCGCGGTCGACTCGTACGACGCCGTGGGAACGCCGGACTGCAGCCACGCGAACGCGAACCTCGCGTTCGACTCCGGAGTGACGGCGTCGCTCACGACGAGCCGCGTCACCCAAGAGAAAGTCCGCGGCCTCACCATCTCGGCGGCCGACTGCCGCGTGAAGATCGACTACATCGAACAGAACATCGAGATTCACCGCTCGTCGGTCCCCTCGTACATCGACGACGAGTCGCTCGTCCGCCACCGCCACGAGAACTTCGTGGAGACGCTCGCGGTCGAACAGGTCGAGCCCCTACAGAGCGAACTGCGGTCGTTCGCGAACGCCGCCTCGACCGGTACGGAGCCCGTCGTGGACGGCGAGCAGGGGCTTCGGGTGTTGAAGCTGACGAAGGACCTCGACGAGGCTGCACGAGAAACCCTCGACGGCGGGGCCCGACTGACCTCCACGGTCGACTGAAACACGAGCTTTATCGGGCTTATCACGTGCCTTTGCTGGATCAACAATCGGGTTTTCGCTGAATTGCTATCGGGCGCTTCTCGACTGTTGTCAAATAGGCAACAAAGCCGATGTCTTGCGATTATACGCCGGTGAAACGGTCTGAAACAGTCACTAAACTGCTGCAATATGCCTTGATTCCGGTCGGGTTTTCACAACAGTTCGGAAAATCCGGGACGGTGTTGACGCTTTATTTGGGGCCACAGTAACGGTTGGAGCGAGCATGACCACTCAAGTGAACGGTACCGAAAGCGCGCTCATCGACCAGCATACGAATGCGGCCGAGCAGAACACGGAACTTGGGAAAGACGAGATATACCACCTGCTCCAGAACGAGCGCCGTCGGAAGGTTCTCGAATACCTGCGCGACCGCGAAGGACCGGTTCAGATGCGGGACATCGCGGAGCAGGTCGCCGCGTGGGAGCACGATACGACCGTTCAGGCGTTGATGTCCGACCAGCGCCAGCGCGTCTATATCGCCCTCTACCAAGCGCACCTCCCGAAACTCGACGAAGAGGGCGTCATCGACTACAATCAGAGCAGGGGTATCGTCGAGAAGACGCCCCTCGCAAACGAGCTCGCGGCGCACCTCGAACTCCCCGACGATGACGACGACGAGACGGACGTCGAGTCCGAGCGACCGTGGGGGGCGTACTATCTCTCCGTCTCGGGGCTGAGTACGCTCTTTATCGGCGCATCCGGACTCGGACTCTTCGGGTTCGGCTCCATCCCTCACCTCCTCGTCGCGCTCGCGGTCATGAGCGTCTACACGGCGCTCACGTTCTGGCAGGTTCTCGACAATTTTGAGACGGGCGACGAGGAATAACGCTCTTCGAGTTCTATCGCGCAACGTACGCCGTTCGTCTGGTTCCGACCTAAGTACCCGCTATATCGAGGGTGATTTATCCGTCTCTCGACTCGAACTATCCAGATAGGTAGCTACTGCCCAGCTGTCATAACAGGCCGTGAGATTCATATTGTTGAACTAGAATCATCGATACAGCGCAAAATTGGCCCCAATGATTTCAGACGTGCGCCCTCTTCGTTCGCGAGCACTCGGTGGAGTCTCCCAATGGTCTCCCGCGAGCCGAGCGAACGTCACGTCGCCCCCGAGCCGACGCGCCCGAATCGAGGTGACTCTCCGATAACCATGTCGTATGCCCGCGTGGTGTTCGTTCTGGTCGCGCTCGTTCTCACGGGCGCGGTCCTTCCCGCACCGGTGATGGCGATGGACGAAGAGACGACCGCACCGGTGATGGCAATGGACGAAGAGACGACCAACGAAACGTCCATCGAAGGGGCGTTCACGAACACGGTTCCGGTCGACCGGTCGCGGGAGTCGACGTTCCTCTGGGCGTCCGAAAGCAACACGCTATCGGTCGAGTTCGACGCCCCGAACGAGTCGAACATCTACGAGGTGTGTGTGAGAAACGAGAGCGGCTACCGGGTCGACTGCACCGATAAGGGCATCTCGTCCGGCACGCAGACCGTCGAGTTCTCGTACGAATCCCTCTCGGAGTTCGAGGGCTCGAGCAACGTCTCCGTCGTCCTCTGGAACAGTTTCCCGGGGCAGTCAGAGCAGATTGCCAGCGACACGGTCAATATCACGATACTCCAGAAAGATGGCGACGTCGACGGCGACAAACTCAGCAACGCGAACGAACTGTCCAACAACACCTCGATGTTCCTTATGGACACGGATAAGGACAGCCTCCAAGACGGGGCCGAGGTGAAAAATTACGGGACGTCCCCGACGGACCCGGACACGGACGGCGACGGACTGAACGACGCGGCCGAACTGTCGAACTCGCTGGACCCGACGGACCCCGACACGGACGGTGATGGCATCCCCGACGGCGTCGAGATGCGACTCGGGACGCCGCCGAACGACAGCACCGCCGACACGGACGGCGACGGACTGGACGACGGGTACGAGTACGAACACGGGACCGACCCCGTCGACCCCGACACGGACGGCGACGGGCTGAACGACGGGCTAGAGCGGAAGCTCGGAACGGAGCCCACCGACGGCAGCACGACTCCGATGCTCGTGTTCACCGGCGGGACGCTGCTCGGAGTCGTCGCCGTCGGCGGCCGCTGGTTCCTCGCCTCGTCGAAGTACCAGCTCGAAGCACCGGTGTCCGCGCCGCAACTGTTCGAGCCGGCCGGGGCCGAAACGGACGACGGAGACGACGAATCGGACTCGCCATCGACGCCGCCGGAGTTCGACCGAGACGAACTCCAGCAGTCGTCACAGCCCGTCTTGACCGACGAGGACAAAGTCATTCAACTGCTCCGCGACAACGGCGGCTGGGTCTACCAGAGTAAAATCGTCGAGCAGACGGGCTGGTCGAAATCGAAGGTCAGCCGACTGCTTTCGAGCATGGACGAGTTCGGAACGGTGGAGAAGATCTCTGTCGGCCGACAGAACATCGTCGCCGAAGAGGGGTCGATGCCCGAGGGTGCGGGGTCGCCGTTCGACGAGTGACCCCTCGCGGTCGTCTCGTCGTTTCGACTCGGTTTTCCCCGGCTTCCACCCCGCGTTACGCGCTCACTCTGTTCTGAACGCCTCTGACGACGCTGTAGACGAGACCGGGGAGCTGCGCCGGCCCGGGTGTCGAGCCCGCGCGCAGGTACGCCAGTCCCGCGTCGAACCGTCCCTCGCGGAGGTACTGCGCGGCGAGCGCGTACTGGTGGGTGCCGGTGACGTCGTAGCCGCGGGTCTCTAACTCGACGACCTCCTCGGCGAACGTCTTGAGGAAGTGCGCGTTGGCCCGCCGGACGGCGTCCGCGCTCGGTCCGCCGGAGGGGTACCGCCGCAACAGGGGTTCGTCGACGTAGGCGAGTTTTCCCTCCTTCAGGACGCGGATGAGGAACTCCGTGTCCTGGTAGCGGTCGAACGACTCGTCGAACCCGCCGATTCGCTCGACCACCTCGGACTCGACGACGAGCGTCGAGCCCGCGCTGGTGTGGAGGTTCTCCATGAGAATCTCCTTGATGAGTTCCTCGCCGCCTTCCGCCCCTTCTCGGGAGTCGTGTGTTCCGAGGACGGACTTGACGCGCTCCACGAGCGGGTTGGCGTCCGCGTCGTCGAGAATCATCGTCCCGCAGTACGCGGCGACCCACTCGTCGGACCGTCGTTCGAGCGTCTCGACCTGCCGTTCGAGCTTCGTCTCTGCCCACTCGTCGTCGGAATCGAGGAGCGCGATGTAGTCGCCGGTCGCGACCTCGATTCCGGTGTTCCGGGCGGCGCTTCCACCCTGATTCGTCTCGTGGACGAGGTAGTTCACTCTCGGGTCGTCGTAGGCGGTGACGACCGACGCTGTGTCGTCCGTGGAGGCGTCGTCGACGACGATGACCTCAACGTCCGACAGCGTCTGGTCGAGCGCGCTGTCGATGGCGCGCGGGATGTCGTCCGCGCGGTTGTACGTGGGGATGATGACGCTCACTGTCGGCATCGGGTATCGCCTCTTACTCTCCGTCGGGGGCGCATTATTATCGAGCAGGTAACGCGCGGGTCGGTGGCGCGCTTACCTATCGCATAATAATGGCCGGCTGGGCTGACTCCGGAGTATGGACGTCCGCGAACTCCACGACCACAGCACGCGCGTTCTCGACGAGATAGCTCGGTCAGTCGTCGTGGACCGAGCCGTCCTTCGGCGCATCCTCACCGGAGCGCTCTCGCAGGGACACGTCCTCCTCGAAGACGTTCCCGGCACGGGAAAGACGCTGACCGCACAGAGCTTCGCCACGGCGCTCGGCCTCTCGTTTAGCCGAATCCAGTTCACGCCGGACCTCCTCCCCGCCGACGTGACCGGGACGTACGTGTTCGACGAGCGAGACCGGTCGTTCGAGTTCAGCGAGGGCCCGCTGTTCGCGAACGTCGTCCTCGCCGACGAGATCAACCGCGCCTCGCCGAAGACGCAGGCCGCGCTCCTCGAAGCGATGGCCGAGGGGCAGGTGACCGTCGACGGCGAGACGCACCCGCTCCCGGACCCGTTTTTCGTCATCGCCACGCAGAACCCGGTCGAACAGGGGGAGGGAACGTTCCCCCTGCCCGAAGCGCAGAAAGACCGATTTCTCGTCAAAGACAGCCTCGGCTACCCGGACGAGGAGGGCGAACTGGAACTGCTCGACCGCCGCGACGCGCGCGATGAGCCCACGCCGACGGTCTCTTCGGTCCTCTCGACGGACCGCGTCCGCGAGATGCAGCGCGTCCCGGAGACGGTCCGCGTCGACGGCGAGATAAAACAGTACATCGTCGACATCGTTCGCGCGACCCGGGAGAACCCCCGCGTCGCGGTCGGCGTCTCGCCGCGCGGCTGTCAGCGGCTGTTCGAGGTCGTCCGCGCGACGGCCGCGGTCCACGGCCGGAGCTTCGTCATTCCGGACGACGTGAAAGCCGTCGTCCACGCGACGGTCGCCCACCGAATCGTTCCGACCGCCGAGGCGACGGTCGACAACGTCGAGCGGAGCCAACTCGTCGACGACGTGCTCGCCGAAGTCTCCGTCCCGACGGTCAGTCGTGGAGAGCGAGCGTGAGAAAGACCAAGGCGACGAGCACGAACGCGACCGCGTGAAGCGGCAGACCGGGCGTCCCGAGGTCGCGAACCACGAGCCCGGCACCGACCGCGACGCCCCCGACGAGCGCCGTCCCGCCGAAATGGGCCGCCTCGACGGTCCACGTCTTCGCCTCCCGGCCGAGTTGCTCGCCCACCGTCACCGAGTTCTCCGCGGCGTCCCACGAGACGACGAGCGCCGCGCACGCGACGAGCAGGGCCACGGCGTCGGCCGTCTGGAACAGCCCGCCGGCGACGACAGCCAAGAGGACCGACGCGCAGCCGAGTTTACTCAGTCCGCGCGACCCGGCTCCGCGAAGGGGAAGCACGCCGAGTCCGAGGCAGAACACGCCGAAGAGTCCGAGTCCGGCCTCGATGAGCTGTGACTGGCCGGTGGCGCTCGATACGGCGAGGCCCGCACCGCCCGTCGCGACGAGGACGCCGACGAGCAGTCCGGCAGTCCCGAGCAGTCGCTGCCCCGTTCGGAACCGGTGTGCGCCCTCCATCGCGACGACGAGGCCGACCACGGCGACGAACGTCCCGGTCGACGCGCCGGTGTTCACGAGCGAGACGGACAGCGCGGCGGCGAACAACGACAGCGCCGCGCTGAGCCGCGCCGGCCGTCTGGTTATCTCCCCGTTCACAGCCGAACCCCCCGCTGTGCGTCGATTGCGAGCGCGAGCGGGTCGTCGAGCGACCAATCGATGACGGGGATACCGACCTGCCGGAGCGCCCGCAACCGATTCCGGCGCTCTGCGGCCGCCAAGCGCTCGCCGGGCGTCTCGTTCGCCGTCGCGTCCGGGGAGACGACCGTGACCGCGTGGCCGTGCCCGTCGAACCGGCGCGCAACTTCGACGGCGGTGTCGTCGCAGAGCGGCGAGACGAAGAGAATCTGCGTCTGTTCGCCGAGCCGACCGAGGTACGATTCGACCTGTTCGTCGACTGGGTCGTCCGTGTCCGTCGGACTCGCGGCGAACGCCGAGTGCCTCGAAAGCAGTTTCCGCAACCGGAGTCGGTGTTCCCGCCCCGCGCCCGGCGCTCGGAAGCAGTCTTCGGCCGAGAGCGCGGCGAGGCCGACGTGGTTCCGGCCGTTCAGCAGGGCAGTCGTCAACTGAGCCGCGGCGGACGCCCCGGCGTCGACGGCGTGCGTCTCCCCGGGCGGGCCACTGTAGGCGACCGCCCGCGCGTCGACGAGGACGAGGATTGACGCCGCTTGCTCTTCCCTGAAGTCGACGGTCGTCAACTCACCCGAAGCGGCGTACCGCTTCCAGTCGATTTGGCTGACCGGGTCGCCGCGGCGGTACGACCGCGTCTGTTGGAACTCGATGCCCGAGCCCGTCCCGTTCGCGGCGACGCTGCCGACGGTGTCGAGCGTCTGTGACCGACGCGGCGGCTTCGTAATCTCGGTCGTGCAGTCGAGTTCCGTCTCGTCCGCGGCGCGCACGTCGAGTTCGACCTCCCTGTCGCCGCTGGGGTCGCGGACGATGGCGGTCGCGTCGTCGAACGCGTGCCGCCCGCGCTCGGCTTCGACGGCGTACGAGAACGTCCGCGTCTCGCCGGGGCGAAGCACCATCCCGCACCTCGCCGGGCCGTCCGTGACGGAGAGCGCCGGGGGAACGCCGTCGACGACCCGGCAGTCGTACAGCGTCTCGTCGCCCTCGTTCGTCACCGCGACTTCGATTTCGACCTCGTCGCCGCTCGCCGGTGCGGCGGTGTCGACCCGGCGGTCGAGGGTGAGATTCGGCGTCGGCATCGGGACGGTCCGGTGGTACGCCGCGAAGACGACGCCGACCGTCGAGAGCAAGAGGAGTTCCTGTCGCTTCGCCAGTAGCCCGGCGGCCGCGACGACGAGCGCGACGGCGACGACGCCGCGCCAGCGGTTCGTCTGTTGTGGCGTCGTCACCGGTCCGTCCCTCCATCGACCGCGTAGACGGCCTCGGCGGTCCGCCGGGCGCGGAACTCGGCGGGCGTCTGTCGTCGCCGAAGCGCGGCGACCGCGGTGGCGAGCGTCGACCGTTTCGGACCCCCGAGGAACGACGCCGCCTCGGCGTCGTCGGTCCACTCGCCGCGTCGAACGAGCTGACGCGCGCGGCTTCGACCGCAGTTCCGCTCGCGCATCACCGCCTCGACGGCCGCCGTTCGGAGCCGCGTTTTCACTCGCTGCCGGGCGCTGTCGCCGAGAACGGGCGTCCGATAGTCCCATCCCCGAACCGTCTCGTCGAACTCGCGCCCCGCGGGCGGGACCCGAGCGGGAACTTCCGGGTCCGGCGTGTCGGCCTGCCGCAGTTCGCTCTCCCGGCCGGAGGCGATGACCGGCAGCGACGCGAGCAGCGCGACTCCCGAGAGCGCGGCCACGAGGACGTAGTCGCCGCCCGCCTCGGAGACGAGCGATGCCATCGGGAGGACCGTCCCGCGTGCGACCGTCCCGACGGCGAGGCAGCCGAGTCCGAGGAGTCCGAACAGCATCTTTCGGCGGTTCACGACTGGTCTCGCCCCCCGGACGGGCCGAGCCGTTCGAGACACTCCCTCGCGCGGCGGCGTCGGTCTTCGGTCACCGGCGCGCCGCCGTACCTGACCTCTTCGAACAGCTCCGTGAGCGACCACACCGAGTTCGCGTCGGCCCCGTTCTCGCGGGCGATTGCCGCCCGCTCTCGCGGCGTGAGCAACTGACGGTCGTCGAGCCGGAGGCGCTCGACCATCTCGTACCACGCTTCGGTGACCTCGTTCTGCGGTTCGGGCGGCGCATCGAACCCGCCTCCGGCGCGCTCTTCCGCCGGAGACTCGCCCCCGCGGAAGCGAGCGACTATCGGCGACAGTCGCGCCGCGATGCGGTCTCGATACCGAGCGACGAGCGCGAGGGCGACCACCGCGACGACTCCGACGACCAGTTCGACGAGACGCGAGAGAAGCGCGAGCAGGGCATCGATGAGCGCCTCTAGCCCGTCCCGCTCGCCCGGCGTCTCGTTCGACCCCGAAGATTGGTCGCGCTGGGCGTCCGAACTGTCTGTCGAACTGTCGGACGTGGAGTCGTCGTCACCGTCGTCAGGGCCGCTCGCGCTAGACTGTCCCGACTGCGACGACTGCTCGCCGCCGTGTTCCTGCTGGCTCGGGTTGTCCGTCAGCGTCTGGTATTCGCGCTTGATGTCGTTGGCGTCGCCCTTGTCGAGCGGGAGCGAGGAGTAATCGAGGTCGATCGCCTCGCTCGGCGAGGAGTCGACCGCCGATTCGAGGGACCCGGCCGCCGACCCGACGGCGAACAGACACACGAGAGCCAGTCCGAGCGTGACGAGCGCGTCACTGTCCATCCGACCGACCTCCGCGGGTGTCGAGGCGTATCACGATGGGTGTAGACCCGCCCCCGCTCATACTAATTATCCGCCCGGTAAGCCGCCACTACGTGGTCGATAATAACGGTGGGTGGCCGTGATGTCTCGTTCGAGTTCGAGATGGATATCCCATCCAAGACACTGAAACGTGCGAGTATCGCCCTCCTCGTCGCGCTCTTGATGACGACAGCGGGTTGTTCGTCATTCGCGGGCGGCGACGCGGGAGACACGACCGCGGCGAACGAAACCGCCGAAACGACGGAGATGACGGATTCAGACGTCGAGGGAACCGCGAACGACACGGCGTCTTCGGACGACGCGACGGCCGCGGAGACGACGGCCGCGGACGCGACGAACGAGTCGTCGGATTCCGACTCCGAGTCCGACACCGACCACGACTCACACAGCCACGACTCGGCTGCGAACACCAGTGACGAGTCGTCGGTCGACGCGGCGTACGCCGGGCAGATGGCCGTCGTGGTCGCCGGCGAGCGCGTGAGTCTCACGGAGGACCTCGACGAGGACGCGCCGGTCCACATGAGCGACGTCGACTCGTGGCACACCAACGAGAGCACGACGCTCGCGGCGGCGCTCGACGCGGCCGACGTCGACGCCACCGAGTCGACGCTGTCCTACGACGGCGAGACCTTCGAGGAGTCCGAAAACGGGACGAAACTCATCTACCGCGTCGACAGCCACGAGGTCGACCCCGAGGAGTACACGCTCGAATCGGACGACAAGGTGTGGGTGCTCGTCGTGACCGACGACTCGAACGTCACCACTCCCGGCGAGTACATCCCGCCGGAACAGTTCCACGTCCACGGAACTATCGACTTCACCGTCGACGGTGAACGGCTCGACTTCAGCCGCGACAAGTACCAGCAGGCGGGTCACAACGACCACTTCCACTTCGAAGGCGGTCACGCGAACCCGTGGCACGCGCACTCGGCGCACGTCACGCTCGCCTACGGCATGTCGACGCTCGACGGCATCAACATGACCGACGAGGGCGTCACCTACAACGGAACGACCTACGCGTACGACGGTGACGGTGACAACGCGACTGCGAACGTCACCGTCAACGGCGAGTCCGTCGACCCGACCGACTACTACCTCAAGAACGGCGACTCGGTCTCTATCGAGATAGCGTCTTCCGACTAATCTCCCGCGTTCGTTTATCTATGTACACGAATCACCGAACAGCAGGTGGTCCGCGGCCGATACGACGTTGGTCCCCGCGCGTCGCGCCGGCGAGGAAGCCCGGCGAGAGCGACGCCGACGGGTGGTGTGAATGAAGCGGAACATGGTCACCGCGTTCCTCTCCATCTTCGGGGGGCGCATCTTCATCGTGCTGTCCTCGGTGGTGCTCACGCCGCTTCTCATCACGACGCTCGGGTTCGAACTGTACGGTCGCTACGGCACGCTCACCGCGGTCTTCGGCATCTCGACTATCTTGATGAGTTCCGGCATCAACAGCGGTGCCCGGAAGTTCCTCGCCGAAGACCGCTCGATTTCGGACTGGCAGACGCACGTGTTCGGCTACTACTTCCGTCTCGGGACGGTCCTCGCGGTGCTGACCGCGCTCGCCTTCGCCGCCGCCGCGCGGTTCGGCGTGGTCACCCGATTCCTCGGCCCGGAGTACGTCGTCGGCTTCTACGGTCTCGCCGGGCTCACCATCGCGACGCAGTTCCGCGAGTACGCCCGTCGGTCCCTGATGGGGCTCAAACAGGAGCACCTCTCGGAGCCGCTTCGGGTGTTCAACAAGGTCGGAACCCGGCTCGCGCTCATCGGCATCGCCTACCTCGGGTACGAAATCGGGGGGCTGATGGTCGGCCTCATCGTCGTCAACAGCCTCGTCGCGCTCCTCGCGCTGTGGTGGGTCCGCAAGAACGTCTCGCTTCGCGGCATCTTCAGCACGACGCCGCGGGAATTCCCGACGAAGGAGCTGTTCAGTTTCAACCACCTCTCGGTGGTCTACATGCTGTTTCTCACGTCGATGTACCACGTCGACGTGCTGATGCTGGCGTCCCACGTCACGGAGACGCGCGTCGGTTACTACAAGTCCGCGCTGGTCATCAGCCAGTTCCTCTGGGTCATCCCCCGGTCGATTCAGTCGATGCTCGTCCAGTCCGTCTCGGACCTGTGGGCGGACGAACGAATCGACCAGATAAACGAAATCGCCTCCCGCGTCACCCGCTACGGGATGCTCGTCATCGTCCTCCTGTCGCTCGGGCTGGCAGCGCTCGCGAAGGACTTCGTCCCGCTGTACCTCGGTTCGGGGTCGATGCCCGTCGTCACGCCGCTTCTCATCCTGCTCCCGGGGACTATCGGCTTCGCGGTCGTTCGGCCCATCCTCGCAATCAGCCACGCGAAGGCCGACATGAAGCCGCTCATCGCAGCGACCGGCGCCGCGGCGGTTCTGAACATCATCTTGAACGTGGTTCTCATCCCGCGTCACGGCATTCTCGGGGCCGCCGTGGCGACGACCATCGGGTACTCCTCGCTCCCGGTGTTCAATCTCGCCAGCGCGCGCTACCTCGGGTTCAAGCCGTTTTCCGACGCGCGACTCGTGCGAGTGCTCGCGACGGGGTTCATCTCCGGGGTGCCAATCTTCCTGCTCTCGATGACCATCGAGAGCAGTCTCCTCGCGCTGGTCGTCGTCCCGGCCGTCGGCTTCCTCGTCTTCGTGACGGTGGCGTTCGTGGTCGGGGCCGTGGACGCCGACGAGGCGTTGGACCTGCTGAGTTCGCTTCCCGACCCGGTCGGTTCCCGCGCCACCGCGATACGCGCCCGTCGCGGCGGTGCCAGCGGCGACGCCGGGAGTCCCGCGTGGGGCGACGAGTCCTGGACCGACCGGCACAAAAACACGCTGCAACGCGTCCTTCTCGTCGCCGGTATCCTGCTTTCGCTCTCCGGCGTCGCGCTCGCCGTCGGCGTCCCGAGCGTCGGCATCGCTCCCTCGGTCGACGGCGACTCGCCGGTGCCGCAGGTGAACAACACCACCCCCGTCACCGACACGCCGATGCCGACGACCGACACGCCGGCGACGACGACGGCGACCGAGACTGCCACGCAGACGACCGAGACGGCGACGACGACGAACACGACCAGTCCGCCGTCGAACACGACGACGACCGAGTCGGACGACGGCGGCGGCTGGCTCTGGGGCGGTGACGACGACGATGACGACGACGGCGATGACAGCGACGACCAGACGACGACCGCGTCGCCGACGGCGACCGAGACGCCGACGAACAACACGACGACCACCTCGTCACCGACGACGACCGAGACGCCGACGAACAACACGACGACAACGACCACCTCGACGTCGACGGCGACGGAGACACCGTCGAACAACACGACGACAACGACGACGACGACTTCGTCACCGACGACGACGGACACCACCACGACGACCGAGACAACGACAACGACTGACACGGAAACGACGACCACAGACGCGACGACTACGACGACCGACACGGCCACGACAACGACAGAGACGACCGATACCGCGACGACAACCACGACGGAGACGACCACAGACACGACGACAACCACGACGGAGACGACCACAGACACGACGACAACTACGACCACGAACACCACGACAACTTCCACGGACACCGAGACCACGGCCGACACGACAACGACGACTGACACGACCACGACCGATACCGCGACGACGACCGACACGACCGAGACCACGACGACGTCGAACACGACCGACAGCGGGTCGACGCTCCTGATGGCGCAACCGCTTTCGGCGGCCGAGTGGCTCGATTTGCAGTCGTCTCCGCTCGGCGGGTCGCCGTGGTTCCACTCGGTTCTGTTCGTCGGAATCGTTGCGCTCGCCGGTCGAAGCGCGCGCTAACGGACCGTTTCGATTTTCTTTCGACGCCGACTGTCGGGTCCCGAGTGCTACGCGGGTCGTCAACCGAATAGAAACAGATAGCGGGACCCGGCTCTCGTTTCGTCGCCTTACTGCGCGGCGGTAACGGTCTGTCGCTCGGCCTCGGATTCGGCCTCGCCGAGGACTTCGACGTAGAGGTCGGCAATCTCCTCGCAGACGTTCTCCCACGTGAACTCGTTCGCGTACGCCTGAATGGCGTCCGCGTCCCACGGCCCGCGGAGGGCATCGACGACGGCGTCGGCGAGTTCGTCGTGCGACTCCGGTCCCTCGACGAGGGTGCCGTAGTCGTCGCTCGTGACGACCTCTTCGCTTCCGCCGTTTTTGGTCGCGACGACGGGCGTCCCGCAGGCCATCGCCTCCAGTTGGACGACGCCGAAGCTCTCGCTGTAGCTCGGGAGGACGAACACGTCGGCCGCGTTCATCCAGTCGTTGAGCGTCTCCGAGTCGACGTAGCCGAGCAGGTCGGTCCGGTCGTCGATGCCGAGTTCGCCCGCGAGCGATTCGAGTTCGTCGCGCATGCCGCCCTGCCCGCCGATGACGAGCCGCGCCTCCGGTTCGGACTCGTGAACCCGCGTCATCGCTCGCAGCAGGTGTTGGAAGCCCTTCCGCGGTTTCAGCGTCCCGAGCGCGAACACGACGGGCGCGTCGTCGTCGACGCCGAGTCGCTCGCGGGCCGCGACGGTGGAGACGCGCTCGAACGCGTCGGTGTCGTAGCCGTTCGGAACGTGGACCACGTCGCCGTTGTAGGGGTCCAGTTTCGAGCGGTCGCGTCGGTTGACGCGAACGAGTCGGTCGGCGTCGGTCCACGCCCGCTTCAGCCGGGCGTTGTCGGAGGCGAGCTGCGTTTCGAACCAGTCGCGGTTGGCGTGGACGGTGAGGACGTACGGGATACCGAGTTCCTCCTTCAGGCGCGCGCCCACGTACCCCGAGGTCCACGTCATGTGGCAGTGAATCAAGTCGAACGAGACGGGGTGGTCCGCCAGTTTCTTGCGGACTTTCCGGGCGTGTTGCTGTCCGAGGAGGTGCTCGCGCTGCGCGTCGACCGGGAGGTACAAAAGCGGCGTCTCGATGACGTGCACGTTGTCCGGCACGTTCGTCGTGGCGATTTTGGCGTCCTTTCCGAACCCCTCGCCGCCGCTCACGGGGAGGCGAGACGCCACGTCGGCGAACCAGTTGTACCTGACGCAGACGGTGACGGAATCGAAGTACTCCGCGAGCACGTCGACCTGCGACTTGACGAAGTGTTTGTAGCCGTGTGAGACGACGAGGAGGTCCTTGTCGGCCAGTCGGTCGTGGTCCATGCGTTACCCGCAGTTGCGTACCGACCCCCATGATTATCGGGTCGGTAAGCTCTCGTTCGTCTCAGACGGGTGGCAGTTCGGTGTTGTCGACGACGAACCCCTCCGCGCCGCCGTCGATGTAGCCGCCGTAGAGCACCGAGTCCATGACGACCACGTCGGTCCCCTGCGAGTACAGTTTCATGGCTTGTCGCCCGCTGAGGGACCGCGCGGTGATGCCGTCGAAGCGCGTCCGGTTGCCCTTGTTGATGAAAGGGTGGTGCGTCGCCTCGTAGGTCCCGCCGACGAACAGGGCGTCGTCCGCGAGAATCTCGGCGCAGCGTCGGTAGCTCTCGCCGGGTTGGTGGACGGTCAGGTTCTCGAACCGGGCGTTCGCGCGCTCGACGCGAATCGCCTCGCGCTGGCCGTCGCCGGGTGCCGAGCCGGTGATGGTGACGTTCTTGACGAGCACCATCGGGTCCTCCGGGGCGTTGTCGCCCTGGAGGTAGATGGCGAAGTTCGACCCGTGGATGTCGATGGTCGTGTCGAGGACTTCGAGGCGACCCGCGCCGGGAGTCACCTGAATGCCGCGCGCACAGCCCTCGTCGTCGTTGAGGACGATGCTGCAGTTCTCGATGACCGATGTCTGTGCGTCGTCGAGGATGCGAATGGCGTTCTCCGCGGAGCCCGTGACCTCGATGGTGGTGTCTTCGATGCGGAGGTCGGCCCCGTCGTCGAGGCGGATGCCGCGCTGGCTGATGCCGGGGACGAGTTCGTCGATGACGACCGTCGCGCCGCGGATACTGCTGCCGTACCCTTTGAGTCGAATCGACGAGACGGTGCTGTTCTTGTACGTCCCGCCCTCCACGTGGACGACGCCCTTCGACCCGGAGACGTACAGCCCGTTGTCCGGGAACCGACCGAGTTCGCAGTCGACGAAGCGGAGCGTCCCCGCGCTGTTCGGGTCGATGAGTATCCCGGTGGGGCCGAGGGTGATGTCGCCGATGGTGTCTTTCGTGAACGCCGCGCCGTCGGGCGCGCTGAACCGCTCGACGGTGCCGGTCCCGCCGGCGGTGGTCACGCTGAACAGCGCCGGGCCGAGAGTTCCGGTGTCGTGTTCGCCCGCGATGGTGATGTCGCGGACTTCGAGCCCGTCCGTGACGTAGGCCTCGACGGCCCGAATCCCGGTCTGCGGGGCGCTGAAATCGAACGTGAACCCCTCGAAGAGGAGGTCCTTGCCGGGGGCGTAGATGACGCCGAGCCGGAAGAACCGGGCCGCACCGGTAAACTCGCCTTCGGTGACGACGTTGCTGTCGATGGCGTCGATTCGGCCGTGCGTGAGCGTCGCGTTCGGCCCGTAGAACCCGAGGTTCTCGAACCCGGTCTTTCGGAGTTGCCTGTGCATCAGGTATCGACCCTCCGGGAAGACGAGGAGCGTGTCGTCCGCGACGTGCCGCGAGAGCACGTCGTCGATGGGTTCGATGCCCTTCGGGTCGGCCCCCGCATCGACGACGTTGACGACGTTCGAGAACCGGTCGAGGTACGCCTGCGGAACGTCGACGCTCATCGCGTTCGCCTCGACGCTGTTGACGGGGTGCGACAGGTAGCTTCCGACCGCGAGGGTGCCGACGGCTCCGAGGAGATACGAGCGCCGCGTGAACTTCGGGCCGCGGGAGTCATTCGCGTCGGTATCGTCAGATTGCGTGAATCTCATACAACCAAGAACGTCGTATACTCACGAACGTTCCCGGCTTCACATGTTCAGCCTTTAAGTGTGCCCGCGGATTTCGGCGGCCTTCGGCCCCCGATTCCATCCGGGTTACTCGCTCGGAACCTCGGTCTCGTAGGTGTCGTCGTCGACCCGAATCTCGAGCGCTTCGTTGTCGTCGTGGTCGAGGACCGTGCCGAAAAGCAGGAACGTGATTCCGAAGAGGAGACCGATCGCCCAGCTGCCGAGGCCGCGTGAGTCGCCGTCACCGCCACCCGTCAGCCCCGAGCCGATGAGGCCGATGGCCGCGACGCCCGCGATGACGGTTCCGAGGTAGTAGAACGCCGCGAGCGGGTGGAAGTCGCGGAGCATGTACTTGTTTTTCAGCCGCCAGAAGTAGTTCCGGAGCAGCATGCCCGAGACGCGGGGGACGTACTCGCCGTAGTTGATGTGGCTCTTCCAGTCGTCGTCGTAGAGGTACTCCGCGGAGCAGGCGATGTCCGCGACGCGGAGGTTCTCGGCGTTGAGTTTGACGAGCAGGTCGTTGCAGTAGCCGTAGTACTCGTACATGTTCTCGATGTCGGCCTGCCGCAGCGCCTCGTGGGAAATCGCGGTGTAGCCGTTCTGCGGGTCCATCGTCTTCCAGTAGCCGCTGGCGAACTTCGTCAGGTACGAGAGGATGGAGTTGCCGACGAGTCGATAGCCCGGCATGGCGTCGAGGTCCGACTGCTCCATGAACCGGTTGCCCTTCGCGTAGTCGGCGTCGCCCTCCGCGATGGGGTCGAGGTACTTCGCCAGCTCGTCGGGGTTCATCTGCCCGTCGCCGCCGAGGACGGCCGTGATGTCGACTTCGTCTTCCAGCGCGTGGAGGTAGCCCGTCTTGAGCGCGCCGCCGACCCCGCGGTTCTCCTCGTGTTGAATCGGGACGACCACGTCGTCGTACGCCGTCGCTTCGGGGGTGTGGTCCTCGTTGAACGCGTCGGCGTGCGTCACGATTTCGTCCCACGTCCCGTCTGTCGACCCGTCGTCGACGACGTAGGCCAGGTCGACGAACGAGGGGAGGGTGTCGATGACGTCCCCGACGTAGCCCGCTTCGTTGTAGGCCGGCACGACGACGGCGATTGAGTTGTCTTTGTACATTGTAGTCGGAGTCCTACCGAACTGTGGACGTTTCGGTGTCGTTATTATGGGCATCGTAGTTGCTCACAACCCGCCGACAGGTACGGGAGCGAATCCGCTGAGACGCGGCCACAGACGCTTATCATCCGCATAATAACCCGTTCCGATTATCGAACAACAGGCGATGCACGAGGACCGCAGGGGCGACGACGCTCGACCGATATACTTGGAGATAACGCTCGAGGACCCGAGGCTGATTCTCTCGTCGTTCGTCACGGGACACCGGGGGCCGGTCGAACTCGAATTTCAACCGACCGAGGGCTTCGGCTGGGACTGCGCGTTCGTCGTCGTCGAACAGGGTCCCGTCGATTCAGTCGGGGCGTCCCTCGTCGTCGACCCGACCGTGATAGAGGCGGATTTCCTCGGCTCCGTCGGCTCCGACCGCCGGTTTCGCGTCCTCTTCGGGAGCGGCGTCCGCCTGATTCCCCCGTCCTCGACCGAGATGGGCGTTCGAGTCATCTCCGTTCGACACGAGGACGGCAGGTGGTCCATCCAGATGCACCTCCCCGCTCACTCGACGCTGCACCGCGTCCAAGAACACTACCACGACAACGACATCTCCTTCCGGGTAAAGCGCCTCCACGTCGCCCGCGACACCGACGTGGGCTCCGAGACGGCGCTCCTCCCGGGACAGCGCGAGGCGCTTCTCGTCGCCCACGAACACGGCTATTTCGAGGTTCCGCGGCGGTCCTCGCAGGGCGAACTCGCAGCCATCCTCGGCATCTCCAAGTCGGGGGTCTCACAGCGGATTCGTCGGGCCATCTCGCGACTCATCGAGGCGACCCTGTCGCCGTGACTCCGTCCGGGCGAGCGGTGAGAAGGTAGCCGCGCCCGCCGCGACGCGGAGTCGACTCGGGACCGACCGTCGCGGCTCAGAACCAGTTTCCGTCGTACGCGACGTCGACGTCGCCGTACTCCCAGACGCCGTTGTGAATCACCGACTCGGCGACGTCGACGCCGGTCGAGCCGTCGATGACTTTCATTCCCTCGTAGTCGTCGTGCGATTCGGAGGTGATGCCGCGGAACGTCGTCCCGTCGGCGTCGTTGACCAGCGGAATGTGGCTCGTGTCGTAGTCACCCCAGACGAACGTGCTGCCGTCGCCGAGTACCTTGACCGCGCGCCGGTAGTCGCCGCCGGTCTGCTCGACGTCGAAGCGGTCGAGCGTGCAGTTCCCCCGTTCGAGTCGGACCGCGTGCCGACCGCTCGACCCGTCGCCGGAGCCGCCGACGCTCGACTTGAGAACGTAGACCGGGTCCGCGTCGGCGCTGCTCGGTCCGCCCACGACGAGCGCGTGACCGCTGGTGTTGAACTCGATATCGGTGTTGATGATATCGATTCTCCCGGCCCCCGGCGAGACGGTGACCGCTTTCGTCGGCACGTCTCCGTTGACGATGACGCTCGAGTTCTGAATCCGCGCCCACTCGACGTCGTTCTGGACGCTGATGGCGCGCCCGTTCGGCTCGTCGATTCGGACGACGGTGTCGTCTATCCAGTTGTACGCGCCGCCGTCGAGTCGGATGCCCCGCTGGTTCGTGTCGTCGGTGCGGCGGTCGTCCACGATGACGGTCGCGCCGTGAATCGAGCTGTAATCGCCCGAGAGCCGGATGTTGGAGATGTTGCTGTTCTTGAACACGCCCCCGTCGACGACGACGCGACCGCCCTCGGTCGAACAGTAGAGGCCGTTGTCGGGCCAGGCGCCGACCTCGCAGTCGCGCACCCAGAGCTTGCCGTCGTGGTACGGCGACACGATGATTCCCGTGGGCCCCACGTCGATGTCGCCCGGCGTGTTGTCCGAGAACTCGCCGCCGTCGGGAATCCTGATGTTCTGGACGGTGCCGATACCCGACGCGTCGGTGACGTCGAACGCGAACGGGCCGTACTTCCCGCTGTCGTGCTGGCCGACGACGGAGAGGTCCCTCGCGAGGAGGTCGTCTCTGACCTGCGCTTGGACGACGCGAAGCCCCGTGTCGTCGGCGGTAAAGTCGAACTCGAAGCCCTCGACGACCAGGTCTTCCCCCGGTTGCTCGAACGTTCCTAACTTGAACAACCACCTGCCGTCGTAGTCGGCGGCCGGGACGATAGTCGCGTTATCCCCCCGCAGTTCGAACCCCCGAAAATCGACGTGACGGAACGCGTCGTCCATGAGATACTCGCCTTCCGGGAAATACAGAACCGTGCCGTCGTCGCACTGAATGTCGTCTAAGACCGGGCTGATAGACTCCCCGCCGGTCGGGTCGGCCCCCTCGTCGACGACGTTGTACCAGTCGTCGTCGCCGTCGGCCGATGCCGTCCCGGCGAACGAAACGGCCGCGGCCGCCCCGCCGATGCCCTTCAGTAGCTGTCTCCGAGAGACTGTCCTCCTGCGCTCTTCTGCGCGCTGATTCCGCATCGAGAGAACGTCTCTGCCTCTGTGTAATGAGTATTTTTAGCGTTTATCGTATTATTCAAACAGAATGTCCCTTTACGGCGTTGATTAGGGATGCAACTGTTGCTCAGGGTCGCTTTTGTCAAATTATATTCTCGTCATCCGTTACAAGACGGACCGCGAATCAGCGGCGCAGGTCGGCGGCGCGGCGGGCCCACCGAAGCCCCGGCGTTCCGTCGAGCACCCACAGCAGGACGACCGCCCCGAAGACGGCCGCGTAACCGACGACGAGCCCCGTGTTCTCGGGGCTCAGCATCTGATAGAGGAACGTCTGGAAGTACTCTGCGAACCGCTGGACGAAGCCGAGGTCGTTCGAGTACGGCTCCCGCGGCGCGACCGGCCAGAGCACCCGCCCGACGTTGGGCCCGTTCGCCCGGAGCGCGAGCACGTCGCCGACGAGGTGCGACCCGTACCCGGCGACCGCGGCGACCGCGAGCTTCGCCCTGTTCCGCGTCCAGAGCGCCCCCGCGAGGAGTCCGACGAGCGGTGCGCCGACGAGGAGCGAGTGCGCCGGGCCGTACCCCGTCGCGACGACGCCGAGCGTCCACGACAGCGGCTTGTCCACGAGGTCGGGAACCTGCGTCATCAGCGCGAGGGTGACGCCGGCCGCGTCACCCATTGGCGGGCCCCACGCGGCGCGGTTCGCGAGGGAGTACAGCACGTAGCCGAAGACGAGATGCTCCCACGGCCACATCAGGCCGAGGCCCCCCCAATCGAATCCGGCCGACCGAGTTGCGCGGTGTTGTCACCGCCGCCACCGTCACTGACCGAAACGACCAGTTGGACGGTCCGATACGAGTTCTCGCGGTTCGCATCGTCCGGAGCGTCACCTTTGTAGACGTGATAGACGAGTCGGAGCGACTCGCCGGACATCGTCGGTCGAACGTCCTGTTGGACGTAGGCGGTCTCGTTGTCCCCGACCGACGCTCGCGTTCGGTCGAGTTCGCGTTCTTCGACCACTCGCGTCCCGTTCGGCGTCCTGTCGAGCCGCTGCAGCTCCGTGACGACCGTGTACGTCGTCGACTCGTGTTCGTGGTTCTCCAGCGCCAGCGTCACCGGGACCGACTCCCCCGGACTGAGCTGCTGGGGGTAGCCGCTGGCCTCGTAGTCCGACCCGTTTTGGGTCACGAGGTACGCTTCGGTGAAGTCCGACTCGGGTGCCTGCGTCTCGACCATCGCGAACCCGACGCTGCTGAGGAACGCGACGACGCTCACGACCACGAGGAGGTTGACGGCGAGCGAGACGGGCGAACTCCGCGACTCGGAGGAAAGCGGGGACGTGACCGCTCCGGCGGTCGACGCCACGCTCCCGAGGACGGTACTGAGCGGCGGGGCTCCGGCCCGCACGTCCGGGGGCAGCAGCATGCGCCGGGCGACGGCGACCGCGGTGAACAACATCGTCACGCCGAACACGCCGAGCGCGACGATGCTCGCGTCGAATCCCTGTCCGACGAGGTTGGTGACGAGCGCGACCGCGGCGACGAGCGCGAGGCTCAACGCCGCCGAGAGGACCAGTCGAACGGAGTAGAGCAGTCCGGCGGTGTGACGCGTCGGTCGCGTCAGCGCCGACTCGTCGCCCAAGGTGTCGGACTCGACGTCCGACCGCCGTTCCGGGAACACCGCGGCGAGGAGCGCGTATCCCGGGTAGAGGACGATGAGCGGCACGACGAACAGACTCCGGACGACGGACCCGGAGAGGTCGAGCATGACCACCGCGAGCGCGGCGATAGACCCCGCGACGACGAGGAGTACGTCGAGTGTCCAAAGACGGGTAGACGACTTCATCACTCGCGCCTTGACAGGCCGTGTTGAAAAATGGCCGCGACCGTTCACGCTCGAAATCGGGCGAAAGAGCGGCTTAGCGGTCTGATAAGGGCGGATGACTGACTGCGTCGACGGCGGCGCTCCGGGGGTGACGCTCCGAAAAATCGAGGAATTCCGACGCCGGTTGGTGAGCGTTCGCACGGCCGGAACGACTCGTTTCCCGCCGTCTCGGGGCGTCTGCGGGCTTATCGTCCCGATAATAATGGCCGCTTCGCGTGACCTCCGTTTCGAATCGCGGGCCACACGGTCCGCGGCGTGACCAACACATGCGCACCAAAACCAAACTCCTCGCGGCGCTCGTCGCACTGTTCGTGCTCGCAACCACCCTCCGGTCGGACGGCGACGGGTCGCCCTCCGGCGAGGACGAGACGACCGCCGATCCGGCTCAGACATGAACCTGTACGTCACGGGCTCAAACTGCGAGATAGACGACGACGTCACCCTCGGGTACCCGGCCGGCGACGACTCACAGCAGACGATCGTCGGCGACGACGCCCGAATCCGCTCGGGGACCATCGTCTACAGCGACGTGACCATCGGCGACGGCTTCGTCACCGGTCACGACGCGCTCGTCCGCGAAGACACCCGAATCGGCGACAACGTCGTCGTCGGCACCGACACCGTCATCGACGGCACCACGACCATCGGGTCGAACGTGAGTCTCCAGACCCGCGTTTACGTTCCGACTCACACGCACATCGGCGACGACGTGTTCGTCGGGCCGGGCGCGGTGCTCACGAACGACCCGTATCCGGTCCGGCAGGACGTCGAGATGACCGGGCCGACGCTCGAAGACGGCGTCTCGGTCGGCGGGAACGCGACCATCCTCCCCGGCGTGACCGTCGGCGAGAACGCGTTCGTCGCCGCCGGCGCGACCGTCACCGAGGACGTTCCGCCGGAGACGCTCGCGGTCGGAACGCCCGCCGAACACCGCCCACTCCCGGCGAAACTCCAGGGAGCGAACACCATATGAGCACGCAATCTTCAGTCACGACCATCTACGGCTCCGAACGCTCCGAAGACGAACAGATAGCCGCGCTCACGTCCGGCGACGTGCCGGTCGGCGTCTACGGCCTCGGCAAGATGGGGCTGCCGCTCGCCTCCGTCTACGCCGAGACCACCGGCAACGTCACCGGCGCGGACATCGACACCGACGTCGTCCGCGAGATAAACGCCGGACGGAACCACATCGTCGGCGAACCCGGGCTCGACGACCTCGTCGAGGAACTCGTCGAGGACGGCGCGCTCGTCGCCAACACGGAACCGCGCGAGGTCGCCGCCGAGGCGAGCATTCACGTGGTCATCGTCCCGACGCTCGTCGACGAGGCGGGCCGGCCGGACCTCTCGGTCATCGAGGCGGTCGCCAGAGACATCGGGAAGGGTCTCGACGAGGGCGACCTCGTCGTCTTCGAATCGACGCTCCCGCCGCGCTCCTGTCGCGACGCGCTCCTCCCGCTTCTCGAATCCGAGAGCGGCCTCTCGCTCGGCGAGTTCGGCCTCGCGTTCTGCCCCGAGCGGACCGCCTCCGGGCGCGCGCTGAAGGACATCCGCGGGGCGTACCCGAAGGTCGTCGGCGGCGCCGACGACGAGAGCGCCCGCGCCGCGTCGCTCGTCTACGACCAGATATCCTCGAACGAGGTCATCACCGTCTCGGACACGACGACCGCGGAGGCGGTCAAGGTGTTCGAGGGCGTCTACCGCGACGTGAACATCGCGCTCGCCAACGAACTCGCGACCCACGCGGGCGAGTTCGAAATCGACGTGACCGAGGCCATCGACGTGGCCAACACCCAACCGTTCTGCGAGATTCACACGCCCGGCGCGGGCGTCGGCGGCCACTGCATCCCGTACTACCCGCAGTTCCTCATCAACGAGTTCGAGACGGGGTCGCCGCTCATGGAGACGGCTCGCGCCGTCAACGACGAGATGCCGCACGTCACCGCGCAGGCGGCGCTCGACCGACTGGCGGCGCAGGGCGTCGCCCCCGAGGACGCGACCGTTCTCGTCCTCGGTCTCACGTACCGCGCCGGCGTCGAGGAGATTCGCAAGACGCCGGCGCTCCCCGTCGTCGAACACCTCGACGAAGCGGGCGCGGACGTGGTCGCCACCGACCCCATCCTCGACGACACCGCCGTCTTCGAGGAGGCCGGCGCGACGGTCATGCGCGGCGTGACGAGCGACGACCTGTCCGCGGACGCCATCGTCCTCGTGACGGCCCACGAGTCGTTCGACCACCTCGACGTTCCCGCCTTCGCCGACGACGACCGCCCGGTCGTCTTCGTCGACGGCCGGCAGGCCGCGACGGAGTACCGCGACCACGAACGAGTCGACTACGAGGGAATCGGTCTCCATGACTGACACCGTCTGCGTCGTCGGCCTCGGCTACGTCGGCCTGCCGCTGGCCATCGAGTTCGACCGCGCCGGGAAGTCGGTCATCGGCTACGACGTCGACCCCGACAAGGTCTCGACGCTCTCGGCGGGGACGGACCCCACCGGCGACGTGACCGACGAGGGCGTCGCGGCCTCCGACGTGCTGTTCACGACGGACGCGACGCACATCTCGGACGCGGACTTCGTCATCGTGACGGTCCCGACCCCGGTCGACAGCATGGAGAATCCCGACCTCAAGTTCGTCGAATCCGCGGCCGAGACTATCGGTCGGCACGTCTCTCCGGGGACGACCGTCGTCCTCGAATCCACCGTCTATCCGGGGGCGACCGAGTCCGTCGTCGTGCCCGCGCTCGAATCCGAGTCCGACCTCGCCGTCGGCGAGGACGTGTTCGTCGGCTACTCGCCGGAGCGCGCGTCGCCCGGCGACACCGGGCGGAGCGTCAAGGACGTGGTCAAGGTGGTCGGTGCCGACTCCGAGGCGGTCCGCGAGCGCCTCGCCGACCTCTACGGGAGCATCGTCGACGCCGGCATCCACCGCGCGCCCGACATCGAGACGGCGGAGGCGTCGAAGGTCATCGAGAACGTCCAGCGCGACATGAACATCGCGCTCGTCAACGAGCTGGCCGTCGCGTGCGACCACATGGGGCTCACGACCAAGGACGTACTGGAGGCCGCGGGGACGAAGTGGAACTTCCACGACGGCTACTCGCCGGGGTTCGTCGGCGGCCACTGCATCCCCGTCGACCCGTTCTACCTCACCTACCGCTCCAAGCGCGAGGGCTTCTCGCCGAAACTCGTGTTGCAGGCGCGCGAAATCAACGAGTACGTCCCGGTCCACGCCGCCCGCAAGGCGGTCAAGACCATCAACGAGTCGGGCCGCGTCCTCCAAGATACGCGACTGCTCGTCCTCGGACTCGCCTACAAGCCGGGGGTCGGCGACATCCGCAGCTCCGACGTGAGCACGATGATAGAGAAACTCGACGAGTTCCACGTCGATTGCGTCGGCTACGACCCCCACGCCGACCCCGACGAGTCGCGGGCGGTCTTCGACATCGACGTGGTCGAGTCGGTCGACTTCGACGCCTACGACGGCGTCGTCGTGGCGACCGGCCACGAGGAGTTCGCCGACTACGACCTCAACGAGATGGCCGCCGCGCTCGGGTCCGACCCGGTCATGATAGACGTGGCCGACGTGTTCGACGCCGACGAGGCCGACGAGCGCGGCTTCCACTACGCGCAGCTCTGAGACACCGCCGATGGACATCCTCATCACGATTCAGCACCCCGCGCACGTTCACTTCTTCAAGCACGCCATCGACGAGTTCGAGGCCCGCGGCCACGAGGTCCACGTTCGCGCCCTCGACAAGGACGTCGCCGTGGACCTCCTCGACGAGTACGGAATCGACTACGAGGTCGTCGGCTCCCGCGGCGATTCGCTGGCCGGCGTCGCGCTCTCGACGCTCGGTATCGAGTACCGACTCTTCCGCGCCGCGCGGGATATCGACCCGGACGTCGTCGCCTCCATCGGCGGGTTCGAGGCCGCCCACGTCGCGAAACTCGTTGGCGCCGAGTGCGTCGTCTTCACCGACACGGAGCACGCGACGCTCTCGAACGCGCTGACGTTCCCCTTCGCCGACGAGGTCGCCACCCCGAAGTGCTACCGCGACGACGCCGGTTCGAACCACCACCGGTACCCGAGTTACCACGAACTCGCGTACCTCCACCCCGACCGGTTCGACCCCGACCCGGCGGCGCTCGACGGCCTGCCGGTCGACGCCGACGACACGTACGCGGTCGTCAGGTTGGTCAGTTGGGGCGCGGCGCACGATATCGGCGACGAGGGCCTCGACGGCCTCACCGACCTCGTCGGTCGCCTCGAAGACGCGGGCGCGACGGTACTCATCTCCGCAGAGGACGACGCGCTCCCGCCCGAACTCGAAGGGTACGCCATCACCATCGACCCGCACCTCATCCACCACGTGCTCGCGTACGCCGACCTCTTCGTCGGCGAGAGCGGGACGATGGCCTCCGAGAGCGCCGTGCTCGGGACGCCGACCGTCTACGTCCACAGCGCGAACCCCGGGCTCATGCGCGACCTCGCCTCGTTCGACCTGCTGTTCGGCTACCACGGCGAGCACCGGAACGAACGCGCCGCGGACCGGGCGGTCGACATCCTGCGGTCGACCGACGCCGACTGGGAGTCCCGTCGGCAGCGGCTCCTCGAAGAGAACGTGGACGCGACGGACGTCATCGTCGAACGGGTTCTCGCGGCCGTCGAGTAGCGGCCGTCGAATCGCCTCTCGAACGCGCGTTTCTCGCTCGTTTACCGGCCGGGTCGTACCCGGACGAACACGTCGATTTTCGACGGTTCACGCCTTTTATCTGCTATATAATAAGGGGCCGTTGGTGTCTGTCTCGTCTCGATGACACTGCTGGATACAGTCCGACCGTCGAGCCGGGACGGCGATGTGACCGTGCTGGTGACCGGTGCCGGTACCTTCGGCGCTTCGGGTATCATCAAGGCGATTCGCCGGGCCGACGCGTTCGACGCCCACATCGTCGGCGTCGATACGGACCCGGACGCCTACGGCTTCAGCCTCGTCGACACGGCGGAGACGGTCCCCGCCGGCGACGCCGACGCGTTCGTCTCCGAGCTGCGTTCGGTCGCGCGCCGCGAGAACGCCGACGTGATTTTCCCCCTCAACGCGGCGGAAGTCGAGGCCCTCTCCGAGGCGAAGCCCGCCTTCGAGAGCGAGGGTATCGAAGTGATGGCCGTCTCGCCCCAGTCGCTCTCGATTACCAGAGACAAAGGGCGGCTGTACGACGAACTCGTCAAGCAGGCCCATCCGATGGCACCCGAGTTCTACCGCGTCTCCTCGTTCGACGAGTTTCTCGACGCGGTCCACGCGCTCGGCTACCCCGACCGCCGCGTCTGCTTCAAGCCCCCCGTCAGCAACGACAGGCGCTGCTTTCGCGTCCTCGACCCGGACATGGACCGGTTCAACGCGCTGTTGAACCAGAAACCGAACAGCACCGTGACGACGCTGGACGACGTGCTTCCCGTCCTCCAGGAGACAGTCCAGTTCCCCGAACTCATCGTGATGGAGCATCTCCCCGGCGAGGAGTACACCGTGGACGCCCTCGTCCGGGACGACGAGACGCCGGTTCTCGTCTCACGGTCGCACGCCGCGACCTGCGACGACACCTCGTTCGTCGGCACCGTCGAAAAGGACCCGGAGCTCCTCCGGGACACGCACGAGCTCTGTTCGCTCTTCGGGTTGGAGTACAACGCCACGTTCCGGTTCAAATACACCGCCGACGGGACGCCGAAACTCGTCGACGTCCACCCGCGAATCTCCCGGTCGGTCACCGCTTCGGTCGGTGCGGGAGCCAACATCCCCGCGCTCAGCGTGCAGTACGCGATGGACCGTGAGCTTCCCGAACTCGACATCGAGTGGGGAACCCACGTGACCCGCGACTGGCAGGACGTGTTTTACGGCCCCAATACGGACCCGACCACAATCTGACGGACTTCCTTCGACACAACTCTCAGCTCATACATGACGATGCTCTCATCGATATTCGACCGATTGCGACGAGTCGAGCTCGACGTGCTCGCGGCGGGCCTCGGGGTCGTGCTCGCGCTCGCGTTGTTCCCGCTGCGGTTCCTCTCGTCGCAGATTTTCATCGTGACGCTCCCGATACTCCTCGGCGTCGGCAGTCTCCTCTATCTCGCGGCCGCCCGCGGGAGGGGGACCACGGACGGCCTCCCGACGCTCGCGCCGTCGCTCGTGCGACTCATCTCGGCCGGCGTCTTCTTCGGCCTCGCCGTCATGGTCGTCCTCGCAGTCGTTCAGGGCGAACGAAGCGTCCTGTTCATGGACGTCGGCGGCGTCGTCGGCGCGCTCCTCCTCGGGCAGATACTGCTCGCCCCGGACGACGAACTGCGGCCGAGCGTCTTCCTCGCGGAGATTCTCGTGTACTCGTTCGTCGTCCGGTTCGCCGCGCTCTACACCGCGCCGGGTTACATCGGAATCGACATCTGGTCGCACACGACGTTCGTCCAGATGATTCTTCGGGCGGACTCGCTGTCTGCCATCAACGACATCAAGTACTACGCGTCGCCGCTGTTCCACCTTCTCACGGCGGCGTCGACGCACCTCCTCGACCTGTCGCTTCGGAACGCGCTGTACCTCTCGGTCGGCGTCGCGATGCCGCTCGTCCCGATTTTAGTCTACGGAACCGCGCGACTGCTCGTCCCGCTCCGGTGGGCGCTCGCCGCCGGCGCGCTGTACGCGATGGGCGACCAGGTCGTCCGCTGGGGCATCCACCTCATCCCGACGAGCCTCGGACTGCTGTTTTTCCTCGCGTGTCTGTACTGCCTCGTGCGGATAACCCACGCCAGCGAGCGGTGGCGCGACTTCGGCCTGCTCGTCCTGTTCAGCACCGCCGTCATCCTCACCCACCAGGTGTCGTCGTTCATCATGTTGGTGCTCCTCTTCGCGGGGTTCGTCGCGCAGGTGTTGCTCCGGTTCGACTTCTTCACCGAGGACCCCGACCCGCTTTCGTTCTCGGGCGGCGGCTCCAGCCCCGTGAACCTCGCGGGGCTCGTCGGGTTCAACCTCGGACTCATCGTCTTCACGTGGTCGCTGACGCCGTATCAGGGAGACACCTTCCTCGAAACGGTCATCAACTACCTCGTGTTGAACCTGTTCAACGCCGGGTTCCTCCAGGGCGTGGGCGGTAGCGGCGGGTCTGCCGGCGCGTCCGGTGCGGCCGGTTCGGCCGGTCAGACGTTCCTCTCGCAGCTCTCGACGTACGTCACCGAAGCCGGGTTCCTCATGCTCGTCTTCGCGGGTCTCATCGGGTGTCTCACGGTGCTCAACCGCTCGCGGGCGACGCAGACGACGTACACGTTCGTCGGCGCTATCGTGGCGATGCTGTTCGTCGTGCTCGGGCTGCCGCTCGTCGGTATCGAGAGCTTCGTCCCCGGTCGCTGGTTCGCGTACCTCTACGCCCTCCTCGCCATCATCGGCGTCCTCGGGTTCCGACACCTCGCGAACCGGACCTCGCTCAAGGTGGTCGGCGTCATCCTGCTCCTGTTCGTGCTCGTCTACCCGAACGTGATGCTCATGTCGAACGACGGCGCGATGGACAGCCCCGCGTTCCCGGACCAGCACGAACGGCTCTCGTACACCGAACAGGAACTCGCCGCCATCGACACGTACGAGTCGGCCCGCTCGTCGCAACGGGGCGGCGAACTCTACACCGACCTGCCGTACGGGACGGTCTGGGAGCGGACGAACGCGTATCCGGCCGAACCGTTACCGGCCGAAGAGGGCAGGCCGGTCCCGCAGGGGATAACGGCCTATCGGGAGTACCAATCGCAGAGCGCCTCGTACTTCCCGAACGAACAGGACGTGGCTACGAACCTCGACCCGTCGAAGACCGAGGTCTGTCCGCCGACGACGAACTACGTCTACGCGAACGGCGAGGTAACCATCTGTTCGCTCCCCGGCGCTAACTGACCGTCCAGCTCGCCGTCGTTCTTTTTTGTCGCGGTGTTCGCGTCGGGTGTTCTCGTTGTGACGCGGGCGGTGAAGCGGTACGTCTCGGGATTTCGTGAAGAGCTGTTTTAGCGGCCTTGAAAAGGCTACACAGGTCGGTTGAACTCCTTCAGTGGATGTTCTTGTCCTCTGTGCCGTCACGCGATTCGAGAGCACACAAAGCATACGGCGGAACGAGTAACATATCTATCAGAATGCGACGATTGTCCCTCCAGACGCTCGTGGTCGTGTGCCTCGTCGTCTTTGCCGGGTGTGCAACGACTGGGCAGACAACGACTACTGCATCGCCAACAGCTACGACACAGGCAGCGACAGCGACAACCACGGCAACCACGACAGCCCCGGCCACCACACAACCGACAACTGTCCCGCGAGCCGAACGCGTGCCGTTCGTCCTTGAGAACGAAGCTCACTCCAGCAAGAGCGTCTACCTCGTAATCAGCAACGAGTCGACCGTAGTCTACAACGACACGGTCGACCTCGATGCGGGGGCAAAGCGCCACGTGGCTACGCTGACCGGTCAGGAGAACACCTACGACGTCACGGCCACGATGAACGGGAGTTCCTTCGAGAGACCCGTTACTCTCAACGCCGGACTCCTCCAGAGCGGAATCACAATCAACGAATCCGAGGAGTTCGAATACAGCTACGTAATCAACTGATTCTCGCGGAAATCACTGGTGGCGGGCGTGCATCTCCGTCAACGAGCTATCTGCGTCTCACAGCGACCGGACGGCCTCACACCGAAAAATCGGACCGCGGCAGCGCCGGGAAGAACTAGAACGCGTCGTCGTCGTCCGACTCGGTCGTCTCGTTGGTTCCGAACGTCGTCGAACTGTTGTTCGCCGTTCCGGTCTCGTTTCCGCCGGCCGACGACCCGAACGAGGTGCCGTTCTCAGTCGAGTTCCCGCCGAACGTGGAGTTGTTCTCGGTCGTCGTTCCGCCGAACGTCGACCCGCCGTTCGCGGCCCGTTCGAGTTGTTCCCTCGTCGCTTCGGGGTCGACCGTCGGTGCCGTCACCCCGCCGTCGGAGGCGACTCGGGGGACGGTCGTGATGTCGAGTTCGGCCGCGCTGTCGGCGGACAGCTGGACGCTCTGGGCGTACGCGCGCGACCGAATCGCCCGCCGAATCTGGTCGATGCCGTTCGCGTCCGCCGCCTCGGCGAATCGGACGAGATTCTCGGTCGTCGCCCAGTCGCGACGCTCCTGCGGCTGGTTCGCGAAGACGTAGGAGAAGTACGTCCAGAACGACTCGGGGTCGATGTTCCAGACCGCGAGCCCGGCTTCGCTCGCCCGGGGCGCGTCCGGCCCGAGGTACGGCTCGCCGTCCATGTACGCCACGTTCCGGAACTCGATGGAGAGGTCGCCGGTCGCGACGAAGTCCTCGACCAACCCGCCGAACTGCCGTCGCACGAACTCCTGGGTGTACGGGCACTTCCAGCTCCCGTAAACGGTCACCGTCGTGTCGGCCGTTCCGATGGTCGGATACCGCGCGTCGGTCTGCAACGACGGGAGCGCGCCCGTCTGGAGCTCGAACGACGGGTCGGACACCGTCTTCGGACGCATCTCGACGGACGCGTTCGCGTCGGTCTCGTTGCCCGCGGCCGTCCGCGTCTCGGGCTGCGCGGTCGTCGTCTGCTGTTCCGGCTGCCCCGTCGGCGTGTCCGCCCCGCCGGTGTTCGCCTCCTTGGCGAAGCTCGCACAACCGCTCAGCGAGGCGATGGCCGCGACGCCGGATAGTTTGAGAATACTCCGTCTGTCTGTCTCTCGGTCAACCATACTCCACACCTGGGCGTGAACGGCATTATTATCGGCCGTGTAAGGCGTTTCGGCGCGCGCTCTGCGGCCTGTTCGGTGCCTAATTCGTCGTTCGACCCGCCGATGCCACGTTTCCGAGAAACCGCACGACAGCGACGCGCTTGCTTCGGTTGTGGAGTCGCCGCCGTCCCTTAGCGCGTCTATAGTAATGGCCGCTTCTCCGTATCGTGGTTTCACGGACAGCCCAAGCCGCTGACCCCACAAACCATGACACATCAGAAACAACACCGGGGGGAGTCGAACACCTCCGCCCCGTCCGCCCTGAACCGACCACAGCCAACGACGACCGGGACCGCGCGTGTCTCGCAGTCCTCGGAGGGACGCTAACATGTGCGGAATCATCGCTCACGTCGGTGAGAAGCGGGCTATCAGCCCGCTCGTGACCGGACTCGAGAAACTGGAGTACCGCGGCTACGACTCCGCCGGTATCGCGGTGAAAAACGGCTCGGGACTCGACGTGTGGAAGTGCTCGGGGCAAGTTTCCGACCTCAAGGACACCATCGACGGGGTCGAATCGAGCGCGACCCTCGGTATCGGCCACACGCGATGGAGCACCCACGGGCCGCCGACCGACGAGAACGCGCACCCGCATACGAACCAGACGAATCAGGTCGCCGCGGTCCACAACGGCATCATCGAGAACTACGCGACGCTCAAAGAGTCCCTCGAAGCGGAGGGATTCGAGTTCACGAGCGACACCGACACCGAGGTCATTCCGAACCTCGTCAGCCACTACCTCGACCGCGGAAACGAGCCGCTGGCGGCGTTCGAGCGCGCGGTCGACGCGCTCGAAGGGAGCTACGCCATCGCGGTCGTCGTCGACGGCAACGACTCCATCTACGCCGCCCGCCAGGGGTCGCCGCTCGTCCTCGGCGTCGACGAGAACAGCTACTATCTCGCCAGCGACGTGCCCGCCTTCCTCGACCACACGCGAAACGTCGTCTACCTCGAAGACGGCGACACCGTCGAGGTCCGCGCCGACGGCGTCGACATCACCGACGAGGACGACGAGACGGTGCGGCGCGAAGTCGAGACGGTCGACTGGAACCCCGACGAGACCGGAAAGGGGCAGTTCGACCACTTCATGCTCAAGGAGATTCACACGCAACCGACCTCGCTCCAGAAGACGCTCGAAGGGCGTCTCGACCCGGAGGCGGGCGATATCGACCTCGACATCGAGACCGACCTCTCGGACGTCGACTCCGTCCAACTCGTCGGTTGTGGCACGTCGTACCACGCCGCGCTGTTCGGTGCGAGCCTCCTGAACCGCTGTGACGTTCCGGCGCGCGCGATTCGCGCGAGCGAGTACGACCTGACGACGGGGTCGCTGACGGACAACACGCTGTTCATCGCGGTCACCCAGAGCGGCGAGACGGCGGACACGCTCAGCGCGCTTCGGCAGGTCAACGAGGAGGGCGTCGAGACGCTCGCGGTGACGAACGTCGTGCAGTCGACCGCCGCCCGCGAGGCCGACGAACCGGTTTACATCCGCGCCGGCCCCGAAATCGGCGTGGCCGCCACGAAGACGTTCTCGTCGCAGGCGGCGGTCCTCACGCTTCTCAGCCAGCACCTCTCCGATATCGTCGACTCCGGCGTTCCCGCCGACAACCTCGACCGGCTCGTCTCCGATATGGCCGAACTCCCCGACGCCGTCGAACAGGTGCTCCAGACGAGCGACGCCAAGCGGCTCGCGCGCGAGTACCTCGACATGAACGCGTACTTCTTCATCGGCCGCGGGCTCGGCTGTTCGGTGGCCAAGGAGGGCGCGCTCAAGTTCAAGGAGATCACCTACGAGCACGCGGAGGGGTTCGCGTCCGGCGAGCTCAAACACGGCCCGCTGGCGCTCGTCACCGACCGAACGCCCATCTTCGCGGTCTGTACTGACGGCAGCGGCAAGACGGTGACAAACGCCGAGGAGGCGAAGACCCGCGGTGCGCCCATCGTCGCTCTCGGTCCGTCGGACCATCAGATAATGGACACCGCGGACGAACAGCTCTACGTTCCCGACAGGCATCCCGTCTGTGCGAACCTCCTCGCGAACGTCCAGCTGCAGCTCCTGTCGTACTACTGCGCGACCGAGTTGGACCGCGAGATAGACAAGCCGCGAAACCTCGCGAAGAGTGTCACGGTCGAATAACCTCACTGAGACCAGCCACCCACAATGAACAAAGAACTGTTTGGCGTCCTCGACGACGACGGGGCCTTCGACGACCTCGCGTCTCGGTCGAGCTTCGACTGGGTCGCCGACGGCGAGCGCGCGACCGTCGCTATCCGCGACCCCGCACTCGGGTTCCCGGGACGCTCATCGACGTATCGAGACGAGCGAGGGAGCTGTATCGTCTGGGGCGAGGCGTTCTCCCCCGACGACGTTTCGACCCCGACCGCGGAGTACGCCTTCGAACGGTACGCCGCGGTCGGAGCCGACGCGTTCGGTGAACTCAACGGGTCGTTCCTCGTGTTCGTCGAACTCGACGGCGACGCGGTAGTCGCCTCAGACCCCGCCCGCACGTGGCAGTGTTTCTACACCGACACGCCCGACGGGCGGGTGTTCGGCACGAACCCACAGCGCGTCCTCTCGGCGGCAACCGGGCTGGAAGTCGACACCCGCGGCCTCCTCGAATACATCCATATGGGGGTCGTCGTCGACGAGCGGACGGTCTACAGCCGACTCAGTTGTATCCCGTTCGACGGCTACTTCACCGCCGACGAGTCGGGGACGCTCTCCCGGTTCGTCTACGACCCCGCCGACCCAGACGAGTTCGACTACGTCGACGAGCTCGCGGCGCGCCTCGAACGGGCGATAGCCCGCCGGTCGAACTTCCCCGGCAAACAGGGCGTGCTCCTGAGCGGCGGCTACGACTCGCGGGCAATCGTCGCCCAGCACCCCGACATCGACGTCTGTTACACGCTCGGCGCGGCCGACCACCCCGAAGTCGAAGTCGCCCGGAACATCGCGAACCAGTACGGTGCCGACCACGAGACGCTCGTCCCCGACGACGACTACATCAACGTCGACGAGGACGTCATCGAGTACTCGCTCGGCACGCGCGAGTCGGTCCACGTCCACCACGCGGGCTGCGACGAAACGATGGACGCCGACACCGTCTTTCACGGACTGCTCTTCGACACGTTCCTCCGCGGACATTTCCTCCCACAGAACGTCGTCGAAGTGTTCGGTAATCGGTTCCCGTTGCAGGGTCTGGACCCCGACCCGGACCCCGCCGAGGTGCTGTCGTCGAAGTTCGGCTACCACCCGGCGTGCGACCACGTCTTCCCCGAGTGTTACGACGAGTTCGACACGAGCATGGAGTTCATCGACGACGTCGTCGACGAGCAACTCGACAAGTGGTCGGACCGATACGACAACGTCTACGACAGTATCGAACTCATCGGAATCCAAAACCAGCCGTCGGTCCCGTTCCACTTCGAGCTATCGGACAACTACATCGAGTCGTTCGTCGCCGCCGACGCCGAACTCATCGACTGGCACCTGAAGACCCCGCCCGAAAAGCGCAACACGAACACGATGATGGCGGCGATGCGGAAACTCAACCCGGATATCTTCCGCCACCGGCCGCCGGACAGACCGCACAACTCGTTCAGGAAGAACCAAATCGAGAAGTTCGTCCGCCGGAAAGTCCCCGGTATCGAGCCGTTCAGTTCGCCGTGGCCCGACATGGAGGCGCAGTACGACCGGAACGAACTCGACCGCAAACTGTTCCCCGGCTACCCGAGCATCCACGAGCTTCCGGTCAGGGTCAAGCTCCGAATCAACGACATCACCACGTGGATGAACGCCGCGGACGACGACAGCGTCCTCACCCCCAACGACGTGCTGTGTCCGCCGGTGCGGATGCTCACCGACTCCTGAACTCCGCAGCTCTTCTTCCCGTCAGTCCGTCTCGACGACGCGCCCGCCGGCCCCGCAGTCGCCCCATCCAGACATCGACACCTGCGGGTGTTGGTGTCGGTGCCGGTGCCGGCATCGACAGCGCGTGACCTACGGGAGTAAACGAGCGGAAAAAGAGCGACCCGTCGCGTTATCGGTCGGTCGACACGGTCTCGCCGGGCATGGTACGAGCGCCTTCGGAGAGTTTCACCCCGGCGTTGAGCGCCGTGTTGATGCCGGTCTTCGCGTCGTCGCCGACGACCGCGCCGAACTTTCGGCGGCCGGTCGAGACACGTTCGCCTTTGACCGTCACGGAGACGGCCTCGCCGTCGTGGCGGAGGTTGGCGACGTTCGTCCCCGCGCCGAGGTTGACGCGGCGGCCGACGACGCTGTCGCCGACGTACGAGAGGTGGCCGACGCTCGTCTCCGCGAGGAGGACGCTGTTTTTGATTTCGACCGCGTGGCCGACGTGGACGTCGGGTCCGACGAACGTGCACCCGCGAACGTACGCGTTCGGTCCGACCGTCGCGCCCGCCGAGATGTAGGCGGGCCCCTCGACGACGGAGCCGTCTCTGACGGTCGCCCCCTCCTCGACGACCACGTCGCCTTGGACCGTGGCGTCGTCGCTCACGTCGCCGTCGACGCGGCGGTCGAACGTTCCGAGCTTCCACTCGTTGGCTTCGAGGAGCTCCCACGGGCGTCCAACGTCCATCCAGCGGTCGAGCGTCACCGGCGAGACGTTGAACCGGTCGATGACCCGGTCGAGAACGTCGGTGAGTTCGCGCTCGCCGCGCTCGCTCAGCGGGACGTCGAGCATGTCGCGGGCCTCGGCGGGAAACACGTACGCGCCGGCGTTGACGAGGTCGTTCTGCGGGGCGTCGGGTTTCTCGACGATTTCCGCCACCGCACCGTCGCTGACGTTCAACACGCCGTAGTTGGAGGGGTTCGGGACGCGGACCGACGCGATGCTCGGTGCCGCGTCGAACAGGGCGTCGATTCCGGCGGGGTCGTAGAGGTTGTCGCCGTAGAGGACGGCGAACGCGCCGTCGATGTGCTCCTTGGCTGCGCGAACCGCGTCTGCGGTCCCCTGCTGTTCGTCCTGTTCGACGTACGAGACCGGGACGCCGCGGTAGGACGAGCCGAAGTGCTCGCGCACCGTCTCTTGGCCGTAGCCGACGACCATGACGAGTTCGTCGGCACCGGCTTCGACCGCCGCCGCGGCGGTGTGGCCGACGATTGGCCGTCCGGCCACGGTCAGCATCGGTTTCGGAACCTCGTTCGACAGCGGGCGCATTCGCGTGCCGCGTCCGGCCGCCAGTAGAATCGCTTGCATACCCCGCCGTAGTCGAACGACGGGCGTTATTATACGCGAGATAAGCGGTCGTTGTCGGCGGTTTTCGGCGAGTTCGTCGCGTTAGGCGCGTCGTAGTGGTTCAGCCGTAGCCGGTCACCCGTGGTAGACGCCGTGTTGCCAGAGCAGGTCGCGGGCGACGGCGACTTCCCACGTCACGGCGTCTTCGAGGGTCGTCCCCTTGCGGGTCGTCTCGACGATGTAGCCGGGGAGGTGCAGGTCGCCGTACACCTTGTGGATGAAGAGCGGACGAGAGCCGTCGAGGGAGTTCCCGCAGTCGAAGTCGTAGTACGACGGGTACTCCGAGGGGTCGATGTACTGCTCGTTGACGTAGTCGCACGCGCTTGCGGCGTTCATCGGGGTCGCGCGAGTCGGGAAGACCGCCTGGCCGACTTTTCCGTCGTGCTTGTAGATGCCGCTGGAGCTGTGAAGGTCGACGACGACGTCGGGGTCGTGCGAGACGAGTTCGTCCCAGAGCGCCCGCGCGAGCCGGGACGTGGGTTCCGCTCCGGTGGGGAACTGCCGGTTTAGGTCGCCGTCTTCAGTGTATCTGGCCCCGATACTGATTGCGGGCGCGTTCGCGTAGGGGACGACGACGAGCTTGCCGCCGGTCGGGCGGAGATGCCTGAGTTGGTCCGCCGCGCGGTAGCCCTGCGGCTCCTCGCCGTGGATACCGCCGACGACGAACGCCGTCGGGCCGGGCCTTCCGGAGTCGATGACGTGGACGGGCGTCTCGTAGTTCGTTCCCGGAAGGAGCGAGTGGGTGCGTACCGACCCCGCGTTGACCCGGTCGAGACGGGTCCGAACCCAGCCGAGGATGTCGCCGTAGTTTCCGTCCTTGTGGTCTCGAAGCAGGCGAACTCGCGGCACGCCCGAGATGCCGTAGCGGCCGGCCTCGTCGGTCGCCGAGCGGACGAGGCTGTCGTAGCGGTCTTCGTAGGCGCGGTTGGCGATTTTCGTGATGTTTCGGACACCCGCGAGGTCCATGTAGGATTCCAACCGAGCGTGGGTGTACGTCTTGGTCGTGAAGTTCCAGAACATGAACTCGAAGAACCGCCAGAAGTTCTCCGGTTCGACGTCCCAGACGCCGTGGGCGGCGCGGGCGGCGCGGGCTTCGCCCTCGTCGTCGCCGACGAGGTAGGTGTCGATGGCGTCGGGCTTGTACGAGAGGAGTCGGACTTCGAGGTTGAGGTCGCCCGTCAGGACGTACTCGCGGACGACGTCTTCGAGGTTGTGCTGAACGAAGTACTGCGAGGAGCCCGACAGGAAGTTCACGTAGACGACGAGCGTCGGGTTCGAATCGTCGGTGCCCATCGTCGGGTAGAGTCGGTCACTGAGGTACGGTGCGGTTCCGACGACGCCCGGCGAGAACCCCGCTGCGGCGTTCCGAGTTCCGACAGTTCCGAGCAGCGCGAGTCCGCCGGCGGCGGTGAGGAAGGTGCGACGAGTAAATTCCGCGTTCATTTGTATCCGATTTACTGAACGTCATAAAACGGAGAAACACCGTGCCTTCACATATCCAGTCTTTTTATATCCATGCGGACAACTACCGCACTGAATTCGGCTGATTTGTGGGCGTGTCACCCATTCGCTGGCCACCCAATTTCGATACTCCAATTCTACGCGGGAGCGAAGTTGCCTCTCCGGTCGCGTCACTCGGTGGTGAACCTGAGCGTGTAACCGAAGTAGCGTTCGTCGTACCGGAGGAACCGACGTTCGAGGTCCGGGTCGACCCCCCGGTTCAGGTACGGACGGGGCCGATTCGAGACTCGACGAGCGCCAGCGCCTCGTCGAACAGCCGGTCGGTCGCCGCTTCCGTCCGACCTTCGGCGGTGACTCGCACGAGCGGTTGCGTTCCGCTCGCCCGGACGAGGAACCACCCGTCGTCGGTCTCGACGCGGAGCCCGTCGCGGTCGTCGATGTCGTCGTACTCCTCGCGCACCGCCGCTTCGACGCGTTCGAGGACGCCCGCTTTGTCGCTCGTCTCGACGCTCTCGCGGCGAAGCGGGTAGGCGTCGATATCGTCCACGAGGTCGGCCAACGGGCCGCGCCGCGAGACGAACTCGACGAGTTTGCACGCCGCGAGCGGGCCGTCGGGACAGGGCGTCTCGTCGGCCCAAATCCACGCCCCGGAGGGCTCGCCGCCGAAGACGACGCCCGGCTCGGCGCACCGCTCGGCGACGAACACGTCGCCCACGCGCGTCCGGACCACGTCCGCACCGACGGTCGCGACCGCGTCGTCGACGGCGAGGCTCGTGTTCACCGGAACGGCGATTCGGTCGCCTTCTGACGCGGCCTCGCGCCCGAACAGGGCGAGGAGCGCGTCGCCGTCGACGAAGTTCCCGTCGCCGTCGACGGCCATCATCCGGTCTGCGTCCCCGTCGTGGGCGATACCGAGGTCCGCGTCGGTCGCGGCGACGTGGGACTTGAGCCCGCGAAGCGTCTCGTCGGTCGGTTCGCTCGGGCGGGCGGGGAATCGACCGTCGCGCTGGCCGTTGAGCGTCGACACCGTACAGCCGAGGTCCGAGAGCGCGTCCGCCGTGAGCCGCCCCGTTCCGTTGCCGATGTCGACGACGACCGAACAGGGGTTTTCGAGGTCGACGCTCGATTTGAGCGCGTCGCGGTGGCGGTTTTCGATGCTTCGGTGTCGCTCGGTTCCGACGCCGTCCCACGCGGCGAGTTCGTAGTCCTCGTCTTCGATACGGCGCTCGATGGCGGCGCGCTGGGCCGAATCGAACGCCCGGCCGGACGCGGTCCAGAGCTTCACCCCGTTGTCGGTCGGCGGGTTGTGCGAGGCGGTGATGACGGCACCGGCGTCGGCGTCGAACCACTCGACGGCGCGGGCGATAGACGGCGTCGGCAGGGTTCCGAGTCGGAGTACGTCGATTCCGCACTCCAGAAGCCCGGCGACGAGTGCGTGTTCGAGCATCGTTCCGCTTTCGCGCGCGTCGCGACCGACGACGACGCGCCCGGTGACCTCGCTACCGAGCGCCCTTCCGATACAGAGCGCCACTTCAGCCGTCACGTCTTCGCCGACGGCACCGCGAACGCCGCTCGTTCCAAACATACTCCGCACGTGGGCGGCGGGGTTCCTTACTATGGGATGAGTAAGGAACCGCTGGGTCGGGGCGTTCGCTCCCGAGAGGGCGCAGTTGGCGGGTCGGCTATCGCCCGGCGTCCGCTGGTCGGCAGTCGCGGAACGATGGCGCGTTCGTCCGGGTCCGCGTGGTTTCGCGCGTTCGAGCGGTCGGAGCGACCCCCGTTTATGATGTGTCTATTCGCGCGGTCGCCGTCGGTGCTGAGAGCGAACTCCGAGAAACGACCGTTTCACACGTTCTAGGGGTTCTTTAGAACCACAACTATCTCCGAAGTTCATGTAGGGTGCGCCCGTGGCATCCCCTATGTGCGTACACGAATTAACCGCGATTCAACGCGATTTGCTGTTCGTTGTGCGAGGAATGAGCGACTCCTCTGGACAGACCATCAAGACCGAACTCGAAAAGACGCAGGGGCGCGACCTGCTCACGGGCCGCGTGTACACGAACCTGAACGAACTCGTCGACAAAGACCTCGTCCACAAAGGGAGCAAGAACGGACGGACCAACGAGTACTCGCTGACCGACGAGGGCCGCGAAGCGGTCGAGACGCGCCGCCGCTGGGAGAAGCGGTATCTCAAGCAGACCGCGTGAACGGCGGTTTAGCGGCACGATACGCCCGTCACTCGTAGCCCGCCTTTCCACGCGAGTAAGGGCGCACAGCGCTTACTCTGTATATAATAAACCACTACTGGTCAGTACGGATGGGTGATGACAGAACGACAGTCGAGCCGCAGACGGTTCCTTCAGTTGACCGGTGCAGCGACGATTGCCGGGCTCGCGGGCTGTTCGAGCGGGTCCCCCGAATCGACGCCGTCCACGTCGACCCAGACGACCACCGCGAACGCGACGCAGACGACGACGCAAACGACGACGGCCGCGCCCGAAGACCGGATGCGAGGACCCCGCGAGGGCGACGACCTACCGCAAGACCCCAAACCTTCGGACGGCTACCCGCCTGAGTTCGACACCGTGCCGGAAGAGCGGTCCATCGACACGAGCTCCTACGATACGCTCACGCGAGAGGTGCACGACGTGACCGTCGAAGTTCCGCTCGTACCCATCGAGGACGCGTACTACTGGTACGCGCGCGGGGAGGCGCGCTTCGTCGACGCCCGCAGCGAGACCGGATACGAGGTCTCCCACGTCTTCGGCTCCGTGCTCAGCCCCGCACCGGACGGGCGGACGCTCGACCCCACGGACGACTGGAACGAGGCGGACCGCGTGGTGACCTACTGCCACTGCCCGCACCACCTGTCGTCGCTCCGGGCGGCGATGCTGCTCGCGACCGGCTTCGAGAACGTGTACGCCATCGACGAGGGATACCAGGCGTGGCTCGACCGCAACTACCCGCTTGCGGGGTCCGACACGAGCCGGGATTACACGGTTCGGACTATCGAAGGCGAGACGAGCCGCCTCGACGCCGGTGAGACGGCGTGGGCGTTCCACCCGCAGACCGACCAGGTCGAAGCGACCGAAATCGAATCCGACGGCTCGTACACGCTTGAACTGAAGTTCGTACAGGTCGACGCCCAGAGCACGATTCAGGTCGAGACGCCGAGCTATGCCATTCAGGCCCCGCTGGGCGAACTGACGAGCGGAACTGTCACGGCAGACACGGGAACGCCGGCCGAGCAGACGAAGGCCACTTCGAACTCCACGAACGGGACGACGAACGGTACTGCCACGAACGATACCGCGACGAACGACTCGTTCTCGCTGAACTGGCGAATCTGACCGGTCAGCTGCCGGGAGAACATCGAACACCGACCCCTCGCTGATTCTGTGAGCTCCGATTTCGAGTGAGAGACGAGAAGTATCCGAAAATTGTCTATATTTGTTGCGTCGTTGTCGGCAGGAGACAACGAGGATTAGCAATTTGTCGGTTATTCTCCGAGAGTAGAGGATAAACCATATAGCGCGATACAAAATTTATCATTCGCGGCTCGACCCTCTAGGCAGTCTACGACGACGTGCTCCCATGCGGCTCGAAGGGCGGCACGCGGCGAGTGAGATGCCAGAGCGCACACCCAAGACTATCCCTCTCGTCGTGGAACGAATCACTCATGCAACCGTATCTACCGACGCCTCATCTCGGAGACGCTGCCGACGAGTTGCTGTCGAGCGGTCACCTGTGGCTCCGTGAGTACGTCGCTGGTCTCCGGTTGCGGTTTCAGATGGAACCGTCGGGGCGTCTACTGTTCGGCGACCGAGACCGAGTCTTCGACGACGTGCCTCCGCCGTACGAATCCGCCGTTCGGCACGTTCGAGAGCGGTTCGACCGCGACGCGTTCCACGACGCGGTCGACGAGCCGGGAGCGTACGTCTTCTTCGGCGTGGCACCGTGCAATGTCGGTATCGACTACGACTGGGAGCGAATCCCGGCATTTCTCGGCTGGACCATCTGGAGCGGGGCCAAGGAGCGACTGCTCCCCATCGACAAAGCCGAGCAGGTGTTCGAACGCCTGGGTCTGACGCCGCTGAACACCTTCCAGAAGGAACTGAACGTTCGGGATTTCCACCCGGAGCGACTCGACATCCCCGAATCAGCGTGGTACGCCGGACCCGCCGCGGGTGTCGTCATCGAGAACCGACGCGGTGGACGCGCACTCGTCGAAGACACCGCCGTCGACGAGAGACGCGACCACGAGCCGATACGAGGCGAGCCAGCGGAACTCGCCGACGACCTCGTCACCGACGCCCGAGTCGGCCGCGCCGTCGAAGCCGTCGAAACGTCCCAATCGCCCACGACCGCCGAGGTTCACGCACGCGTGTTCGAGAGTATCGTGCGCGAGGAGTACGTTCGACTCGACAACGGCCGCGTCGACTGGGAGACGTTGCGGTCCGCAGTCGGGTCGGTCGTCGCCGAGAAACGCGGTAAGTCGGCCGATTACTGAGTTGTCAGTCTCCTCTCCGAACCCGGTCTTCTCTTAATCGTCGGGGAAAGCGGCCTCACTCACAACCTGAAGCGCTGCTCACTAGTTCGACTGACTGGCTATGAGGCCGACCTCGTGGGCCGCGCCGAGCCGAGACTCGGCGCTCAGGAGTTGCGGTCGGCAAAACCATGGCGGGAGGTAGATTTGAACGACGCGAATCTCGCTTCGCTCGATTCTCTGGTTCAAACTACCTGTTGCGATTATCACGGAAGACGGGCCGCCGCAGCGCGATGAAACGCGCTGCTTGGGGTGTAGTTTTCAGGAGAATAGCGGGAGGTAGATTTGAACTACCGATCTCCGGGTTATGAGCCCGGCGGAATCTCCTGGCT
>NZ_AOLJ01000027.1 GCF_000336775.1 Haloferax gibbonsii ATCC 33959 | reverse complement strand
GGGCCGATGCGTTGAGATGGTCGTTCCACCTGAGGAACAACTCATCGATGTCTTCGACGGTGACTGAGCGGGAGATCATGTGTTCGGTATCGTTCCACACCGATTGTCTTGCGGTGCGTACATGTCAATCAGATTGGTGGAATATTATATATTTACTGGCCAACATGATGTGTGGTAGCATGCCAACCTAGATACTGAATTTTATTTTCATCTAACACGGAGGTAGAAACCTCGTAGTCTCTATATGCACTGATGAAAGAGTACAGTATACCAGATGGGCCACGTCTACTACCACCATCCCGGTGACAAGCAGTTCTCTCTTGACTTCGTGCATCCAGACCCTACTGAAGTCGTCTCGCATATCGTCAACTACGACGACGGCGTCGCTGTGAAGGTTCAGAAGTGCGAGATTGACGAAGCGTTCTACGTCGTCTACACGTCCCGCGTTGGTGGTGGCCCCGTTCGTGAGATCGACTTCGATCTCAAAGCGTCACTCGCAAAGATGAGCGAGGACAACAGCACCATCGTCGTTCGGCTGCTCGAGATCTACCGCGCCCTCATCGCTCAGAACGAGGAGGAAGAAGGTGTTCCTGTCGAGGCGTACAAGAAGATCGACGTCGACGCGCTGCCGGGCGTGCTTGATCGGACGTCCTGGGAGGGCTCAGCAACAGCCGTTGCAGGTCGGCTTGCCTCGAACTTGATTCTGAAACACACACTTCCGAACGCCAACCATCGGATGGCTGTCGCACTAATCCAGTTCTACCTCCGGCGCCTGAATCCGGACTTCTCTATGCCGGAAACGTCCATAGAAATCGACCCAGAATCGTATGACTGGCGGGAGTGGGTGAACGAGTACATCAACGAATCGAAGCGGCTGTTGACCGTTCGGCGGAAGAATGTCCTCTTCAAGCACCTGTACCGCTTCGGTGCGAGAACGCTTGAGCGGAAACACGCGGTCGAGATCGACCTGACTGCATACGAGCTGGATATGTACCCGAGTGAGGCGAAGGTCGTCTACGCAGAGCAACACGAAGAACTCTGGATTGAGTTCGTCGAGGAGGCCGTCGAACGTGCAGGCTATCCGGGGCTGAAGAAAACACCAGGGCTATCGAAAGCAGAATTCGCTGAAAAGATTCGGAACCTCGACTAAGCGGATCTGTTAGTCTTGGAGCGTGGCGACTGTTCGGCCCGTTTCCTCGGCCTCTTCGCTGCGCGACATATTGTACGTCGCGAGCGCTTCGTCAACCGCCTCATCAAGACTCATTGGTCAATCTAACTTTGACTCTTCCAGCGTATAAACGCTTGCATGGCTAAAACGCCAGCCCACCAGATGGGAGGGTCACAACCCAAACTCCGCACAATCTACTCGCTTTTCAAACTGGTCCAAGCAAACAGTACTGCTCTCGTGTTGTACACACCGGTTCGTTGTTAGTGACCCCAACTGGACTCGTGGGGCTTTAGACTCGACCGAAATCGGCGTACTCAGTGGCAACTGGTTCCAGCGCCTGGAGAATGATTTCGGCTTCAAGCGGTGAAAGGTCAAGTTCCCGGGCCGCAATCCGATGGTTGACCGTCCCATCGGCGTACTCGGAAGCGTGCTCGAGGGCGACAGCAAGCCCGTCGAGACCATGTCGCTCGATGTAGATGTCGATGTCCTCGTCCTGGTCGCGGCGGGCAACAGCGGCGATAAGTGCTGGTGTGATCGTTTGGGTTTCACCGTCTGTCGAGAGCGTAAGTGCGATCGACTCGGCATCGTATTCATACGGGCGCTGCTCACGGACTTTCTCTACTAACCCAGCTGTTTCGAGGTTCTGCATATAGTCGTAGGCAGTTCCCTGTGGGATATCGAGTTCGTCGATCAACTCGGACACGGTGACCGGTCCGTGTTGTAAGATATGGGCATACAGCCGAGCAAGTGTAGGTGTGTCGAGGAGGTCGGCCACCGTCTGAAGCTGCTGAATTGGTGGGCGGCCTGACCGGGGAGGTGATTTCGCCATCTCAATTACGAATTATGGATAATTCGTGATAAGACTTCCGGCGAAGGGCCAAAGCTCAAAACTCACTTGCCACCCACCGAGAGCCAGTCACGCGCTGCGGCACCACCCCATTCTTGTTCTACAGAGAAAACAAGGCGAGTGCCTCGGGCTTGGCCCCGAGATGGTTCACTCCGCACCCGAGTCTGCATCTTCATACTCATCGAGATCAGGGAGATTGGCATCCCAGTCCGGATTCTCGTCGTAGTAGTCGCCCTCAAACTGCTCGCTCACGGCAGCTAAGCCAATCAAGCTCGCAGTATGTGCATCGTAGGCGTCGGGATTGATCGCCCAATACTCGCCCTTATGACGCACAAACCCCTGATTATGGAGTCTGCTGAGCGTCGTCCCAACACTTCCTCGTGGGATGTCAAGCGCCTCAGCAATCTCACCTGCTCGATAGCCTGTTTCTGGAGTCGCTGCGAGGAAGCGAAGAATGGAACGTCCATTCGTATTCGGTCCTGGAAGGTCCGATGGCTGGTAATTTTCGAAGTCAACGGGCATATGTAATAGAATGTAACGGAGAGTAATAGACTTGCCGGAGTAGTTGTTCCAGAGTACTCTTTGGACGCTGGAAGGTCTCGATCGACGCGTTCTCCCAATAGAAGTGCGATGAATCTGAGGTCGTTGGGAGGATACTAGTTTTTACTGGCAATAGTGGTGTGTCTGACTGAGTATTCGCAGAGTGGCGAGTTATCTAGCGAGGAGACTGTTGAAAGCCAGAGACAGCACAGTATCCGCATCAATAGGCGTTGTCAGGGGGAACACCTACTTCTTGGCCTAAAGTTCCCTGCGAACTTGTCGGGGAGATTCAAGATGCAGCGGAACTCAATTTCACAGAACGGTTGGGCTGTTCTGCCTGTAGAAACGCACCGGAATACCAGTAGGAATCATCTCCACCACAAACCATGACCGAAAACACACTCACCGTCCGCGTCGAATCGAACGACGAGTTCTTCGACCGTGCACTCGAAGCCGCAGCGAAAGCCGACGCTGGTGAACTGACTGATGACCACACTGGCGTCTCACTTCCAGACGAGGCTGCACTTGCACGTGTTCTGAGCGAAAAAAATCTCGAACTTATCCGGACTACTGCCCGCGAAGAACCGAAGAGTCTCCGCGAGCTCGCGCGGCTCGTTGAGCGTGACATCAAGAACGTCTCGACTGCGATCAACGACCTCGCAGAACTCGGACTTGTCGAATTTGAGCAGGATGGCCGATCAAAGCGGCCGGTCGTCTGGTACAGCCATATCCACGTAGAGTACGACCTTGGTGTTGGGGCGGATGATACCGAGGTCGCTGCACAGGAGTAGCTTGACTACTGCTATTCTGGACGAGGCGCGTTCTCGTACTTGACCATCTTCTCGGGCTTGTCGGAGATAGTCTCGTAGATCTGCTGGAGCGTCTCCTCAGCGGCGAGCAGATTGTGTTCCTCAAGGAATGTTCGACCGTCCTCGGTCAGGCCGTAGAACTTCCAGGGATAGCCCTGTCGGCGCTGGTCGTCGTCGAGTGCGACTTCTTTGACGATGCCGGCGTCGATCAACTTCTGGATGTGCTTGTAGACGGTGGCATCGCTGACGCTGGGGTTGAACTCCTCAAGTTCGTACATTGAAGGCAGCTGCTTGGGGTGCTGGAGGATGTTATTGACGAGCGCGAACCGCGTCTGCTGGGTGACGAAATGGATGAGTTCACGGGACCTCTCTCCACCAGCGGTTCCCAGATCGGTACTCATACATCACAGTTCGCACTCTGACGCAAAGTAGTTTACCCTTGGGTAAATCACTCTGGGGTAAACCAAAATGAATCTGAATGGGTGACTTAGTTGATGTGTCCGGAGAACTCCCGTGACGAGGAACGGAATCGCCATTCTCGACCGAATTACTACTGTGTGAGTGCCGGGTCACTATCGGTTCCAAATCACGTCTTCATAGCGGCTGTTGATGGGTGCTAGTTTTATTGGCAAGAGTGGTGTGTCTGATAGGGTAATTGAAAATAGCCTATTTCAGAATAGCCTATTCTATATTTGGTTATTCGGCATGATTAACTTCTTGCGAGAATATATGTGGTTCATGGAACGCTTTGTGGATCGGGAAATCGAATTATCTCGGCTGCGAGAGTCCTACGCGTCCGACAGCCCAGAGATGATTGTTATCTTTGGACGGCGTCGCCTCGGAAAGACACAACTCGTTCAACACTCACTCACGCAGCGAGATGATGCCGTCGTATACCAAGCGACGCAGACGACACCACAGGTGCAACTCGACGAATTCGTTGACGTCGCTTCAGGTTCCTTCCCTGGAATCGAACACATCAAACAGAATTGGGAGTCACTACTCGGATATCTTGTCGAACAAGGCGGAATTGTCGTACTCGACGAATTTCCATATCTCATCGACGCCGACAAGAGCATCCCTTCGGTGATTCAGCGATTGTGGGACCAACGCCTCCAGAACACGAGTGGAACACTCATCCTCGTTGGATCATCGATTAGCATGATGGAGGAAGCAACCCTGTTAGGAAACAGCCCACTTTACGGGCGATTCACCGAGAAAATCGATCTCCGACAACTCGGATTTGCTGCTGCCCAGGAGTTCTTCCCGGACAGCTACAAGCCTGAAGACCGAATTTTTGCATGGGGCATCTTCGGTGGTGTTCCATACTATCTCGATGGCATTGACCTTGAGCACGACCTTGGAACCGTGATTTCTGACTCCCTCCTCTCACAGCGGGGATATCTCCATAACGAACCGGAGTACGTCCTCCGAACTGAGTTAACTGAGCCGAATCGATACTTTGCGATTCTCAAGGCCATCGCTGCAGGGAATACCACGTCAAACGAGATTGCACAGATGGTTGGGATCGACGGAAAACAGATTTCGACCTACACCCAGAAGCTAGAGCGCCTTCGGCTCATCGAACGTGAAGTCCCACTCACAGAAGAGAAAGCTCGCTCTCGCCGTGGCCGGTACCGTATTCTCGACCCGCTATTTCGGTTTTGGTTCCGATTTGTCTACGGGAACGAAGATCGATACGAGCGATTGGGCGACGAAGCGTATAAGGCAGTCATCGAGCCTGAGCTCCCTGACTTCGTGAGTTCACAGTTTGAAGTCCTCTGCCAGGATGCGCTTCCTGGATTGTACCCGGATAAAACGTTCTTAGATATCGGCCGGTGGTGGTACAAAGAACACGAAGTCGACGTCGTCGGTTTCACTACGGAGGGGACGATGGTCGTCGGCGAGTGTAAATTCACGAACGCCCCGCTCGACTATAGTGCGCTTGCGTCACTCGAAGAACACACAGAAGAGATCAGATGGACCCCTGACAGTGGCGGAGATATCGACAAAGAGTATGCACTGTTTACTCGGAGCGGGGCGACCCAAACTGTCCGAGAAGCAGTTGCAAAGCGGGATGACTTGCAGTTGTTTGGGTTAAATGATATAACCAACAACGTGTGACTCACAGCTCTTGGAAGTCTGAGGTGCAAACATCCCGATGGTTCACCAATTATTCTCGGCGGCACTCGAATCGACCAAACAACTTTGCTGTGGCATCGTGTGGACACTACTGGAGACAGACTGTGTCACATGCGTCTCCACAATCCCCCATGACGAGTGATTCGACGGCGCTTGGTCGATGTCCTGATTGCGGCGAAGAGATTGAGGCATACCAGTCGATAATTGAGTTCGAAGATGGCGATGGGTCAACTGGCGTTTTCGCTGAGTGCTATTCCTGCGACGAAGTTGTTCGTCCAGAGTGACGAACTGGTGCTACTTGTCCACGAGGAAGTCTAGGCTTGCGTCCGAATGTTAGTTGACTCATCGAAGCGCGTTGTAACGTAGCGCGAAACTTGTTGATATACCAGTTTCGAGTAGCGTTACAACCAGAGGAAAACCGGAAGTTGGTATCAGCAGATTAACCAACAAAATTTTTGATTAGCCCTTGTGTTGGTTAACACGAGGCAGCAGCCGATGTCCGACGAACCACCGACGCCGCCGACGAATCTCCCCACGGAAGTCGTCAACGCCCTCAACAAGTTGGGGCAGAACCGCCTTCGGGACGTTGCTCACTATGCCGAAGAGTTGGCCGAACACAAGGAGCGCGAGGGTCGTCTCGAGGAAGAGTCACCGGAAGAGGAACTCGAAGAACGGTCGGACGACCTTCCAGATGATGTCCCCACGAAGGCGACAATCACCATCAAAGAGATCAACGACAACCGCTACTACTACTGGCAGTGGAGAGAGAGGGAGACAAAATCAAGTCCAAATATAAAGGCCCGGTCAACCCCGATGAGTAGGAAGGACTTCCATGGGCTCGAAAGACACCACACCCCGTGTGCGAAGTGAATTTTCTCATCATCCGTGGACCCCGTGTGAGAGATAATCGAATGACAAGTTGAGAGGGAGACACCCCGTGTACAAGATGAATAGTCAAAAACTTCAACTGCTCGTTAAGCGCTCTCGCGCATGAATAGCGCATATTTACACTTTGCACACGGGGTGTGGGTTACCAGACTGAACAAGTCAGAACTTACACTCGTGACCAGGGGTGCGTAGTCGGGGAAAACGGAGACTACGCAAGATCTTCCAGTCGGCTATCGCGGAGCACGGATTTCAGCACAATACCAGTATCCTGAACCAGTCGATGCTCAAGGTAGCTCCCTTCTCCCCGTCCACCGCCAGTTCGGGTCGATTCCACCACGCCGAGGAACGCCTGCTCCTTCAGCAGTTCATAGACGCGGTGTTCGCTCAGAACCTTCGCATCGACCGCCTCAGCAGTGTTCTGGTAGCGCTTGTAAATCCGGCTTGTCGAGAATTCGTCTTCGTTCGAGCTCTCCTCGGTCAGCAGTGCAAGTGAGTAGAGAATGAACTTGACCTGAGTCGTTGATCCACGAAGTAACTCCTCGAATCGGTCGACCTCTGCCCATTCTTGAGCATCGCGAACGTGCTCTGCGACGACCTGGTCGGCGTTCTCTCGCTCAGCGAGTTCGCCCGCGTGTCGGAGAATCTCGATTGCCTTTCTGGCGTCGCCATGTTCCTGTGCTGCAAGCGCCGCAGTTAGGGGGATGACGTCGTCAGAGAGAACGTCGTCGTGGAACGCGTCGCGGCGGTGCTTCATTATCCCACGGAGTTGATTCGCGTCGTAGGGCTGGAAGACGAACTCTTCTTCACGAAGGCTTGACTTGACGCGCTCGTTCAACTGGTCCCGATACTCGATTTTGTTACTCACCGCGATAACGCCCAGGTGACAATCGGCTTTCCCAGATTCACGGGCTCGTGAGAGCTGCATCAGAATATCATCGTCGTTCAGGCGGTCAACCTCATCGAGAATGATGACAACTGCATCATAGGCGAGATTCAGAATCTCCCAGAGGTAGTCGTAATATTCCCCACTGCCAATCCCTGCCCGTGGGACATCGAAGTCAGTTTTGTCGGTCTTGTTGAGCTCCCGTGTCACTGTTCGGGCAACACGGGTCTGTGTATTGTGCTGTGCACAGTCGACGTAGACAGTCCCGACCGAAACCCCATTTGACTCTGCAGCTCGACGGGCACGTTCTGTGACATGGCGAGCAACCAACGACTTGCCCGTCCCTGTCTTGCCGTAGATCATGACATTGTTCGGCGGGTCATTTTGAACGATCGGCCTAAGTTCAGCAGCGATGTCCTTGATTTCCTTATCCCGGCCGACGATTCGGGCACTTTCCGGGACGTGACCAACCTTCAGGAGTTCCTTGCGAGTGAAAATGTCGACCCGGTCGGGATCGTCTCCATCGATATTGAATAGCGGATCCTCAGCCGGGTCTTCGTACCGGTCGTTGAAGTCAGAGAGTTGCGACGGGTCATCAGCCATCGATACAAGATACCGCGCAACCCGGCTACTTAATAATTCGCCAACCTTGGCAAGAGTGTAAATCGTGCCACGACTGGAACCTACTGCCTGGTATGCCCAATGTCAGTCGGGAAAAGAGACAACGTAATCCAGAGTGAAAAACGTCCCTTCCGTGTAGGTGGTTTGGACGAAGAGACACCCCTCACCAAGAGTGTAAAATGGACACAAGCCAATATTTGACCACCCCTCGTCCTGAGTGAATCGCCTCTTTTCTTCTAAGAGTCTCGAAGAGTACACCCCTAATCAAGAGTGTAACCCAAACAGAGCAAAGGCAATCAAACATTGAGCGGACACAAAAGACGTCTGACGCACGGCAGACACCCCTCGTCAAGAGTGAAAACAGTCGCAGAGCATGCTATTTAGTCAAGCAGTCGTTCGAGACAATAGTCCCTGTTTCCAGTTGTTGTGATAGACGCATAGCTGTTGACCTGCATTCTACACCGATCTCAAGAATATCAAGAGTTTGGGGTATCGAGAAAATCGTCACAGAGAGATCACGACCGAAAGACACCCACCCACCCCTCGTCCAGAGTGAAACAGAACAAGAAGAGTCGAGAGGCAAGATGAGAATTGAACAACTGAATCGCCTGTAAACGACACGAATCACGGAAGGAGAGGTAGGAACACACGTATAGAGATTCCGTGGAATCAACCAGGACCCATATTCATCAGAATTTTTAGTATTATCATAATCTTTATATCTTATTGATTCGAACAGATCACTAAGTGTATTCTCCACAATAACAAAGACGAATTAGTATTCGTCTGGATCTCGTGAAGAACTACTCATTTGCTTTCTTCTTATTCTGCCGTCGATCTCAGTCTTAGCGACTCTCTCCGCAGCCTTGTCCATCTACCCTTCTCGTGAACCCCTGTTTCCTGTGGACTGCACTCCACTCTTTCAATCGTTTTCACTCTGGACGAGGGGTGTGTGTTCCACAAGTTTCTCTTCCAATTTAGGAATCTGAGTCAAACTTCTCTAATCTTAACCAACAATATTTTCGATGAGCGCTTCGTGTTGGTTAATACGAGGCAGCAACCGATGTCCGACGAACCACTGACGCCGCCGACGAACCTCCCTACAGAAGTCGTCAATGCCCTCAATGAATTATCACCGACCCATCTCCGAGACGTTGCCCGCTATGCCGAAGAGTTGGCCGAACACAAGGAGCGCGAGGCTCGTCCCGAGGAAGAGCCACCGGAAGAGGAACTCGAAGAACAGCCCGACGACCTACCAGACGATGTCCCCAGGAAGGCGACGATTACGATCAAAGAGATCAACGACAATCGCTACTACTACTGGCAGTGGCGAGAGGGTGACAAAATCAAATCCAAGTATAAAGGCCCAGTCAACCCCGATGAGTAGGACGGACTTCCATGGCTGTAATCTGCTCGCGTTTTAGACTGGTCTAAGCAGATAGTACCGCTCTCGTATTGTACATACCAACCCGTCATGATAGTTGGTTGAGAAACCGGTGTTGCCAGTACTGCCAATAACCAGTCCACTATTGCCAGTAAAACTGGCGCAAGCGTGGGAGTTCCCGAGATTGGGAGTGGATTCGTTAGAGAATTTGTTCTCGGGGACCCCCGTTGCCAGTACTGCCAGTATTCGCTCGATTTAAATAACACACACACACCACTTTTGCCAGTAAAACCACTCGAACGAGTAGAAGGCTACTCGCACCAATACTCATTATACGATAGATTTATGTTAATAGTAGTAGAACCGGATCCGTACTGGGAAAGAATTAGTAAAGCAAAGCTGTAGATGTAGTTCGGTAGCTCTGTTAATTACTTCATTTTGGACTCCGGGCCTCTCCTACGAGAGAATACTGGCAATAGTGGAGAGAGTGTCTTTTATAAGCCACCGTGATATTGGCGGTACTGGCAACGGGGGGGTGGTTATTGGTCATACTGGCACCCGTGGTTTTATCACATATAGCAACATCGTCCAATCCATGGGCCGGTTCACTCGGGAGTCATTCATCATTCGAGACAACGACGTGTTGCGAGACGATTACCAGCCTGAGACTCTTGAGGAACGAGACGCAGAACTCGACGAATACGCGGCAGCTCTGCGGCCGGTAATCCAAGGATGGCAGCCAAATAACGTGTTTCTGTATGGGGTCACGGGTGTCGGGAAGACTGCGGCCACACACGATCTACTCAAGGAACTCCAAGAATCCGCTGACCAATACGACGACGTCGACGTGAATATTATCGAATTGAACTGTACTGGCTGCAACACGTCGTACCAGGTTGCGGTGAACCTCGTGAACGAGATTCGAGAGCCAAATCACCCACTAACAAATGTGTCGTCTTCACGGGTGCCGATCAGTGAGACTGGCTATCAACAAAAGCGCGTGTTTCGTGAGCTCTACGCTGACTTAGAAGATATTGGAGGGACCGTGTTGGTTGTCCTCGACGAGATCGACAATATCGGATCAGATGATGATATTCTGTACGAACTTCCTCGGGCACGTTCACAATTGGACCTGGACGTGAAGTTGGGTGTCATCGGCATCAGTAACGACTTCAAATTCCGCGATAATCTATCCCCGAAAGTCAAAGACACACTTTGTGAGGAGGAGATTTTATTCCCGCCGTACGATGCTGGCGAACTCCAAAATATCCTCCGCGAGCGAGCGGAGATTGCGTTGTATGATGATGTGTTGGAAGATGATGTGATTCCGTTGTGTGCCGCGTTTTCAGCACGAGACTCTGGATCGGCCCGGCAGGCACTTCGACTGTTGCGGAAGGCAGTCGATATTGCAGAGTCAGAAGCGCGGGCTGGCAGTGATGCGTTTGTAACAGAGGAACATGTCCGCGAGGGGGAGTTCCAGATCCAGCGCCAGCAGGTCGTTGAAGGAATGCACTCGTTGACACAACATGGGCAGCATGTGTTGTTGACGGTGTGCCAACTGGCGGCTCGAGGAGAAACGCCCGAACGGACAAAGGCGATCTATCGCCGGTACCAGAAGGTTGCGAGGAAAAATGGGCAAGAACCGTTGAAGCGTCGGCGCGTACACGACCACCTGTCGGATCTGAACCTCCATGGTGTGTTGCAGTTGGTTGACTCGAGCGGCGGTCGAGGGAACTACAACGAGTACGATTTGGACGTGTCGCTGTCGTCGGCGTTAGATGCACTAGAAAGTGAGTTTGGGAATTTAGAAGGCATCCGTGAACTCGCGAAAAAGAACGGGACGTTAGACTAGCCCGAGTCTGTTGAAACCCTCTTCACATCTGGCGATTTGCTGAGGGGTGAGTTTCGAACAACAGCTGCGGGAACCCGTGGAAGAGCGACTCTCTGCAGTGTCGAAATTGAAGGATTTCAACAGAGCCACTAGCCCCTTTGTTCTGGGGGTGACCCCCGTTGCCAGTGTTGCCAATAACCTGTCCACTGTTGCCAGTTTCAGTGAAAATTCAAGTCGGATGCCCCGGGGCTTGACCTCAGGATTTCGAGTTTCGGATGGCACACTTGCAGTACCGAGACGGCGACTGGTACTTACGGAGAGTCAAGGAGAAAGCCCCGGCCTTTAGGGCAGGGATGAATCCGGCATAATCCTCCACAAACCACCGTTCAAACACTCGGATGGATATTCCACGCTGCGTAATCCATGCCTTCAAGTAATATTCTCGACATAGGTTACGTATGGCGAAACAGGTTGTCACCCGCACCTACACTGCTTCCATCAGGAACCAGCAACAGGTGTCTGACGACCTCGATTCGCTCGGGTTCGCAGCCTCGAAGCTCTGGAACNGCTTCCATCAGGAACCAGCAACAGGTGTCTGACGACCTCGATTCGCTCGGGTTCGCAGCCTCGAAGCTCTGGAACGTCGGACGGTGGGTTTGCGACCGAGTGTGGTCGGAGATAGGCCACATTCCCGGTCACAACGAACTCACCTCGTACCTCAAGTCGCACGAACGCTACGATGACCTGCATTCTCAGTCAAGTCAGCGAGTCCTTCAAGAACTCGCTGAAGCGTTCACCGGCTGGTACGGCAAACGACGCAACGGAGACACGAAAGCGAACCCACCGAAGTACCGCAAACACAACGACGAACATCCTCGAAGCACGGTCACGTTCAAAGCCGCAGGCTTCAAACTCGACACCCAGTACAACCGAGTCCGACTCTCCAAAGGGTCGAATCTCAAAGAGTATTGGTCGGACTTCATCCTCTGCGAGTACCAGATCCGACCCGACGTTGACCTCTCCACCGTAGAGAGCGTTCAACAGGTCAGAGCCGTCTGGACAGGTGACGAGTGGGAGCTACACTTCGTGTGCAAGGTCGAAATAGAGGTTGCTGAAGCCCCCGGTGAGAAAACCGTAGGTGTTGACCTCGGAATCAACAACTTCGCCGCACTCGCCTACGAAGACGGCCACAGCGAACTGTATCCGCTCAACTGTCTGAAGCAGGACGACTACTACTTCAGCAAGCGCATCGCTCGATGTGACGACTCCGACTCCGAGCAGGCTACGCGGTTGAACCAGAAGAAGTCGGCTCGTCGCACCTATTACTTCCACGGCCTTTCGAAACACATCGTCCAACGGTGTGTTGAGGAGGGGGTTGGAACGATTGTGGTGGGAGACCTCTCCGGAATCCGTGAGGACGAGGGGAACAATGAGTCGAAGAATTGGGGCAAGCACGGCAATCTTGACCTGCATTCGTGGGCGTTCGACCGCTTCACCGACCTTCTCGAATACAAGGCCGAGATGGAGGGAATCGCGGTTGAGCGGGTGTCTGAGCGTGATACGTCGAAGTCGTGTTCGTGTTGTGGTCGGAAGCGTAAGGTGAATCGCGTGGAGCGTGGGTTGTACGTCTGTGACAAGTGCGGTACGGTGGCGAATGCAGATGTGAACGGTGCTGAGAACATTCGGCAGAAAGTATCTCCGAGTTCACCGAGTTTGTCGGTGAATAGGAGTAACGGCTGGNGTACGGTGGCGAATGCAGATGTGAACGGTGCTGAGAACATTCGGCAGAAAGTATCTCCGAGTTCACCGAGTTTGTCGGTGAATAGGAGTAACGGCTGGTTGGCACAGCCATCGACGTTGTTGTTTGACAAGGAAACTGGTGCGTTCGCACCTCAAGAACAGGTAACGTCGTAAACCACAATATCCCAACGGCGGTCGGGAATCCTCGCGCTTCAGCGCGGGGAGGATGTCAACTGTAGGTGTTGACTTTGGCAGTCCTATTTGGAATGTGAAAAATTCGGACTAGACCCTCGTTGCCAGTAAGATTGATATCGCTGACGTCTGCTGGTTTTACTGGCAATAGTGGTGTGTCTGACGAATCATCCAATGAATGACTATACTCGACTCTTGGACCTCTCAACTGGCGTTCGTCCATTGAGTGCTTGGTGCAGTCGCTGGATATTATAGTATTGCACAATTTGATGAACCACTTACGGACGCTTCCGTGACTACTTACTCAGGAATTATGGAAGCAGCCGACTCGGACTTTGAGGTATGAAACCGTGCTTCGATAAGATTTCGCTCGACATAGTTGAGTCAACTACTCAATTCTAATCGAAAGACAGCAGTCAGATCTGTTCCATGTCGCCTAAACAATTCGACGTCAAGAATCAGATTTGTCTCGATTTTATTGTAGTACACGGGCAAGACTACCACGGCGCCGGCTGGGCCCACAACGGGGGACTCCCAGTCGAACTCACCCTCCGAGACGACGGCCGTCTTGGTATCGACCCGATCGAGGAGCTCTCGACGCTCCGCAAACAGCAACTCGCTGATATCTCAAACCAGTCGGTCCGCAGCGCAAACGAGCAGTTACGTGGTATCGAGGGAGACACGGTAGAGATTGCAGTGGAGTTCGGAGATTCGGATGCGACGAAGCTCGGAGTCGCTGTCCGGGAATCGTCCGACGAGGAAGAACGAACGCTGTTCTCTTCAGCCCCTTTCTCTCAACTGAGTCGTTTGAACCGCCACTTCTGATTCTTTCCTCCCCACCACTCCCACTGCATCGCTCGCGTTCCCTCTGCGGTAGATGCGTCCTCGATGTCCAGCACTTTCCCGCTGTTGACGTTTCGTATTCGGCGGTCTCTCCCACTCACACTATCGATTGTCCACCGCTGATTGTTGCCACCCCACCACTCCCACTGCATTGCGTTCGAGCCGTCGTTAGTAGACGCATCTTCGATGTCTAGAACATCGCCGCTGTCGAGGTTCTCAATGCGGTAGACACCGCTCGTAACTTCGCGAACTNCCCCACCACTCCCACTGCATTGCGTTCGAGCCGTCGTTAGTAGACGCATCTTCGATGTCTAGAACATCGCCGCTGTCGAGGTTCTCAATGCGGTAGACACCGCTCGTAACTTCGCGAACTACCCACCGTTGCTTGTCACTGTCCTCCCAGCTCCGCTGTTGGACTGCAGCACCGTTTCCAGTCTCTCCGTCTTTCACCTCTAGCACGTTCCCGGACAGACGGTTTTCGATACGATAGACTCCTCCGTCAACGAGACGTGACGAATAGTCCCACGCGGTGAGATTCTCGATGGTGGCGGTTCCACCGCTTGCCGTCATCGACGCGTGAACGCTCTGCTCGTCCGGATAGATTCGGTTTGTCATCGTTTGTTCGCCGCCGTTAGCGAACGTGGTCACCGAACTCCTGTCAACGAGTATGCGGAGTTCGACAGTTCCGTCGCTCTGCGTCGATAGCGGGTGGCTCGCACGGTCTTTTGACGTGTCACCGAAGAACGGTCCAGCATCGTTTCGGTCGACGATCAGTTCCTCCATCTCAACGTCGTACGTTACCCTCGTCTCCTGTGCCATCCCCTTCCGCAACTTGAGCGTCACGGAATCAGCATCTTTGGGGTCGATGGTCGTGAGTAGTTCGAGCGTCTCTCCCCGTACATCTGTTCCGGCAAGCGGATCTACTGTTGACGAGAGCGGTTCGGTATCGAGTTCAGCCAGCGTGCTGTCGCGCTCTGATTCGATCGCTTCATCGGGTCGCTGGATAGGGACGATTCCGTTGTCAGTACCCCGGAGGGTGAGTCGACGGGGGAACGACTGCACGCCTTTCCACCCGTCTTCCGGCGTGTTCGGGGCGTAGTCCCAGTGACTCATCCAGGCGAGCCCTAAGCGAGAATCCATCGCTGGTTCGTTCGCCCACGTCTGTGCGGCATAGAAGTCCCGCCCAGAATCGGCATAGACTGTGTCTTCGACGGTAAACTCTGATCCGTTGAAGTGACCGATGTGGTGTTCGACGTGGTCTGCGTCGACAGAGATGGTCATCACCCAACGGGTTTCACCGGTGTTCTCGACCGGTAACCTGTAGAGGTCGGGACATTCCCACCTCGCGCCCCCCGATTCGTACGTGTTTAGGTACGTCCACTGCTTCAGGTCGTCGGATTCGTAAATCTCGATGCCGGCCGGTCGTGTGGATCCGCTGGCCTCGACACGAGCGACGACCATGCGCCAGTTCGATGTCGGTTCATACCAAAACGGGTTCGGGTCTCGCCAGTCTGTTGTCTCTTCGTCTAAGACCGGGTTTCCACTGAACTTAGTGAACGTTTCGCCGTTGTCAGTGCTGTAGGCGAGACGCTGGTCTTCGACCCCAGTGTCATCGTGGTGTCCCGTGTACATGCAGACGATGGAGCTGCTGCCGAACCCCGCCGTGTCAGTCTTGTCGACGACTGCACCGCCCGAGTAAGCCTGAACGGAGTTCGTATCCGGAATCTTCGTTCCCTGTTCAGTCCAGTTGACTAAGTCACGACTCGTCGCATGGTCCCAGCGGCGGTGCGTCTCTCCTGCCTGGTAGAAGAGATGGTATATCCCGTCTTGGTAGACTAATCCGTTTGGGTCGTTCATCCACCCGCTCTCTCGCGAGAAGTGATACCCTGGCCGATATTGCTCGTCGCTCGGCGTCCCGTTTTGGATGTCCTCCATCTCCCAGATCTCGATCGACCGGACAGTGATCTCACCGTCGTGATAGAGTCGCAACTCCGTGGAGTCCCCGCGAGAGGGATATGCGCGCGTCGTCACGCTCTTCAGTTCGTTGACGTAGCACTCAATCAACGACTTGTCGATATACACGTGCAGTCGTAGCGGCTCATTGCCAATGTCGACCGGTCCCGCGGTCGTAAGCGTGCTTCGGTCGCGCTCTGCGGCCATCAACGTGTCGTCTAAACTGGTCTCTGTACGGTCGGTTTTGATCTCACCAGTCTCTTCGTCGTAGTAACAAAGCGTCTTTTCTTCACCATCAGGCGAGTGGTGCGAATAGAAACCATACTCCGACGCGCCGTTTGACTCGATCTCCAATTTCAGTTCTACTGTCTCTGCGGTGAGATTCTTCAGTGCGTCGTTGACGAGACCGGGCTGTGCGTCTTTCATTTCCAAGCGTTTCTCCGAGCGAGCCGATTTCATCTCTCGAATTGGGGCGATACCCAACTGTCCGTCATCGCGTAGCGACAACTCCATCGGCATCCCTGTGTTGTGCGCCCAGCCCGAGTCGTGCCACAGTTGCTCTCTCCGGTAATCCTGTGCGATCGTAAAAAGAATAGACCGGCCCGTGTGTGGATCGACGAACCCGCTCGGCCCCGTGAAGTGCGAATTACCCTCATCGATGAGACGTGGCTCCGAGTGGTCGCGGGTGAAACTGCACGTGCCTGCATCCCATTCGCCGATCCAGTAGAATACCTCCGTATCACCGCCCTGTGGATTGATACAGAGGACGTGTTTTTCGACGCCGGAACCGTCCGTTCCGACAGGAAGTAATACGGGAAGCTCCCACGCGTCTCCGAGGTATGGATAGTCTGAGGGCTCGTCCAACTGGAGTGCTCGCCCTTCGTAACTCCAGTTGATGCAGTCCGTCGAGCGAAACGCAAGCACGGTTCCACCGTTGTCGTTTTTCAGTCCAGACCCGACCAGACAGTACCACTTCCCGTTCTCCTGCCAGACGTGAGGGTCTCGGAACTGGTTCTTCCGGAGACCAGGGTCGTCGGGCTGCTGCATGACGACTCCTTCTTTGTTCCAGTTAGTGAGCGTTGAGTCGCTGTCGGTGGGGTAAGTCGATGCGGCCGTCGCAACAGCTTGGTCGTCGGTTCCTTTGGTGACGCCCGCCGTGTAGAACAGTCTCGGGTATCCATCTGCGTCGATAGTCGCGTCGCCCGACCAACAGCCGGCTGGGTCGATACCTTCCTCGGGTCGAAGCGCTTCTTCGACCGGATTCCAGTGGACCATATCGTCGCTCACCCAGTGACCCCAGTGGATCTGTCTCCAGTACGACCCCTTTGGGTTGTGCTGGTAGAACAGGTGGTACTTCCCCTCGAAGTACAGCGGGGCATGCGGCTCGTTCATCCAGTGAGTCGGAGCGAGCGCGTGATACTCAGGTCGGAACGAATCGTCGTCGTACTGAGCAGGGTTGACCGTTAGCTCCTGATACCCCGTCGCGGGCATACCGTCCTCCTCGGAATCATATTTCTTGCTAACGTCTGCACTGCTCAGGGCCGTGGCGTAGGTTTCAATCTCGCTGACCGAGCCGTTGAACATGTTCTGTTTCCATATCTTACCGTCCCCGTCTTCACCGATATAATCCATCTGTGCGTTTCGACCCACTTTGAGCGGAACATCCGCTAGAGTTATCGTACCGGTTGGTATCGTTGTTTCGGCAACGAGCGTACCGTTCTTATAGAGTCGAAGCGACCCAGTATCTCCGTCGAAAACACCGACGAGATGGTTCCACTCATAGACGTCAATCTCCTCACCACTCTCAATCCACACCTCGTGCCACCCGTCTCCTGTTCCGACTTGGAACGTCCAGTGTCCGAAGTTGTCGACTCCGAACGTGAACCCAGTCTGTCCTTCTCGGTCACATTTCTCGATGATTGGGTCAATGTACGGTGACTCGGAGCCGTGAGAGCGGGGCGCAATCCACGTAGCAACTGTCAGCGTCGGTAATTCCTGATTGAACTCTGGTGCAAGCTCGGACGGCGCCCAACTTGCCCACGAGGTGTAGCCGTCGAAGAGGAGGCTATGTCTCACCAGTCCATCGAACCACAGCGGGTCGTCATCGCTCTTGTACGCAACGTGTTTCGAATATCCACCGACCGTTTCAGTGACGTGATCTCCAGTACCCCGATCGAACGGCCAACTACCGATCGATGTCGACGGATCCGAGGCCGTTGCGGTACCGCTGAGTGTGTTTCCACTGCTCGCTGAGCCAATACTGATTCCGAGTAGCTTCAGCCAGTTCCGTCGAGTGATACCGCTTTCATCGTCCGTGTTCCTTGGTGTCATGTGTCTATCCACTCGCTACCAATTTAATCATTATCCATATAAGTTTATTCATGGTATTCCATATGGTGGGTAGAATCAGTACGAATTCCTCGTCCGGAGTCTAACGTATTCGTTCAAAAGTAACTATGGTTCTTCTCGGCGGATCAGATACTGTTAGCTAGGCTGAGTGCCGCTGTCAACTCGACCAACTAGGAACATCTGTGGGTGACCGTTCTGGGTTTGGTTGTCACCACGAATGAATAAATCCGATCTGAGTTTTTTCATTCGCTATGAAGATTGGACAGCTACTCAGATAAATAAATCACGGCCGTTTCGTGCTTAACTAATTTATCCGTTTGTAGACGAGCCCCCGAGCCACATATATAGCATTACAAATTTAGGGATGTAATGAGAATATTCGATTATTATGGTGACTGTAATCATTCAATGAATGAACTTCTCACTAGCATTTTTATCACCGTCACAAGAGTATTTAGTGACGTGTGGACCGAGCGCAGTTTCGACTGATGGCACTTCGATTCAAAATTAAAGTCTACTCAATTTACCCACCACGACATCCGTGCTTTCTCTCTCGAACTGTTTAATTTATATACGTTCTATAACGATTATCTCGGCCAGAAGTTTATTCAACATGTGGTAAATCAACCAATCTGTGGTATCAAACCAAGACAGTTCGACGGGAACGAACAGAAGACAGTTTCTAAAGACCAGTGCGGGCTTAGGCCTTGCTGGCCTCGGTCTCTTGTCGGCGAGTGGTTCTGTAGCTGCCGTCGAGACGAGCGACGCCGACCAGTGGACGCGCGCAGAGGCAGCGAACATCACGTTGACCAACGACACTACCGCACCGCTCATCGAAGAGAACTCCGAATCCATCTCCGACGACTACTGGATTTGGGACACGTGGCCGCTCCGGAACCGCGACGGTTCGATCGTCAAGATCAACGGCTGGCAGATCGTCTTCTCGCTAACTGCGTCCGATGACCTCGTTCCAGGTGCCCGCCACAACGAAGCAACCATCCGGTACTTCTACTCACGGGACGGCCAGACGTGGCAAGAGGGTGGGCAGGCGTTCGAGGCACCGCTCGGCCACCATCAGTGGGCCGGTTCAGCGATGTACGACCAAGGCGAAGAACAGATCTACCATTTCTACACTGCCGTCAGCTCGTTCCCGGAGTTTCGACAGCGTCCCGCGCTCGCAATCGGTTCGTCTATCGAAACTGGGCCACAGGGCGTCGAGCTGACCGGTGAGCAAGAACACGTGATCATGGGAACGCCTGACGGTGAGCTGTATCAGACCCTGGAGCAGTCCCGGGAACAAGGCATTGTCTACGCGTTCCGTGACCCTTGGTACTTCCAACACCCCGAGACAGGCGAGGACTTCGTCGTGTTCGAGGCAAACACCCCGACGGGAAGCAGAGACCCTGGTAACCCTCAGAGCTTCAACGGGAACATCGGCGTCATGCGGGCCACGAACGACGAGTTGACCGAGTGGGAGCTGCTGCCGCCTGTGCTGGAGGCGATTGGAACCAACCAGCAACTGGAACGTCCGCACTTCGTCTTCAACGACGGGAAGTGGTATCTCTTTACCATCAGTCACAAGTTTACCTTTGCACCCGGACTCGATGGTCCCGACGGCCTGTACGGGTTCGTGAGTGACTCAATGTATGGCGACTACGAACCGCTCAACGAGGGGGGGCTGGTCATCGCGAACCCCGAAGAAGCGCCGTTCCAGGCCTATTCGTGGCTCGTGATGCCCCAAGGCGACAACGCACTGGTAGAGAGTTTCGAGAACTTCCGAGGTCTCGATGACACCTCTCGCGGTTCCATCAGCCTCGATGAGGTCGGTTATCTCCCACCAGAAGAACAGAAGGAACTCTTCGGTGGAACGCTCGCACCCAGTTTGAAACTCCAGCTTGAGGGTACCGAGACACGAATCGTCGCGGAGTTCAACGACGGCCACTTCTTGCCCTCGGGTGGTTCTTCGGGCAAAGGGCCGAAGCAATCACGCTGAGACTCCCGCGGATCGCGAGAACTGGTTCGGGCACTCCGTAGACTCCCCGTCCAAATCGCTCAGGTTCCGTATCGAATCCGGCATCGATCCACGGGACGTTCGTGTTCAGCCGACCAGTGCCATCTATACTAATTTTATACTTGTTGTTAGTATAATATTATATTTTAGAACATGGAAATATTTATCTATACGACTGTCCTACATCGAGTTGCAATGACGGAAGACAACTCCAAGCGTACGTTTGGGCGTCGTAAGTTCCTCCAAACGACCGGTGCACTCGGTGTCGCCGCTACAGTCGGTATCGGAGCAGCGAGCGACTCCGCAGCAGCGGTCGAAGTGCAAGAGCCGGCTCAGTGGACCGAAGAGATGGTCAACGAGATTGAAGTCACGGACGAAAACACTGCCCCTTATCTGGACGAAGACCCGACCCAGATTGCCGAGGAAGCGGGGTACTGGGTCTGGGACACGTGGCCGCTCCGGAACCGCGACGGCTCGATCGCAGTCATTGACGGTTATCAGATCATTTTCTCACTGGTTGCCGACAAGACCAGACCTGAGATCAACGTCCCTGGAGACCGCCACAACTACGCACGCGTCGGATACTTCTACTCGCGCACCGGCAAGAGCGAAGGCTCGAAGGGATGGCAGTTCGGCGGCGAAGTCTTCGACGAAGACGCTTTCCTCGGGAACCAGACGTGGGCCGGGTCTGCGATGTACGACCAAGACGAAGAGCAGATCTACCACTTCTACACCGCGGCGGAGGCGCTTCCCGAAGCACGTCAGCGCCTTGCCCTCGCGAAAGGTGCTACTATCGAAACCGGCCCGCAGGACGTTCATATCACCGAATCCGATTCCCACCACATCCTCGCCGAAGCCGACGGCGAGATGTATGAAAAGCTCGAAAACTCCAGTGGGATCATCACCGCGTTCCGCGACCCTTGGTACTTCACGCATCCCGAAACGGGCGAGGATTGGATGATTTTCGAGGGGAACACGCCGACGGCAAACGACGATCCCACCAATCCGCTGAACTACAACGGTAACATCGGTGCGGCGAAGGCGATGAACGACGAGCTCACCGAGTGGAAGCTGATGCCGCCGATCTTCGAGGCGGTCGGTGTGAGCCAGCAGACTGAGCGGCCTCACTTCATCTTCCACGAGGACAAGTGGTACCTCTTCTTTATCACTCACGAGTTCACCTACGCGCCTCAGCTCTGGAGCGAGGGCGGTAGATTCCGGAAGGAAGGTAAGCCGCCGGGTCCGGAAGCGCTTCACGGGTTCGCGGCTGACGGCCTCTACGACAGCGATATGGAGCCGCTCAACGGGAGCAGTCTCGTCGTCGCTAACCCGGAGGAAGCGCCGTTCCAGACGTATTCGTGGCTCGCAATGCCGCACGGCAAAGACGGTATCGTTGAGAGCTTCGTGAACTTCCAAGACGTCGATACGCTCGGACTCTACGGCGAAGAACTGAAGGAGGCGTTCGGCGGAACCCTCGCTCCGAGTCTCAAACTCCAGATCGACGGTACCGAGACGAGTGTCACGACAGAACTCCAAGACGGACAATTCCCCGCATCTGTCGGTGCGCGCTCCCGTGGCAACGGACCGAAATAGTTTACGCTAACATCATTACCAGTCCGTACTAGAGTCGGCGTTGGTAGTGCCACTTAACCAACGCAATTTTTCTCTCCGGCCACTGGCACTGACTGACTGGTGCTTCTGTGATATTATATATACATATATTGATATGGCTGCCACATCGGCACTGTCTAGTTAGTGACCTCCTCAACCGGCGTTCGCCAATTGAGCGCTTGATGTGGTCGCTAGAAGTTTTAGTATTGCGCGAACTGTATGAACCACTCGTGGACGCTTCCGTGACTGCCCACCCACGAATTATGGAAGCGATCGACTCAGATTTTGAGGGTGTGAAACCATGTTTCGATATGGTTTCACTCGATGTAGTCAAGCCAACCGTTCAATCCTAATCGAGAGAGTGCAGTCTGATATCCGTAGCTATCAACGAGAAACACAGCGTCTGAGATATCGTGTTTCTCCGAGAGTCGATGGAGAAACGCAGCAGCCGGGTCGGTACCATGCCGTCCAAACAATTCGACGTCAAGAATCAGTTTTTGTCTCGGTTTTTATTGTAGTGCACAACCAAGACCATTCGCCATTGATTTTGACAGCGGTCTCGTCGACCGCAACCCGCTTCGGGTTCGCCTCAGTCGAGTTGTGTCCGCTATCAGCTAACCGTCATACCCATTGATAAAAACATTGATAGGACCGTTCAACACCGAGTAATCGAAGAATCATTTGTCTCTCTAAGTGAACACTCGGTCGTGTGGATTTACACTAGTGGTAACTCCTCATACTGACTGAGTCTCTTCATCTAAACAACGATGTGTCGTAGTGTCTGTGTACTTGCACCGGAGGAAAACTAGTCAAACAGACAATGACGAGCAAGTCACACATTCAAATCGACCGTTCTTGATTTCGCTCAGTAGTGTTGTTGGAACCGTCCCATACACTCATTGTGGTGTAGAAGAACCCTCAGCCATGACCGGAGACATAAGCGAGAATAACTTGAGCACGGTACTTGAGGAGCACGTCGGCTTATCACCGTACGAAACCGATGTTTATCTTGCCCTCGTCCGCGGTGGACGTCAATCCATGTCGAGCGTTGCCGAATCGAGCGGCGTCCCGCAGCAACGCACCTACGACGTTATTCAAACACTCCGCACGCGCGGTTTCGTGAAAGTCGTCGACGGGTATCCGAAAGAGGCCTACGCAGTTGACCCATCTGAAGTCCTCTCACCGATCCGTGAGCGGATCGAAAACACGGAAGCGATTCTCGATGAGCTTCACCAAGTAGTCGATGAGGTCGAAGGCGGGGTGAGCACGTTCACGAGCAACGTAGGCATCAAAAAATATCTGAAGCGCGTCATCAATTCGGCTGAGTATAGTCTGTTCGTTCTCGCACCTCGAGGATCGCTCTCACTGCTTCGGGAGGTCCTCCCTCGCGATACCGACGTTCAGACAAACCTCGTCCTGTCGGGACTGTCAGACGGTGAACTCTCCAATGAGCACCGGGTCCTCTCCGAGGAGGATCATTCGTTAGCAGAAACGATTCGCGGTGTCGCGAGCGAGGAACCGTTCGTCGTCTCAGCCGACAGAAAAAAGGGGTTCTTTTGGACGGGGTCGTTTACGAGCCACGCTGTGTCGGAGCCCATGGGGTATCACATTACCAATTCGGAACTCGCCTTGCTGTTCGACCGGTTTCTCGCGGATTCTGTCTGGCCACTTTCGACCCCCATCGCAGCACCGGACGACGACACTCAACTCGTCTTCCCCGAAACGTACCTCCGAATACGCAACTGTCTCGACGATTTACGAGCCGCGGCCCGAACCCGACCACTCGAATCGTTCGAACTCGAATTCGACGGATACGACACGGATACTGGTGAAGCGGTTCATCTTCGAGGGACTGTGATTGATTATTACTACTCGCAGTACGACACCCGCGCGCATATCGAAGTCGAACTTCCGACCGATGACGGAGTCAACCGCACGGCTACCGTTGGCGGGTGGAAGACAACGTCTGAGGAGTACGAAGCGCGCCGATTGACTCTGTATGGTCCCTCAATGGACTCGCCGTACCAACGGCTCTCCGACGGGACAAAGCGACACCTCAGTGAGTGCCGTGAGTCGCTGCCCACGTCGTTCGGTGGCGGAACTTTCGCGGTCGGGTTCGACGGAGCGATCGACCACATGAAACAAATCGTCGCGGAACGGACCGGCCCCGACTCGTACAAACCGATGAACGACTTCGAGGCGCTCAGAGAGGCCCTCGGTCAGGCCGACACCGCGACGCAGTCGCCATTCGTGGAGTGGGTTGAGACAGCCGCCATCGCGGGGGGTCACAGCGTCAACACCGGTGGCGTCCCCGCCACGCTCGGAAACGACGTGACCTTCGTCGGAATGTACGGCCAGCCGCTCCTCCACGAATTCCGTGAACGGTTCCCAGACCAGCGACTCGTTTCGATCGGTGAGCCGTCTCGGGGGGATCTCGTACAGTTTACCGATGGAAAAGTCGTACTGAGCGAGGGCGGAGTTCATTCAACCTTAGACTGGGAGTCGCTCTGTGAGTCGGTCCCGGTGCGAACACTCATCGAGATTTTCGACGACGCGACCCATGTGAGCATCGGCGTATGGGCGTCGTTTCCGCGCCTCCCGACGGTTCTCGACGGGATACGAACAGAGGTGTGGCCGAAACTCGAATCGCCCCCGGAACAGGTGTATTTCATGTCTGGAGATACAACACGCCTCTCCGACACGAGGTTCCCAGCCGGAATTACATCCCTCTCGGCGTTCAGCGAGACAGTTCCAGTGACACTGTTCGCGACCTGGCGACAGGTCGCCCGCTACGCGCGCCTGTTCGATGAAGACACTACGAATTCGCTCGTTCGGATGACTGAGAACGTCTGCAAACGGCTCGATATCGCACGATTCGTCGTGCACACGCCCCATGAGGCGATTCTCACGACGCCGCACGCCGAGACGACGGTCGTCGAAACGCCAATCGCCGACGACTCCGTGGTGATGAAAAACGCAGAGAACTACTTCGCCGGTGGCTTTGCAGTGGCGGAGATGGCCGGACTTGATGATGGTCCGTCTCTTGTCGTCGCAAACGCCGTCGCAGACTTCTTTACTCGATACGAGCGCGAGCCGACGGAAGCGGAGCTTCGCGAGGCGATAGCCACGTATGATAGTGCCGAACCCGGGGCATCGAGTGAATGAGTGACGCTAGCGTGTAGACCTGTTTTCGAAGTAAAAACCGATACCGCGGTGTCCGAGTCCCGTTCGTGTTACGTCTAGTGCGGCTGGGTACTGACGGTGTGACCGAATCGTATGGACTCCCTTATCGCTGCGATATCGCAGGGGTCAATCCGTGGCAGATTGCAGTGCCCGACACCGAATCGAAGAGATGGACCTTACTTCGGTCGAGGACCACGGTTACCGGTTCGTCTTCCTGAATCAAACTGTCGGGTTCGACGCTCATCAACAGTTGGTCGTTCGACACTGTCTCTTCGATTTGAGTCTGAACGTCGTCTTCGAGTTTTAAATACACGAATACCTCGTCACCCATCGGTTCTAATACGTCGCTCACAGCCGCGATTTCTTCCGTCGGACGAGCGAGCGAGTGCACAGCGTCGATTGGGTAGACGTCCTCGGGACGGACACCAAGGGTGATGTCGTCACCAAGTGAGACGTCCAGGTGACTGGGTTCGAACTCGACGTCGAAATTCTCGGCCTCGAAGCCGTGTTCGGTGATCGTTCCTTCGACGAAGTTCATCGATGGTGAGCCGATGAAGCCCGCGACGAACATGTTGGACGGTTCGTTGTAACACGTGAGCGGCGGGTCGATCTGTTGGAGTTCACCCGAATCGATGACCGCGATGCGGTCGGACATCGTCATCGCCTCCGCTTGGTCATGCGTGACGTAAACGATTGTCGTCTCCAGTTCTTTATGTAGACGCTGGAGTTCGGTCCGCATGTGGACGCGAAGCTTCGCGTCTAAGTTCGCCAGCGGTTCATCCATCAGGAACACGTCCGGGTTCCGAACGATAGCCCGGGCAATAGCAACGCGCTGGCGTTGCCCACCGGACATCTCTTCAGGCATCCGATCGAGCATTCCCTCTAACTGGACGATGTCGGACGCTCTCTCGACGCGGCGGTCGATTTCCTCCTTCTCGTAGTTACGGAGGCGGAGTCCGAAGCTGATGTTGTCGTAGACATCCATATGCGGGAACAGCGCGATGTTCTGAAATACCATCGCGATTCCTCGGTCTTTCGGTGGCAGGTTCGTCACGTCCTGCTTCGAAATCAAGATGCTGCCGTCTGTGGGCATCGTCAGCCCCGCGATAATCTCCATTGTCGTCGACTTCCCACAACCGGATGGACCGACGAGACAGATGAACTCGCCGTCGTCGAGGTCGAGATTCATGTTGTCGACTGCCGTTACGTCACCGTAGCGCTTTGTCACGTCGTTGAGTTGGATTTCTCCCATGAGTTACTCCTTGAGTGCGCCAGCGGTTAGGCCGCTGACGATCTTTTCTTGTGCGAACAGGACGAGTACCGCGATCGGAAAGACCCCGATGATACTTGCTGCGGCGAGCAGGTTGTAGGGGGTGGTGAACTGCTGTTCGAAGATGATCGACGAGATTCCCCATACGAGTGGGGACCAATGGTCCGCGCTCCCGTCGGTCATGAGGAACGAGAAGAAGAACTCGTTGTACACCGTGATGAAGGTCAGGACTCCAACAGTGGTGAGTCCGGGGAGCGAAAGCGGCATGATGACCCTGTAGAGCGCACCCAACCGAGTCGTCCCTTCGATTCGGGCCGCGTCTTCGAGTCCGTCCGGAATCTGACTGTAAAACGTCGTGAGGACGAAGATGGCAAACGGGAGCGTGAGTGCGCTCAGAGGGAACGCGACGCCGAGTGGCGTGTTGTAGAAGTCGGGCGTCTGGATGCCTAGAATCGTCATGCTCCCGGTCAGAAGCCGAAAGAGTGGCAGCAGGAACGCCGCGGGAGGGAAGTAGGAGATAACGAGGATGATCAGCATCAGTGGGCGCTTCCCGCTGAATTCGTATCGACCGAACGCGTAGCCCGCGACACTCCCCAGCGATATCACGACCGCCGTGACCATCAAAGAGATGAGGACGCTGTTGAAGATGTAGCGGTGAAGCGGGAGTTCCTGAAACACCTGCGCGAAGACGGCGAGGTTGTAGCCCTTCGGAACCAGCCCCATATTCGATATGAGTTCGTTCGGCGTGAGTGCGAGGACGAAAAGCCAGTAGAAGGGAAACAGCGTCGTCAGGACGAACACGATCGTTCCACCAGTGAAGACGAGCCGGTTGGCGTCTGCCGGGCTCCTGAGTGCAGTCTCAGAGAGCTGTTCGAGCGTCGTGTTGATTCGATGGAACATCAGACGACCTCCGACTTGGTAAACGCGAAGTATCCGAGCGTGACGAGTCCGATGAGCGCTGCGGTGGTGAACGCAATCGTCGCCGACGTCCCGTAGTACCGCGATTGGAACGTACTGACGACCATACAGGACAGCGAAGGGACAGTATTACACCCAACCATGACCTCGATGACGCCGTACACCCGAAGTGCTTGGATTAGTCTGAAAAGGATTGCGACCCCGAGAATGGGTGCCACAAGTGGCAGCGTGACGTGCCTGAATCGCTGCCATCGTGATGCACCCGCGACTTCCGCGACTTGGTATAGGTCACGGTTAATGCTCTGTAGCCCCGCCAAGATCAGTAACACCATGAAGGGCGTCGTCTTCCAGATGTCCGCGATAATCAATAACAGGAGCGAGTCCTGTGTGCTGGTGAACGGGGTCGCCGAAATGAGCCCCAACCCGTGCAGGATTTCCGAGCCGAACCCCACGGTCGAGTTGAACATAAGGTAGAACATCGTTCCGAAGATGACGATGGGGACCGCCCACGGAAGGATCAGTACGAGCCTGACCCATCGTCGCCCACGAAACTCTTCGTTGAGGATCAGTGCCTGAGCGAACCCGAGAAGCGTCTCTATAGAGACGCTCACGCCCGCGAAGACGACCGTCACGATAAGCGCGCTCTTGAGCGGTTGCGAGAGGCTCACGAACGGCCGTGGCATCAGCGCGTCGAGTCCTCCGGTAAAGAGGTCGACGTAATTCGTGAACCCAGCGAACTCCCCAATCGGGTCGGGAGAGACGATACTATCGGCGTGAAGCGATAACTCGAACGTATTTACGATGGGCCAGAACGCCACCACCGCTAGGAGCAAGAAGACGGGAGACAGCAGTACGTACACGAACTGCGTGTCTGAAAGTTGCTCAATACGGAGCGTCACCGCTCTCAGCGGGCGACGCCACGGTACGGAGTCCAGTTTCGTGCTCATGAGTGTCTGTGTTGTTCTCCGTCGATTGACTTATTATTCATTTTTCAGTTCCATCATGTGTGTGTTTGCATCTAACACTGTTATTGGCTCAATCTCTCTTCGATATCTGCGAGTTGCGACTTCAACGTCCCCATCGCCTTCGCTGGGGTCGCATCTCGTGCGAGTGTCGAATTCACCTGCGATGCGATCTTCGCAGATTCGGGATTCCACGCGATCGTCGCAGGACGCGGTATCCCGCGTTGAGCGTGGATTTTGATTACGTCCGTGTATCGGCCCAAGACCGGCGCGTTCTGGAAGCGCTCAGTATCGAGCATACTGAGGTTCGGCGGGACGACCGACGCGTTGAAAAGGTGGTAACGGAACTCGACGTTCCCGATCATGTGGGTGAGGACTTCGACCGCGGCGTCGATCTTCTTCGAGTGTGGGTTGATGTGGTTCGAGTAGCCGCCGATGAAACTCCGGCCGATGCCGCCGGTCCCATCGTTCTTCGCCTGGGCTTCTGAGACGCCCGAGGGGATGGGCATCACGCCGAGGTCCGTCCCGTAGTTTTCCTCCGAGCCCGACGTTTGCCACGCCTGCGGCCACGCGCGAAGTGCGACGCTATTGCCGTTGGCGAATACCGTTCGAGACTCGGGTTCGGTGAACTGGAGCACCTGTCTCGGCGAGATGCCGCCCGTGTAGCCGTCCAGCGACTGTTCGTCGTCCTGTCCGTGGATGAACGTTCGAATCATCCTGAGACTATCCAGAACCGGACTCTCGTCGACCGTGATCGGCCGCTTACCGACGGGGCCAAAGAGGTTCTCACGGCCACCGAAGAACGCGCCGCCGAAACTGGTCAGCCACTCGTTGAAGTTACACGCAGAGAGACCCTCGTAGGCTTTCGCCTGAAACACGAACCCGTGTTCGGTCCCAGTCCGTTGTTGCGTGTCGGCGACGATTTCGGAAAAGCGCTTCCACGTCATCGAGTTCTGTGCCCAGTTCTCCCCCTCGGGGTCGTATCCGGCCTCGGTCACCAGGTCTTTTCGGTAGAGCAGCCCGGGAACGTCGGTGGAGAACGGAATCCCATAGAAGTCACCGTCTGACGACCGAACAGTCGGGAAGAGCTGTGAGGCGTAGTTTTCCGTGACGACGTCGAGTTTCTCCGAGGGAAGGTTCTCGCTCAGGTTCAGGAACTGCTCCTGTGCGACGAATGGAATCGTGAACGCCGTGTCCGCCGCGAGAATGTCCGGTTCGGTTCTCCCCGAGGATAACCACTGCTGATACTGAGAGCGGATATCGCCGGGGGCGGTCCCCGGCAGATCTTGATGTTCGAGGTAGATATCTTCGGAGAGACCAGCGTCCCACAGCGCCTGCCGGAGTTCTGGCATCTTGTCCGCGATCCACGGATAGACTGCCCACTTGATGACCGTCTTTCCGGACGCGTCAGTCGATGATTTCGTCGTTCCAGTCGTCGTTTCTGATTCGCCCGCACCGCCAGTACAACCGGCTAGCGCTGACGTAACCCCCGCGGTACCGACCGTGGCGAGAAACGAACGGCGCGGAATCGCGGTGTGAGTGTTCACGCTACTAGCGTTGCTGCTGTCTTCGAGCATATCCACTATGTCAATTTACAACATACATCATAAATGTTGTGGATACTGGTCACGAATGTCGATATCCGAACCGTCGAATCAATGTGAAGGCGAGAGTGTGAGCCCCGCACTCACTAATGCCTGTACTTAGTAGTGCAGCGAAAAGTAAGTCTCCACCCGTGTATGTTCTCACGACTCCAAAGAACGGCCGCTTGGGTGGGTGTGTGGTGGTCTGACTATGGCTCGACAGACGCAGGGTCGGCGGCGTTATCGGGGGATGCGTTCCTCTCGGTCGGGGAACTCGGGGAAGCTGTTGTGCGGTTCTTTCTGGTACCAGTACGAGACAGCAGACACGTCGTCGGACCGCTCGAAGTACGTGTGAGTCTGGGGATGATCTCCGATCTGCTGGACCTCAACGCGGAGGTCCTCCGTGAAACGAATCGGGTCGGGGATGTGCCATCGATACATGCCGTGACTTGGGGGTCGACCGTGGCCGTCGGGTCCGTTACCCGTGTCGTGGAAGGGGTATCCCATGAACGCCGTCGAGTAAGTCTTCGGTCCGCCGTAGTCGGAATCGTCATAGCCCCACGCGCCGCCGACGTAGTCTTCGGTTCCGGTTCCGCAAATTGTGGGGAACTCGTCGTCACCGTCGATGTAGAACTTGACCTCGCCCTCGCCGTACCAGTACCCCGAAAGCGCGGTCCACGCAAGATACGTCCCGACGTACTGCCCCGCGCCCTCGATATCGTCGACGATCGTGAAGTCAACTCCCTTGGTTGTCGGGTTCTCACGCCGCCACTGCGCGTGGAAGTAGCCCGTGTCTTTCGGGAGTTCCGGAACCAACGAATAGTCGATCTGGTAGAAGAACGGCGCGATGTCGGTCGGGTGTTCTGATTCGATGGTAATCTTCGCGTGGTCGCGAAACGGCATCGGGAAATAACAGTTGAACCCGATGTCCGGGACGCATACGACGGGCATCGATTCGATCTCACACCGTTCGGCCAGGCCGTTACAGAAGAAGTCGCCAAAGGGGACCTCAACTGACGGCTCGTCTTCGTCGTCCCAGTACATCCGCAGGACGAGGTCGCGGAACACGTACTCGCTGACGTCCGACTCGTCGAAGACGGTGAACCAGAGGTGGCGAATAACGCCCGGGCCGTCGATCTCGGCGAGCGTAACCGTCTCTCCGGGAGCGATGTTGTCGATACAGGGGCTCCCTTTTCGACCGGGGCCGAGGTTGCTCGACGCTTGTCCACCGGCACCGACCGCACCGCTCGGGTTCTCAGCGGTGATCGACCGACTCTGTTCTTCTTCTATAACCTGTGCAATGCTGTCTAGTCCGAAGCCTGTTTGCATACGGTATCCCGCTTCTCTCGTTTTAGCCAACTACATATAAACATTTCTCTCAATTCGGCTGATTGGAGGGGATCCGATAGTCGATAATTGTAGTGAGAGGCGTTTAGTAGACTGATTTCAGCACTGTAGCTGTCGAGGTCGTTGACTCCTGGTCATCTACCAACGATTGTTATATTTTAAGTCCTTACTTGGTGTGATGTTCACACATGCCGTGTTCCTTGTATTGTACGCCCGTGCAGCACCACACATAGAAGCGGGACAATGGCACGTATCAGTCCGACATGACAGAGCTAACTCTGTAATGAGGTGCTAAAATACCGCTCGTTCCACAACCTACACAGCAGGTGTGAAACCCAGATTAACCGTCTTGAGAACGATTCTGCGGGGCACAACGTTTAATACTCACTCGAAACCAGAGGGTGGTATGTCAGCACGTCCTGTAGTACTAGATGAGTCCATTGCATTTGTGACGAACGGGAGGCTCTCATCTGAACAGACACACGCACTCGATTGGCTCCGACAGACGTGTACCGCCACCTCGATTCGGCTCTCTTCGCTGGCCGAGGCCAACCTCTCGGAGTACTCGGCGCTGTGGTGGCACGCCGATACGCTCCTCGACGGAGCGCCACAATTCGAATCTGAAGCGGTTCGCTCAGCACTCGTCTCGTTCCTCGATAATGGCGGTGGGCTGTTACTCTCACTCGGGGCTGTGGAAGCCGTTTCGTGGCTCGGCATCGAACCGACGAAGCCAGATGTACTCGCTTCGACCTCACCCGATTCGGATGGGTATCTCCGTTCAGCAGTCTTCACTGACCACCCACTTTTCGATGGGTTCGATGAATCACTTCGGGTGTCTGTCAATTCCACTCCAGCGAGTGCATCAGTGAGATACGATCGATGGACACCACAGCACGCCGATGTACTTGCGGCCAGGTTCGACCCCGACACCGACACCGACCACCCGGATCAAAAGACGATATTCGAGTGGACTCGTAGCGACGATTCGGGCTCCGTCATTGGGATCGGTCAGTCATTCTCGTTTTCCACAGGTGACGACGTGACAACGCGGCTCGCGGAGAACGCACTCCGGTACGTCACTGAAGTGGATCCTCACAGTGCGGTCGGCAGACCAAAGGGCCGAACCGAGTTCACCGCGATGCGTTCCGCAGTTCCAGACGAACGACACCGCCCCGCTTACCACTTCACCCCACCTGCGAACTGGCTCAACGACCCGAACGGGCTCGTCTACTGGGAGGGTCGCTATCATCTCTTCTATCAATACAACCCCGCAGGGCCGTACCACGGCACAATTCACTGGGGACACGCTGTCAGCGATGACCTACTCTACTGGGAAGACTACCCAGTTGCACTCACCCCACAGCCCGGTCAGTCGGACGAAGACGGCTGTTGGTCCGGCTGTTTCGTCGATGACGGCGGTGTCCCACGTGTGCTGTACACTGGAGGGAGCGGGCAGGACCAGCTCCCGTGTCTCGCAACGAGTGAGGACGATGACCTTAGGAGGTGGGAACCCGACCCGAAGAACCCCGTCATCACAGGCGTACCGGCCGAAGCAGACGTCCTTTCGACGGTCGATTGGAACGCCGAGTTTCGGGACCACTGCGTCTGGCGCGAAGACGGATCGTGGCTGCAGCTGATCGGGTCTGGAATCGCTGGCATCGGGGGTGCCGCACTCCTTTTTCGGTCGGACTCCTTGCGAGAGTGGGAATACGTTGGTCCACTTGATATCGGTGACTGGAGAGTAACCGGACCAGTGTGGGAATGTCCCGAGTTCGTTCCACTCGGCGACGACTACCTGCTTCACGTCTCCGACTACTCTACGGTGGTGTACTTCGTCGGCACGTACGACGACCAGCAGTTCGACTCGCACACGCACGGGGTGCTCGATAACGGGAATTTCTACGCGCCACAGTCGTTTACCGACGACGATGGTCGACGGGTTATGTTCGGTTGGCTCCCGGAAGACCGGAATCGTGGTGCGCAGTGGGACGCCGGGTGGTCCGGTGCGATGTCGCTCCCGCGACGAATCAAGCCGGGGCCGACAGCACACCCAATCATCGAACCCGCCTCAGAGGTAACCCTGCTCCGTGGACGCCACGACGGATACGCCGATATTCGTGTGACGCCCGACGGGTCGGACTACATTGAAACAAGTGGTGACACACTGGAACTACAGGTGACTATCGACCCGTGTGACTCACACGAGTTTGGGCTTATCCTCCGGCAGTCACCCGATGGTTCCGAAGCAACGCAGATTCAGTACGACCGTCTCCACCGGACGCTGACCGTCGATCGGTCGACAGCAAGTCTCGATACTCGTGCCAATGATAGTCCACAATCGATGCCGGTGGACTTGACCGAACAAGGTATGGTCGAACTACAAGTGTTCTTAGACCGATCTGTCATCGAGATTTTCGCCAACGGGACGCAGTGTCTCACCTCACGGGTTTACCCCACGCGCGACGACAGCGTTGGTGTCGATCTCTTCGCGGACGACGGACATGTTCGCGCGTCGCTCGAAATCTGGGAGATGGCGTCGGTATGGGAGCCCAACAAACGGACAGAACGACCTTGAACCTCGGGTTAACCGACCAGATATGGCGTAGAATTTGCGGCACTGGCTAGTTAAGGCAGTTTGGCGAACGAGCAGGTCGGTGGGTTAATTGGTTAGAATGCTCGCAGACCTTGCTCAGCAGTGTTTTTCGACGGTCATAAAGAAACGTGGAAGCGTGAGCGGGCGGCGACCTCCCAAACTCGCAGAGCGAGTCTGTGGGCTCGAAAGACCCAGGTGCGTCTTTCGAACGTGACGAGACGCAGAGCGTCTCGTTCGCACTTCGTAGAATCAGAGATTCTGCGGATTCATCGGAAATCACTGGTTTCCGAGACACCAGAACGCTCTGCGTTCTAGGGACACCCGTCAGAGTGTTCGCCGTCCAGCTCCACGCGACCAGCTGTTCACTCAGAGAAACAATACTGGTTCTTCGCTATATCGGCGTTAAGAGCCGTCATCAAAAATATCGGGATTGACATTTCCCATCGCTGATGGTAGTCGCAACCGACCTGAAGCAACGCCGAAACGGGTTGCGGCCAACGAGATCGCTGTCAACATCAGTTGACAGTGGTCTTGATTGAACGATACAATTGACATCAAGACTGAGTTGATTTTCGATATCGGATTAGTTGCCAGTATGGGTCTGACTCGACTGCTGGGTTCACCCCCTGTCGTCCGAAGAAACACGATCTCTCAGAGATTCTGTTTCTCGTTGATTGCTCCGTGTATCTGGCTGCTGTCCCTCAATTAGGATTGAACGGCCGGCTCGACTATATCGAGCAAAACCCCATCGAAAATGGTTTCACACCCTCAAAAGAGAGTCAATCGCGTGGATAATTCGTAGGTGGTAAGCCATAGACGCATATGCGAATCTCATACAATTTGTACAATACTATGGCGCCCAGCGATTACATCAAGCACTCATTGGACGAATACCGATTAATGTAGTCAATAAATAGATATTGGCGTGTAGATTGACACGTGAAATATTTCGTTGGCATTGCCTGACGGGTCTGCCTGATTGCGAACCCAGACGTTGTGCTACAGCCCGATTCCCTCCAATTCCCAGACTTGCATCGCTTCGACAGTCACGCCCCCGTCTGCCCAGAGGGCCAGCCCGGTCGCGTCCGGTCGGGTGGGATATACTCGGGTAGTAACACTTTTTCGTGATTGGACGTAGCATTCGACCATCGACTTATCGAGGAACAGGCGTAGTCTCAGGGTCTCACCATCCAGTTCGAACTCCCCACTATGAACTAGCGAGCTTCGCTTCGCCAAGCCAGACCGAACGTCGACGTTACTGCTGTTCTCCTCGCGGTGGACGTAGATGTGCTCACGCTCCTCGTCGTAGTAGATGAGCGTCCGTTCTTCTCCGTCGGGACTCTTCCGAAGCTCGATTCCATACCTCGATGCACCGTCTGAGTCGATTTCGAGCAATATCTCCAGGGTATCTCCTGCAACCCCGATTAGTTCCTCGTTGGCCGACCGCAAGGTTTGATCGGAAACGTCGAGGAGTTCCGTTTGGCGCAATGAGGTGAGTTCCTCGATCGGGTCGATTCCAAGTTGGTCGTCGTCGGTTAGGTACAACTCTAGCGGGAGTCCTCCGTTGTGCGCCCACCCCGCGTCGAAGTGGTCCTGCGGTCGTCGCTGATCCTGAGCGATGGTGAACAGGATGCAACGGCCCGTCTCCGGGTCCCGCATTGCACTCGGCCCCGTGAATCCAAAGTCGCCGTAGTCAATTCGCTGGGGTTCTTCATTGTCAGGAACGAACCGGTAGTCGTCCGCATCCCATTCGCCGAGCCAGTAGTACACCTCAACGTCGGCGCCCGCTCCAACCGGACTGATGATGAAGACGTGCTTCTCGTCGCCGTCGCTATCTTCCCCGAGTGATAAGAGGATTGGGAGTTCCCAGACGGTCCCTAGCTCGGGGTACTTGTCATGGCCAATCTGGAAGAGATGACCTTTGAATTGCCACTCCTCCAGAGTCTTCGATTCGTACACAAGAGCAGTTCCGCCACCGCCTCGTACCCCTGCACCGACGAGACAGAGCCACCGTCCGTCTTCACGCCAGACGTACGGGTCGCGGAAATCATTCTCCCGAAGCCCGACTCTGCGTGGTTTCTCAATGGTGACCTCGTTTGTCTTCTCCCACTCGACGAGTTCGGAATCGGTAGGGTCTGCCGGTGTCGCAGTCGCCACGACTTGGTCCGGCGTGTTCGCCATGTTTCCTGCAGTGTAGAACAGAACCGGGTCTCCATCCTCGTTGTACGTCGCGTTCCCTGACCAGATACCATCAGGATCGAGGTCAGTCGGTCCCGGTGAGAGCGCGACGGGGAGATGACGCCAGTGAACGAGATCGTCACTGACCCAATGTCCCCAGTGGATGTTCCCCCAGTACGGTCCCTTGGGGTTGTGCTGGTAGAACAGATGATACTGCCCATCGTAGTACAGCGGTGCGTGAGGTTCGTTCATCCAGTGCCCGGGAGCGATAAGATGGTACTCGGGACGGTGGTGATCATCGCTGTACAGAGACGGGTCCAAACCAATCTCTTTGACTCCCGCTTTGGGCAGATCTCCATCGTGTTGTGAGCGAATTTCCTCGTAGTGTGAGGCTATCTGGTCCTTTGTCAACGCGTCCTCGTAGAGTGCCAGCTCGTCGATCAACCCGTTGAACATACCGACGTCGAAGACGCCACCGGCCGTGTTAGTCTGATGTGCCTTTTCGGTTGGTTTGTTGCTCTTGCCAATCAAGAGGGATACGTCCGCATAGGATATTGGTTCCGACTCACTGAGGTCGTTCGATGCAACTTTGGTACCATTTACGAACACCGAGACAGAGGAGTCGTCGCCATCGAAAACGCCGACGATGTGCGACCACTCGTATGTTGGGACACACCCAGAAGCGGTCGACGCCTCGGCGGTATTACTACCCAACCCGACACGGAACGAACACGACCCGTGTGGCCCGAGTCCGAATTCAAACCCTTGGTCGTTCCAGAGTGCGTGTTGGCTGACGACGGCCTCTAACCGGTCAGTTCCGTGACTGCCGTGTGATCGAGGTGCGACCCATGCCTCGACCGACAGTTGGTCATTGGTATCTCCAACGCTGTCGAGAGTTGTCTCGATACTGGTTGAGTATCCATCAAAGAGAAGACAGGAATTCTGAACACCGTCACGCCACTGTAGTGAACTATTGGGCTTGTCCTTCGTCTCAATGGCCACGGACGTAATCGCAGCAGTCGTTCCGGAGTTAGTTTCTGAGACTTCTGCCCCGGCTCCCTCGTTGAATGACCACCGGGCGACTGGTGTTGTCCCCGTGTGGGTGTTACTATTGCCTGGCATGTCTAGGGCTTCGCGGAGGCTCCCCTAATAGATAAGCATTAACACAGGATCGAAACTCCTAGCGATATTCGGATTCACCGGTGTGATGAAGTTGAAGATTCAAAACCGAGCCACAACCGACGTCCTCGCCTAACGTTACCTTATACTGTGAAAATCAACATTGGCATAATCCCTGTTTTGGGCGTCTCTATTGCACAGAGACAGTGTGAATTCACTCAGTAATCAATCGTTTCGTTCAATAGAAGTGGTTGATAATTTACCCAGGATGATTGTACACCAATCACCGGAAATGATGATCCAACGGACAAATACAACTGCGACTGGGGATCAGACCAATAGTTCCCCGACCTGAGCACGACGCAAACGCACTGAAGGTAAAACGTGCGAATCGGTCGTTGGGGTAGAGTTACAAAAGTAAGACTGTAATGGAAGTTGCTGTTGGTGACCGCAGTAGATATCAGATATTCAACAAATAATCACGTTGTGCGGATGCGAGTGTCCGATTTCATTGTGGGGTCTTCTCCGAGGAGCGCAGACGACTTCCTCTACTGAGTGAAATGTATTGACAGAGGTGATACACCACTCTGGTTAATCAGTTAGTGAGTGAACGTAGGGGCTCGAAGGCGTAGAACACCATTTTTGAACAGTGCTTCATAATTTTCACAGTAGCAATTAACTACCTTAGCAATCATGAAGAATACGCTTTCACAGGCGGTGTGAAAAATCTGCAAATCATTCTATAGCGCACTAATCACGTCTTAGAGACCCTCCAGGTTCTCTGATTGTTCGCGCTTTCGGCATCGGTACAGAATGTAGCTAATTGGAATCAACACCGCGGTGAAGATCATGAGATCGATTTTAATCAGGATACCTGCCGCCGAGTTCGGATCGACGAAAGGAAACGTGGCAATAGAGACGAACAACAGGAGTACTGCGATTACTAGCATCAAGAAGAATTGTGGTCTGAGGTCACACAACGACTCCCAGACGTTGTCCGGTATTATTTGAGGCATACTTTCTGTGTGCTTGCCCGCCCTGCATAAATGTGACCCGAGAGCGAGATACAACGTCCAAACCCGGACTGTGTCCACGTTATTCTCCCGAGAAACGTCATCATCATAAATTATAAGTAATAAGCCTCGAGATCTCGCTGGTATGGTGAAGCATGACGGCAGTGAAGAGACTAGTGGCGGGTTTGCGCACCGTCGACAGATTCTCAAAGGACTTGCAACAGCCGGTCTCGCTGGATTGGCAGGGTGTAGTACAGATGGCGGCAGAATCACCACTAGCGATGGAGGTAGCGGAGGTGGCGACGACGGTGGTTCCGGGACAGCCACTCAAACGGGTGGGGAACCACGGGACAACTACCTGAGTGTACAGATGAACACCCGGCCCGATCAAGTCAACTACAACCCGTTCGGAAAGCAGGCAATGGGTCCGCTCGCCAAGATCGTCTTCGAGATTGGCGCCAAGTGGTACCCCGACGAGGAGAAGTGGGTGCCGTTGCTCATCGAAGACTGGGAGTACCCCTCGACCATCGCACAAGGAGAGACCGTCCAGTTCAACCTGCACCCGGACACAACGTGGGTCAACGGTGATCCGTACACCGCACAGGACTTCGTTGGCCAGATGCACTGGCGGAAGGAGAACAACGACTCAGTCTGGGAGTTCATCGAAGGTGTCGAACAGACGGGCGATCACACCGTCGAAATGACCTTCGCGCAGAAAATCGACACCCGACTGTTCGAGAACGCACTCATCGGGATGGGTGACGCTCCGACAGTATGGAACTTCAAATACGATGTCTACAGCGACTACCTTGAGCGACTGCAAGACGCCTCTGGAAGCAAGGAGCGTAACGCTATCCTCCAGGAAGTATCGAACCTGAACTTCTCACTTGACGAAGCAATGGAAAAAGGCCTCGCGAACGGTCCGTTCAAGCCAAAACAGGCCTCGGCGACCAAGCTCATTCTCGAGAAAAATGAAGACTACACGAATCCGCACATCACGGCGGACGACTTGAACTTCAATCTCATCGAGGGACTGCCGATCGACTCACCACAGAAGAAGCTCCGGTCGCTCCGGAACAATGAGGCCGATTCGCTCCACAACACGGCCTTCACTTCGGCACAGAGCGATCAGGTCCCCGACCACTACGAGGGCCTCACCTACTTCACCCATAGTGGGGGTGCGTTCTGTTTCAACTGCCGTCGCGAGCCGTTTGACAACCGCAAAGTCCGGTGGGCGCTGTCGAACGTCTGGCGAGCGGGCCACGCAACGCTCATGCAGAACCTCCCGCTCTCGGACAAGAACAAGGACACCGTTCCGTTTTCGGCGGGAATGTCTGGTCCACTCGTCGAGAAGTGGCTTGGCGATCGCAAGGACGACTATATGCACTTCGACGGTGGGACCGAACGTGCTGCCGAACTCCTCCGCGGTGAGGGATTCACTAAGGAGAACGGAAAGTGGTACAAACCCGATGGCGAGCAGTTCACGATCACGTTCAAGGGAGCGTCCTTCCACAGCAACCGAACACAGACCGGCGCTCAGTTGCTCACAGACTTCGGGATCGAGACGAAGGCTCTGGTACAAGAACCCACAACGTGGTTCAGTAAGACGACCGCGAACCGTGACTACGATATCACGAACTGGTGGGTCGGCCAGTCGGTCGCCATCCCGTACCAGGGTCTGTTCGGGACGCTCGTTAACTCTGCGTGGGTGACAGCGTATCCGCTCGGTGTCGAGTCCGTCTCGTCGTGGGAAGGTGAGAGCACGAGCGAGTTCATCGTGAAAGTCCCGCCCATCGGAGAGCCCGAGGGAGAACCCCGTGAGGTCAACATCAAGGAACGATTGTCGAAACTGGCAGCCGCCCAGACTGAAGACGAGAAACGCCCGCACATCCAGGAGATTGCCTGGGTCTGGAACTGGATGGACACCTACTGGGGCCCGTGGTTGCTCTACCTCGCTTCCGAGTACTACGACACCAAGGATTGGCAGTGGAAAGACAAGGAAGACCCAATGATGAAAGCACCAACTGTGCAGGACTGGCCACTCCGACTTGGTTACCCCAAGGCGAAGACGAAATAATTCGAGACGCAAACTCGGACTACACGCACAACACGCCCGGTCGACAGTAGAGACGACACCACAAGAAGCAACACCAATCCCCGCAGCACTACACATTTCGCACGTGAACACAATGGACGACAACAGAACCAGCAGTCACACTGTTGGTTTTCTAACAATCGGTGAGAGAACCGCAGAACAGCAGTACGCACAGACGTTCCTCGACTCATTCACAACCGTCGAACCCGTCGCATTCGGCTCCATCGAGTCGAAGGAAGACATCGCCAAATACGACCTGCTCTGGTGGCATCGGGACGCCCCTATCTCTGAAGAGACCCTACCTGAAGACGCGCTCTCGGCGCTCACGGCCTACGTCGAAGGAGGTGGTGGGCTGTATCTAGGACTCTACGCTCTCAATGCCGTCGACCGACTGGGAATTGACCCACACCCGCCGGACCACGTCGAAGCGACGTACGTCCCTAACCACACCTTTGGGCAACAGCCAGCCGGATTCCTCATCAAAACGCGGTTCGAGGAATCGTCGGTCTTCGCTGAGTTTTCCGGCCGTCGAGTCCACACACAACGCTCACGGAAACAAAGCGCGCCGAGGCTTGTCTATCGCGACCGAGTCCCACGAAATGGAGACGTACTAGCAAGTAGCGTCGTCGGCGAGCAAGACAGGCCCGCCGAGAACTCAATTATCGCTTGGAGTCCAGGTCGCGGTCGAGTTTTCGGTGTCGGTCAACACCTTGTATTCTCGGAGCTTTCCGAGCCGTACGAGGATACCGTCAAAACACTCGTCTCGGGTCTGGTCTCTCATCTCGGTAACTCCGAAGCGGAGAAGTTCAGCGGTCGCCCGAAGACCCCCGACGAGCTCGCCGAGATACGGACTGAATTGGACGGTGATGCCCACCGACCGACATACCACTTCGCGCCACCAGCGAACTGGATGAACGACCCTAATGGTATCGTCGAGTACGATGGAACTTACCACCTGTTCTACCAGTACAATCCCGCGGGACCGTACCATGGGTCGATTCACTGGGGACACGCGACGAGCGACGACCTCGTCTACTGGGAAGACAGGCCGGTGGCGCTAACACCCGACCTCGACGGCCCGGACAAAGACGGGTGCTGGTCAGGGTGTACCGTCTTGGATGATGGTCAGCCCACCTTCGTCTACACCGGTGGAAGTGGCGGCGACCAGACGCCATGCCTCGCGCGTGCGATCGACGACTCGCTCGACGAATGGGAGAAGCATCCCGGTAACCCGGTCATCGAGGACATTCCCGAGGAACTCGGAATACTCTCGAACGACCAGTGGAACGCGGAGTTCCGCGACCACGACGTCTGGCGGGAAGACGGTACTTGGTACCACCTCATCGGAACTGGGCTTGAGGACGGTGGAGGTGCTGCTATCCTTTACACGTCCGACACACTCACCGAATGGGAACTCGTCGGCCCGCTTCTCGTCGGTGACAGACACGAAGACGGTCCGCTCTGGGAGTGTCCCGAACTCCTGGACTTCGGCGAGAGTCAGGTTCTACAGGTGTCGAATTACGACAAGGTGGTCTACTTCGTCGGAACGTTTGATGGCACGTCGTTCGACCGCCGCGCAGATGGCACAGTTGACCATGGAAACTACTACGCCGCCCAGTCCGTGCCTCATGGTGAGGACCAGTACCTGTCGTGGGGATGGATTCGTGAAGACCGTGACGGTGCGGCACAGTGGGACGCCGGGTGGTCTGGTGTGATGTCCCTACCTCGTGTCCTCTCGCTCGACGAAGACGATACACTTCGCGTACGGCCGACGCCTGAAGTCGAGGCACTCCGTGGACATCACCAATCGCTGCCGAAGCAGACACTATCTCCCGAGGACAGTGTATTTCCGGAGACTTCCGGGTCAGCCTTAGAGATACAGGTGACGTTTGAACTCGGCGACGCCGAGGCGTTTGAACTTGTCGTCGGTGAATCACCCGACGGAGCCGAACGGACACCCGTCCGGTACAGCTGTGAAAACGAACTAGTGGTGGACCGGTCTGCATCCAGCGAGTCCAAAGCGCCCTCGTCGAACTCACAGCGTATTCCGTCCATTTCGACTGACGATGGACTGGTCACGCTACACGTCTTCGTTGACGGGTCCGTGGTTGAACTCTTCGCTAACGAGCGTGAGAGCCTGAGTAGCCGTATCTACCCCACACGCGAGGATAGCACTGGTGTCTCGCTGAACGCCGTCGGAGGAGACGTAGCAATCCACAACGTTGACATCTGGGAACTGGACCCGGCGTTCTCACCCGACGATGGAAAGCTAGCGTACCAGCAGGCGTCGCCCACAAACAGCGGGATGGACTGATCATGGACCACTGTCCGACAGCAGTTCGAATGGAGGGCGGTCCGACGGGCCGGGAACTCCCTGTCGTCTCCCGTTGTGTTACCTGGGACACCAGTAATTTTATGATATAGTACATGAACGATTTGGACGTCCGGAGAAAGTCACAGAAAGCGTGAAAAATCTGAGCAAGACAGGAGATCCATGAACTATTACGTAAAGCGGTTAGGACGGTCACTACTCACACTAGTGTTAGTTATTACAATCACCTTCGGGTTGACGCGGCTGATGCCCGGAGGTCCGGTTGAGTACATGCGGGCACAACTTCGAGCCCAGAATCCGAATCTCTCGACCGAAGAGATCAACCAGATGGTTCAGGCGTACGTCGGTGTCAAACCTGACGAACCGCTACCGATGCAGTATCTCAACTACCTCGTGCAGGTATTGCAGGGTGACCTTGGTCGGTCGACGTTCTATGACCAGCCGGTGGCATCGATCTATGCAAACGCCATCCCTTGGACACTGTTCGTCCTCGGGACGGCACTGATAGTGACATTCGTCATTTCGGTCACGCTCGGTGCCCTATTGGCGTATAAAGAAGGAAGCAGGGTCGATACGGTGGTTAGTTCGATCTCGGTTATCATGAATTCGGTGCCGTACTACATCGCTGCCATCGTGCTCATCGCCGTGTTCGTCACGTGGCTCGGGTGGTTTCCCCTGTCGGGCCGGAGCAGTATCGACATCGCACCAGGATTCAACATCCCGTTCATCCTGGACGTGACCAAACATGCTGTCCTCCCGATGCTCTCGGTCATTCTGACAGGTTTCGGAGCACAGACTCTCGGAATGCGTGGAAACAGCGTTCGTGTCCTTGGTGAGGACTACATTCGTGTCGCTCAGCTTCGCATGCTTCCCACTCACCGGATCGCCATGCGGTACGTCGCACGAAACGCGATCCTCCCTATCTACACTGGGTTTATTATCCAGATCGCGTTCATTCTCGGCGGCTCGGTCATCCTCGAAGAGATCTTCCGGTACCCTGGTGTCGGCTTCTACTTCTTCAACGGCATCAGTTCCCGTGACTACCCGCTGATGATGGGTGGCTTCCTGCTAATCTCGGTGGCCGTCGTTCTTGCCGTGCTCATCGCTGACCTGACGTACGGAATACTCGACCCACGTGCGAGCTCTGGAGGTGGCGACAGTGAAGCGTACTGACGACCGCGCTCTCCACGAAAGCTCGGACACGGCTCAAACCGACGGTGGTACACCGGAGATACCACTGACCAGTGTCTCGGCCGAAGAAGTGACGCGGACAGACCGCCTCGAAGACTACCTCGCACAGCGCTACGAGACGTTCCTGCTCGCGTGGTCAGACTGGCGATTCAAGCTTGGACTGCTCGTCGTCGTCACCTTCGTACTGATGGGGACTGCCGGTGTGATGCTCGTTCCTAAACCGGCGTACTCTGACGGCGGCAAATGGGATGCCCCGTTCGCGGGAACCGAGAACCTGTTCGGGACGAATCAGTTCGGGCAGGACATCCTGGCGATGCTCATCCACGCGACACCCGCGATGCTCCTGATGATCATCGGTGGTGCCGTCTTCGCAACAGGTATCGGTGCACTCGTCGGGATCGTGTCCGGCTACAAAGGTGGCCGCCTCGACGAGGTTCTGATGACGATCTCTGATACGGCGATGATGCTCCCAGGCCTCCCGCTTATCATTGTCATCGGTGCTATCTGGGAACCCACAAACCCGTTCATCGTCGGGATTCTGGTGTCGATCAACGCCTGGGCGGGGACAGCACGTGGACTACGTTCTCAGGTTCTCACGATTCGTGAGGAGTCCTACGTCGAAGCTTCACGGGTGATGGGCGTCTCTACACCCTCCATCCTCAGAAAGGACATCACACCTCAACTCCTGCCACTGATCCTAGTGAACTTCGTGATGTCGGGTCGAGGTGTCATCTTCAACTCTGTTGCACTCTACTTCCTGGGTGTCCTGCCGGTCCAAAACGTGAACTGGGGCGTGATGCTTCAGCAAGCGTATGAAGCAGGGGCTGTTACGTCGCCTACCCTGTTCTACACCATCTTGTTCCCGTTGTTGACCATCGTCATCCTCTCGTGGGGCATGATCATGCTCTCACAGGGACTCGACAGGGTCGTCAACGTCCGCGTACGTGCCCGCCACGAAGGGGGGCCACAGGAATGACGGGCGAGACCGTTCACAGGCAGCTAGCGACTTCGGAGGTAAGTCATGAGTAAAACAATCCAGCACGAGAGAGAATCGGACATGAACGAGGAGACGATCCTCGAGATACGGAACGCATCGGTCACGTTCGACATGGACCGGGGGACCTCACGGGTCCTCAACGACGTGTCGGTAGACGTGAAACGAAACGAAATCCTCGGCATCGTCGGCGAATCTGGAAGCGGAAAGTCAATGTTTGCCGACTCGATGCTGAACGCTGTCGTCGAACCCGGAAACCTCTCGGGGGAAATCATCTACCACCCGGAAGACGGTCAGCCAGTTGACCTTGCGAACGCAGACAGGGAGACGATGGAGAAGTACCGCTGGAAAGAGGTCTCGATGGTGTTCCAGGGGGCGATGAGTTCGTTCAACCCCACACAGAAAATCAAGGACCACTTCACTGAGACGATCAAGGCTCACGACCACAGCCTCAGTGAGGGGATGGCGCACGCACGAGAGCTCCTCACAAAGCTCCACCTTGACCCCGAACGAGTGCTGAAGTCGTACCCACACGAACTCTCTGGTGGGATGCAACAGCGAGCACTCATCGCGCTCTCGCTCGTGTTGAAGCCTCGCGTCCTCGTGATGGACGAGCCAACGGCGGCACTCGACCTGCTCATGCAGCGGTCGATCCTCGGACTCCTCGCCGAACTTCAAGAGGAGTACGGGCTAACGGTCGTTTTCATCACGCACGACCTGCCACTCGTTGCTGGACTGGCAGACCGTATCGGTGTTATGTACGCCTTCGAGTTAGCCGAGATCGGCCCCGCGGACCAGATGCTCGAGAACCCCGCTCACCCGTACACACGAGACTTGCTCAATGCGGTGCCGAATCTGAACACGCCGCTCGACGAGATGAAACCGATTGAGGGGTCCAGTCCTGACCCAGTAAACGACCACACTGGCTGCCAGTACGCCTCACGCTGTTCGCTCGCCACCAGCAAGTGTCACTCGACCGACCCGCCGTTCGAGCAGGCGGGCGATGACCACGAGACAGCCTGTTTCCACTGGGAGCGAGCACGTGAAGAAATTCCGATGGCGATACACGACGACGTCCCTACCTCCGACTTCGCGGTTCAAGGGAAGCAGTCGGCAGAACCAGTCGTCACCCTCGACGATGTCGACGTCCACTTCGAAAACAAGGGTGGGTTCCTCTCGCAACTTCGTGGCGAATCCGAGACGGTGTACGCGGTCAACGACATCGACCTTGACATCTACGAGAACGACGTTGTTGCCCTCATCGGTGAGTCTGGCTGTGGGAAGAGTACGCTCGGAAAGACGGCGATTGGTATCCAACGGCCAACCGACGGTTCGCTTGACTATCGGGGACAGGACGTCTGGGAGACCAGAGACGGGGGGAGCGGAGACGTCTCTTTCAATGAGATACGTCAGTCACTCCAGCTTATCCACCAAGACCCCGGGAGTTCGTTGAACCCGAACATGAGTGTTGCAAAGGCACTCGCAGAGCCGCTCAAGCAGGCACAGTCTGACCTCTCGTTCAAAGACCGTCGCGAGCGCATCCTGGGGATGCTGGAGTACGTCGGGTTGACGCCGGCGAAGGACTACGCCGAGCGGTACCCTCACCAGCTCTCCGGTGGCGAGAAGCAGCGGGTGGCTCTCATCCGGGCGCTGTTCATGAACCCCGACCTCATCTTCGCTGACGAAGCTGTGTCGGCGCTAGACGTCTCGCTGCGTGTGGAGATGATGGACCTGATGCTCGAACTGCAGGACCGGTTCAACACCTCGTACCTGTTCATCTCGCACAACCTGGAGAACGCTCGCTACCTCGCAGGAAAGACCGACGGACGTATCGGTGTCATGTACCTCGGGAATATCGTCGAAATCGGTCCAGCGGAGGAGATGATTGACAACCCGAAACACCCCTACACGAAGGTCCTACGGTGGTCGACGACCGATGTCGACCCAGACGAAGACGTCGAGGAGCCGCCGATCCGGGGCATCGACATCCCCGACCCGGTCGACCCACCGAGCGGGTGCCCGTTCCAGACGCGCTGTCCGAAGGCTCGTGAGCAGTGTACGAAGGAAGCGCCGTCGCTCGAGGCGAGCAATGTAGACGGCCACTCAGTCGCGTGTTTCCGTGAGCAGGATGGTGACCATCCGTACTGGGACAGCGAGCCAGTCGAGGAAGTCGACCTCGAGACCGACATCTTCGGTCCCGACCTCCCGCCGGCAGCACGTCCCGAGACCGATACGGGGTCCGGTAGCCAAACAGCAGACGACTAACGACACCGTCCGGTTCCGTTTCGGGTCATCCAAAACCTAGCGAAACAGATGCGCTGCGCTCTTTCTCAGGGCGGAGTGTGTTTGTGCTCACCCGATTTTAATTTCACGCGGTAGTTCGGGGGTATCGGTGGTCCGGCACGAGACACCGATTGAGCCAACGTGGTCGTCATTGCTGACGTACCATGATTGGACCGACTTCGTCGCAACTAACTGCGTAAACGTTACCGGTCTCGCTGGAGTGCTGCGACGGCATCTCTGTCAGGGAGTGCTTCCATTGCCCCATGAGCGGTCGTTGCCCTCGCTGCGACGGCGTTTGCGAAACTAAGCGCTTCTTCGAGCCCCTGTCCTTCGACGAGTGCGGCAATACAGCCTGCAGTGAAGGCGTCACCTGCACCCGTCGTGTCCACCTGGTCGACCTCGAACCCACCGTGGCTCACCGACGTACCGCTGTCAGTCCATCGTGCCAAGTCAGTCGTCGATGCAAACGAACCCTCGCTACCGAGTGTAATCAAAGCAGTATGAGGCCCGTGTTCGAGAATGTGCTCCGCGAGTTCGTCTGCGTCACCGTCGACATCCATCTCTGCCATATCCTCGGGCGTTGCCTTCACTACGTCGGCGTACTCGAACGCTTGATACATGGAGTCTGCATAATCGAACTCAGTCCACCGCTCTGGACGCGCATTCGGGTCAAACGAGACCGTAGAGCCGGACTCTGAAGCTCTCCGTGCGAGGTCAAAAATCGCGTCACGGCTGGGTTCTGCATCGAGTGAGAGCCCATCGAAGTGAACCCACGATATCGAGTCTAGTGTCTCGTCCTCTACTGTCCCAGGTTGAAACCGCGTCTCAGCGGAATTACTGTGGTAGAACGTAAACTCGCGTTCTGCGTCTTCGCCAAGATTGACGAACGCTAGACCGGTCTTGGCGTTTTCATCTCGTTCGACGAAGTCCATCGGAAGTCCCACTGACTCGAGCGTCTCAGCGAGGAAGTCGCCGAACGGACCACTACCAAGCCGAGTCCAGAACAGTGGTGTCTCCTCTAAGTGTGATAGTGCAACAGCAACGTTTGCAGGAGCACCGCCCGCACAACGAGTGAATTCTTCGACATGCGCCAATTCTCCGGTCTCTGTAGGGAGAAAGTCAATTATCGTCTCCCCAGCCACGAGTACATCGGTCATGATTCACCCAACAGTGCGGGGGGAGTTGAAACCATAGGAGTTGGCGTGATTTTCCATCAGACCATTTAGTACGGGGACTGCTAATCAGTGGGCAATTTAATGTAGTATGAGGCCACACAGTTATTCACATACATGGCAACTACCGAGTCACTCGACAGCAACACAGATTCCAGAGCGTTGTCCGCTCTCTCAGAGTATACCCCAGTTCTGTATTTTATTGGGTCCGTTCTCGGCATCCTGTTTTTAGGATATGCCGTCGATATACTGGCCGGACCGCTGAACGAATCCACGGTACTTGCACATCAGATATCTGGCTTGCTAGCAGCTGTAGCACTTGTCCTCGCTATCTGCGGCGTCTTGGTGGCTGTGCTGTGGGCAGGCCTGTTCATCTCGAATCGATAACGTGTGAACTCCACGTACTCCTGGAAAGATAGAGGAAAACAACCGTTCAAATCGTAATTGATTCTTAGAGTGTGGTGAGGTCGTCGTGCGCAGACAGATACGAGCGGAGTTCTTCCACATCTGGAACCGATTGATGTTGTTTGTAGTACCCACTCAAGGCGGTTGCGAGTGCTAACGAACTCTTCTCGGTGAGTTCTTCGGTCAATCCGATAGCGAACCCTGCGGTAAAGTGGTCCTCAACAGTCCCCTCTTCTGCAGGTTGCGCAGTACGCGGTAAGAGAATCTTGTGCGGGTCGCCCCCAGCAGCGAGGACAGACTCGCGGGTCGTTGTGATAGCAACGCGTGAGACGTCGAGTGTGCGACGGAGCTCAGCAGCCATAGGTGGGAGTGCTCGCTGACGACGAGTGTCAGTCTCGTCGAGGAATACCGCACCGAGATGCTCTGCATCGTCTCGAGTCGCTACGACAGTCACATCTGCAACGTCGTTGAGAGCGCTCAGTGAATCGATATCCGAACGAAGTGTCGTCTCTCGGAGATGGTCGACACTGGAAATTGGAATGAGGAAATCCGTCGGCGGATTCGAGAGCTGTGGATACACTTGCTCACGGAAGCCCTCCCAAATCGTCGATATCTGTGGGAACAACGCCCATCCACCAATGCTTACAACGTCCGTCCCTTCGAGGTACTCGACCATATCATCGAGCGGGACGTACTCACAGAGAGTTTCCCAATTGAGTGCTCTGTGGGTTCGAGAATCTGTGAACAGAACCTTTCCATCACCAAACTGGAGGTATTCAGTAGAGGTTGGTTGCCCGAGGCTCAGTAGGTTGGCGTCAGTAAACGTCTCAGAGAACTCATCTCTGACCGGTTGGCCAAAGTAGCCGATGAGTTGGACGTCGTACCCAATAGACTCCATGGTGCGACCTGCATGCGCTGTGTGGCCGCCGGGGACTCTCTCACTCTCCACCCACTCGAACTGGAGCGTTCGGTCAGAGAGCGCCGCGCGGGTGAACATCTCACGAACGGTGTCGAATTCACCGATCTCATCGTACATCCGTTGGCTTTTACGCTCACCCACGAGCGTACGTATGTGGTCAGTGTATCCATCGAAGCCAACGACGACATTAGCCGGAGAGAGTTGCTCGGGGAGTTCTTCTAAACACGCCTGAAAAGATGCTGCTGTCTCCTCCCGGAGAGCTTTGATAGTCCGATCGTCTCTCTCTTCGAGAGAGATCTGATGCGCTTTGAAGTCCTCACTTTCGGATTTCCAGTCACCCACAGTCACGCGCTTGGTATCACCGTCATCACCGACCTCGACGTCTAGTTCTACGTAGGCGACGTCATCATACTCGGAATACGTGAATCCAGCGAGAACGCCAGTCTTAGTGACTTGGTCTCCGGAGAGATTATCGTAGCCATCGAATGTGACCGCGAGTGATTCGAGTGGAACGTCTTTTGCGAGCATCTGCAGGTCAGCGAGACAGTCTCTGAGTCGAAAGTACTGCGTCGGAAGTGACGGTGTACTTTCGTCAGCTTCAGACGTAATCGGTGTAGCCAATGGCCAGATGGAATCAGAGAGGAACCGATCGAAAAGAAACGCGAGTTCAGAGTCGGTTACGTAGAATCCTTCTTGCTCACCGCTCCCAGATACAGGTGGCTTTGGCCAAAAAAATCCGCTATTCCGGTCGATGGTGAGGACGAACGGCTCGCTCCGTGAGGTTCCACGGATGTGATTCGTCACCTGTTCAATCTGGCCACTCCTGAAGATTGAACCGGTATCAAGCGTCTCTGGATTAACATCCGAGACGACTACTCGGACCTGGACATCGTCCATAGCCAATAAATCATCTTCGAACTGGCGCAATCGATCCGGTGATGCCAGTAAAAAAACCGTGTTCTCAGCTGTTGCAAACAGCTCTGACACGTATTTTTCGATCGTGGAAATGTTCTTGAACTGTGCCACGCCGCTCTCGATGTCAGAGACTGTTTTGTGGAGTTCGTCAAGCCGGTCTTGCACACGTCTGATCTGCGTTTGGATTGGTCCGAGTGTCTTGTTGGGTTCGACTGCGTACGCCTTCTTCGGATAACTGTCGTCGAGTTCGATGAATCCCTCACTGCGGAGTGTGTCGACAATGTCATACACTCTCTGTTTCGGAACACCACTCGTCTCTGCTATTTCTTTCATTGACTGCTTGCCATTTCTAACAAGTGAAAGGTAGACGAATGATTCGTACTCCGACATGTCTACGTTCCGCTGCAGAGACTCCCTGATGGCAGGCTCATCCATCTTTCCCGGATCGCTCATATCAACACTTCTTACCCCCACGGCATAGTCTTTTGTGGCAAACCGCATGATGAATTCACCAGACGCGGGAAAATTCTCACACCACTAGGGTGAGATACTACTCATCTCGTGTAACCATATCGTCGTGGGTGTTGCAACGGTTGCTGTGAATCGTCGATTGAAGGGCCATATCACTATCTTTCGGGCGAATAAACGCTTATCATGGTTGTGAATCGACTAGGTGTATGGAAAATGCGCTCGTTGTCGTAGAGGATACTATCGACAGCAAAGAACTCGTCCGTGAAGCCGCTTCATTCGTAGTAGCCGAAGAAGCCACGCTATATCTCTTCGTGATGGTTTCGAGAGATGAACTCGAACGCACAGTCTCGACGCTCGAACGAATTGGAGAAGTGGAAAACACTTCTTATGGTGCAGATACCGCCCTTGAAGGTGCGACCGTGTTCCTGGAAGAAGTTGCAAACGAGGCACTCGATGATATCGACGTTGAGTACGAGCGTGTCTGCTCGGTGGTCGACGACACAGACCGTTCGTCTGCAGCTATCCAAGCTGCGAACGAGAACGACTGTGACCATGTCTTTACTACCGGAAGTAAGCGCTCACCGACAGGCAAGGCACTCTTCGGTGATTTCGTCCAATCGCTCATCCTTTCGTTTGATGGACGCGTCACGGTTGACCTGCAGTAGTGTTTTTATCGCATTTCAAAGCACTAACACCATCGGGAGATACCACATCAGGTGCCGGTAACTACGAATTCTCGGGCATGGGTTGTTGGACTCCGTCTACAACAGTCGCCAACTGATTGAGTGCGTATACCGTTCGGAGGACTGCACCACTGTCACCGGGACCATACAGAAGTTCGTCAATATCCCGAACATAATCAACGACTGCTTCAGACGCGTGAGTAGGGGCAGCGCTAATACCTGCGTCGTGTGCTTCGGCCCACTTCATCACACGTAAGTCGGTCTTACTGTCTCCCATAACCAACGCAAATGGGTCGTGGACACCAAGAACCTCAAGTGCGGCCTTCACGCCCGCCACCTTGTTTAATTCGAGAGATCCTACCTCGGCAGCGTCTGCGTGGTAGTAGGCAACGTCGATCTGATTCAGTTGATTTCCGATATCGTCGGGAATATCTTCCACTTCGCACGATGGGAATGCATCTTGGTCTTTCAGCACTCTCTCGATTTCTGGATCGAGTGCGGCGTAGTGGGCCTTTGCCCATTCCGCACTATCTGGGTCGGCTGAGACTGCTTCTCCTAACAACGCTAAGAGGTGAACGAGACTTTGGTCGATGACCGCTTCGGCACTATCAGTACCTGTTTCGAAGTTGGGCTTGAGCGTGACGTTGAACTCGTTGCCTTGTAGGTGGCATCCCCGACGAATTTCTTCGGGGGCATCCTTGAGAACTCGTGTCCGAATCTCGTCGAAAATACCTAGGGTCTCGGCACCGAGATTATGATACAGCAGACGTTTAGTCTGGGCCCCATGGCCAGGCGTGAAGACAGCGGTCCCCGCTTCGTAAACGATGCTCACATCTCCCGAATGGACGATTTCGTTCCCCAAGCTTTGGATGAGGAATCCTTTGACGTTCTCGAGCGTTTGACCGGTACAGATGACGATCGGAATACCCTCCTCGTAGAACGTCCGAAGAAGTCGGAGGGTATCTCGGGGAATCTCGTTGTCTGTCTTGCCTGCCGATCGCAACGTTTCGTCGACGTCCAGAATCAGCACGTTCACTGACCGTCCATACTTCTTGTACAGGTCTAGAGCGACGAAGGCCTGGTCCCGGGTGGCGATTGTGGCCACTTCAGCGAGGTTCTGATTGTGTGAGTGCGTCGCAATCGCTCGGTCAAGCTTTGAATCAAACGTGTCTTTCGCCTCCTGCCAGTGGTCAAGAGCGACCTTCGAGTCGACAGGCGGGAACACTTCGAGATAATCACGGTGTTCCCGGAGCGAGGCGGTATCGATGTCTCTATACAACTGATGGAGCTGGTCGTACTGGTCCATGCGTTATCGTATCGATTCATCGATTGATAATAAGCGTATTCACACCTACAACGACAGTCAACTCATACAGCGCCGTTCAACTACACCTTCGCGTTGAAATTGGCTGTTTTCAGAGAATGTGGAAACAATCGAGAAGAATTGCAAACACAGACAGGCATACATTCGGTGACCGTACCTACGCACAACCTCGGAGGATGGAAGTGTTGCGTGCCTTCTATTCAAGCACAACAACGGTGAAATAGGAGCAGTCTGCCGGTTCTGATTTTATGTTACTCAGAAAATCTTTTCAAGTTCTCTCACCGTGCTAAATTCGAAAACTGCAAGGTGAGAGCCTAATCAAATTCAGTTGGCGTGAAAATAAGGCACGCAACAGAACCCAAACTCCGAAACTGTGCCCTACGGCGCGGATGACATTTTATATAGCGATATAAGATATATAATCTGATGGCGCTCTTTGAGCACTATTTTACTAATCCTCGTTGTCTCTGCGGGACAATGAGGTAATTGAGAGTATAAGAAATACGGGCTCTGTTGAAATCCTATTCTTCAGATATATTCTCGCCTGAAACAGCCAGTCGATGAAAACTGTGTAGTTAGCGTTCAGTCGTCCCNGCAATTGGGGGGCGTTCGCGTGACCGACTCGCGCCCTGTATGCAGCACGACTTCAAGGAACTATCAATAACTGAGGATTTCAACAGAGCCGAAATACGCTATTATTACGCTACCTCCGAACTCCTCGGTCCTTAGAATGAGATATCAGGGAGGCGACGCTCGTTCTCTTGGTCAACAAACCACCCAGCGGATTCCAAGTTTCGAACCGTGACCGACTGCAGCTGTCGATTTTCGCGCCCATACTGCTGTAAGCGCCGTTTCTTGGCTAGTCGAACGTCATCCCGTAGCCCCACTCTTCGAGGCACTCTTCTGTTTCATCGAGGTGCTGCAGGCCGACCTTCATGAGCGCTTCACGGAGGTCGGTGAGTGAGACGTTTTCTTCGAACCGGTCTTCGAACTCCCGGAGGGCGTCTCGCTCTGCGACTTTTGTCTCCTTCTGTAAGAACAGTGGGACGCGGTCACGACCGTCTTGGACGCCATCGCGGCGGAATTTGTATGGAATCTGGATCTGCTGGCGAGGTTGTTGGGTGTCTTCGCCCTCGGCTTGGTTCGAATCCGTTTCTTCGGCTGGTTCGGGCTCTGAGTCCTTCGTCTGGGTCTCTGTAGTGGTCGCTGACTCAGTCGACGAGTCATCCGCAAACGGATCTTCACCAGCTCCTTTCTTCATGCCAGTCATACCGTCACCACCTCGTGGTCGACGTCACCCGGTTCCGGGGGGTTTGGCGCGTCGATACCAACCTGTTCTTCCAGATGCCTCGCGATGCGGTCGAACTGGGCAAGCGTCTCGATTTCGTAGTCACGGCGGCGATTACGATGTTCACGAACGTATTTGAACGCCGAACATTGCTCCATCCAGCACCCCTCCATCAGGGAGGCACGCTCGCTGATGATCTCTGGGATCGGATAGTCGATTTCAGCTAGTACCTGCCGTTGGTCACGTGTGTTTTTGAATCCGGTTGGCACGGCGGCGAGCACACCAACGTCAATCTCGAGTTGGTCTTCAAACCCGGCGACGAGGGCTTCAAGCCCCTCAACTGCTGCACGGCCCTTTGCGCTTGGTTCGACGGGGATGACAAGCGACCGCGTCGCGTGAATCGCGTTGTAGAGGTGTGGCCCTTCAGTTGCTGGCGGGTCACAGATCAGTACATCGTACTCCTCCGGGACGCCGGCCTCGCGGAGCACACGGAGTAACTGTGCGTGCATCCCGAATGCTTCGCCCATGGCTTCCGCCTGGTCTTTCTCTCGCTGGAGAAAATCGGCTAAATCTGAGAGCATATTGTGCTCCGGAACGATGTCGACACCCTCAACGGTCCGAATGAGATCGTCAAAGTCGCCGTTGGGGCGTCGAATCATATGCCGGACGATGTTATCGACTGAATCCGTCCGCTGGTCGTCAACCCCGAAGAGACGTGAAAGATCGCCGTCTTGTGGGTCAAGCGGAACGACGAGCGGTTTCAACCCTGCCCGAGCGTGCGCAACCGCTAGGTTTGCTGCGGTGGTCGTCTTCCCGACCCCGCCTGCCTCGCTGTAGGTCGAATATGTGAGCATACTGTGTTCATGATGAACCATCACCTTGAATCTTCTGTGCATGCACTCATTGTGTTCAACAGGCACGTTCATTCGTTGAGTTCAGCAATGAATGTACTCAATGAACAAATATACTGAATACATACGATGAACAAACACAACGAACGCCATGGCTGGGTGAGGCTATGCTCATCCCTTATTGCAGGCGGTCTGTGGTGTACTCCGAGTATTTACTGAACAAAGTTCATGAACACAATTCATGAATATATTGGATGAACAAATATTGTGGCCAAACATCTTTGCTGTGGCACCGTGTGGACACTACTGGAGACAGATCGTGTCACATGAGTCTCCACAATTCCCCATGACGAGTGATTCGACAGCGCTTGGTCGATGTCCTGATTGCAGCGAAGTGATTGAAGCATACCAGTCACTCATTGAGTTTGAGGATGGCGATGGGACAACTGGCGTGTTCGCTGAGTGCTATTCCTGCGACGAAGTTGTCCGTCCAGAATAGCGGAATGTACTTTTTGGACTCAAGCGGGACGCCATCGTTCACAGACTGCAAGGCTAAGTTCTCGATGTACCCGGGCCGAGACTGAGTCTTTTGAAGGCGGATCAGCGCTGTCCGTCCAAGGCATCAACGACGTCGTCGACGGTGAACAACCGCACATTATCACGCTCTGCAGCCACTTCTTCGACCGATTGCTTGAACCCACTCCGTGAAAAGAGTGCGTAGGTTTCCTCACGGGGTCCACCGTTGTCCGGTGTCCAGCGGAGTTCCTCGGTGTGCTGCTGCAGTTTGGCGAATGCGTCGTACCCGAGCGGTGACTGCTGGAATTTACACTCACCAACAATGAGCGTACTGTCGTTCGTGAATCCGACAACGTCGATTTCGTGCTCACCATACCACCACTGCCCAGTGTCTATGATTGTGTGTTCAGGATAGAATTCACGGAGAGCGGTACCGCACAGCGCCTCGAATGAACTCGAAGCGAAGTCTGGGAGTGCAGGTTCAATAAGGGTCTCGAACGCGTCTTCGCCAAGTGCATCGTACTGCCCACTCGAACCGTACACGAAGTTAAACCAGAAGCGGAAGAACGGGTCGCGAATGCGGTACCGGCTGCGTTTACTCCGGGCTTTGTCTTCGGTGATTGGAACGTGCTGGTCGACGAGACGAAGCCGTGATAACCGATTGAGGTACTTCGACAGTTGATTGTAGTCGATGCCGGTAGTACCTGCAATCTCGTTTCGACTCGTGTTCCCACCCGCAATCGCTTCGAGAATGGAGAAGTATCGCGTTGGTTCGGTGAGCTCCATGCGGAGTACGTAGTCTGGTTCGTTGTGGAGCGTGCCGTGTCTGGACAGAATCGTGCGATGGATGTTCTCTCCGAATGTGGCGTCTGGTGAGACTTCTTCGAGGTAGTACGGAACACCACCAAACACACTCCACGTCAACACTTGCTCTGCCGGTGTGTACGCATCGTCGAAAAACTCCATCGCAGCATCGAACGGAAGTTGTCTGATGTCGAGTTTGAGCGATGAGCGGCCATACAGCGGGCTGTTCCCGAGTAGTGCGGCTTCTTCCATCATGCTAATCGACGACCCGACGAGCACGAACGTCGCTTCAGAGTCGTCGAGTTCGTAATCGAAGAGCGCTTGCAGGACTGATGGAAGGCTTTCGTCTTGCTCGACAAGGTACGGAAACTCGTCGAGGACAACAATCGCATCTTGGTCAGCAAGGTACCCGAGGACGTACTCCCAGTCTTCACGAATCCGCGTGACGCCTGGATACACATCTGCAACTACTTCGATGAACTGTTCGAGTTGTAGCGCACGCGTTTTCTGCTTCCCCTGGTAGACGATAACGTCGTCGTAGCTCGTGAGAGACTCTTTGACGAGTTCTGTTTTGCCAAGTCGCCGTCGTCCAAACACCACGGCGAGCTCTGCGCTATCAGACTCGTACAGCGAGTGTAAACGCGAGAGTTCCTCGATCCGATTGACGAACTCGTCCATATTTGTCTTTCGGCACGCCGTAGAATAATTCTTTCTATAATCATACTTCAGAGTATGATACTTTAGAGTATTATATTTTTGATTTGGCAAGGGACTGTATGTCTCACGCCCAGAGTAGCAAGCGTCACTTCATCTCGCGTCCGAATGTTGGTCTCGTTGGGATGGTGTCACCTTGTAGTCAGCTGCCAGTTCTCGAAACTCAGACCACTCGGGAGGCGGCCAACGTCGACGTTGCCATGCGTCTCGAGGTATCGAAGCAAGGTGTCTATCGTCTCTTCTAACCGTATCTCTTCGCTTGGTCTCGGAGTTCTCTCTCGTCGACGTCGACATGACTGAGCAGGAGGTGATAGTACGACCGGTGGCGAGACCCGTCGTCGACCAACAGCGTGTGACAGCAGAGCTCCGCCGGCGACACTGCATCGAGTTCCGTCGAGTAGCGGTAGTAGCGGTGAGAAGTCAGCAGGAACTGGAGGTCGAATGCTGCGAATTGCGCCAGTCCGGTTTCGTGGTAGTGCTCGGCGTTGATCTTCGTTTACGTTTTTGCGAGAAATTCGTCGTAGTCCTCCCAGAGAATTGTCCCGCCGGGAACAACCGATTGGAGGCGTTGTCGGTGGAGATGGTGATTGAGTTCACGGGCGAAGTTGTGTAGTCGGTCGAAGTCGTCGTTATAGTGGTAGAGGCCGTCATCGGTACCGAAGAGCCCCCTATTCCGCAATCGTTTGAGAATCCGGTTGACGGTATTTCGGTAGTTACCGCTCTGCTTGGCGATGTCGGCAACGGATTGTGGCTGGTCGAGATGATAGAGGATTTCAAGGGCTTTCCCCGTCAACAATCTCTTATGGATTAGTTCCGGTCTCGCACGTGGAAACGCCGCCTACTCTTATCTGGTTGGTGACGTGTTTGTGGACACTCTTGGCAAGTTGCTGCATCGCTTCTGCTTGTCGCTGCGTTGGGCGACGTCCACCGTAGTAACTATCAGTTCGATTAGTATCGTACAAGTGCCGAAGGTCGCGTGTTGTGTCCCGAGAAAGAAGCCCTAGATCAAATGCACGATCGTAACAGGTGGTATGGTCGTGGAAGTCATTGAGCTCGCTCGTTCCTTCGGCTAATGCAAACGCTTCGATAGACCGTTCGGTTGCACCGAAACACAACTCAATCGTTGCGGTGTAGAACCCTTGATCAGCGATTTGATCAACAGCTGCAAGCAATTGGCAGGCCTTCGTGAGCTGTGTTTTCCAATCGTCGTCCGGATCGATCCCGTCTTCGCGTGCTGGGACACCAAACCCCTCCTCGTTGAACGCGTCAGTTGCCGCGTTGAGTGCGTCGGTTATGGCTCGTGGATCGGATCTTTTACTCATCGAGCTCACCGTGGAAGACCATCTTTCGGACTGTTTCAAACTTCTCGGAGTCGTAGACAACAAGCCCACCACGAAGTACCTCTCGCAGTTCCTCAGTATAGTTCGGAATCGCAGGCAAGGACTCAACGTCGATATCGTATGCGTACCGGCCTGTTTCGAATTTCCGCTCTTCGAGATCCTGTCGTACACGGTTTGCCGTTCGCTGGTTCGCCATTCGATCTTCCTCAACGAGTACCCATAGGTCAATATCACTTAGCCGGTCTGCGTTTCCTCGTGCGACACTCCCGTAGAGGAGGATGCCAATGACGCCGTCGAGATTCTCGACTAATTCGTTGGTTGCAGTGCGGACAGGTGGCTGGAATTCTGATTGGGGGATCTGAAGAAACAAGTCGTCCGGTCGTGACAACCGGGCTCGGTTGACGTGTACAAGCCGCGTGTTCCCTTCACGGCGGTCGATTACAAGGTTGTTTGCAGTCAATACGTCCACCGCCTTCGAAATACTTGGTTGGGAGTAATCTACAGCGTCAGCTAATTCAGTGATAGAAAACGAGTCAGCGTGATAACGAGATAAAAATAGAAGCACTTCGTGGACTGCTTGGCTTTTGAATAAATTCGCGTCTTGTGCTGGAATGTCGAGTGATATGCTTGTCCCCTCTCTATGGGGAGTATTCGTGCTACTTTGCATACTAAAGAGTAAGCTCGTCCACTTACTTATACTTTATATAAAAATAGGGTATCTGTTCAAGTAGTACGCTTGGTTGAACTTTTCCGGATAACCTCGCTTAGGTGGAAAAGTGATTGCACGAATCTCGATCGACCTTGAACAGCCTGGTTCGAGCCTCCCTAGTAAGTGTTCTATGAGTGCCGAGTCTTTCTTTTCAGTACTATGTCCATAAGAATAAGTGCACATGTTTACTTGGGGGGTTGATCTTTAAATGACTGGTTGGAAATCGTCCAGTGGAATCAGTGCTGACACTGCGTTGGTGAAGCTGTACCCGCCTGAAACCCGCAAAGAAGCGTGGAGGGTTGAGGCGGAGGAGCGCGGGGCCTTGATGAGCCAGTACCTTCAGGACTTGGCTCAGGAGGCGCGGTATCTTCGGGAGCAAGGTCAGGTAAAACTCGGTGACAAACGGAAAGCTGAACAGTACGGCAGAGGTTTGAGGAGCTTGAGCAGCAATTGGATAGCCAGGAAGTTAACAGGTTTATTTATAATTAGCGCTCATGTGTAGCACATTGTTGATTTCAGAGAGTCGATTTGACAGCGTGTTTGAGTGCTTCTCGACCAGGTTTTCTGAAGAGTTCGCTGCGTAGCTGAAAAGCTCGGAGATACTGTGTCAACTTGTCCTTCGAGACACCTCGATGCGGCGAGAGCCACCGTCGTGCTAGCGACGCGTGGCTCTCGCAGGTGTTGACGTGAACGTCTCCATCCGCGTACTCGCCGTCACCGTGGACGACGTATTTGCGGGTGAATTCGTCGTCATCCTCAAGTGGATCGTATGCCCGAAATCCGTCGGTGTAGACGGTTAGCGTCTCCTCCTCGTGGTCGGCGAGGAGGAGTCGCACGGTCGATTCGTCAGCGGATTTCGCTGGGACGACGTACCGCTGTCTCGTTCCACGGTCAACGATGGTGAAGACGGGTGGTTTGTCTCCCTCGCACCTTCGTCTAACACCGTCCTCGAATCTGTTGACAAACTCCTTGCCACCGGAGTTAGCACCAGGAGCTACTCGATATCGATGTCGTCCTCGAAGTAAATCTGAGAGATATCCCCCTCGTTCAGCAACACGTACTCCCCGATGAATAGCCCGTCATCGTCGCCGATTTCCTCGTGCTCTTCATTGAGTCGCCTAGGGTACCTCAGCAAGATATCTTTCCCGTGACCGACACTGTCCCACGATTGCACGTACCCGTGAATCTCGTCGCCACCAGCCGTCACCACTCGCGCTTCAATCGGTTGGTCAGACCCATTGAATGCTAACGCCCAAACGCGCTTTCGCCTGTCTCGATGGTCGCGGCGCAAACCTCGGTCCACTACCAAGCCAGCGACCACGCCCTGAACGCATGACACCCCGACAACTCCGAGGTAAAACCACGCCGACTGGAACACACTCAATTCGACCTGCACAAGCGCCGAGAACGGGATACCGAACAGTAGTGTCGCTGTAATCCACGTGATCGATATCGCTACACCGCTCGCAATCAACGCGTACGCAGTCTTGTTGAAGGAATCTGTTTGAACCGTGATTTTCCCGACGTGTCGTGCGAGACGGTACGTGAGAAACCCGGGGACAAGGAATAGGAACGCGAATAACAAATCGAGTACAGGGAGCTTGAAGACCATAGAAAGGCGTCCTCAACGGAGCTACTCGTCGGTATCGTTCTCGGTCGCTTCAGCCTCCGCTGCTTGTGCGGTATGTCCTCGCGGGTCTTCGTCTGGTGTGTCCGCAACTCTCGCTTTCTCCAGTTCCCTACGGTCTCCCGAGTCCTCGCCGCTATCGTCGCTCATTCTAATCGTCGCCTCCATCCCCAGAACTCGACCCTCCGTCACTACCACCGTCGCCTCCGCTACTCCCACCTCTCGGGTCAGAATCAGGGGTATCGGCGACTTGCGCTTTCCTGTTTGCGCTTTGGTTGCTCCCGTCACCGCTCGAACTCGAATCGCTGTTATCGTCGGACATGGTTACTCGTCTCCGGAGGATTCACTGCCGTTCGATGATCCGCGTGGGTCTTCGTCTGGCGTGTCTGCAACTCTTGCTTTCCGGTCAACACTCGTTACCGTGTCTGTTGAGCTCGAATCCGATTCAGAATTGCCGTTGTCATCAGTCATATACTGAACATAGTTGCCACGTTGGTAAAAACCGTCGCCGCGGACCGGAAGTAAATCCTGTAGATTCAGGCCATGTATTCGTTACTCGTCGCCCTCGCTGGACGATTCCTCGCTTTCATCACTGCTGTCTCCGCCCTCGTCTGCAGTGTTCGTGCCAGTTGTCTCGAATCGCGGGTCTTCGTCTGGGGTGTCGGCGATGAATGACCGCCCAAGTGCCTCCTCTTCAGCTTCCTCTCCTGGATTCTGACCTTCCTCCGACTCGTCATCTTTGTCGTCGCTCATATATTCACGTCCGGCTACTGGGGTGAAAAGTGTACGCAGAACACACATTACCGCTAACAGTCCGTGATACTCTTCGGTGTGAATCGGCTCACGCGGCTTCGAACCCAGTAGTTCGTCGGATAAGGGTGGGTTCTCGGACACCCGTTACTCGGCGAATTGCAACGCGAATACTACTACCTTTCCGAGTAAGATTAGGAACGCGATGACGCCAGCGGACCGCAGTAGCCCCATCGTGTTATGTGCCAGGCTAAGACCGATTGTCTCGACGAGTTCGATGTCGTGGGTCACCGATAGCACCGCTCCGACGAAAACCAGCATCACGGTTAGCATCAACAGGAACATGAAAATTCGCAGCGTCGTGGGTCCCTCGAAGGCCTCCAATGCGTCCAAATCCATACTCCTACCGGTCAGTATGTATTAACGTATGATAATTATACAGGTTGACACCGTCAACCTCACTCACCGTTCGTCACCGTCCTCGATTCTGAGTTGACAAACTACTCGCGGTCGAACTCTCCCAGTTGCGTCTGCGGTCCGATGCCCTCGCCGACTCACGCGCCGGCGTCCTGGTCGAACGCACGGCGCACCTCGTCGTACCCTGACGGCGGCCGACCGAACGCTGCTTCGAACTCGCGGCGGTGTTCCCGCGTGTTATGCGACCGATCTGTCGGCCGCACATGGTGCACTCCACCTTACTTGTCACCATGATTCTCCGGTGTTGGGTCCTGGTGCGACCCAGTCAACCCTTCACGCTCGAATCGAACGTAGTTCTCAATTGCTTCACGGGCACATGAGCAGAAGTACAAGTCTCCGTCCCGTTCGGGTTTGAATCCGATGAACGTCCCGTAATGTGGCGGGTACTCAACCACGGGGAAGGGAGGGTATCGCCCCGAGCGGTCGTGTTGTCGTTAACTGTGACTGGTCTGTCAGACATTATGAGCCGATTGGGAAACGCTCGCGGGAATTCGCTTAATCTCTTGTTGTGGTTCGGCTTTTAACCATACTGCAAAGACTGATTAATCTGGTCGCCCTAAACTTGTCTCCTACCGGTCGAATGCCGCCTCCAATTTCTCATACATCCTCCTTCGCCGAGCCTTCCGCTCTTGCTCTCTCGACAGATAGCTCCGAAGCACAACCTCCGTCGACGAACTCCCCTGGTCTTCAGCAACCCCCTCGAGCCCTTCCAGAACCTCTCCAACAGCTTCCTGATACGCAGAGTACCAGAACCGCCTCCCCATCTTCGGCGTGGGCGTGTCCCCATCGACAACCACGCCAGCAGTGTCAGCAAGCTGTTTGAATCGACGGCGTATCGTACTAACTGACACGTGTCCCGTCGACGACGACCGAGAGGGGAACAGATACCCGTTCCACGTCTCACGGTCAGAGAGCGCGTCAATCCGATCAGCGACGACGTCGACGCCATACAACAGCGTTACCTCACCAGGCCCGTTCTTCCGCTCTCCATCACCGAACGACAGGTGTGGATCTTCAGCATCCAAGACCACCTGATCGACGTGCAACGCGGCAACCTCTGAAGGTCGTAACCCCCACCCGGCGAGCGAAACGACGAGCAACTCCGCTTCGGGCGAATCCACCTCACTGTAAATTCGACGCACCTGCGACGCCGACAACGACTGTGGGTCTGGTTCACTGGCTTCCCAGCCGAACTCTTCGCCAGCCTCCGAGAGTGGGTTGTACTTCGCGTACTTCCGGCGCTTTACGAACCCGTACCACGCTCTGGCGACGTGCAGATACTCGAGCTTCGACCGATCTGTCGACAGTTCCTCGTCGAAGACGTCGAGGACGGCGAGACAGCGCTCTATTTCTCCCGGTTGCTGGTCTAACTCAGATAGCGGTTCGAGCAACGCATCAGTCCCGTGCAGTTCTCGATAGGTCCGAACCCACTTCGCCAACCGTGTCCGGTGGGTCTCGACGGTACTCTCTGCCCGTCCACCACGAGTTCCTATCGAGTTGAGATACACTTCTAGAGCGTTAACAGTATCCTTGTGGTCGACGTTCCATTCCCACTCATTTGAGTCCTCGTCTTCAAGGCCGACGACGTCGACGAAGAACTGCGTGGGCGTCAGGTCGTGGTGCTCTCGCAGCGCGTACGCGATTCCACTGTATCCGTGTTCGGTGAGCCAATTGTAGGTCGGAACATCGCGGTCCTCGTCGAACCCATCGCGATATCGCTTGGGTGCGATGTCTTGCCAGTAGACGTCGACGAGTTCGTCAAGGCTCATCTGAGACCACTTGTAGCGCTTTTCTCTCGGTCTCTCGTCTGAAGCCCTATCTTCCGCGTCCAAACCCTGGGAGTCAGACCGCTGATTCACGCCTTCTCACCGGGGAGTAACCCGCTCGCTCCGGTTTGGGGTAATTCTGAATATGGGATTTTCATTACTCACCGACTTTCTTCCATTGAGTTAATACTTTGGCTTGTGCAAGAGTGGGTCATACACAACCGTGATAAGTAATATTGGACCTCTTGGTGCCGGCCATTTCGTATATTATATTTCGCTATACTAAATTTGAGAACTCGCGGCCCAATGGTACTGAGTTTGGGTCACCAATCAATTCATTCGTGCATTGACAGCCTGACACCACAAACGCTATGTGAAGAAGTATTCAAACAACATCCAGTGAGTAAGACAGAATCACGTCTTCGTCGCCTCATCACCGATGAACTTGGTGACTGCTGTGATGCAGATGTCGACAGGCGACTTGACGAACTTCAAGGGCTTGCGGAGACCGCTTTTGCCGAGGATTCAACGCTTTCAGAGGTATTTCGCGTTCTCGGGAACAACACACGGTATCGTCTTGCCCGTATACTCTCTGTCGCAGATGGCGAACTCTGTGTGTGTGAACTCGAACCCCTGTTCGACGTTACTGGTAGTGCTGTCAGCCACGCACTCTCGGATCTCGTCGACGCTGGCCTCGCTGAGCGGCGAAAAGAGGGAAATTGGCGGTACTACACCAGTACAGCTCTGGCCGATACACTGTTCGAAACGGCAGAGCGTGAGGTAAACCGCACATGAGTGATCAGGAACGCACCGAAAGCAAGGAATGACAGTCAGAAGTGATCCACTTCGGATTGCATTCGTCTGCGTCGAGAATGCGGGCCGCAGTCAGATTGCCGCTGCTGTCGCGAAGACACAACTCCGAGCACGAGGACGAACAGACGTCGAAGTAATCAGTGGGGGGACAGACCCTGCCGACGAAGTTTTCCCCACGGTTGTCGACGTGATGGCCGAGAAGGGGTACGACCTCTCCTCACAGACGCCCCAGAGGGTCACTACCGAAGAGCTAGCACACTGTGACGTGGTTGCCCTGATGGGGTGTTCGATCTCTATTGACGACCTCCCACTTGGCGTGGTCACCCGTGATTGGGGGTTCATCGAGCCTGCCACGAGCGACCCGGAGACAGTGTCGGCACTCAGCACAGAAATCGAACAACAGGTTATCGAACTTATCGACGACCTTCCATCACCAATCAACTCACCCGAACACATCACAGAATCTATGTCCGAATCCAACAACTCCGAACCGACCGTCGTTGCACTTATTTGCGTCCAAAATGCCGGCCGTTCACAGATGGCCTATGCGTTTGCAGAACAAGAACTGGAGAACCGCGGACTCCATGACGAAATCAAGCTCGTCACTGGCGGTACACAACCAGCAGACTACGTCCACGACGAGGTCGTCGAATCGATGAGCGAGATTGGCATCGACCTCAGCGACCGAACGCCTCGTGAGGTGACCTTCGAAGAGACCATGCAGAGTGACTACGTGATTACGATGGGTTGTTCTGCTCAAGACGTCTGTCCGGCAGGGTGGGCTGGAGAGAACCGCGACTGGGACCTGACCGACCCGGACGGAAAGTCATCAGCCGAAGTCGCGGCGATCCGGGATGAAATCAAATCTCGTGTAAGCGCACTCTTCGACGAACTCGAATCGGGTCACTGAGGGGGACTTCTCGCCGACGTTTCTCGAATCTCGGATGAGCTCCTACTTCAGCGATCAACAACCACAGCCACAGTCCTGTCCAGATTCGTCTCCACCGCTAAAGAACTGTTTGAGGTTCTCCGAAACGTGGTAAGGCTGTTCGCTACTGGTGGGAGCAGCACGTTCGCCCCCGGACACGATCGCTCGAACGAGAGACTCTGTGAGTAAGTCGACAGGTGCAGTAGTGTGTTCTTTGCCTCGGTACTTCCAGAGTCGACAATCGACATCCCCGTTGCATTCGCAGAGTTCACCACACGACTCGCACGTGTTTTCTACGTAGTCTGGCTGAACGTCTCTTCCATCAATCCGAATCGTCGGCGACACCGCGAGTCCGGTCGCTTCGGCAGCGTCGATGTCTGTGACGTGGATGTCGCGAACTCTCAGAGTAGTATCGAATGAGTCCAGGATTGGTGCGACAGATTCGAGCGCGTTTTTGAGTGCATCTTCAGTTCCCATACATCGCTCGCACGTCTGGTTGTCCAGATACAACAGATCGACTGTGACGACTCGCCGAGAATATTCGTCCACAGATGGCTGCTCTATTTCGACGTTTTCGTTTTGAACTGATGTTTCCATTCCATCTGGTACCTCGTTCCCGTGGAAGATAAACAAGTCAGCAATAGCACACTTACGAGGTAAGCGTACGCAAACTCCCCTGTTCGGTGCGCCTCGCGTACTACACCTACTTTTGTCCTCGTAGCGTGAACGCCACAGCAATGGAAGGCACTGACCAGTGGCAGCGAACGTGGCACGGTATACAGGATATTCTCGGTCCGAAGTGGGCCTTCCACGTGCTTCGTCTGCTCTCTGAGGATTCGCGTGGGTTCAACGCGATGCGGGACGAGCTTGATGGCCTCACTGGGCCGATGCTCTCCCAGCGGTTGAAAGAACTCGCCTGCCACGGGCTCGTTGAACGAACAGTCGAGCCAACGACGCCACCGACGACGACGTATTCGCTGACTGAGCAGGGTTCGGAGATTACGGCTCATCTCCGTGAATTGGAGTCCCTCGTCGAGTTACGAGACGATGCTACTCAACAGCAGTGCGTGGACGAGTTCGAGAACTGTCGTAACGAAGCGCTAGATGACGGGTGTCTAACGGTTTCTGATTGCTGATTTCAGCCGGTCTAGGGGGTGAAGCGTTTGGGACAGCAACTGTCGACCAATCAAACTGTGTCGTCCGACGGAATATTGTCAAAGATCTATCTGAATTACTATTCAAATCGACGGAACTATTTGCACATCCATTCAGATACAACCATGTCGGGCCGAATGACGCGACTTCTGCGGCTGCCTTCGGTGAGCTCCATAGGGTGTGAAGCATGAGTACGAAACTGCTCTGTAAAACGCTGGAAACACGAATCGTACAAGAGCAGGGAAATTCGAGTTACACTGTTGACGTTCCTCGCACGTGGCTATCCCAACACGATCTCGAGCCGGGTGACAAAGTTCGGGTACGACTTTGCTCTGAACCCACATTCGTACTTGAGCCTCTGACTGAACGTGGTGACTACCCGAACACCGACACGCGGACACTGTATCGCGTCGGCGAAGCCTCAACGCACATCGCGATTCCAATCGACTGGGCGAGGGAGTACGGCATTCGTCCGGGAGTCGACGTTACAACGCTCACGCAGCAAGACGGGTCGCTTGTCGTTCAACGAGACCCAACCAGTGAGTCGAGTACGACTGAAGTCGAACTTACGACGAGCGACCCAGATTCGATTCGCCGCGAGATTGCGACGGCGTACCGTGATGGCGCAACACGAATCGAACTCACGACAACTGGCGTCGAGCATCAATCTGTCCGCAGCCAGGTTACTAGATTACTCCCTGAATTCCTCTGTCTAGAGGTCACCGAAGAACACGACCAGACCATCGTACTGACGACTCTCCTGGACCAGTGGAAACCAAGCCCTCGCGAAGCCATTTCCCGGCTTCAGGATGCGCTTCTCGATATAGTCTCAGAAATTAGCTCATCAGAAGGCCCAGATCCAGAGTTAGTTGAATTCACACGACAAAATTCGGAGCAATACAGTCACCTCCTCGAACGACAGTGTCGAATGGCGGTGCAGAGCCACAAGTTGCTGTGCCGATTCAATATCGACTCTGAATCGCTACTCACGCTATCCCAAGTGGGTGAGGAACTGCATCGCCTCACACAAGACGCTGTCAGTCTCGCAACGGAATCTACCAATAGAGATGGAACGTCTGAACTGACACCGTGGGAAGAAACGACAGTCGACATGATGTCCGCTGAAATCCAGAATGTGACTGAAGAGTTCGTCACAGATGGGCCGGTGGACGGTGGTAATCTGAATAGTTCTCACAGTGAATTGAAACAGCGAGTCGAGGATGCCGAATATGACTACCCCCACATCAACCGACCACAAATCGTCCAATTAGCATGGAAAACTGTCGACAGTATCGACGTGATAAATCTGTACACCAATAGTATGGACTCTGACTTGGCATCAGAATAGTCGCGTCTAGTTAAATCTCTGATCCAATGCAACGCTTTGTATTCGTATCTGGAAAGTTGCATCTAACTTTTGGTTCACACTACTATCAGAGACTGGTACGACAGAACATCGTGAAGCCGAGGTGCTCGAAACCGCTTCGAGATTGGCTATCTTTCCAATCCCTACGTCGACAATACACTATATATTTCTAATAGCAGAGTATTTAGTTAAAACTCGGGTCGTCAACACTGATGACGCGCAAGACGGACGACGTCGTTACACGCCGCAAGTTCTTGATTGCCTCGGGTGCGGTCGGCATTGCTGGCCTCGCCGGATGTACGGAAAGTAACAGTGGATCTGAATCCGAAGCTACAGAGGCATCGGGAGAGTCCGGTGGGAGCTCGGGTGGCTCCGACGAGGCGAGCGAACAGTCTGGTGGTGAGGAGAGTCAGACGCTATCAGGTGCTATCGACATCGCTGGTTCTTCGACGGTCTTCCCGCTCGCCACTGCGATGGCAGAGCGCTTCCGTCAGAACAATTCTGAAGTCAACATCAACATCCAGTCGACCGGTTCCGGTGGTGGCTTCGCGAACTACTTCTGTCCCGGCCAGACGGACTTCAACAACGCATCGCGCCCCATCAAGGGCGAGGAAGAAGACCAGTGTGCATCGAACGACGTCAACCCCGTCGAACTCAAGGTCGCAACCGACGCCCTGACCGTCATCGTCAACAACGACAACGACTTTATTGGCGAGGGGCTCACCGTCGACCGACTCAAGACTATCTTCTCTGCTGAAGCTCAGCCGACGACGTGGTCGGACGTTGACTCCGAGTGGCCCGACGAAGAGATCGAAATCTTCGGTCCGACCGACGCCTCCGGTACGTACGATTACTTTATCGAGGCCATCATCGGCGAAGAAGGCCCGGGTCACCGTCAGGACTACTCCGCAACCGAACAGGACCGTACCATCGTTCAGGGTGTCGAAGGCTCCGAGTTCGCCATCGGCTACATGGGCTTCGCGTACTACAGCGAGAACACCGACGCCGTACAGGCAGTCGCTATCGAGAACGACGCCGGCGAGTTCGTCGAACCGTCGCTCGACACCGCACTCTCCGGCGAGTACAACCCGCTGTCCCGCCCGCTGTTCACGTACCCGGCAACGGAGTCGCTCGCCGAAGAACACGTCGCCGAGTTCGCCCGTTACTGGATGGAAAACTCCACGAGCAAGGAAATCGTCGCCGACGAAGTCGGGTACGTCCCGCTCGGTGACGACGAACAGCAAGAGATGCTCGACAAGCTCAATTCGGCCATCGAAGAAGCAAACTAGAGCCCCGTTCCACGTTCATTCCCGTCTTTTTAACAGTTACCTATCCGGTCTCGGAACACGCGCACCCGATTGGATAGAGGACAGTTTGCCCGACTGCTCGGCTGGTTTCTCACGGAGAGTTCCAATCTGTACTGCGGCGGATTGTCTCTCATTCTGTATTTGGACTGATTAGATTGTATACCACCGATTTGGATTGTTATCCAGTGACTCCTCTGAGATCCAGAACGTCTCTTTTCGATATTTCGGCTTAAAGGATAGATACACCACTGGTCGGATAATGCGCCAATTCTCCCTAACATACTGTGAGAGATATGAGCGAAGATACTCAAATAGTCTGTCGAGAACAAATCGGATTTTATCGAAACGTATTAGTGTCAAATCGGAGAATTTCGATGTGAATGGCAGCTCACAGCCCCGACGAGACTACGACCGCCACAGACCGGACGAGTGCAGTCGTCCGTGTCAGTGTTGAAAGTCGTTCCATCGGTGATGGAGCCGCCAGAGGTACCCAATGAAAATCACGATCTACGGACCAGACGGTTGTAGCAACTGTTCGAACCTGAAAGACAAGACACAGAACGTCGTCGACGAGCATGGCTTCGACGCCGACGTCGAGAAGGTAGGCGACACGATGAAACTCGCCGAGAAAGGCATCATGTCGACGCCCGGGTTCGAAATCGACGACGAGATGGTGTTCACCGGGTCGAACCCGCCTGAAGCCGACCTCAAGGAGTACATCGAGGAGCGCCTGTAAGCGAGATGGTCTTCGAACAGTTCGCGACCTGGGTCGTCGACGCCTTGGGCCTCACCGGTGCCCCCAGAGAAGCCGTGCACTTCTGGGTCTACGACACCCTGAAAATCGTCACGCTCCTCGTGGCGGTCATCTTCGGTGTGGGCTACCTGCGGACGTACTTCCCACCCGAGAAGATTCGAGACTACCTCTCGGGCAAGCGAGCGATCACCGGCTATCTGCTCGCCGCACTGCTTGGCATCGTCTCGCCGTTCTGTTCGTGCTCGACGATTCCGATATTCCTCGGCATGGTCGGCGCGGGCATCCCCTTCGGCGTCACGATGACCTTCCTCGCCGTCTCCCCGATGATCAACGAGGCCGCCCTCGTCGTCCTCCCCGGTGTCGTCGGCTTCGAACTGACGGCACTGTACGCCGCAAGCGGCATCACTATCGGGATGACGAGCGGGTTCGTCCTGAACAAGGCCGGTCTCGACAGGTACATCAGGGAGTTCGACTTCGGCAACTCGAACGTCGACGTCGACGAACTGACCCACCGAGAACGTGCCCGACAGGCGTACGCAGAAGCGAAAGACATCATCACGGACATTCTCCCGTACGTCGTGGTCGGCGTCGGACTCGGGGCACTCATCCACGGATTCGTGCCGCAGACAATCGTGACCGAGTATCTCTCCGGCCCCCTCGGTGTCTTCGGCGCCGTCGCCGTCGGTGTGCCCATCTACACGAACATCCTCGGCGTTATCCCGGTCGTCGAATCACTCATCGGAAAGGGCCTCCCTGTCGGCACCGGGCTCGCGTTCATGATGTCCGTCGCCGCGCTCTCGCTCCCGCAGTTCATGATTCTCAAGAAGGTCATGAAGAAAGAGCTCATCGCGTCGTTCGCGGCGACTGTCGCAGTGGGAATCGTACTCATCGGGCTACTGTTCAACCTCCTCCTCTAGCACAGTACAGTGCCCGACAGTTCGTCCTGCGAGTCGGGTCACGCCTTCGAAAGTCACAATCCACTACTGTCGAACCGAGCAATATCGATTTGTACGGTGAGCACGTCCACCGGTACGTTGGAACCACGCTGGGGGAATAGGGGCGACCGTAAACAGGAATCAGCGTTCGACGAGAGAGACAATCAAACGACAATATGACCGACTCAGTACCAGAATCAACACGACAGACCCTCGACCGATTGTACGAAGACCCCGAAAACCGACTGACCTCGCTGTTCGAACTCACTCCTGACGACGAACGGGTAGACTCACAGCAGACCGTATTCAAGGCCCTCGCGAACGAACACCGGATTCGAATCCTCGAAGCACTGAGAGACGGCGAACTGTGCGCGTGTGAACTGCAAGTCGTCTTGGACGCGCCCCAGTCGACGGTCGCCAGCCACCTCCGAGAACTCAAAGACGCAGGGCTCGTCAAGACGCGACGGCAGGGAAAGTGGACGTACTACAGAATCGGCGACACCGCCGTATTTCAGTTGCTCGATGTGGCTCACGCGCTGGCGGAGAGTAGGTGAACCCTTACAAATGAGTCGATGATTGGTTGACTGCTTCTGCTCGAAATCCCGCTGACAGAACTGCCAAAGGCATTTGTTGTACTACTAGTTTCCCGGATATGCCGCTGATACCCGAACTACACACCCCACTGTTTCCGGAGAAACGAAGTCAGGATGCAAGTGACTTGCCATCAGGTTTGATTTAAGCTCGATATCGCCGTTGAGAAGGCACGTAACACTTCCATTCTCCGAGGTTGAGGTGAGGATTGGGTCAGTGAAATAACTGGCTCTACACATAAGCAAGGCGAGTGCCTCGGGGCTTGACCCCGAGGGTGAAGCCGACAACCCCCAACCTATCAATTTGAATGTATATCTTTACAACACCTGAGTGCATCAAATAGCGTATGGAGAAGTCGCTTACGAAGACACTTGTCTTCCAACTCCAACCCGACGATGAGCGACTTCTTTCCGAAGCGTACCACGAAGCAAGATGGGTGTACAATCAGACCACCAATTAGCGACAACCGGGATGGACTGGGACGACATCTCGCCACGTCTCGAAGACGGAGCCGACCTCGTGAAGAACACCACGCAACGAGTCGTCGCAAAGTCGTTAGATGCACTTCAGCAATCCTACGACCGAGACGGATACAACACACCCAGTCACGAGAAAACTGGCCCGTACCCGTTGCGAATGAACTTCACCGAAGGCTACAACCTCACGCTCGAAGACGACGGGATACACTATCGTATCAGTGCCAAACCGTACAATCCAGTCAAAGGCACGCTTCGTGGTTCACCTGACAACCCCGAACTCCTCGAACAGGCCCTCGAAAGCGATGAGTGGCGTGTCGGAACCGCCGAAGCAATGGTTCGCAACGGCAACCACGAACTGCACGTCAACATCACCCATCTCGAAGCCACCGTCAACGACAAACACGACGCCAAAACCGTTGTGGGCGTGGATATTAACGAGGACTGCGTGGCGCTTTCCGCCCTTCGTGAAGACGACGTTGTGGATTCAGTGGTCATCGACTACCCTGAAATCAAACAAGAGCGTCATCGGTACTTCACGATGCGGAAGCGGATGCAGAACGTAGGACAGACAGCGTTTGACCAAGTGTTCGAGAACAAAGAGGAGCGATACGTCCACGACCAACTCCACCAAGTCTCCCGGCGAATCGTGGAGTGGGTTCAGCAATTCGAGTCACCACTCGTTGTGTTTGAAGACCTCAAGCATATGCGAGATTCGATAGACTATGGCACTCGGATGAATCGTCGGTTGCACACGTTGCCGTTTCATAAACTTCGTTCGTTCGTCTCGTACAAAGCGGCGTTCGAGGGGATTCCGAGCGAGGAAATTGACCCTGTGTACACCAGTCAGACGTGTTCTTTTACTGGGTGTGAACATACGGCTCGGTCAAATCGGCGGAAGAAGCGATTCAAGTGCAAAGCGTGTGGTCGGCAAGACCACGCTGACCGGAACGCGGCAGTGAATATTGCGAAGAAGGGGTTGGAGTCGTTGAATCGAAATGTGCCTGCTCTCAAGACGTTACCGACTGTTCGGAAACTGCGACGGCAGGCATCGGGCTGTGTGAATCAGCCGACTGTGACCCACCCGACCGTTTGAGGCTATCAGGCCGATGGTCAAGTGGGAGTGTCCGACTAAACCACGGGAAGCCTCGGGGTCGTACGGAAGATCTTCGATCTTCCGTGATGACGAGAGACCTACGGTCTTTCGAACCACTTGACCCCGAGGCAGTTCACGATTTGATGTCGTTTTATGCCCAGATGGCGTGACCAAACACAACCTGGCAGCAGTATGTGACGCTCGAGAAAAGTTTCGACGACTACAGTCACACAATCGGTCGTCTCTACCTCCGCAGCGGCGGTCGAACGAACGATGGCTTAAATAGGGAACATGACCACCTCGGTTCGCTCACGGGCAGTTCGAGTGTGGCGAGACAGTAGAAACCTACCGAAATTATCAACCAATGAATGACTCGGGTGCATTCTCGTAGAGTTCCCACATGGTAACTGCCGCGTCTCGAACCTCGTTGGCTCGCGGATGGGATTTGGCAACGAGGTTGTCCCAAGTGAGCAATCCCGGAAACACGAGTGGCAGCGTATACGTTTTGATGCGGCTCCAATCAGGAGTGTCGCCAGTGAACTCCGTGGCAACGAGTTCGGTCGTGCCGGCCGTATATTGGTCGCCAGCGTAGTCGGGTTCGACACCAAGCCCAAGCTTGTAGGGATACCCGACCCAGTGCCAGCGTTGGCCGGCACCGTGGTGGATGGCTGGCGTCCACGTGTAGACCCCACTAGGCTCTAGTTGGGTTGTATCCAACGGGTGGGCCGTCTGCAGGTCGCGCCACATCTCGACCACCCATTCACCATCATCCCACACGCCGGTTGCCTTCCAGTCCGCCGCGCTCCCCTCGGGGTCGCAGAGCGGTCGGCGTGGAATCATCGCCCCTTCCCACTCCGCAACATCGGGGTCAAACGGGACCGCATCCTCAAGATCCAGCGCATACGTGCCATCCTGCTGGTCGGGAAAGTCCCCGTCGCGTATCTCGTGGTAGTCGAGCGCTCCGCCGTCAACCACCGTCGGATCCCACATGAGATCAGGTCCGTCTTCGGGGTCCCACTCTTGGGTAGTATACGTGTTTTGACCCTGATCGCTATGGCGGAAATCGAGAACGTGATGATCCGTACCGTACCCTTTCGGGTTACTCCGATGGGCCCGCCACATCGGAAGATCGAGGAACACTCCATCCCGCTTGAGCTTGTCAAGTTCCTGCTGTGGCTTGATTTTCCGCCAGTCGTTCTCCCACCACTCATCCTCACAGGCCTGAGGGATGTACTTCCGAATATCAGTCTTGTCGAGACCCGTGGCACCGAAGTGCTCGTGGGCCTGTACCTCGGCTTCCGGAACCTCGCTGGGCAGTGAACGCATTCCCCCATGGACGGTCAACCAGCCGCCGAACTCTTCGAATCCCTTGACTGAGCCGTCGTCGAGCAGAAAACTCACACGGTCCTCATAGAACCCGGTATGCTCCGGATTGTCGTCCGCTGTGACCCACGGTGAGGGATTGGCGAACTGTCGCCATTCTCCGTCGCGATACACGAGCATATCGTGTATCCATCCACCGGCATGAGGCTGATCCCAGCGGAATCGGAAGTGGATCCGGTCGGCGTTGAATGCGATTTGTGTATCGAGCTGCTTCAGTTTCTCCTTGGGGAGCCACGTGTCAGTCATCACGGACTGAGTATCGAGAACACACGCCAGCAGGCCCCGTTCTCTAATTGGTCGTTAGTCCTCAGGCACATACCGAAGGTGCACTCTCCTCAGGTAAATTAGTATGTATTATCCATGCATAAGAACCCATATACCCAGCGCTTGAACTGTGCGCACAATGAGCGGTGAATCCACTTCTAACACGATCAGAATCTCCCTCAAACTATGGTTATGGTGTAACGGTTCAGGTGGGGCAACGAGGGACGCCCACAACAACGATCAATGAGTCAAGAACAGATTTCCGCCGACGGCGAGGAAACGGGACCACTAGATACTTTCCGAAATTTTTTCGCTCTGGAACGAGACGTACTAGTCCTGTCGTTGGCGATGTTCGCGTTCAGCCTCGGCTTCCAGATGACCAACCGGTTCCTCCCCGAGTATATCGTCGCGCTCGGAGCGTCGGGGTTCGTGGTCGGGTTGTTCGGAACTGTCGGTAACATCATTTCAGCGGTGTTCCCGTATCCCGGTGGCGCTATCTCGGACCGCATCGGATCGCGGTATTCGCTGACGCTGTTCGGGTTAATTTCAACGCTCGGATTTGGGGTCTGGCTGGTCACACCGAATCTCGGTCTGATCACCGTTGCTGGTATTGCGATCCAGCCCTGGTTCTGGATCTTCGTCGGCCTGCTCCTCGCACAGGGGTGGAAATCGTTCGGTCTCGGCGCGACGTTCGCGGTCGTCAAGCAAGCAACAGACCCCTCACGATTAGCTGCCGGCTTCGCTAGCACCGAAACGTTCCGCCGGACAGCCTTCCTCATCGGCCCAGTACTCGCCGCTGTTTTAATCGGCCTTCATCCGGATTTCACCGTGAGCTTCCAGTATGTCCTCGCCGTAGCGGTGGTCTTCGGGGTTGTCGGGACGGTCGCCCAACATGTCCTGTATGATGCTAGTGAGGATTCTATCGGCGGCTCGTTCGAGGGCCTTGATCAAATCAGACGCGACCTACGGGAAATGCCCCGACCTCTTCGTCCACTCCTCGTGGGTGATACGCTCGTCCGATTCGCGAACGGGATGGTGTACGTCTTCTTCGTACTGGTAATCACGCAGTTCTATGAGGTTGGGTTCGAGACGACGGTCTCACTGGCCGGCGTCTCGTATGGCATCGACCTCTCGCCAGAGGCCTTCTTCGGCTACCTGCTCGGTGTTGAGATGTTGATTGCACTCCTTTCTATGGCACCAGCTGCGAAAGCCGCTGAGCGCGTCGGCCTCAAGCCAGTTGTCGCACTCGGATTTGCGGTCTACGCTCTCTTTCCTGTCGTGCTAATTAGTGGGCCGGAATTCCTCGCTTCCCTGATGCCGCTCTCGTGGGCGATGATCTTCATCTTCGCGTTCTCCGGTCTTCGGTTTGCCGGCTTACCCTCACATAAGGCATTGATTGTCGGCCCCGCTGAACACGGGGCCGGCGGGCGCGTTACTGGCACGTACTACCTTCTGCGGAACACGATCGTTATTCCGAGTGCCGTTCTTGGCGGCTATCTCTGGGAATTTGTCAGTCCGGAGATGGCGTTCACAATCGCAGCAGTGATTGGCGTCGTCGGGACTGGCTATTTCCTCGTCTTCGGCGAAGAATTCGAGGCCTACGTATGAACGAAACACAACCCATCCGTAATCGGAGCGACTTGTTCTCAAGAAGCAAGTTAGCTAGAGACCGTCAGATGTAGTCTCGAATGTCCAAATTCGTATCGTTTGCGATTGTCGTCGTCGCGTGTTCCTTCAACGCGGCAGGGTCTATCGTCTGCCACTGACCGTCATAGGTGGCGATTACGCCGGGTTTTTGATATTCATCTGGCACGACGCCAAGTGGGATATCGTGCGAAGCGTCGATGTAAAAATACTCTTGACCGCCAACGGTTAGGAATTGTTCCGTAGGCATGTGTATATTTGAGGGATCTAAGCCGATTCCGACGTGACCTGAGAAGAATATCAACACTGGTTCGTAATCGAAAGGTGGTGAACACAGAATCCCTGCCAGAACTGATGACAGATCCTCACAATCACCTCCGTTTTCCATGAGGGTCTCTGTGACGAACTTCGGATACTCCACCTCACCGGTCGCCGATTCGTCGGTGGCATACTCCATGTTTCGCACGAAACTCGTTGCGACCCGCAGACGTTCGATAGGCAATTCGATGTCGGCCGAGTCGAGGCGGTTGGATAGCTCGGAAGCCACTCGACGCGTCATCTTGCTCTCTAGGGCATCAACGTAACAACGAGGAATGCTCCGAGACCTACGGACGGCCGAGCGGTACTTCTGTTTCGCCAGCGAGAGATCGATTCGCCATCGACAACCGTCGTGAGACCATCGGTACGTCAACTGATACGCTCTTGGGCGCTCGATTCGCCTGAAGTTCCGTCCGTCTAATGTTGGCGGTCTGGGGCTACTGTGCTCAGACTGAGACCGGGTTCCGGTACCAGCCGTACAACCGGAGCTGAGTGCAATGCCGATCGAACCCAGTGTCGAAAGCACGCTGCGACGCGTGGGTTCGGGTATACTATTCTCCTGTTCTTTGCGGTCAGTTGGCGTCGATGTCACGTTGAGTATCTCAGTGCCGGGAGAGGCCGTATTCACAACTCGACGGTCGTTCAATATGCGGCAGGTCAACCCGCTACTGGCTGATTATCTTGGTCTGAGAAGATTCGTGCCGTGACAAAACGGCTGCTAATAGGTTCGTATAGGTCTGATATGTGCCACTGGCCGATATAGAGGAGTCAGTATGGCACTAGAACAGACGGTCATTGAATATGTGGCGACGAAAGCGATCATCGGGAGTGTAACAGACAACGAAGTCAGAACCGGTGTCACACCCGTCATCGTCATCAAGTTGAGCGAGTGGTATCCTCGCCCTGCAGGGCGAGCTTTCTCCTTGATTTCCGCAACAACGTGGTAGTGCCTTGTGTGCACACAACAATTTTGATTTTCCCGAACCTACGGATAGCCGATGCCCCCCAAGTTTGCACCGGTGCGTAGCACGGTCTCGCCTCCGACAGAGTGGTGTGTACGTTTCGATGGAGCAATTCGATGAGTTTTGACTGCATCCTCGTCCCAACGGATGGTGGAGACACGAATGAACCGGCAGAGACACGAGCGATCCAACTGGCAGCGGAACAGGGTGCATCCCTCGAAGTACTCCACGTCGTAGAGGCACTCTCGCTCCCGGTTGGTGACCACAGGGACGCGTTACTAGAAACGCTGGATTCCGAAGCCAATGCCATCGTCGACCGAGTAGTCGGACGTGCAGCGGATGCAGGTGTGGTGGATGCGACTGGGACCGTCACCCACGGAAGGGCCCCGTCTCGAATCGTCGAGATTGCAGCCAAGCGCGGCTGCGATGTCATCGTCATGGGTACCCACGGCCGAGCAGAAAACCAACCCTACATCCTGGGGAGTGTCACTGCCCGAGTGTTGCAACACTCACCGGTGGAAGTACTAGTGGTCCCGACACACACAGACCGCAAGTAATCAACACCGACGAGGGTTCCGTCCCACAGCTACAACCGTTAATACGGAGCCGCACGCCTGGACTCACTCTATTTTGAGCTCAGTCGACCCGCGGGTATCTTCTTCCCACTCGAGTTGAAGTTCCATCTCGATTTCTGTGTTGTGCTCCGATTTCGACGTCTCCTGCTCGACTTCGATCTCAAATTCGATCTGTTCAGGGGGTGTCAACGTCACCGACTGCTCACCGCTCGTAAGCGAGAACGACTCTCCAGATTCGAGTCGGTCTGCAATGGTCCGAAGATACTGGGCGACCGCAACACGCTCGATATCACTTTCGAACTCGAACACCGTTTCTTCTGACATACGTTTGATAAGCCGCACAGTCACTTCAGTTCATCGTACAGTACCAGAAGTTGATGGTGTCCCTACGGCAAACCGTCGTTCACAAAATTTGTCAATAGAGTAGTATTATGCTGGCAGACGCCTTTCTACACAGTATATGTCCTCGTTGTATCTCATCAAGTGTCAAGAATGTGGGTTTGAGAAAACCATGATTGGCGATGAGTTCGCCCAGTGGGCCGCAGACAGACATCAAGATGAGACAAATCATTTAGTGACGATCCGGAATGAATCGACGAACAGGACGATTTATTCATCTCCAAAGTAGCCAATGGGAAGATTAGTGATGTTCGCTAAAAGGTATACTCTTTTGGTCCAGTGAAGGTTCGCTCGCATGATTCGCAAATGTAGACACCATCCGTCTGCCGATTGCGTTTGAACGTCGTTTGGGAAGAACCACAGTATGGACAATTCACTAGCAACTGAACACTGCCTCTGTCAAGTGTAACGTTGTATGATAAATAAGGCTTCAGATGATGTGGGACACTCCCGTCACGAGGTCGTCATCATGGGGCCTGTTCTATTGACCTCTATCGCGAACTCACTCACTTCGAGAGGGTCAACCGGCGTGTTATGGGCATCTTCCATATGTTCCATTAACAGAACACCGACTTCTTCGGGAGATTCTCCTTCGATTGTCGCGCCACATCCGGAGAGGCAACTCGTTTTGAAGGGCATGAGTTAAAATACAGGGTCTACGTTGGCATATATTTTGATATATACTTCAGGGCCTTACTGACAGTCCTGCCCCCATCAACTCAGTTCAGCACTCGCATACGCCGTGTCGGATCAACAGGTGGGTTTGGTTCCCCAGCCAGTGCGATGGCGTCTATACTGGAAAATCCACCCGGTGAACGCGTTGAGTGGAATGAGTACCACGCCGACGAGCGGACTCCAACTAACGGCCACAGTTCGTGTGACACGAACAGACTCCGGTACATACGCTGAAATGAGGTGTAGGATGTAACCCCACTCGTCACCTGCGACGATACCGAGCAGTAGGGGAAAGAGGAGTACGTACACGCCGGCCAGTATTGGCACGAGCACGATTGTTCCGAGTGCCGTCACGATACCCGCTATTGCCCCCTGTTTCGGAGTTGAAGCAGGTGACATAATCCATCTCCATACAACCACTCCGACCACCAGCCCGGCGAGTAGCGCGAACTGTGGAGCGTACCCGAACCAGTACCGTGCGTCAAAGGACAGCCCAAGCGAGTTTGTTTTCAGAGTGGGGAGGTAGATGAGCGACGCAATCAGTGCTGTGACCGCGGCGACAACCCCCGCCCCGATTTCGCGGTGCGATACACCATCGATATTCTGACGCCACGAGCTCATACAGTTATACTCGACACACGACTACATAACAGAGCGCCACAGGCACGTGATTAATTACCGTCTATCTGTTGCACGGCGCTTCTGGCAGTGGTTAGGGAGATTTTTGCAGTCGTACTATCTACAGCACGCGAGTCGGTCACACAGAGAGATGAATGTGACCACAGTCTTTCGTTTGGCATGGACTATTTTCGTCACCGTAACACACATACAAAGGTCTAATTTTCAGAAAACCTGTTTCAAGCTATGGTAGACAGTGTGAAAATAGGATTTGTATGCGTTCAGAACGCAGGGCGGAGCCAGATGTCTGCGGCGTTCGCTGAACGCGAACGAGAAGAACGAGGAGTAGAAGACGAAGTCGAAATTCTGACCGGTGGAACATACCCCGCTGACGAAGTCCATCCCGAAGTCGTTGAGGCGATGCAAGAGGTTGGCATCGATATCGCAACCCGAGAACCACGAGAGGTTTCGACGCCTGAACTCAACGAGTCTGATGTTGTCGCGACAATGGGCTGTTCGACGCTAGAGTTAGATGCTGACGTCGAGGTTCGCGATTGGGCATTAGATGACCCGCACGGACAGGACATGGAGACTGTGAGAGCGATCCGTGACGAAATCGAAGGGCGAGTCTCAGACCTCTTTGACCAATATATTAGCGAAGAGTAAGCAATCTGGAATTCCGCGGACTGGGCCGAGGTGTTTTCATCTCCTTCCCTCGAAGTTGGAGACGATGGTCAACGGTTGGCGGCTCACCCGAAACCCGTCTATGCGGCGCGTCTACGACGTGCTGAAGGCGCGTGGGATTACGGCGACCCGGCTGTGCGAGTACCGAGCCGACTTGGGGCAGACGGACGCGACCAAGTCACCCTCGACTCCGTCCGGAACGTCTCTCGAGGTCCTCTCTGCGTCGGAGGCTACGTCACGCAGGCTTGATATCGACTTCTCCATCCCTGTCGACCTGCGCGATGGAGAGTGGCTTGTCATCGCGTGCGATGACGACCGGCCTGTCAGCCGCACGCTCGTCACCGATGCACCGAGGCCGTACGAAGGTGCGCTCGAACGGGAGGTCCCGGTCCCGGGCGCGTATCTCCGCAAGGTGTTCGTCGTTCCGGAACGACGTGGACAAGGTCTCGCCTCGGCGACCCTCCGAAGGGCGCTCGCACTCGCTCGTGACGAACTCGACGTCACCACGGGAACAGCACTCATCGCCGCCGATAACAAACCGTCACAGTGGCTGTTCGAACAGCGAGGCTTCGAGCGGGTGGCCGTCCACGAGTACGCCCGGTTGGGACCTTGAGGCGCTCAGAACCGAGTTCGACGAGCGCTTTGATCAAATCCAACAGCAACTGGAAGCCCTCTCGGAAGGGACACAAGAAACGAACGAATCGGTATCGGATGAGACCGAGGCAACGAAAGTAGCCGAGACCGCGGAAAAAACCGAGGAGGAACCTGAAGGAAGCCTCAACAGTATCAAAGGACTCGGCACGACCTACCAGCAACGGCTCAGTGACGCCGGAATCGAGAACGTGGGAGATCTCGCAGAATCATCACCCGAGGAGGTTGCCGATGCTGCAGACGCCCCTAAAAAACGGGCTACCGAGTGGATCGAACGGGCAAAGGAACTCCGTGAAGAACAGGAAGCGCAGGCCTGAGTCGAACTGACGCGGTCGACTCGATCTGGCGAATTTTTCGAAGCGGTGCCACGCACGGGGAGCACTGTCTGCGAGATGGCAAAATTAACTGAATTACTGTCGTGAGCGGTCAGTGAAGAATCGTCGTTGGACAGTTCCCCGCCAGGAGCGGGACGCGACACTCAAGTTCATCCATTCGTGCGATACAAACAGGTAATGTCTCGTGCTGGAAATCGGTAGTTGTTCGGCTCAGCTCGGGTCATAGGCACCAGCACCGTAGGTTCTGTCGTTCGAGAGCGAATCTCCCTGAATGTCTCTCGTATCCGAATTCATGCTTTTGCTCAGTTCGAACGAATAGCAAATCATGAACACGCTTCAAATACTCGTGATGGGCGACAACCACGGTGACGTGGAGTCACTCCAGAGAGTCGTGGAAGCGACAGAGGGGGACGAGTTCGATTTTATCATTCATACAGGCGATATCACCAACACGTCCAAATCAGGTTTCCAGACTGGCATCACGCAACTGCGGTCGCTGGAACCGCACTTTGAGGTACTGGCGGAGCGTGCCGAACTCATCTACATATACGGAAACCGCGATCGAGAGAGCCGAAGGGCAGCGGACCAGCGCCACATAACCGAAGCGTTCGAACTCGGTCCGGGGCACCGTCTCCGACACGGTGAGGCCATCGAGGTAGCGGGACAGCAGTTTACGGCTGACCCAGACACGGCAGGGCAGGATGACATTCTTGTGACACACATAGATTCCCAGCGCGATTTCTATCGGGGAGCTGCGAAAGCGTACTTCTGTGGACATTCTCACAGGGCTCGACAGTTCGGCCGCTCGCTGAACACGGGGTATCTGTGGAAAGAAGAGTACACTCATGGTTCGTATTTCGTGGTCGAAATAGGGGATTCTGGCCTCTCTGTCGACGTTCGCGGTCTCACCGAACCTTGGGAGGAGAAGGTGTGCCCTGATCACGGCTGGTATGGCACTCAGTTCGTCGCAACCGGATCTGGTTGTCGAATCTGCGAGGAGGGGCCAGAGAGACAGTTTCGGAAGATGGTAACGGAAGCCNATGGCACTCAGTTCGTCGCAACCGGATCTGGTTGTCGAATCTGCGAGGAGGGGCCAGAGAGACAGTTTCGGAAGATGGTAACGGAAGCCTTCGTCAAGGCTGTCGGGTCCCCGACGGAGAACCAAACGAGCACGGTCGAAGAGATCGTCGTGGAGGCGAGAACCTTGTTCGTGGACACCGAGCAGTACGAGAGTCAGGTCACTGACTACCTCGAAACGCTGCACGAAAAGGACACTCTCGCTCCGAAGGATCCGCTCCGTCCGACTGGAGACGGACGGTTGACGCTTCGGACCTCTACAGACAGGTCATGCTGATCTCCTCGACCCGGTCGAAGTGATGAACAGACTTGGTCGTTCGATAGAATTTGCAGCCCGTCGGTACACGTTCTCTCAGTATCAGGGTTCAGTCTCGAACGCACCGTTTGCTATCGGCTTTTGATTTCATCTCAAGGACGTTGTAACCGGCGCCGACAGTCGCGGCCACTGATTCGTATGACGGCAATGGATCGTGATAATCTATGACCCCGTCGTTATCGTGGAGATGAGCGACGACGATACGATGATCGAGCACTTCGACGAACGACTCCAGAGTAAATAGATAATTACCAAGCGTGAGAGCACGTGTCTCGCGTCAGCTTGCGTCGTTTCGGCTCGTCCATCCGCTCGACCGAACGCGGACAGGTGGTAACGAATTCACACATCGAGGAAGTACCCATTCAATTCCGAATAACCGCTGATATTCGAACTACACACGCCATCGCTTCCGGAGAAACGAAGTCAGAATGCAGATAACTCGCCATCAGATTTTATCTAAGCTCGAGATCGTCTTTGAGAAGGCCCGCACACATCCACTCTCCGAGGATGTGTCGACACACAGTTTCAGAGGATGGACTAGTTCCGTACCAATCATCTTGTAGCAGTAGAGTCAGAAGGAGAGTTTGAGAAGAGATGCCTTACTTTGAGGTACCTTCGAGGAGCTGTCGAGCGTACCGGTAGATCGGCGCACCGAGCCAATCACGTCCTTCTGCCATTGCCTCGAAGGTGACTCTTGCTTCCTCCTCGCTGAGGGCATCGCGCTTGACCAGCGCCCGGAGAACGATCGGAGATAGCGCAACTTCTGCACTCACTAGTTTTCGAAGTTCAGGAAGAGCTCTGTAGTCGTCGGTAATCAAGAACGCTGCATCCACCTCACGGACTGCAGCTACGCAGCTGGCTTCACCATCGTCGATTCGGCTCGTCACAAACTCACCACCAGCGACAGCAACAACGGTGAACTCGTCGGCCGTATCGAGGACGGCATTGGCGGCTTTGCCATGGCGGTCATCGTACTCAGCAGTTCTTTGGAGTTCCTCAAGAACTGCCTCTGTGGTTGCGACGTCAAACTCGGTGACGAAGACGTTGAGAACTTCGCCGACTGAAAGAGAGATGAATGCGCTCGTGTCTACAACGAGCATTTAGAGGTCTGCGAGTTTGTCTGCGAGTTCTTCACCACGATCAAGTACCTCTTTCGAAGCGCGGACGGCTTCGGCATCCTGTCGCCCGATAATCTCGGCCAGTTTCTCGAACTCGATGTGGTTATTCAGATACAGTTCGACAACAGCCTCACGGAAACTCTCATCAGACTCTTTCTCTTCGAGATACTGTCGGAGTGCTTCGATGAGAATCTCCGTTCGGTTTTTGTGAGTGACTTCGGCAGCGATGTCCGCGTGTGCTACTAACTCTTCGGGCAGTCGGAAGTTAACCCGTTTCGTGCTCATGTACATACAATGTATGTACGTATTCAAAACTTTGTCGGCCTGCTCGTCGCTTGGTTACCCTCGCAAAGCCCCCTCAGATATCGTCAGAAGATTTGGAGTCCAGTTCTATAAGGAGCGAAACAGAGTTGACAGTTCTCACCATGCCCGCTGCTATCCGAATAAGCGCTGGTGCTGCTGTCCAATACATTCAATACATCTTAGTACATCTAATATGCTATGCCCATCAGCGCGGATCGCTTCGAGACCATTGACGACGGCAATGAAAACCCAAAACCGGGGACGAACGCCTACAAGCTCCTCTCGTTCTTAGCTCAGAATGCTGACCAAGCGTTCACCCAAAGCGAGATCGCCGAGCGGACGTCCGTCAAGCCCGGCTCGGTTGGTCCGACTCTCGTCAGGCTCAGAGAACGAGGTCGTGTCGAGCACCGGGGGACATACTGGCGCGTGAGTGACCACGTCTTGAGCCTTGACGCTGCAGCTAACCATGCTGCTGCTACAGCAGCGAGCCGTGAAGAAGAACCATTCGACTACGACGAGTGGCAAGAACACGCCGTTGACCCACGACAACAGCGTGACTGACACCAACCGCTTCCAGAAGGGCGACGTATTCTGGGCACCGGATCCATTTCGACGCGGGTCAAATCCACGCCTCTGGGTCGTTCTTGCTGCAGACTCGCTCCCGTATCCTGGCGAGGAGTATCTGTGTGCAGCTCTCACAACCAGTAATCTCCCGCGAAACTTCGTAGTTGGAGATGATTGGGTAAGTGGCAAAGACCCGACCAAGACCTCGTATTGCTCTCCATGGGTCGTCACTACAATCAAACATGACGCCGTTGTCAATCCACAGGGACAAGTGACCGAGTCATTCGTCGACGAAATGATTGCAGAGTGCAAGCAGTATCTCGGCCCCCAGTAGTCTGCACACTCGAGTGCTTGTCTCACCACTACGATTCAAGTCCGCACACATTGTGCTTAGCGTCTGCTGGTTCGCTGCTCATGACCGACCACTAGCACCTTTAGTGAAAATTCTAGTGTGTCGTCACATACAGAGAAACAATCGAGTTGGTGCTCAACACACCCCATCGTTTCCGGAGAAAACACGGATATTCAACCGAGGAGTCCAAACGACTCGAACTTCTCGCTCAGATACGCGTGATCTTTGCTCTCAGCGTTGAGGTTCACCCATCTGCATCACACAACGTCTGGTAATGCGTTCGAACCGTTTTGACTGAGGTGTCACTCACGGCCGCAACACGCGACTGTGTGAGCGGCCAGTCCCGCTCAGCTGCAGCCGTATACACACACGCCGCAGCGACTGCATGCGGATTCGCGCCCCGATGAGCCCACTCGTCGCTTGACGCCTCGGCTAACGGCCGTGCTCGTCGCCGAATCAGGTCCGTCACATCAAGCGCATCCGCCACTCGCGGAACGAACTCAACCGATGTAACTGGCTTCGCAGACAGCCCGAGTTCTGTATTGAGTGCATTGTACGCCGACCGGACGCGCGATTCAGCCACCCGTGCGAGTGGGACAAGTTCAGCGAGCGTTCGCGAGAGTCCTGCACATCGACAGGCGGCGTGGACGCTCGCAGCTGCGACTGCTTCGATCGACCGCCCCGGCAACAGATCCGCCTGCTGAGCAGACCGGAAGCACCGACAGGCTTGGTCACGCAGGCTGTCGGGAAGGTCGAGTGCGCCGGCAAGCCGCCGGACTTCGTCCAAGCCGTGAGCCAACCGGCGCTCGCGACTCGACTGATACCGACTCCGACTGTGCTGAGTGCGGAGTCGGGAGAGTTGCTGTCGTCGCTCACCCGGGATCGGAGTCCCATTCGCATCGACGTGTCGGCCGATTTCAGTAGCGAGGCCGTGATCGTGTCGCGTCGGCGTTCGCGGCGCCCCGACCCGCTTGCGCTCGTCACGTTCGAACGACCGCCACTCCGGGCCGTGGTCGATGCCGTGGTCGTCGATGATGAGCCCACAGGACTCACACCGTCGCTCGCCAGCGTCCGTAATGACTTGACCGCCACACTCCGGACAGGAGGCGTTTCCACAGGATCTCCCGCACGATTCGTCGAACTGTCGCTCGTAGACATCTCGTGTTGCCATCTCGAACACCGTGGGACGCATCTCGCTGCGCCCCGCCCCCTTCAAGGGCCCAAAAACATCGTCGCCGTCTCGAATAGGCTGGCTTCGGCTGGAGGGGCGATTAATGACTGAATCACAACACCAAACATGCTCACAGGTGGATTGCCGTTGCAGGCTCGTCGTGTCACACAAGACGCGCCCTGTTCTGCAACGGGTGCGGAATCGCGTACCAAGCCATCTGCATCCACCCCTTGATAACTCCCTCGTGGGCCTCGTACCCACCGAGTTTCGTACACCCGACAGTCGTATCAGTAGATCTCTGCAGGCCACAGTCCGTGGGTTGTGTTAGCAGGAATTTCTCACCAAGCGAACAGTTTACCTGACCAACAAATAATTGTCTTGTATGAGTAGCTCACCGTGGACTGCGAACTTTGCGACTGAAAAAAGCAAATGTGCAGCCGACATCCAACGCCTCCTTGAGAAGTACCCGCAGCCGGTCGTCTACGAAGTCATGAGTGAACTGCTCCGACGAGAGATGCGCGAGCAGTTTGCTGGTGCGTACGCTGCGTCCCAGCAGTCCGACGACTGATGGGTGATTGGTGACGTACGAAACCCCACACGACTACTCAGACAGCTTACGCCGCCCAGCGTCGACACAGTTCCAACAGGGAAGAGCTTCAGACAGCTGTTCACACTCGCAAGGCAGGTCTGGTGTGTCGTCATCGCCGCGTGATGTTGACCCACCATCTGCGACGACACGCATCTGGACGGCGAGTTCGAGTATTCGTGGGCGAATCGCGACTGCAACCCGATGTTTACACGGACCGTTACTACTTGCGTCAGCCGGACATGAACACGAGTCGGGCACACCATCCCGAATTCGAACGCGGTACTCGTGCGCGGTTGGGTCAGCATAGCTCTCGTTGCGTACACGGACATCGCCATCAAGGAGTTCGAACGCNCTCGTGCGCGGTTGGGTCAGCATAGCTCTCGTTGCGTACACGGACATCGCCATCAAGGAGTTCGAACGCGAACGCCTCGTACTGCGCTCGCTTGAGGACACGCGTAGGTGGATCGAACTTTGGTAGTACAGGAATCATGGTAGCCAGCGCGCAATGCGCGCACCCCTTCGGGCGCATGAAAAACTACACTGCCGAACGGAGTGACAGGTGACACAGAATCAGGTCGGATTCTTTTTGCTGCCCTGTCTTGATTGTCCTGCAGTCAATACAGGTGAGCTACTTGCTGTGAGGCATCGAAATGTCTCTGATATCTGTCACAACCTGCGTGGCCGATACAGAGAGTGAATGCAGCAATAGCCGCTCAGTTGTTCATCCGCAATCGTACAGCAGCTGATCGGGCCGATCAGCCCAAGATGCCGATACACTCGGCCGACTCGGTCAGTCTGTCAGTACTCGGTATCGTCGACGAACTCGTCAAACAAGTCTTGGACTCGTGTCTCGACCTCATCGCGAATCTCCCGGACACGTTCGATGTCTTGGCCGTGGGGGTCATCGAGGTTCCAATCACGAATCTCGACTCGTTCTGCGTCGAGTTCGAGCGTCGAACACCCCATCGTCGCAACGACGTCGCACGACTCCAGGGTTTCCGTCGATACCTCTCGTGGCGTCCGGTTGGACACGTCGATGCCGACCTCATCCATGACGGCAACGACTTCGTCGTGGACGCTGTCGGCGGGATGCGTACCCCCGGTAACGACCGCAACGTGATCGCCGAGAGTTCGTTCGTCGCGTTCGCGCTCGGCGAACGCTGCGGACATCTGACTCCGCCCCGCGTTCTGTACGCACACGAACCCGAGCTTTCTCGTGGGTTCTTCCATACCACTCTGACTTTCCATGGCTTACTTGACCGTTTGTATGTCGGCTTCCATAGACAATAGTCCACTCAATAGCTGATCGAGGCTCGACAGTGAGCGGTTCACAGTTGTCGGGAACCGTCGAGTGCGACGAGTGCCGCAGTGGCACGAGGAGTTGGACGATATTTCCGCCACTTGCCGTCCTTCCGTCGAGTGACGAGCCCGGCGTCGGTGAGCTTAGAGAGTGCGTGGCTGATGGCGCTGTCGCTGACGTCGAGGAGTGGGCTGAACTCGCAGACACAGAGTTCGTCATCGGCGACGTGGAGGATGCGGACGATTTTGTATCGGGTTTCGTTTGCGAGCGCTCCGAGCAGGTTGAGATCGTCGTCGAGCTCCGGGCCACCTGCGGCGACGTGCAGTTCCTCGAGTTCCGCGAGGCGTTCGTTGACCGCTTCGTCGCCACACCCGCCGCGTTCGTCGGCGAGATATCGCTGGAGCCGATCGGTGGAAGACATCGATTTGAATTGAGTGGATACTTGATTAAGACTTCTGGGTGCGCTGTGGATGAATACCGATTCAACTGTGTCGAAATACTTGAGCAATATCAAATACGTACTAACGCCACAATCATTCGAAATATGCTCGTGCATCTCGTATAGAACCGTGTATTGTGGCGATTTCGCTCACTCGTATGACTTGGCTGAAAGCCGAAGCTTTATCCAAATGTTTGAGTAACGGTTCAGATGAACAGGGCGGTTGTGATGCTGGTGAGCGCCACTCACCGGGCAGCCGTTCCAGACGACAATTGAAACACAACTCAATCCAACTCATGACTGAACTCACACTGTACGAAGAAGCGATGTGTTGCTCCACGGGCGTCTGTGGCCCGGACCCCGACGACGAACTCGTCGAAGTCAGCGCGGCCCTCGACCAGCTCGAGACCGAGATTGACGACCTCGATATCTCCCGAGCGAATATGCAACACGACATCGACCAGTTCCTCGAGACGCAGCGTATCTACGACCTCGTCGAAGAACACGGCCCGTCGATTCTCCCGATCACGATCGTCGACGACGAGATCGTCGCCAAATCCGAGTACCTCCCCTACAACGCCCTCAAAGCCGCGGTTACCGACCGTGAGTCCGCGCCGGAGGCCTGACTGATGAGCCAAAGCGATACTGCCGCACGTGCCGTCGTCGAGCCGACGAGCGAAGAGACCGAGTTCGTCTTCTTCAGCGGGAAAGGCGGCGTCGGCAAGAGCACTGTCAGCTGCGCGACCGCGACGTGGCTCGCCGACAACGACTACGAGACACTGCTCGTGACGACCGACCCTGCGCCGAACCTCTCCGACATCTTCAATCAGGACATCGGCCACGAGGTCACCGGCATCGACGATGTCCCGAACCTCTCGGCCATCGAAATCGACCCCGACGTCGCTGCCGAAGAGTACCGTCAGGAGACCATCGAACCGATGCGGGCACTCCTCGACGACGAGGAGATCGAGACTGTCGAAGAGCAGCTCAACAGTCCGTGCGTCGAGGAGATCGCGGCGTTCGACAACTTCGTCGACTTCATGGACAGCCCCGAGTACGACGTCGTCGTCTTCGATACCGCACCCACCGGACACACCATTCGGTTGATGGAACTGCCGTCCGACTGGAACGCGGAACTCGAGAAGGGCGGTTCGACGTGCATTGGACCCGCCGCGTCGATGGACGACAAGAAAGCGGACTACGAGCGGGCCATCGACACGCTCTCTGATGAGTCCCGGACGTCGTTCGCGTTCGTCGGGAAACCTGAGTCGTCGTCGATCGACGAGATAGAGCGGAGTGCGAGCGACCTCGCTGAACTCGGCATCGAATCGCAACTCCTCGTCGTCAACGGCTACCTGCCGGAGTCGGTGTGCGACGACCCGTTCTTCGAGGGAAAGCGCGCGGACGAACAGGCCGTCATCGACCGCGTGGAGTCGACATTCGAGCACCAGGCGCTCGCGACGTACCCACTCCAGCCCGGAGAAATCGCGGGTCTCGAACTGCTCTCGGACGTCGGTGGCGTCCTCTACGACGGTGACGAGGCGACCGTCGATGTCGACGCGGCGACGCGACGCGCGAGTGACGACGAAGCTGTCGACTTCGACTCGCTCACCGCCCCGGACGCGGTCGCCGAGGAACTCGCTCCCGTCGAAGACACACGGTACCTGTTCTTTACTGGCAAAGGTGGTGTCGGGAAGAGCACGATTGCGTCAACGACCGCGGTCTCGCTCGCGGAAGCGGGCTACGAGACGCTCGTCGTAACCACGGACCCGGCCGCGCACCTCGCGGACATCTTCGAGCAACCTGTCAGCCACGAACCGACGTCCGTCGGGCAGGCGAACCTCGATGCGGCCCGCATCGACCAGGAGCGCGCGCTCGAGGAGTACCGGACGCAAGTCCTCGATCACGTTCGTGAGATGTACGCCGAGAAAGACGACACGCAGATCGACGTGGAGGCGGCCATCGCGAACGTCGAGGAGGAACTGGAATCGCCGTGTGCTGAGGAGATGGCAGCCCTCGAGAAGTTCGTGAGCTACTTCGAGGAGGACGGCTACGACGTCGTCGTGTTCGACACGGCCCCGACCGGGCACACGTTGCGGTTGCTGGAGTTACCGTCGGACTGGAAGGGGTTCATGGACCTCGGGTCGCTCACGAAGGGTGCTGCACCCGCCAACGGTGGGAAGTACGACGAGGTCATCGAGACGATGCAGGACCCCAGTCGGAGTTCCTTCGCGTTCGTGATGTACCCCGAGTTCACCCCGATGATGGAGGCGTACCGTGCCGCGATGGACCTCAAGGACCAGGTCGGGATCGAGACGTCGCTCGTGGTGGCGAACTACCTGCTCCCCGAGGACGACGGCGACAACGCGTTCTTCGAGAACCGACGCGCACAGCAAGCGGAGTACCTCACGGAGATTAAAGAGCGGTTCGACGTACCGATGATGCTCGCACCGTTGCGTCAGGAGGAACCCGTCGGCCTCGACGACCTCCGCGAGTTCGGTGCGGAGGTCACGGGATTGGCTGGCATGCTCGAGGATGACCGCGAGGAGGNGCGTCAGGAGGAACCCGTCGGCCTCGACGACCTCCGCGAGTTCGGTGCGGAGGTCACGGGATTGGCTGGCATGCTCGAGGATGACCGCGAGGAGGTGACGGTATCGTGAGCGACCCCTTGGTCGAGACGGCGGACGTCGAGACGGAACTCGAAGCGTTCGTCGACGAACTCCTCACGTGTGAACGTTATCAGGAGTTGGTCGAAGCACGGGAGGCACTCGAAGCTGACGCCGAGGCTCAGGAACTATTGGATGCGTACCGGGAGACCGAGCGCGAACTCCAAAACGGCGAGTTCGACACGTCGCTCATGAGCGAACTCCGGAGCATCCAGAAGGACCTCTCGGAACTCGAGTCTGTCAGGCGACACCGCGAGGCTCGCGAGGCGTTCGAGAGCTTACTCGCCGAGACGGACGAGATCGTAAGCGAACGCATCGGGCAGGCGTTCGCGCAGTCGATTGGAGGTGGGTGCTGTTGAGCGACGCTGACGACGTGCTGACCGCGGCGGAATCCCTCGGTGCGGCGCTCGCCGACGCGAAAACGGAATGCAGTCGAGAGGACTTCGAAGCCCTCCTCGACGACTGTACGGAAACAATCACTGCGGCGACCGGCGTCGACTACGGCGACGCCTGCGACGCGGGCAGCGACTGCTGTTAGAACACGCATTCGCAGTCCGAACTCGGGTTCTTCGCCGCGAGACGGGCCCCGGGTTCGGAACTCTTCGGTTCGCTGGAACCCGTTGGACAGTACTCAACGTTCTCTCGGAGCGTCTCTGCGTGGAGCAGACGAGGAACTCGCCAGAGAAACATATTAGTAGTTCCTTGTATAAGCTATTGCTAATATGGTTCAGGATACTGTCGCCGACGGGGCCACAGGCGACGCCGATGCCTGCTGTACTCCACTTGGGGACGTCGATGCGGACGCGATGGCGATTGACCTCCAAGTTCTCTCCGCTATGGGGAATGACACGCGCTACGAGCTCCTCCGACGCATCGCGAACGCCGACGACGGCGTCTGCGTCTGCGATCTCGAAGCGGCGGTTGGCGTCAGCCAGAGCGCTGTCAGCCAGGCGCTCTCCCGGCTGTACGCTGCCGGTCTGGTCACGCGCCGAAAAGAAGGCTCCTGGCGGTACTACGAGCCGACCGAGACCACCGTGGCGCTGCTCGAAACGCTCGACGACCTGCGAGGCACCCATGAGTGACGACACCCAGACTGGCACGACAGCCGACGACCGCGATCCAGAGGCGACTCGCCAGTTGGTACGGGAACGCTACGCCGGAATCGCATCGAGCGACCAAGGCTGTTGTAGCGACGTCGGCCTCGATGTCGCGGGCGATAGTGGTTGCTGTGACGACGACAGTCAGTCCGAGAGCGAACGTCTCGGGTACGACGCCGATGACATCGCGTCGGTCGCCGACGGTGCGGACCTCGGCCTCGGTTGTGGGAACCCGAAGGCGTTCGCCGCGATGACACCCGGCGAAACCGTCCTCGACCTCGGCTCCGGCGCGGGGTTCGACTGCTTCCTCGCCGCTCAGGAGGTCGGCGCGGACGGCCACGTCATCGGTGTCGACATGACTCCGGAGATGATCTCGAAGGCCCGCGAGAACGTCGCAAAGAACGACTCTCGGAACGTCGAGTTCCGTCTCGGTGAGATTACTCACCTCCCGGTCGCCGACGAGACCGTCGACGTCGTCATTTCGAACTGCGTCGTCAACCTCGAACCCGAGAAACAACGTGTCTTCGACGACGCGTATCGCGTCCTCAAGCCCGGCGGCCGCGTCGCCATCTCCGACGTTGTCCAGACCGCACCGTTCCCCGACGACGTTGCAATGGACCCCGACTCGCTTACGGGGTGTGTCGCCGGGGCCTCGACCATCGGAAAGCTCGAGAAGATGCTTGACCGCGCTGGCTTCGAGGCGGTCGAGATTGCACCCAAGGACGAGAGTACTGAGTTCATCAGCGACTGGGAGGCCGACCGCGACCTCGGCGAGTACCTCGTGTCGGCCACCATCGAAGCCCGGAAACCGACCTTCGACGACTGACCGGGGCGGCCGCACGTCACTAGTCGCCACATTGGAGCGAAGTGGCCTGTTGTTGCTGTTCGTGTGTGCAATCGCCGTCGGCTTCGTCGCGGGGTCGTATTGGCCGGTGGTCGATGGACATCCGCAAGAAGGCGAGCACGAACTGTACTGGGTCCGAAGGCGGTTCACGAGTTGCTCTTTGTCGGTCTAGCGTGTTACGGCGTGTTCTCGCTCATGTTCGTCGTAACGGTTACAGACCTTCTGCAGAAGATGGGCAGTATTGGTGTGGAGGATCTCGTGTGTACCGCTCTGTATGCGTACTCTGTGGACCGACGCGACGCGAGGTAAGCAAACCGGGTAAGCACAGCTGAAGCACGCGTCAAACCGGCAACACAGGGAATAGAACGATTAGGACTCCCTCTTCTGAACTTCCGAATCGCTCAATGTAGGTGCTACACCGACCAAGCGAGTTGCAACTGAAAGACGTATTCAGAGTTGGCAGGGTCGCCCGAGTTCTTGTTCGTACTGCGATTTAATTTGCTCGAACAGGTCTTGGCCGAGTTCTGTCCGGAAGCGAGGCGCGGCGGTCGCAAAGAACTCGTCCAAGTTCTCGAACTCGGCAAAGTGGTCGTTCGCCTCGGCTTCGTCGTACCGACCTTGGCGCTCGTACTTGAGCGCCTGGAGACAGTTATCGATCAGATCCATGTCTTTGACGAACTGTGCCGTCGGGGTGTCACGTGCTTCGTACTCCTCCCAGAGCGTCAGCAGTTCGGTGTCGAAGGGTCCGACGAGATCGGTTACTGCGCTCCGTTCAGCTGCTTCCTTTTCAGACGTGGGGATGGTCTGGCGTCCGTCTTCCGCGCGGGTTGCGATATCGCCCGTTCGAGCTTCGCCGAGGTCGTGAATGAGTGCCATCGTCACTGCTTTCTGAGGGTCAACGTCTTCCTGCTCGGCATAGAGCAGACAAAGCGACGCTGTCCCCCACGTGTGGGCCGCGACCGATTCAGGCGAGTCGATATTCCGAAGCACCCATCCCGTCCGAAGTTCGTCCTTCAACTCGAACCATTCGAGCAAGGAGTCGAGTTCGTTGGTCATCATATCGTGGAGAAGGGAAGTGGCCAGTTCAACTCATCGAGACTATTCCACCGGGGCGCCGACATTCAATCAGTAAATCCGCAGGAGCAGTGTGCCGAGTAATTCACCGCTGACCTGCGAAAACAACACCTGTGAAGTATCCTATGAGACTCTCTGTTACAGACAGAACTACGTCTGACAAAGAGGAATCAACAAAGGCCGACAACTGAACCACAGATAAGAGATCTCAGACCGCTTCGAGTGTTGAGAGAATCTCTTCAGCCGTCCCGCTCATCCGACCCAGTCGCTCTTGCAGCACGTCTGTCTCCTCGCCCTGCCACGCCGCGAGATAGAACGCCGACCCACTCGTGTCTAAGCCGAGGTATCGACCGACAACGTACGCGACGGCCTCAGCTTCGACCTCGCGTTTCGCCCGCTCGGTCGCGTCAGTAATGTCGAAATGCAGAATCGCGTGGGCGTACTCGTGGATGATCGTCGACGCNGCTTCGACCTCGCGTTTCGCCCGCTCGGTCGCGTCAGTAATGTCGAAATGCAGAATCGCGTGGGCGTACTCGTGGATGATCGTCGACGCGAGGTCGGCACGGTTCGGACGGTCCTTCACTTCCACGAGCGGGGTGAGATCTTGGACGCTCCGTGACTGGCAGACACCCTTCGCCTCACCATGTCGCCAGTCATCGGGATCGACGATGCGGATGGTCACGCCGAGGTCCGACGCGATGTTAGTGAGGTCATCGACGAGCGTGTCACACTCGCCGGTCGCCGCCGTATCCAGCTTTGGGAGTGGTTCGCCCTCGGTCTGCGAAATGTCGAAGACTGGTGCAGGCTTGAAGCCCACGAGTCCCTCCGACCATTCCTCGGGTGGCGTCTCGTCGTACTCACACTCGCTGGTCTCGTGGTAGCTCGGTGCGTTCCCACACTTGGGGCATTGGGTCGTGATGATCGGCGCCCAAATCCAAATCGCCGACTCGCCTTCCTCGACGTATCGGTCGAACTCTGCTTGCCACGTCCGGTAGCCAGCGACCTTCGTAGCCTCGGGGCATTGGAGGGTGATGAGGAGTGTGTTGCGGTGAGAGTAGTCGTGGAACCGGCTCTGGACGTCCAGCCATTCTTGGAACTGCTCGCTCGCCCGAGCGTCGTCGACGTCGGCAGCGAGGTCTGCAAGCCATTGTTCGATCGTGCGGTGCATCTCATCGTGTCGCGTGTCGGTCTCGTCGAACGACACCGACGGGGAACTCGTTGTTGCCATTGGTTTCAGTTCTGATGCGTCCCTCCAGGACGCGCCGCACCCCTCTGGGGCGCACAAAAAACAGGCGAGACACCTACTGGTCGGTATCCTCGCACTCGAGGCTACGAAGGTACTGTCGACACTCGCCGAACAGGCCGCTCGCAGTCGCTTCGCCGGTCGTGAGGTGTCGAACCCACTCAATCGCCCAGCAGTACACGGGATCGGACTCACCTGTGCCGTGGGTGTACCACCAGCGAGCGGCTTTGAGCACGACGAGTGGGTTTGTCGGCGGCCGTTCGCTCAGGAGAGACCACGTAATCGACTCGATTTCATCGGGAACGTCGGCTCGGGTGAACTCCGAACAATGCACGAGTTCGAGATCGACTGGAATCTCGTCGATCGAGACGTCAGACTCTGTTTGTTGGCGACTCATGGAAATCACGTCACACGGACTGTGTCTTCAGCCCGCACCCATCACGGGCGCAAAAAATCTCGATCAACATCTGTTACTGCGCCTCCGCCCCTTTGGGCGGCGCAAAAACAACGCCGTAGTGNCTTCAGCCCGCACCCATCACGGGCGCAAAAAATCTCGATCAACATCTGTTACTGCGCCTCCGCCCCTTTGGGCGGCGCAAAAACAACGCCGTAGTGTAGACCTGCTGAACGCGCAATAGAACTGAATGAGACACATCAGAGAGGTTGCGAGCTCGTGAATACAATCGTGGAAGTGGGAGGATGAGAGTACGTTTCGTCTGTCTGCCACACTACGCTGGAAGGTACAAGAGGACGATAGAGAGAGTACATTTCGTCTGTCTTCCTCTAGTGAATGAGGAATAGCACTCCGATTTTAGCCCGGTTCGATACTCTATGAGAAGACAGACGAGACAAACGAAACAAGGTTTTATTACGTAAACACTCACACAACATGTTATGTCGGGCCCATTTAGTGACCTTGAGGACACCATTTTCTCCGATAAGAGTGTCCTCACCGAAGATTATCAACCAGAAGAAATTCTCGAACGAGACGAAGAGATCGAAGAATACCGATACGCCTTGCAGGATGTCCTATTCGGGAGGGCTCCCGAGAACATCATGCTCTACGGGAAAGCCGGCCTCGGAAAAACGGCTGTTACGACGTACATGATGAACGCTCTCAAAGCGGAAGCAGAGGAGCGAAAACAAGCAGACGACCTCTACATTCACGAGTTAAACTGCAACGGCAAGACGTTGTTCGTAGTCGTTAGGCAGCTTGTGAATAGTTTGCTCCCAGAAAACGCGAGTGAGTTTCCAAAGCGTGGTCTCGGGACTAGCGACGCGTTCGAAGAACTCTACCGGCAACTTGACCGGGTAGGTGGGACACACTTCTTGGTGTTCGACGAGATTGACCACCTCGACGACGTCAACACGCTCCTCTATGAGCTTCCACGGGCCTCATCTAACGGACATATCACGAACTCCCAGGTTGGTGTTATCGGGATTAGCAACAACTACACGTTTAGACAGTCACTTTCGTCGAAGGTCAAAGACACGCTGATGGAAAACGAGATCTCGTTCAGCCCGTACAATGCGGACGAGTTGCAAACAATTCTCCGTGACCGTGCTGACCGAGCGTTCGTTGACGGCGCGTGTGATCGGTCGGCCATCGCCATGGCGGCTGCAATCTCTGCAAAGGATATGGGGAACGCACGGCAGGCGATTGACCTCCTCCGAGTCGGTGCAAAAGTCGCCGAAAAGAATGAAGACCGAAAAGTAGAAGACGACCACATCGAGAGTGCGAAAGAGCTCGTTCAACGCGGGCGGTTGAGTAACCGAGTCCGTGATCAGACGGACCATGCACAGTACATTCTTGAAACAATCGCACATCTCGAGCAGCAGAAAAAGACTCCCGCACGCTCAAAGGACATTAAAGCATACTACGAGAAAGTTACGACAGAGTGGGGTTCGGAACCACTCACGACGCTAAAGAGTATTCAGGACCACCTCTCTGATCTTCATATGCTTGGCTTCTTACAGCGGTCTGAACAAAACGATGGTGAGAGAGGTGGCCGCCGCTACGAGTACGAACTTGACCTCGATCCACAGATAATCATCGACGCCCGCAAAGAGGTTGAATCCGAATGAGACGTCGCGTGCGGTGAGACAGACGAAATGTACTCTCACTCTCCGTCGTACGCGCAGCAGCGTGATACATCGTAGCCAACGCCCCACCGAACACAGTCCACTCGTCGGTTACCACATCGCCGGATAGCGGCGTGTACTCAACGCAATAGCTATCAGCCAGTCGTCGACGACGTTCCGAACAGCAATACCACGATCAGAAAGCGGCTCTCTCAGGAGTACCATTGGGCACAGCGTCGACTTAGTAATGGACATCAGCGGGAACGATCCACAGATGGTCGTTCGACCCGACGAGCTGCTCAAGTCGCTCGCGGTGCCGAACCCCGTCAGCGAACTCGTCGTAGAGGTACACCGCCGGCCCACGGTACGCCCCGAGATTGTGGCACGCATGTCTGACGAGGTCCTCATCGCGCATAATCGCCGCGGCGTCAAGGTCGTCAACGCCCTCTCGAACACGCTCAAGATTCCGCTCGAACTCGCGTGTCGTCGCCTGCCACCCGCGCTCGAGGAGTTCCTGGCCGTCTTCTGAGTCAACGGGCACTGCAACCGGGAGGTCACCCCACCGGGCGCTGCCGGCGACCGTTGTTGAGTCGTCATCGAACGTCACATAGTAGTCGAACACCGCTTCGGCCTGCGGGGCGGCCCCCACCAGTTGGTCGAACACGTCGGCGGCCCGTGAGAGGGCTTCGTCTGTTGTCGATGCAGTCACGAGTGCGTAGATTACCTGGTGCATTCGTCGTCACCTCACCGGCTCAAGAGTCGAAGTCTGTCCGACCCCCTGCGCCGGCGCCCATCGCCGGCGCACACAAACACAACTCACTGCGACACACCAGAGATCACGAGTACGGGTGCTCTCGAGACGGTGAAAGATACCTCACGCTGGTACTGTTGAACTCACCGACTGAAACCGGTCATTCTTCTCGAAGCCAAGTGTGGACGGACCATGATGGAACTCGTTGTTTGCCATCCACGCAGCAAACCCTCCTTAATTCGCTGTTGGGCCATATTCCCCTCAAGCTTGGAGAACACACAAGCAGTTGGAATAACGCGTCTGATGGGGTCATCATCGGAACTTCCTCAGGATATATCAAATCGATTGCCGGAAACATCTGATTTTAGTTCAAATAAATAGGAAGATAACTGTGACAAGCAACTTCTTAGATCGCAGTTCCATCTTTGGTCTTGTCGGTGCGGTCGTGATCGTTTCTGGCGGACTCATAGCTACTCCGCCAACGGGAATGACAGAGACTGGTCTGACCGCGACAGCAGTCTTCCTTGCGACACTTCTTCTGTGGTTGATTCGCGCTGTTCCATATGTGATCTCAAGCGTCACTGCAGTCATGCTCCTCTATGCACTTGGCGTCTCAAATTCCGTCCAAGATGCTGCATCTGGGTTCTCTTCTTCGCTCGTTTTCTTTCTACTTCTACTCTTTCTGTTGGGGAACACGATTTCCGAAGTGAATCTGGATACCCGACTCGCAGACCGCCTCCTTGGGACCAAAAATTCCCCAACGCATGCACTTCAATCGCTAACAGCGGCACTACTCTCTCTTGCTGTCTTTATGCCCTCTGCTGCGGCTCGGACCGTGACACTAATTCCTGTAGTTCGTCGTCTTCGGACCTCTTTTGATCTTTCCTTCAGTTCTGACTTCTCGCAAACTGCTTTCTTGATCCTTGGCCAAGTAAACCCACTTGCATCCATTGGACTCATGACTGGCGGTGGTATGGCTGTAGTCACTGCTGGACTCATTCACTCGCTCGTCGGTCCCCTCACGTGGGTGGAATGGGCCCTATACATGGTTCCTCCTGCAGTAGTCCTATATCTGCTTGGTGCTGTTTCCGTTTTCGCGCTCTATCCGCTCAGTTATCCAGATATTCAGAAACCGATGACAAAAGATACTGCTACTGGCTTCAACCGTGACCAACAGATCGTTGCCACTGTGATGTCCGGAACCGTCCTTGCGTGGATTATCGGATCTTTCCTTGGGATCCCTACCATTCTTCCAGCTGCTGCGGCAGTCCTTATCCTTGCACTCCCCAAGATCCGAATTATCCGTGCAGATGCTGTCGAGGACGTGAGCTGGAACGTGCTCTTTCTCATCGGTGCAATGTTTTCTTTACTTGAGGCACTCACGAATACGGGCGTTGTGGAACTGCTTATCAACCAGACCTTAGAGACAATCCCGCTTCACGCTCTCCCCACGTTCGCAAGCATTGGTATTCTTCTTCTGGTCGCAGTCGCCATTCGTACTGTGTTCTCTACTGGGTCTGCGGCGCTGCTCGTTGTTGTCCCTTTCGCGCTTCGGATTGGGGAACAACTGGGTGTGAACCAACTTTATCTCTCATTTGCACTGCTCATCGTTATTGGTGGAACGACGTTTCTTCCGTTCAACACAACCTCCGCCCTGCTTGCGTACGAAGAGGGGCCACTAAAACAGAGAGAGGTTGCTAAGTTCGGCGTCGTAACACTCCTTCTCTCGTTAGGAGTTAGCACTACCGCATGGCTATTCTACTGGCCGTTTGTCTCAAGCGTATAGAACGCCTGACCCTCCATCAGGCGTCGGTGTGTACGCGAGACCGTTACGCTCTCTACCGTGTTGTTACCGTTGACGCTGGCCTCGATCGACATTTTTCCTTTCGGATGTCCCAACTCAACCGTACCACTATCGGGGGCATCTGCGACCTGATTTGGAATCGTCCCCTCAAGTAGTGTCGCGGCTGCAGTACACGATGCACCTGTCACAGCATATACTGGGTGAAGGTACTGCATGCTCATGATTCGAGCTGTAATATCGATTTCCGATTCAGTAACGTGGCCTACGGTCGCTTCGTAATCGGTTGGCGGCGCGACGAACGCTATCTTTGGGAAGCCAGGCGATTCGACGGTTGCATCCTCAGGAGAATTGACGATGCCGAGCTCCGTGCACACGGTCGCTCGAATCTGCTCAATCCGGTCAAGGAACTCAGGATTGTTATCGATGTCTTCGGGCAGCTCCGTGCCAGTGACACCGAGGTCAGATGCTCGGACGAAAACAACGGGAGTTGTAACATCTAAGACCGTCATCTCGACAGACCTTCCATCGACATCAAGTGTCGTTACCCGTTCATTGAACGGAAAGAGTCCTTTTTCAATTGTGCTGGCCGGATCGTAGAACGTCGTGTCAACCCGAGCGCCAGTACCAGGAACACCGTGGATCTTGTGATCGCCCACAGTAGCTGTACGACCGCCGACGACTTCGAAGGATTGGTCGATACGTGTCTCTGTGTTCTTATTATAGAGCGTAACTGTTGTTTCACCGTAGTCGGGGACATCGATCATATTTTGATCGACAGCGAACGGTCCAACGACAGTCGTCATGTTTCCGCAGTTCCCTCCATAATCGATGGTCGGATCACGGACACTGACCTGACCAAATTCGTAGTCTATGTCAATGCCATCTCGATTACTCTCTTCGACGATCATCAGTTTGGATGTCGTCGATGTTCCGCCACCAAGTCCATCGATTTGACGCTCATCAGGACTGCCGAACAGCGAGAGGAGCGCTGTATTGGTGTTCTCTTCTGGGAGTTCATCGCGAGCGACAGCAACTCCCTTGCTGGTGCCTCCGCGAACGAGGGCGCACTGCAGTGAATTCTGATCCATTTAAGCGTTTGAGGTTGAGCCGAGTTGTTGTTTCAGCACCGGACCGAGGTACGGCCCGACGATGATCACTACCGTCGCGACGATCAGCAGTAGTCGAAGGGGGGTTGCGAAGAAAATATCCAAACTTCCGTTGCTAAGGGAGAGCGATCTGGAGAGATTTTCCTCCGCAATGGGACCAAGAATGAGTCCCAGAAGGAACGCGACGATGGAGTAGTCGTACGACTCCATGAAGTACCCGACAATCCCCAATGCGAGCACGACGAATACGTCGATGTAGTTCGAATTGAGCGAGAACGCGCCCAAAACGGACAGCACGATAATGATGGGAATAATCACAGAGGTATTCACCGTCGTCAAGTAGCCTGCCCACCGAACTACGAGGAGGCCGAGGGCAAAGATGATGAGACTACATACGACGAGTGAGACGAAAATCGAGTATGTGAGGTTGATCTGTGCGCCAAAGAGTGCTGGTCCAGGGCGGATCCCGTGAAGCATGAGCGCACCGATGAGAACGGCGGTTGTGGTGCTTCCCGGGATACCGAACGTCAGTGTCGGAATTAGCGATCCGCTTACAGTCGCGTTGTTTGAGGACTCTGTGGCAATAATACCCTCCTCGGAACCGTTTCCGAACTTTTCAGGATTGTTAGATGCACGTTTTGCTTCCCCGTACGCGATAAACGTTGAGACAGACCCTCCGGATCCCGGAACTGCACCAATAAGCAAGCCGATGATGGATGACTTGATGAGCGTGAGGGGTTTTGAAAGGACTGTCCGAATACCCGATCGGACACTCCCTCCGATGTCAACATCGCCACCACGCGAAATCGTCCCGCCCTGCTTACTTAGACGGAGCATCTCCGAAACTGCGAAAATCCCAATGAGGGCTGCGACAAAACTGATTCCGTTGTGAAGGCCGAGCTGGCCAAACGTGTATCGCTGTGTTGGGAGCATTGGTGCGATCCCAACAGTTGCAAGCATCACGCCGAACCCGCCCGCCATTGCATCTTTTAGGAACGATCCTTCAGAGACGACCATGATGAGCGAGAGTCCAAGGACTGCGACTAAGAAGTACTCAGGTGTCCCGAACAGGAGGACGATTGACACGAGTACAGGAAGGATCGCGAGAACGGCCACTCCACCGAGGAAGTCGCCGATGGCTGAGGAAACAGCTGAGATAGTAAGTGCGTCAACAGCACGTCCTACTCTTGCCATCGGATAGCCTTCAAGCGTCGTCGCTGCTGCAGACGCAGAGCCAGGAACATTGAATAGAATTGCAGAGATGCTACCCCCGTACATGACCCCATTGTATATCCCGATGAGGAAGATGATCGCGGTGATGTCTCCCATCTGGAGTGTGAATGGTGTCGCAATCGCCAGGGTGAGTGCCCCTCCGACACCGGGCAGACCACCGCCGATGATGCCAATAAAGACACCGAGCGCCAGGAGCGCAATCCCCGGCCATGAGACCACCGTTTCGATTGCATGGAAGAGTACGCTAAGGTCTACCATTTAGAGTCCTCCAGTAACGATGTCAAGGTTCATGAGCGCAACGAAGACATAGGCAACCCCGGTGAGCCCGATGGTGATGATCGCTGTTACCCACCACTTCTGACCCGTGTAGATGAGGTGGGCGAGTGCAAAGATCGGAGTTACCCAGAACAGTCCAATGGCGTACCCAAGGAAGATATACCCTGTAATGAGCGTACCAAGGACTATCATGCGGATTAGGTCTCCACTCTCCGCACTGTCTTCACTCATCTCCGTCTCTGACGTCGACGACCCATCGGCATCAGAGCCACTGAGTACAACAGCGTCATCTTTGGTGAATTCGTAAGGAATGACGTTGTTTAGGACGCGAAGCGCGGCTGCGACCAAGACAAGTCCAGACGCGGCCTGTGGAAAGAGACGCGCTGCCGGTGGGAAGTCGTAGGCTGTGACGAACATATACACGGCAAGTGTGACTAGTAGCGCGGCGAACACATGCTCACCGCGGACTATATCCGTGAGTCGATCCGTCACCGAGGATTTGGATGTGCTCATTTTTGGATAAACTCATTAGCGGACTCAGCCGCCGTTTTTCCGTACACGGCCGCGTTCATTTGGCCAGTTCCACCAGGGTAGTTGTCGAAGAACAGCCCGCCGGTGCTGTTCCCAGCAGCGTAGAGTCCCGGAATCGTCTCGCCGCGACTATCGATGACTTCTGCGTCGGTGTTAGTGCGGACACCACCGAAGCTGAACGTGATACCACCAGTGACGGCATACGCGTAGTAGGGGGGCTCATCAATGGGGAGTGCCCAATTCGTCTTCGGGGGTGTAACGCTAGTTGCTTCGTTCCCGTCGAGAACCTCTGGTTCAAACTCACCTGGATCGCAGGCAGCGTTGTACTCTTCAATGTTTGCAACAGCTGTCTTGGGGTCGCCACATCCGACTTCGTCCAGAAGATCGGGGAGATTATCCGCGATGGTGGGATCCGACGGTCCAGTTGCGCGGAGGAGATCGTGAACCTTCGAGTCGACGACAATGTACGCGACGTGATTTGGTTCCTCAAAGATGAGACGGCCAAACTTCGCGTAAGTATGTGCACGAGCGTCCTGACCTTCGTCAACAAACCGTTCTCCTTCGTCGTTCACGATGACGCCGTACTGGTAGCCATCGACACGATTTGCACCACCAGCGACGTCCGGGCTAGCAGCGTCAATAAGTGCCATATGGGCACCACCCCACTGACCGACGAGATCAGCACCGATATCGCTGGCTGCTTCGAGTGCTTCGCCAGTGTTGTATCGACTGCCACGTACCTTCATCGCGTCATAATCACGTCCATAGTACCGAACGCGCTTTTCGTCACTCGAACTGTATGCGCCGGCTGCAAGGACAACGGCATCAGCCTCAAATCGAACAGGGCCATCGTCAGTTATCGCATCCACACCGACGACGCTACCATCACTATCTCGGTAGAACCCACGAGCTTCAGTCTTGAAGTGGAAGTCTGCACCTTCGTTTTCAGCAGCTTCAGTGACAGTGTCAACATATTCTTCGCCATCGAACCACGTGCGCGCCACGGTATACCCAACGGCAAGCGGTTCCATCTGCCAGTCAACGCCAGCGGAACCGGTGAGCCACTCAAGGGTATCGCCGGCGTTTTCGGCGAGATAGCGAGCGAGGTCCGGATCTGCCCGGTCACTAGTCTGATCAAGAATATCTTCGTAGAACTCGTCGGCAGTGTAGTCTTTGATGTCGAACTCGAAGCCATACTGCTCAAGGTCAGTCCCAACGGAGGGAACACGGAACGATTCGCTGAATCGAGTGTGTCCGCCCTGATGTTCACGAGGAGCTTTCTCAAGGACGGCAACAGTACGGTCAAGTTCCGCAGCGCGGAGCGCGGTCGCGAGGCCAGCGGTACCACTGCCGACGACAACAATATCGTAATTGTACGTATTAGTGTACCCAGATGCGTTCATTGTAGGATTTTGTTGATGCTTTCGAGTGTTATTCGCCGCGAAGTTTTGACATGTTGACTTTATCCGGGATTGTGTTGATGGAGTTCACTAAGGCCTTCTTAGCGCGTTCGTGAGAGCCATATTCGACAATATTTCCAGTCTGCTCTGACCAGGTCTGCACTTCATCGGTTTGGAGTGCAGCCTTAACACCCTCTGCGAGGGTATCGCGGATATCCGTAGGTGTTTCAGGCGGTAGGAACATGCACCGAGTGAGCTGGCCGATGTAGTCGATGCTTTTGAAACCGGTGTCCGACGGGGATGGTGCCTTAGGGAAGACAGAACTCCCCTCACTCGAGAGAATCGAGACAACCTCGAGATCGCCCGATTCAACGGCACTCTGCGCCGCAGTGTCAGTAGTTGCGACGACGGGGACTTCACCGGAAACAGCCGCTTTGATCGCAGGTCCAGCGCCGTCGTAAGCGACATATTGGTTGTAGTTCAGACCGTAGTCATTCTTCATCACGATAGCAGCGAGGTTGACGATGCCACCGCGTCCAAGCCCTGCGAATTGCTTGAGATCTCCAGACTGGTAACGGTTGACGAGGTCTTTGAGGCCCCCAATGTTATGCTCTGGATTCGCAAAGATTCCGTAGGGCGTCCGGGCGTACGTACAGACGGGCATGAGCTTCGTCATATCCCAATCCGGCTGGTGTACCAAGTAGGAGATCGGCGTTGACGGTGGGTTGAATCCACCAAACGTGTATCCATCGGGCTCGGACCGAAGGATCTCAGCAGCCCCTTTCAGCGAGGCAGCTCCTGGTACGTTTTCGATTGCGATCCCAGAACCCAGTTCGTTGGAAACTTGGGGCATAATCTTCCGAGCGTAAGTGTCGGTACCGCCGCCCTGACTGAAAGGGACGATATAGGAGATATCTTCACTAGGGTATTCGCCACCGCCACCCTGGAGCTCACTCTGGACCGCACTACAACCTGAGAGTGCTACGGTTCCGGCACCAGCTGCGGCCATAAAGCCACGGCGTGTCATACTGGCATTGGTGTCATGTGCCATGCACCGGACGATTGGGGTTTAACTAATAAGGTTAACGATGATGAGGATAATGAAGCACTACTGATTGTATTCACGAGAAGTGACGCTACTGGTACTCTAATCGCAGCTGGAGTTCATTTGTCACGCCCAAGAGGAAGTTCGGAAGCTCAGAGCGGAATCTCTCTCCTTTGATTCGATGTGCAGGTCCCGAGATACTCACGCCACCGATGACGGTGTCATTACTCAAAACCGGCGCACCAACAGCTCTCAGTCCCCCGATAGACTCCTCGTCACTGACTGCGTATCCGCGGTCGCGTATCTTCTGTAATTCGTCAAAGAGAGCCTCTCGGTCTGTGACCGTGTTTTCAGTTAATGCCGGGAGGCCGTGCTGGTCAATAATTTCTATAACACGACTACGCGGAAGATGAGCGAGAATAGATTTACCTGCCGAGCTGGCGTGCAAGTTTATTCGCTTCCCAATCCGAGAATCAGCCCGTACAGCATTGTTCCCAATCGCTGTATGGATGTATGTCCCAACACCATGTTCTTCGACAATAAATTGAGCTCGCTCACCGGTTTCTTCGGCTATTTCTTCGATTTTCGGAATCGTTGTTCGAAACTGCTGGTCTCGGATCCGGACGTCCCCACCCTTGTCGAGAAACGCCATCCCTAGCTTATAACTTCCGTTCTGTTTGGTGAGGTAGTCTTCGTTTTCAAGCGTCTTGACATACCCATGAACAGTACTCCGCGCGAATCCGACTTCATCAGTGATTTCGCCAATAGTAAGCGCATCTCGTTCCTGAATTATATCAATGATTTCTAAGGCATTTTCAAGCGTCTTGAGAGAGCGACCAGATTCATTCCCGGGCATATTAGACCATTTCATCAGGGGAGTCAAAAGTGTTCACGATTTGTGAATCCTAAATGAGGCTTATTTCACACTCAGAGAAGCCGAATTGGGAGTGAGTAAGGCAAAGAGTCGTTTACAGGGAGGTTCAGATATTGTGAATTATTTTGGAGAGAATGGTGTGGTTTAGTCTCGATAGAGACAATCCTTGAACCATTAATACGGTGATTAGCGATGGTATTGGTCCATATGCACCCATATTTGAGGTTTTACGATATTCAGCCCTGTAAGTTGTACTATGTATGATAAAAAGAATATAATTTTCACCCATTTATCTAAGGAATTTTCTCCAAGAGAAATATTCCATAGTGATTAAAATCGAATCTAACTTGCGCGCGGTATCCGATCATGGCCGAGCATAGAGATCGGAGCACATCTGAGTGGCAAGAATTTCGTGATGAATAGCATCTTGCGAGCACTGATGGGAACTCTCATTTTCAGAAGAACAAACTATAGTACTGTAATGGCAGATACAAACTCAGTCTGAACCAGATGGTTTCGGTTAGATTCCTAGAATCCTAGTGGAATCTGGCCATAGTTCCAGCGTCAGGCGTTCAGCTCAGGTCCGTACTGCGGTGTTCGGCACACGGAACACCGCCAGACAGGCTCTCCAGCCCACGCTGCGGGTGGGCTGTCGTCGCGTGAGTCGAACCGATGCGGTGTCTGCTCGCCACACGACTGACAGCGGAGCAGTTGCCGCGTTGGTGAGGTAGATGTCGGCTGTGACGGCGAGGCATCGACAGACATTCGTCGAAGCGCAATCGCTGGGACAACCCACGTCTCCGAGTCCGAGAGCAACTGCTCACGACGAGAGTTCTCAGTAATCTGCGTCCCAGCAGCGTCGTACCACCGGGAAGCAGAACCCTCCGTCGAAGGAGAAGCGGACCACAACGAGACTGACCGTGCTTTCGCCACGAAGCCATCAGCACGTGACCCAGTCGCTGGAACGACGTCCGGGAGGTGACCCCACCGTGTTCGGAGTGGCGCCGCGAGCGACTGTTCGAGCGCCGCAATGAGTGTACACTCGTCGATACGAGATGAGTGGGAACGCTGCAGTAATCGGGCTGCTGCAGTCCCTTTTGCGAGTGCACCCCGCGGTGACTGTGACGGAACGAGCAGACAGATGATGCCGTGGAGTGATTGCTCGCGGGGCGCTGAGGTGCTGTCTGGAGCCGAGACATCTTGCTCGAGGCAGAATCGACACTGGCACTGAGTGGGGGGAATGGCCCGCTCACAGGTCTGACAGGTGTCCGTGTCCAGATCGTCACCAGCAGGGTAGTCATGCTCTGGAATTGCGTCGCTGTGCTCGGCGTGATCGGGTTCCAGCTGTACGTCGGGAATCTGCGTCGCTTCGCCATACGATCGAAATTCCGCGGTCGGATCACGCTCTGGCGGCATACCGCGTCGTGGCTGTATCTTCCGATATAAACGTTCGTCCAGCGAGGCCGCTCTGAAACCCGGCCGATGGCCAACAAACGTATATGTATTCTTAAACTAGCTGCGGGCAGCAAAATGTACGATTTGACCGGGTTCCAACGCGACCTGCTGTATGTCACCGCCGGCTTGGACGAGCCACACGGGCTCGCAATCAAAGACCAACTCGAGGACTACTACGAAACCGAGATTCACCACGGCCGCCTGTATNCCGCCGGCTTGGACGAGCCACACGGGCTCGCAATCAAAGACCAACTCGAGGACTACTACGAAACCGAGATTCACCACGGCCGCCTGTATCCCAACCTCGACACGCTCGTCGAGAAGGGACTGCTCGACAAAGGCGAAAAGGACCGCCGAACGAACGTCTACGCGATCACCGCTCGCGGTCGCCGAGAAATCGAAGCACGCGATGACTGGGAACAGCAGTATACCAGCGAACTCACAGGATAACCTGGGAAAGTCAGACCAGAGTGAGACTCACGAACGAGATGAGCAACTGGCACTCAGACGTCTCACAACGTGTTTTTCTCTCCTTCCTCGTTTCAATTTGCCATCGGAGACGGGACCACGTTCTCTCCAGTAACAGAGGTCGTGGCTGCGCGCGCAGCGAAGCGAGCACGGAGCGGAGGGTGGGGAGGTGGGGCCTGGGTCGGTCCGGCACGTAGCAAAAAAGAAGGCCGCGACGACCGGCTATTCCCACCACCGACCGCGCTCTGGGAATATCACGGTGCTCCACCCGGTCAGAGCTACGGAGATGCGCCCGTTGTACCAGTTCTTCGCTGCCCCGTGAATTCGAACGCGCTCGCCCTCTTCGATCCAGGGTTGGTCACTCGAAATCCACGACGTCAGCTTCGTCTTCCCACTCTCGTCTTCGATGAGGCCGACTTGGGAAATCGCTGAACTCGACGGCTCCCAAAGCTGCGTCACACGACCTTCGATGCTCACCTCTTTGCGATTGACGTCCTCGAGCTTCCCAATGGGAACCACCGTCCCAGGAGCCGTCTGCAACTCCTCGAACACCCCGACGACCGCGCTCATCAGGTCTTTCCCACCGACGACGGCTTCACCCAGCCGCCGACCAATCGCCGCTCGCGACCAGCCATCCAGCTTCTTCGCCAGCCGCATCGACTGCTTGTTCACCACCGCTAACTGCTCCTGCGTGAGTTCTGCACGAGGATCGCCTCGTTCCGGGTCAGCCATCGGGTTCACGCTCGCCGCCCGCTTCTGGAACTCTGCACGCCGCTCAGCGCTCCTCCTCGCCGCGATGTCTCGCGTCCGCTTCTCCCGACCTTCCTGCGTCCCCAGCTCTGCCTGGGCACTGATGCGCTCCAGTTCAGCTTCCCGCGCCCGAATGCGCTCTTCCTGTTCGAGGGTCGCACCGTAAATCCGCTCGTCGCTGGTGTCGACCATCCCGTCCGGGTGGTTCGCATCGACCTTTGCCTGCACCTCCATCTGCACCGTCGCCTGAAACTTCGGCGTCTCATCGACGACCTCGAAGCCGTCTTCGTCGACCGCCGTTTCGTCTGCTTTTTCGAATGCCTGTTCATCGACCGAAACCTCATTACCAAAGACGTTCTTACTTGACATTGGATCTCACTGATCCGAAGGCGCTCAGCGCCCGACACCGCGATGCTCCTACATCGCGGTTTTCCGACGACACCTACCGACAGAATCATCTGCGCGCTCTCGCTCGCGCCTTCGCGAGCGCCCCCTGGGGCGCGAGCGAGAGCGCGCCATAGGGAGGCCACCCAACCAGCACCGCGCGCCGACCCGCCCGGAGCAAGCGTCCAGCTTTAAGCCGTTTCTCGTGTCCGGCCCGCGAGGGGCGCAACCGAAAACGCGCTTAATGCTGGCGTCGAGACCAGATTCACTTTAGCCCGGAACGGGCGCGGGCGGTGCGGAGAGCGCCCGCATGCCCGGAATGGTCGGTCGCGAGCGACGCGGAGGGCGGCAGCGGCGAGCGGGGCGGGCCGTAGAGAAACACCGTTCAACCACTCTCGACGCTCAGTAACCCAGCCACCATCCTGGCGGACTCAGAAAGGGCGAGGCCGTCTCGGTCGTCCCCCGGCCCCGCAAGCACCGCAGGCACGAGGAGCGCAGCGGTGGTCGCGGGATGCCGAGCGGCCGAGGGCTTTCAAGGAGAATGTTCGTATGCCCGCAGCGACACCCCGCGTTCCGATCAAAATGTGTCTGAAATATCAACCACGAGAGCTTCTCGTTCGGCTTCTGGTGGATAGTGGCACTATCACGAGTGCACTTTCAGGCGGAGTTATTCTTTTTCGCGGAGTCAACTGCGGTCTCTAAATCCTGTAGCAGCTCCTCGGCATCTTCGACTGACACCGACCGGTGGATTGGCCCGCGGCGGCCGTTGACTGTGATTAGAATTGCGCCGTTCTTTTCTTTGATATTCACCATGATTCTAGCAGTGTGTCAAAGAGTGAATAGGCTTCGGGTGATCGAACTCTAGCCAGCGCATCCTCATGACATTACACTTGAGGAGACGGTATCGGATTGCTTCTCCTAGAAGGTCCTCTCAATACATANGATCGAACTCTAGCCAGCGCATCCTCATGACATTACACTTGAGGAGACGGTATCGGATTGCTTCTCCTAGAAGGTCCTCTCAATACATATTTTCACTTTCACTACGGTTGGACTACTTATAAGACACATCTTGAGAATATTCAACGCTAGTGCTTGGTATTGGGGAACTGATCGCGTCGAAAGCTATTGGACAGACCGTAAAAACGGTCGTGCAAAACATTCTGTCTAAGCTAGGACTTGATCTTGGGGAGGATGATGACGACCGAGAAGAGCGGAAGGAATTAATCCATGCTCTCGCGCGAGCACAAAAAGAACAGGCCGAGGCTCGCCAAATGGCAAATGCCGAAAAAAGGGACAAGGAGGCTGCTGAAGAACGACTTGAACAGCAAAAACGTGTCCTCGACCTTATGGAGCGAAAGGGATACGACCGGGAAATGCTGGTCGAACGATATCAGGAAGAGAACTCTCTGTCAATAATTCTTGTTGCTGCCGCCGATAAGGGTGAAGACAGCGAGAATACGTATCTCAAAGATAAGCTCAATAACGAATACAATGCGGAAGCTATTGCAGGGGCTTTGAAAATAATCCCTCCAAGTCAAGTACCTGAATCGGTCGATAGCGATAGTGATGTTGAGCAGTGGGCAAAAGATCTGGTCGACGAGCAGCCCAACAATGGCCTCCCATCTGGAATCTATTTTGCCACACGAAAGAATATTGACGAAGTCTACTCGGCTATTAACACTGAAGAGTTCGATAACGGGTGGAAGACAGCGTCAGAGGTAGTTGACGATATGTTGGGCGTAGACGACCTCCAAGGTCTGATAAATTCTGCCCCGGTTAGCCCGATTTCTCTTGTTCGAGATGGGGACATCCATTTTCTTGCTCACGGTGTTCTCTCCCCATCGCAAATCGATTCAATCGACCGTCAACAAAAGCAGATTGCATCTGAGCTTGGCGACCCTGATCTACGCGTTCTAGCAGAAGATATCTCTCAGGAAACGATGGAATCAGCGTTGGACGGTGTCGTCAACACCCCGGATAAGGCTGCAGACGCACTCTTAACTGAAGCCAAGAGAATACATCAACAGTTGCGGGAGTCGAAGGGAATCACATCTGTCCAGTAGTAACTCGGCTGCTTCCCCGTTAGTTGACACAGCCGACATCCTTTCGGACTCAGTGAGGAGGAGACCGTCTCGGTTCCCGAGAGACTGCGTCTCCCGAGACCACGGCGCGAGTCGCCCTGAACGTCCCCTGAACCCGTAAAGTTCGCAGGCATGAGGACCGCAGCGGGGTTCCAGTGAGCGAAGCGAACAGGAGCAGGTGAGACGCAGTCTCACGTAGCCGCGGCATGCTGAGCGCTGGGAGAGCAAAACTCTCCCGAGCTAACGGGCGGCGTCGTCGCCCGTGAACGGCCGAGGGCTTTCATCTGTTGTGCCTACGTCCTTGATAGAGTCAGCTCTGCGTTGCAAAATACCGAACTGATTTATATATTGGTTCGCTAGTATGCAACAGGATGCTCACAGAAGGCGAGGTTCGCGCCCTCACTGCCCTCCACGGTGAGCAGACGGTCTCTGAACTTGCGACGAATCTCGATCGGAGTCTCAGTTACACCTCAGAACTCATCGAACGCCTCGAAACGACTGGCCTCGTCGAGACACGTCGACAGGGGAAAACAAAGCGGACTCGACTGTCGGACGCAAAGGCCCTCGAGTTACTCACGGACCTCACGCAACAGTATTCACACATCGACTGGCCGGAGCTGTTGTCAGGGGCAGCCATCCGTGTGTGCTACTACCTCGACACCCCACGGACAGCGACCGAACTCGCACGTCGCGCCGACGTCCACCGAAGTACCGTCCACCGTACGCTTGCCCCGCTTCAGCATCGCGGAATCGTCTACCAAACTGACGACGGCGCGTACGCACTGAATGACGGCTTCGAACAGCTGAGCGTATTCGCTCGTGAGCTTGCCCATCACGTCCACCGTCAGACTGTCGAAGAACAGACCGACACCTACACGATTCTGTGGGAGTCTCTGGGCGAGTTCCTTGTGCAGACGACGATAGAAATCGCTGACGAACACTTCATCCCGACAGGCCCAGACCAGTTCCAGCGGTACGGCCTCCCGTTGTTGGCACGTGACCGCCGGTACTACCTCTATTCGGAGGCGACGAGCGAGCTCTCGCCGGAGATGTTGTGCTCCCACATGCTCGTGGTCGATTCGGGCGCACGAACGCAGTCATACTGTCTACTCTTGCTCAGTCACGTCGACATCGACCGCGACGAACTCCGAGCCCAAGCCACCAAGTACGGCGTCGACGACGTCGTCGACGACCTCTACACGTATCTCGACACCAGCGGTGCCCAGCGGACGTCGCGACTCCCCGAGTGGGAGGACTTCCAGGAACTGGCTGAGGAGTACGAGGTGGCGCTATGAGGGCACGGTTTGATAGCTCATACATTCGCTCAGAACTCGAGCGCATCGGCCAGCAGCTGGACAACCCACTCACCGTCTTCTTGATTGGCGGTGGGTCGATGGCGTTTCGCGGACTCAAAGAGACGACCAAAGATATCGACCTCATCGTCTCTTCCGGCGACGATCTGAGTCAGCTACAGGCGGTGCTCCTCGAACTGGGATACGATATCGTCCGGGAACCGGACGAAGAGTACGAAGAACTCGGTGCCCAGCGCATCCTCGAGAACGATGACGGGTGTCGTATCGACGTTTTCAACCAGCAGGTGATCGGCAAGCTGATTCTGTCTCCAGGCATTCGTGAGCGGAGCGAACGCTATCTCGACCCGGGAAATCTCGTGGTCGAGCTCGTGAGTCCAGAAGACATCTTCCTGTTCAAAGCGGTTGCCGGTCGGGTGGACGATATCGAGGATATGTTCTCGCTGATGCAGACCGGCCTCGAGTTCGATGTCGTCGAAGCGGAACTCGAGACGCAGATCGAACTCTTGGACCAAGAACTGTTCGTGACGTACGTCAATGAAGCGTTGACCGATCTCACCGAACAACACAACGTGACGACGCCGTTGCACGACCCCGTGGCGGAGCTCACCGAGCGCGTCTACGAGGAGCTCGAAGTGCTGCACGCGCTTGACGAACCGAAGTCGGTGGCTGCCCTGCAACAGGAACTCGACTGGCCTGCAGCGGCCGTCCAGGAGATTGTGCGACGACTGGAAGAGAAAGACGCCGTCGCAGTCACCGATGGGCGTGTCGAACGTCGCGCAACGACGATCTGATCACGGGGGAGCGCAAGTGCGGCCGTGAGGCTCTGCTGAACCCCTCAGCCGTGACAGGAAGTGCGTGACACAGACAGCGGGTGTATCTCGTACGAACGGGAGCATTTCGTCCGGAGGTTAGCTCTCCTCTACGCTGGCAACCATGGTGTGACGAGAGGGCTCAAAGCCGAGTTTTTCATAGAACGCGAGAGCATGTTCATTCTCCACGTCGACTTCGAGTTTGAGTTCGGCGCACCCACTTTCATAGCCCGTCTTTTAGCATATTCGACCAAGTCGCGTGATAAGCCGGTGCCGCGGTACGGCTCTTTGATATAGATATCGCAAATGACGAGCCGGTCGGGACGGTCGAAGACAGTCGGCGACTCGTCGATATCGGTTGTAATGAACCCGACAAAGTCTCCGCTGGTATCGGCGAGGTCACTTTCGTCGTGTGAGCCGTCGACGGCGATCCACGCTTGGTAGCTCTCTGTTTCGTGGCGGCTGAGTCGATGTTCGAGTTCCTTCGCCACGATGTCGACATCGGTAGCGAGCGAAAAGGAATCCACAATCCCTTCGAGTTCACGGTTGTACGGAACCCAGAGGTCTTCGATGTAGCGACGGACGGCTGCTCGCTCGGCTGTCGTCGGCGGGTGTGGGCAATCACTCAGAGAAGGTACACCGACCACCGTGTCTGTGGTCGGAATTGGTGGCCAGAGGTGGATAGAATCTCGGCTTAGGAGCGGGATAATTGACTTCCTTTTGTCTTTCAAATTAGCTGATCTCAGTATGGGAATGTGCCATAGAATAATTCCACAATCCAAATACATACCGCCCGCATACCTGAGTGAACTGCGGTTCAGATTCTGGCCCACAATCAAGCCCCACTTGAAATCTCACCCTATGACAAAGTGAGCGTTCTTTGAAAATAATATTACAAGCGATAGTCACTCAACCGGTGTCAAAGATGTCACCATCAGAAGATAACCAAACGAACCGCAGTTCTAGAATCGATTCAGTGTCTCGGCGAGATGCTCTCCGTACCCTTGGGGCAACGACAATCGCTGGAGGCAGTCTCTTCACGTCAACCGCCAGCGCAGCCCCTTCCACGACGGAAGTGCCTGCTTTGCTCCGAAGGGATGAAGTCGTCGAATATATGGAAGTTCCAAAGGACTGGCTTCAACATAGAGAACACGCACGCGAGGCAAAGGCGAAACTGCTCAAGCAGCTCGGAGACGACGACAACGTCTTTTCTATCGGTCTTGTGGGACAAGAGACGAAGTTCGGCAAAAAGAAGGGGCTGAAGATTCGAGTACAAGTCCAGGACAAGCTAAGTACAGCAAGTGTCCCCACGGCGACGGATGACATTCCTGTCACCACTGAAGCAGCACCAACCAATCACGGTCCAGCTGGGTGTCATAACAGCAGTGACGAATCCAGTGCGGGCGGTGGCGAACTCGTTGGGTGGACTAACGGTGGCTGGGGTACCGCGACCTGTGCTGTCGTCCATGATCCTGGTGGATCCGAAGAGGACCGTCTCCTTCACTGCGCCCATGTCTTCTGGGATGACTGTAACGATGCGAAAAACGGAGATATTACTGGGCGAGGCGCCCATCGGGGACGGAATAATGGAGGGACAAAGATCGGTGAAGTGTCCACCTATGATCGGAAGGGTGACTATGTTCTCATTGAAGAACGCAACGGTGGATCCTTCATGTCCTACATTGACGACAACAACGACTACCCATCGGTCGGTGGCCGAGTCTCAGAGACCAAAATCGACTCAATGGCAACGTCGTCTGGTGAGGATGTGTACAACATGGGTGTGACGACTGGCCTGACTACTGGGCAGATCGTGTCTTCCGACAAGAGCTTCACCTTCACGTGCATGAACTTCCATGACGAAGGTGTCGAATCGACTACGAACTTCGCCAACGGTGACTCTGGCAGTCCGTGTTATGTCCTCCGAGACGGCGACGCCTACATTACTCATGTCGGATCTTACCGGTACTATGACCGAGACGGGATCAAGACGTGCAGTGGAGACACGGCACAGCAAGGGAATGCTGTAGGGACAGCTGGATACTATATCCAGAATAACGAGAATATCTCGTTCGACTAATCACTACTCCCTGCCACATTTTTAGGTATCCAGACAGCTAGGAGAGTAGACACTTTGCTGACTACGGGGGGTCTTGCATCTCAAAGAGTTGAGCCCCACAGTCGCTGCAGTTCAGCACGAGGGTTTCTCGAATGTCACAACAGGATTCTATCGTTTCAATCTTTTCAGTGATCCCCCCACCACAAGGACATATTGGGGTGAACAATCGGAGGGAGCCAACCAGCTGGTACTGTTCTTCGAGTGTATACTGATCCTCTGTTTGGAGGTGGCTTGGGAGAACTTCCATTCCAGCAAAGTGGGCAATGCATGCTTCTTTCGACTCCCATACTGCTAACTGTTCTCCCAAGTGCCTTGCGCAGAATTTTCCACCAGTATTCCGGAACGTCAGTTCTGTTTTAATATTGGGGAAGCTTTCCAATCCATACGCTGCATCTTCGAAGCTCATTGATGTGATTTTGTTGCTCCAGTCATTCCGGAATGCAGGATCTAATTGGAGGTCTTCCTCTTCCAGTGATGCAATATTATTCTGTACGATCACTTGTTCAACATCAAAAACGCCCTCAAACCCCTGTTGGGACTCATTTCCCCGAGTGTGATGAAACACGGAATAGAGGGATGCTGGGAAGTATTGTTTAGTGATTCGAGGTGTCCCAGGGATGAGGTACCCCCAGAAGTAGATCACACACAAGGCAACGACGAATGCGAGACCAGCGTGCAGTAGAGTCCCATAGAATGCGATTATCCCACCTCCAACAGATGCGATGGCGACGTTTACGTAGGTACACTTCAGACATCGGTTGGTACCAGTGTATTTGGGGTTCTTGAGCCGATCCACAATAGTCTGAATGCTCATGGGTGGTAATTTCACCCGTTTCTGATATTGATATCCTCTGCACAGATTCGCAGACCGTGACCAGTCGCGCAATCATGAATGCTGCAAGATCAGACAGCACTTTTACAGTAGTATCATCAGTGAATAATGTTTTAGAGCATACATAATGGTGCAAAGACCAATCCGGCAACTCCAACTGCTCCTCCAACGGAAAGAAATAATGAAGCACGTTGTCAGTGGCGTCACTGATCGAACACAACTTGTTAACTACGTCGGTGATTCTCGATCAACCGTGTACCGCGCACTTGATGACCTAGCTGAAGAAGGACTCCTCGTCGAGAAGCGGGGGAACTATTCACCGACACCCCTTGCTGAAATTCTCTTCGAGGAAGTGATTGATCTCCATGAAATGAGTACTACAGTAAACAAAGCAGAGGCAATTATCCAATCAATGGATGGGGAGGACCTCGTCCCTCACCTCTTTCAAGATGCTTCTGTTACTCTCCCCACCCGTTATGCACCTAACAAACCCTTTAGCGCAGTTTCAGAGTTCGCTTCAGGAAAAAGCACTCTCCGTGTACTTATTCCTGGGTTCATCCCTCAAGTCATCACTGCGCTCTCGGATCACATGGCCGAAGCTGAGGTAGAAGTGGTTGTAGAGGAAGACTCACTTGCAACGCTTGAACGGAAGTCGGCGGTTAGAGCGGAGCTAGGGCCTCTCATAGAAAGAAAAGGAATACGGACCACTTCCAGCGAAATTCCGTTTATTCTGTTAGTCACTGACCGTTCCTCACCCAGTACGTGCTTAGTGGGGTACGATAACGGTCGTATCCTTGGAACCATTGAGACCACGGCACCAAAGGCCTACCAGTGGGCCACCGATTTGTACATGTCACATCATAGTTCGAGTACACTTGTGGGTCCCGAAGCAGTCAAAATGACGTAACCACAGTTCACGCGCTCTTAGTAGTGTGTGTTGTGAAAAGGAGGCCTGCAACTCCGGGGCCGAAGGTTGCGATGAGACCTTCGAGGGCCGTGACTGCAAGCAATCCAATGGCGATTCCACAGTGGCCAGCGAGACATGTTTGTGGTCCCTCGATATCGAAGAGATGACCAGCAGTGAGTCCCCCTGGGGCGATGAAGATTCCGAACACCAGAAGCATCGCAGGCGGCCATCCAGTGACCACCGCTTTCAAAGCAGTGTCTGAGGGCACGTCCCGTACGTGTTCCACTAACCACTGTCCGACCAAAAGTGGGACAGCTAGGAGGAAGATGAGACAAAAGACTCCGACAACGGCCAGTGCTGCGACAAGTCCCCAGAGCGAACCGCCGCCTGCAATTGACCAAATGACGTAGATCCCGACCGTATAAAGAAGCGCCGCTTCGATAACTGCGACACGGAGAGCGTCTCTCATCGCACCCTCTTGGGAGCGATTGTAAAGGTGTGCTGAGAGTGCAACCGTCACAGGAATACCGACTGTCATGACGAACGCGAACGTTGGGATGAGGCCGACCGGAAGGGCCATTTTACGTCTCCACCTCGTTGTGCTGCATACTCTTCCGTTGGCCCGGTCGGGACTTAATAGAACTCTTAGCTCAAAATCCATTTTGAACGAGGTGCGAAAGCGTTCACCCACAGCTGGCTCTTACACAGTCTCCTTGTGCTGCAGACTCACGTGTTCCATCTCCACCAACTTGTGACCAGCAGCAACATGAAGAGACCACCGAGTAGAAACTCGAAGCCGGGCGTAGCAAGTAGGTCTTTGAGTGGCGACGTGTCCCCACCGGTCGCAACTCCGAAGCCGCGATATATGTAGAGCAGGACTGAACCAAGGAACACGAGGCCTGTCGCACCGAGCAATCTCTTGATGACGTCTCTGAGCCCGTGTTTTCGGTTCTCTGTACCGACAAAGAGTACAACAGGGTTGTCAGCTGGAGCGTAAATCTTCATCTCCTTGCCTTTCTCTGAATACATCGTATCGGCTACTTGAATGATGCCTGCCTCTGAGAGGTTCTCGAGATGGTAGGAAACACTCTGAACGGACATATTCAGACGCTCAGCAATTTCCGACGGGGCAGCAGGATCGTCGTAAATTTCTGGAAGTTGAGACTACAGTGGGTTTAACGAGGCTGTGATGCGTGAATTTGACCGATGCGATCGTAGAAACTACCTCAGATCACTCTCCAAGCGGCCATTCTTGTCACACTTCCGATCGTATGGGTGAATATTCGAGACTTCCAATAGTGTAGCCACTCAGACGGCGCGCTAACCCAGACAGAGTGCCTATCTACCCGATTCCAGTCTCCTTCTTCAGCAGCGTCAGCGTATTGTCGGCCGTCACGATCGGCGAATGTTCATATTCACCGGTCAACTCAACCTGCACCAACAAATCGACTGCTCGCCAAATCGAGTACAGGAGACACGCAAACGCGAAATAAAAGAATCGAAGGCCGAAATTCTTCGACGTAGTGGCGGCCATGAATCGCTTTATCGATCTGTAGCCACTCTCAATTTCCCACCTGTAGCCGTACTCGGTGAGGTGGCCACTGGCCCCATTCGTCATGAACACCGAGTACTGCCGATAATCGTCGTGCTCAGAATCTTTTTTCCGGCGGTAGATCAGCGTCGTCTCGTGCCACTCGTTCTTCCCAAGATGGAGTTTGCGGTCGGTCTCGTACCGGTCTTGATCGCGCTGGAGCAATCGTTTTGCCTGAGACTTCTCGCTGGTCTGCATCCGCTTGGGAACGACGTAGGAGAGCCCGCGCTGGCTGATCATCTCCAGAACGTGCTGGCTATCGAACTCCCGGTCCATCAGGACGTTATCGACATGGGCGAGGTCCTCAGCCGAATCTAGCAAATCCTCGACGATTTCCAGTCGTGTCTCCCCCTTTCGGACGGGGCGCGCGTCCAGCACAATCGGGACGGCGTTGCCGACTAACTGGACGGTCGCCCACTGATAGGCGTACTCGTCGGTCTGTTCTTTCGTCCCGATGATCTCGTCCTCGTGGCCGGTCCGGTCGCCGGTGAAGGGAGCAGCCTCGGTGATGTCGATAGCGACGATCCCTGCCCGGAAGAACGTCTCCGTCTCTGCGACCTCATCAATGAGTCGTCGAATCGCCTGCCGGTACATCGCTCGAATCTGCTCGATAGAGAGATCGCGAATGTGGTCGCGGTGGGCGTGTCCGAGTGGTGTCCGCTCCCGCGTTGACTCGTAGACGAAACTGCGAGCACCCTCGTTTGCAGCCAGCCGCTCGCGCAGTCCGAGATACGTCTGTAGGTCCCAGAAAGCGTGCTCGTGGACCTCACAGCCCTCGCCACGATTGAGCGAGAACGCAGGGAACACGACACGGCTGACGTGCTCGGTGACTCTATCGGTGTTGTCCAGAATGGCTCGGTCGTCTGGAACCGATTCGTCCACGTCATCGCAACGAGCCGGGAGGATCTGCTCCGGTTCGCGGGGGACGGTGACATCGGCGTTCTGCGCTTTGATGAGAATCGTTCGAGCCGCTTTCTGGACCGTCTCGCGAAGCTCATCGCTGAAGCGCGTGTGCCAACTGCGCCAGAGTGTCGATTGGTCAGGCACTGTCTCCAGCCCAAGCCGCTCGCAAAGTTCCGGATGACTTTCGAGGTACTCGTAGAGTGCTGTTTCGTGCTCCCATCCGTGAAGTTCTTTCAGAACGAACACGCGAAACAGGGTGTCCATCTCGTAGTGTGTCGGGTCCTCGTAGCAGTCGTGGGCCTCGAATTGGAAGTAGGCCAGCGGAAGTTCGGAGACGAACTGCTCAACAGAGATGTGCTCATGGTGCGTGAACCAAGCTCCTGAGACGATCCGGACATCCGACTCTAATCCGGTAAGTGAGGTGCGGTCGTACAACGGTGTCGAATCGTACGCTGGCCACTCAACGTACGACAGTCGTGCAATTTGTCGAAAGACGGTTCTCCGAGATTCAGTAGTAATGGCCACTACCGGACAATCGTTCTGGCCCCCTCAAGAACACGTCTACATCTAACGAAAAGGCCCGCTTCTTACAGAAGCTGACGTTTTATTCGTAATCTTTTGGTTTAGTCGCTTCCGCGCTCCCCTGTTCAGAAATGTCAACAGCTTCGCTTGCCGAGGCAGCCTGTCTTTTCTCTTTCACTCGTTGTTCAATCGACGCCTGCATCTCACGCATAAACTCGTCCACCGTGTTACCCATGAGGATGACCGGTCGGCCATCGGTGAACAGTTCAGTTAGAACCTGCTCCGGGTCCGCATTTTGACTGTGGCACTTGGTTGGAACATCGACGTTTTCGGCGAATGCGCGTGTGTTAGCCCCACCGATGTGAGCTTCATCGATTAACTCTCGCTCGAATAGCAACTCGATATATTGAGCAAATGACGCTGTACGCCCCCGCCGGTCTCTTCGGAGGTACACGAACGGGGTGATACATTCGTCATCGACGAGCACCCGTCGAACCATCTCAGTACTTTCGACATCGTTCACCTCGGCAGCGTTGAAGATGAGTCCGTCTTCAAGTTCTATCCACGTTGGTTGGATCGCACTGAGGAACGATTCGATCTCCTCGGCTGGAAGTGGCGGTTCGCCAACAACATCTAACACCGCATTAACTGCGTGGATCGTTTCAGAACCGATTAGCCCTTCGTGTTCGTCGGGAATATCAACCTGCTCGATAGTCCCTCCGCGGCGTTCGATCTCTTTTTGCATATATTCGTGCAACACCGGGTGTTGCTCGCCGCTCACAACGTGTGTTCCCGCTGGGACCGACCGCGCAAACGAACGTGCAAGGTCTGTCCTGGTCTTTCCAAGGGTATCTGTGTGGTCCTGACGGACGTTTGTTAACACGATGATGTCCGGATCGGTCAGACGCTGGTTGAACAGCCGGGTCGTGTATTCTGTGATACCTTGATTCTCGAAGATAGCGACGTCGTCCGGCTCGTACGCATCGAGTTCGGGGACGAACTCAGCGATGAGACTGATATTCTCGTAGAGCGTCGTTCGAGGCCCCCGTCGTTCGATAGGATGGACCTCGCCGTTGTGGATCAGTAGTGGATGGTTGCCGGTGATCTTCGTGAGCGTGTCGTACCCTCGGCGGTTGAAGACGTCGTCGAGCCGTTGGGTGGTTGAGGATTTACCGCGAGTCCCCGAGACGACAATCTGGGTATCGATCTGATCGAGGACCTTACGATGTCGAATACCCCTCGTTGCTTCACTAACCAGCCCTGTTAAACTCGACGAGCCGACTTCGATTGGCTTCGGGCCAGTCTTCCACTCGTACTCTGCCCCAACCAAGAACATCGGCAGCGCCCCCGCCGCATAGTCGAGGAACTGGTCCGCCGCGGACTGTGCTGCCATTTCCGTCGGGAAGCGATCGGCACTATGTCCCAGTACCCCGTTTGCAGTTTGGAGCCGCCAGACCCAGTTGTTTCGTTCCTCCGGAAGCTCTCCTGACGGTGTGGCCTCTTGTTCGACGATTATGTCGGGCGCGTCGACGTCGGTGTCTGGGAAGGACTCTTCGTTCCCCGATAGTTCTGTAACAGCGGCGCGAACGAGATCAATTGCTTCGCGTGCTGCTCGGGATGTGTCGTAGTGGCGGCTGCCGGTTGCTAGTACCTCCGCTGGGCCCCTAAGACGCCACGACCAGCCGAACCCACGGCCGTAGATCTCGAAGGCAGTCCGACTCATGTTTCACCCCCTTCAGAGAGAACCGACGCAGAGAGAACCTCATCTTCACCCGGGGGTGACACAGTATACCAGTACGCGACACCCAGGGCAGCCACCCAGAGAACCGCTGCAATCCCCAGGACAGGCAACGTCAGCTCTTGTGGAAACCCACGAGGTTGGGGAGCACTGAACAGTCGAGCGACGATCAAAGCGGGGACAAAGACCACGATCTGAAGCGGGACGACGAGGCGGCGCTCGAATGGTGCCGACGCATGCGCGTTGTACGCCCCAACACCTGCCAAAATCGCAGTAAAGAACGCCGACAGCCCTCGCTCAATTGGTACGACAAACGTCAGCGATACTGCGGCGAAGATCGCGACTGCGACAGTCACTCCGAGAAGCACTCGTCCGTACCGGAGTGTGAGGTAGTTCGACAACTGGATGAAACCGAACGATAGCGCAAGCAAAAGGACGTACAGGATTACGAGCCAATAGCTCGCTAGCGCGTAAATCGCGAGGAGGACCGCACCAATGATTCCGACCCGAACACCGAACCGGCCCCGGAGCCGTTCAGATAGAACCAGCCCACCAGCGAACAGTCCGGCCACAATCTTTCGAGGGAGGATGACAGATTCGGGGTCGATGGGCACTGCAACACCTTTGTAGATAGCGACGTCTGCCGTCGAAGAGAAGAGGACTGGGGGCGTCAGCGCACCAAATTCACGCGCATATCCATTGGAAACCAGTACCCAACCGAGCGCAGTGAGGGTAACGAACAACCCGATACTCGCCAAGAGGTCGTTTCGGCGATACTCCGGCTTGATTCGATGGTAATTGTACGCTGCGAGTCCAGGGAGAATACTTCCCAGAAACGCAACCACTCCCACCTCAAGTCCTAATTGCAGGATGAAAAAGAGCGTGACTACTGGAACGGCTGTGCCGATGACCATCGCTGCGATGAGCTCGTCACGACCAAATATCAATGTTCGACGACGGAGGATCCACAGGCCGACGTACGCGGCTGCCGCGCTCAACACAAAAACGGGGAGCATGACGAAGTTCTTCAAAGAGTACACGGCAAGAACGGGAATGGTGATTGACCCTCCCATACGATACCCGGTGAACTGAGTGATGGCCCCAACGCTCAAGAGACCGATAACGGCGACTAGTGTGGCCACCCACATTGTAACTGTCTATCAGCCAATGCACCTTTATACTTTCAATTCTGTACGGTCGCTTACTGGAGAGTTTGCTGTACACGTCCGTACAGTTCGGATTTATTGAAGGGCTTCGCCAGGAAATCGTCCGCGCCTGCCTCGAGCGCTCGAACGATGTCCTCCTCCCGACTCCGAGATGTCAGCATAATAACCTGAATGTCCTGCATCCCGTCGTTCTCTCGGATATGGTCTAGAACCGAAAACCCGTCCATCTCTGGCATCATAACGTCGAGAATGACCGCCTTCGGTAATGAATCCGGGGACTCTTCTAAGTACTCCCATGCCTCCCGACCATCTTTTACAGTCTCCACATCGAACTCCTCACTGAGACTAACATCGATCATCTCTCTGATGTCTTCGTCGTCGTCGGCAGCCAGAATTTCCGCAGGCATACTAGCAGCGTATCCGTCCCGTTTCCTTATATTGACCGACATACCACAACTCCCTCGATTATTGCGCTTTTCAGTGTCAGCGACCTCGATAGCCCACGAGAGTGTCTCGCAAGAAATATTTAACCAGTTAGACAGTCGAATCTCTGTAACTGTGCTTGGTACTACTGACGAACTGGACGATCCAATCCGCGTCCTCTACGTGAACTCCGATCCCGCATTCGCGGAGTTGGTTCAAACCAAACTCCAACAGACGAGTACCGAGATCGACTGTATACCTGCCGACGGTATCGACGAAGCACTGCACCATCTTGCTACGAAACGAATCGACTGTATCGTAACGGCGTACTCGCTCGAAGATTCCGACGGTATCGGGCTTACGGAGTCGATTCGCCAGCAGAACGACGATATCCCGATACTCCTCTTTACTGGACAAGGGAGTGAAGAAATCGCGAGCAAAGCGACTCGTGCCGGCGTCTCGGACTACATCCCAGTCCGATCGGAGCGTGATAACTTCACACTACTCGCGGCCCGCATTCGAACGCTCACGAAGGCTGCTCGTAAACAAACGGAGGCCGAGCAGACCAAACGGCGCTTCCGACGAACGCTCGAGCGCGCAACTGACGCGATTTACGCCGTCGATAGCGACTGGCGCATCGAGTATATGAACGAGAAAATGGCCGAACGAATCGGCCGTGACTCGGACGCGCTCGTCGGAGAAGCCATCTGGGAAGAGTTCCCGTCGATCGTCGGGACGGAACTCGAAGACAAGTATCGAACGGCGATGGAGACTGGTGAACCAGTATCGTTCGAACAGCATCTGGAAGAGCCATTCAACTACTGGGTCGAAGTGCGAGCGTTTCCAGATGACGACGGGCTGACCGTCTTTTCACGTGAAATTACTACCGAGCGAGAGCGGGAACTGAAGCTAGAGCGCAGTGATGCGATTCTGGAGAACATCCACGACGTCGTGTTCGTCCTCGACGAGCAAGGTGATATCGAGTTCGCGAATACGGCTGCAAAGCGGTTGCTCGCAGGGGATCAGTCGGCCCAGCTCACAGGACAACAGCTCGAAACGGACGTCGACCTGTTCCGGATTCTCGGTGCGACTGTCGAGGCAGCACTCGCACGAGCGAGCAGGGAGGAAGAACTACACCGACAGAACGAACGACTCGACCAGTTCGCGAGCGTCGTTGCCCACGACCTTCGAAACCCGCTCTCTGTCGCAATGGGGTTCCTCGAAATCGCGGAGGAGACCGGGAAGGCGGAGCATTTTGAAAAAGTAGAATCCGCACACGACCGAATTGAACGACTCATCGAGGACCTCCTGACGCTGGCACGTGGGGAGACGACGATCGAGGATGCAGAAGAGATCGACCTCGAGAGTATTACGACGGAAGCGTGGGGATACGTCGACACGGAGGAGGCAACGCTTACAGTCGCAGATGGAATTCCGACAGTCACCGGGGATGCAGGGCGGCTGACCCAACTCTTCGAGAATCTCTTCCGAAATGCAATCGAGCACGGTGGTGCCGACGTCACGGTGACCGTGGGTGGACTAGACGGAGACGATGGATTCTACGTTGAGGATACCGGCAGCGGGATTCCCCAGGAGAAGCAAGACGACGTGTTCAAACACGGCGTCACGTCCAGCGAGGGGGGAACCGGGTTCGGCCTCTCGATTGTGGCCGACATCGCGAAGGCGCACGGTTGGACGGTTTCGGTGACAGACGGAAGCAATGGCGGGGCACGGTTTGAGTTCAAGCGGTCGAAATAGTACCCGTTGTCAGTGAGCAAACCGTGCCTGCGGTCTATGCATTGAGAGAACCAGTCTCAACTATTGAAATTTCGGTTAACACCTCCCGTGCTGTTCCAGACGATAATGCTTCAAAAACGTCACCAGTGCCTTCTTCGTCAATACCGAGAACCTTCAGTTCTCCCTGTTGGCTGGCGGAGACATCCTTATTGGATGACAATAATGACATATACACTTCTCCTGTCCGAACTGGTATAAAGGACGCTGTTACATACCTATCACTTGCTCCTAAGTGTGTGCTGTCTTGTATACGGTAATCCCGTGTACACTAGAACCAGGCCCAAGTGTTGGCTTAGCGGACGGGCGACCCGACAACAGTCTAACCGAGCGGCAAGAGCAAGCGTACGACTCGTCAGCGTTAGGTTCCGTCGACCCGAGGAGTTGGGTGTAATTGGGGGTCGACGGAAACACTTGAGTGTGGATGGAGCGTACAAGGGCTGTGGTGGCCAAATCGGCCATAGTTACAGACGAACCCTTGTGGGGTTGAAGCGCTGAAATCTCCGAGAGCATGGCCGCGGAACTGGGTGTTACAGACGAACCCTTGTGGGGTTTTGAAGCTGGGAATCGAATACGGAGGATGCTGAGCGACCACAAATCCTCGGAGATGCGTCTCCTTCTCTCCCGACCCCTCAGCTACGACTCGAAACCAGGTCTTCGATGAACCGGAAGCCGTTCATGAACGTCACCGAGTCCCCGTAGCCCTCGCTCGCGAGCACGGTTTCAGCCCCCTCCCCAGCCGCGATATCCGCCGTGTAGATGTAGACCTCAGTCACCATTCCCGCACTTAGATGCTGGGCAGCGAGGGCCGCGAGTGCGGCGTCCGCTCGCTCGACTTCGTCGGCGGGCCGGTCGTCGGCGTTCGCGATGTACCGCTGGACGCCGTCCATGGCTCGCGAGACGATCGGCTCGGAGAACTCGAGCGGCGCCGCAACCGTCGCCCACCCCTCGTCGATTGCGTCGTCGACAGGCGGGGCTTCGATGTCGGGGTCGTCGACGGTCAGCTCCTCGTACACCCGTTCCGGCAGGACGAAGGTGATGTCGTTCCGACGAGCGAAGCGCCGCACTGCCTGGTAGCGACTGTTCGAGGGCTGTCCCATCGCGACGAACAGGCCGGTGTCGGCGATGTGGAGCCGGCTCACACGTCGTCAGTACCGTCGCCGTCCATGGCCAACTCGTCGAGTCCCGCCCCAGCCTCCTCGATGTCGTAGTGCTCGTGGACGACGGGCCGGAGTGCCTGGAGGATCATCTCCGCGGCCAGCGGCGAGATGTCGAGATCTTCCGCCATCAGGCGGTGGGTCACCTCGCCGCGCTCGCGGGCGACGGCGTAGGTGAGCGCGGTCGCGAGGCCGGCGACGCCGTGGCGGTCGATGTAGGTATCGATGTCGGCATCCGTTTCGCGGCGGCCGACGGCGTCGATGAGCGCCGGCGTGATCGTGTACTCGCGGTCGCCCGCAGCCGTCGTCACGGTCAGGTCGATCTCCCGGGCGGCGTACCGGCGTGGCTGTTCGTCGTCGGTGACGTCGACGACGCCGGCGTCGACGAGCCGATTGACGTAGCTGTAAGCGGTTCCCTGTGCGAGCTCGAGGTCGTCCATTACGTCCTGGACGGTCGCCTCCCCCTCCCGAGCGAGGTACGCGTACAGCTGGGCGAGCTGTGGCTCCTCGAGGAGATCGGCGACCGAGAGGAAGTCCTGGACGATGTCGCCGTCCGCGCGGTTTGAGGTGCGTGACACGATTCGTTCTTGATTACAGTTTACAGCGAATCAGTAAAGAGTGTTTGGGTTACTCTGCCGGCGTCGCGACGAGATGCTCCTCGAGATCGCGCGTCCAGTACGTCGCGAGTCCGCCCGGACTACAGCGGGCGCACAACTGTATCGGGCCTTCCAGATGCCCCAGTTCGACCCGGAACCGCGTGAGCGCCGCGAGCGTGTCGACGACAAGACCACAGCCGTCACAGGCGACGTGATCGCGCTCGTCGGGATCCGGCTCCGTCTGGATCGCGCAGTCGACGCAGATCGGGTGGGTGACCCGTTCGTCCTGTCCCCAGGTGTGCGCCTCGCCGACCTCGGCGCCGGGCGAGGCGTCGCAGAAGGCACAGCCAGAGAGCGTCTGTTGCATCACTGCCCTCCTTCGCCGGCGTCGCGAGCGGCGGTCCAGCCTCGATGGAAGACCGCCAGTTGGAGAATCGAGTCGAATGCCTCGTCGCTTGGCTCGTGGACGAGAACGCGTTCGTCGGGGATGGGAGTGACGACGTCGTCGTCGACGAGGTCATTGACCAGAGAATGGGCTCTCCTGTCGTCGATATCCGCTACTGCGACGCGGGCAGCATCTTGATCCTGTGCGACGAGTTCCGCTTCAAACCATTCGTGGTCGGCTGATGCATCGTCGAGTACGTCTGTACCGGGCATGGGAATCACGTCGGCGCGTATTGACGCGCCTCGGCCTCTCAGGCGCGGAGAAACTACTCCGCTGCCACGCCGTTAACCAACATCGCGGAAGTCTGCGGTTCTGTGTTGGTTAACNCGCGCCTCGGCCTCTCAGGCGCGGAGAAACTACTCCGCTGCCACGCCGTTAACCAACATCGCGGAAGTCTGCGGTTCTGTGTTGGTTAACGATATAGTGGGCTCAGAACTGATGAATAGGCACCACGCGGAACGTATCTGGATCAGTGTTCGGCGTCTCGTCAATTCGGTCAAGCGATAACTGCGAGAGTCGACTGACCAGTTCGTTACGAACTGCTCCACGGCTGACTATTGTTTCGTGCCAGCCGAGACGGTCGTCGAAATACCGCTTCTGGAACCGCTGCCCGACGTCGTCGACGGCGATGAACTGTGTCCGCTTCACGCCCGCTACGCTCGTCGAGACGAACTCGGCTCCGACGTCTTCGTAGGTAAGTTCGACAAGTACGCACTCAACAAATGAGACGATGCCAGTCGGACTTCTGTTGTGAGGGAGCGCCAGTTCGAGATCTGTCCACGGTTCGTCGCTCGGTTGTTCAGTGTACTCGCTATGAAGTCGTGATCGCTGTTGCTCGTAGTCGGAAGACATGGTTGTTGAGTGGGGGCCTACGACAGCCCCCCTCGCCCCTCTCGGGGTGACAAACTCCACCGCAGATCGCACCCTCATCTAATGAGTGTATTCTGATATATCGGCTAGAGACTGTCGTCGTTTGATGGCCCTTCGGCCGGAGAGAGCCAGCGGCGTTTGCACCCGTGTACCCTAGCCTTCCTTTGGATGATTTTGGAGGTTCAGAGAGAGTTGAAACGGCCTTAGATTTAGCAAGAGTCCCGTCGGGCAGTTCTCAGGCGTTACTAATGTCCTCGACGGGTTCCGAAAGATGGTGATCCAGCGAGATTGTGCTTGACGAGGTGTTGAAAGCCCCGTATTCGAGAGGATTGGAGTCAAATTAGAATCAAGCCCTAGCAGAACTGACCGACCCCAACTGATGAGTTGCGAGACTATCTTTCCAGCACGGTACCCATTCTTGTCCAAATTGGTCGACTGAAAGCCTGAAAAGTGCATGACGAGTTTTCAACCTCCGTCACATCGCTGTCCGCTGAGAATAGTAATCTAACTGATGGTTGGCTATCTGCGTCAGAACTCGTTTCCGTTACCCTCCGTTCCACTTAGTTGGTCATACATCTCGTCTGGGAATGGGAGACTTCCCCAGATCGAGTAGGGGCACTGCTCCTGGCCGATGCAGTACCGCTGCATATCGTCGTTGTCACAGTTCATCGGAAGCGGGGTGTCGCCTCCAATGGTGTTCGAGAACTCGTAGCGTATCTGGTAATCGGTGACCTGTTCGTCGTACCAAGGCCATCTCGAGAAGACGCCCTTGAGGTCTGCAACAATCGTCTCAAGGTCGCTGTCCTGATACTGTGGCAGCCACATCACCATCCGGGCGAAGTTGTACAGGTCCTTTCGGACTGGCTTCTTCTCGTGGAGGCGCTCGGCCATATTGGCCATACAGGGGAGTTCGAACAGGTCCTCGATTGTCTCGACGTCGATGGACTGGACGCCACGCGAAGACCCCTGAACCCGATAGTGGTTCGTATTTCCGTGCTCTCGAATGGTCAGGCACCGGTGGTCGCGCTGGGATGCGAGAAGGTTTCCGAGACTTCGAGGACTCGAGATGCGATTACACACGTCTCGCTTCCAGCCCGCTTCCGGGTCGTGCGCCTCCACTGCCTCAAACAGCTCCTTCGCCGAGTGGAACTCCCCCAGTGAGACGACCTCGTCTGGAGCGTCTCGAATCGCGTCTCTAAGCACACGGATGGTCCGTTCACCAGGGTTCCAATCTCGCCAGATTCGTTCGTGGTGTCCCGTCTCGATGAAGCGGTCGATACGCTCTGTGATGGCTGACTCATTCGTCGTTAGCCACGTCTGCTGGTCTTCAGAGAGATTCTCCTCCTGGACTCGCAGGAGCTTCTTGAACGCACGTCTGGCGTACTCGCGATACTTTGTGTCGAAATCACCGACGGGCACATAGAGGCAGTTGTTTTCGACGCGAGTGAGCAACTCCCCGGCTTCTCCGGTCTCAGTTTCGGCATGAACGAGGCACTTCCTCGATGCTGCGGCCATCGGGATTTCGAGATACAACCCGTCACCGAACTTGGGCATCTCTTTGATCCCCGTACAAACGCGACCGGGGTGTGGTCCGTCCTCTCCGGGGTCTTTTGCGTATAGCACCTCTGCGATATCCTGTTGGAGACTCCCATCACCGAATTCTCGAAGGAGAGAGGCGAGATTGTTGACGTAGAGTTCGCGAATATCGTAGAGGACCTGTATCTTCCGTGGCGGGGCGTGCTCGAACTTCGGGTGCGCCTTAACGCAGATAGCACTCAACGTCGCGAGGACAGCGAGTATTCCAGGTTCATCGACGAAGGGTTTCTCTGCGGCGTTGGCTCTGACATCTTCTTTGAATGCCGCCGTCCCAAACCGTTCGAGGTCGGTCAGTAGATCACCTGGTTGCTCTTCGCCGTCGACGATATAGCGATTGTAGCCCCGGGTGAACAGTTGGTTGATTCGTGTCGTACCATATTCGGGCGGAAGCGTCGCAACGCGATAGGCAGCCCGCTCGTCCTCAACAGGCGTTGACTGAGTCATTCTCTGAGCACCTCCGGTCTCGCAGACCGAACGTCGAAGTTCGGGCTCTCGATGGGTGTGACGATACGACAGACGTCAGCGTGCAACGAGTAGGGGAGCCGAGCAACCCGGCGACGGTCGGCGGTAACTACTGGGTCGATGGGAATCTCGTAGGTGTCTTGCAGAAGGTCGTTCAGCACTTCCCGGCTCTTGGCGTCATATCGATGGGAAAGGTCGGTATCGAGAAGGTAGACATGAACGCCCTGACCGCTGTACACTACCATCGTCTCCTCAGCGTTGAAGTCGTCCTCGAAGATGTCTCGCACCTCGAAACCGTATTCGATGGCCTGATCGATATCATCGAAGGCATACGGGTAGCCTGCCGGGTCTGCGTCGAGAATACCCGCGGCATCGAGTAATTCCTCGCTGTCTCCCGAACCATCCTCATCCGACACTACCCGTGTTGCTCGCTCCCGAGCGATCGTTTTCGCGTCGATATCGATGAGGAGCACCCACGGTCGTTCCCAGTGGTCGAGGGCGTAGTAGACCGCATTAGGACGCGGGTCTGGTTTGTCGAGTAGATCAGGATCGACGAGTGCGAAGTCGCTCCGCCCAAGTGGATCGTTCCGTGCTGGATGGCGGATGAACTCGAGGACGTCGTCGAAGTCGTGGAACGCTGCTGAGGTCCGGTCACCTGAGGCGTTCGTCTGCCACGTATCTCGCCGGATGAAGTCCTTGTCTGGGACTCCGTCTTTCCGTACCGGATGTGGTTCTCGAAACGCGAGTGCGTACTGTTTCGGCCCCTTCGCGGTGATAAACGACGGGAGTTCGTCGACATACGAGGGAAACTCCTCCGTGTAGTACCTGTAGATCTCCTCGTGGGTTGCGTGGCGCCAACTCATGAATTGAACTCCTCGTCAAGCTTGTTGAAGCTCCGAATCGTCGTCATCCCTTCTGCGGTTAGCGATTCAACGGCTTCCCGAATATCCGAGAACCGACGCGCGGCGCGCCCACCTACGCTATGCTCTATCCGGTCGACTTCTGCGAGACAGTCCAACACCTCAACGGCTGTCTCGCGCCTGTTGAACGCCCAGACAGCGTTCGCATCCACCGCACTCTGCTTGTCATAGTCGTCAACCGGTGCGTGTTTGTTGTTACTCGCGAGTTCGGCTTCACCGACCCACACGAGTTCCCCGTCAGCGTCGAAGCCGGCGACGTCGAACACCGTCTCCTCATCGTATTCGTAGTACGGCTTGACCTGCGCGACGTCGTCGCGGGAGTCTAACCACAGTTCGAGCAACTTCACACCGACCTTGTGCGGTGTCTTCTCACCGATGTCCCCCTGACCAGTACCGGCCTTGAGCTTCTGACCAAGGAGTTCACGCCCTGCCGGGAGGGCAGTATAATATTTCCGACTGCAGGCTCGCCCTTCTTCCAGCAGGTTTTGCTCAGCGAGGCGTTGTACGTCCAGATTCTCAAAATCGCTCTTGAACGCACTCATATGATTTAGGAGCGTGTGATTTGGTGCATCTCTGTTCATCACGTCCAAGACGCGAGCCAAGAACCGAACATCATCATGAGTAAGCCCACGGCGCTGGAGCTCGTCATCCGGGACGGGTACACCACCAGACTGGACTGGTGACGACCCATTTTCGTCGACAGCAGCCATCTCTTCTTCATCGGCTGGTTTGTCCGACTCAGCCATTCCGGCATTCGCAAACAGGGAGGTGGTGGTGTCAGCGCCGTTCTCTTTCTTCTCTTCGTCGCTTGCTGAACCACTGGTTGCTTGTCCGATGAACGACGACTGCGGCGAGTCCACCGAGTTAGCCGAATCAGCTGGTGCCGGCTGTTTATTGTTTGGTCTACTCCCCCAGCCCTTGTCTTCGGCTGTCTCCGGTTCGCTGGTAGTCTCTGCAAGCCCATACCGGGCCTGTGTTCGCTCCGAAAGCCGTGGCAGGGCCACAGTCTCGAAGTGGTCCGCCTGTTCGACAGACAACGACTCGTCGCTCTCTGGATGACCGGCCGCTATCGGGAGCGGCTTCACCGAAAACGGGGCCGGGCCTGTCTCCCCGAATGACGGACTCGGGAGTTGGGCGATCCACTCTCCGCTGGGGAGCGTATTAATCCGATTTCGGAGGTCAGTCGGGCTCAGATCTTCGTGGGCCAGCGATTCAGCGAGGTCATGCTCAATCGAGATGTTCCCAATGAGCTTCGTCTTGATGTTGTTGAGAACCTCGTCGTAGGCGCGTTCGTTACGGTTTCGAACCTGCCCGGGGAACTGCATTACCAGTCCCATACTCAGACCGAACGACCGTCCCTGTGGAAGCAACTGCTCGGAGACGAGTTTCGTTGCTGCAACAGGAGCGGCCTCTTCGATGATGAGATTGGTAAGGTTCTCGTAGTCCGTATTCCCGTCACGTCGACGCACCTGTACTGCATCCCAGAGGTTACTCAACAGGAGAAGTGTGATCGCTCGCTGTGCCTCCGGACGGAGGTCGCCTAAGTCGAACAGAATCGTGGCGTCTTCGTCGAGGAACTCACGGAAGTCGAATCTGTTATCGACGTATTCGCCGTTGTCGTCCCGTTCCGGAGCGTGGCTGAAGATCCGTCGCAGGTGGGCGTCTTCTCTGAGTTTATCGAGGCGGTTCCCGACAGCGTCCATCGACACTTGGAACTGGTGGTCATCCTTCGCGAAGTGCCGCGTGAGCGACTCCTCAACGCTCCGATTGTCCGCCGAAACCGGCGGCACAGTTCGCTCCCGCTGCATCTCGAGGGCGGCCGCAAAGAGGTCATCCAACCCGAAGATGTTGCTCCCGTACTCCTCGTCGAACAGCGCCTTGATGAGGTAGCTGAGAATCTCGTTTGCGACGAACGCTTGTCCGTACTGCTCGCGGCCCATGATCATCCGCATGATATCGTGGAAGTGGTCGACCTTGTCCTGAATCGCGTCCGCCCGATTCCGTCCAGCGTCGAGTGCCGGCCGAATATCGAAAAAGGAAAACGCGGGAATCGTCTCGGGGACGCGGAACTGGTAGACATCGTCGAGCCCGTTGAAGCGTTCGTAATGACTCCGAAGGTAGTTGACGCACATCCCGTCGCCCTTCGGGTCAACGATGACGACGGGACCACCAGTCGTCTCACGGAGCGACAGCGCATCGTTGATGATTGCTTTCGACTTCCCACTTCCAGTTGAGGCGAACCGACCGTAGTGTGTCGTCAGGAGCTTCGGCGGAATCCGAATCGGACGCTGTTGCGGCGAGCCGTTTTCATCGAGTGCATACCCGATGGCCATCCCTTCCCGGAACTGCTGGACTAAGTCGGGATTGGGCCACGGAAGCGGATCACGACTTTGCTGTTCAGCACGCGTCCCTCTCGTCCCTTCAACCGTCAGTTGGTCCGACGATGGTACTAAGATGAAGTTCGCAAGCTCAGCGCCACAGAGAACCAACTCCGGCCGGGTCTTACCACGTCCAGTCGTTACCTCTCGCGAGAGGAGTCGCTGGAGCGCTGCTCGCGCGTTTTGTTCTTTCTTCGATTGTCGGAAGCCACGATCTCGAAGTCGCGTCGCTTCNGAGCGCTGCTCGCGCGTTTTGTTCTTTCTTCGATTGTCGGAAGCCACGATCTCGAAGTCGCGTCGCTTCGATCTCGTAGAACGGGCCGTCGAGTGGGTCGAACACCGGCGCGAGTGACGACAGGCGGTCATCAAGGGCGTCGCGGCCAGCCTCGCTCGTTGGCACGCCAATTGCCCGAATATTCGTCGTGTACGAGCGCTTGGGATTGACCGCATCAATCGCATCAAGCCGCTTGACGACGATGTCACTCAACTCATCACGAGTCCGCCGCTCATACTCTAGTTCGGGGTCAAGCAGGTCGCCAAGGATCTTCTGCGACAGCGTATCCCGTCCATCATTCAAGTCCTCTTTGCGGAGTTCCGCATCCGCTTGCCAGCTCTCCCGGCGCTGAAACACGACTTGGAACGCGAGCGGTTCGCGTGCATCATTCAGGTGGTCGATCAGCGACGCAAGCACAGCTCCCGGTTCGTCGACCGCCGGCAGCGTGCTCTCGTCAGGCGTCGCCGTCAGCGGAGTCAACGACGACATCCAGTCTTGCTTCCGAACTGCCGACCCACACCACCGCACGCCCCGTGGTGAGACGGCGTCGGCCGCGGCGCGGGCGAGAATCGTCCCATCTGCGGCTACTGTCGGCTTCTCGACCGACGTGGGTGGAACCTCGTCAGCGAGCGAGTCAGTCGTTTCAAGTTCGACAACTGTCTCTCCAATCGACACCAGTCCGTCCGCCGTTCTGCCACCCATCTCGTCGGCAGCGTCCGTCGGTGAACCCTCAGACTCACGTGTTGTGGTTGTGCCGCCGTCTGGCGCTGTGCCGGCGTCGACGTCTGCAGCCGAATACTGTTCGTCGTCGGTGAACTCGTACTGTAGGTCACCCTGCTGGTAGCGCTCAACGAACTCCTCATGAGACAAGGCAACTGGGTGAATCAACTTCGACGCGACGTCCACCTCGACACGCTCGATGTCGAACGTCTTCGGATAGATCGACCGAAGTCGCTCTTCGAGTGTGCCGAGATAGTCGTCGGCTCCATAGTAGAACTCAACCGGCGCGTCTTGTCCGGTACTGAGTGCGAGGAACTCGAAGCACGGTGGGGTCGCGGATGTAAACGGGGTGAGTTTCGACCACAGCCCCGAGCTGTCAGGGGTCAGTTTGTGGAGACTCTCGAGCGTTTTCGGGATGCCACGAGGAGTAAGTTCCTCTNGCCCCGAGCTGTCAGGGGTCAGTTTGTGGAGACTCTCGAGCGTTTTCGGGATGCCACGAGGAGTAAGTTCCTCTGAAGTGGGTGTCACGCGAAGATACTCACGCTCACGCATCGCCGGTACCTCCAAGCTGGCCGTTGTCAGTTGCTGTTGAATCAGTCTGCATGTCTTGTGACTCTCCGTTTGCTTGCTGCGCTAACTCCGTCCGAAAGGTCTCAATCTCGGGTGAGACCGCCGTCTCACCAGCACCGGGCAGCGACGCCCGGCGCTGCTCGGTCGGGTCGAAGTCGATGACTTCCTTCTCTTTGGACATCGCTTCGACTCTGATACCACGCCATTCGCCGTCGACGCCAACGAGTGCCTCAGAGAAGCCAGCGTCTTCGTTCCCGGGAACCGCGTCCTGTACGTACCGCATCTGGGCGTGATTCAGGCCGAACTCGTCGGCCCACTCCGCGTCCATCCCATCCAAGCGATGGAACTGCTTGACGGCACACTGGTCGAGGATGGCTTCGGACTCGGCGTGTTCGAAGAACTCGTCGACGGTCTGGGTGACCAGCCGAATCGAGAGGTCGTGGTGGCGGTGGTGTCGGAACACCGTTTCGAGGAACGCCAGACTCGCGGCGTCCTGCATGATATACCGCGCTTCGTCGATGACAAACACGACCTCTTTGTCCGTCTCTTTCGCTCGCTCGTAGACGAGCGAGATGAGCAACTGCATCGTCAGCGCNACCTCTTTGTCCGTCTCTTTCGCTCGCTCGTAGACGAGCGAGATGAGCAACTGCATCGTCAGCGCCGTACTGCTGTCGACGCTCCCCTCTTGCTGGGCGAGGTCGAGATAGATGACTTTCTCGTCACGGATGTCGAACTCCGATTCCTTCCCGAGGTTCGCGTAGCGGCCTGCTTCTTCGAAAGGTCGCAGTTGATCGATCAACCACGTCGCATCGTCGCTAAGTTTCTCAGCTTCCGCATCCGACCGGACGACGAACGACTCGGGGTCGTCGACCATCTCTTCGAAGACGTCCAGCATCTCTCGAATCGTCGGGCTAGGGTTGCCGTGTGTCGTGATATCATCGGTGATGCCATGACGCTCGTAGGCCTGTCTGAGACCGAGTTCGAGCGTCGTTCGGCGGTCACCGAGTGAGATGCCGCGGAGAGCGAAGAAATTCGTCAGGAAGCTCATCGCGTCGTCGAGTTTCTCGTTGAACGGACTCGCGTCCTCACCCATCGCCCGTTGGACGTGTTCGGGCGTCTGGCGGATTTCGAGTGGATTCAACCCGAGCGTCCCACCGACGGTAATGCGCTTGGCGTCGAGCGCTTCGGAGACGCCCGCCCAGTTGTTGAGCGGTTCGAGAATGATCCCGATGCGGTCCTTGCTCTGTTCGATCGACCGGATGAAGTTCTCCTTCGCACCGAACGATTTGCCAGACCCGGTATCTCCCACCGTAAACATCGCATAGCCGTTATCGCGGGCAAACGGGTCGATGACGACCGGACTCTGGTTGTCCTTGTGGATCCCGAACTCGACGCCTCCTTCTTCGAGAATCGTCGCGTTGTGTGGCGACGCTAAGAGGGAACCAACAGCACCGCCGAGGGCAATCGACTCCCGACCAAAGACGTTGTCGCCNGCCTCCTTCTTCGAGAATCGTCGCGTTGTGTGGCGACGCTAAGAGGGAACCAACAGCACCGCCGAGGGCAATCGACTCCCGACCAAAGACGTTGTCGCCGATTGGGGCGACGGACTGGAGCGCGAGATCCTGCCGGCAGATAGCCGTCTTCGGCGTGAGGTTCGCCGGTTCGTCACGGAGCGCGCTTTTGACTGCTCTGACGGTATCTCGGAGGTCGTCCGTGTCGTCGGCGCGGACGGTGACGAACAGGCCTTGGTCGAACACACTCGCGCCGCTCTCGACGGCCTTGTACGTCGCCGCTGCCTCGTTGGCTCGCTCTTGGAGGTACTCACTCCGGACGCTCTGTTCTAAATCCGCGTCGACCTGCAGGTCGTCCGCAATATCCTGCAGTTCGTTTCGCGCGCGCTGTTGCTTCTTCGGCGTGATGTGCGCCGTCAGGTCGAACTCAACGTCGGTCAACTCGAAGAGGTCACTCAAGTAGCCGTCATTCGGGTAGTCGGCGTAATCAGCGATGTACAGCGTCGTCGTCCATTGCTCACCGACACGGGCAGCTCGCGTCTCCCATTCGATTGCCGCNGTACAGCGTCGTCGTCCATTGCTCACCGACACGGGCAGCTCGCGTCTCCCATTCGATTGCCGCCGGTGCTGTCGCCGTCTTGTGTGACTCCGAGATGTCGTCGAGGAGTTGACCTTCCGCGTCACCCGCTTCGAGGGTTTCCTCGTCGAGGACATCCGAAAAGTCGACTTCCGGCTCGTCGTCGGTGTGGTACCGCTGCCAGAGAGCTGTTCCGCCGACGCCGAGGAGCATGATGGTCCCCAGATAGAATGCTGCACCTTCGGGGGATGTCGGCTGTTGAGCCCACTGGGTGAGTTGCGTGAGAATATCACGACTCGACTGCAACGGGAGGTTACGCATCGAACGCCTCCTCCCGGCGTGAGCGACCGAGAATCGGCTGTTCGCGAATTACGTCTGCTTCGGTCTCGAAATCGTGTTCCTCGCCGTTCCAGAAGTCCATGTTCAGAACGAACAACTCGACCGTGCTAAGTCGGTGGGCAGACCAGCCGGAGGCCTGCTGGATGAACTCGGAACGGACGTCTGCGATCCGGTCGTCCAGCTTCTCGAACATCTGGGCGCGGCGTTCGACGTCAGAGAGGTCCTCTCGTCGTGTGACGAACGGGTTGAACAGGATGCCAATCACGGGGAACTGCGTCAGCTTTTCAGCCGGCGTTCCCTCGTCGCGGTATCGGTCGTAGACTTCGAGTGGCGAGACTTCTACACCGATGTAGTACCGAACTTGCTGGATGCCGCGGTCACGCATCTCTTTAGGCCGCGTCTCCCGATACTCCTCGAGGAGTTCCCGGAAGATTGGGTTCTGTGTGACGTCTTCGTCGGTGAGTCGCTCCTCGATCGTCTCGGTGATCTGTTCGACCGGGAATGACCGGGTTGTTGCGTGGAATTTGAGCTTCGAGTCGAGTTCTTTGTTGGCGAACTCGGTGCCTGCGTCCTGGAGNGTTGGGCCCAGTCGTCGGCCATCGCGAAGTCCATGTTCCCCGGGTCGATTTCGATGAACGCCTCCATCGCGCCGTCAGTCCGCTGAATCGCGCCGGCGCCAGGCCACGCTCGCTCGATATTCGTGAGGTCTTGGGTTCGCTCGTCGGGAGTAAACGGCGTGTAGTTCGCGAGCCCGCCCTCGTTGCGCACGGTCTCGTTCGTTTGGCTGTCCGAGTGTTCCGGCGCACTCAACGTAATCCGTGGCCGTTTGGCGTAGCGATAGACGTCTTTCGTCCAGGTCCACGCGTTCAGATGGTCGGGGGTGACGTAGACGATGGCCGCGCCCATCCCGAGGCCGCTTGCAATAAGTGGGACGGCAAGTGATTCAATGCCCGTGAGGCCGGCGAGGAGCAACCCACAGATGGGGAGAGCGATGAGGATGCCGACGTCACCTTCTTCGATGTTGAGGTAGGGGATGCGACTCGCTTCGCCGAACTGGTCCATGATACGCCGGGCGGCTGTGTCTTGATCTGTCGACATTGTTAGCGGGTTCGGGGTTCGTTTTCGGTCCGCCGGTACGACGGCAGTCCGTCGCTGTCATCAGTCGAGTCACGCTGTGCGGCTGCTCTCTGGGCGAGGGCTTGGCCGGCGGCGGCTTTCGGTCCCCACCGGGCGGCCGTCGTTGCGACGCCAGCGCCGCCAAGGTACGCGCCGGCTGCAACGCCGCCGACCAGGGCTGCGCCTCGCGTTGCACCGCCGATCACCTTCGCGGTGAGGGGTGTCGCGTACGTGAACGTCTTCCAGGTGAGATAGAGCGCGATTAGCGGAAGTGATGTCGCGACAAGATACTTCAGAAATGGGCTGTTAGGCGTGAGAACGCCTTCAGAATAGAGTAAATCGTATCCCTTGAACACGACTGCCGCAGGAAGAGGGAGAACTGCAAGAGGGACAAACCGCTTACAGAACCCCATAGCGATGTCAGAAAGAACAGGAAGGTTACCATAGGCGATGGCAAATGCGATGGGCATTCCGTACACATAGACGTAAACCAAGACCTCTCGAATGTAGTAGAGAGCTTCAAGCACCCACATCGAAAGACCGCCCATGACAGCGAAGAGTAAGCTGAGACCGGGGTTGGTTACTGCTTCTCGGAGGAAATTCAGCATGACATCGCCTAGCGAACTCAAACTCGGCAGAAGGGCGATTGTAAACCCATCAACGATATACAGACCAAGGACGCTTACCCAGTACCAACTGACAATAAGACACGCCCCAATCCAGGCAGTCTTCTTCGTGCGTCTGGCTTTGTACTCACTCCCGACATTGAAAATCCGCATCGTGTGTCGCCCCTGAACGCACATCACCAACAAGAGTAGCGAGATCAGCATGATCTCACCGCCGACGAGAGCATCTCGAATGGCCGGCCATGCACCATTCGTTGGTGTCCCGAAAACGAACACACCATCAGTTTCGGGAGTCGGGGTTCCGAACATCTCAGTAGAAAGCGTCTCGTATCCCTGATTTACACCCTGCATGAACAGAGACGTCACCCAAGCAACGATCTTCTTGAATCCCTCTAAGACGATATCAATCAGATCAACCATCGCTATACCTCGCTAATCGTAATCTCACAGTTGTTGAACTCGTCTGAAGCAGAGTACTGGACTTGGTATGTTTCAGAGACTTTCTTTGCGTCAACTCGCGTTTCTAAAACGACATCAAGTTCTCCCGATTGGGGTTCATCTTTACACGAGACTCCCTCAGCTCGAATGAACGCAAATGGAGACCGATAGCTGTATAGCGTGATTTTTTGACCAGGAGGAACAGTTACTGCAGCTGTTTCAGCATCTGCATCTGGGTCGTAGATACCACTCACACCATCGGCATCAGCGTAATTAGTCCCTTCTTCATCAGAGGGATACGGAACATCACCGAGGAAGAGTAATTTTGTGACTGCGTTTGGCCCTGTTCCACCGTTCTCAACAGTTACAAACGCCTCATCAGTAACTTCGTCACCCGAAGAGTTCCACATCTCCTCTGGCTGATTTCTCCCAATCCCCATCTCGACGATGCTGAGGTCCGGTTGAATGGAAAGTGAGCCCTCAGCAACAGTTTCGTCACCATCCAGCGCGACGATACGGTACCCACCGGGCTCGTAGGCAGTCCCGATTTCGAACGAAACCTGTCGTGCGCCGGCGGCAAGCCCGCGCTTCCCGAAGAGCTCCCCATTCGGCTGAATGAGGTTTACCTGTTCGACGGGTGCGTCAGCATCAACCTCCACAACGATGGCTTGCCCCTCAACAGCGATGCGTGAAAGCGGGCCAGCACGCTCGGTCGTCGTCGACGTCTGGTCGGGCGTCGTCGTGTCCGAGTTACGACTACTATCAAGGCAGCCGGCAACGCTGGCGAGGGCGGCCCCGCCAACGGTTCGGAGGACGGTACGTCTATCAATCCGTGAATCGGTTGGAATCATTGGTTTCGGTAGTAGCTATCTGTCGGTCCAAACATACGGAGGAGTCGGCGACCGGCGTAGAACGTCACGACGAACGGAATCGCCTGCCAGCCGACTTCGAACACGAATGCAACCCAACCCTCGAGAGTCCCGAGTGGGTGCCAGCGAACGGAGGCCGTATCACCCACATACGCCGGGTCGTGGCCAAGCCACGTGCCCGGGTGGTAGCGAGCGGTGTAGATCCCCGGTTCGTCAAGGATGACGACTGCGACGCCACTCTCGTTGGTCTCAACACGCTGGTCACCCACCGTGATGTAGCCGCTGTGTGACGACCCGCCAATCGGGTACTGTCGGTCACTCCCATTCGACGCGATCGGCGCACCCGTCTGATTATCGCGCAACTCGACTCGGAGCGTCGCGTTCGACGTCGTCTGCGAAACGAGCTCAACAGAGAGGTTACTCTCNCCCGTCTGATTATCGCGCAACTCGACTCGGAGCGTCGCGTTCGACGTCGTCTGCGAAACGAGCTCAACAGAGAGGTTACTCTCGCGAAGTTGTCGCGCCGACCCGACTTGGGGGTCGACAACCGTGGCATTCACCCCGCGAACGATCCCCCCTACCCGAAGGGCTTCGGGGTCGACAGTCTCTGCGCGGACGGCCAATCCGTACGTGGGCGTGTACGACTCGTTGACGACCTCGATAGTCACGTTCTCGCCGATCGTCTCACGGGGTGACGCCCGGTCAACCCCCCACGTGTCGATGATATCCGGCCCATCGCGAACCGGCTCTGCTCGCGGTCCGATCTGTGAGGGGTACGCGTGAACTCGGACGGGAATCGCATCCGACTGTGCCGTGGTTGTCGTTGACGCGGTCGATGTGACGAGGGTGTCCCAGTTCGTGTTCCGAGCGGTGTAGAATCGCCACACACCACGGACTCTGGAGTTCTCATCGGTGGTGAGCGTATAGCCCTGCCACGGGCGGGACTGGAAAATCGCGACGCCAGTATCCCCGTTCGGGTACTGCGCGTAGTAGGGGTACGCCGCGAGGTCGTAAATCTCGGCATCGAGTGTATCTGAGACAGTTCGTGTCTCGGTCCGGTAGTTGACTGTCGTCTCAGATTCGCCACCAACCGTTGTCTCGACGGTCTTCTTGAGGCGAACGGAGATGTTCGCTTCGAGCGTGAGATTCGCGCTCCACGAGTGAGTAGTCTGATACTGTAATTCTGGCGTGTGAGTGCCGCTCGCAGTTGCNGAGATGTTCGCTTCGAGCGTGAGATTCGCGCTCCACGAGTGAGTAGTCTGATACTGTAATTCTGGCGTGTGAGTGCCGCTCGCAGTTGCGACTGGAATGCCGTCGATTTTCAGACGGATGTTCTCAATCTCATGGGAGACGAGTGCCCAGTCGGTAGTCCGGTTGCCCGTTTCGTTCCTGGTTGGAACGCGAACGCGGTAATCGACGAGTCCACGAACCGTCCCGTTGGGAGCGATATAGAGCGGTGTCTCACCTGCGTCGAGATGCCCGCGCGTCGATGGCGTGACCGCGAAAATCGTCGCGTGCGCATCATCGATGAACGTCCCATCTTCGAGTGACGCATGAGACGGGTACGTCGACGTGTCGGGTCCGCCGGCGTCGAGATCAGCGAAGTCGTTGCGCGTCCACGTCGCGGCTGTTGCCGGCGGGCGCGTGAACGTGATGTCAGTCCCGTTGGCGAGTTGGTGGAGTGCCGTTCGGTCGTCGCCGTACTGCTGCTGGTAGTCTTGTTGGCTGACGTAGCGGTCGCTATCGCGAGACCAGAGCGTCGCCGCCTCGCTTTCCGTGAGGCCGTTTGTCTCAGTCCCTGGTCTCGGGGGCTGTGCCGTGGCGAGGCCGATAATGGAACTCGACACGAGCAACGCGGCTACCAGTACGGAGGGCACTCGATGCTCCATGGGAGGGTAAAGGTGGATTGGTGGGGCGCTTACCAGGGGGCGAGGTTCACGCAGTCGCCGAGTGGGAGGCCCATAATCGACGCCACGACGGTGTAAAGCGGGCCAAGCACCGCCAAGATGAGGGCGGATTTGAGTGCCGCGCGCTTGTGGACTTTGAGTCGCTTTTTCTGTTCGGGGCTGGCGGTGAAGATCTCAGCGAGGGAGTCGGCCTGCCAGATGACTGCTAACCCAATGAAGCCGAGCGTCGTCGTGATCTGGAAGAAGCCCTCGACCATCCCCGGCAATTTCTCAGCGCTGCAGACCACGCTGTCTTGTGCGGCAACTGGCTGGACAGCAGCGATCGTGAACAGGATGCTCCCGATTGCGACGTGTCGGAGGACAGTTCGGGAGGGCCGTTGCTGGTCGGCGGAGCGAGCGTCAGTCGGGGAGTGTGAGTCAGACATGAGGTCACTCGGTGTGGTCGTACACGAGCGCTTGGAGGTCGGCGTAGCGACTCGTCATGGTTGCAATCTCATCGAGC
>NZ_AOLJ01000026.1 GCF_000336775.1 Haloferax gibbonsii ATCC 33959 | reverse complement strand
CTCGCGCCATCAGAGATGTGTATAAGAGACAGGTCGCGCACCTCGTCGATTTGCGCTTCCACCTCGTCGGTGGCCTGACTGGCCTCCTTGGCGAGCGCCTTGATCTCGTTGGCGACGACGGCGAAGCCCTCGCCGGCCTCGCCCGCGCGGGCCGCTTCGATGGATGCGTTGAGCGCGAGCAGGTCCGTCTGCTCCGCGATGTCGTTGATGAGTTGGACGATTTCGTTGATTTCGCCCACCTGCTCGCCGAGGGCTTCGACCCGCTCGACCGCCTCGTCGGCCTCGGTCTCGATGGTCGATATCTCCTCGGTCGCCTCCGCGGCGTGGTCGCGCCCCTCGTCGGCGAGCGACACGGCCTGGTTCGCCGACTGGACGACGCCGTCGGCGGAGGCGGCGACCTCCTCGATGGTCGCCGAGAGGTCGTTCATCTCGTTTGCGACCGTCTGGAGCCGTTCGGTCTGCTGTTCCGCGCCGTGGGCGATTTCCTCGACCGACCGCGCGGTCTCCTGGCTCGCGGACTCGATTTCCTTCGCGCTCGACACCGTCTCGTTGCTCACCGCCGCGAACTCGTCGGCGACGGACTGCACCTCGACGAAGCCGTCCTGGAGCTTCTGAATCCCGGCGTCGAGGTCGGTCATGATGGCACCGAACTCGCCGGGCAGGTCGGTCCGGAGGTTCTGGTCGAGGTTGCCGTCGCCGAGTTCCTTCCCGGCGGTTCGAAGCGCCGAGACCTGCCGTTGGAGGTTCGACTGCATGTCGTCGAACGCCTCGACGAGCTCCCCGAGTTCGTCGTCGTTGGCGTCGATGTCTTCGTCGTCGTCGAACCGGCCGCGGGCGAGCGACTGCGCGCGGTCCCGAAGCGCCTCTATCGGCTCCGAGAAGTACCGCGCGGCGACGTAGCCGACGCCGACGACGACCACGATGATACCGACGATTAACAGGAGCATGACGTTCCGGGAGGTGTCTGCCCGACTGTTCATCGCCTGTCCGAGCTGTTTGACCGGCCCCGTCACGTCCGACTCGGGGACGGTCGCGACGAGTTTGTACTGCCCGTTGCCGAAGTGGAGCGGCGCGTACCCGACGAAGTACCGGTCCGAGTCGCCGCCTTCGCCGGCCGTCTCGTAGGTGGTGAGGCCGCGCTGGACGAGGCCGGCCGAGAGGTTCTCGGCGACTTCGCCCTCGACGGTTCCGAGCGATTCCTTCGAATCGGTCAGGAGCGTGCCCCCTTCGCCCACGATGGTCATGTGACCGCTCTCGCCGACCTGGATGTCGTCGATGAGCACGTCGAGGAGGTCGAAGTTGAACTGGAGCGTGATGGTCCCCGTGAATTCGCCCCCGTGGTAGACCGGCGCAGTGACGTAGACCGTGGTCCCGTCGTCGGTCGGTACCACCTCACTGACCTGGATTTCACCCTCCTGAAGCCCGGTCGCGCTCTCGAACCACTCCTCTTCGGCGTAGGAGACGTCGGACACCGACCGGGTGGTGATGCCGTCTTCCGTGCGAACCGTTTGGACGATCCCCTGTCCGTTTTCGTCGGTGAACAGAACCTCGTCGTAGGCGGGGCGTTCCTCGCCGTCGATAGTCACGGAGCGCGTTCTGAGGTAGCTCTCGAACGAGTCGTTAATCTGGCCGCGGGCGTCGGCGACGGCGGCCGTCTGAAGCTCGTAGTAGTAGACGCTCGGCGCGAGCACCCAGTCGAAGTCCTCGTGGTAGGCGTACGCGACGAACTTCTCCTCGACGGGGTTGCCCTCCTGCGTGGTGTCTTCCCACTCGTACTCGACGATGCCCCAGTCCTCGCCGTTGCGAACGGCGGCGTTAGACTCGATTTCGGCCGGCACCTGGTTGAACGCCGATATCTCGGTGTCGTCGACGGCGTTGACCCCGTCTTCGAGGCCGTGGTGGACGACGAAGTCGAGGTCGCCGTTCAGGACGAACGCGTAGCCGGTCGACCCGACGTAGCCCGGTCGGAACGCGTCGGAGAGCGTCCCACTCTGTTGAACGCCGTTTCCGGCCGTCCCGGCGATTCGCGCCTCGACTTGGTCTTTCACCTGTTGCTGCTCTGCCGAGGTGAGTTCCTCCCAGTCCCGGCCGCCGTACTGGTTCGCGAGCACCGTCTCTTTCGTCGTCTCGACGGTCGCACGCATCTGGAGCGCCATGTACCCTAACTGCGCCTGGCTCTGTTCCTGGACGAGTTCCATCTGGCCCGCCCGGGCGGCCTCGTAGTTCTGTACCGGTGCCGAGTCCGCCAGCGCGAGCGCGTCGATTCGGCGGACGTCGAGCAGGTTCTGTATCTCCTCTTGCCGGGCGGCGACGGTTTGGTTCAGCTCGCCGGTAATCTGCGCTTCGAGCGTCGCCTCGCTCTGTTCTTGTGCGTAATCGCCAATACTTGACATCCCTTGGACGCCTGCGACGCCCACGACTGCCACGGGTAGCAGCGAGATGGCGAGACACAGCGCGATAAGTTTCGTTCGTATCTTCATGATTTAGTTGATATCGGCGGACCCCGGCACCCCCCAATACACGCCGAGCAGCCGGGTGTGTGACCGAATAGCTCTGAGTTTAGCTCTGCAAAAACAACCGTATAAAACTCACCCGCTAATTATTATCGTCGATATTCGACCCCCGAACCACTTCGGGGAACCGTGGAATGACGGGGAATATCCTCTTCGATATTGTAGTAATAACTCAACACATCTCTGGAGATTGTCACGAACTAGCAACACTTGCGGCCGCGGCGGCGGTCGCGCCGCCTCGTCAGCCCCTACCGCGGCGTCTCCGTCCCCCACTTATCGAGGGCGACGGCGAGTTCGGGCGTCTCCTCGGCGGCCTCCGAGATGGACCGCCCCTCGACGTAGGCGTCGATGGCCGACCGGAGCGCGACCGCGCCCGCGCGGGTCCCGTCGGGGTGGCCGTGGATGCCGCCGCCGAGTTGGACGCAGACGTTCGTTCCCGTGGCGTCGAGTAGGTCGGGGAGCAGGCCGGGGTGGAGCCCGCCGGAGGCGACCGGCAGCACGTCGTTCATCCCGTAGAGGTCGCCCGCGAGCCACTCGTTGATGCCGACGGTGTCCTCGTTGGCGAGCTTGCCGAGGCCGGCGGTGCCGGTGTGGAGCTGGTCGACGCCGCAGAGGCGGCTCACCTGCGCGAGCACCCGCATCGAGACGCCGTGGGCCGGGAGCCGGTCGAAGGCGGCGTGCATGGCGCGGTGGGCGTGGATTGCGATGCCGTGTTTCTCGGTGCGCTCGCGGACGGTCTGGAGGCCCGCCCAGCCCGCGGTGATGATGTCCACCATGACGTACTCGCCGCCCTGCGCGGCCACCTCGTCGACCCGGTCGAGCATCGTCTGGGTGTCGGCGGTGACGTTGATGAGGTAGGACTTCTTCTCGCCCGTCTCGTCCTCGGCGTCGTCGCGGAGCGACAGCGACTCCGTGAGGCGGTCGGAGAAGGGGTTGAACGCCTGGTCGGTCAGGTTCTCGTCGTCCTTCAGGAGGTCGACGCCGCCGACCCACGCGTCGTAGCCGACCTGCGCGTGCGCCGCCGTCGAGAGGCCGACTTTCGGCTTGGGGACCGTCGCCGTGATGGGGCGGTCGGTGACGCCGAATACCTCCTCGCGGACCGAGGACCCGTACAGCGGACCGGGGTACGACGAGACGACCGACTCGGGCCACTCGCAGTCGAGGAGCCGAATCGTATCGACCGCCTTCATACCCATGATGTTGCCGGCGATGCACGACAGCACCTGCGGCATGTTTCCGGGTTCGAACAGTCCGGCGGGGTAGGCGACCCGAATCAGGTCGCCGTCGATGTCGAACGTCGTCGCGCCCATGTCGGTGAAGTCCGCGCCGGTCTGGAGGGCCGCCCACGTGCCGTTGGAGGACTCCGAGGCCACGCGACTCGCCGCCGCCTCCGTCGACATCCCCGTCGCGGGGTCGATGCGGAAGGTGCAGACGAGGTCCTCGTCGGTCGGTTCGTACTCGAGGTCGAGGAAGTCTTCGTACGTGATACCCATAGCTTCGCCTACGCTCCCGCGGAGCTTAAAACGGCATCCCGAAGCGACTTTGCCCCCTCGACGCGAAGGAGAACGGTTCGGCGCGCAGCGGCGTCATTACGGGGACGTCACGGGGTCACCATGGGTGCGCCACGCGGGCGGCCCTCCGCGTCAGGGCGACAGCAGCGCCCGGACCTCGCGGAACTCCGGCACGTCGGCGTCGAGGGCGGCACAGAGCGCGTCGGCCGCGCCCAGCAACCACTCGGCGCGCTCCACGCGGGACTCCACGTCGCCCGGCCCGATTCGGTAGCGCTCGACGAGTTCCTCGATGTCCGAGCCCTCGGTCCACTCGTGGAGGATGCGGGCGGTCTTGACCGCCGTCAGCCACTCCTCGAAGGGGTCGGCGTCGTGCATCGCGGTGGTGAACTCCGCGGCGTGGCTCCGGGCGTACTGGTACATCAGCGCCCGCTCGCGGTTGCCGAGGTAGGTGTCGTGCATGTCCGGCGTGTCGCAGACGACTTCGAGGGCGGTCCGGGCGGTGACGTGCTCGTCGGCCATCGTCTCGATGGCGCGGATGCCCGAGACGATGCGGGCCCCGGTCGTCGGCGAGACGTACTGTCTGGAGGTCTGTGCGCCCAGCGTCGTCGCCGACAGCGTCCCCTCGGTCGCGTCGAGGAGCTCCATCGCTTCGAGCTCCGAGACCACGTCGGCGACGAGCCCCACGAGGTCCACGCTCGGGTTCTGGTGGGCGTAGTAGGTCGCCGAGAACACGTCGGCGACGCCGTCGAGGCTGTCGGCGAACCCGGAGGCGACGACCGAGAGGACGTGCGTCCGGAGCGCCTCGGGGTCGTCGAACTGCGAGTCCACGGCCTCCGCGTCGGCCGTCACGTAGCGGTCGAACAGCTCGGCTTTCGTGTCCGCGTCGCCGACGAGGACCGCCTCCCCGAACGGGTCGAGGTGCGGGCGGCCGGCGCGGCCGCACATCTGGTGGACGTCGAGGACGGGAATCCACGCCATCGAGTCGCCGGTGTAGCGCTTCTGGTCGCGGATGACGACCCGGCGGGCGGGGACGTTCACCCCGGCGGCGAGCGTCGGCGTCGCGCAGATGACCGCGAGCCGGCGGTCTCGAAAGGCGTTCTCGACGGCGACCCGGTGGGCGCTCCGCAGGCCGGCGTGGTGGAAGCCGACGCCGGTCCGGGCGCACTCCGAGAGCTGGCGGCCGGTCGCGGTGCCGCCGAGTTCGTCGAGTTCGTCGCCGAGGGCGGGCGCGGGCGAGAGGTCCTCGTCGGCGAGGCGGTCGGCGAGCGCCTCGGCCTCGCGGCGCGACCGGACGAACGCGAGACACTGCCCGCCGGTCTCGACCGCGTCTTCGACGAGCGCGACGGTCGCCTCCGTGGCCTCGTCGTCGTTCGGGCCGGTCGGGGGGACGACCACGTCGAGGTCGGTGCCGTCGTCGAACTCGACGGTCTCGTCGGCGTAGACGCCGGTCCGGAGCGAGACGGGTCGCCACGTGCTCTCGACCAACGCCGCGTCGAGCCAGTCGGCGATGACCTCGGGGTTGTCGACGGTCGCCGAGAGGGCGACGAGCTGGAGGTCCGGAACGCGGCGCTGGAGCGTGGCCAGCGTGACTTCGAGCGTCGGTCCGCGCCCCGGCGCGCCGAGGAGGTGGACCTCGTCGACGACGACGCAGGCGAGGCGCTCGACCCACGGCGCGCCGTTTCGAATCGCCGAGTCGACCTTCTCGCTCGTGGCGACGACGATGTCGTGGTCGCCGAGCGCCGCCTCGTCCGCGTCGAAGTCGCCCGTGGAGATGCCGACGCTCACGCCGGGAAGTCGGTCGAACGTCTCGTACTTCTCGCGGGCGAGCGCGCGAAGCGGAACGATGTAGAGCGCCGGCCCGTCGGCGGTGAGCATGGCGAGTTCCGCGATGAAGGTCTTGCCGCTGGCGGTCGGAATGGCGGCGACGACGCGGCCGCCCTCCGCGACGCCCGCCTCGACCGCGGCGGCCTGCGGCGGGTAGAGTTCCTCGATACCGTCCGACTCGTAGTGGGAGACGAGGGCCGCCGACAGCGGGAGGTCACGCACGCGCATCTGTCACAGTTCTGGTGGCGGACTCACATAAGTATCTTCGCCGAGCGGGGGTTCGCCGACCGACGGCCCCCGAACCGGGCCGAGACGTTCGGCCTCGTGCGACCGTCAGCCACGGCAGGTATTTCCGTCGGCTTCTCGATATATGGATTGATAAACATGAGCAGGCGCGCCCTCTCGGTCGCCCTTCTCGTCGTCGTCGTGTTCGCCGGACTCCCGGCACCGACGCTCGGCGCGGAGGCGACCGCTTACATCGACGACGTCTCCGTCTCGCCCGCACAGCCGACGCCGGGCGAGCGGTTCATCCTCTCGACTACCGTACAGAACGCGCAGAACAGCCCGTCGAACCTCCAAGTGACGGACGTGTACGTCCGCACCGCGAGCGGCTCGAACGACCTCGCGCGGGCCGAAGACCTCGGGACGATTCCACCCGGGAGCGACCTGCAAATCCCGCTTTCAGTCCGGCTCGCCGACGCGGGGACCTACGACCTCCGCGTGACCGTCGTCGGCCGGAGCGACGGCCAGGTCCAGCGACTCCAGTACCCCGTCGTCGTCCGCGTCCGCGAGGGCGGCCCGCAGGTGACCGTCGAGGTCGGCGACGCGGTCATCGGCACGGAGACGCCCGTCCAGGTCACCGTCTCGAACGGCGAGGAGGAGGTGGCGCGCAACCTTCGGCTGTCGGTGGCCGCCGAGGACGCGACCGTGCGGAACGACACGCGCGTCGTCCCGCGCCTCGACTCCGGACAGGCCCAGACGTTCCAGTTCGACGTGACGCCCGGCGCGACCGACTCCGAGGTGACGGCGACGCTGCGCTACACCACCGCCGACGGCAACGCCCGGACGACGACGACCACCGCGCCGCTCGCCGCCGACGAACTCCGAGAGAACGTCCGCCTCGACGCGACCCTCGGCGACGGCGCTCGCCCCGCGGTCGTCGTCGACGTGACGAACCTCGGCAACGCGCCCCTCGAAGACCTCGTCCTCTCGCTTCGCGATGGCGACGCGACCGTCGTCGGGAACCCCGTCGGAACCGTCGCGGCCGAGTCCACCCGGACCGTCCGGCTGAACGTCTCGTCGGTCGACCGCGCGACGCTCGACGTGGTCGCCGACTACGAGACCGGCGGGCGAGACGGCTCCGCGGCGACGACCATCGACTACGTCGCCGCCCCCGGTCGGATTTCGCTCACCGGCGTCGACGTGGAGCGCGAAGACGGGAAGATACACATCTCGGGCAGCGCGAGCAACGTCGGCCTCAGCGACGCCCAGAGCGTCGTCGTCCGGGTCGTCCCGACCGACAGCGTCACTCCCGAGCGCCCCTACAAGGAGTACTTCGTCGGCTCGGTGCCCGCGAGCGACTTCGCCTCGTTCGACCTCTACGCCACCGTCGACGACGGCGTGACCTCCGTCCCGGTCGAGGTGACCTACCTCGCCGACGGCCGCGAGCGGACCGTCGAAACGACGGTGGACGTGAGCGACCTCTCGCAGCCCGTCGACTCGAACGACGGCGGCGGCGGTCTCGGCACCACGCTCCTCCTCGTCGGCGGCCTCGTCGCCCTCCTCGTCGTGGTCGGCGTCGGAATCTACGCCTACAGACGACGCTGATTCGAGATGAACCACATCATCGAACTCCAACGCGTCTGGAAGCGCTACGACACCGGCGGCGAGGTCGTCGAGGCGCTCAGGGACGTGGACTTCCACGCCGACCCCGGCGAGTTCGTCGCCGTCATGGGGCCCTCGGGTAGCGGGAAGTCCACGATGCTGAACGTCCTCGGCCTCCTCGACACGCCGACTGAAGGGACCGTCTACCTCGACGGACAGGACGTGACCGACCTCTCCGACCGGGAGATGACGGTCCACAGAAAGCGCTTTATCGGCTTCATCTTCCAGAGCTTCCACCTGATTCCGACGCTGTCGGCGCTGGAAAACGTGGAGATGCCGACGCTGTTCGGCGACGACCCGACCGCCCGCGACCGGGCGACGCGCCTGCTCGAACGCGTCGGCCTCGGCGAGCGACTCGACCACCGACCCGACCAGCTCTCGGGCGGGCAGAAACAGCGCGTCGCCATCGCGCGGGCGCTCATCAACGAGCCGCGCATCCTGCTCGCCGACGAGCCGACGGGGAACCTCGACCGGAAGACCGGCCGGAGCGTCCTCGACCTGTTCGACGAGATTCGCCGCGAGGACGACGTGGCGGTCATCGCCGTCACCCACGACCCCCAACTCGGCGACTACGCGGACCGAACGGTCGAACTCATCGACGGGAGGATACAGTGAGCGTCCTCGACGACCTCTTCCGGCGCGTTCCCGCGCTGTTGATGGCGCGTCGGAACCTCTCGCGCAACCGCATCCGCTCGGGGCTCGCCGTCCTCGGCATCATCATCGGCGTCCTCGCCATCGCGTCGCTCGGCATGTTCGGCACGACGCTCCGCACCGGCGCGAGCCAGCAACTCGGCGACATCGGCAACGAGATCAGCGTCTCGCCCAACTTCCAGGAGGGAATCGAGGAACTCACCGAACGCGACGTCGACGAGATTCGTCGCGCGGTCACCGACGGCGCGGTCGTCCCCGTCCGCTCCGAGTCGAAACTCGTCTCGCGAGGTGATCGACAGACCGTCACAACGGTCTACGGGATGGAAGACCCCGGCGCGCTCTACGAGGCCGAGGAGGGGCGTATCCCCGACCGGCTCAGACAGGGCGCGCTCGTCGGCTCCGGCACCGCCGGCCTGCTCGACATCGAGCCCGGAAACACCATCTCCGTCGACGGTCGAACCTACCGCGTCTCGGCCGTGTTGGCCGAACAGGGCGGCATCTCGCTCGTCAGCCCGAACAACGCCGTCATCGTCCCCGTCGAGGACGTCAACGGCACGGGCTACTCGCAGGTCGTCGTCAGCGCCGACTCCGGACAGGCCGCGAACGAGTCGGCGGTCGCCATCCGCGAGGCCCTCAACGAGCGCGAAGAGCGCGTCTCGGTGTTCGAACTCCAGTCCATCACGGCGGGCATCAACGAGTTCTTCGGCATCCTCAACGCCTTCCTCATCGGCATCGGCTCCATCTCGCTGGTCGTCGCCGGCGTGAGCATCCTGAACGTCATGCTCATGAGCACCATCGAGCGCCGCCAGGAAATCGGCGTCCTCCGCGCCGTCGGCGTCCAGCGCGGCGACGTGATTCGCATGATTCTCGCCGAGGCCGGCCTGCTCGGCGTCGCCGGGGGCGTCATCGGCGCGATACTCGCGGTCGGCGCGGGCGTCGCGCTCAACGCGTTCGTCCTGAACGACCCGCTCGCGACCTTCCAGGTGGCGAACCTCCTCTACATCGTCCTCGCGGTCGGATTCGGCGTCGGCACCAGCGTCCTCTCGGGGCTGTACCCGGCGTGGAAGGCGGCCAACGAGCGGCCGGTGGAGGCGCTCAGGAAGTAGTTGGGACCCTCAGGGATGCTGTGTCTGTGAGAAATTAGGGTCGTCGTCGGCCACGTGGTGGCCGGTTACTGCGAAATCGTTACGGAGGTGGTTAGGCCTCGGGGCCGGTCCACGTCTGAATCGTCGCGGAGTTCTCACCGGACTCCGAGGTCCAGACGATACGGACCGTTGCACCGCTCAGGTCGAGTGCCTCTTCGTCGCTATCTCCACCGGAAGTATCGTCATTAGTACCATCTGCAGCGACACTAGTGCTGTCACCATCAAGGTCGTACAGGAAGTCACCACCATCTAACGTAACCGTGTTACCCGCACTCACAGTACCCGACGAAAGGTCGTCCCAAGACGTGTCTCCCGAGGTTCCAGCTATTGCAAGTGTTGCTGACGTGGACTCGTCAGCGTCAACAGCGGTCGCACCGGAGACTGCAAAAGTCAATCGCTCCGAACTGATTGCAGTCCCGGATTCGTGGGTAATCGAGAGAACGTCTGCATTATCGGTTGATGATTGGTCGTTATCGGTGAAGTCGAAACTGAAGCTCGCCTGCGGGGCGGTCGCCGTCTGCCCACCCAGTCCGAGGACGAACGTCCCGATAACGGCCGCGAGAATCACCGTAATCGCGACCATCAGAATCACGCCGATGACCGGCGAGACTGCACCATCGTCTGCTAGTAGTTGTCTTATTTTCATGAGTTGTATGCTCCATACATACGCGGACCGTCCGCGGAGAACCCACCCGAAGAGCGGTATGTACGAGTAGTACCTAGGTGGTAGTGGACATAAATCTAACCGAAGATACGACAACAAAAATCACGTTCATCCCTAGCACACTGTCAGGTTAGTTGCCAGTACGCGCTCTCGGGGCTCGATACGACGGTGGAAAATCGGGTCGCCGCGGGCGGCTCAGATGTAGTCGTGCTCGGCGAGGCGCTCGACGGCCTCGCGGAGTCGCTCTTCGCTCGCGGCGTAGGAGATGCGGGCGTAGCCCGGCGCGTTGAAGGCGCTACCGGGGACGGTCGCGACCTTCGCGTCCTGAATCGCACCCTCGCACCACGCCTGGTCGTCGTCGTCGACGGGGAGCATCATGTAGAACGCGCCCTTCGGGACGGCGACATCAACGTCGTGTTCGGCGAGGAGGTCCACGAGCATGTCGCGGCGGGCCTCGAACGCCTGTCGCATCTCCTCGACGTCGTCGTCGGTGCGCTCCGAGAGCGCCTCGACGCCGGCGTGCTGGACGAAGTTCACGGCGCAGGAGACCGAGTGCGAGTGGAGCTTACCGGCCTGCGAGATGAGGTCCGACGGGGCGTGGAGGTAGCCGAGCCGCCAGCCGGTCATCGAGAACGCCTTCGAGAAGCCGTTGATGGTGATGGTGCGGTCTTCCATCCCGTCGAGGGAGCCCAGCGAGGTGTGCTCGAAGCCGTCGTAGACGATGCGCTCGTAAATCTCGTCGGAGATGACGGCGAAGTCGTGTTCGACCGCGAGGTCGCGGACGCCTTCGAGCGCCGCGTCGGAGAAGACGCCGCCCGTCGGGTTCGACGGGGAGTTGACGACGAGGAGCTTCGTCTCGTCGGAGACCGTCTCGGCGAGTTCGTCCAGTGCGGGTTCGAGCCTGAAGTCGTGCTGTGCGAGGTCGACGCGGCTGAGCGTGCCGCCGGCGAGTTTGACCATCGCCTCGTAGGAGACCCACGCGGGGTCGAGGAGAACGACCTCGTCGCCGTCGTCGACGAGCGTCTGGAACGTCTCGAAGAGCGCCTGCTTGCCGCCGGGCGTGACGATGACCTCGTCGGCCTCGGCGTCGACGCCGTTGCCGCGGAGCTTCGCCGCGATTGCGTCCTTGAGTTCCGGGATTCCGTTCGACGAGGTGTAGCTCGTGTGTCCCGCGTCGAGCGCGTCCTTCGCCGCCTGCGTGATGTTGTCCGGAGTCGGGAAGTCCGGCGCGCCGACCGAGAGGTCGACCACGTCTTCGCCCTGCGCTTCCAGTTCGCTCGCGAGGTTCGAGATGGCGAGCGTCGCGCTCGGTTCGACGCGGCCGACTCGGTCGCTGAAATCGAAGTTCATGCCAACGCCTCCACCATATCAGTCGCAGCGTAAACCGCTTCCGCACCTTTGCTGACGCGCTCGCGCGCCTCCGCGCCGCTCATGCCGGGGCCGGAGACGCCGAACGAGACCGGCGTGTCGCGGTCCAACGAGACCTCCGTCAGCGACTTCGCGGTCGCGTCGGCGATGACGCGGTCGTGGTCGGTGTCGCCGGTGACGATTGCGCCGACGACGGCGACGGCGTCGATATCGTCGCGGCGGGCGAGTCGGTCGGCCGCGAGGGGCGAGTCGTACGCGCCGGGGACCTGAATCGTCTCGACCACCTCCGCGTCGCGCTCGGCGGCCGCGTCGCGGGCCGCCGCTTCCATCTGCTCCGTGACCGACGAGTTGAATCGGGCCACGACGAGTCCGAGTGAGACCATGGCCGACCCTTCCCGCCTCGGATAAAAGAACTACCGACACCGACCGAATTTGGTCTCCGGCGACGGGCAAGCACAAAAGTTGTATTGTCGGCGTTGCGATGGGTGGGCATGAGTACTGACAGTGGGACCGAGACGGTCACTCGGTCCCGTGCCCTCCTGGCGCTTTCGGGCGCGGTGGTCGTCGCCCTCCTCGTCCGCCTCGTCGACCTCGGCGGCCGAATCTTCCACTGGGACGAAGGCCGCGTCGGCTACTGGATTCTGCGCTATCACGAGACCGGCGAGTTCTCCTACCGGCCCATCATCCACGGCCCGTTTCTCCCCGTCGTCAACGACTATCTCTTCGCCGTCCTTCCGGCGACCGATTTCACGGCGCGGCTCCCCGTGGCGCTCGTCGGCGGCCTGCTTCCGCTTTCGGTCTGGCTGTTCCGAGAGCATCTCCGCCGCGACGAGATGGTCGCGCTCGCGCTCTTCTTCGCGGCGAACCCCATCTTGGTCTACTACTCGCGGTTCATGCGCAACGACGTGCTGGTGGCCGCCTTCTCGTTCGTCGCGCTCGGCTTCGTCGTCCGCGCGTACGACACCGGCCGCCTCGCCTACCTCATCCCCGCGGGCGTCTCCTTCGCGACCGGGTCGGCGGCGAAGGAGAACTACGTCGTCTACCTCGCGTGTTTCCTCGGGGCGGCGTTCCTCGTCTTCGACCACCGACTGCTCGCCCGGACCTCGGCCGGCGAGTCCGCCCGCGACATCCTCTTTTCGGAACTGCCCGCGAGCATCCGCGACCGACTTCGCGCACGCGGGGCGGGAAGTCTCGGTTACGGCGCGATTCGGTACGCCGCGGGCGTCCTCGGGGGTCTGCTCGCCTTCCTCGCCGTCTTCGTCTTCTTCTACGCGCCGCGGCCCGACCTCTGGAACGCGCTCGGCGGTTCAACTGCGGTTCTGCCCGTCCTCGAAGCCGGGACCGTCGGCGCGGTTTCGGAGATGTTCGGCAGTTGGCTCGGCGGCGGACACCAATCCCACGAGTACCTCCCGTATCTGAAGGACTTCCTCGAAACGTTCGTCTACGGCGCGCCGGTGCTCATCGTCTTCGCGCTCGTCGGCATCGTCGTGGACCGCTACGGCGTCGTCGCGGGGCGGGTCCGGTGGCTCGTCGCCTTCGCGACCTACTGGGGCGTCGTGAGCATCTTCGGCTACCCGCTGGCGACCGACATCCAAGCGCCGTGGGTCGTCGTCCACGCGATCGTCCCGCTCGCGGTCCCGGCGGCGGTCGGCGCGGCGTTCGTCTTCCGCTCCGGCGTGCAGGCGCTCGACGCCAAGGACACGGTCGGCGTCGGCCTCGCGGCGCTCGTGCTCGTCGCCTCGGTCGGCGGCGTCGCGGCCGCCAACGTCGACTACTGGAACGCCTCGACCGACGAGGACAAGGAGGTGCTCCAGTGGGCCCAACCCGAAAACGACCTCAAGGCCACGCTCGACGACGTGGAGCGCGTCTCGGCCGCCAACCCCGGAACCGATGTGCTCCTGTACGGGACCCACCCGCCGGACAGCGACGAGACGCACTTCTACGTCTCCAACGAGTCGAACCCGCTCGGCGGGCCGTCGTGGCACAGCCGACTCCCGCTCCCGTGGTACTTCGAGGGGTCGGGCGTCGAGCGCACCAGTAGCGCGCCGGACGCGAACGTCTCCGAGGTGACCGCCGACGCGCCGCCGGTCGTCATCGCCTACGAGTGGGACCGAACCGAACTCGAATCCGAACTCGACGGCTACGTCGCGCGCCAGCACGCCTTCAAACTCTGGAGCGAGGACGTGGTCGTCTTCATCGACGAGGACGCCCTCGCCGCCGCGAACGAGACGCGGGGCTGACGCCGGTCGGCGGCGTCCGACGAACCGATTTTCCCCGCGTTCGACGCGTTCCAGCGCCCGGCCCGTTCTGCGTCTTCTACACCGTTTATATCCACGAATGTGCTCATTTGAACGCATAATGTGGCAACGTTTATGCACCGACGTACTGAACCCGCGACTGTGACCGTCACCGTACCCGGACCCACGCTCGGCGTCGTCGGTGGGGGCCAGCTCGGGCGTATGCTCGGCGAGGCCGCCGCACCGCTCGGCGTCGACATCGTCGTGCTCGACCCGACACCCGACTGCCCGGCATCGGCCGTCGCCGACCAAATCGTCGGCGACTTCGACGACCCCGAGGCGATGGCGGAACTCGCCGCGCGGGCCGACGCGCTGACGTTCGAAATCGAACTCGCCGACCCGGACCTGCTCGACGAACTGGCCGCCGAGGAGGGAATCGAGGTCCACCCCTCGCCCGACGCGCTCCGGACCATCGAGGACAAACTGGTCCAGAAAGACACCTTCGGCGAGGCGGACATTCCGATTCCGCCGTTCCACCGCGTCGACGACGCGGCCGACCTCCGCGACGCGCTCGACGAGTTCGGCTCGGTCATGCTGAAAGCCCGGACCGGCGGCTACGACGGCCGCGGAAACGTCCCCGTCACCGACCCCGAGGACGCCGAGTCCGCCATCGAGGCGGTCGGCGGCCCGGCGATGGCCGAGGCGTTCGTCGACTTCGAGCGCGAACTGTCGGTCATCGGCGTCCGCGGCGAAGACGAGATTCGGACCTTCCCCGTGGGCGAGAACGTCCACGAGGAGGAGATTCTCCGCGAGACCGTCGTCCCGGCGCGGACGACCGACGAAGTGCGGGAGGAGGCCGATCGCGTCGCCCGCGAGGTGCTTTCGCACCTGCCCGGCCGCGGCGTCTTCGGCATCGAACTGTTCGAGACGGCGGCTGGCGACGTGCTCGTCAACGAGGTCGCCCCGCGCCCGCACAACTCCGGCCACTGGACCATCGAGGGCGCGCTCACCTCGCAGTTCGAACAGCACGTCCGCGCCGTGCTCGGGTGGCCGCTCGGCGCGACGACTCGCCGGTCGCCCACCGTGATGGCGAACGTCCTCGGCACCGTCGACGAGAGCCGACCCGCGCGGCTCGGCGGCCTCGACGACGCCCTCGGTGAATCGGGCGTCTCGCTGCACTGGTACGGCAAAGACGAGGTGCGCCCGCTCCGCAAGATGGGCCATCTCACCGCCGTCGGCGACGACGACGTCGACCTCGAAGCGCTTCTCGCACGCACGCGCGACCTCCGGGACGGACTTCACTTCGACTGATACACAATGACGACAGAACGGGACCTCATCGACGAACTGCACGCACAGGCCGACGCCGACCGCAACCCCGAGACGACGCCCGACGTGGGCATCATCATGGGGTCTGACTCCGACCTCGACGTGATGTCCGGCGCGCACGAGGCGCTGGACACGCTCGGGTTCGGCGAGCAGACCGACTTCGACGCGCCGCCCGAAGAGCGGTTCACCTACGAGACGTACGTCGTCTCCGCGCACCGGACGCCCGACCTGATGTACGCCTACGGCGACACCGCGCGCGACCGCGGCGTCGAGGTCATCATCGCCGGCGCGGGCGGCAAGTCCGCGGACCTGCCGAACATGACCGCCTCCATCGCGTACCCGATTCCGGTCGTCGGCGTCCCCGTCCAGGAGAAGTCGGTCGACTCGGTCATCGGGATGCCGACGGGCGCACCCATCGTCGCGGTCGACGCCGGCAAGTCGTTCAACGCCGCGCTGTCAGCCGTACAGGCGCTCTCCCGCGGCTACCCCGAGCTCGAAGACCGACTCGTCGAGTACCACGAAGACCTCGTTTCCGACGTGGCCGAAACCTCGGCCGCGCTCCACGACCTCGGCGTCGCGGGCTTCCGCGAATCGCGGTAGCGAAGCGTCCGCCGTCGCCGGTCAGTGGTCCGCAATCGGGGGTCGCTCCGGGCGTCGAAACCCTGCCCGTGCGGGGTTCCGGGCGTCTCTCGCGTATTTTCCAAATAGAAGCTCTCTCGCGCCCGAAACACACAAATCAATGTTTATAGGGGAGCGCTTCTAACCGCCGCACGTCAGGGAGACACGGCATGAGTGATTGGATTGCAATCGGTGCGATGGGGCTGGTTGGTGTCGGCATACCGCTCGCGATGATGGCGGTGTCGGCGCTGCTGCGCCCAAGCGTACCGGAACAAGGAAAGAGTGCCACGTACGAGAGTGGTGAGGTGCCGACAGGCACGGCGCGCGTCCAGTTTAACATTCAGTACTACATGGTCGCGCTGCTGTTCCTCGTGTTCGACATCGAGACCGTCCTGATTTTCCCGTGGACGGTCATTTACCGCTCGGCCCTCGAACAGGGCGCGTCGCTGGCGACGATTCTGACGCCGATGCTCGTTTTCATCGGTATCCTCGTCGTCGGCCTCGTCTGGGCGTGGCGCAACGGCGCAGTCAAGTGGGTCAAAAGCCCGCAGGCAAACCGTCGTAAGACAGAGAGGCAAGATGCATGAGTAGCGAACAGAAGCCATTCGTCACGGACGACACACAGGTACAGACCGAGACTCGCGACGCCCGGATGGCGGGGGCGGACGACCGGTTCAACTCGAAGCTTCGGGAGGCGTTCGGCTCGTCACCGTTCATCCTCACGAAGTTCGACAAGTTCATGAACTGGGTCCGCGGGTCCTCGATGTTCATGCTGCAGTTCGGTATCGCGTGCTGCAGCATCGAGATGATGCACACCTACGGAATCAAGCACGACCTCGACCGGTTCGCGGCGGGTGTGCCGCGCGCGTCGCCGCGACAGGCCGACGTGATTATCGTGCCGGGGACCATCGTCTCGAAGTTCGCCCCGCGCATGAAGCGCGTCTACGACCAGATGCCCGAACCGAAGTTCGTCGTCGGCATGGGGTCGTGTACGATTTCCGGCGGCCCGTTCCAGGAGGGCTACAACGTCATCAAGGGCGCAGAAGAGGTCATCCCGGTTGACATCCACATCCCCGGCTGCCCGCCGCGCCCGGAGGCGCTCATCTACGGTATCGCGAAGCTCCAAGAGCGCATCGCGAACGGCGAGTCCAGCCCGGTGACGGTCAAGCCGTACGAACTGGAGCAGTTCGGCGACCTCGAACGCGACGAAATCGTCGACAAGCTCGCGGCGGAAATCGACGAGGAAGACCTCGTCATGCGGTACAACTGGGCTGATTCGCCATGAGCCTCGAAGAACAACAGTCCGACGACCCCGCGGAACTCGAATCGGGCGTCAGCCGCGGCGACGAACTCGCCGACCTGCTCGGCGACCTCGTCGTCGGCCGCGAAGAACACCTGAACGCGCCAGGGCTCGTCATCCGTCCCGACGAGGTCCAAGACGCGCTGTTCAAGCTCCGCGACGAGGCCGGGTTCGACCACCTCTCGTGTGTGACCGCACAGGAGTACGAGGACCGCTACGAGTCCATCTACCATCTGACGAAGTTCGACGACCGGACCGACGAGGTCTCGGTCGTCGTGCCCACCTCGAAGGACAACCCGGTCAGTCAGTCCGCCGAGCCGGTGTTCCGGACGGCCGACTGGCACGAGCGCGAGGCGTACGACCTCGTCGGCATCCAGTACGAGGACCACCCGGACCTGCGTCGCATCCTGCTTCCGGACACGTGGCAGGGTCACCCGCTCGGACTGGACTACGACCAGGACCGCCCGCAGATAGCGACGCTCCGCGAGCACGCTAACCCGCTCGAGGAGGACCACCGCGCCGGGGACAGCAACACGATGTACATCAACATCGGGCCGCACCACCCGGCGACCCACGGCGTGCTGCACGTCGAGACGGTCGTCGACGGCGAGCAGGTGGTCGACCTCGATTCCGACATCGGCTACCTCCACCGCTGCGAGGAGCAGATGTGTCAGCAGGGGACTTACCGGCACCAGATTATGCCGTACCCCGACCGCTGGGACTACATCTCGGCGGGACTGCTGAACGAGTGGGCCTACGCCCGCACCGCGGAGGACCTCGCGGACATCGAGGTCCCCGAGTACGCCCAGATCATCCGCACGATGGGCGCGGAACTGTGCCGCATCGCGTCGCACATGATCGCGCTCGGCACGTTCGCGCTGGACGTGTACGGCGACTTCACGGCCATCTTCATGTACGCCATGCGGGACCGCGAAATCGTCCAGAACATTCTGGAGGACCTCACCGGTCAGCGCATGATGTTCAACTACTTCCGGCTCGGCGGGGTCGTCTGGGACCTCCCCGAACCCCGCGAGGAGTTCTTCGAGAAGATTCGCGACTTCATCGACGAGCTCCCGCAGGCGCTCGAGGAGTACCACGACATGATCACCTCGAACGAGATTCTCCAGGCGCGGACGGTCGGCACGGGCGTCCTGCCGCCTGAGGTCGCCAAGAGCTACGGTGCGACCGGCCCGGTCGCCCGCGGCTCCGGCATCGACTACGACCTCCGCCGCGACGACTCCTACGGCTACTACGACGAACTCGACTGGGACGTCGTCGTCGAGGACGGCTGCGACAACTTCTCGCGCCTGCTCGTGCGCATGCGCGAGGTCGAGGAGTCGGCCAAGATCATCCAGCAGTGCGTTGACCTGCTCGAAGACTGGCCCGAAGACGAGCGGAACATCCAGGCGAACGTTCCGCGCACCCTGAAGCCCGAAGAGGACACGGAGATCTACCGCGCCGTCGAAGGCGCGAAGGGCGAACTCGGCATCTACATCCGCGCCGACGGCACCGACAAGCCGGCCCGATTCAAGATCCGCAGTCCGTGCTTCTCGAACCTCCAGACGCTCCCCGAGATGTCCGAGGGTGAGTACATCCCGGACATGATTGCCTCGCTCGGCAGTCTCGACATCGTTCTCGGAGAGGTGGACCGGTAATGAGTCTGCAAGCGGTCCTTCCGGACACGATCAGCGGCCTCCTCGGTCTCGAAGGCATCCTCGGCGACGTCGTCGGGGGTCTCGTTGGCGCGTTCCTCATCGCCAACATCATGCTCATCATGACGGCGTTCGCCGGACCGTGGGCGAAGCGGAAGATCACGGCCGCCTTCGGTGACCGCATCGCAGTCAACCGAATCGGTCCGTTCGGTCTCCTGACCATCGTCACGGACGCGGTCCGACTGCTGTCGAAGGAACTCATCGTTCCCGAGGGCGTCGACCGTCCCGCGTGGGACCTCGCGCCGATGGTCATTCCCTTCTCCGCGCTGCTCGGATTCGCCGTCATCCCGATGGGTAACGGCATCCAGCTCGCGGACCCCGAGACCGGTCTCGCGTTCGCCTTCGCCGCGGCGTCTATCGCCTCGCTGGGCATCGTCATGACCGGCTACGCATCGAACAACAAGTTCTCGCTCATCGGCGCGCTCCGCGCGGTCGCGTCGAACATCGCCTACGAGATCCCGCTCGTCGTCACGGCGGCCTCCGTCGTCATCTTCGCGGGGTCGCTCCGCATGAGCGAAATCGTCGCCGTGCAGGCCGAGCCGCTGCTTTCGGTCGCGGGCGTGACGATTCCGACGTGGTTCGCGTTCGTGAACCCCTTCGCGTTCGCGCTGTTCATCATCGCGAACCTCGCGGAGGTCGGTCGTAACCCGTTCGACATCCCCGAAGCGCCGACCGAGATTGTCGCCGGGTTCCAGACCGAGTACTCCTCGGTCTACTTCGTGCTCATCTACCTCGGTGAGTTCATCCACATCTTCCTCGGCGGCGCTATCGCGGCGACGCTGTTCCTCGGCGGTCCGGCGGGCCCGGTCCTGCCCGGATTCGTCTGGTTCACCATCAAAATCTGGGCGTTCTTCCTGTTCACCCAGTGGGCGCGCTCCGCGATTCCGCGCCTTCGCGTCGACCAGTTCCTCGAAATCGGTTGGAAGGGGATGCTCGTACTCTCCTTCGCCAACCTGGTTCTCACGGCCATCATCGTGGGGGTGATTGTATGATCGGAATCCTGAAAGGCATGGCAGTGACGCTGAGGCACGCGCTCGACGGCGAGACGTTCACGGTCGAGTACCCCGAGACCGCGCCAGAAGTGAGCCCGCGTTTCCGCGGCGTCCACAAGTTCAGCCAAGAACGATGTATCTGGTGCCGTCAGTGTGAGAACGTCTGTCCGAACGACACGATTCAGATCGTTCAGGACGACAAGCGCAACGGCGAGCAGTACAACCTCCACATCGGCCAGTGTATCTACTGCCGGCTGTGCGAGGAGGTCTGTCCCGTCGACGCCATCCTACTCACGCAGAACTTCGAGTTCACGGCGGACACGAAAAACGACTTCGTCTACAACAAAGAACAGCTCAAGAACGTCCCGTGGTACAAGGATATCGACCCGCTCAACTCTCGCAACCCCGACCGCAACGCGTGGATCGGCGAGGGCGAAGGAGAGGTCGACTACCAGTAACATGACCGCGAGTGAATCGTTCGAGTCCCGTCAGCCCGCGTCCGCTACCGGACGCTGAGGACGTTCTCGAAATGTTCAAAGGGATATCTCAAGGAGACATACACAATGGTTTATGAAACCATCGCGTTCGCGCTGTTCGCCCTCGTCACCGTGGGCTGCAGCCTGGGCGTCGTCCTCGTGCGGGACATCTGGCATTCCGCACTCCTGCTCGGGGGCGCGCTCTTGAGCGTCGCGGTGCATTACGTGATGTTGCAGGCGGAGTTCCTCGCCGCCATGCAAGTCCTCGTCTACGTCGGCGGGGTACTGATTCTCATCACGTTCGCCGTGATGCTGACGCGTATCGATCCGGAGGTGAGTAGTACATGACCACGAAACCGCAGCTGAAACTCGGTTCGCACCTCGTGCCCGGACTGGCTGCCGTCGCGCTGTTCGTCGTGATGGCGGTCGTGTTCCTCGGCGCGTCGTTCCCGAACCCACAGGGGTTCGCAGAGGGAGCAAACATAACCGCGAGCATCGGCTATTCGATGTTCAACCTCGACTTCGGGGACGTCGCCGGGGAAGGGTTCCTCGCCGCGTTCATCGTCATCGCGGTAACGCTCGACGTCGCTCTTGACGGTGCCATCCACCTCGCACGGCGCGAGGAGGGTGGTCAGATGCGGACTATTCTGACCGACGGCGGCCGTGAACTCAAGCGAACGTTGTTCGACGACGAGGAGGATGACCGCTGATGGTGCCCCCGCAATACTATCTGCTCTTGTCGGCGGCCGTGTTCTGCATCGGCGTTTTCGGCCTCTTGACCCGACGGAACGCGCTGTTGTTCCTGATGTCGGTCGAACTGATGCTGAACGCCGCGAACATCAATCTCGTCGCGTTCTCGCTCTACTGGGGGAACGTCACGGGGCAAACGTTCACCCTGTTCACGCTGGCGCTCGCGGCCGCGGAGGTCGCAGTCGGTATCGGTATCATCCTCGTACTGTACCGTAACTTCGACGACGTGGACGTGACCAACGCGACCACGATGAGGTGGTAATATATGGCAGGTATCTTAGACTTCGCTCCGGCCATCGTCCTCCTCCCGTTCCTCTCGTTCCTGATCGCACTCGGGGCGGGACGGTACATGCCGAAGGGAGGCGCGCTGGCGGGTATCGGCGCGACGGCAGGCTCGTTCGTCCTGTCCATCGCGACGTTCTTCGCCGTCAGCGGCGGACAGACCTACAACCAAACGATTTACACGTGGGCGGAGGGCCTCGACGCCATCAACCTGACGTTCGGTCTGCTCATCGACCCGCTTTCGTCGATGATGCTCGTCATCGTGACGCTCGTCGCGCTCCTCGTCCACATCTTCAGCCTCGGATACATGAACGACGAGGGCGAGACGGGCCTCCCGCGTTACTACGCCGGACTCGGCCTGTTCACGGCCTCCATGCTCGGGTTCGTCGTCGCCGACAACCTGCTCATGGCGTTCATGTTCTTCGAACTGGTGGGCCTGTGTTCCTACCTGCTCATCGGCTTCCACTTCCGGCAGGACGGCCCGCCGAGCGCCGCGAAGAAGGCGTTCCTCGTCACCCGCTTCGGTGACTACTTCTTCCTCATCGGCGTCGTCGCCGTCTTCGCGACGTTCGGCTCCGCCGCCTTCGCGGGCCCCGATGCCTTCCCGGTCCTCGCCGAGGAGGCGCTCGCTGGCGAACACTCGGTCAACACGTTCCTCGGCATGGGCGAACAGGCGTGGTTCACCGTCGTCGGCCTCCTCGTTCTCGGAGGCGTCGTCGGTAAGTCCGCGCAGTTCCCCCTGCACACGTGGCTTCCGGACGCGATGGAAGGTCCGACGCCCGTCTCCGCGCTCATCCACGCAGCGACGATGGTCGCGGCCGGCGTCTACCTCGTCGCCCGGATGTACGGGTTCTACGTGCTGACGCCGACGACGCTCGCCATCATCGCCCTCATCGGCGGATTCACCGCCCTCTTCGCGGCGACCATGGGCGTCGTCAAGAAAGAGATCAAGCAGGTGCTCGCGTACTCGACTATCAGCCAGTACGGCTACATGATGCTCGGCCTCGGTGCCGGTGGCTACGTCGCGGCGACGTTCCACCTCATGACGCACGCCTTCTTCAAGGCGCTGCTCTTCCTCGGTGCCGGTTCGGTCATCATCGCGATGCACCACAACGAGAACATGTGGGACATGGGCGGTCTGAAAGACAAGATGCCCGTGACCTACTACGCGTTCCTCTCCGGGTCGCTCGCCCTCGCGGGCATCGTCCCGTTCGCGGGCTTCTGGTCGAAAGACGAGGTCCTCTACGAGACGCTCATTCACGGCCTCGGCGGCAGTCCGATTCTGCTCGCCGCGTACGCGATGGGTCTGCTCGCCGTGTTCTTCACGGGGTTCTACACCTTCCGGATGGTGTTCCTCACCTTCCACGGCGAGCCACGGTCCGGAACGGCGCGTGACCCCCACGGCGTTCGCTGGAACGTCAAGGGTCCGCTCGCCGTCCTCGGCGTGCTCGCCGCGACGACCGGGCTCGTCAACATGGTCCCGGTCGAGAAGCTCTTCGGCATCGAGGGAATCGACTTCCTACACCAGTTCCTCGACGGGAGCTTCAGTTCGCTGAACGCGCACCACTACGCCGAACTCATCCCGTACAGTTCGGGCTACATCGGCGGCGAGGCCGGAACGGTTGCCATCGGCGCGGCCGTCTCGCTCGGCTTCGCGCTCGGCGGTGCCGCGCTCGCGCACGTGCTGTACAACGTCCCCGAACCCGTCGAACACACGGACAAGCTCGGGAGCATCAAGACCGTACTGTACAACAACTACTACCAAGACGAGTACCAGGTCTGGATCGCGACCGGCGTCGTCCAACCCATCTCGCGCGTCCTCGATAAGTTCGACCAGGGTATCGTCGACGGCGTCGTCAACGGTATCTCCAGCGTGAGTCTGTTCGCTGGCGGTCGCGTCAAGCGCGTTCAGACCGGTGTGGTGAGCAACTACGCCGCGCTCCTCACGCTCGGTCTGACCGCGCTGCTTCTCGGTCTCGGTCTGCTCGGAGGTTGGTTCGCATGATAATCGAAGCGCTCATCGCAGTCACGTTCCTCGCCGCGCTGGTCACCTTCGTCGTGCCGAACCGGTACGCCGGCAAGGCGGCCTTCGCGCTGAGTCTGGCTCCCGTCGTCGGGAGCCTCTACATGTGGCAACAGTACGACGCGAGCGGGAACGCCTTACTCGGCGGGAACATCGCGTTCGAGACAGACGTCGCCTGGCTGCAACTCGGCCAGTACGACATCCACTGGATGGTCGGCGTCGACGGCATCAGCATGCCGCTTGTCGTCCTTACGACCATCCTCACCACGCTCGCTATCGTCAGCGCGTGGACGCCCATCTCGGAGCGTCAGTCCCAGTTCTTCGGCCTGATGCTTCTCATGGAGGCGAACCTGCTCGGCGTCTTCACGGCGCTCGACTTCTTCGTCTGGTTCATCTTCTGGGAGGCTGTGCTCCTGCCGATGTACTTCCTCATCGGCGTCTGGGGCGGCCCGCGCCGCAAGTACGCGGCTATCAAGTTCTTCGTCTACACGAACATCGCGTCGCTCGTGATGTTCATCGGGTTCATCTCGCTCGTGTTCGGCCTCGGCGACTCGATCTCGTCGTTCCGCCTGCCCGAAATCGCGCAGGCGTTGCAGGCCGGACAGCTCGGAAGCTTCGCGGGACTGTCGGCCGGCGCACTCGCGTCGGTCGCGTTCATCGCGATGTTCTTCGGGTTCGCGGTGAAGGTCCCGGTCGCCCCGCTCCACACGTGGCTGCCGGACGCACACGTTGAGGCCCCCACGCCGGTGTCGGTCATGCTGGCCGGGGTCCTCCTGAAGATGGGTACGTACGCCCTGCTCCGGTTCAACTTCACGATGCTGCCGGAGACGGCGCGCGCCTTCGCGCTGCCCATCGCCCTGCTCGCCGTCGCGAGCGTCATCTACGGCGCACTGCTCGCGCTGGCCCAGCAGGACCTCAAGCGCATCGTCGCGTACTCCTCCGTCTCGTCGATGGGGTACGTCATCCTCGGTCTCATCGCCTACACCACCTACGGCGTCGGCGGTGCGACCTTCCAGATGGTCGCCCACGGCCTCATCTCCGGACTGATGTTCATGGCCGTCGGCGTCATCTACAACACGACCCACACGCGCATGGTGTCGGACATGTCCGGCATCGCCGACCGGATGCCCGTCACGGCGGGCATCTTCGTCGCCGGCGCGTTCGGGTACATGGGTCTGCCGCTCATGGCCGGCTTCGCGGCCGAGTTCTTCATCTTCAAGGGCGCGTTCGAGTCCACGGTGATGGAGGCCATGCCGCTGTTTACCGGCGCCGCGATGTTCGGTATCGTCATCGTCGCCGGTTACCTGCTGTTCGCGATGCAGCGGACGCTGTTCGGACCCTTCCGGTTCGACGGCGACTACGACATCACGGAAGCGCCGTTCCACGACGTCGCACCCCTCGCGGTGCTGCTCCTGCTCACCATCGTGCTCGGTGTCTCTCCGGACATCTTCTTCACGATGATTCAGGACGCGGTTAACCCGATTCTCGAACTGGGAGGTGCGTTCTAGATGACGCCCCTCCAGACGCTCCCGGAGTGGGCGGCGACGGCTCCCGCCATCGTGCTCGCGCTGACGGGGCTCGCGCTGCTGCTCATCGACACCATCGACCCGGACTCCACGAACAACGGCCTTCTGGCCGGCACGGCGACGCTCGGCGCGCTCGCCGCCGGCGGCATCGCCGGCTGGTTCCTCATCGGCGGAACCGGCATGGAGTCCACGGGCGGCGCTATCTCGCTGTACGGCGACGCGCTCGTCGTCGACGGGATGAGCCTGTTCTTCACGCTCATCTTCACCAGCGTCGCCGCGATGGTGACCGTCGCCTCCTACGACTACCTCGCGGACGAGCCCCATCAGGGTGAGTTCTACTCGCTCGTGATATTCGCCACGACCGGCATGACGCTCATGGGGATGTCGAACTCGCTGGCGACCGTCTTCATCAGCCTCGAACTGGCGTCCCTGCCCTCGTACGCGCTCGTCGCGTTCCTCAAGAAGGACCGCGGCAGCATCGAGGCCGGTCTGAAGTACTTCCTCATCGGCGCGCTGTCGTCGGCGGTGTTCGCGTTCGGTATCAGCCTCGTGTTCGCCGTCACCGGCTCGCTGGTGCTCCCGGAAGTCGCCGCGTCGCTCGCCGAAGGCACCGAACTCGTCGGCGTCCTCGGTCTCGGCGTGCTGATGATCGCCGGGGGCTTCGCGTTCAAGACCGCCTCCGTCCCGTTCCACTTCTGGGCCCCGGAGGCCTACGAGGGCGCGCCCGCTCCCGTGAGCGCGTTCCTCTCGTCGGCGTCGAAGGCGGCCGGCTTCGCCGTCGCCTTCCGCGTGTTCACCGTCGCGTTCCCCCTCGAAACCGTCACCGCGGTCGGCGGCGGGAGCGTCGACTGGTCGCTGCTGTTCGCGGTGCTCGCCGTCGTCACCATGACGCTCGGTAACTTCGCGGCGGCGACCCAGAACAACGTCAAGCGGATGCTCGCGTACTCCTCTATCGGTCACGCGGGGTACGCACTTATCGGCCTCGCGGCGATCACCACCGACGGCGGTGCCGCGAACGGTGACGTGCTCGGCGCGAGCATGGCCCACCTGTTCGTCTACGGCTTCATGAACACGGGCGCGTTCCTGTTCATCGCCATGGTCGAAAAGTGGGGCCTCGGCCGCACCTTCGAGGACTACAACGGTATCGCGTCGAAGGCGCCCATCGCCGCCTCGGCGATGACCGTCTTCATGTTCTCGCTCGCGGGGCTTCCGCCGTTCGGCGGCTTCTTCTCGAAGTACGCCCTGTTCGAGTCGGCTATCGGGTCGGGCTTCTGGTGGCTCGCCGCGGTCGGCGCGGTCAACAGCGCGCTGTCGCTGTTCTACTACAGCCGCGTCGTGAAGGCGATGTGGATCGAGGAGCCGTCGAAGCCCCTCGAAATCGGCAGCCAGCCGGTCGGTCTCTACGTGGCGATTATCTTCGCCGCGGTCGGGACGGTCCTGCTCCTGCCCGGCTTCCAACCCGTCATCGAGACGGCGCAGACCGTCGCCGCGGCGCTCTTCTGAGCGTTTCGGCGATTCGGTTCGATTCGGTTTCTTTTATTCTCGCAGTAACTCGCCGAGCGCCGACGCCAGCTCCTCGGAGCGCCTGAGCGTCAGGCCGTCGGTGGTGACGAACACGCCCTTGTCGTCGGCCGTCACCCGGGTGAGGTACCCGTGGTCGAACGCACGGACGGTGTATCGGTAGTTCCCGAGTTCGGAGCCGCGGTAGGCGGTCCGCGCCTGAAATCCGTCGGTCTCGTGTTCGACGAACCCGGTGAGGTCGGCGTCGGCTTCGAGGTCGCTTCGGAGGTACATCTGGTCGCAGCGGTCGTGCGTGAAGTACGTCACGCTCCTGAGGTCGTCGCCGACGACGGTTCGACAGGTTCGGACGAACGACTCGGCTCGCGACTCGGGGAGCAGTTGCGTCTCGAGTTCCATCGTATATGTGTCATGCGTTGGCATGACATAATATCATCGCCGGATGGGAGGACGGTAGGGTTTTGCGGCCGGAGTCCGACCCTCCGTGTATGGTACGTCGCCTGGTTCTCGGCTGCGGGTCGCTCGGCGGGAACCTCGTCGGGCTACTCGCCGACCGCGGGGGGACGGTAACGGTCGTCACGGACCGGAAGGGCCGCGCCGACGACCTCCGCTCGGACGGCATCGCCGCGAGGGAGGGCGACCCCGCGGACCCGTCGAACTACCCCGACGCGGTCGACCTCGTCATCGTCGGCGGGCAGTCCTCGGCGCCGAACCTCGACGCGGCGCGCGCGGCCCGCGACCGATTTCCCGACGCGCCGCTCGTCGTCTACCTCGGCGACGACGCGGACCCGTCGGTCCGCGCCGACATCGACGCGATCGCCGACGAGGTCATCGACCCGCGTCGAATCGTCTCCGGGCGAATCCTCGACGCCGTCGGCACGTCGCACACGGAGCGGTTGAACCGCCTGATGCGGGTCCTCCGAAACCTCGACGGCAGGCTCGCGGTCGTGATGCACGACAACCCGGACCCCGACGCCATCGCCGCGGCGCTGGCGTTGCAGGCCATCGCCCGGCGGGCGAGCGTCGACGCAGACGTGTGTTACTTCGGCGACATCTCTCATCAGGAGAACCGCGCGCTCGTGAACCTCCTCGATTTGGACCTTCGGGTTCTCGACGAGGTTCCGGCGGACGACGAGTACGCCGGCTTCGCGCTCGTCGACCACTCCCGACCGGGCGTCAACGACCGCCTGCCGCCGGAGACGACCATCGACATCGTCATCGACCACCATCCGCCGCGCGCGCCGGTCGAAGCGGCGTACGTGGACCTCAGACGCGGCGTCGGCGCGACGAGCACGTTGCTCGCGGAGTATCTCGAACGGCTCGGAATCGTCCCCGACACGACGGTGGCGACGGCCCTCCTGTTCGGGATTCAGGTCGACACCAACGACTTCACGCGGGAGGTCTCGACCGCCGACTTCGAGGCCGCCGCCTTCCTCATCCCACACGTCGACGTGGACCTGCTCGAACGGGTCGAGACGCCGAGTCTGACCTCCGAGACGATGGAGACGCTCGCCCGCGCCATCTCGAACCGCGACGTTCGGGGGAACGTCCTCACGACGAACGTCGGCGACATCCGCGAGCGGGACGCGCTCGCGCAGGCCGCCGACCACCTCCTCGGGATGGAGGGCGTCGAGGTGACGGTCGTCTACGGCCTGATGGACGGCACCGTCTACGTCTCCGGTCGCGCCCGCGGGGCGAAAGTCGACCTCGGCGAGACGTTCCGCGACGCCCTCGGCTCTATCGGGAGCGCCGGCGGCCACGCGGACATGGCGGGCGCACAGATTCCACTGGGCATCCTCGACGACGTGGGCGACGACTCGCGGGAGTCGCTCGCCACCATCGTCACGGACATCGTCGCCGGGCGGATGTTCGAGACGCTGGAGCACGCGACGCCGACGCCGAGTCTGGATACCGACGTGGCCTTCGAGTACCCGCTCGATGAGTGAACGCCCACACGTTTTTGCCGACGGTGGCCCTATGGGGTGGGAGATGAGTACCAAAGCGACCGTCAAGGAGTACATGACGCGCGAGGTCCAGACCGTCTCTCCGACCGACACGGTCGCGGACGTCGCCCAACGCATCGCAGAGAGCGACGGGCACAACGGCTTTCCCGTCTGCGACGGACGCAAGGCCGAGGGATTCGTCACGGCGCGCGATATCCTCCTCGCCGACGACGCCGCCCCCATCGAGACGGTGATGGCGACGGACCTCGTCGTCGCTCACCCCGAGATGGACGTGAACGACGCCGCCCGCGTCATCCTCCGGTCGGGAATCCAGAAGCTCCCGGTCGTCGACGACGCGGGCAACCTCGTCGGCATCATCTCGAACACCGACGTCATCCGGAGCCAAATCGAGCGCGCGACGCCGGAGAAAGTGGGCAAACTCATGCGGACGCTCGAACAGATTCACGGCATCACGGTCCACCAAGAGCGCCGCACGGTCTCGCTTTCGAACCTCATTCCCACGCAGGCCCGCGTCTACGCCGACGAACTCGACGGTCGACGGTACGAACTCGAACGCGGCCTCGCGGAGCCGCTCGTCGTCATCGACAACAACGGGACGCTACTCCTCGCCGACGGCCACCACCGCGTCCTCGCGGCCGACCGAATCGGCATCGAGGAGATGGACGCCTACGTCATCGTCGTCGACGACCCCGTCGAACTCGGCATGCAGCGGACCGCCGAAAAGGAGGGCCTCAAATCTATCTCGGACATCGACATCGTCGACTACGCGCGACACCCGCTGGTCGAGACGACGCGCCGGCTCCAGTAGCCCAGTTCAGTTCTCCACGTCGTACTCGTCCTTCCACGCCTCGACGGTCTCGCGGGCCTCGGATTCCGACTCGAACCGCTCGCCCTCGTAGCCGCGGCCCTCGGCGGACTGATAGAGTCGGTCGACCCTGACGTGCCACGCGTTCGGCCCGCGACGGAGCCGAATAGTCGCGTGGCCGTCACTCCGCTCCCACTCCACGATGCGGTCGTCTCGGCGGACCTCCGTCCAACTCATACCGGTGGATGTCGTCCGAGCCCGAAGTGCTTACCCATCCACCAGCGTCGAGGCGTCGACCGTCGCCGAGGCGGCCGGGCGCGTCTCCGCGCCGCAACTCGGGCAGACGGCGTATCCGAGGCGGTCGTAGGGGACCTCCGGAGACGGGCGTTCCAACCCACACTCCTCGCACGTGAAGTACGAGACCCATTCGAAGGACATACTGACACTCAGGATTGTCAACGTATTAATTAATCACCGCTTACCCTCCGAGACGGAGGGTATCGGTGCGGTTATTCGACTCCCCGCCAACGGAGAGACGATGACAGTCGAGAACCCGCGTCGGGCGCTCGGGGTGGTCTTTTTCATCGTCTTCGTCGACCTCCTCGGCTTCGGTATCCTCATCCCGGTGATTCCCCTGTACGCGCTCTCGTTCGGGGCGACGGAGTTCGTCGGGAGCCTGCTCATCGCCTCCTACTCGGCGATGCAGTTCCTCGCCGCGCCCTTCCTCGGTCGCCTCTCGGACTCCCGCGGTCGGCGACCCGTGCTCCTCCTGTCGCTCACGGGAAGCGTGCTCGCGTGGCTCCTGTTCGGCGTCGCCGGGTCGCTCGCGGTGCTGTTCGCCGCCCGGATGCTCGCGGGCGCGATGGGCGGCAATATCGCCACCGCGCAGGCGTACATCGCCGACATCACCGCGGCGGACGAGCGTGCAAAGGGGCTCGGTCTCCTCGGGGCCGCGTTCGGCCTCGGCTTCGTGTTCGGCCCCGCGCTCGGCGGCTTCTTCGCCAGCGAGCCGGTCGTCGCGGCCGCCCGGGGCCTCCTACCCGCGTTCGTCCCCGTCTCCGAGTTCTCGCTGCCGAGCTTCGCCGCCGCGGCCATCACCGGAACGAACCTCGTCGTCGCGTTCTTCGTCCTGCCGGAGTCGCGGCCGCCCGAAGCGCGCGGGACGCCGGCCGGGGACCGCGAGTCCCGCGTCCAACAGCTCCTTTCCGCGCTCCGGTCGCCCGGGCTGGGCACGCTCGTCGCCTCCTTCTTCCTCGTCTCTTTCGCCTTCTCGGCGCTCGAAAGCCAGTTCATCTTCCTCACCAACGACCAGTACGGCTACGGCGCGACCGAGAACGCGATTATCCTCACCTACGTCGGCGTCGTCCTCGCGGTCGTTCAGGGCGGTCTCGTCGGCCCGCTCACCGACCGCTTCGGCGAGTACCGGCTCGCGGTCGCCGGCGCGGGGATTCAGGTGCTCACGCTCGCGGCCGTCCCCTTTTCACCCCAACTGGGCGCGTTCGTCCCCGACCTCGGAAGGATACTTCCAGTCGGTCCCGTCCTCCCGGCGGGCGTGCTCGCGCTCCTCGTCGTGATGACGCCGCTGTCGTTCGGCAACGCCCTCACGAACGTCTCCTTGAACACGCTCGTCTCCCGTTCGGCGACGGACGACGAGCAGGGCGGCGCGTTCGGCCTCACCCAGAGCGCGGGGAGCCTCGCCCGGACGTTCGGGCCGGCGCTGGCCGGCGGGCTCTACACGGCCGTCGCGTTCTGGGCACCGTTCGTCGTCGGCGGCGCGCTGATGATTCCGATTCTCGTGCTCCTCGGACGGCTGGACCGCGAGGCGGTCACGTCGGCGACGGCGTGAAAAAAGGACGCGGAACGGCGAAGCGAGTCGCCGGTCCTTACGCGGGGGTCGGGCCTTCCGGGGCCGACGAGTCGTCGTCGGACCGGAACTGCGAGACGAGGTCGAGCGAGTCGTCGGCGCTTCCGAGTAAGAACAGCGAGTAGTACCGGAAGTAGGTCACGACGGGCATCTGGACGACCGCGCCGACCGCGATGGCCGCGAGGACGAACAGGAGCCCGAGCGCGCCGAAGACGACCAGTCCGACCGTCGAGGTCAACGCGACGTTCGCGGCGTTGAGCGCGAGGAACGCCCCGCCGCCGACGATGGCGAAGGGGATGGCGACGACGAGCAGGGCGAGGAGGGCCGCGATGCCGATACCGATGCTCGCGAGGATGCCGAGGATGAACCGGACGATGACGTACAGCCCGAACTCGGAGAACTCGGCGCGGAACACCGGGACGACCCGCCCCCACGACGAGAGGAGGGTGCGGTCTTCGGCCATCATCGTCGGGACGACGAAGTCGGTCGTCAACTGCATGACGATGGCGACCACGAACACCAACAGGAGCCCGAGCAGTACGAGCGGGATGGCGAAGAGGGCCACCGCGGGCGTGAACGCGACGGAGCCGAGGAACACCGCCGCGACCGGGATTCCGATGACCGCGAGCACGGCGACGAGCAGGCCGACTTGGAACCCGAACAGCCTGACGCCGAGCCAGAAGCGCTCGCGGAACGGTTCGCGGATGCGCACGTCCTTGGAGACGACGGCGTCCACGAGGACGAACTGCATCACGGAGCCGACGAACGACCAGACGATGCTGAGGGCGATAGCGACCGCCGCGAGCGCGATAACCGCGGCGACGACGTTTTCGGGCGTCACGAAGCCGGGCAGCGAGTCGACCGGGATGTCGGTCGACCCGCCCCCGGTCGGGGTGGTCGTTCCGGTGTTGCTTCCGGCACCGCCGCTCCCGCCGAGGCCGCCGACGAAGAGGGCGATGAGTGCGAGGCGCGCCCATCGACCCGCGTCGAACGGGAGGAGGAGCGACGCCGTGGCGTCACGGGCGTCGTCGAGGGCGTCGATTGCTTTCCAACTCATAGCTGACAATGCGACGCCTCGCGAGATAAAGGTGTTCGAGAGCTAAGGTATCAGTTCGCTCGGTGGACTTTCTCGGGGGTGCGGAGGCAGTTACTCGGTGACGGCGGCCAGCGGGTCGAGGTAGCCGGCCCCGTAGTACGCCTTGTCGGAACCCTCGGGTACGGTCGCGGTGCGGCCGAGTTTCGACGCGACCTGATTCGCGTTCAGACCCGGTTCGACCGACCGCACGAGCGCGACGGCGGCGGCGACCTGCGGCGCGGCCATCGAAGTGCCGGCCTTCCAGCCGTAGCCGTTCGCCGAGCCGACGTAGTTCCCGTCGTCGTCGTAGGCGGGCGTCGAGACGGTGTTGTAGACGAGGTCGTAGAACCACGTCTCGGGGTGGGTCTCCTGCGCGGAGAGGAGGGCGTCGCCGCCCGGCGCGGCCACGCCGACGGCGTTGGTTCCGTAGTTCGTGTAGAACGCCGGCGTCTTCGGTCCCTCCTCGGCGTCGCCCGCGTCGAAGGCGGTCCCTTTGGGTCCGGTCGCGCTGACGCTGAGCGCCTGCGCCCCCTCGTTGGGGAGGCTGATGATGCCGCCGTCGTGCTGGAGGTCGGCGCTGTCGTTGCCGGCGGCGACGACGACGACGGTCCCCGAGCGGTTGGCGTGGGTCAGCGTCTTGTTCAGCACGTTCCCGTAGAACTGCCCTTCGCCCTGTCGCGGGACCGGGTAGGAACCGAGGCTGAGGTTCGCGGCGTCGCAGCCGATTTCGGCGCTGTAGACGAGGGCCGCGAGGATGTCGGCGAACGAGGCCAGCGTGTTCGGCGAGAACACGCGGCAGTCGACGACTTCGGCCCCCGGCGCGGAGCCGACGACGCCCGTCTCGTTTCGGTCGTTCGCGGCGACGATGCCCGCGACGTGGGTGCCGTGGCCGCCGCCCGCGGGGACGCCCGCGCCGAAGCCGTCGCCGGTGAAGTTCCGCGAGAGCGACGCGTTGACCGCGTGTTCGAGGTCCGGGTGGTCGGCGGCGACGCCGGTGTCGATGACGGCGACGCGCGCGCCCTCCCCGCGGGTCACGTCGTGGACCGCGGGAATCCGCTGGCTCTGTTTGTCCCACTGCGCGGCGTAGCCGGGTTCGTCGACCGCATCGGCCGGACCCACGTCCTCGACCGCCGGCCCGTCGAGCGTTATCTCCACGTCGGGCGCGTAGGCCGCGTTCAGGGCGGAGACGGCCGACTCGCTCCCCTCGACGACCACCACGCCGGCCGGCGAGAGGTCGTAGACGACCTCCAGGTCGGCGCTCGTCGCCGCCGACGCGTCGCCGCCCCCGAGGTCGACGATGAACCGGTCGGTCCGCTCGGCCGCGACGACGGTCGACCCGGCGGCGACCCCACCGAGAAGGGAACCACTCAGTTTCAGGAACGTCCGCCTGTGTTGCTGACGCATACCAGACACCGCGGCCGTGAAAAACATAGTTGTTACGGCACATTTTTGAGTTTAAAATAATTCCCCGAAAAACCACAACGTCGTACCGGAGCCGACACGCTCAGGGGAGTCCGGGTCGAACGCTCGGCCCACATGGTAGGTGTCGAAACCGCGCTCCGGCTCGGTGGCGGCCTCGTGTTGTTGCTCGCGAACGCCTTCTTCGTCGTCTCGGAGTTCGCGATGACGCGCGTGCCGCAGTTCGACGAGTCCGCCTTCGAGGGGTCTCGCGGCCTCGAACTCGCGTGGGAGATGACCGAGCGACTGGAGGTGTACCTCTCGGGCTGTCAGGTCGGGATTACCATCGCCAGCGTCGGCCTCGGCGTCGTCGCCGAACCGGCCGTCGCGGCCACCTTCGACGCGGTCCTCGGCGGCGGCGGGTCGGCGGGTTCCCACACGTCGCTGTCGGTCGGACTGGCGCTCGTCGTCATCAACCTCTCGCACGTCGTCCTCGGCGAGCAGGTGCCGACGTACCTCGGCGTCGAGCGCTCTCGCACGGTGGCGAAGTACACCGCGCCCGTCCTGTACGGCTGGACGAAGCTCATGTACCCGGTCATCGTCGTCGCCGACTGGCTGGCAAAGCGCCTGCTGTCGCTCGTCGGCGTCGAGATAACCCGGTCGTGGCAGGAAGCCGAAATCGACGAGGAGGAAGACGGCGACGGCTCCGCCGGCGAGGGACCCCGCCTCAGCCGCGGCGAGGTCCGAAGCCAGATGGGCGACATCCTCGCGCAGGGCTCGCTCCCCGAGGACCGCCGCGAGGAGGTCCTGAACGCGCTTCGCATCGGCGAGTTACCCGTCCGCGACGTGATGGTCCCCGCGGACCGCGTCGTCGCGCTCTCGGTCGACGCGAGCACCGACGAGAGCCTCGAACGAATCCGGGCGAACCCCCAGCACTCGCGGTTCCCGCTCGTCGGCGACTCGCTCGACGACGTTCGGGGCGTCGTCTACGCGCCGACGGTCCTCTCGAACATCGACCGCCTCCAGTCGGGCGACCGCCGCCTCGAAGACATCGCCGCGCCCCCGCTTTCGGTTCTCTCGGACCTCTCGGTCAGCGACCTCATCGACCGCTTCCAGGCGGAGAATCAGGAACTCGCCATGGTCCGCGACCCCGAAGGCGGCTCCGTGGTCGGCCTCGTGACCGCCTCCGACGCCTTCGAGTCCATCACCGGCCAGCTCTACGACCCGCTCGACCTCGGGGCGTAGGCCGCCCGCGGGACGCCCTCGTACCGGCTCCACCCGATGGTTCGCGCCTCGACGCGCTCTCGCGGACCGCCCACGCTTTTCATCCGCCGCCCGTATCCACTCGCATGACGCCCTTCGAACGACGGACCCGCGCGTGTCAGGAACGATTGGCCGACGCGGACGCCGACGCCGCCGTACTGTTCCCCAGTCGAAACCTGCTGTACCTCTCGGGCTTCGACGAGGAACCCGCGGAGCGCCACCTACTGCTTTTCGTCCCCCGCGAGGGCGACCCGGTGTTTCTCGTCCCCGACCTCTACGAGACGCAGGTCCGAACCGAGTCGTGGGTCGGAGACGTGCGCACGTGGAGCGACGACGACGACCCGCGTGACGCCCTCGCCGACGTGGTCTCGAATCTCGACCTCGCCGGCGGGCGCGTCCTCGTCGACGACACGATGTGGGCGCGCTTCTCGCAGGACCTCCGGACGGCGCTCCCCGACGCCGACTTCGGGCTCGCGAGCGAGGTCGTCGCCCCGCTCCGCGCGCGGAAGGACGACGCCGAACTCGACGCGCTCCGCCGCGCCGGCGCGGCCGTCGACCGCGCGGTCGAGCGCGTCCGCGACATGGGCGCGGACGCCGTCGGTATGACCGAAAACGAACTCGCCGCCGAAATCGAGCGCCTCCTCGCCGACGAGGGCAGCGAGGGGATACCCTTCGGCCCGCTCGTCGGCTCCGGCCCCAACGGCGCGATGCCCCACCACAGCCACGGCGACCGCGTCATCGAGTCGGGCGACCCGGTCGTCCTCGACTTCGGCACCGTCGTCGACCACTACCCGAGCGACCAGACGCGGACCGTCGTCTTCGCCGGCGAGCCGCCCGCGGAGTTCGCCGAGGTCCACGGCGTCGTGCAGGCCGCACGGACCGCGGCCGTCGAGACCGTCGAACCGGGCGTCGCCGCCGGCGACGTCGACCGCGCGGCCCGCGAGGTCATCGAGGAGGCGGGCTACGGCGACCGATTCATCCACCGGACCGGCCACGGCGTCGGCCTCGACGTGCACGAAGCGCCCTACATCGTCGCCGGGAGCGACCGCGAACTCGAGGTCGGGAACGTCTTCAGCGTCGAGCCGGGAATCTACCTCCCCGACGAGTTCGGCGTCCGAATCGAGGACCTCGTCGTCGTCACCGACGACGGCGCGGAACTCCTGAACGACACCGACCGCGGCTGGCGCTGTTAGGCGCAAAGCTGTTAACTTCCTGACTGACGTGGCGGGCGTATGGTCTCCCGACAGACGCTCGTCGTCACCGCCTTCGTCCTCGCCGCCCTCCCCGTCGCGTATCTCGTGGAGGCGGCCACCGGGCAGTTCACGGTCTCGTTTCTCGCACTCCTCGCCGTCGGCGTCGTTGCGCCGTCGCTCGTCAACGACTACCTCGACGGGCGCGAGCGCGACGGAAACGGAGTCTGAGTCCGGATTCCGAAAAAGCAGTAACGCAGTCGATGCTATCGGCGCGTCGGTCGTTACTCGTCGTCGTCGGCCGCGCCGTCACCGGAGGGTTCGATGTTCCCGATGATGGCGTCGATGTCGGCGTGCTCGTACAGCAGGTCGCGCATGCGCCGGACGGTGCGCTCGTCGCGGGTGCGCCCCGTGCTGACGATGTCCTCGGCGCGGTCGGTCACCGAGAGCGTGTCGCCGTTGACGAGAAGCACCGGAACGCCCTTCTCTTCGGCCTTGCCGATGACGGCACCGACGGGTCGGTGGCCGCCGGTGAGGATGATGCACTTGACGCCGGGGGCTTCGAGCGCGGCGCGCTGGATGTTCGCGCGGTCGCCGCCGGTGATGACCGCGGCGTTCTTCGTGCGGCGGAAGTAGCGAAGCGCCGCGTCGCCGCCCATCGCGCCGACGAGGAAGCGCTCGACGAAGGCGTCCGTCGGCGCGTCGGTCGCGAAGTCCGCGCCGAGTTCGTTCGCGAGTTCCTCGACGGTGACGCCCGCGAGGTCCTTTTCGGTCGGGACGACGCCGAGGACGGGGACGCCGCGGGCTTCGAGGAACGGCGCGACCTCCGTTTCGAGCTCGTCGTAGGAGGCGTCGCTCACGCGGTTGAAGACGACGCCCGCGAGGCGGTCGGGGCCGATGTCTTCGACCGCCGCGACCACGTCGTCGAGGTCGCTCGGGTGCTGGTAGTCGGCGACGAGGATGACCTCGGCGTCGAGGAGGTTCGCCACGTCGCCGTCGGTGAGGTCCACGATGCCGCCGGTGCGGTAGGAGCCGCCGCCCTCGACGAGCATCAGGTCCTTGCCGGCCGAGATGTCATCGAAGTGGTGGGAGATGACCTCCGAAAGCTCCTCGGCGCTCTCCTTGCCGCGGACCGCGCCCTGGATGAACGTCGGGGAGTAGACGACGGGTTCGAGCTGGTGCATCTCCGCGTCGATGTCGAGCAGTTCGCGGGCGAGCATCGGGTCCTCGTCGAGGGTCTTGCCGGTGCTGGACTGCAGGCGGGTGCCCTTGGGCTTCATGTAGCCCACGTCCAGTCCGCGCTCCTTGGCGAGGACGCCGAGTGCGAGCGTGATTGCGGTCTTCCCGGTGCTTTCTCCGGTCGAGGTGACGAGTACCGTGTTCATTGTTGGATGGTAGGGTGGTGAAGTGTTTAAAGTTCGTCCGGGTCGACGGTGAGTCGAACGTCGACGGCCTTCACGCCGTCCGGTAGCGCGACGAGCGGGTTGATGTCGAGTTCGAGGATGGCCGGGAAGTCGGTGACCAGTTGGGAGAGCCGCTGGATGGTCTCCGTGATGCCGCCGATGTCGACCGGGTCGTTCCCGCGGGCACCGCGGAGCATCGGCGCGGCGTCGATCTCCTTCGTCATGTCCTCGGCTTCCGCCTCGGAGACGGGCGCGACGCGGAACGTCGTGTCCTCGAGGATTTCCACGAAGATGCCGCCGAGGCCGAACATCATGAGCGGGCCGAACTGCGGGTCGCGGTTCATGCCGACGATGGTCTCGACGCCGTCGTCGAGGTTCACCATCTCCTGGACCTGCACGCCGAGGATGTTGGCGTCGGGCTGGTAGTTCTTCGCGCGGGTGATGAGGTCCTCGTAGGCGTCGTAGACCTCCTCGTTTTCGACGCCGACCTTGACGCCGCCGATGTCGGACTTGTGGAGGATGTCCGGGCTGACGATTTTCATCACGACGTCGCCGTCGATGCGCTCCGCGACGTCGAGCGCGTCGGCGGGGTCGTCGACGATGTCGCCCGTCGGCGTCTCGATGCCGTAGGCGTCGAGCAGTTCCATCGCCTCGACGCCGAGGCGGGTCTCGTCGCGCTCCTTGACGGTTTCGAGGATGTCGCGGGCGCGCTCGCGGTCCACGTCGAACTCGGTGGGCGCGTCGTACTCGCGCTGGCGGATGTCGGCGTACTCCGAGAGGGCTTCGAGGCCGTCGACGGCGCGCGAGGGGTCGAAGTAGTTCGGGATGCCGGCGTCTTTCATCACGTCGGAGGCGGCGTCGACGCGCTCGCCGCCCATGAAGCAGGCGGCGATGGGCTTGTCGTACTCCTGTTGGAGTTCGACGGTGTCGGCGGCGAGCTGGTTGTAGTCGAGGACGGCCGTCGGACAGGTCAAGACGAGCGCCATGCCGACGTTGTCGTCGGCGAGCGCCACGTCGAGGGCCTCCTTGAACCGGGCGTTGTCGGCGTCGCCGACGATGTCGACCGGGTTGTAGATGTTCCCCTCGGCGGGCAGCGACTCGGAGAAGGCTTCGAGCGTCTCGTCGGTGAAGTCGGCCATCTTCAGCTCCGACTCGCCGATGGCGTCGGTCGTCATGACGCCGGGGCCGCCGGCGTTCGTGATGACGGCGACGTCCTTGTTCTCGGGGAGCGGCTGGTCGCCCAGCACGCGGGCGGTGTCGAACAGGTGCTGGACGGAGTCCGCGCGGATGACGCCAGCCTGTTCGAGGCCGGCCTCGTAGGCCGCGTCGGAGCCGGCGATGGTGCCGGTGTGCGAGGAGGCGGCCTGCGCGCCGGCGTCGGTCTTGCCGGACTTGACGAGGACGATGGGCGTGTCCTTCGTCACGTCGCGGGCGGAGTCGATGAACTCGCGGCCCGCCGAGATGCCTTCGAGGTAGCCGATGATGACCTCGGTGTCGGGGTCGTCGTTCCACGCCTCGATGAAGTCGGCCTCGTCGAGGACGGCCTTGTTACCCAGCGAAACGATGTCCTTGAAGCCGATGTCCTCGTCGTTGGCCCAGTCGATGACGGCCGTGATGAACGCGCCCGACTGGCTCATGAAGGACATGTTGCCGTCGAGGGCCATGTCGGGGCCGAACGTCGCGTTCATGCCGACGTCCGTGTTCATGATGCCCAGGCTGTTCGGGCCGACGACGTTGAGGTCGTACTCCTCGGCGATGTCGCGGAGTTCCTGCTCGCGGGCGGCGCCCTCGCTGCCCGTCTCGCCGAAGCCGGCGGTGATGACCACCACGTTCTCGATGCCCGCTTCCCCGGCGGACTTCATCGCGGGGAGGACGACCTTCGGGGGAACGACGATGACCGCGAGGTCGGCGTTCGTCTCGCCGACGTCGCCGTAGCACTGCAGGCCGAACAGTTCGTCGTACTTGGGGTTGACCGGAACGACCTCACCGTCGAACTCGTCGATGAGGTTGTCCATGATTGCCCGCCCGATTGCTCCTTCGCGCTCGGTCGCACCGACCACCGCGATTCGGTTCGGCGCGAACAATTCGGATAGCTCTCCCATTGGTTGTTGATTCCCGTCATTGACTGATAAACTCGGTGGTGTGGGGCGTCTCACGGCCTTTGGTGGCACGATACAGTAGCGCAATTAATCGGTATGGTTCGTGATTTATACCACAGAATTGGGCCGGTTACGCTCGTCAGTAGGGGGTCGACACCGCCGGCCCGCGGCGGCCAAACACATAATGTCATCCCCTGAAAACGATGGGTTGTGTCGAACCCCTCCCCCGACGCGCCGCTTCATCGGTCCACCGGCGCGAAAGTCGCCGTCGTCGTCTTCCTCGTGTTGACGCTCGCCTACGCGCTCCTCATCGCCCAGCAGATTCTCGCGTGGGTGTTCCTCGTCGTCGCCGTCGTCGTCCTCTGGTACGCCGCTCGGCTCGTCGTCGCCATGGAAGAAATCGCGACACAGCTCGGCCGCCTCGCCGACGAGCGCACCGAGTCCCGCGACCGCGGCGACGAATCAAGCTGAGATTAAATCACGGCGGACGCACCCGCACCCGAGACTGTCTCGCCGGTGAGCGAGTCGAACGAGGAACGGACGTTTCGACCCGCAGCCCGCCGCTCCGTCCGGTTTCTCCGAGTATCGGCGAAATCGGAGGGTTCCGATTACGAGATAATTTTATTCACGGTTCTTCTATTCTTAACTAACTGTCGGGCGCGCGATGTTCCACCCGGAACAATGTACCCGTTACAAGTCACGTTGACAGAGTCCATCGCAGAGTTGACTAACGCCGTGCTCGCGTTCGTCCCGCGGCTCGTGGGCGCGCTCTTAATACTCATCGTCGGCTGGTTCATCGGCAGCATCGCCGCCCGACTCATCACGCGGGTCGCCGACCGCGTCGAGGTCGACAAGGCGGTGTTGGCGACGCCCGTCGGGAAGATTCTCGGCGGGACCGAAAAGGCCGTCTCGGGCGCGTTCGGGACGCTCGGTAAGTGGTTCGTCTACGCCATCGCCGTCCTCGCGGCCGCCGACGTGCTCGCGGTCGACCTGTTCTCCGAATGGGTCTCGACCGCGGCGTCGTACGCGCCGTCGTTCGTGGCCGGCCTGCTCGTCATCGTCCTCGGGTTCGTCGTCGCCGACTTCATCGGTGACGCCATCACGCGGACCCGCGCCGCGACCGAGACGCCGTACACGAGCGTCTTCGCGGTCGGAACCCGGATGTTCCTCTACTTCACCGCCGTCGTCATCGGTCTGAGCACGATGGGCATCGACGTGGCCATCCTGTTCACCATCGCGCAGGCGTTCGCGTGGGGCATCGCCGCGGCCCTCGCCATCGGCGTCGGCGGCGCGGTCGCCTTCGGCGCGCGCGACTACGTCTCGGCCAACGTCGAGCGCTGGATGGGTTCGGCCCGCTCCGTCGCGGCCACCCCCGTCTCGCCCATGGGCGGCGACAGCGACTCGCCGGAGGGCGCGTCGCCGGCCGACGACTGAACACGCTCCGCCCGGTGCGCTCGGTACGAGTGTACCGCGGAACCGACGTCTTTTCTTCACCGTCTATCGCCGGCGAGCAATCGCTCTCGACGACGAATATATCAGAATACAGATTATATATACGACGGGAGTTTTTGGCCCGTCTAAATCAGTAGAGCGCAGCTATCTGCAATTCATATTTTAGGCCAACCAAAAGTATATGGAATATGATAATACTTATCGGCACCGAATGATTACGTTCGGTATGGACCAGTTTTCTGCGCTCGCGTTCGTCTTTCTCGCCGGGCTCGTCACGGCCATCGCGACCGGACTCGGCGCGATTCCGTTCTTCTTCGTCTCCGACGTGAGCGACCGCTGGAACGTGGCGCTGTGGGGCATCGCCTCGGGCATCATGGTGTCGGCGTCGCTGTTCGGACTCGTCTTCGAGGGCCTCGCCAACGGGACGCCGCTGCAACTCGGTATCGGGATGCTCGCGGGCGTCGCGCTCGTCCTCGTCGCCCACCACGTCATCGAGGGCGCGGAGGTCAACCCGAAGCAGTACGAGGAGGCCGACTTCCGCAAACTGCTGTTGATTCTCGGCATCCTCACCGTCCACAGCTTCCCCGAGGGCGTCGCCGTCGGCGTCTCCTTCGCCGACCTCGGCCTCGACGGCGGCTTCCAGCTGTTCGGCTTCGTCGTCCCGCTGCTCGCGGTGTTCATGACTATCGCCATCTCGATTCACAACGTCCCCGAGGGGCTGGCTATCTCCATCCCGCTCCGGTCGATGAACGTCTCGAACTGGAAGCTCGTCTGGTGGGCCATCTTCTCCAGTCTGCCCCAGCCCATCGGCGCGGTCATCGCCTTCTACTTCGTCCGCATCGCGCGGGAGTTCCTCCCGTTCGGCTTCGGCTTCGCCGCGGGCGCGATGGTCTTTCTCGTCCTCACGGAGTTCATCCCCGAGGCGCTCGAACTCGGCGAGCGCCTCCCGCGCGGCGGTCGGGTCGAACTGCTCGCCGGACTCGCCGCCGGCTTCGCTATCATGGTCCCGCTGGCGTTCATCTGAGCGCCGCGGACCCGCCACGACGGCTCAGACGCGCGGCTCTCGCCTTCGACTCGGAACGGCAGAGAAAACAGCGACCGCGAACTCGACTTAGTGCGAGTGGCCGAGCGCGTCCGAGAGCGGGACGCCGAAGCGCTCTTCGAACAGTTCTTCCATCTTCTCGTTGATTTCGGCGATGTCGGCCGGCGCGCCGCCCTCGCTGTGGTGAGCGACGACGTGGGCCTGCTGTGCGAACGCCTGCACGACGACGTCGGCGACGACGTCGGTCGGGTCTTCGCCCTGCTCCGAGAAGATGTCGACGAGGCCCGCGGGGAGTTCGAGCGCTTCGGTGTCTCCGTCCGGTCCTTCGATGGTGTACGTCTCAGTTTCGACCATGCCCCCACGTGGGGTCGGCCGCGGGTTAAGGCTTGAGTTTGCGGGCGCGTCGGACGCCCTCGCGAGCGCCCCCGAGCGCCGCGGGCGGGTGGTGCGCCGGCTCAGTCGGTCCGCGGAATCGCCGCCGTGCCCGCCGCGAAGAACGCGACCGCGAGCACCGCGAGCACCGCGAGGTTGGTGACCCAGTCGCCGCCGCCGTAGGTGAGCGCCCGGACGCCGCGGGCGAAGTACGTGAGCGGCGAGAGGTTCAGCGCCGGGACGAACCACGGCGGGAGCAGGTCGGGCGTCACGAACGTCTCCGAGAGGAAGAGCAGGGGAAGCGCGATAGCGTTGCTCGCGGCGATGACGCCGTCCTGCGAGTCGGCGACGCTCCCGATGACGGCCCCGAGGCCGCAAAACAGCGTCACGCCGAGCGCGACGAAGGGGACGATGGCGAGCGTCGCGGGCGTCAGCGGAATCGACGCGCCGGTCACGAGCGCCGACAGCGCGAGGAGCAACAGCGCCGCGAGGCCGATGACGACGACGTTGACGAGCGAGTGCGCGAGGAGCCACTCGGCCCGAGACAGCGGCGTCGTCGCCAGCTTCTCGAAGCGGCTTCCCTCGCGGTGGCGCGCGATGGTGCTACCCACGCGCGACAGCGGGGTGAACAGCACGACGACCGCGAGGTAGCCGGCGATGTAGTACTCCTTCGGCTCGGCGAACAGGCCGCCGCCGGTCGGCTGGGTCTGCACGAGCGCCCCGAAGATGACGACGATGATGGCGGGGAAGAAGAACGTGAAGAACACCGCCGTCCGCCGCCGGAGGAACGCGTGCCACGAGGCGACGAACTCAGCGCGGACGCGGGCGGCGAGGCTCATCTGTCACCTCCGACCGCGGCGGCCGCGGCGGGCCGGGCCGCCTCGAACTGCTCGCCGGTCAACGAGAGGTAGACCTCTTCGAGGCCGGGCTGTTTCCAGACGAGCGACTCGTAGACGACGCCCGCGTCGTCGAAGGCGGCGACCACGTCGCCGATGTCGCGCGGGCCGACGCCGTGGACGGTGATGCCGTCTCCCGACACCGTCGCGTCGAGCGCGGTCGGCAGCGACACCGACCCGAGGGCCGCGTCGGCGTCGCCGTCGGTCCGGACGACGAGGCGGCTCTCGCCGCCGTACTCGGTAACGAGGTCGTCCGGCTCGCCGACCGTGACGAGTTCGCCCGCGTTGAGCAGGCCCACGCGGTCGGCGAGGCGCTCTATCTCCTCCATCGAGTGGCTGGTGAGAAACACCGTCGTCCCGCCGGCGGCGAGGTCCTCGACGAGCCCCCACAGCGACCGGCGGCCCGCGGGGTCGATGCCGGTCGTCGGCTCGTCCAAGAACAGCACGTCGGGGTCGTTGACGAGCGTCAGGGCGATGCAGGCGCGGCGCTGTTGGCCGCCCGAGAGGTTCTCGTACCACGTGTCGGCGGCGTCGGCGAGGCCGACCTCGTCGAGCACCGCGTCGGGGTCGCGGGCGTCGTCGTAGAGCCCAGCGTAGTAGGCCACGAGTTCGCGGGCGGAGAGCCGACCCGCGGGTCGGAACTCCTGCGGGAGGACGCCGAGGCGCTGGCGGTCGACCTCGGTCGGGTCGCGCCCGAGGATGGCCGCCGACCCCGAATCCACCGCGGTCGTGCCCGTGAGGGCGCGAACCAGCGTCGTCTTCCCCGCGCCGTTCGGACCGATGAGGCCGAAGACCTCTCCCTCGGCGACCGACAGGGAGACGCCCGAGAGCGCCTCCACGTCGCCGTAGGACTTCCTGAGGTCGTCGGCGGCGAGTACCGCGTCCATGTCGTACCCGTCGTCACTATCGGGTGGTAAGGGATTCGGAATCGCCGCTCGATTCGAGTCGCGGGGCCGTGGGCGAACGGGAGAGGGCTCGCCAGCTCGGTCGTAGCAAGCCTTACTCCGGTCGCGCCGCTCTACGTCGACATGAACGGTTCCCGACGCGATTTCCTCGCCGCGACCGGCGCGACCCTCCTCGGCGGCCTCGCGGGCTGTGCGAGCGCCCCGACCGACGACGGAGCCGGGGGAACGACCGACAGCGACGCGACGCCAGACGAGACTGACGGGGCGACCGCGACCGCGAACGGCGGGTCCGACGGCTCACTCGCGGGCCTCGAAGTCGCCTACGAGACACTGGCGACCGGGTTCGCCTCGCCGGTCGACGTTGCCGTCCCCGAGGCGTTCGGCGGGTCGCGGCGGTTCGTCGTCGACCAGCCCGGTCGAATCTGGCTGCACGACGACTCGGGACTACAGAGCGAACCGTACCTCGACATCACCGACCGCGTCGTCGACCTCAACGGCTACGACGAGCGCGGCTTCCTCGGCGTCGCCTTCCACCCCGATTTCGCCGACAACGGGCGGCTCTACCTGCGGTACAGCGCCCCGCGACGCTCGGGGACGCCCTCGAACTACAGCCTGTCTCTTATACACATCTCTGAGCGGGCTGGCAAG
>NZ_AOLJ01000025.1 GCF_000336775.1 Haloferax gibbonsii ATCC 33959 | reverse complement strand
CATCAGAGATGTGTATAAGAGACAGCCTCTACGTCGCCACGGGCGACGGCGGCGGCGCGAACGACGAGGGGCGCGGCCACGTCGACGACTGGTACGACGCCGTCGCGGGCGGCAACGGACAGGACGTGACCGAGAACCTCCTCGGGAGCGTCCTCCGCATCGACGTCGACTCGACCGGCGGCGTCTCCGGCGACGACGACCGCCCGTACGGAATCCCCGAGGACAACCCGCTCGTCGGCTCCGACGGCCTCGACGAGCAGTACGCGTGGGGGCTCAGAAACCCGTGGCGGCTCTCGTTCGACGGCGAGGACTGTTACGTCGCCGACGTGGGACAGGGCGCGTGGGAGGAGGTGAACCTCCTGGAGCGCGGCGGCAACTACGGCTGGAACGTCCGCGAGGGCGCACACTGCTTCCGCGCCGACGACTGCCCGACCGAGACGCCCGACGGCGCGCCGCTTCTCGACCCGGTGCTGGAGTACCCCCACAGCGGGGACGGGCCGTCCGGGGTAGCCGTCATCGGCGGCCACGTCTACCGCGGCGAGTCGATTCCGGCGCTCTCGGGCGCGTACGTCTTCGCCGACTGGCAGTCCGAGGGGAGACTGTTCGCCGCCCGCCCGAGCGAGTCGCGGCCGTGGGACATCGCGGAGATTCCCGTGACGGACCGCGACGACGGCGGGACGAACGTCCTCGCGTTCGGCCGCGCCCCCGACGGCGAACTGTACGTCTGCACCAGCGGGCGGCCGATTGTCACCGGGTCGTCGGGCGCGCTGAACCGGTTGACCGGCGTCTGAGGTCGGGGGCAGGTCGTTCCAGCGCCCGCGACTCAGGCGTCGCCGTCGACGTTGACTCGCCTGCCCGTCGTCGCCGACTCGTAGGCCGCCTCGGTCAGCGCGGTCACTCGGAGAGCGTCCTCGGCCGGGATGGCGAGGTCGGCCTCGTCGCGCGCGGCGTCCACGAAGTTCCGGAGCTTCTTCCGGGTCAACTCCTCGAAGTCGGGCGTCGGCGGCGTGGCGGTGTAGGTCATCCCCCCCTCGGCCACCTCGATGGTCTCGCCGTCGAAGGCGACCATCCCCTCGGTGCCGATGACGCGGAGCGACTCGCCGGGGTCGGGGACGCTCTGTCCGTCGCCGGAGACGCCCACGCTCGCGGTGAGGCGGTCGCCGTCGCGGTCGAGGACGACCGCGAGCGCCGAGTTCACGTCCACGTCGTGGCCGCGGTGGTCGACCGCCGCGGCGACCGTCACCGGTTTCGAGCGCGTCACCCAGAGCATCGCGTCGAGGAGGTGCGACCCCGAGTCGTACAGTTGGCCGCCGCCCGACAGCGACGGGTCGCCGCGCCACTCGTCTTTCGTCCAGCGAATCCACTCCTGTTCGAGGTGGCAGACCACCATGTGCGGGTCGCCGATGCGACCGCTGTCGACGACGCGCCGCAGTTCGTGGAACCGCGGGTCGAAGTGCCGCTGATAGCCGACCGCGAGCGTGAGTCCGCGTTCCTCGGCGCGGTCGACGAGCGCCCGCGCGCCGCCGAGGTCGGTCACCATCGGCTTTTCGAGGTGGACGTGGAGGTCGGCGTCGAGCGCCGCGAGCGCCTGGTCGAAGTGCTTGGTGTGCGGCGAGGCGATGGTCACCGCGTCGAGGAACTCGGCGTCCAGCAGTTCCTCGGTCGTCTCGTAGGTCGGCACGTCGAACTCGTCTCCGAACCGCTCGCGAACCTCGTCTACGGGGTCGACGCCGGCGACCACGCGCACGCCGTCGAGTTCGTTGAGCAAGCGGCACTCCAGCACGCCGAGGCTTCCGAGGCCGATACCTGCGACTCTGAACATGCCGTACCAGTCGCGGGGAAGCCGCAAAAGCGTGCGGGCGAGTCGCAAGGAATTACCGGGGGACCGGCGTGGGTCGGCTATGGACGACGCAGTCCTCCAGCGGTTCGCCGTCGTACTCGCGTTGGTCGGGGTGGCCCTCCACGTCACGTCGCTCGCCGAGAACCCGTCGCAGGGGTTCGTCACCGTGGGGTTCGCGGTGCTCCTCCTCGCGCTCGCGCTCGGCGGCGCGCCGGTCGCGCGCGAACTGTTCGAGGCGGACGCGACCCGCGCCGAATCGCCCGACGCCGACGAACAAGGCTGAACGTCTCGCCGCTACTCGCACGCTTTAGTCGCCCGCCGTCGTGGCATCGACCATGAGCCTCGACTATCGACGACTCGGGTCGACCGGCACCCGCGTCTCTGAGTTGTGCTTCGGCACGTGGCGGTTCGGACGGAAGAGCAGCGGCGTCCTGGAGACCGACGAGGAGGAGGCCCACGAACTCCTCGACGCGTTCGAGGAGCGCGGCGGGAACTTCATCGACACCGCCAACGTCTACGGCAACCCGAACGGTACGTCCGAGGAGTACATCGGCAACTGGCTGGCCGAGCGCGACCGCGAGGACTACGTCCTCGCCTCGAAGGTGTACTTCCCGTTCGACGAGGACAACCCCAACGGTCGCGGCCTCTCGCGGACCCACATCCGAAACCAGATCGAGGGTACGCTCGACCGACTCGACACGGACTACCTCGACCTCTACTACATCCACCGCTGGGACGAGGAGACGCCCATCGAGGAGACGCTCCGGGCGCTCAACGGCCTCGTCGAGGAGGGGAAGGTCAACTACCTCGGCGCGTCCACGATGGCCTCGTGGCAGCTCACGAAGGCGCTGTGGAAGTCCGACGTGCACGACTACGCCCGCTTCGACGTGACCCAGCCGCTGTTCCACGCCGGCTACTACGAGGACGTGAAAGACTACCTCGACGTGTGCGGCGACCAAGACGTCGCGGTCTGTCCGTACTCGCCGCTCGCGGGCGGCTTCCTCACGGGCAAGTACGAGCGCGCCGACTCCGACGACCCGACCGAGTACGTCGCGCCCGACGGCGCGCGCGGGTCGTTCGACGAGCGGTTCGACCGGTTCTACGTCTCCGAGCGCGGCTGGAAGGTGCTCGACGAGATTCGCGCCGTCGCCGACGAGGTCGACGCCAGCCCCGCGCAGGTCGCGCTCCGCTGGCTGATGGACTACCCCGAGGCGACTGTCGTTCCCATCGTCGGTGCGCGGACGACCGAGCAACTCGACGAGAACGTCGGCGCGGCCGACGTGGACATCTCGACCGACCAGTGGGAGCGCATCATGAACGCCCGCTACGACGAAGACGGTCGGCGCTGGGGCCACTAAGCGACCGCGGGCGGCGCGGGCGACCGGACCGCCGTTCGACTCTTTTCACGCGATGCCGAGGTCTCGCAGGAAATCGCAGACGACGTGGACGTAGAGCACGACCGCGAGGAACGCCGCGAGCGACCCGAGTCCCGAGAGCGCGAGCGCGCCGACCGCGACGCCGCCGACGAGGTGGTGGCTCAGGAGTCGCTTGCGGTTGAAGTCGGTGCCGAACTCCTCGAACACCCGCTCTTGGTCGAGGAGGCCGACCCGCGGGTTCGTCACCGCGAGCCGCAGGTTCGCCCAGTCGCCGCGCTGGACGCGGGCGATGACGAAGTGGTCGAGGTCGATGAAGACGCTCACGAAGACCGCGCCGGCGACGAGAAGCGGCAGGCTCCCCGGTGGGTCCAACGCTACCGCGGCGACTGTTCCGGCGACCGCCCCGACGACGGCGTGTTCGAGTGACTTCACGTCCCGCCCCGCTCAGTCGACGTGCGGACGGACCCGCCGGAGCACGAGGTCCGGGTCGAACTCGTCTTCCGACTTGTCCCAGACGCGCTCGTCGTCGACGGTGACGGTGAGAACGCCGTGGTCGCCCGTCACGAGCGCCACGCGGTCGAGCCGGTCGCCGAACTGTTCGAGCAGCGCGTGCTGTAGTTGCTCGGCGCGGTCGAGGAAGCCGCAGGGAACGCAGTATTCGATTTCGACGCTTGTCATGGTCGGACGTTCACGGCGAGCGCGTAAAAGCGAGGGGGCGAGTGACCGCTGCCGCGACCGCGACTGTCACTTCCCGAAGCCGGGCCGCCACCGGAGCAAGACGACGGTGACGAGAAAGACCAGCGTCGAGAGGTCGTACGAGAGCGTCGTCACGGTCGCCGCGATGGCCGTCCCGCCGCCGAAGACGCTCGTGGCGACCGAGGCGAGAATGGGCCACGAACACGAGACGCAGGAGAACAGGCCGACGACCCCGGAGACGGCCGCGCCCGCCGCCTCGACGACCGTGTCGTAGACGAGGAACGCGAGCGCCGCGTAGCCGACCACGCGCGCCGGCATGAGGACGAGGTTGAACAGGTCGCCGCCGTAGACGAGCGCCGGACCCCACCCCGGCGGGAGGAAGGCGACGCGAAGGCCGTCGGTCCCGCCCGGCACGGGCGAGGTGACGAGGCCGCCGGCGACCGCCAACAGCGCGAAGTAACCGACCGCGACGGCGGCCGCCTTTCGCTTCGTCGCGGCCGAGGCCGGTGCCACGTCGGTGTCGAACATGACCCAGAGGCCGACGATGACCCACGCGACGCCGTAGAGCGCGTACCGCGGCGCGCCGACGCTCGCCTCGGTGAAAAGCAGGTAGACGAACGCCAGAATCAGCGTCGTGTTCACGGCGAAGGCGGCGCGGAGCAGACTGGCCCGCGAGGGGCGGGGAAGTGCGGATGCGGTTGCCATGTGTGGGGGAGTAGCGGGGCTCAGAGCGCGAGCGTGTCGACGACGATGGCGAGGAGCAGCATGCCGAGGTAGGCGTTCGAGGCGTGGAACGCCCGGAACGCGGCGGTGTCGTCGCGCTCGTAGTGCAGGCGCACGACGAAGTAGAGGAACGCGCCGCCGAAGAGGATGCTCGTCACGAGGTAGACGACCCCGAGGGCGTCCATGACCGCGAGGCCGGCCGCGGCGACGAGCGTCGCGCCGAGCCACCAGAGGATGTGCTTTCGCGTCTCGGTCTCGCCGCGGACGACGGGCATCATCGGGAAGCCGCCGCGGGCGTAGTCGTCCTTGTAGGCCAGCGCGAGGTTGTAGAAGTGCGCGGGCGTCCACAGGAAGATGACCACGGCGAGGACGACGCCCCCGAGGCCGACGTCGCCGGTGACGGCGACCCAGCCGATGAGCGCCGGAAGCGCGCCGGCCGCGCCGCCGATGACGGTGTTCTGGACCGTGTTTGGCTTCAGGATGAGCGTGTAGACGACGCTGTAGAAGGCGATGGCGACGACGCCGAGGACGGCCGCGAGCCAGTTGACGGACGCGAACAGCGCAACCGACGCGACCGTCAGGAGCAGGCCGAACGCGACGGCGTTGCGGACGGGGACGAGGTCGACCGCGAGCGGCCGGTCGCTGGTCCGCTGCATCCGGCGGTCCACGTCGCGTTCGAGGACGTGGTTGAACGTGCCGGATGCGCCGATAGAGAGGACGCCGCCGCCGAGCGTCGCCGCGATGACCTCGGGCGTGAGGCCGGGCGAGACGGTGCCGGCGAGCGCCATCGCCGCCGACGCGACGAGACAGAGGAGCCACATCAGCCGCGGCTTCATGAGCCGGAAGTACGCGTTGACCGTCGCCTTCGCGCGGGCGACGGGCTCGGTCGGGACGGGCGGTCGCTCGCCGTCGTCGGTCGGGGGACTCATCGAGGGGGTGCCGACCGGCGCGTCGTCGGGGTCGCCGGTGGCCGCTTCGAGCGTCCACGCGAGCGCGGCGACGAGGCCGCCGAAGATGACCATCCCGAGAACCAAGTGGAGCGTCGAGAGCGCGGGGCCGACGCCGACGGTGGCGACGACCGCGCCGAGACCGGCCTGCGCCGGGTAGAGCACCGCCGACGCGGTGACGGTCGCTCTCACGCGGCGGGACGTGTCGGTCCGCCACGCCGAGACGAGCGTGGCGAGCGTGAGGAGACCGACGAGGACGGCCGCGACGCGGTGGCCGAGGGCGACCCAGCCGTCGAGCGTCGCGGGGAGCGAAAAGCCGTCTCCGCACGCGGGCCAGGCGCTACACGCGGCGGTCGCGTCCGTGAGCGCGGTCGTCGCGCCGACGATGAGCAGCAGATAGACGCCCATCGCGGTCGCGGCGAGCAGGCCGTGGAACGTGTTCGAATCGCGATTCGTGGCCACGAAATTCACCTACGGGCCTGTTGGGCCGTCCCGTATTTAGGACCCGCGCTTTTCCGCCTCGCGTTCGGGTGCCGCTCCCCCCGATATGGCGGGGGCGGGTTGATAAACGGCGGGCCGAGAGTCGGTATGCATTTATGCGGTTGTTCCTAAGTCTCGCTCAGCATGAGAAAGACGCGTTTCGCGCTCGCGTCCCTGCTCGCGACGGTCGTGATGGCGCTCGTTGCCACCCCCGCCGCCGCGCAGGCGTCCGCCACGTCGGAACTTATCAATCAGCTCAACGGGAAGCTGCTGTACGTCGCTATCCCGATTACCGTGCTGGTGGAGGTCATCCTCCTCTACACGGTCATCAAGTTCCGCAACAGCGAGCGCGCACTGCCGACCAAGGAGAACCGCCGGCTCGAAATCACGTGGACCATCGCGACAGCGATTATCCTGCTTTTCGTCGGCGTCGCCTCCTACGGCGTGCTGGCCAACGAAAACGTCACGCACCAGGGCAACGACATCGCCATGGACGACGACCCGGTCGTCGTCACGGCCGAGGCCTACCAGTGGGGCTGGAACATGTACTACCCCGAGGAGGGTAACTTCACGTCCGGCAACGAGATTGTCATCCCCAAGGACCGCCCGGTCTACTTCCAGGTGACCGCAACGGACGTGATACATGGATTCCACGTCCCTAAACTCGGCCTCAAGCAGGACGCGATGCCGGGTTCGACGAACACCATCAAGACCGTCGCCTACGAGGAAGGCACCTACCAGGGCTACTGTACTGAGTACTGCGGCGTCGCGCACTCTCAGATGTACTTCACCGTCGAAGTCGTCTCGCAGGAAGAGTACCAGAACTGGCTCGACGAGCAGCAGTCGGCCAACAGCGAGTCGTCGTCCGGCGGCTCGAACTCGACCGCGACGAACTCCACGCAGTAACGGACCTCCCTTCTCTTTCGACGCTCCCCGCCGAGTGACGACGCTCGCGCTCGTCGCGTTCGGCCGTCGGAGAATGCTTCGAAACGTCGGAATCGAATCGGGTCGTGCCTCGAAGGCGGGCGAGGTCTCAGCAGCGCCGCTCGACGATGCGGTCGATGATGCGGCCCGTCGAGAGGAGTTCGTCGTCGTGGCGCTGCTCGCGCGGCGTCGCGCGCGTGACCTCGCAGTCGATACCGCGGGCGTCGAGGGCGGCTTTGATGCCCGCCTCGTCGTGGTGTTGGTCGTAGCCGAGGACGATGACGTCGGGGTCGATTTTCTCGATAGGGACGAAGATGTCCTCGGCGTGGCCGAGGTGGGCCTCGTCGACCACGTCGAGCGCGGCGACCATGTCGCGGCGCTGGCGGTCGTCGAGTATCGGCTTCGGCTTGTGCGTCACGTTCTCGCCGCGGGCGATGATGACGTGGAGTTCGTCGCCGAGCGACGCGGCGTCAGACAGGTAGTGGACGTGGCCGGGGTGGAGGATGTCGAAGGTCCCCTGGGCGATGACCCGTCTCATCGGTCCAACTCCGCGTCGATGTCGTCCTGCGTGAAGTCGAAGAACGATTCGGGGTCGGGGAGGTCGACGTCGAGCACGTCGAGGTCGCGAACCTCGCCCGACTGGTCGAACGCCTCCCAGTCATCGAGGCCGTAGGGCGCGCCGATGATGATGTGGACCCGGCCGCTCCCGAAGGTGTCGAGGTCGGCGTCGCTCGGTCGGAGGACGCCGTTCGGGTGCGAGTGAATCGACCCGACGGCGCGGAAGTCGTTCGGCACGAGGTCGTTCCTGACGGTCGCGCTGTAGGGGTCCGAGACGGTCCCCGGGATGATGAGCACGTCCGTCACGACGTAGCCGTCGCGGTCGACGCCGAGTCGGCGGGCGTCCTCGCCGCGGAGGAGTCCCATGTACTCGTTCGGATGCGTCTCCGCAGAGGCTTCGAGCGCGAAGTCGAGGGCGTCGGCGGCGATGCCGACGACCTCCCGCGACCGGAAGAGTCGCATACCGAACCGTCCGCGGGCGCTCCATCTAAGGGTTCCGGAACGCCGAGTCGGTCGCCGGAACGGAACCGCCATACTGAGGTCGGCGCTCGCCCGAACTCGGGTGTGACGCTCGATTCCGACCTCGTCGCCCGAGCGACGAACGCGCTCTCCGCGGACGCGCCGCCGACCGCGACGACCGAGCTCGACGGCGGGCACGTCGGGCGCGTCTACCGTCTCGACTTCGACGGGCGCGACCCCGTCGTCGCCAAGGTCGGCGACACGCCGCTCGACGTGGAGGCCGCGATGCTCGACTCGCTCGGCTCCGCCGGGCTCCCGGTCCCCGCGGTCCACCACGCCGACCCCGACCTGCTCGTCCTCGACTACGTCGAGGGTTCGTCCGAGTTGACCCCCGCCGCCGAGCGCGACCTCGCGGCCCACCTCGCCGCGCTCCACGAGACGACCGCGCCGGCGTTCGGCTTCCCCTACGACACGCTCTCCGGCCCGTACCGCCAGCCGAACCCGTGGACCGACTCGTGGGTCGAGTTCTTCTGCGACCAGCGCCTCCTCCCGTGGTCCGATGCGGCGCTCGATTCGGGACTCCCGGACGCGACCGCCGAGCGAATCGAGTCGGTCGCGGGCGACCTCGACGCGCTCCTCGTCGAGCCGGCGGCACCCCGACTCGTCCACGGCGACGTCTGGGGCGCGAACCTCCGCGTCCGCGACGACCGCGTCGTCGCCTTCCTCGACCCGGCGTGTTACTACGGCCACCCCGAGGTCGAACTCGCCTACATCGACTGGTTCGACGCCGCGGGCGACGATTTCTTCGACGCCTACGACGAGTCCCGACCCATCGCCGACGGCTTCTTCGAGGAGCGCTCGCCCGTCTACGCGCTGTTTCCCCTCCTCGAACACGTCCGCGTCTTCGGACGAGACTACGTCCCGTCGGTCGAAGACGCGCTTGACGAACTCGGGTACTGACGCCCGGGTCCCCGCAGTTTTCGGGGCGAATCGAGTCGTGGGAACCGGTCGCGCACGTGAGATGCTTTTGTAAAGCTTAACACTACCCCCTGACCTAGCGGGACCATGAGCGACGAGCACGCCGGGGATTCCGGCGACGACTCGGGTCCGAATTCGGACGCACGACCTATCGTCTACGATCTCGCACCGAACTGTACCGCCGACGACGTCGAGACCGACGCCTACTACCACGCCGTCGTCAACGGCGTCGTGGAGTACGGCATCTTCGTCGACATCTCCGACTCCGTCTCCGGTCTCATCCACGAGTCCAACCTCTCGACCGACTACGAGGTCGGCGACCGATTGGTCGTCCGCCTCGAATCCGTCCGAGAGAACGGCGACATCGCGTTCGCCGAGGAAACGCCCGACGACTACCGCACCCTGACCGTCGACCACGAGCCGACCATCACGCCTATCTCCGACCTTACAGTCGGCGATTCGGTCACCGTCGAGGGCGTCGTCACGCAGATTAAACAGACCGGCGGCCCGACGGTCTTCCGCATCGCCGACGACTCCGGCATCGTCGCGGCCGCCGCCTTCGAGGAGGCTGGCGTCCGCGCGTTCCCCGAAGTCGACCTCGACGACGTGGTCCGCATGGCCGGCACCGTCGAAGACCACGAGGGAACCCGCCAGCTCGAAGTCGACGGGCTGACCGTTCTCGACGACGAGACCGCGGCCGACGCCCGCCAGCGCATCGACGCCGCGCTCGACGAGCGCGCCGAGCCCGAGCCGGTCGAACCGCTCGTGGAGTGGCCGGCGTTCGAGAAGCTCCGCGGCGACCTCGAAGACGTGGCGCGCCTGCTCCGCCGGACGGTCCTCGAAGGCCGCCCGATTCGCGTCCGCCACCACGCCGACGGCGACGGCATGTGCGCGTCCGTTCCGGTCCAGCTGGCCCTCGAACGCCTCATCACCGAGGTCCACGACGACCCCGACGCGCCGCGTCACCTGTTCAAGCGCCTGCCGAGCAAGGCCCCGTTCTACGAGATGGAGGACGTGACCCGCGACCTGAACTTCGCGCTCGAAGGTCGCGCCCGCCACGGTCAGCGGCTCCCCTTCCTGCTCATGCTCGACAACGGGTCGACCGAGGAGGACGTGCCCGCCTACGAGAACCTCGCGCACTACGACGTGCCCATCGCCGTCGTCGACCACCACCACCCCGACCCCGAGGCGGTCAACCCCCTCCTCGACGCGCACGTCAACCCGTACCTCCACGACGAGGACTACCGCATCACGACCGGCATGATGTGCGTCGAACTCGCGCGGATGATTCACCCCGACGTGACCGACGAACTGCGTCACGTCCCCGCAGTCGCCGGGCTGTCGGACCGCTCGAAGGCGGAGGTCATGGACAACTACATCGCGCTCGCCGAGGACGAGGGCTACGACCGCGAACAGCTCCTCGACGTGGGCGAGGCGCTCGACTACGCCGCCCACTGGCTGCGCTACAACGACGGCGCGTCCATCGTCAACGACGTGCTCAACGTCGGCTGCGACGACGAGGAGCGACACCGCGAGCTCGTCGAGTTCCTCTCGACGCGCGCCGAGCGCGACGTGGACCGTCAGCTCGAAGCGGCCGAACCGCACCTCGAACACGAGCGCCTCGACAGCGGGGCCAACCTCTACCGCATCGACCTCGACAAGTGGGCCCACCGCTTTACCTACCCCGCGCCGGGCAAGACCACGGGCAAGCTCCACGACCGCAAGGTCCAGGAGACGGGCGAGCCGGTCATCACCATCGGCTACGGTCCCGACTTCGCCGTCCTCCGCTCCGACGGCGTCCGCCTCGACATCCCGCGGATGGTCGCCGAACTGAACGAGGAGGTCGTCGGGGGCGGCGTCTCCGGCGGCGGTCACCTCGTCGTCGGCTCCATCAAGTTCGTCAGCGGCATGCGCGAGGAGGTCATCGACAGCCTCGTCGAGAAGATGGCCGAAGCCGACATCGACGAAGAGCTGTCGACGACGGCGTAAGGTCGCAGTCGCGGCTCACGCGGACACTTATTTTATTCTTCGAACTCCAGTCGCCTGAGCGCCGCGACTCCGACGACGACCGCGAGGGCGGCCGCGGCGACGAGCCCCGGCTTCGACTCCGCCCCGCGCCCGCTCGCCCGCCAGTCCGCCGCGAACGCCCCGCGGAAGTACGCCGCCGCGGCCGGGTCCGACAGCGCGAGGACGACTTCGCGGTTCTCGCGGGCCGAGTGGCGGTTCCAGTTGAGACTGCCGACGAGCGCGGTGTCGTCGGCGACGACGCCCTTCGCGTGAATCGCGCCGTACCGGCCGCCGGGTCGCGCGAGGCGGACCGAAAGCGGCGTTCCGGTCCTGTCGGCCCACTCGTTCAACCGCTCCGCGAGCGCGCGGTTTTCCTCCTCCACGTACCACGCGCTTCCGAGGAGGAGCCGAACGCGGACGCCGCGGTCGGCGGCGCGCTTGAGCGCGCGGACGAACGGCCCGTCCGCTTCGACGGTCGGCTGTAACACGTCGATTCGGGCGTCGGCGGCGTCGAGTCGAGAGACGACCGCGGACTCGGCGTTGTCGGGCGCGCGGAGGACGGCGATGCGGTCGACTCGAACGGACTCGGGGGCGATGCGCGAGGGGTACGAGCCGTTCGCCGACTCGGTGCGGACGAACGACCGGCCGACCCGGTACGTCTCCCACGGGGCCGTCCCCGGGAGCGACGCGTCGTCAGCGAAGGTGGCCGCGAGGTCGGCCGCGACGCTCGGCGAGCGCGCGACGACGCCCCAGCCGCGGCTCTTTCGCCCGCCGGTCCCGGCCGGTTTCCAGTTCTCGGTCATCACGAGCGCCGCGTCGTCGACGACGGCGTACTTCGGGTGGTGAAACGAGTGCGGGTCGCCGACGACGCGGACCGAGACGCCGGCGTCGACGAGGCGGTCGAGGACCCGCGCCGACCGCCGCGGAAAGCCGCCGACCGGGCTGTCTTCGACCAGCACCGACACGGCGACGCCGCGCTCGCGGGCGGCGACGAGTTCGTCGGCGACGCGCGCGGAGGAGACGACGTAGCCGGCGAGCAGAATCCGCTCGTCGGCGGACCGGAGCGTCGAGACCGGGCGCTCGGGCGAGTCGGGAAGGACGAACAGCGTCGCGTTCGCGGGGCCGTGGGTCGCGACGTCCCGTCGGGGGAGGGACCGCGGCCACCACGACCACGCGCCGTCCCGGCGTTCGAGGAGCGCGCCCTCACGGCTCCGGTCGTAGGTAAGGCGGTCGGCGACGACGCCGTTTCCGCCTTCGATGGCGGCGCTGGCGCTCCCCTCGTAGCCGCCGTCACCGACGACGCGGAGCGTGACCGTCTCGCCACCGTTGGCGAGGCCGAGGCCGGGCGCGACGACGGGGAAGTCGGTCAGGTTCGCCGCCGCGTTCGGGTCGGCGGCGACGGCGACCGTCCCGCCGGGTGCGGCGAACGAGACGGTGTCTTCGCCGTCGGACAGCGAGAGTTCGGTTCCCGCGGGCGCGGCGACGGCGACGAACTCCCCGCGGTCGCCGGGCGTCGCCGGGTCGGGCAGCGCGGAGACGATTCGAGGGCCGCCGGACGCCGACGAGTCGGCGGGCGTGGGCGAGTCGGTCGCGTTCGTCGCGTTCGTCGCGCCCGGCGCGGCCGCTATCGGCGCGGGAACGACGGCCGCGAGCAGGACCACGAGCGAGGCGGCGAGCGCGGCGACGAGAGCGCGACGTGACACACCCCGCGGTGGTCGCGTCACCCTACAAAAACGTTCGCGACCGGTGGCTCAGCGCGAGCGGTTTCGAGAGAAAGAACACGAGAGGAGAACCGCAGAACCGCGAGGGTGTCGCGTCGTCGTGCGGCCTCAGACGGTCGCTTCGGCTTCGACGTCGTCGCCGAGGAACTCGGCGGCGAGTTCGGCCTCGCGCTGGACGAGGAACGAGCGGTCGTCGACGTAGCCGGCGGCCGCTTCGAGCGCGTCTTCCGTGCCGATCTGTCGGAGCGCCCACGCGGCGCTGGCGCGGACGGAGTCCACGTCGTCGTCGGCGGCGACGTCCGAGAGCGGTTCGACGGCGCGGGTGTCGCCGATGAGACCGAGCGCGCGCGCGGCGGCCGAGCGGACGTTGTCGTTCTCGGTGACGAGTTTGTTCGCGATGGGCTGGGTCGCCTCCTCGGAGCCGATTTCGCCGAGCGCCTTGAACACGACCTTCTGGAGCGCGGGGTCGCTGTCGGTGTCGACGTAGTCGACGAGCATCTCGACGCCCTCCTCGGCCGCCATCTTGCCGATGGCCTTGATGACGCCCTTGTCGCGGCGCTTGGCCTGCCCCTCGATGGTCTCGTAGGCGCTGTCGTCGTTCATCCGCGTGAACGCCTCGATGCAGTACTCCTGCATGAAGTCGGACTGGAAGCTCTCGAAGGCGAGCGCGATCATCTCGACGTTGCCGCGCTTTTCGTGTTCCTTCAGCGCCGACAGCTCCGGCGGGTAGTCCTTGTAGTGGCCGAGCACGTCGTAGAAGCCCTGCACTTGGAGCTTCTCTCGCGTTTCGAGGTCGTCCCACTCCTGGGCGTCGTCGAGGCCGTCCGCGAGGCCGTCGGCGACCTCGATGAGGTCCGCGATGGTCTCCGCGTCCTCGTCGGCGTCGAGGTCGGCGGCTTCGACGGCCGCGATGGCGTCGTCGACGGCGGCGGTCAGCGCGTCCTCGTCGTCGCCGTCGACCGAGACGCCCGCGTCGAGCACGCCGTTGAACTCGTCGGCGAACGTCTCGACCGCGGCGACGATTTCGCCTTCGCCCTGCTCGGTCCACCGGGTGTCCGCGATGGTGGACTTGGCCTCTTCGAGCGTCTCGACGGCGTCTTCGGCGTAGGGACCGCGCTGGGATTCGAGTTCGTCGCGCAGGTCGGACAGGCGCGATTCGAGTTCCTCGGCGGGGTCGTCCTCGTCTTCGTCGTCCGGTTCGGGCAGGTCCGCGGCCTCCACGTCGGCCTCGATGTCGTCGAGCGTGGCCTCGACCTCGTCGAGGTCGGTTTCGGTCTCGGCCGCCTCGAGAGCCTCCTCGGCCTCGGTCAGGCGCTCGTCGAAGCTCTCGGGCGAGAGTTCTGTCGTATCGTCGTCCCCGTCACTCATATGCCGGAAGTCCGTTCGACTGTAAAAAGAGCGTTTCCCTTCGCTTCGCGTCTCCGGGTGGCACCGACCGCCGATTCCATCCGGGCCACTTTTTCGCGGCCCGTCCGTTCCTCCGAGCGTGACCGGTCCAACCATCGCCGTGCCACAGCGCGCGGCGTTCGACCTCGACCCGGCGCGAAACGAGGCTGACGTGCGCGCCCGCGTCGCCGACCTCCCCGAGTCGGTCGACATCGCGCTGTTCTCCGAGTACGCGCTCACGGGCTTCGTCGCGGACAACCGCGCCTTCAGCGGTGCAATCTCGCGGGAGCGCGCGACCGACTTCCTCGCGTCCGTCGCCGCCGACAACGAACTCGACGTGCTCGCGGGCTACCTCGAACGCGACGGCGAGACGCTCTACAACGCGGCCGCCTACGTCCGTCCCGACGGCTCCGCCGCGGTCTACCGAAAGCGACACCTCTGGGGCGGCGAATCCGAGGTCGTCACGCCGGGCGACGAACTCGTCGTCACGGACACGCCCGCCGGACGGACGGGACTGCTCACCTGCTACGACCTGAACTTCGTCGGCGACAGCGCCGCGCTGACCGACGAGCGAATCGACGCCCTGTTCGTCGTCGGCGCGTGGCCCGCCGCCCACTCGACGAACTGGCGACTGCTCTGCCGCGCCCGCGCCCTCGACGGGGTGCGGTGGCTCGTCGGCGCGAACCGGACGGGGAGCGGAACGGTCTCCGGCTCCGCGGGCACGGAGTACGCGGGACGCTCGCTCGTCGTCAGACCCGACGGCGTCGTCGCGGCGGCGCTGAACCGCGGCGAGCGCGACCTCGTCTGGACGCTCGACCGCGACCTGCTCGCCGAACAGCGCGCGTTCGTCGGGTCGGTGGAGTAGCCGAAACCGGACTGCATCACCGGAACCGAGGGGGGTTTTTCCGACCCCGCCCAATCGGGGTCGATGACGGACACGCTCTTTACGCCGCTCTCGCTCCGCGACACCGAGGTTCGGAACCGAATCATGGTCTCGCCGATGTGCCAGTACTCCTCGACCGACGGGTTCGCCGAGGACTGGCATCTCGTCCACCTCGGGAGCCGCGCCGTCGGCGGCGCGGGCATCGTCATGTCCGAGGCGACGGCCGTCTCCCCGGAGGGTCGCATCTCGCCGAACGACCTCGGCATCTGGTCGGACGACCACGTCGAGAAGCTCCGGCAGATAACCTCGTTCGTCTCGTCGATGGGGAGCGTACCGGCAATCCAACTCGCCCACGCGGGCCGGAAGGCGAGCAAGTCCCGGCCGTGGGAGGGGAGCGAGCCGGTCGCGCCCGAAGACGGCGGGTGGACCACCGTCGCCCCCAGCGACGTGCCGTGGCCCTACGAGGGCGAGGCCCCGCCGCTCCGGAAGCTCTCGACCGACGGAATCGACGGCGTCGTCGACGACTTCCGCGCCGCGGCCGAGCGCGCCCTCGACGCCGGCTTCGAAATCGCCGAGGTCCACGCGGCCCACGGCTACCTCCTCCACGAGTTCCTCTCGCCGGTCACGAACCGCCGCGACGACGAGTACGGCGGCTCCTTCGAGAACCGGACGCGGCTCCTCCGCGAGGTCACGGAAGCGGTCCGCGAGGTCTGGCCCGACGACAAGCCCGTCTTCGTCCGCATCTCGGCGACCGACTGGCTGAACGACCGCGAGTCGTGGGACATCGAGCAGTCGGTCCGCCTCGCGGCCGACCTCGACGACCTCGGCGTCGACCTCGTCGACGTGAGCGCCGGCGGCATCCACCCCGACCAGCGGATTCCGAACACCGGCCCCGGCTATCAGGTCCCCTTCGCCGAGGTCATCCGCGAGGAGACCGACGTGATGGTCGGCGCGGTCGGCGGTATCCGAACCGCGCGCCACGCCGACGAGGTCGTCAGCAACGGCCGGGCCGACCTCGCCATCGTCGGGCGCGAGCACCTCCGCGACCCGTACTTCGCGCTCCACGCCGCCGAGGAACTCGACGCCGACGCGGCGTGGCCGCCGCAGTACCAGCGCGCCGTCCCGCGCCGGTAGGGTACCGACCCCGACCCGCGCGGGTCCGCCACCCCTCGAATCCCTCGAACGCTTATCCCCGCGGCGGTCCAACCGTGGGCCATGAGCGACCGACGACGCGACGACGACATCCTCGACTTACTCGACGAACTCGGGGACACGCTCGACGAACTCGGCGCGGAACTCCGCGAGGAGCGCGACCGCGGTCGCGGCCGCGACCGACGCGGCTACGGCGACGACCGCTTTCGGCCCCCGCGTCCGCCGACGTTCGGCGAGGTACTGCGATTCACCGAGTCGTACACCATCCCGACGGTCATCGCCGTCCTCGAAGCGACCATCGCCTCCCTCGAACTCCTCCGCCGTCTCATGCGGCTGTCCGACCCCGGCCGCGCGATGGAAGACGCCAGAAGCGAGACGGAGTCCCGGATGCGGAGCGTCCCGAAGAGCGCCGTCTCCGGCGTCGACCGCGCCCTCGACGAACTCAGAAACGCGCTGTCGGAGGCCGACCTGCCGACGAACCCCGAGGCGCGCGACGTGATGGACCGCGCCCGCTCGCTCGCCGACGAACTCGACGAGCGAATCACCGAGGCCGAGCGCGAGCGAACGACCCGAGAGCGTCGCTGGCGCGAGGACGAACGCACGTTCGAATCGGAGTGGCAACGGCGCGACGACGCCCGGCGTTCCCGCGACGAGGGCCGCGCCTCCAGCGACGCCGAGCCGGTCGGCACGGGGCCGGTCCGAATCGACGTGACAGAGGAGGCCGACCCGGACGGCGGGGACGACGAGAGCGACGGGCCGAAGGTCGACGTCGACGCCGAACTGGAGTCGATTAAGCGCGAGGTGAAGGGCGGTGAGGCGGGCGACGACGACGGAGACGGGTCCGACGCCGATGCGGGCGACGAGCCGAGCGACCGCTGAGCGGCGGCACGCGCGCCCTCCGTGCGGAGCGATTCCCGGTTACCGCGCCGGTCGAACGTCCACGCGAACCACGTCGCCGACCCACGCCGCAAGCGCGAGGAGCGCGATGCCCGCGCCGCCGGTCACGAGGACGGGCGTGAACTGCACGCCGTTGACGAGGACCAACAGCGCGAACAGCAGCGAGATGACCCCCACGACCGCCAGCGCCGACGCCGCGCCGACGCGCCACCACGCGAGGCCGGTCGTCTTCGACTTCCCGCGGACGACACGGGAGACGCCCGCGGCGACGACGCCGAGGGCGACGAGATAGGCGGCGAAAAACAGGTCGTAGCCCGCGCCCGCGGAGCCGAACGCGACTTCGAGGGCGTCGAAGCCGACGATGAGCAGGTACGTCGGCAGTTGGAACGGTTGGAACTGGACGCCGTAGCCGAGGCCGTACAGCCCGGCCAACACCGCCGTGGCGACCGCCGCGTCGCGCGCGAAGGTGACGCCGCTGGTGCGGTTCATAGGCGAGATAGAAGGTGTAGTTATATCAACACTCGCCCGCTCAGAGCGGTTCGAAGCGGTAGCCGTCCCACTCCTGACTCGCGGGCTCGCGGATGCCCGCGCCGGGTTCGCGGAGTTCCTCGCAGTAGACCGGGCGGACCTCGTCGCCGATGTCGACGTCGTCCTCGCCGGTGACCTGCCCGATGGCGCGGACGGGTTCGCCGTCCACGTCGAACTCGACGATTGCGAGCGTGTTTGGCTGTCGGACGCCCGGCGGCGTCGCCGTGGAGGTGGTCCACGTCAGCACCGTCGCCGTGTAGTCGCTGAGGTCCACCGTGCCGACCGGTTCCTCGCCGCCGGGACCGACCGGGTGGCCGGGGTAGGTGATGCTCCCGTCGGGGTAGCGGTACGCCTCCATCGCGGGTTCGTCGTCGGACATTATCGGGACTCCATGATGGTCGTGGTCACGCAGTTGCCGAAGCCGCCGACGTTGCACGCGAGGCCCACGTCAGCGTCGACCTGCCGCTCGCCTGCGTCACCGATGAGCTGTTTGTAAATCTCGTACACCTGCGCGACGCCCGAGGCCCCGAGGGGGTGGCCCTTCGACTTCAGGCCGCCGGACGTGTTGATGGGAAGGTCGCCGTCGCGGTCCGTGACGCCCTCCTCGACCGCCTTCCAGCCCTCGCCCTTCTCGAAGAAGCCGAGGTCCTCCGACTGGAGGAACTCGAGGATGGTGAACATGTCGTGGAGTTCGGCCACCTCGATGTCGTCGGGTTCGAGGTCGGCCATCTCGTAGGCGATTTCGGAGGAGTTGACGACGCCGCCCATCGTGGTCGGGTCGGCGCGCTCGTGGACGACGTGGGTATCGGTCGCGCCGCCGATGCCGGAGATGACGGCGTAGTCGTCGGTGTACTCGCGGGCGACCGACTCGGGGCAGAAGACGAGCGCCGCCGAGCCGTCGGTGATGGGACAGAAGTCGTAGAGGCGAAGCGGGTCGGCGACGACCGGCGAGTCCATGACGGTGTCGAGGTCGACCTCCTTGCGGAACTGGGCGTGGGGGTTGTCGACGCCGTTTTTGTGGTTCTTGACGGCGACCTTCCCGAGCGACTCCCGCGGGGCGTCGTAGGTGTCGAGGTAGAGCCGTGCGGTCAGCCCCGCGAAGGAGGGGAGCGTCACGCCGTGTTTGTACTCCACCGGGTGCGTCAGCGAGGCGATAACGTCGGTCGCCTCGGCGGTCGAGCGGTGGGTCATCTTCTCGCCGCCGACGAGCATCGTCATGTCGGACGCGCCGGAGGCGACCGACTGCCACGCGGCGTAGACGCCCGCGCCGCCGGACGAGGAGGTCTGGTCGATTCGGGCGGTGTAGGCGGGCATCGCCGCGAGGTCGTGGGCGAGGGCGTTCGGGACGCCCGTCTGGCCCTCGAACTCGCCGCTCGCCATGTTCGAGACGTAGAGGTGCTCGATTTCGTCGGGTGAGACGTCGGCGTCCGCGAGCGCGGCCTGTCCCGCTTCCGCGAGCAGTTCGCGAATCCACGCGTCTCGCTGCCCGAACTGGGTCATCGATGCACCGATAATCGCTACGCGGTCCATACGCGCACGTCGTCGCAGCGCGATTTAAAACCGGGCAATCCCTCGCCGGCACGTCTCAAACCGTTTATCAGTCGGTCGCCCGAACGACCGGCCATGGACGCCGAACGCCTCGCGCCGACCGTCGGAATCGTCGGCGCGCTGCTCCTCGCAATCGCCGTCGCGATTCCCGCCGTCGCCATCGAGGGTGGGGACGGACAGGTGGCCGCCTACTACGCCGCCGGTCCGGTCGGCATCTCCTTCGTCGGGATGCTCGCGCTCCTCGAAATCATCGTCTTCCTCTCCGGCGGACAGGAGCGGACCGACCCGGCGACGGCCGCCGGACTCGCCTTCGTCCTCTCGCTTTCGATGCTCGGCATCGCCGCGCTGTGGTCGTTCTCCATCGACCCGACGCTCCTGTTCAGCTTCGACCAGCAGTACTCGTGGCTCACCTACCACCGCTGGTCGGTCGTGGCCGCCGCGTTCGTCACCTTCGTCGGCGGCGCGTGGTACGCCCGCGGCGTGTTGTAAGCCGGCGTCGGCGGTGCCGGTGTCGACGCCGGTATTGACTCGTTTTCTCGCGCTCCGCTCTCGGAGCGCCGCGTCGAATCACCCCGACGGTGTCCCTCGATTTCACCGCACCCGAGTCGAAAGGCCCTTAACAGTCGATGGATAATGAGGGAGTGGACTAGGTCGGGCAGTTAGGCCCTGCTCTTCACCCGCGAAATAGGTCTTCAGCGGGGACCGAACACGGGCGCGTCCGGTCAGACCGGCGCGGGCCCCGGAAGCCAACGTAGAAACCTCGTCCTTCGGGGACAGCGGCTCCGCGTACCCCTTCCGCAGGGAAGGGTTCGCGCGGTTCATCGGTGGTACCCCGCCAGGCGCGGAAGCGAGCAGCGGACCATCGGACGTGCGTCGCTCGAGGGATCGCGGGGTGGAGGAGGCAACCGGGATTCCCCACGTCGGAACGCCGGGCAACCTCGCTGTCCACCCATTCATACCTCATCGCAGTCACCCGCCGACCGGCCGGTCTCTCGGTCGCGGATTCGACGTACAGCGTCCGAGAGCCCTTGCTCCGGCGGTGCGTACCGCACGCGCGACTGTCGGCACTCGGCGAACTGAAATACCGCACAAGGGGTCTGTTTCCCCGGGGGAGACGCTTACTGTTTGTTCTCGGCTTCCGTCTCGGTCGCTTCGGCCGCGGCCTCGGTCTCGTCTTCTTCTTCGTCGTCGTCGCTCTCGCCTTCCTCTGCGCCCTTCTTCAGTTCGTCTTCGATCTCCTCGCGGCCGCGGCGGAACTCGCCCATCGCCTGGCCCGACGACCGGGCCAGTTGGGGGAGTTTGTTCGCGCCGAACAGGAGGACGATGATGAGCAGGACGATGAGCAGTTCTGGGCCGCCCGGGAGTCCGGGGAACAGCGGAATGGAATCCAGCATTACGTTCGGTTACGTTCGGGGGGAAGATAAGAGAGACGGTCCGGGATTGAGACCCGAAGTCGCCGTAGTCCGCGTATCTCGGGGGCTCGTGGACGTTCGAGCGGCACGACGGACCGAGCGTCGGACCGACCGCGTCAACCGCGTATCGGTCCCGCCTCAACCTCGGAACTGACCGCGTCAGCCGCGGGCCAGCCCCGCGTCACCGCCAACTGGTCCAGCCGCCGTCGACGACGATGGACTCGCCGGTGACGTACTTCGAGAGGTCGCTGGCGAGGAAGACCGCCACGCCGGCCACGTCGTCCGGTTCGCCCTGCCGACCGAGCGGAATCATCGCGTTCAGCTGCGCCATCTGTTCCTCGCTCGTCTCCTCGGCCCCTTCCGGGCCGATTTTGGTCTTGATAGCGCCGGGGTGAATCGCGTTCACCCGGACGTTGTCCCCGCCGAGCCCGTGGGCGAGCGAGTACGAGAGCGTCCGGACGGCCCCCTTCGACGCGCTGTACGTCGGGTAGTTACCGTTGCCGAAGATGCCGTTGACGCTGGAGACGTTGATGATGCTTCCGCCGCCGGACTCGACCATTCGCGTTGCGGCCGCCTGCGCCCCGAAGTAGACGCCCTTCAGGTTGATGTCCATCATCCCTTGGAACTCCGCTTCGGTGACTTCGAGGAACTCCTCGGGCCGCCAGATGCCGGCGTTGTTCACCATCACGTCCACGCCCCCGAACGCCTCGGCGGCGTCCATCGCCTCCTCGAACGCGGCCGGGTCGGTCACGTCGAGTTCGACGTACGTCGCCGACGAGTCGGTGTCCGATTCGATTTTCTCGTGGGTCGGCGCGCCGCCTTCCTTCGGCTCTTCGCGGATGTCGCAGACAACCACGTCCGCGCCCGCCTCGGCGTAGGCCAGCGCGATTCCCCGTCCGATACCCGAGCTACCGCCGGTGACGACCGCGACGCGGCCGTCGAGCAGACTCATCTGTAATACACCTCACACGAATATGGTGGGAACGATAGTTAAGGATAGCCGCCAGTTCCGACGACGTGAGAGTCGCTGAACGCTCTCCGTGGCGAACAGCGGTCCGGAGAAGATGCACCGGCTGGGAATCGAACCCAGATAATTGGCTTGGAAGGCCAATGTCTTACCATTAGACCACCGGTGCTCATTTCATTCGCACCGTGCATCGACGGACTCCGTCCGTCTCAACACCGGTGCTCGCTCGCTTCACTCGCTCGCACCGAGCCTCGGCCTCGCTTCGCTCGGCCGAGACACCGGTGCGCGCGAACGTCGCGTCTATCCCTTCATTCTCGACGCCCCAATAAGGATGTTACCTTTTCGGTCAGGCGACGAGGGAGGTCGATTCGCCGCCCTCTGCGGGGTTGTCGGGGGCGCTCCCGAGGAACTCGAACTCGAACTCCGACTCGGCCTCGGTCTCACCGTCGACGACGACGACCGTCACGTCCCGCTCGTCGGGGATGGCGACGCCTAACTCGCCGTCGGCGTCGGTCGTGCCGGCGGTCTCGCCGTTTATCGTCACCGTCGCGTTCTCCACGGGCGTCCCGTTCCGCGTGACGACCACCGTCACGTTCTCGCCGGCGGAGACGTTCCCGTCGAAGCTCACGGTGAGGTCGCTCTCGGCGTCGACTTCGGCGCGCTCGCCGTCGTCGGTCCCGTTTTCGCCCGCTTCGACCTCGGCGTTCGCCTCAGCCTCGGCCTCGGCTTCCGCGTCTGCCTTCTTTTCCGCGCCGACCTTCGTAATCGGCACGTCCGTCCCGGACTCGCTCACGACGGGCTTGAGGATGTACTTCCCGCTGCCGCCCGCCTCGAACGCCGTGATGTCGAAGACGAAGTCGACGGATTCGCCGTTGCCGACTTCGAAGTCCGTGTTGAGCTGAAGCTTGTTACTCGGGAGCTTCACGTTGACCCGTTCGCCGGTCTTCAGCGTCCCGTTCACGTCGCTCACGTGCACGAAGACCTTCGTGTAGTTGCCCTCCGGCACGTCGTACTCGCCGACGAGACTCGCGTTTTCGCCCTGCAGTTCGGTCAGGTCGACGGTCACGTTGTCGACCTCGTAGGTGACGCTCGATTCGCCTTCGGCCGCGTCGGTGTCGTTCGCGTCGACCGATTCTTCGACCTCGGCGTCGGCGTCGGCGTCAGCGTCGACCGACCCGTTGGTCGAGGCGGACGCGTTCGTCGCGTTCGCCGTCGCGTTGGCTTCGAGTTCGACCTCGACGCTCGCGTTCGCCTCCGCGTCGGCGTTCGTGTCGTTCTCGGCGGACTCGGAGTCTGCGTCCTCGGTTTCGACCTCGGTCTCCGACTCGGCGTCGCCGTCCGCGCGGACGAGCGTCACGCGTTCGATGGTGACGTTGAGGTGTTCGAAGTCGGCGATGGCGTTCTGCTCGTCGCTCACGTAGAAGTTCACGGTCCCCGTCCGGGCGGCGTCGCCGTCGGACGACGCGGTCGTCGTCGCGTCGGCGGCCCCGTCGGTCTGCGTCTCGGTCAGCGTGCCGGTCCCGCCCGCGCAGCCGGCCAGTACGACCATGAGCGCGAGCAAGACAGTCGCAAGTCCAGTACGTTTCATCGTGGGAGACCGTACTGGCCGAGAGAACTTTAGAAGGGTGTTCGTACGCCTCGGTTTTCACCGAATTTCGCCGAATTACGGCCTCAGTCGTCCGCGTGTGACTCGTTAAACTGTTTCGCCTTGTCGAGCAGTCCGGGGGAGATACCGGGCACGTCGTCGACGCTCACCGCGCCCTCGGCGCGAATCTCGTCGAGGCTCTTGGGGAACTCGCGGAGCTCCATGTGGATGGCGATGCCGGCTTTCGCTCCCTTGCCCATCGCCACCGGAATCTGGTTGTGACCGGGGGTGATGTCGCCGACCGCGAACACGCCGTCGACGTTGGTCCGGCCGTGGTCGTCCACCGGGACCGTCTCGTCGTCGTTGAGCTCCACGTCGAGCGCCTCGAACAGCGTCGTGTTGTAGTTCGAGCCGTACATGGCGAAGCCGCCTTTGTACTCGCGGACGGTGCCGTCTTCGAACTCGAAGCTCTCCAGCCAGCCGTCGTCGCGCTTCGTCATGCCCGAAATCTCCGATTCGACGATGTCGACGGGGTGCGCGCGGACGAGTTCGTCCGTCTCGTCGGACCACGTCGGCTCGTCGCCGCGGAGCAGCAGGTCCACCTCGTCGGTGAAGTTGAGCATTATCATGGCGACGTAGGCCGCGGAGTCCGAGTGGCCCATCACGTACACCGACTCGTCGACGAACATGTAGGCGTCGCAGTGCAGGCAGTAGTGCAGGCCCTTCCCGGTGCGGGGAAGTGGCGGGTCGGGTCGCTCGTCGTTGAAGCCGACGCCGAGGACGACGCGGTCGGCGACGAACTCGCCCTCGTTGCCGACGAGGCGGAACCGGCCGTCGTCCAACCGCTCCGCGTCGGTCACGAAGTCGCGGTGGATGTCGGTCCCGTAGTCTTCGAGTTGCCCGCGCGCCGTTTCGAGGAACTCGTTGCCGGAGACGTCCTCAGTGACGCCGATGACGTTGTGCGTGTCGAGCATCATGGCCGCGCGGCCGCCGCCGCGGTCCACGAGCGCGGTGTCGTGGCCCAGCCGCGTCGTGTAGAGCGCGGTCTGGAGCCCCGCGGGGCCGCCGCCAACGACGACAACCTCGTACTCCCGTGGTTCGTCGGTCTCGGTCATACACGGAGATTCGTCCCGGCGCTCTTAAGCCCACATCACCTGTGCGCGGCCGGCATCCACCCGGAACGTGTTAGCAATTAACACTGCGAGCCGCGCCCGCGACGCCCGCAATCCCCAACCGACGTTCAGCGGCCGGCGACGACGGCGTAGCAGTTCCCGCTGGACACCGTCGATTCGACGACTGCGAGGTCGCTCGCGTCGAGGTCGGCGTCGAACTCGTCGGGCGCGTAGATGTGGTAAAATCGGGGCACCGTCTCGCCGCCGGGGAGCGTCCAGTCGACCGTCGTGTCGAAGCCGTCCTCGCGGTCGAACGTGTCGTGGGCGGTGCTCCACGCGCTGACGACCGCGCGGCCGTCGGCGTCGAGCACGCGCGCGAGTTCGTTCAGGCTCGCCACGCGCGCCGCCCGCGGCGCGAGGTGGTGAATCGTCGCCACGTACACCGCGAGGTCGAAGGCGTCGTCGGCGAAGGGGAGCCGCGAGGCGTCGCCCTGCACGAGTCCGGCGTCGAAGCCGCGCTCGGCCGCTCTCGCGACCGCCTCGTCGAGCAGGCCGCGGCTCACGTCGAGGCCGACGACTTCCTCGGCGTGCGCGGCGAGGAGTTCCACGTGCCGGCCGTTGCCGCAGCCGAGGTCGAGCGCGCGGGCCGCCGCCCCCGACTCGGTCGCGTCGGCGACGAACGACTCGACTTCGGGCCACGGGTACTCGCGGGTCGACGCGAAGTGCGACGCGATGCGGTCGTACGTCTCGCGGACCCCGTCTCGGGGTTCGTCTCCGTCCATGCCGGTCGGTCGAGGCGGCGAGACAAAGACCGCACGGGTCGCGGGCGCGGCCGGCGGCTCCGGTCGTCGGCCGAGCCGCGCCGGTTCAGATGAACATGAACGTCACGTAGGTGATGACGAGCAGGACGGCGGCGTGTTTGACCCCGTCGGCGACCTGTCCCTCGCCGAGCTGTCCGGCGATGAGTCCCGAGCAGAGCCCCTGAATCGCCGTGACGTGGAAGAACAACAGCGTGTAGGAGGCGGTGTTCACGTCGCGGAGGCCGGAGAACGCGCCGGAGGTGACGCCCGCGACCTCGCCGGAGCCGATGGCACCGGCGCTGGCCTGCTCGACCGCCGGGATGAACGACACCGTCAACGCGGCGACGATGCCGAGGAAGACGAGAAACGAGATGTAGATGACGAGGAGGTAGGTGACCATCTCCTGGTTCCGCTCGCGGGCGAGTCGGCGGCTGTCTTGGGCCTCGTTGGCCGCGATGCGGAGCACGGGCGCGAGGTCGCCGCTCGCGCTCATCGCGTTGGTGATGAGCGTCACCGACCGCGACACCATCGGGCTCGTCGTCCGGCGGTCCATCCGCCGGAGCGCGGTCTGGGCGTCGGCCCCCCAGTCGATGTCGCGGACGGCTCGGTCGACCTCGTCGCCGAGGGGGCCGAGGTCCGACGCGGACACCCGGCGGAGGCTCTGAACGACCGTCAGCCCGGCCTCGTTGACGCTCGCGAGGCGGTCGAGGAAGTCGGGCATGCTCCGCTCGATGGCGCGAATCCGCCGCTTCCGAAGCTCGTGAAACGCCGAGACGACGACGAGCGCGCCGATTGCGGCCTCCACGACGTGTTGGTCCACCGCGTCGGCGACGCCGAGGAGCGTCGGGTCCGCGGGGAACGTGGTCCGCAGGGCGACCCAGACGAGCCCCAGCGGAACGGTGAGCGCGAGCGTGGCGAGCGGATGGCGGCCGAGGGTGTCGAGCGGGCGGTCGAACCAGTCGCGAACCGCGCGGAACCGGTCGTAGGCGGCGAGTCGCTCGCGGTTCGCGCGCCACGGGTCGCCTCCGGCGTCGGTCTCGCCGCCGTCGGTCGCCGGGGCCGAACCGACGCCGCCAGTCGCGTCGATGCGCCGGAGCGACGCGCCCGCGGTCTCCGCGTCGTCGTCGGCGACCGCCGCGCCCCGGAGCGACTCGGTGATGCTGTCGATGTAGACGACGAAGCCGAAACTCGCCAGCGGGATGCCGAGGTAGCCGACGATTCGGATGAGCGTCAGCGTGTCCGCGAGGACGAGACCGATGACGACGAGGACGGTGATGAAAAACAGCGGCCCGGCCACGAGGACGGTGACGTACACCTCGGCGAACGTCGACAGGAGGTCGAGATACTGCTGTTGTTGAGCCTCCGCCTCCGCCTGAAACCGCTCGTACTGCTCTTGGAGGAACGACGAGAGGTTGCGACCGCTCCCCAGCACGCTGGCGAGGTTCTCGGCGAACTCTTCGAGGCTCGGACTCGGCGTCCGCGTGGCCATCGTCTGGAGGGCGGAGAGCACGTCGGTGCCGAAGGCGTCCATGTCGCGGACGACGATGCTGACCTCCCGCGCCGCCTCGCCGTAGATTGCCTCGTTTCGGGCCAGCGTCTCCAGCACCTGCGGGAACGGCATCCCCGACCGCGACAGCGCGAAGACGAACGCGACCGTCCGCGGGAGCGTCGCCTCGATTTCCGACGAGCGGGTGCGGGCGCGCTCGGTGAGGACGTACCACCGACCCCAGTAGACGCCGAGCGCGAGGAGCGCCCCGAGCGTCGCGCTCGAAAGCAAGAGCGCGAGAAACAGGTCGCGGAGCGGGAGCGCCTGGATGCTCGTGAGCCCGCCGAGGAAGCCGAGGGCGGCCGGAAGAACTTCGCGAATCGCCTCGGACTGAACGGCGAGCGTTTCGAGGGTCACCGCGGCGAGATAGACGCCGAAGACGCTCCCGGCGACGCCGAAGACGGCCGCCATGAGGAGCGTCCGCGAGGCGTACACGCGGTGGGTGACGCTCACGTGGGCCGCTCGCAGTTGGTTTCGCTGCTCCCTGCGCCGGGGGTTCTCGTTGGCGACGTAGAAGCCGAAGACGGAGAGGGCGACCCGCGAGACGAGGAGGTCGGCCGAACGGCTCACCGGCGACAGGACGACGGGGAGAACGAGGAGGACGGCGAGAACGAGGGGGAGCAGGTACAGGTACTGCGCGGCGGCCATCTCAGGCCTCCGTGCCGGCGTCGACGATGTCCTCGTCGGCCTCGACGCGCCGCATCACGTCCTCGGAGTCCGCGTAGTACTCGTTGATGAGCGCGGTAAAGCGCCGGTAGTCCGAGACGTCCTTGTCGAGGAGGTACTTGAGGAACACCTCGCGGCGACGGAGTTCCCGACGGAGCTCCGTCCGCGACCAGCCGTTCTCGCGCTGGATTTCGGTGAGCAGCGAGCTGTCGTTCTGACTGAACGTGTCGGTCTCTGGCTCCCACGCGAACGCCGACGAGTAGTCGAGTTCGCCGGTCCGCTGGTCGATGTCGCCGATTTCGCCGATGGTCTGCGAGCGGCGGACGCGCTCGCCGTCGTGGCGGGTGAGCGTCTGGACGCACAGCAGGTCGAGCGACTGCACCATCGCGCGCGGGACGTTGATGGGCTCGTTTTCGAGGCGGTTGATGACCGTCTCGATGCTGTCGGCGTGCATCGTCGAGAACGTCGTGTGCCCCGTGTTCATCGCCTGGAACAGCGTCACGGCCTCGTCGCCGCGGACCTCGCCGACGATGATGTACTCGGGGCGGTGCCGGAGCGCCGAGCGAAGCAGGTCGTACATCGAGATGTCGGTCCCTTCGTGGAGGCGCTCGCGGGTGACAGACGACAGCCAGTTATCGTGGTAGAGCGCGAGTTCGCGGGTGTCCTCGATGGACAGCACCTTCGACCGCGGGGGGACGAACATCGACACCGCGTTCATCGAGGTTGTCTTCCCCGAGGCGGTGCCGCCCGCGAAGATGAGGCTCTTGTTGTGTTCGATACAGAGCCACAGGTAGGCCATCTGCTCGATGGAGAACGTGCCGTAGCGAACGAGGTCGATGGGCGTGAACGGCTCTTCGGCGTAGAGGCGGATGGTGAAAGCCGACCCGCGCGGGGTGACCTCCTCGCCGAGGGCCAACTCGGCGCGCGCGCCGTTCGGGAGCGTCGTCCCGAGCACGGGGTCGCCGACGCTGATGTGCTGGCCGGAGCGCTGGGCGAGGCGGATGACGAAGTTGTCGAGTTCCTCGGCCTCGAACGAGACGTTGGTGGCGATGTCCGTGTACTCGTCGTGGTAGACGAAAAGCGGCAGGTCGTAGCCGTCACACGAGATGTCCTCGATGTGCGGGTCCTTCATCAGCGGGTCCAGGCGACCGTAGCCGTGGAAGTCCCGCCGGAGGTAGTACAACAGCGTGTAGAAGGTGTTCATGTCGAGTTCCAGCCCGTACTGTTCGAGAAGCGACTGGAGCTCTTCGACGAGCGCCGACTCGGTCCGCGGGTCCGCCTCGCGGCGGTACAAAAGCGGGTCGCGCACGTCGGTTCGAACGCGTTCGAGCAGCGACGCCTCGAACTCGTCGAGGTCGGGTTCGACGGTGTGGTACTGGTGGGCGGTCGCGTCCGTGTCGTAGGTGACGACGACGTAGGCGAAGGGGGCGTTCACCCAGTAACGCTCGACCTCCTCGTGGCCCTCGGGAATCTCGTAGGTCCCGAGCGGCGTGTCGTCCGGCGTCAGCGGGAGCACGTCGAGCTTCGACCCCCGGAGCATCTCCGCGGTCCGGCGCAGGAGCCGCTGGGTCTCGGCGGTCGCGGCGTCGAACTCCCCGTCGGCGAGGAGTCTCAACACCCCTCGGTCGCCCCGCGGGTCGCGCGTCGCCTTCGTCTCGCTCGTGATATCTCGTGCCATCGTCACCCGGTTGGTTGGTCGGGAGGTATGGGGGGTTGGAACTTAAAAGGTCCGCGCGGGAGACTGTCACTCGGCGAGAACGACCCGGCCCGCGGCTCGCGTTCAGGTCCGGTCGACCGTCAGGAGCACGCCGGCGAGAACGAGCGAGATGACGACGCCGAGCGGGAGCGGGATGCCCGGAAGCCCGCGCGTCGCGAGCAGATACGTCGACGCGGCGAGGACGACGCCGACGACGCCGAGGAGGCCGCCGAGGACCCGAACGGGGTCGACCGGCCCGGCTTCGACCCGCTCGTCGCGCAGGTAGTAGACCAGCGAGAACAGGACCGCGAGCGCCAGGACGGCCGCGCCGACGACCCACGCCTGGTAGGCGACCGCGACGGTCTGTCCCGACTGGAGCGACAGCGCGGACAGCGGGCTCCTGACCGCGACGCGGCTGGAGAGGCCCCACGCGAACTGAATCTCGGCGAAGGGGAACCGGACGAAAAGCAGGCTCACGCCCGAGAGGTTCGGCGTGTACGTGACGTTCCACGGGAGGAGCGCACAGAGCCACGTCGAGACGACGGCCAGCGCACCCGCGTGTTCGGAGCGGACCCAGACCATAGGACAATCGCACGGGCTGACAGGTAAAAACTACCGACAGTAGGGGCGGGCCGACGAGACGACGGGGCCGCGGTCGGGAACGAACACGCCCGGCCACCCCTCAGGAGAGCCGTTCGGGGTCGCCGTGAGTCAGGTCGCTCGCCTCGGCGTCGCCGGTGTTGAGCGTCTCGGTCGGCTCGACGAGGAGGACCTCGGTCGGTTCGAGCGCCACGGGCCGGTGTTCGACGCCGCGGGGGACCACGAGGAGGTCGCCCGACCCGAGTACCGCGTCGTCGCGGTCGCGGAACTCGATTCGAAGCCGCCCGTCGCGGACGAGGAACAGCTCGTCGGTCTCGTCGTGGGCGTGCCAGACGAACTCGCCGTCGAGTTTCGCGACCTTCACCGCGTAGTCGTTCAGCTCCGCGGCGATTCTCGGGGCCCACGTCTCGTCGAACGACGCGAAGCTCTCGTCGAGGTTGACGGGTTCCATATACGGTCCGCTCGCGGCGGCGGCCGATAACCGTTGCGTCGAGAGCGCGTCGAACCGGCGTAATCGGCCGGTTTCGGCGTCGGAACGAGGGTCCGGCGGCGTCACGTTAATAGGCCGCGCAGTACAATCGACAGTACGGAATGCGGCGTGACTACTTCGAACTCGATGTCCGCGATGTCGATTGGTACGAGGACGACGGCGACCCTCGCCAACCGACGGTATCTATCGACTTCTACGGCCCGGCCGAGGAGCTCCGGTCGCGGTTCCTCTCGACCAGCGGCGACGTGCTCGCCGCGGAGGAACTGGACGTCTCCTTTCGGCTGCAAGACTCCGTCGACGACTCCGACGCCCGAGGCGTCGTGAGCGTGACGGACCGACTCACCGGCGACTACGTCCTCGAACTCAACGCCCGCGCCGACGACGTGTTGGACTTCATCCGCGCGGCCCGCGAGTACGGGCGCGCCGCGGGCGACGACGAGGGCCGCTACCGCGTCGACGTGGCCATCGAGGGCGACCACTTCGAGACCTTCGAGAAATCGACGTTCCTCGTCTACGACGGCGACGGGACGCTCCTGCGGAGCCAGAGCCTCATCCCCTCGGGCGTCGAACTCTGACCGAGGCCCTCGGCGGGGCGACCGCGCGGACGACGTTCTCTCTCGACGCGTCCCTCACGCTCGTTCGTGTACGATATCGGGGCGAACCACGTCTTCTTTACCGACCGCTCCCACAGAGAGTACCGTGAGAAACGTAACCGACCGCACGAGAAACCCGTTCGACATGCGACCGTCGTGTGACCGGTACGTCCCCGGCTACGGCGACGCCAACGCCGACTTCCACGTCATCGGCGACCACCCCGGCGTCCACGGGGGCATCGAGACCGGTATCCCCTTTTCGGGGGATGCGGGCGACAGACTGTTCCCGGCGCTCGAAGACGGCGAGTTGCTGGTCGAGGCGGGCGACGAACCGACGGTGAACCGCACGTTCTTCTCGTATCTGCATATGTGCGTGCCGGACGGGACGCCGTCGGCGGCCGACTACACCGACATGGAGCGCTTTTTCGACGCGGAACTCCGCGCCATCGCCGCCCACGTCCTCCTGCCGGTCGGCGCGGTGGCGACGAAGCACGTCCTGAACAACTACACGTCCGTCGGCTGGAAGACCGACGTCGACATGGAGACGCTCCACGGGAAAGAACTCCGCGGGAGCGGCTTTCTCGTGTTGCCCATCAAGGACCCCGACGAGTGGGACGACGGCGACCACGACGAACTCGTCGCCGGCCTGCTGGAGCTCCAGTCGACCGACTTCCGCCGCGAGTCAGACCTCGGTCGCTTCATGCCCGGAGCGGACCCGTACCTGGTCAGATAGCGTATTTTCCGCCGTATTCGACCGTCGTCCGCGGATTCGATAGATTCTTCACGATTCTGCCGTTCGTTCGTCCAGTAACAACCATGAAGGTTACGATATGTTCAGTTGATGCGGCTATATGACTCACATAAGAGCATATTTATCCAGTCGTTCTGGAGGGCGTGGTTCTAATTGGCGATAACAAAGGACTTTTTACAACTAGTGTCCAACGTGGTGTTGACGCGCGTGGTTCGATTCACTTCCGCCGGGCGCGTCAGGCAGCTGTGAGACTGGTGCTCCTCACAGTGGCTTGGTCAGTCCGGGGACCTGCGCTCGGCCGCGGTCCCCGCTCTTAACTCAGACGCGAGCGACAGCTCGGTTTCTCGCCGTCACGCGACCGCGTAATACCTCCCGAGAGCGGTCGCTGTCGGATTAGAGCCTGTCCGCGAGTCGCTTCAGCGCGCCGTATCCGTACGCCGTGACCGGTTCGCCGTGTCCCATGGCGACCACGTCGACCGGCGGACAGCGTGCCACGAACTCGCGGACGCTCCGCCTGTTCTCCGCGGCGTCGGTCGCGAGTACCCCCGGCAACAGCCCGAGGCTCCCGTTCGACTCGCGGACCATGTCGCCGACGAACGCGACGCCGTGGTCCTCGTGGACGAACGCGGTGTGACCGGGAGTGTGTCCGGGCGTCCGATACGCGACGAAGCCGCCGAGCTCGTCGCCGTCGCGGACGACCTCCACGGGGTTCGTCGGTCGGTCGAGAAACGACGTGAGCACGCGCTGCGCCGCGCCCTTCGCCGACCGGAGCGACGGCTTCGACGCGCCGGTCAGGTGCGAGGCGTCCGGCTCGGCGAGGTGAATCGGCACGTCGTCGCGGAGGCTGAGCGAGGCGAGCGTCCCGACGTGGTCGAGGTCGAAGTGGGTCACGAGCACCCGGTCGATAGCGCCGGGGTCGAGGTCCACGCGGGCGAGACCGCGGAGGAGTCGGCCGCGGTCCCGCGGCGTCCCGGCGTCGACGAGCACCGTCTCCGAGCCGTCGGAGACGAGGTACGCGTTCACGCCGCGGAGTCGGAACCGCCGGACCGAGTCGGTCGGGATGGCCATACCGAACCGTCGGACGCGAACGACAAAAATCGTGGGCGACGGCGACGCCGCGGTTCGAGACGTTACCGCGAGGCGAAGAGATACCGACCCGCGTCGACGACGAATCCGCCGGCTCCGAGGAGCGGACAGACGACGAACCCGAGGAGGTCGACCGCGACGGGTCGCCCGACGCCGACCGCGCCGGCCGCCACGAGCGCCAGCGGCACGGTCGCCGCGAGCGCGTAGAACCACGTGGTCCACGCGTGGCCGAACCGAGCGATGACAGCGGCGAGCGAGACGGCGAGCAGCGCCGCCGCGACCGGGAAGACGAGCACCGTCGGCGTCGACGTCGAGGCCGCGGCTTGCAGGGCCGCGAGGCTCGGCAGCGACAGCGGCGACGACGCGAGGAGTCCAGCGGCGGGCGCGGCGGTGTCGAGCGACGCGAGCGCGGTCACGAATCCCGCGCCGTCGCCCGCGAGGTGCCACGCGAAGCCGCCGAGGTACGCGAGGAGCGCGAGGAGCGAGACGCCCCACCCGTACCAAAGCGGGTTCGTCGACCCGGACGCGGTCGCGGCCGCCGACTCGGACCCGCCGCGCTCGCGTTCGAACCGGCCGGTCGTCCCCGTCCGACCGGACTGCGAGTTTCGGGCGCGGGTGCGCGAGGACCCGCCCGCGGTGGTCGACTGTGTGGAGCCCGTGGACCGCGACGAGGACGACGAGGAAGCCGACCCCGAGGTGCGCGAGCGACTCGTCCGATTCGACCGCGACGAACTCGCGGTCGAGGACGAAGACGACGCGCGTCCGGAACTCGACCGTCGGGAGGACGACGACCGGGACGACGAAGAAGTGGACCGCGACGAGGACGACGAGGACGAAGACGATGTTGTGGACGAAGACGACCGCCCCGACGACCGACTCGAAGTCGACCGGTCGCCGGCGTTCGACCCGCCGGAACCGCCGTCCTCTCCGGCTTTCCCGGGGTATTTGAACTTCGTCAGACCGTCGAGGCGCTTCTCGACGTACGTCCCGTGACCCATCCGGTCGTAGTCGGCGCGCTCGGCGTCGTCGGTGAGGACTTCGTAGGCCTTCCGGACGACGGTGAACTGCGCGGTCGCTCGCTCGTCGTCGTTGACGTCGGGGTGGTACTCCCGAGCGCGCTGACGAAAGGCCTGCTTTATCTCCGCCGTCTCGGCGTCGCGTTCGACCCCGAGGAGTTCGTAGAAGTCCACCGGCATTCGACGTGCGATTCGATGCAACGCCGGCTTTTGAATGTACCGGGCGTTCGGTCGGCAAGCCGGGCCGTCAACGGACCGGTCGACGGCGACCTCCCGACAAACCGCGGGACGCTGGGGCCGCCAAGACCATTCGGAATAATCATGAAGCTCGACGGCCAGGTGGCCGCATGGAACGGATACGGCTGGGTAACACCGTCTTCGAGGGCTTGAACAACGCCTACCTCCTCCCCGGCGACCGGCCGACGCTGGTCGACGCCGGCGTCGCGACCGACTCGGTTCGCCGAGACCTCCGCGAGGGACTCGACGCGGCCGGCTACGGGGTCGCCGACCTCGAAGCAATCGTCCTCACCCACTGGCACGCCGACCACGCCGGTCTCGCGGGCGAACTGCAGGCCGAAAGCGGCGCGCCGGTGTACGTCCACGCCGACGACGCGGGCATCGTCGCGGGCGACCCAGACGCCATCGCGGCCGAGCGCGAGATTCGCGAGCGCCGCTTCGGGGAGTGGCGTATTCCCGAGGAACCGCTCGCCGAAGTGACCGCGTTCCTCGACGGCCACGACGACCTCCGAGGCGACCGGGTCGACGTGACGCCCGTCGAGGACGGCGACCGCATCGCCGCCGGCGACGGCGACCTCGAAGTCGTCCACCTCCCCGGCCACGCCGCGGGGCTGAGCGCCTTCGCCTTCGACGGCGAGCGCGGCCGCGAGGCGTTCGTCGGCGACGCGATTCTCCCGAAGTACACCCCGAACGTCGGCGGCGCGGACCTCCGGGTCGACCGCCCGCTCGAAACCTACCTCGACAGCCTCGCGCGCCTCGTCGACCTCGACTTCGCGCGGGCGTGGCCCGGCCACCGCGACCCCATCGACGACCCCGCCGGCCGGGCGCGCGTCATCGCCGAGCACCACCGCGAGCGCACCGAGCGCGTCGTCTCGGTCCTCGACGAACACGGCCCGGCCGACGCGTGGACCGTGAGCGCGCGCCTGTTCGGCGACCTCTCGGCCATCCACATCCTCCACGGCCCCGGCGAGGCGTTCGCCCACTTGGACCACCTCGTCGCCGAGGGCGTCGTCGCGGCCCCAGACGGCGACGGGCGGTACGAACTCCTCGACGCGGACCCGGACTTCGACGAACTGGTCGCGGTCCCCGAGACGAAACGTTAAAACGCCGCTGGAGGGAACGGAGAGCCATGGAACTGCGGGTCATCGACAAGACCGACGAGGAACTCCGCATCGAAATCGGCGGCGAGGACCACACCTTCATGAACGTCCTGAAGGGCGAACTCCTCCAGACCGACACCGTCACGGCCGCGACCTACGACGTGAACCCCGAGCAGTCCGGCGGACAGACGGACCCCGTCCTCTCCATCAAGACGGAGCCCGGCGTCGACCCCCTCGACGCGCTCGCGGAGGCCGCCCGCGGCGTCCAGCGCACCGCCGACGACTTCACCGACGCCTACCGCGCCGGTATCGACGCGTAATCTGCGGGTTCTCTCTCGTTTCGCTCCGACCGTGAGCGGCGCGTTTCTCGGTTACTCGTCTCCGCCGCCCGGTCCCTCGTAGTCCTTCTCGCCGGCTTCGATACGGACTTCGAGCCAGTTCTCCATCGGGACGAGCGGACACTCGTAGCGCGGCGAGTAGGCGCAAAACGGGTTGTACGCGTCGTTGAAGTCGACGACCCACCGACCGTCGTCGGTCCGGTCCGCGGCTTCGAGGTCGAGGTAGCGGCCGGCCCCGTAGGTCTCCTCGGTGTTCGTCTCGTCGCGGAAGGGAACCCACAGGCGGTCCTCGTCGGCGTCGGCGCGATAGGCGTCGAGGGAGTATGCCTCTCCGTCGACCTCGAACTCGAAGCGCCCCCACGCGAGGTACTCGCGCTCGCCGTCGGTCGAGGTGCCGATGGTGATGCGCTCGGGGTCGTCGTACGCCCGGAGTTCGAGTTCGAACCGGAGGGCGGGGTCGGGGTCGAAGTAGTCGAGGCCGTCGAAGAACTCCCGCTGGTCCGGCGGAATCGGCGAGTTTCGGTCCGCGGCGAGATAGCGGTCCTTCTCTTCGCGGTGCGTTCGGAGGGCGTCGAGCCACGCGTCGTCGGTCATCTCGGGTCGAGATACGGCGCGCGAGCGGGTTAAGATTAGTTCCGACTGTGCGGGGGGCGCACGACCGGCGGGCAGGGTCGGTGGCGGGCAGGGTCAGTGGCGGGCGGGGCCGGCGGCGGGCGCGGAAAGAGGGACGAAGAAGAGCGAAGAGAGACGAAGAGTGTCGGAGAAGGGACGCGGACGCTTACAGTCGCACCGGCACGTCGCGCTCGTCGAGGTACTCCTTGACGTCCCGAATGGTGTACTCGTCGAAGTGGAAGATGGAGGCGGCGAGACCGGCGTCCGCGCCGGCCTCGCTGAAGACCTCGTACATGTCTTCGGGGCCGCCACAGCCGGAGGAGGCGATGACGGGCGTCGAGACGCTGTCGCAGACGGCCTTCGTCAGCGGGATGTCGTAGCCGTCTTTCGTCCCGTCGGCGTCGATGGAGTTGATGAACAGCTCGCCCGCGCCGCGCGATTCGGCCTCGCGGGCCCACTCGACCACGTCGACGCCGGTTCCCTCGCGGCCGCCTTTGACCGTACACTCGAACCAGCAGGACTCGCCGTCGACCTCGACGTAGTGCTCGCCGTCCTCGTCGTAGCGTCGCCGGGCGTCCACCGAGATGACGATGCACTGGCTGCCGAAGGAGCGCGCGCCCTCCTCGATGAGGTCGGGGTTCTGGAGCGCCGCGGTGTTGATAGAGACCTTGTCCGCGCCGGCGCGGAGCGTCTCTTTGATGTCGTCGCGGGTGCGGATACCGCCGCCGACGGTCAGCGGGATGAACACCTCGTCTGCGACCTTCGAGACGGTGTCGAGCATCGTCTCGCGCCCCTCTGCGGAGGCGGTGATGTCGAGGAAGACGAACTCGTCCGCGCCCGCCTCGTTGTACAGTTTGGCCATCTCGACCGGGTCGCCCGTGTACTTCAGGTCCTCGAAGTTGACGCCGGTGTAGACGGCCGGGTTCCCGTCCTCGTCGAGGTCGACGTCGATACAGGGGATGATGCGCTTCGTGAGCATTCGCTACCGAATCGTTGGCGAAAGAGCCGTTTCACCGTTTCGACTACGGCAGGTGGTGGGCGGGATTCCGACCACCTCGACGAGTCGCCCGGTGACCGCGAGACTGAGCCGGTTCCCTCGCCGTTCCCCGCGGTAGAGCCACCTTGATGACCCGTCCGTGAGAACCACGACGCGATTCCAGTCCGAACGATGGTGGATTCAGCCGAGCTACTCAGCCTGCTGGTGGTCGTCGAGTTCGTGGTGATGGCCGCGATAGTGGCGCTTCTGGTCCCGCTCGACGCCGCGATTCCGTTCCTCCCGCTCGCGCTCGCGTTTGTGGTCGTGCTGTATCTGTCCCGGACCTGACCGTGCTGTTCCGGTCCTGCCCCGTCCGGCGAGGCGTTCTCCCGCGACTGGCTGCCGACTCGTCGGCCGCGGCGGTCGCGCCGTCCGCGGACGACGGTTAGGTGCGTTTTTGTACCGCGAACCCGTCGCCCCGCGTATGAGCGACGACCACGACCACGGCGACCACGGACACGACGACCACCACGCGGACGAGGACGCCCGCGTCACCTCCCCGATGCAGGACTTCTCGATGAGTCAGGTCACGACCGGTATCCTCGTTCTCGTCGTCGGCCTCGTCGTCGTGTTCGGCCTCCCGCTGGCGCTGGCGTAAGCGCGCTCGGGACCCCCGGAACCGGCAATTTGTACGAACTTCCGCGTTCTCTCCGCTTTTACGACCCCCGGCGCTACGACCCGGCGTGAAATCTATCGTCGTCACCGAGTACGGAAGCTCCGACAGCCTCGAACTGCGCGAGACCGAGACGCCCGAGCCGGGGCCGGGCGAGGTCCGCATCGCCGTCGAGGCCGCCGGCATCAACTTCGCCGACATCATGCAGCGGCGCGGGACCTACCGAGACGGCCCGGAGCCGCCGTACACGCCGGGGATGGAGGCCGCGGGGACTATCGACGCGGTCGGCGACGGCGTCGGCCGCGAGGTCGGCGAGCGCGTCGTCGCCATGACCGGCGGCGGGGCGTACGCCGAGTACGTCACCACGCCGGCCCCGACGCTGTTCGACGTGCCCGAGTCGATGTCGTTCGCCGAGGCCGCCGGCTTCCCGGTCCAGTTCCTCACCGCGTACAACTGCCTCCACGAGTGGGGCGACCTCGACGACGACGAGCGCGTGCTGATTCAGGCGGCCGCCGGCGGCGTCGGCACCGCGGCGGTCCAACTCGCCGCCCACGCCGGCGTCGAGACGTTCGGCACGGCCAGCACCGAGGAGAAACTCGACCTCGCGGCCGACCTCGGACTCGACCACGGCATCCAGTACACCGAGGAGGACTTCCGCGAGGTCGTCGCCGACGAGACCGACGGCGCGGGCGTCGACCTCGTCCTCGACGGCGTCGGCGGCGAGACGTTCCGGCGCAGTCTGGACGCCCTCGCCGACTTCGGCCGACTCGTCACCTACGGCGCGGCGTCCGGCGACGCGGCCGAGGCGGACCCGACGCGCCTGCTGTTCGAGAACAAGTCGGTCATCGGCTTCCACCTCGGAAGCGCCATGCAGCAGCGTCCCGAGTCGATTCTCGGCGCGGTGCCGGAACTGTCCGAACTGCTCGCCGCGGGCGAACTCGACGTGGTCGTCGGCGAGACGTTCGCCCTCGAAGACGCCGCGGCGGCCCACGAGTACATCGAAGCCAGAAAGAGCAGCGGAAAAGTCGTCCTCGAACCGTAGCGAAAGCGGTGTGACGCGGCACCGCGTTTTTTCAGTTTAGTTTCGGTTCAGTCGAGTTCGCGAGCCAGCACGTCGCGCAGATCGGCGATATCGGCCGCGTCGTAGGCGGCCTCGTCGCCGTCGACCGCGACCGAGAGCGTCGCGTCGTCGGTCGTCGTTCCGAGGTCGACGACGGGCACGTCGCCCGCGAGGTCGCGGAGCGCGGCCTCGTCGGTCGTCTCGACGACGACACGACCGGGCGTCTCCTCGAACAGCGAGACGTAGTCGGCGACGGACACGTCCGCGCCGACCTCCTCGGTGACCATCTCGGCCAGCGCGACCGCGAGGCCGCCGTGGCTCACGTCGTGGACCGCGACGGTCGCCTCGTCCGCGGCGACGGCCTGAATCGTCTCGACCGCCGTCGCGGCGTCGGCGTCCTCGGGGAGCCCCGGGAAGGCGTCGGAGCCGCCGGCGTGTTCGAGGACCGCCGAGCCGCCGAGCGCCCCGCCGGAGTGGCCGACGAGGAACAGGTCGCCCTCGCCCGAAAGCGAGAGGCCGGGCGAGGAGCCGTCCGCCTTGCCGACCATCGCCAGCGTCGGCGTCGGCGGAATCGGGCCGGAGACGGAGTCGTTGTACAGCGAGACGTTGCCGCCGACGACCGGGACCGAAAGCGCCCGGCACATGTCGGCGAGGCCGTCGACGATGCCCTTGAAGCCGCCGTACACGTCGGGCTTCTCGGGGTTGCCGCCGTTGAGGCAGTCGACCGTCGCGAGGGGCGACGCGCCCTTCGCGGCGAGGTTGGTCGCGTTCTCGAAGGCGACCGCGCGCGCGCCGTCGTAGGGCGCGGCGGTCGTCCAGTTGGGGTCCGCACCGCCGGTGAACGCGAGTTTCGTGTCGGCCTCGGGCACGTCGAGGAGCGCCGCGTCGTCGCCGGGGCGGCGGGCCGTCCGCAGGCCGACCTCGTGGTCGTACTGGCGGTAGACCCAGCGCTTCGACGCCGTGTTGGGGTCGGCGACGACCGCCTCGAACGCCGCTTCGAGGTCGAACGCGGGCAGGTCGCGCGTCGCCGACTCGGGTTCGACCGAGTCGAGGTCGTTCATCGGCGCGCCCTCCGCGAGGAACTCCGGCGGCACGTCGACGACGGGTTCGCCGTCGAAGGTGCAGACGTAGTTGCCCTCGGCGACCTCGCCGATGACGGCGCTCCCGAGGTCGAAGCGGGCGGCGAGTTCCTGCACGCGCTCGACGTTCTCGGGGGTCACCTCGTAGCACATGCGCTCTTGGGACTCCGAGAGGAGAATCTCGAAGGCGTTCATGTTCGGCTCGCGCTGGTGGACCTTCTCGAGGTCGATTTCCGCGCCGAAACCGCCCTTGGCGACGAGTTCGGAGGACGCGCCGCCGAGACCGGCGGCCCCGAGGTCGCGGGCGGACTCGACGAGGTCCTCGTCGATGAGCGCCTCGTTGCACTCGATGAGCAGTTTCTCCGTGTAGGGGTCGCCGACCTGCACCGCGGGCCGGTCTTCGGTCTCGGCGTCCTCCGCGAGGTCCTCGCTGGCGAAGGACGCGCCGCCGAGGCCGTCGCGGCCGGTCGAACTGCCGACGAGAACGAGTTTGTTACCCGCCTTCTGCGCTTCGGCCGTGACGAGGCGGTCGGCCGAGAGGAGGCCGACGCAGGCGACGTTGACGAGCGGGTTGCCCTCGTAGTTCTCGTGGAACGAGGTCGAACCGGTCACCGTCGGGACGCCGATGGCGTTGCCGTAGTCGGCGATGCCCTCGACGACGCCGTCGAGGAGGTACCGCGAGTGCTCGCGGTCGAAGTCGCCGAAGTAGAGGCAGTCGGCGAGCGCGATGGGGTACGCGCCCATCGAGAGGGTGTCGCGGACGATGCCGCCGACGCCCGTGGCCGCGCCGTCGTAGGGGTCGACGTAGGAGGGGTGGTTGTGGCTCTCGATACCGAGCGTGATGTAGGTGTCGTCGTCCAGAGCGACGACCGCGGCGTCGTCACCGGGACCGATGACGACCTGGTCGCCCTCCGAGTCGAACGCCGACAGAAGCGGGCGAGACGACCGGTAGGCGCAGTGTTCGCTCCAGAGGTTTTCGAAGAGTATCTCCTCGGCCGGCGTCGGGTCTCGACCGAGTTCGGCGACGACGAGGTCGCGGTCCGCGTCGGAAAGCGTCATTCACTGGTATGGTCAGAACGCACATTGTAAACCCTTTCTATGTGCACGAACGTGCGTAAAATGTGGTCGGAGTCGCCGTCGTCGCCCGCATCCGACTCACGCGGGCGTGTACGGCGGCGACTCGGCGCGGATTATCTCCGTCAGCTCGTGCATCTCGTCTTGGAGCAACACGAGCAGGTCGTCCATCGTGACGATACCCGTCAGCCTGCCGCCGTCGGTTATCGGCGCGCGCCGGACGCCGTGTTCCCGCATCTGCCGGAACAGGTCGAAGACGCCCACGTCGGCGTCGACGGTGAACGGTCGCTCGGTCATCGCGTCTCTCGCCGTCATCCCGCTCGTGTCGCCGCCGGCGGCGACGCACTTGAGCGCGATGTCGCGGTCGGTCACGATACCCCGGATGTCGTCGCCGTCAGCGACGACGACCGAACCGACCTTTCGGTCCTCCATCAGCTTCGCCAGCTCTCGAATCGGCGTGTCTTCCCTCGCTGTCACCAGTTCGTCTCTCGGTCGTGCGATGTCTCGTACGGTCATCTCTCTCACTCCGGTGGAACCACGCGGTGTGGGTACGCCACCGTTCGACACGTTCGTCGCCCGCGATATTATTTCTGTATTCTTACATCTCGACCAGTTTCGGCGGTATGTCGGCGCGCGCGGAGTGTCCGCGGACGCGGACGGTCTCTCGCGTCGGTGTCATCAACGGCGGCGTGCTCCGATACCCCACCGGAAGCCGTGCGTGAGGTCAACACGCCAATCACACCGGGACCGGGGCGCTTTTTTAGCCTCCATCGTTAGGAGACGGTGTGTTATCGGTCGAGTTGCACTCGCATTCGTCTCTGTCCTACGACGGCCGGGACCCAATCGAGTACCTCCTCGAACAGGCGGTCGCGGTCGGCTTGGACGCCCTCGCCGTGACCGACCACGACGAGATAGACGCCAGCCTCGAAGCCGCGGAACTCGCGGCCGACTACGGACTGGTCGGCATCCCCGGGATGGAAGTCACCTGCGCCGCGGGCCACGTCCTCGCGCTCGGCGTCGAGGAACTGATTCCAGCGGGGTTGTCGTACGACGAGACGCTCGACCGCATCCACGACGCCGGCGGCATCGCCGTCGTCCCGCACCCCTTCCAGAAGTCGCGTCACGGCGTCGCCCCGCACATCTCCAGCGCGCAACTGGCCAGCGCCGACGCCATCGAGATCTACAACTCGCGGCTCCTCACCGGCATCGCCAACCAGCGCGCCGAGCGGTTCGCCAAGCGGCGGAACCTCCCGATGACGGCCGGGAGCGACGCCCACATCGCGGAGATGGTCGGACAGGCCGTCACCGAGGTCGGCACCGACACCCGAAGCGCGGACGCCATCCTCTCGGCCGTCGCCGAGGGGCGAACCAGCGTCGTCGGCAACAAGACCCCGTGGCGTATCTCGTTCCGGCAGGCCGCGGGCGGCGCGACCCGGCGCCTGAAACACGCCCTGACGGACCTCTTTTGATGCGCGGCGCGTCCCCCGACCTCGTCCGGCGCGCCCTCGGCGAGCGCGACCCGCTCCCCGGAACCGCGGGATTCGCGGGCGAACTCGACGGCCGACTCGTCCGCGACGTGCTCGGTCGCCAGCCCCTCTTCTCCGAGCGCGACGACCCAGAGCGGTGGTCGTTCGACCACCGCGACCTCGACGACCCGGTCGCCGTCCCCGCCGGTCACGCCCGCGAGACGACCGGCGAGGCCGCCGGCGACGACGAACGCGTCTGGTCGCTCCCCGACCCGCCGGCAGCCACCGACCGCGACGCCGCGCTCGAACGCGTCCGCGAGGCCGTCTTCGACTCGGTTCAGTCGGTCGATGACGACGGCCTCGCCGTGGCCTTCTCCGGCGGCGTCGACTCCGCGGTCGTCGCGGCCGGCGTCCCCGACGCCCCCTGTTACGTCGCCGGCTTCGAGGGCTCCCACGACGTCGCCGCCGCCCGCGAGGCCGCCGCCGCGATGGACCGCGACCTCGCCGTGGTCGAACTCACCCACGAGGCGCTCGAACGCGCCGTCCCGGAAATCGTCGCCGCGCTCGGACGGACGAACCCGATGGACGTGCAAATCGTCCTTCCCCTGTACCTGCTCGCCGAGCGGGTCGCCGAAGACGGCTACGACCGCCTCGCGGTCGGACAGGGCGCGGACGAACTGTTCGGCGGCTACGCGAAGGTCCAGAAGGCCCCCGACGACCCGCGCGTCGAGGCCGAAACCGTCCGCGGGGCGGCCCGCGAGCTGATTCTCACGCTCCCCGACCAGCTCGAACGCGACCTGCTCGTCCTCCGCGCCGCCGGGGTCGAACCCGTCGCGCCGCTGCTCCACGACCGCGTGGTCTCGGCGGCGCTCCCGCTTCCCGGCCAGTTGCTCGTCGACGGCGACCGGCGGAAGGTCGCGCTCAGGGAGGCCGCGAGCGGCGTGCTCCCCGAGTCGGTCGCGGAAGCGGACAAGAAGGCGGTCCAGTACGGGACCTACGCCTCGCGCGAACTCGACCGGCTCGCGCGGCAGGCGGGGTTCAAGCGGCGGATGGAGAATCACGTCCAGCGGTACGTCGAATCGCTAGTAGAGTAGGTCGGTCCCGGTCGGTCTCGTCGCTCCGTTCGACTCAGTTCTCCGTCTGACTCAGTTCTCCGTCTCGTCGCCGACGACCTCGATGGCCTCCAGCGCGAACTGCACCGTGTCGGGGTCGAGGTCGCTCTCGCGGAGGGCCGACTCGTCGTACCACGACCAGACCTCGGGGTCGGCCTCGCCCGCCGCGGGGTCGATGTCGCGGGAGTCCACGCGGGCGTAGAAGATGTGGTCGATGTGCTGGTGACCGACCGAGCCGTCGCCGTGGACGTTGATGTCGTAGAGCATCTGCTGGCGGGGCTGGGGGAGCGCCCGGCCGTCGGGCGCGGGGACGGACGGCGTGTCGTCGACGAGTTCGGGGTCGAGACCCGTCTCCTCGCGGACCTCGCGGAGGCCGGCCTCGTGGGGGAGTTCGTCGCGGTCGACGTGGCCGCCCGGCGGGATGCGGATGCCGAGGCGCTCGTGTCGGTGAAGCGCCACCGCACCGTCGTTGACGATGTACACGGTCGAGGTGAAATGTCGGGTCGTCTCCATGGCTGTGGCTCCGGAGCGAGCGGCATGGCTGTTGCGAAACGAGACGAAACGGAGCGAGACGAAACGAAGCGAAGCGAGACGCGGCGGCGCGAACCGAACGAACCGGCCGGGTTAGGGCAGTTGGACCTGCTCTTCGGCTTCGAGGAGTTCGTGGTAGCGGTTGCGGATGGTGACCTCGGAGATGTTTGCGACCTCGGAGACCTCGTTCTGCGTCACCTTCTCGTTGGTGAGAAGCGAGGCCGCGTAGACGGCGGCGGCGGCGAGGCCGACGGGGGACTTGCCCGAGTGGACACCCTGTTCTTTGGCGTTCTTCAAGAGCTGTCGGGCGCGCCGCTCGGACTCGTCGGAGAGGCCGAGTTCGCTGGCGAACCGCGGGACGTACTGCTCGGGGTCGGCGGGCTTGATTTCGAGCTTCAGCTCGCGGACGACGTAGCGGTAGGTGCGGGCGATTTCGTCCTTCTCGACGCGCGAGACGCTCGTAATCTCGTCGAGCGACCGCGGGGTGTCGGCCATGCGGGCGGCGGCGTACAGCGCCGACGTGGCGACGCCCTCGATGGAGCGGCCGGGGAGCAAGTCGTCGTCGAGCGCGCGGCGATAGATGACCGAGGCGGTCTCGCGGACGTTATCCGGGAGGCCGAGCGCGGAGGCCATGCGGTCGATTTCGCCGAGCGCCTGCTTCAGGTTGCGCTCCTTGGAGTCGCGGGTGCGGAACCGCTCGTTCCACGTGCGAAGTCGCTGCATCTTCTCGCGCTGGCGGGACGACAGCGAGCGCCCGTAGGCGTCTTTGTTCTGCCAACCGATGTTGGTCGACAGCCCCTTGTCGTGCATCATGTTCGTCGTGGGCGCGCCGACGCGGGACTTCTGGTCTTTCTCCGAGGAGTTGAACGCGCGCCACTCGGGGCCGTGGTCTATCTCGTTTTCCTCCACGACGAGGCCGCAGTCCTCACAGACCGTCTCGCCGTGTTCGGAGTCGGCGACGAGACTCTCCGAGTCACACTCGGGACACGAGAGCGTCTGCTCCCGCTCGGCGTCGGTCTGCTCGGTATCTTTCGTATTCTCATTGCGCACGCGCGCGTTGCCGGTCGTGAAACGTCGGACACTTTCTGTCATTTGTGTGCGAGAGAAGCAACTGGGAACGGTCGTTCTCCGTCTATTCGTATTGACCCTCGTTACTTATATCTGACGGCGGCAGAAGGACGGAATGAGCCGTGTTCGCAGGGTCGGTTCCAGTCGTCTCGTCGGCGAGCTCGCCCGGGCGGTCCCACCCCGCGGACCGGAGGAAACGACCCACACCGAAACTCTTACTCCCGGTCTCCGTCACCTCCGATACATGAGCGATACGCCCGTCGACGCCGACGAGGTTCGACACGTCGCCGAGTTGGCGCGGGTCGACCTCGACGAGGACGAGGTCGAGGAGTTCGCGGCGCAGTTCGCGGACATCCTCGGCTACTTCGACGCCCTCGACGAGGTCCCCGAAGTCGACCGCGAGGACGAACTGGTGAACGTGATGCGCCCCGACGAGGTCCGCGAGGGCCTCACCCAAGAGGAGGCGCTCTCGAACGCCGCTGAGACCGAAGACGGCTTCTTCAAGGGCCCGCGGGTGTCGTAGATGTCGCTGAACGCCTTCATCACGAAAGAGACGCTCGACGGCTCCGACGACGGCCCGCTGGCCGGCAAGACGGTCGCCGTCAAGGACAACATCTCCACGGAGGGGCTGCGGACGACCTGCGGCTCCGCGATGCTCGAAGACTACGTCCCGCCGTACGACGCGACCGTCGTCGAACTCCTGAAGGACGCCGGCGCGACCATCGTCGGCAAGGCCAACATGGACGAGTTCGGCATGGGGACGACGACCGAGACCTCGGCGTTCGGCCCGACGAAGAACCCCGTCGACGAGTCCCGCGTCCCCGGCGGCTCCTCCGGCGGCTCCGCGGCCGCCGTCGCCGCCGGCGAGGCCGACCTCGCGCTCGGCACCGACACCGGCGGCTCCATCCGCTGTCCCGCGGCGTTCTGCGGCGTCGTCGGCATCAAGCCGACCTACGGCCTCGTCTCGCGGTACGGCCTCGTCGCCTACGCGAACTCCCTCGAACAGATCGGCCCCATCGCGCCGACCGTCGAGGACGCCGCCGCGCTCCTCGACGTCATCGCCGGCCCCGACGACCGGGACGGCACGACCCGCGACGCCGGTGCCGACTCGAACTACGCCGCGGCCGCCGACGGCGACGTCGAGGGGCTCACCATCGGCGTCCCGACCGAGTTCGTCGAGGGCGCGGACGAGGGCGTCGAAGCGGCGTTCTGGGCCGCGCTCGACGAACTCGAAGCGCAGGGCGCGGAGTACCGCGAGGTCAGCATGCCGTCCGTCGAGAAGGCCGTCGCCGCCTACTACGTCATCGCCATGTCCGAGGCGTCGTCGAACCTCGCCCGCTTCGACGGGGTCCGCTACGGCAAGTCCGGCGGTTACGACGGTAACTGGAACGAGGCGTTCGCCCGCGCCCGCGAGGACGGCTTCGGCTCCGAGGTCAAACGCCGCATCCTCCTCGGCACGTACGCCCTCTCCGCGGGCTACCACGACAAGTACTACGCGAAGGCGCAGGACGCCCGCGCGTGGGTCAAACAGGACTTCGACGAGGCGTTCGAGGACGTGGACGTGGTCGCGTCGCCGACGATGCCGGTCCCGCCGTTCGAACTCGGCGAGAGCCTCGACGACCCGCTGCAGATGTACCTCGCCGACGCGAACACCGTGCCGGTGAACCTCGCGAACCTCCCCGCCATCTCGGTGCCGGCGGGCGAGACCGACGGTCTCCCGGTCGGTCTCCAACTCATCGGGCCGAAGTTCGGCGAGGAGACCATCGTCCGCGCCGCGTCCGCGGTCGAGAACTAACACGAGAACGGCTTTTCACGGCACCGAGCGCCGACCGAGTCGCTCGGTTCCGCGTCGTCGGTCGTCGTCGCGGGTGGACTATCCCCGAAACAGATTCATCACTTCGTCGGCCACGTCCGACTCGACGCCGAGCACGTAGCGGTGACCGGCTTCGAGGACGGTGTCGGGGCCGCCGATTCGGTTCCCCTGATAGTCGACGATGATGAGACTCCCCTGTGGGAGCCGAACCTCGTCGAGTCGCTTGCCGGCGACGGGCGCGTCTTCGGCGACTTCGACCTCCACGATTTCGACGTTGCCACCGATGTCTTCGATAGTTCGAACGCCGCCGTTCGCGATTTCGTTGGTCGCCGCCCGCGCGCCGAGTCGCTCTGGGAAGACGAGTCCGTCCACGAACTCCTCGTAGAGTTCGTCCGGCGTCCCGGTGATTCGCATGACGGTCCGAACGTCCGACATCCGCTGCGCGGCCAGGCAGACGGCGAAGTTGGTCGACTCGTCGTCGGTGAGTGCGGCCACCACGTCGCTCCGCTCGGGTTGGGCCTGTCTGAGTATCTCCGGGCGGGAGGCGTCCCCCTCGATGACGGTGGCGATGTACTTGTCGGCGACGTCCGGGATTCGGTCCGGGTCCGCCTCGACGATGACCACGTCGTGGCCCCGGTCGGAGAGGAGTTCGGCCGTCCGAAGGCCCAACTCTCCACCGCCGGCGACGACGACGCGTAAATCGTGTGTTACTGGGTCGGGCATGCGTGTGAATTGGTGTCGGCGTGTAGTAGTCGTCTCGGTGCGGTGTTTCGTCGGCGGGTAGTCTTCGGACTCTCGGGTCGATTCGTCGGTCAGTCGTCGGCTCCCTCCGCCGGTTCAATCGGCTCCGGGTCCTGAATCTCGGGCGGTCCCGCCGGGCCGACGTCGTCGCGCCTCGACAAGAGGAGGTAGACGCCGCCGCCGACGACGAGCCAACCGATGGCCAGCACCCAGGTGAACCAGTCGATAAAGAGGCCCAAAAGCACGTTACAGACGATGCCGAGGACCGGAGTGACGGGGTACAGCGGCACTTCGAAAGGTCGCTGTAGGTTCGGCTGTCGCCGCCGAAGCCGAATCAACGCGTAGTTGACGATGATGAACCCCAGAAGCGAGAACAGGCTCGCAAGGTTCCCGACGATGCGGATGGGAACGACGAGGACGGCGACGAGCATCACCACGGCCGACGCGAGAATGGCGACGAGCGGCGTCCCGTACCGGTGGTGGAACCGGCCGAGGCGGGCGGGTAACTGTCGCTCGCGGCCCATGGCGAACGCCACTCGGGACGACCCGATGACGACCGCGTTGAGCGCCGAGATGGTCGAAAAGACCGCCCCGAAGGCGATGAGCGCCGCGCCCGTTCCGACTATCGGGAACGTCGGCATGAAGCCCTCCGCCGCCTGCGCGATTGCCGTCTCGCCCGCGCCAGCGAGCCCGTCCGCGCCGAGCGTCCCGATGGCGACGAAGACGACGAACAGGTAGACGACCACGGTGACGGCGACCGAGAGGAGGATGGCCCGCGGGATGTTCACCTGCGGGTTCTCGACTTCCTCGGTGACGGTGGCGATGAGGTCGTACCCCTGAAACGCGATGAACGTCAGCCCCATCGCGGGGAGGACCGACAGCGCTCCCTCGGTGAAAAGCGGGTCGAACTCCCCCGCGTCCGCGGCCGTGAGACCGAACGCGACGAACACGCCGAGGATAGCGATTTTGAGTAGCGTGATGGCTGTCTCGCCCCGTCCCGAGGCTTCCGTCGAGAGGGCGTTGAGCGCCACGAGCGTCACGACGGCCCCGAGCGCGTACAGGACCGGCGGCCCCGGAAGGGCGTAGCCGTAGATGTGCCCGAACTCGACGAAGTTCGAGGCGAACCCGAGCGCGTACAGCGACCCCGCGATCATGTACGTGAACCACCGCGTCCACCCCATGACGAAGGCGACGGGTGCGGAAAACACCTCGCGGACGTACGCGTACCCGCCGCCGTTTCGCGGAATCGCGGCCGCGAGTTCGGCGTACGAAAGCGCCGTGAAGGTCGTCACGCCGCCGTTGAGGGCGAACGCGACGATGGCCGCCGGGCCGGAGATATCGACTGCAAGCCCCGTCAACACGAAGATTCCCGCGCCGATCATCGCGCCGATTCCGACCATCGTCGCGTCGAGCAGACTGAGACTCACCGTCGGTTCGCGCCCGCCCGAGTGACTCACGGGCGGACCCTCGCTTGGTCGCGGGACCGACTGGCCGGGACCGTCATGTGTCCACATATACCACATCTGTTGATAAATATCCGGTCCACCACCCCGACCGAGACGCCGTAGACGCGCGGGCGGGCTGGACGAACACTCGGTTTACCCTCCAGTAGGGTGACCGAACACGCGGCGACGCCTCATTCGGTAGCTGTTTGCGCGGAAAGTCCCCGTTTGACCAACGAAACGACATGCCGACAGTTTTTCCACCACCCGATGCGCACGCCGGAACGTCATGTACATCATCGTCGTCGGTGCGGGCAACATCGGCACGCCGCTCATCGAAATCGCCACCGAGGGCGGCAACGAGGTCGTCGTCGTCGAGCGCGACGAGGCGAAGGCCGAGGCGGCCGCCGCGACGTTCGACTGCCTCGTCCTCAACGACGACGCCACGGTCAAACAGACGCTCGACGAGGCCGGCGCGGACCGCGCCGACGCCATCATCACGACGACGGACAAGGACGCGACCAACATCATGGTCTGCCTTCTGGCGAAGGAGCTCGACATCCCCGACATCGTCTCCGTCGTCCACAACCCCGAGCACATGAGCCTCTACCGCCAAATCGGCGTCAACACGATGGAGAACCCCCAGCGACTCATCGCGGAGTACCTCTATCGGGCGGTCAAGCGCCCGTCCATCGTCGACTACATGCGCATCGGCGAGCACGCCGAGGTGTTCGAAATCCGCGTCGACGAGGACGCGCCGATTACGGGGATGACGATTCAGGAGGCTGCCCAGGAGAACCTCCTCGACGGCGACACCCTCATAGTCGCTATCGAGCGCGAGGGCGACGACGACCCCGTGACGCCCCGCGGGAACACGACCATCGGTTCGGGCGACCTCCTGACGGTCTACTCCGCGAAGGGCGCGACGCCCGACGTGACCGACGTGTTCGGCCACTACGAGGACCACTGATGCCCCGCCGCGGACGAACCGTCTCGGGATGGCCCGCCGACCTCGCGGTCATCGGCCGCGACGTGGGCTCGCTCCTCGCCATGGAGTCGGCGCTGATGACCGCGTCGGTCCTCGTCGCGGTCGGCTTCGGCGAGTGGTACGCCGCCCTCGCGTTCCTCGTCGCCGGGGGCGCGACGGCGTTCGTCGGGCTGGGCGCGCGGAAGGCGTTCGAAGACGCCCCCGCGCCCCGCATGAAACACGGGATGATAATCGCCGCCGCGGGCTGGTTCGCCACCGCCGCCTTCGGGTCGCTTCCCTTCTTCCTCACGGCGCAGTTCGCCCCACAGAGCGTGTTCACGGCGCTCGTTCCCGCGGGGGTCGACTACGCCCAGTCGAGCCTCGTCTACTTCCGCGACCCCTTACACGCCCTGTTCGAGAGCATGAGCGGGTGGACCGGCAGCGGACTCACGATGGGCATCCACGAACCGTCGCTCCCGCGGACGATTCAGTGGTGGCGCTCGCTCATCCAGTGGGTCGGCGGCGTGGGCGTCATCGTCCTCACCGTCTCCATCCTCTCGCGGCCCGGCAGCGGGAGCTACGCGCTCTACCGCGGCGAGGCCAGAGAGGAGAAGATTCACCCGAGCGTCGTCTCGACGGTCCGGACGGTGTGGAAGATTTTCGTCGGCTACACGCTCCTGTCGGTGGTCGTCCTCTTTTTCGCCATCCGCGCCAGCGACTACGGGGCCGCGCTCCCGCTGTGGGAGGCGGCGTGGCAGGCGCTCAACCACGCGATGACCGGCCTGTCGACCGGCGGGTTCGCCGTCACCGACGGCTCCATCGGGACGTACGACTCGCCGCTCATCGAGACGGTGTTGCTCCCCATCATGGCGCTGGGCGCAATCGCCTTCCCCGTCCACTACGCCGTCCTGAAGAACCGCGACGTCGACCGCCTCTGGGGCGACCTCCAGACGCGTTGGCTCCTCGTCCTCTTCGCCGTCGGCGCGGTCGCGCTGGCCGTCCAGAACCTCGTCAGTCTCCCCGCGACCGCGGGGTCGGCGTTCGTCGAGACCGCCGACTACTTCGGGCTCTCGGGCGTCGTCGGCGGGGCGGAGTCGGACGCCGTCCGCGACGCCGCGTTCCACTGGGTGAGCGCGCTCACCTGCACCGGCTTTCAGGCCGCGCCGCTCGGCGAGTGGTCAGACGGCGGGAAGATTCTGCTGTCGGGGGCGATGACCCTCGGCGGGGCCGCCGGGTCGACCGTCGGCGGCATCAAAATCATCCGCGGCTACACCATCGCCCGCGGCATCCGCTGGCAGTTCTCCCGCGTCTTCCTCCCCGAGAGCGCAATCGTCAACATCGAGATGAACGGCCGCCGGCTCTCGCGGACCGAGATGGACCGCGAGTTCTCCGAGGCGGCCATCGTCTCGATGCTCTGGCTGCTGTTGCTCGTCGGGTCGAGCGTCCTCCTCGTGAACCTCGCCGGGCCGGAGTTCACCTACGCCGACGCGCTGTTCGAAGTCGCGTCCGCGCAGGGGAACGTCGGCATCTCGACGGGCATCACCGGCCCGTGGATGAACCCGTGGGTCGAGACGATGTTCCTCTTCAACATGTGGGTCGGTCGCCTCGAAATCATCCCGGTGTTGGTGTTCGCCCGGTCGGTCATCTACGGGCTGAATCCCTGACGAAAAGCGGCACTGACTCCTGTTTTTCGGCGCTATCGCCGCCAGTACTCTGGCGTGAAGATGACCAACACGGGGAGAATCTCCAGTCGGCCCACCCACATGAGAAGCACCATGTACAGCTTCGAGCCGTTGGAGAAGTCGAGATAGCTCCCCATCGGGCCGACGATGCCGAAGCCCGGCCCGACGTTCCCGAGGGTCGCGGCGACGGCGCTCATCGTTTCGAGGATGCTCACGTCGAAGCCGGTTCGCGCGGCGTCGAGGTGGAGCAGACCGGTCGAGACGAAAAAGAGCACGAGGTACAGGAGCGTGAAGGCGTAGATGCCGCGGATGGCCCGCTCGTCGACCGCGCGGCCCGCGAGCCTGACCGGGCGGACCGCCTCGGGGTGGGCCGTCGTGAACAGCTCTCGGCGGAGCGATTTCACGATGACGTACCAGCGGACGATTTTGACCGCGCCGCCGGTCGACCCGCCGGAGCCGCCGATGAACATCGCGAAGAGGAGGCCGTACTGCGTCGGCGCGCTCCACGCGTTGAAGTCGATGCTGGCGTAGCCGGTCGTCGTGACGATAGAGACGACCTGAAACACCGACTGGCGGACCGCGGGTTCGACGTTGCCGATGATGGCCGTGCGGATACCTTCGAGGTAGAGTTGGTCGTAGGTCTCGCCCGCCGGCGCGACGGACATGAGGCCGTCGCCGAGGAAGAGAATTCCGGCGAGAATGGCCGAGATGACCCCGATGACGCCGAGGTAGGACTTGAACTCGGTGTCCCGGAACAGCCGCTTCGGCTCGCCCGTGAGGACGTGCCAGAAGAGCGCGAAGTTGGTCCCGGCGGCGACCATGAAGGGAACGATGACCCACTGCGCGGCCGCCGAAAACGCCTCGATGCTGCGGGCCTCCGGGGAGAACCCGCCGGTCGGCATCGTCGTCAGCCCGTGGGCGATGGCGTTGTACACGTCCATGTTCGGGGCGTTGCCGGTGACGTGCAGGCCGTAGAGGAGGACGATTTCGAGCACCGTGAGGCCGAGGTACGCGCCCCAGAGCGCGCGGGCCGTCTCGGCGATGCGCGGGGTGAGTTTCTCGATGCCGGGGCCGGGCGCTTCCGCGTCCATCAGCTGTGCGCCACCCACGGAGAGTTCGGGGAGGATGGCGACCGCGAGGACGACGATACCCATCCCGCCGAGCCACTGGGTGAGCTGTCGCCACATCATGATGCCGCGGGTGTGGGAGTTAAACGAGATGTCGCCGAGCACCGTCGCCCCGGTCGTGGTGAAGCCGCTCATCGTCTCGAACAGCGCGTTCACCGGGCTCCCGAGGGTCGACTCGGGGTGGATGGGCGACGCGAGGAAGGGGATGCCGTGGGCCTCGATGAGAAACGGTATCGCGCCGACAATCGTGACGGCCAGCCACGTCACCGCGACCATCAGGAAGCCCTCGCGGGCCCCGATGTCGGGCTCGTCGGCGAGCCGTTCGAGCCCCGCGCCGACGAGGACCGTGACGGCCATCGTGACGACGAACGGGAGCACCGACTCGCCGTAGTACAGCGCGACCACGAGCGGGAAACAAAGAGGGACCGCGAGATACTTCAGGACGGTCCCCACGAGACGCAGGCTGGCTCTGTAATCGACCCGCAATTTCATCCGTGGACTAACGTACCGAGCGCCGGGTTCTTCCCTGTTCGGGTTCGCGGTCGCCCGCGCGACGACGTGACGGGGTCGAGTGTTCGGCGCAGAACGAGGGGCCGTGCGGCGACGGACCGACTTACAGGTTTGGTCCCACGTCGTCGATGACGCAGCTATCGACGAAGACGACGACGTGGTCGCCGGGTTCGATGACGGTGTCCCCGCGGGGGGTGATGAACTCGCGACGGCGGGTTATCGCGCCGATGACGACGCCTTCGGGGAGCGTCGCGACCGACTCCCGAATCGGCTTGCCGGCGAGGACGCTCTCGGCGTCGATTTCGATTTCGAGCACCTCGGCCTTGTCCGATTCGATGAGTGCGACGTTCTCCGCGCCGCCCTCGCGGGTGAACCGCGTTATCTCTTCGGCGACGACCTCGCGGGGGCTGACGCCCACGTCGACGCCGACGGCCTCGAACAGGTCCACGTACGGCGTCGTGTCGATGACGGCGACGGTGCGTTCGACGCCGAGGCGGGCGGCGAGCAGCGACACGAGCAGGTTCTTCTCGTCGGAGTCGAGCGCCGAGACGAGCAGGTCGGCGTCGCCGATGTACTCGCGTTCGAGGAAGTCCACGTCGGTCGCGTCGCTCTCCATGACGATGGTCCCCGGAAGCATCTCCGCGAGTTCGCGGGCGCGCTCCGCGTCGTACTCGATGAGTCTGGGCTTGAAGCCGCGCTCTTCGAGCAGGCGGGCGACGTGGTAGCCGATTTCGCTCCCGCCGACGATGACGACCTCCTCGGCGGTTCCCGGCGGTTCGTCCGGCGAGACGGAACTGGCGAACCCTTGGACGCTCTTGGGGCTGCCGATGACGACGACGCGGTCGCCGGGGCCGATGACGGAGTCCCCGCGGGGGATGGTGACCTCGCCGTCGCGGAGGATGGCCGCGAAGGTCAGCGAGTCGAACCGGTCGGCCTCGCTCACGGTCTGGTTGGCGACGGGGCTCTCCTCGTCGACTTCGAACTCGGCCATCTGGACCTGCCCGCCCGCGAAGGGGTCCACGTCGCGGGCGGCGGGGAGGCCGACGACGCGGACGATGGACTCCGCGGCGAGCAGGTTCGTACAGACCATGAAGTCGATGCCGAACGCCTTCTCCGAGCGCTGCCACGTCCGGAGGTACTCCGTGTTCTTGACGCGGGCGATGGTGAACGCGTTCGAGATGGCCTTGGCGGTCGCGCAGGCGACGATGTTCGTCTCGTCGTCGTCGGTCGAGGCGATGACCATGTCGGCGCGCTCGACGTCGGCCTCTTCGAGCGTGTCCACGGAGGTTCCGTCGCCGTGGAGCGCCAGCACGTCGAGCGAGTAGTTCAGTTCGTCGACGCGCTCCGGGTCGCAGTCGATGACGACGACCTCGTGGGTCTCGTCGAGGTCGGCCGCGATGGACGACCCGACCTGTCCGGCACCGATGATTATCACGCGCACCAGAGACCAGCCCCTGTCATACCCCTGTGTTGGACGGCGGGCGCGTATGTGCATTTCCCTTCGCGAATACCCCGGCCACCGTCGCTCACGGCCCCGGTTTCGCGTGTATCGTGAGTTCAACGCGCCGCGGCCGCCCCTCGATGTCGGCGACGATTCGCTCGACGATTCGCTCGGCCTCCTTCTGGAGCACCGGTCGGAGTTTGTCGATGACCCAGCCCAGCGAGACGAACCGCGGGAGGTCGATGTCGCCCGCGGAGACGCTGTCGGGGTCGTACTCGACCTCGAAGAAGACGCGACAGGCGGTGTCGGCGTCCGACGGGGCCCCGTCGGGCAGGTCGTCGAGTTCCTCCACCCGCCAGCGGCCGACGGCGTGGACGTCCTTGGTGATGGTCCAGTCGATGCGCGTCGGCGGGGTGACGTCCGTCACCTTCGACTCGGCGGTGTAGGTGAGCTTCCACCACGAAAAGTACAGGGCGTACCGCGTGCCCGGCGACCCGTCGCCCGACTGTCGCACGTCTCGCAGGTGCTTCGAGTAGTCGGCGTACCGCGGGAAGTCCACGAGGAACTCGTATATCTCCTCGGGGGGCAGGTAGACGACGGTGCTGACGGCTATCTCGTCCACGAGCGTCGAATGGGGTCGGCGGGACCAAAGCCTTGTGGGCCGCGTCGCCCGTTCCCGCGGGACCGACAGCCGTCGCAATCGCAACCTATAATCGGCCGGTGTCTCGACCTAGAGCCGAGATGGTGGGGGGGACGCTTCGGGACGTCAGGGCCGAGATTCGGTCGCTGGCGCGTCCCGACGGCGACTACGCGATAGTGTGCGGTCGCACTGGTTCGGAGCCCGGTGCCGCGACGGGCCGGCGGTTTCCGGACCGGCGCACCGCCGGGGCGGCCGCGGAACTGACGAGAGACTACCGGGCGGCGCTTCGGCGATACGACCCGAACATCCCGTACGACGACCCGCAGGTGTACGAGGTGTCGAAGGGGCCGCCTCGGTCGGCCGCAGCGGGGTCGGAAGACGACTACACCCGCTACAGTGCCTTCTGTCACGACACCGCGGGCGCGCTGTTCGAGGCGCTGTCGGAACTCGGCCACCGGGAGGCCGAGACCGCCGCGATGGAGACGTACCTCACGCTGGCCGAGGTCGTCGACGACCACGACGACTTCTGTCTCACCTTGGTGTGGAGCCTGATGAGCGAACTGGACGTCCGCCTCTCGCCCGCCGAGCAGCGGGCGGTCGTCGAGGCGGCCGCGGACCTGTTTTGTCCGACTGCGACGCCGAACCCGGTTGACGCGACGCTCGGGCACCTCGAAACGGCCGGCTTCGTCGAGGGCTACTCGGTACGGCCGATTCCCGACGCCGAGGCCGATGTCGGGACCGGCGGGATGTCCGAAACTGACGTCCCCACGAACGCCCGTACCGACGCTCGGACCGACGGCGACGACAGCTCTCGGACGTGGGAACTCACCTTCGGCGACTACGCGCTCGCGGAGCGGACCGGCCGGATTCCGACGCTCCCCATCGCCGTGTCGCTCCTCCGACGGACGCCCGGGCGGGCGGTGCGCTTCATCGACGGCGAGGCGCTCTCGGACGGTCGCTGGCGGCTTCGCGTCCGGATGACCCCGGAAGGCGACTCCGCGGGGCTCGTCAGCGTCGAGGCGGCCGAGAACCGCTGGCTCAACGACCCGAGCGCGTCGCTGGGGCGGTAGCGCGCGTCTCGCGCGGCACGGGATTCGGCAGACTTCGGCGACATCCGCACGGTTTTACTCGCCGCTGAGCTATCGCACGGCATGAGCGAGACGAATCCACGAGACGCGCTCGTCGTCGGCGGCGGCGTCGCTGGCCTCACCGCCGCGACGTTCCTCGCGCGCGCCGGCCTCGACACCCTCGTCGTCAACGACGGCGAGCCGATCGTTCGCCGAAACGCCCACCTCGAAAACGTCCCCGGCTTCCCGGCGGGCGTCAACAGTCGACTGTTCACCGACCTGCTCTCCGAACAGGCCGACCGAAACGGCGCGGACCGACTGACGGGCCGGGTCACCGACCTCGACGTGCTCGGCGACGACGACCCGCTGTTCCGCGCGACCGTCGAGACCGACGACGGCGAAGAGACCGTCGAGGCGTCGCGGGTCGTCGCGGCGTCGTGGTCCGACGCGTCGTACCTCGAAGACACGGGCGTCGACCTCCGCGCCGCCGGGTCGAAGACCTACGTCGACGTGGACGACCTCGGCCGGACCGCCGTCCCCGGCATCTACGCCGCGGGGCGACTGACCGAGATTTACCACCAGGCGGTCGTCGCCGCCGGCGACGCCGCGGAGACGGCCATCACGCTGGTCCACGATTCGGGGACGGCGTTCTACAACGACTGGGTCGCGCCGACCGGCTACTTCACCGACCGCGGCCGCGAGGTGCCGCCGGCCTGCGAGGAGATAGACGCCGACGAGCGCGCCCGCCGCGAGCGCGAGTCCCGCGAGGTCATGCGCGAGTTCTTCGCCGAACCGCACGACGAGCCCCAGCGCACGCACCCGAGCCTCGTCGACGACGAACTCGGGCGACTCGACGAATAACCGACTCCGATTCGCGCGGGTGCGGTCCGAGACCACCCCGCGCGGACGCGAATCCTTTTAACCGATAGCGGGCGCAGAGACGAGTGAATGCTCGAAGGTGTGAACGTCGCGCTCGGGGTGACGGGGAGTATCGCGGCCGTGAAAGTCGTCGAGTTGGCGCACGAACTCCGACGGCGGGGCGCGTCGGTCCGCGCGGTGATGACCGACGCCGCGACGGGAATCATCCACCCGTGGGCCGTCGAGTTCGCCACCGACAACGACGTCGTGACCGAGATTACCGGCCGCGTCGAACACGTCGAACTCTGCGGCCGCGAAGGTTGGGCCGACGTGTTCCTCGTCGCGCCCGCGACCGCCAACACGGTCGGCAAGATAGCCGCCGCCGTCGACGACTCCCCCGTGACGACCACCGCGACCACCGCCATCGGCGCGGGCGTCCCGGTCGTCGTCGCGCCCGCGATGCACGAGCCCATGTACGACCACCCCGGCGTCCTCGACGCCATCGAGCGGGTGCGGTCGTGGGGCGTGGAGTTCGTCGACCCGCGCGTCGAGGAGGGGAAGGCGAAAATCGCCACCGAGGAGGCCATCGTCACCGGCGTGGCGACGGCGACGACCGAACAGTCGCTCGCCGGGAAGTCGGTCGTCGTCACCGCCGGCGCGACGACCGAATCCATCGACCCCATTCGAACCCTCTCGAACCGCGCCTCCGGTCGCACGGGTCGCGCCGTCGCCCGCGCGCTCGCGATTCGCGGCGCGGACGTGACGCTCGTCCACGACGGCGACGACGTACACTACGCCGACGTGCTCGCCGTCGAGTCGGCGGCCGAGATGCTGGAGGCCGTCGAGGCCGCGGTCGACGCCGACGCCGACGCGCTCGTCTCCGCGGCCGCCATCTCCGATTTCACCGTCGAGGCGGCCGACCAGAAGATTCGCTCCGGCGAGGCGCGCACGCTCGACCTCGAACCCGCGCCGAAGCTCATCGACGCGGTCCGCGGTTCGCATCCCGACCTCACCATCGTCGGCTTCAAAGCCGAGACGACCGGCGACGACGAGGCGATGGTCGGCGAGGCCCGCCGCATCATGGACCGCGTCGGCCTCGCGTTCGTCGTCGCCAACGACGCCTCCGTCATGGGCGCGGACGAGACCCGCGCGCTCGTCGTCCGCGCCGACGAGACGAGCGAGTACGTCGGGTCGAAAGACGGGCTCGGCGCGCGCGTCGCTGACGAACTGAAAACGGAACTCTCGTGAAAAAACGACCCGGCCCGGCTCGGGACTACGCGAGTAGTCCGACGAGCACGCCGCCGAGTATCAACACGACGAGTGCGATACTCGTCGCAATCGTCGCGCGAAGGCTCCCGACGGTAATCGAGTCCGCCTCGGTCCGTCCGAGGCCGCCGGCGACCCGACGCAACGCGGGGTACGGGTTCGCAATCGCGCCCGCGACGTCGTAGGACGCGGTCGAGACGACGCGGTCGACGGCGGCGAAGAGACCGGTCGAGCCGCGAACCAGCGCGCGGGTGCCGTAGAAGACAGCGGGATTCAACACGGCGTCGACGTCCGGCACGTCTCCGACCTTCGAGAGCGGTTTCTTCACGACCACGAAGCCGACGACCCCGAGCACGGCGAGCGCGAACCCTTCGCCGAGGTGGCTGAGCGTGAAGGGGTGCGCGTCGGCGGTGCTTCCGGGCAGTATCGCGAACAGCGCGTCTGGGTACAGCCCGAAGGCGACACAGAGCCCCGCGACGCTGAGCATCGCGACCGACTGGCCCGTCCCGGCGCGGTCGAGCGACCAGTCGCGGTCCGCATCGCGGAAGAACGCGTAGTAGCCGAACTTGATGAACGACATGAACGTTCCGACGCCCCCGGCGAGGAGGAGGTAGAAGATGCCGTCCAGATGCTCCTTGTGGGCGGCGGCGGTAATCATGCCCTTGCTGACGAACCCGTTGAAGCCGGGGAAGCCGCTAATCGAGAGGGCGGCGACGGTGAACGCGAGCGCGGTCGCCGGCAACGCCCCGCGGAGGTTCCCCAGGTACTTGAGGTTCTCTTCGCCGGTCCGCGAGAGGACGACGCCGGCGGTCATGAACAACAGCGCCTTGTAGAGGATGTGGTTGTAGACGTGCGCGAACGCGCCGGCGGTCGCGAGCGCCGTGCCGATGCCGACGCCGGCGACCATGTACCCGACCTGCGACTGGATGTGGTACGCCAGGAGCCGTCGCATGTCGTTTTGCATGAGCGCGTAGCCGACGCCGACGACGGCCATCGCGGTCCCCATGTACGCGATTGCGAGGTTCCCGTCGGGGAACGCGCGAGCGAGGCCGTAAACCCCGGTCTTCGTCGTGTAGACCGACAGGAAGACGCTCGCGGCGAAGTGGGGACGCGGATACGTGTCGGGAAGCCACGTGTGCAACCCGACGTATCCGACGTTGACGCCGATACCGAGCGCCGCGAGCGCGGCCGGAACGCCGGCCGCGATACCGCCGGTCGCCGAGAAGAGGAACGACCCCACCTCGACGTAGTGCCAGACGATAGCGCCCATGAGCAGGCTGCCGCCGAGCCCGTGGGCAATCGCGTAGCGGTAGCCCGCGCGCACCGCTTCGCCGCCGTAGTCCCAGACGAGAAGCGTGCTCGTGACCGCCATGAGTTCCCAGAAGAACACCATGGTGAGCCAGTCGCCGGCGAAGACCGCGCCGAGGCTCGTCCCCACGTAACCGAGGGCGTAGGCCGTCTGGATGTTCCGCGCGTCCGACGAGTACGAGTAGAGGACGGCGGCCGCGCCGATGAGGCCGAAGATAATCCCCATCAACCGGGAGAACTCGTCGACGTTGAACAACACGGCGTCGAAGCCGAGGAACGTCACCGGCAGGTGTGCGCCGGCCGGGGCGAGAAGCGACCAGACGGCCACCCCGCCGGTCGAGAGCACGCCCAGGGCGTGCCCGACCCGACGCGAGACGAACGGCATGACGAGCGCGACCGCGAGCACGACGAACGCCGGCGGCAGGAGTGTGGCTGTCGACATCAGAACACCACCCCCGTCACGTCGGCGACGACGCGCTGGACGAGCGCGAGGAACACCGCCGTCTGGGGAACGACCCCGAGGACGATTGCGCCGGCCGCGGCAATCGTAATCGGGGCCATCATGAACCACGTGCTCTCGGTGCCGAGTCGACGACGTTCCCACCCGCCGGCCGGTGCGCCGCCGTGGTGGTGGTCGTGGTCGGGTTCGCCGTCGGTCGCGGCGTCGTGGTCGGACTCGCCGTCGGCCACGGCGACGTGGTCGCTCGGATTCCGGTCGACGGCGTACTGCTCACCCTCGGCGACCGAGTCTTTCGACCCGCCGTCGGTGACTGCCCGCACGCCGCCGATGGGGAACTCGATGAGCGGTTTCGCGTCCGAGTCCTCCGGCGTCTGGAAGAACGCCTGGTAGATGACCGGCCAGAAGTAGCCGATATTCAACAGGCCGGACGCCAAGAGCACGAACACGAAGACCGTCTGTCCCGTCTCGATGCTCCCGATGAGGAGGTACCACTTGCTGACGAACCCGGCGACCAGCGGCAGGCCGGCCATCCCGAGGCTCGCGACGGTGAACGCAATCATCGTCAGCGGCATCCGCCGGCCGATTCCCGCCATATCGCTGATATCGTCGGTGTGCGTCTCGACGTGAATCACGCCCGCACAGAAGAACAGAGTGAGCTTCATGAACGCGTGGGCGGGGATGTGGAGCAGCCCGCCGACGAGCGCCGCGGGGGAGAGTAGGGCCAACCCGAGGACGATGTACGAGAGCTGGCTGACCGTCGAGTACGCCAACCGCCGTTTGAGGTTGTCCTGTCGGAGAGCGATGATACTCGCGACGACGATGGTGAACGCGGCGACCGCGGCGAGCGGAAGGCCGACTCCGAGCGAGCCGACTGCGTCGGGACCGTACACGTCGAGGATGACGCGGGCGATACCGAACACGCCGCTTTTGACGACCGCGACGGCGTGGAGCAACCCGGAGACCGGGGTCGGGGCGACCATCGCGTCGGGGAGCCACGAGTGGACCGGCATGAGCGCGGCCTTCACGCCGAAGCCGGCGACGAGCAGCGCGAACGCGGCCCGCGCGACGACCGGGTCGGCGTTCGCGAGCGCGGCGATGCCGCCAGCGGAGAACTCGACGGTTCCGGTCGTCAAGAACACGAGCGCCGTCCCGGCCAGGGCGGCGACCCCGCCACCGAAGGTGTACGCGAGGTACTTCCGACCGGCCTTTCGGGCCTCCTCGGTCTCGTCGTGCGTGACGAGCGGATACGTCGCCACCGTCAACAGCTCGTAGAAGACGTACAGGACGATGAGGTTCGAGGCGAACGCGACGCCGAGGGCGGCGCTGACGCTCCCCGCGAAGGCCGCGAAGTACCGCGTCTGGGCGTGTTCGTCCAGCCCGCGCATGTAGCCGATGCTGTAGAAGCTCGTGATGAGCCACAGGAGGCTCGCGAGCAGGGCGAATATCATCCCGAGCGGGTCGGCCCGGAGGACGAACCGAACTCCGGGGACGAACGTCCCGAGGTCGGTGACGTACGTCGTCCCGTTGAGAACCCCCGGAACCATGCTTGCGACGATACCCAGTGCGGAGACCGCAGAGAGGACGGTGAAGCCCTCCCTGACGTTGGGACTGCGTTTCGATGCGACGATAGTGACGATACCGACCGCCGCGGCTAGCACCGCCGCGAGCGGTCTCAGTGAGAAAACGTCTGTCATTTAGAAGTACACCTCCAGTGCCGGTTGGATGACGGTGATGAGGTCGGAGCCGAGAACGCCGAGCACCACCGCGGCGACCGCCGAGACGACGACGACCGCGCGCATGCCGAACGACACCTCGACGGTTTCGTTTCCGCCGTCGGTCGAGACGGCGTCAGCCTCGGGTTCGGGCGCGGTGAAGTACATTCGCTCGATGACCCGGCCGAAGTACGCGAGGGTGAGAAGCGTGCTCACCACGACGACGGCCGCGACGGACCACGCGCCGGCTTCGACCGCACCGACGACGATGTTCCACTTCCCGACGAACCCGACGGCCGGCGGGATGCCGACCATCGAGAAGGCGAGCACGGCGAACGCCGCGCTCGACACCGGTGCCTTCGCGGCGAGTCCCGCGAAGTCCTCGACCGTCCGCACGCCGAGACCGGTGGCGAATACGCCGACGGTGAGGAACAGCCCGCCTTTCATCACCGCGTGGCCGACGAGGTGGACGACCGCTCCGACGAGCGCCGTCTCGTTCGCGAGGCCGATCGCGGCGACGACCAGACCGAACTGCGAGACCGAGGAGTACGCGAGCATGCGTTTGAGGTCGGACTGCATGACCGCGAGGACCGCCCCGACGACGATACTCACCGACGCGAGCGCCACGAGGGCGTCGCCGGCGAGCGAGACCTCGTCGAGGAACTCGGTCGTGTACACCGCGTAGATGATGCGGACGAGCGCGTAGCCGGCCGCCGTCGAGACGAGCGCGGAGATGTACGCGCTGACGGTGTCGGGCGACTCGGCGTAGGCACCGGGCTGCCACGTGTGCAGCGGGAAGACGGCGACCTTGACCAGGAGGCCTGTCACGATGAGCCCGAAGCTCGTCAGTATCGCTGGCGAGGAGTAGCCGACAGACGCGACCGCCTCGGTGAGGTCCGCCATGTTGAGCGTCCCCGTCATGATGTAGAGGTACCCGACGCCGAGCAGGTAGAGGGACGCGCCGATGGTCCCGACGAACAGGTACTTGAGGCTCGCTAACGCCGCGCTCGGCGACCGACCGCTGGCGACGAGGGCGTAGGTCGCGAGTCCCGTAATCTCCAGGAAGACGTACAGGTTGAACACGTCCGCGGTCGCGAAGACGCCGGAGATGCCGGCCGTGAGCAGTGCGAGTTCGCTGTAGAACGCGTTCGAGTGCGGCCCCGCGCGGCGGGCGTAAGCGAGCACGCCGAGCGTCGAAAGCGACACGAGCACGAGCAGCGGCGCGGAGATGCCGTCGGCGACGAGTTCGATGCCGAACGGCGGTTCGAACCCACCGACGGCGTACGAGATCCGGCCGACGTCGAGAACCCGCGCCGCGACGGTCGCGGAGAGTCCGAGGTGGACGAGGCCCATCGCGGCCGCGACGAACCAACCGATTCGCTCGAACCGGCCCCCGAGAGCGACGGGGAACAGCGACGCGGCGATGGGGACGACCACGAGGAGGACGAGCGCGTCAGTCATCGACCTGCACCTCCTTGATGACGTCTTCGTCCAGCGAACCGTAGCCGTCGTAGATGCGGATGACGAGCGCGAGCGCGACCGCCGTCAGGCTCACCCCGACGACGATAGCCGTCAGGATGAGCACGTGCGGAAGCGGGCTCACGAACGTCTCTTCGCCGTGGCCGACCACGGGCGGAGCCCCGCCGTCGACGTACCCGGTCGTCACGAAAAACAGGAAGATGCCGACCTGGAAGATGTTCATACCGATGATCTTCTTGACGAGGTTCGGACTGCCCATGACGACGTAGAGTCCGATACCGAACAGCAGGATGCTCGCGACGTAGTTGTAGTGCGTCGTGAGGAGGTCGATCACGCGTCGTCACCTCCGGAGTCGTGGTTGAATCCACCCGCGAGGTTCATGAACAGCGAGACGATGACGCCCGCGACGATTGCGCCGATGCCGAGTTCGACGAGTTCGATACCGTACTTCACGCCGTGGCTGATACCGTAGGCGGCGTACTCCAGGAACGCCCCGTCGAACGCGAGCGCACCGATTCCGATACCGACGAACGTCGTCGCGCCGACGCCGACGAGGAGTCGGATGACGCTGTCGTCGAGCCACTCGCGCGTCGGCTCGATACCGAACGCGAACGCGAGCATGATGATGCTCGACGCGACGATCGCGCCGCCCTGGAACCCGCCGCCGGCGGACTCCGCGCCGTGGAACATGACGAACAGCCCGAACGTGAACACGAACGGGCTGACGACGCGAACCGTCGTCATGATAATCGTACTCTCGACGTACGCGCTGAGAGAGCCGTCGGTGGCGCTCATACGTACACCTCCTTGCGGAGGACGACGAGGACCGCGAGCCCCGCCGCGAGAACGACCGCGGCCTCACCGAGCGTGTCGAACCCGCGGTAGGCGGCCAAAATCGCCGTCACGACGTTTTCGACTTCGGTCTGCGGATAGGCGTTTTCGAGGTAATACCGGGTGATCTCCGAGGTCGCGACCGGCGAGGTCGGGTCGCCGATAGTGGGGAGCGACCGAACCGTCGTGAGCAACACGCCCACGAGACCGGTCGCGATTATCGCGGGCCCCCACGCGACGCGCTCGAAGAGTCGGTCCCCGCCCGGCCGGACCGTTCGGACGATTGCCAGGAGGAACAACACCGTCGTGACACCCGCCCCGACGGCCGCTTCCGTCAGCGCGACGTCGGGCGCTCTGAGGAGGATGTAGACGATTGCGACGCCGAAACTGAACCCGGCGAACGCGATAATCGCGCTGAGGATGTCTCGGAGGAAGGCCACGGCGAGCGCGGCGAAGACGACGAACGTCAGCAACACGCCGTAGAGGAGTAACTGCACGTTCAGTCGCCCTCCTCATCGCTCGCGGTCCACGGTTCGATACCTTGGTCGTGGGCCGCCCGTGCGATGGCGTGAGCGGCCGTCGGGTTAGTGATGAGCATGAACAACAGAAGCAAGACCGTCTTGACGGCGGAGACCTCCGCGCCGAACAGGAGCGCGATTCCGCCGAGGGAGAGCACCGTTCCGAGCGTATCGCTCTTCGAAGTCGCGTGGGCGCGGGTGTAGAGGTCGGGCAGTCGGATGATTCCGACGACCGCGACGAAACTGAAGAAGACGCCCGCGAGGACGAGTCCCACGACGAGGTATTCGAGGGGCGTCATCTCAGAGGACACCCCCGCGCTCGACGATGAACTTGGAGATGGCGATGCTGGCGAGGAAGTTCAAGAGCGCGTACACGAGCGCGACGTCCAGGAATCCGGAGAGACCGAACGCGGCGGCGACGAGCGCCAACACGACGACCGTGTTCGTCCCGATGGCGTTGATCGCGATGACGCGGTCTTCCATCGTCGGTCCGCGGACGACGCGGTACAGGAGGACGACCGCGAACGTGATGAACGCGCCCGCGGCACCGAGTAACACCGTCTCGAACGTCGAGAGCTGTCCGAGCATCGTCACTCGTCACCGTCCGTTTGGTCGTCGTCGGTCCACGAGGCTATCGTCCCGCGCTCTGCGGGCGTCGGGATACGAGCCGCCGAGCGTCCGTAGAAGACGAACCGAACGGCGCGTTCGAGCGCGCCGCCCGCGAGCCCGTCTCGGGCGGAGCCGGTGAGCGAGTGAATGATGAGACTGTCGCGGTCCATATCGACGGTCAGGGTCCCCGGCGTGAGCGTGATGCTGTTCGCGAGGGTCGTCACCGAGAGGTCACCCCAAATCGCCGCCCGGTACCGCTGCATCTCCGGGTCGATGGGGAGGTCCGGGTGGAGGATGATGTAGGCCACGGAGAAGTTGGCCTTCACGATCTCCCACAACAGGTAGGGAACGTAGAGGAGAAAGCGGGCGATTCGGGCGACGCTTCCGGTCGCGGACGGCGTGTTCACGAACGAGATGCGCGCGAAGACCGCCGTCACGACGCCGGCGGAGACCGCGCCGGTGACGAGGTTGAACGTGTCGAAGACGCCCGCGAGGAGGAGGTAGAACCCGAACGAGACGCCGAACATCGCGAGGGCCTTCGAGACGTTCGCTCGGCTGGGAAGTCGGCTGCGCTCGACGACGCGGTCGACCGGCGCTTCCTCGACCAGTAGCCCCGACCGCGCGAGTTCGAACTCGAGGGGCTGGAGCATCGGTGCGCTCCCGCCGGGTTGGTACTCCGGGTCGAGAACGATGCGGTCGAGGCCGCGGTCACGAGCGTACTCGAGGAGTACTTCGGCGAAATCGTTCGGTGAGAAGAGGTATCGGTCCTCGCCGACGACGGCGGTTTCGATAGAGACCGAGACGTCCTCGGCGTCGAGGTCGCCGTCGTCGTCGTAGTCGAGGTCGTCGTTCGCCCAGACGCGCGCCCGTTCGAGGGTTTCGGCGACGGCGTCGGCCGCTGAACGCTCGCTCTCGTCGACCAGTTGCCATCGGACGGGGTACACGAAGTGAACGGTCGATTCTTCGCCGGTCTCCGAGGCGATGCGCCGCGCCTCGCGGACCGCGTATGCGACGGTGTTCCGGAACGTGGACGACTCTCCGACCGGAACGAGAATACGGGAACTCGTATCGGGCATCAGCCACCTCCGAAGTCGGACCGGACGATTCGTCGGGACGTTCGATACTGGCTCATTGGTACTACGTGTCTGTAGCGAAAGCCAAGCAAAACCCTTTCCGCTATCCGACGGTCAGACGCGGGTCGCAGTGTCCAATCGAGACCGCTGAAACGGCGTCGACATCCGGGGTTACGGCTCGTTCGTCGAGTCTCCGGCGAACGGGCTGTAGGGACAGGTGTACTCGTTGCGGATTATCTCTTCTTCCGCAATCTCGAACCCCATATCGCTGAGTTCGCGCCCGATGCGACTCAGGTCGTCGCTGTTTCGACCGAGCGCGACGATGTGGACGTTCTTCTCGCCGGACATGATCTCCCGAACCGAGATGACTCCCTCGACCGAGAGGGCGTTCTTCGCGAGTTCTTCTCGCTTCGAAATCGGCGCCGTACAGAAGATGATCGTGTGGAGCTGGTAGCCGAGCGCCTCGTAGTCGATGTCGAGGTGGCTCCCCCGGATAATCCCGCTCGATTCGAGCTTCGAAATCCGGTTTCGAACCGTGCTCGAAGAGACGTTACGTGCGGACGCGATATCGTTTCCCGACGTGTGTCGCGCGTCTTTCTGCAGCGCATAAAGGATGTATCTATCGAGCTCGTCGATGGATGTCGACGCCATGAGCCGACCAATGGGGCTCCTGAAAATATGTGTTTTGGTCGCGTAAACCACCGACGAACGCGCGGAACGCGGTGAACTGTCCGCCGGGGTCAGAACAACCGACGGTCGAGCGCGCGCATGAGTCGCCCGCGCCGAGCCGCGTCCTGACCGTGAACCGCGAGTACCGAACCGCTCCACTCGTCGATGACCGCCTTCGCGTCCGACGCCCCGTTCCACTCGTCGGCGGCCACAACGAGGAGGTCGCTCTCGGTCGACGGGGCGTGGCGGCCACCGTCCGTGGAGAGCGTCCCCATCTCGACGGGAGCGCTACACAGCTCCGCGATGTCGGCTTTGTACTGTTCGAGGGACTGTCGCCGGGCCGCCGAGTCGGTGGTGTCCCCGCAGTGGCTCAGGTGGATTCGACCCTCGGACTCGCTCGCCAGCGCGTCCGCGACGGCGACTTTCGTCGGGTCGTACGGCCCCTGGCTCGCGAGCAGTTCGACGGTGTGAATCCCGTCGAGTTCGGGTCCCTTGAGTAGACCGGCTTCGCAGGGTGCGTGGCGGAGAATCCACGACGTGTCGGTTCCGAAGAGCCGCTCGCTCACGCGCTTTGTCCCCGTCGGGTGCTCTACGAGGAGGAAGTCGACGTCCTGGTTGTCGGCGTAGTTGACGACCGCGTGTCGCGTGTCGTGGGTGACGATGGTGCCGCACCGTATCGGCACGCCGAACTCGTCGTCGAGCTCGTCGGTCTGTCGTTCGAACTCGACGTCTGCGGGCGATTCGACCGCTGACGCGTAGGCCAAGGACGTCTGGTCCGGCACCGTCTCGAACCGCGCGACCGTGACCCGCCCGTCGTTGGCGCGAGCGAGCCTCGAAGCCACCTGAATCAGCGCCCGCTCTCTGGCTTTCGAGATGTCGTGCGAAATCGCCACGAGGGCGTGGTACTCGTCGCGGTGCGCTTGGATGGCCGCTTCGGCTCGTTCGACCGCGTTGCGGCTGACCTCTTGGCGAACAGCGTCGGCGGCCGCGCCCTCGCGGTCGACGCGAGACCGGGCGTAGACGAAGAACCAGAGGGCGCCCGCGATTGTGAGAACGACCGCGCCGACGAGCGGGACGGTCCCCATCTGCGTGAGGAGGACGAGACCGCTGACCGCGCCGAACACCTGCATCCACGGGTACAGCGGCGAGGTGAACGACGGTTCGTACTCGACGTGTCCCTCTCGGAACGCGACGACGGCGAGGTTGATGAGGACGAACACGAGGAGCTGGAACGCGCTCGCGAGCTTCGCGATGTCGAGCAGCGGAACGAACGCGATGAGGAGCAACAGCACGACGCCCGTGAGGGTAATCGACGTGCTCGGGGTTCCGAACCGGTCGCTAATCGTCGACAGCGACGGCGGGGCGAGTTTGTCTCGGCTCATCGCGAACGGGTACCGCGACGAGGAGAGAACCCCGGCGTTCGCGGTACTGACCAGCGCGAGGACCGCAGCCACGACGACGGCGACGACGCCGGCGGTTCCGAGCGACGCCTCCGCGGCGAGCGCCATCGGCGTCGCGCTCTCGGCGAGGACGCCGCGGTCGGTGACTCCGACCATCACGGCGACGATGAGGACGTAGAGGACCGTCGTGAACCCGAGCGACCCGAGGATGCCGAGCGGGATGTTTCGGTCGGGGTCTTCGACCTCTTCGGCGACGCTCGCTACTTTCGTCACGCCCGCGTAGGAGACGAACACGAGACCGGTCGCGGTGAGCAAGCCGCCGACTCCGCCGTTGAAGAACGGACGGAAGTTCGTCGACTCGACGGTCGGCGTCCCGCCGAGGACGAACCAGACGAGCGCGACGAGCATGATGGCGACGATTCCGACCTGTAGCCTCCCGGTCTGTTTCGCCCCGACGAGGTTGACGACGACGAGGAGCGCCGCGAGCGCGAGCGCGACCGGCGTGACGACCGTGGAGGGGACGTCGAACAGCAACAGCAGGTACGGCACGCCGCCGACGAGTGCGAGCGCACCCTTGAACGAGAGCGAGAACCACGTGCCGATACCGGCGATGGTTCCCAACAGTGGGCCCATCCCTCGCTCGATGAACAGGTAGGTGCCGCCGGCTTCGGGCATCGCCGTCGCCATCTCGGATTTCGACAGCGCCGCGGGCAGCACGAGAATGCCGGCGATCAAGTACGCCAGGATAACCGCGGGACCCGCGATGTCGATCGCAAGCGCCGGTAAAATGAAGATTCCGCTGCCGACCATCGCCCCGATACTGATCGCGAGCACCGAGAAGAGACCGAGGTCTCGTTCGAGCGTTTTTTCCACGTTTATCCTCCCGCTCGGGCGTCCTCTGCCGGTTCGGCGCTCGACCCGACGACCATGTCAGTGACGAGCGACGTGGCGCAGATGACTTCCACACCGAGGTCCTCGAACACGTCCGTGTTCTGCGGGTCGTTAACGAGTACGGTGATTCGGTCGACGTCGAACGTCGTCCGCGAGGCCTGCGTGAGAAGCAGGTTCGTCGGGTCGACCCGCCCCACGACGATGACCGCGTCCGCGTCTGCGTTCCACGCGGTTCGGAGGGACTGTGGCTCGTCGAACGCCGCGACTCGCGCGTCGATACCGCGTTCGATCGCGTGGGCGACCACTGCCTCGTTCTCGTCGATGAACGTGACGGATTCGTACTCCTCCAGTAGTCGCTCGGCGAGCGCGCGACCCGCGTGCTCTCCACCGAGTACGAGTGGTTGGTGTATCATGGGTATGGTCGTGACTCAAACTGGGCGCAGCGTTCGGTCACTCACGCTATCTATGGGACGGAAGCTTATATTTCAATCGGGTTTTGTAGCCAATCGACAAAATGAAAGGATAATATTTGTCGAATCGTCCTAGAATGCTGGAGAAGGCGGAACCGACCCCGAACCACTACGCTGTCTGTTGGTTTTGAGATGAGATAACTGAAAATTCGAGTACTGTAGTTCATTAAAAATCGATGTGTTTGTGCGATATCGCGCTCGCGGACACGTTTCGTAACGGTTCCTACCAGCCACGAGGGGGTCGAAACGCCGTCCTCGAGACCGGGGTCAAATCAGGGAGTCAGGTCTCGCAGTAGACGGCGGTTTCAGGTGGTCTCCGGCCGGATTTGGCGGGGGCGAATTATTACCTCCAGTGTGACCCTCAAATTTATAATACTGACTCACAATCGGACATCTATGATACGTCCAGGCGCGCGCTCCGGGCAGGGAGACGCGCAGCGTCAGGGCAAGGGGGGAAACGAATGATAATCGACCCGTCACGGATGGCATCCGTCAACGGACCGGGGCCCGACAGCGAGGTCGCGATGGACGCGCTTCGGGGGACTGCGAAGGGGGCAGTCTCTCTGGTCGCCGTCTACGGTGCGACGGCCTTCGACCTGTTTCACGTCGGGGAGTCGGTCCGCGAGGACTTCGGGAGTCGCGACGAACTCGTGACGCACCTGAGTTCGCTCGCCGAGGAGACTCGGCGCGAGTTCATGGAGCGCGGGCTGTTTTCCGGGCTTAGTCCGGTACAGAACAGCGTCGAGTACCGGTTCGAGGAACGCGACGGCTACGGCGTGTTGCAGGTCTACTGCGGCGGCCGTGGCATGCTGCTTTTCGTCGAGCCCGACGAAACCGTCGAACCGCTGGTGAAGACCGCGTCACAACTTCTCGGCGGGATGTAACCGTCCACGGAGCGGCGCGCTCCGTGCGGAGACCGTCGTCGGAGAGCGGTCGCGCTCGGCGTCGGTCGGTCCGCGGTAGTCGATACCGCGAGACGTGGGTCGGCGTGTCCGAGAGCCATCGAACCGCCACATTTTATGCCTAACCGGGGAAACGAGCGCCATGGACCAGTTGCGTCAGTCCCTTCTCGACGCGCCGATCATCGAAAAAGGAGATTACGAGTACTTCGTCCACCCCATCAGCGACGGCGTTCCGATGCTGAAACCGGGGCTCCTGCGCGAGATCGTCATCAAGATCATCCGCAAGGCGAACCTCGAAGACGTGGACAAAATCGTCACGCCCGCGGCGATGGGCATCCACATCTCGACGGCCGTCTCGCTCATGACGGACATCCCGCTCGTCGTCATCCGCAAGCGCGAGTACGGCCTCGACGGCGAGGTCTCGCTCCACCAGCAGACGGGCTACTCCGAGGGCGACATGTTCATCAACGACGTGAACGAGGGCGACCGCGTGCTCGTCCTCGACGACGTGCTCTCGACCGGCGGCACGATGAAGGCCGTCCTCGACGCGCTCGACCACATCGGCGCGGACGTCGTCGACACCGTCGCCATCATCAAGAAGGCCGGCCCGAACGAACTCGACGACTCGGACCACCACGTCAAGACGCTCATCAACGTCACCGTCGAAGACGGCGAAGTCGTCATCGTCGACGAACACGGCGACGACTGACCCGACACCGACGCGGCCGCGACGCCTCACCGTCGCGCCGCCCTCCCCCGCGGATTTCCGCCTCCGCGGGGCCTTTTTGTGGCCGGACCGTACCCGGGAGCGATGACATCGGCGCTTTTCATCGTCAGCGAAGACGGCTACTGGGGAGAGGAATGCATCGAGCCGCTCACTACCCTGACCGACGCCGGAGTGGACGTGACGGTCGCGACGCCGACGGGCGCGCCGCCGGTCGTCGACGAGCGCTCTATCGACCCCGAGGAGGTCGGCGAGGAACTCGCCGAACGCGTCGTCGAGGTCCACGAGAACGACGAGCGACTGCAGAATCCGGAGCCGATTGCGCAGGTCGACGCCCGCGAGTACGACGCCGTGGTGTTCCCCGGCGGCCACGGAACCGCGTGGGACGTCAATCAGGACCGACACGCCCGACAGGCGCTCTTGCAGGCGGTCGCCGGCGACGACTCGAAGGCGCTCGTCGTCTGTCACGCGGTCGGCATCCTCGGGTTCACCCGCGAGGCCGACGGCTCGTTCCTCGTCGAGGGACGCGAGGTCACCGGCTTCCCCAACGAGTGGGAGGAAGGCATCGTCGACGAAAACGACCTGATGCCCGACGGCCGAAAGCTCCCGTACTGGGTCGAAGACGAGGTGAAGGCCGCCGGCGGCGTCTGGGACGCCGAACTCGACAGCGACACCAGCGTCACGGTCGACGGCGACCTCATCACCGCGCGCGGTCCCGGCTCCTCGTCGGCGGCGGCGCGGACGCTCTTGGACGAGTTAGACGCGGCATAAGCGGCACCGCCCGGTGGCAACGAACCATCGTGGGGAACCCTTTTTCGTGACTCGTCCGTCGGTTCCGTCGTGAAACTCGCAGGGCTCTCGCTCGAACCCGGAGAGCGGTTGAGCGGGTCGGAACTCCGGTCCCGATTCGACCGCGGAATGACGGGCCGCGGCATCGAAATCTGCTACGACGACGACGACCAGCGGTATCTCCGCCTCTTTTCGAGCGATACCGGACCGTACGGCGACGACGTGACCGGCGGCCAGTTCACGTACATCGGAGAGGGGCGGACCGGCGACCAGACGCTCACCGGTGGCAACAAGTTCCTCGCGCGGGCCAAACACCATCCGTTACCGATATTTTTCTTCCATCGAGGATCGGCCGGGGCTGACTGGGAGTACCAGGGTCAGGTCGAAGTCGTCGACTACGCGCACGGCCCGTTCGAGGGAGACGACAGGGACGTCTACCGGTTCGTGCTCCGCCGCCGTCACGAGAGGCGAGAGCGGATCGACGAGGAAGAAGCCGCGGCGGACCTCGCGCCCGCGGAACGCACCGCGACGACGCGAAGCCGAATCATTCGAAACACGGCGCTTGCGACCGAGTTGAAAGAGCGGTACTCTCACACGTGCCAGGTCTGTGGAGAGCGTCGCCGTCGAGGAGTCCACGACGGCTACGCGGAGGCGCACCATCTCAAACCGCTCGGGCGGCCCCACGACGGCCCGGACGTCGAGGCGAATCTCCTCGTTCTCTGTCCGGACCACCACGCTGACTTCGACTACGGAATGATAGCCGTCGACCCCGAGACGTACACTATCGCCCACGCCTACGAACGCGAGTTGGACGGCACCTCGCTTTCGGTCCGCGAGGACCACGACCTCGACGCCGACTCCCTCGACTACCACAATCGGACCGTGGCGTCGTTTTAGACCGACCGACTACTCGATTTTGAACACGGCCTCTTCGATGCCCTCGCTTCGACACTCCGGGCACCGCGAGGGGTAGTTCACGGGGTCGTCGAAGGCGCTGAAGCCGCAGTGTTTGCACTCCGGCGGCGCGACGAGGAACTGCTCGCCGTCCGCTCCGTGGACTGTTTGAGCGACGTGCTGGAGGTGGCCGTACACCGACGACACCGAGACGCCGACGCTCGCCGAAAGCTCGGAGGCCGTCGCGGGGTCGTCGCGGAGGGCGTCGGCGATGCGCTGGCGGGCCGTCGTGTCGGACTCCCGGGCTGTCATATCGCTCGATTGGGAGTCGAAGGGAAAATCCCTTGCGCCGCCTTCCGCCCGGAAGTGTCAGCAGAATAGAGAGGATGCAAAAAGGCCTTGTCCACGTGGCGGGATTTGGGGGATATGAAGGCAGTCGTCCTTGCCGGTGGGTACGCAACGCGTCTGTGGCCGATTACCAAACACCGACCCAAGATGTTCTTGCCCGTCGGCGACCAGACGGTCATCGACACCATCTTCGAAGACCTGGAAGCCGACGACCGGGTCTCTGAGGTGTTCGTGAGCACGAACGAGCGCTTCGCCGGCGCGTTCGAGGAGTACATCGACGAATCGCCGTTCGAAAAGCCGACGCTGTCGGTCGAAGACACCAGCGAGGAAGACGAGAAGTTCGGCGTCGTGGGCGCGCTCGCCCAGCTCATCGACCGCGAGGAGGTCGAAGAGGACCTCGTCGTCATCGCGGGCGACAACCTCATCAGCTTCGACGTGGGCGACTTCGTGGACTTCTTCTACGAGAAAAACGAGCCGTGTCTCGCCGCCTACGACGTGGGCGACAAGGAGCGCGCGAAGTCCTACGGCCTCGTCGAACTCGACGGCGACCGCGTCATCAACTTCCAGGAGAAGCCCGAAGACCCCAAGAGCACGCTCGTCTCCATCGCCTGCTACGCCTTCCCGGCGGACGACCTGCCCAAGTTCGACGAGTATCTCTCCGGCGACAACAACCCCGACGAGCCCGGCTGGTTCATGCAGTGGCTCCAGCAGAACGGCGACGTGTTCGCCTACACGTTCGACGGCGCGTGGTTCGACATCGGCACGCCCCAGAGCTACCTCGACGCCGTGGCGTGGTACCTCGGCGGCGAGAACTTCGTCCACGAGTCGGCGACGCTCACGAACACCGAGGTCGGCACCAACGTCCACGTGATGGCCAACGCGGTGGTCGAAGACTCCGTGCTCGAAGAGTCCGTGGTCTTCCCCGGCGCGGTCATCCGAAACGCGGAGCTGAAGAACTCCATCGTCGACGAGGAGACGCACATCGAGAGCCTCGACCTCTCGAACGCCCTCATCGGGGCGCACTCGCGGCTGACGAACGGCCAGTAACGCGAACGCGGTCCGAACTGTAACCGCGGTCCGAACTGTAACCGCGGACGCTCTTTCTTAGCCGAGGTACGCGTCGGTGATGCGGAGCCTGCCGTGAGTCCCCTCCCACTCCGTCTCGTACTCCAGTTCGATGGGGCGGTCCATGTGCGGGCCGTCGGTGACGAGCGTCTCGAACTCGCCGCCCTCGCCGAGGATGTGGACGCCGTACTGCTCGTTGAGCGCCTCCAGTTCGTCGAGCGCGTCGGCGTCGAGCGTCCGGCCGAGCCACGACTCGTCGAGGCCGTGGGCCGCGACCTGGATGATGGTGATTTCGAAGCCCGCCTCGAGCATGGCGTCGCCGAGTTCGCGGGGGTCTTCCTGCCACAGCGGGGCGAACAGGTCGATTCCGAGGCGGTCGCACATCGCCTGAATCCGGTTGGTCTGGAACTCACTTTCGATGGCTCCAGCCGTGACGCCCGCGAGGTCGATCTTGGATTGGAGGTCCGACAGCGCCGCTTCGAGGGGTTCGAGTTCGGCGTCGCCCTGCGCGCCCGAGTCGTCGGCGTCGGTCGCTTCGAGGTCGCCGGGGTGGACCTCGACGAGTTCGATGCCGGTGCTTTCGGCGGCGAGCGCGGCGAGGTCGGTCGCCGGCACGTGGTACATGTACGAGTCGTCGCTGGGGTGGACGGTCAGAAGACGGGTGACGTTCAGACCCTCCTCGAGCGCGCGGTAGAGCGCCCACGAGGAGTCCTTCCCGCCCGAAAAGAGGCTGACCCACTCGGCTGTCATGGAGGCGATAGCGTGTTGGGGGAGATAGGCGCTACGGTGTGGACGCCGCGGACTCGTTTCGAGCAGCTCGCATTACATGTAACCCAAGTCGCGAAGCCGACCCATCAGGTCCTCTTTGTCCTGCGCGCGCCCCTCGCGTTCCGCGCTCGCGCCGAGGTCCTGCACCCACGCGGGTCGGTCGTCGGACTTCGCGGAGCCGGATTCGGTGCCGAGCGAGCGGTAGCCCTCGAAGTACTTCGGCGAGACGGGGAGGTCGGCGGGTTCGACGCCCTCCGGGAGGTCGTCGAGAGCGGCGGGGACGTGGCCCGCCGGGTAGCCCTCGACCGAGTCGGGGACGATGTAGTTCCAGAACGCCGCCCACACGTCGGCCTCCTCGAACTGGAGGATGGAGTGGACGCGGTCGTGCGGCGGATATCTCTCGGAGTCGTGACGAGGGCTGAAGAACGTCTCGTCGGCGCGGGCTTCCTGTTCGTCCCAGCGGACGCCCGAGAAGACGCCGTCGAAGCCGCGGTCTTCGAGCGTGTCGTTGAGCGCGACGGTCTTCAGCAGGTGGTTGCCCTCGAAGGTGTCGGCGTCGAGGACGATGGTCTCGCCCTCGTAGCCGAGGCGGGCGAGTTCGCGGCGGGTGTCGTCGCCGAGCTCCGAGAGGGGAATCTCGTCGCCGGGCGACGCGCCGAGTCGCGCGAAGTCCTCGTTGCGGGCGACGACGAGGTCGAGGCCCCATCGGTCGGCCCACTCGCGGACGAACGCCTCGGTCTCGTCGAAGTGCTCGAAGTGGTCGATAAAGACGACGGGCGGGACGGGAACGCCCATGTCGGCGGCGACCTCGCGGACGACGTAGAGGACGAGCGTGGAGTCCTTGCCGCCGGTCCACATGACGGCCGGGCGCTCGTACTGTTCGAGGGCGGTCGCGGTCACCGCGGCCGCTTTCTGGAGTTTGTCTTCGAGCGTCGGGTAGTCGGCGGCGGTCTGGTCTCGGCCGTCGGCGTAGTCGAGGTCGAGATAGTCGGGGAACGCGAGGCTCATGCCACAGATGTCGCTCGCTGAGGATATCCCTGTTTCCGCTGCGAGACAGTCGCAGTCGCGGTCACTCTCTGCAGTCGGCGTCGGGGAGCCAGCGTCGAAAAAGAACGTCTCGTCGGGTTAGCCGTCGACCGACTTCACATGTAGCCGAGGTCGCGCAGGCGCTCCATCAGGTCCTCTTTGTCCTGGGCGCGGCCCGCGCGCTCGGTCGTGTTCTCCATGTCCTGCAGCCACGCCGGTTCCTCGGCGGACTTGTCGGTCGAGACCTCGCTGCCGAGACTCCGGAAGCCGGCGAAGTACTTCGGCGAGACGGGAACGTCCTCCTGCGTGACGCCCTCGGGGAGGTCGGTGTCACTCGTGGGGACGTAGCCGTCCTCGGGGTAGTTCTCGACGGTGTCCGGGACCGCGAAGTACCAGAAGGCGTCCCAGACGGCGCTCTCTTCGAACTGGAGGATGGGTTGAATGCGGTCGTGCGGGGGGTAGATGTCGGGGTTGTGACGGGGGCTGAAGAACGTCTCGTCGGCGCGGGCTTCCTGTTCGTCCCAGCGGACGCCGGAGATGACGCCGTCGATGTCGTACTCCTCGAGCGTGTCGTTGAGCGCGACGGTCTTCAGCAGGTGGTTGCCGACGTAGGTGTCGAGCAGGAAGGGGAAGGTGTCCTCTTCGTACTCGAGGATGTTGCGGATGTGGTGCTGGTTGTGCTCGGAGAGTTCCGAGACGGGGATGTCGTCGCCGGGTTCGAGGCCGTTCTCGTCGACGTACGCGCCGACGTCCTCGTTGCGGGCCCAGATGACGTCGAGGTCCCACTCGTCGGCCCAGTGCTTGACGAAGTCCATGATCTCGTCGAAGTGCTGGTAGTGGTCGATGAAGACCGCCGGCGGGACTTCGAGGTCGTAGCGCTCTGCGACCTCCTTGATGAAGTAGAGCGTGAGCGTGGAGTCCTTGCCACCGGTCCACATCACGGCGGGGTTCTCGTACTGCTCGAGTCCCTGCTTCGTGACCTCGATGGCCTTCTCGATCTTGTCCTCGATACTCGGGTAGTCCTCCGGCGTCTCGCCCTCGCCGTCGGTGTAGTCGACGTCGAGGTAGTCCGGGAAGGCTTCGGCTTCCGACATGATGTGTAATTACATCTAATTAGGCGGTGTAAATGCTTTTTGCCCGAGGATTAGTGTGATGCGTGATACCGCCGAACACGATTTGGGCCGCTGACTCACGTGGCTCGGCGGTGACGGGGTGGGAAGATACGACGCGGTTAGGAGATGAACTTGTTGTCGCGCCAGTTGATTCCGCTGTCCGAGGACCCGTTCTGCTGGGGGTTCTCGACGACTTCGACGGAGGCGGCGCGGACTTCGCCCTCGACGATGCGCGTCGCCTGGAGTTCGTCGCTTTCCTCGGTGATAGCGGTCAGCGTCCCCTTCTCCGAGAGCATTGCGATCTCGCGGAGGACGAGGAACATCGGGTACTGGAGCGCCGTGTTCTGGAGCACGGTTTCGAGGTCGCCTTTGAAGCAGGCGAACTCGACGAGTTCGGAGGGTATCTCCTCTTCTTCGTCGTCTCCCCAGTTGGGCGCGCCCGCTCGGGGCGGCTCTTCCTCGTAGACGCGATTTTCCGTCACGCTCGCTTTCAACTGGGCCGTCGGCGTGTACTTGCTGAGGTTGTCGTCGGCGGAGACGGCTTTGATGATGAGGGTGTTGTTTCGGCGGGTGATGTCTACGTTCTCGACCTCAGGCGGCAGTTCTGGGTCGTTTTCGAAGTAGTCCATCACGTCTTCGAGTGGCAGTTCCAACGTCGAATGGAGTCGATATACGCGGCCTGACATTGTTGGCTTCGGTATCGACGAGAGCCACGGTGCGGGCGCACCCGGATGGCGATACCTGTGTGCATGTACGAGTTCGAGGCTTATATGGCCTCCCCTTCTCGTTAGGCGACAGATAAGAAGTCGGCGTCGGGCCGCGGTCCGGCGGTCTGCCGGGGTCGCTTCCGGCGGTCAGTTCGCGCCGGTCAGCGTCGCTTCGAGTTCGCCGCGCTCGTCGAGCTCTTCGAGGATGTCGCTGCCGCCGACGAACTCGCCGTCGACGAACGTCTGGGGGATGGTCTCCCAGTCGCTTTTCTCCTTGAGCGCCTCGCGGTAGTGCGGGAGCGCGGGCAGCACGTCGACGGTCTCGAACTCGTCGACGTACTGGGAGATGAGGTCGACCGCCTTCGCGGAGTAGCCGCACTGCGGCATCAGGCGGTTACCCTTCATGAACAGGACGACGCGGTTGTCCGCGACGGCTTCGTCGACGCGGGACTGTACTTCCTCTGGGTCCAAGCTCTCCGGTTGGAACGTCATGCGCCCAGATAACCGCCGGGCGGACAAAGGAGTTGCGTCGCCGGTGGGTTCGGTCCGCAGGGCCGACTCCGACTGCGCGGCGGCCCGTGCTGGGCGTTACTGCTCGCCGACGCGGACGACGTTGATGAGCGAGTGAACCGGGACGCCGTCTATCTCTTCGACGCCCTGCTTGTCGACGATGACCACGCACGCGAGGGGTTCGCCGCCCTCGGAGCGGATGGCGTCGATAGTCTCGCGGAGGGTCGTACCGCTCGTCACCGTGTCGTCGACGATGAAGCAGTTCCGTCCCTCGACGGGGGCGAAGTTCCGGGAGAAGCCGCCGCCGAGGTCCTCGATGTCGCCTTCGTCCCACTGGTGTTTCGCGGGCGAGTAGGCGGCGAGGGTCGTTTCGAGTTCGCGCGAGACGGAGGTCGCGAGGGGGACGCCCGCCTTCTCGATACCGACGGTCACGTCGGCCTCGCCGTTCGTCTCCATGAGCAGGTCGGCGAGCGCGCGCCCGACGTAGGTGAGACGCTTGCCGCCGCTGCCGATGGCGTTCCAATCGACGTGGATGTCGTCGGGGCCGTCGGGCTCTACCTGGGGTTCGGGTTCGGTCGCCGCGCCGCTCCGTTCGACCAGCCAGCTTGCGGTCTCGCGGGAGACGTTCAACTCGTCGGCAATCTCGCCCTTCGAGAGGCCACGGTCCGCGAGCTCCGCCGCGCTGGCGATGAGGTCGTCGACGTTCTTCATACAGTATCGAATTCGATGGCCGTTTTTATAGTGGTGTCGTCGTCTTCGAATGCTGCTTCGAACTCCGAAAGCGGGTGGACGCCGGTGACGAGGTCGCGGAGGAACCACCGCGGGAGCTTGGTGAACGTCACGGTCGCGGCCTCGAAGTGCTTGACGTGGGAGTTGACGCTGCCGACGAGCGCCTTGTTGTGGAGAACCATCTCGCGGTGGAACGCGCCGGCGTCGACCTCGAACTCCCAGTCGCTCGGGACGCCGAGGAGCGCGGCGACGCCGTTCGGCGCGAGCGCCTGCACCGACTGGATGGCGTGTTTGGGGAACCCGGTCGCCTCGTAGATGAAGTCCATGTGCTCGTGTGCGTCCGGAATCTCCTCGACCGAGGTCTCGCGGGAGTCGACGTAGGTCGCGCCGAGCTTCTCCATGATGTCGATGGTCGGGTCGGGGCGGTCGCGTCGACCGAGGCAGTAGAGGTCCTCGTAGCCCTTATCGTCGGCTTTCAGCATGGCGAGCGTCAGGAGTCCGAGGCTCCCGTTGCCGAGGACGAGCGCCGACGAGGGGGTCCAGTCGAACGCGGAGCGGCTCGCGTAGGCGTGCTCGCGGGCCTTCTCGGTGATGGAGATGGGCTCGATGAGGAAGCCGAGTTCGGCCTGCGAGCGCGGGATGCGGACGAGGTAGTCCGACGGGCTGGTGAAGTACTCGGACATGAACCCGTGCGCGCCGACGATACCGCGCTCGGCGTACATCCCGTCGGGAGCCATGTCGGGTTGGTCCTTCTCGAAGTACTCGTTCGTCCCGGACGCCGGGGGGCGGCGGACCGTCGGCACGACGATGTCGCCTTCCTCCAGTTCGGTGCCGTTCGGGTCGACGACGATACCGACCGCCTCGTGGCCGAGCACGAGGTGGTCTTCGCCCTCGGGGAACCCCCCGTGGCCGCCGGCGATGACCTCGTGGTCCGTCCCGTCCACGCCGACCCGAAGCGTTCGGACGAGCGCCTCCCCGACGTCGGGTTCCGGTCGCGGCTTCTCGATGACGACCGGTTTGTCTTCCCCGCGCCTGACGGCGATTGCTTTCATACCCCCACCAATGCACCACCCCACCAAAAGACTTATTCTATGATGAGTAAATAATTCAGCCACGGTGAGCGCCCTGCGTCGTCGCACCAGCCCATGACGAACCGCCTCGCGCGGACCAGCCTGTCCAGCCCAACCGTGCCGGCGCTCGCCGAACCCGTGCCCGAACCGCACCGAAGCCGATACCCCGTGCCCGTCGGCTTCTGAGGCGGTCTCGGTTTTCTCCTGACGGTCGCTCGGCTCAGCGACGCGTTCGACCGACCGCAGCAAATAGCGTACCGCTTCGCCGGGCCGACGTTCCGACGACCCGGTCGACGGTTCAGTTCTCGATGTCGTCGACGAGTTCGTCCGCGAGACCGACGTACGTCGCGGGCGTGAGCGCGAGCAGTTCCTCGCGAGTTTCCTCGTCAACGTCGAGGTCCGCGAAGAGGTCGTGGAAGTCGTCGAGGGTCACCTCGCGGCCGCGGGTGAGCTCCTTCACTCGCTCGTAGGCCTGCGTGTCGCCCTCGCGGCGGAGAATCGTCTGGACGGCCTCGCCGATGATGGCCGGCGTGTCGTCGAGTTCGTCGCGCATGACCTGCTCGTTCGGGACGACCTTGCCGAGGCCGGTCTGGGTCTTCTTGTAGCCGATGAGGCAGTGGGCGAACGCCGCGCCGATGTTCCGCTTGACCGTGGAGTCCGAGAGGTCGCGCTGGAGGCGCGAGGTCGTCACGTAGTCGGCGAGGAACGTCAGGTCCGCGTTGGCCTTCGAGAGGTTGCCCTCGGAGTTCTCGAAGTCGATGGGGTTGACCTTGTGCGGCATCGTCGACGAGCCGGTCTCGCCCTCGACGGCCTCCTGTCCCAGATAGCGGTCGGAGACGTAGAGCCACGCGTCGCGGTCGAGGTCGACGAGGACGTTGTTGACGCCGCGGACGGCGTCGAACAGCGCCGCGAGGTCGTCGCAGGGGTTGACCTGCGTGGCGAGCGCGGTGTGTTCGAGGCCGAGCGACCCGACGAACTCGCGGGAGAACGCCCGCCAGTCCACGTCGGGGTAGGCGGCGACGTGGGCGGCGTAGACGCCCGACGCGCCCGCGAGCTTGCCGGCGAGTTCGTCGGTCGCGGCCTCGACGCGGGCGAGCGTCCGACCGAGACGGGCGGCGTAGACGGCCATCTCCTTGCCGAACGTCGTCGGGGTCGCGGGCTGCCCGTGAGTGCGCGCGAGCATGGGCACGTCGCGGAACTCCCGCGCGAGCGAGACGAGTTCGTCGCGGGTGTCGCGGAGTTCGGGCACGAGGACCTCCTCGACCGCGCCCTTCACCATGAGACGCTGGGCGAGGTTGTTCACGTCCTCGGAGGTGAGCCCGAAGTGAATCCACGGGTGGACCGACTCGTCGGTCTCGGTTCGGATGAAGTACTCGACGGCCTTCACGTCGTGATTCGTCGCCGAGAAGCCTTCCGCGCCCTCGACTTCGAGCCGTTTCACGAGGTCGGCGTCGTCGGCGTCGAACGCCTCGTAGAGCGCTCGGAGGTCGGCGCGCTCGCTCTCGGAGAACGAAAGCGGCGTCGCGTCGAGGTCGGCGAGCGCGAGGAGGTACTCCACTTCGACTTCAACGCGGGCGCGCATGAGGGCGGCCTCGCTGACGTGCGGCGCGAGGGGTGCGGTTCGGGAGGCATATCGCCCGTCGAGCGGGGACACCGCGTACAGCGGGTCGTGCCGGTCGGCGTCGGTCATGTCTGAGTCGTCACGATGGGGGAGGTTAAACGCCGGGGGTTCGTCGCCGCCGCGGAGGCGATACTTGCGCACAAGTATGCCCACTCAGACGCGCTCTGCGGCTGCGTGTCGTCGCACATATACACAATCGAGTATATATTGCCGTCGAGGACCGCAACCACTTTGAGGGCCGCGAGTCCCCTTTCTCACATGGTCACCATCGCCGGTCTCGCGAGCAACCGCGGACGAAACCTTCGCAACGTCGCCGACCGCGCCCCCGGCGGGGCGGAACTCGGCGTCGTCGTCTCGAACAGCGCCGACGCGCCCGTCCTCGACTGGGCGGACGAACACGGCATCCCCAGCGAAGTCGTCGAGCGCGGCGACGACGAGGCCCGCGAGTCCCACGAGGAGCGCATCCTCGACGCCCTCGCGGACTACGACTTCGACCTCGTCTGCCTCGACGGCTACATGCGCGTGCTCACCTCGACGTTCCTCGACGCCGCGCCGACGACGCTCAACGTCCACCCGTCGCTGCTCCCCGCGTTCCCCGGCATGGACGCCCACGAACAGGTGCTCGACGCCGGCGTCAAGACGACCGGCTGTACGGTCCACGTCGTCAACGAGGAGGTCGACGCCGGCCCCATCGTCACGCAGGAGGCCGTTCCGGTCTACACCGACGACGACGCCGACGACCTCAAATCGCGCGTCCTCTACGACGCCGAGTTCAAGGCCTACCCGCGCGCAGTCCGCTGGTTCGCCGAGGGCCGCGTGACGGTCGAAGACGATTCCGTCACCGTCGAGGGCGACGTCGACGCCGGGCTGCCCGAGCGCCGCGTCACCTCCGAGGACCGCTACGACGAACTCCGCTACGGCGAGAACCCGCACCAGGACGCCGCGGTCTACGTGGACGAGACGTGCGACGAGGCGTCGGTCGTCGGCGCGCCCCAGCTCAACGAGGGCGCGAAGGGGCTTTCGTACAACAACTACAACGACGCCGACGGCGCGCTGAACATCATCAAGGAGTTCGACGAGCCCGCCGCGGCGGTCATCAAGCACACGAACCCCGCCGGCTGCGCCACCGCCGACACGCTCGCGGAGGCCTACGCCGACGCCCTCGCCACCGACCCGATGAGCGCCTTCGGCGGCATCGTCGCGCTCAACCGCGAGTGCGACGCCGAGACGGCCGAACTCATCATCGACTCGTTCAAGGAAGTCGTCGTCGCGCCCGGCTACACCGACGACGCGCTCGACGTGCTGACCGAGAAGAAGAACCTCCGCGTCCTCGATGTGGGCGAACTCGGCGAGCGGACCGAGACGTACACCGAAAAGGCGCTCGTCGGCGGGCGACTCGTCCAAGAGCGCGACCTCTGGACGCCGACGCTGGACGACCTCGAAGTCGTCACCGAGACCGAACCCACGGACGAGCAGTTGGAGACGATGCTGTTCGCGTGGAAGGTCCTGAAGCACGTGAAGTCCAACGGCATCCTCTTCGCCAAGGGGACCGAGACGGTCGGCGTCGGCATGGGGCAGGTCTCCCGCGTCGACGCGGTCGAACTCGCCGCGATGAAGGCTGAGGAACACGCCGAGGGCAAAGACGCGCAGGGTGCCGTCATGGCCTCCGACGCGTTCTTCCCGTTCCCGGACGGCGTGGAGAAGGCGGCCGACGCGGGCATCGAGGCGGTCATCCAGCCCGGCGGCTCGGTGAACGACGAGGACGTCATCGAGGCGTGCGACGAGCGCGGGATTGCGATGGTCTTCACCGGGCAGCGGTGCTTTAGACACGACTGAGCGGAGCGAAGGAGCGTCTAAAGCTCGAAGCACGACCGGAGGGAGTGCTTCGGTGTTTCCGCCACGATTAGTGACGGAAGTCAGTGAGACGAACGAATGTGAGTCTCGCGCGATTTTGGGCACGACTGGGCATCTCCTCTCTCACTTCCAGACGCCCCGAGACCGTTCCCACGTCCTAACACCGACGGTGTCCCTTCAAGTGTCGGCGAGGCGAACACAGAGGTATGTACGAACACATCCTGGTGCCGACCGACGGGAGCGAGGGGACGATGCAGGCGGTCGAACACGCGCTCGAACTCGCCGACGCGGAGTCGAAGATTCACGTGCTGTCGGTCGTCGACCAGCGGGTGTACCTCGCCGCCGGCGGCGACCAACAGGACGCGGTCATCCAGTCGCTCCGCGACGACGCGGTACAGGCGGTCGAGCGGTGCGCCGAGAAGTGCGAGGGGAAGGCCTCGACGGCGACCGCAATCCGCGACGGCGTGCCGCACCGGGTCATCCTCGACTACGCCGACGAACACGACGTCGACGTGGTCGTCATGGGAACCCACGGGCGGACCGGTCGCGACAAACTCACGTCGCTCGGGAGCGTCACCGAGCGCGTCATCGAGAACGCCAAACGCCCGGTGCTCGTCGTTCACATCGACTGACTCCGGCGCGTTAAGCGCACTCCGGTGACGTTCCGGGTCGCCCGCGGAGCGTCGCCGATGACAGCGGTGGCGGTCGGGGCTGTCGGGCGACCGGCGTCGTGTCGCAGGAGTGACGTGGAGCGTTAGGCCTAAGCCCACCGTCCGGTTTCTCACGCGTATGGAGTACCACGAGGCGGTGAACTTCCTTTTCGACCTCCGGCGGTTTCAGGTCAAGCCGGGGACCGAGTCGATTCAGCGGTTGCTCTCTCACCTCGGCGACCCCCACGAAGGCGTGTCGTTCGTGCAGGTCGCGGGGTCGAACGGCAAAGGAAGCACCGCCCGGATGGTCGACGCGATACTGCGCGAGTCGGGCGCGCACGTCGGCCTCTACACCTCGCCGCACTTCGACGACGTGCGGGAGCGAATCCGCGTCGACGGCCGGAAGATTCCGAAGGCCGCGCTGTCGACGTTCGTGGCCGAAGCCAAGCCGTACCTCGTCGAGCGGGCCGCCGACGGCGAGCCGCTGACCTTTTTCGAGACCGTGACCGCGCTCGCGCTGTGGTACTTCGACCGCGCGGACGTGGACGTGGCGGTCCTCGAAGTCGGGATGGGCGGCGAACTCGACGCGACGAGCGCCGTCGACCCGGTCGCCAGCGCCGTCACCAACGTCTCGCTCGAACACACCGCCGTCCTCGGCGATACCGTCGCGGAAATCGCGAAGACGAAAGCGGCCGTCGCGCCCGCCGACGCACCGCTCGTAACCGGGGCGACCGGCGAGGCGCTGTCGGTCATCCGCGAGGAGGTCGGCGACGTGCTGACCGTCGGCGACGCCGGCTCCGAAGCCGACGTTCGCGCCTCCTACGGCGGCCGCGTCAACCACCAGGAGGCCGCCGTCACCGTCGAGACCGACGACGAGACGCTCGACGTTCGAATCCCGCTTTTGGGCGCGTATCAGGCGCAAAACGCCGGTATCGCCGTTTCGATCGCCCGGCAGGTCCGCCCCGACATCGACGAGGAGGCGATTCACCGCGGCCTCCGAAACGCCCACTGGCCGGGTCGGTTCGAGGTCATGGGCACGGAGCCGACGGTCGTCCTCGACGGCGCGCACAACCCCGACGCCTGCGCGCAGGTCGCCACCGTCCTCGACGAGTTCGACTACGACGACCTCCACCTCGTCTACGGGGCGATGCACGACAAGGACCACAGCGAGATGGTCGGAGCGCTCCCGGAGGTCGCGTCGGTCGTCACCTGCAAGGCGGACATCTCGCGGGGCGAAGACCCCGAGATTCTGTCGTCCGTCTTCGAGCGACTCGACGGCCCCGAAGTGGAGACCGGCGGCGCGGTCGCCTCGGCGCTCGACCGGGCGCGCGCCCGCGCCGCCCCGGACGACTGCGTGCTCGTCGTCGGCTCGCTGTACGTCGTCGCCGAGGCGCGCACGACGTGGACGCGGGCGGTCGTCCCGAAATCCCACCGCACCCTCGACGACGCTCGCCGGACGCTCGAACGCGCGAACGTGTCGGACGCCGCCGACCGGGGGGCGCGCGCGAAGCGGGCGGTCAATCGAACTGTCCACACCCGCGTCCAGCGCCGACAGGCCCGAGTGCTCCGCGAGGAACTGCTGTCCGTCGGCGGCGACTGCGCCGTCTCGGGCCACGAGTTCGGCGGCGAACTCGTCGACGTGGTCCTGACCGGGACGCTCGACCAGTTCGAGCGACTGACGGCGGCCCTCGAAGCCCGGCCGTACGCGCTCGCGGGGGTCGCAGCGGAGATTCGGGAGGCGTTCGGCGCGAGCGGCACCGACCGCGACGACGCCGGCGAGTACCCGTGGGACGACGGCACGGCCGTCATGGGTATCCTGAACGTGACGCCGAACAGCTTCCACGACGGCGGGGAGTTCTACGACATCGACGACGCCGTCGAACAGGCGCGGGCGATGGTCGACGCCGGGGTAGACATCATCGACGTGGGCGGCGAGAGCACCCGTCCCGGCGCGGACGAGGTCCCGGTCGACGAGGAGATTCGCCGCGTCGCGCCCGTCATCGAGGCCATCGCCGACCTCGACGTGCTCGTCTCGGTCGACACCCGGAAGGCGGCCGTCGGCGAGGCCGCCCTCGACGCCGGCGCGGACATCCTCAACGACGTGACCGGCCTCGAAGACCCCGAGATGCGCTTTCTCGCGGCCGAGCGCGACACGCCCGTCATCGTGATGCACAGCATCGACGCGCCGGTCGACCCGTCCCGCGAGGTCGACTACGACGACGTGGTCGAGGACGTCATCGACGAACTGACCGAACTGGTGTTACTCGCCGAGAAGGCGGGCATCCCCCGGCGGAACCTCATCGTCGACCCCGGTCTCGGCTTCGGGAAGTCGAAGGCCGAGAACTTCGAACTCCTCGGGCGCGCCGACGAGTTCGCCGCGCTCGGCTGTCCGATTCTCGTCGGCCACTCCCACAAGTCGATGTTCTCGCTCGTCGGCGAGGAGCCGGGCGACAACCTCGCGGCGACCGTCGCGGGCACGACCATCGCCGCCGACCGCGGGGCCGACATCGTCCGCGTCCACGACGTGCCGGAGAACGTCGCGGCCGTGAACGTCGCGCTCGCCTCGCGGGACCCGAGCCGGTTCGAAGGCGACTCGGAGAGCGAAGACTGAGACACGGCTGCCGGCTCAGGTCCCGCGCTTCGACAAATTCTTGTCACACACTTGATTCGATTCGCGTATGTCCCTCCTCCCGTACTGGCTCTCGACGGAGTTCCCACACGTGCTGGTCGTCGCCGTTCCCCTCCTGTTGATACTTCTCCTCGCCGGCGGCCTCGAACGCCGAGTGGCGGAACTGGAAACGAAACTCGACGAGCGGTCCGACGAGTGAGTGGCGTTTCCCGGTCGTTCGGGAGCCGAATCAGGTACTGGACCGGGAGCCGGAGGCCGGGTCAGCAGTCGGAGCCGGTGTTTTTCTGCGCCGGGTGCCTACTCTCTCCTCGTGTGCACACTCATCCTCGCGTGGCAGGTGTTCGAAGACGCGCCGGTTGTCGTCGCCGCCAACCGCGACGAGCAACTCGGCAGGCCCGCCGAACCGCCACGGCGATGGGACGACGGCGACGGCCCCGCAATCGTCGCCCCGCGGGACGCCGAGGCGGGCGGGACGTGGGTCGGCTACAACGACGCCGGCGTCTTCGTCGGCATCACCAACCGCTGGGTCGAGGTCGCGGGGGGCGGCGAGCGTTCCCGGGGCCGCCTCGTCCGCGACGCGCTCCGCCGTGAGACCGCCGAGGACGCCGCCCGGTTCGTCGAACACGCGGTCGACGACCACACCTACGACGGCTTCAACCTCGTCGTCGCCGACGAGAACGCCGCGCTGTTCTTCGAGTGGGACGGCAGCGTCTCGGTTCGGAACTTCGACCCCGGCGTCCGCGTGGTCGTCAACGTCGGCACGCCCGACTCGTGGTTCGTCCCCGAGCGACGGCCCGAAGTTGGGGAGCGGCAGGCCGACAACGCCCGGCGATTGGAGGAGGCGCTCCAGCCCGAGCCCGACGAGTCGGTGACTGCGTGGCGCGAGCGGGCGAAGGCGGCGCTGGGCGACCACGACTTCGGCGTCTGCGTCCACGACCCGGAGGGTCGGTTCGGCACGCGCTCGTCGTCGGTCATCACGCTCGGCGAGGCGGAATTCGCCTACGAATTCGCCGACGGCCCGCCGTGTCAGACCGCCTTCGAACCGGTCGAACGTCAGGATTAAACCGCTCGCACGACGTGTAGGTGGTATGAGCGCGAGCGAAGCCGAGCAAGACCTTTCTTCCGACGAGCACGCGGGACTGGAACTCATCCGCGAGTCGGGCGGCATCCACCAGAGCGACTTCTGGAAAGAACTCGACATCTCCTCCCGGAAGGGGAGCCGCATCGCCGAGGTGCTGGAGTCGCTCGGTCTCATCAAGCGAACCGAGACCGTCTACAACGGCCACACCACCTACTACCTCGAACCCGCCGCGCGCGACCTCAGCTTCTCGATGCTGATGGCGGGCGACATGCTCTCGCCGCTCATCGGTGAAGAAGAGATAAACGCCAACAGCAACGCCTTCTCGCAGTGGCTCATGAACCTCGCCTACGAGGAGTACTGAGACGACCGCGGTCTCGTTCGAGAACCCGATAGACGACCGCTTTCCCGATTCTGTTTCCGGTCCGTTTTCCCTTCCGTCCGGGTCTGTTTTCATCCCGTTCAGCGTCTCGCTTGCACCCGTCACCGACCGTGAGCGACGCGACGCTCCGCCCGCCGCGTCCGAGCCGACGGTGCGGTCGCTCGGGGGGATGGGAGTCGAAGAAGAACGCGCGAGAACGGGAACCGCGGGACGCGGTTTACTCTTCGGTCTGTTCGTCGTCCTCGGTCGCCAACAGGTCGTTGGCTTCGAGGTAGCTCTCGATTTCGTCGTTAGACAGCTCGACGAAGCGCTCGGTCTCCGCGGAGACCGTCGCCACGTCGACGCCGTCGGGCGAGGTGCCCTCCTCGCTGGTCGAGCCGATGGCTTCGAGCGCGAGTTCGATACCCTCGTCGAGGGTCAGGTCGTCGCGGAAGTTCTCTTCGAGGTGCTCTTGGTGGTCGCCGCGGTCGGCTCCGATGGAGACGGCCTTCCACTCGTAGGGGGTCCCCGAGGGGTCCGTCTCGTAGAGACGGGGGGTGCCGTTTTCGACGCCGCCGATGAGGAGCGCGACGCCGAACGGGCGCGCGCCGCCGACCTGCGTGTACTGCTGGATGTGGTCGGTGACTTCCTTGGTCAGCGTCTCGATGCCGATGGGTTCGCCGTAGCGGAGGCGGTTGACCTGCGACTGGCGGCGGGCGAAGTCGATGAGCTGGCGGGCGTCGGCGACGTGGCCGGCGCTCGCGATGCCGATGTGGTCGTCCGCCTTGTGAATCTTCTCGACGCTCGTCGGCTCCATCAGCGGCGATCGAGAGCGCTTGTCCGCCGCGAGGACGACGCCCTCGGGCGTTCGCACGCCGATGCTCGCGGTGCCGCGCTTGACGGCCTCACGAGCGTATTCGACCTGATAGAGTCGACCATCCGGCGAGAAGATCGTAATCCCGCGGTCGTACGCCTGTTGTTGCGCTTGTCCCTGCATGGAATATCACTCGAAATCGAGTTGCGTCGCGCCCGTGAACCCGTCCGGACCGCCGACGTCCAAGAGTGAGTCGCGGACGACGGCGGTTCGGGATTCGTTCTCGAACACGACGGTTCTCTCCTCGGAAATTCCGGCCCGGCCGTGTAAATACCTTTCCGAACAGGCACGCACTGTCCCCGAGACGCCTCTCACTCTCACCCCGACGGGGTCGCCGCCGACGGCGTCGATGCAGGCGAGCGCGGCCCGGGCGTCTTCGACGTGACCGCGACGGGCGCGGACGATAGTCTCGGCGATACCGTCGGCGTAGTCGAATCCGAGGACGGTGAGGTCGGCGTCGGCGCTCCCGGCGTCGCCGTAGAGGTTCTGGGCGGCGTACCAGAGTTCGCGCTGGAACGGCCCGCGGCCGAGGTCGGCGTCGGGCCACGTCTCGACTTCGACGGCGAGGTACCGCCGCCGCGGCCGGAGGTGTTTGGGCAGGTGTTTCATCGGTTCAGTTCACTCGTCGGCGGTCGGCGCTCGCTCGGCGACGAGGACGCCCACCTGCTCGTGGACGGACTCGACGGCCGTGAGGACGAACCCGGCGTCCGTGAGCGCGTCGGCGAGGAAGCCGACGGTCGCGGGGTCGTCCACCTCGGGCGAGTAAAACGGCTCGTCGGGGTCGGGCGTCCCGAAGAACATCACGTCGCCGAGGACGAACCGCCGGGGTTCGAGGTCGGCGATGACCCCGATTGCCTCGCGTTTCTCCTCGTCGGAGAGGTGGTGCATGGCGAAGTTCGTGACCACGATGTCGATTTGCTCGTCGTCGTCCACGTTCGGTTCGCGGAACCGGCCCTCGCCGAACTCGACGTTCTCGATGCCGACTTCGGCCGCCTTGGTTCGGGCCTGTTCGAGCATCCCCTCGCTGATGTCGCGGCCGACGACGCGCTTCGCGTCGGGGGCGAGCGCGAGGGCGATAGCGCCCGTTCCGGTGCCGAGGTCGAGGACCACGTCCTCGGGGGAGGGGTCGGCGTAGTGGACGACGAGCGAGACGCACGCGCGGTACTCATCGCTGTCTTGCGAATCGTCGTACTCCGCGGCGATGTGGGAAAAGCGGGCGGCGTGTTCCTCAATCGTCTTCTTCATACCGTCCCCGTTTGACGCCGGGGGCTATGAACGACTCGGACATGCGCTCGCGGTTGCGCGCCGCGAGGCGACCCCACTCGCGGAGGCCGTCGAGCACCTGCTCGGGGTCGAAGCCGATGACCTCGCCCAGCCCCGCCAGCTCGCGGGGGCTCCGCAGGTGGAGGTGCGACGACGGGGTCGCGGAGACGACGTAGGGCGCGTCGTAGTACTCGACGAGTTCGCGGAGCTTCCGGAGGGCCGAAATCGCCTGTACGCGAGTCCCCCCGTCGCTTCGAAGCACCGGACCGAAGTCGAACTCCACGCGGACGCCGTTGTCGCGGGCGGCCTTGGCGAGGACGTGATTGAAGTTGCCGTCGCCGTCCATCGGACGCGAGAGCACGTCCACTCGCGGCTGTTCGACGGCGAAGCGGTTGAGCGCGTTCGTGCCGCCGCGGAGGATGAGCAGTTCGCGCTGCGGGCGGTAGTTCCCGACCGCGCCGCTGGCGCGTTCCGGGTTCGACGCGTCGATTTCGACGGCGTCGACGAGGTCCACGTCGAGGTCGTCGCGCAGGCGGTCGTAGTCGGGGCTGGCGTCGAGCGCGCGGACGACGACGCCGTCGTAGTCGTACCGACCGGCGGCGACGGCGGCGCGGCTGGCCGTGCTCTCGCCGTCGGGGTGTGCGTAGACCGCCTCGTACATACGCCGACACAGGAACGGGTGGGAAAAGGGCGTTGCGTTCCGGGGCTCCGGCGCGAGGGCGGGCGACGGACCGTCAGAACCGGGCGTACGCAGCGAACGACGCGAGGCAGAGCGCGGCGACGCCCGCACCGACGCCGAAGCCGGGGACCTCGAACCCGGACCGCGAATCGGTCGTCGTCGCCGTCGACGGCGGGGCCGTTTCGGTCGTCGTCGCCGTGGTCTCGACGTCGGGCGTGAGCGTCGAGTCACCGGGCATGTTGTGCGTCACGAGCGTGGCGTTTTCTTGGTAGATAGACTGCTGGTTGTGGCGAATCGAGACTTGAACCGGACCGCCGCGGAGCTGGGACAGCTCCGAGAGGTCGAACGTGACGTCGAACGTGCCGTTTTCGCCGACGCGGACGGCCTTCGAGACGAGGAACGGGTGGGTGTCACCCACGGACTTCACGCGGACGCCGATGAGCGTCCCGGACGAGAACGAGGTCGTCCCGTGGATGTGCTCGTCATCGGCCGCGTCGAGCGTGAGTCCCTCGCCGGAGTGGTCGATAACGGTGCCGTCGGCGGCGACGGCTCCCGGAAGCGACAGCGCGACGACGACGAGGAGGGAGACGACGAGATGGGGAGGGCGCATCGTCCGAAACGTATCGTTCGGACAACAAGTACGTTTTGATTAATTAACAGTTAGGCGGTGAGCGCGGTGAGCGCGGCGCGGAGCGCGGCGGCCGCGGTTCGCACGTCGTCGGTGCGCACGTACTCTCTGTCGGCGTGCGCGACCGCGCCCTCGTCGTCGGCGAGGTCGCCGGGACCGAAGACGACGACGGGCGCGGGCGAGAAGTAGGAGGCCTCGGTCGCGGCCGTGAAGGGCCGGACGTCCGCCCGCCCGCCGGCGTCTCGGGAGGCCGCGGCGAGCGCCGTCACGAGTTCGTGGTCGGGGTCGGTCGCGAACGCTTCGAGGAACGGCGTCGGGCGCTCCGTGAGCGCGAAGTCGACGCCAACGTCGTCGGGCGCGGCGGCCCGGAGCGTCGATTCGAGTTCCTCGCGGAAGCCCTCGGCCGTCTCCGGCGGGACGCTCCGGCGGTCGACCACGAGTCGGCAGTCGGCGGGCACCTGATTCGAGTTCGCGCCGCCGTCGACCATCGTCGGCGTCAGCGTCGCCGGGCCGAGTTCGGGGTGGGCCTCGCGGTCGTCGTCGAACGACCGGAGCGCGTCGAGGACCGGCGCGAGCGCGTCCACGGCGTTGACGCCCGACTGCGGCTCGGCCGCGTGCGCGGCGACGCCCGACAGCGACACCGTTCCCTCGAACCGACCCTTCGCGGCCGTACAGACGTCGAGGCCGGTCGGCTCGCCGACGATGTACATGTCGCCGCCGAGGTCGAGTTCGGCCGCGCCCGTCGAGAGGAGTTCCTCGTCGGGCGTGATGGCGAGCGTCACTCGGGCGTCGGGGCCGGGGTCGGCGGCGAAGAAGGCCGAAAGCAGGGCCGCGAGTGGGCCCTTGGCGTCGCAGGAGCCGCGGCCGTGGATGACGCCATCGTCGCGGTCGTACGGGACGTGCGGCGAGACGGTGTCGATGTGCGTGTTGAGGACGAGGTGCGTCGCCGGCTCCGCCGCTCCCTTCGAGGCGACGGTGTTGCCGGCGTCGTCCACGGTCGGGGAGACGCCCTCGGCTTCGAGCGTCTCGACCAGCAGGTCGCGCATCTCGCCCACGTCGTCGTTCGACGCGACGGGGACGGCCCGTTCGAGGAACGCCACGGGGTCGAACCCGTCGGCGTCGCCGCTCATCGCTCGCGGAAGACGATGTCGGCTTCGCCGTCGCCCTCGTAGACGGCCGGTCCGCCGAGGAGCGCGGAGCCCTCGTCGGGGACGGTCACGGAGAGCGCGCCGCCCGGCGGGGTGACGGTTACGGGGTCGTCACCGGAGACGTGTCCGAGTCGCTTCGCGGCCGCGACGACGGCGACCGCGCCGGTGCCGCAGGACTGCGTCTCGCCTTCGACGCCGCGCTCGAAGGTGCGCTGGCGGAAGCCGCCCTCGCCGTCGGGGGAGGCGAGCGTGACGTTCGCGCCCTCGGTGAACACCGGTGCGTGACGGACCGCCGGCGCGACCGATTCGAGGTCCACGTCGTCCACGTCGTCGACGAAGGCGACGGCGTGGGGCACGCCCGTGTTGACGGCCGTGACGGTCAGGCCCTCGACCTCGGTGTCGACGAGTTCGTCGTCGGACGCGAGCGGTACGTCGCGGGGCGCAAACGAGGGCGCGCCCATCTCGACGGTCACGTCGGTGCCGTCGAGGCTCGCGCGGCGGGTCCCTGCGGGCGTGTCTATCATGACTTCGTTCGTGCCGGTTCGCTCGGCGGCCCACGCGGCCGCGACGCGAGCGCCGTTGCCGCACATGGCGGCGACGGAGCCGTCGGGCTGGACGAGGGTCATGACGACCCGCGGCGGGTCGTAGCGCGATTCGAGCGCGAGGAACAGGACGCCGTCTGCGCCGCGGCGTTCGCTCTCGCTCAGGGTGATTCCGGCCTCGCGGTCGCAGTGGGTGCGGGCGAAGGCGGGTCGGTCCGGGACCGGGTCGTCTGCGTCGACGACGAAGAAGTCGTTTCCAGTGCCGTGGAACTTTTCGAAGGGAACGGTGTTGAGTACGCTCATGATTCTGTGTTGGTGCTTGGTCAGTTGGGGATGTGCTCGGATGCGGTTCGTTCGAGTGCGGTGACGTCGTCGAGGGTCTCGCGCCGGCGGGCCAGTCGGGGGCCGTCGGCGTCGAGGACGACTTCCGGGGGGCGCGGTCGAGAGTTGTAGGTGCTCGCCATCTCGTAGCCGTACGCCCCCGCGTTGCCGAGCGCGAGACAGTCGCCGCGCTCGGGTTCGGGGAGTTCGCGGCCGTCGGCGAACACGTCGCTCGTCTCGCAGACGGGGCCCGCGACGATGGTCGAAACCGGGTCGGCGTCGGGCCGAGAGAGGTTCGAAATCGCGTGGTACGCGTCGTACATCGCCGGTCGGAGCAGGGTCGTCATACCAGCGTCGATGCCGACGACGGTCGTCTCGGGGGCCTCCTTCACGGTGTTGACCCGCGAGAGGAGGACGCCGGCGTCGGCGACGACGTAGCGGCCGGGTTCGATTGCGAGTCGCGCGTCCACCTCGCCGAGCGCCTCGCGGGTCGCGTCGGCGACGGCGTCGAGGTCGAGCGGCGGTTCGTCCTCGCGGTAGGGGACGCCGAAGCCGCCGCCCACGTCGACGAATTCGAGGTCGCCGACCTCTCGGGCGAGGTCGCCCATCCGGCGGACCAACTCGCGGTGCGCCGAGAGGTCGTCGCCGGAGATGCCGCTTCCAGCGTGGGCGTGGACGCCGACGAGGTCGAACTCGTCGCGCGCGTCGGCGGCGATGTCGGGGACGCGGTCGATGGGGATGCCGAACTTCGCGTGCCCGCCGGTCGTGACCTTCTCGTGGTGGCCCGCGCCGACGCCGGGGTTCGCGCGAAGGCAGAGCCGACCGTCGAAGCCGCGCTCGCGCAGGCGGTCGATAGTGTCCGCCGCGCCGACCGTGACGGTCATCTCGGGGTTCGACTCCCACCGCGAGACGACGTGGTCGAGGTCGGCGTCCGGCGGGTTGACCGCCGTGTAGCGGACGCGCTCGCCGGGGAAGCCGGCGTCGAGGGCGCGCTCGACTTCGCCCGCGGAGGCGCACTCGGCGTCGACGCCGGCCTCGCGGACGGTTTCGAGCACCGCGCGACCGGCGTGGGCCTTGACGGCGTAGCTGACGTGCGCCTCGGGGAACGCCTCGCGGAGTCGGTGACAGTTCTCGCGGACGCGACGGAGGTCGGTCACGTACAGCGGCGAGCCGAACTCGTCGGCGAGCGACAGCAGGTGCTCGCGGTCCCAGTCCGAGAGCCGCCGGACGGCCGGCCCGCCGCCGCTCATTCGCGCAGCGCCTCCTCCCGACGGGTGGCGTCGAGGGTGTCGTCCTCGATGTCGAGGGCGACGACCGCGGGCTTGTACGCGCCGCCGGCGAACAGGTCGTGGTCGCCGAGCGACGACTCCACGAAGCGCGTGAAGGCGCGGCGGTTCGCGGGCAGGTGGCCGTAGTAAATCTCCTCGTCCACGAGGTCGTAGACGGGGATTCGGGGCGTCAGAAGCGTGTTCTCGCCGACGATGGAGTTCTCGCCGACGACGAAGCCGGAGGTGACTCGACAGCCCGCGCCGAGCGCCGCGCCGTCTTCGACGACGACCGGGGCGTCCTCGACGGGTTCGAGCACGCCGCCGATGAGCGTGTTCGCGCCGAGCTTGACGTTCGCGCCGATCTGCGCGCAGGAGCCGACGGTGTCACAGGAGTCCACGAGCGTGCCGTCGCCGACGTGCGCGCCGACGTTCACGAACGAGGGGCTCATCATGATGCAGTCGGAGCCGAGGTACGCGCCGCGGCGGATGGCGGTGCCGTCCGGGGTGTTGCGCGTGCCGCGCTCGCCGAGGTCTTCGGTGTCGCGCAGGGGGAGCACGTCGTGGTAGCGGACGTCGCCGTACTCGCGGGCGAGCGTCTCGCGCAGGCCGAAGTTGAGCAGGATGCCCCGCTTGACCCACTCGTTGGCCTCCCACGAGGTCACGTCGGAGCCGGTCTTCTCGGCGGCGCGCACCTCGCCCGCTTCGAGGGCGTCGAGGAACGCGTCGAGCGTGTCGAGTTCGTCGACGGTCGCCGATTCGGCGTCCACGTCGCCGTCGTTGTATCGCTGCCACAGGTCTCGTACGTCGGATTCCAGGTTCATTCGAGTACCTCGGTGAAGTCGTACCACCCGGCGTCGCGGTCGGAGAGCCACGCCGCGGCGTCGAGCGCGCCGGCGGCGAAGACACCCCGCGACCCCGCGCGGTGCGTGAGTGAAAGAGACTCGTGATTTCCAGCCAGTAATACCTCGTGCTCACCGGCAATATCCCCCGCCCGGCGAGCGTGGACGCCGACTTCGCCCTCGGACCGGGGCGCTTCGCCCTCGCGGCCGTGGACGCGCGGGGACTCACCGCGTGCTTCGTCGATGTCGTCGAGGATGGTCAGCGCCGTTCCGCTCGGGGCGTCGCGCTTGGCGTTGTGGTGCGTCTCCGTGAGTTCGATGTCGTAGCCGTCGAGGGCGGGAACCGCCTCGCGGACGGCCCGGCGGAGCGCCGCGATGCCGCGCGAGAAGTTCGAGGCGTACAGCACCGGGACCTCCGATGCGGACTCGCGGAGCGCGTCGAAGCCGCCCTCGCTCAGCCCGGTCGTCCCGGTGACGAAGCCGACGCCCGCCTCCGCGCAGGCCGACGCGTACTCGATGCAGGAACCCGGGCCGGTGAAGTCGACCACGACGTCGGGGTCGCGCGAGGCGAGCAGGTCGGCGAAGTCGGCCGCGTCCTCGACGGCGACGCCCTCGACCTCGTCGCCGGGCGAGCGGCTGACCGCGAAGGCGACCGAGAGGTCGTCGCGGTCGGCGGCCGCGGCGAGGACTTCCCCGCCCATGCGGCCGGTCGCGCCGGTGACGCCGAGAGAGACCGTCACTCGGCAGCACCCCCGTCCGGAATCGCCTGTTCGGCTTCGAGGTCGGACAGCAGGCGGCGCAGTTCCTCGGTGTTCTCCTCGGTGAGGCGGGTGAGCGGCGGGCGCAGGCTCGCCGGGCCGTAACCCCGAATCTCCATGGCCTCCTTGACCGGGATGGGGTTCGTCTCGGAGAACAGGTGGCGGTTCAGCGGGGCGAGGTCGTGGTGGATGTCCCGGGCGCGCTCGTAGTCGCCCTGCAGCGCCGAGTGGACCATCGCGCCGACGCGCGCGGGCTCGACGTTCGCCGTGACCGAGATGGCTCCGACGCCGCCGACCGAGAGAATCGGGAGCGTGAGCGCGTCGTCGCCCGACAGCACCGCGAACTGCTCGTCTCGGGTCCGCTCGACGACCTCCGAAATCTGGCCGAGGTCGCCGCTGGCGGCCTTGTAGGCGGTGATGTTCGGGTGCTCGGCGAGCGTCGCGGCCGTCTCGGGGAGGATGTTGCTCCCGGTGCGCCCGGGGACGTTGTAGACGATTTGCGGCAGGTCGATTTCGTCGGCGATGGTCCGGTAGTGCTCGACGAGACCGCTCTGCTCGGGCTTGTTGTAGTACGGCGAGATGAGAAGCAGCGCGTCGGCCCCGGCGTCGGCGGAGCGCCGAGAGAGTTCGAGCGCCTCGCGGGTCGAGTTCGACCCGGAGCCGGCGACGACGGGCACGTCCTCGACGGCCTCGACGGCCGCCTCGACGACCTCGACGTGTTCGTCGTGGGTGAGCGTCGCCGACTCGCCGGTCGAACCGACGGGCACGATGCCGTCGACGCCGGCCTCTTCGAGGCGTCGCACGTCGGCCTGGAACTGTTCGAAGTCGATACTGCCGTCGTCGTGGAACGGCGTGGTCATCGCGGGATAGACGCCGCGGAAGTCGAATGATGTCATGTGTCGGTGATGGGTGTGGTGACGGTCGTGGGAAGGTCGGTATCGGTCGTGTGACCGGAACGTGCGTCAGCCGAAGGCCGCCCGAGACGGGGTCGCTACTCCCGCAACGAGCGATTCAGTACGCACGTTTTTTCGAAAAGAAAGCGGCACGCGACGCTGTCGAGGGTGTGGTGACCTCCGAGGGCCGCGTCGCGTCGTTCACACCGGATGCAGGTGCTGGAAGCGTAATATAACTTGCGTCGTCTGCAGGACCTGCCGGACCTCGACGGCCCGCCTCCGGCGGCTTTGGGGCGCTCTCCGTCCGGTTTCCGGTCACCGAGGTGGACACTCGTCCGACGCGTGCCCGCCTCCCCGGACGGTTATTAGCCCGCGCCGCCCAAGCGTCGTACGAATGACCGAGATTCACCCCGACCAGCGCGTCGCCATCCTCGCCGACGCGCAGAACCTCTACCATACGGCACAGAGTCTGTACTCGCGGAACATCGACTACTCGTCGCTCCTCAAGAAGGGAACGGCGGGCCGCGCGCTCACCCGCGCCATCGCCTACGTCATCCGAGCGGACTCGCCCGACGAGGGGAGTTTTTTCGATGCACTCGTCGACATCGGTTTCGAGACGAAAATCAAGGACATCAAGACGTTCGGCGACGGCTCGAAGAAGGCCGACTGGGACCTCGGCATCGCGCTCGACGCGGTCAGCCTCGCCGACCACGTGGACACGGTCGTCCTCTGTTCGGGCGACGGCGACTTCGAGCGGCTCTGTACCCACCTCCGCCACGAGGGCGTCCGCGTCGAGGTGATGGCGTTCAAGGAGTCCACCGCGGACGAACTCGTCGAGGCGGCGGACGCGTTCATCGACCTCTCCGAACGAAAAGAGACGTTCCTGCTGTAGGTCGCAGGGCGATTATTCGAACTGCGGAATCACCGAGTCGCCGTCGATATCGGGGCCGGCCGTTCCGGCCGGTCCGTTCGAGCCCGAGTCGTGGGCCTCGAAGAAGGCGACCGCGTAGACGTACTGGAACGTCGCCAGAACCATCTGCGTCGCCAGCGAGATGGCGGCGATGGCGGCGATTTCGGTCGGCGAGAATCCGAGGCCCGCCTGCGCCGCCGCGGGGTTCGCCGCGTCCTGTACCTGCTGGACGTTCTGGAACGTCCGAAAGACGATGAATCCCGTGACGGGGATGCTGATGAGGAGGCCGACGACGAACCGGATGACCGAGTAGCCGAGCGAGGGGACGATGTTGTTCCGGACGAGTCGGTAGCTCTCGCCGAACGACTCGATTGCGCCCTTGTCGCCGACGACGACCGCGACGGGGTAGAACTGAACGAGGAAGATGACGACGAAGTACGCCAGCCCGATGAGGCCGAGCACGGCGAGGCCGACGAGGAAGCCGCCGCCGAGAGCGAAGTTGGAGACGTCGCCACCGCCGGCGGCGAGGCCGCCGAGGCCGAGCGAGATGGCCATGACGACCGCGGCGATGAGGAACACGATACCGAAGGCGATGACGATGCCGAGTTGGACGATGTTCGCGAGGAGCATCGGGACGTACTTCTCGCGGCCGACGTCGGTCAGGGTCGAAAGCGAGGTCGACCCCCCGCTGTCGACCGCCTCGTCGGCCATCCCGTAGAGGCCGGCGGCGACGAACGGCGTGACGAAGAACGTCACCGCCATCAGGGCGGTCGGGACGATGGGTATCTGCGCCAACTGCGTGGCGAGTTGCGGGAGCGTGACGAGACCTAAGGCGAGCCCGGCGAGGAACAACACCGGGTTCGAACGGATGCCTCGGAGGGCGGTCTGGAGGGAGCTAATCGCAGCCATACCTCGACGTGTCGATGCGATAATACGTAAAACGGGTGGGTCGAGACGGCGGCGTACTGGGGTCGCGGCCGAGCCCGCGAGCGGCGTGTCAGGCCGTTGGCGTCGCCAGTCGGGCGACGGTGGCGACCGCGCCGAACGCCGCGATGGCGGCGAGCACCGTCGGGAGCCGCCAGTCGAGCGCCGTCTGGGTGAGGAGCGCGCTGCTCGCGAGCAGCAGCACAGTCCCCACGGCGGCGAGTCGAACGTCCACAGACATACTCCGACGGGGGTCTGTCCCGTACTTAGGGCTTTCCGTCTCGAACGTGCGTGCTAACCCGGTACACGCGGCCGGGCGGGACCGCGACCCACTTTAGCCGGCGGGGCGAACGACTGGGTATGACCGAAGGCCACGCGACCGATTTGGACGACCTCCGGGTCGTCGCCGACTACCAGTTCGGGGCCGGCGCGGGCGACGCGCTGTTCCCGACCGACGCGGACATCGAACTCTCGCGCTCGCGCAGCGGCCGCCCGCGGCAGGTGTACGTCGAGGGCGACCGCGTCACCTCCTACGGCACCGACGGCCGGTTCACGCTCGGCGTCGCCGGCGGCCGCCGCCTCTACGACAGTCTCGACGGCGACGCCTACGTCGTCCGCGTCGGCGACGAGTCGGTTCCGTTCGTCAGCGACGGCAAGAACGCCTTCGCCAAGTTCGTCACCGACGCCGACCCGGCGGTTCGCTCGGGCGACGAGGTGTGCGTCGTCGGCCCGGACGGCGACCTGCTGGGCGTCGGCCGCGCGGAACTCTCCGCGGACGCGATGCTCGACTTCGAGGCGGGGATGGCGGTTCGCGTCCGCGAGGGCGCGGACGAAGAATAGGGAAAGCAGACGCGGCCCGCGGACCTCGATTCTACAGGTACGGCGCGAGTCCGAGCGCGGAGACGAGCGGGACGCCGGCGACGACCGAGCCGACGAGGTAGCCGCCTATCGCGCCGCCGTTGAGAAGCGGCAGACCGGCGTGCGCCCGCCCCTTCATCACGGCCCACATCAGCCCGCTGAACCCGGCGAACGTCCCGACCATGGCGAGGAGCGCCGGGAGATTGAGCGCCGGAAGCGCACCAAAGCCGAGCGACGGCGCTTCGGAGAAGAACGCGCCCGAGGCGACCATCACGGTCGGCATGACCGCGTCGCCGAGGCCGATGAAGAACGCGTCGCGGTCGCCGGGGTCTGACTCGTCGGCGTCGGCGTCGGTATCTGCGTCAGCCGCTTCTGCGTCAGCCGCTTCTGCGTCAGCCGTCTCCGCGTCGACCGCACCCGCGGGTTCGCCCCCGTCAGTCGCGTTCTCGCCGTCGCCGACCTCGTTGGCGTCGCGGGCGAAGTCGTCGTCGAGAAGCGAGTACGACAGCGTCGTCGGGATGACGAGCACGACCGGGATGCGGAGGTCCATCACGCCCTCCGCGAGGTCGAGCATGTGCTTCGTCTTGTAGACGCTGATGGCGTCGTAGATGGCGAGGACGGAAAGGAGCACGATGGCCGGGAGGAGGCCGAAGCTGATGCCGAACAGGGCGGCCGCGCCGGCACCCATGAGCGCCCCGGCGGCGTCGATGACGTACCACTCGGGGTAGACCAGCAGGGCGAGCGAGACGCCCGCCGAGAGGGCGATGGCGACCAACCCGTTGGGGACGAGCGCGGCGAAGACGTACCACGCGAGCAGGCCGCTCGTGAAGACGATGACGAGGCGGATGAGCTGGTCGAGGTCGTACTTGAACGCCGCGAGCATGAACGCGGTCATGGCGATAATCGCGCCGATGTAGAGGAGGCTGTTCGTCGGGTCGGTGGGGTCTTCGACCGTCTGGTACCCCTGTTCGAAGAACGTCGGCACGAGGGCGAGCGCACCCACCTGCACGACGAGGAAGATGAGGGCGGCGAGGGCGACCCCCCGATAGGCGCGGCGTGACATGCAGGGGCGTTCCCACCCGAGGAGTATGGGGGTTGCGCTCTGGAGTCGTCAGCGAGCGTAGAGCTTGCTGCCGACGAGTCGGGCGGGCGAGCCGTCGTCCGCCGTGACGGCGACATAGGGTCGGTCGACCGGGCCGAACACGTCCACGATGCGGCCGACCGTCGACAGCGACTCGTCGAGGACCATGGTTCCGATGTCGGGCGTGTCGTCGTCGTCGAGGCGGACGATAGCGAGCCCCTGCGCCGTTCGGGAGACCGTGCCGATTCGCCGCATCAGTCGCGGAGGATTCCGACGTAGGCGGCGACCGCCTGCACGATGTCGTTTTTCGTGGCGTCGTCGGCGTTGTTCACGAGGACGCGCCCGCGGGTTTCGAACTCCCGAGAGTACCGCTTGTCCCGTTCGATGACGGCGTCGTAGCCGACCTGCTGGACGGCCTTCGCAATCTCGTCGACGGTCGGCGCTTCGACCGCCGCGGACTGGGCGACCCGTCGGCCCTCGCTGCGCGAGAGCGCGGCGTCGAGGTAGGCGGGGTAGATGACGTTCTCGACCATACCCGTGTGTCCGCCATCCGCCGGTAATACGGTTGTGGTCTCACGGAGCCGGACGACGAGAAGTGGAAAACGACGCGCGGGTCGGTCCGGTTACCGGCGACGCGCGAGCAGGACGACCGCGCCGATGGCGGCGAGGCCGACGACGACGCCGAATCCGGGCGCGTCGCTCTCGGTGGTCGATTCCGACGACTCGGTCGTCGCGGGCGACTCGGTCGCGTCGGTTTCGGTCGCGTCCGCGTCCGCGGTCGTCTCAGTTGCGTTCTCGGTGGCGTCCGTCGCCGACTCGGTTTCGAGCTGCTGGTAGCGCTCGTAGGCGTCGGGGTGGACCGCTTCGAGAATCTCCTCGCTCGCCTCGATGGCGCGCGGGGCGGGCTGTTGGAGCTTGTGCGCCTCGATGACGATGACGTTGCCCTCCTGTATCGCCGTCGTGCTGTTGTACGCCGGACTGCTCGGCACCGGCGCGTGGTCGGGGACGACGATGTACTCGGGGTTCATGTCGACGACGAGTTCCTCGTTAATCTGGGCGAAGCCGGTGAGGTTCGCCTCCGCCGCGCCGTTGCGCAGGCCGGCGGTCGTCATGATGTCGGAGATGAACGTCTCGGAGCCGGAAGTGTAGCCGAAAAAGGAGTTGAGACCGACGGGACGCTCCGCGCCGTCGAGGGCCTGTCGCATGTGCTCCATCGACTCGCGCATCTCGCCCGCGCGCTCGACGCCGGCCTCGCAGTTGCCGGTCATGCGGCCGACGCGCTCGGTCTTGTCGGCGACGGCGTCGAGCGACTTCCCGGACTCGAAGACGACGACCGAGATGTCCGCCGAGCGAAGCTGTCCGACGCGGTCTGGCTCGGCGTTGTACGAGGAGTTCGGGACGAGCACGAGGTCGGGTTCGAGGCCGATGACGGCCTCGACGTTGAGGCCGCCGGAGCCGGAGACGTTCCCCTTCTCCGACGCGCCGTCGAGGTACATGGCGTACTGCGAGACGCCGACGACCTCGTCGCGCGCGCCGAGCTCCCACATGGTCTGGGCGGCGCTCGGGTTGGTCGTGACGACCCGCTCGGGGTCGTCGGTGATGGTGACTTCGGTTCCCGTGGCGTCGGTGACTGTCATCGGGAACGTACACTGCGCGGGCTGCTGCTGTGCGGTCTGGTCTACCGCGGCCGCGGCCGGTGCCGGAACCCCGGCGAACACGGTCGCGAGCGCCAGTAGGGCGACGACGAGTTGTCGGTTCACGGTAGTGGCCTCAGCGACTGTTCAATAAATATTTACCTACTGAAAGCGCGGTTGTGTTCAATGAGCGTTCGCACGCGGGCGACCACGTGGTCGCTCGGCCTCTCCGGGCTCTTGCTTCTCGTCGTCGTCGTGAGCGCCGGCATCGGGGCCGTGACCATCCCGCCCCGGACCGTCGCCGCCATCCTCGCCGACGCGGTTCCCGTCCCGGTCGGCGTCTCCCTCGGCGGCGCGACGGTCCTCCCCCTCGTCGGGCCGGTTCCGACGCCGACGCTGGAGTTCGTCTCGCCGTTCGCGTTCTCCGTACCGAGACCCGCCCGCATCATCGTGCTGTCGGTCCGCCTGCCGCGCATCCTCCTCGCGGCGCTCGTCGGCTTCGCGCTCGCCACCGCGGGAACCGTGATGCAGGGCTTCTTCCGCAATCCGATGGCCGACCCCTCCATCGTCGGCGTCTCCTCGGGGGCCGCCGTCGGCGCGGTCGCGACCATCGTGCTTTCGCTTTCGATTCCGTTCGGTCTCGAGGGCGCGGCCTTCGTCAGCGCCGTCGTCACCGCCTTCGTCGTCTACCTCCTCGCCAGCGAGAACGGTCGGACGCCCGTGGCGACCCTGCTTCTCGCGGGCGTCGCCATCCAGACGTTCCTCGGCGCGGTCATCTCGTTTCTCCTCCTCCAGAGCGGCGAGAGCCTCCGACAGGTCGTCTTCTGGCTCATGGGCCACCTCGCGGGCGCGACGTGGAGCGAGGTCGGCATGCTCGCGCTCGTCCTGCCGCTTCCGTTCGTCGTCTTGTTGGTCCACGCCCGCGACCTGAACGTCCTGCTGCTCGGCGAGGAGGACGCCCACGCCCTCGGAATCGAGGTCGAGCGGACGAAACAACTGCTCCTCGCCACCGCGAGCGTCGTCACCGCCGCGGCCGTCTCGGTCTCCGGCGTCATCGGCTTCGTCGGCCTCGTCGTCCCCCACATGCTCCGACTGCTCGTCGGCCCCGACCACCGGGTGTTGCTCCCGGCGTCGGCGCTGGCGGGCGCGTCGTTCCTCGTCGCCACCGACACCGTCGCCCGCTCCGGCGGCGCGGAGATACCGGTCGGCGTCGTCACCGCCGCCGTGGGCGCGCCGTTCTTCCTCTACCTGCTCCGCACGCGGGAGGTGCGCTCGCCGTGAGCGACTTCGACCGCTCCGGCGACACCGACCTCGGTGCCGACGCGGACTCCGCCGACTCCGACCCCTTCGGCGACGCCGGCCCGGCGATTCGACTCGACGACGTGTCGCTCTCGCTCGGCGGACACTCGATTCTCGACTCCGTCTCCGTCGACGTGGGCGAGGGAACGTTCGTGGGCCTCATCGGTCCCAACGGCGCGGGGAAGACGACCCTGCTCCGGACGCTCAACGGCGCGCTCGCGCCCGACGAGGGGTCGGTCCGCGTCGTCGGCGAGGACGTGCACGCCCTGTCGTCGAAGGCGGCGAGCAGGCTCGTGGCGACGGTCCCCCAGACGACGAGCGTCACCTTCGACTTCCCCGTCCGCGACGTCGTCGAGATGGGGCGGACCCCGCACCGCGGGCGGTTCGACGGCTGGCGCGAGCGCGATACGGCCGCCGTCGACGACGCCATGCGTCGGACCGCCGTCGAGTCGCTTGCCGACCGTCCCGTCACGGAGGTCAGCGGCGGCGAGCGCCAGCGCGTCCTCATCGCCCGCGCGCTGGCACAGGAGACGCCCGTCTTGCTCCTCGACGAACCCACCGCCAGCCTCGACATCAACCACCAGGTCCGCACGCTCGAACTCGTCTCCGACCTCGTCGCGGACGGGACGACCGCGGTCGCGGCCATCCACGACCTCAACCTCGCGGCCCACTACTGCGACGCGCTCGTCCTCCTGTCGGGCGGGCGCATCCTCTCGGCGGGCGACCCCGCGGCGGTGCTCTCCGAGGAGCACTTACGCGAGGCCTTCGACGCCGAGGCGGTCGTCTCCCGCCACCCCGTCACCGGTTCGGTGTACGTGACCGCCCTCCCGCCGTCGTCGGACGACGCCAACGGTCGGGTTCACGTCGTCGGCGGGGGCGGCACCGGCGCGCGGGCGCTCCACCTGCTCTCGGCGGCCGGCTACGCCCTCTCAGCCGGCGCGCTCAACGAGGGCGACACGGACGCCGAGGCGGCCCGCCGGGTCGGCGCGGACCTCGTGACCGTGCCGCCGTACTCGCCCGTCGACGACGCCGCGCGGGCCGCGGTCGAGTCGCGGGTCGAAGCCGCCGACGTGACCGTCGTCGCCGACGTGGAGGTCGGAGACGGCAACCTCGCCAACCTCGACGCGGCCGCCGAGGCCGACCGCCTCGTCCTCGTCGAGGAACGCCCCTTCTCTGAGCGAAACTACGCGGGAGACGAGGGCTTCGCGGTCTACGAGCGCCTCCGGGAGCGCGGCACCATCGTCGAACCCGGTGACCTGCTCTCGGTCGTCGGCGAACTCGCCTGCGACTCGTTCCGCGAGCGCGACGACGGCGCGGACGGCACCCGCGACGGCGAAACCGGTCCGGGCGACGCCGACGCCGGCGCGAACGACGCAGAACCGACCCACGACGACGCCGGTGGCGACGACACGGCGGCCGACCTGTTCTCCGATTAAGCTGTCGTTGCACAGCGCTACGCACAGCATATTCAAGGCCTGAGCGCGCGTCTAGTGGTTCGTTTTCTGAGAGGAACACGGACATGAAACTCGCACTCATCGGTATCGGACAGGCTGGCGGCAAGGTCGTCGACGCCCTCGTCGACTACGAGCGGCGGACGAAGACGGGGTTCGTCGTCGACGCCATCGCGGTCAACTCGGCTCGCGCGGACCTCCGGGGGCTCCGAAACGTCCCCGAATCGCGGCAGGTGCTCGTCGGTCTGACGCGCGTCAAGGGCCACGGCGTCGGCGCGGACAACGAACTCGGCGCGGAGGTGACCGCGGAGGACGTGGGCGACGTGCTCTCGATGGTCGACGACCTCCCGGTCCACGAGATAGACGCGTTTCTCGTCGTCGCCGGGCTCGGCGGCGGCACCGGCTCGGGCGGCGCGCCCGTCATCGCGCGCGAACTGAAGCACATCTACACCGAGCCCGTCTACGGCCTCGGTATCCTCCCCGCGCGGGACGAAGGCGGCATCTACACGCTCAACGCCGCGCGGTCGCTCCAGACGTTCGTCCGCGAGGTGGACAACCTCATCGTGTTCGACAACGACGCCTGGCGGAAGACCGGCGAGTCGCTCGAATCCGGCTACGGCAGCCTCAACGCCGAACTCGCTCGCCGCCTCGGCGTGCTGTTCAGCGCCGGCGAGGGCGACGGCTCCGGCGCGGTTGCGGAGTCCGTCGTGGACGCCTCCGAGATAATCAACACGCTCGGGAGCGGCGGCGTCTCGACTATCGGCTACGCCGCCGTCGAACTCGACCGCCCCAAGCGCGGCCTGCTCTCCCGGCTCTCCGGCGGGAAGGCCGACGCCGAGGACGGCGGCGACTCGACGAACCGAATCACCAGTCTCGTGCGCCGCGCCGCCCTCGGCCGGCTCACGATGCCCTGCGAGATTGCCGGCGCGGAGCGCGGCCTCGTCGTCATCGCCGGCCCGTCGGACGTGCTCTCGCGCCGCGGCATCGAGCGCGCGCGGACGTGGCTCGAAGACGAGACCGGGACGATGGAGATTCGCGGCGGCGACTACCCCGTCGGCTCGGACTTCGTCGCCGCGGTCGTGCTCCTGTCGGGCGTCTACGACGTGCCGCGGGTGAAAGAGTTGCAGGCGGTCGCCATCGAGACCCAACGCGACATGCTCGCCAAGCGCGAGTCCAGCGCGGCGTCGCTCGACGACCTCGTCTCGACCGGCGACGACCGCATCGAACCGCTGTTCTGAGCCTCCCGCTCCCGGTTTCTCTCAGCTTCATCCACGGGAAGGGTCATAGTGCCGCGGTACCAATTGACGACCGATGGCCGAGTACCCGCTGAAACAACGGTTCGTGCTCGACACCTCGCTGTTTCTCTCCGAGGAGATTCGAGACGACGACGAGACGTTCGAGGAGGGAATCGAACGGCTCCTCGACACCATCGCCGCCGCGCGGCTGGACCTGAACATCTCGTGTTACATGCCGCCGTCCATCGCCGCGGAGCTGGAACACATCCTGCGCGAGCGCGGCGTCTCGGAGGACGTACTCGGCAAACTCGACACGTGGGTCATCAAGAAACACCCCGACCGCTACGAGGTGTACATCCCCGCGGAGGTCGTCTACCGCTTCATCGACGAGATGTCCGACCGGGTCAACCGCGGGCTCCGCGTCTCCGAGAAGGCCGTCCGCAAGGCCGAGGAGTCGAAACAGCGGTCCAACGGCGGGTCGAAGCTCTCCGACGTGGACAAGGTCATCTCCGACCTCCGCGAGGACTACCGCGGCGCGCTCAGACAGGGCGTCCTCGACTCCCGCGAGGACTTCGACCTCCTCATCCTCGCCCGCGAACTGAACGCCGGCGTCGTCACGGAGGACACCGGCATCATCAGTTGGGCCGCCGACTTCGGCCTGCGGAACCTCCGCGGGCGGGCGTTCCCAACCCTCTTAGAAGAGTACCTCATGGCGCTCGACAGCCCGCGCCCGTGGAGCAGGGGCGACGACGGCGCCGACCCGGACCGGCTGTAACCCTCCGGTCACGCCGACACCTACTCCATCGAGTCGAGGTCGACGAAGCTCCCTTCGAACGCCGATAGCCATCGGGTCAGTTGCTCCTCGGGCGTCGCGTCGGCGGGGTAAATCGTGCACTCCTCGCGCCCGTCTGGATGCGTGGTCAGCCGAGACGCGAGCCGCGGACGCACGGGGTGTTCGGTCCCCGAATCCGGCGGGTGTGCCGGCTCCGACCCCATCAGCGGTCCCCACCGAGGGCGACTTCTAGCCCCCGTTCGTCGTTCAACGAGACGGTGACCGACTCGACGCTCGACCGGTACTGGTGGGTGTGGGTCCCGTTCGCCCGCAGTTGGAGCGTCTCTTCGAGCAGGGCCGCCTCCGAGAGCTGTTCGACCTTCCGGTAGGTCGTCGACAGCGGCACGTCGCACACCTCGGAGAGGTCCTGTGCGGTCATCGGCTCGGTCGCGCTCTGTAGCGTCGTGAGGATTCGCCGGCACGCGCGGTCCGAGAGCGCTTCCAGCACCTGTTCCGCCTCCAGTTCGGCGGGCTTCGGTCCGGTCGGCGTGCGTCTGAGGCCGGTCTGCATGCTCGCCCGTAGATTAGCCCGCGTCGCCCGTCGAAGGGCACCCAGAATATGCGGGGCGCTTTATACACCCCGCGACCCGCCGTGGTCCGCGCGACGGCAGTCAGCGGGGGAAACGAACCACGATATAAAGGCCCGGTGTATCGGGGGTGTTTATATCAGGGGGTGGAGCGACTGCATACTCTTATGACGAGCGCAGCGGGCATCAGAGCGGAGTTGAAAGTGACGGGGCCGGACGGCTGTCCGGTCGCGACCGTCTCCGAGGGCGACACCTCGGGCTACGCGCTCTCGCGGAGCATGGCTCCCAACGAGCGCGGGTCGGTCGTCGAGGAGTTCGTCTTCGACGACGACGCCGAGGTCCCGGAGGAGATGGAGGAGTTGTTCGAGTACGGCGACGGGAGCGTCTACCGGTTCGACCGCGAGGGCGGCATCGGCTGTCCCTGCGAGCGCGTCGAGGCGTTCGACTGCCCGGTCGTGGACGTCCAGACGCGCGACGGCGCGCTGTTTTTGACCTTCCACGCGCCCGACGTGGAGACGCTCCGCGACGTGGTCGCCTCCCTTCGAGAGTCGTCGGGCTCTGTGGACGTGCGCCGACTGCTCCAGTCGTCGTCCGACGAGTCGCGGGACCTCGTGTTGGTCGAGCGCGGCCAGCTCACCGACCGTCAGCGCGAGGTGCTGGAGACGGCCCACGAGATGGGCTACTTCGACCACCCGCGGCGCGCGAACAAGGGCGAGGTCGCAACCGAACTCGGCATCACGACCTCGACGTTCTCCGAGCACCTCGCCATGGCGCAAAAGAAGCTCATGGGTGCCATCCTTCAGGGGTGACGAGATGAGACGCGCCGACGGGGTATCAGCCCCCCGCGAATGCAGGGTGCGCCCCCTCGGGTCTCCGCGGCGTACCGCTACCCGGTGAGCAACGATGCGCGAGTTCGACGTGACCTGTCCCGAGTGCGGCGAGCGCTATCGGGTCAACGAGCCGATGATGCGGACGCTCCGGGAGACCGGCTGCGTCCTCTGTACCGCACCGCTGAACGACGCCCTGCGGTCCGCGTGACGCCGACGCCGGCCGGCCTGCCCGCGGACTGAGGGGCGAGGAGTTCACTCGCCCGCGACGACGCGCGGACGACGACGCGAGGACGACGACGCGCGCTTACTCGACGACGACGACGCCGACCATGCCGAGCGTCTCGTGCGGGACGCAGACGTACTTGTACTCGCCGGACTCCTCGAACGTGTACTCGAAGGTGTGGCCCTCCGAGACGGTGAGTTCCGACTCGAACAGCCCGTCTTCGCGGTTGACGACGTTGTGGGTGCCGCCGTTTCCGGTCCACTCCCAGACGACCGTCGTCCCCGGCGAGACCTCGGCTGCGGCGGGGGCGAACGCGTAGCCGCCGCCGTTGCCGTCCGCGCCGACCGCGACCGTGACGGTGTCCTGTCCCGTCAGGTCGTGGACGCCGTCGTAGTTCCCCGTCCGGTCGAACCAGCCGCCGAAGTCCCGCATCTCGCGGTCGGCGGTGTCCTCCCCGCCGGACGAGTCGCCGCCGTCGTCCGCGCCGCCGGAGCCGTCGCCGGACGAACTCGAACAGCCCGCCAACAGCGCGATACCTGTCGAAGCCGCCGTTGCGCGGAGAACCGACCGCCGGGTGAACCGTTGCGTCATTAGCTGGCCGTAGTGAGTGGCCGAACAAGTCTAAAGCTTCGATTCCCACGCGCTGAAAACGGGCGAAACGAGCGTGGCCACTCCACCCGAAGGCGACGACATGGACGACGACGACCCGAGGCGACGACCGCGAATCGACGGCAGCCGCCAGTGGGAAGTGTTCTCCCGCGACGCGTCGGCCGAGCCGATGCGCCACGTCGGCAGCGTGAGCGCGCCCGCCGAGGACCTCGCGACCGAGCAGGCGCGGACGCTGTTCGGCGACGGCGACGCGGACCTCTGGCTCGCGCCGGCCGACGAGTTCCTCCGACTCGGCGGGAACGACCTCGCCGCGAAGGGCGACGCGGCGGACGGCGAGACGGCGGGGGCCGCCCGCGGTGCCGAAAACGGGGTGTCGGTCGAGTGATTTCCATCAGCAAGCTCCTGTGCGGGCAGGGCGCCGAGGGCGACGGCCTCCGCTACGACGACCCCGACGCCGACATCGACCAGATACGCGAGGAGAAACAGAAACGTCCGGTCGTGGTCTGGAACACGACGCGGCGCTGTAACCTCTACTGCGAACACTGCTACGCCGGGGCCGACCTCGACCCCGCACAGGGCGAGCTCTCGACCGCCGAGGCGAAGGGGCTCATCGACGACCTCGCGGCCTACGACGTGCCCGTCCTGCTGTTTTCGGGCGGCGAGCCGCTCGTCCGCGAGGACCTCGTCGAACTCGTCGACTACGCCACCGACGCCGGCATCCGGGCGGTGCTTTCGACCAACGGGACGCTCATCACCGAGGAGAAGGCCCGGGCGCTCCGCGACGCGGGGCTCTCCTACGCCGGCGTCTCAGTCGACGGGTTAGAGGAGCGCAACGACCGCTTCCGCGGGAAAGACGGCGCGTTCGACGCCGCCGTCCGCGGCATCGAAAACTGCCTGTCGGTGGGGCTCAAGACCGGCCTCCGGTACACCATCACCGAGCACAACGCCGCCGACATGGAGGACGTGGTCGACCTGCTGTACGACGTGGGCGTCGACCGCTTCTGCTTCTACCACCTCGACTACGGCGGCCGCGGCGGCGACATCGCCGACGCCGACCTCGACGACGAGGCCCAGCGCCGCGCCGTCCGCCGGCTGTTCGACATGACCCGCGAGTACCACGCCGAGGGCGAGGAGATAGAGACGCTTCTGGTCGGCAACTACGCCGACTCCGCCTACGTGGTCGAGTACGCCCGGGACGAACTCGACGCCGAGCACGCCGAGCGGATTCACCGGTATCTCCGCGTCAACGGCGGCGACCCGACCGGCGAGCGCGTCGCCGACGTGGACTACCGCGGCGACGTCCACCTCACGCAGTTCTGGCAGGGCTACAGCCTCGGCAACGTCCGCGACCGGCCGTTCGGCGACATCTGGGACGACGAGTCGAACCCGCTTCTCGCCAAGCTCCGCGAGCGGGAAGAGCATCTGACCGGCAAGTGTGCTTCGTGCCAGTATCAGGACGTCTGCCGCGGCTCCTCGCGGCTTCGGTCGCTCGCGGCGACGGGCGAACTGTTCGGTCCCGACCCGCAGTGCTACCTGACACCAGAAGAGCGCGGCGCGGGTGCCGACGCGAGTCCGGGCGCGGCCGACTGACGACTGCGGGCGGGCCGCGCCCGTCGGACCGCAACCGCGTCCCGTTTCACCCGCTGGGAACGCTCCGCACGCTTATTTTTCGCCGACTCCAACCGCGGGGTATGGAAACCAAACGAGGGGTCCCGAACATCCTCGGGAACGGTCTCGTCGGCGTCGGACTCGTCCTCTTCGCCGTGGCGGTCGCGGGCGCGGTCGGCGTCGTGGACGTGCGCTTCTCCCCGGGGGTCTACCTCATCTTCGTGGCGATTAGCTTCATCCTCGCGTGGCTGTTGCGGTCGCTGACGTAGGGAGCCGAAGAGAAATCGAGTGAGATGAAACCCGAACGCCGAGCGCGGAGGTCGCTCGCTCGCCTTACTCGGCCGCGCCCGCGGCCGCCCGCTTTTCCTCGCGTTCGAGCTCTTCGAGGTAGTCGTCGGCGTCGAGGGCGGCCTTCACGCCCATGCCGCCGGCGGTCGCGGCCTGCTGGTAGTGGTAGTCGACCACGTCACCCGCGGCGAAGATGCCGGGCACGTCGGTCGCCGTCTGGCCGCCGCCGGAGCCGCCCTTGGCGACGATGTAGCCGTCGTCGTCGCGCTGGACGCCCGTCCCCTCGAGGTAGTCGGCGTTCGGCGTGTGGCCGATGGCGTAGAACACCGCGCCCACGTCGAAGTCGAACTCCTCGGTCTCGGGGTCGTCGAGCTTGTCGCTCGGGTGGCCCTCGGGGTTGCGGACGAGCGTCACGTGGTCGACGCCCTCCTCGGGCGAGCCGTGAAGCTCCGTCGCCTCGGTGTTGAGCATGAGTTCGATTTCGCCCTCGTCGACCTTCTCCATCAGGCGGTCGACCCAGTAGTCCTCGGCGCGGAACTCCTCGCGGCGGTGGACGAGGTAGACCGTCGAGGCGAACTTCGTGAGGAAGTTGGCCTCCTCGACGGCGGCGTCGCCCCCGCCGATGACCATGATTTTCTCGCCGCGGAAGAACGCGCCGTCGCAGGTCGCACACGTCGACAGGCCGTAGCCCATCAGGTTCTCCTCGCCGGGGATGCCGAGGGTGCGGGCCGACGCGCCCGACGCCGCGATGATGGCGTCCGCGGTGTACACGTCGCCGTTCTTGAGCGTGACCGTGAACGGGCGCTCGGAGGCGTCCACGTCCTCGATGATGCCGTGGCGAATCTCCGTGCCGAAGCGCTCGGCCTGCTCTTTCATGTTGTTGATGAGCTCCGGCCCGGAGATGCCCTCGGGGAAGCCGGGGTAGTTGTCGACCTCGGTCGTGAGCGTGAGCTGTCCGCCCGGCTCGTCGCCCTCCAGCACCAGCGGCTCGTTGTTGGAGCGGGCCGCGTAGATGGCCGACGAGAGCCCGGAGATGCCCGAGCCGGCGATGATGAGTTTCCTGTGTTCCACGAACGAATCGGCGTCCTCTGTCATAGCCGATAGTTCGCTACACCGGTGTCTTAAGGTTTCGCTGTATTGCGAGGAGCGCTACAACACCGGCACGATAACGCATGCCACGGGCTCCGAAGCGCGCGGAGCGAAAGACCGGTATCCGTCGCCGACGCATCACTCCGCATGGCCGCCGACCTACAGGAGAAGACGAACCGCTACGAGGGGATGCTCGCCGACGCGCTCGACGAGGCGGTGCAGGCCGTCCCCGACGAGACGCACCTCGGCGACGCAGCCGCCGACTGCCTGGAGATGGCCGGATCCTACCTCGACGACGGCCGGCACTTCAAGGCCGACGACGACTGGGTGAACGCGCTGGCGTCGTTTTCGTACGGCTACGGCTGGCTCGACGCGGGCGTCAGGATGGGGCTGTTCGACATCCCGGACGACTCGCACCTGTTCACGATGTGACCCGCTTCGCACCTGCCTCGCACCCGTTCGGCGTGTGACCGGTTTTTCTCCGGCGGGGTCGTACGAATACGCGAACAGATGTCCCCGACGACCGCCACCGCCCGCGTTTCGGACGCACAGCGAACCCTCGAACAGCGGTTCGCCAACCCGTTTCTGCGTCGCGTGCTCCGCTCACCGCTCCATCGACTCGCCAGTCGCTGGTTCGTGCTCGTCTCTTACGTCGGCCCCAAGAGCGGCCGGCGGTACACGTTCCCCGTCGCCTACGCCGTCGCGGGCGGCGGTCTCGTCGCCGTCACGCCCGAAGCGGAGAGCAACTGGTGGAAGAACTTCCGCCGGCCGATGGCGTGCCGCCTGTGGTACCGCGGCCGGCGGCGGGACGCGACCGGCGAGGTCGTCACGGGGGAGTTCGCCGCGGACCTGCTCGACCGCTACGCCGCGGCGCACAGCCTGTTGGCTCGCGAACTCGGACTCTCGGAGAACGGCGGCGGTCGCACCGCGGCCGACGAGGCGGCGCGAGACGACCTCGCAGTTGTGCTGTTTCGGTTCGACTGACTACTCGAAGCGGAACGTCGCGCCGTCGGGGCCGTCTTCGACCTCGACGCCGAGCGCCGTCAGGTCGTCGCGCAGGTCGTCGGCGCGCTCGTAGTTGCCGGCATCGCGCTCGGCCTCGCGCACGTCCAAGACGAGCTGCACGAGGTCTTCCGCGACCGACACGTCGCCGCCCTCGCCCGCGCCGCCGAACGAGAGCCCGAACACCTCGCCGCCGAGGTCCTCGAACGCCTCGATTGCCCGCCGGAGCGCGCGGTAGTCGTACTCGTCGGCGTCGGCGACGTGGCGGTTGACCGCGCCGGCGAGGCCGAGCAGTTCGGCCATCGCCTCGCGGACGTTGAAGTCGTCGTTCATCGCCTCGCGGAAGCGCTCGCGGGTCTCGGTCACGGTGTCGCGGAGTTCCGTCGCCTCGACTTTCGTCCGGGCGTCGGGGCTGTCGACCGCGTCGACGGCGGCCTCGTAGGCCCGTTCGAGGCGCTCCCAGCGCTCTTCGGCCTCGGCGATGGTCTCCTCGGAGTACGTCTGTTCGGAGCCGTAGGCCGTCGAGAGGTAGAACGTCCGAATCACGTCCGCGCCGAACTCGTCGAGGGCGTCGCCGACGGTGAAGAAGTTGCCGAGGCTCGAACTCATCTTGTCGCCCTCGGTCTGGAGCAGGCCGACGTGGAGCCAGTAGCGGGCGAACTGCTGGCCGGTCGCCGCCTCCGATTGGGCGATTTCGTTCTCGTGGTGCGGGAACACGAGGTCGCGGCCGCCGACGTGGATGTCGAGGGTGTCGCCGAGGTGCGTCATCGACATCGCCGAGCACTCGATGTGCCAGCCGGGTCGGCCCTCGCCCCACGGCGACTCCCACGTCTCGCCGCACGGCTCGTGGAGCGGTTCGAGGTCGGGGTTCCGGTGTTCGGCGGCCGTCTTGGGGTCGACCGCGCCGGCCTTCCAGAGCGCGAAGTCGGTCGGGTTGCGCTTCTCGGAGCGCTCGTCTTTCGTGGCCCGCGACTCCAGTTCCTCGAGTTTCTGGTTCGAGAGCTTCCCGTAGTCGTCGAACGTTGACACGTCGAAGTAGACGGAGCCGTTTGACTCGTAGGCGTGGCCGCGGTCGACGAGCGTCCGAATGAGGTCGATAATCTCGGGGATGTGCTCGGAGACGCGCGGGTAGACCTCGGCGCGCTTCAGGTTGAGCCCGCGCATGTCGCGAATCACGTCGCCGACGAAGTGCTCGGCGACGCTCGCCTCGTCGTCGCCGAGGTCGCCCTCGCCGATGCGGGCGGCTATCTTCTCGTTCACGTCGGTGAAGTTCTCGACGTGGCGCACGTCGTAGCCCTCGTAGGCCAGCCAGCGGTGCATCAGGTCGGCGTGCATCCACAGGCGGGCGTGGCCGAGGTGGGCGTCGTCCGAGACCGTCAGTCCGCAGACGTAGAGCAACACTTCGTCGCCGTGCGACTCGAACTCCTCGCGCTCTCCCGTCAGGGTGTTGGTCACGGACAGGGTCATCACACTCGGCTACTTCCGGGACCACTTTCAACCCGTCGGAAGCGCGGTCGGTCTCTCGGGGCCAAACGTCTCCCTCTCGCAGTCGTCACCCTCGCGGCCGTCGCCCCCGTCGCCGCCGCTACTTCGTCCACTCCGGACGGTCGGCCTCGCCGCGACGAATCTTCGCCAGCGTCTCCTCCGAGAGCAGTCGCTTGACGAACGCCGGAATCCGGTCCGTCGGGTCGCCGTCGGTCGCATCGCCGTCGGTCGTGGCCGGCCCCGCTTTGCCGACTCGGTCGCCGGTCGCGTTCGTCGGTGTCGTGTCTCTGCTGACCGCGCGGTCGGCGTTCGTCGCCGACGCGAGCGCGTAGTGGCCGCCTCTGGTCGCGACGCCGCCGTCGGTCGTCGTCTCCGCGCGCCGGCGGAACGATTCGAGGTCGGCCTCGCGGTCCAGACTGTCGACGGCCGTGTCGAGGTCGGCGGCCTGTTCGGCCTGCTCGGAGACGCTCTCGGAGATGCGGTCTATCTCCGCGGTCACCTCGTCGACCTGCGTCGCCGCGTCGTCGACGAAGGTGGCGATGTCGGAGGTGAGCGTCGCCTGCTCGTCGGTCGCCCGCGCGACCTCGTCGATGCCGTCGGTCACGTCGGCGACCGAGTCGGTTATCTCGTCGAGGCTCTCGACGGTCGATTCGACCCGCTCGATGCCGTGGTCGATGTTCTCGTCGGCCGACGACAGCGCCTCGGCGGTGTCCTCGATGTGGTCGGTCACGTCCTCTATCATCTGGCCGATGCGCTCGGCCTGCGACTTCGACTCGTTGGCGAGCGACTTCACCTCGTCCGCGACGACGGCGAACCCGGAGCCGGCCTCGCCGGCGCGGGCGGCCTCGATGGAGGCGTTGAGCGCGAGCAGGTTCGTCCGGTCTGCCACCTCGTCGATGACCTCGACGATGTCCTGAATCTCGTCGATGGCGGCCACGAGCGCCTCGACGTTCACGGTGATCTCGTCGCGGTCGTCGCCGACCTGCCGCATCGCGTCGATGGCCTCGCCGGCCTCGGCGCGGCCCTCCTCGGCCCGCGTGGTTGCCTCGTCGCTCCGGGAGGACACGTCGTCGGCGGTGGCCGCGACCTCCTCGACGGTCGCGCTGAGGTTCGACAGCTCGGCGGCGATTTCCTCGGTCATGTCGGCCTGTCGGGCCGCCAGCCCCTCGATTTCCGCGATGCTCTGGCTCGTGCCGGCGGTCTCCTCGTGGAGCTGGGACGCGACCGACTCCAGATTCCCGCGGCTCTCCCTGGCTCGGCGGACCTCCTCGCGGACGTCCAGCGAGTACGAGTAGAGGTAGGTGGCGTTGACGACCTGTCGGTCGAGGTTGAGCCCGCGGACGACGGCCATCATATCGGCGAACGCCTCCTCGACGGCGCGTTCGACGCGGTCGGCGTCGTCGCCGGACAGCGACTCGGTGGCGTCGGCGACGGCGCGTTCGCGGAGTTCGTCCGCGAAGATGCCGGTGACGTTGGCGAACATCCCGCCGAAGTAGTGCAGCGGCATGTCGAGTTTGTCGTGGAGCAGACCGATTCGCGTGCGCGCCGCGTAGTGGTTCCGGTCGTAGTTCCCGTCGGTGAACGAGCGGTAGTAGCCGGAGACGACCGCGCGGAGGCCGTCGAGGTCGGTCTTCGAGCGGTCGATGACGTCCGTCGTCCGCTCGTTGGCGAGAATCGGCTCGACGAAGCCGTCGACGAGCGCCTCGTCGCGGGCCTCGACGACGCCCCGGAGGTCCGCGAGGCGCGCGGCGTCCTCGTCGTCGAAGCCGACGAACGACTGCCGCCAGCCCAACTCGTCGGCGTCGAGGTCGAGCTCGTCGAGGAGTTCCGTGGATGAAAGCGAGATGTTCCCGGCGTCGTCGCGGGGGCTGGGCGAAACCATTGACGTACTCACCGGCTCCGAGGTAATAAGCGCCGGCCGCCGGCTATCACAGTTGATAGCCGGAAATCAGACGTATAAATCGCTGACGGCCGCTTCGACCACGCGGAGGGCGGCGGCCCCCTGTCGGCGCGGAACGACCACGGCGAGCGCGTCGCCCGCGACGCCGGCGGCGTCGACGACGACGGACTCGGCGTCGAGTCGGGAGAGGACGGCGGCGAGGACTTTCGGGTCGACCTCGCCCTCAGCGATGATAGCCGTGAGCGGGCCGCCGCCCGCGAGGTCGACGCCGGCGACCGAGAGCACGGGGTCGCCGTCGGTCTCCTCGACGTCCTCGCCCACGAGGCCGACGCCGCTTCGCATCGTCACGGCGGCGTCTCGGGGGTCGGCTTCGAGCGGCGGGAGGTCGGCGGCGAACCGGCGGAGCGCGGCCGCGACCGCCTCGTCGTCGCCGAGGTCGAGTTCGGCCGCGGCGGCGGCGTAGTTGACGACGCCCGCGCGGAGCGCGGCGAGGAGATACGGTCGTTCGCGGACTGCGTCGCGCGCGTCGGCGGCGAGGGACATGTCTGCCGGGTCGTCGGGCGCGCGCAAAAAAGCGCCGCTCGCCGGGCGCTGTCGCGGTCGTCCGCGGGTCGCGACTCCCCGCGCCCCGCCTCGCGTCTCCTGAACGAGTGGCGAACGCGAGTTGTCCGAATCCGAAGATTCCTTTCTTCGATGCGAAGTCCATAAGACAGTCGCCTCGTAACCCCCGGACATGCAAGCCCTGGTCATCGTGGCGCACGGGTCGCACCTGAACCCGGATTCGAGCGCCCCCACCTACGACCACGCGGACACGGTCCGCGAGGTGGGCGCGTTCGACGAGGTGCGGACCGGCTTCTGGAAGGAAGAGCCGTCGATTCGCGAGGTGCTCCGGACCGTCGAGGCCGACGAGGTGTACGTCGTCCCGCTTTTCATCAGCGAGGGCTACTTCACGGAGCAGGTCATCCCGCGCGAACTCCGCCTCGAGGGGTGGGACGTGGCCGACTGGGACTCCGACGGCCTGTCGGCGTCGCACGTCACCCTCTCCGCGACGGACGTGCCCGAGAAGACGATTCACTACTGCGGGCCGGTCGGAACCCACGCGGCGATGACCGACGTGTTGGTCCGCCGCGCCGAGACGGTCACCGGCGACCCGAACGTCGGCGAGGGCTTCGGCCTCGCCGTCGTCGGCCACGGCACCGAGCGCAACGAGAACTCCGCGAAAGCCATCGAGTACCACGCCGACCGCATCCGAGAGATGGACCGCTTCGACGAGGTGCAGGCGCTCTACATGGACGAGGAACCCGAGGTCGACGACGTGACCGACTACTTCGAGTCCGAGGACGTGGTCGTCGTCCCGCTGTTTATCGCCGACGGGTTCCACACCCAGGAGGACATCCCGGAGGACATGGGCCTGACCGACGACTACCGCACGGGCTACGACGTGCCCGCCGAGGTCGACGGCCACCGCATCTGGTACGCCGGCGCGGTCGGGACCGAGGGGCTCATGGCCGACGTGGTGCTCGAACGCGCCGCCGACGCGGGCGCCGACATCGGTAACAGCCTCGAAGTCGTGCGCGAACGCACCCGGAAGACGCCGCAGGAGGCGAACTGATGGGGCACCACCTCGACGCCCTCGTCGACGCCGCGGCGACCGGCGACGGCGTCTCCCTCGACGGGTTCACCGTCTCCCGTTCCGACGACGGATTCCGCCTCGAAACCGCCGATTCGACGCTGAACGGGCTCACGGAAGGAGGTCTCCGCGAGGCCCTCGCCGACTACGACGACTACGCGACGAACTGGTACTTCTGGTCCGAGGTCGTCGGCGAGTCCAGCCCCCAGCGGCGGGCGTTCCTCCGCTGGGTCGAGGGCGCGTCCGTCGATGCGGGAGGCGACGACGGTGGAGACGGAGACGGAGACGACAGCGAGAACGACGGCGACGCCGCCTCAGTCCCCGAGCGCTACGACGCCCTCAGAGACGGGGTCAGCCGCGAGTGGGGCCAACTACTCGTCACGGTCACCGTCGACGACCACGGCGAGCGGTCCTACGAACTCCGCCACGCCGACGAGGTCGACGCCGACCGCGACGACCTCGACCCCTACCGCGAACCGCTCGCGGCCCGCCAGTTGGCGACCTACGACGAGAAGGGGCGCTATCGCCCGCTGAAGACCGGCAACAACCTCGCCGGCGGCTGGGTGTTCCCCGACCTCGACGCTCGCGACCTCGTCGAGACCGTCGAGACGTTCTACCCCGCGTCGGTGCCGAACTGGTACCGCGAGCGCCGGGGCGAACTCGACGTGGCCCACTGGGAGGACGCCATCGGCCGCCAGACCGGGATGTACAGCGTCGTGAAGACGTGGAACCGCGGCGACGGCCACGAGCACGTCGACTGGGTCGCGGAGGCCTGCTGCGACGACAGCCAGTGCGTCAAGCGCCGCGAGTGGCAGTACGACGACGACACCGACCTCGACGTGGACGGCGGCGACGGCGCGTTCCCGTGCCGCGAGCCGTGTTCCGTCGTCATCGCGGCGTCCCGAAAGTGGACGCGGCTGGAGGGCGAGGGGACCCAAACGTACGAGTTCGAACTCACGCCCTCGGAGAAGGAACAGGTCGAAGATATCATCGAGGCCGTCGCGGACGACCGCACCGACGACATCCGCGAGGGCGACGTGTACGAGGGCGCGAACCGCTACCGGGCGCGGTTCCTGCGCGCGAAACTGTTCGACGACGAGGGCAACCTCGGCGGCGTCCCGACCGACGCGTCCGACGACGAGTAGGTCGCGCCGCGAGCGCTCCGCGTTTCGTTTTCCGATTTCGTCACCGCATCGTCAGCACCAGCGCCGCGAGGACGCCGCCGACGACGACGCCGGCACCGAGGGTGATGGCGAAGCTCTCGAACACCGACGCGAGCGCCACCGCGAGGACGAGCGCGACGAGCGCGAGGCCGAAAAGCGGGGCGGCCCGCGGGTCGACGCTCGGGAACACGTCCGCGATGCTCTCGGTCACGCTCGGCTCGGGGTCGGGTTGCTTGGGCTTCGAGAGCGTCTCGTCCACGTCGACCGGCGGTTTGCCGCCCTCGCCGGGTTCGACGGTCACGTCGACGTACCTCGTCTCCGAGCCGTGGCCGGAGACTATCTTCAGCTTCCCCGACACTGGCTCCGGCGGCGGGGTGACGAACACCTCGACGTGCTTCGTCTGGCCGCCGTCGACGAAGTGATTTCCTTCGGACAGGCTCGCCGCGCGCGCGAGTTCGTCGTCGATGTGGAGGTGGACGTGCACCGCCTGTCCCTTGTTCACGAGTTCGACCGAGAACGGGCCGTTCGTTGCGAACGACGGCGCTACCGAGAGGTCGTGGGGGCGCTCGTCGTTCAGCGTGACGGTGAGCGGCGCGTTCGACACGGCTTCACCGTCGATACGAGAATAGAAAAACGTTCAGGTCCGATGAGGTGCGCGCCTCAGTCGTCGCGCATGTCCGGCGGCAGGAGGTTCGGGATGCCGTCCTCGATGGGGTACACCTCGCCGGTGACCGTACCGATGAGCCGCCCCTCGAGGATTTCGTCGCCGTCGCGCTCGTCGACTTCCAGCTCGAGTTCGCTCTTGTCGAGGGGGTCACAGAGGATGTCCATCAGGGATTCTTTCATCGTCGTGACGGTGGATTGCGCGAAGTAAAAGCGTACGGGTTCGCCGCCGTCACGGCGGGCTCGGCGGAGGGGACGGCCGCCGCAGTCGCGTCAGCCGCGAATCGGTGGCCGGTCGTCGAGGCTCAGTTGTCGAACGGGTTTTCGAGGTGGACCGTCTGCTCGCGGCCCGGGCCGACGCCGACGGCGTAAATCGGCACGTCGAGTTCGTCCGAGAGGTATTCGAGGTAGTCCTGTGCGGCGTCGGGGATGGCGTCGTAGCCCTCCTCGGCGACCGCCGCCCAGTCCACTTCCGGCCACGTGTCGAACTCCTTGAGGACGGGTTCGCACTCGCCCCAGCGCTCGGTCGTCGCGGGCATCGTCAGGCGTTCCTCGCCCTCCAGTTCGTAGGCGTGGCCGACCGTGACCTCGTCGAGGCCGGCGAGCACGTCGAGGTGGTTGACCGCGATGCCGGTGAACCCGCTGACGCGGGCGGCGTGGCGGAGCATCGGCATGTCGAGCCAACCGATGCGGCGCGGGCGGCCGGTGACGGTGCCGAACTCGCCGCCCTTCTCGCGGATGAAGTCGGCGAGTTCCTCCTCGCGGTCGTCGTCTTTCAGTTCGGTCGGCATCGGGCCCTCGCCAACGCGGGAGAGGTAGGCCTTGACGATGCCGACGACCTCGCCCTGTCCGACGACGGTCGGGCCGACGCCGGTGCCGGTGGCCGCGCCGCCCGCGGTCGGGTTCGAGGAGGTCACGTACGGGTAGCTCCCGTGGTCGATGTCGATGAGGGTGCCCTGTGCGCCCTCGAACATCACGTTGTCGCCGGCCTCGCGGCGCTCGGCGAGGAAGTCGCCGCAGTTGACGGCCATGTCGTCCTCGCGGAGGCGGCGGCCGATTTCGGTGTACTCCTCGACGAGCGCTTCGACGTCGCACTCCTCGCCGGCTTCGAGGCCGTACACGTCCTCGATGAGCGCCTTCTTCTTGGGAACCACGTACTCCAGTCGCTGGCGGAGCACGTCGGGGTCGAGCAGGTCGCCGACGCGGATGCCGCGGCGGCCCGCCTTGTCCTCGTAGGTGGGGCCGATGCCGCGACCGGTCGTGCCGACGGTGAGGTCCGAGTCGGCCTTCGCCTCCTCTTCGATGTTGTCGAGGCGGCGGTGGTACGGCATGATGACGTGCGCGCGCTTGGCGAGGCGCACGTCGGGGTCGAGGCCGCGCTCGCGGAGGTCGTCGATCTCGGAGAACAGCGTCCGGGGGTTGATGACACAGCCGTTTCCGAGGACGCCGACCTTGTCGCGGACGGCCCCGCTCGGGACGAGCGAAAGCTTGTACTCCTCGCCGTCTTCGACGACGGTGTGGCCGGCGTTGTCGCCGCCCTGATAGCGGACGACGATGTCAGCGTCGCCGCCCCACAGGTCGACGAGCGCGCCTTTGCCCTCGTCGCCGAGTTGCGAACCGACGATGGTAACAGTCATACGTCGGCCGTTCCCCGCGCCGCACTAAACAGATTACGGTCGCGGCCGACGAGCAATGCACATTCGTGCCTAATTATCGAGTCGTCGCCGAAGAATACGCCATGAACACGCATTGGCGTGACGACGGATAACACAACGGTTAATTAGTGTCCTCGTTAAGGTCGCGTTATCTCATTATTCGCCGACCCGGAGGGCAAGGCTTAAAGCCTCCCAAGAAGAGTTAACAAATGGCATGATAGACCGACTTGAGAAGGAAGTCGATATGTTGGAGCGCCATCTCCAGGTCCTGAAGATGGTCATCGAAAGTGAGCCAATCGGCATCGTGAAGATGTCCAACGAGACAGGCTACCCGCACCACAAAGTCCGCTACTCCCTCCGCGTTCTCGAAGAAGAGAACCTCATCGAACCCTCCAGCCAGGGCGCAATCACCACCGAGCGCACCCAAGAGTTCGTCGACGAACTCGACGACAAGCTCGACGAAATCGTCGGCAAACTCGAATCGATGAAGATCGAGGAAGCGGCCGAAATCGAGAACTAACCACACTTCAGGCGCACGCGGTCGTTCTATCCTGTTTCGTCCGACGAGTCTTTCCGGGCACGACATCGGACCGACCGCGTTAGCTGCGCTTCGATTCAGTCGGTACCGAACGGTTCCGACACGACACCACGGACACTCGCCGCGGACGCGCTCCGAGCGCCGCGGTCGTTTCACTATCGTTCAGTAACGTCGACAGCCGCGGCGCTTCGCGCGCGACCGCCGAGCGGAACGCGAGAACGAAAAATAACACAGCGACGGCGCCGGTCGACGCGAGCCGTCGCCGACTCAGAGGTCGGGGACGTTCAGGTGGAACTCGCCGCCGCGGGCCTCCACCAGACAGAGGTGGTACCCCTGCTTCCGCGAGAGTTTCACGAAGCTCTTGCGCTTCGACCGACTCAGGAGGCCGCCGCCGGTCTCGGCCGTGGCGGCTTCGAGCGCCTCCGGCTCGAAGAAGCTCCTCGTGACGACGAACGCCGAGCCGAGGGTCTCTTTCGCGTCGGCGACGGCCTTCGAGTCCTTGATGAGTTGGGTGACCATCGGCTGGGTCGCCGGGTCCCGCGAGTCGTTCAGGTTCGCCACGAACAGCGGCTCGCCCATCTGGTCGCGGACGATGACGTCGAACTGCCGCGACTCGGTTTCGCCGTCGCCGATGGGCACCGAGACGCTCCCGTACAGCTCGATTCGGTCGGCCTTCGGAATCGAGTCGAAGACGCCGGCGAGGCTCGACCGGTTGCCCGTCTCGCCGATTTCGTAGAGCAGGTCGGTGACGACCCACTTGGCGAAGCCGTACTCGGGCGTCCCGCGGAGGAACTCCTCGTAGGGCTGGCCGTCGATGCCGAGCCCCTCCGTGTCGAACGTGGTGTGGTGTTCCAGCCGGAGGTTCTCGATGACCTCCTCACGGGAGGCCTGCCCGTCGTGGGCCTTCTCCAGCGTCGCCTGCCCTTTCTGGGCGTAGCGGACGAAGAGGTTCGTCCCGCGGAGCGCCTCGTCGGCCGACATAGACCGGTCGGTCGACCGGACACCCGCCTCGTCGAGCCGGTCGCGGAGGCGTTCGACCTCGGATTCGAGTTCGGCGACGCGGTCTTCGAGCTCCTCGGCGCGCGAGCGGTGTTCGTCCCGCTCCTCGCGGAGGGCGTTTCGCTCGGATTCGAGCCGGTCGCGCTCGGTCGCCAGCGCCTCGACTCGTTCTTTCAGCGACTCGGCTTCCGCCGGGTCGACGGCGGGCTCGTCCGGCGTCTGTTCGGTCGGCTGGGACTGCTGCTGGTTCGACTGGTCTTTCGGCGACGGTCGCGCCTCGCCGCCCGTCCCACTCCGGGACGGACGGTGATGCGTCGCCTGCGTCGTGTTCCCCCGACGGCTTCGGGGGGTTCCGGGGCGGTCGTCCACGGCCTCGCCCTTTGCGTCGCGGGGGTCGAGCGAGGGTATCGACCGGGCGTTCCGCCACTGCGCCTCGGCGGAGAACACGTCGTCGTCGGTCGCGCCGTCCTCCGCGAGCGGGTCCGGAGACGACGCTTCCCCGTTCTTCTGCGGGGCGTCGGCGACGACGGGCCCCTCGGACATCGGCGAGGCCGGTTCGTCGGACGCCGGCCGGTCCGTCGCTGCCGCCTCTGTCTCGGCGGGCTCCGGGGACCGTGACTCGATGGGGCCCGCGGACGGGTTGTCGGTCGTCTCGGTGCCGTCGTCGTCGGGCGTCGATGGCTCCGGGTCGGCCGCGGTCTCGGCCGGGGGTTCCGCGCTCGCCGGGGTGTCGGCCGTCGCCGGCTCCGGCTCCCCGTCGGCGGGGTTGTCGTCGCCGTCGGCAGCGCGCTCCGACGCGACGTCGTCGGCTGCCGCGGTCGTACTCGGCTCGTCCGCGGTCGTGGTCGTCGGCGTCTCCGGCTCTTCGGACGTGTCCGTCACGTCGGCCTCGCTACCCGCCGCGGCGACTCCCGCGGCGTCCTCGTCCTCGTCGGACTCGGGCTCCGGGATATCGACGAGGTCGAGGTCCACGTCGTAGACTTTGTAGATGCCGACCTCGTCGCTCGCGCGCTCGAACGCGTCGTCGCCGGTGACGAGTCGCTTGCTGTTGCCGACGAAGGCCGCGCTCATCGACTTCCCCCCGTGGTAGACGACGTAGTAGTCGCCCGAGAGCACGTTCTCGGACAGTTCGACGTAGCCGGTGAAGCCGCCCGCCGAGAGCGTTCCGTCGGCGTCCCCCAGCGGCGTCTCCTCGGTGTAGTACTGCGCGCGGATGTCGCCGCCGGTCTCCCGCATCGCGTACAGAAGCGGCAGCGCCGGGTCCGGTGCGCGGTGCGCCTCGAACGATTCACCCTCGAAATCCGCGACCGTCCCGTCGAAGACGCCGAGGAGACGGCCGTTGAGCATGAATCCCCACGTCATGCCAGCGACGACGGCTCCTGTGAAGCCGTCGTCCGCGAGCGACCGGAGGCCACCGTAGCCTCGTCCGGCGGGCGCGGAGTCCCACCCGGTCACCGCGTCGATAATCTCGCTATCCATTTGGGGTTACATCACCGGAACCGAATCAAATACTTTCCGGGCGAATCGGGCGAACGTTTCGCTCAGTTCACACTTCAGCGTGCCCACTGTAACCGATTCGCTCGCACCCGTCGGGCCGGCGTCGGGAGAACGGTTATACGAGTCCGCCGAGACGGGGCGGTCGTGACCAGCCACGACGACCGGTTCGTCCACTACCTCCGCGCGAAGGAGTCCGTGGACGACCGCGCGCTCCACCGACCGACCCTCGCCAGTCTCATCGACCGGCTGGAAGCGCGCGCCGAGTCGCGGTCGGGACAGCCGCTTCGCGTCGTCTCCGTCGGCGCGGGGACGGGCGCGATGTGTCGGCGACTCCTCTCGTGGGGCGTCTTCGACGCGCACGACGAGATAAAGTACGTCATGGTCGACCGGAAGCGCGGGATGGCCGACCACGCGGCCGCGGCGTTCGCGAAGTGGGCGCGCGCCGCCGGCTGGACCGCCGAGCCGACGCCCGACGGCTTCCGCATCGAGCGCCACGGTCGCAGCGTCTCTCTCACCTACGTGACGAGCGACCTCTTCGAGGCGATGACGGTCCTCCCGAAGGCCATCGACCTCGTGGTCGCGCACGCGGTCCTCGACGTGCTCCCGCTCCGCCGCGCGGTCGACGCGCTCCTCTCGCGGCTGACGGACGAGGGGCTCTTCTACGCGCCTATCACGTTCGACGGCCGAACCGCGTTCCGCCCGAGTCACCCCGACGACGACGCGGTTCTCGGCGCGTATCACGAGACGATGCGCGGCGGCGAACGCGCGGGGCCGGACACCGGTTCCGACCTCCTTTCGGTCCTTCCCGACCTCGGCGCGCCGGTCGTCGCCGCCGGCGGCTCCGACTGGGTCGTCCACCCGCCGCACGACGACGAGGCGCGAATCTTCCTCGACCGCGTCCTCGGCTTCGTCGAGGAGTCGGTCGGCGAGTCGGCTGCGGTCGACCGCGAGAGCCTCGACGGGTGGCTCGAGGCCCGGCACGACGACCTCGCGGGCGACGAACTCGCGTACGTCGCCCACAACCTCGACGTGTTGGCCGAACTCGACTGATTACTCCGGAACTGACGCGTCTCCGTCGCCTTCTCTCCCGACCCGGCCCGAGACGTAGCCCCAGTCCCGAGCGAACCCGAGCAGGAGCGCCGCCGCCGCGACGCCGGTCACGAGGGGCATCCACGCGTCGAAGACGCCGGGAGCGAGCGCCAGCGGGACGACGGCCATCTGGACGCCGGCGAGGACGCGCCGCGAGGCGCGAGGCGGGAGGTCGAACGTCGGTCGGCCCGCTCGCTCGCGGAGCCGGAGGCCGAGGAGAAAGACGTACCGCGCCGCCCCGACCGAGAGGTACCACCACGCGAGTTCTCCGAGGAAGACGCCGGCCAGCGGGGCCACGAGGAGGCCGAAGGCGTCGACCGCGGTGTCGAGTCGCGCGCCGAGTCGGCTGACGCGGTCGAGTCGGCGGGCGAGCGCTCCGTCGAGGGCGTCAAGCGCGGCCGCAGCCCCGTAGCCGACGGCGGCGGCCCACGCCCACGACGGGCTCAGCGGCCCGTAGAGCGCCACGCCGGCGATGCCCGCGACGCCCGCGACGAGGAAGCCGCGAGCGAGCGTGACAGCGGTCGGGAGCCCGAGGCCGTCGTAGGGCCGCCCCGGCTCCGACTCGGTCGCTCCGCCGCCGGGCGCGACGTTCTCGTCCGCGTTCGCGTAGGCGTACGCGCAGAGGCCGACGACGACGAGCAGGGTTCCGGCGGCCCACGTCGCCGCGGCGGTCTCGGGCGAGGGCTCGGCGCGCGAGACGAGCCACACCCACTCGGTCGCGAGGAGCGCGCCGAACCCCAGCGTGGCCGCTGCCGCCGCGCCGCCGGTTTCGAGCACGCGGCGTCTCGTCCGGCGGGTCGTCCGAGCAGTCGCCCCGCTGCTCCCCGAGAGCGTCACGGTCGCGGACTGTCGCCTCGGCGGTCGGACGGTGTGCTGCACATACCCGTACTGGTGGACGGGCGCGGGTTAAGTATTCCTCGCGTAACAGGTCGGCGAGACCGACTCACGGGCGGCTATCTCCTCGGCGACGGCTCCGGAGTTCCACGGCCGCGAGGAGGAACAGATAGGTCGAGAGCCCGGCCGCGACGGCGAGTAGCGTCGCGCGTCCGAAGACGACGGCACCCAGGGCGGTTCCGACGACGGCGACCGCGACGGAGGCGGCCTGCACGGTTCGTCGCTCCCACAGCGCGCGGACGCTCGACGCCCGAAGCGACAGCGCCGCTTCCAGCGCGAGCGCCCCGACGACGCCGACGAGGACCGGCCCCGGTGTCACCGGCGTCCGTAGGAGGACCGCCGCGGCCGCGATGGGGACGAGCAGCGCCCCCGCGAGTGCGGCGTCTCGGCGGCGGCTCATGGAACTCCTACCGTGTCAGGACGCTTTTAGCCACCGGCGCTCATAGCCCGACTATGTCTATTTCGGGCGACGGCCCCGGGTTGTCGAAGGCGAAGCGGCGACTCGGTCGCTATCTCGCGGGAGCCGGGCTGTTGATGCTCGCGTTCTCCATCGCCTACCAGTGGGCGGCGGGCTTTTTCGCCGGAGAAGATATCACCTTCCTGCAGGCGGTCCACGTCGTCGTCGAGACGTTCACGACGACGGGCTACGGCGAACAGACCCGGTTTTGGGTCGACCACCCGCCGCTGCTCATGCTGTCGATTCTGATGCAGCTCACGGGCGTCACGACCGTCTTCCTCACGCTCCCGCTGTTTCTCGTCCCGCTCGTCGAAGACGCCCTGCGGACCGCGCCGCCGACGACCTCGACGCGCACGGACCACGTCGTCATCTGTACGTTCACCCCCCGCGGCGACGCCCTCGTGGACGAACTCGACTCGATGGACGTGCCCTACGTGATTCTCGAAGCCGACCGCGACCGCGCCGAGGAACTGTACGGCGAGGGCTACGAGGTCGTCCACGGCGACCCCGAGGCCATCGAGTCGCTCGAAGCCGCGAACGCGGCCGAGGCGCTCGCCATCGTCGCCGACGACGACGACGAGACGAACGCGAGCATCATCCTCGCCGCCAAGCAGGCCGCTCCCGACGCCCGCGTCGTCAGCCTCATCGAGGACCCCGAGGTCGCCGACTACCACCGCTACGCCGGAGCCGACCGGGTCGTCTCCCCGCGCCGACTGCTCGGCGAGAGCCTCGCCGGCAAGGCGACCACGTCCATCTCCTCGGAACTCGGCGACGCCATCGAAATCGGCGAGGACTTCGAGGTCGCGGAGCTGCTCGTCCAGCGCGGGAGCCCCGTCGAGGGGCGGACCATCGCCGAGAGCGGCATCGGCGGAGTCACCGGGGTCAACGTCATCGGCGCGTGGTTCACCGGCGAGTTCGTCTCCCCGCCCGCCCCGGACGCCGTCATCGACGAGCACACCATCCTGCTCGTCGTCGGCCGCGAGAAGCAGCTCGAAGAGCTCCGCGCGCTGACGCTGTCGTCGGCGCGGCGGTTCCGCCGCGGGACCGTCATCGTCGCCGGGTACGGCGAGGTCGGCTCGACCGCGGCCGAGACGCTGGCGAGTGCCGGCGTCCCGCACCTCGTCGTCGACAAGCGGGACAAACCCGGCGTCGACCTCGTCGGCGACATCACCGACCCGCAGACGCTCTCGGAGGCGAACGTCACCGAGGCTCGCGGCGTCCTTCTCGCGCTCGACAACGACACGACGGCGGTGTTCGCCACGCTCGTCTCCGAGCGCGTCTCCGAGGAGACGGAGGTCATCGCCCGCGCCAACGAGACCGAGAGCATCGCCAAACTCTACCGCGCCGGCGCGGACTACGTCCTCGCGCTGTCGACGGTCGCCGGCCGGATGCTCGCCTCGACGGTCCTCGACGAGGAGGTCATCGCGCCCCAGTCGCAGATAGAAATCGTCCGGACCCACGCGCCCAGCCTCGTGGGACGGACGCTCGCCGGGGCCGACGTTCGCGCTCGGACGAACTGCACCGTCATCGCCGTCGAGCGAAACGGCGCGCTCGTCACCGAAATCGGCCCGGAGTTCCGAGTCGAGGCCGACGACGACCTCATCGTCGCCGGCGTGGACGAGGACATCTACCGGTTCAACGAACAGTTCGGGTGAGCGGTCGCGGGCGAGGGTTACGGTCGCGGACGTGGGCGTGGCTCTCGGTCGGTGTACCGGACCCGCCGCTCGGCGGTCGAGACGTCCGACACGTCCACGTCGCGTCCGAGGACGTGGTCCGAACAACCCATGGCAGTGGACGCCCGTTACCATCCCTCGACAGGACGTGCCGGCGTCCGTGGCTCTCGGAGGAGTAGATTAAAAAAGAATCGGTCGCCGTCGCGTCGCGGCGACGGGGGTTACGCGCCGACTTCCGCGCCGACGTAGAGGACGACGACGAGGAATATCCAGACGACGTCCACGAAGTGCCAGTACATCGAGGCCGTGCTGACGGAGACGTGACGCTCGGCGGAGTACTGTCCGCGGAGCGCGCGGACGAAGACGATACCGAGAAGCACCGCGCCGAGGCTGACGTGGAGGCCGTGCAGGCCGGTGAGGCCGTAGAACGCCGACCCGAAGATGCCGTCGGTGATGGAGAAGTTCGAGTGGACGATGAACTCGTAGTACTCGTAGACCTGCCCGCCGATGAATATCACGCCGAGCAGGAGCGTGACGGCGAGGCCGAGGATGAAGTTACGGTGGTTCTCCTCGCGGATGGCGACGTGCGCCCAGTGGAGCGTGAAACTGGACACGATGAGGATGGCGGTGTTAGCCAACACCAGTGACCCGGTGAGATGCGGTAGCTCTTGCGGTGGCCACGTTCCCGCGCGGATGAAGAAGTAGTACGCGAACAGCGCGCCGAACGTCCCGAGTTCGGAGCCGAGGAAGGCAATCATGCCCCAACGGAGCTTCGATGCGCTCTTCTGGCTCGCGTCGCGCGACCAGAAGTGGCTCACGAACGCGTGGTACAACCAGCCGTAGAGTCCGGCCAGGAAGAGGAAGATACTGCCGATGAACACGGCGGGGCCTGCCGTCTGGCCGACGATTCCGTCCTGTGCCATGACGTACAGCCCGGCACCGGCGTAGATGCCCGCGCCCCCGACGGCGGTGACGAACGGCCACCAGCTCGCCTCGCCGAAGCCGCGCGGCCAGTCCTGAACCGCCGGCAGGTGATGGCCGTGGTCGTCGTGTGCTTCTTCGGTACTCATAGACGCCCGTTATGCTTGGGTTACTAAAAATCCTCCCAAACTGCGTTCGTCACGGGACCGCATGGGTCTCGGACCGCGGTTCCGACGGCGACCGCCGCGGGTGCGAAACACGGCGCTCGCGAGACCCGAAGCTGCCGGCGCGTTCGGCGGCGCTCGGCGCGAAGCGACGCGAGAAGAGAAGCGAGACAGAACCGGGCCCGACCGACAGCGCCTCTGCGTCGTTCAGTCGGCGTTCGTCGTCGCTCGGTGGAACGGCTGGCGCGAGATGATTTCGCGCATCTCGGCGAGCGACTCGGCGCTCGCGCCGTTCATCTCGGAGACGACGGCGAACACCTCTTGGCGGGAGATTTTGATCCCCTCACCCGTCACCGCGTGTTCGGGGTTGGCGACGAGTTCGCGGAGCGTGCCGACCGCGAGCAGGAACGGAATCGCCCACGCGGCGAGCGTGTTGCCCTCGCGGAGCGGCACCGTCTCCAGGTAGGTCTGGGCGTCGTCGAGGAACGACTTGGCGTGGTCGGCGGTCCGCTTGACCACCGAGGCCGCCCGGTCGTTGTGCTCGGGGGCGACGACCTCCTCTTGGGGGACGCCCGCGTCGTCGAGCCAGTCGGCGGGGAGGTAGACGTTGTTCTCCGCCGTGTAGTCGTCGTGAACGTCCTTCGCGATGTTCACGAGCTGGAGGAGCAGGCCGAACTCCTCGGCGGTGTCGTAGAGCCGCGAGCGGCGCTCGCTGTCGACGTTGCCGCGGGTCACGAGGTTCGTGATGAGGTTGCCGACGGTGCCGGCGGCGTAGTAGCAGTACTCCTCTAACTCCTCGCGGGACTGGATGCGGAGCCCGCCGGTCTGGGAGTAGCGTTCGACGAACATCGCCATGCCCGAGACGAGTTCGCGGACCGGCGGCGTGACCGCCTCCCGCACGTCCTCCGGAAGCGCCTCGAACGTCCGGAAGACCCGAGCGGTGTTGGCGACGACCATCCAGTCGTCGGACTGTTCGCCCTCCGGGGGGAGGTGCGGCTGTACTGCGCTCACGAACTCGTCGACGGTGGTGTCGTCGTCGGGGTCGAGCGCGCGGTCGTAGAGTCGAAGGAGGTGTGCCTGCTCGTCGGGCGCGATTGAAGACGAATCCTCCACGGTGTCGGCGATTCGACAGAGGAGATATCCGATACAGATGTGCGACGCCATCGGTTCGTCGAGGACGTCGACCGTGAGGGCGAAGGTACGAGAGACCCCCTGAACTGCATCGTGACACCAATCGAGGTCGTCATCAGTTGCCGGTGGCCGGGCATCGGCGTGTCGAGACATTCGAAGCGTACCGGTATTACGGAAGGGGGGATAAAAAGTCTCGTGGGGGAGTCCACGCTCAAACGGCCGAGACGGCGCAGGAGAAAATCATAAGCATAGTCGATGACAGACTCACGTATGGACTTCGCGCTCACTGCGGAGCAGAAGCAAATCAAGGACATGGTCTCGGAGTTCGTCGACGAGGAGGTCAAACCTCGCGCGGCGGAGATAGACGAGACCGACGAGTTCCCCGCCGACCTCGTGCGCGAGATGGGCCAACTCGGCTTGATGGGCATGCCCTTCCCCGAGGAGTACGGCGGTGCCGGCCTCGACTATCACTCCTACGCCATCGGTCTCGAAGAGATTTCCCGCGGCTCCGGCGGCCTCGGCACCATCGTCGCCGCCCACACGAGCCTCGCCGGCAACATGCTCTACGAGTTCGGGAACGAGGACCAGAAGCAGACCTACCTGACGCCGGTCAACGAGGGCACCGACATCGGCGCGTTCGCGCTCTCCGAACCCGGCGCGGGCAGCGACGTGCCGGCCATGGAGACCACGGCGGTCAAGGACGGCGACGAGTACGTCGTCGACGGCGGCAAGCTCTGGATTTCGAACGGCTCGGTCGCGGACACCGTCGTCGTCTTCGCCAAGACCGACCCCGACGCGGGCAACAAGGGCATCTCGTCGTTCGTCGTCCGCCCCGAGGAGGACGACGGCTTCGTCGTCGAGGGCACGGAGCACAAACTCGGCGACAAGGGCTGTCCGACCGCCGAACTCCGCTTCGACGACATGCGCATCCCCGAGGACCGGCTCCTCGGCGACGAGGGCGACGGCTTCGTGCAGGCGCTGAAGACGCTCAACGGCGGCCGCATCACCATCGCGGCGCGCTCTATCGGTATCGCCCGCGCCGCCCTCGACGACGCCGTGAAGTACGCCGGCGAGCGCGAGCAGTTCGACCAGCCCATCGGCGACTTCCAGGCCATCAAGCACAAACTGGCCGACATGGACACGAAGGTCCAGGCCGCGAAGCTCCTCATGCATAAGGCCGCGGACCTGAAGATGCGCGACGAGACGTTCATCAAGGAGGCCGCGCAAGCGAAGCTCTACGCCAGCGAAATCAGCCGCGAGGTGGCGAACGAGGGCATCCAGATTCACGGCGGCTACGGCTACACCAAGGACTTCGCCGCCGAGCGCTACTACCGCGACGCGAAGCTCAACGAGATTTACGAGGGGACGAGCGAGATTCTCCGCAACACCATCGGCGACTGGCTCCAGAAGTAGCCGTCAGTCGACGACCGATTCGTCCGCGTCGGCTGTGTCGGCCACCCGGCGCGCTCCGTTTTCGACCCGCTCCGCGAGCCACGCGTGGTACGATTCGACCCGGTCTGCGCCCGCGTCGGTGAGGCCGTACACGTCGTAGATTCCCTCGGTTCGCCGTTCGAGGTGGTCCCCCTCGACGAGCGCGTCGAGCGTCCCGTAGAACGCTTGGGGGTCGATTCGGAGGTCGTAGTAGCGTTCCAGTCGGGTCTTCAGCTTCTGTCCGCGGAGTTCGCCCGCCTCGTAGAGGATGGCACAAAGGTCGCGCCGGCGGCCGCTCTGAAACCACATAGCTCACCCCTCGGCGGAGACACACACGTCACTTTCGTTCCGCCGGCCCGCCGCGACGACTCTCCCACCGGAACCGGTAGTTTAGACAGTCCCTACTCCCTAGCGCCTCGCATGACCGACGCAACCAAAGAAGCGAACGGCGTCACCGCGCGGTACTACGTCACCGACTCCGAGCGCGTCCTCGAATTCGACCGCGACGGTCGAACCGCCGCCGTGGCCCAGAACATCGACGGCTACGCCATGCTGAAAGTCCGCCCGACCGCCGACGGCGACGAACTCGAACGCTACTACGGCTTCGACATGGCCTTGGACCACGCCGCGGAGCTCCTCGGCGTCTCGCCGCACGACCTGCCGGTCCCGGACGACGCGGCCGACATGGGGATGTGACTCTAGCGCGCGGCTCTCGCCGCGCCGATTAGCCCCAGTAGAAGCGCGGCCCCAAAAACAGGTAGCCGAGCGCCAAGAACAGCAAGCCGAACGAAAAGCCCTGCCCGAGCGTCCCCGAGCAGACGATGGCGAGGCCCTGCACCACGCCCATGACGAGCGCGTCCTGCGCGTGGAGGTCCGGGTAGGTCACGTCCGAGAGCATGAGCGCGGCCATAACCGCCGAGAGGACGACGAGTAACATCGGCTCGACGAAGCCGACGAGGACGCCCGCCGACAGAATCGTCGCGGCGAGCGTCGTCGGCACGCCGACCGTCTCGTCGGAGCCGCTGTCGTAGGCGGTGTAGAGCGCCAGTCTGACGACCGCGGCCGCGACGAACAGCGCGGCGACGGCGACGCCGGCGACGACCCGAATCCGGTCGAAGCCCCACATCTCGCGGACGACGGTGACGACGAGCAGGGCGGGGGCGACGCCGAAGGAGGCCACGTCAGCGAGGGAATCGAGGTACGGCCCCGCGTCGGTTCCCCCGTAGCGCCGGGCGACCACGCCGTCGAGGCCGTCGGCCATCGCGGCGAGCAGGATGGCCTTGGCCGCGAGGCGCACGTCGACCGCGGTCAGCACCGCCGCGACGAATCCGAGCGCCGCGTTCCCGGCGGTGACCACGTCGGCGGGCCCCAACCGACCGACGAATCGGGGTCTCATACCGATGCGATTGCGTACCTTCCCTTTCCCTCTTACGTTCCGTCCGTCGGTGGGCGCCCCCGCGAACCGACCTCGAACCGGCGGCGTTCCGGCCGGTCACGGTCGATTCGGCGGTTCGGCGAGCGAACCATGCGACATTTATCGGTCGCGTCCCGAGAGGCGACTATGCGAGACCACGGGTCCTCGGACGACGGTCGGACGCGGCGTCAGTTCCTCGCGGCGGCCGGAGCGGCCGCGACGACCGGCCTCGCGGGCTGTGCGACCTTGATGGCTTCGGGCGACGACTTCGACATCGGAATGACCGCGGTCGCGTTCGACCCGCCGACGCTGACCGTCGAGGTCGGCGACGAGGTCGTCTGGCGGAACACGAGTTCGCGCGGCCACACCGTTACCGCCTACGAGGGCACGCTTCCCGAGGACGCCGCGTTCTTCGCCAGCGGGGACTACGAGACCGAGCAGGCCGCCCGCGACGCCTACTCTAACTCGCTCGGCGGGCTCATCGGGAGCGGCGAGACCTACACGTACACCTTCGACGTGCCCGGCGAGTACGAGTACCTCTGTATCCCCCACGAGCAAGCCGGCATGGTCGGCACCATCGTCGCCGAGGAGTAAACTCGGCGCGTACCGTCGCGCCCGGGATCCAACGGCCGAGAGCGGCGTGGCTCTCGCTCCGCGCGCTATCGCGAAAAAGTCGAAATTCGAAGTCGGGCCGTCGGCGAGACGGGCTTACGCTTCGGTCTCTTCGTCGACGTCGACTGCGACGTCGTCCTCGTCGACGCTGACGGCGGCTTCCTCTTCGGCCTCGACCTCTTCGGGGCGGGCTTCGAGGGAGAACTTCTTGACCTCGACGCGGCGCAGGGGGTAGATGACCTTCGCGTCGCCGTAGATGGCCGACGAGAGGCGACCTTCGACGACGCTCTCGGTGAGCGCGTCGTAGGTGTGGCCCGTGATGGCCTCGCGGGTGAGCTTCGTCATGATGCGACGAATCTCGTGTTCCTGGCTGCGGTCGGCCTTCTTCGTGGTGAAGGCGACGGGCTGGACCTGGACGCGGTAGTCGTCCTTGGTGATAGCCGTGACGTTGGCCTCGATTTTGGACGCGCCGCGGCGGACGAGGCTACGGAGGTAGTCTCGGGTGAGCTCCTGCTGGATGAACTCGGTGTAGGCGGCGTCGCTGCCCACGTCGGTAATCTTGAACGTGAGCTTGACGTTGTTCGCGCCCTGGTCGTCGTTGAGTTCGCCGAGGGTGGACTCGACGGTGCGACCGTTGATCTTCTCGGGTTCGTCCGCGAAGGTCGAACCGAGTTCCTTACGGTCGAAATTCTCGGGAGCGATGACGGTGTACCATCGCTTTCCGCGCTTCTGCTTGGAGACGGATCGTTCACTCATGGTTAGTGTCTGTGTGCGTTCGTGTGGCTTCGATGACGGTCTCGGCGACCGTCACGTTGACGACGTAGTCATCGACCGTGGCGTGCAGGCCACCGGTCGAATCGCGTTCGATTGTGGTGATGAGTTCGTCCCCCTCGACTCGGGTGCGCATCGACTCCGTGTTGTCCGGTTCGAGCGCGCCGGCGACGATGCCGGGGTCGTCGTGGGTCGTCCGCAGGGTCGAGCGCCGCGTCATCGGCGCACCTCCCTGACGGCCGCGACGACGTCGCTCGGCTCCGCCGCGGAGTCGAACGTCATCGTCGCCTCCGACGGCGACCCGGTCGCGGACGCGTCCGGCAGTTCGTCCGCGGCCGCGGCGAGGTCCTCGTCCAGTCCGGCGGGGCCGGTCGAGACGAGGGCCGCGGCACCGACGCCGACCGCGAGAACGGTCGGCTCGGGCGAGCGGAAGTCGCGGGCGAGCCTCGCCACCGTGGCGAGTCGCCCCGGCGACGACAGGTCACAGGAGAGCGCGTAGAGGCTCTCGTAGCGTCCCGTCGTCGCCTCGCGAAGCGCGCCGTGGGTCGCCTGCGCGTGGTCGCGCCACGCGTCGAGCGCCGCGTCTCGAACGCCGTGTCCGAGCGCCAGCGCGACGGCGGTTCCGGGCGACTCCCGGACGGTCGCGTCGAGCACGTCGGCGAAGCCGCCGACGGTTTCGAACGGCCCGTTCGGGGTCGCCTCCGAGCGCAAGACGCGCTCGACGGCGGTCGCCGCTCGGGCGGTCGCCTCGCCGGTCGTCGCGTCGATGGCGACGAGGGAGGCGACGCGTCTGCGGGCGTCCGCGTCGAGTTCGGCCGGGAGCGACAGTTCGGCGAGCGTCGCCTGCGCGCGCTCCCTGTCGGCCGAAAACGACGCGTGAACGAACGTCGAGTGCGCCAGCCCGTCTGCGAGGTCGCCCGTCGGGACGGCCACGCCGGGTCCGGCTTCGACGCCCGCGTCGGCCGCGGCGTCCGCGAGGTCGTCGTCCGGGGCTACGCCGGCGGTGTGGAAGCCGGCCAGCGCGACCGCCGGGTCGGGGTCGACCCCGAGTTCGCGGACGATAGAGACGGCGTCGGTCGGGTCGAGTTCGAGGTCCGCATCGGCGTTTGACAGGCCCACGACTGCCACAACGTCGTCGTTTGCGACAGTGTCCGGGGCGTCGGTCGCGCGGATGCGGAAGGGGACGTCGAGTGTCCTGAGCGCCCGGCCGATGACACCGGCGGCCGCGACGGCGGCACCGCTCGCGCTGACGCGGAGGCGAACGAACGTCGCCTCGCGGAGCGTCGCGGCGGCGTCGGCGGCGGGTGTCTGTTCGGCGGGGCTCACGGACATTCAGTTATTCTTCGAGGAGTTCGACAGCGACGTCGTAGCTGTAGGTGAAGTCGTCGTCGAGCTTGTCGCCGCGGTAGTACGAGACGAGGCGACGAATCTTCGATTCCGTGTTCTGCAGGGCGCGACGGTTGGACTTGTCCTGCTGGTTCTCCTCCATGTGCTCGCGGAGACGGACGGCGCGCTCCATGAGGTTACGGAGGTCCTCGGGGAGGTCGCCTGCGGCGTCGTTCTCCTCGAGGATGGTGGTGACCTTCTTGCCCGTGGCGAGCTTGACGTCCGGGACGGGAACGCCCTTGACGCCTTCGTCGCGCAGGGACAGGCCGATCTGGCTCGGGTCCTTGCCCTGTTCTGCAAGTTCGACGACGCGGGCTTCGATGTCAGCCGCGTCGACGTCGCTCCACTCCGGTGCTTCGTCTGCCACCGGCTTGTCCGAGCTGGACGAGCCACGGCGGCGGGTGTGCATTCGTGCCATTGTTGCGGGTTGGAACCGCACTGACCGCAGAAACGAGTACCCCGCAGTCGTCTCACCGACTGCTGGGGCACTACCGCAATCCCAAGCCCGAACCGGGCGAGTCAGATTTGCGGCCGTGCTGGATTCCCATCGGGTTGTCCACGCGCGCCGGGTTAAACCGTTTCGACTCGGATTCGACTCGGCCTCAACTCGCCTCGGTCGGAATCGAAGGGCTTCTAAACGGGCGACGGCTATCGGAGGATGCGGGCTCGTAGATCAGGGGTAGATCACTCCCTTGGCATGGGAGAGGCCCCGGGTTCAAATCCCGGCGAGTCCATCAACTTCTGTCGATACCACCGGCGAGCGCAGCGAGCCGCGTGTATCGACTGTATTGATGTCTGTTCGAGACGGGATTTGAGCAGCGAGCAACGCGGAGCGTTGCGAGTGAGTTCAAATCCCGGCGAGTCCACTCACTTCCTTTCGGTCACTTCGTTCCGTCAGTCGTTCGTGGACTCGCACTCGAACAACTGGTGGATTCCGGGTCAGCTGTTTGCCCCGCTACGGGTGTCCCACAAGTCCGGCAATCGGTATCCGAGCTACCGCGGCTGAAAAGAGCCGATGCGGCGCGCCAGCGCCTCCCGCGGCTCACGCCTCGTCTTCGAACACGCTCATGTCCTTCGCCGCGAGGTCGGTCACGTGCTTGACGATTTCGGGGTCGACCTGCGCGATGTCGTCCCCGTCGTGGACCTGTTCGTTGTGTCGCTCGATGGCGTCCGCGACCTCGGAGAGCGAAACGCGCGTGGTCGTGTCGCAGGCCTCGCACACGACCGGGACTTCGGGAGCGTCGTCGTCAGTCATACCGAATCGTTCCGTCAGCGACGGAAAAAACGAGTCGGTTCGTTGCCGGGAGCGGAGAAACGTTCGGAACGCGTCTCGGCCGTTCCAACAAGCCAATACGGGATAACGCCGACAGCGGTTACACGATGCAATACGGAGCCGGCGAGTATGAACTCGTTTTCAGGCGGTTGACGGGGACCAGCACAATCGAGGGGGAGGGGCGAACCTACCTAGAGAAGGATTGGGCGACGGACACGGCGTCGTACCCGGGGTCGTTCGAATCGCCGGAAACGTACGAGTATTGCTACGAGGGCGATGCAGTCAACGCCGAGGATTTGGTTTCGACCTACCTCACCGAGTGTCTCGGCGGCCTCGTCATCAATATCGACAGCACGCGGAATCATCCCGTCCTCGACGGCGAACAATTCGTAGAGTCGGCGTGGGAGACCGACAATCTGGACGAACACGGTCGATTTTCACGTGTCAGATTCGCGGACGCGATTGAACGGGGCCTCCGCGAAATCGCCGGACCGATGCGGACCGACACGTCTGAAACGGTTCTCACCGAAATATTCGACCGAACCGAACCCCTCGAGCGCTTGCGTGAGGCACTCGGGTTCTCCGGCGCACCAGACCTCGTTGGTATCGACCAACAGCTGTTCGGCGGCCCGGTTCTCGTGGAAGTCAAAGCACACACAGACCAGTTTCAGGACACCCAAGAGCATTGGATGGGGACGTTCCGAAACCTGTTCACGGATGTGTACGTTTGTGAAGTTCGGCCCGCGTAGGCAAGGCCCCGACGGAATGCGATCTGTGTCCGCACCCCACAGCAGTCGAACGATTCGAAGCCCTTATTTATTCGACCGGGGAATGAATGATTGCGTTTGAGGGCTCGTAGATCAGGGGTAGATCACTCCCTTGGCATGGGAGAGGCCCCGGGTTCAAATCCCGGCGAGTCCATTTCTGAACGGAGTGAAGAAATGGCGAGCAGAGCGCTCGCTGCAGCGAGCGCGTGGATTTGAAGCCCTGGAAGTCGCGCGCAGCGAACCGTGTGAGCGAGCACGTCTTCCTTCGGGTTCAAATCCCGGCGAGCCCATCAACTTCTGTCGATACCACCGGCGAGCGTAGCGAGCGGCGTGTATCGACTGTATTGATGTCTGTTCGAGACGGGATTTGAGCAGCGAGCAACGCGGAGCGTTGCGAGTGAGTTCAAATCCCGGTGAGTCCACTCACTTCCTTTCGGTCACTTCGTTCCCTTCAGTCGTTCGTGGACTCGCCGACGTCCCACTCGCTCCGTCTGCGGGCGACCCGCGAGTCGCCCGCATGTCATGCGAGACGGCAGTGCCGTCTCGTTCTGCTCGCGGGACTCCCGGTGAGTCCGGCAATTGAACCGGGTGATGAACCAATCGGGACTCGCCTGTGGGTGCTCTATCGGTCAATACACGCTATCTACCCGACGAGCGCCGCGAGCCCACCATCACCCGTCGCCGCGAGGGCGATTCCCGCGATGAGCAGGAGGACGCAGCTGAGCGTCAGGCCGATTGCGATGCCGATTCGCCTGGCGTTTCGGTAGTATATCTTCGTCGTCTCCTCGGGGAGTTCGTCGTCGTCGCCGCCCTCCAGGACCTCCTCGATGGCGCTGGAACTCGCTCCCGAGGTGCGACACGAATGATACGCCAAGAGGGTGAACCCCGTGGATAGCACCCACGCGAGTCCGCCGAACCCGACGCCGAAGTTCACCAACGCGGAGACGTCCGTCACGACGTCCGCTTGGAGGAGCACCGTGACGCCCGTCCCGAAGACGCTCGCGATGAGGACGTTCAGTTTCGTTATCTCGATGGCGTCGCCCGCGAACGCCTCGACCGTGCTCGCGTGGTTTCTCGCTTTCGCCCGCTCGCGGAAGTCGCGCTGGAGGCTCGACGCGATTCTGTCGCCGAGTTCGCCCATGTCGAACCGCCGGTGGCAGTTCGGACACAGCGTGACGAGGTTCTCGGGGGTGTCGGCATCGTTGGAGTTCTCGAAATCCCGCGCCGGGCGCTGATGGGCGACCTCCAAGATATTCGAGCCCTCGTCGTACTCGCGCCCGCAGTTCTGACACGTGTAGTCGTCGCGGCGAAATATCCGCTCGCGGTCGATGGTTCTCCGCCTTCGCGTCGTCCGCCCGGTCGTCGTCTCGGCGTCCTCCGACATCGGTCACTCGTCTGTCTGTCTCGTATCCCGGTGAAATTCGTTTTCCTTGACACGGAACCGGTCGACGCGGCGCAGGTCAGCCCCAGCGAACGGTTCCACTTACCAGACTGTCAGGTACCCCGCGAGGTTTTCACCCCGCGTCGCCTTCAGTCAGGTAATGAGCGGTCGTCCCCGTGTTCCACTGGTCTATCGCGTCGTCAGAGACCGGACGGCGCAGACCTCGCCGATTGCGGTCGTTCTCCTGTTGGCGATTACGGTCGCCGGAACGACCGCCGTCGTCGCGCTCGGCGGGGTCGCCCTCGAGGAGACGAAACAGGAGTCCCAACTGACGCGCGCCGAGCACTCGATGACGCTGTTCGACTCGCGGGTCGCCATCTCCGCGCTCGGCGAGGGAGAGACGCAGTTCGTCGACCTCGGCGGGACCGGCGGCGGCACCTACGTCGTCGACGACGACACCGGCTGGATACGCGTCACGCACGAGAACTACACGGACGCCGGCGACGACCAAGAGCTCTACAACGAGTCGCTCGGGAGCGTCGAGTACCGCGACGGCGACGCCCGAATCGCCTACGAAGGAGGCGGCGTCTGGCGCACGCAGGACGGCGGGACGACGATGGTCTCGCCGCCGGAGTTCCACTACCGCGGCGCGACGCTGACGCTTCCGGTCGTTCGGGTCGCCGGCGACGGGTCCGCGTCGGGCGACGTGTCCGCGAGGGTCTCGGCGACCGAGCGCGCTCGGCGCGTCTACCCCAACGACACCGCGAGCTACGACACGATACCGGCCACCTTCGACAACCCCGTCAGCAACGGGACGGTCGTCGTGACGGTCCACAGCGACCACTACCGCGGTTGGGCCTCGTTCTTCGAGTCGCGGAGTGAGGGCACCGTGACGGTCGACGACACCAATCAGACCGCGAGCGTGGAACTGGAGACGCTCGGGCTCGTCGGCGAGTTCCAGATGCCGAACGAGGGCACGTCGGTCGACGTGCGCGGGATGGCCGCGAACCACAACGTCTCGGCGTTCTCGCTCACGCTCTCGAACGACCAGCACCTCCAGAACATGGAGTGGGGGATGTACTACGACGGCGACCAGAAGGACCTCGAACTCCACGTGCAGGCGGACGACAAGTGCAAGAGCGGGAGTTACGACGGCACGTTCGACCTGACGCTCTACTACGCCACCGAGGACGGCAGGTACCACGGTTGGCAGGCGACCGACCTCGACCCGGACACGAGCGACGCGGTGAGCATCGACTGCACGGCCAGCACCCCCGAACTCACCGTCGACTTCACGAGTTCGGAGACGATGACCTACGGCGACATCCAGTCGGACAAGGGCTTCGGCAACCAGAACAAGTGGCAGTTCGCCCCCGAAATCGTCGACGGCGAGGCCTACGACAGCGTCACCTTCGACGAGCACGACGCCGACGGCGGCCAGACGTTCTCGAAGGCCGACGGCGACACCGCTCGGATGGACTTCGTCGTCAACCACTACTTCTCGCTGGCCGCGCCGCAGTTCGAACTGACCGTCACGGACGGTCCGGGCAACAGCCAGAGCGTCGACGAGGCAGGCTCGCGCGGCGAACTCGTCTACGACCAGGCCGAGGGCGGCCAGTTCATCACCTTCCTGCACGTCACCGAAAACGAGGTCGAAGTCGACGTCGAGTGAGCGACCGGAGCCGGCCGTGGCGGCGTCCTATCCTCAGTCGGCGAACGTCATATCGACCGACGTCGAGACGACGTAGACGCGGTCGGCCCCGTTCACGTAACACGAGACGCTCGGATAGCCGTCGGGCGTCGCGGCCGGGACGACCGGGTCGCAGGTCACGTCGGGACGGCTCGATAGCTCCGCGCGCCAGAGCGCCGCACGCGGGGAGCGAACGGTTAGATTCACGTCGTACTGCCCGTCGGTCCGCGCGGCCAACACGTCGCTCGCGGCCTTGTCGGCTCGGATGAGGAACGTCCCCGACCCGCCGACCGAGGTCGTCGCCTCCTCGTCGGGGCGCGTCACGAACGCCGGAATCAACACCCGCTCTTCGGTGAGCACGAACGACGGTCGCCGGACGAACGTCCCGCTGTCGCCGCGGGTCCTGAGGAGCGCGTCGAACGCGTAGACCACTCGTTCGTCGCTTGAATCGGCCGCGTAGACGACCGGCGAGACGTCGTAGGTGTTCGTGAAGTTGACCGACGGGTCCGACGTCAACTCCCCGGAGACGACGAACTCGACGGGGCGGTCGAGTGTCAGGCGGGCGTCCTGGAGCTTCACCTCCGTGGCCCGACTCGGCGCGCCGCGGTCGGCGATGTCCTCCATGTTGTCGCCGAGGATGTCGAGCGCGCGCTCGGCGTTGTTGACGCGCTCCACGTCGCGGGCGTCTTGGAGACCGGTCATCCCGACGGCGGACACGAGACCGACCATCGAGAGGACGATGGCGAAGACGAAGACGAACCCGAGGGTGTCGCTCACCGCGCGGTCGCTCACGAGCTCACCTCCAGCCCCGACGACGGGTCGTAGGTGATGGTCACGTCGCCGCCGTCGACCCGGCTCGCGGTCAGCGAGGTCTCGGTCGAGACGGGGACGCGAACCGTCACTTCGGGGTCGGTCGAAGTGAGCACGAGTTCGTTCGGCGACCCCGACACCACCTCGATGGAGTAGGTCGTGCCGGTGACCCTCGGGGGCAGTCGAACCGTCGCCTCGACCCGCGACTCGCCCGGCGCGGCCCCGATTCGGTCGACCGATTCGACGCCGGCCGCGAGCCGGTTTCCGACCACGTCGAGTTCCGTCTCGGTGACCCGCTCGCGCTCGTCGGAGACGAAGCCGCCGGCGGCGACCAACAGCCCCGAGATGAGAACGACCGTGATGGAGAGCGTGAGGACGTAGCCGAGCGCCGTCGAGACGCCGCGGTCGGTCGAACGGGAGCGGGAGCGGGCGCGGGCGCGGCTCCCGCGCCGAACGCGGTCCCCGCGTCCGTCCGGAGCCGTCGGCGGCGTCACGCAATCTCACCCGGCGCGACCCGAAGCTCTCGGTAGACGTACGTCTCGCCGGTCTCGTAGACGTACGAGACGGTGACGGCGTACAGCGCCTGCTCTGCGACCGGCGACGACCCGCTCTCGGCGGACGCGTACTTCGCCGCGTCGAACACCGTCGCGTTCGTCTCGTTCACGTACAGTTCGTAGCTCCCCTCGGCCTGCACGGCGTTCCGGTACGAGACCGCGACCGTGCCGTCGAGGTCGGTGTGGACCGCGTCGAGCGGGTCGCAGGCGGTCCCGTTGAGTCGGCCGTCGGCAACGTCAATCGTGACGTAATCGCCCGCGTCGGCCGCCACGCTACAGGTCGCCCGCGTCCCGCCGGCGTCCTCGACGGTCACGAAGGCCCGCGTCGAATTCCGGTAGACCTCCGTCTCGACGACGTTCGTCCCGTCGTCGACGACGAGTTCGAACGCCGACCCGCTACTCGTCGCGAGCGAGTCGCGCGAGACGTTGAACCGAACGCCGCGGACGCCGACGTCGCTCGCGAGCGTCCAGTCGGTCGACTCGCTCCCGTCCGTGAAGTTCCGCGCCGCGTCGGTCTGCGAGATTCGGGTGCCCTCGACGTGGTCGACGCGCGAGGCGTTCGTCGCGGCTCCCCTGACCGCGGCGAGCGTCGCGGCCGCGTCGCTCCAGTTGCCGAACGTCTCGTCGAACGAGCCGGCGAGTTCGGCGTACGTTCCGCCCTCGCGGTTGGTCTCGTCGAGGAGGACTCCCGCGCCGGCTTCGACCGTGCGGCCGTGGCTCACCGCCCCGTCGAGGCTCGTATCGGTCGTCCGCGTGGCGAGGTTCTCCGTGTAAATCGCGGTGTTGAGCGTCAGCGCGAGACCGACGAGGAGGACCGCGATTGCGAGCGCGGCGACGAGCATCAGTTGGCCGCGGTCGTCGCCGGTGAAGCGCGCGGCTCCCGTCGCCTCGTCGCTCGCGCGCTCGAAGGAGTCGGTCACATCCGCCATACGACCACCTCCACTTCGACGACGCCGTAGAGCGGCCCCGCGCTCCCGTCTTGGATGAAATACGTCTCGTCGCTCGCGGCGGCGACCGATTCGAGCGTCTTGGTCGTCTCGACCGCGCGCGGCTCGCCGCCCGGCGACGTTCCCGGCTCGGTCAGCGCGTCGTCGTCCGCGAGCGTCACGACCCGAGTCCGCGAGACGGCGTGGTCGCTCGGTTCACCCATGAACACGAGTCGGCTCGTCCGGCGGACCTCTCGGTCGCGGAGGTAGTGCACGTAGACGTTGAACGCGATGCCGCGGTCCAAGAAGGACTCGTCGAGCATCGCCCCGAAGGCGGTCGGCGGGCCGCCGTCGACGTAGTAGCCGCGCGCGTCGATGCCGTAGAAGCTCCCGTTTTCGGGGTGCGTGAACAGCACCGTCCGCTTCAGCGCGCCGGTCTCGGCGGCCGCCGTCAGGACGCCGTCGGCGACGGCGGCCTGCTGGTTCTCGATGTGCTGGCTCGACGTACTCGCGGTCAGGGGCGTCACCGCGGTCACCTGCAGCGCGAACGTGACGCTGGCGAGGAGCACCATCGCGGCGACGATGGCTTCGAGCGCGTGGGCCTGTGCGCGAGACACGGTCACCACACCCTCACCGATAGCTCGTGGAGTTCGCCGTCGAGGAGGACGGCCCGCCGGGCGGCGACGACGCTCCGGGTTGTCGAGACCGGCTCGCCGGTCGTCTCGACGACGGTCCCACCCCGCGAGAGCGTGACGTTGAGGCCGTAGGACGCGTCGATTCCGGTCGCGGCGTTGGGGTCGGCGCTCCCGTAGTCGCAGTCGCCGGGCGGCGGGTCCCCGTCGAAGAACGCCTCGGTGCAGACCGCGTCGAGCACGTCCGGATTCTCGTCGTCGACGAGCAGGCGCTGGGTGAGCGAGTCGGCGGCGCGGTTCGCGACGAGCGGGCGGTCCTGTTCGGCCTCGAAGGGGTCGAGAATCTGCGGGATGGTGCCGACGACCCACGCGACCGCAAGGAGGAAGATGCCGACGCCGACGGCGAAGTCGATGGTCGTCTGGGCGCGGGCGCTCCGGCCGCTCGTCTCGCGTCGGTCGTCCGGCGGGCCGCGTCGCCGCATCAGCCGACCACCATCCACACCGCGAGCGAGAGCGTCTGGAGGATGACGACGAACTTGACCCCCGAGAGGAGGTCCGCGTTGCGGATGTAGCCGCTGATGAACCCCGAGAGCATCGCCTGGATGGTGACGCCGTGGAAGAACAGAAGCGACAGCAGGTCGGGGTCGATGCCGCCGCCGAAGCTCGGGCCACCGGTCGTCGCGCCGCCGGAACTCGACGCCTGCGAGGAGAGGCCGGCCATCACGTCGAGGAACTGCGTCTTCAGGATGGCCATCACCGCCAGCAGCGTCACGTAGGTCATGAGGATGATTGCGACCTGCATCCGGGTCCGCGAGATGCGCTCGCGCTCGATGTCGTCTTGGTTCTCGGAGGCCTGCGCGGCCGTCGTCAGGACCTCGGTTATCTGGCTCGACGCCTCCTGGGCCTTCGTGATGAGCTTGACCGTCCGGGCGAGCCGCGGGATGTGGTACTTGTTGTTGAACTCGACGAGCGCCTCCTTGAGGCTCATCCCGTAGTGGACCTTCGCGTACATCACCTCGAACTCGTCGGCGAGCTTCCCCGAGGAGGTGTCCGAGACGGTCTTGATGGACTCGAGGAGCGTCTGGCCGGTGTCGTTCGCGCTCGACAGTTTTCGGAGGTTGTCGGAGAGCTTCCCGGTGATGGCCGCCCGCGAGTGGACGTTCCACTCGTGGAAGACGGCGAGCGGCACCGCGACGAGGTAGACCGGGACGTAGAACCAGATGAACGTCCCCCAGACGGGGTTGGAAACCATCCCGTCCCACGTCGTCGGGGCGGCACCTTCGACGACGGAGACGGCGAGGAGCGAGAGCGCCGCGGGCACCGTCAGCGCGAGGGTGAAAAGCGGATGCCGCTTGAAGAACAGATGCGGGCGGCGCAGGAGTTCTTTCGTCTTGAACGTCCCCTCGCGGGATTTGATGCGCGAAAAGAGGCTGAACTCGCCGACGTAGCTCTCGACGAGCCCCATGTGGACGAGCCCCTCGCGCTGTTGGCCCTGCAGGCGGTCGCTCTCGTCTTCGGGGCTGAGGAAGCCGTCGCCGATTTCGTCCTGCTTGACCGTCGAGACGAGGACGAGGAAGCCGACGCCGGTCAGCGGGATGAGCCCGTAGACGGTCGCGTACAGCAGCCTCGACTGGGCCTCCCCGAGCATGCTCATGATGACGAGGATGATGATGAGAAGCAGCGGAAACAGCGAGAGCGTCATGTACATCTCGCCGAATAGTTCCATCGTCTCCAGCGTCTGTTCTTGCTGTTGTTTCGCGGTCCGGAGGTGTTTGTCCTTCTTGTCGTCGAGGAAGCCCTGCATGTTGCCGCCGGAGTTGACGATAGAGAGCATGTCCGTCAGGAACTGCGAGAGGTCGTCCGAGGGGGTCAAAATCGCCTGCTGGCGGATGGCGTTTCGGTAGTCGGTGCCGAAGTACTCCGTCTCCTGGACGATGCTCTGGAACTCCCGGGAGACCTCGCCGTAGGTGTCTTCGGCGCGCGCCATCGCCTCCAGAATCTCCAGTTGGTTCAGCCCGCCCACCGAAAGGGCGTACATGAACGAGATGGAGTCCGACAGGAGCATGTTTATCTCGCGCTTGCGGGCGGACGCGGTCGAGTACGGAATCGCAACGAGCGTCCCGAACCCGCCTGCGAAGCCGAGCGACCCGAAGAAGAGCCCCGAGAGGACGACGGCCGCGGGCATCGCGAGCGACCGGAGCGTGGCCGCCGTGGACTCGCTTCCGACCGGAATGCCGAGGCTCAGCGAGTCCGCCGAGACGAGGCCGAGCGCGAAGACGCCGTAGCCGACGACCATCCCGACGAGCCACAGCGCGAGGCCGACGAGCACGCCGACCGCGAGCGCCCGCGAGAGGTAGAGTTCGACGGTGTCGGGCATCCGCGCCTGCTGCAGCTTTTCTTCGATGTCGGCGACGAACTCGCCGTCCTCGTCGAAGATGAGCTGAAACAGCGGGTAGAAGGCGTCGCCGAGGGTGTCGGTGCTGCGGTCGAGACCGCCCGAGGTCTTCGAATCGAGGTTGCTCATCTACTCGCCCTCTCCGGAGTCGGCCCCGCGAGCGCCCGCGTCGTCGGCCTCGTCGCCCTCGTGTGGGTCGTCGGCCTCGGCGGCCTCGAACCCGCCCCACGTCTCGTCGGCCGCGTCTTGGTCGTCGGCCGCGTCGTCGGCGTCGGCCTCATCGTCGGGGGCGGCCCTGTCGGGTTCGCCTCGCCCCGCCGTGCCGTCCGAAGCCGCGGCCGAGTCCGACTCGTCGTCGATACCGAACGCGCCGAAGAAGTCGTCGAGGTCCGGGTCGTCGCCGTCGGAGTCGGGGAAGGAGGGCGCGTCGTCGAAGCCGAACGCCCCGCTGGTGTCGCCGAAGCCGGTCGGCTCGTCGCCCTCGCGGTCCGCGTCCGCCTCGTCGCGCCCCGCCTCCAGCGCCGGCGTCTCGTCCTCGCCGTCGAGCGAGGACGGCCCGTCGTCGCCTTCGATTTCGGGGGTTTCGTCGCCGGCGTCCAGTTCGTCGCGGTCGTCTCCCTCGTCGAGTTCGGGGTCTCGGGTCGACGCGTCGAGCGAGTCGAGTTCGCCGCGCTCGCCGGGCGTCGCCTCCACGTCCGGCTCGTCGCGCATGTGGTTGAGCGCCTCCGCGACCTCGCCCACGTCGCGGTCGCGGTAGTCGGGGAACAGTTCGTCTTCGGCCCGGCGGAGGATTTCCTTCGCCAGCTTTCGGACGTGTTCCGGCGGGTCGGGTCGCGGGACCATCGCCTCGCTCTCGGGGTCGATGTTGATGTGGACCGACTCCATCTCCCGGAGGTCTTCGAGGCTCCGTTCGAGGTCGTCGGTCGCCATCAGCCCGAGGATGGTGTCCTGGTCGTTGATGAACGCCTGGAACGTCGCCGCGACCTGCGTGTAGGTGTTGAGCCCGCGGTCGATGAGGTACGCGAGGATGACCTGTCGCTTGAAAATCTCCAGTTCGAGCGTCTCCTGATTCCAGCCGCGGTCGAACTTGATCTCTTCGAGCGTGTTCGACGAACCCATCTGGAGGAACTCGTCGGTCTCGGCCTGCCACTGGTAGACGTCTTGGACGTTTATCTCGTCGTTCTCGGGGTCGTAGTGGTTGATCTCGGTGAGCGACTTGTTCCGGCGCACCTTGTTGCCGCCGACCCGCGTCGAGGTCTGGATGGACACGAGGTCGAGGGCGGTGAACATCGTCTTCGAGACGTTGATGGGCGCGGTCGTAAACCGCTTGAGCACCTCGCCGACCGAGTCGGCGTGGAACGTCGTGTAGGTGGTGTGACCCGTGGACATGACCTGAAACAGCGTCCGACCCTCCTCGCCGCGGATCTCGCCCATGACGATGTAGTCCGGGCGCTGGCGGAGCGCGGCTTCGAGCAGGTCGAACTCGTCCACGTCGCCCTTGTCGTCGTCCGCGAACGACGGCCGGGTGACGGAGGCGATCCAGTTACGCTGGGGCAGTTCGACCTCGCGGGTGTCCTCGATGGAGACGATTTTCGTGTTCGACGGGATGAAAAGCGAGACGGCGTTGAGCGAGGTGGTCTTTCCCGACGCCGTGCCGCCCGCGAAGATGAGGCTCTTGTCGTTCTCGATACAGAGCCAGAGGAACGCCATCTCCTCCAGCGAGAACGTCGACCAGTTGATGAGGTCGATGGGCGTGAAGGGGACGTCCTTGAACTGGCGGATGGTGTAGTTCGTCCCGTGGTCCGACACCTCGCGACCGAGGGTGAGTTGCGCGCGCGACCCGTCGGGGAGCGTCGCGTCCACCTGCGGGCGGCGCTTCGAGATGCCCTTCCCGGAGCGCTGGGCGAGTTTCACGACGAAGTCGTCGAGTTCGCCCTCGCCGTGGTAGACGTTCGAGATGATCTGCTCGTAGTCGGAGTGGTAGACGAACACCGGCGAGTTGTAGCCGTCGCAGGAGATGTCCTCGACGTTGATGTCGTGTTTGATGCCGTCGATGCGCTCGTAGCCGATGAAGTCGCGGCGGAGGTAGTACTGGAGTTTTCGCACCTGGTAGTCGTTCAGGTCGTCGGCGTCGTCGGCGAGGACCGCCGGTTCGGGTCGGGCCTGTCTCTTATACACATCTCTGAGCGGGCT
>NZ_AOLJ01000024.1 GCF_000336775.1 Haloferax gibbonsii ATCC 33959 | reverse complement strand
CGACCCACCTCCGCCACCGAGGAGGCCGCCCAGTCCGAGCCGAGACGCGAGGCCCGGAGAGGCAGACGACGCCCCGTCAGCGGCCGAGCCGTCGTCGCTTTCGCCCGCCGCGGATGCCGACGCCGGCGGGTCGTAGAGGTCGTACCGCGAGAGCAGTTCGTACGTCTCGGCCTCGATGACTCGCCCGCGGTTGTCGCGGCCGCCCTCGACGACGCTCTCGTCGCCGTACTTGATGGCGGTCCGAAGCTTGTTCGTGAGGAACTCCGTCAGGTCGTCTTCGATGCGGTTCAGGTGCGGTTCGACCACGTAGTACTTCTTCTCGTTTTCCTTGACGGAGTGGAAGATGATGACGAACGCGTAGGGCTTGTTCACCCAGTAGCGTTCGACCTCGCGGAAGTGCGTCTTCTTCTCCATCGGGACGGCCTTCTCGAGGTCGTAGCGGTTCGCCAGCGTGGTCGTGCCGTCGACGCTGGAGAAGAACGCGTCCTCGTCGAACTCGGGGTCCACGTCGACCGTGCGCTCCTCGACGACGGCGTCGAGTTCCTCGGCGCGCTGGCCGGCCCGCGCGAGCGCGTTCTCGATGTAGTCGGGGTCGAACCCGAGCGCCTCCTCGGCGTCGAAGCGGACGATTTCGCCCTCGGAATCCCGCGGGCGGGAACCGTCGTCCTCGTAGTAGTACTCCCGCTTGTAGTGTTCCCACAGCCAGACGTCCTTGACGACGGGGGTCGTCTCGGGGTCGCAAAACGCCTCGAACTGCTCGTTGATGTCCGTCGCGTGCGCGCCGCGATTGCCGATGAACTCCGCCGCGTCGACCGGGTGACAGTCGAGGTACTCTTCGGGGTCGAGGTCGACGCGGTCCCAGTCGGTCCGGGTCGGCGTCGAGGCCGCCCGCTCGTCGTCTTCCTCCCACCGGGACGTGCCGGGCGCGTCGCGTCGCGTCCGCGGGTCGGTCCCGTAGAGGGCTTCCACGTCGCCGTCGCTTCCGTACTCCTCGAGAAAGTCTGCCCACGTGTACGACCCGACGCGCGCGTTCGACGCCTGCTCCGGAGCGGTGTCGCTCTCCACGGGCGGCGTTACATCACCCGTTAACGCCTTTCGCTCCCCTCCGTCGGCGTCGTCGGTTGCCATTGTCACCGGGTATCCGGGCCGATGGAAAAGTCTTTTTCTCAGCTAATTCACAGTTTAAGTCCTGTTTAAGTTGTCTTTTTATACTATTTTATCAGGGAAGGTCGTGGCGACGCATCCAGACAGCCGGCTAAATCGGGGCTTTATCGCGGCGTGAACCGGGGCGAATCGAGGGACGCCCGCGGGATAGTTGTTTTCTGATATGTCGTGCAACACGGGAGACGGACCGTCGCCGTTGCGGGCCGGGATTCCGCCGTGGAGACGAAAGAGCGGTGAGTCAGAGGCGTTTGCGACGGGATTGGAACCGAGGGTTTGCGATGTCTATCGCAACCGTGCAACGAGGAGCGTCGCGACGAGCGAAGCGGGCGTGACGGGAGTCCCGCGAGCAGAGCGAGTGGGACTCAGGAACGGCCGCTGAGCGAACGAAGTGGCGAACGGGCGTGACGGGATTGAGCGAATCCGGAGGATTCGCGATGTTCGTCGCGGCCGCTGAGCGAACGAAGTGAGCGAAGCGGGCGTGACGGGATTCGAACCCCGGTCGCTCACTGACGTTCGCTCCCCGATTCGAATCCCGCACGTTGCGTTATCGGATTCGCTCCGCTCATCACGATAACGGGCGTGACGGGATTCGAACCCGCGATCGAGAGGTTAGGAACCTCTCGCCCTGTCCACTAGGCCACACGCCCTACGGCGCAATCTCTCAGGACTGGTCAAAAATCGCGTGGTTCGCCCTGCGCGGGCAGAAGAGAGAGAGTGAGCTGCGGTTAGTTCGACGATTTGGTCGAAGCGGATTCGGTTTCGACCGAGTCGGCCGAACTCTCGGTGGCGTCGTCTTCGTCTTCGTCGTCGCCCTTCATATCCTGCAGTTCGTCCTCGATTTCCTCGCGGCCGCGCTGGAATTCGCCGATGGCCTGCCCGGAGGACCGAGCGAGCTTCGGAATCTTGTTCGCGCCGAACAGCAGGACGACGATGAGCAGAACGACGAGCAGCTCGGGCCCGCCCGGGAGTCCCGGGAACAGTGGAGTGATGGTCTCGAACATCGCTATTTCTGCGTTACCTAGTGGCAATTATAGGCTTTTTGCCTTCTGCGGGTTCTGGAAAGACGGAATATCGGCGTACCGGAACTCCCGCATCGCCCGAATCGACGCGTCTCGGCGCGTAGCTCCTACGAAAAGCTTGTGGCCGGGGTGCCGGACACGCTCGGGCGTTCCGCTGCGCCGACTGGGTCGGTCCGTCACCACCGGTCCCCTGAATTTCCGACGACGGTGAAATAATGTGTGCGGAGTCGAATGCCACCCGTATGGTATCAGTCGGCGACGCAGCCCCGGACTTCACCGCACCGCTTACCGACATCGACGGCGACATCGAGTCGTTCACGCTCTCCGAGAACCTCGACGACGCGCCCATCGTCCTCGCGTTCTTCCCCGCGGCCTTCACCGGCACGTGCACCACCGAGATGTGCACCTTCCGCGACCAGATGGCCAACTTCGAGGACGTCGGCGCGACGGTGTACGGCATCAGCATCGACACGCCGTTCACGCTGACGGAGTTCGCCGAGCAGAACGGCCTCAACTTCGGACTCATCAGCGACACGAACCGCGAACTCGTCGACGCCTACGACGTGGCGATGGACTTCGCGAGCCTCGGCGTCAACCGCGTGGCGAAGCGCGCGGTGTTCGTCGTCGACGGAGACGGCGAAGTCACCTACGCGTGGGTCAGCGACGACCCCGGCGTCGAACCCGACTACGACGCGGTCGAGGCCGCCGCCGCGAAGCTCGAAGAACCGACCGAGGCCGCGTAGGCGCACCCCGCCACGCGACGCGTTAGCGCACCTGATTCGGAGCCCAAGTTCTTTTCTCTCCGTGCGACCACCTGCGGTTCATGAGCGATACCGAAGACACCCTGAACGGCGGCCGCGTCTACGACCCCGAGGCGGACCACGCCTTCCCCGACGAGAAGCTCAACGAGGTGCTCCCCGCGCTCCTCGACGACGAGGAAGTGACGACGCTCCTCGAAGCGCAGAACGTGAACGCGGTGACGCGCAAGGGCTACAACGACCACGGCCCGAAGCACATCGAAATCGTTCTGAACCGCGCGCTTCGGCTGTACGACCTGCTCAAGGCCGGCGGCTGCGAGTTCAACGGCGCGGCCGAGCAGGGACTCGACGAGGCCGACGAAGCGGTCATCATCGCCCTCGCGGCGCAACTGCACGACATCGGTCACATCGTCCACCGCGACAACCACGCGTACTACTCCATTCCGCTCGCGTCGGACGTGCTCGACCGCTTCCTCCCCGAGTTCTACGGCCTCGCCGACGCGGTCCGAATCAAAGCGGAAGTCCTCCACGCCATCCTCTGTCACCACCGCGAGGAGGACCCGCTCACGCTCGAAGCCGGCGTCATCCGCGTCGCCGACGCGCTCGACATGGAACGCGGCCGCTCGCGCATCCCCTACGAGAAGGGCGGCCGCGGCATCAACACGCTCTCCAGCCGCGCCATCAACAACGTCGTCCTGAAGCCCGGCGAAGAGTCGCCGGTCCTCGTCGAAATCGAGATGGTGAACGCCGCGGGCGTCTATCAGGTCGACAACCTCCTGAAGGCGAAACTCGACGGCTCCGGCCTCGAAGACCACGTCCGCATCGTCGCGGTCAACACGAAGTCCGACGACAGGCTCGTCGAGCGCATCGAACTCTAGGCAACGCGTCGGGAGTCGGAAAAATCGGGTCGCGGTCGACCGCCGCGGGTCGGTCCCGCGGTCGGCGTTGTTTTTCCTCAGTCGTTCGACTGCGCGAGGCGCTCCGCGCCGCCGACCGAGAGTTCGCCGCTGAGGGTGCGGTTCGGGTAGGGGATGTCGATTCCCTCCTCGTCGAACCGCTCTTTGACGGCGGTAACGTACTCGCCGCGGGTCTTCACGAAGTCGGCGCGGCTGGGCTGGGAAATCCAGATGCGCGACTTGAGCGTGACCGACGAGTCGCCGAGTTCGGTCAGTCTGACCGACGGCTCGGGCGTCGTCATGATTCCCTCGTGGTTTTCGGCCTCGTCGAGGATGATGTCGGTCGCCTGCTGGATGTCGTCGTCGTAGCCGATGCCGAACGGCACCTGCAGGCGGAGTTTGTCCTTCGCGACGGGGTTCTTGATGACGCCGTCGGTGAGCTGCGAGTTCGGCACGGTGAGCAGTTCGTTGTCGAAGGTGCGAACGCGCGTCACGCGGAAGGAGATGTCTTCGACGACGCCGGAGTTGCCGTCCCATTCAATCCAGTCGTTGATGCGGAACGGCTTGTCGGTGAAGATGAAGATGCCGGCGACGAAGTTGGCGATGACGTCCTGCATCGCGAAGCCGATAGCGAGCGTCGCGGCCGCGCCGATGGTGGCGAGCGACTGCAGGATGTTGCCGAGGCCGGCGAACGCGAACCCCGCGCCGAGGGCGACGAACGCCACGACGAGGGTCGCGATTTTCATCAGGGGCTTTTTGGCGTGTTCCTCCGCGCCGCGCCGGTCGAGGACGCGGTTGAGCGCGGACGACACGACCGCCTTGCCGACGATGTAGACGACGACGAAGCCGAGAACGAGACCCAGGAGCGTCCCGAGCGTCTCGGCGTACGGGACGTTCTGCTGGGTGAGGAGTCGACCGATAGCGCCGCCGTCACCCTGCAGTTGGAGCGGGAGTGCGAGCGCGTTCATCGGTGGTAGACCGCGGTCTTCCCCCTCGTCTCTATCAGTTCGGCGTTCACCCGGTCTGCGAGGTCAGCCGCCGCCTCGTCGACCGTCGTGCCGCCGAGCGCCGCCCGGAGGAACTTCGCTTTCACGAGGTTCCGGTCGGCCAGCTGGTCGTTGAGTTCGCCGACCACCGCTTCGATTCCGCTCTTACCCACCCAGACGGTCACGTCGACGTCGTGGGCCTCCTTTCGCAGCTCCTGCGTGTTCATGTGTGGCCTCCACTATGTGCCAGAGGGCTTCAATAGTAAGGCTTTGGCGGCCGTTTGGTTGTCGTACACACGCGAGAACGGGTCGATACTGCCGGAATCGCCGGCGGGCGGTCAGTACGGATAGCGTTTCGTCGCCCCGCAGTCGCATCTGACGACGACCCGGCCGCCGGCGCGGGTCCGGACGCGGGCGTTGACGCCGGGACGGAGGTAGGCGTCGCAGTCGTCGCAGGTGAACCGGCGGAACGCCTTCGGGAGGCCGCAGCGGTTCCGCTCTGCGACCCGGCGGGCGAGGCGGACGTACTCGCGGGCGCGCTCGTGGTCGCGGTCGCTCGCCGCCTCGCGGGCGAGGTCGTGGAGTCGGTCGATGCGCTCCTCCGCGATGTTCATACACGTTCGGGCGAGCGGCCCGGACAAAGACGTTCCGAACCGCGACGCGGAGCCGAAGCCGGTACTGTGATACCCCACCCGGAAAAACGGCGACTGTGCGCGTCCTGAACTACCTCGAGTTCGCCTCGCAACTCGAACGCAGCGGCATCGGCACCGCCACCGACCAGCAGCGGGCGGCCCTCGCCACGACCGACGTGGAGGTCGTCACCTCCCCGTGGCCCGAGTCGGCCGCCGCGGGTGCCGCGGGCCTCCTGCGGGGCGACGGGGTCGTCCGCGACTACGACGTGGCCCACTGCAACCTCATCGGCCCCGGGTCGCTCGCCGTGGCCGGACACGCCAAACGGAACGACATCCCGCTCGTGCTCCACTCGCACGTCACCCGCGAGGACTTCGCCGAGAGCTTCCGCGGGTCGACCGCGGTCGCCCCCGCCCTCGGGAAGTACCTCAAGTGGTTCTACTCGCAGGCCGACGTGGTGCTCTGTCCCTCCGAGTACACGAAGCGAACGCTCGAATCCTACCCGGTCGACGCGCCGATTCGACCGATTTCGAACGGCGTCGACACCGAGGCGCTCGACGGCTTCGAGGACCTCCGCGACGAGTACCGAGAGAGGTACGACCTCGACGGCATGACCGTCTTCACCGTCGGCAACGTCTTCGAGCGCAAGGGCCTCACGACGTTCTGCACGCTCGCCCAGGAGACCGACTACGACTTCGCGTGGTTCGGCCCCTACGACACCGGCCCGCACGCCTCGAAGAAAGTTCGATACTGGGTCGAAAACGCCCCGGAGAACGTCACGTTCACCGGGTGGATAGACGACATCCGCGGCGCGTTCGGCGCGGGCGACGTCTACCTCTTCGCGACGAAAAACGAGAATCAGGGCATCGCCGTCCTCGAAGCGATGGCCTGCGGGAAGGCGGTCGTCCTCCGCGACATCCCGGTGTTCGAGGAGTTCTACACCCACGGCCACGACTGCCTGAAGTGTTCGACCGACGCGGAGTTCCGCCGGGCGCTCGACCTGCTCGCCCGCGACCCCGACCTCCGGCGGCGACTCGGCGAGAACGCCCGCGAGACGGCCGCCGAACACAGCCTCGACCGCGTCGGCGACAGGCTCGTCGAGACGTACGAGGACGCGCTGTCCGGGCGACTCGAAGGCTGAGTGGCCGCCCCCCGACCGGCGAGTCTCGTTGGCCGACCCCCGGGAGGCGGCCGATTGATTCGGTAACACACGACAGTCCAGCGGGAAGTCACAACGGTTTATCCCGTCGGGGTCGCACGAACGGCCATGCAGTCGGTCGCCGCGTTCACCGACACGTACCTACCGACCGTCAACGGCGTCACCTACACGATTCAGACGTGGCGCGAGCGGTGGCACCGCCGCGGCGGTCGCATGGACGTGGTGTTCCCGGCGGACGACGACTACGACCCCGAGCCCGGCGAGTACGGCGTCCGAAGCCTCCCGTTCCCGTTCTACGAGGGGATTCGAATCGGCGCGCCGCGGATTCCGGGGGCCGTCGACGACGTCGACGTGGTCCACGCCCACACCCCGTTCGGCCTCGGACTGGCCGGCCTCCGACTCGCCCGCCGGCGCGACCTCCCGCTCGTGGCGACCTACCACACCCCGACCGGCGAGTACGCCGAGTACCTCAGCTCCGTCGGCGCTATCGAGCGCGGCGTCGAGCGCACCGCCGAGCGGTACGAGCGATGGTTCTTCGACCGCGCCGACGCGGTCATCGTCCCGAGCGAGGACGCCGAGCGCCGCCTCGTCGACGAGGTCGGCGTCGAGGCCGAAATCGTCGTCCTCTCGAACGGCATCGACGTGGAGCGGTTCGAACCCGTCGAGGGCGACGACTTCCGCCGCCGCTACGACCTCGGCGACGGCCCCCTCATCGGTTACACGGGCCGCCACGGCTACGAGAAGCGTCTCGACGAACTCGTCCGGGCCGCGGCCGACCTTGACGCGACGCTCGTCTTCGGCGGCGACGGCCCCGCCCGCGACGAGCTGTCAGCCCTCGCCGACGACCTCGGCGTGGACGCGCACTTCCTCGGCTTCCTCGACCGCGAGGAGCTGCCGGCGTTCTACTCCGCGCTCGACGTGTTCTGTTTCCCGAGCCCCGTCGAGACGCAGGGGCTCGTCGCGCTGGAGGCCAACGCCTGCGGGACGCCCGTCGTCGGCGTTAACGAGGGCGCGCTGGAGGACACCGTCCTCGACGGCGTGACTGGTTACCACTACGAGTCAGGCGACTTAGACGGATTCCGGCGCGGGATTCGGCGGGCGCTGGCGGAGCGCGAGGCACTCAGCGCGCGGTGTCTCGACCGCCGTGACGAGGTGAGCGTCGACCGCTCTGTCGACCGACTCGCGGCGCTCTACGACCGGTTGGCGTCGGAATAAAAAACAGCGAGACCGACTGCGAAACCGCGTTAGTCGCGACCTTCGAGCGCGTCGGCGATGCGGCGCAGTTCGCGGTTCACGTCGCGGACCTCGTCGCGGAGCTGTCGGACCTCGCGGACGAGCTGTTCGTCGCTTCCGCTTCCCTGCTCGGGGTCGCGCGGGCCGCCGCCCATACTTCCGGGACCGCCGCCCATGCCGCCGGGGCCGCCGCCGCCGCCCATACCGCCGGGGCCGCCGCCACCCATCATGCCGCTCATCATCTGCGCGAACGGGTTGCCGCCGCCGCCCATGCCGCCGGGGCCGCCGCCGCCCATCATCTCTTCGGGGTCGGGGCGCTCGCCTTCCTCGCGCTCTTTCTCGCGGCGCTGTCGAATCTCTTCGACCCGCTCGCGGAACGACTTCTCTTCTTCGCCGTCGTCGCCCTCGTCGGGCGTCTGCGTCTCGTCTGCGGGTTCGTCGTCAGCCATGAGAGCGAGTTGGCCGTCCTCCCGGAAAGTGCTGACGGTCTCTGAGAATCGTGACGTCGCTCACCCGAACGCGCCGAGGCTCGACTGGAGGTCGCGGTCGGTCCCGCCGTCGCCGAGTTCGTGGCCGACGAGGTCGCGCATGTCGACCGCGTAGGTCGTCCCGCGGTGGTCGAGGACGAGCACGCGCCCCTTCACGCCGCGGACCGTTCCCGTGGCGACGGTTTCTGCGACCGGCGAGCCGTCGAGGTCGAGACCGTAGTCGAACGCGAACGTCTCGATTGGGTCGAACTCGGCGACGAGGGCGTCCCACGCCGCGGCGTCGACCGCCCGGCCGAACCCCTCGATTTTGGTCGGGACGCGGATGCGGTCCGGAATCTCGGTCGCCAGTTCGGCCTCGTACTCGCGGGCGACGCGACCGTCGGAGAACGTTCGGACGTGGGCCGCGCGGTCCGCGCCCTGCTCGCGCAGGCGGGTGTCGAGCCGCCACTCGCGGGTGACGCCGACTTTGAACGTGTCGGGGGCGAACGCCGCGAGGTAGACCGCGTGGTCCTCGTAGCAGTCCATCTCGTCTTTCAGACACGTCCCCGTGCACTTCGCGCAGACCCACGTGTGGCGGTGGTCCGAGCAGTAGGGTGCGCGGTCGTTGTCGCAGGAGACGTGTCGGTCGTCGTGGACGGTGCCCGCGCAGTGGCGCTCGCCGAGGCGGTAGTCGAGTTCGGTGCCGGGGTCGAGCGCGACCGAGTCGATGCCGCCGCTCTCGCTCACGAACAGCGCGGGAGTTCCGGTATCGTAGCCGACGACCTGCACGCTCCGGGGTAGGGAGTCGCGGTAGAAAGGTGGCTCGCTCCCGGGGCGAACTGCGGGGCCCGCCGGGCGTCGCCCCGCGGTGTCGGCCGCGGGTATCGGTCGGCGTTATTCGTACTCGGCGCGGAGCTCTTCGGCGAGTTCCTCGGCCGCGCGGCGGACGGCCTCGTCGCTCGACCCGTCGGGCTCCCAGCCGAGCGCGGAGAGCTTCTCGATGGAGAGGCGCATCTTCGGCACGTCGCCGGTCCAGCCGCGGTCGCCGCCGGTGTACTCGAACTCGGGGTCGAGGTCCAGCACGTCGGCGACGATGTTGGCGATGGTCGTCACGGAGGTGGTCGTCCGCGTGCCGAGGTTGTAGACGTTGTAGTCGCGCTCGGCGTGCTCGACGATGTGGCACATCGCGTCGATGCAGTCCTCGACGTGGAGGTAGGACTTCTCCTGTCGGCCGTCGCCGAGGATTTCGAGCGTCTCGGGGTCTTCGAGGAGCTTCTCGATGAAGTCGGGGATGACGTTGCCGCGCTGGTTCGGGCCGACGATGTTGGCGAAGCGGTACATGTAGACCGTGACGTCGTAGGAGTGGGCGAACGTCGACAAGAGGCCCTCGTCGGCGAGCTTGGAGGAGCCGTAGATGCTGATTGGTTCGAGCGGCGCGTAGTCCTCGGGCGTCGGCCGCGGGGCCTCGCCGTAAATCGTCGACGAGGAGGTAAAGGAGATGTTCGACACGCCGACCTCCTGCATCCGTTCGAGGATGTTGTAGGTCATCTCGGTGTTCTCCTCGAACAGCTGACGGGGGTTGCCGTAGTTCGTGTCCGTGTAGGCCGCGAAGTGGAAGACGATGTCGAGGTCCTCGGTGACGGCCTCGGCGACGTCGTCGGGGTCGGTCATGTCGGCCTGTACGAACTCGACGCCGTCGGGGACCTGCTCGCGGTCCCCCTTCGAGAGGTCGTCGGCGACGACCACGTGGTTGTCCTCGGAGAGGCGCGCGGCGAGGTGAGAGCCGACGAGTCCCGCGCCCCCGGTCACGAGGACGCGCTTGTCGGAGAGTTCCAGCGACATGGCTCAGATGATTCGACCGAGTGATAAGTCCGTTTCCCCTCCGGGCCGCGGCCGGGCGTCGGTGACGGCCCGCGCTACCGGGGCCACGAGATTCCGGTCAGGTCCTCGCTCAGCCGCCACAGCTCCCGGACGTGCTTGGGGTCGGTCGCCGCGGCCGACGGCTCGGCCGGCGCGCAGTCGGAGAAGTACGACCCGGTCACTCCCGCGACGGCCGGCGACGCGGCGAGGTAGACGGGCGTGTCGGCGGCCGTCGCCGGCGTATCCGCGAAGCCGCCGACGAGTCGGCGCGGGAGTCGGGAGAGCAGGCCGACCCCGGCGCGGACGGGGAGCGAGGCGTCGCGCCACAGGCCGCTCGACGGGACGAAGCCGGGGTGACAGCAGTTCGCGGTCGGGCCGTCGAGCCTGTCGGCGAGCCCGACGGTGAAGAGGACGTTCGCCAGTTTCGACCGGGCGTAGGCGTCGAGGCCGTCGTAGTCGTCGAGGCTCGTCGCGTCGAGCGGGCCCTCGAACCGGCGGTGGACCTCCGAGGAGACGGTGACGACGCGGCCGTCGTCGGGAAGCAGGTCGCGGAGCCCGTGCGTGAGGACGAACGGCGCGAGGTGGTTGACGGCGAACGTCTTCTCCGCGCCGTCGGCGGTCAGTTCGCCCGTCGAGAAGTGCGCGCCGGCGTTGTTGACGAGCACGTCCACGCGGTCGGTCCGGTCGCGAACCGCCTCGGCGAGGCGGCGCACGGTGTCCCGTTCGGCGAGGTCGGCGCGAAAGAAGACCGCGTCGCCGCCGGCGTTCTCCACGGCCGCGGCGACGGTCCGGCCCGCGTCCCGGTCGCGGCCATGGACGAAGACGGTCGCACCGAGACGACCGAGGGCGAGCGCGGTCTCGCGGCCGACGCCGGAGGTCGCGCCGGTCACGAGCACGGTTCGGTTCGACAGGTCGGCGCGCTCGACGCCCGCGCCGACTTCGGGGCGGTGGCTCATGGATACGTCTGCGGCGGGCGCGCAGATAAACCTCGACCGCTGGGACGGGCGGACGAACGGACGGGCGGACGAACAGACGAACGAGCGAGGGACCGCCGCGCCGCCGCCCGCGTTCCGAAAGCGCCACTTTCCCCCGCCGTCTTCGGAGAGACATGCACAACGAACCCGAGGTCGCCGTCCTCCGGTACGGACACCGGCCGGGGCGCGACGACCGGATGACGACGCACGTCGGCCTGACGGCCCGCGCGCTCGGCGCTGACCGGGTCATCCTCCCGGACAACGCCGGCCACTCGATGGAGACCGTCGAGGACATCACGGGCCGGTTCGGCGGCCCCTTCGAGGTCGAACTCACCGAGGCGCTCAACGGCGTCATCCGCAACTGGGAGGGCAAGGTCGTCCACCTCACGATGTACGGCGAGCGCGTTCAGGACGTGGAGGCCGACATCCGCGAGGCGCACGCCGAAGAACCGCTTCTCGTCGTCGTCGGCGGGGAGAAGGTCCCCTTCGAGGTGTACGAGGGGGCGGACTGGAACGTCGGCGTCACGAACCAGCCGCACTCGGAGGTCGCCGGCCTCGCGGTGTTCCTCGACCGCCTGTTCGACGGGCGCGAGCTCGACCGCGAGTGGGAAGACGCCGAAAACCGGGTCGTCCCGATGGCGACGGGCAAGAAAGTCGTCCCGGCCGACGAGGAGTAATCGGACGCGTCGGCGCGCCCGCCGGCGGTTCTCCGCTGCCCGGGAGTAATAAGACTTAATGGCGTTCCTGACGCCATTTCGCACAATGGCTTTTGAGGAGTTACTGAACGACCCTGTTATCCAGAAGTACCTCCACGAGTTGGTTGGGCCCACTGGGATGCCGGTCGCGGCGGCACCCCCGGACGGCGAGGTCACCGACGAGGAACTCGCCGAGGAACTGCGGCTCGAGCTCAACGACGTGCGTCGTGCGCTCTTTATCCTCTACGAGAACGACCTCGCGTCGTATCGTCGCGTCCGCGACGAGGATTCCGGCTGGCTCACCTACCTCTGGACGTTCCACTACGAAAACATCCCCGAGAACCTCGAAGAGGAGATGTACCGCCTCCTCGAGGCGCTCGAGGAGCGACTCGACTACGAGCGGGACCACGAGTTCTACCTCTCGGAGCCCGCCGGCATCCGCTTCGAGTTCTCCGAGGCGATGGAGCTCGGCTTCCAGTGCCCCGAGACCGGCGCGCCCCTCGAACCGATGGACAACGACGACCTCGTCGACGCGATGGAACGACGCATCGAAGAGCTTCGAGACGAGCTCAACGTCGAAGTGACGGGGACGAACTGAATGGTCGTTCTCGCAACGAAGTGCTACATCGACGGCGACGCCCGCGACCGCGCGCTCGACAGCCTCACCTCGCTCGTCGCCAACGACATCGGCGACCTCGACGTGGAGTACGACATCGGCGTCCGCGACGACGATTTCATCTCCGTGACGGTCTCCGGCGACGACGAGACGGTCGCGCGCAACGTCCTCCGCGAGGAGTGGGGCGAAGTCACGCCGCACCTCTCGGCCGGTGAGACCTACGTCGGCACGCTCGAACACTGGGACGACGACGGCTTCGTCCTCGACGCCGGCATCGAGGTGCGCATCCCGACCGAGGAACTCGGCCTCGGCCGCGGCTCCGCGACCCAGATTCGCGACCGCTTCGGCCTCGTCCAGCACATGCCGCTGACGTTCGTCTACGGCGGCGACGACGAGCCCTCGCGGCTGGCCGACGAGCAGGTCGACCGCCTCTACGACTGGACCCGCGGCAGCGGTCGCGTCAACGTCAACAGCGCGACCCGCGGCGAGGTCCGCGCGACGGTCAACCGCGCTGGTCACGCGAAGGACATCGTGACCGTCGAGCGCCTCGGCCTCCTCGAACAGAGCATCGTCTGCCGGGACGAGACCGACCCGCCGGGCCTCCTCGCCAGCATCGGCTCGTACCTGCCGGCCGAACTGAAGTGCGTCATCGGCCAGTAAGACGATGAACAGGCGACTCCTCGTCGGTATCGCCGCGCTCGCCCTCCTCCTCGTGACCGCCGGCTGTCTCGGCGGCACCTCCAGCGTCTCGAACGACCGACTCGACGCCGCGCCCGACGGCGAGTACGCGTGGACCGCCGAGACGGACGCGCACATCACCGTCCAGGACAACGGCCGATTCCGCGCGGTCTACGAGATGAACGACTCGTTCGTCGAGCTCTACCGGTTCGACGGCTTCGGCAGTCGGACGCCGCTTCCGGTCGAGGCGGTCCGCTACCGCTACGAGAACGGGACCGTCATCAACGGGACCGAACTGAAGGCCCGCGGCGGCGACGTGACCCAGAACGACCGCATCACGAACGTCACGCTCCCCGCGGACGCCGGGAGCGCCGGCAAAATCGCCTTCAGTTCGTCGTCCTCGCCGAAGCGGTTCTCGCTTCCCGTCTTCGTCGAGGGGAGCTACGAGGTCGTCCTGCCCGCCGACCGCCGCGTCGACTTCCCGATATTCGGGTCGGTCCGGCCGTCGGGCTACGAGACTGAAGTCGTCGACGACCGGCTCCACATCCGGTGGCCCGAGGTGACCGACGGGAACGTCGTCGTGCAGTTCTACCTCCAGCGCGACCTCGGCATCTTCGCGGCGGTCGCCGCCGTCTCGGTGCTCGTCGGCGGCGCGGGGATACTCTACTACCGCCGGCAGATTCAGGCGCTCCGCGACCGCCGACAGGAACTCGGCTTGGACGTCGAAGACGACGACCGCTGACGGACGCCCGATAGACGCGGCGTCGGTCGGCCGATTCGGGTCGCCGGTGTGAACGCTTTTTTGCCTCGCAGCCCGCTACCTCGGGATATGCAAGTCGCCGTGGTCACCGTCGGGGACGAACTCCTCGCCGGCGACACCGTCAACACGAACGCCGCGTGGTTGTGCACGGAACTGACAGAGCGGGGCGTCTCCGTCGAGCGCGTGACGACGGTCCCCGACCGCGTCGCCGACATCGCCCGCGTGGTAAACGAATACCACGCCGAGTACGACGCCGTCGTCGTCACCGGCGGGCTCGGGCCGACCCACGACGACGTGACGATGGAGGCCGTCGCGGCCGCGTTCGGTCGCTCTCTGGAGCGGAACCCCGACGCCGAGGAGTGGCTGGAGACGAACGGCGGCTACTCCGCGGCGGACCTCGTGGAGGGGACGACCGACCTTCCCGCGGGGTCGCGGATGCTCCCGAACGACGAGGGCGTCGCGCCCGGCGCGGTCGTCGGCTCGGTGTACGTGCTCCCCGGCGTCCCCGGCGAGATGAAAGCCATGTTCGCCCGCGTCGCCGACGAGTTCGCGGGCGAGCGGACTCACGTCCGGTTCGTCCACACGTCGGAGCCCGAAAGCTCGCTCATCGAGCGGTTCGAGGCCGTCCAATCGGAGTTCGACGTGACCGTCGGGAGCTACCCCGGCGACCACGTCAGAATCAAACTCGCCGGGGCCGACGAGGGGACCGTCGAATCGGCGGCCGCGTGGCTCGAAGCGCGAGTCGAGTCGTACGAAGAATAGGGTCGGTCGGCCGACGGGTCAGCGCTGGAGGTACCAGAGCCACCCGGCGGTCATGAGGATACCCACGAGAAGCACGGTCGCGGCCGTCTCCGAGGTCGGCAGCACCTGTCCGGCGGATTCTAACGGAATCATGGATGACAATTGCTCGGTCCCCTTGTTAAACGGTGAGGTTCCGGCGACGGTCGGCGCGGGCTGAACGTCGCCGCCGTGGTCGACGCGCGCTGCCCGCGGCACCGCCGCTCGCGGCGGGCGGTTCGACCGCCGGCTACCGCGTCGCTTTTCCCCCGGGCGCGGGTTCGTTCAGTCATGCGAATCGGTGTCGTCGTCAACCCCGTCGCGGGGATGGGCGGCCGGGTCGGCCTGAAGGGAACCGACGGGAAAGTCGAGGAGGCCAGAGCGCGCGGCGCGGAGCCGCGGTCGCCTGAGCGGGCGCGACGGGCGCTCTCGCGGCTCTTCGAGGCCGACCCCGAGGCGGAACTGCTCGCGTGGGGCGGGGAGATGGGCGCGTCGGCCGCACGAGACGCCGGGTTCGACCCCGACGTGCTCGGCGGTCCGTCCGGCGACGAGACGAGCGCGGCCGACACCGTCGCCGCCGTCGAGGCGTTCGTCGACGCCGACGCGGACCTCGTGTTGTTCGTCGGCGGCGACGGCACCGCGGCGGACGTGGCCGAGGCGCTCGACGGGACCGACGTCCCGATGCTCGGCGTCCCCGCGGGCGTGAAGGTCTACTCCTCCGTTTTCGCCGTCTCGCCGGAGGACGCCGCCCACGTCGTCACCTCGTTCGAGCGGACCGAGGCCCGCGAGGTCATGGACATCGACGAGGACGACTACCGCGCCGGCGAGGTCAGGCCGGAGCTTCGGGCGGTCGCGCACGTCCCCGTCGCCGAAGACCTCCAGTCGTCGAAACAGACCGGCGGCGGGACCGTCGAGGCGCTCGCCGCGGGCGTCGCCGACGACATCCGTGCGACCGAGGGCGTCACCTACGTCCTCGGACCCGGAAGCACCGTCGGCGCGGTGAAAGCCGAGTTGGGAATCGACGGGTCGCCGCTCGGCGTCGACGTCTACCGCGACGGCGAGGTGCTCGCCCGCGACGCGACCGAGGCCGAAATTCTGGCGAGTCTCGGCGAGGAGAACGTCATCGTCGTCACGCCCATCGGCGGACAGGGGTTCGTCTTCGGCCGCGGCAACCCCCAACTCTCCCCCGACGTGATTCGCCGCTGCGACGTGTCGGTCGTCGCCTCGCGGTCGAAACTCGACGCGATTCCGGTCCTCCGGGTCGACACCGACGACCCGGACCTCGACGCCGACCTCCGCGGGTGGACGAAAGTCCGCGTGGGCCGGGTCGAGCGGCGGATGATGAAAATCGAGTGAGCGGCGCACGTCAGTCGCGGTCGACTCGTCGCGCCAACAGAAAAATCGAGCGAGAGGCCGCTCCCGTCGACCGTCTCGTCAGTCGTCAGCCGGTGCCTGTTGTTCCGTGATGTACTGGACGATTTCGTCCGTTTCGGTCTTGAAATCGTCGAGGTCGGTCTCGTTCCCGTGGAGAACCGTCGAGAAGTACTTCGTGTCGGCGGCGAGGTTGACGGCCTCCCGGAGTTCTTCGTCTGTGACGCCGTCCAACCGTGCCTCTTCTTTGTGGAAGTAGGTACAGTACGGACAGTTGGTCGCGGCCGCGACGCCGACCCCGATGAGTGCTTTCTCTCGCCCGGATAGTTCGGTGTCTTTCCCGAGGTTGAGGTCGCGGAAGAGCCCCCAACTGTGCTCACTCGCCGGTTCGGCCAAGCTCTCCATCCAACCCGGGACTTGACCGAGCATTCCCTCCATCTCTTGTCGTGTGGCTTTCGATAGCATCTTGCTCCCCGTTACCTCCGCAGTCCTGTCGCTAGGGAGGTACTTATTACGAGGTGTCGGAGCAGTAAAGTTATGAACCGTCTGGACAGTCATAATCTGTCCGTATCGACGACGTTCCGGAGAAATGCGCCGTTAATACGCCGGTCTACGGGACGGTTCTCTCCCCCCGTCCCGGACGCTCGACGTGAATGATTTAATATTTGGAACCATCTCCAATGAGAACCACAAGGCATTATTCATGGAGGGTGTAATATAGTGAGATTTAAGGTCATTGGATGGGTTCTGACTGACATGGAAACCCGGAAAGTCCAGCGTCTCGGTCCCTCCACGCTGGCGATGACGCTTCCAGCGGAGTGGGCCAAGGAACACAACGTCGAGAAGGGCGACGAGGTGACGATTCGGACGAGCGGCAAGGGAACGCTGACCGTGCTTCCCGAGTCGGTCAACACGGAGGACTCGAAGGCGACGATTCGCGCTGACAGTCTGAACGCGGAGGCGCTCGAACGCGCCATCGTGGCGCAGTACGTCCTCGGACGGCGCGTCATCCACATCGAGAAAAGCGAGGGCGCGCTCGATTCGGACCACATCAACGCCGTCTACAAGGCCGAGACCCAGCTCATGGGCCTCGGCGTCATCGAGGAGACGCCCGAGCGAATCGCGATTCGCTGCTCGGTCGACGCGGAGGACTTCACCCTCGACAATCTGCTCGAGCGCCTCGAAAACACGGGGAGCACGATGCGCGGCGAGGCCATCAAGGCGCTCGCCCACGGCAACCCCGACCTCGCCCAGCGGGCGCTCAACCGCGAGCGGCAGGCGAACAAGATTTTCGTCCTCCTGCTCCGGCTCATCTTCACGTCCTACCAGAACCCCAACCTCGCGCGGGCGGTCGGCCTCGACTCCGGCTTCCCGCTCATCGGCTACCGCTCGGTGGCGAAGAACCTCGAACTGACCGCCGACAACGCCGAGGACATCGCCAACATCGTCATGGACGCCGAGGGGCACACCATCGACGTCGACCAGTCGACGATGCGGCGCATCCGCGAGTTCACCGACCACGTCGACGAGATTACGACGACCGCGGTTCGGGCCGTCGTCGAGCGCGACTACGACCTCACCATCGAGTGCCGAGAGCTGTTCCGCGAGATAAGCGACCGCGAGCGCGACATCCTCAACGACCTCCCGGAGATGGAAAACCAGAAGCTCCTCCAGATTCGCGAGGTGCTCGTGAGCCTCCAGCAGACCGCGCAGTACGCGATGCGGAACGCCGAAATCGCGTCGAACCTCGCGCTCAACGAGGAGTCGGACCACGTCACGATAGACTGAGGAACGAAAGACCGCGGGCGGCGCGCCGTCGCGCTCAGTCGGCGATGACTTCCATCGCCTCGTTGTTCTCGGTCTCGGACGACTCTTTTTCGCCCGTCAGCGGGTTGCGACTGGCGATGCGGCAGTCGAACGCCGGATGCTCGCCGAAGTGCCGGAGTATCATGTGGCGCCGCGACCCCGTGATGCCGGTTCGGCCGATGTCCTCGGCGGTAAAGCGCTCGGGCAGGCGGTCGTACAGCCGACGCAGTTCGTCGAAGCTGGTGAACACCTTCGCGTTGCCGGTGGAGTCCGCGCCGCGGCGGGAGACGACGTAGCTGCCGTCCCGACGGTACTCGCCGGCCGTGCGGAAGAACTCTCGTTTCTCGGTCAGCGCCGAGCCGATAGCCTCCTGCAGGTCGGCGGCGGCGTCTCGGGACAGTTCACAGGACTGGTCGCCAAAGGAGACGACGATGGTTTCGTCGTCGCTCTCGACGGACACAGGGTTCTCATTACGGGAGAAGAACTCGATCAGGAGCGTGGGTACTCCGTGTCATATCATCGAATATCTCGTCCGACGGTAAAGGGTTGTCGGCTGAGTCAGGAATCACCGAAGATTTCTCGGCGAATCGGGACGGTCGCACGACGGTTCGACTCCCCGCCGCCGCGGGGCGGAACGCGGCCGCTACAGGAGGCCGTCGTCCGTCGTGGTGGTCCCGCCGTCCGACGTGGTGGTCTCGTCGTCCGACGTGGTCGTTGTCGTCTCGGTTGTCGTCGTTGTCGTCGTTGTCGTCGCAGTCGCGGTGTCTGTCGAAGTCTCAGTTGTAGTCGCGGTCGAGGTGGTCGCGGTTTCCGTGGTCGTCTCGGTCGCCGTGGTCGTCGTCTCAGTCGCCGTCTCGTTCCCCGCCGACGCCGCCTTGTTCCCGAAGATGTCCGTCTCGAACGTCTTCTCGTAGGTCAGCGGGTCGAGTGGGACGCGGAGGGTCGTGCCGCCGGCGTCGAGGTTCGCGTAGAAGTCGATGCGCAGGTCGGTCGTCTGGTCGCGTTCGAGGTGCGAGACCCACCACTCGTCGAGTTTGTCGTTTTGGATGTAGGTCGTCGCCTCGATGGTCTCCGTCGACTTCGGGGAGATGACGTACTCGGAGTTCGTCGTCCCCTCGCCCACGTCCACGTCGTTCATGGAGATGTCGTAGCCGAGTTCGGAGACCGCAATCGGGTACGGCTTGGGGTTGTGGACGACGAACGTGAGTTCGAGCGCCGTGCGCTCGCCCGTGGACTCGCCCCACTCGGCGCTCGTCTCGTTGACGTACAACACGGGGTCCGAGACGACCGGCGAGTCCGCGTCTATCTCGCGGGTCTCCGTGGAGTTGAACGCCGACAGCAGGTCGGTGTCGATGCTCCGGGTTATCTCGGGCGCCTGGAAGGTCTGTCCCAGCGTCTCCGAGGAGACGTTGGCGTCCACGACGAGGTCCGTGTGCTCGCCGTTCTGGATGTGCGAGACCCACCACTCGGGGATGCGCTCGTTTTCGAGGGTCGTCCGGAGCGGGACCGCCGAGGTCCCCCGCCCGATAGAGACGCCTTCCTTCTCGCCCGTCGCCATCCGAATCCCGTTCATCTCGACGCCGTAGTCGACTTCGAGGCCCGAGAGGTTCGCGGACAGCGGGTTGGGGTTCGAGACGTACAGGTCGGTCTCGATGACCGTCGCCGTCTGGTTGACCCCGGCGAACCGGTTGTCGACCCGGTCGACGCTCGGCGCGCCGATGACGCCGGTCGCGTACGCCCCGCCGACGCCGGCCGCGACGAGCACCAGCGCGACGAGTGCGATACGGAGTTTTCCGCCGAACAGCGCGGATGTCAGTCCCATCGTTGTGGACACACGAGACTAGTGGTACATATGTCGAACGGCCGAGCGCGGGGTCGGTCCGTGGGACCGCACCGCACGCCTCGCGCCCCCGTCACGCCGCCCCACGACAGGCGGTGTCGAATGAACTAAGTGCGCACCCGCGAAGGTCGGAAACATGGAAACCAAGACGGTGCAATCCGACAAGTCCATCGGCTTTGCGGCGTTGTTCGGCGTGCTCACGCTCGTCGGCGCAGGGCTGATGGTCGCCGGACCGGACCAGTTGACGAAGGCGCTCGGATTCATGGTCGCGATTATCGCGGCCTCGCTGGCAGTCTGCGGTGCGCATCTGTTCCAGTAGCTATCAACGTTGAGGAACACGGGTAACCGTTAATAACGCCCATTCCCTAGACGGCCCGAGGATGACTGAGTACACCGACGAGGAACAACGCATTCTCGCCTACCTCCGCGACAGCGTCAGCCGTGGAGAGGGCTACTTCCGGGCGAAGAACATCGCCGAAGCCATCGGTCTCACCGCGAAGCAGGTCGGGTCCCGTCTGCCGCGGCTGGCCGAGAAGTCCGAGGACGTCGAAATCGAGAAGTGGGGACGCGCCCGCTCGACGACGTGGCGCGTCACCCGAAGCTGAGGCGATTCCACGGCTTTTTACTGTGGAGGTGTGATGGTATCCCATGACCGTCCGCGTGAAACGAACCTTCGAGTTCGACGCTCCCGGCGCGCGCGTCTGGGAGTTTATCGCCGACCCGGCCAAGCGAGCGGGGGCTATCAGCGTCGTCGACCGCTTCGACGTGGCCGACGACGGCCGCCACGCGACGTGGTACCTCGAACTGCCGATTCCGCTCATCCGCTCGACGGTGACCGTCGAGACCGAAGACATCGAAGTCGACGAGCCGACGCACGTCAAGTTCGTCGGCAAGTCGCGGGTGATGCGAGTGACGGGCGAACACACTATCGAAGAGCACGACGGCGGCAGCCGCCTCGTCAACGAGTTCATCGTCGACGGCCGGCTGCCGGGTGTCGAGGCGTTCTTCGAGCGCAACCTCGACCGCGAACTCGACAACCTCGAATCGGCGCTCCGGCGCGAGTTCGAAGCGACCGCCTGAGGCCGGAGACGACCGCTCATTCACGGTGAGTCCGGAGCGACGGACCGCGGGAACCGTGCGCTCACGGGGCGTGGGAAACCCTGTTGCGGTGGGTTTATACATCGCGGCTCCTAAGCGAAAGTCGCCGACGCAATAGGCGCTTTTCTCGCCAGTCGTCGGCGACTCCACATCCGCCGCACCCGCCGCAACGTTTCGGGGTCCGTTGCGGCATCCGAAACGACGTGGCCACGTCGTTTCACGCCCCCAAGCCCGGTGGGGGCACTCCCCTCGTCTCACTTCGCCAACTGGTGACACGAGATTCGGTGGGAGGCGAATTCGCCTCCGCCTTTTGACGACCGCTTCGCTCCGAGCCACGGCGCCGTCGGTCGCCGATACCGGCCGCGTCTCGGAGCGCACGCTTCTTTCCGCCGGGGGCCGTGGAGACACCATGACCGAGACGATTCGAGGCGACGTGCTGCACGCCATCCCGCCGGACGAACTCGACGAAGAGGACCTGTCGCCGGAACTCCGGGCGCTGGCCGACTCGCGCCACGTGCTCGTCATCCGGAAGGGCGGTCACCCCTCGATACTCGACCTCGTCTGGGCGTTCGTCCGCCGCGACCCCATCGAAGCGGTGACCGTCGTGACCGATCGCCCGGCCGAGGAGGACGAGGAGGTGACGCTGACCGTCGAGGAGACGGAGATGCCCGGCGTCTACGTTACGGCGGCCGCTCGCGGAGAGGAAGAGTCTGCGGACGACGGGTGAAACGACGGAACGAAAACGTGGGACAGATGCGGGGCCGCGGCGGGTGACCGACCTTACTCGTCTTCTTTGGTCTTGATGTCCGCGGAGAGGCCCTGCGCCATGCGAATCTCCTTGGAGTTGTTGAGCGTCCACGCGGTGCGCTCGGTGACGGCCTCGATGATTTCGCGGGCCGAGGGGTAGCCGTTTCCGGACTTCTTCACGCCGCCGAACGGGAGGTGGACCTCCGCGCCGATACACGGGAGGTTCCCGTAGGCGAGGCCGACCTCGGCGTGGTCGCGGAAGTAGTTGATCTGGCGGTAGTCCTCGGAGATGACGGCACCGGCGAGACCGTAGTCGGTGTCGTTCTGAATCTCGACGGCGTCCTCGATGTCGCCGGAGTACTTGAGCAGGGCGACGTGGGGGCCGAAGACCTCCTCGTGGGTGCAACGGAGGTCGTCGTGGGGGTCCGCCTCGTAGACGAACGGTCCGACCCAGTGGCCGTCGTCGTGGCCCTCGGGAATCTCGTCGGCGTCGAGTTCGGTGCGGTCGACGAGGACGTTCACGCCCTCCTTCTCCGCGAGTTCGTTGTACTTCGTGACCTTCTCCTTGTGGCCCTCCTCGATGAGGGGGCCCATGAAGGTGTCCTCGCGGAGCGGGTCGCCGACGGAGACGCTCTTGGCGTTCTCGACGAAGCGCTCCTTGAACTCGTCGTACACGTCCTCGTGGACGACGATGCGCTCGGAGGAGACACAGCGCTGGCCGGTGGTCTTGAACGACGACATCGTCGCGGAGTGGACCGCGATGTCGAGGTCCGCCTTCTCCGTGATGACGATGTTGTTCTTGCCGCCCATCTCACACGCGGCGAGTTTGCCGGGCTGTTGGGCCACCTTGCTCGCGACCTCGTGGCCGACCTCGGCGGAGCCCGTGAACAGCACGGAGTCGACGCGCTCGTCGTCGACGATGGTCGCGCCGGCGTCGCCGAAGCCCTGCACCATGTTGAACACGCCGTCGGGGATGCCGGCGTCCTCGAACATCTCGGCGATAATCTGACCGCACCACGGCGTCTGCTCGGCGGGCTTCCAGACGACGGTGTTGCCCTCGACGAGCGCGACGGCCATGTGCCAGAAGGGGATGGCGACGGGGAAGTTCCACGGGGTGATACAGCCGACGACGCCGCGGGGCTTGCGGCGCATGTAGGCGTCCTTCGCGGGAATCTCGGAGGGAATCACGTCGCCCTTGGGGTGGCGGGCGTCGCCCGCGGCCCACTCGACCATGTGGTACGCCTCGATGACGTCGGCGCGGCCCTCGGAAATCTCCTTCCCGCACTCTTTGGTGACGACCTCCGCGAGTTCTTCGGTGCGGTCGCGCAGTTCGTGGTAGATGTCCCAGAGGTACTCCGCGCGGTCGATGTGCGAGAGTTCGCGCCACTCCTCGTACGCCTCGTCGGCCGCGGCCGCCGCGGCGTCGACGTCCTCGGGCGTCCCTCGTCGGAACGTCCCCAGCGACTCGCCCGTCGCGGGGTTCGTGCTTTCGAACGTCTCGTCGCCGGTTCCGTCCGTCCACTCGCCGTCGATATAGTGTCGATATTCGTCCTGCGGCATATGACTCTAGAGTCACAACTAGGATTAATAACCCCGGACCCTCCCATGGAAGGGACGCGCCCGAGTCGACGCGTCGGTCCGCCCCCGAGCGACCACAGACAACATCTTACGTAGCGGCGTATTACCCGGTGTATGAGCGAGCGCACGTCAGGTGAAGGCACGCGCCTCACGCTCGACCTGTGGCATCCGAACTGCTGGGCGATAGAATCGACGAGCGAGTACGACGGCGGCATCCTCGCACACGCCATCTACGACGCCCCAACCGCGGGCGTCGAGCGGTCGAACGGGCTGTTCACCGCCTACGGCGAGTCGCTCGACGAGGTCGAAACGCTCCTCGACGTCATCGCCGACTCGGACCTCACCGGCGAAGTGTTGGAACTGCAAGAGCGGTTCGACTCCCGCGGAAAGCACGTCGCGCCCGGCCCGGTCGCCCGCGAGTTCTTCTTGGAGTACGACCCGAGCGACATGATGTGTCCGCAGTTGCTCAAGCAGGGCTTCGTCCACAGCGCCCCCACGCAGATAGAAAACGGCCGAGAGCGGTGGGAGGTCTGGTTCGCGGGCGCGCGAGAGGAGATACAGCCGCGTATCGAGACCGTCATGGACGAGACCGGAGCCGAGATTCGCGTCGCCTCCATCTCCACGTCCGAGGGCGCGGAACCGGAGCGCAGTCGGCGGCTCGACACGCTCACCCGGAGTCAGCGGCAGGCGTTCGAACTCGCGCGCGAGGAAGGCTACTACCGCTGGCCCCGCGAGGTTTCCACCCGCGAACTCGCCGCCGAGATGGACATCTCGAAGACGACGCTGCTCGAACACCTCCGAAAGGCGGAATCGAAACTGCTCGACCCGCAGTAGCGCGAGGCGAGCCGAGGTCCCCGTTCCGACTCAGATGCCGGCGACGGCGCGGAGCGCGAACAGCGCGTTCGACTTCCGCTCGCGGACGCGCCGGTAGAAGTAAGAGAACCACTTGTCCCCGTAGGGAACGTACTGCCACATCTCGATGTCGGCGTCCGCGAGGTCGCGCTGGCCGTCCTCGCGCACGCCCATGAGCATCTGTACCTCGTAGGGCGTCCCGTACCGCTCGTGGAGGTGGCGGGCGTGCGCGATCATGTGCGGGTCGTGACTGCCGACCGCGACGCCGTCGTCGAACTCGGTGAACATGTACTCGAGGAGTTCTTCGTACACCTCGTCCACCTTCGACTTCTCCTTGTACGCGATGGACGCGGGCTCGTTGTACGCGCCTTTGACGAGACGGACCTTCCCGGGCACCTCCGCGAGGCGTTCGAGGTCGTCGCGCGTGCGCTTGAGGTTCGCCTGCACGCAGACGCCCACGTTCCCGCCCGTCCGGTGGCCAAGGTCGTCGACGGCGTCGAGGGTCACGTCGGTCGTCTCGTGGTCCTCCATGTCGACCCAGACGAACACGCCCTCGGCGTCCGCGGCGTCGACGATGCGGTCGAGGTTCTCCCGGAAGGCGCGGTCGCCGATGTCGAGGCCGATTTGCGAGGGCTTCACCGAGACACAGCCGTCGAGGTTCGTCGCGCCGAGTTGGCGGACGAGGTCGACGTACGCGTCGGCGTCGGCGTCGGCGTTGGCCCGGTCGGTGTAGTGCTCGCCGAGCAGGTTCAGTATCCCCGCGATGCCGTCGCGGTTCAGGGACTCGACGTGCGAGACCGCCCCGTCGGCCGTCTCACCCGCCACGAAGTTGTTCGCGATGGGGGGTATCATGGCCGGCTATTGTGAGACACGTACCCTAAAGAGAGACCCTACCAAATAATTCTGAAAAATATTGGTGAAATAAAACGCGGATACTCGTTTCGTCCGGCGGGTTTCGCCGCACCGACCATGGACGGTTACAGGTATATTTACGATAATTGGGGAGCATAGCTTGTTATGTCACCACACGACATGGACCGCAGAACGCTGCTGAAGCTGTCGGGACTCTCACTTGTCGGGGCGACCGCCGGTTGTCTCGAAGGCGAAGACGAAGACACGACCACGGCCACGACGACTGAGGAGAGTGGCGGTGGCGGCGGCGAGGAGACCACGACGACCGAGGAAAGCGGTGGCAGCGGCGAGTCGTACACCATCGGCATGGTCGATTCGCTCACCGGGTCGCTCGCGCCCTACGGCGAGCGCAACACTCGCGGTCGCGAACTCGCGCTCGCCGCCATCAACGATGTCGGCATCGGCTCCGAGGGTGGGTCGCTGAGAATCTCCGTCGAGGACGACGAGAGTACGAATCAGGGCGGGGTCAACGGCGCGCAGAAGCTCGTCAACCAAGACGGCGTGCCGCTCCTCATCGGCTCCGTCGGCTCGGGCGTCTCCATCGCCATCCACGACAGCGTCACCAACGACGCCGGCGTCGTCCAGATCAGCCAGAACAGCACGAGCCCCGAACTCACGTCGCGGCCGGAGCTGCTCCGCATGAGTCCCTCGGGGGCGGCGAAGGGGCAGGCGCTCGCCAGCCTCGTCAGCGACGACGGCCACGACACCGTCGCCGTCACGTGGATCAACAACGACTACGGGACGGGGCTGTCGGACGTGTTCGCCGAGACGTTCGAGTCCGAACTCGGCGGTACCGTCGCCTACAACGAGCCCCACGACCAGGGTCAGTCGTCGTACAGCGGCATCCTCACCGAGATGGCCTCGACGGACGCCTCGGCGTGGATTTTCATCACCTACGCCAACGAGTACACCGTCATGGTCAACGAGGGGTTCGACCAGGGCTACAACACGACCGTCGACTACTACGGCGCGGAGTCAACCGTCGCCGACTCCATCATCGAGAACACGGCCCCGGGCAGCATGGACGGGATGAAGGGTATCACCGAGAGCGCCCCGCAGGACCAGGAGAACTACCAGAACTTCGTCTCCGCGTTCGAAGAGAACTACGACGCGACGCCGACAGTCTGGTCGGCCTACGCCTACGACGCCGTCACGGTGGCGGCGCTCGCCATCGAGGCGGCCGACGAGTTCTCCGGCGAGGCGCTTTCGTCGGTCGTCCGCGACGTGACCCGCCCCGAGGGCGAGGAGGTCTTCAACTTCGAGGAGGCCGCGGCCGTCCTGCGCGACGGCGGCTCACCGAGCGACATCAACTATCAGGGCGTCAGCGGTCCGGTCGACCTCGACGAGAACGGCGACCCGCCGGGCTACTACCAGATTTACAGCGTCCAGGACCACGAGTACGTCTTCGGCGACTACATCACGAGCTAACCATGCACGCACGGAACGGACGCCGAACGACCCTTCGGGGGGCCACCGAGCCGTGATACCGCTCCAAGTCAGCCCCTTCCAGTACGTCGCAAACGGCGTGGTGTTTTCTAGCATCATCGTCCTCGCGGCCATCGGGCTGTCGCTCGTCTACAGCATCGCGGACTTCGCGAACTTCGCCCACGGCGACCTCATGACCGTGGGGGCGTTCTCCGCGCTGTTCTCGGTCGGGTTCCTCCGACCGATGCTGGGCGACGCGGGCGTGTTCGGCCTGCCGCTTTGGTTCTTCCTCGCGCTCGCGTTCGGCATGGGCGCGGCGGCGGTCATCTCCGTCATCACCGACCGCGTCGTCTACCAACCGGTGAAGGGGTCCGACTCCATCGGCCTGCTCATCTCCAGTATCGGGGTCGCGCTCGTCTATCGCGCGCTCGTGTTCCTGTCGTTCGGAACCGAGCCGGAGCGCTACGGCGTGCCCAGACAGGGACCGATACCGTGGGTCCGCGAAACGCTCGGCATCGCGGTCACGCCGCGCAACCTCGTCGTCGTGATGCTCACTGTCGTCCTCGTGACGGCGTTGCACCTGACGCTGACGCGGACGACCCTCGGCCGGAAGATGCGCGCGACCGCCGACAACGCGGACCTCGCGCGCGTCAGCGGGATTCGGACGAGAGAGGTCATCTTCGCCATGTGGCTCATCGGCGGCGCGCTCGCCGCGGCCGGCGGCGTCTTCCTCGGGTTAGAGGAACTCGTCCGCCCGCGCATGGGCTTCGACATCCTGCTTATCATCTTCGCCGCCGTCATCCTCGGCGGCATCGGCTCCGTCTACGGCGCGATGCTCGGCGGCCTCGTCATCGGGATGGTCCACGAACTGGTTCCGCTTTTCAACCAGTGGGGAATCATCCCGGTCGGCTCGCGGTACGCCGCGGCCGTCGCGTTCGTCATCATGGTCGCCATCCTGCTCGTTCGCCCGAGCGGAATCGCGGGTGATAGCGGATGAGCGCCGTGTCCTCGTGGGTGAGCGAGACGCTCGTCCGCGACGCGACCGAGCGGCGCATCTTCGCGACGCTCGGACTCATCACGGTGCTGCTCGTCGTCGGCGTCCTCACCGGCGTCATCGGGCCGCGGTTCCTCCTGTTCCAAATCGCGCTCGTCGGGATGTACGCCCTGCTCTCGCTCGGACTCAACGTCCAGTGGGGCTACGCCGGGCTCATCAACTTCTCCGTCGCGGCGTTCTGGGGCATCGGTGCCTACTGCGCCGCGCTGTTGACCGCGCCGAACTCCCCGCTCGGACTCGGACTCCACCCGGTGTTCGGGTTCCTCGCGGCCATCGTCGTGAGCGCGTTCATCGCGGTGCTCATCGGCATCCCGACGCTCCGCCTGCGCGAGGACTACCTCGCCATCGCCAGTCTCGGACTCGCCGAAGTCATCCGCGCCATCATCCTGAACGAGGACCAGTGGACCGCCGGGTCGAGCGGTATCAGCGGTATCCCGGAACTCCTGTCGTGGTTGCCGCTGACCGACGCCGCGACGACGGCCGCCGTCGTGGTCTTTCTCATCGCTGTCGTCTACCTGTTCCTCCGGCGCGTCCACCGGTCGCCGTGGGGCCGCGTCCTCCGGACCATCCGGTCCGACGAGGACCTCGCCAAGGCGCTCGGCAAAAACACCTACCAGTTCAAGATGCAGGCGTTCGTCATCGGCTCGGTCATCATGGCCATCGCCGGGGCGTTCTACGCCCACTTGAACCTCTACATCGACCCCTCCGACCTCGTTCCCCTGACGACGTTCTACATCTGGATCGCCGTCATCCTCGGCGGGACCGGGTCGAACCGGGGGGCGGTCGTCGGCGCGGCCGTCGTCATCGCCATCCGCGAGGGGACCCGCTTCCTCAACGACATCGGGTTCATCCAGACGCTCGGGGTCGACCTGGCCCCGCTTCGACTGCTGTTCGTCGGCGGGCTCATCATCCTCATCATGCGCTTCCGGCAGGACGGACTCCTTCCGCCGAAGGACGAACTCATCTGGCCGGCGGCGCGCGACGGGAGCGGTGCCGGCGGCGCGTCCGCGTCGGGTGCCGCCCCGGACGGTGGCACCTCCTCGAACGGGGGTGACGACCGATGAACGACGACGCGTACGAGGGTGCCCGCCTCGATAAGTCGGACGTCGTCCTGAAGACGACCGGCTTGGAGAAGGCGTTCGGCGGCCTCGTCGCCACCGACAGCGTCTCCATCGAGGTCCAACGCGGGACTATCACCGGGATGATCGGTCCGAACGGCGCGGGCAAGTCCACGCTGTTCAACCTCATCTCCGGCTTCTACGAGAACGACGCCGGTCACGTCACCGTCAACGGCGAGGACGTGACCGACCTCGAACCGCACGAGCGCGCCCGAAAAGGGCTCGTTCGGACCTTCCAGACGCCCCGACGGCTGGAGGGGATGTCCGTCCGCGAGGCGATGCTCGTCGGTCCCGGGCCGCAGAAAGGCGAGTCCATCTTCTCGCTTTTCTTCTCCGGCTCCGACGTCACCGAAGAGGAGCGGGCGAACATCGAACAGACGCGCGAGTTGCTCGAACGGTTCGAAATCGGGCACCTCATCGACCAGCCGTCGACCGACCTCTCCGGCGGGCAGATGAAGCTCGTCGAGCTGGCGCGGGCGTTCACGACGAACCCCGACATCCTGCTTTTGGACGAGCCGGTCGCCGGGGTCAACCCGACGCTCGCGAACGACATCAAGCGGTTCATCCGCGAACTCAACGAGGAGGGTCAGACCTTCCTCATCATCGAACACGACATGCCGTTTATCATGGACCTCGCAGACCCCATCATCGTCCTCGACCAGGGGAAGGTGCTCATGGAGGGCTCGCCGGACGAAGTCCGCTCGGACGACCGCGTCATCGAGGCGTACCTCGGAGGGGCCGGCCCATGAAGCGCGCACTCGACGTCTCGGGCGTCGACAGCGGCTACGGCGAGGTGCAGGTCCTCCGGGACCTGACGCTCCACCTCGAATCCGACGAAATCGTCTGCATCATCGGGCCGAACGGCGCGGGGAAGTCGACCGTCCTCAAGACGGTGTTCGGCCTCCTCAAGCCGTGGACCGGGACGGTCGAACTGAGCGGGCGGGACATCACCGGCGAGGAGCCGGAGGACCTCGTCCGCGTCGGGATGGGCTACGTCCCGCAGGTGGACAACGTCTTTTCGTCTCTCACCATCGACGAGAACCTCAAGATGGGCGGGGTCGCCCGTGAGAGCGGCCTGCAAGCGCGAATCGACGAGCTGTACGACCAGTTCTCGATTCTCGACGAGAAGCGCTCGGCGAAGGCGCGGACGCTCTCGGGCGGCCAGCGGCAGGTGCTCGCGTTCGCCCGGGCGCTCGTGATGGAGCCCGAGGTGCTCCTCATCGACGAACCCTCGGCGGGCCTCGCGCCCAACATCGTCAAGTCGGTGTTCGAGGACGTGAAGAAGGTGAACGAACTCGGGACGGCGGTCCTGATGGTCGAGCAGAACGCCCGCGAGGGGCTCGGCATCTCGGACCGCGGCTACGTCCTCGACCAGGGGACCGTCGCCTACGAGGGTGACGCCGACGGCCTCCTCGACGACCCCGAAGTCTCGCGGCTCTACATGGGCGGCGCGGACTACGAGGGCGTCGAGGGCGAGTAGCCCGCGACTCGCGTCCGAACTCCCGCTGAACTGCGGTCCGCCCACGACCCCCGCCGTTCCCGGCGGGATGGGGCGTCAGTCGGGCGGAATTTGGGACATCGCTTATTCTTCGGGTGGCCCGACCACCGGTATGCGACTCACGAGACGACGAGCCCTCGCCGCCGCGACCGCCGGACTCGGACTGCTCGCCGGCTGTACCGGCGACGACGCTGGAGAGACGGACGACGAGACGGAGCCGACTGGGCCCGCGACCACAACCGCGACGACGGCGTCTCCGGAGACGGCCACGTCGCCGGACACGACGGCGACGCCGACACCGACCGAGTCGCCAACGCCGACGAGCGAACCGGCGTCGGACGACGGGTCCGACCCGCTCGTCACCATGGAGAGCGTCGCCTTCTCGCCGATGCGGCTATCGGTCGAGTCGGAGACGACGGTCACGTGGGAGAACAGAGAGGCGCTTCGGCACAACGTCCGCGCCGCGAGCCTCGACGACGCGGCGGCCGACTGGTCGTTTCAGTCCGAGACGGTCGGCCGCGACGGGCGGGTCACCTACCGGTTCGACGACCCCGGCGTCTACCAGTACGACTGCGGCGTCCACGGCTCGAAGGCGATGTGCGGGGTCGTCGTGGTCGGCGACGCGAACTACGACGGCACGCTCCCCTGCGAGTGAGTCGGAGGACGTCGGGACACGGGGAACCGGAGACAGCTACGCCGCGTGCTTTTCTATCTCGCCTTTGAGCGACGCGGCGTCGAAGTCGTGGTCGGGCCGGATGTTGACGAAGTCGAGGAAATCGACGGCGTCCAAGAGCGCGTTCACCTCGTAGGAGTCGAGCGCCGCGGCGACGGCTTTCTTGGGACCGACGAGCGGTTCGAGCGCCGCCAGCCCGCAGGCGAGGTCGTACGCGCGGGCGTCGCGCATCCCCTCGTCGTTGACGTTCGTCGCGTCGATGAAGTAGATGCCGTCCTCGCGGACGAGGACGTTCTCCGCCCGGAGGTCGCCGTGGGCGAGGTGGTTGTCGTGCATCTCCGCGAGCGCCGCGAACAGCTCGGGCGCGAGCCGTTCGACCTCCTCCCGCGGGGCGGTGTCGAGGGTGTGGAAGTTCGGCAGGTATTCGAGGACGAGGACGCCGAGGCCGTCAACCTCGAACGCCTCGACCGGCGCGGGCGCTTGCAGGCCGATGTTTCGGAGTCGCTTCGTCGCTTCGAGTTCGTGTTCGGCCATCTCGAGCGGCGTCCCGAAGTGGCCGAAGAAACCCTCCGTCCCGCTGGAGAACGCGCCGAGGTTCCGCCCGGTCGTGAAGACGGCGTGGACGAGCGAGTTCTGTTTGGAGATGACCTTCACGAACCACTCGTCGTCGACGACCATCGGGGTCGAAAGCCAGTTGTCCGCCTCGAGAAATCGGATGTGGAGGGTGTCGCGGTCGTATCGCCGGGCGAGTTCGCGGGCGACCGTCTCCAGACGCGGCCACCCGAGGCGGCCGCGGACGAGCCGACGGAGGTCCATGCACCCCCGTAAGACGAGGGGCGGCTTAACCTCGTGGGCCTACGCCGATTCCTGTCGGACGGTCAACACGGGTGCGTCGGAGCCGCGGACGACGCGCTCGGCGACGCTGCCGATGAGATAGCGGTCGATGCCGCTTCGGCCGTGGGTGCCCATCACGACGAGGTCGATGTCCCGCTCGTCGGCGTGGCGGATAATCTCGCTCGCGGGGGTGCCCTCGGTGACGACGGTTTCGACCTCGACGCCGGCCTCGCGGGCCGTCTCGGCGACGCGGTCTAACACCTGCTCGCCGCTTTCGAGGAGCGCCTCTCGGACCCGTTCGAGCGAGAGCGCGGGCGCGGCGTAGCCGACCTCGCGCACGTCGGCGACGTAGAGCGCAACGAGCGTCGCGTCGTAGGTGCGGGCGTGTTCGATGGCGTGGTCCAAGGCGGCGTCGGCGCAGTCGCTTCCGTCGGTCGGAAAGAGGATGTGGGAGTACATACGAGAGCCTCGGACCGCGGCGCAAAAAGACCCGGACGCCTATTCCCACGCGGTGAGAGCGGACCAGCCGGGAATGGTCGGTCCGAAACCGGTCGGCCGCCCCCGCTTCGCCGCCCGCGACGGCACAATCCTTCATGGTCGTTCGATTAGTTTATGTCCGACACGGCGATAGTTGGTCGCATGGACTTCGACATCCCGGCCGAACACCGGATGATTCGCGACACCGTCCGCGAGTTCTGCGAGGAAGAAATCGCCCCCATCGCGCAGGACATCGAGGACGAACACCGATTCCCCGCGGAGGTATTCGACCAGTTGGCCGAGTTGGACGTGATGGGCGTCCCCATCGACGAGGAGTACGGCGGCCTCGGCGGCGACCAGCTGATGTACGCCCTCGTCGTGGAGGAGCTCGGTCGCGTCTCGGGCGGTATCGGCCTGTCGTACGCCGCCCACGTCAGCCTCGCGTCGAAGCCCATCGAGCTGTTCGGCACCGACGAGCAGAAGGAGCGCTGGCTCACGCCGCTCGCGACCGGCGAGTACCTCGGCGGCTGGGCCCTGACCGAACCCGGTTCCGGGAGCGACGCCAGCGACATGGACACCGTCGCGGAGCGGGACGGCGACGGCTACGTCATCAACGGAACGAAGCAGTTCATCACGAACGCGAGCGTCGCCGGCTCCGTCCTCGTGAAGGCCGTCACGGACCCCGGTGCGGGCTACGACGGCATCTCGACGTTCATCGTCGACCCGGAGAACGACGACGGCTTCGAGGTGACGACCGAGTGGGACAAGATGGGCCTCAACTGCTCGCCGACCTGCGAGCTCTCCTTCGACGACTGCTGGGTTCCGGAAGACCGACTTCTCGGCGAGGAGGGCGAGGGCTGGAAGCAGACGATGAAGACGCTCGACGGCGGCCGCATCTCCATCGCGGCGCTCTCGGTGGGACTCGCCGAGGGCGCGTACGGCCACGCGAAATCGTACGCCCAAGAGCGCGAGCAGTTCGACCGGCCGATTGCGAAGTTCGACGCCATCCGCGACAAACTCGTCTCGATGCACCGCAAGACCGAGCGCGCGCGACTGCTCACCCACAAGGCGGCGACGCGGTACGACGCCGGCGAGCGGGTCAGTCGAGAGTCCGCACTGGCGAAACTCGACGCCTCGGAGGCCGCCCGCGAAGTCGCCGAAGACGCGGTGCAGGTGCTCGGCGGCTACGGGTACACGACCGACTTCGCCCCCCAGCGGTTCTACCGCGACGCGAAGCTCATGGAAATCGGCGAGGGGACGAGCGAGATTCAACACCTCATCATCGGTCGCGAACTCGGACTCTAGGGACTCGTCGAAGCCGTCCTCTTCTCACTCCGAGTCGGCCATCACCGACAGCCGGGCGACGTACGAGAAACTGCGGACGTGGTCCTCTTCGGTCGGCGCGTCCTCGAAGTCCGAGGGGACGGTAAAAGAGACGACGCGCTCGCGAATCGCGTCGTGGGGGCCGTCGCCGATCCAGCCGATATCGCGGTAGTACGACGCCATCTCCAGCGCGCCGCGGCCGCCCAATCGCTCGACGAGGTGCACGCACCACTCGAGGAGCACCCGCTCGGCCCGCGGCGTCCGCGGAACCTCGTCGAGAAACGGCTCGCCGTCCGACGTGACCGCCGCGGTCGTCGCGAGCAGGCGCTCGTGGGCCACGTCGCTCCACGTCCGATTCGTCGGCGCGTCGACCCAGTCGAACGACCGGTCGCTGGTGTCCCGACGGGGTCCGGGTCCGCTCGGGCCTTCGGCGACGTTGGGACGACGTGACTCGCGCGGCATCTATCCCTGCGTGTGCATCCATCCGAATTAAGCGTTCGGGCGAACGTCCGAATATCGACATTTCTGCGCCGCGCGAGAACCGTCGGCGTTACTCGTGATGTTATCTCTGATAATGTAACCGACCATTCAGAGAATGAAGGCCTTATTAAGGCGTACGAGGCGCTCGAACCGGCCGCTCGTCTCTCAACCGAAACCAAGTATCAGCGTTGATAGAGAGGGCGAACCGCTTAAGTTCAGAAACGGATACACGTTTGATATCGCTCCGATGTGACACTCATCGGAAAGAATAGTTCCAGAGACTCACAGATGCGCACCACGACCAACTCATGACCAGCGTTGGGCAGTTCCCGTACGCGTACGCGCTGTTCGCCGCGGGCATCCTCGCGGGGGTCGTGACGCTCGTCGTCCTCGGTCGGTTCCGACTCTACTCTCGGCGGGTCCGCCTCCCGTTCGCGCTCCTGACGCTCTCCGGAAGTATCTGGGCCACCGCGTACGGCTTCGCCTTTCTCGCGACGACGCCGGGTGCCGAGTTGTTCTACGCGTATCTGGCGTGGGCCGGCGCGGCCGTCCTCCCCACGATATGGCTCATCTTCGCCCTCGTCTACGCCGGCGAGGACCAACTGCTCACCACCCGAATGGTCGGCTTCCTCGCCGTCGAGCCCGCCGTCGCAATCGCCCTCGCGCTGACGAACCACTCCCACGGACTCCTCGGGTCCTCGCTCGACCTCTGGGCGGCCAGCGCACCGGACACCTCCGGAGGAGCCGGTCTGCACCTTCTCGTCCCACCCGGTCCGGAACTCCTCTTCGTCGTACACGTGATTTACGGCTCCGGCGTCGCCCTCACCGGGCTGACCGTCATCGGAAAGACGTATCTCCGGAGTTCGAGCATCCATCGACGACAGGCCGGGTTCCTCGTCGTCGCCGGTCTCATACCTCTCGCCGCACTCGCCGGTGAGTTCTTTTTCCCGATTCGAATCAACCCGGTTCCCCTCTCTATCGGCGTCAGCTCGGTCGTCGTGCTCTGGGCGCTCTTCAGACACCAGCTGTTCGACATCACACCCATCGCCCGCGACGCGATTCTCTCGGAGATGCGGGACGCAGTCGTCGTCCTCGACGAACAGGACCGAATCGTCGAATCGAACGGTGCCGCCTCGGAGCTCCTAGAGCGGCCGGTCGACGAGTGCATCGGCGAGTCGGTCCTCGAAAGCGTTCGCGTTCCGGCCGAGGTCCGGACGGTTCTGGAGGGTCGAGACAGGGCTGAGGCGGTCGTCGAAGACGGAGGCACCTGTCGTTACTTCGAGATCCGTTCCGAGGCGGTCGGCGACCAGACGCACGACCGCGCACTCTTGCTCGTCTTCTACGACGTGACGGAGCGCCGGCACACCGAAGAGGAGTTCCGCGCGCTCATCGAGAACTCCCGGGACGTCATTACCGTCCTCAACGAGGACGGCGAACGGACCTACACGAGCCCCTCGATGACCGAGGTACTCGGCTATCAGACCGACGCGCTCGTCGGCGAGTCGGTGCTCGACCTCGTCCACCCCGAAGACAGAGAGCGGGTCGCCGGCTGCCTCGACGAGGTGATAGCCGGCGACTCTCCCGTGCGCTCGGAGTTCAGAATCCGCCACAAGAACGGCGTGTGGCGGCGGTTCGAGACGGTCGGTGTGAACCTCCTCGACGACCCCGCCGTCGACGGCGTCGTGTTGAACTCGCGGGACGTGACCAGTCGCCATCGCTACGAACAGCGCCTCCGGGTGCTGAATCGCGTCCTTCGACACGACCTCAGAAACGACATGAACGTCATCCTCGGCCACGCGGACCTCCTCCTCGACGAGCGCATCCCCGCCGAGTCGAAAGACCACGCCCGAACGATAAAGCGGAAGGCGTCGTCGCTGGTCGAACTCGGCGAGCAGACTCGCCACATCGACACGACGCTGACCCGCGGGTCGTCCGGAATCGAACCCGTCGAGGTCGTCGAGCGCATCGAGGCGCAGTTGGACGACATCGAGTCCGATTACCCCGAGGCCATCGTCCACCGGAGCCTCCCCGACGAGATGTGGGTCTCGGCGGACGACCTCATCGAATCGGCCATCAAACACCTCATCGACAACGCGCTCGAACACAACGACCGCGTCATTCCGGAAGTCGGCGTCACGGTCGAGCGGAGGGCGACCTCGACCGACTACGTGGAGATTCGAATCGCCGACAACGGGCCGGGCGTCCCCGACGCCGAGCTCTCCGTCCTCGAATCGGGGACCGAGACGCCGCTCCAACACATCAGCGGGCTCGGGCTCTGGTTGGTCCAGTGGATAATCGACCGCTCGAACGGTCGGCTCCGGTTCGCGGAGAACGACCCCAGGGGAACCGTCGCAATCGTCGGCCTCCGGAGCGCCGACCGAGCGGTCTCCGTCGGCGACGGCGGAACGGTGGCGACCGAGTCGGAGACGGACTGAGTTACGCAGCGACTGGGTGAGTCGAACAGAAAACGAGACGACCCGAGAGCCGAGCGTTCAGGCCGCGTCGCGGAGCCGCACCGCGAGTCTGTGTGCGCCCTCGGCCGCGGCGGTCACCGGGTCGTCGGGGACGACCACGCTCACCGGGCGGTCGAGTTCCGCGGCGAGACGCGCTTCGAGTTCCTCCACCAGTCCGGGAATGCACGCCATCCCGCCGGAGACGACGAGCGGGCGTGCGCGAGCGAGCTGATAGGTTTTCATGTGCGAGCTCGCCAGTCGCGAGAAGAAATCGCAGAGCTCGGCGACCACGTCGTCGAGATACTCGTCCAACGGCTCCATCACGCCCCGTTCGACGGTGAACTCGTGTGCGCCCTCGCTCCCGCGTTCGACCGCGTCGGTGAAGGGGTCGAACCCGCCGAAGTCGGCGCGGGTCTCCTTGTACTCGCGGGCGGTGGCGGGGTCGATCGTCACTCGCCCGCCCGTCTCGGCTTCGACCGCCTCGGCGATGCGCCGGTCGACGCGGTCGCCGGACGCCTCCGCGGAGACGAACGGGAGTAACCGCTCTCCGCGTCGGTACGCGCACGCTTCGAGGTTCGTCGCGCCGAGGTTGAGAGCGACGAAGACCTCGTCGACCGCCTCGATTCCGTCGCCGAGCGCCGGAATCGACGCGCACAGCGATTCGGGGAAGCCTCGCGCGAGCGCCTCACCGATGCCGCACTCGCCGACCGCGGTGCCGAAGTTCGCGAGGCCGACATCGTCGTCGACGGTCGGCATCGCGTACACGACGGCGCTCTCGGCGGGGAGGTCGTGTCGCGCGCAGAGTTCGCGGACGAACCGCTCGAACGACTCGGCGTCGCGGGCGGTCGCCGGGACGCCCGAGCGGAGCATGAACTCGACTCGCTCGGGCGACTCCCGGACTGTCTCTCCGCCGTCGTGGACGCCCTCGTCGCCGGCGGGCGCGTCTTCGCCGTCGGTCAGGCGCGAGGGGAGGTGAACCGTCCTCGCCGCGTCGCCGTCGTCGAAGGCGAGCGCCGTCCGGGCGCTCCCGAACTTGACGCCGACGGCCGTCGGCACGTCGGTCTCGTCGGACTCGGAGGTCACACCAGCGTCGGTAGCGGCGGCTGCGTCGTTCGTCATGCGGTATCAACTCGGTTCGGACTCGGCGGGCGGGTGGTTCGCGCAGTCATGGTATACACTCGGTTGTCGGAAGGAGAGACCGTATTCGAGACCCGTCGGTCGGCGTCACACCATCGAGGAGAGACGTGCGACGTAGACCAGACTCAGCAGGTGGTCGTCGACGTCGAGGTCGGTCGGTTCGTCGACGTCAGCGGAGAACCCGAGGAGGTAGTCCCGGAGCGTCTCCTCGACGCCGGGCGTGACCCAGTCGACCGTCTGGTAGTACCGGAGGGCGTCCATCGCCCGCTTGAACCCGCCCTTGAGGACGAGGAACTCGAGCCAGTCGAAGACGACGCGTTCCGCGCCGTACTTGTCCGGCAGCGAGCGGAGGTACGGCTTTTCGACGCCGTCTTCCTCGTCGCGAGACTGGTGGACGAGCAGGTGTTCGAGCTGGCTCGACCGGAGGGCTTCGGACGCCTCCTGTCGGCTCCGGTCGAAAAGCGGGTTGTCGAACCGGAACGGACTCCGGTCGTCGAACCGGCCGTCATCGAATCGGCTGTCATCGAATCTGCCGTCGTCGAATCGGCTGTCGTCGAACCGGCCGTCACCGTTCCGTCTGGGCCGTGGGGCGTCACGCGCGATACGTCGAAGTTCGTCTGGGTCGTATTCGTCCGGGTCCAAGTACATAGGTCACCTCGTTGGGGACGGCACGACTCCCCCGAGTCCCCCGACTCAGGGCGGCGGAGAGCGCGGAGCGCTGTCCGCGGTGTCACACGCGATATCGTACCGTTTCGGTGAAAGCATTCGAAGGAGGCGACATAAATCTATTCGAGGCGCTATCAGAACTGATATCTCGGATGGGGAGTCGAACCGGCTTCGGTCGGTTCTCACGCGTCGGCCGCTTTCGGTTCCCTGCTCGCGGGCGGCGCTCGACGCAGTTGAGACGGCCGAGAGACAGGAGAGACGGTCGTCGAGCCGAACTTCGGCCGGTGACGCCCTCAGAGAACGTGGTTGCCGCTCTTCGCGCTCCGAACGCGGAGGTCGCCGGTCTGGCTGTCGAGCTCCAACGAGCGGCCGTGGGAGCCACCGACGTCTTCGGCGACGACGTCGATGCCGAACCCGTCGAGCGTCGTTCGCGTCGCGGCGACGTTTCTATCGCCGATACTGCCGTCGCCGTCGGCCGAGGTGAAGTCGAACATGGTGCTTCCCCCGGCGATTTTCGCGACGACGCGGTCTATGTCCGCGCCGGCGGCTCGCATCTCCGAGAGCAGGAGCTCGATGCCGGTGTCGACGAACTTCGCCGGCTCGCTGCCGTCGTCCGCCTCCGGGAGCATCGCGTGTGCGAGACCGGAGACGCCGGTCTCGGGGTCGTACAACGCGACGCCGATACAGGAGCCGAGACCGCTCGTGGTCAGCGTGCTCTCGTCGCCGGAGACGGCGTAATCGGCGATTCCGACCTTGATTCGACCGGAGCGAGCCGCGGGCGTGTCCGTGGTGTATACTTGCATTACTGGGTGCCTCTACGGAGGGTTCACGCGGCGGGAGAGAGCTTCCTGAGCGCCTTGCGCAGCTCCGTCTCGTCGGGGAGCGCGTAGATGTCGCAGGTGAACTCGTCGTCGTCCGTCCGGATGGTCGAATCGATGAGGAACGCGTACTCCTGAGACTGCGCGAGGTCGGTCGCGAGCGGGTCGATGATGGCCGACCCGATGTCGTGGACGTGCTTCGGCGGCGAGATGTCGATGGTCGTCTCGAGCGCGTTGGCCCAGCCGTCGAGGAAGCCGGAGGTGGTGATGTTGCCAATCTCTTGAATCGCGCTCTGGCGCATCGCCTCGTCGCCTTCCATGCCCGGCAGGAGGCTGCTCGCGATGTTCTCTGCCGACGGCTCGTCGAAGAGGATGGCGATGTAACCGCTCGGCGTCCCGCTGAACTCCAACACGACGCCGCGGCGGACCGCGTCGGTCAACGACATGGGGACGCCCTCGATGGGGACGAAGCTCAGCCGGCTCACCTCGACGGTCGTGTCGATGCCCGTCATCGCCGTGATGTCTTCCGAGGCCTGGTTCGCGCCGTCGTTTATCATCTCGGAGAAGGCGGCGAACGACTCGACCGGGAGCGCGCCGTCCTCGCCGCTCGCCTCGACGATGGTCCCGATGGACGAGGCGGTCGGCACCATGTACAGGTCGAACTCGATGGCGTTGTCCGCGGCCTCCAACTGGTTACGGAAGACGAGGACGTGCTCGTCGTCGCCGCCGTTCTCGAACCCCTCGGCGTCGACGTGGTCGAGCGGGCCGTCGTTTTCGTCGTCGACGTAGGTCGGCGTCGTGATGTCGACGGTGGTGTCGAGGTAGTCGGCCCAGCCGTCGATGAAGCCGCCGAGCATGATGTTCGCAACCTCCTTCAGGCTACTCTCGGCGAGTTCACCCTCGGCGTCGGTGGCGTTGATACCCGGCATCAGCGCGTCGACCAGACGCTCTGCGGACTCCGGCGAGAACGCCAACACGGTGTGGCCGTCCAACCCGCCCGAAAAGCCGATGTGGACGCTCACGAGGTCGCGCTCGGCGAACTCGTTTTCGACGTCCGCCTTCGTCCCGAGTTCCACCTTGGTGACGTTGACGTACGTGTCGATGCCGGCGAGCGTGGTCAGCGAACCCGCGGCTTTCTCCGCGCCCGAGTGGGCGAGCCGACTGAACGTGCGAAGCGACCGGACGTCGAGATTCATGCCTCTGCCTGAATCACGTCGGCGATAGCCTGGAGCACGTTCGGCTTCTGGAACGGTTTCGTGATGTAGCCGTCTGCCCCCGCTTCGACCGCTTCGCGCATCTTCTCTTCCTGTCCGACCGACGTGCACATGATGACCGATGCGCCGGCGTCGAGCGACTTGATTTCGGACGTCGCTTCGATGCCGTTTCGAATCGGCATCACGACGTCCATCGTGACGACATCGGGTTCGAGTTCGCGGTAGAGTTCCACCGCTTCGACCCCGTTTTCGGCCTCGCCGACGACTTCGTGTTCACCCTCGAGGAGCTGTTTGAGGAGGTTCCGCATGAACGCAGAATCGTCCACGACCAGTACCTTGCTTGCCATACCTCCAGATTTCCGAAAATCACACCATAAACCCTTCCTCCCCATTATCAAGGATGATACGGCATTGGACGGGCGATTCGCCCGCGTCACATCGTGTCGCCCGGAGATTCGGGAGCTCCGATGCTCGAACCGGAACCTGTCACCGTCGCATCATCGTCGACGCGGCGGGAACGAAGCGCCGGTCTCTTCGACGGCGTCGAGGAGGTCACCGATACTGTCGTCGCGGTCGAGTCCGTTCGCGGTCGCGAGCGCCTCGACGGCCCGACCGGGATAGGTGACCTGGACTTCCGAGGCTAAAAGCAGGATGCCGAGCACCTCGTCGGGCGGCGTATCGGGGCTGCCGACAGCGTCGGCGTACCACGAGAGAAACGAGTTGACGACCTCGGTCACGTCGTCGGAGACGGTCTCGTGGCGGGTTACCTCGCCATCGACGAGGGCAGTGGTGACGAGCGCGTGGTCCGCGTTGACTGCCCCGACGCGCTCTGCGAGCAGCCGGCGGGCGAGCACGGCCCGTTTTTTCGGGTCTTTCGGGAGGACGAGTTCGGGAGCGCCGGTGTTCCGGTCGCTCTCTCCTCGCTCGCCGGTCGGCTCGGAGTCGGATTGGGTCGCTCCGTCCGGACCGGGCGGTCGGCGGTCGTCACCGTCACCGTCACCGTCACTGCCCCCGTCGTCGACCGGCGCGGGCGGCCTGTTTTCTCCCGTCGAGATGACGTACCGGCCCGTGTCGAGCGCCGCGACGTGCTCGTCGCGGCTGATATCCAGTTCGTCCGCCCCGACGACACCCTGTTCCCGCGGGTGATTGGGAGGACGTTCGTCCTCGTCGTCCATCGGCGAATGCTCGGTGCCGTGGCATATAATCCCATCGTCACCGGGCGTGGCAGACTCACTACTATGACTGAGAACGTGGCAGAGAGACAACCAACACATTGACAAGCGGTGCGTTCCGATAAATTTCCATCTATGGAGTCTGACAGGACCCTTTCCGCACTGGGGAACGAATACAACCCTGATATCCTCCGTGCCGCGGACGAACCGCACTCGGCACAGGAGTTCAGCGAGATGCTGGATATCCCCATCGCGACCTGTTATCGCCGAATCGAGGAACTGACGGCGGCGGGCCTCCTCGAACTTCACGACCGGGTTCTCTCCGACGAGCACCGCCGGACGAACGTTTACCGCCGCGAAGTCGACGAAATCGTCGTCCGCTTCGAAGGCGACGACTACACGGTCAGCGTCACCGAGCGCCCGGAGGTGAAGAACAAACTCGACGACGTGTGGCGGAAGATTACGCAGGACTGAACCGCTCCGGCTCCGGACTCTTTTCTTATATTTCCTGAGGTAAGTGTCGACTAGCGTCTCGCGTGAGCGTGCGAAGAAGTTTACTTATCGACGTACCGGCCGTGTGATATCATTCTTGATATTGGGGGCCGTAGCGTTATGTAGCACCTCTCCAAGTTGACGAGTGACGGTTCCCCGCTCCCCGCTGAGTGTGGGACCAAACCCACGAAACCCATGTTCGAAAACATCAAAGAAGACCGGGGTCAGGTCGGTATCGGGACCCTCATCGTCTTCATTGCGATGGTTCTGGTCGCCGCAATCGCGGCGGGCGTCCTCGTGAATACGGCTGGCTTCCTGCAAGCTACCGCCGAGGACGCTGGACAGCAATCTGTGAACAAGGTCACCAACCGCGTCGACGTCGTCAACGCGCACGGGCTGGTCAACCAGTCCGGTGAGGAACGCACGGTCGACCAAGTCTTCCTGACCGTCCGCCTCGCGGCCGGTTCCGGAAGTGTCTCTCTTGAAGACACGACGGTCAAGTACCTGAGTGAGACGACCGCGCGGACGCTCACCTACAACGACACCGTCAACAACGCTGACACCGCAGACCCCGCTAACCTGACGACGGGGAACAACTTCACCGCGGGCGTCCTCGAGGACAGCGACGGTTCGTTCGAGGTCCTCAACGAGCAGTCCGACCGCGCTGAGATCGTCATCAACACCTCGACGGTCGAAGGCTCCTCCGCCAACGGAACGGCGACGGGCCAGACGGTCAAGCTCGACATCACCAGCCGCAACGGTGGCACGACGCAGGTCATCCTGACGATGCCCCAGCAGCTCGCGGGTAAGGACGACAACGACCCGATCGCGCTCTAAGGAGATTCATATGTTTAACAAGATTACTGACGACGACCGCGGTCAGGTCGGTATCGGTACGCTCATCGTCTTCATCGCGATGGTTCTGGTCGCCGCAATCGCGGCGGGCGTCCTCGTGAACACGGCCGGCTTCCTGCAGGCGACTGCCGAAGACGCCGGTGAGCAGTCCGTGAACAAGGTCACCAACCGCGTCGAAGTCCTCAACACGCACGGAACGGTCGGCGGAGAGGCTGACATCGACAACATCACGCTCACCGTTCGTCTGGCGGCCGGCTCGGACGCGGTGGACATGAACGAGACCTCGATTAAGTACCTCAGTGGTGACAGCGTCGAGACTCTGACTAACCAGACGCAGTACGACGGCGACGGGACGGAGCCGAACCCCGACGCCGATGAGTTCGGTCTCACCGAGGTCACCGACGACGACAGTTCGTTCGGTGTCCTCAACAGCATGAACGACCGCTACGAGGTCAAGATCGACACCGCCGCCATCGAGGACAGCAACGGTGACGAGACCGACCTCGTCGGCGGCCTCTCGACGGGCGAGCAGGTCACCCTCGAAATCACTTCCCGCACGGGCGGTACGACGCAGGTCATCCTGACGATGCCCCAGCAGCTCGCGGGCAAGACGCAGGGCGAACCGGTCGAACTGTAACCCGACTTCACGCTTTCCGTTCATTTTATCGACCTCAGCCGCCGAGCGGCGGCGCTGTCGTGCGTCCGTAGACACCGCGCACACAGGAGCGATTGGACTGAGACGGCAACGCTCTCAGACGCCGGCATCGACCTCGCTCGGAGACAACTATCACAGTCGAGTCGAGACGGCCAGAGAGGCGAGGCGAGCCGATACGTCTACAGCGAATGACCCCGGGCGAAGTTGACGAGCGCGGCGCGCGCTCCGCGTCCGGGGACGTCAGAACAGTCGATTCGGCGAAGACAGAAAAGGAACCGTCGGGACCGGGGTCGCTCGCCGCCGAGTCCGCGGTTATTCGGTCTCTTCGCCGAACCACGGCGGCGACTCCCCGACCATGGAGAACCCGGCCGCCTGCTCGTATATCTTGATGCCGCCCTGTGCGATTTCCAGCGGGAACATCGAGTTCTTGATGCTCTGCTTGCGCATCTTCGCCACCCAGACGTAGCGGTTGCTCGTCGCGCCCGCGGGGCTCTGGATGAGGTAGATGTTCCCGTCGGTCAGGAAGTTCTCGAGGCCGATGTCGGTCTCGGGGAAGATGGCCGACTGCTCGGTGGTCAGAAGCGAGGTGAGGCCGCTGTCCTTCAGGATGTCGATGAACTTCAGGAGGTACTGGCGCTGTTCTTTTTCGTCGTCGAAAAACAGCTGGAACATCGTCAGCGAGTCGAGGACGAGTCGGTCGTAGTTGGTGTCCTGGAGGTCGCCGAGGATGCGGTCGAGCGTCGTCGAGAAGTCACCGTCGCGGAGGAGCGTCCGCTTGTCGTAAACCTTGATATCTCCGGACTCGACGTACTCGTGCCAGCGGTCGAAGCCGATGGACTCGGCCGCCTCGCGGATGTCGTCTTCGGTCTCCTCGAAGGTGAGATACAGGCCGCCCTCGTCGAACTGGTCGACGCCGTTGTAGAGGTACTGGAGGCCGAGGATACTCTTTCCCGTCCCCGGGTTTCCGCTGATGAGCACCGCGGCGTTCTTGACGATACCGCCGTTCAGGATGGAATCGAGTCCTTCGACACCGGTCTTGACTAGTTCTGTCATGATTGTGTTGGAACGTGTGTTGGCTGTCGGAAGAACGTCCGTGCCGACGCCGGATAATTCTTCTTACCGCCGCTACGGCGCCGTCTGACTTTTATTACATACTTGACGGGCGAAAATTCCGAACGTCTAAAATATCGCGACTGATAACGGGACGGGAACTTTCTTGTACCGACTTACGTACCTTGCACCAATGTTACCTGCTCCCCCGAGTCCGTCGGACCGCCCCGGCCGGTCCGCCGCTCGGCCGGGTGACAGGCCGTCGCTCGAACGAAGCGCCCCGCGAACGGTACGGAGGTGCTCGCTGCGAGCATGATGGAGTGGCAGAACGACGAAGACACGGCTGACGCCGGGGACGAAACGGAGACGGAAGAACAACACATGTCATCAGACGATGGACTTGGATTCGAGGAGGGGATAGACGACCTCTCCGACGAGTTTGGTGACTTCGGCGACGACCTCGACGACGGATTCGACGATGACGATTTCGGCGGATTCGACGACGACAACAGCGAGGAACTCGCAGAGCTCGAAGATCGCGTCGGCGAACTCGAGAACGAAGTAAGCGCCATCTCGTCGGGGATGAACACCGTCCGCGAAGAGAACAAACAGATCGGTGAGACCGTCGAAGAGCTCGACGACACGATTCGAAAACTGCTCGACATCTACGAGATGGTCACCCGCGGCATCAACCCGTTCGTCGACGACGCCCGCGAGATGGGCGGCCTCGACGGCGGCGGAGCGTTCGGGCTCTTCGAGGCGGAAGCCGAGGACGAAGAGCACCTCGACCCCGAGGTGGCGAACGCCGACGCCGAGTCGTTCTTCGACGACGACTTCGGCGAACTCGACGCCGAGGAGGGCGCGAAGGAAGCGGAACTCGCCGCGGAAGACGAACTCGCGGAAGCGGAGCGCGAGAGCCCCGCGGACGCCCTCGACGACGGCGACGAAGAGGCCGACGAAGCCGACGACTCGGGTGCCGCGGGCGGCGCGAGTTTCGACGACCTCAAAGAGCAGTACGAGGAGGGCGGCGGCTGGGACGAAGAAGACGAAGCGGAGGCGAACGAAGCAGAGGCGGACGAAATGGAGGCGGACGACGCCGAAACGGACCTCGCCGACGCGGCGGTCGACCTCGAAGACGGGTTCGAAGACGAGCCGGTCGGCGGCATCGAAGACGAGTTCGAAGCGGTCGCCGACGAGACCGACGACCCGAGCGACGAACCATCAGAGCCCGAACACGAACCCGAGGTCGAAGACGCCGACGGTGACGTCCGCAAGACGCTCGACGAGCTAGAGGCGGAGTACGCCACGGCGGCGATGGCCAAAGACGAGCTTTCGGACGACGACGAGGACGACGCGGCCGCCGAACCCGAGCCGTCCGCGGCGGTCGAGGAGTCCGACGCCTACCTGGCGGCTCTCCCGTCGAACTACGTCTCCGAGGTACTCGTCCTCGAATGGGTCGAACACCTCGTCGCGGTCGGCGGCGCGCTCGGCGCGTCGCGCGCGCTCCGCCAGTATCGGGAGCAGGACTGGATATCGCGCGCCGTCGAGAGCGAACTGAACGCCCACGTCGGACAGATTGCGCCGTCGGTCGCTGACGCCGACGGGGGCGAACTCCGCATCGACGACCACCAGACGAGCCTCGCGTACGTCTGCCGGCTCGCGGAGGACGTCCCGCGGGGCCAACTGTACGAGGAGTTAGTCGCCTACGGGAGGAGATTCGATGGGATTCGGTGTTAGCGGCTCGACCGCCGTCATCTTCCTCGGCGTCCTCGTCGCCACGGGGACGCTGTACACAGCGACGTCGAACGCGTCGGAGAACGTGCTCGAAGCGCAGGACGCCGACGCGGAGCGGGCCCTCGAACGGACGAACACGGACATCGCCGTCACGAACGCGACCTACGACGCGGGCAACGAGAGCCTCACGGTGAACCTGACGAACGCCGGCTCGGAGACGCTCTCGGTGAGCGAGACCACCCTGCTCGTCGACAACACCTACGTCGACGTGCCGGCGGCCAACGCGACCGTCGACGGCGACGCCGGAACCGACCTCTGGTACGCCGGCGAGAACCTCAGTCTCGTCGTCGACGCCGAGCCCACGCCCGCACGCGTGAAAGTGGTTACCGGAAGCGGCGTCGCCGCCACGGGGGCGGTGAACTAAATGGCAGACATCTCCGTTCCGAGCCTCATCCTGTTCATCGCCAGTATCGTCGTCGCCGCCGGCGTCTCGGGCGTCCTCATCGACACCGTGACCGGCATCAGCAGTTCGCTCGACGAGCGCGGCGGCGACGTGAGCACGGAGATCAGAACCGACATCGAAGTCATAAGCGACCCGCAGGCGGGTGTCTACGACGGTGCGAACGACAACCTCTCGATATACGTCAAGAACACCGGCCTCAGGACGCTCCCAGCGACCAGCGGCGGCTTCGATATCATCGTCGGTGGACAGTATCAGACCAACGTCACGGTGAACGTCGTCGACGGCACCGAGTGGCGGCCGAGCAACGTCATCGAACTCACGGTGACGGACATCGCGTTGAGCTCGGGCGACTACCGGATGACCGTCGTCGTCGACGGTGACGAAGAGGTGTTCGAATTCCGCGTATCATGAGCAGTCAATTCTCTCTCGGGCTATCCGGGCACGACCGTCTCGAAAAGGAACTCGGCGGCGGCATCCCCAAGGGTGCAATCGTCCTCATCGAAGGGGACTACGGCGCCGGAAAAAGCGTGCTGTCGCAGCGATTCAGCTACGGCTTCTGCGACGAGGAAACGGTGGTGACGCTCGTCTCGACCGAGCTGGGCGTCCGCGGCTTCCTCGACCAGATGCACTCGCTTTCGTACGACATCGTCAAGCATCTGCTCGACGAGCGAATCCTGTTCTTACAGGCCGAAATCGACAGCAGCGGCGCGCTCTCCGGCGGCAGCAGCCAGAAGGAGCGCAAGCAGCTCCTCCGCCGGCTGATGGACGCCGAGACGCTCTGGGACGCCGACGTCATCATCATCGACACGTTCGACGCCATCCTGCGCAACGACCCGCAGTTCGAGGCGCTGGTCCGGCAGAACGACGAGCGGCAGGCCGCCCTCGAAATCATCTCGTTTTTCCGCGAGCTGACGACGAAGGGCAAGACCATCATCATCACCGTCGACCCGTCGTCGGTCGACGAGGGCTCTATCGGTCCGTTCCGCTCTATCGCCGACGTCTACTTCGAACTGGAGATGGTGGAGGTCGGAAACGACGTCCGACGGAACATCTTCGTGAAGCGCTTTGCGGGGATGGGCCAGCAGGTCGGCGACCGCGTCGGCTTCTCGGTCCGGTCGGGAATCGGGCTCGTCATCGAATCGAGGAGCGTGGCGTAGATGGCGAGCGAACACGGCTCCGCCAGGCTGTCGGACGACCTCAAGCGCCTCGCGATGCAGTGGCCGCACCTGCGGGACCACCTCAAGCGGTTCCGACAGATCACCGGCGAGTTCCCGATGCTCGTCGACGAGCCGGGCGACTACGAGTCCCGGCGTCCGAACATCATCTACCCGCTGGGCGGCCCCGTGTTCTGCCAGGTGTACGGCAACTTCGGCGAGACGACGAAGTACTACACCATCGAACCCGAGATGGACGACGACGAGCTCGAGGTGTTCGGCCGGGTCAAGGACAAACTGCTCGAACGCAGCGTCTCGAAGCCGGCGCCCGAAGAAAGCGCCGACTACGAAGAGCGAATCGAGGAGTTGCTCTCCGAAATCGTCCACATCGAGGGCGACGACCGCGGGCCGCTCGGCTCGGTTGCCAAGCGGCTCGACGTGGCCGGCATCGAGGTCTCCCAGACGACCTACGACAAGATACAGTACCGACTCGTCCGCGACATCGTCGGTCTCGGGCCGCTCGAACCCATCATGCGCGACCCGGAGAACGAGGACATTCACGTCATCGGCCCCAGCCAGGTCGACGTCGACCACGGGACGTTCGGCCTGCTGGAGACGAGCGTCGAGTTCGACAGCACGGAGCAGTTCGATAACTGGCTCCGCAACATGGGCGAACGCATCGGCGACCCCGTCTCCGACGCCCACCCCATCGTGGACTCCACGCTCCCCGACGGCTCGCGTATCAACATCATCTACTCCGACGACGTGTCGCTGAAGGGGTCGTCGCTCACCATCCGTCAGGGCGACGACGTGCCGCTTTCGGTGTTCCAAATCGCCAAGTGGGGGACGCTCTCGCCCGAACTGGCCGCGTACCTCTGGATCGCGCTGGAGAACGAACGCACTATCTTCGTGGTCGGTGAGACGGCGTCGGGGAAGACGACGACGCTCAACGCCATCCTCTCGTTCATCCCGCAGGACTCGAAGATATACACCGCGGAGGACACCGCCGAGGTGCTCCCGCCGCACGACACGTGGCAGCAACTCCTCACCCGCGAGGGACGCGGCTCCGACTCCGAAGTCGACATGTTCGACCTCGTCGCGGCCGCGCTGCGCTCTCGCCCCGACTACATCATCGTCGGGGAGGTCCGTGGTGAGGAGGGTCGCATGGCGTTCCAGGCGGCCCAGACCGGTCACCCGGTGATGCTCACGTTCCACGCGTCCGACATCGTCTCCATGATTCAGCGCTTCACCGGCGACCCCATCAACGTCCCCGAGACGTTCATGGACAACTGCGACATCGCGCTGTTCCAGAACCGCGTCCGCCGGGGCAACGACATCCTCCGCCGGGTGACGAGCGTGCAGGAAATCGAGGGCTACTCGAAGGAGATGGGCGGCGTCGTCACCCGCGAGGCGTTCTACTGGGACCCCGTCCAAGACGAGATTATCTTCCAGGGGATGAACAACTCCTTCATCATGGAACAGAAGGTCGCGACGCTCCTCGGTTACGACGACACGCGGAAGATATACGACGACATCCAGTTCCGCGCCGAACTCGTCCGCCGGGCGATTCAGGAGAACGTCCTCGGCTACCACGAGGTGAACGAACTCATCGAGGACTACCAGCGCGACGGCGTCGAGGGACTGCCGTTCGACATGGCGAGGGTGTAACGACATGGCAGGGGAACAGAGCGCGTCGATGCAGGCGGTGCAGGTTCGGGACTTCATCAGCGACATCATCGAGTCCTACGAGAAGATGCCGATGGCGCTGCCGCGGTACCTGCTCGCGGTGCTCGGCCCCGCCATCGTGTTCTTCATGCTCTCTCTGGCCGGCGCCATCGCGCTCCCGCTTCCCCTCCTCGTCCGCATTCCCGTGTTCCTCCTCGGGGTGTTGCTGTTGGGCGGGGCCGTCCTCTACCCGCGCCTCCTCGTCGAGCAGACGCGCCGCAGTCTGGAGAACCAACTCCACCTCCTCATCACGCACATGACCGTGCTCTCGACGACGAACATCGACCGCGTCGCCGTGTTTCGAACGCTCGCGCGCGAGGAGGAGTACGGCGAGCTAGCGACCGAGATGAACCGCATCGTCCAGCTCGTCGACGCGTGGAACCAGTCGCTCGACGACGCCTGTCAGCGCCGGGCCCGAGAGGTCCCGTCGAAGCCCCTCGCGGACTTCCTCGACAGGCTCGCGTACTCCATCAACGCCGGCCAGAGCATCGACGACTTCCTCCTCGGCGAGCAGAACGCGATGATTCAGAAGTACATCACCGTCTACGAGAGCGCCCTCGGGAACTTGGAGGTCATGAAGGACCTCTATCTCTCGATGATTCTGTCGATGACCTTCGCCATCATCAACGCCATCGTCCTCCCCATCCTGACCGGGACCGACGCGACGATGACCATCGGCGCGGTCATCGTGCTCTTCGTCTTCGTGCAGTTGGGGTTCTACTTCGTCATCCGGACGATGTCGCCGTACGACCCGCTGTGGTTCCACCAGCGCGAGTACCGGACGAAGGCGGACCGGCAGATAGACATCACCCTGTACGGCGCGGTCGGTCTCTCTATCACGATGGTGCTCGTGCTCGCGTTGGGCACGTTCAACCTGACCGTCGTCGGCGAGACGGTCCGGCCCATCATGATGGAACTCCCGATTCCGCTCCTCATTTCGACGCCGCTGACGCCGCTTGCGGTCCCCGGCATCGTCGCGCGCCGCCACGAGAAACGCATCGGCGAGCGCGACGAGGAGTACCCCGGGTTCATCCGCGCGCTCGGGGCGTCCGAGACGGCGAAACAGAGCACGACCACGGCCGTCCTGAAGACGCTCAAGACGAAGGACTTCGGCGTCCTTTCGCGGGAGATATCGCGGCTGTACACGCGGCTTCGGATGCGGCTCGACCCCGACCGGTCGTGGTTCTTCTTCACCGCGGAGACGAACTCCTACCTCGTCCAGAAGTTCTCCGAGATGTACAACGTCGGCCGGTCGATGGGTGGCAAACCGAAGCTCCTCGGCGAGCTCATCAGCCGTAACATGAACGAGATAATCAAGCTCCGCCGACAGCGAAAGCAGTCGACGGTCACCCTCATCGGCGTCCTCTACGGCATCACGGCCTCCGCGTCGTTCGCGTTCTTCATCGGGCTGGAAGTCGTCGAGATTCTGGCGTCCTTCTCGACGCAGATGAACCTCGACAGCCTCCAGTTCGGGACGCTCATCTACGCCGGCGTCTACGACGTGCCCTTCATCGAGTACATGCTGACGCTCATCATCCTGTTTAACGCCCTCCTGTCGTCGCTCATGATTCGGATGGTCGACGGCGGACACAAGGCGAACGCCTACCTGCACTTCGTGATGCTCGTCTGGGTGGGCTCCCTGATGGCGGTCGCCACCTCGTCGCTCGCAGGAGCGCTGATTAGTATATGACTGAAGACGGACAACAGACCCGAGATTCGATGCCAGACGCGGCAGGCGAACAGACCCCACAGGAGGCCCGTTCCCGCGCGCCCGAGGGGGGCGACGTGGCGAAAAGCGACCTCCTACAGGCGTACCGCCGGAAGAAGTCCGAACCGTCGGACGAACGCGAAGAAAAAGAGCGGGCGCGCTCGAAGAGACAGACGGAAAAACAGACCAGCGACGGCGAGTCCATCGTCGTCGACTTCGTCGCCAACTTCGTCGCCGGCGGCAACGCCTCGTTCGAGCCCGTCAAGGGCCGCGTCCTGATGAGCCAGCGCCGGCTCATCCTCGCCACGTCGAAGGCCAAGACCGTCATCCCCATCACCTCCATCTTCGACATCGCCGTCGGACAGGTCCCCCCGGAGGTCGAGGAGTTCTTCGACTACACGGTGATGGTCGGCTACATCATCGGTCGCCAGCGCCGGACGACCGTCATCGGCGGCGACCGAGATACCATCGAGAAGTTCTCGCTGTTGCTGTTCCGCGCGGCGCTCAACGGCTCGCGCGCGCAGGTCACCCACCCGGCCCGTATCGGCGGGCGCGTCCTCGACACGGAGCGACAACCCTCCGGGCTCCACCTCGACTACGAGGCCGTCACGTTCCCCGACGACGACGGCCCGCTCACGGAGAACGGCGACCCGTTCCACATCGACCTCGCGAGCGTCATCTTCTTCGAGGTGCTCGAACGGACCGTCGACGGCGAAAAGCGGCTGGTGCTTTCGGTCCAGCACGTCAAGCAGGGCCAGACGGTCACCTCCGAGATAACGCTCGACTCGCGTCGGAAGATGAACATCCTCGGGCGCTACCTCCGACTCGTCTACCACTGGATAAAGTCCGGCGTCCGCAACGTCGAGGTCACGGAACAGGGCCTCGAAGTCCTCGTCGGACTGTACTCCGCCGGCGAGATGGCCGCGGAAGTCGACTTCAGCGAACTCCTCGGCGTCGAAGAGGCAGTCCTCGACGCGGAACTGGAGAAGCTCCACGAGGAGGAACTCATCGGCGACGACGAGCTTCCGACCTCGCTGACGCCGCAGGGGCGGTTCGTCGTCAACGAGGAAATCGAAGACGTGAACGTCTGAAGCTGTTTTTTAGCGGAAGCGGTTTCGTCCGATGGTTGCGAAGAATTATCAACTGGACAACTAATTAGCCACCATGCGGACGCGGACTTCGGCGCTCGTCGGACTGGGAATCGGAAGTGCGGTCAGCTACTCCTTCGGCTTCCGACACGGCGACGCGTTGGTCGGCGTCACCCTGCTTCTCACGTACACAATCGCTGGCTTCGGGTTCGTTGCCTTTCCCGCGTACCGCTGGCGGTGGTCCGGGCCGAACGACCACTTCTGGTACACCATAATCGGCGTCCTGAGCGCTCTGTTACCGATTCTTGCGATTCACGGTCTAGGCTTCGAACCCGGCGAGCGCGTGCGGGGCATCGTTCTCTTAGCCGGGGTCTGGTTGGGAGGCGTCTACGCCGGAATCGCGCTCGAACGCGCCTCGCGGCGCGCGAGCGACGACTGACGAGCGCGACGCGTCGCTCTCCGTCCGGCGACTGCGCCGCGAAAAACCGAGTGCTGACTACTGTTCGTTGATGGCGTCGGAGGCGATGCTGCGGCCGCGGGCGTTGAGCTGCACCTCGTGACGCACGCGAATCTCCTCGACGACGTTGTGGTCGATGAGTCGCTGAAAGAGTTCCTCGACTTCGTCCACGTCGAGGCCGAGGAAGCTGGGGATGTCGAACGGGGAGACGCCGGAGTACAGCGCCGTGAGGACCTGTTTGTCCGTCTCGCTCAGCTCGATAGAGGTCTCCGAAAGCTCCTCGCCCTCGCGGAGGAGCGTGTAGAGGAAACTGACGGCGCGGTCGGAGCCGGAGATGTACGTCTGGAGGCTCGTCCCCTCGTCGTCGGAGTGTTCGACCTCGATGACGCTCCGGTGTTCGTCGACGATGGTCCGCTCGCCGGTCTTCACGTCGCCGATGTCGTCGAGGCGGACCTCGACGAACTTGCCGCCGACGGTCGCCATGCTCACGGCCTCCGCTTCGACTTTGAGCCGGGACTTTTCCCACTCGGTGTTCTGGACGACGCCGCCGGCGACTGCGGGATGTCGCGCGAGGAACTGCTCGGTGTTGAGGAGCGCCCCGAAGAAGTCCGTCTCGAACTCGTCGTAGTCGACGGGCGCGAGCAGGACGACGCCCGACGGGATGTGGACGCTGAAGTAGTCGGAGACGGTCGCGATGCGCTGGTTCACGTCGTACCGGCCGCCGAACTCCTGTATCTTCGAGAGCTGAATCGTCCGCTTGCCGCCCGTACCCGCGAGGATGAGTCGCCTGTTCGAAAGCAGGATTCGGCCGCTCGTCCAGTCGACGTCGTGTATCTCCCGGCCGTTCTTGATGACTTGAAGGAACCGCCCGCGGGTGTCTCCGAGTTTTTGCTCACCGGGTTTCATCGCTCACCTCCCGACCGCGGCGTCGCTCGCGCGGTAGATGCGGAGTCGTTTCTCGACGGGGTCGAACTGCTGTCTACACGTCGGCGGGATGGTCTCTGTCATACCGATGGTGAGGTACCCGTCCGGCTTCAGCGCGGAGCCGAGCGTCTCGAAGACCGCCCGTTTCGACTCGGCGTTGATGTAGATGAACAGGTTCCGGCAGACGACGAGGTCGAACGTCCCCGGCGGCTCCTCGCGGATGAGGTCGCGTCGCTCGAAGCGGACCATGTCGGTGACGGCGTCTTTCACCCGGAAGGTATCGTCGTCGCGGTCGACGAAGCGCTGCCAGCGACCGATGGGGTCGAGCTGTTCGGCCACGTCGTTGGTCTCGGAGGCGCGGTACTCGCCCGCCCTGGCGGCGCGGAGAATCTCGCGTTTGATGTCCGTGCCGACGATTTCGATGCGGCGCTCGTCGACGCGGTCGTCGTCGTGGGCGAGCATCGCCAGCGAGTAGGCCTCGCGGCCGTCCGAGCAGGCCGCGCTCCATATCTTGATGGGGTCGTGGCGGCTCCCCCGCGAACTCAGGTCGCGGAGCACCCCGCGGAGCGCCTCCCACACCTCTGGATTGCGGAAGAAGCTCGTGACGTTGACTGATAGCGCGTCGAGGAGCGCCTGCTGTTCTTCCTCGTCGTCGGTGAGGAGGTCGTGGTACGACCCGTAGTCGTCGACGCGTCGCCGCCGCATCCGCGCGGAGATTCGGCGGTCGAGGTAGGCGTCGTTGTACGAACTCGTCTGGAACTGCAGGGAGTCTTCGATGTAGTCCAAGAGCCGGCCGAACGCCGGGTCGTCGGTCGCCGACGAGGGCATCAGTCGGCCGCCTCCTCGGCGGTGTCGGGGAGCTGGCTCGGGTCGAACTCGCGCATCGCCTGCTGGCCGTCTGCGGGGAGTTCGAGCGTCGAGACGTCCAGAATCGGGATGACGTTGCCGTCGCCGATGACGGCCGTTCCCGACAGCCCGCCGACGCCCGACAGCGGTCCTTGCAGGGGTGTCACGACGACTTCCTCCTGTTTCGTCACGCCGTCGCAGTGGAGCGCGACCTGCCTGTCGTCGGGACGGATGCGAACCACCATGCCGTCGTCGGGTTCGGGCGAGTCGATTTCGAGCGCCTCGCGGAGTCGAATCAGCGGGAAGATGGTCTCCTCGTGGACGATGACCTCCGCGCCGCTGACCGTCTGGACGCGGTCGCGCCGGCTTATCTCGTCGATGTACTTGATGGGGACGCCGAACTCGCGGTCTTCGACCTGCACGAAAAGCACCTTGATGATGGCGACCGACACCGGCAGCCGGATGTTGAACGTGCTTCCCTCGCCGGGTTCGCTCTCGACGGACACCGAGCCGTCGAGCGATTCGACGGTCGTCTTCACCACGTCCATGCCGACGCCGCGGCCGGACACGTCCGTGATTTCGTCGTTGGTCGAAAAGCCGGGGTGGAATATGTAGTCGTACACCTCGCTGTCGGGCATCTGGTTCACCTCCTCGCGGGTCGCAACGCCCTTGTCGACGGCCTTCTCGCGGACGGCGTCGGCGTTGATGCCGCCGCCGTCGTCCTCGACGGTCACGATGACGGTGTCGTGTTGGCGGCGCGCGGAGAGCCTGATGGTCCCCGTGCGGGACTTGCCGTTTTCCTCGCGCACGTCGGGGTCTTCGATGCCGTGGTCGACGGCGTTCCGGAGGACGTGCATCAGCGGGTCGGAAATCTCGTCGAGGATGGTGCGGTCGAGTTCGATGTCCGCGCCCTCGACCTTGAACGAGACGCGTTTGTCCTGCTCGCGGGCGAGGTCGCGCACGAGCCGGGGGAACTTGTCGAACACCTTCTTCAGCGGGATGAGCCGCATGTCCATCACGGTGTTCTGGAGGTTCGACGAAATCTTGTCCAGTTCGTCGAGCGTGTCGAGGGCGGTCGTCTGCCCCACGTCGATGGCGTTTCTGAGCTTGATGCGGCTCGTGACCAACTGCTCGACGAGTTCGTGGAGTTCGTCGAGTTGGTCCACGTCCACGCGGACGGACTTGACCGCGGAGATGGAGCGCGCCTCCTTTTTCTTCTCTTTGCCGGACTCCGGTTCGTCGTCGCTCTCGTCCGACTCGGCCTCGTCGGCGTCTCCTTCGCTCCCGTCGTCGACGCTGGGTGCGTCGTCGGTCGTCGCGTCGCTATCACTGCCACCGTCACTGTCGACAGCGCCGTCGGCGTCAGTAGACCGGTCGGAGTCGTCCGATGCCGAGGCGTCAACGTCGGCGTCAACCTCCGACTCGGCCGCCGGAGCGTCGCCGGCGTCCGCGGCCTCGTCCCCGGCCGCGAGCGCGTCGGACACGTCAGTCGTCTCGACCGTCGAGACCTTCCAGAGCCCGCCGAGTTCGCTTTCGACGACGGCGGCGTCGCGCTCGGCCACGAACAGGTCGAAGCCGTCGCCGAACTCGCCGTCTTCGATGGCGTCGCGGTTCGGGTTCGCCCCGACCACGTCGAGTTCTTCCGGGATGCTACTGAGGAAGATGCCGGCGTCGACGCCCTTCATCTGGCCCGCGTCGAGTTCGACGTGGGCGTGGGTGAGCGTGGTCGCGTCGAGCGCATCGGTGTCGACGCAGTCGGCGGCGAGAGAGTCGAGGTCGACCGACTCGCGGTCGGCCTCGTCAGACGCCGCCGGGTTCGAGTTTCCCGCGTCACCTCCGTCTTCGACGGCGGCGCGAACCTCCTCGACCGTGTCGGTCGGGTCGATGGTGGACTCGCCGTTCTCCTCGATGTCGTGGAGAATCTCCACGATGAGGTCCATCCCGTCGAAGACGAGGTCCATCCGCTCGGCCGTCACGTCGAGTCGCTCGTGGCGAATCTCGTCGAGGAGGTCCTCGACGGCGTGGGCGACCGTCGCGGCGTTGTCGAATCCCATCGCCCCGAAGTTCCCCTTCAGCGTGTGGGCCTGCCGGAAGATGTCGTCGATGGCCTCGGTGTCGTCCGGGTTCGACTCCAGCGACAGCAGGGAGTTGTTCAACTGCGTGATGCTCTCTTCGCTCTCGGTGATGAATGCTTGGTAGAGTTCTTCGTCCATGGTCAGGTAGTGAGCCCGCGGAGTGCTTCGTCTGCGATTCGCCCGTCGGCCGAGACGGTGTCGACACAGCCGGCCTCGATGGCCCGCTTCGGCATTCCGAAGATCGCGGAGGTCGATTCGTCTTGTGCGACCGTGTGGCCGCCCGCCCGCTTGATTCGGGTCATCCCCTCGACGCCGTCGCGGCCCATGCCGGTGAGGAGCACGCCGGCCAGCGGCGTGTCCACCGCCTCCGCGGCCGACGCCATCGTGAGGTCGATAGCCGGTTTGACGCCGTGAAGCGGCTCGTCGTCGGAGAGTTCGAGCCGGAGACGTCCGGCCCGGTCGCCGGTCACGAGGAGGTGGGAACCGCCGGGCGCGATGCGAATCTGCCCGGGGCCGATTCGCTCGCCGTCGCTCGCCTCTTGGACCTCGTAGTCACAGCGGCCGTCGAGCCGCGCCGCAAAGCGCTTCGTGAAGCCGGCCGGCATGTGCTGGACGACCAGCACGCGGAGGCCGGCCTCCTCGGGGAGCGCCGCGAGCAACCGCTCGACGACGTTCGGCCCGCCCGTGGACGCGCCGATAATCAGCGTCGAGCCCTCGGTCGGCAGCGACCCGCTCGTCCCCGAAGACGCCGGTTTCGACCCCGCGGTCGCCGCCGGCTTCGGCTCCGTCTTCGGCGGCCGGGAGCCCCGGCGCGTCGCCGAGAGGTCGACCGCCGCGGCGGACTGAATCTTCTCGACCAGTTCCCGCTTGACGCGGGGCATCTCGGAGGTGACCTCGCCGCCCGGTTTCGTCACGAAGTCGACCGCCCCTCGGTCGAGCGCCTCGAACGTCACGTCGGCGTCCTCCTCGGCGTGCGCCGAGAGCATGAGGACGGGCGTCGGACACTCCTCCATGATGGCCTCGACCGCGTCGAGCCCGTTCATCTCGGGCATCTCGATGTCCATCGTCACGACGTCCGGTCGGTTCGCCTCGACCACCGAAATCGCCTCGCGGCCGTCGGCCGCCTCGGCGACGACCTCGACGTCGGCGTCCTCGAGGAGCGTGCGAATCAGCGTCCGCATGAACCGCGAGTCGTCGACGACGACCGCGCGAGTCGGGTCCGCGCCGGCGGACGCGCTCATCGTCCCCACCCGGCGGTTCCGGGTCGGCGGGAACTCGACGACGCCGAGTGGCCCCCCCGCCGAGGGCTCGGTGGATTCGTTAGTGTGCCGTTTCGTTGACCGCTCATCTACCTCCGAGGTTCGGAAATCGGGTATATAAACACTCGGCGAGGATAATCACGGCTGATAATCGGGGACGTATCTTTATACGCTGAATCTCACCACTCTGAAGCAGACAGGTGGCGGCGGATGTCGCCGCCGGGGATGACCATGCGACAAGATGCAATCACGACCGAGATGAGCGCGGACGAGACCGACGCGGAGGACTCCGCCGAAGAAGTACAGGTGCTGGAATTCCAACTCGGCCCGGAGACGTACTGCGTCGATATCGAGTACGTGAGCGAAATCGTCGACAAGGGCCAGCTCACGGCGGTTCCGAACGCGCCGGACTACGTCGAGGGCGTGATGGACCTCCGCGGGCGGACCACGTCCATCATCAACCCGAAGTCGCTTCTCAGCATCGACGACGAGGGCGAGTCGAAGCGCATCGTCATCTTCGACCCCAACAAGTTCGAAGACGAGGCCGCGACCGGCTGGCTCGTCGACGAGGTGTACCAGGTCGTGCGCGTCTCGATGGACGACGTGGAGGACCCGCCACTCGAAAAAGACGACTCCATCGAGGGCGTCATCAAGCGCGACGGCGACCTCGTCGTCTGGATTTCGCCGGTGCACGCCATCGAGTAGGGACGTCCCGCGACCGGCCCCGCTTTCGTTTTCGAGAACCTAATCGGCGAGCGACTGCTCTCCCGCCGCGACGCCCCGCCCGCCGGTGAGTAACACCACGACGAGCGCACAGCCCACGACGACGCCCGCGAGGCCGAACGCGGCGACGTAGCCGGCGGCGTCGGCGACGAACCCGCCGAGCGCCGAGCCGACTCCGCCGCCGAGGCTCGAAAGCGCCGTGTACGCGCCGAGGGCCTCCCCGCGAATCCGGTCGGGCGCGAGTCGCGTCACCATCCCCGTCGCCGTCACCGCGATGACCGCCCACGTGACGCCGATGACGAGGAACGTCGCGCCGAGGGTGACGAGCGCGGCGAGCGCCGCGAACTGCGTGCCGACGACCGCCACCGCCGGGAAGGCGAGTCCGCGGGTCGCCAGCGCGCCGGCCTGGAGGCGACGGGGGTCGTGTCGCGCCGCGAACGCGCCGACCTTCGCGTAGCTCACCGCCGACCCGAGACTCGACAGGACGAACAGGGCGAACACCTCGTCGGCGGACCGGCCGGAGCCGACGAGGTACGCGGGCAGCGGCCCGAAGAAGACCGAGAAGCCGACGAAAAACAGCGTCGCGGCCGCGAGGTACCGGAGGAGTTCGGGGCTCATCCGCGCCCGGAGGTCGTCGAGGTCGAGGCTCTGGAGCGCCCAGTAGAGCCGCGAGGGACCGTACGGGACCGCGCGGACCGAACGCCCGACGAGGCCGCTCTGCCGGCGGATACTGGCCGACACGCGGGCGAACCGCCGCGGCGACGACGAACCACAACAGGGCGTTGGCGACGAGGACCGCGGCCGGCGACGACACGGTGGCCGTGAGAGAGAGCGCGCCGGCGGTCGCCACGAGCGCGACGAGGATGAACGGTCGCCTGCGCTTCGCGCGGGCGGCCAGCCGGCCCCAGAGCACCGCGCCCGGCGCGCCGGCGAAGGCGGCGGTCGCGGCGATGAGGCCGACGAACAGCGCGTTCGCACCCAGTTCGATGGCGTACAGCGGGACGACGAGCGACGACGCGCCCACCGCGGCGTAGCCCAGCGCCCACCCGAACAGCCACCGGTCGCGGTTCCCCGTCTTCGAACGTCCGTGTCGGTCGGTCACGCGTCACGAATGAAACCGGTGAAACAAAGTCGTTACCCCCCGAACGCGCGCGAAAAGCAGGACATATATAGTCTGAACAAAATCCTCGGACAACCATGCCCGGGAGCGAACCACCACACACGGGGGGACGGTCGTGACGGACGACTCCTCTCCCTCCTCGTTCGTGCAGTACGGTATCGACGACAAACCACCCCTTCCGACCGCTCTCCTTCTCGGCGCCCAACACTACCTCACCATGGTGGGCGCGAACATCGCCGTCCCCCTCATCCTCGCCGGAGCCCTCGGCATGCCCGCCGACGTGGTGCCGCGGTTCGTCGGGACGTTCTTCGTCGTCTCCGGCATCGCGACGCTGATGCAGACGACGTTCGGGAACCGCTACCCCATCGTGCAGGGCGCGCCCTTCTCGATGCTCGCGCCGGCGCTCGCCGTCATCGGCGTGGCGACGGCGGCCGACCAGTCGGGCGTCGCGTGGCAGAGCGCCCTCTTGCAACTGCAGGGCGCGATTATCGTCGCGGCCGTCGTCGAGGTGTTCGTCGGCTACTTCGGCCTGCTCGGACGTCTCCGAAAGTTCATCTCGCCGGTCGTCATCGCGCCGACCATCGCGCTCATCGGGCTGTCGCTCTTCAACGCCCCGCAGGTCGCGTCGGCGACCAACAACTGGTGGCTCCTCGGCCTGACGCTCGCGCTCATCGTCCTGTTCTCGCAGTACCTCGACACCGCGCACCCGGCGTTCAAGCTGTTCCCGGTGCTGCTCGGCGTCATCGTCTCGTACGTCGTCGCCGCCGGCCTCTCGGTCGCGGGGGTCATCGCCCCCGGCGCGGCGGGCTACGTGAACCTCCAGACGGTCGTCGAGGCCCCGGCGCTCATGCCCATCTACCCCCTGCAGTGGGGCTTCGCGGGCGGCGCGGGGACGACGACGGTCGCGCTCCCTGTCGTGGGCTCGGTCGCCTTCGGCATCCCGCAGTTCACGACCTCCTTCATCATCGGAATGCTCGCGGGCGTCGCGGCCTCGATGGTCGAGTCCTTCGGCGACTACCACGCCGTCGCCCGGCTCTCGGGCGTCGGCGCGCCCTCCGAGCGCCGCATCAACCACGGCATCGGCATGGAGGGCGTGATGAACGTTTTCTCGGCCGTCATGGGCGGTAGCGGCTCGACCTCCTACTCCGAGAACATCGGCGCTATCGGTCTCACCGGCGTGGCCTCCCGCTACGTCGTGCAGGTCGGCGCAGTCGTGATGCTCATCATGGGCTTCGTCGGCTACTTCGGACAACTCATCGCGACGATTCCCGACCCCATCGTCGGCGGCCTCTACGTCGCCATGTTCGGCCAAATCGTCGCCGTCGGCCTCTCGAACCTGAAGTACGTCGACCTCGACTCCTCGCGTAACGTGTTCATCGTCGGCGTCGCCATGTTCGCCGGCCTCGCCGTCCCCGCCTACATGGGCAACGTCGGGAGCGCGGCGGCGTTCCGCGAGGGGATGCGGCAGGTCGCGCTCGTCGGCCCCGTCCTCGGGACCCAACTCGTCGCCGACACCGTCTTCGTCATCGGTTCGACCGGTATGGCAGTCGGCGGCCTCATCGCCTTCTTCTTCGACAACACCATCGCGGGCACCCGCGCCGAGCGCGGCCTCGAAGAGTGGGAAGACACCGTCGAAGACGACGGCGACTTCGAGTCGGCGCTGGACCGGTTCCGCGGCGACGAGTCGGCGACGGCCGACTGAAGCGAGCGCCGCACAATCTTTTTGACCCGCGTGAAATCGGATTCTCTGCGATAATCAGGCAGGTCTACTCTAGCCAGTCCTACAGCCACACCTTCGAGACGGCCGGCGAACACGCGTACGACCGCGTGCCCCACGAGGCCGCCGGCATGACGGGCACTATCGTCGTCGAGGAGTAGAATCGTCGTCGAGGAGCGGGCTCAGCTCTCGTCGCGGCCGGTCCGTCCGAGCGCGACGAGCACGAGGTAGCCGACGAACCCGGCGACGAACAGCAAGGCCGGAATCGCGAAGGGACCGAACGTCTCGATGAGCCCGTCCACGGGGCCGAGTTGGAGCATATCCGAGCCACGGCCGCGCCGCGGTTAACGTTCCCGGCGGGCGGTCGTCGCGGGCGTTCGCGGCGGCCGACGCCGGTCGCTCACTCGTCGTAGGCGCTGTCGTCTTCGTCCGTCGTCGCTTCCGCGTCCGCGTCCGCGTCCGCGACTTCGTCGGCCGCGCCCTCGCCCGCCACGTCGGGGGTGCGAGCCGGTTGCCGGACCCCGCCGTTCGAGAGTCCGGCCGCGGGCGACTGCCGGGTCGCCTCGGCGTCCGTCGAGTGGACGTGCACGTCTCGCTGGGGGAACGGAATCCCGATGCCCGCGTCGTTCAGGCGCTTGTATATCTCGCGGTTGAGGTTGTGCGTCGCCTTCCCGCGCTTGAGCGGGCTGTTGACCCAACAGACGAGTTCGTACTCCAGCGCGTCGGGGCCGAACCGGCGGAACCGCGGGCGCGGGCGGGGCGCGTCGAGAACGAGCGGCTCGTCGAGGGCGATATCGGTCAGGAGCTCTTCGAACTCGTCCACGTCGGTGCCGTAGGCGACGCCGACCGGGACCTTCAGCCGGCGGCGGCGGTTCGGCGCGGACTCGTTGATGATTTTCGCGGCGTTGAGCACCGAGTTCGGCACCGTCACGAGCAGTTCGTCGCGGGTGAGAAGCGTGGTCGAGCGGATGCCGACCTTGACGACGGTGCCGGCCTCACCGGAGTCGAGGACGACGTAGTCGCCGATTTTGTAGGTGTCGTCGAAGTACAGCGCGATGCCGCCGAAGAAGTTGGCGACGGTGTCTTTCGCGGCGAAGCCGACGGCGATGCCGGCGATGCCCGCGCCGGCGAAAAGCGGCGTGATTTCGATGCCCCAGATGTACAGCAGCGCGCCGATGGTTCCGACCGAGACGACGATGGTCCAGACGTTCGAGAAGACGGGCGCGAAGTCGTAGCGACTGCCCTTGTCCTTGACCGCCTCGACGAGGCGGTTGACGAGGCGGTTGAGCGCCCACGCCCAGACGACGATGCCGACAGACAGCGACGGCAGGCCGAAGAAGTCGTTGAGTGTCGCCGAATCGACGACGAGCGCCTCGGCGACCGCGGGGGCCCTGGAGAACAGGAAGATACCGGTCAACGAGACGGTGACGACGATGGGCCACCGAAGCTCTTGGACGACGATGTTGTCGAGCGAGGTCTCGGTTCGGCTGGTGTACTGAAACAGGAGGCGGATGACCACCTTCTCCATGACGAACGCGCCGCCGACCGAGATGAGAAGCACGAGGGCCGTCACCTCAAGCGCCGACAGGCCCGAGAGGAACGACGAGAGGTGTTGGCTCATGCCGCGGAAATCGCGGCCACCGGGGATAACGATTGCTCCCCTGACGGTCGCGGAGGCCGAAAGGTTTTGTTCGCCGCGGGCGCGAGGGCACACCAGATGTACCGATTCGGTCACTGGGGCGTCTCGCTCCTCGTGTTCGCCCCCCTCGGCTTCGCGCTCGTGCAGGCCGGCCGCCCGGAACTCGCGTTCGCCGCCGGCGCGGCGATGTGCTGGCTGGCGATGCTCCCCGACTACGACATGCGCGTCCCCGGCATCTCCCACCGCGGGCCGACCCACACGGTCCTGTTTGCGGCCCTCGTCGGCGGCGTCGGCGGCGGCGGCGCGTACCTCCTCGCCAGCAACGCCGGCCAACCCGAGGCCGCGGCGACGGCGCTCGGCGCGTTCGGCTTCGCCGTGGGCGCGCTCACCGTCCTCGCGCACCTCCTGGCCGACGTGCTCACGCCGGCCGGCATCCGCCCCCTGTGGCCGCTTTCGTCCCGGAAGTTCACGCTCTCGTTGTGGACCGCGGACAACACCGTCGCCAACTACGGCCTGTTCGCCGTCGGCGTGTTCGCCGTGGCCGCGGCGGCGTACCTCTCAGTCGCGCTCTGAGCGACCCCGGACTCGGGACGGCGAGCGCCCCTCGAACCTGAGGAATCGTTAAGGTCCGCCCGGGAGAGCGGAGACGCATGGACGACGACGCCATGCGCCGCTTCCCGGTGCCCGACCGCGACGACCTCCCGGACGACCTGCGCGAGCGCATCGACGACGAGACCGAGCGCGCCGGCTTCACCCCGAACGTCTTCGCCGCCTTCGCGTACAAGCCCTCGCACTTCCGGCCCTTTTTCGAGTACCACGACGCCCTCGTCGAGGACACCGACCTCGAACGCCACGAGGTCGAGATGATAATCGTGGCCGTCTCCGGCGTCAACCACTGTTACTACTGCAACGTCGCCCACGGCGCGCTGGTCCGCATCTACGCGAAAGACCCGCTGCTCGCGGACCAACTGGTCGCCAACTACCGCACCGCCGACATCCCCGAGAAGCACAAGACGATGCTCGACGTGGCGGTGAAACTCACCGAGTCGCCCGTCGAGGTCGGCGAGGACGACCTGCAGCGACTCCGCGACGCCGGCTTCTCCGAGGAGGCGGTCTGGGACATCGGCGCGGTCACGGCCTTCTTCAACCTCAGCAACCGCATGGCGATGTTCGCCGACATGCGGCCGAACGAGGAGTTCCATACTCTAGGACGTGGAGATTCTGTGTAGGTCATACGATCTCTGTGTTCAAGTGAACTGATGGAGGAAGACAAACAGATTAAGTCCGATATCTAAAAGAATATGGACATGACTGGTTGAGTGTCAGACGAGACCGTTTACGGCTCGTTTCTGTCAATTGGATGATATTTATTGAGTACGATTTCTAAAGAGAAAAATCCATGCACTTCATATCCAGCGCAGTACATGTAGAGCTAGATTTATCAAGATAGACACAATTTCACATCTTAATGTCTGTTGGGCGGATAATCACACAGGGAGGTCCTGGTGGAAGTATTATTGGAATTTACACATTAGTTAGCGCCTCTTTTTGGTTTCCGAGTTATACAATCCAGGATTATGTTATTGTAGGAGCTCTTGTGGCACTCCTATTTCCACTACTCATTGAACTCACTAGTGATCGCGCTATTCAGTTCATTGCGTATCCGATCATCAAAGGTGCAAAAGCCGAAATTGATGAGAAAATCGGAGATGAGCATATGTACTATGGTCATGAGGACAAAAAAGACGAATTGACCGATCTTGATGACAAAGTCTACCGATATACTGTGTTGACCTACACCGGTGGGGTAGTTGCTGTAACATTGCCGGGTCAAGTTTATTATTTCTCAGATCTGTCTATGACTCTACCATCACTATTGATTTCACTATTATTCTTCTTTTTATTTTCATACATGCCATATAACAAAATAAAAAAGATTATTGAGTCGTCACCGAAACTGTATGATTAACGAATGAGAATTTCAGGAATATATACAAGACGGTTCGCAAAGGAGGAGTACGATGGGTTTTCAAACTCGGAAATCGATGGTGAAGACTTGCTCATTCTGGGGGGAAACAGAACCGGAAAAACACTAACATTCAATTCTCTCCTCTACAATCTCTTTGGTCCCACTCACACAATTGATTTGTCGACAGGTCATGGTAACGACGTCACGATTGAGTTTGACGACGAAATGCGGTTCAAGAGAGGACAACCAGAGAATATACTGACAGTTGGTGGAGAGGAATTGTCTAGTCAAGAAGCAGAAAATAAACTTCATGAAAAACTGGGCGAAGACCTAACTAACGACCTCCCCCTGTCGACACTGATAAAATCCCACTTCCTCCACACTCACCCGAACCGGTTACCGCTGAGTAGTTTGAGTAAACAACAGCGTTTAGCTATCGCTCGCGGAGTTGTTGACAAATCGAAGCAACAAGATATTGAAAGCAAAGAGCAAGAGCTTGAGGACCTCCACGATGAATTACACTCTACAAGGGAGTCCCTTCGGCGGAGTCGTGAGGATAGACAAGAAGTAGAGAATCAATTAAATAGTGCCAAGAATCAACTCAAAAAGTACCAAAACATTTCAACACTTTTGGAATCAGGCGAACTCGCCGAGATATCGGAGAATCTTCAAGCGAATGAAGAGATTCAGCGCTCACTCGAAGAAGAGTTTAAAAAGAAAGAATCGAACCGGCAACGCCTCAGGCAAAAATCCAAACTCAAAAACAGGTGGGAGAAGTATAAGGATAATGAGAAGAAGACGATTATAGCACAAGCAGTAAATGACTTTGTTTGTCCCGCGTGTAGCGACCGAGTCCCGGTTGAATTAGCAGAGACGAGGCTATCGTCATCTAGATGCCCGTTCTGTGCTGTAGAGGGTCGTGGAAATGATCTCGATACGGACGTGGAACACAAAGTCCAACGAGCACAATCTGAAGTAGATGAATTAGTCGAAGAGATCGAGTCGATAAAACGTGATGTCGAAGAAATTGATGAGAGAATTGAAAACCTGAAGAGTCAACAACCAGGTCTAGAAGAGGTAACTTCATTCGTTGAACGTAAACTCCGTGAGCATGATTTTGACTTGGCTCCGTTAGAAGAAGAGGTTGAGATACAAGTCGAGAAGAATCAATCCACGGTGAACGAAGCAGAATCTCTGTTGGAAAGTGTGGTGACCGGGATACAGAGTGATGAAGAATCAATCGAATATCTCCAGGAAAGTATCGACGAGACCCAGAAGAAGATTGTAGAGCTTCGAGAAGAAAGCATTGAAAAAGAAATCAGCGAATTTTCACAACGCTGGGAAAATATATTCCAATCTGCTGCTGGAGAAATCGGTCTGAATATCCGGCTCACAGAACAAGGGGATGTCGAAATTCCAGGGAATGAAGGTCCTAGATCGTATGATACGGCAGGTGATTTAAGTGATGCTGAGATTTGGTTCTTAAACATCTCTTTTGTCGTCACAATCAACAGATTTGCAAGAGAGAATGGCCTAATCAATTGGAGTGTTATTGTTCTGGATGAGCCGTTCTCCAGTATAGATTCAGATCTGTCTCTTATACANGATTTAAGTGATGCTGAGATTTGGTTCTTAAACATCTCTTTTGTCGTCACAATCAACAGATTTGCAAGAGAGAATGGCCTAATCAATTGGAGTGTTATTGTTCTGGATGAGCCGTTCTCCAGTTTAGATTCAGATGGTCGAAAAGAGTTATTGGAGTTCATAGAGGACGCAGACGAACAGTTCATTTGCACTTCATCAGAGGAAGCGTTGAAGTCTCATTTCCCAATGTTCGGAGAGCTAACGCGTCAAACGATACAAGCATCACTTGGGAGGTTTTCTGAATGAAGGACCGAGAAGGAAAGAACCATCCTCATCTTTTGATGTTGGATGAGTTTGGTGGTGAGATTGAGGGCGAGCTCAAGTTCAATAAAAGCCTGTATCAGTATCGACACAGAGCAGTCTCTGAAGAAAACTGGGCATTTAAAAGAGAACAATGGGGACCAACCGACCCAGGGTTCACTAGTATCATGGACTCGATGGACGACTTGAATCTGACTGATAATTCTGACGACGAACCAATTCACATTTTCAGAATTACGTCGAAGGGGAGACAGGTAGCGTCAGGAATCAAAAGAGGGTTGGGGAAATTAGACCCTGGCTTTTCAGAGAAGCTTGACACAATCTCGTCTGTCGCGCATCGAAATAAGAACCGTAGTGGTTCGGAGATCGTGGAAGACGATGACATTCAGGAAGCGAAGGAAGAGACGTACCAGTCTAACGTATAAAATAAATATCACTTCACCTCCTCTGTGGCTGGGGGGTTATCGTCAGTATTCCCTTCACAACAAAGTGTACAGGGATGAGTTCCACACGCTCGGCCGAGAGCCGCGCGACGACTGACTCGGAGGGTAGTAAACAGTACCACGGTCTGTGGTATCAATCGACGGAATCCTTATGGCCGATAGCGGTGCATTTCGACACGCAATGGCGAAAGGTAAGGTTGCATTCTTCAAGTCCTCCGGCGGCTACGGCTTCATCGAGACCGAAGACCACGACGACGACGTGTTCTTCCACATGGAGGACATCGGCGGCCCCGACCTCGAAGAGGGTCAGGAAGTGGAGTTCGACATCGAGCAGGCCGACAAGGGCCCGCGAGCGGTCAACGTCACGCGACTCTGAGTCCGGCGCGTTCCGCCCGACGACGACTCGACAGCGAACAGAGTTCTGCATTTTCACCCCGCCAGCCGCGGCGTTCGCGCCCCGCGGTCGCCGGTCTCGGTCGGGTCGTGGTCGCTCGTCGTCGCTTCGGTCGCTCGCCTCAGAGCGTTCCCGCTCGGCCCATCCGCCGAATCTCGTCGGCCCGCGCCCGGATGGCGTCCCACTCGTCGTCGTCCTTCCGGTCGACGTGGGAGTACATGAGCCCCATCCGGCCCGTTCCCCGGAGGCGTTCTTCGTTCTCCTTCAGGAAGTCCCAGTAGAGCGCGTTGAACGGGCAGGCGTTCTCGCCGGTCGTCTTCGACACCGCGTAGGGACACGACGAGCAGTAGTCGGACATCTCGTTGACGTAGTTCCCCGACGAGGCGTAGGGCTTCGACGAGAGCACGTCGGTGCCGAACGAGCCCATGGCGACCACGTTCGGCGTCGTCACCCAGTGGTACGCGTCGACGAAGCCGAGGTGGAACCAGCGGTCGAGTTCCGCCGGGTCGACCCCGTAGACGAGCGCGAAGTTCGAAAGCACCATCAGGCGCTCGATGTGGTGGGCGTAGCCGCGGTCGCGGACGTGACCCACGGCCTCCGAGAGACAGCGCATGTCCGTCTCGCCGGTCCAGTACGCCTCCGGGAGCGATTCGGTCTGGTCGAGTTGGTTCGCCGCGGCCAGTTCGGGCATCGACCGCCGGTAGACGTGCCGCACGAACTCCCGCCAGCCGAGGACCTGCCGGACGAACCCCTCGGCGCTGTTGAGCGGGGCGTCGCCCGCCTCGTAAGCTTCCTCGACCGCCTCGACCGCCTCGCGCGGGTGGAGCAGGCCGAGGTTGATGGCCGCCGACAGCAGGGAGTGACAGAGCGCCCACTCGCCGTCGACCATCGCGTCCTGATACGGGCCGAACTCGGGAAGGCGGACCTCGACGAAGTGCGACAGCGCCTGCTTCGCCTCCTCGCGCGTCACCGGCCAGACGAACGGTTCTGGCGACCCCCACGCGTCGGGGTAGCGCTCGCGGACGAACCCGATGACCTCGCGCGTCGTCTCGTCCGGTTCGAACCGCGGGGCCTCGGGCGGCGTCCACCCCTCCGGCGGCGTCTCTCGGTTCCGGTCGTCGTAGTTCCACTCGCCGCCGACGGGGCCGTCGCCGTCCATCAGGACGCCCGTCTCCCGGCGGGCGTGCCGGTACCAGTGTTCCTGTCGGTAGGCGTCGGCGTCGCCGGCCCAGTCGTCGAAGTCGGCGGGCGTCGTGAGAAACAGGTCGTTCTCGACGAGCGTGAGCGACCCGCCGCGGGCGGCGACGAGTTCCCGAAGCCGCTCGCCCGCGCCGTGACTGGGCGGGTCCATCGCGACGAGGTCGTCACCCGGCGCGGCGTCGAAGTAGCGGTCGAGCCCCTCGCCGAACGTCTCGGCTTCGACGTAGGTCACCTCGTACCCGCGCTCGCGGAGGTCGTCGCGGAAGTGCCGCATCGCCGAGAAGACGAGCGCGAGCTTCTGGGGGTGGTACGGCAGTCGGTCGCCGAAGGCGTGGGCCTCTATCATCAGCACGCGGTCGTCGGACTGCAGCGGCGCGGCCGACGGGTCGAGTTGGTCGCCGAGGACCCAGACGGTCATAGGCGTCCCTTCGGCGGCGGAGAAAAGAGCGTGTCGGCCAGTCGATTGATTAGCGACGCGAGCCCGGTTGCGGGTCGACGTGCGCGGGCGCGAGCAGGTCCGCAATCGGCTGGTCGTCGAGCCACGACAGCAGGCGGACGAGCTGGTCCGCCGCGGCCTCGAACAGTTCCTCGCCGGCTTCGGGCGACGCGTCGGTCTGGTCGCCGAAGACGCCGTTTCCGGAGTTCTCGACGGCGTCGTAGAACGTCCGCGCGCCGTGTTCGCGGAGGTGGGCGTCGCTCAGGTCCACGACGCCGCCGTCGCGGGCCGAGTCGAGTTCGCCCTCGCGGACGAGGTCGCGGGCGATGTGCATGATCATCGAGGTCTCCTTCGGCCCGCCGTGGGGGCCGGGGTGGTCGAACAGGTCCGTCACGAGGTCCGGAATCGACTCGTCCCACATCCACTCGATGGCGTACATGGTGCCGTCGTCGCGGAGGCGGCGACCGACCTCCCGGAGGTGCTGGACGTTGCCGCCGTGGGCGTTGACGAACACGACCCGGTCGACGCCGTGGTACGCGAGGTTCCGCGTCATCGACTCCACGTAGTCGCGGAACTGCGGCGCGTCCACCCACATGGTCCCGTGGAACTGGCGGTGGTGCGGGCTGACGCCCACGTTGACGGTCGGCGTGCAGAGGTAGCCGGTCCGGTCGGCCGCCTCGCGGGCCAACGCCTCCGCGATGAGGTGGTCTGTGGCGAGCGGGAGGTGCGGGCCGTGCTGTTCCGTCGAGCCGAGCGGCACGACCGCGAGCGACGATTCGGCCACGTAGTCGCCGAGTTCGGGCCACGTCTGGTCCGCGATGTACATGGGCGTCACCAAGCGACGACGCCTAAAGAAAGGTGACAAAGGGGAAATGGGTTCCCCGGGCGACGCGGCTCAGTCCCGTTCCTGCGAGCGCAGTTCGATGCGGCGAATCTTCCCCGAGGAGGTCTTCGGCAGTTCGGCGACGAACTCGATTTCGCGCGGGTACTTGTACGGGGCCGTCTGCGCTTTCATGAACGACTGGAGTTCGTCCACGAGGTCGTCGGAGCCCTCGTAGCCGTCGGTGAGGACGACGAACGCCTTGACGATGCTGCCGCGCTCCTCGTGCGGGCTGGCGACCGCGGCGGCTTCCGCGACCGCCTCGTGGGAGACGAGCGCGTCTTCGACCTCGAAGGGGCCGATCCGGTAGCCCGCCGAGATGATGATGTCGTCGGCGCGCCCCTCGAAGAAGAAGTAGCCGTCCTCGTCGCGGGAGGCGAGGTCGCCGGTGCGGTAGTAGTCGCCCGAGAACGTCTTCTCGTCGAGGTTCGGCTTCTCGTAGTAGCCGTCGAAGATGCCGGGACAGCCGACCGGGACGGCGATTTCGCCGATTTCGTCGACGCCGACCTCCGCCTCGTTCTCGTCGATGATGGTCGTGCCGAGGCCGGGCGTCGGCTTGCCCATGCTGCCGGGTTTCACGTCGATGCCGGGGTAGTTCGTGAGGAGCGCGACCGTCTCGGTCTGGCCGTAGCCGTCTCGCGGGATGACGCCGAACGCCTCGCGGAACGCCTCGATGGGTTCGCGGTTGAGCGGTTCGCCCGCCGACAGCGCCTCTTTCAGTCGGAGGTCGTACGAGCCGAGGTCGCGCTGGGCGAACATCCGGTACTGGGTCGGGACGGCGCAGAGGCGGGTGACGCCCTCTTCTTCCATGATGTCGAGGAACGCGCCCGGTTCGAAGTCGCCGCGGTAGACGAACTGGGTCGCGCCGGTCGTCAGGCCGACGCCGACGGGGCTCCAGAACCACTTGGCCCAGCCGGTTCCGGTCGTCGCCCAGAGCAGTTCGTCGGAGAGGTCGTCGTCGGCCGTGACGCCCCACCAGTAGGGGGCGTTGACGAGTTCGAAACAGCGCATCCAGCGGTGGCGGTGGCGGACCGGCTTGGGCTGGCCGGTCGTCCCCGACGTGTAGTTGATGGACATCGGGTCTTCGGCCCGGAGGTCGGGGCCGTCGTGGTCGGCGGACTCGTCGGCGACGAGGTCGGAAAACGAGGTCCAGCCGTCGGCGTCGCCGCCGAGGACGACGAAGTTCGAAAGCGGCGTCTCGTCGCGCACCTCGTCGACCATGCCGACGAGCGACTCGTGGACGACGGCGGTCGTCGCCTCGCAGTCGTTCGCGCGGAACGCGATGTCCTTGGGCTTGAGCATCGAGGAACTGGGGACGAGCAGCGCGCCGCGCTTGAGCGCGCCGAGCTGGACGGCGAACACGTCGGGGTCGCGGGGAAGCAGGTGGATGAGCCGGTCGCCCTTCCCGACGCCCATGGATTCGAGCGCGTTGGCGAAGCGGTTCATGTCGTCCCGGAGGTCGCCGTAGGTCCGCTCCTCGCGGCCGCCGTCGGCGTCGCGGAACTTCAGGGCGACGCGGTCGCCGAAGGCGTCGGCGTGCGATTCGATGACCGCGGGGATGTTGTAGTCCTCGGGGATGTCCCACTCGAACGATTCCGACTCGGCCTCGTACTCGACTGCCATGGCTCGACAGACAGAACAGACCATAATAATTGTTCGTCCGGATTGTGCGAGGTCGCCGAGCCGTCAGGCCATCGGCGAGCCTTCCTGGGGGCCCTCACCGGGGGCGCTCACGCCCTCGTCGCCGTCGTCGGCGGACTCCCCGCGGAGCGCCAGCGCGAACGCGCCGAGGCCGACGAGGAGGACGACGAATTCGAGGATTCCCCCGAGGGGGACGAAGTCGAGGACGGCGAGGACGAACAGGCCGGAGAACAGCGCGGCCCAGCGGTTGTCGTAGTCCGCGAGCGACAGGAGCCACGTCCCGAGGACGAGCGCGCCGTAGATGCCCGCGACCCAGAGGGCGAGGACGAATCCGACCCCGCCGGCCAGCGAGAGCGGGATGCCCACGATGGTCAACAGCAGGAGCAGCAGGACGATGGGTATCGCGACGATGGCGAGGAGGCCGACACCGCCGCTCCGCACGGCCTTCTTCGTCCCGAGGCCCGTCACGCGGCGGGCGAAGTCGGGAGCGACGAGGACGATAATCGCGCCGAGGACGAAGTTGGCGAGCAGCCAGTAGCCCGAGACCACCCAGCCGGGGATGACCGGGGCTTCGAACTGGCCGAACTGGAACGGCGCGCCGGCGACGACGGGACTGGCGACCACGAGGTCGTCGACCTGTCGCACGCCGCCGTCGACGACGGCCGCGGAGTCGACGGTCGCGGTCGTCGCGTCGTATTCGAGCGAGCCGCCGACCCGAGCGGTCGGGCCGACGGCGAACTCGTCGGCCCCGACGCGGACGTTTCCGGCGACCGCGCCGTCGAGCTGGACGGTGCCGCCGGCGGCGTCTAACGACCCGCCGATGTCGGCGGTGTCGCGGACGAACACCGCGCCGCCCGCGAGGCTCACGTCGCCGCCGACGGTCCCTTCGAGGGTCGCGGAGCCCGCGACGCCGTCGAGGTTCCCGTCGACGGTTCCGGTCTCAGTCAGGAGGACGGTCCCGGCCGTCGCCGACACGTCGCCGGTCACCGTCCCGGCGATGACGACCGTGCCGCCGACGGCTTCGAGGTCGCCGTCGACGGTCTCGCCTTCGCCGACGACGACGGTCCCGCCGGCCGCCGGCCCTTGTTGTGCGGCCGCGACGCCCGCGAGCGACCCCACCACGAGGAGACTCAGGAGGACCGCGACCAGTTGTTTCGTTGTGAACATCGGAATCACCGAGGCAACGCCTCGGATGAATGATACGACTCGCAGCGGCATAAATCGAGAGAGACGGTTTCAAACCCCGAGAAACGGCCGTTTTACCTGAATCTCGTGAGTCGACGACCGGCCGAGAAGGGAGGGTCCCCGCCGCGGCTACCGCTTGGTCCACCTTTTTGCCGACTCGCGGGGATGTTCCGGCATGGAGTACACGACGCTCGGAAACACCGGCATGGAGGTCTCCCGCATCTGTCTCGGCTGTATGAGCTTCGGCACCCCGGAGTGGCGCGAGTGGGTCTTAGAGGAGGAGGCGGGCCTCGAACTGGTCGACCGCGCCATCGAACTCGGTATCAACTTCTTCGACACCGCGAACATGTACTCGAACGGCGAGTCCGAGCGCGTCCTCGGGAAGGCGCTGGAGGGCCGCCGAGACGAGGCCGTCGTCGCCTCGAAGGTGTACTTCCAGATGGACGAAACCGACCCGAACTCCGGCGGCCTCTCGCGGAAGGCCATCGAGCAGGAACTCGACAACTCGCTGGACCGCCTCGGGATGGACAGCCTCGACCTGCTGCAGATTCACCGCTACGACGACGACACGCCCATCGAGACGACGATGCGCGCGCTCGACGACGCGGTTCGCCGCGGCAAGACGCGCTACGTCGGCGCGTCGTCGATGTGGGCCCACCAGTTCGCCGAGGCGCAGTACACCGCCGACTCGCTCGGACTGGACCGCTTCGCCACGATGCAGAACCACTACAACCTGCTCTACCGCGAGGAGGAACGCGAGATGCTCCCCCTCTGCGAGAAGCAGGGCGTCGGCGTCATGCCGTGGTCGCCGCTCGCCCGCGGCTACCTCACCCGCCCCCACGAGGAGTTCGAGGCGACGACCCGCGGCCGGACCGACGAGCACGCCAAGGGCCATCCGTACTTCGAGGGCGGCGGCCGCGAAGTGAACGAGCGCGTCGAGGAACTCGCCGACGAGAAGGGCGTCAAGATGGCGCAACTCGCCCTCTCGTGGGTGCTCCACAAGGACTGGGTGGACGCGCCCATCGTCGGCACGAGCAGTATCGAACACCTCGAAGACGCGGTCGAGGCCCTCGACATCAAGCTCTCGGACTCCGACATCGACTACCTCGAAGCGCCCTACCGTCCGGTTCGCGTCTCCGGGCACGACTAGGGCCAAGGGAAACAGCCTTCAGCACCCGCCGAGAGCGTCGGTTGTGTACCGGACACTCGCTCGAATCGCCCGCGACGAGCCGGAGACGGCGATTCTCGGCGTCGAGTCGCTCCTCGCGGCCGGCGTCCTCCTCGGCGTCGCGCTGACGCTCGTCTCGCCGCTCGCGTCGTCGCTCCCGCTCGCAGACGTCGGCTTCGGGCTCGCGGCCGCCGCGACGGTGCTTCTCACGGTCGCCTCGCTCCTGGCCGCGTCGCGGCGAATCGCCCTCCTTCTCACCGGCCGCGGCGGTCTGCGAATCGAGACGTTCTGGCGGCTCCTCGAACTGCTGCTCGCGTTTCTCGTCGCCGGCATCGTCGCGTTCGCGGTCCAGCTCGGCGAGTTCGCGGCGACCGTCCCCGACCCGCGGGGCGGCGGCGTCTTCGTCGGCCTGTTCTTGGCGTTCGTCCTCGCGGGCGTCGGCCTCGCCGTGGTCGTCTGCCTCCGCGGGATGTGGCTCGTCGTGAACGCCGAGCTTCAGTCGGCGCTCGACGGGGTCTGAGCCGCGCCGATGCCGTCGAGTCGCTTCACCGCCCGGAGCGCGACGACGGCGATTGCGACCTCGGCGAAGCCGACGACGAGGAACGACGGGAGGTAGCCGACCGCGTCGGCGACGACGCCCCCGACGAGGAAGCCGGCGAGGAAGCCGAGGCTTCCGAAGACGTTGAACCCACCGAGGGCCGCCCCGCGCTCGCCCGGCTCGGCGAGGTCGGTCACGAGCGCCATCGTCGCGGGCGCGACGAGCGCGCCGAAGACGCCGACGACGACCATCAGGCCCGCCGCGAGTTCGAAGACGGGGGCGAGCCCGACCGCGATGATGGCAACCCCGTAGAGCATCGACCCCGCGACGACGGGGACGAACCGGCCGACGCGGTCGGACAGCGACCCGAGGGGGTACTGCAGGAGCGCGAAGGGGACGAAAAAGAGCGCCAGCACCCCGCCCGCGACGGCGGCGTTCGCGCCGAACGTCTCGCGGAAGTAGTACACGCCGACGAGGGCGAAGAAGCCGGCCGTCATGCGGTCGATGAAGCCGAAGGCGTAGGGGACCGCGAACGCCGGGCGCGCGGCCAGTTTCTTGAGGACGACGCCGACGCCGACGCGGGTCGAATCGGGCGTCCGGTCGGTGACGGTCGTGACGAGCAGCGCGACGGCGGTGAGCGCCGCGGCGGACGCGTACAGCGGCGCGAGCGGGTCGATGGTGGTGAGTTGGCCGCCGACGACCGAGCCGAGCGCCGCGCCGAGGCCGATGGCGATGCCCGCCGCGCCCATGTTCCGTCCGTTGCCTCCGGAGAGGTCCGCGAGCATCGTAATCGACAGCGAGAACGCGCCGATGGTCATCGCGCCGCCGACGAGGCGGACGGCGAGGACCGCGCCGAAGGTCGCGTCGAGCCACGGGAGCGTCGCGAGCGCGAGGAGCGCGACGTAGCTGGCCGCGCCGCCGAGCGCGCCCGCGACGATGAGCCACGTCCGCCGACCGAGGGCGTCCGAGAGCGCGCCCCAGACGCTGGAGAAGGCGACGAACGAGGCGAACTCCGCGACGAGAAACAGCATCCCGGCCGAGAGGTCGTACTCCCCCTGTCCGCCGCCGAGGGCGGTCACGAGGTCGGAGACGCCCGGGTAGAGGAGCACCTGCGAGACGAGGACGCCCCAGACGGCGAGGGCGAGTGTCGCTCGTTCGCGGCGCGTCGAGTCCATACGGGGTCGGTCGGTCCGGACGAAAATAGCCCTGTCCTTGTTCGACTCGGTTGCCGTTACCCGAGGCGAACGGGGTCGAATTCGAGAAAGGCCGTCTCGTAGCCCTCGTGGCGGGCGACCTGCGGCGGCACGTCCACCGCGAGGTCCGCGGTCGCGTCGTCGCCGGCGAGCCCCGGAACCGACGCGCCGTAGTGGAAGCCGAGGTCGGCGTCGAGGCCGGGTTCGAGCCGGCCGTCGAAGCGGGTCGACCCGCCGGACGCGACGGTCGCGGTGAGCCCCAGCCGCGGGACGAGAAGGCGGTTGTAGGGCGTCTGCGGGGAGACAGCGAGGTAGGGGTCGTCGCCGAAGCGGTCGGCATCGAGGACGGTGCCGACGAGTCGGAGGCTGCCCGTCGTCGCCGACCCGAGCGCCGTCCCCGGAAGCGTCTCGGGGGCGCGGCCGAGGGGAAGCCCGTCCATCTCCATCGGCTTGACCGCGCCGAGGTCGCCCTGCTGGTCGTCGAGCGTCGTGTACGGGAGGTCGTCGCGGTCGCGGGCGCTGTACTCGAAGTCCAGCGTCGCGGTCGCCGGGGAGTCGAACCGGCCGACGAGGTCGCCGAACAGGCGCAGGGAGGGCGCGCCCACGTCCACCGTCACCTCGTAGGTCCCGTCGCCGTCGAGGCCGAAGTTCGAGCCGTAGTGAAAGCCCATCCGCTGGGAGAGCATCGCGTAGACGACCTCCTCGCTCACGAGGTCGCCGTCGCGGGCGATTTCGAGCGAGAGGCCGGTGTCGGGGACGACGACGCCCGTCTCGGCGTCCCAGACGGACGCCATGAGATGCACGTCGTCGCCGGCCTCGACCGAGATTTTCGACGTGCCGAAGCCGTCGCCCTCGTCGGACATCACCCAGAACCGGTGGGGGTAGCTGTAGAAGACCCCCACCCGGAGGTCGCCGGCGTCCGCGCTCCCGACCATGCGCATCCCCTCGGTGTGGGTCGGGACGTACACCTCGTCGGGGCGGTTCGAGACGACCGGCGGTTCGTTCGACGTGTAGAGTCGACCGAGTTCGGCGAGACAGCCGGAGAGCCCGGCGGTTGCGACGGTCCCGCTCGCCGCGAGAAACCGACGCCGACTCGTCATGCCTCCCGGAGCGCGGTGAGGTCGTCGATGAGCGTCTGTTCGTCCGGTTGGTTGCCGCGGTAGGTCCGCTCGACGTAGCCGTCGTCGTTGACGAGCGAGACGAGCCCGAGGTGGGTGAACATGTAGTTGCCCTCGTCGTTCGGCTCGTTCTTCTGGAAGAAGACGCCGAACTGGTCTTCGACGACCGACTTCGCCTCGGCCTCGTCGGCGGGGCGGAGGAAGTGCCAGTTGCCCGCGTCCATGTCGACGTTCATCTGGTCGGCCTCCGCGCGGAAGGCGTCGGCGTCGTCGCGGGCGGGGTCGAACGTGATGGGGTAGAACGACACCTCGTCGGCGTAGCCCTCGCTGACCGAGTGAATCTGGACCTCTCGGAGCGCGCTGATGAGGACCGGACAGACGGTCATGCAGTTGGTGAAAAAGTACGTGTGGAAGTGCGGCACGTCGATGTCGCGCACCGACACCTCGCCCCCCGCGATGGGGTCCGCGAGCGTCACGTCGGGGACCTGCTGTCCCCACGCCGGGTAGGGGAGGTCCTCGCTGGACACGTCGTTCTCGCGGTCGGGCTTCGACAGCGAGACGTTGGGATTGGCGTCGCCGCCGCCGAGACAGCCCGCGAGACCGAGCGCCGCGCCCGCCCCCGCGGCGCGGAGATACGTTCGTCGTTTCATTACCCACCGCTAGCGGCCCGATACTCAAATGCCGTTTGGTGTGCGTTTCGAACGCCAGCGCGCGTGTTCTCGTCTCGCACGACCGCGGCGAAATCTTCGACGCACACACCAGAACGGACTTCCCCGAGAGGTCCCTAGCCGGGGTATGTTCGACGGGTCTCCGTCCCGCCGGGAGTTCCTGAAGGCCGCGGTCGCGGCCGGGGGCGCGGCGGCGCTCTCCGCCTGCCTCGACAGGGCACCGGACGACCCCGTCCCGGCGGGGACCGACGCGTTCGAGACGCTCCCGAGCAGACAGCACGCGTGGAACGAGTTCTGCCGGGCTGACGACCACGGCAACGTCGAGATGCCCCGGCATCAGGTGCTTCTCTACCTCGACCTCGCGGGCGAGGGACCGCCCGCCGAGGCCGACCGCGAGGCCGTCGAGAACGCCTTCCGCGTCCTCGACCGCGCCTACGAGCGGAGCCACGAGGGCGTCATCTGGTCGGTCGCCTACTCCCCGCGGTACTTCGACCGCTTCGACGACCCGCTCCCGGCGGGCGTGGACCTGCCCGAACCGCGGGCGCTGTCACCCTTCGAGACACCCGAGTTCGACCGGCAGGACGCGCTCGTCCACCTCGCGTCCGACCGCGCCGACGCGGTCCTCGAAGCCGAACAGGCGCTCCGCGGCGAGGTCGACGAGGCCAACGGCGTCGCCGTCGACGCCGACCTCTCGGGGGTCTTCTCAGTGGACTCCAGACGGACGGGCTTCGTCGGGGCCGGCCTCCCGGCGGAACACCAGTCCGACCTGAACGGCGTCCCCGACGGGAACCCCGTCCCCGAGGAGTCGCCGCTGTTCATGGGGTTCAAAGCCGGCTTCGCCAAGAATCAGGCCACCGAGGAGTACGTCACCATCGACGAGGGGCCGTTCGCGGGCGCGACCACGAAGCACGTGGCGAACGTCCGCCAGCGCCTCTCGGACTGGTACGACGAGGAAGACCGCTACCATCGGGTCATGAAGCTGTTTTCGCCTGCCCACGCCGAGCAGGACCTCGTCGAAGGCGTCGGCGACAACCTCGGCGACGACAGCGGCATCGACGCGATGCTCGACAGCCTCCGCGACGACGCCTTCGAGTTCGGCCACGTCGGCCACGCCCAGAAGGCCGCCCGCGCCAACCGCGACGACGAGGGCAACGTCAAACTGCTCCGCAGACACTTCGAGTCGGCCGACGACGGCGTGGCGAGCCTGCACTTCCCGTCGCTCCAGCGCGGCATCTCCGAGTTCGAGGCGGTCCGCGAGGCGATGAACGGCACCGACCTGACCGACGTGCCGACCGTCCGCCAGCGCGTCAACAACGGCATTCTGGAGTACATCTTCGTCAAGCGCCGCGGCAACTTCCTCGTGCCGCCGCGGGAGATTCGGTCGCTGCCGACGCCGACCGGCGAGGCTCCGGGGCTGGGCGACTGAGTCGGCCGCCGCGGGCTATCGGGCGGCCGACCGCCCGCCCCCTCAGACGTGTCCCAAGAACGACAGCGCCAGCCAAATCTGCCAGAGACCGGCGAGCACCATCACGCCCGCGGCGACCTTCTGGACCGAGCCGACGTGGCCCGACAGCGACCGGATTCGGTCGCCGCCGAGCGCGGCCGCGACGGTGACGACCGCGAGCGGGAGCGCGGCGGCCGCGGCGTAGGCCCCCAGCGAGACGACCGCCTGCGGGGTCGGGAGCGCGAGCGACTGCGTGACGACGCCGAGGAAAATCGGGACGACGCAGCCGGCGGCCGCGAGGCCGTACACCGCGCCGAAGACGCCGAAGCCGGTCACCGACGACCGGTACTCCGGGAGGACGACGTGGAGGCTCGGCGCGCGACCGGAGAACATGAGGACGCCGAAGCCGACGAGGGCCACGCCGACGAGCGGTTCGAGGAGCGCGAGGTGCGAGGCGATGCGGCCGCCGACGACCGCGAGCGCGCTCCCGATAGCGCCGAGGACGAGCAGGGCGGCGAGCGAGGCGACCGACCCGCGGACGGCCGCGCCGCCGAGGTCGGCCTCCTCGCGGGAGAGGTAGTAGCCGACGTAGCCCGGGAGAAGCGGGTAGGCGCAGGGCGCGAAGAAGGTGGCGACGCCCGCGCTGACGGCGAACGCGAGCGTGCCCGCGAACCCGGGGTCGAGTCCCAGCACGGGACCGAGACCGAACCCGGGCATCAGGCGACGTCCTCGACGGCGGCGCGGAGGTTCTCCTCGCTGGCGAGGCCGCGGTGGGTCCACGACACCTCGCCGTCGGCGTCGAAGACGACGAGGTACGGGAGGCCGTTCGCGCGGACCGCGCGCATCAGGTTACTGTCGGGGTCGTGGCCGACCGTCCAGTTCCCGTCGTGTTCCGCCCACCAATCGCGGATGTCGTCCATCGTGAGGCCGCCGCCGAGGCGCTCGTTCGTCACCGAGACGAACGCCACGTCGTCGCCGAACTCCTCGTGGAGCGTCCGAAGCGACTCCATCTGGGCGACGCAGGGCGCACACCACGTCGCGAAGAGGTCGAGGACGGTCGGCGTCCCGTCCGCCGGGATTCGAGCCTCGCCGGCCGTCGAGCCCTGCGCCTCCACGGTGTCGACGACGAGCGGGAGGTCGCCGGAGTCGGGCGACGCGGTTGCCGAGGCAGTTCCGGTGCCGTCGTCTCCGGTTCCGGCGGTCGCTGTGGTCGTCTCGGCGGACCCCTCGGGGGTCGAACCGTCGCCGAGACAGCCCGCGAGGCCGGCGACGCCCGCGCCCGCGAGAAGAGAGAGGAGGGCGCGTCGTCTCACCGGTCGTCACCTCGTCGGGGTCGGCGGAGCGGTCGCGTCGCGTGCATACTCGTGGCTAGTGAATCTCTGCGTAAAGAGTCGCTGGTGTCGTGCGCGAATCCCGCGAGAGAGGTAGTGTGCGAGTCGAAACCGGTTATCGAGCGTCCTCGACGGCGCTCTGGAGGTCGGACCACCGCGGGGGGACCTGCTCGCCGTCGACGAGGACGGTCGGCGTCCCCTGGAATCCACGCTCGTCGACGGCATCGGTTCGTTCGGCCTCGATGAGCGGGCGGTAGCGTTCCCGGGAGGCGGCCGCGGCGACCGAACAGCCGTCGAGGTCGGCGTCGTCCGCGAGCGACCGGAGCGTCGAGAGCGAGCCCTCGGCGTCGCCGCCGGTGAACTCCGACTGGTTCTCGTAGAGCGTGTGGGCGAACTCGAAGAAGGTCTCGTCGTCGGCCTCGTCCTGGACGGCGCGGGCTGCCGAAGCGCCCTTCCACGACCACCAGTCGTCGACCGGAATCGGGAGGTCGTGGTGGCGGTAGCGGACGACGCCCTCCGAGACGTACTCGGACCGGAGTTGCGGAGCGACCTCGACCGCGAAGGTCGCGCAGTGAGGGCAGGCGAAGTCCTCCCAGACGTCGACGACGACGCTCGCGTCCTCGGCCCCGATGACGGGCGTGGGGAGCGAATCGACCGTGTCGCGTGCGGGGACCTCGCAACCGATGGCGGCGACGGCGTCGTCGCCGGAACCGCCGCTTCCGCCGCCGAGACAGCCGGCGGTTCCCAGCGTCAGCGCACCCGCCGTGGCGGCGAGGTACGCGCGTCGTGTGTTGCGCATGGTCGGGGTCGGGGACGAACGAACTTAGATTCTCCGAGGCGAATCGCGGGGTTTCGGAGGCCCTTGCCGCTTTTCGTGGTTCGGTTCGGGAACCGCGGCGGCGGCGCGGTGGACGGTCGGCGGCCTTTTGCCGGCTCTCTCCCGTCGTCGCTCGAACGACACCGCTTAAGCCTCGCGTGGCGTCACCCGACACGTGCCAACCGTCCACTTTCGCGGCCGGGAAATCGAGTGCGACCGCGGGGACGTGCTCCGCGACGTGCTTCGAGCGGCCGGCGAACCGCCGCACAACGGTCACTCGTCGTGGTTCAACTGCCGCGGCGGGGGCTCGTGTGGCACCTGCGCCGTCCGGGTTCGCGGCCCTGTGACCTATCGGACGAAAAAGGAGCGCCGCCGGCTCCGGTTCCCGCCGCACGACTCCGACTCGGGGCTCCGACTCGCGTGCCAGACGGTCGTCCTCGGCGACCTCTGGGTGGAGAAGTACCCCGGGTTCTGGGGCCAACGCGTCGAAGCCGACGAGAGCGAAACGGGAGACGCGCAGGACGCGGAAGACGCGCAGGGACCGACCGGCTGAGCCGGCGGCCCGGTCAGTCGCCGGCGACGTGGTCGTACCACGACAGCAGGTCGTCGCGGTCGCGGGTGTCCGGCGGGAGCTCCGAGACGCGGAACCACCGCGCGGCCGATATTTCCTCGTCGGGGTCGTTCACGCTGAGCTCCGCGGCCTCGTCGGCGCGGGCGCGGTAGACGGGCATCACGCCCCACGTCTGGTGGCCGTCGCAGCGGATGTCGACGCGGGTGGCCATCGCGAGGCCGCCGTAGTCGGCGGTGATGCCGGCCTCCTCGGCGAGTTCGCGCCGGGCGGCCTCGGTGAACCCCTCGTCGCCGTCGACGCCGCCGCCGGGGAGGACCCAGAGGTCGACGCCCTCGTGGCGGACGAGCAGTATCTCGTCGTCGCGGCGGCGGACGACGGTGTGGACGCCGTAGGGCGTCCCCGTGGACTTCACGCGGGCGGCGAGCGTGCGAAACCGCGGGCGGGAGACGCGGCGGGTGTGGACCGGTTCGAGGTAGTCGGCGTCGGCGTGGCTCCGGCGCAGGCGGTGGTAGGCCTGCTCGGCGCGCTGGCGCGCCTCGTCGGCGAGGAACCACAGGTCGTCGACCGTCATCGGCGCACGGCCGGCGGTCGATGTGCGAGCGGGCGACTCGGCATAGCTCACGGTTCGGCGCGGCTCCACAAATCGGCTTCGACACGCGCCGTCGCGAGGTGGAGCCGGCGACTTCGCGGCCAATCATCGCCCTTTTATCCGGTGACGCGGAACCTGTGCGTATGAGCTTCGAGAAAGACGACAAGGTCGTTCTGCACGACAAGCACAGCGAGTTCGACGGCGAGACCGGGACGGTCACGCAGGTCATCGAGAGCATGTTCGGCGAGCCGACCTACACCATCAGCTTCGACGAGGGCCAGGAGGTCGGCATCGCGCAGGACCAGCTCGAAGCCGCCGACGCCGACGACGAAGCCGACGAAGAGTAAGCGACCGACACCGACCGACGCCTCTTAGACCCACTATGCCACGCGTTCCGTTCCACTACATCGACCTCCGAACGTTCTGTTACGAGACGGAAGACGAAAAACGGGTCGAGGAGGCGCTGCGGACGTTCCTCCCCGACGAGTTCGACGTCGACCGCGTCGAGAGCACCGGCCACCACGGCGACCGCATCATCGTCTTCTCCGCGCGCGTCGAGCGCGCGAACGACGTGCGGCACGTCCTCGCCAAGATTCGCGACCTCCCCGACTTCGAGACGCTCCTCGACGAACTCGACCAGCGCGTCACGGACAACACGGAGTTCTTCCTGCGGCTGGACAAACAGGCCGCGTTCAAGGGCGAGGCCCGCCGCGGCGGCGGGCTCACGCTCCGCGCAAAAGTCGAAGCCTATCCGGCGAAGAAAGAAGCCGCGGTGGAGAACGCCCGGGAAGCCCTCCTCGGCGACGAGTAGGGCCGCAAGTCGGACGAGTGCGGTCGCGCTATTTTACTGGTCTTTCCACTTGATGGAACAGCCCTGCGAGGGGGACTCCTCGACGGGGATGTCGTCGCCGGCGAGGAGCGCCTCGACGGCCGTGCGCATCTCGTAGTCGGTCACCTCGTCGTCGGGGCTCATCGCGTCGTCGATGCGGGAGTGGAACGCGAGTTCGAACCCGTCGCCGGTGTTCTCGAAGAGGAACGGGTCGGGCGTGCAGACCGCGCCGTACTCGGCGGCGACTGCCTGCGACTCGTCGCGGAGGTAGGCGGTGTACCCAATCGTGCCGTCCTCGACGAGTTCCTGCATCTTCTCGAAGGAGTCTTCGGGGCGGTCCTCGGCGTCGTTCGGGTTGATGCCGACGACCGCGAGGTCGTCGTAGGCGCTCGCGAGGTGGTTCAGTTCCTCGAACTTCGCCTTCGCGTACGGGCAGTGGTTACAGGTGAAGACGAGGAGGAGCGCGTCGTCGTCGGCGAACGACGAGAGGGAGTACGTCTCGCCGTCGGTGCCGGGGAGTTCGAAGTCGGGTGCGGCGTCGCCGCGTTCGAGTTCGGAGTCGGATTCCAGGAGTACCATGTCGGCGCGTTGGCCCGCGAGCATCAAAAGCGGTTGGCCCGCGGCAGTTCCGCGTCGCCTTCGGCGGCGGTGTGAGCCCGCTCAGTCGATGGAGACGAGGGCGATCGCGAGGACGGCGAAGCCGATACCGGCCGCCTTACGAACCGTCAGCGGCTCGCCGAGCGCGACGATGCCGACGACCGACGAGAGCGCGAGGAACATCCCGAAGATGGGGGCGACGATGGAGACGGGACCGAGCGCGAGCGCCCGGTAGTACGCGAGGATGCCGACCGCGAGGCAGACGCCAGCGCCGAGGACGTAGGGGAGCTTCGAACTCACGACCGAGTCCGTGACGCTCTGCCCGGAGACGACGATGACCCCGACGGTTCCCACGACGAGCACGCTGTTAGCGACCAGCGCGGCCACGTCGCTCGGAATCTTCCCCTGTCCCGTCGTCGCCACTTTCATCAGCGGCGCGACGAGGGAGTAGGCCCCGAGCGCGACGACCGCCCACGAGATGTAGTTCACGGATAGAACGGGGTCCCGAGTCGTGTATAGGGTTACGATTCGGCGTCGAAACCGCGCGAACGAGCCGGGATAACACGGGGACGGAATCGGAGTACTCGGTTTAGAATCAAGTACAAAATTCTCCTCCAAGTAGACGAAGTAGACCACATACGGGCCACGTGCAAATTTTTATCAAGTATTATCGCATATTGGTGTGTATGTCCCAGGAAGTACAACCCTCGGTCATCGCGCACACGTGGGACGACCCGACTCGGTGTCCGTTCTGTCTCGACGAACTGGAGAGCGAAGGAGAGGGGTTCATGAACCACCTCGAAGAGAGCCCCATCTGTCAACAGGGGTTCGGCATGTGGCGCGACGCGGTCGCCGACGACGTTCGCGGCGAGTGGTCCGGATAGGCGGCCAAAAACGGTCGTTTTTCGCGACTCGGTCGGCTCACTCGGGAGCGACGCCGAGTTGCGACAGCATGGTCATGATGTCGGTGCTGTTCCACTCTTCGACGCACAGGCCGCCCTCGTAGCGTGCCTGCACCATACCCCACGTGTCCATCTTGCGGTGGGTCGCGGGGATGTCGCCGCGGGCGCTTCGGAGCGTCCCGTCGTGGGTGCCGGTCAGGTGATACCGGGCGTACACGCTGTCGTCCCGCGCCGCCACGTCGAACAGTTCCACGTGGAAGTCGGAGAAGGCGTCGTGGTACCGCCGGGCCCACTCCTCGACCGCGTCGGTCCCGATGATGCCGTCGGGGTCAGAGAAGGCGTGGACCTCGACCAGCGGGTCGTACTCCTCCCTGATGACCTCGTAGTCGCGTTTGTTCCACAGTTCGTCCGCCACGCGCAGGAACGACGCTCGGTGCTGTTGTTCTTTCTCGGATGTTGCTGCCATTTCCACCACCGTTCGGAGAGACGCGAGGCGACCGCTTAGTTATGAATTGTTGTCATCATGAACGTGGCCGGAGAAGGGAATCGGGATTCGGGCTCCCGCGACCGCGAAGTGTCAATGGAATTATCACCGCGGAGACGAAATCGCGGGGCATGTCCGCTGCTGTCTCGCCGATTGCGGTGTTCGTTCCGGCGCTCGTCTTCGGCGGCGCGGGGTTCGCGTTTCTGGGGCCGTTCGGTGCCGGGTTCGGCGCGGCCGTCGGCATCGCGCTCGGGGTGCTCGTGGGTCGAGGAGACGAGTACTGAGCGCGAACCACCGGAGTAACCGCCGCGAGCGAACGCGCCGTCGTCAGTCGCTCGGGGTCGCCTGCGGCCGCCGCGCCGACCCGTCGACCCGGCCGAGGAGCCACCGGGTCAACCCGAACGAGAGCAGGCCGAGGACCGCCACGACGCCGAAGGTGACGCGCACGCCGGCGAGGTCGATGAGCGCCCCGAACGCCGGTGGCGCGACGGCCCCGCCGAGCGAGATGCCGATGGTGACGACGGCGAAGTTCTTGCCGAGGTCGGCGCGCTCCGAGAGGCGGTCCGCGAGGGTCGACCGCGCCGGCCGGGAGACGCTGATGGTCCCGCTGAAGGGGAGAATCAACACGACGAGCGCGAGCGGGAGCGACCCGCTCGCCAGGAGCGCCGCCAGTCCGGCGAGCGCGGCGTAGCCGCCGAGGGCGACGTTGCCGGGGCCGACGCGGTCGGTGAGCGCGCCGCCGACGAGAATCGTCCCCGCGCCGACGACGAGCATCCCCGAGACGAGGAGGTTCGCCGTCCCCGGCGCGAGTTCGTAGCCGGCGGTGAGCAGTTGCGGCGAGTACGTCCGGATGCACCACGCGGCCGCCGAGGTGAGAAACGAGAGGAGCGCGAGGCCCATCAGCCCCGCCGACGAGAGGAGTGCCGACGCGCCCCGCCGAACGCCCGCGAGCGTGGGGCGAGACGACGGGCGGTCCTCCGTCGCCGGCTTCTTGATTCGCTCGGGGAAGCCGCGGGCGACCGGGAGCGCGACGAGCGCGAACGCCGCGCCGAAGACGGCGATGGCCGCGACGGTCCAGCGCCAGCCGAACCCGAGCGCGCCGACGCCGGCGGCGATGGCGTACGAGACGGCGAAGCCGAGCGACCCGCCGAGGGCGTGCAGCGAGTACGCCCGCCCACGGTTCGTCTCCGAGGAGGCGGTCGCCAAAAGCGGGTAGTGCGCGGGGTGGTGGCCCGCGATGCCGACGCCGAGGAGCGCCTGCGAGGCGAGGAGCCACGGGTACGAGGGCGCGAGCGCGGTCGCGGCGATTCCCACCGCGCCGACGACGAGCGAGACCGCGAGGACGAGCGTCCGACTCCGCGCGTCCGAGAGGTAGCCGAAGGGGAGTTGCAGGAGCGTCACGACCCCGCCCTGAACGCCGATGGCGAGGCCGACGGCGGCGATACTCACGCCGAAGTCGTCGGCGACGAGGCCGATGACGGGCGCGAGCGCGACGAGGTAGGCGTGGTTGACGACGTGCGAGCCCGCGACGAGGCCGACCACGCGGCGCTCCTGTGTCTCCGTCACACCGGCCAATGGGGGGTGATTCGTGAAAAGCCCGCGGTCCGCGGCGATGTTGGTCCCGGGGTCGGATTAGCCGCGGCCGCGACGTTCCCCGCCGAGGCGCGCGCCGAGCCAGAGGTCGGCGAACGTGTCGAAGAAGTCCGCGCCGGTGTCGACGAGTTCGCGCTCGATGCCGAGCGCCTGACACCGCTCGTCCACCGCCGCGAGATGCGATTGGAGTCGGTCCGTGTACTGCCGCGCCGCCGACCCGCCGAAGTAGGTCCGGCGGGTCGCCTCGGACTCGGGGTCCTCGAAGATGGCGTCGCCCGTCGCCTCCGGGCCGAGTTCCTCGGGGGTGAGCACCTGCGCGACGAGCACGTCGTTCCGCGCGAGCGCGGCGAGGCCGGAAGCGACGTCGTCGGGGTCGAAAAGCAGGTCGCTCACGACCACCACGAGCGACCGCGAGCGGATGGTCTCGGCGTAGGTCGAGAGCGCGGCCGTGATGTCGCCGTCGCCGCCGGGCGTCGTCTCGTTGAGGCGCTCGACGAGCCGGAGCACCTCGCCGCGGCTCGACGCGTCGGTGTCGATGCGGTCGGGCAGGTCGCCGAGGAGCGAAAAGCGGAAGTCGTTGTTCTCCTCGGCCGTGAGGTGGCAAAAGCCGAGGCCGAGCTTCGCGCCGTACTCGAACTTGTTCGCGTCGCCCTCGCCGAAGTCCATCGAGGCCGAGGCGTCGAGGAGGACGTGGACCGTCAGGTTCCGCTCGGCCTCGAACCGCTTGATGAACAGCTCCTCGGTCCGGGCGTACACTTTCCAGTCGATGAGCCGCGGGTCGTCGCCGGCGGCGTACCGCCGGTGGTCGCTGAAGGTGAGCCCCTCGCCCACGTCCGGCGACTCTTGGTCGCCCTGCCGTCGGGCGTTCGAGACGCGCTTCAGCGAGGTGTCGAAGCGGTCGAGTTCGTCGAGGAAGCCGGGGTCTATCATCGGTTCGTCACTCGTTCAACAGCCGCGCAATCACGTCGTCGGGGTCGAGCCCCTCGCGCTCCGCCCGGAAGTCGAGGATGATGCGGTGTCTGATGACCGGTGGGGCCATCTCGACCACGTCCTCCCACGAGACGTGGGTGCGCCCGTGGACGAACGCCCGCGCCTTCGCGGCGAGGACGAGCGCCATGCTCGCGCGGGGGCTCGCGCCGAACTCGACCTGCTCGTCTTCGCGGGTCTTGCGGACCAGTTCGATGGTCCGGTCGCGGATGTCGTCGGAGATGGGGACCTGCCGCACGAGCCGTTGGGCCGCGAGCAGGTGGGTCCGCGGCAGGACGCGCTCGACTTCGGGCGACGCGCCGCCCTCGGCGTACTGCTTGACGATGGACCGCTCCTCGTCGAACTCGGGGTAGTCGACGAGAATCTTCATCAGGAAGCGGTCGGTCTGCGCCTCGGGGAGCGGGTAGGTTCCGCCCTGGTCGATGGGGTTCTGCGTCGCGAGGACGAAGAAGGGGTCCGGAAGCTCGTAGGTCTCGCCCGCGGCGGTCACCTGCTTTTCCTGCATGGCTTCGAGGAGCGCGGCCTGCGTCTTCGGCGTCGCCCGGTTTATCTCGTCGGCGAGGACGACGTTGGCGAAGATTGGCCCGCGCTCGAACACGAAGTCCCGACCGTCCGGCGTCTCGCGGATGATCTCGGTGCCCGTGATGTCCGAGGGCATCAGGTCGGGCGTGTTCTGCACCCGCGAGAACTGCAGGTCCGTCGCGTCCGAGAGGGCGCGCACGAGCGTCGTCTTCCCCAGTCCGGGGTTCGATTCGAGCAGCGCGTTGCCGTCGCAGAGGACGCAGACGAGGAGTCGCTCGACCACGTCGTGCTGGCCGATGATGCGCTTTCCGACCTCGTCTTTGACCGCCGCGACGCTCGCCTGGAGGTCCTCGATGCTGAGGTCAAGGTCGTCGTCTGTCTCGACCGCGATATCGCCTTCGGCCGCGGTCTGCTGTCCGTCGTCTCCGAGCCAGTCTCGTTTGTCACTCATCGTCGTTCTCTCGTATCTTCAGGGTGTAGTCGCGAATCAGGTCGGCCTCTTCGAGCGTGTCGTCGGCGAGGTAGCCGGCGCGCTGGCTCTCGACGGCGCTGTCGCCGCCGTAGCCGGTCGAGTCGTAGGCCGCGGCCGACGACTCCGGTCCGTCGCCGCTCCCGCCGGTCCCGGCGACGGTGGCGTTCAACTGCTCCGAGCCGGCGTCCACGTCCTCGGGGTCGCCGAGAATCGAGCTCCCGTTCTGGAGCCCCGTCTCCTCGTCGGGTTGGTCGAGGCCCTCGCCCGCCGGCCCGCCGTCGCCGGCGAGTCCCTCGAACTGGATGTCCGAGACGGCCACCTGGATGCTCCCCGCCGAGAGGAGCAAGGCGACGAGCAGCGCGCCGACGATGCGGCGGGTCGGCAGGAGCTCAACCGACGACGACTCCCGCAGGCGGGACAGCACGTCGTCGTAGAGCGCGACCGACATGCGCGAGTCGCGGTTCGGGTTCCCCTCGTCGGCGACGAGGTCGCGGGCGGTCCGAAGCGCCTCGGCGACCGAGGGGTTCACCGCCTCGAACTGCTCGACCGGCGGTACCCGCATCAGGATGAGGTACTCCGCGACGCCGACGAGGAGGCCCACCGCGAGGGCGATCGGGACGGCGACGTGGACCGAGACGGCCGGGTCGACCCGCGGGAGGAAGCCGAGCGACACCGACGACTGGACGGGTAACTCGACGACCCGGAACGCGATGTTCGCCAACAGCGTCGCGACCGCGGCGTCGACGACGCTGGAGACGACGGCGGCCTTCACCGCCTCGCGGCGGACCTCGCTGACGGCGTCGGCCATCGCCTCGCGGCGGGTCGCTCCCGATTCCGAGCCGGCGGCCGTGTCTGGTGCGTCGGACGCGTCGGGTGCGTCGGAAGCATCAGGAACGTCGCTGCCGTCGGTGCCCGGTTCGGGCGGGGGTGATTCAGACACCGCTGCACACCGCCGGTTCGTTGCCGTCTTCGAACTCGGAACAGGCCCGCCGGAGGTCGGATTCGAGGTCGTCGACCCGGTCTTCGAGGTCGTCGATGTCGGACTGGAGCGTCTCTATCTGGGCCTCCAGTTCGGCGTTCGTCTCCTCCAGTTCCTCGTTATCCGTTTCGAGGTCGTCTATCTGGTTTTCGAGCCGGTTGCGCTGTTCTTCGAGTTCGTCGAGCGTCGCCGTGAGTTCGCTGATACGGTTGCGGGCGTCTCGGAGATTGCTTTCGGTCTCTTGGAGTTCGCTCCGCGTCGACGACAGCTCGCTTTGGGTCGATTCGAGCTGCGACTCCGTGTCTTCGAGGTTGTTCGCGACCTGCGAGACGTCGCCGCGGGTGCGTTCGAGGCTGCTGTTCAGCTCCTGGAGCTCCGCTTGCGTCGCCGACAGATTCTGTCGGGTTTGCGAAAGGTCCTGTTCCAGCGCCTCGTTTCGCTCGCGCAGTTGCTCGTTTTGCTGGTCGAGCGAATCGACCGAGTACTGGTAGAACATCGTCGCGCCGACGGTTCCGGCGGTGAGGAGGACGACGACGAGGACGAGACCGAGGTTCAGGGACCGACCCAGGGAACTCATATCAGACCACCTTCACTTTGCGTTCGACCCCGATACACTTGAAGACGCCGGACGAGCACCTCGGCGAGGTAGAGGAGGAACGCGGCGGCGACGAACGCGGCCGCCCAGTCGTCGCGGACGGGTTGGACGCCGGCGGCGTTGTCGCGGGCGGAGGCGGCGATTTCGGCCGCGTCCTCGGAGTCGTACATCGTCCCGCCGCTGTCGGAGACGGCGGCTTCGAGCGCGGCCGACCGACCGAACCCGGCGTACTCGGCGGGGTAGTTCACCGCGAAGGCCGTGTCGAGCACGTTCCGGTAGCCCGTCTCCGTGGGGACGACCGTCGCCTCGTAGACGCCGGAATCGACCGCCGAGAAGGACAGCCCCTCGACGCCCCGCGGGCGCTCGCCGCCGCGGTAGACGACGGTCGTCGGCTGGTCGACGCGGGTGTCCGCCACCTCGGCGACGCCGGTCGCCTTCCGCTCCGGGTCGCCGATGACGTAGTTCGTGGACTTCGTGAGCAGGAGCGAGTCGGGGCTCCGGAGCAGGCCGTCGAGCGTGCCGTCGCCCGCGTACGTGGTGATGGTGGCGACGCGGCCGAGGCCGTAGCGCCACGAGGCGACTGCGGGGGTCCCGTCGTCGGCCGCGACGAGGAAGTTCGCGCCGCTCCTGACCGACACGTCGTTGACGCTGCCGGGGTTCGCGGTCAGTTCGACGCCGGCGGTGACGAAGTCGTTCTGGTCGACGACCGTGAGGCCGTCGCCGGCGTACTGGCGGTTCGACCCGCCGAAGAGGATGCGGAGTCGGTCGGTCTCGTCGGCCCTGAGGTAGTTCCCGCCGGACGCCCGCGCGATGGTCCGGAGGGTCTGTTCGTTCGGGCTCGGCCCGGTCCCGATGGTGATGACGCGGACCCCGTCGCGGCCGAGTTGGTCCGCGACCCTCGCGGCGTCCTGGAACCGGTCGTGTCCGTCGCTGATGAGGATAATCGTCCCGCGCCTGTCGCCGAGTTGCTGGGCCGCGCCCTCGAGGCCGACGGAGATGTCGGTCGCGCCGCCGGACTGGAGCCGGCGGATGAGGTCGGCTGTCGACTCGCGGTTCGGCCCGAGCGGGCGGAGCGGCGAGACCTCGTAGGCGCGGTAGTTGAAGCCGACGATGCCGACCTGGTTCTCGTCGCCGAGCTGGTCGAGCGCGTCGAGCGCGACCGACTTCTGGACGCGCATGCCGCTTTCCGCGCTGCCGGACACGTCGATGGCGAAGACGAGGTTCGTCTGCTGGGACGTGCCCTCGCCGGTCGTGACCGGGAGCATCGACGCGAGGCTCGACCCGTCGTAGCCGCCGTTTTCGAACGAGTTGCGCCCGCCGACGGTCAGGAGACCGCCGCCGTCGATGACGAACCGCTGGAGCGATTCTGTGTTGCCAACGTCCTCGGCCCGGATGTCCTGCAAGACGACGGCGTGGTACGCCGAGAGGTCGGCGGGGACGGCCTCGGCGGTCTCCACGTCGTACAGCTCCGAGAGGTAGTCGCGGAACGGGTAGTCCCCACGGGAGACGTACAGCACCCGCGGCGGCTCGACCACGCGGACGGTCTTGCGGAACACGTCGTTCGTCTGGAAGCGGTCGTCGCTCTCGATGCGGGCGGTGACGCGGTGGGTGCCGGTGGTCTCGAACGTCTGGGAGAACTCGACGCCGCCGGTCGTGTTGACCACCTCGCGGGCGACTTCCTCGCCGTCGACATCCACGACGAGTTCGACGGTCGCGCCCTCGGCGTCCTCGGGAACGACCCCGTCGACCTGCGCGAGGAACGCGTTCTCGACGCCGACGCTGGTCTTCGACGGGCCGCTGACGGTGACGTAGTGTTCGGCCTGGGTCGGTTCGAGCGCGACCGCGCTCACGGTCGCGTTGAGGTCGCGGGCGAGCGTCGTCGCGGACGCGAGGCTCCGCCCCGAAGTGACCCGCCCGTCCGAGACGAGGACGACCGTCCCGTCCGGTCTGAGGTTGGCCGCGACGGCGTCGCCGATGGGCGACTCCTCGCCGCGGGCGACCGTCGAGGTCGTGACGGGGACGCCCTCGGCCTCGATGTCCGCCGCGAGCTGCGACGACACGTCCTCGGTGACGGCCGCGCTGTCGGAGTCGTCGACGAGGAGCGTCACCTGCGGGTCGCCGTCGGTCATCCGCGTCGTGACGGTGTACGGGCCCGCGGCCGCGACGACCAAGCACAGGACGACGAGGAATCGGGACGCGAACAGGAGTCGCCGGGAGCGCCCGCCGGCGGTCCCGTCCGCCCCGCGGAAGATGAGTGCCCACGCGAGGAGCGCGGCCACCGGGAGCGCGACGAGGAACAGCGGGCGCTGCACGCCGATTGTCCGACCGGCGGCCTCGACGGTCCACGCGAGGGGAGTCAGCGGGGAGCCGGAGGCGACAGAGCCGAGCGCGGTCAGCGCGGCCGACGTCGATCCGAGCGCCGCCATCAGAGGTCACCCCGCCGGCGCAGGTAGGCCAACTCGACCATCGTCGCCGCGAGCGCGACCAGCGCGGCCCACTTGGTCAGCGGGTCCGGAACCTCGCGCTCTTCGACCCGCGTCGGGTAGTCCGAGGGGGCCGACTCGCCGTCGAGCGGCGCGGCGACCACGTCGGACTCGGCCTCGCTGAGGAGCGACGCCGCGAACCGCTCGTCGCCGAGGCGGTAGAAGCCGGCGTCGGCGAGGCGGACCTCCGGGCCGGTCGCCTCGCCCGCGGGCGTCTCGACGGTCTGGTTCGCGCCCGCCGCGAGCGACCCGCCGGTCGCCCGGTTCAGTTCGGAGAGCGTCGAGCGCCCGGCGAGGTAGAACACCGAGCGCTTCCAGAACACGGGGTACTGGTAGTTGTACTTGAACGCCGAGCTGTCCTCCATGAAGCCGTAGTAGAGGACGCGGCCGGCTCCGCGGCGCTCGACGGCGACGAGCGAGGTGCCGCCGGTCGTGGTCACGAGCGACTGACCCGACCGGAGGTCGCCGGCAACGTACTCGGTCGGCGGCGGGAAGGTGATGTCGCGGGTTATCTGGTGGCTCTCGACGGTCCCGATGGTCGGGTTCGTCTCGATGCTCGCCTGCGAGACGAGCTGCAGGTCGCCGTAGTTCGGCGACTCCTCCTGTGCCTGAATCGCCACGCCGCCGCCGTCGGCGACGACCTCGCGGCCGGCCTCGACGTTGCCCGAGAGCAGGCGACCGGGGTTGACGTTGCTGTAGATGACCACGTCGTAGTTCGTCGAGACGGCCGTCGGCGGGTTGTCAACGGTCAGCGACACCTCGGGGATGACCGACAGCGCGGCCGTCAGGTAGCGGTTCTCGTCGTTCGTGAGGACGAGCACGTCCACCGAGGCGTCCTCGGGTGCCGCGACGTACAGCGCGTCGTCGGTCGGGAAGGCGTCGCCCGGCGAGAGTTCGGCGCGCCCGCCGCCCGCGGGGACCGGAAGCGTCGCGGTCGTCACGTCGCCGGGGTCCATCCGGATCTCCCGCGTGACGCCGGCGAGAGAGAGCGTCCGAGTCGCCGCCGAGTCGCCGTAGTTCTTCACCGTCACGGTGACGTTCGTGCCCGAGAAGCGCCGGTCGACGATGCCGACGTTGCCCTGTCCGCCGCCCGCGAACTGCCGGAGTTCGACCACGAGGCCGCGGGCGCGGGCCTCGCGGACCGCGTCGCTCCACGGCGAGTCGTCGGCGAAGTCGCTCAGGACGACGACGCGGGCGTCCTCGCCGGCGATGGAGGCGGCGGCGGTAATCGCGGAGCGGAGGTCGCCGGGTGCCGCGCTCGCGCGCAGGCCGTCGAGGGCGGCGCGGGCGTCGGTCGCGCTCCCCCGGCGGAGCACCACGTTCGCGTTCGACCCCGCCGCGACGACTGAGGTCGTGCCGGAGACCTCGTCTCGCGCCGCCGCGAGGGCGCTGTCGAATCGAGTCCCGCCGCCGTCGCGGACGCCCATGCTCGCGCTCGTGTCCACGACGAGGACGGTCTCTTGGACCGTCTCCGACTCGGGAACCATCACGTACGGCGTCGCCAGCGAGCCGACGAGCGCGACGAGCGCGAGCAGTTGGATGAGGAGGAGTAGGCTCCGGAGCAGGCGGTCGAAGATGGGGTTCGACGCGTTTCGTCCCGCCGAGTCCGCGAGGAACCGGAAGGTCGGGAGGGTGCGCCGGACCGGCTCCGGCCGCAGCAGATAGAGGATGACGAGGGGGACCGCCCCCAAGAGGGCGACCAACCCGAGGGGAAACAAGAAGAACTCGTCGAGGGCCATGCCCGACCCGTGGCGCGCCTCCGGTATGTCTGTTTCCCTATTTGTTGACACGTTCCGAAATATCGACCTATCGGAATACGTGACTGTTCGGAGCGACCGCCCGCGGCGACTCACCCGTAGGATTACTGCCGGGAATTATATTGTCAAGCGAAAGTACGTCATTGCATAACAATGCACTCAAAGCATAACACGACACAATTTTATGCTCTAAAGTTATTTGTCGAGCTACGATGGGAACTGATAGGTACACACCGCGGTCGTACGACGACATCGCCCCGGAGCAGCGCCCGACGCTCAAACAGGCGCTCGTTCCGGTGCTCGGACTCGTCGCCTTCCTCGGTCTCGGGTCGGCGTGGCTGGGACTCGACCCGCACATCCCGCTCATCTGGAGTATCGCGCTGGTCGGTCTCCTCGGTCGTTTCGTCTGGGGCTACACCTGGGAGGACCTCTACGAGGGCATCGAACGCAGCCTGGCGATGGGGCTACAGGCGATTCTCATCCTGTTTGTCATCTACGGCGTCGTCTCGACGTGGGTCGCCGCGGGGACGATTCCGGCGCTGATGTACTACGGTCTCGACCTGCTGTCGCCGCAGGTGTTCCTGCCCGCGACGGCGCTCCTCGTCGGCATCGCCACCTTCGCCATCGGCTCGTCGTGGACCGCGGTCGGCACGCTCGGCGTCGCCTTCATCGGCATCGGCTCCGGCCTCGGCGTCCCCGAGCCCATGACGGCCGGCGCGATTCTCTCCGGTGCGTACGCGGGCGACAAGCAGTCGCCGCTGTCCGACACGACGAACCTCGCAGCCGCCGTCACGAACACCGACCTCTACGACCACATCCGCGCGATGCGAAGCGGGACGGCCGTCGCGTTCGGCCTCTCGCTCGTCGGCTTCGTCCTCCTCAGCCTCGGCATCACCGGCGCGATTCCGGCCGGCCAAATCGCCGAGATTCAGACCGCCCTCGCCTCCTCGTACGACATCACGCTCCTCGCGTTCCTGCCGCTCGCGGTCACGTTCGGCCTCGCCGCGGCGGGCTATCCCGCGCTGACGGTCCTCCTGGCGGGCGCGTTCGCCGGCGCGTTCACGAGCATCCTCGTGCAGGGCGCGTCGTTCGTCACGGCGTGGCAGACGTTCATGAGCGGCACCGGCCCCGAAACCGGCTCCGAACTCGTCAACAGCCTGCTCGCCTCCGGCGGCGTCTCCGGCTCCGCGTGGACTATCGCCGTCGTCGTCGCGGCGCTGACGCTCGGCGGCCTGCTCGAACAGACCGGCGTGCTCGCCGTCCTCGCCCACCGCCTCCAGCGCGGTATTCGGAGCCCGCGCCTGCTCGTCGCCTCCACCGGTCTCTCGGCGATACTGACCAACGCGCTCACCGCCCAGCAGTACATGAGTATCGTCGTCCCCGGCATGACGCTCCGCGACACCTACGACGAGTTCGGCCTCGACAGTTCGGACCTCTCGCAGGCCATCGAGTCCGCCGGGACGCCGACCGGCGCGCTCCTCCCGTGGCACGCCGGCGGCGCGTACATGGCCGGTGTCTTGGGTGTGGCGACGTTCGACTACATGTGGTACTACTTCTTCGGCTACCTCTCGCCGCTCGTGCTGTTCGCCTTCGTCCTCGCGGGCGTCGGCTTCTCGGGGAACAGCACGGCACAGCCCGGTCCCGCCGCTCCGGCGGCGGACGACGACTGACGCGAACCCGCGCCGCGAACCGAACCGAAAACTCCCGTTTTTCTACCGCTCTAAGGCCGCCCTGAGCGCCCGCACCTCGTCGCGGACGGCGACCCACTGTTCGACCGTACCGGGGAGTTCGTCGCCATCGCGGTCGTCGCGTCCCTCGATTCGGTCGCGGACGGCACCGGGGTCGTCAACGTCCTCGAAGCGGATTGCGCCGCCGCCCGCGGCCTCGACCGAGACGGTCCCGTAGCCGAACAGCGACCCCGCGACGCCCTGCGAGAGCGCGCTGTTCTGGACGCGGTCGAGGGAGACGCGCTGGACGGTCCGAGACAGGACGCCCGACTTCCGGTAGAGCGCCCTGTCGGTGACGACGAAGCGCGTGTTGGTGACGCGGAGGTACGACCACGCCGGCAGGAGGAGTCCGACGAGGGCCGCGAGCGCGAGCGCCGGCGCGTCGTTCACGACGGCCACGGCGACGGCCGCGACGGCGATTGCGCCCCCGACGACCGCGGCGGGGATGACGGTCTGTATCCGCGGGCGACCCGCCCAGCGGACGGTCTCGTCGTCGCCGCGGGCCAGCCAGTCGTCGATGGCCGCGGCGGGCGCAGCATCGGCGTCGCCGGCCGTCGAGTCGGTCGCGGCGCGCTCGGACGGCGAGTCCGCGGGGCTCGAATCGCCGCCCGTCATCGCTCGTCGGTCGTCGCGTCGAACTCGAAGTCGCTCGGTTCGAGCGCGTCGGCCGACGCGTCGGCGTCGGAGTCGGAGTCGGTTCCGCCCTCGTCGGGACCGTCGTCGCCCGCGGCGGCGCCCTCATCGCCTTCGACGGCCCGCCGAATCGCGCGGAGTTCGGTCAGGATGTCGTCGAGGACGGCGGCCTTCCCCTCGGCGTCGGTCTCCGGCCCCGCGCGGCGCTTGATTCGCTCGTTGATGAGCGACTGGAGCGACTGCGGTTCGGCGACGTTCTGGAAGCTCATCTCGATGCCGCTCCCACCGGCGGTGCTGATGTTGACGGAGCCGTAGCCGAACTGCGCGCCGAGGAACGTCTGGCTGTAGGAGGTGTCTTGGACCTTGTCGAACTCGATGCGCTGGACGCTCCGAGAGAGGACGCCCGACTTCCGGTAGAGCGCGTCGGACGTGACGACGTAGTTCGTGTTCTTGTGCGAGAGGTACGACCCGACGAGAAGCGGGATGCCCACGAGGACGAGCGAGAGCGGGACGCCGACGATGAAGGAGGGCACGAGGCTGTAGGGATGCGGGGTGTCGGCCCAGAGTACCTCTTCGTCGCCGTCGAGGGTGAGCCAATCGAACTCGGCGTTCATGGCGGACACGTTTCCGCCGGCGGCGGAATAGTGTTCCGCCGGACGGGTCGGCGACGACGCCCGTCGCATGACACTGAGTGACACGACAATTCCGCCCGGTTGGGCAAACCATTTTACGGATGCCTGCAACGGACTGTCCATGGACAAGCAGTCACTGCTCGACTTGCTGCGTCACGACGCTCGCGAGAGCGTAGATGACATCGCCCGCCAGCTGGGCGCAGACGCCGAAGCAGTGGCAGCAGCGCTCGAGGAACTCGAAGAAGACGGGGTCATCCGCGGCTACCAGGCGGTCGTCGACTGGAACAACGTCGACGAGGAACACGTCCGGGCGCAGGTCGAAGTCGACGTCGAACTCGACCGCGAGACGGGCTACGAGGAGATCGCCCGCCGCATCGCGCGGTTCCCCGAAGTCGCCACGCTGCGACTCGTCTCCGGCGACTACGACTTCTTCATCGAGGTCGAGGGCGCGTCGATGCACGCCGTCTCGAACTTCGTCTCCGAGCGCATCGCCCCCATCCCCGAGGTCACGAAGACGGTCACGCACTTCGTGATGGACTCCTACAAGGAGGAGGGCATCGAACTCGGCGACGGCGACGACGACGACCGGCTCTCAGTGTCGCCATGACGCTCGGCGACCAGCTTTCGGACCGCGTCAAACAGGTGCCGCCGTCGGGGATTCGGAAGTTCTTCGAACTCGCCGAGGAGGTCGACGACGTCATCTCCCTCGGCGTCGGCGAACCCGACTTCTCCGCGCCGTGGGCCGCCCGGACCGCCGCCATCGACTCGCTCGAACGCGGCAAGACCTCCTACACGTCGAACCGCGGGATGCGCGAACTCCGCGAGGCCATCTCGGAGCGCGTCACCCGCTACGGCCAGGAGTACGACCCCGAAGACGAGATTATCGTCACGACGGGCGCGAGCGAGGCGGTCGACCTCGCGTTCCGGGCGTTCGTCGACCCCGGCGACGTGGTGGCGATTCCCCAGCCGTCGTACATCTCGTACACGCCGGGAGCCATCTTCGCCGGCGGCGAACCGCTGCCGGTGCCGACCCGCGCCGAAGACGAGTTCACGCTCACTCCCGAGGCGCTCGAAGCCGCCGGGGCCGACGAGGCCGACGTGCTGGTGCTCTGCTACCCGAACAACCCGACCGGCGCGGTGATGTCCGACGACGAACTCGCCGACGTGGCCTCGTTCGTCAGGGACCACGACCTCGTCGTGCTCTCCGACGAAATCTACTCGGACCTCCGGTACGAGGACGACCACGCCTCCATCGCCACCCACCCCGGCATGCGCGAGCGGACCATCGTGTTCAACGGCTTCTCGAAGGCCTACGCGATGACGGGGCTGCGACTCGGCTACGCCATGGGGCCTGCCGGAGCCATCGACGCGATGAACAAGGTCCACCAGTACGCGATGCTTTCGGCGCCCACGACGGCGCAGTACGCGGCGCTCGAAGCGCTGCGGTCGTGCGACGACTCCGTCGACGAGATGCGCCGCGAGTACGACCGCCGCCGTCGGTTCGTCCTCGCCCGCTTCGAGGAGATGGGACTCGACTGCTTCGAGGCGAAAGGGGCGTTCTACGTCTTCCCGGAGGCCCCCGACGGCGACGACGAGGCGTTCGCCGAGGGCCTCCTCGAAGAGCAGAACGTCGCGCTCGTCCCGGGGAGCGTCTTCGGCGAGGGCGGCGAGGGCCACCTCCGAGTCTCTTATGCGACGGGGATGCGCGAACTCCGCGAGGCGATGGACCGTATCGAGGCATACGTCAGCGACTGAGCCGACCCCATCCGTCCACCCCGCCCGTCGGCCCCACCCGTCCGCCCCGACCTGCCGGCAACTCCGTTTTTTGGCCGACCGAGCGGCGCACCGGGGTGTGCGAAGGATTCACGCGGTTGGGGCGCGTACATCCAGCGATGTACGACGAAATCCTGCTCCCCGTCGACGGGAGTCCGGCGGCCGAACAGGCGATACCGCACGTGTTCGACCTCGCGGAGCGGTACGACGCGACGGTACACGTGTTGTTCGTCGTGAACACGACGCGGGACAACGCGGGTATCATCGGCGGGACGGTCCTCGAAACCCTGGAGCAGGAGGGCCAACGCGTCGTCGACGAGGTCGTCGAACGCGGCGAGAGCCGCGGCATCGAGACGGTCGGGGCCGTGCGGCGGGGCGCGCCCCACGAGACCATCCTCGACTACGCGACGGAACACGGCGCGGAGGTCATCGCGATGGCGACGCACGGCCGGACGGGCGTCGAACGCGTGCTCCTCGGGAGCGTCACCGAGCGCGTCGTCCGGACCGCGCCGGTTCCCGTGCTGACCGTCCGGGCGACGGGGTAGTCTGACCCGCCGTCTCGGGCGGTCGAAGCGGCCGAACACGCCCCAATCAGAGTGCACCATCGATAATGACACTTGGTGGCACATTTCGAGAGACCAACACGCAAAGTATTATTAAATATGGTTTCGTCGTGCAACACGAATGGTTTCGGGAGGTGACACGGACATCGCCGTGACGGAGGACACGTCCACGTTCCAACTCGGGCTGGACGACCTCAAGCGACGAGGGAGCGCGCTCCTCGTCGTCGGGTCGGTTCCGACTGAACTCTACTCGCGCGCGTCCAAGCAGATGCTCGGCGCTCCCGACGAGCCTCGACGCCGCCTGTTAGTTCTCAACGACTCGACGCCGCTCGACACCCGCCTCGACACGGACATCCAACGCTCGAAGGAGTGGACCCGCGTGGTGCGGTACTCGACGCTCGAACGGAGCGCAGCGGCGTCGCCGTCACCGTCGGCCGCCGTACCGACTGCGGTCGAGACCTGCGAACGCCGGGTGAGCGGAGGCCTCGGCCAACTCGGCGCGGAACTCGCGACCGACGTGACCGAGTTCGACAGCCTCGCCGGGGGGCTCTCTCCGGCCGAACTCCGCGTCGCGTTCGACTGTCTGCCGTCGCTCCTCTCGCGGTACGAGCGGGACCACGTGTTTCGATTCCTCCACGTCATGACGTCTCACGTCCGCGCGCGAAACGGGATGGTCCACGTCTGGTCCCCCGGCGGCCGCGAGGACGAGATTAATCGGATGCTCGAACCGCTGTTCGACGCCGTCGTCGAACTCGACGTCGAGGGCGCGGAAGTCCGCCAACGCTGGCACCTCCGGCGGAAGGAGGTCTCGTCCGGCTGGTTTCCGTTGGAGCCGTGACGTTCTCGCGACCAATACGTTTTTTACCCTAATCGTGTCACATAGACTCAATGGAATCGTCCGGGCAGGGCAAGCGAGCTGACGCGTCTTCCACGCTGGAAGTCGGCTTTTCGCTCCCTTCGGAAGGCGCGGGGTTGGTCGTTCGGGATAACGTCGAACGCCACCAGTTCATGCTTCGCACGCCGTCGCCTGTCGCGCCCGAGCCGGCCGACCGGCGTCGGTTCTCGCTCCCGACGGACGCGGCGGTCCGCATCGAGACCGACCGTATCGGGTTGGCGGCGAACACGGTCGTCTGCGTCCGCGACGAGGCGGGGTCGATGCTCGCGCAGGTCGACCAGCAGGGACACGAGGAACTCGACGCGGCAACCTACAGCATCGAGCTCTTCGGTGCGGTCAAGACGTACCTCAGAGTCGAGGGACCGCTGACTGTCGACGCGAAGCCGCTCGAAACCGTCCTCTCGTTCGAGGAGCCGCAGACGGTGTACGTCGGCGCGCGGTCGTCGCACGAGAGCCCCGCGACGACGGTCACGACGACCGACGACCCGCTGGACGTGATGGAGGCCGTCTCGGCGTTCAGCTCCGCGCTCAAGACCACGAGCGTCGAGCGGTCGTACCCCACGCTCCGAGGTCACCCGCCGCTTCTCGAGTTGGGCGACGAACTCGACATCCCGGAGGGGCTTCACGTCCCCGAGACCGGCGTCCGAATCGAACTCCCGCCGACGCTGAGTCACATCTTCGTGGCGACGCCGCTGGCGTACTACCTCGGCGCGAGACTCGTCCCCGGTGACGCCCCCCGACTCGTCGCCGAAGACGGGTTCGTCCACGACTTCGACGGCCCCCACGGCTTCGAGGAGTCGGTCGCGCGCGCGCTCAAACGGACGTTCTTCCTCGACTGCGTCGTTCGGACGGAGGGCATCTACGACGTGCCGCTCCACGAGCGCCAGACGGTCGAGTCGCGGACGGACATCGACGTCGAGCGGCTGTACGACGCGTCGCTCGGCGAACAGCTCTCGGCGTACTTCGAGATACCCTACGAGCACATCGCCGACCTCGTCCCGGAGTGGAAGCTGACGACGCACGTCGCGCCGCAGACCGACAACATCGAGCTCCTGCCGTTCATCACGAACGACCTCGCGGTCGTCAGGACGCCCACGGGGACCGAAGTCCCCCACTCGGAGGTGCAAGCCGCCGTCGTCGACGATTTCCTCCGCGACGACATCGTCAGGAGCGCGGGCGCGACGACCCCGAACGAGACGTACGTCAAGCCCAGTTCGACCGACTCGGTCGAGCAGGCGTGGATAAGCGACGGAACGCCGGTCGGCGCGAGCAAGACCACTCCCGCCGCCTACCGGAACCGGCTTCAGCGCAAGCCGACGCAGGGAGACATCGGTATCACGGTCGTCTGCAACGACCCGGAGATGCTCGCCGAGACGGACATCGTCGACGACGTCTACGGCTCGCGCGACGGGCTGTCGTTCGACGTCGACGCCCACTACGACCTCAGCCGGGCGGAGCTTCGGGAGATACTCGCCGAGCCGACGGACTTCCTCCACTACATCGGCCACATCGACGACGACGGCTTCCAGTGTCGCGACGGCAGGGTCGACGCCGAGACGCTCGACCACGTCGGGACGGGGGCGTTCTTCCTCAACGCCTGCCAGTCGTACGACCAGGGACTCGCGCTCGTCGAGGCCGGCGCTATCGGCGGTATCGTCACGTTCAGCGAGGTCATCAACAGTCAGGCGGTCGGCGTGGGGCGCACGCTGGCCCGACTGCTTAACGGGGGATTCCCGCTGCAGGCGTCCCTCGACGTGGTCCGAACCGACAGCGACATCGCCCACCAGTACGGCGTGGTCGGGGACGGGAGCCTCTCTGTAGTCCAAGCCGAAAGCGGAGTCGCGATACTCTGCGAGGTCGAGCACATTGACTCGGACACGTACGAACTGTCGTACAACGCGTACCCCACATCTCGGAGTGGGCTCGGTTCGCTAATCATACCTGCATTACCGAACAACTCCGAGTATTTCCTCTCATCACAGTCTCTCTCGGACATCAGGCTATCGACCCAAGAACTTCGAGACTTCCTCGCGTTAGAACAGATTCCGGTCGTCTACGACGATACCGTCTACTGGGATTGCGAATTCCTTCCGTGATTACGGACCGTAGATGATTCCGGTGTTGCCGGCTGCCACGCTTCCCGCCTGTGAGAGCAGGAGCGTGAGCGTGAACAGGACGCCCATCATGCGGGGGTTCTGACGGAGGTACGCGACCATCTGGTTGCTGTCGTCGGACATGTGCACTTACCCCAAGGAGCGAGCGCGAAATATAATTTTTCGTGTATATCTGATATGAAAATAACTTAATTAAGTGAACACGTGTCGCAAGTAATCGTCGAGGTCGCAAACGGCGCTGTAGGCGCGCGAAAGCGGGAAAGAGAGGTGAAAGGGGTCGGCGACCGGAACGCCCGCACCCGATTAGGAGCTGTCGATGTCGACTTCGCCGCCGATGTCTCGGTAGACTGCGGAGATTCCCTCGGTCTCGTCGAGTTGGCCGAGCGTCTCGTCGAGCTCGCGCCGGAGTTCGGTCAACCGGGCGGTGAGCTGTTGATACTCCTCGTTTTCTTCGAGCGCCGCTTCGTCCTTTTCGGACTCTAAGAGCGCCTTCTTCGACGCGAGGGAAAACAGGTCCTGAATCCCTACGTCGTAAGCGTTTCGCAGGATGAGGTTAGAGACGGTGTCAGTCAGCGCTTCGCGCGAGACGGGCTTGACGAGGTAGTCGTCGAAGCCCATGGCGATGATATCGAAGTCGGGCTCGACCGCGGTCACCATCGCGACGCGGCACTCGAAGCCACGGTCCCGAATCTCCGAGAGCGCTTCGTCGCCCGAGAGGTCGGGCATTCGACGGTCGAGGAGAACAACGTCAACCTCGTCGTCGAGCTTATCGAGCGCCTCGCGGCCGCCGTAGGCGACACGAACGCTGTAGTCGTTCCTAAGCCAGGTTGCGTACAGATCGGCGAGGTCAGGCTCATCTTCAACGATGAGCACCAGTGGCTGTTCTGCGCTCATTGGTAGTGTAGGGGTGTTCCGGGGACGCTCACGAAACTCAATGTCGTGCAGTGGTATATCAAAATACCTCTTGTCTAACGCCGTCCGAAACTGCGCTTGTGCGCACTAATTGCCCCCCGGAGTTGTTATACATTCCGGCGAATCGAACAGATTTCACCTGTCAGATGTCTCTGATATCTCTTCGACGGTGATTCGGTTCGCCTCGACGTCCTCCAAGACCGCGCCCCACCCGCCGACGGTGTATGTCCCCTCGTCGGTCTCGACGGTCAGACAGACCTGTCCCGCGAGTTCGGAAAACGACAGCGTGTCCGTCGGCGCGGAGACCGCCGTGTAGTACACGTCGGTCACTTCGCCGGTGAACTCTATCGGGTCGCGCTCGTCGGTCTCGTAGCCTTTGATGTGGGTGATGATACGCTTCCCGTCGCGGATGAGCGGCTCCGTGTCCTGCACGAAGTGTCTGATGTCTGAATACACGAACGGGGGTTCGTCCGTCTGTGCGTCGTAGACGACTTCCCAGACCTCCCACAGCGCCGTCTGGAAGTACCAGTGGAAGACGTACGCCAGCGTGTAGTCGTCGACGAGGACGCCGTACTGGTTCATCGAGCTGTCGTGCGGCGCGAAACACGCGCCCGTCCGGTCGACGATAGCGACGAACGGCGTCGGGAGGGTTCGGTGTCTGACCTCCGTGGCGACTCCCTCGTACTCCTGTTCTGCGAGCGGTTCGAGTTCGTCGGTCCGCTCGGGATGCAACACGACCTTCACCAGCGCGCCGTTCTCGTACGCCTCCGAGAGCGCCGGCTTGAGTTCGTCGAACTGCTCGGGGGTGACGGACAGTTGCACCTCGCCGTCCGCCTCCCGAATCATCTCCTCGGCTCGGTTGAACACCGTCTCGAAGCGCTTGACGATGCTCAGCATGTGTCGGTCGACCGCGGGCTGCTGCCAGCGCGTCTCTATCTCGGAGGCGGCCTCGTCGAGCTGGACGGCGCGGCTCTTGAGGTCCTCCATCACCGACTTCGGGTCGCACGCCCGCGCGTGCAAACTGTCCTGTTCGTAGGTCTCGATGTAGCCTTTGGCCTCGAGGTCGCGGAGAACATCGTAGATACGGGCAGTCGGTACGGCGCAGGCGTCGGCGAGTTCGGTCGCACTCGCCGCGCCGAGCTGCAGAAGCGCGACGTAAGCCTCCGCCTGATACTGTGACAACCCGGCGTTCCGAAGTGCGGTCCGTAGCTCCGCGGTATCCATCGCTTGTAGATGCACGACATACATCCGTATTAATTATCCCATGTCCTCGTCCCGCTCGCGTGACAGGAAGTGGCCGCAGACGGGGGCGGAGCGTGCGGCGAGAGAAAGAACAGCGGAGCGGCGACCGGCAAAACGAGGTACGTCGGGGAACGGTTCGGGGGCGACGAAGCCGGGGTGCGGGAGAGCGCGTTACTCGCTCGGGCTGTAGTTCGGCGCTTCGTCGGTAATCATCACGTCGTGGGGGTGGCCTTCGGTCTGGCCGGCGGCGGAGACGCGGACGAAGCGGGCGCGCTCTTTGACCTCGGGGATGGTCTCGGCGCCGACGTAGCCCATGCCGGACTGCATGCCGCCGACGAGCTGGTGGAGCTCGGACGCGAGCGAGCCCTTGTACGGCGTCGCGGCCTCGACGCCCTCGGGGACGTACTCCTCGTCCTCGTTGTCCTCCTTGAGGTAGCGGTCGGCACCGCCGGACTGCATCGCGCCGACGGAGCCCATGCCGCGGTACTGCTTGTACTTCTTGCCGTTCATCGTGATGACGCGGCCGGGGGCCTCGTCGGTGCCGGCGAAGTAGGAACCGAGCATGACGGCGTCGGCTCCGGCGGCGACCGCCTTGATGGCGTCGCCGGAGTAGCGGATGCCGCCGTCGGCGATGACCGGGATATCGTACTCGGCGGCGACGTCGGCGACCTCCGCGACGGCCGAAATCTGGGGCATACCGGAGCCGGAGACGACGCGGGTCGTACAGATGGAGCCGGGGCCGATGCCGACCTTGATGCCGTCCGCGAAGTCGACGAGTTCGGCCGCGGCCTCGCGCGTGCCGACGTTCCCGACGACGACGTCCGCCTCGACGGACTCCTTGATCTCGCGGGCGGTGTCGATGACGTTGAGGTTGTGCGCGTGGGCGCAGTCGATGAAGATGACGTCGACGCCGGCGTCGTCGGCCATCTGCGCGCGCTCACCGTCGAACGGACCGACGGCGACGCCGCAGACGAGGCGACCGTCGTCGTCGCGGGCGGCGTTCTCGTGTTCGCGGCGCTGGAGGATGCCCTGCATCGTGACGAGGCCGACGAGGCGGCTGTCGTCGTCGACGATGGGGACGCGCTCAATCTTGTGGTCGTACATGAGTTCGAGCGCGTCGCGGGCGGTGACCTCGCGCTCGGCCGTGATGACCTCGTCCGTCATGGCCTCGCTGACCTCGTCGGACTCGCCGACCTCGAGGTACGGGCGGATGTCGGTGCCGGAGATGATGCCGAGGACCACGTCGTCGTCGTCGACGACGGGCGCGCCGGAGACGCCGGCGCGCTCCATCATCTCGTCGACCTCGCTGATGGTCTGGCCGGGGTTGGCCGTGACCACGTCTTCGCGGCGGATGACGAGTTCGTCGGCGCGCTTGACGCGCTCGATTTCGTGGACCATCTGCTCGGCGTTCATGTTGCGGTGGAGCACGCCGATGCCGCCCTCGCGAGCCATCCCGATGGCCATCCCGCTCTCGGTGACGGTGTCCATCGCCGCCGAAAGGATGGGAATGTTGAGTTCGACGTTCTTCGAGACGCGCGTCGACACGTCGGCGTCGTCGGGTTCGACGCGGCTCTCCATCGGGCGGAGCAGCACGTCGTCGAATGTGAGGGATTCGGGTACCCGTAGCTTCTCGGTGAAGGGTTCTCGGTCAGGAACGTCGTTCGCCATATCAAGCGTGGTTGCGGCGACGACAAAAGGGTTGCGAGATAGCACGGGCGTGTCGATGTATCGCAAACCAGTTCGGTGATATATGCATGTGCGTGATTATTCTTCGCATCGCCGGCGGACCGAGACGACCGCCAGAACACGTGACGACACCCGCGAGCGACGGACGCCGTCGGCCGCGACCGCTCGGGGGTGTTCGTCCCCTCGTCACGGTGTACCGAACCACAAGACCATCGTGAATAATCACCATATTCACGAACTTGTACCACGGTATCTTCGAGATTTCAATCTATATCCGACGAATCTTCAGCTCTTTTTATAAGGTAGACAGAGATACCTATGGTCCATGCGGTCGTATCCCACACAACGTTTAATACTCCTGTCCTAATGTAATCTTGTATGGACTCCACGCGTCCCGCCGCATCGCGCATTGCCGGTCAAACGACCTCCGACTCCGGCATTCTCTTTACAGCGATGTGGCAGACATTTAAACGGGAGTTCAATTTCGGACGAAATGGGCTTCGCGTGCAGAGCGCCAGCACGCCCCTGTCCGAATTGCGTTCGTATCGCCGCTTGGGCCATGGTGAAGGCCAGTAACATCGAATGAGTGTCTCACGCCACCCGGTCGCCCTTCGCCTCGAGCAACAGGTAGGGGGTGCCACCCGTCTGCTCGCAACCGTCATGGGGCTTCCCCTCATCGACGGCATCTTCCCCGCGCTCATCATCGCGGGGGCGCTGACGACCTCAGCGGGCGACCCCTCGGTCGCGGGCATCCTCCAGACCGGCCTGCTCATCTTCGGTGGGTCCGCGACGGTCGCGGTCATCCTCGCCGAGATGGACGGCACGCGCCGCGAACAGCTCACGTCCATCCTCCTGCTCGGCGCGTTGCTCATCCCGGTCGCGGTCGCCGAGGCCGCCGTCGCGGAGACCATCGAGACGCTCCTGAACTTCGAGGTGTTCCACCGCTTCGCCGGCCTCGTCATCCTGGCCGTGGCGGCGAAGACGGCCTCCTCGAAGGTCGGCGAGTACCTGCCGTCGCCGAGCATCATCATCGGTCTCGGCCTCGTCGCGAGCTTCAATCCCGCCGGGTTCGAGCTCATCGTCAACCCCGACCCGATGCGCCTGCTCAGCGCCGGCGCGGCGGCCGGCACGGGCGTCGGCTTCGCCGGTGCCATCGCGCTGTTCGCCCCGCGGCTCCGCGGCAACGTCGACATCGACCTCTTCCGCTTCGGTAGCTCGGTCGCCCTCGGCATGCTGGCGCTCGACGTGCTCGGCCTGATGCCGACGCAGGCCCCCGTCGCTCTCGGCGTCCTCGGCGTCACCGCGCTGTTCGCGTTCGACCCCGGCTCCGACGGTGCGGACCTCGACGAGTTCGTCGACGACGCGTCCGACCCCGAATCGGCCACGCCGAACGCGAACGGCGCGGCCGCGGCCGGCCCGGTCGCAGACGGCGGCGACGACGTCGAGTCGTCCGAGGACTACGAGGCGTTGGTCGACAACGCGGACGAGACCGACGACGACTCGGAGCCGGGGTACGGCTACCCCGGCGAAGAGGAGTCCCGCGCGCCCTGGCTGTAATCCGCCGGTCGACTTTTTCTCCCGGCCGACGAACCCCGTCGCATGCGACGGACCTTCGACGTTCGAACCGAGCGCCGGCTTCAGGTCATCGACGTGACGGACGAAGTCGCCGACGCGGTGCCCGCGAGCTACGACGGCGTCTGTACGGTTTTCTCGAAACACACCACCGCCGGCGTCTGCGTCAACGAGGCCGAATCGCGGCTGCTCGGCGACATCGAGTCGATGCTCGCCGAGGCGGTCCCCGACGACGGCTGGGACCACGACGAACTCGACGACAACGCCGACTCGCACCTCCGGGCGCTCCTCGTCGGCAACGGCGTCTCGATACCGGTCGCGGACGGCGGCCTCGACCTCGGTCGGTGGCAGTCCGTCCTCCTCGTGGAGTGCGACGGCCCGCGCACCCGGTCCGTGACGGTTGCGACGCCCTGAACCGGACCGGGGTGCGGCCGCGCGGACGCCCGCGGCGACGTGGACTCCAACCGCTGGCGGAGGGCTTACTTACTTCGGGACGGTTGCACGGGTATGAGCAACCGCGTCGTACAAGGACGGATGGTCACGCCCGAGACGCTCGCCGAACTCGTCGAGGGCGAGCGCCCGATGGACGCCGAGCCGATTCAGGACGCCGACTTCGACTGCCCGGAGTGCGGCGAGAACGTCATCCAGGTGGGCTACATGCCGAGCGTGACGGAGTTCGTGACGGCCTACAAGTGCCAGGAGTGCGACTGGGCCGACGACGACCGCGACGAGTAGAATCGAAACCCCTTTAAGAAAAATCGCCATACGAGAGAGTGCAGACAGCACGAATCGGGGCTGTGGCCAAGCCCGGCATGGCGACTGACTCCAGAGGCTTGGCGCCCGGGACGACACTCCAGCTGATATACTGAGCGGCCGACTGATCATCGGTCGTGTTGACGACCCTCTGGAGTTCCGAGGTGCCCACCGGAGATATCAGTCGATCGGGGGTTCAAATCCCTCCGGCCCCACTCTAACCTTAATCCTTTCGCAGGGTTTTAACAAGGAGCAGCAGCGCTGTACCGCCGGTTTAGCGGAAACCGGGAGGTGCGTTCTCTGTGAGCGATTCTCCACCAGAGAAGAGCGGCAGCGCCGTTGTGGAGGACGGATTAACAGCTCGGTAGGCCAGCCAGCACAGGTTATCCCCGAGAGCCACGAAGCGACCCTCACAGTAGAAACACGAGGGAACCCAGCGCGAACCCCACGGCCACCGCGGCCGTCAACCGAAACGCCTGCTCGTCGGGCACGCGGAAGACGCCCGCCGCCATCACCGAGATGGACCCGCCGAAGAGGCCGCCCCGAAACATCTCGGCAACCCCCGTGACCGAGTCCCTGGGGACCAACACCTGAAGCGCGACCAACCCCGCGAGCCCGAGGAGGACTAACGCGCCGTCGCGCCGGACGTCCCGCGGTTGCTTCTCCATACCCCGCAGTTGTTGTCGCTCGTTTGAAAACTATTGGCGTTCGGTTCGGTTCCGATACCACAAAGATACCAATAAACTATAGGCGCTTGGAGCGACGGCGCGGTATGGTACGGGACACAGCGCGCCGACTCGCGGCGTATCTGAGCAGGCGAATCGGCGACGGACTCCGGACGGTTGTCATCGCCGACGACGACGGGTACGAACTGGAGTATCTCCGCGACGACCTCTCGGAGCGATACACCAAAGAGACGTTGACCGAAGTCGTCTCCGACCTCCGCGTCGAGACGCCGTTTGCGACGCCCGGCATCGACACCCATCCCATCGGCGAGCGCCGCGCCGTGGTCCACTACTACGAGAACGCGTTCGTCCTGCAGTTTCCCTTCTCCGAGGCGGAGCGAATCATCATCAGCATCGGGACCGACGCCGGGACGGACCTCCTCCAGTTCATCGAGGACTGCCGGCGAATCGTCGACCGGGGCGGCTGAGCCTCGGTCCGTTGGTTGTCGAAGGTCCGACGACGCCGGGACGGTCCCCGGGCGACGCCGGCGCTGCACAACGATTTTCTCTCACGCGCCCGACGTGAGAGTGATGGAACTCGTCTCTGTCGCCGCGCTCGCCGAGAACCGCGTCATCGGCCGCGACGGCGAACTCCCGTGGCCGAGCATCCCCGCCGACAAGGAGCAGTACCGCGCCCGCATCGCCGACGACCCGGTGGTGCTCGGTCGGACGACGTTCGAGTCGATGCTCGACGACCTGCCGGGGAGCGCCCAAATCGTCATGAGCCGAAGCGAGCGGTCGTTTTCGGTCGACACCGCTCACCGCGCGGCGAGCGTCGAGGACGCGGTCGACATCGCGGAGTCGCTGGGCGCGGAGACGGCCTACGTCATCGGCGGGGCCGCCATCTACGCGCTGTTCCAACCGCACCTCGACCGGATGGTGCTGAGCCGCGTCCCCGGCGAGTACGAGGGCGACACGTTCTACCCCGAGTGGGACGACGACGAGTGGGAACTCGACGACGAAACCGACTACGAGGGCTTCACGCTCCAAGAGTGGGTCCGCGTCGACCTCGACTGAGACCGTACCGGTCGCCTCCGAGTGCGCCCCCTGTGCGTTTCTGCGCCCGCGGCGGCTACTCGTGGGCCCCGTGCGACCCCGCGTCGTCGGCGTCGACGAGGTCTAACAAAAACGAGCGAATCTCCGCGGCCGTCTCGTCCCACGTCGGGTGCGCGAGAAAGCGGTCGCGGGCCGAAAGCGAGAGCGACAGCAGTCGCCGACGGTTCCGACACAGCGGAGCCACGGCGTCGGTGAGTTCGGCCGAATCGGTCGGGTCCACGACGAAGCCGTCCTGTCGGTGGGTGACGAGTTCGCTCGCGCCGCCGGCCGAGGAGACGAGCGCCGGCAGGCCGAACCCCATCGCCTCGACCGCGGCGATGCCGAACCCCTCGTAGTGGGAGGGGAGCGCGAACAGGTGGGACTCCCGGAGCGTCGCGGCGAGGTCGGCGTCCGACAGCCGGCCCGCGAAGGTCACGCGGTCGTCGATGCCGCTGTCGGCGGCGAGGTCCGAAAGCGAGTCGGCGTAGTCGGCGTCGACCGCCGCGCCGACGACCGTCAGCTCCCAGTCGCCGCGGACGCGGGCCAGCCCGCGGAGCAGGCCGTCGACGTTCTTCCGGGGTTCGAGGTTACAGACCGTGACGACCCGGAGCGGCCCGTCGGCGGCGCGGGCCCGTATCTCGTCGTCCCCGAGGGGCGCGCCGAACGACGAAAAGCGGTCGCCGGCCGGGCGCGCCACGACGCTCGGTTCGGGGTCGGTGACGGCCGCGACCGTCTCCTTCGTCGTCTCGCTGTTGAACACGAACGCGTCCGCGGAGCGGAGATACCGGGTCTCGACGGCGCGTCTGGCGTGTCGTCGCCACGCCCGGAAGCGCTCCAGCGAGTTGAGGTGGTGGACGACAGAGACGACCGGGACGTCGTCGTCGAGCGCGGCGTTCGCGCCGACCAGCGAGGGGTGGCACAGTTCGTCTTGCAAGAGCACGTCCACGTCGAGGCCGCGGAGGCGACGCGCGGCGGAGACGTTGTCTCGGAGTCGCTTTCGGTACGACCGCTCGGGGAGCGAGACGACGGTCACGTCGTCGCCGGCGGCGCGGAGCCCATCGACGAGTTCGGAGTCGTAGCGATAACCGCCCGAGCGGTCGTCGAGCGGGCCGTAGACGACGATTCCGACCCGCACGTCAGAGCGGGGTCTCGTAGGTCGCGCTCGCGGTGTCGTCCTCCCAGATGCGAACGGAGACGTGTTGGGGCGCGTCGAGTGACGCCGCCTCGACGAACTGTTCGCACACCTCGCGGGCGAACCGCTCGACGCTCGGGTTCTGCCCGGCGAACTCGACGAGTTCGTTCATGGTCTCGTCGCGGTAGCGAGACAGCGTCGCGTCCAGCGCGGCCTTCACGTCGTCGATATCGACGAGATAGCCGTACTCGTCGAGTTCGGGGCCCGAGAGTTCGACCTCGACGGTGAACGCGTGGGAGTGGAGCTCACCCTCCGGCCCGGGGTTCGGAACCGTCAGGTAGTGCTGGGCGATGAGGTCCCTGCGAACCGAGACGCGGTACATGAACTGTCAAGCGTCCCGGTAGGTAAAGAGGATTTGGACGGCCTCGTCGGGGGCGTCTTCGAGGAGTCGGTAGGCGCGCTCGGCGGACTCGACGCCGATTCGGTGGGTCACGAGCGGGTCCAAGGGGAGGTCTTCGAGGTGGTCCCACGCCAGCGAAAAACGGCGGTCGGCGTCCCAGCGCCCACGGAGGTCGGGGTCGATGGTGCTGACCTGACTGCTCTCGACGCTGATGCGCGAGCGGTGGAACCGCCCGCCGAGGTCGAGCGTGGCGGGCTTGGTCCCGTACCACGACCCGACGACGACCCGGCCGTCGTACCGCGTCACCGACAGGGCGTCGTCGAGCGCGTCGGGGTCGCCCGAGAGTTCGAGCGTCAGGTCGGCCCCGTCGGCGGGGGCGTCCAGCGACTCGGGGTGGACCGCCTCGTCGGCACCCAGACTCTCGGCGATGGCCCGGCGCTCGGCCACGCAGTCGACCGCGGTCAGGCTCCCGAGCGGGAACTGCGCGAGGAGCGCGGTGGTCACGAGGCCGACGACGCCCTGTCCGAAGACGACGACGTGTTCGCCGATGAGCGGTCGACCGTCCATCACGAAGTTGAGCGCGGTCTCCATCGTCGGCAGGAGCGCGGCGCGCTCGTCGGTCACGTCGTCGGGGACGGAGATGAGTTCCGAGGGGGACGCCAGAAATCGGCTCTCGTGGGGGTTGAACGCGAAGACGCGGCTTCCGAGCCGCGAGTCGGGCACGTCGTCGCCGACGGCCTCGATTTCGCCGACGGCGGCGTAGCCGTAGCGGAGCGGAAACGAGAGGTCGCCGTCGAGTGCCGCGATGGACTCGTCGGCGGCGAGGTCGGTCGGGGCCTCGCCGCGGTAGACGAGTCGCTCGGTCCCGGAGCTCACGGCGGAGGTCAGGGTGCGGACGCGGACCTCCTCCGGTCCGGGGGCGGGAACGTCGCGGTCGCGGACCTCGACGCGTTCGGGGGCCACGAAGTAGACCGCGCGACCCTCCATCGTTCAGTCGTCTGCGGTCTCAACCGCGGCGTCGGCGAACTCGACGGTCGTGCCGCGGTGGCGGCAGTCTTCGAGCGCGTGCTTCGCCGCGAAGCCGGCCTCGTGGGCGTTCGACGCCGTGCCGACGCCGACTTTGAGTTCCACGTCCGCCTCGGCCTCGACGTGGTCGATGGCGTCGCGGTACTGGTCTTCGGTGAGGTCGGGCGTGACCGAGATGATGTTGTCGCCGCCGACGAAGAACGACAGCGCGCCGTGTTCCTCACGCAGGTAGCGCATGAGCGACGCGTAGCCCTGTTCGATGTGGATGAACGTGTCGAACTCGTTGAGGCGGTCGGTGTACTTGCCGGTCGCGTCGTTCACGTCGAAGTGCGCGATTTGGAGGTCGGTCGCCGAGCGGTCGGCCTCGGGGAGCGTCTCCCCGGAGAGCACCTCGCGGCGGTCGCCGTCCTGTGCGCTTCCGGCGCGCTGGATGCGGTCGGTGGCGCGTTCGAGCGCGACCGCGGGCGACCGGTCGACGCCGATACCGAGACTGAGCGTTACGGGATAGCGATTTCCGATAGATTCCTGCAGCAGTTCGTGGTCGTCGCGGTCGAGTCCGTTCGTGACCGCGACCATGTTGTCGAACCGGGTGAAAAACGCGTACCCGTCGCGAGAGCCGACGAACTGGGCCAAGTCGGCGAAGAGCCGCGACTGGAGCGTCTGGAGGTCCATCTCCCGCCGCGGGTCCGGGGTGACCGTCCACGGCCCGTAGTTGTCGATTTGGACGAGTGTCAGCTGCGTGTTCGTCACGGTAGACGAGTAGGGCGACGCGCATATTGGTCTTTGGTTCTGTGACGGTTCCGCCGCTACGTCGAACCCGACGCACGTGACGCTCGCGGCGCGCTCACCGCCGACGCGAGCGCGTCACGCCGTCAGAGTCGTCGGCGACTCAGGTCGACGACTCGCGAATCGTCCGGCTGGCGACCACGTCGAGGACCGCCCACGTCAGCACCCACACGACGAGCGCCGCGAGGACGATGGCCGTCGTCGACAACAGCGGGACGACGACGGAAAACGTGGCCACGATGGAGTAGGTCAAAAACAGCGCGACCATCGCCGTCACGAGCCCGTAGACGCCCATGGCGCTGTTGCCGGTCGCCGGCCCGCGCAGCCACCCGACCAACCGCTTCGAAGAGACACCCATACGATGACATATGCCACCAATGAACATAATAGTTCTCTCGGGCGAACGTTCAACAGCCCCGCCTCCCTACCGAGGACGATGGACTACCGAGGCGTGGTTTTCGACGTTGACGGAACGGTCGTCCGCGGCGACGAAGCGATACCCGGCGCGCTCGACGGCCTCGCCGCCGTCGACGCCGCCGGGCTCGACCGACTGTTCGTCTCGAACAACCCGACGAAGGCCCCCGTCGCCTACGAGGCGCGGCTCCGTCGGGCCGGAATCGACGCGACCGCCGACGAGGTCGTCACCTCCGGCACGACGACGACGGCGTACCTCGCCGACAGACACCCCGGCGCGCGGACCTTCTGCATCGGCGAGCCGGGCTTCCACGACCAACTTCGTGACGCCGGGTTCGAACTCGTCCGTGCCGGCGACGACCCCGAGGTCGTCGTCGTCGCCATCGACCGCGAGTTTCACTACGACGACCTCCGCGACGCCAACAACGCGCTCCGCTCCGGGGCCGCCTTCTACGGCACCGACCCCGACGTCATCATCCCGACCGCGGACGGCGACATCCCCGGGTCGGGCGCGATTATCAACGCCGTCGCGGGCGTCGCCGAGTGCGACCCCGACGCGATTCTCGGCAAGCCCTCGAAGGTCGCTCAAGAGTTCGTCCTCGACAAGTTGGGCCTGCCGCCCGAGGAAGTCCTCATCGTCGGCGACCGTCTCGATACCGACATCGCGTTCGGCCTCGATGCGGGCATGGGCACCGCGCTCGTCCGAACCGGCGTGACCGACGAGGCGGCCCTCGCGGCGAGCGAGTACGAACCCGACCACGTCCTCGACGACCTCGGTGACATCGGGCGCATTATCTCGAAATAGCCGGCCTCAGCCGCTCTCGCGGCCAGACCCTGACTCCCGAGCCGCCGCTATTCCCACCTACACAATCATTATCGTTCTGACGCGACAACTACCGCGTGGGTGATGCCCATGTCCGGAAAGAAGATTCTGCTCCTCGCCGGCGACTTCGTCGAGGACTACGAGATTATGGTACCGTTCCAGGCGCTGCAGATGGTGGGTCACGAGGTCCACGCGGTGTGTCCCGAAAAGGAGGACGGCGACCGGTGTAAGACCGCCGTCCACGACTTCCGCGGCGACCAGACGTATCTGGAGACCCGCGGCCACGACTTCGCGCTGAACGCGACGTTCGCCGATATCGACCCCGCGGACTACGACGCGCTCGTCGTCCCCGGCGGGCGCGCCCCCGAGTACCTCCGCGGCTACGACGAGGTGCTCGACGCCGTCCGGCACTTCTTCGACGAGGGGAAGCCGGTCGCCGCAATCTGTCACGGGCCGCAGATTCTCGCCGCCGCGGGCGTCCTCGACGGTTACGAGATGACCGCCTACCCGGCCGTTCGCGCGGAAGTCGAGCGCGCGGGCTGTTCGTGGGTCGACGAGGTGACCGTCGACGGCAACCTCGTCACCGGGCAGGCGTGGCCGGACCACCCCGAGTGGTTGGCGGCGTTCCTCGACGTGCTCGGCACCGAAATCAGCCACGAACCGGCCGCCGCGGCCGCTGACGACTGATTGGCCGCGGCGCTCACGCGGTATCACGCGTGAGAATGTCTGACAAAGATTTTTATTAGGTGCGACGAAGGGAGTGGTATGGAAGAGCCGAACAGCCCATACTTCCGCGAACAGGTCGACGACGTCGTCGAATCGGACCCCCAAGACCGCGAGGTTATCATCGTGGAAGGCGAGGCTATGAGTCTTCGAAGCTATAAGAAGCGCCGCTACTGACCCGGCGGGGCGTCTCCGAACCCGCCGCGACACCCGTCGCTGGCGGCTTCGACTTCTGCGAAAAGAATGCGTATCGGCCCGAGCGGCGAGCGACGCTTAGAACGCGTCGCCGACGACGGTCACGTCGGCCTGCAGTTCGCCGCGGAGCGCGTCGTGGACGTGGCAGATGTCCTCGGCGAGTTCCGTGATTTCGGCGAACTCGTCGTCCGCGAGGTCGGACTCCACGTAGACGTCGAAGCTGATGCGCTCGAGGTCGTCGCCGTCGTCGAGGTCGGCGTCGGCGTCGATCTGGACCTTACCGAGGTCGTCGAAGCCCGTCTTCTGACCGCCGACGCGGAACGCGGGGAGGAAACAGGAGGCGTACGTCGCGACGAGCGCGGCGTTCGGGTTCGGGCCCGTCTCGTCGGTCGCGTCGATCTGGAGGTCGAAGTCGCCGACCTGGCTCGTGCATGCGAAACCTTCTTCGCTGACAGTAGAGGTCTGGATGTCGGACATTCGTTCCGAGGAAAGGAGCGACCGACCCTAAAAGTTCCTCAATAGGACAACGGTGTGCACAAGCGACGACCCGAGACGGGCCGTCGCCGAGCGAGGCGAGGGGTTATTCGAGCGTGAACGACTCGTCGCCGTCGAGGGCGTGGACCTCGGCCTGACTGCCGGCGGCCTTCACCTCGCGCTCGAAGTCGCGCACGTCGATTTCGATGGCCGGGAACGTGTTGTAGTGCATCGGGAAGACGTGGTCGACGCCGAGCCAATCGGCGGCGACAGCGCCCTGCCACGGGCCCATCGTGTAGTGGTCGCCGACCGGGAGCGCGGCCGCGTCGGGTTCGAAGTACGCGCCGAAAATCTCGCGCATGTCGGTCATGAGTCCCGTGTCGCCGGCGTGGTAGAAGGTCGTCGAGTCGGCGTCGGTCTCCTGTGTCGGCAGCGTATCGCTAATCATGTAGCCGCCGGGCATCCCGGCCTCGTGCTCGTAGCCGGTGTTGATGCCGTTGGTGTGGTCGGCCCGGACCATCGTGACGAACGCGTCGCCGAGTTCGACCGTCCCGCCGATGTTCATGCCGATGGTGTCGTCGACGCCCATCTCGGCTTCGACGTAGCCGGTGAGTTCGGGCGTGCCCACGACCGTCGCGCCGTCGAACTCGCCTGCGTGGGCGATGTGGTCCGCGTGCCCGTGGGTGAGAAGCACGTAGTCCGGCGTCTCCACGTCGCTCGGGTCGAGAGACGTGGCGGGGTTGTCGAAGAACGGGTCGATGAGAAGCGAGGTGTCTCCGACCGTGACGTACCACGTCGAGTGACCGTGCCAGGTGAGTTCCATAGCACCCGAACGTTACACGCGAAATACACAAAAAGCTATTCGCAGGGGGCGGTGTGACCGCTTTTCGGCGGGCGCGCTCGTCGGGGGTTCGTAGCGACGTTCCGGGAGTTCGTGGCGACGTTCGAGGAGCCGGCCCCGCCGCTCTCGTCTCGAATCCGACAGCAGAATCGGCCGCCCGAGTCCACTCGAACGAACTGTCCGGGACGGCCGATACACGCCCGTCACCCCACGACCACAAAAGGGATGAGAATCGTGCAAGAATGTCCCACGTCACCGAGCGACTCGCGCGATGTAAAAGCCTATCACGCCCCCCGCCGACGCGTGGGGCATGCATCACGTCCGATTCCGCGACCCCGCGGGCGCGGTTCGAACCGGCGAGTGGCACGGCGATTCGGTCTCCTTCGGCGGCGAGCGCTACGACCTCGACGAGGTCGACGTGCTTCCCCCGTGCGAGCCGTCGAAAATCGTCTGTATCGGCCGCAACTACGCCAAGCACGCCGAGGAGCGCGACGAGGAGGTCCCCGACCGGCCGCTCCTGTTCCTCAAGCCGCCGAACGCGGTCGCCGGCCACGGCGACACCGTGACGCTCCCCGCGGGCAAGGAGAACGTCGAACACGAGGCCGAACTCGCGGTCGTCATCGGCGAGCAGTGTCGGAACGTCGCGGCCGAGGACGCCGAGGCGGTCATCGCGGGCTACACCGTCATGAACGACGTGTCCAACCGCGACGACCAGGATATCGAGACGAACTGGGTCCGCGGGAAGGCGTTCGACGGCTCCGCGCCCCTCGGGCCGGCCCTCGCCGACCCCGACCACCTCCCCGATGACGCGAGCATCTCGCTTCGCGTGAACGGCGAGACGCGACAGGACTCCAGCATCGAACACCTCATCTTCTCGATTCCCGACCTCGTCGCCGAAATCACGTCCTACATGACGCTCGAACCCGGCGACGTCATCTCGACCGGCACGCCCGAGGGCGTCGGCCCGCTGGAAGACGGCGACCGCGTCGAGGTCGAAGTCGAGGGCGTCGGCGTCCTCGAACACCGCGTCAGACAGGACTGACCCCGACCGACGGTCCGTTTTTTCATCGTCGAGCCACGACCCGACCGTATGCGTGTTCCCCGGTTGACACTCGTCGGCGTCGCGATGCTCGCGCTCAGCGCCGTCGCGGGCGTCGCGCTCCTTCCCGTACTCCCCTCCTCGGTCGCGGTTCACTTCGGAACCGGCGGCGAGGCCGACTCGTTCGTCGCCGCCCCGCTCGGCGTGCTTCTCATCCCAGTCGTCGGCGTCGGCGCGCTCGTCGTCACCCGACTCGCCGGAGCGACGGGACGCGGAACCAGCGTTCCGCCCGTCTTCGATACGATACTGGCGACGTTCCTCGCGTACGTGCAGGCGCTCGTCCTCGCGTACAACCTCGGTGCGCGGTTCGATATGTTCGTCGCGGTCGTCCCCGTCGTCGTCACGTTCGGCGTCGTCGCCGTCGTCCTCGACCGCGTGGGACGAGAGGACAAACCCTATAATTAGGCTGGCCTAATTCCCGCCGAATGCGACTGACTCGACGGGACGCGCTGGCCGTGCTCGCCGGTCTCGGCGTCACCGGCGGGGCCGTGTCGCTGACGCAGTTCGACCCGCCGACCGCCGATTCGACCGGCAACGAAGGCGGGTCGACTGGCGAGGACGGAGCGGGCGGCGACGACACCCCGCCGACCGCGGTGCGCGACACGATGGTCGCCGCCGCCGAGGCGGTCTACCCGAGCGCGGCCGAGGGCGTCTCGGAGTTCGTCGAGGCCTACGTCGTCGGGCGCGCGCGAGACGACTCGCGTCGGGCCGCGATGGTCGACGCCGCGACCGAGTTGGACGACGTCGCCCGCGACTGGGAGGGCGCGGCCTTCGCCGACCTCCCCGCGGCCGACCGCGACCGCCTGCTCCGCGAACTCGGCGTCGACGCAGCCGACCCGATTCCGGACGGCACGCTCTCCGAGCGCCTCCGGTTTCACGTCGTGAACGAACTGCTCTACGCGTTCTACGCCTCGCCGACCGGCGGCCGCCTCGTCGGCATCGAGAACCCCATCGGCCACCCCGGCGGGGCCGAGAGCTACCGGCGGGCGACGATGGACGAACCCGAAACGACCGACTCCGGGGGCGAGACCGATGGATAGGACACCCGTCGCCGACGCCGACGTGTGTATCGTCGGTGCCGGGCCCGCCGGCGGTCTCGTGGCCCATCGGCTCGCCGAGTCGGGCGCGACGGTCGTCGTCCTCGAAGCCGGGCCGCGGTTCGACGGCGACAGGCGGGAGCAACTGGAACAGCACATCCGCCCCGGCCTCGACGGCCCGTGGGAGATGGGCGGCCCGCGGGACGCGTTTTCCTCCACCGGCGAGTCGTTCTACCCGCTGAACGCCGCCCGCGTGAAGGGCGTCGGCGGGTCGACGCTCCACTGGCAGGGGATGGTGATGCGCCTCCACGAGCGCGACTTCGAACTCGACACCAGACACGGCGTCGGGGCCGACTGGCCCGTCGGCTACGACGACCTCCGGCCGTACTACGCCGCCGCGGAGCGCGAGTTCGGCGTCGCGGGCGCGGCCGACAACCCCTACGCGCCGCCGCGGGACGAGCCCTATCCGCTTCCGGCCTTCCGGCCGTCGCACTCGGACTCCATCTTCGCCGAGGCCTGCGAGCGCCTCGGCATCGACATGCACTCGGTGGGCAACGCCCGCAACTCCGAGCCCTACGACGACCGGTCGCCCTGCGTCGGCTACGGGACGTGCAAGCCGGTGTGTCCCTCCGGCGCGAAGTACACCGCCGAGTCCCACGTCGAGAAGGCCGAGGCCGCGGGGGCGCGAGTCATCGACCGGGCGCGAGTCCGGCGACTCGAACACGACGAGGCGGGCGAGCGCGTCGTCGCCGCGGCGTACACGACCCCCGGCGGCGAGACCCACAGACAGGAGGCGACCCAGTTCGTCCTCGCCTGCGGCGGCGTCGAGAACGTCAGACTGCTGTTGCTGTCCGACTCCGACCGCTACCCCGACGGCCTCGCCAACTCCTCGGGCGCGGTCGGTCGGTACTTCATGGACCACCTGTTCGCCGGGATGGGCGGCCGCCTCGACCGCCCCACGCGTCAGAACCACGTCGGCTTCAACACCAGCGAGTGCCACCAGTTCTACGACGACGCCGACCCGGTCAACGGCCTCAAACTGGAGTTTCTCAACTACGCCGGGCCGTCGCCGGTCATCGACGCCCTCCACGCCGACACGTGGGGCGACGACCTGCTCGACCAGTTGGACGAGAGCTACGGCACGCACGTGTCCATGGGCGCGCTGGTCGAACAGCTCCCCCGCGAGGACAACTACGTCGGCCTCGACCGGGAGACGACCGACGACCTCGGCGACCCCGTCCCCGAAATACACTGGTCCGTCGACGAACAGACTGACGCCGCGCTCTCGCGGGCCAACGAGATTCAGGCGCGCGTGCTGGACGAACTCGGCGTCGAGGACCGCTGGACGGTCGGCCCCGACGAGACCGGCCCCGCGTACCACCACATGGGAACGACGCGGATGGGCGACGACCCCGAATCGAGCGTCGTCGACGCCGAGTGTCGCGCGCACGACCTCGACAACCTCTGGATTTCGGGGTCGAGCGTCTTCCCGACCGGCGGGGCGATGAACCCGACGCTCACCATCGCGGCGCTCTCGCTTCGACTCGCCGAGTCGCTTCGGGCCGAACTCGAATGAGGACCTCACCGTCCCGGAGTACGCACGCTTAAGAACCGCGACCCGCATTTTCCGACCATGCAACCACGGGACCTCTCCGCACACGCTCCCTACGTACCCGGCCGCGGGACAGAGGAGGTCGCCCGCGAACTCGGGATGGACCCCGAGGACCTGACGAAACTCTCCTCGAACGAGAACCCCCACGGCCCGAGTCCGAAGGCGGTCGCCGCCATCGAGGACGCCGCGCCGACCGTGAGCGTCTACCCGAAGACGGCCCACACGGACCTGACCGAGCGCCTCGCCGACAAGTGGGGCCTCGAATCCGAACAGGTGTGGGTGTCGCCCGGCGCAGACGGCTCTATCGACTACCTGACGCGCGCGATGCTCGAACCCGATGACCGGATTCTCGAACCGTCGCCCGGCTTCTCGTACTACTCGATGAGCGCCCGGTACCACCACGGCGACGCCGTCCAGTACGAGGTGTCGAAGGGCGACGATTTCGAACAGACCGCCGACCTCGTCCTCGACGCCTACGACGGCGAGCGCATGGTCTACCTCACGACGCCGCACAACCCGACGGGCTCCGTGCTCCCGCGGGAGGAACTCGTCGAACTCGCCGAGTCCGTCGAGGACCACACGCTCCTCGTCGTCGACGAGGCCTACGGCGAGTTCGCCGACGTGCCCTCGGCCATCGACCTGCTCTCGGAGTACGACAACGTCGCGGTCCTGCGGACGTTCTCGAAGGCGTACGGGCTGGCCGGCCTCCGCATCGGCTACGCCTGCGTGCCCGAGGCGTGGGCCGACGCTTACGCCCGCGTGAACACGCCGTTCGCCGCCAGCGAGGTCGCCTGCCGCGCCGCGCTCGCCGCGCTCGACGACGAGGAACACGTCGAGAAGTCCGTCGAGTCGGCCCGGTGGTCCCGCGAGTACCTCCGCGAACAGCTCGACGCGCCGACGTGGGAAAGCGAGGGCAACTTCGTCCTCGTCGAGGTCGGCGACGCGACCGCCGTCACCGAGGCCGCCCAACGCGAGGGCGTCATCGTCCGCGACTGCGGGAGCTTCGGCCTGCCTGAGTGCATCCGCGTCTCCTGCGGCACCGAAGCACAGACGGAGCGCGCCGTGGACGTGCTCAACCGAATCGTCTCGGAGGTGCCGCCGGCGTGAGAGTCGTCGTCACCGGCACCCCCGGCACCGGCAAGACCACCGCCACCGAGCGCGTCGCCGACGACCTCGACCTCGACGTGGTCCACCTCAACCGGCTCGTGAAGGACGAGGGCCTCTGGAGCGAACGCGACGAGGAGCGCGACACGCTCGTCGTCGACCTCGACGCCGCCCGCGACCACCTCGGGGACTGGGACGGACTCGTCGAGAGCCACCTCGCACACCACTTCGAGGCCGACCGCGTGGTCGTGCTTCGGTGTCGCCCCGACATCCTCGAACAGCGGCTCCTCGACCGCGGCGAGTCCGAGGCCAAGGCCCGCGAGAACCGCGAATCGGAGGCGTTGGACGTGATTCTCGGCGAGGCCGTCGAGTTCCACGGCGAGGACTCGGTGTACGAGGTAGACACGACCGACCGCGACCCAGACGCCGTCGCCGACGACATCGCGTCGGTCGTCGCGGGCGAGCGAGAACCCTCGGCGGGGACCGTCGACTTCATCGACTACCTATGACGCTCGACCAGTACCGCGACACCGCCGACAAGCTGCTCGCCCCGTTCGTCTCGGTCGCCGACGCCGCCGGCCTCTCGCCGAACGGCGTGAGCGTCGTCGCCTTCGGGTTCGCCGTCGCCGCCGGCGTCGCCTTCGGCCTCGCCGACCCGCTTTGGTACGGCCTCGGCGCGGTGTTCGTCTTCTGTAACGGCTGGCTCGACCTCGTCGACGGCGCGCTCGCCCGCGAGCAGGGCGTCTCCTCGAAGGCCGGCGACCTGCTGGACCACGTCCTCGACCGCTACGCCGACATCGTCGTCCTCGTCGGCCTCGCCGCCGGTATCGACTCGTTCGCGCTGGGTCTCGCCGCCGTCACGGGCGTCCTGATGACCTCCTACCTCGGCACGCAGATTCAGGCGGTCGGGCTCGGCCGCGCCTACGGCGGTCTCGTCGGGCGCGCCGACCGACTGGCGCTCATGGGCCTCGTCGGCCTCGCGTCCGCCGTCTACACCGGCACGCTCGGCGGGTTCACGCTCGTCGGCTGGCTGCTCGTCTTCTTCGCCGTCGTCGGCCATCTCACCGCCGTCCAGCGCTTCTGGGGCGCGTGGAGCGACCTGAGGTAACCCGACCGACTGCCCGAGGATGTTGCCCGCTACCGCGGATTTATATGTTTCAGATTATCACCAGAGAACGAATCGAATGAGACACAACCGCGCAACACACACTCACATACTCGCGCAATTTCGCCACCGGGCCCCACGATATCTGTTTTCTCGAACCGAGAGTGAGCGCCCTCGGTGCTCGGCCCTCGTCGAGTGATGTTCGTCCTCGACGCGGCGGGCGTCGTCGTCCACGCGGGAGAGGGATTCGCGGCACACCTCGGGACGGACACCGAGGCGCTCCGCGGGCGACCGTTTTCGGACCTCCTCGCCGACGGGGACTGGCCGGAGGTTCGCGAGGCCGCGGACGCCGTGCGAGCGGCGAGCGGGTGGGAGAGTCGTCGGTGCCGCTGCCGGCTCTCGGGAGTCGGCGGCGGGGCGACCGGAGCCGTCGGGGTCGAAATCGAGTTCGCCCCGTACCCCGGCGGGGAAGTCGGCAGTGGCGGAGCCGGTGACGGAAGCGGAGACGCCGACAGCGTCGCCACGGGCGCGGGCCGGGTCGTCGGCGCGGTCTGTCGCGAACTGCCGGAGCCGGCGGCCGCGCGACTACACACGGAGCGCGACCGGTTCGACCACCTGTTCGACCTCGTCGACGACGCGGTCATCGAGTTCGAAATCGTCGGCGTCGAACCGATTATCCGGGCGGTCAATCCGGGGTTCGAGGCCGTCTTCGGCTACGACGCGGCCGAGGTACGCGGCGAGTCGCTCAACGACTTCATCGTCCCGCCGAACGCCGACGACGAGGCGGTCGACTTCGACCAGCGGACCGCCGACGGCAAGGCCAACCACGCCATCGTCACCCGCCAGACCGCGTGGGGGAGACGGGAGTTCCTCTATCGCGGCATCCCCTACAGCCGCGGCGACGGGAGGCGGTACGGGTTTTCCATCTATTCGGACATCACCGGTCAGCGCCGCGCCAGAGAGCACTTACAGGTGCTCCAGCGCGTCCTCCGGCACAACCTCCGAAACGAGATGAACGTCGTCCTCGGCATGGCGGAAGAGATACGCGAGACGACGGCGGACCCGCGCGTCGACCACGCGGCCGCGCGAATCGCCCAGCACACCGAAACCCTCCTGCGGGTCAGCGAGAAGGCTCGGACCGCCGCCGCCGTGCTCGACGACCAACGACCCGACGAGGTGGTCGACGCAACCGCGACGGTCCGCGCCGTCGTCGAGTCGCGACGAACCCGATACCCCGGGGCGACGTTCGACCTCGACCTCCCGCCGTCGCTTCCGGTCTCTGTCGGGCCGAAACTCGCGCAGGCGCTCGCCAACGTCGTGGAGAACGCGCTGGAACACACCCCCGACGACGTGACGGTCCGCATCGAGGCGGCGGCGTGCGAGAGCGACGCGACGCTCCGCGTCAGCGACGATGGCGGCGGTATCCCCGAAATCGAGTGGGCGGCCGTCTTCGGCGACGAGGACATCACACAACTCAGCCACGGCTCCGGGCTGGGGCTGTGGGTCGTCAAGTGGGTGGTCGAGTCCGCGGGCGGGCGAGTCGACTACGAGCGACGCGACGGGTGGAGCACCGTCCAACTGGCGCTTCCGCTGGCGGACGAGGCGCGGTGCTGACTGTTTCGGCCCCCACCAAAACTACTATGAGATGACACAAACGACGACGATTCGTGCCCTCCATCGTTCCGTCGCCGGCAGAGGCGACGCTGTTTTTGGTTCCGGTCGTCGTCCTCGTCGCCACGTCGCTTTGGGTCTCGCAGAACGCCGCCGCCCGCGGCCACGGGTTCCCGAACCTCCTCGGGGCGCTCGTCGCCTTTGTTCCGGTCGGACTGGTCGCGTACCTGCTGCTTTTCGTCAGCGGGTCGTCGAGGCGGCGACCGCCGTCGAGGACCGAGCGCGCCGCGCTCGCCGTGATGCTCGCCGGTGTCGCCTCGTACGTCGCCGGCGCGTTCACGCTCCCACCCGACCCGTTCACGCAGGGGCGCTGGCTCATCGTCGCGTTCGTCGCGCTCCTTCCGGTTGCGTACGTCGTCGTCTACCGGCGAGGCCACCGCGTCGTCACGCGACCCGTCCGTCGCCAGATTCGAACGCGCCTCGGACGCGAGTGAGGGAGCGGTCGCGGTTCGGTCGCGTCAGTTGCGCCTCGGTCGCGTCGGGTTAGTGGCCGGTGGCGTGCCTTTTATACGCGGCGGGCGGGTACGTGAGTGTATGCCTCAGTGCGAGATGTGCGGCTCCGACCAAGCCTCTCTGAAGACTGTGAAGGTCGAAGGCGCAGAACTGCAGCTGTGTGACGACTGCGCCGAGTTCGGCACGGAGGTCCGCACCGAGTCGACTTCCAGCACGAGCACGAAGTACTCCACCTCCTCCTCGTCGGGCTCGAACTCCTCTCGCTCCTCGGGGTCGTCTTCTTCCTCGTCGTCGAAGACGCGCCGCCGCGACATGTTCGACGACATGGACGAAATCGCGACCGACTACGACGACCGCATCCGGCAGGCGCGGGAGTCCCGCGGAATGAGCCAAGAAGAGCTCGCCCAGTCGCTCAACGAAAAGGCGAGCCTCATCCGCAAGCTCGAACGCGGCGACATCATGCCGCCGGACTCCGTCCGGAAGAAAATCGAGCGCAAGCTCGACATCTCGCTGGTCGAAGGCGAGAGCGACGACGACTCCGAGTGGTCCGGCGGCGGCTCCACGACGACCACTCTCGGCGACGTCGTCAAGCGCAAGGACTGACGCGACCCCGCCCCAGCGACTGCCGCCGACGCCGATGTCGACGACCCGTCGCGGGAACCGCGCGACCGAATCCCCGGTTCCGTTTATCACGATTTTCCGCCCGCGAGACGCCGTCTCGTGGCAATCGCGGCCCCGAAAACCAATTTATTAGTCTCGCCGGACGCGACTTCGACTGTGTTCATCCTAGTCAACCTCAAGGCGTACCCGTGTGACCCGATCGAAGTCGCCACCGCCGCGCGCGACGTGGCCGAGGAGTCCGGCGTCCGCATCGCCGTCTCCCCGCAGGCGGCCGACATCTCCCGCGTCGCCGACACCGGCGTCGAGACGTGGGCCCAGCACGTCGACCCGAACGGCCACGGCAGCCACACCGGCAGCACCCTCGCCGAGGCCGTCGCCGAGGCCGGCGCGGTCGGCACGCTCATCAACCACTCCGAAAAGCGCCTGAAGCTCGCCGACATCGACGGCTCCGTGCAGGCCGCCGAGCGAGCGGACCTCGAAACCTGCGTCTGCGCCAACAACCCCGCCCAAATCGGCGCGGTCTCCGCGCTCGGCCCCGACTCGGTCGCCGTCGAGCCGCCGGAACTCATCGGCGGCGACGTCTCCGTGGCGACGGCCGACCCCGGCATCGTCACCGACGCCGTCGACGCCGCGGCCAACGTGGACGACGACGTCGATGTCTACTGCGGCGCGGGCATCTCGACCGGCGACGACGTGGTGACCGCCGAGGAACTCGGCGCGTCCGGCATCCTGCTCGCCTCCGGCGTCGCCAAGGCCGACGACCCGCGCGCGGCGCTCGAAGACCTCGTCTCCGGGCTGTAAGCGCGTCAAAACTCTCCTTCCGACCGACGGCCCGCGTCTCGACGTCTACTCGCCGTCGGCTTCTTCTTCGACGAACGACGCCTCGATAGCCGCGACCGTCTCCCGGAGTTCGTCGTCGCCCAAGAGGTCCGCGTACTCGTCGCTCACGAGATCCGGCAGCGCGTACTCGTACTTCCCGCGGCCGGCGTGGCGGATGAAGCCCGCCCGGCGGAGCGACCGGTTCCGGCCGTAGGCGAGGTGCTGGTCGCCGGTCTCGCCCGCGGCGACGTGGGCGGCGAGCGGGTCGGAGATGCCGCGTTCCCGGTAGTGCGCGAGCATTCCGTGGTGGACGTCTCCCAGCGCGTTCACGATGGCCGTCATGCGGTCGACCACGTCGCGGCGGCTCTCGGCACCCGGCGCGGGGTGGAGTTCCGCCGGCTCGAAGTCGCCCATCTCGGCGGCCGCCATCCACGACTCGTCGTCGGCCGGTGCGGCCGCAGCGCCCGCGTCGCCCGCGCCGTCGGCCTCCGCCTCGTCGCTCTCGGAGAGCAGTCCGTGCGTCGGCCACGGCGGCCCGGACGGCGCTTCGAGCGGTCGTCGGGGCGGTGTATCGCCGGCGTTCTCGGTCCCGTCGCCGCCCTCAGCGGCGGCGTCGGCCGCCGCGTTCGCCACGTCGCCGTCGCTGGCCTCGTTGTACTCGCCGAGCGCGGCCTGCTTTTCGGTGGGGCGGTTGAGGTTACGGCCGTCGCCGCCGCGGTAGGGCGCTTCTGCCTTCTGGAACATCGCCTGCGCGAACTGGTCGGCCATCCGCGAGAGGTCTCGCGCCTCCTCCAACTCGCGTTCGAGCTGTCGAATCTTCGCGTCCTTCTTGTCTATCTCCTGTCTGAGGTCGGCGATGCGGCTCTCCTGTCTGGCCTTCTCGTCGGAAATCTCCTTGAGGTCGGAGACGAGGTCGCCGTCGACGGACTTCAGGTCCGGACGCTCGAAGTCGTCGAGGCCCGGCGTCGCGCCCGCGTCGAACGTCTGTTTCTTGTGGAACTGTACGCGTCGAATCGACTCGGACCAGTCGGTGACGAGGAAGCCCTCGCCGTTGCCCATGTCCTCGATGGCGTCGGCGTACTCCGACCCGAGGATGCGCCCGACGACCTTGGTGTCGTTGCGCCACGTGAGGCGGTGCCAGACGAGCCAGTCGCACTGGGTGATGAAGTCCTTTTTCACGTCGGCGGGGCGCTGGGAGATGCCGACGACCCCGAGGCCGTGTTTGCGACCGCGCTTTCCGATTTTGATGAGCATCTTGCCCGCCTCGTCCATCCCGCCCTTCTCGGGGATGTACTCGTGGCACTCCTCGATGAGCATCAAAAACGGTTTCTTGAGCTTCTTCTCCTTCGCGAAGAGGTGTTTCGCGACCTCCGTCACCAGTTCGTCGGAGGCCGCGTCGTCGAGGTAGCCGGACACGTCGAGGATGATGGGGACGTTCTGTTCGAGCGCGAGCGTGGCGAGTCGCTCCGCGTGCTCGGGGCTCACCTGAATGTCGCACTCCTCGTCGGCCCCGGCGTGGAGCAGTTCGAACTCCTGTTTGAGGCCGTAGTACTCGCCGTCCGTGTCGACGATGAGCACCGGGAAGTTGGCCGAAAGCAGGTTCTCGATGATGACCGACGCCGTGTTCGACTTGCCCGACCCGGACTTGCCGGTGACGAACCCCCGACCGGTGAGGATGTCGACCACCGGCAGGTCGACCGTCGTCCCCGGCTCTTCGACTCCCTCTCCCCCTGGACCGTCGCTGATCTCGGCGACCGAGATGGTTTCCGTGTCCGAATCCGTCATCCGGTTTGGTGGACTCCCTCGGAGGCCATAGTTCCTCCCCCTCGCACCGTCGCATCGGAAGACTCAGTCGAACTCGACGAGCGACGACTGGCCTTCGTGCGAGCGGGTTTTACCCCCGTCGTTCGGGGGCTCGTCGTCGCCGGCGTCGTCGCTGGTATCGTCGCTGGCGCCGTCGCCGACGCGATCGTCTGAGATGTCGTCGCCGCCGGCCCCGGCCGACTCCCAACCGTCGAGGCTCGACTGGTCCGCGTCCGCGAACGAGAGCTTCGAGACGCGGACGCCGAGCTTTCGGACGGTCGTCTCTTCGAACTCGGCGTCGAGTAAGTCGAGCGCGACCGACTCGACGAGTTCCGGGTCGTCTACGGGGCCGGAAAGCGACGTGGCCCGCGTGTTGATGTCGAACGGCGGGACGACCACCTTGATGCCGATGGTCCGGTACATCGCCCCGCGGGAGTTCGCCCGGTCGGCCACGTCGGCCGCGAGGGCGCGGACGACCTCTCGCTTGTCCTCGATGTCGTCGGTCGGCTCGGTGAACGCCGACTCCCGCGAGAGGCTCTTGGGCCGGCCCGTCGGCGTGACCGTCCGGTCGTCGTAGCCGCGGGCCCGCTCGTGGAGTTCGCGGCCGCGGGAGCCGAACTCGGCTTCGAGGACCGAGGCGTCGGCCTCGGCGAGGTCGCCCGCCGTCTCGATGCCGAGCGAGCCGAGCTTCCGAGCCGTCACGGGGCCGACGCCGTGGACCTCCTCGACAGGGATGGGTGCGAGAAAGGACCGCACCTCGCCGGGGCGGACGACGACCAGCCCGTCGGGCTTGTCGAAGTCGGAGGCGATTTTCGCGGTCGACATGTTCGGCGCGACGCCGATGGAGGCCGCGACGCCGACCTCACGGGCGATGCGCTGTTTCACGTAGCGGGCGAAGCCCTCCGCCAGCGTCCGGTCGCCCGAGGCCGCGAGGTCCCACGCGGTCCGGTCGGTCACGTCGAGGTAGGCCTCGTCGATGCTCACCTCGCGAACCACGTCGGCGCAGTCGTGGAGAATCGCCTTCACGTCGGCGGCGACCTCCTTGTAGAACTCGAGGTCGACGGTGCGGTAGTGGCCCGCCGCCGCGGGGTCGCCGTCGGGGCCGAGGCCCTCGATTCGCGGGAGGCGTTCGAGTGCGGTCGAAATCGGCTGGGCGCTCTCGACGCCGAACTCGCGGGCCTCGTAGCTCGCCGTGGCGACCGCGCCGTGGCCCTCGCCGGGTTCGTAGCCCATGCCCACCACCACCGGCTCGCCTTCGATCTCGGGCTCGCGCAGGCGCTCGCAGGCGGCGTAAAAACAGTCCATGTCGACGTGAAGGACGATGCTGTCGGGGCCGTCGTCGGCGGTCGTGCCCGGCAGCGTCTCCTCCGCCATGGTAGAGGTGACGGGCGCGACGTACCTGAAGCTTCAGATAGCGCGGCGAAAGTAAAGCGACGGGGAAGGACGCGGCGGGTCGGTCGCGGCGGGTCGGTCGCGGCGGACGAAATCGGTCGCGTTACTTCAGTCGCTCCTGCAGGAACGAGGGGTGTGCGGCCGTGACGCCGTCGATAGACAGAATCTCGTCGGAGATGACGTCGCCGAGGGAGTCGCCGTCGACGGCGCGGACCTCGGCCATCAGCATGTGGTCGCCGGAGGACGNGTGACCTCGACGTAGCGCTCGCTGGTCGCGTCGATGCCGACCATGGCGATAGACTGCCCGGCGAGTTTCTTCGGGTCGATGTCGGCCGAGTAACCGATGATGACGCCGTCGTCCTCGAGTTTTCGGATGTACTTCCGAACCGTCGGCTTCGACACGTCCGCCCTGTCTGCGATCTGGGCATACGACGCCTTCGCGTCTTCCTCCAAGACCGCGAGGATGCGTCCTTCCGTGGACGTGGTTTCCATGCCCGTTGGTTTTCCGACGGGAGAAAAATATCTTGCGAATCCGAAAAGGGTTCTCGGTCACATCGAACCGGCGCGGCCGCCGGCCGTGAACCGAGCGCCGACTACCGCGTCGTCGGCGTTACTTGTGCTTGTCGAGGAAGTTGTCGAACGTCCGCTCCCACTCGTAGGAGTCGTCGAAGTAGCGCTCCGCGAGCGGCTCTTCGGGCATCTCGCCGATGCGCTGTTTCTCCTGCTGGTAGGACGGGCGGTCTTCGTCGACGTAGTACCGGCCGGTGAGGACGGTGCCCTCGTGGAGGGCGTTCTCCGTCTCGAACATCATCTCCGAGGCCTCCGAGCGGTTCGTGTTGTCGAACTCGTAGTCTTCGGAGTCGTTGATGTCGATGTACGGGACGTACTGACGGGCGTCCTTGTTCCACGTCGGACACTGCGTGAGGAAGTCGACGTGGGAGAAGCCGTCGTGCTGGATGGCTTCCACGATGATGTCCTTCGCCTGGTTCGGGTTGACGGCGGCCGTCCGCGCGACGTACGACGCCCCGGCGTTCAGGGACATCGAGAGCGGGCGGAGCGGCGTCTTAGCCGAGCCGTGGGGCTGGGTCTTCGACTTGTGACCCATCGGCGACGTGGGCGAGGTCTGGCCCTTCGTGAGGCCGAAGATCTCGTTGTTGAACACGATGTAGGTGATGTCGTGGTTCTCACGAGCGGTGTGCATGAAGTGGTTGCCACCGATGCCGTAGCCGTCGCCGTCGCCGCCGGCGGCGACCACGGTCAGACCGGGGTTCGCCAGCTTCGCGGCGCGGGCGATGGGCAGCGAGCGGCCGTGGATGGTGTGGAACCCGTAGCTGTTGAAGTAGCTGTTGAGCTTGCCGGAACAGCCGATACCGGTCGTCACCATCATCTCGTCGGGCGAGAGGCCGAGTTCGGCCGCCGCGCCCTTGAGCGCCTTGAGGACACCGAAGTCACCGCAGCCCGGACACCACGTCGGCTGGGGTTCGAGTCCGGGGGTGAACTCGTTTTGGTCCTGCTCCGTTTCTTCACCGATTGCGCTGAATGCACTCATGATTTATTCACCCACCTTGGGGACGAACTTCGTGCGGTTGTCTGGGAGCTCCTCGCCTTCGAGGAGCGCCGTCTCGAAGCCCTCGACGATGTCGGCGGGCTCGAACGGGTTGCCGTTGTACTTGAGGAGGCTCGACATCTGGTCGCCGTAGCCGCCGAGTTCCTTGGAGATGAGTCCGCGGAACTGGGCGGAGGCGGTCATCTCGACGACGAGCGCCTCGTCGACGCTGTCGAGGAAGTCCGCGACCTGCTGTTTCGGGAACGGCATCATCTCGGAGACGCCGAGGACCTTGACCGAGTGGCCCTTCTCGTTGAGAACGTCGGCGGCCTCTTCGACGGTGCCCTGCTGGCTGCCGAAGGTGATGAGGCCGAGGTCGGCGTCTTCGTCGCCGTAGACCGTGTTGAACTCGCCGTCGGCGTCGAGTTCGGCGCGGATGTTGTCGACCTTCTGCATGCGGCGGTTCATCTGCGCGACGCGGTTCTCGGGGGACTCCGAGATGTGACCCGCGGGCATGTGCTCGTTACCCGTGGCGAGGTAGCGACCGCCCTTCTGGCCCGGCAGCGAACGCGGCGAGACGCCGTTTTCGGTGTCGTGCTGGAAGCGCTGGTACTTGCCGGAGTCGTCGTGCGGCGCGTCTTCGAGTTCCGCTTCCGTCAGGACCGAACCGAGGTCGGCGTTCGGCTCCTCGTCGAAGACCGACGCCGGGACGTTCGAGAGTTCGCCCCCGAGCTTCTGGTCGTAGAGGACGATGGACGGAATCTGGTACTCGTAGGCGATCTGGAACGCCTTGCGCGTCTGGTAGTACGCCTCGGCGGCGGTCCCGGGCGCGAAGACGATGCGGTGGGAGTCGCCCTGCGAGGTGTACAGGACGTGTTCGAGGTCGGACTGCTCGGGCTTCGTCGGCATGCCCGTCGAGGGACCGGCGCGCATGGCCTCGACGAGGACGAGCGGCGTCTCGGTAATCTCCGCGAGACCGAGCGGCTCGGACATGAGCGAGAAGCCGCCACCGGAGGACCCGGACATCGCCTTGACGCCCGCGTGGGAGGCACCGATTGCCAGCGCGGCCGCGGCGATCTCGTCCTCCACCTGCTCGGAGATGCCGCCGAGTTCGGGGAGGTTCTGGGTCATGATGGTGAAGACTTCCGTCCACGGGGTCATCGGGTAGCCCGCGATGAAGCGGCAGCCTTCGTCGATGGCACCGTACGCGATGGCGTCGGAGCCGGAGAGAAGCACCTGCTCTTCGTCGTGTTCGCCGGTCGGCGCGGACACGTCGGGAGCCTCGACGTCGTACTCCTCTTGGACCATCTCGTAGGCGTCGTCGAAGACGGTCAGGTTCGGTTCGAGAATCTTGTCCGGCATCGCGTCCGACATCAGGCTCTTGATGACGTCGGGTTCGATGTCGGCGATGGCGCACGTGACGGCGACACCGGCGGTGTTGCGCATGACCTCGCGACCGTGTTCGCGGGCGATGGTGCGCAGGTCGATGTCGTAGACGTGCCAGTTGTTCTCCTCGACGCGCTCGTCGAAGTCCTCGATCTCGGAGGCGTCGAGCAGACCGGAGTCGTAGACGATGACGCCGCCTTCGTTGAGTTCGTCGAGGTTCTCCGAGAGCGGCTTGATCTCCTCGTTGCCGTAGTAGGCACCTTCGCTCGGGTTGCGGGCGAAGGAGTCACCGAGCGCGAGGAGGAAGTTGTACCCGTCGCCGCGAGACTTGACGGGGTCTGCGCTCACGCGCACTTCGGTGTACGTGTGGCCACCGCGGATGCGCGATGGATAGTGGCGATGCGTGAAAACGTGTAGCCCCGCTCGCATCAGGGCTTTGGCGAAGTTCTGGCTCGTCGAGGCGATACCGTCACCGGAACCCCCTGCGATCCGCCAGATAAGTTCGTGGTCAGTCATATGTTGAGCTCACGGCCCCGCTGGGGCGCTACCTGAAAAGTTGGGGAGGGTCCGATTAAAGACTTTGCTATGGATTAACAAGGAAAGATAATGAAGGACTTAATATTGTTAAACTGACTCACCCTCCCACCGTCAAAAGTGGACGAACGGGCTGTCACGCCCGCCGAATAGAGTGAACGATAACGCGGAATCGGATTCGCTACTCGTTGTCCGGACTGGACGGGTGGTACGGCGTGTCGTACTCGCCGGCCTGCCCGTCGAGGCGGTCGGGGTTGATGCGTCCGCCGAGGAGCATGAAGTCGAGGATGGTCACGTAGAGCATCGCCTCGACGACCGGGACGCCGCGGGGCGGGAGGACGGGGTCGTGCCGGCCGACGACCTGAATCTCCTTTTCCTCGCCGGTCTCCCAGTCCACGGTCCGTTGCTTCTTCGGGATGGACGTGGGCGCGTGGAGCGTCAGTTCGCCGTACACCGGTTCGCCGGTCGTGATGCCGCCCTGGATGCCGCCGTGTTTGTTGCCGACCGGACGGGGGTCGCCCTCCTCGTCGAACTCCCAGTTCTCGTTGCGGTCGTGGCCGGTCCACTCGCGGGCCTCGCGGCCGAGACCGAACTCGAACGCCGTCGTCGCCGGCACCGACATGAGCGCCTGCCCGAGTCGGGCCGAGAAGGAGTCGAACCGCGGCGCGCCGAGGCCGCGAGGGACGCCCTGCGCCTCGAAGTATATCGAGCCGCCGATGGAGTCGCCTTCCTTCTGGTACTCCTCGATGAGTTCCTGCATCTCCGCCGCGGTCTCGGGGTGCGCACAGCGCACGTCGTTTTCCTCCGTGTGCTCGCGCAGGTCGTCGAAGGAGACCTCCGGCGCTTCCACGTCGCCGATCTGGTTCACGTGCGCCTTCACCTCGATGTCGTAGTCGCTCTGCTCGATGACCTGCTTGGCCACCGCGCCGGCGGCGACCCAGTTCACCGTCTCGCGCGCGGACGAGCGCCCGCCGCCGCCCCAGTTGCGCGTGCCGAACTTCGCCGAGTACGTGAAGTCGCCGTGGGAGGGCCGCGGCGCGGTCACGTAGGGCTCGTACTTGCCCGAGCGGGCGTCCTTGTTCTGGACGACCATCCCGATGGGCGTGCCCGTCGTGTAGCCGTCCTGCACGCCGGAGTTGACGACGACGGCGTCCGGTTCGCCGCGGCTCGTCGTAATCATCGACTGGCCCGGCTTCCGTCGGTCCAGTTCGTGCTGCACGTCTTCGACCGAGAGCTCCACGCCGGCGGGACAGCCGGACACGGTGACGCCCATCGCGTCGCCGTGGCTCTCGCCGTAGGTGGTCATCCGAAAGAGACGACCGAATTCGTTGCCGTTCATTACCCGACCCTCGGGTGGCCGCCCATTTAGTGTTTGTAGAAAGGCGCAATCGTGGGCGGTGGTTCGGCGACCCCACGTTCATGGTCGACGACGACGAATCCGCCGTATGGAACCGACGCCCCCCACCGGCCCCGCCGCCTCCGACTCCGACCCCGACTCCGACGCCCCGTCCGGACTCCGCGGCCGCTTCGAAGCGACGTTCTGGGAGCGCCACGCCAACCCGTGGAGCGCCGGCACGCGAATCCTCGTCTATCCGGTGTTGATGTACGCCGTCTACCGACGGGACCGCCGGCTCTTTCTCGCCGCCGTCGCCTTCACCGCGATTAACCCGGTGTTGTTCCCGCGGCCCGCGCGCACGGACAACTACCTCAGCCGAATCGTCCTCGCCGAGCGCGAGTGGCTCGACGCCGAGCGCGGGACGATGGGCCTCGACTACCCGAACGTGCTCAACGTCCTCAACGTCCCGGTCACGCTCTACGCCTTCGTCTCGGCGATTCGGCGCAGACCGGTCGGCACGCTCCTCGGTACGCTCGGCGTGATGGTTCTCAAGCTCTGGTGGGTCGACGCCGTCGTGAGAGAGACGGGCGTGACGGGCCGCGGACCCGACCCCGACTCACCGGAGTGAGTCCAGCGTCGCCGTGGCGAACGGAATCAGCATCTCGTCGGGGTGGAGTCCGCCGTGCATGCCGACGAAGCCGAGGTTCCCCGGCTCCTCGTCGCCGTACCAGACGCCGAGGTCGCGGTGGACGACCACGAGGTCGCCGAGTCGTCGCTCGAACGTCGGCGAGGGAGCGGGGCCGAACAGTTCCCGCTCCAGCACCTCGCGCTTCCGGAACACCCGCGCGTCCAACTCGGTCGTGAGCAGGTCGGAGACCGGTTCGATTCGGTCGTCTCGCAGGTGGAGGTGGACGTTTCGCGGACTCCCCGAGAACCGAATCGGCGTCCCGTCCGTGAGCGTCCGCAGGTCGGAGACGAGGTCGAACGGCGTCTCCGAGAGGTCGGGGTTGCGCTCGGGGTCGGTGTCGACGAGGCCGTGGTCGGCGGTGAGACAGACGAGCGTCTCGCCCGCGTCGTCTTCGTCGGTCGCTTCCGCGAGCGTCGCTATCGCGTTCTCCACGCGGGCGAAGGTCTCTGCGGCCGTCTCGCGGTACGCCTCGGAGTCGACGCCCTCGGCGTGCGCCACCGCGTCGGTCTGCGGGAGGTACGCGAAGACGTACGACGGGTCCGCGGCCGACTCGGCCGCCTCCGCGAAGGCGTCCGAGAACGTCGAGAGGTCCTCCGGGTCGTAGGTGTGCGCGACCGTCTCCTCGGACGGGAACGGCGTGACGTGGTGCGTCTCGACGCCCGCGGCGGCGAGGTCGGGATAGACGCTCTCGCAGTCGGCCACGTCGGCGCGGTCGATTCGCTCCGGCTGGGTGCCGTCCTTCCGGAGGAAGGGCAGCGCCTCGAACATCTCGTCGGCGTCGGGGTCGTAGACGTTCCAGCCGACGACGCCGTGTTCCGACGGCAACGCCCCCGAGTGGAACGTGTTCATCGCGGCGGCCGTCTCGGAAGGGAAGACCGTGGTGAGCGGGGTGACGCGGCCCGCGCGCTCGAACTCTCGGAGGAAGGGAATCCGGTCGCGCTCGCCGTCCCACTGGGCGAGGCCGAAGCCGTCGACGAGGAAGACGACCACCCGCGACACGTCGTCGTAGTCCGCGGTCGCTTCGGCGGGGAGCCGCGGCCCGGCGTCCGCGCCGAGCAGGTCGGCGACGGTCCCCGGAATCCGCGAGAAACACCAGTCGTCGTAGGCCGGCAGGAGATAGTCGCCGTCCGACTGTCGCTCGCGGAGCGCCTGCGCGTCGGCGTCGAACATACACGGTCGGCGTCCGGGCGGGCGAAAAAGGTACCGTCCGGAAGTTGAACCGAATGCGTCCGCTCAGTTCTCGGTCACGTCGGCGCCGAGGTCGGACATCGCCTCGAAGAAGTTCGGGAACGACACGTCGACGTGCTCGCTGCCCGCAATCGTCGTCTCGCCGTCCGCGACGAGGCCGGCGACCGCGAGCGACATGACGATGCGGTGGTCGCCGCGACCGTCGACCGCCGCGCCGACGAGGTCGGTCTCGCCGCCGTGAATCGTGAGTCGGTCCTGTTGTTCGGTGACGTTCGCGCCCATCTTCGCGAGTTCCTCGGCCATCGCGCTCACGCGGTCGGTCTCCTTGAACCGGACGTGCTCGCAGTTCTCGATGACCGTGTCGCCGTCGGCGATAGCCCCGAGGACCGCGATGGTCGGGAGCAGGTCCGGCGTGTCGCCCACGTCCACGGTCGTGCCGGTCAGGTCGGCCGCGGAGACGGTCAGTTCGCCCGCGTCCTCGTCCCAGTCGACCGTCGCGCCCATGTCGCGGACGATGTCGACGATGGCGCTGTCGCCCTGTGCGGACGGGCGCGCGCCCTCGATGACCACGTCTTCGCCCGCAGCGCCCGCGACCGCGCCGGCCGCGAGCAGGTAGGAGATAGACGAGAAGTCGCCGGGGACGCTGTACGCGCCGCCCTCGGGGGCGTACGACTGGCCGCCGGGGACCGAAAAGCCGTCGTCGGTCCGGGTCGCTTCCACGCCGAAGTCGGCGAGGAGTTCGAGCGTGATATCGACGTACGGCGAGGACTTGAGCTCGGTCGTGAGTTCGACGTCGATGCCCTCCTCCGTGACCGCGCCGGCCATGAGGAGCGCGGTGATGAACTGCGAGGACACGTCGCCGGGAATCTCGACGGTGCCGCCGGTCATGCCGTCGCCGACGACGAGCGGGGCCTGCCCGTTCCGGCGCGTGCTCTCGGCGCGGCCGTCGAGGTCGAAGACGGCGTCGAGGAGCGGGCCGTGGGGCCGCGAGCGGAGCGAAGCGTCGCCCGTGAGGACCGTCAGCCCCTCGCCGAGGGCCGCACAACCGGTGACGAGTCGCATCGTCGTCCCCGAGTTCTCACAGTTGACCACGTCGTCGGGCGTGCCCGGGCGGCCGCCGAAGCCGGCGACCTCGACCGTCTGTCCGTCGCGGTCGACCGACCCGCCGAAGGCCTCGACCGCGCGCATGGTCGCCTTGGTGTCGGCGCTGACGAGCGCGTCGCGGACGACCGCCTCGTCGCTGTAGCCCGCGGCGAGGACGGCTCTGTGGGTGTAACTCTTCGACGGCGGCGCTCGGGTGCGTCCGGCGACCCGAGACGGGGAGACGTGCGCGTCCATACGCGAGGGGTCGGCAGGGTCCGGTATCAGGGTACCGGACGCGGCGACGTTCTCCCGGACGCCGACGGGGCCGCGGTCGCTCGGTTTCTTGTTTGCCAACAAACATATATCGCGGGCGAGCGTACTGTGTTCGGGATGAGCGCCGCGGGCCGCGGCGCTCCGCCGCACCGCGCGCGCGACGAGTTCCGGCGGCCGATTCGCGGCGCGTCTCCTGCCCGAAGAGGCGTGTCGCGGAGTCGATACCGGAACCCGCCGACCGCGACGCGAGAGCTTTACTACCGGCCGGGCGAACCCCGGAGTATGGAACCCGATTTCTCACCGCTGGCCGAGTTCCTCGGCGACGAGTTCGACGGCTATCTCATCTCGGCCGACGGGAGCGACTCCAACCAGCTGTACCTCTCTGGGTTCGACGCGCCGGACCCGTACGTGACGCTCTACACGCCCGAGGGCATCCACCTCCTCGTCTCGACGCTGGAGTTCGGCCGCGCGAAGAAAGAGAGCCGCGCCGACACCGTCTCGCGGCTCTCCGACTACGACTACCGCGACAAGCACGCCGAACACGGGGCAGTCGTCGGGAAGGCGAAGACCGTCGCGGCGTTCCTCGCCGACTACGGGGTCGGGTCGCTCGCGGTCCCCGCGGACTTCCCGCTCGGCACCGCCGACGCCTTGCGCGAGGAGGGCGTCACAGTCGAGGCCGAGACCGACGACGTGCTCACGAACATCCGCGCGGTGAAGACCGACGAGGAAGTCGAGCACGTCCACGCCGCACAGGACGCCAACGAGGCCGCGATGCGCGCCGCCGAGGACCTCATCCGCGCCGCCGACGTGGCCACCGACGGTACGCTCACCTACGAGGGCGACCCGCTGACGAGCGAGCGCGTCAGGGAGGAAATCGAGGTCACGCTCCTGCGACACGGCTGCGCCCTCGACGAGACCATCGTCGCCTGCGGGGCCGACGCCGCCGACCCGCACGACCGCGGGAGCGGCCCGCTGCGCGCCGACGAGGCCGTCATCATCGACATCTTCCCGCGCGACAAGGAGACGAAGTACAACGGCGACATGACCCGGACGTTCGTGAAAGGCGAGCCGTCGCCCGAGATACGCGAGTGGTTCGACCTCACCGAGGAGGCGTTCGAGGCCGCCCTCGACGCCGTCGAGCCGGGGGCGACCGGAGCCGACGTCCACGACGCCGTCTGCGACGTGTACGAGGCGGCCGGCGAGAACACGCTCCGCGCCGACCCCTCGGCCGAAACCGGCTTCATCCACAGCACGGGCCACGGCGTCGGCCTCGACGTGCACGAACTCCCGTCGCTGAGCCCGAGCGGCGAGGAGCTTCACCCCGGTCACGTCATCACCATCGAGCCGGGGCTGTACGACCCCGAAATCGGCGGCGTCAGAATCGAAGACCTCGTCGTCGTCACCGAAGACGGCTACGAGAACCTGACGGAGTACCCGGTCGAACTCGTCGTCGAGTAGCCGGCGCGAGAGCGCGGAATCGAAACGAGCGCCGAATCCGAATCGGCGTCGGCGGAGAAAATCAGCTGTCGAGGGCGTTGTCGCCGGTCGAGCCGCAAGCGGCGGGCGCGTCGGTCCAGCCGGAGTTGGCCTCGCGCCACTGTTTTAGCAGGTCTTCCAGCGCATCGCCCGTCTCGGGCGTGAGCACGCCCGCTGCCTGCCGGACGACGGTCCCGTCCTCGATGAGGAGCGCGTAGATGTTGCCCTCGCCGAGCAGCCCGAGACGGCGCTGGAGCGCGGTCTTGTCCACCCGCGCGATGAGCGCGTTGTCGTGGGTGCGGCTCCGAGCGGCACCCGGCGACATTCCGCCGCCGGACATCGGTGGCATCATCCCGCTCCGTCCACCGAGGACGAGCAGTTCGTAGTACTCGAAGTGTCCGTACGTCTCGCACAACTCCGTTGCGAACCCGCGCCACGACCCGACCAGCGACTGCTGGCGGCGGTCGAAACTGATGAGCACGAGCGTCTGTTCACCCTCTAAGTCGTCCGGCAGGACGACTTTCTGGCCGCTCGTGTCTCGTGTCGGGAGGCGAGGGAACTCCATGGGCTAGGCGATTCTCCACCAGTAAATAAGTCTAATTGCCGATTCGACAAACCGTCGCGTCGAGAGGACTGTCTCTCTAGCTGCGACGACGTCTGAACCCATTGCGAGTGGTTTCGAGTTCATTCGATATAAACGCCCGCTCCCGAGTCTCAGCGCCGATAACCGGGGTCAGCGTTCGTATTCGGGGTCGAACAGTTGGGCCGACATCGGTCCCGGCTCGCTTCCCTCGACGACGGCGTACGAAGAGAGGTCGTCGACGCCCGCCTCGGACAGCAGTTCCTCGTCGTAGAACGCGTTGCCGGTGCAGTCGGTCGGGTCGCGCGAGAACAGCTCGGCGACGGCGTCGCACATTATCTGCGGGGTGCGCCAGTCCTCGGGCGTTCCCATCCCGAAGTGCCGGGTCGCCTCGGACTCGATGGCGGCGACCGGCCACAGCGCGTTCACGCCGATGTCGTCGGCGTCGAGTTCGCCCGCGAGCGACTGCGCGATGAACGTCATGCCGTACTTCGAGAGCGCGTAGGCGACCTTGCCCGGGGCGGGGCGGGCGGGCATCGGCGGCGAGAAAGTGACGACGTGGGCGTGGTCGCTCTCGCGGAGATGCGGGAGCGCGGCGTGCGTCGTCGCGTACGCCCCGCGGGCGTTCACGTCCATGAGGAGGTCGAACCGCTTCGGCGGCGTGTCCTCGAAGCCCGCGATGTGAATAGCGCCCGCGTTGTTGACGACGAAGTCGATGCCGCCGAAGGCGTCGACCGTCTCGTCGATCGCGGTCTGCACGGAGGCGTCGTCGCGCACGTCGAGTTGACACCAGATGGAGTCGCCGCCGCGCTCGCGTATCTCCTCCGTCGTCTCGACGATGGTCCCGGGGAGGTTCTCGCGCCCGTCGACGGTCTTGCCCGTCGAGACGACGTTCGCGCCCCGGTCGGCCAGGTCGAGCGCGATGGCCTTCCCGATGCCGCGACTGGTTCCCGTGATGAAGGCCGTCCGACCCTCGAAATCCACATCATCGAATGCCATAGTTTCCTATCGGTCATCGACCACTTGATGGTTCGTACACCGGGCGTCGGTTGAACGTGGTTTGCGGGCCGGGTGCAGGTGGGCGTCTCGCCACACCCGCCGCCACCGATTCCCTTTTGGCCGCTGCACCTCCACACCCGTACCGATGGACGTGCTCATCGTCGGCGCGGGCGCAATGGGACGCTGGTTCGGCCGCACCGTCGACGCCGACCTCGCGTTCGCCGACGCGGACCCCGAGAGCGCGGTCGCCGCAGCGGACGCGCTGGGCGGCCGGGCGGTCCCGCTGGACGGCGACGAGCGGTTCGACGTGGTCTGTCTCGCGGTTCCGATGCGACTCGCGGCCGACGCCGTCGCCGACAACGCCCACCGCGCGGACGCCGCGATGTGCGACGTGACCGGCGCGATGAAACCGCCGGTGGCGGCGATGCGCGACCACCTCCCCGACCGCGAGCGACTCAGCCTCCACCCGCTTTTCGCGCCGCACAACGCCCCCGGCAACGTCGCCGCCGTCGCCGACGAATCGGGGCCGAAGACGGACGCCCTGCTCGCCGACATCGACGCGGCCGGCAACCGCGTCTTCGAGACGACGCCCGAGGAACACGACGCGGCGATGGAGACGGTGCAGGCGGCCGCCCACGCCGCCGTTCTCGCGTTCGGCCTCGCCGCCGACGACGTGCGCGAGGAGTTCGCTACGCCGATTTCGGCCGCGCTCGACGAACTCGTCGCCTCGGTGTCCGGCGGCACCCCGCGCGTGTACGCGGACATCCAATCTTCGTTCGGCGGCGGGGCCGACCGCGTCGCCGACGCGGCCCGCGCGCTCGCAGCGGCCGACGACGAGGCGTTCGCCGACCTCTACCGGCGCGTCTCCCGCGGCGACACCGGAGTCGGCGCGGGTGCCGACCGCGTCGCCGACGACCGCACCCGCGACCAGACCGACAAGCACGACCCTATCGAGTGACGAGTGAAGGGAGACACCGACGCCGACGCCCCGTCGCGGGCCCGATTCCCGCCGCGCGGGCGACGGCGACTCGCTCCACAGCCCACCGATGATAGACAGAGACGCCGTCCGCGACAACGCGAAGTACCTCAGAAACGTCCGCCCCATCGACCCCGACGAGATAGCCGACTACATCGAGGGCGCGCCGCACCCCGCCGTGGTGAAACAGACGCTCCGCGAGGAGGCCCACGACCTCGGCCTCTTCGAGCGCGACGACGGCACGTTCGTCCCCGCGAACGACGACCCCGCGCCGTTTCAGAACTGGTCGCCCGCGGCCTTCCCCGACGACTACTCCTTCGCCCTCGAAGACCTGCTCATCGGGCGCTACGGCGCGAACTGGCACGTCGACGACTCCGGCGACCGCCTCCGGGAGCGCGTCCGCCAACTCAAGGAGGACTACTACCGGGGCAACCCCGTCGAGTACGACGAGGACGCCGCGCTCGGCTACGGGATATACCACCTTCCGGACTACTACGCCGCCGTCGGCTACGTCCTCTCGGACCTCGCCGAACGGAGCCTGCTCCCCCGTAATCCCCGCGTGCTCGACGTGGGTGCCGGAACCGGCGGCCCCGCGCTCGGTCTGCACGACTACCTCCCCGACGACGCCGTCGTCGACTACCACGCGGTCGAACCGAGCGCCTCCGCCGACGTGCTCGACCGGATGCTCGGCGAGACGCGCCGGAATTTCCGGACGACCGTCCACCGCGAGACCGCCGAGGCGTTCGACCCCGACGGCGAGTACGATATCGTCCTCTTCGCCAGCGTCCTGAGCGAGCTCGACGACCCGGTCGCGGTCGTCGAGAAGTACCTCGACGCCCTCGCCGACGACGGCGCAATCGTCGCCATCGCGCCGGCGGACAGAAACACGAGTATCGGCCTCCGCGAGGTCGAACGCGAGGTCGCGCCCGCCGACGGCGACGTGACCGTGTACTCGCCGACGCTCCGCCTCTGGGACGGCTACGCGCCCTCGGACCGGGGCTGGTCGTTCGACGTGAAGCCGGACCTCGACGTGCCGGGGTTCCAGCGCCGCCTCGACGAGGGTCGCGACGGCGACGAGGACGAGGGAACCTTCGTCAACGTGGACGTGCAGTACTCCTACAGCGTCCTCCGGACCGACGGCGAGCGCCGCCTCGACGTTCGCGGGAACCCCGCGCGGTTCGCCAAGATGGCCGAGATGGAGCGCCACGTCACGAACCGCATCGACCTGCTGGCGGTCAAACTGAGCCACGACCTCTCGGAGGGCAACAACCAGGTGTTCAAAATCGGCGACGGCAGCGAGGCGGTCGACCACTACGCCGTCCGCACGCGCGAGACCGTGCTGAACGCCGACGTGGCCGACGCCGACTACGGCGACGTGCTCGTCTTCGAGAACGTCCTCGCGCTCTGGAACGACGACGAAGAGGCGTACAACCTCGTCGTCGACGACGAGACGCTCGTCGACCGCGTCGCCTGAGCGGGGCGCGTCGGCCGCCGCCGTTCCTCGGGACACGTTGCGTCCGACGGGTGGCTTTTTGCGCGCTCCGTCCCCAGTCGGACCATGAGCGAACCCAGCATCCTCCTCACCAACGACGACGGCATCGAGAGCGTCGGCTTCCGCGCGCTCTACGACGCCCTCTCGGAGTTCGCCGACGTGACGGCGGTCGCGCCCGCGACGGACCAGAGCGCGGTCGGCCGGAAGATGTCCACCGACGCGGTCGTCACCGAGCACGAACTCGGCTACGCGCTGGAGGGGACGCCCGCCGACTGCACGGTCGCCGGCTTAGAGGCGCTGTGTCCCGACGTGGACATGGTCGTCTCCGGCATCAACAAGGGAGCCAACATCGGCGCGTACGTCCTCGGTCGGTCGGGGACCGTCAGCGCCGCCGTCGAGGCCGCGTTCTTCGACGTGCCCGCCATCGCCCTCTCGCTGTACGTCCCCGCCGGCGGCGACCTGCCGTGGCACGAGAAGGCGACCGACCCGCGGGACTTCCGCGAGGCGACCCACGCCGCGTCGTACCTCGTCAAACACGCCGAGCCGGCCGGCGTCTTCGAGCAGTGCGACTACCTCAACGTCAACGCGCCCATGCGCGACCCCAGCGGCGACCCGGCGGACATGCAGGTGACCGTCCCCTCGGAGCTGTACGACATGACCGCGGAGTTCGAAAACGGGACCGTGAAGCTCCACGACCGCGTCTGGGAGCGGATGCGAACCGGCGACATCCCGGACCCCGACGGCACCGACCGCCGGGCCGTCGTCGAGGGCCACGTGTCGGTCTCGCCGCTGACCGCGCCGCACACGACCCACCGCCACGAGGCGCTGGACGCGCTCGCCGAGACGTATCTGGAGTGAGCGCCTGAGGGCAACAAAACGTATATCGGCGGGGTCTGAAACCCCGACGAGACCGATGGCCCTGTTTCTCCAAGCCGCCGCCGAGTCGGGGAGCGTCACCGGCTTTCTCGCCACTATCGCGGTGCTGTTTAGCATCCCGCTCGTCATCCTCCTCCTCGGGCGACTGTTCGAGCAGTTCTTCTGAGGTCCGCGACTGCGGAACACCTGCCGACCGGACGGGACGGTTCATGTGGCGGTTCACGAGACGATTCACGTCACTGCACCTCCCACGCGACTCGACTTTCCACCGTCGCCTTTTCAACCCATTAGTGTGGGGTAGTTAACATGAGCCGCAACGAACTCAACGAGTATCTGAAACAGCGGCCGCTCTTGGGAGGTCTCTGGGTCGTCGCGGTGCTCGGTGTGGGTACGCTGCTGTGGCTGAAACTGCTCCGACCGGCGCAGTCGGTCGTCGACATCGTTTCGAACACCGGCTACCAGTTCGTCTTTCTCGTGATGGGCGGACTCTGTTACGTGGCCTTCGTCGGCTTCTCTCGGGCGGTGAACTGATTTCTCACTCCGCCGCCCGGCGACTGTCCACCAGCAGTTTGTACGCGAGGCCGACGACGCCGGCGAACACCGCGAGCGCCCCGGCGAGCGAGGCGAGGATTCCGAGAGCGAACATCAGTCCGAACCCGTAGCCCGCGAGGGCGACGCTCCCGACGGTCAAAAACACCCAGCCGCCGAGGATGACGGCAAAGAGCGCGATGGCGTCGTCTTCGGTCGCGTAGCGGAGAGCGTCGCGGGCGGAGACGCGTGACATACCGAACGCGTCGCCGAGGTCGGAGTTGGACCTTTCGGTCGACCGACACCAAAGATTGAATCCCGGGCCGGCCGACGGACGCGTATGTCCGAAGCAGATGCGGTCGAGCGCGTGGACGAGCCGGGAACCGTCGAGTCGCTCGCCGCGGACCTCCGCGCGCTCGGCGTCGCGGCCGGCGACACCCTCCTCGTGCACTCGTCGCTCAGTTCGCTCGGCTGGGTCGCCGGCGGCCCGCAGGCGGTCGTGGACGCACTCCAGACGGTGCTGACCGACGACGGGACGCTGGTCATGCCGACCCACACGGGCCAGTACACCGACCCGTCGGCGTGGGAGAACCCCCCGGTCCCCGACGGCTGGGTCGACGTCATCGGCGAGTCGATGCCGCCGTTCCGCCCCGACGTGACGCCCACCCGCGGGATGGGCGCGGTGCCCGAGTGCTTCCGCAACTACCCCGGCGTCGTCCGCAGCGAGCACCCGACGGTCTCCTTCGCGGCGTGGGGCGCGGCCGCCGAGGAAATCGCCGGCGGCCACGAACTCGACGACGGCCTCGGCGACGGGTCGCCGCTGGCGCGGGTGTACGACCGCGGCGGCGACGTGCTCCTGCTCGGCGTCGGCCACGGGAACGACACCTCGCTCCACCTCGCCGAACACCGCGCGGACTTCGAGAAGACGCGGACGACGGAGCGCGCGCCGCTGCTCCGAGACGGCGAGCGCGTCGTCGTCGAGTACGAGGACATCGAGGTCGAGACCGACGACTTCGAGGAAGTCGGCGAGGCGTTCGAGACGGCCGTCGGCGCGACCGAGGGCTCGGTCGCGGCCGCGACGGCGACGCTCCTCGACCAGCCCGCGCTGGTCGACTTCGCCGAAGACTGGTTCGAGTCGAACCGCTGAAGTGGAGTGCTGCGGCCGACTCGGTCGGCTCGCGACGACGGACGCGATGCTGGATTCGACGCGCCCGCTCGCCCGCTCGCCCGCTCAGGCGAGCGTCGCGGTCAGCGTGATTTCCGGTCCGGCGAGCGCCTTCGACACCGGACAGCTCTCCTTCGCGCGCTGGGCGAGTTCGGCGAACGTCTCCTCGTCGATGTCGGGCACGTCGGCGTCGAGCGTCAGGTCGATTCGAGAGATTTCGAAGCCGCCGCCGTCGGCCGGGTCGAGGTGCACGTCGGCCGATGTGTGGAGGCTCGTCGGCGCGTAGCCCTCGCCTTCGAGGAACGCGGTCAACTGCATCGAGAAACAGCCGGAGTGGGCCGCGCCGATGAGTTCCTCGGGGTTCGACCCGAGTTCGTCCTCGAACCGCGTCGGGAACGTGAACGTTCCCTCGACGGTCCCGCTCTCCGTCGAGAACTCGCCGCTGCCGTCTTTGCCACCGGTCCAGGTCGTCTCCGCTTTGTGCGTGGGCATCTCACGCACGCCTACGGTCGCCAGCGATATGGAGGTGACGACGAGGAGCGGTTCGAAGAAGGTCGGCGGGACTCGGCGGGGCTCGGCCGGAGCCGGGAGTCGGGGCGGGGCGCTACAGGCCGCTCCAGAGCGCGGCGACCCCGAACCCGACGATGACGACGCCCGCGAGTTGGTTCACCCGCCGGAGGACCGCCGGGGTGACTCGCTCCCGGACGCGGTCGACGGCGGCGCTCAGGACGAGCCACCAGAGCGCCGACCCGGCGAAGACGCCCGCGACGAGGACCGCCGCCGCCAGGTAGTCGCCCGAGACGCCGACGCCCAAGCCGGCGAAGATACCCACGAAGGCGAGTATCGTCACCGGGTTCGTCAGCGTCAGGAGGAACGTCGACCCGAAGTCGGCGACGAGCGTCCGGGGGTTCGAGTCGGGCGGTGCGACGGCCGACTGCTCGGTCGTCGGTGCCGACTCGACGGACGCCGGGTCGCCTCGAATCGACTGCAAGCCGATGTACAGGAGGATTACCCCGCCAGCGAGGGCGATTCCGTTACGGTGTCCGAGCAGGACCGACGAGAGCGCGGCGAGGCCGAACCCCGCGATGGCCCCGTAGACCGCGTCCGCGGACGCCGCTCCGAGTCCGCTGACGAAGCCCGAGAGACGGCCCTTAGAAAGCGTTCGCTGGATGCACAGGACGCCGATTGGACCGACCGGTGCGGCTATCGAGACGCCGAGAACGAGTCCGCGGACGAAGATTCCGATTGTGGTCGTTAATAGACATCACCTCGTGGCCGCTTCGATGCGTCGCCGGGTGATAGCTCTATCGCCGGGGGTCGAACGCGGACCGGTCCGGGGCGAATCGGATGCCGGCCCACCGGCCGAGACCTGCCAATCAATCGAGTTTCTGCGCGAACTCCACCTGCTTTTCCTCGAAGCCGGCGTCCTCGTAGAACGACCGCGCGCCGCGGTTGTCCCACTCGCAGGAGACCTTGAGGTGGTCACAGCCCGACTCGCGGGCCCGCCGTCTCACCTCGTCGACGACCGCCGAACCGTACCCTCGCCCCCGGTGGCCGTCTTCGACGTACAGGTTCACCAGCCGCGTGTATTTCGAGTACTCCCGCGAGGGGTGCTCGCCGAGCCGCGTCGTCGCGAACCCGACGACCTCGCCGTCGACCTCGACGAGGTACTCGGTCACGCCGTCGCTGTCGAGGTGCGCCCGGAACGGGTCTTCCGGCACGTCGGTCGAGGATTCGTAGACGAGCCCGTTGAGGTCGGCGTACCGCTCCATCTCCGTCGCGAGGTCGTACCACAGCTCGACGAGTCGGGGAACGTCGTCCGCCGTCGCTTCTCTCAGTCGCATCGGTCTGTCGTCCGTGGGGATGCCCGCCGACGCAATCAACGTTGGTGCCGGCCGACGGAGGCCGATTAGAACACCCCTGTGATGAAGCCGAGACCCATCAGGACCAACACGGCCGCGGAGAACGCCGGGAGATACGGCGTGTACTTCTCCACCTCGTCTTCGTACTGCTGGTAGCCGGCGATCAGCAGCATCGTCAGCCCGACGATGCCGACGATGACGGTGACGGCGTAGGCGCTCATCAGTTCGAGGCAGTAGTTCGACCCGGCGCAGAGCGCGATAATCTCGAACTCCTCCTCGTGGGCGAACCCGAGGACGAACGCGAACCACGCGATGCCGAGGAGGCCGCGGTCCGCGGCTTCGTCGAGGTCGCCGTGTGAGTGAGAGTGGGAGTGCCCGCGGTCGTGCGAATGGCCCTCCTCGTGCGAGTGACTGCTCTCGTGTGAGTGGTCGTGGTCGTGAGTGTGCCCCTCTCCGTCGTCGTGCCCGTGAGTCCCGTGAGCGTGTCCGTGAGTGTACTCGCGGATGCCGAGCGCGATGAGTAAGACGCCGGCCACGAGGCTGACCTGTCCGCCGATTTGGACGCCGCCGAGTATCGTGATCGGCTCGTTGACCTGCGTGAGGTCGAAGTACTCCTTCGCGTAGAAGAACACGCCCACCATCGCGATACTGCTGACGAGGTGGCCGACTCCGAGGATGAAACTCGCCGCGAACCCGTACACCCACTTGTTCGCTTGGTCGAGCGCGTACGAGGCCGCGACGGGCCAGCCGTGACCCGGTTCGACGCCGTGGATGGCTCCGAGAGCCACCGCGCCGACGACGAGCCCGAGCAGTTCGTTCGAGGCCATGTACTACCGTATTCGTGGAAAACGAGGGGTATAGGGGTTTTTAATACCGAATCGGGGGTGTCGTCATAACGGGAACTCTTGTAGCTGCGCACGTCAGTTCGAGCCGATGCGGACGAGTTTCAACATCCCCGACGAACTGGTCGAGGAGTTCGACCGGGCGTGGCGCGACGAGGGCATCGAAAACCGGTCGCGAGCGGTTCGAGAGGCCATGCAGGAGTTCATCGAGTCCCACGCCCGACTCGAAGACGTGTCCGGCGAGGTCGTCGCGCTCGTCGGCTTCGACTACCGCCACCACGACGTGATTCGCGAGCTGCACGGGGCGCAACACGAGTTTCAGGACGTCATCCTCAACACGAGCCACACCCACCAAGGCGAGTGGTGTCTCGAATCGCTGTTCTGCCGCGGCCCCGCGGAGCGCGTCCGAGAGCTAACGTACCGACTCCGGGACTTCGACGCGGTCCGGCGGGTGAAGGTGATGGTCATCCGCGAGTGACGCGGCGTCAACGGCCGCGTCGCGCCGAGCTACCGATGCTGCCGCTGTTCGGCCCGTCAAGCCCTCACTTGGCGTGACAGATTCCGTCTACTTCGCCGCATCCTGTCTGACACGGGGGAGCGACGGTGGTTTACCGGCGACTAACGAAGCAGCCGGTAGATGAACTCGAAGCGGTGGCTCCAACGGCATCAAGTTGCCGTCTATGCAGCCTTCGTTCTCTCGGCCGTCGGAGTCGGCGTCTATCTTCCGAACTCGGCCCCGCTCTCCGAGTCGCTCATCGACCCGGTGCTGGCCGCCCTGCTCTACGTCACGTTCCTCGAAATTCCGTTCGTTCGGCTCCGTCGCGCGTTTCGGAACGGGCGGTTTGTCGCGGCGGCACTGGGTATGAACTTCTTGGTCGTCCCCGTCGTCGTCTGGGGACTCACTCGGTTCCTCCCCCAGCGACCGGTCATCCTCGTGGGTGCGTTCATGGTGCTTCTGACGCCGTGTATCGACTACGTGATTACCTTCACCGAACTCGCAGACGGCGACGCCGAGCAGATCACAGCGACGACCCCGGCCCTGATGCTCGTCCAACTGTTGTTGCTCCCGCTGTACCTGTGGCTGTTCATGGGTTCGACGGTCGCAGCGGTCATCGAACCGGGGCCGTTCGTCGAGGCGTTCCTGGTACTCATCGCGCTCCCGTTGACGCTCGCGTGGCTTACCGAAGCGTGGGCGGAACGGTCGTCGAGGGGCGACGCGTGGCAGGAGGCGATGGGGTGGGTACCGGTTCCGATGATGGGCGCGACGTTGTTCGTCGTCATCGCGTCGCAGCTCCCCCGGGTGCAGGGTTCGATCGAGGAGATTGCAGTCGTCATTCCGGTGTACGTCGCCTTCCTCGTCGTCATGCCGATACTCGGACGACTCGCGGCGGGAGTCTTGCAGATGGATGCCGGGGAGGGCAGGGCGCTCGTGTTCACGTCGGTCACCCGTAACTCGCTGGTCGTCCTGCCGCTTGCACTTGCGCTTCCGGCGGGTTACCGACTGGCACCTGCGGTCGTCGTGACCCAGACGCTCGTCGAACTGGTCGGGATGGTCACGCTCACGCGAGTCGTCCCGGCGTGGCTCGTCCCGGACTCGCCGAAGCGACTCTCACTTCCCGAACTGGTGACTCGCGAGTGAGGTCTATGGAAACCGCATCCTCGTGACTATGGGAACCGTGTCCTCGCGAAGACCGAGGAACAACAGAACAACGGCCCAAAGAAGAGTCGACTAACAGAACTCCGATGTGCGGTCTTGGAACCCCGAAATCGGCTACCGATTCTGCCGCTGTTCGGCCTTGTTCATCTCGATGAGCAGCCGGAAAATCGCCTTCACGAGGTTCGAGTCGACCTCGAAGTGGGCCGCGTTCTGCCCGGCGCGCTCCATCACGCGCTCTTCTTGGGACTCGTCGGTCGTCGGCAGGTCCTTCTCGGCTTTGACCTGCGCGACGGTGTCGGCGACGTAGGTCCGGCGGGCGATGAGTTCGACGATGCCGCGGTCGATATCCTCTATCTCCTCGCGGAGTTCGTCGAGCGACATGTCCTGGAACGGTTCGGCTGCGGTGTCGGTGTCGTCTGTCATTGGATTCGTGCTCCGTCGGTTCGGGTGGTCGTCAGTCGGGTCTCTCCGTCGCGGGCGTCCCACAGTTCCTTGACGCGTTCGAGGTCGGCGCGGTCGCCGACGGCGACGACGCTCGGGCCGGTCCCGGACAGCGAGACGCCGTCGGCGATGGGCATCGCCTCGACGGCGGGGTCGGTCGGGAAGTCGAGGGCGGCCGAGAAGGCGAGGCCGTTGACGGTCATCGCCTCGGCGTAGCGCCCTTCGAGTGCGAGGTCGGAAACGAGGTCGGCCATCGGGGCGACGTTCTCGCAGCGGCTCACGTCCGCGTCGGCGCTGTAGGCGCGCTCGGGGGGCGTCCACACGAGCACGTCCCAGTCGACCTCGTCGCGGGCGATGAGTTCGTCGTCGGTGTTGTCGGTGACGACGACGCCGCCGACCATGGAGGCCGAGGCGTCGTCGAACGCGCCGGTCGCCGTGACGCCGACCTCGCGGGCGGCGCGGACGCCCATGCGGCAGGCGTCGAGCCGGGAGATGTCGGCGTCCGGGCCGGGACCGACCGAGCGACCGAGGGCGGAGAGCGNGCCCATGCGGCAGGCGTCGAGCCGGGAGATGTCGGCGTCCGGGCCGGGACCGACCGAGCGACCGAGGGCGGAGAGCGTCGCCAGCACCGTCGCGTTGGCCGCGGCGCTGGAACTCTTGAGGCCGGCGGCCATCGGCAGGTCGCTTTCGGTCTCGACGGTGCCGCCCTCGCCGTCGCCGAACGCCTCGACCACAAGCTCGACGCAGCGCTCGATGAGCCGCGTGTCGGCGTCGGGGGCCTCCGCGATGCTGCCGCGGACCGCGCCGGAGTCGTCCAGTTCGACCGACGCGGTGGTCTCCGCGTCGATGGCGAACGCGGAGCCGGTCGCCGTCGCGAGGGCGTTCAAGACGGTGCCCGCCCCGAGGGCGGTGGCTCGGCCGTGCATACTTGCCGGAGGTCGGCACATCGTGTTATGTGTGGCGGTCCGTGCCGTTTTCGCCCGTAGGTTCGGGGACCGACGCGGCGGCGACGCGTTCGATTCCGACGCCAGCGGGTCGACCCGAGACGCGACGTTTTTGCCGTCCCCGCGGCAACGGTGAGCCATGAGCGCCCGCAGCGACATCGCCCCGAGCACACTCGGCGTCGAACTCCACGACTACGGCGTCGAAGTGGAGTACATCGACAACCGAACCACGGTCTACCGGGGCGTCCCCGAAGCGGTCACGGGCACGCTCGCCACCGCCCCCGGCAAGGAGGTCCACGTCCTCGTCACCGACCCCACCGAGACCGAGGGCGTCATGATGTACGTCAACGACCTCAAGAGCCACGACGACGTGCTCGAATCGAGCGGCGTCGGCCGCGTCATCCTCGGCGAGGGCGAAGAAGAAGAGCTGTTCCCCGGCGTCCTCGTCCGGCGTGTCCCCGGCCACCGATTCGAAATCGAGGCCGACCCCGAGGTCGCCCGCGGCCGCGTGTTCGTCTTCGTCGAGGACGACTGGGCCGAGCACTCCTACGAGTTCGTCGCCGAGTGATGCTCCGGAAGCGCTGGGAGCCGCTGGAAAAGCGGACAATCGGAAAGGCTCCGGAAGCCTACGGCTACTACGAACTCGGCGACGCGGACGGCGACCTCGTCGGCCGCGGCGTGGGCGTCCTCCGCGACGAACTGAAGGAGGCGCTCGCCTACGGCGACGCCGAGCGCGTCCGCTGGGAGCGTGCGACCTCGCTGGACCACGCCGAGCGACTCGCGGACGAACACGACCCGGCGTAGCCGCCCTCGCACCCGCCGCGCGCCGCTACTGCAAGTACGACGGGCTGTCCGTGTCGCAGTTCTCCTCGTGGGCCTCGGCGTCGGGCTCCACGTCGAACAGCATCCCGCACTCTTCGCATCGGTACCACGTCGCACCGTCTTTCTCCGTCGTGGCAACCATGCGTATTGTTACCGCGCCGTCCCGGAAAACGGTTACTCCGGGCGAACCCTCAAGGGTCGAGCGGCCGAACCGGGGGGTATGTCAGAAGATGGGGTGACGCTCGTCGTCCGCGCCGCGGAGAAACGCGACGCGGGCCGCGGCATCGCCCGCCTCCCCGAGGCCGCCCGCCGTGAACTCGGCGTGCTCAGCGGCGAGACGGTCGTCATCGAGGGGTCCCGAGAGACGGTCGCGAAGATGTGGCCCGCCCGCCCCGGCGCGGCGGCGGGCGAGATGCTCGTCGACGCCGACACGCGGGCCAACGCCGGCGTGAAAATCGGCGACAGCGTCCGCGTCAGGAAGATAGCCGTCGAGGACGCGCGCTCGGTGACGCTCGCCGGACCCAGCGCCTTCGAGCGGACCAGCGTGGACCGCGAGACCATCGAGGAGGTCGTGAAGGCGGAGCTTCGGAACCGGCCGCTCCGCGAGGGCGACCGCGTCCGCGTCGAGCGACTCGGCGGGGCCGCCCTCGTCGTCAGCGAGACGAAGCCTGAGGGCGTGGTCCGCGTCACCGACGCGACGGCGGTCTCCGTGACGGCGACGAGTTCGAAGGGCGCGAGCGAGACCGTCCGCGACGCCGTCAAGAGCGTGACCGGCGGCGACGGCGGCGACGCCGGGAGCCGCGGCCGGGCGACGGGCGTCACCTACGAGGACATCGGCGGCCTCGACGACGAGCTCGACCTCGTCCGCGAGATGATAGAGCTCCCGCTGTCCGAACCCGAGGTGTTCGCCCATCTCGGCATCGAGCCGCCGAAGGGCGTCCTCTTACACGGCCCGCCGGGCACCGGGAAGACCCTCATCGCGAAGGCCGTCGCCAACGAGGTCGACGCGAGTTTCACCACGATTTCGGGCCCGGAGGTGCTCTCGAAGTACAAAGGCGAGTCCGAAGAGAAGCTCCGCGAGGTGTTCCAGTCGGCCCGCGAGAACGCGCCGGCCATCATCTTCTTCGACGAAATCGACTCCATCGCGTCGAAGCGCGACGACGGCGGCGACCTCGAGAACCGCGTCGTCGGCCAACTGCTGTCGCTCATGGACGGACTCGACGCCCGCGGCGACGTGGTCGTCATCGGCGCGACCAACCGCGTCGACAGCCTCGACCCGGCGCTCCGCCGCGGCGGGCGCTTCGACCGCGAAATCGAAATCGGCGTCCCGAACGAGGCGGGCCGCCGCGAGATTCTCGACGTGCACACCCGGCGGATGCCCCTCGCCGAGGGCGTGGACATCGACCGACTGGCCTCCCGAACCCACGGCTTCGTCGGTGCCGACCTCGAATCGCTGGCCAAGGAGGCCGCGATGACCGCGCTCCGGCGCGTCCGCCGCGAGGGCGGGGGCGGAGGCGGGGACGGTGGCGGGAAGGTCGCCGTCGCGGACATGACCGTCACGCGCGCCGACTTCGAGTCGGCGATGGCGACGGTCGAACCCTCGGCGATGCGCGAGTACGTCGCCGAACAGCCGACCGAGGGCTTCGAGGGCGTCGGCGGCCTCGACGACGTGAAGCGGACGCTCGAACGGGCGGTGACGTGGCCGCTGACCTACGCGCCGCTGTTCGAGGCGGCCTCGACCGACCCGCCGACCGGCATACTCCTGCACGGTCCACCGGGGACGGGCAAGACGATGCTCGCCCGCGCCATCGCGGCCGAAAGCGGCGTCAACTTCATCCACGTCGCCGGCCCCGAACTGCTGGACCGCTACGTCGGCGAGTCCGAGAAGTCCGTCCGCGAGGTGTTCGACCGCGCCCGACAGGCCGCCCCGAGCATCGTCTTCTTCGACGAGATAGACGCCATCGCAACCGACCGCGACAGCGCCGGGTCGGACTCGGGCGTCACCGAGCGCGTCGTCTCCCAGCTCCTGACGGAGATGGACAACGCCGCCGACAACCCGAACCTCGTCGTCCTCGCGGCGACGAACCGCCGGGACGCGCTCGACCCCGCGCTCCTCCGACCCGGTCGGCTGGAGACCCACGTCGAGGTTCCCGCCCCCGATATCGAGGCCCGCCGCGCCATCCTCGACGTGCACGTCCGCGACAAGCCGCTCGGCACCGACGTGGACCTCGGGGACGTGGCCGCCCACATGGACGGCTACACCGGGGCCGACGTGGCCGCGGTCTGCCGCGAGGCCGCGCTCCGAGCGATTCAGGACGTGGCCGACGCCTACGAGGGCACCGAGGCGAACGACCACGCCGACGAGGTGCGCATCACCCGCGCGCACTTCGACGCGGCGCTGGAATCGGTCTCGCCGACGCGGGTCTGACGGGCGGCGACCGCGGGGGACGCCCGCGTCACTCCACCTGCGAGATTATCTCGTTTCGCCGCGTACTGTGTCTCATGTTCACTCGCAACAGAGGTGTGTCGTGAACGCGGCGTGGCGGCGGAAGGTCCGTCGGGAGTGGGACGCGCTCACCGGCGGCCCGCTCTCCGCGACGTGGTGGGTCACGAAAGCCGGCCTTCGAGTCGCGTTCGCCGAGGCGATATTCATGTTTCTCGTGTTATTGAACAACGACCCGAACGCGGTCTCGGCCGTCGCCGACGGCGAGGCGTCGGTGTTCTCGCTCGTCGCGGTCGTCCTCGGGTCGCCCGAGTACCTCGCCATCGCGGGCATCGTCTTCGCCGTCGCACTCTTGCTTCCGTTCCTCCCGCGGCGCAACGAGGCGACCAACCGCTGGGAGTAGGCCGTAGCGCGTGGGAAGGGACGGCCGGCGACGGCCTCGCCCCGAAGTGCCACCGCGAAGTGCCGCAGCGACCGCGCCGGCTCACGCCAGTCGCGCTCGGTAGTAACTCGATTCTGCGTTCGGGACGGTCACCTCGCGCACGTCGAGGCCCGCCTCGGTAGCGACCGCCCGGAGTCGGGCCGGCGAGACGAGAACGAAGTCGAGCGTCGGCCCGCGGAGGTCGCCGTACTCGACGCGGAACGACCGTCGGGCGACGCCTTCCCGCGGGTCCGACCGGTAGCCGAAAAAGCGCTCGGGGTCGATGCGCGTCGGGTCGTACGAGTCGACGACGACCTCGCCGGCGGACGAAACGAGGTCGGCAAACGACGCGAGGAGGTCGGCGAGTCGGTCCAGCGAGCCCGCGAGTCCGACCTGCGTCCCGTTGGCGAGGACCGTCTCGAAGCCTCCTGCCGGCAACCCCGCCCGACTCGCCTCGACCGGCGGGTCGAACATGTCGCCGACGACCGCCGCCTCGACGCCGCGCTCGCGGGCCGCGCGAACCGCGTTCGGGCTCACGTCGAAGGCGACGACGTCGCCGCGCTCCTGTACGGCGAGGGCGTGCTGGCCCGCCCCGCACCCCACGTCGAGGACGGGCGTCCGAAGCGAGTCGACGAACTCGCGCTTCGCGGCGGGCCACCGCTCCGACGGGACGAGATAGTTCTCGTAGATGTGCGCGTCGCCGACAGTACCGCGGGCGTCGTCGCCGGCGCGGTAGACGCACGGGGCGCGCAGACAGCCGCGAACCCGGTCCAACATCGCCAGTCCGAGGGCGTCGTCGGGCATGACGAGTCGTTCGTCGCCCTCGTGTAAACTATAGTTAATGTGCTGCTAGATAGCACTCACCATGAACCGGCGAGAGCGTCAGTCCAGCCGGTCCAAGTCGCCGTGTAGCTCGCGGTTCATCACGTCCGCGACGAACAGTCGGATGCGCTTGTGGAGTTCCGCTTCGGTGTCGTAGGTCTCGACGCGGAGGTCCCAGCGGGCGCGCGCCGCGCGAATCATCTCGCTCGTGACCGTCGCTTCGTGGACGAAGACGATTCTGTCGCCGTGCGTCTCGGAGAGCCGTTCGAGTATCGACCCCGCCTCCTCGCCGACGCCGAAGTTGTGGCCGAGAAACGGCAGCACGAACACGGTGGCGTTGCTCGCCTCGGCGAACGCGAGCGACTGCGTGGCGGCGTCCACCTCGTCGGTGCTGAGGTCCGCGTCGACGGCGAGAAAGGCGTTGACGCCCGGGTCCGCGCGGAGGCTCCCTTGCACCCGTCGGAGGAGCGCGAGCGCGTCGTCGACCTCGTCTCGCGCGGCGAACAGCTTTCGAATCGGTCCGGGGAGGTCCTCGATGTCGATGGCGGCGAGTTCCTCCTCTGAGAGGACGTAGTTGAGGTTGAACGACTTGTACGGACCCATCACGTAGACGAGAAACCGGTCGTAGGTCGTCCGCCCGAGCGCCGCCCGTATCTCGTCGCGCGAGATGGCGTCCGTCATGGACACACGTACCGCACGGTAGTATATAAAATTCGGATTTTTCAGCGAAGTTCGACTCAAGAACCGTTAAATCGATACGCTCCGTCTAGCGAACCGAGATGGCGACGAACGACCCGGTCGATTCGGACGGGCTGCCCGAGGACCCCGCCGAGTTGCTGCCGCCGACGAGCGTCCTCACGCTGGACGAGTACCTCGACATGCAGGCCGCACTCGGCGACCGGACGCGCTTCACCCTGCTGTACCGACTGGTCCACTTCGGCGAGCGAAGCCCGAAAGCGCTGGCCGAGGCGCTCGACGTGCAGGCGAACACGCTCCACTACCACCTCAACAAACTCGTCGACGCCGGGTTGGTCGAGAAGCGAAAACGGTCGCAGGCCGACGACGAGGGGCTGTTTTCGTACTACCGCGCCACGTCGCTCGGCTCCGACATCCTCGAACACGGCGTCGAGGAGCTCATCCGGCGCGAGCGCGACTACCGGGACGCCTACGCGTCGGAATAGCGGCGTCACGGACCGACCGGCGCGTCTCAGCTCCCACCCGCCCGCTGCCGAAGCCGCCGCCTATTTGGCGCTCGCTCGCGCAGGCTGAAGCGATGTCCAATCTCCTCCCCGAGGAAGCAAAAGAAAAGCTCGTCACCGTCTGCCGCACGGCCGTCGGCGACAGCCTCCGGTCGCTCACGTACTTCAGCCGCTTCGACTACGTGCAGGTGTACCTCCGCGAGGACCTCGAACAGGAGGCCGACCTGAACTCCTTTATCGGCAACGAGTGGCACGACTTCAAGATGACCCAGGACGCCTACCGCGGCTCCGAACTCGGCGACTACGAGTACACGATTCGCGTGTTCGAAAACGGCTACCTCGTCCGCATCACCGTCGAGGACTTCGGCGTCTTCGTCACGACCGACGGCATCTCGATGCAGGACTTCGAGGCGCTGGCGGCCGCGACGACCGAGATTCTCGACGAGTGGGCCATCGAGGAGTAAGCGGCCGAACCGGAATCCGTCCCGTCAGTCCCAGAACGACTGGGTTCGGGCGTACTCGCGCTCCCGTTCGAGGATGTCGCGGTAGAAGTCGTCTTCGTCCTCGCGGAGCTTGTTGATGATGCGCGCGGCGTTGTGCGGGCCGACCCCGCGGGCCGCGAGCGCGACGACCGCCCGCTTGCCGTGGGCCTGCACCAGACTCGCCGAGCGGTACGCCCGCTTCGTCAGTCGCTCCTGTTCGTCGTCTTTCTCCGGCGCGCGGACCGCTTTCACCGCCTCGTCGTCCCACGGATTGAGCGCGGCGACGCGGGTCGCGCCGCACTCGGGGCACTCCACGGGGGCGCGGACGCGCTTTACCTTCGTCTTTCGAGTCCAGTCCTTGCAGTGGAGACACGCCAACAGCACGCGGTCGTTCTGAATCCGGTCCCGAACCGTCTCGATGACGCTCGCGTCGGCGTTCTCGGGGACGAGCAGGTCGGTTCCCGACCCGCGGCCGCCGGTGCCGATGGCGGTGGGTTCGCGGGCGACGGCGAGTTCCACGTCGCCCTCGCGGACGCGCCGGAGCAGTTCGACCGTCTCCTCGACGGCGAGGTCGGTGTGGAACACCTCGCGGACGGCCTCGTCGTAGACGGGCGTGTCCTCCAGCGCGGCGAGGAGTCGGTCACCGCCGAAGCGGCCCTTGCCCTGATAGCGCTTGAGCGCGCCGAACTTCGCGGCCACCTGCGCGAGCGTGAACTTCAGCGAGTCCGACCGCTTGAGCGCGAGTTCGAGCAGCGCCTCGACGTGGTCGGGGTCGGTCTCGCGGAGCACCTCGGCGAACGTCGTCGGGCGGACCTTCCCGGGCACGTCGAACTCGACGCGGTAGGGGTCGACCTCCATGCCGACCGAGGAGCCGGTCCGCTGGCCGATGAGCGCCGACAGGAGCCGACCGAGCGTCTCGTTCACCCGGTGGCCGTACGGCGAGTTCAGCGTCACCTTCCGGGGCGAGCCTTCGAGGACGAGCCTGTTCGCCGTCGGAATCGGTGCGTCGGCTTCGACCTGTTTCTCGATGGGGCCGAGCGCCGAGCGGACCGTGGCCTCGTCGGTCGGATAGCGCATGGCGATGTCGCGGGCGACGGCCTCGCGGTCGGCCCCGGACTCGAACTGCGGCGCGGCCACGTCGCGGAGTTCGCCCACCTCGCCGGCGACCGGCGCGGGCACCGGAATCTCCGAGCCGACCCACGACGGCACCTCGCCGCCGGGGTCCTCGATGGGCGAGACGTTCACTCGCGCCTCCTCCTCGTCCACGTCGTTGACGCGCCACATCTCGCCGCGCTGGATGAACGTCGCGCCCGGCGAGGCGAAGTTGAGGACGAACTTCTCGTCGAGCGTCCCTATCTGCCGGCGCGAGGAGATGTCGTGAACGTCGTAGGTCTCCTCGTCGGGAATCATCGAGAGGTTGGCGTAGAAGTACTGCCACGTGCCGCCGGACTTCTCGAGGAGGTCTTTGTCCTCGTCGAGCCAGAGGAGGCGGTTCCCCGAGAGTTCGCGGACGACGGCGCGGAAGTCGTCCTCGGCGAGGTCGCGGAAGGGGTACGCCCGCGTGATAATCTCGTAGGCGCGACGGGCCGACACGTCGCCGTAGTCCATGACGACGCCGACGATTTGGTTAGCGACGGTGTCGAGGCTCCCGTGGTGGACGCGGGCGGGTTCGACCTCGCCGGAGACGGCCCGCCGGGCGATGGCGAGCGCTTCGAGCGTGTCGTCGGGGTGGTCGGTGACGACGGTCCCGCGGGAGACGACGCCCAGGCGGTGCCCCGCGCGGCCGACGCGCTGGAGGAGCCGCGACACCTCGCGCGGGCTGTTGTACTGGACGACGTGGTCCACCCGACCCACGTCGATTCCGAGTTCCATCGACGACGTGCAGATGAGCGCGTCCAACTCGCCGGCCTTGAAGCGGTCTTCCACGTCGATTCGAACGTCCTTCGACAGCGAGCCGTGGTGGACCTCGATTGGGTCGCCGAGCGCCTTGAACCGCGAGCCGAGCGCCTCCGCGGTCTGTCTGGTGTTGACGAAGACGAGCACGGACTCGTGGTCGCGGACGACGTCTCGAATCGTCCGGACGTGGCTCGCTATCTCGGGGTCGGTGGCGAGTTTGCCCGCCAGCGCCTCGTCCTCGTTCGTCACCTCGGGGCGGACGACTTCGAACTCGACGCGGTTGTCCACGTCGACCTCGATGACCTCGAACGGTCGGTCGCCGGTCAGGAACTTCCCGACCTCCTCGGGCGACCCGACCGTCGCCGAGAGCCCGATTCGCTGGAACGGCCCGGCCAACTCGCGGAGGCGCTCTAACCCGATTGTCAACTGCGCGCCGCGCTTGGCCGACGCGAGTTCGTGGACCTCGTCGACGACGACGTGGTGCACGTCCGACAGCGCCGTCCGCAACTTCTTCCCAGTGAGCATCGCCTGCAGCGTCTCGGGCGTCGTCACCAGCACGTCCGGCGGGTCGTTGGCCTGCTTCTGTCGCTGGTACTGCGTGGTGTCGCCGTGGCGAACGTCGATGTCGACGTCGAGCTGTTCGCCCCACCAGTCGAGCCGCTGGCGCATGTCGCGGTTCAGCGCCCGAAGCGGGGTGATGTAGAGCGCCGAGATACCGAATCGGTCCTCGGCGTCGGCGATGGCCGAAAACACCGGCAGCATCGCCGTCTCCGTCTTGCCGGTGCCCGTGGGCGCGATGATGAGGCCGTGTTTCCCGTCGGACAGCGGGGGAATCGCCCGGCGCTGCGGCTCGGTGGGCGTCGTGAATCCGCGCTCCGAGAGCGCGTTTCGAACGGGCGACGAGAGCGTCGCGAAGGCGTCCATTCCGGCGGCGGCCTCGCCGTCTGGCATCGCCCGAGGTTACGGTTCGAAGCGATTAAGCGCACCGCTCGGGGCGGTCCCGACCGGGAGATTCATGTCGCCCGTGAATCAATTTCGGGCGTGTCCCCGAAACGAGTCTACTGGTCCGCGTTCCTCGTCTTCGGTCTCTGTGCCGCCGTCGATATTGCGCTCGACGTTTCCGCGGGAGACGTGGGTATCAACACCGCCGCAGCGGCCGCGGGCGTCGTCGTGGTCGGCTACGCGTCGGTCGTCGCCCTCCGCGACCCCGACCGCGCTCGGGTCCCGTCGGACTGGGGCCCGCTCGTCTACCTTGTCATCGTCGGCGCGGCGCTCTACGCGTTCGGCGTCGCCCTCCAACTGTACTCGGTGGTGATGTGACTCCCGAACGGTCGTTCTGGCTGTCGCAGGCCGGCTTCACCGGCGGCAATCTCCTTATCGTCCTCGGCAATCAGCGGGGCGACCTCGCGGCGTGGCAACTGGTCTTCGCGGCGGTGCTGGTGCTCACGACCGTCTGGTTCGTCGGCTACGCCGTGCAAGAACGAGAGGAGGGCGTGCCGGAGTTCTTCCGCGAGTGGACCGGCTGGCAACGACTCGCCAACGTGACGGCCGTCTCCGTGTTCGTCCTCGGCACTCTCACGTTCGCCTTCGCGTAGGAGTCGAAAAAAGCGGGAAGTCGCGTGTGACGACCGCGACGGTTTCGGCCCCTCAGACGTTCCGGTAGTCGCCCAACCGCGTGCCGTCGAGCAGGTAGGCTTCCCCGTCCGCGAGGCCGTCGGGCAGGAACGGCGAGAGAAATCCCTGACCGGGGACGTTGACCCACGTCCCGCCCGAGGTGTCGTTGAACGCCGGGAACACCACGAGTTCGGCGTCGGCCCGCGCCACCTCCGCGGGGTCGACCTCGTAGTGCTCCGCGAACACCTCGGGAGCGAGAGTGCCGCGGAGCCAGACGCGCTCTTTCCGCGCGCCGCCGACCTCGTCCTCCAGCCTGACCGCCGGGTGCTCGTGAGCCGAACAGACCACGTCGGCGGCGAGCACCTCCCGCGAGGGCCACGTGTGGCCGTGGCAGAATCCCACGTCGCCGAGGCGGACGCCCGCGGGGTCTGTCACCTCCACGTCGTCGCCGAAAAACGCCGCGAGGCCGCCGTCGTGGTTGCCGGGGACGACCGTCAGTTCGGCGCGGTCGGCCACGGCGTCCGCGAACTCGCGCAGTTCCTCGGCCTCGTCTCCCTTCGGGTCGCCGATGCGGTGGCCGAGGTCGCCGAGGACGACCAGTCGGTCGGCGTCGGTCCGGTCGAGAAGCGACAGCAGGCGCTCGCGGCGGACCGCGGCCTTCGACGGGAGTTCCACCCCGCGTTCGTACCGCAGGCCGGCCTCGATGCCGGCGTGGTAGTCGGCGACGACGAGCGAGCGCTCGGGGAACCCGCGTCTGCTCGTCCGCGCCACCGCGGCCGGGTGGCCGGGAATCGGTTTGACGAGCGGTCCGGGCACGGCCTCAGATGGCCTTCAGCACGCCGTCCTGCGGCTCGTAGCACCGACCGCCGAGGAGCGCCTCCTGGATGGCGTCTTCGACCGCGCCGGGGTCCGCGCCGTACTCGTCGACGACGGCCGCGACGACCTCGTCGTGGGACGCGCCGTCGCCGTCGTCGAGGTCGTCCATGGCGTCCACGACGACCGATTCGAGGTCGATGTCCTCGGCGGCTTCGTCGGCGTCGGCCTCGCTCTCGGCGTCGTCCGACCCGACGTCGAGCGTCGGCTCGGGTTCGGATTCCGGTTCGGCGTCGACCGCCGGTTCGGGTTCCGGGGCGGCGTCGGCCGCGGGTTCCGGCTCCGGTTCGTCGGCGACGGGTTCGGATTCGAGTTGCTCGGTGAGGTCGTCCGCGTCGGGCACGTCGATGTCCGCCTCGCCGGCGGGGTCGACGTCCGCGCCGGAGGTGAACTCCGTGCCGAACTCGGACTCGATTTCGGCCCGCTCGTCCTCGTCGAGTTCGTACATCCCGTCGGGGTCGACCGACTCGTCGGCGTCGGTGGTCGCGGAGTCGGTCGCCGCGTCGGTTGACGACTCGTCGGCCGCCGCGGCCGACGCGTCCGTCTCGGGTTCGGGGTCGTCGAAGCCGTCCTCGAAGTCGCCGAGCGTGCCGTCGTCGGAGCCGCCGAAGGTGTCGGCGTCGGCCGTCTCCGCGTCGGTGGCGCCGTCCTCGAAGTCGCCGAGCGCGCCGTCGTCCGAGCCGGCGTCGAAGTCGGGCTCCGAGTCGGCGTCGAGCGAGTCGGACGCGAGGTCGGGTTCCGCCGCGGGTTCCGGCTCTGCGTCAGATTCGGGTTCCGCGGCAGGTTCCGGCTCTGCGTCAGCTGTCGTCGACGGCGCGGTCTCCGGTTCTGACTCGGACGCCGGCTGGTTCTCGGTCGCGGTGGTCGCCTCGGCGGCGACGGGTTCCGAGTCGGGCGCGGGCTCCGACTCGGGTTCGGCGTCCGCGACGGAGTCGGTCTCTGGCTCTGCGACGGGCTCGGACTCGATGTCGGTGTCGGCCCCGGCGTCGAGCTCGGATTCCGCGTCGGCGTCAGCGACCGGCTCGGCGTCCGGGTCGGCGTCGAACTCGCCCGCGTCGGGCTCCGAGTCGTCGAGTTCGTCCCCGTCGTCCGCGTCCGCCTCGCCGACCTCGATATCGACGCTCGCGGCCGGTTCGAGGTCGAGTTCGGGGAGCGGGCCGAGGACGGCGTCCCCGCCGTCACCGGGGGCGACGTCGAGGGGGTCGACTTGGTCGCGGTCGCCCGCGACGAGTTCGAGCGCCTGCACGGCGACTTCGCGCAGGGCTTCGAGGTAGGTTCGGGTCGTCCCGTAGTGGTCGATGGCGCGGGGGACGCCCTCCGCGAGCGTCGAGTCCACGCCGCGCGCTTCGAGCGCGCGAGTCAGGTCGTCGCCGCGGTGGGACATCGACAGCGCCTCGTCGAACACCGCGATACGGCGGAGCGTCGCCTCGGCGGCCGAGACGATCCAGCGATCGCGCACGTCGGCGTCGACGGTGTTGACGCTCTCGGGGCGGACCGAGGAGTAAACCACGTCGGCGTCGTCCGGTTCGTACGTCCGGGCCTTGCCCGCGAGCGAGACGAACGCCGGGGGCGTCGCCGCGTCGAGGTAGGCCATCGGCTCCGGCTGGTACTGCCCGGCGTAGGTGACGAACGCGCCCGTCGGGTCCGCGATGCGCCCGCGGAGCACCTCGTCGTTGACGTGTTCGACCTCGGTGAGCACGCCCGCGACGAACGTCCGGTTGAGTCGCGCGCCGGTGGGCGTGACCACGTAGTTCGGCGCGCGCTCCTCGTCGCTCTCGGAGTACGAAAGCGAGGCGTCGTCGAACTCGGCGGCGAAGACGCGGTAGGCGATTTCCCGCGTGCCGACGACCGGCGAGGCGCTCATGCGCGCACCTCCGTGAGGAGGGCGGCCGCGCGTTCGGCCGGGTCGTCGTCGGTCTCCTCGAACTCGTCGGCTTCGAGGTTCGCGCCGTACTCGTCCACCGAGAGGTTCCCGCGGACGCGGTACTCGCGGCCGACGAGCGTGTCGGCGATGTCGTCGGCGACGACCTCCTTGTCCATCGCCTCGCGGGCGGCCTCCATCGCGTCGGCCATCGTCCCGCCGTAGATCTCCTCTGTGAGGTCGCGGTCGAGGATGGCGGTCACCGTGCCGGTTCCGTCGTCGAGAATCGCCTTCACGCGCATGTCGTCCTCGCCGTCGACCTCGCCGTGCTGTCGGCACTGGCCGTTCTGGACGACGCGACTGCATTTGGGACAGCGCTCGATGAGTCCGGAGCCGTCGCGCACTTCGAGGACGTTGCCGAGCACTTCCACGTCGAACATCCCGCCGGCGTCGACGGCCTCGCCGATTTTCAGGCGGGGCGCGGAGTCGGTCACGGCGACGGGGTCGTCGAGGGCCTCGAGCGTCGTGAACTCCGAGAGGTTCACCTGCGGCACGCCGCGGAACTCCCGGACGTACACGTCCGAGAGACGGACGCTCGCGCCCTCTTTCACGTCGGGGCGCGGTGCCCAGTCGGTGAAGGGGAGCCGGCCGGTCTCGTCGGCGACGACGCCCGAGAGGATTGTCGTCTCGCCGTTGCGGCCGTCGATGGTGCGCGAGTCGACTTCGAGGACGCGGACCTCGACGGTTCGGCCGCGGTCGCCGGCCTGCAGGTCGATGAGGTCGGCCTCGCCGCCGATGCGGTCGTCGTAGGGCGTCTCGACCGTCTCGGACTCGACGCCGACCGTCGAGGACGCACCGATGTTCAGTTCGGGCTTCCCGTCCCACTCGCGGACGCCGGCGTTACCGATGACGACGGAGTCGCCCGGTTCGAAGCCGAAGTCCTGCCACGCGGTGTAGGAGATGACGCCGGACTCGTCGGCGAGTTCTCCCTCGCGGATGGTCTGTTCGTCGCCCTGATAGACGATAGAGCGGGTGCCCACGGTGAGCACGCGGACCGTCACGGAGACGTTGCCGCCGTCGGGGTCGATGTCGGCGATTCGCTTCGTCGAGGGCGCGCCGTCGCTGCCGCCGGAGCTTCCGCCGCCGTGCTTGCGGCGGACGCTCTGTTTCGCCTCGTCGAGCGGGACGCTGTACTGCAGGAGGTTCTGCAGGTCGGATTTGACCTCCTCTTTGTCGACACCGAGGGCGGAGGCAAGCTCCTCGGCGTGCTGGTCGAGTTCCATCGAGTCGGGATTCGCCCCCGTCGGATAAAAAGTGTTGCCGGGCGTGCGGGCGGCGACCGGCGGGCGAATCACTAAGTGCTCGCGTGTCAGTTGGAGTCGTATGTCGAACGACGAGACCCCGGACGCCGACGCCGACGACGAGGAGGTCTCCTTCTCCGTGACCATCGAGGACGGCTGGACGACCATCGTGATGGAGGGCGACAAGGACACCGCGGTCGTCGTCCGCTCGGCGTCCGGCGAGCGAATCTACCTCCCGCCGGAGGGATTCGACGCCGAGGCGGCCACCGACAGCGCGTACCAGTCGTCGGACAGCCCCTACCAGTCGGCGTACGACTCGCCGTACCAGTCGGTCCAGACCGACGACTCGCCGTATCAGTCCGCCCGCGGCACGATGCCGCGAGAAGGGATGGTGCCGACCCGCGGTGGCTACCGGATTCGCCACCCCGAGCCGGTGACCGACGTGCGACTCCTCCGCTGAACGGGGGTCGCCCGCTCAGTTCGCGTCCGCCTCGTCGGCGTCCGCGTCGCTGGCTTCGACTTCGTTTTCCGCCCCGGCCGAGACGTCGGTGTCCCCGTCGAGGATGCTGTGGTAGTACTCCACCGTCTCGTCGACGACCCGGTCCCACGTGTACGGTTCGTACTCCGGCTTCCCCTCCAGCGAGAGGCCGTACTCGATGCCGTCGGCGATAGAGCGCGAGTCGGGTTCGACCTCGATGACGCAGTCCTCGGGGAGGACCTCCGCCGCGCCGCTCTCGGTGGCGACGACGCGCGTGCCGGTCGAGAGCGCCTCGACGATGGTGATGCCGAACGGCTCGGACAGCGACGGCGAGACGAACAGGTCCGCCGAGGCGTAGTAGTCGCCGAGGGCCTCCTCGGGGACGTAGCCGGCCCACTTGATGCGGTCTTCGACGCCGAGCAGTTCGGCGAAGCGCTTGAGTTGGGCGGTGAGGTGACCCGACCCGCCCATGACGAGCGTCACGTCGTCGCGGGCGAGTTTCTCCATCGCGTAGACGAGGTGCGAGATGCCCTTCTGGTCGGTGTGCCGGCCGACGAAAAACAGCATCTTCCCGCCGATGCCGAGTTCCTCCTTGAGGTCGCGCCCCGTCGTCTCGCACTCCGAAAAGCCGTTGTAGATGACGTGGCAGTCGCCGCCGTACTCCCGTTTGACCTTGTCGGCGAGGAGTTCGCTCACCGCGAGCAGGTGGTCACAGCGCTCGGCGATTCGGCGCTCGGTCTCGACTTCCCGCTGCGGCGGGTCGATGTTGCGGTCGGACGAAAGCGAGTGGAACGTGGTCACCCACTCCACGTCCTCGTTGTTCGATTTCGCGCGCGACCCCGGCCCGTAGCCGAACCAGTCGTGGGTGTGGACGATGTCGGCGTCGGCGGCGCGCTCGGCGAACGTCGACCCCAGCCGTCCGATTCGGGTGATGATGTCTCCTTCGCCGGTCGGGACCCCGACGATTCCCTCGCGGTCCGGCGCGTACTCGGCGGGAAGCACGAGTTCGATGTCCACGTCCTCGCGGTCGTCGAGTCGCTCGAACATCTCGCCGACGTGCGTGTCGAGTCCGCCGCTGACGTTCGGCGGAAACCCCCACCCCAGCATCAGGACCTTGGCAGTCATAGATGACACAATGTACCACAGAGGCCTATTTAATTCCTGTCCGGCAATACTGCGACGGCACCCCACCGAAAGGCGTTTTCGACGCGGCGACGACCCGCGAGTATGCACGTCCACGTCAACGCCGCCGCCAGCCTCGACGGCAAGCTCTCGTCTCGCCGCCGCGAGCAGGTGAAGATAAGCGGCGACGACGACTTCGACCGCGTGGACGAGATTCGCGCGGCGGCCGACGCCGTCGCCGTCGGCGTCGGGACCGTCCTCGCCGACGACCCGCACCTCGCGCTCGACGACCCCGACCTCGTCGCCGCCCGCGAGGACCGCGGCGACCCGCCCCACCCCGCGCGCGTCGTCGCCGACTCGCGCGCCCGAACTCCGACCGACGCCCGGATTCTGGACGACGCGGCGACGGCCTACGTGCTCGTCTCCGAGGCCGCGCCCGACGCTCGCCGCGAGGCGCTCGAATCGGCCGGGGCCGAACTCGTCGTCGCGGGCGCGGAGCGAGTGTCACTCCCCGACGCCTTCGACGCGCTCGAATCGCGCGGCGTCGAGCGGCTCATGGTCGAGGGGGGCGGCGAGCTCATCTTCTCGCTGTTCGAGGCCGGCCTCGTCGACGAACTCACCCTCTACGTCGGTTCGATGGTCATCGGCGGCCGAGACGCGCCGACCCTCGCCGACGGCGAGGGCTTCGTCGCCGACTTCCCCAGGCTATCGCTCCGCGGCGTGGAGCGCGTCGACGACGGCGTGCTCCTGACCTACGACTGCTGAGCCTCGCTCCCCGAATCCGGCCGGTTTCGCCGCGAACACGGAGTTTCGGGGTCGTGCACCGTCACGCAAACAGGCGCAATGGGTAAGAGTGTCGCGCCGATACGTGGTGGTATGAGCACTCCGAAGACAACCGATGCACCCGTCCACGTCGAGAGTTCGGACCACCTCGACGAACTCATCGCCGACAACGCGGTCGTCCTCGTGGACTACCACGCCGAGTGGTGCGGCCCGTGTAAGATGCTCGAACCCACCGTGGAGGAAATCGCCGAGGAGACCGACGCCGTCGTCGCCAAGGTCGATATCGACGAACTCCAAGAGCTGGCCCGCGAGCAGGGGATTCGCAGCGTCCCGACCCTGCAGTTCTACGCCGGCGGCGAGCAGGTCAAAGAGGTCATCGGCGTCCAGAGCAAAGAGGACCTCGTCGACATCATCGAAGCCGCCGCGTAACTCGGCGTCCGCTCGACTCGACTCGGTTCCCCAGTTGTCTCCCACGGCGAGCGACGGCGCGGCGCGCGCTCGGGGCAGTGTCGCCGGCGTCGCTCGTCGGGACGGTTCGGTCGAAAAGCGATGTCAGAAGACGGCTCAGAAGGGCGCGTCGGACACGTCGGGTTCGAACCCCGCGCCCGGTTCGTCGTCGTAGAAGCCGCCGGTCGAGGCGTGGACCGCGTCTATCTCCTCGAACTCGGCGACCATGCGCGCCTTCAGCGCCTGAATCGTCATCGGCGAGATGCCGCAGCCGGAACACGCGCCGGTGAGGGAAATCCACACTTCTCCGGTCTCCTCGTCGATGGCTTCGATACCCGCGTCGCCGCCGTGCATCTCGATTTGGGGGAAGTTCCGCCGCATGAACAGGTCGAGCCGTTCTTCGAGGGACTTCTCCGACGCCTGCGAACTCATACCGAGACGTGGGGTGCGGGCGAGCATAACGATTGCTCCGAACGAGGTCGCGGCGAATTTCGCGAGACGCTGTCGGGGGAGTCGGTCGGCGAGGGCTTTTTACCACGGAGAGAGTATCGGAACCTATGATTTCACTCGACGAGGCAGTCACGGCCCGCCTGGAATCTCACGGCGCGCGGTTCGAGGTGCTCATCGACCCCGACGCGGCGCTCTCGATAAAGCGCGGTGAGTTCGACGGCGACCTCGAAGAGGTCATCGCCGCCGAAGACGTGTTCGAGGACGCCTCCCGCGGCGACCGCCCCGCCGAGAACGACCTCGAGAAGGTGTTCGGAACGACCGACCCGCTCCAGATAATCCCCGAGGTCGTCAAGAAAGGGGAGATTCAGATCACGGCCGAACAGCGCCGCGAGATGCAAGAACAGAAGCGCAAGTCGCTCATCAACCGCATCGCCCGCAACGCGGTCAACCCGCAGATGAACGACTCGCCGCACCCGCCGGAGCGAATCGAGCGCGCGCTCGAAGAGGCCGGGTTCAAAATCGACCCGATGGAGCCGGTCGAGTCGCAGGTCGACGACGCGCTCGACGCGCTCCGACCCGTGTTGCCGATCAAGTTCGCCGAAGTCACCGTCGCCGTCCAACTCCCGGCCGAGTACGCCGGCAGCGGACAGGCGCAGATTCGGAGCTACGGCGACCTCGAACGCGAGGAGTGGCAGAACGACGGCTCGTGGGTCGGCGTCATCACGTTCCCCGCGGGGATGCAAAACGACTTCTACGACAAGGTGAACAACATCACGAGCGGCACGGCCGAGACGCGCATCGTCAAGGACGAAGACGAACTCTGAGGCGCGTCGGCGAGTCTCGAACGCGAACTACCCCTTCTTGAAGCCGACGAGGAAGCCGCCGGAGAAGCCGGCGGAGATAGAGAGCGTCGACAGAATCGTCGAAATCCAGTCCGGCGGCGCGCCGCTCGCGGCGTCCTGCGTGGCGCTCACGAGGCCGCCGGTGAGGCGCTCCCAGTCGACGGTGATGATGCCCCGCGATTCGAGGAACTTGAACACGGCGAGTTCGAGGCCGACGATGACGGCGATGAGCTTCGCGATTTTCTTGGCCGCGAAGCCGATGATGCCGCCGATGACGGCCCCGCTCCCGAACTCGATGCCGAGCTGCTGCGGGTCGATGCTCAGTTGCAAGGGGTCCATACGGCGAACATCCCGCCCGTTGGTATAAGTGATTTGTGGGGAGACTGTCGCCATCACCGAACTGTCAGGTCGCATCCGGGCAACCTACAAGAGTCCCGGCGTCCAAACGCGGCCATGGAACGGGAGGTGACGGGACGCCATCTCGACGCGTGACCCCGGCCGAGCGGGGCTTAAGTGCCTCCGGCGGCTAGTACCGACTGACACAGTGCAGGCTACGTACCCCACAATCGAGGTGCGGCGATGAGTCGCGTCGTCGTCGCGAAGCGCGTCGACCGCGGCGACGCCGACCTCACGGAGATTTCCGACCTCGCCCGCGCGGCGGGCTACGAGGTGGTCGGCGAACTCACCCAGACCCGCGAGGAGGACGCCGCGTTCCACTTCGGCGAAGGGAAGGTCGGCGAGTTAGCGTCGCTCGTCGTGCGCGAGGACGCCGCCGCCGTCGTCTTCGACAACCGACTGGGCCCCTACCAGACGTACAACATCGCCCAGAAGCTCCCGGACGACGTGGAGGTCATCGACCGCTTCACGCTCATCCTCGAAATCTTCGGCCAGCGGGCGAACACTCGCAAGGCGCAGCTACAGGTCGAACTCGCCGAGCTACGCTACGAACTGCCCCGCGCCGAGGCGAAGGCGTCGCTGGCGAAGCGCGACGAGCGCCCCGGGTTCATGGGGCTCGGCGAGTACGACGAGAGCCGCGAGCAGGACATCAAGGCCCAGATTTCGCGCATCAAGAACGAACTGGACGCCATCGCGGACAAAGAGGAGACCCGACGCGAACAGCGCCGCGAGTCCGGCTTCGACCTCGTGGCCCTCGCGGGCTACACGAACGCCGGGAAGTCGACGCTGATGCAGCGGCTCGCCGCCGACCTCGAAGTCGGCCAGAACGACGACCTCCACCCGGACCTCGACCCGACCGCGGAGTCCCAAGACAAGCTGTTCACGACGCTCGGGACGACCACGCGCCGCGCCGAGACGGGCAAGCGAGACGTGCTTCTCACCGACACCGTCGGATTCGTCTCGGACCTCCCCCACTGGCTCGTCGAGTCGTTCAAGTCCACGCTCGATTCGGTCTACCGGGCCGACCTCGTGTTGCTCGTCGTGGACGCCTCCGAGCCCATCGAGGAGATGCGCGAGAAGCTGGTGACGAGCCACGACACGCTCTACGAGCGAAACGAAGCTCCCATCGTGACCGTGTTCAACAAGGTGGACAAGGTCGAGGCCGAGGAACTCGAAGAAAAGCGCGCGGCGCTGTCGGCGCTCGCGCCCAACCCCGTCGCCGTCTCGGGGCTGACCGGCGAGAACGTCGAGGAACTGGCCGACCGCGTCGAGGGCGAACTGCCCGCGTGGAAGCGCGAGCGCCTCCTGTTGCCGATGGCCGACGACACGATGAGCCTCGTCTCGTGGCTCTACGACCACGCCCACGTCGAGGCCGAGGAGTACGAGGGCGAACAGGTCCACGTCGAGTTCGAGGCGCGCCCCGCAATCGTCGAGAAGGCGCGGGCGAAGGCCGCCGACCTCTCCGCGCCGGCCGACTCGGCCTGAGTCGGACCGTCGGAGCCGCCCGCCTCGGCGCGGACGGCGGAAGTCGGACCGCCGACCCGACTCAGTCGAGCGTCTCTTTTTCCTTCGTGACGACTTCGACGTCCGAGATTCGCGTCCCCGGATACTGGCCGTCGTCGTCTTTCTCCGCGGCTTTCACCATGTCCCAGACGACGTTGAGGCCGGTCGTCACGCCCTCTAACGCCTCCATCTCACAGCCCGTCTTGCCGGTCGTGCCGACCGTCACGGAGAGCGCGACCGACTCGTCGGCCACCTCGAACTCGGTGTCGACGTTCGTGATGGGTATCTGGTGGCACATCGGAATCGTCTCCCACGTGTGTTTGACGGCCTGAATCGCGCCGATTCGGGCCGTCGCCAACACGTCGCCCTTCCCGATTTCGTCGTCGCGGATGGCCCGAACGGTGTCGGCGCTGAGGTGGATGGTCCCGCGTGCGACCGCGCGGCGGCGGGTGTCCGGCTTCGCCCCCACGTCGACCATCTGAACGTTGCCCTCCTCGTCGACGTGGGTCAGGTCGCGGTCGTCCGAGTCGTTCGACTCCGAACCGGCGCGGTCGTCGCTCATTCCGCGTCACCTCGGAGGCCCGCAGGCAGTCGTTCGAGCAGGTCGGTCGCGACGAGGCCGCCGCCGAACTCCTCGGCGGCGAGGTCGCCCGCGCGGCCGTTCGCGTAGGCCGCGACGGCGGCCGCGTCGAGCGGGGGCAAGACGGCCGCGAGCGCGCCGGTCGCGCCCGCGAGCACGTCGCCGGTCCCGCCGACGGTCATGCCGGGGTTCCCGGTCCGGTTGACGCGGACCCCGTCGCCGTCGGAGACCACGTCGTACGCGCCTTTCACGAGGAGCGCGTGGCCGAGGTCGGCGGCGAACTCGCGGACGAGGTCGCGCCGCGTCTCCCAGTCGGCGTCGGTCTCGCCGCCCATCTTCCGCAACTCGCCCTGATGGGGCGTGCAAATCAGGGTCGCCTCGGTCTCCACCTCGGGGACGACCTGCAGGGCGTCGGCGTCGACGACGGCGGTCCCGTCGTAGGCGGCGAGGAACTCGCGGACCGCGTCGAGCGACTCGTCGGCGTCACCGAGACCGGGGCCGAAGACGACGACGTCGCGGTCGGCGGCGAAATCGAGGAGGTCGGGGACGTGTTCGGGCGCGAGTCGGTCGCCCGAGAAGCCGCGGACGATGAGGTTCTCGGAGTAGCCCTGCACCTCGCGGGCGACGGCTTCGGGACAGGCGACGCGGGCGAGGTCCGCGCCGGCTCTGAGGGCCGACTGCGCGGCGAGCGCGGGCGCGCCGGTGTACGGGCCGCCGCCCACGACGAGCACGTCGCCGTGGTCGCCCTTGTGGCTCTGTGCGTCGCGGTCGAGCGCGAGGAGGTCGCCGGGGCCGGTGAACAGTTCGGCCGCCTCGGGAATGCCGATGTCGGCGACGACGACCTCGCAGTCGAGGTTTCCGAGACCGGGCTTGTCGTCGTGGAAGGTGACGACGCGGTCGGCGTCGACCGCGAGACCCGCCGCCTCGCCCGTGTCGGCGTCGACGCCGGAGGGAACGTCGACCGCGAGGACGGTCGCAGCCGATTCGTTGATGGCGCGGGCGGCCGTCGCCTCGGGTTCGCGGAGCGCGCCGGCGACGCCGGTTCCGAGCATCGCGTCCACGACGAGGTCGGGGTCGCCGAGGTCGAAGGCGGCCGAGTCGGCGACGGTCCGCCGGTCGGCCTCGCCCGCGACGAGGGCGTCCCAGTTCTCGCGGGCGATGTCGGTCGAAATCGTCTCCGGGCGGCCGAGCAGGTGAACGGTCACGTCGTACGCCTTCAGGAACCGCGCGGCGACGAGCGCGTCGCCCCCGTTGTTGCCGCGTCCGGCGACGATTGCGACCGACGCGCCGGGGTCCGCGAGGTCGCGGCAGGCCCGCGCGACGGCGTTCCCGCTCGACTCCATGAGCTGTTTCCGCGGCACGCCGAGCGCCTCGGCGTTCAGGTCGACCGCGGCCATGCGTCGACTCGTAATCATACGCCCCCGTTGGCCCGGGGCCGCGTTAACACATGTGGTCGCGGGTCGGATTCGCAACGCTTGACACGGCGGCGACTGAATCCGGGGTAGTGACTCGCCGCCTCTTCGGAACTCTCTGCGGTCTCGTCTTCCTCGTCAACTTCGGCCGCGTCGCGTTCCCGCCGCTCGTCGAGACGCTCCAGACGCAGTTCTCCGTCGGCCCGGCGACCATCGGCGTCGTGACGAGCCTCGTCTGGCTCGGGACCGCCATCCCGCGAATCCCCGTCGGCTACCTGCTCACGCGCGTCTCGCGGTCGAAGGTCGTCCTCGGGTCGGGCACGCTGCTCGTCGTCGCCGCGGCGTTCACCGCGAGCGCGACGTCGGTGCTGACCCTCCAAATCGGCGCGTTCGGCCTCGGCCTCGCCTCGGGCGCGTACTTCGTCTCCGCGACCCCGCTCGTCGGCGAACTGTTCCCCGAGCGCGTCGGCCGCATGGTCGGCATCCACGGCGCGGCCAGCCAGGTCGCCGCCGTCGTCGCCGCGCCCGTCGTCGTCATCATCCTCGCGTCGTACACGTGGCGCGAGACGTTCTGGGTCCTGGCCGCCGCCGCCGCGCTCGTGACGCTCCTCCTCTACGCCGTCTCCCGCGACGGGAGCGCGGGGGCCGGCACGGGCGCTGACCGCGACTTCTCGGCCGCGCTCGGCCACTGGAAGCTCATCCTCACGGGCATCCTCCTCATCGCGCCCGCGGGGTTCGTCTGGCAGGGCCTGTTCAACTTCCTCGTGTCGTACATGACGCAGGCGAAGGCGTTCGACGCCGCCACGGCGAGCACGATGCTCACCATCGTCTTCGCCGCCGGCGTCCCCGCGTTCTCGCTGTCGGGCCGACTCGCCGACAAACTCCCGCACGTCCCCTACATCTTCGGCCTGCTCGTCGCCTTCATCGGCGCACTCGTCGCCCTGACCTACGCGCAGGGCTTCGTCGCCGTCGCGGTCGTCGTCGCGGTGCTCGGCTACGTCATCCACAGCCTGTTTCCCGCGCTGGACACGTTCATGCTCTCGTCGCTGCCGAGCGACGCCCGCGGGAGCGCCTACGCCGTGTTCAGCGGCGCGGCGCTCCTCTTGGAGGCCAACGGGAGCGGCGCGGTCGGCTTCCTGACCGAGGCAAACTACGCCTTCGAGGCGGTCTTCAGAACGCTCGCCGGAGGACTCGCGGTGTTCGTCGCCGCGCTCGCGGTTCTCTACGCGGTGAACCGACTGCCGGGAGTCGACCGGACCGACCCGTCGAGCGCCTGACCTCCCGAAACGGTTTACTTCCCCCACCGAAATGTCGATTGTATGTCAGGGTTGCTCCCGTCCGACGGGACCGTCGATTCGAGCGTCGAGACCGCCCCGCGCGTCCACTGGCTCGACGACGACGAGACGGAGCAACTCCTCGGCTGCCTCTCTTGTGACACCGCCCGCGACCTGCTGTCGTGTCTGCAGGACTCGCCGGCGACGGCGACCGAACTCTCGAAGCGGGTCGAGACCTCCGTCCAGAACGCCCGCCACCACCTCGGGAACCTCATCGAGGCCGACCTCGTCCGCGTCGCCGGCACCCGCTACTCCGAGAAGGGGCGCGAGATGAAGGTGTACGCCGCCGCCGCGCCGTTCGTCGTCTGCGTCGGCGGCGACGGCGGGGACCGCGAGGCGTTCGCCGAGGCGATCGCCGCCTTCCTCGAATAGCGTCGCCGGCCCGGCCGCCATCCCTCGCGCGAACGTTCAAGTGCGAGTCCGCGGCCAGTCACCGACACCCCTATGGCCGTCGCAACTGGACCACAGAGCGTGACCTGGCAGGAGGTGTTCGGCCACCCGGAGGCGTACCCGGAGCAGGCCGACGGAATCGAGACCGCGATACAGACCGCCCGAGACGACGGGTTCGCCGTCGTGGAGGGCGCGTGCGGGACCGGCAAGACGATGCTCGCGCTCACCGCCGGCATCGACCTCGTCCGCGACCCGGACTCCGACTACGAGCGCGTCTTCGTCCTCACGAGCGTCAAACAACAGCTCCGGCAGTTCGAAGCCGACCTCCGAACCATCAACGAGAACCTCCCGAGCGACTGGAAACCCGTCTCGGGACTCACGCTCGTCGGCAAGTCCGACGTGTGTCCCTACAGCCGCGAGGGCTGCGGCGGCATCGACGACGCGACCGTCTACGACCGCTGTGAGGGCCTCCGCGACCGGACCCGCGGGCTCGTCGGCGACGGCGGCCGGACCAGCGCCGAGGCGCTCGCGAAAGACGCCCGCGAGCAACAGACCGGCCTCCTCGACACCGGTTCGACCACCGCGGGCCCGAACTACCTCGAAACCGCCGGCGACCCGACGCCGTACCCCAAGTCGATGCCGGACTACGAGGACGTGGAGTACTGCCCGTTCTACGCGAACTTCCTCGCTGACCTCCCCGAAGACGGCGACCCAATCGAGGCCGTTCCCTTCGAGTTCGACGATAAGGGCCTCATCGCGACCGAAGACCTCGTCTCGCTGGCCGCGGGCGCGGGGTCGTGTCCCCACTCGGTGATGGGCGCGCTGTTGCCCAACGTCGAGGTCGTCGTCGGCAACTACTACCACGCGTTCGACCCGACGACCGTCGGCACCTTCACCGGCGCGCTCGTCGACGACTCGACGTTCGTCATCTGCGACGAGGCGCACATGCTCGAACCCCGCGTCCGCGACCTCGTCTCGGTCGGCGTCGGCGACCGGACGCTCCGCGACGCCGAAAGCGAGTTCACCCGCGTCATCCAGCCCGTGAAGTTCGACGACGCCGGCAAGTCCACCGTCGACGCCGAACTCGTCCGCGGAGAGCTCCAAGAGGCCGACGTGACGCTCCGCGAACTGGAGGAGACCCGGGACTTCATCCGCGACCTCCGGGAGGAACTCGACCGCCGCGTGACCGCGCACCTCGACCGCGAGTACGTCGGCTGGCGCGCCGACCTCACCGAACTCGACGACGAGGAACTCCCCCTGCGCGACCCCGAGGAACCCGGCGTCGACGAACTCACCGAGTGGGCCGAGGAGAGCGGCCACGACGAGGGGACGTGGGTCCGCGCCGAGGCGACCGGCTCGGCGGTCGCCCGCATCCTCGACTCGGTGGAGGAAGACGACAAGCGCCGGGCCGCGCCGGCGGCGGGGCGGGCGCTGGCGACGTGGGCCTACGCGGACCACGAAAAGCACTTCCGCGAAATCGAGCTCGAGCGGACGTGGGACGAGATGGAGCCGCCGGAGTCGTGGCGTCGCGCGTACAACGCCCGGCTGTCGGTCCACAACTGCGTCCCCGGCGAGGCCATCGCCGAGCGCCTCGGCGACTTCGGCGGCGGCGTCCTGATGAGCGCGACGCTCGAACCCATCGACGTGTTCCGCCGCGTGACCGGCCTCGACGCCCTCGCCGACGACGGCCGCCCGGTCGCCGAGCGGACGTTCGGCCTCGGCTTCCCCGAGTCGAACCGCGCGAGCTTCGCCGTCGACGTGCCGAAGTTCACCCACAGCAACCGCGGGCCGCCCGGCGAGGAAAACGAGACGCGGCTCGCGTACACCGACGCCGCCGTCGAGGTGTGCGAGCGCTCGCCGGGCAACGTCCTCGTCGGGATGCCGAACTACGCCGAGGCCGAGTGGATGGCGGGCGCGCTCGAAGCCCGCGTCGACAAGCCCGTCCTCCTCGACGAGTCGTCGGACGACGGGGCCACGGAGCGGCTCAAGCGCGACTTCTTCGGCGGCGACGGGAAGGTGCTCGTGACGAGCCTCCGCGGCACGCTCACCGAGGGCGTCGACTACAGCGGCGACAAGCTCTCGGCCGCCGTCGTCTGCGGCGTCCCGCTCATCAACACGTCGTCGCCGCGGACCCGCGCGGTGAAGACGGCCTACGACCGCGAGTTCGGAAACGGCTTCGAGACGGCGCTCACGGTGCCCGCGGTCAGAAAGGCGCGGCAGGCCATCGGGCGCGTCATCCGCGGGACCGACGAGGTCGGCGTCCGCGTCTTCGTTGACGCCCGGTACGCCCGCGACTCGTGGAACGGCGTCCGCGACTACCTGCCGGAACAGGAGCGCGAGGAGTTCAGGCCGGTCAGTCCCGACATGCTCGGCTTCGGCCTCGACCGGTTCTGGTCGTCGGTCGAGTAGTCGCGGGCGCGCCGCGCCGCGGCCGGCGTGCCGAAGGCCAGACGTGTCGTCAGGAGAGCGTCAGCGTTCGTCGTCCCACGCGTCCCGGCAGTCGTCGTCGCAGAAGTGCCGCGCCTGCACGGCGTCGTCTTCGACCCACGTGACGACGCGGTGCGTCGGATTGTTGGCAACCGGCTCCCCGCACGTCGCGCAGGTCGGGGCGTCTTCGGGGTCTACGTTCTCTTCCAAATCGGACGTGGGATCGACCATCGACAGCCAGATGGCGGTCCCGGGCACTTCAACCCGTCTCCGCCGGCAGAAGTCGCCCGGCGGGGCGGATTCTCCCGCGGAACTGTGGAATCCACACCCGCGCGAGGGGAACCGAAGCTATGTATCACTCCGTACTCCCACTTGGTGCAACGTTTTGTAACCAACGGGTATTGTCAATCACTACCACACTTAGTGAAGGTTATGTAATCACCGTCGCGTGTGTATAGGTGACGGCGAATGTCAGAAGTGCCCGCCTCTCAGGACTCGGTTGCAGGGACCGCTGACCGCACCGGCGCGGATACCACCGGGGATTGCTACCTCCATAGCGTCGTCGTCACCTATCGAGGGAGCCCCGACCAAGTGACCGTTTACCCCCGGCGCGACAGCTGCTGCGACCGAATGGAGGCGTGGTTGACCGCCGACGCCGACGCGTTCGTCTCGCTCGACGAGATGTGCTGAGTCGTCGCCGCCGCGGTCGCCGCGCAGCCGACGAGAACGCACGCCGCCGATAGCTCTCCCCGCCGCCGCGTCGGCTCAGCCGACGAACTCGGCGTCGGACAGCGTCTTTTGTACCGCCTCTTCGCCCACCGCCGCCGCCAGCGCCTCGAAGCCGGCGCGCTCGGCGCGGTCGCGGGCGTTCGCCACCAGCCGCGAGACGATGAACTCCGGCGTGGACTTGCCGACCGTCCCGAACCGCGGCTGGTAGTCCACGCGCAGTTCCAACTCGTCGGTCAGGCCCTCGGCGAAGATGCCGTCGATGCGCGCCTCGGGCGGGAGCGGGCTCAGTTCGTCCGCGAGGTGCGTGACGTAGACGCCGAACGCGTCGCGCTCGACGGTGAGGTTCACGAGGCCGTTGAGCAGGTCGGCCGCGCGGCCCGGCTCGGTGATGGCTTCGAACTCGTCGACGAGCATCAGCGTCCGCCCGTCGCCCGACAGCGGCGGCACGATAGACTTGAGCGTCGATTCGAGCACGCCCGCGTTGAAGCTCGCGTGCCGGCGGTGGAACACGACCGAGTCGAACCGGCCGACGACCGCCGACTCGGCGGGGACCGGAAGCCCCATCGACGCGAGGATGGCGACCTGCGAGAGCGTCTCTAGGAGCGTCGTCTTCCCGCCGCTGTTGGCCCCGGTGAGGACCGACACGCGGTCGCCGACCGGCGGCGTCGGCCCGGCGGCGCACGCGAGTTCGTGGTCGCCGACGGCGTAGGAGACGGGCTGTGGGTCGTCGATGAAGAGGTTTCGGGCCCCGCAGACCGCCAGCCCCGTCTCGGCGATGTCCGGCCGCGTCAGGTCGTACTCGTCGGCGAACCGCGCGAGCGACAGCGACAGCGCGACCTCGTCGACGGCCTCGACCGCGAGGTCCACGTCGTCGCGGGCGGCCCAGATGCGGTCGCGTAGCTCCTCGGCGACGGTCTCCTCGCGCGCGGTGACGTCGGCTTCGAGGTCCTCGACGAGCGCCCGGAGCGACGCGCTCACGAAGTCGGTCGCGTCGCGGGCGTCCTCGGCGGCGACCGCCTCGACCTCGCCGCGCGAGAGGTCGGTCTCCTGGGCGACGTACTGGACGAACGCGGCGCGGAAGTCGTCGAGCGAGCGGACGCCCCGCGACTGGATGGTTTCGAGCACGTCGAACGAGCCGGATTGGAGTTCGTTCGCGGTGTCGAGTCGGCTCCGCAGGCTGTCGAGGCGGTCGTCGGCACCCGCGGCGACCGAGCCGTCCTTGTCGACGTAGCCCAGCGCGCCGAGGGCGTCGCGGAGGGAATCCGGGTCGGCCTCCTCCAGCGCGTCGAACGGCTCCCCGCGAAGTCCGGCCTCCCGGAGTTCGAGCGCGGCGCGAACGGCGGCGCGCTCGGTCTCGCCGGCCTCGTCGTACTCGCGGAACGTCGCTTCGACGGCGTCGCGGGCGTCGTCGTCGAGGTCGGCCCACGCCTCCCGAGCCGCGAGGACGCGGTCGAGGCGGTCGCGCCGGTCTCCGACGGTCGGGAGCGGCGTCAGCACGCGGATTCGGTCGGCGGCGTGTTCGGTCAGCGCGCGGTCGCTCGCGAGCGACAGGAGGTCGTCGTACACGTCGCGGGCGTCGCGGGTCGACAGCGCGTCGATGCCGGCCTGTCCGTCGGCGCGGCGGAGGATGCGAACCGCCCGCCCGCGGGTGACGCCGGCGTCGACGAGCGCCCGCACGTCGGCCGACTCGATAGCGGCGACCGCCCCCTCCCTGCCGAGAGCCGATTCCAGTCGGTCCGAGGTCTTCGGGCCGACTCCCCAGTAGTCTTCGAGTCGCATACCGGAGGCGTCTCGCCGGGCGCTCTTAGGTCCATCCGTCGGCCGGTGCCGCCGCTGTTCGAGGGGGAGTCCGCGAAGAAAATATCAGTGTGACGTGACGCGCTGGTCGGTGTCGGGGTCGGTGTCGGTCGCCTCGTCGGGACGGAGCAGGTGTCGGCCGGGCACCGACTCCGCGTCGCGGTCGAGGTCGCGGGCGGCACCGACCGCGAGCGCGGTCGTGAGCGTCCGGACGGCGTGCTCGTGGTCGGCCCGGCAGTCCCGGAGGGCCATCGGACCGATTCCAAGTCGGTGGTACGGTTCGAGGTCGGCGCTCGTGAGCACCCCGCGGTCGAGGTAGTCTGTGGCGATTTCTACGAGCAGCGAATGCACGTGAATGAGCTCGTTTTTCTTCATGGGTTGCACGTATGTGCTCATCCGGCGTAAATGGCGCGGTGGTGCGTGCTTTTGGTCTTGTATCTGCCTCGGCTAGAAATGAATGTACGCGCCGGGGACACGAACGAAACACCCGTCGCTCGTCGGGCGATTTCGCGGAAAGGGAGTTGGGGTTTGGGCAGGGACACGTCCCCAGGGCGGAGAGAGGGGGTAGGTTGTCGATTCCGCCGTAGGGTCGTGCGGGCACGACGAGTGACCCGGGCAGGTCACTGTGGCCATATAGTCGAATGGCGCGGTCGGTACTAATTCACGGCCCTACGTGGTTAGGGACGGCTCGGGCCGACCGAGAAACGCACAAGTCAGTGGGGGTTAGAGTCGGGGTATGCACGCACGACGGGACGCCGGTTCGAGGGGGGGTCGAGACGGATGACCGACGGGGCTCCGCAGTCGGTCGACGACCCGTCTGCGACGGAGCGCGAACTGCGCCAGCGACTCGACATCCTCGCGACGTTCAACGAGGTCGTCGCGGACGTGAACGAGGCCATCGTCGACGCCGGCGGGCGCGCGGACATCGAACGGCAGGTCTGCGAGCGACTCGTCCAGACCGACGAACTCCGGTTCGCGTGGGTCGGCGTCGTCGACGAGGCGACCGGCGACGTGGAGCCGACCGAGTGGGCCGGCGTCGAGGACGGCTACCTCGACGAGATAGACGTGTCGGTGTCGGCGGAGCGCCCCGAGGGAAACGGCCCGGTCGGCCGCGCGGTCCGGTCGAACGCGGTGCAGGCGACCCACAGCATCGCCGACGAACCGGCGTTCGGGCCGTTCCGCGAACCGGCGCTCGAACGCGGCTACCGCTCGGCGGCGTCGGTGCCGCTCGTCTACGACGACGCGCGCTACGGCGTTCTCACGATGTACGCCGAACACGAGCGGGCGTTCACCGCGGAGCTCGCCGAGCCGATTTCGAATCTCGGCCACGCCGTCGCCCACGGCATCGACACCCACGTCCGGCGGGAGCGCGAGCGCGAACTCGAACGCCGCGAGCAGGCGTTTTCGCGCATCGTCGAGGACATCGAGGAGTACGCGCTGTTCCGCCTCGACGCCTCGGGTCGCGTCGAGAGCTGGAACCGCGGCGCGGCGGCCATCAAGGGCTACGATACGGAGGAGATACTCGGCGAACACATCGAGACGTTCTACACCGACGAGGACGCCGAAGACGGCCTGCCAGAGCGCCTTCTCGACCGAGCGCGGACCGAGGGCCGAGCCGAAAACGAGGGGTGGCGCGTCCGTGCCGACGGCACTCGCTTTTGGGCGTCTGTCACCATCACCGCCCTGACCGACGACACCGGTGAGGTCATCGGCTTCGCCAAGGTGACCCGCGACATGACCGACCGGAAGCGCCGCGAGCGACAGTTGGACGCGGTGTTCAACAGCACGTTCCAGTACATCGGGCTGGTCGAGCCCGACGGAACGGTCCTCCGGGTGAACGACGCCGCGCTCGACCTCGTGGACGGCGACCGCGACGACATCGTCGGACGGCGGGCGTGGGAGACGCCGTGGTGGCGCGGCGACGACGAGCGAATCGCCGACCTCCGGGCCGCGCTCGACCGCGCGGCCGACGGCGAGTTCGTCCGCTACGAGGTCGAAATCGAGCGACAGAACACCGACCGGCCGGTCGTCATCGACTTCTCCGTCACCCCGGTCCGCGACGACGACGGCGAGGTGTCGCTTCTGGTCCTCGAGGGCCACGACATCACCGCTCGCAAGGAGCGAGAGCGGGAGTTGCGGCGCGAACAGGAGCGACTGGAGTTCGTGAACCGCATCATCCGCCACAACCTCCTCAACGGGCTCAACGTGGTCGGCGCGCGGGCGGACATCGTCGAGGACTTCGTGGACGACGCGGGGCTGACCCACCTCGAAACGATACAGGGGCGCGTCCGCGAGATGACCGAACTCGTCGGGACGATGCGGACGTTCATGAAGGTCATCGTCGAGCGCGAGTCCCACGAGTTCCGACCGCGTCGAATCGACGAGGCGGTCGACCACGGCGCGGAGTCGCTGCGGAGCGAGACCGACGCCGCGAGCGTCGAAGTCGGACGGCTCCCCGACGTCTCGGTCGTCGCCGACGACCTGCTGGACGAGGTCATCGAGCACCTGCTGAAAAACGCCGTCCAGCACAACGACAAGCCGAACCCGGCGGTCGAAGTCGAGGTTGGGGCCGGCGACGACGCGGTCGAACTCCGCGTCTCCGACAACGGCCCGGGCGTCTCGGACGAGGAGAAACACCGCATCGTCGACCAGCGCATCGAGGACCTGTCGAATCCGGGTAACGGGTTCGGGCTGTTTCTGGTCCGCGAAATCGTTGAGAGCTACGGCGGGACGGTCGCAATCGAGGACAACGACCGCGGCGGAGCCACGTTCGTCGTCACGCTCCCGCGAGCGTGAGTTCGGCCCGGGGCCGTCTCGCGGGTCGGTTCGCAGTCGGTCGCGGGAGTTCCCCGTCCGTCGGAGACGACCGAATCGGGTCACTGAACCGCCTAAATTCCACCTGCTGCGATGGGCAGATATATTACTGTTCGCCGTTACTGTGTGTTCGATACGATGGTCACCGAACGCTCGGCGCGCGAGAGCCCCGAACAGCGGGCCGCCGAGCAGGTCGTTCTCGTGGTCGACGACGACGAGGACCTCGCAGACACCTGCCGGTACTGGCTCGACGGCGAGCGGTTCGCCGTCGAGACCGCCTACGGCGGTGAAGAAGCCCTCCACCGACTCGACGACACCGTCGACGTCGTCCTCCTCGACCGCCGAATGCCGAACGTCACGGGCGACGACGTGCTCGACGAGATTCGCGAGCGCGGCCTCGACTGCCGCGTGGCGATGATGACCGCGGTCGAGCCCGACACGGACATCGTCGACATGCCGTTCGACGCCTACCTCGTCAAGCCCGTCTCGGAGTCGGAGGTCAAAGAGACGGTCGAAGAGCTGCTCGTGCGGTCGGGCTTCGAGTCGGAGGTCCGCGAGTACTTCGCGCTCGAATCCACGGAGGCGGCGCTCGACAGCCGCGACGTGGAGGAGCTCCGCGAGCCCGAGGCGCTGTCGGACCTCCGCGGTCGACTGGAGGCGGTCCGAGCCGAACACGAGGCGGCGATTCGTAACCGCGAGGCGCAGCTCGACCGCCTGAACCGGACCAACGAGCTCCTCCGCGACATCGACCGGGCGATAATCGACGCGCGGAGCCGCGACGAAATCGAACGGACCGTCTGCGACGCGGTCGCGAGCGCCCACGAGGCCGCGTTTGTTCTCAGACGCACCGCCGCCGGCACGCTCCGGTGTACCGCCGCGGCGGGCTACGGACTCGACCCCTCGGGCGTCGACCTCGACTTCGTCGACGAGGCGTTCGATATCGACGGAACGGTCGAAGACGGCTTCGCCTTCGAGGACGTCTCCGAGGCGCACCGCGCGGCGGTCTTCGGCGACGACGCCGCCGACCTCGACGCGGTGTCGGCGCTCTGTGTCGCCATCGACTACCGCGAGACGGTGTACGGCGCGCTCGTCGTCTACGACGAGACCGACGGCTTCGACGAGGAGTCCGCAGGACTGTTTTCTGACCTCGGCGCGACCGTCGGCAACGGCATCAACGCGACGCAGAGCAAGCAGCTTCTCAACGGCGACAGCGTCGTCGAACTGGAGTTTCAGGTCGACGGCGGCGCCGGCGTGCTCGCCGGGCTCTCGGCGACGCTCGACTGCCGACTCTCGCTGGACGGCGTCACCCGAGCCGGCGACGAGCTCACCTGTTTCGTCAGCGTCGCCGGCGCGTCGGGGTGCGACGCGGTCGCGGCCGCTATCGACGCCGCCGACGTCTCGCAGGCCCGCGTCGTCGCCGACGGCGACGAGGAGTCCGTCGTCGAACTCCGCACCGACGCCGAGGCGATGCTGTCGACCGCCATCGACCACGGCGCGAGCGTGGAGCGGTTGACGCTCTCCGAGGGGAGCGGCACCCTCGCGCTCCACGTCGCGGCCGACGCCGACCACGGCGCGCTCGTGGAGGCGGTGACGACGGCCGCGGCCGGCGTCTCGGTCGTCGCAAAGCGCGAGGTGGAGCGGTCCGTCCAGTCGGCCGACTCCTTCCGGCGGACGCTCGACTCCAAACTGACAGACCGGCAGAAGACGGTCCTCGAAACGTCGCTCGTCTCCGGCTACTTCGAGTGGCCCCGCGGGAGCACGGCAGAAGAGGTCGCCGACTCGCTCGGCATCTCGCCGCCGACGCTCCACGAACACCTCCGGACGGCGGAGCGGAAGCTCATCGAGACGTATTTCGACGAGCTGAATCCCGCGTCGGCGGACGACTGAAGCGGGCGGCCGCGGACCGTTGGAAGGAGATTAGTCGAGTTTGGCTTCGGGCGCGTCGCCGACGAATCGGTCGGCGGCGTCGAAGACGTCGCGTTTGGTGACCGGCTTCGTGAGCACGGCGTCAACGGGGAGGTCGGCGAGTTCGTCGCCGGGCGCGGCGCTGAGCATGACGACCGCGAACGACGACGGGTCGACCCGTCGGGAGAGTTCTTCGAGGACGGACTCGCCGGAGAGACCGGGGAGGTTGTGGTCGAGGAAGACGAGGTCGACGCTCTCGTCGAACGTCTGGAGGGCCTCGCGCCCGGAGTACGCGACTCGGACGCGGTAGCGGCGTTCGAGCCACAGCGCGAGGCTATCGGCGAGGGCGGCCTCGTCGTCGACGAGGAGGACAGTCGGCGCGTCTGGTGTGGGTTGCTGTGTCATGGCTCGGACCGTGGCTACGTCGGTGTCGCGGAGGCGGTCGGTCGGGGTCGGGGTCGGGGCCGGGGTTGGGGTCGGGAGTGGTCTGCCGAGGGTGGCCGGCGGTCGGCGGGGGTATCGCTCACGCGTCGTTCATTCGCTGGGACCGCGTGTTCCCGCAGCGCGTACAGCGCGTGACACGGTACGGCTCGCGGGAGAACTCGCGGTTCTCGCGTTTCCGGCTCTCGGTCTTGATTTCGATGGAGACGTCGTGCGGCGTCCGGGACTCACACGACTGGCACTCTTCGACGAACTCGTTGTTTCGGGGACTGCTTTTACTCTTCGACATAGAGTGGTCGTGGCAGTAGCTATGGACTCAGAGGCGTTGAATACGGAACCTAATCGATTTGGGAGGTGGACCAATCGAGAGGCGGCGGCCGCTCGTCGGTCGAAGAAAACTACTCCGCGGGGACGATTTTCTCGTCGTACTTGTCGCGGAACTCCTGGATGAGCGTGCCCATCTGGGCGTACCAGTCGTTGAGCATGCGCTGCATGTCGTCTGCGACCTCGTTGGGGTCGGTCGGGTGGTAGACGTGGTAGTAGCCGCCGTGTTCGTAGTTCACCTGTTCCTTCTGGATGAGCCCCGCCTGCAGCAGGCGCTGGATGGAGCGGTACGCGGTCGAACGTTCCCGCTCGACCGCCTCGGCGACCTCGTCGACGGTCAGGTGTTCGTCGGTCTCGACGAGCACCTCGAAACACCGCCGGTCGAGTTGCTTCAGTCCGTGGAGACACTCGAGGAGTCCCTCACACTCCATGTCCGATTGCAGGTATTCGACCATCGAGCTAGCCATTGTCGGTTCGGGCTACGTGGTCAGCCCTCAAAAGGGTTTGTATAGTTTGCACAACACCGGGGGAGAAACGGCGTCCCGGTGTCGTGGATTCGGGTTCGATGCGAGTGCGGTTCGCGTGCGAGCCGTCGTCCTCAGTCGGCGGTCGAACTTCCGGCGGCCGAAGGCGCGCGAATGGACTTGACGGCGCTGTAGAGCACCGCGCCGGAGACCATGAGCGCCGACCCGAGGATGAGCGCGAGGCTGACGTAGTCGAGGACGCCCATGCCGAGGTAGTTCCCGGCCTGCCGCACGGCGACGGCGAGCGCGCCGAGGAGCAGCATCAGGCCGAAGTAAATCTTGATCTCGTCCTCGTCGACGATGGAGGTCGCGGCGGAGCCGACGCGCGCGCCGAGCGCCGACCCGGCGAGGAGCGGCGCGACGATAGAGAGGTCGACGCCGCCGGACTGCGCGTAGAGGAACGAGCCGATACCGCCCGAGAACATGATTTCGAACAGGTCGGTGCCGACCGCGATGGGCACCGGAACGCCGATGAGGTAGAACAGCGCGGGCATGCGGATGAAGCCGCCGCCGACGCCGAGGAAGCCCGAGAGGAGCCCCGTGGCGAACGCGACCAGGAGAATCATCCACAGCGAGACTTTGACGCCGCCGCGGAGGGTTATCATCGGCGGGAGCGAGTAGCTCTGAATCTTCTTGGCCAGTTCGGGGATGTCGTCGGCGTCGATGTCGGCGTCGCCGTCCACGTCGTGGCTCACGCCGCCGCCGTTGCCGCCCTTCAGCGCCTCGTAGGTGACGAACAGCCCGATACCGCCGAGAAGCAGCACGTACGTGACGCTGATGATGTTACCGGCGAGTCCGAGCTCTTCGAGGTAGAGGACGATTTCCTTCCCGACTTCGAGGCCGACCGTGGTCCCGATAATCATCGAGATGCCGAGTTTGTAGTCGACCTGTCCGAGGTCGCGGTGCTTCAGCGTCGCGATGACGGAGGTCCCGAAGACGAACGCGAGCCCGGAACCGACGGCCACGCGCGAGGGGTAGCCCATGACGAGCAGCGCGGGCGTCACGAGGAACGACCCGCCCATGCCGAAGAAGCCGAACAGGACGCCGATGAGAACCCCGAACGCGACGAAGAGGGCCAGCATCCCGGCAGACATGCCGAGTAGTTCGAACACGCTCACTCACCACCGATGGCCTTCCGAACGGTCGGTCCGAGTGCGGCGGTCAGCGCGCCGTACCCGACGTACAGCACCATCGCCTCGACGAGGACGACGCCGACGAGCGCGGCGGCCTGTGCGTTCCCGCCCAACGTCTCGATTCCGAACATCTTACCAGCACCCCTCGGGGTGCCCGGAGTGTATTGCACGCATCATACTATCTTGTACACCGCTGGCTAACCGGAGTGAGGATATAACGCTTTTGGGAATACTGTACAATACCATATCGCTGTTGCATACTCGTAAGTTATAGAATGGACATAGAAATACCACTAAATCGAGCTATATTTTGTATCACGAGACGTTACGAACATATTTGTCCGCTATCTATGACAAAATAGTTGTTTGCTTCTTGTGCAATACTGTATCCGGCCGGTTACAATCGCATAGACTCGGTCGAGAGCCGCTCACGACGACGTTCTCGGACATCGGCGGCGAGCGTCGAACGTCGACTCGCGGAGGAAACGACCACCGACTGCTCGACAGCGCGCGCGAGCCGCGGCCCATCGGCGGCGGTTCGCCGACAGGGAGGCGAGAACGTCGTCGCCGTCGCTCTGCGGGTGAGGGCGCAAAAAGAACGAAATCTGATTCGGTGGGCGGCTCAGTCGGCGGAGGTGCCGGTTACGGCGCTCTCGGCGCGGCGGGCCCGCCAGAGCCCCTGCAGGTACGCGCCGACGAACATCCCGCCGATGGCGATGAGGATGGGGTAGTTGCCGACGCCGAGGCTGGCGTAGGCGGCGCCGGGACAGATGCCGGAGATACCCCAGCCGGCTCCGAAGACGACCCCGCCGACGACGACGTTCTTGTCGAACGACTTCAGGCGGCGGCCGTAGTCGCGCCCGGTGAGGGGCGCGCGGTCGCCGAACGCCTCGGCGAGCGCGAAGACGGTGCCGGTGACGACCGCGGCCCCGCCCATCACGAAGACGAGACCGAGGTCGTCGAACTGGAGGAAGTCGAGGACGACCTCCGGGCGGGCCATGTTGCTGACGGCGAGGCCGAACCCGAATATCAGGCCGCCCGCGACGACGACCAGCATGAACCCGAGTCCGCGTTCGTCGTCGCTCACGGCGACACCCCCAGCGCGCTCAGGAGCTGTGCGACCCCGATGGCGACGAGCATGAACGTGGCGACGTTGACGAGCGAGGTCCGCGAGCGCGAGCCGACGCCGCAGACCCCGTGGCCGGACGTACAGCCCTTCCCGATTCGGGTGCCGACGCCGACGAGGACGCCGCCGACGGCGAAGCGCCACGGTTGCACGTCGGAGACCCACCAGCCGTCACCGAACAGGACGGTGTAGATGGCGGCCCCGGCGACGATGCTCAGGGTGAACACGACCCGCCAGTCCCGCGAGGCGACGTACTTCGCCTTGTTGAACCGCGGGAGGTCGGAGGCGTACGACAGCGTCGATTCGAGGAAGGTGCTCGCGCCGGCGATGATGCCCGTCCCGAGGTAGATGACGGCGGTCCCGAGGCCGATGAGGAGACCGCCGAGCGCGTAGTGCGCGATACCGTTCGGAAAGAGCCCTTCGACGAGGAGCGGCGTCAGACCCGACATTTAGTTCGTGAGGGCTTCGTTGCTGGCCGCGCAGTTGTTCGGCCCGAGTTCGAGCTCGAAGGCGCGGTCGTCGTCCGACTCCTGCACGCCGAGGTTCGTCTCGATGATGTCGACGTAGTTGGCCGGCCGCGGCGGCATGTCCGAGAGGATGAACTCCACGAACTCGTCTTTGGGCATCGAAAGTGCGTCCATCGTGTCCTTCAGTTCCCCGAGCGTGGCGGTGTAACTGCCGTCGGCGGCGGGGATTGCCGCGTCGCTGAAGTGCGCGGAGGCGACGATGGCGTCGTCGTCGTGCGAGAGGACGCGCTCCTGCAGCGAGTCGTAGAGCATTCCGGCCGCGTCGGGCGCGCCCTCGTCGCCGTCTTCGAGGTCGGGGCGGGCGACCGACTCGATGAACAGGCCGTCGCCCGTGAACAGCACGTTGTCGACCGCGTAGGTCGTCATGCCGGTCGTGTGGCCGGGCGTGTGGATGGCCTCGATGTCGGTGTCGCCGACGGTGAGCGTCTCGCCGTCCGCGATTGTGTCGTAGGGCGTGTCGTAGTCGACGCCGCGGTCCTCGGCGGCCTCGGGGATGACGCCCGTGACGCCGTGGTCTTCGACCAGCGTGCGGACCCCGCTGATGTGGTCGGCGTGGATGTGCGTGTCGACGGCGTACTTCAGTTCCGCGCCGAGGGCCTTCGCGTCGGCGACGTACTCGTCGGTGAAGTACCGAAGCGGGTCGACGACGGCCGCCTCGTCGCCGTCGACGACGAGGTACGCCAGACAGCCGCTGGAGGGGCGCTGGTACTGCGCGACGAGCGCGTCGCCGTCGGTCTCCAGTTCGGTGTACTCGTAGATGCTCGCCCAGCCGTTCATCCCGCGTTCGAGCGCCACGGCGTCGTAGCCCTCCTGAATCAGGAGCCCGGCGACGTACTCCGAGGAGTGGCCCTTCGCACAGAGGACGACGAACTCCTCGTCTTCGGGCAGGTCCTCGAACAGCGCCTCGTCGAGCTCCTCGTCGAGGAACTCGAAGTAGGGGATGTTGACGTGGGAGACGTTCTCGCCGTCGATGCGCCAATCCTCGTGTTCCGACGGCACGCGATTGTCGAGGATGGTGAGCGCCTCGCCCTCGTCGATGCGGGCTTTCAGCGTCTCGGGCTCGATGACTGGCACGTCGACTTCGAGTTCCGGCAGGTCTGGAACGGTCATGTATGCATCACCCACTATCGGGTGGTTCGACTTAAGCTTTCGGATGGTAGTTTGAATTTCTTGCAATACTAACTCAGAATATATCGTCAGAATGTAGTGCGATTTCGCACTCGTGCGAGCGTGTAATGACGCTAAGCCCCGTTTAACCGCCGATTTCGGCATGCATCGCTGTCGAGCCTAAGTATTGTGTAGTCTACCCAAGAACCGACACACTTTTACGAAGCACCCCTATATTGTGGAATACACCCAACACAGGTGACCTCGAAAAATGAGTACATACGAACCCACCGAAACCCTCGACGTGAAAGGACTGTCCTGCCCGATGCCCGTCGTCAAGACCCGCGGCGCGGTCGACGACCTCGAAAGCGGCGAGATTCTGCAGGTCGTCGCGACCGACTCCGGCAGCATGAGCGACCTGAAGGGCTGGGCTGACTCCACCGACGGCGTCTCCATGCTCGACCAGGAAGAGGCCGAGGAAGACGGCGACGCGGTCTTCCGCCACCTCATCCAGAAGGAATGAGCTCGGACGCCGACGCGCCCGTCGACGCGGGAGCCGCCTCCGTCGAAGACCTCCGCGCGCAGGTCCAAGCCCTGCAGGAGGAGGTCTCCGACCTTCGGGAGGCCACCGACGACGACGGACAGAAGTCGATGACCATCATCGCGACCAAAGGCACTCTCGACATGGCGTACCCGCCGCTCATCCTCGCCAGCACGGCGGCCGCCTTCGGCTGGGACGTCGTGGTCTTCCACACGTTCTGGGGGCTCGACATCCTCCACGAGGAGAAGTCGAAGAACCTGAAGCTCAGCGCGGTCGGCAACCCGAGCATGCCGATGCCGAACGCCGTGGCCGCGTTGCCCTTCATGGACAACGTCGCCACGAGCATGATGGAAAAGAAGATTCAGGAGAACGGGACCGCGACCGTCGAGGAACTCATCGAGACCTCCCTCGACATGGGCGTGGACCTCCAGGCCTGCCAGATGACCATCGAGCTGATGGGCTACGACGAAGCCGAGTTCTACGACGGCGTCACCACCGGCGTCGGCGCGGCGACGGCCCTCCAGCACATGGCCGACGCCGACGTGCAACTCATGATTTAGGCCGGTCCGTCGTCTCCACCGGCCATTCAATCCCCCACTCCACCCCAACCCACACCACCCAACCCAGCCAATCCCTGCGGTTCCCTTCTTACGTTCTTCGGACGCGATGAGTGCCGCGGCCGCCCGCCGTTCTGCGGTTGACGCGTGAAAATCAGAGCCTCGTCGGGCACGCCGTCGCCCGTCTCAGACGTTCCAGCCGTCGCCGAACGACTCGAACCGTTCGAGGTCGTGGCCGAACAGCACGTCGCCGCCGGTCCGGCGTTCGAGTTCCTTCACTTTCTGGAGGCTCTCGAACCAGTCGCGCTCGCTCCAGAGCAGGCCGGGGCCGAGCGGCACCTCGTCCGTGTAGTTGCCCTCGACGTAGCACTCGTCGCCCGCGACGAGCACGTCGCCGTCGGGCGTCTCGATGTGCGCGCCCAGCACGCCGGGGGTGTGACCCGGCAGGTGGACGAGCCGGAAGCCGTCGAACAGCGTGTGCTCGCCGCCGTGGACGACGTCCCAGTTCAGGTCGCGGTCGAAGTCCGACGCGAGGTACGCGATGGAGCCCTCAGTCGTCTTCGCCGAGTAGTACGCGAACTTCAGTTCCTCCTCGTGGACGTATATCGGCACGTCCGTCCCGGCGAACTCGGCGAGGCCGCCCGCGTGGTCGAGGTGCAGGTGGCTCATCACCACGGCGTCGATGTCGCCGAGGTCGTAGCCGACCGAATCGAGGTCGCCTTCGAGCGTGTGTTCCGCGGCGTCGACGTACTCGAACGCCTCGTACAGCGGGGCGGGCCAGTAGCCGTCGCCCGCCTCGGGGTTCGCTCCGGTGTCCCACAGCACCGTCCGGTCGGGGCCGTCGACGACGGCGTTCCAGACGACGAACTCGGCCGTTTCGTGGTCGGGGCTTCGGTTCGACGCGCTCCCCATGGTGTACCCGTCGAGGACGTACCCCATATCCGTGAGAACGCGACCGCGGTCGACCAGATGGACGCTGATGTCACCCATACGCCGGGATTAGGACGGAGCCGGCATAACAGTTCAGGCAGACAATATATGTCCGCCGGGCACGAGAGATACGCGCCGTCTCGGCCCGTTCGGTCCGAGTAACGACGAAAACGGCCGAAAAACGGCCGCTGAGCGCAAAACTGGAGTCGGAGTCGCGCCGGGCGACTACTCGCCGGGGCCGACTTCCTCGAACGGCTGGACGATGACGAAGCCGCCTTCGCCCGCGAATTCGAGCTGGTAGGACTCGCCCGACGAGCGGCCGAGCAGGCCCTTGATGTTGATGTCGCGGTTCGACGACGGCGAGACGGTTCCGCTCCACGCGACGGTCGCGTTGGGGTCGGTCTTGGCCGGCGTCTGGAGGACGATGGGCTCGCCGTGGGTCGTGATGGCGACGTGGCCGGGGCCTTCGAGGAAGACGTTGAACAGGCCGCCGGAGGACGCCCCGGCGATGCTCGTCAGCATCTTGATGTCCCAGTTCACGCTCGACTCGAACGCGAGCACGTCGTTACCGTTGACGCTCAGTTCCTCGCCCGCGTCGAGTTCGAGAATCTGGACCTCCTTGGCCTGGTCTGCGAGATAGAGGTGCCCGGTTCCGGTCGCCTGCATCATGACGTCGCCCTCGCCCGTGGCCTTCTTCTTGAGCATCCCCGTCAGGCCGCCGGCGGACTTCCGCTCGAAGGAGATGTCGCCGGTGTAGCCGACCATCGACCCGGCCTTGGCCATGACGCTCCCGTCGAGAGCCACGTCGAGCAGTTTCGAGTTTTCGAGTTCGAAGGATTCGCCGCCTTCGGACGGTGCGTGCGTGCTGACGAATTCGTCTAAATCCATTGGAGTCACCGAGTCGCAGCGGAGACGACTCTACCGGAGAGGCGACTGTCAGGGATATAGTTCTATGTGCCGCGAGAATTCGAAACGCGGAGCGACGACCGAAGGGCGTCCGGCGCGCTCAGTCTCGCCGACTTCGGTGGCCGGGGTTCCACTCGGCGTCGAGCGCCTCGTGGGTGAAGGGGACGGCGTCCTCGCCGGCGTAGGTGGCGACCAACTGGCCGTCGCCTTCGAGGTAGTACTTGTAGGTCGTCAGCCCTTCGAGACCGACCGGGCCGCGGGCGTGAATCTTGCCCGTCGAGATGCCCACCTCGGCGCCGAGACCGTAGCGGTAGCCGTCGGCGAACCGGGTCGAGGCGTTGTGGAAGACGCTGGCGGCGTCGACGCCGGTCATGAACGTCTCGGCGCGCTCGGCGTCGCCGGTGACGATGGACTCCGTGTGTTTCGAGCCGTGGGCGTTGATGTGGTCGACCGCGTCGTACAGGTCCGAGACGACCTTGATGGAGAGTTCGAGGTCGCCGTACTCGGTGTCCCAGTCGTCGTCGGTCGCGGGGTCGACAGCGACGTGCTCGCGGGTCGCCTCGTCGCCCCGGAGGACGACGCCCTCGTCGTGGTAGCGCGCGACGACCGTCGGCAGGAAGTCGGCGGCGACGGACTCGTCGACCAAGAGCGTCTCGACGGCGTTGCAGACCGCGGGGTACTGCACCTTCGCGTCGAGGGCGATGTCGGCCGCCATGTCGAGGTCGGCCGCCTCGTCGACGTAGACGTGGCAGATGCCCTCGGTGTGGCCGAGGACGGGAATCTGGGTGTTGTCCTGGATGTAGCTGACGAACTCCGAGGAGCCGCGGGGCATCACGAGGTCGACCATGTCGTCGAGTTCGAGCAGGCGGTCGACCTCCTCGTGGGCCTCGATGAGCGTCGCCCAGCCGTCGGGGAGCTCTTCGGTGGCGGACAGAATCGTCTCGTACAGCACGCGGTTCGACTCGCTCGCCTCGCTGCCGCCCTTGAGGATGACGGCGTTGCCGGACTTCAGCGCCAGCGCGGCGATTTGGACGAGCGCGTCGGGCCGCGATTCGAAGATGGTCGCGACGACGCCGATGGGGACCGAGAGCTTGTACAGTTCGAGGTCCGCGTCCAGTTCGCGCGCTTCCAGCGTCTCGCCGAGCGGGTCGTCCTGCTCGGCGACGGACTCGACCATCCCGGCGATGTCGTCGAGTTTCGCCTCGTCGAGTTTGAGGCGGTCGACGAGCGCCTGCGTGTACTCGCCGTCCGCGAGCATCGCCTCGGCCTCCTCGACGTCCTCGCGGTTGGCCGCGAGAATCGCCTCGCTGTTGTCGCGGATGGCGTCCGCGATGGCTCCGAGCGCGGCGTCGCGGTCGGCCGCGTCGACGTTGGCGAGGCGCAGCGCCGCCGACTGTGCCTGTTCGACCTGCGCGGTCGTGTCTCGCTCAGTCATCGAGTTCACCATCGAGGGGGAGGAACATTGTTCCCACCGATTCGCGCTCGGCGATCTTCGCCAGCACGTCGGGTTCGGTCGACTTCGCGATGACGGCGGGGATGCCGTACTCGGCGGCGTCGCGCGCGCCGCGGACCTTCGTCTGGATGCCGCCGAAGCCGCCGGTCGAACTCGCGGTGACGATGTCCTCGACGTCGCTGTAGTTGTCGCCGACGACCTCGATGCGCTCGGCGTCGGGGTCCTCCTTCGGGTTCCCGGTGTAGACGCCGCCCACGTCGGTGAGCGTCACGAGCAGGTCGACGCCGATGCCGACCGCGATGTTCGACGAAATCATGTCGTTGTCGCCGATTTGGAGCTCCTCGGTGGCGACCGCGTCGTTCTCGTTGATGATGGGCACGACGCCCCACTCCAACAGCGTCTCGACCGTGTTCCGGAAGTTGGTGAACCGTTCGGGGTTCTCCAGGTCGTGCTGGGTGATGAGAATCTGGGCGACCTTCCGGTCGTAGCGCTCGAAGCTCTCGGTGTAGCGGTGCATCAAGAGGCTCTGGCCGACCGTCGACAGCGCCTGCGACGCTTCGAGGGTGTCGCGGTCAGCTGTGGGATGGTCGAGGCGGCCGATACCGGCACCGACCGCGCCCGAGGAGACGAGAAGCACCTCCTTGCCGCGCGAGAGGAGCGATTCGATGTCGTCGACGAGCTTGTCGAGCTTGTCGTCGTCGAGGTTGGAGTCCTCGTCGGTCAGCGAGTTCGTGCCGGCCTTGACGATGACGCGCTTCGCCTCGGCGGCGGCGTCGCGGGCGGCGGCGACCGCGTCGGGGTCGGGCTCGGCGACCTCGGAGGTCTCCGTCGTCTCGCTCACCTCACTCATCGGCGAAGTCCTCCGCGAGCTCCTTCGACCGGCGCTCGGCGGCGACGACCGCCTCGGTGACGGCCTCGTCGGCGGCGCTGTCCCAGAGGACCTCCATCCCCTCGATGGTCGTCCCGTTCGGCGAGCAGACCGCGTCGATGAGTTCGTCGGCGCTGCGGTCGTCCTGCACGACGGTCTCGGCCGCGCCCTTGAACGTCTGGGCGGCGAGAATCTCGGCGTCTTCCTCGGAGAGCCCGCCCGCGACGCCGGCCTGCGTGACGGCCTCGATGAGATAGAAGACGAAGGCCGGGCCGCTGCCGTTGACCGCGGTGGCGATGTCCATCTGCGACTCCTCGACCTCGACGAACTCGCCCACGTCCGAGAGGAGTTCGCGGACCTCGTCGGTCAGGTCGCCGGTCGCCGCCGCGGCCATGTCGCGGGTCTCGGCGGCGAGGTTCGGCATGATGCGGACGACGCGGGCGTCGGTGCGCGCCTCGACGAACGAGGTCGGGACGCCCGCGGCGATAGTGACGAGAGTCTGGTCGGGAGACAGGTCGAGTTCCGAGAGGACGGCCTCGACGATGTCGGGCTTGACCGCGACGAACACCACGTCGGCGTCGGCGGCGCGCGACACGTCGTCCGTCGTCGCTTCACAGTAGTCGGCGACCGCGGCGAGGGCGTCGGGGTCGAGGTCGCAGGCGACGACCGAGTGACCGCCCGCCTTCCAGAGCCCGGTGAGGAGGGCGCTCCCCATGTTTCCGCAGCCGATAACGCTCGTGCGTACCATTTGCTGAGTCAAGGTACGACGCTCAGATAGTAACTGCGTTCCGGTCAAGCGATGCCAAACCGGAAAACGAGTTGTCAGTTCTCTCCCCGGTCTCGGGTCGCCTCAGAGCGCGCCCTGCCGGTAGATGAGGTTGCGCTGAATCTCGTTCGCGCCCTCGTAGATAACCGGGATGCGAACGTCGCGGTAGACCCGCGAAATCTTGTACTCGTTGAGGACCGACCGACCGCCGTGGAGCTGCATGCCGCGTTCGGCCACGTCGACGGCCGTCTCGGTCGACTTCGTCTTGGCGGCGGCCGCCCAGAAGCCGGCGTCCTCGTTGGTTTCGACCTTCTCGGCGGCGCGCCAGTTGAGCGCGCGGGCCGCCTCGAACTCCATGCGCATGTCGGCGAGGATGTGCTGGACCGCCTGGAACTCCGAGACGTTGCGGCCGAACGCCCGCCGCTCGTGGACGAACTCCCACGCCTCCTCGATGGCGGCGGCGGCGAGGCCGAGGCTGTGGCCGCCGACGATGATGCGACCGTGGTTGAAGAAGTCCGCGAGCATGTAGAAGCCGCCGCCCTCGGTGCCGATGAGGTTCTCCTCGGGAACCTCGCAGTCGTCGAAGACGATGTGGCCCTGCTTGGACGCGCGCATGCCCATCTTCTCGGGGATGTGCTCGGCCTCGTAGCCGGGCGTGTCCGTCGGCACGATGAACATCGAGTAGTTCGAGTAGCGGTCGTCGGTGTCGGCGGTCTTGGCGTACACCGTCAGCCAGTCGGCCTCGACGGCGTTGCCGACCCAGTACTTCTCGCCGTTGAGGACGTAGCCGTCGTCGGTCTTCTCGGCGGTCGTCTCCATGCCGGCCATGTCGGAGCCGGTCTGCGGCTCGGACACCGCGAGCCCCGAAATCTGCTCGTTTTCGGCGACCGGGCGGAGCCACTTCTCCTTCTGTTCTTCGCTGCCGTAGTCCTCCATAATCTCGCAGCCGAACGAGGCGAGTTGGAGCGTCAGCGCGATGCCGGCGTCGGCGCGGTAGAACTCCTCGGAGATTGCCAGAATCTGCTGGAGGTCGAAGCCCTTGCCGCCGTACTCCTCGGAGATGTCCTGCGCGACGAGCCCCGCGTCCATCCCCGCCTGGAGGACCTCGTGGGGGTACTCGCCGGACTCGTAGTATTCCTCCGCGACCGGTTCGATGTGCTCTTTGGCGAACTCGCGGGCCTCCCGCTTGAGTTCGCGGGCGTGTTCGGGCACGATGGAGTCGTCGAGAAGTTCCATGTCCCGACATAGGATTGTACAGTAAAAATAGTGTATGGAACCAGTCTAAACTTCAAACTGGTTCTTCGTTAGAACCCACGACCGACCCGGCGCTCACTCGTCCGACGGGGCCTCCGCGTCGGGCGTCTTGCCCTCGATGAGCGAGGAGTCGTCGTACTGGTCTCGGAGCACCTTCTTGTCGAACTTGCCGGTCGCGGTCTTCGGGACCTCCTCGATGAAGACGACCTCGTCGGGGGCCCACCACTTCGGGAACTCGTCTTCGACGAGCGCGACGAGTTCGGCCTTGAGCGCCGCTTCGTCCGCGCCCGCCTTCGGGACGATGAAGGCCACGGGGCGCTCCTGCCAGCGCTCGTGGGGCACGCCGATGACGGTCGCCTCCGCCACGTCGTCGTGAGCCATGATGCTGTTTTCAAGTTCGACCGACGAAATCCACTCCCCGCCGGACTTGATGACGTCTTTCGCCCGGTCGACGATTTGGACGTAACCGTCTTCGTCCACCGTGACCACGTCGCCGGTCTTCAGCCAGTTGCCCTCGTAGTCTTCCTCGTTCGCGTCGGGGCGCTCGAAGTACTCGGTCGTCACCCACGGGCCGCGCACCCAGAGTTCGCCGAAGTCCTCACCGTTCCACGGGACCTCGTCGCCGTCGTCGTCGACGACGCGCATCTCCAGTCCCGGCGCGAGCAGGCCCTGCTTGGCGCGCTTTTCGTACTGTTCTTCGGCCGGGAGGTCCTCCATCCCCGGCTTGAGATGCGCGACGGTGCCGACCGGCGACATCTCGGTCATCCCCCACGCGTGGAGCACGTCCACGTCGTACTCCTCGTCGAACCGGCGGATGACCGACCTGGGCGCGGCCGACCCGCCGATGATGATGCGTTCGAGCGACGAGATGTCCGCGTCGTGCTCGTCGAGGTAGTCGAGCAGGCCGAGCCACACCGTGGGCACGCCCGCGGTCATCGTCACGCCCTCCTCCTCGATGAGTTTGGCGAGGTCCTCGGGCGTCGGGGACGGGCCGGGATAGACGTGTTTCGCGCCCGCCGCGGTCGTCGAAAACGGCAGGCCCCACGCGTTGACGTGGAACATCGGCACGACCGGCATGATGACGTCCTCCGCGCCGATGTCGAGACCCGACTTGGGGAGCGTCGCCATCGTGTGCGCCCACAGCATCTGCTGGGAGTACTCGACGCCCTTCGGTTCGCCGGTCGTCCCCGACGTGTAGCACATCCCCGCCGGTTGGTCCTCCGGGAGGTCCGGCCAGTCGTACTCGTCGGGGGAGTCGGCGATGAACGACTCGTAGTCCGTCACCGGGGACAGCCCCACGTCGTCCGGCACCTCGGAGGCCATCACGACGAACTGCTCGACGGAGGCGAAGGCGTCCTCATCGACCGCGCCGGCGAGTTTCGGCGCGAGCGACGGGTCCACGAAGATGATGCGGTCAGCCGCGTTCTCGACGATGTACTGGATGTGGTGGTCGGGGAGAAGCGGGTTGATGGTGTGCAGCTGCGCGCCCATCGACGGCACGCCGAAGTACGTCTCGAAGTGTCGGTTGTGGTTCCAGCAGAACGTCGCCACCCGGTCGCCGTCCCCGATGCCGGCGTCCGAAAGCGCCCCCGCGAGCCGTGCCACGCGTCCCTCGTACTCCGAGTACGTGTAGCGTTCCAGCCCTTCGGCGGTCCGAGAGACGATTTCGCGGTCCGGAAAGAGCTTGCCCGCGCGCCACAGGAACGGCCGAAGCGTCTGGTTGGTAGCACCTACCATACAGTCCACTTGCGGTAAAACGTAATGATTGTTTGGACACAACCCGGCGAGACGCGGGCTGTGGGTTTTGCTTCACCCGCGGGCGCGTTCACTCCTCGTCGCGGTCGGGAGCGGGTTCGTCGTCGCCGCCGTCGCCGTCGTCGATGTCGCCCTCCGCGCTCTCGACGTCACCGCGTTCGTCTTCGTCGGCTATCGCCTCACCGTCGTCGTCTCTTGTCGCCTCGCCACCGTCGTCTCCGCCACGTTCCGCGTCCGCGTCCGCCGGGTCGGCCTCGGCGTCGTCGATGGCGGCCCCGTCGGCGTCGCTCGCGGGCGGCTCCTCGTCGGCTTCGGCTTCGGGGTCGTCGGCTTCGCGTCCGCTCTCGGTCGCGCGCGCTTCGTCGCGTTCCTCGGCCGCCGCGCGCTCCGGTTCGGCCTCCGCGACGGGCTTGGCCGCGACCAGTCGCCCGCGGACCGCCTCGCGGTCGATGGTCCCCGAGACGGTCCGCGGGAGTTCCTCCGCGGTCTCGACCAGTCTCGGACACTTGAACCCGGCGAGCCGATCGCGGCAGAAGGCGTCGAGGTCCTCGTCGTCCGGGGAGTTCTCCGGGTCGGCGGGGACGACGAGCGCGGCGACGCGCTCGCCCCACTCGGAGTCGGGGATACCCAGCACGACGGCGTCGTCCACCGCCGGGTGTTCCCGCAGGACCGCCGCGACCTCGCCGGGGTCGACGTTCTCGCCGCCGGTGATGATGCGGTCGTCCTTCCGGTTCAGGACGTACAGGAGGCCGTCGTCGTCGCGGTAGCCGATGTCGCCGGTCCGGAGGCCGGCGTCGGTGAAGGCGTCGGCGGTCGCCTCCGGGTTCCGGTAGTAGCCGGGCGAGACGGTCGGTCCGGAGACGACAATTTCGCCCGGCGTGCCGGGTTCGACGGCGGTGCCGTCCTCGTCGACGACCCAGAGGTCGGTGAAAAACAGCGGTCGCCCGACGGTCCCCACGTCGTCGAACGCCTCGTCCGGGGTCGCGGTGGCGACCTGCGAGGCCGTCTCGGTCATGCCGTAGGTCGGGTAGACCGGCACCGAGTAGTTCCGACAGCGCTCGACGAGGTCGTCGGGGGCGGGCGCGCCGCCGAGGAGCACCACGCGGAGCGAATCGGAGAGCGTGCCCCTGCTGTCGAGCATCCGCTTGAGCATCGTCGGCACGAGCGAGACGCCCGTCGCGTCGTACTTGCCGATGTCGTCGGCCGCGCCGCCGGCGTCGAACCCCTCGCGGAGGACGACGGTCGTCCCGTACAGCGGGCCGCGGAGAATCGGGCCGATGCCGCCCATGTGGTGCAGCGAGAGCGTGACGAGCCACCGGTCGTCGGGCGAGACGCCGAGTCGGAACGCCCCGGCGACGGCGTTGGCGAGCAGATTGCCCATCGTGAGTTTCACCGCCTTCGGCGTCCCGGTCGTCCCCGAGGTGAAAAGCAGGAGCATCGTCTCCGAGAGCGACCAGCCCGCGGGTTCGACCCGCTTCGGCGCGATAGACGAGAGGTTGATGACGCCCTCCCAGCGCGGGTCGTCCACGGAGACGACGGGCACGTCGGTCGTGGCCTCGACCGCCGTCGACTCGGTGGACTCGCCGCAGACGAGCGTCGTCACGTCCGCGAGTTCGACGTTGCGGCCGACCTCGTCGGGGGTGAGTCGGTCGCTGAGCGGGACGAGCACCGCCCCGAGCCGCGTCGCGGCGTGGATGAGTCGGACGTAGTCCACGCCGGGGTCGAGAACGACGCCGAGGTGGTCGCCGGCCTCGACGCCGAGCGCGGCGAGTTGGCCGGCGGTCTCGTCGACGAGCGCGTCGAGTTCGCGGAAGGTCCACGAGTCGCCGGTCGCTGCGTGGATGAGCGCCTCTCGGTCGGGCGTCGCGGCGACCCGGTGGGAGAGCCAGTCGCGCATCGGTCCGGCGAACCCGCGACCCTCGCCGCCGGGTGCGGAGCCGTCAGCGGCGGAGCCCTCATCGCCACCGTCTGAACTGCCGGTGGCGGCTGCGTCGTCGTCGGTCGACCCGTCCGCGGGCGCGTCGTCGTCGGCCGTGTCGTCGGGGTAATCTCCCGTCATCGCTCAGTGCGAGACGAACTCGACGAGGACGCCGCCCGTGGACTTGGGATGGAGGAAGGCGACCTCGTGGCCCCACGCGCCGGGGCGCGGTTCCTCGTCGATGCGGTCGACACCGGCGGCCTCGGCGGTCCGGAGCGCGGCCTCGATGTCGTCGGTCTCGATGGCGACGTGGTGGATGCCGCCGCCGCGCTTGTCGAGGAACTTCGAGATGGCACCCTCCTCGTGGGGTTCGAGCAGTTCGAAGTAGCCGTTTTCGAGTTCGAGGAAGACGACCGACATGCCGTCGAACGTCTCCTCGTGGGCCACGGGCGCGTCGAACAGCTCCGCGAACAGCGCGGCCAGCCCGGCGGCGTCGGGCGTGGCGATTCCGACGTGGTCGAAGTGCATGTCACCAGTTCGTCGGGCGCAACGGATAAACCCAGACGGTTCGATACTCATGTCATGATAGTAACTACAACTGAGTCGGTCGTCGGCCGCGACATCGAGGTGACGCTGGGTGCCGTCCGCGGGAACACGATTCGCGCTCGGAACGTCGGCCGCGACATCACGCAGGGGCTCCGGAACATCGTCGGCGGCGAGCTCAAGTCCTACACCGGGCTGATGGCCGAGGCGAGAGACGAGGCGACAGACCGGATGGTTGCCGAGGCGGAGGCGATGGGTGCCGACGCCGTCGTCGGCGTCCGGTACGTGACCGCCGAGGTAACGCAGGGCGCGGCCGAGATTCTGGCCTACGGGACCGCCGTCAAACTCGTCGGCGACGACGACGCCGACGCGGAATCGGCGTCCGAGTCGAACGCCGACGTGGCGTGAGCCGACGATGACGCCGACGTCCCGGCGCGCCGCCCGCGACCCGCGGCGGCTCGCGCGCGGGTTCGCTCGACTCGCAACAGACCGGGCCACAGTCGCCGTCTTCGCCGTGCTCGCGGCCGCGTGGGCGGTCGGCTTCTTCGGCGTGTTGCCGAAGGAGATTTGGTTCGTCGACTTCCCCGCGCTGGTGGCCGCCTTCTTCTTCGACACGCTCGCCGCCAACGAGTTCGGCGTCCGCGAGACGGCGACGTTCTACCCGGCGCTCGCCGTCTTCGGCTACCTCCAAGCGATGCTCGTCGTGGCGGTCGTGCGGGTGCTTCGAACCCGACTCGCCGGGGTCGGTGAGTGACCTAAGAGCGGGAAACGCGTCGAGAGCGGGAACGAAAATGAGCGCGGAAGCGCGCGTCAAGAGCGGGACGCGGGAGTCGTGACGGTCGAGAGGGGTGTGACGGCCGTGAGGGGTGCGGTGGTCGTGAGTGGCGTGGAGCGTGCGAGGTGTGTGAGGGACGCGAGCGGGGGCGGTGTGGGACTCACGGCGTTCGGCCGGTCCTCAGTCGCGGGCGGTCCGGGCGACCGTGACCTCGACGGGGACGCCGGGCACGTCGACCGTCAGCATCGAGCGGTCGGCCCGGGTGACGACGGCGCGGGCGACGGCGACGATGGCGGCGACGGTGACGGCGACCGCGAGCGACGCCACGGGGAAGGTGACGACCGCGACGACCGCGGCCATCGACGCGAGCAGGACGGCCTGCGTCGCGAGCGAGGGCGCGGGTCGGTGATGGGAGGGTCGGTAGTCGGAGACGGTACGACTGTCTCGGGAGCGTCTTCGTGACATTCGTCTGGTGAGGTGGACAATCGGATGCGATACCGGGGGCTCTCCGGTCGAAGAGCCCCGCAACGCGACGGCCGCCGCTCGAAACGTCGAGCGACTGGTGGCGCGAACCTCGCGCCGACAGACGGCGGCCGGGCGTGTGACGGGTTTAGAATACGATAAGCGGCATCATAAGCCTCGATTGTCTCCACTCGGGGGGTGATAATAAAACTCGTTAGCCGGGTGAATGTATAATTCGAGTGACTAGTTGGCACGGGGCGAGACGGGCTGGGCGGTCGGACTGAAGGGAGACGGAACGCGACCGCCGGCATTGGTTGCCGCCGAGTCTCGGGGGCCGACTCAGGCCATGCCGGGTTCGTACTCGCCGAACTCCTCGCGGAGGACGCCGCATATCTCGCCGACCGTCGCGTAGGCCTTGACCGCCGTGACGATGAGCGGGAGGAGGTTCTCGTCGCCGTTCGCGGCGGCGCGGATGTCCTCCAGAGCGGCCTCGACGGCCGCCTCGTCGCGGTCGTCCTTCCGGGCTTCGAGCGACTCGACCTGCTTGGTCTCGTCTTCTTCGGCGACCTCCTGGACCTCGACGGTCGGCTCCTCGTCCACCTGATACTCGTTGACGCCGACGATGACGCGCTCGCCCTCCTCAATCTCGCGTTGGCGCTCGTAGGCCACGTCCTGAATCTCCCGCTGGACCCACTGGTTCTTCACGGCGTCGAGCATGCCGCCGCGCTCGTCGACCTCGTCGAGCAGGTCGAACGCCTCGTCTTCGATGTCGTCGGTCAGCGCCTCGACGTAGTAGCTCCCCGCCAGCGGGTCGATGGTGTCCGCCGCGCCCGACTCGTGGGCGAGAATCTGCTGGGTGCGGAGCGCCGTCCGAACCGACTTCTCGGTCGGCAGCGACAGCGCCTCGTCCTTCCCGTTGGTGTGCAGCGACTGCGTGCCGCCGAGGACGGCCGCCAGCGCCTGATAGGCGACCCGGACGACGTTGTTCTCGACCTGCTGGGCGGTGAGCGTCGACCCGCCGGTCTGGGTGTGGAACTTCAACTGCATCGACTTCGGGTTCTCCGCGCCGAAGCGCTCTTCCATGATTTTCGCCCACATCCGCCGGGCGGCACGGAACTTCGACACCTCTTCGAGGATGTTGTTGTGGGCGTTGAAGAAGAAGGACAACTGGGGGGCGAACTCGTCCACGTCGAGGCCGGCGTCGACCGCGGCCTGCACGTACTGGATGCCGTTACCGAGGGTGAACGCGACCTCCTGGGCGGCGGTCGACCCGGCCTCGCGGATGTGGTAGCCGGAGATGGAGATGGTGTTGAACTTCGGCGTCTCCGCCGCGCAGAACTCGAAGATGTCCGTGATGAGCCGCATCGACGGCTCCGGCGGGAAGATGTAGAGATTCCGCGCGATGTACTCCTTCATGATGTCGTTCTGGATGGTGCCGCGGAGCTCCTCGCGGGGGACGCCCTGCTTGTCGCCGAGCGCGACGTACATCGCCAGCAACACGGCCGCCGGGGCGTTGATGGTCATCGACGTGGAGACCTCCCCGAGGTCGATGCCGTCGAACACCGTCTCCATGTCGTGGAGGCTGTCGATGGCGACGCCCGACTTCCCGACCTCGCCGGCGGCCATCATCGCGTCGGAGTCGTAGCCCATCTGCGTCGGCAGGTCGAACGCGAGCGACAGCCCCGACGAGCCGTTGTCGATGAGGTAGCGGAACCGCTCGTTGGTCTCGGCGGCCGTCCCGAAGCCGGCGTACTGCCGCATCGTCCAGAGCCGCCCGCGGTGCATCGTCGGATAGACCCCGCGCGTGTAGGGCTTTTCGCCCGGGAAGCCCACGTCCTCGTCGTAGTCCACGTCGGCGTCGTCGGGCGTGTAGAGCCGCTCGACGACGTTGCCGCCCGTGTCCGTCGTGAACTCCTCCTTTCGCTCCCCGAAGCGGTCGAGGGTCGGCCCCAGCGTCTCCTCTTCCCACTCGGCTTTCGCCTCCCGAATCTCTTCGAGCTCGTCGGGATCAAACATGGTCGAAGATGTGGTTTGTCCCTACTTAAGCGTACGCGGGTCGGCGAATCGCGGTGCTGCCGCCGACTGCGGACGCGACGAGGGCGGACGCGAGACCGTGAGACCGAGACGACGGACGCGGTGAGGGCGGAGCGCAAACGCGCCCGCGACGGAACCCACGAATCCGGCCGCTGCGACCGATTTTATGTCGCTCGCGCGCCCTGCTTCGCCATGGACATCCTGACCGACGAGACGCGGCGGTTCCTCGCGGCGACCGCGCCCGAACACGACGCGGTGCAGGCCGAGATGGCCGCGTACGCCGATGAGCACGGTTTCCCGATTATCGGCCCCGAAGCGGGCGGCGTCCTCCGCGTCCTCGCGCACCTCGCGGACGCGGAGCGGCTGTTCGAGTTCGGCTCCGGCTTCGGCTACTCCGCGACGTGGTTCGCCGAGGGGATGGCGGACGACGGCGAGCTCTACCTGACGGAACACGACGCCCACGAACTCGACATGGCGCGGGACTTTCTCGACCGCGCCGGCCTCGCCGACCGGACGACCTTCCTCGAAGGCGACGCGCTCGACCTGTTCGAGGGCGTCGACGGCGAGTTCGACCTCGTGCTCTTGGACCACCAGAAACACCGCTACGCCGAGGCGTTCGACCTCGTCGCCGACCGCGTCACGGAAGGCGGCGTCGTCGTCGCCGACAACGTGATGCGCGGCCCCGTCGACTTCGGCGCGCTCACCGACTGGAGCGAGGGGCAGGCTGAGGCGCTCGACGGGGCCGACGCCGACACCCGCGGCATCGCGGCGTTCCTCGACGCGGTGCGGGCCGACCCGCGGTACGAGACCATCGTCCTCCCGGTCGGGAGCGGTCTCGCGGTCAGCACGCGGGTCGAGTGAGCCAGCGAGCGTCGGCCCGGGCTCGCCCCGCCGCGCACCGACGTTCGCCACGCTTTTGAGCGCTCACCCCGACCCTTCGGGTATGTTTGGAGGCGGCGGGATGAACCCACGCAAAATGCAGCAAATGATGAAGCAGATGGGCATCGACGTGACGGAGCTCGATGCCGAGGAAGTCGTCATCAAGACGGCCGACGAGGAACTCGTCTTCTCTGACGCGCAGGTCACGCGCATGGACGCGCAGGGCCAGGAGACCTACCAAATCGTCGGCGAGCCCGAGACGCGCGAACTCGGTGCCGGTGACGACGGCGACGACGAGGCCGCGCAGGCCGCCGACGCCATCCCGGCAGACGACGTGGCCATCGTGGCCCAGCGCGCCGGCGTCCCCGAAGACGAGGCCCGCGAAGCGCTGGAGGCCGAAGACGGCGACCTCGCCGCGGCCATCTCGCGACTGGAGTGATACTCCTCGTCCACGGCGACCGGGAGTACCTCCGGGCGCCCGGCGACGAGCTGCACACCGACCTCGGGATGCTCACCGTCCCCGAGGACGTCGAAGCCGGCCAGACGCTCGAAACCCACATCGGCGAGGAGTTCCTCGTCCGCGAGCCGCGCGGCCCGGACCTCTTCAACCACTTCGAGCGCACCGGCGCGCCGATGATGCCGCGCGACATCGGCCTCATCGTCGGCCACACCGGCGTCGCGGCCGGCGAGCGCGTCCTCGACGCGGGCACCGGCACGGGCGTCCTCTCGGCGTACCTCGGTCGCCTCGGCGTCGACGTGACGACGTTCGAACGCGACGCCGAGTTCGCCGACGTCGCCCGCGAGAACATGCGACTCGCCGGCGTGGAAGAGCGCGTCGACGTTCGCACCGGCGACATCACAGACGAGGTCGACGACCTCGCGGCGTCGGCGTTCGACGTGCTCACCCTCGACACCGAGAACGCGCCCGAGGTCGTCCGACACGCGCCGGACCTCCTCGTGACCGGCGGCTACGTCGCCGTCTACTCCCCGTTCGTGGAGGGCACGCGCGCGGCCGTCGAAGCCGCAAGAGAGGCGGGCCTGTCGGACGTGGAGACGTTCGAGACGATTCAGCGGCACATGGACTTCAACGACCGCGGGTCGCGCCCCTCGACCGCCGGCGTCGGCCACACCGGCTACCTCGTCTTCGCCCGCAACGAGTGAACGACGCCGACGCCGCCGGGCCAGCCCCGCTTTCGGTCCGTCGGCGTCGCCTCACCCGACGCGGCGAATCACGCGAAACAGCTCTTCTCTGAACCGCTCCGGCTCGATTACCTCGCGGAGCGCCGCCGCCGTCTCCGCGTCGCCGCCGCGGACCTCGCGGGGGTACGCGCCGCCGGTCAGGAGGAACTCGCCGTCGACCGGCGTCACCGCGAGGTAGGCGTCGGCCGCGAGTTCGACCCCCGCGAGTTCGACGGTCGCGGCGTACCGGACCACGTCGGCCTCGGCTTCGGTCCCGCCGTCGCCGGCGGAACCAGTCTCGTCGCCGCCACCGACTCGAACCCGAAGCGTCCGCGACTCGACGCGCCGAACGTCCGAGAAGCCGCGCGCTCCGAGGCGGGATTCGAAACCGGCGCTCGCGCGCTTGCCGACCAGTTTCGTCAGCGCCTTCGACGGCGGCGTGTGCGGCCGAATTTCGAGGCGGCTGGCGAACAGGAAGCGCCACGGGCCGTCGGCGGTCGCCGGGACGCGCTCGCGGATGGTGGCGTCCTCGTAGACGACGGTTCGGGCGACGACGCTGACGGGACCGAGTTCGAACGGCCGGTCGGTCGCGTCGTCGACGCGGACCCACCCCTCGAGCGGCGGGAGCGTCGGCGGGGCGAGCGCGTCGGACATACCCCGCGTTACGGACGGAGGGCTGAAAAAGGCGAGTCGCTCAGTGGTCGTCTTCGCGCCACTTGTGGTCGCACTCGACGCAGGTGAAGAAACGCGTCTCGGACTCGTCGGCCGAGCGGATCTGCTTCATCTCGTAGCGCGCCACGTCGTGGCCGCACTTCGGGCAGATGGTCTTCGTCGTCGGGCCGATGTCGGCGTTGTCCACGTCGGACATGTCGACGACCTCGCTGGACTCTTGGCCCTCGGTCGTGACCATCGATTTTTCCTTTTCGCTGTCGCGCGCTTTCTCGTGGCCGTTCGGACAGACCCAGACGCCGTCTTGCGGCGTCATCAGGGACCCGCAGTCGTCGCAAAACTCCATGATAGTACGTCCTACCGCTTGAGGGACTTAAGCGTCAGGATTGCGCCCCGCTCGCGGGGTGAGCGCTAAAAAAGCCGGTGTCGAACGGGCGGCTCAGGCGTCGCCGTCGGACTGCCCCGGCTCGCCGAGCGCCTCGATCGGCATCGCGTTGTTCAGTTCGTAGTACAGGTCCTTCGCGTCGGCGAACTCGGCCGTGAGGCAGTTCCCGACCAACTCGCCGAGGTCGGCGTTCCCGTCGGCCATGAGCACCGTCACACCGTCGAGGGAGGCCGCGGCGTCCCGGCGCGAGACCGGGTACGAGAGGTCTTCGAGGAGGGATTCGACGCGGCCGAGCGTGATGGAATCTTGCACGATTATTCATTATACATGCAGCGCCTTAGCAGTTGTAGGAGCCGTGCTAGCACGGGTATCACTGAGTACGGACGAAGCTAATTGACCGATTGCGCCGTCGAAACGGGGCTTCCCGTCGGTTTCCTACTCGAAGTCGGGGTCGCGCTTGTCGAGGAAGGCGTCCATCCCTTCGCGCTGGTCGTGGGTGCCGAACAGGCCGCTCCAGACGCGGGCCTCGAAGTCGAGCGCGGCGTCCCGCGGGGCGTCGTGGGACATGTTGATGGCGGCTTTCGCGCCCGCGAGGGCGTGTCGCGGCTTCGACGCGAGGTCCGCGGCGAGGTCCTCGACGTGCGAGTCGAGTTGGTCGTGGGCCACGACCTCGCCGACGATGCCGTACTCGTGGGCGTCGCTGGCGTCGATGCGCTCGCCGAAGAAGATGAGTCGACGGGCGACTTCGTCGCCGACGAGCGCCGGCAGGCGGACGCTCCCGCCCCACCCGGGCATGATGCCGAGGTCGATTTCGGTCTGACCGAGCAGCGCGCGCTCGGAGGCGACCCGGAGGTCGCACGCCAGCGCGAACTCCATGCCGCCGCCGAAGGCGTAGCCGTTGATGGCCGCGATGGTCGGCGCGGGGAACTCCTCCAAGCGCGTCGCGATGCGGTGACCCTGCTCGGCGTACGCCTGCGCGGCGGGCGACCCGATGTCCTTCATGTAGCCGATGTCCGCGCCCGCGATGAACGCCTTCTCGCCCGCGCCGGTGAGGACGACCACCCGCGCGCCGCCGTCTTCGGCCTCGTCGAGCGCGTCTTCGAGCGCGTCGAGCGTGTCCGCGTTGAGCGCGTTCATCTGCTCGGGGCGGTCGATGGTGATGGTCGCCACGTCGCCGTCCCAGTCGAGTCGGAGGGTGTCCCAGCTCATGGTCGAGCCGACGCAAGGGACAGGGATAATAATTAACGTTCCGCGGTCGCGCTGAAGAATCCAGAACAACGTTATACCCCCTCCGTCGAATCCACCGATATGACGCTCTCCGACGAGGCGAAAGAACGCCTCGCCGACATCGTCCGGCTCCAGCCGACGAAGAACAAGGAGTTACAGAACCGCTGGGACCTCGAAAGCGGGAGCGAAGTCCACCGCTACCTCGAGTCCGAGCTCAAAGACTACTACTACCGCGACGACAACAGCCTCATCCGCGCGACGGCCGAGGCCGCCGAACTCGTCGGCGTCGAACCCGGCGTCGAGGGCGACGACGAGGCCGAGTCCGTACCGAGCGTCATCCGCGTCCCCTCGCTCGAAGCCCGCGTCTTCGAGGTCGTCGCCGGCCCCGACGAGCGCTCCGAGAGCGTCGTCAGCGTCCTCAACAAGCTCCGAGAGGAGTTCGACATCGACCCCGACGTGGACGACGTGCGCCGGGCGCTCCAGAGCCTCCGCCGCAAGGGCGTCATCGAGGTCGTCTACCGAACCGTCCCCACGTTCCGCCTCGCCGTCGAGCGCGACGAGGTCGACGTGGAAGTCGTCTAATCCCCCGTTCCACGGTCGCTACGCTCGCCGCTCGAACACCAGCGCGTAGTGGTACGGCGGGATGTCGATTTCCGCCGTCACCGCGAGGCCGGTCGCGTCCTCGACTATCGCGGCGGTCTCTTCGGGACCGAGCCGTAGCTCGGTCGGCGGGCCGCGGGGCTCGCCGGCCACGGTCGTCTCCGACCGGGGGAGCGGTCGCCAGTTGACGACGACGAACCGGCCGTCGTCGGCGAGGACCGACTCGACTTCCGTCAGGAACTCGTCGCGGTCGTCGACCCCGTGGAACGCGTTCGCGAAGAGCGCCACGTCGACGGGGTCGGACACGTGCGCCGATAGCTCGCGGGCGTCGCCGCGAACCGTCGCCACGTTGTCGATGCGCTGCTGGTCGGCGAGGTGTTCGAGTTCCGCGAGCAGTCGGTCGTCGAGGTCAACCGCGTACACTGGGGCCGGCGCGACGATTCGCGCCGCTGGGAGCGCGAAGTAGCCGTTTCCGCAGCCGATTTCGACGACGGTGTCGCCGGTCGACAGTCCGAGTTCCCGAAGCGTCTCGCCCGGCGTCGGCCAGAGCTTTCCCCACCAGTCCCAGTCCGGCAGGCTCGTGTTCTGGAATCGCTCCATACTGCCCGGTCAGAGGGGCGCGAATTTAGGCGTTCTCACTATCGCGTTCGGCACGGTCTCTGGCGCGCTCGCGCCGCGCGTCCAGAATCCGGCGCACGCCCTTGCCGGGGCCGCCCTCGATGGGCCAGCCCTTCATCCGCCACGCCGGGGGCTCCGGCTCGAACGACGGACACGAGTGGGCGCACTCGCGCTGGCTCTGATAGCAGTCTTTCGCGGCGCACCGCGGGACGAGCGCCCGCCCGCGCCGGTCGAGTTCGAAGTGCCGGCAGTCGGGGCGCATCGTGTCCACGTAGTTCCGCCAGCCGCGGTCGTAGGCCCGCTCGGCGAGGACGAGTCGCCGCCGGGCGTCGTCGGGGTCGGGCGAGAGCGAACTCGGATGCCACAGCACCTCCGCCGAGTCGCCGTCGACGCCGAGGATGCCGACTTCGACCGGCAGGTCCTCCAACAGAGCGGGTTCGACCCGCCGGCCCGTCACCTCGGTGGCGACCCAGACCTCGTCGGCGAGCGCCCGCGACACGTCGTGTTCGAGTTGGTCAGCGAGCGCGCGGGCGGCGCTGGCGTCGAGGTCCGGCTTGTTCTCGATGGCGACGACGCGCTCGACCCAGTCGGGGTACGGGGCGGTCCGGCGGTACTCGACGCGGTTCCGCGAGCCGCGGCGCTTCTCGACCAGTCCGAGCCCCGCGGCGCGGTGGACCGCCGGCACGACGTGTCGCCACGGGAAATCCGGTTCGGGAATGGCGTCTCGGTACCACGCCCACTCGGCGGGCGCGTGGCGGACGACGCGCAAGAGGTCGGAGTCGAAGCCGTCGGTCGAGAGGGCGCGCCGGGCGGCGAACGCCTCGGGGTCGACCTCCACGACGACGGTGTCCCAGCGGCGCTCTCGGGTGCCGAGCTGTCGGGCGACGAACGCGGGGCGCGGGCCGTCGGGGTGCCACGCGCGCTCGGCCCAGCGGCAGACCCGCAGCTCGAAGGCGAACTCGGGGTCGCGGTCGGCGGCGTCGCTCACGACCGGGAGTTGCGGCGGGAAGCCGAAGGCGTTTCGGTCGGGTGGCTTCGGGGTGCGACCCGACGACGACGCAGACGACGCCGCGGGTGTTGCCCCCGCGCCGACTCGCGGCGCTGTCGCTCGCTCTCGTCGCGTCTCGGGCGTCGGTCGAACCGACCGACGCTACTTCAGGTACTTGTGTTCGCCCTCGTTCCGCTCGGCGAGTTCGTCGAGGAACTCGTGTGCGCGCTCGAATATCTCGCGGGGGCCGTCCTGCGTGATGGTGTTGATGGCCTGCTCGTAGTCGCGCCACTGGAGGTCGCGGTGCTCTGTCGAGAGCTCCGCGGACGCCTCGAACGAGCGCGCGATGAAGAGGTGAACCGTCTTGTGAATCGTCGTACCGTTCGCCTCGAAGACGTAGCTGTAGTCCTCGCGGAAGCCGTCGATGAGACGGAAATCTTGGATTCCCGCCTCCTCTTTGACCTCCCTGATTGCCGTTTGCTGAAGCTCCTCGTCCCCTTCGACCCCGCCCTTCGGGAACTCCCAGTCCCCGGGACGGCTCTTCAGGAGTAAGTACTCCCTCCGGCCGCGGGTGTCGCGGAAGAGAATGGCTCCAGCGCTAACCGCTTCGACTGCCATTACCCGAAATAAACGTGCCACCCTTTAAGAGGGTATCGGAGATTGTAGCGCGTTCGCACGGTCGTTCGTTCGGGATTCGGGTGGCGGAAGCCCGGAGTCCCCGGTTCGTGTAGATGCGCTTTTACCGTCGGAGCGTGCAACAAGGAGTAGTACCCAGCTATGGCCTTCGTCACAAAACTCACCTTTCAAAGCGGTGATAAGGCGGTCCTCGACCGAGTGGTCGACGACCTCAAGCAGTTCGTCGAGCGGAAGGGCGCGGAGTGCCGCGGCCCCCACTCCGACCAGCCGAAGCAGGTGAGCGTCCCGCAGTATCGGACGCTCCAGCCCGGCGACCAGTTCTCGTCGTGGTCATACCCCGTGTACACCCGTCGGCTCGAAATCCACGGCGCGGACCAGATCGCCCGCGAGGTCGGCCTCAAGGAGTTCCCCGACAGCGTCCACCTCGAAATCGAAGTCGAACAGAAGAAACCGCTCGGTCACCGTCGCTGACGGCGGTCACGGAGCGCGAAAGAAGACGCGGGTCTGCGCTTTTTTGTCTGTTTTTCGACCGCTCAGGCGTCCGGCCCGAGGACCTCGACTACCTCGCCGGTACCGACGTGATTGGTCGCGTCGAACGACGTGACCTCCAGCCGAACCTTGTCCTCGACGGCCGCGCCTCGGCCGTCTTCGACCCGGATGACCGAGTCGCCGATGCGGACGGTGAGACCGTCGCCGTTGCGCTCGCTGACGTAGGCCGTGATGACCTCGCCGGGTTCGAACGTCGGCGTCGCGGTGCGGAACGTCCAGCCGGCCAAGAGCTTATCGAGGCGGCTCATACGCGGCTCACCTCCTCGCTCGTACGGTCGGAGACGTACTCGCGGCCGTAGCCGGTCCACGCGGCGAACAGGAACACCGCCACGAGGAACCAGCCGTGGAACACGTAGGGGAAGACCGACGCGGGGTTCACGAGCATCTCCGCCGTGAACCACGGCGTCGCCTCGCCGCCGACGAGGCCCTGCATGGCCCCGTAGCCCGCGAGTAGGCCGCCGCCCCACGGGAAGATGTACCCCAGCGCCGAGGTGTTGGCGTCGAGGATGTTGGCGCGGCGGTAGCCGTTGATGTTGAAGCGCTTGCCGAGCGTGGCGACGTAGGGCGCGATGGCGATTTCGGCCGCCGTGTTGATGGTGACCGTCGCGTTGACGAGCGCCGTCCCGACGACCATCGTGGTCTCCGCGCGGCGGACCGTCGTGGCGACGCGGTCGATGACGAGTTCCTGAATCGCGTCGAAGCCGCCGCCGGCGCGCATGACTTCCGCGCCCGCGACGAGCAGCAGCGTCAGGACGATGAGCGGGAAGAAGCCGGCCGCGCCGGAGTAGACGCTCCCGCCGACGCCGACCTGCCCCGCGGGGACGGTCTCGACGACGGCCCCGAGGAGCGGGAGCGCCTCGACCGCCTGCGTGAGTCCGTTCTGCGGCGCGCTGAACAGGAGCATGCTCCCGACCGAAACGTCCACCAAGTTCGCCGCGCCGAGCGCGACGTTGAACGCCGCCGCGAGGAGCAGTCCCCACGAGACGGCCTCGATGATGTGTCGGCCGCGGACGGCGAGCGCGATGACCACGGCGATGTCGAGCAGGTGGACGAGTCCCCACGGCGACACGGACGCGGAGACTTCGCCGGCCACGTCGACGTGCGGCATGCCGCCCCAGACGCCGGGGATTCCGAAGCCGGCGACGAGGTACGCCGCGATTGCGAGCGTCGCCGCGACGACGGCGTACTTCACCCGCGAGGCGACGACGCCACCGATATCGGCGTCCTGCGTGACCGCGGAGACGATGGTGGTGTCACTGACGGGCGCGAGGTTGTCCCCGAACACCGCGCCGGAGAGAATCGCGCCGAACAGCAACACGGGGTTCGCACCGAGGAGGAGCCCCGCCGGGAAGACGAGACTCGTGAAGGCGATTGCGGTGCCGTAGCCGGTGCCGATACCGGTCGCCAACAGCGCCGCGAGCAGGAACGTCACGGCCGGGAACAGCCCCGGGCCGACGTTCAGGACCGTGGCCGCCCAGACGAGGCCGTCGACGAAGCCGCCGACCTGGATGGTCTCGGCGAACATGCCCGCCCAGAGCCACGCGACGACCGCCGTCGCGGCGACCCGGCGGGTCATGCCGGCGAAGACGACGTCCGCGTAGTCCTTCCAATCTCCCCGGACGAACAGTAGTCCCACGATGAGTCCTGTCAGCATCCCCGCGACGAGGCCGGTCGTATCGCCGATACCGAGGATACCACTCTGGAAAATCGCCCACGCGATGAACAGGGCGATGGGCAGGGCGCTCACGAGGCGCCCGCCACGGAAACTGAGCTCGATGTCCGGTTCTTCTGGCATCGTTTGTCAGAGATTGACTGTGATATATAATAGGCACGAATTTCCTCCAACTATTTCTTCCAAACTTGAGTTTCTCGGCCACGAACCGTCGGGAGCGTTTATCATCGCCGGGAGAAAAGAGTCCGGACATGAGCCACCGAGCGACGATGGACGACCTCGTCTCGCTTCGCCGCGACCTGCACCGCCACCCCGAACCCGCGTGGCGCGAGTTCTACACCACCGCCCGCCTCGTCGACGAACTGGAGACGCGCGACCTCGACGCGCTCTACGTCGGCCCGGAGATACTCGACGCCGACGAGCGCATGGCCGTCCCCGACGACGCCGAACTCGACGCGTGGTTCGAGCGGGCCCGCGAGGCCGGCGCGCGCGAGGACGTTCTCGACCGCCTCGTCGGCGGCTACACCGGCGCGGTCGCGGTCGTCGAACGCGGCGAGGGCCCGACCGTCGGGCTCCGCGTCGACATCGACGCGCTCCCAATCACCGAATCCGAGGACGGCGACCACCTCCCGGCCGCCGAGGGCTTCCGCTCCGAGAACGAGGGCTTCATGCACGCCTGCGGCCACGACGCCCACGCGACAATCGGTATCGGCGTCCTCGACGCCGTCGTCGAGTCCGACTTCGAGGGGACGTTCAAGGTGTTCTTCCAGCCGAGCGAAGAACAGGTCGCCGGCGGGAAGGCCGTCGCCGAGGGCGGCCACCTCGACGACGTTGACTACCTGCTCGCGCTTCACGTCGGTCTCGACCACCCGACCGGCGAGGTCGTCTGCGGCGTCGGCGGTTTCCTCGCGGTGTCGCACTTCCGCGCCGAGTTCACCGGCGCGCCGGCCCACGCGGGCGCGAAGCCCGAGGAGGGAAAGAACGCGAACCTCGCGGCCGCGGCGGCCACGCAGAACCTCTACGGTATCTCCCGGCACTCCGACGGACCGACCCGCGTCAACGTCGGCCTGATGGGCGGCGGCACGGCCACGAACATCGTCGCCGAGGAGGCGTTCATCGAAGGCGAGGTGCGCGGCGCGACGACGGAGCTCATGGAGTACATGGAAGACCGCGCCCACACCGTCATCGAGTCGGCGGCCGCGATGCACGACTGCGAGGTCGAAATCGGGGTCGAGGGGAAGGCCCCGAGCGCCCGGAGCGACGACGCGCTCGCGGCCATCGTCGGCGGCGTGAGCGAGGGGGTCGAGGGCGTCACCTCGATTCTCGAAAGCGACGACCTCGGCGGCAGCGAGGACGCGACCTACCTCATGCAGTACGTCCAGGACCGCGGCGGCCTCGCGGCCTACGTCGGCGTCGGCACCGACCACCCCGGCGGCCACCACACCCGAACGTTCGACGTGGACGAGGAAACCATCCGCATCGCCGTGGACGTGCTCGCCGGCAGCGTCGAACGAATCGCCGCCGGCCGCCCCTGAGTCGAGCGAAGAAACGCTGAGTCGCGCCGAGAGCGCCGCTTGAGCGATTTACGGCCACCTCGGCTCGTCGGAGCTGACTCGCGCTCGACCGGATCGCCCGCGACGAACCGCCAGCGGTTATTTGTCCCCCCCGTGCATAGCCGCCAGCGATGGGGCTCCTCGGAGGTGAATCGACCGAAGACGCAGACCTGCGTCCGGGTCTCGCAGTCGTCGGCATCGCCGTCGGCGTCGCGGTCGTCCAAGTCGCCGTCTTCCCCGACAGCCCCGAGGTTCACTGGCTCCGGTTCGCCGTGGAACTCCTCTTGGTTCCGATTCCGCTCGCCGGCGCGTTCGTCGTCGGGAGCGTCCGCGATGTGCAGACGATTTGGCGGCCGTTGTACGTCGGGACCGCGCTGGTCGCCGTCTACGCCGTCAGCGACGCGGTCGACGAGGTCGTCGTCCAGCCCGAGGCGTTCACGCTCGTCTTCGAGGACGGAGCGCTTCTCGTCGGGTCCGCCGCGCTCGCGGTCGGCGCGGTCCGGTGGTCGACCCACCGCGACGCCCGCGAGACGGACCTCCGCCGCCGCAACGACCGGCTCGACCAGTTCGCGTCGGTCATCACGCACGACCTCAGAAACCCGCTGAACGTCGCCCAGATGCGGCTCGAACTCGCCCGCGACGGCCACGGGACGGAGCACCTCTCGACGGTCGCCGACGCCCACGACCGGATGGAGGCGCTCATCCAAGACGTGTTACAGCTCGCCCGAGCCGGCGAGTCGGTCGGCGAGGTCGAGCGCGTCAGCCTCGCCACCGTGGCCGCGGACGCGGTGACGAACACCAGTCTCGGCGCGTCGGGCCTGACCGTCGAGGCCGACGCGGAACTCCTCGCCGACAGGGGACGGCTCACCGCCGTCTTCGAGAACCTGTTTCGGAACTCGGTGGAACACGGTTCTACAGGCCGTCGGGAGGGTCCCGACGACGCTGTGGAACAGGGTTCCACGGGCAGTCGGATTTCATCCGACGACGCTGTGGAACACGGTTCCACAGGCAACCGGACTGTGTCCGGTGACGCTGTCGAACGCAGTTCGACAGGCGACCAGACCGCGTCTGACGCCGTCGAGCGCGGCGCGGCAGGTGGTCGACCGTCGGCCGACGAGGCACCGAATCCGGGGGTCAGACGACCGGTGCCGGACGCCACTGACGGGGGAACGCCCGGCGTCAACGTCCGGGTCGGTCCGCTGGAAGACGGCTTCTTCGTCGAGGACGACGGCCCCGGCATCCCACCGGAAGAACGGGAGCGCATCTTCGAGTCGGGCTACAGCACCGACTCGCGGGGGACCGGCCTCGGCCTCGCTATCGTCTCCGGCGTCGCCGACGCGCACGGCTGGGAGGTGGCGGCGACGGACGGCGAAAACGGGGGTGCCCGGTTCGAGTTCCGAAACGTCTCGTTCGCGGCGGAGTCCGAGGTCAGTACTTCGGGTCCGCGCCCGTGAGTTCGTAGATGTCGTCCATGATGCGGTCCCGCTCGACCTTCCAGCCCTCGAGGGCGCTCGGTCGGGTCGGGTAGCGGCCGTAGTGGGCCAGCAGTTCGTCGGCGAGGCGCTTGATTTTGAAGAACTCGTAAATCTGGCTCCAGTGACCGTAGCTCGACGCCGCGGTCTGCGCGAGGAGGACGGGGCCGAACGAGGTCGTTCCGGAGTAGAGCGCCTCGGCGAGCTTCTCGCCGGGGATGGAGGCGATGAGGCCCATCAGGTCGTCCACGTCGACGGCGGTCGAGAGGATGTTGTACACGTCGAGGCTGGCGTAGCGGCCGCCGAAGTGGTCCATGACGCGCTGGTTGTAGCGCCAGAGCATCTCCTCGCTCACGTCGCCCGCGTCGAGCGCGATTGCGGCCTGCTCGCCGGCGTACTTGCCGGCGTAGGCCGCGCCGGCGATGCCGCCGCCGGTCGTCGGGTTGACGTGGGCCGCGGCGTCGCCGACGGCCATGTAGCCCGGCGCGGTCGCCGAGTCGTAGGGCCGGCGGGTCGGGAGCGCGGCACCGAGCTTGTCGATGACCTCCGCGCCCTCGAACTCGGGGCGCTCCCGGAGGTCCTTCTTCAGGTCGTCGACGAGCTTCATCGGCTCCTCCGTCATCTGGAAGCCGAGACCGGCGTTGATTTCGGTCTCGGTCCGCGGGAAGTACCAGACGTAGCCCGCGGCGACCTCGGCCGGCTTGAACACGAGCGCGTCGGACCACTCGACGGGTTCGGGAACCTCGACGACCTCGCGGTACGCCGACGAGAAGTGCTGGTAGGAGACGTTCGTGTCGAAGGTGGCGTCGGAGAAGTCCACCTTGTCCTGCAGGAGCGACAGCGAGCCCGCGCCGTCGATGACGATGTCGGCGTCGTACTCGACGACCTCGCCGTCGTGTTTGCCGACGATGCCGGTGACGGTGCCGTCGTCGTCCTGTTTCACGTCCTGGACGACCGTGTCGTAGTGGAGTTCGACACCGGCCTCGTCCGCGCCCTCGATGATGAGGCGGCCGTACTCCCAGCGGTCGATGACGGCGAGTTCGCCGGGGACCGGGATATCGAGGACGGTGTCCTCCTGCGGAATCTCGAAGCGGCCGTGGTCGACCTCGGTGTTGGTGAACGCGGGCTCGATTTTCGACTTCGGAATCGCCTCGGGGAAGGCGTCCGCGCCCTTCAGGGCGTCCCCGCAGGCGATGTGCCCCGCTTCCTCCGCGGACTTTCGCTCGACGATGGTCACGTCGTAGCCCGCGTTCGCGATGGTGGCGGCGGCGTAACAGCCGGAGGTTCCCGCGCCGACGACCACCACGTCCACGGACTGGGTCCGTGGGCTCGCCGAGGACTCCTCGGCGGTGTCGTTCTCGTCTGTGGACATGGTATCACCTCCATATCGCGGGCTGAAAACTCTTTACTCCCGCACCGACCGTTCGGGAGGGGTTCGACGGAGACCGGCCCGCCCGAGATGCGGCGCTCGAACGGGCGAAAACGGAGAACAGGGGAGCGGAAAAGACGGGGGAAACGAGGATTCCGGGTCGCTCAGCGGTTGTCGTCACCGGTGTCGTAGTGCTCGCCTGCCGCCTCCGGGATGCGGGTGCGGCCGACGAGCGCGAGGACGACGAGGACGGTCACGTACGGAATCGTCTGGATGAGCGAGTCGGGGATGGCGTAGCCGGGTACCTGCTGGAGGCGAATCTGGGCGGCCTCCAGCCCCGCGAAGAGGAACGACGCGCCGAACGCGCCGATGGGGTTGTAGTTCCCGAAGAGGTACGCCACGATGGCGATGAAGCCCTTCCCGTTGACCATCGTCTGGTTGTTACCGACGAACTGACCGAGGCCGAGCGACAGCGCGGAGCCGCCGATGCCGGCGAGGAAGCCCGAGAGGAGGACGCCCGCGTAGCGGACGCGGCTCACGTCGACGCCGACGGTGTCGAGCGCCTTCGGGTTCTCGCCGGACGCGCGGACGTGGCGGCCGAACGCCGTGCGGTTCAGGACGTACCACGACGCCGGGACCGCGACGAGCATCATGTACACCGCGGGGTCGGCGTCGAAGAACGCGCCGAAAAACGGGATGTCCGAGAGGACGGGAATCGTCCACGTCCCGAGGGTCGTCCCGAGGTTGTCGGTGTTGACGCCGCCGTAGTAGACGGTCGCCGCGAACGGCGCGAGACCGAGCGCGATGAGCCAGACGGCGAGGCCGGCGATAATCTGGTCGGCCTTGAATCGGATGCAGACCACGGCGAACAGCGCCGAGAACAGCACCGACGAGAGGATGCCGGCGAAGAAGCCGATCCAGATGGCCGGGAGACCGAGGACGGTCATCTCGGGGCCGACGACGGCCGTCGTGATGACCGCGGTGAACGCCGAGATGATGAGCAGCCCTTCCAGCCCGATGTTCACCACGCCGGCCTTCTCGGAGAAGATACCGCCGAGCGCGGCGAAGGTGATGGGTACCGAGAGCCGGAGCGCCGACGAGAGCGTGCTCCGACTCGTGAGGATGGCGAGGAAGTTGCCCCAGATGCTGCCCGGGAACGCGAGACCGAGGAGCGCGATGAGCAGGAAGACGCTCAGCGCCCCGCCGGCGAGGGTCGCTCTGTAAGACAGTTCCGTGTCGCGGAGTCGGTCGATAGTGGTCGTACTCATTCGTCGTCACCTCCGAGGGAGCCGCCGTCCGTGGCGACGGTCTCGCGGTCCGGTTCGAGGTCGATCGCGGAACCGAGCATGCGGAAGAACTCGGGCATCGCGACGAACAGGATGATGAGGCCGCGGAGGACGCCGACGAGCTGTTTCGGGACGCCGGTCCCGAACTGAACCGCGAGCGAGCCGGATTTGAGCGTCCCGAACAGGAGCGCCGCCGGGACGACCCCGAACGGGTTGTTCCCCGCGAGGATGGAGACGGTGATGCCGTCGAATCCGAGCGCGGGGACGCCGGCCTGCCACTTGCCCATGACCATGAGCACCCAGATGGCGCCGCCCATGCCGCCGAGCGCGCCGGAGAGGAACATGCTCGTGACGGTCGTGCGCTTGGCGTCGACGCCGCCGTACTCGGCGGCTTCCGGCTGTTCGCCGCTCGTCCGGAGGTCGTACCCGAACGAGGTCTGTTCGAGCAGGAACCAGACGGCGACGACGAGCGCGAGACCGAACGCGAGCGCGAGAATCGAGAAGTCGCCGCCCTGCGGGAACGCCACCGGGAGGAGCGTCGCCCAGTCGGGAAGCGGCGTCGTCTCGACGACCTGCGAGTCGGGGTTGCCGTAGAACTCGCTGACGAGGACGAACGCGATCTGCGCCGCGATGAAGTTCAGCATGATGGTCGTGATGACCTCGTTGGCGTCGGCGTACGCCTTGAGCGCGCCCGGAATCGCGCCGTAGAGACCGCCGACGAGCGCGCCGACGATGACGGCGAGCGGAATCAGGATGAGGCCGCCGACGAGACCCGACGGGAGCAGCGGCGCGACGAAGAAGGAAAACAGCGCCGTCGCGAGGCCGCCGAGGACGAGTTGTCCCTGCGTCCCGATGTTGAACAGGCCCGCGCGGAAGGAGACGGCGACCGAGAGGCCGGTGAAGATGAGGAGCGTCGTCTCCTTGAGCGTGAGCGCCAGTCCGAAGCTCAGCGGGTTCCAGTCGGGGTTGAGCGGTTTGAGAATCCCCGGTCTGTTCACGAGGAACGGCTCGCCGAGCGCCCCGTTGAACAACACGAGGTACACCTCGACGGGGTCGTAACAGAAGCCGGTCCCGAACAGCGTCGTCGCCGCGGTCTGGCACGTCGTGATGCGGCCCGAGACGAGGATGATGACCGCGCCGACGAGCACGGCCATGACGAGCGCGGCGAAGCTGATGAGGATGCGCTCGGTCGCGGAGGCGGCCGTCAGCCGTCGGAGGACGGCCTTCGCGTTCTCGGTCGCGCTCATTTGGCGTCACCCACCGGCGGTTCCGCGTCGGTCGCGTCGGCGTCGGGGCGTTCGCCGGCCATGAGCAGGCCGATCTCTTCTTCGGTGGTGTTGCGTGGGTCTACGATGTCCATGAGTTCGCCGTCGTGCATGACGCCGAGGCGGTCCGAGAGGCCCTGTACCTCGTCGAGCTTCGAGGAGACGAGGAGCACCGCTTTGCCCTCGGCTCGGAGGTCCAAGAGCCGCTCGTGGATGAACTCCATCGCGCCGATGTCCACGCCGCGGGTCGGGTGGGTGGCGACGACGAGGTCCGGTTCGCGTTCGAACTCGCGGCCGACGATGAACTTCTGTTGGTTGCCGCCGGAGAAGGACTCGGCGTCGGCGTCGGCGTGGGGCGGTCGAACGTCGTATTCGTCGATGATTCGCTCGGCGTGGTCGCGCGCGTCGGACCAGTTTATCCGGCCGTCGGCGGCGAACGTCGGGCTGTGCTGGCTGCCGAGGATGCCGTTTTGGACGAGGTCGAAGTCCATCACGAGCCCGCGCTCGTGGCGGTCCTCGGGGATGTACGCCATCCCGTCGGCGATGCGGGAGCGGCGAGAGGCGCCGGTGATGTCCCGGCCCTTGTAGGAAATCGCCCCCCCGGTCGGCGTCCGCAGGCCGGTGATGGCCTCGACCAACTGCGACTGGCCGTTGCCGTCGACGCCGGCGATGCCGAACACCTCGCCCTCGCGGATGTCGAACGACACGTCGGAGACGGCGGGGATACCGCGGTTGTCCTCGGCCGAGAGGTGCTGCACCGCGAGCACCTCGTCGCCCGGTTCTTGCGGTTCAGCCTTCGGTTCGAGGAGAACTTCGCGGCCGACCATCAGCTCGGCGAGCTCCTCGTTGGAGGTCTCGTCAGCCTTGACGGTGCCGACGTTCTTCCCGTCTCGGAGGACGGTGATGTCGTCGGCGGCGTGCATCGCCTCCCCGAGCTTGTGGCTGATGAAGATAATCGTCTTGCCTTGGGCGGTCAGCTCCTCGAAGACGCGGAACAGCTCTTCGACCTCCTGCGGGGTGAGGACCGCGGTGGGCTCGTCCAGAATGAGGATGTCGGCCCCGCGGTAGAGTGCTTTCAGAATCTCGACGCGCTGTTGAACGCCGACGCTCACGTCTTCGATGGCGTCGTCGGGGTTCACGTCGAATCCGTATCGGTTCGAGAGGTCGATGACCTCCTGGCGCGCACGCTCCCGGTCGACGGTCGTGCCGAACCACTTGCGCGGTTCGTTGCCGAGGACGATGTTCTCGGCGACCGTCATGGGGTCGACCAGCATGAAGTGCTGGTGAATCATGCCGATTCCGGCGTCGATGGCGTCCGCGGGCGAATCGAAGTCCCGCGGTTCCCCGTCCACGTGGACGGTCCCCTCAGTGGGTTCGTAGAGCCCGTAGAGGATGTTCATCAACGTCGTCTTGCCGGCCCCGTTTTCTCCCAGAAGTGCGTGCACCGTGCCGCGCTCGACGGTCAGGTCCACGTCGTCGTTCGCCACGACGCCGGGGAACCGTTTTGTGATTTCGTCGAGATGAACAGCGGTGCTCATCTTGACCCTTTTTTCGGGGGGGTTCGCTTAAACTCGTGGGATTCGAGTCGGCGCGGGAGTGGTCCACACGGAGCGTCGCGGCGGTTCTCGGGGAGTTCGAACCGTTCAACCCGCGAGCATGTTCGGCCGACCGCGGTGTGAAAGCGGCAACATTGACCCCAAGGTTCGGGAATGCCGTCGCTCGGCGGGCGGCGTCGAAAGAAATGTGAGTGTCGAGTGCGGCGTTACTCGGTCGTCGTCGGAATCTCGATGTCGCCGGCGATGATAGCCTCGCGGGACTCCGAGAGCGAATCCTTCACGTCCTGCGGGATTTCGGAACCGAGTTCCGCGCCGTAGACGGCGGCGACGCCGTCCTCTTCGAGGCCGAGCGTCGTGGTGGAACCGCCGTTGAACTCGTCGTTGACGACGTTCTCGACGGAGGTGTACACCGCCGACTCGACGCGCTTGACCATCGAGGCGAGAATGACGTCGGCGTAGTTCGGTTCGGTCTGCGACTGGTCGGAGTCGACGCCGATGGCGAACTTGCCCTGTTCTTTGGCCGCCTGGAAGACGCCGAGGCCGCTGCCGCCGGCCGCGTGGTAGACGACGTCAGCGCCGTTGTCGTACATCGAGGTGGCAATCTCCTTGCCCTTCGCGGAGTCGGAGAACGACCCGACGTAGGCCACGTCGACGGAAATTTCCTCGTCCGCGTGCGCCACGCCGGCCTCGTAGCCGGCCTGGAACTTGCGGATGAGCTCGGTCTCGGTGCCGCCGACGAAGCCGACGCTCTTCGAGTCGGCCGTCGTCGAGCCGGAGCCGGCCGAGAACTCCTGGGTCGTGATGAGGCCGGCGAGGTAGCCGACCTGGAACGAGCCCTGCTCCTCGCGGAACAGGTAGCTCGCCACGTTGTCCTCGTCGACCACGTCGTCGACGATCATGAACTTCTGGTCCGAGAAACTCGGTGCGGTTTCGGAGAGCGCGGACTTCTGCGCGTAGCCGATACACGACACGAGGTCGTAGTCCGGGTTCGACGACTGCGCGAACCGGCGCTGGAACTGCGGGAACTCCTCCGCCGCCGAGGGCTGGGCCTCGTCGTAGGCGATGCCGAGTTCCGATTCCGCCTGTTCGATGCCGCGCTTCGCGGCGTCGTTGAACGACTTGTCACCGAGACCGCCGAGCGCGTAGACCATGCCGACGTTGGCCGCCGGACCGGACTCCTCGGTCGTCTGCTCGGCCGTGGTGGTCTCCTCGCCGCCGGACGACTCGGTCGTCGTCGCCGTCGTGTCGTCGCTCCCCTCGGACGGTCCGCCCGTACAACCTGCGAGGCCAGCGATACCCGCGACCCCTGCCGCTTTGACAAAAGAACGTCTGTCCATATGTATGAACTCCTATTGAGACAGGGGCCGCGAAAATTGCATAAAGGTGTCGTTTCGCGGTTTCATCGGCGTCACATCACCACGTTTGCAAATCGTAGAGAACGGGAGCGAGGTTCACGTCCGCCGGCGTCGAGTTCGCACCTGGCCGGCCGCTTGCGCCGGCGAAAAACCTCTTCGAAGCCCGTTCAGGCGTCCTCGATTTCGGCCTCGACGACGGCCGTCACCTCGTCGACGAGGTGGTCCACGTCGTCGGCCTCAGCGTACACGCGGATGTAGGGTTCCGTGCCGGACGGGCGGACCAGCGTCCACGACGCGTCGGCGAACTCCAGTCGGACGCCGTACTCGGTGTCGACCGACTCGGGGGCCATCGCGTCGGGAAGCGAGGTTTCGAGCGCCGCCATCGCCGCCCGCTTCTTCTCGTCGGGACACGGGACGCTCACCTTGCGGTACGGGCGCTCCGTGACCGGTTCGCGCAGGCCGGCCATGCCGGATTCGGCGGCGAGGCGGGCGACGAGCGCCGCCGACGCGACGCCGTCTATCCAGCCGCCGAGCGACGGGTGGATGTGCTTCCACGGCTCGGCCGCGAACACCACGTCGCCGCCGCCGGCGCGGGCGCTGGCGATGCCCTCGTGGAGCGCGCCGAGGCGGACGCGTTCGACGCGACCCCCGGCCTCGCGGACCCGCTCGTCGATGCGGCCCGAGGCGTTGGGCGTCGTGACGACGACGGGGTCGTCGGCGTCGGAGACGCGGACGTAGTGCTCGGCGACGATGGCGATGACGGTGTCCTCGTGGACGACCTCGCCGTCCCCGTCGATGATGACGATGCGGTCGGCGTCGCCGTCGTGGCCGATGCCAAAGTCGAAGTCGCCGTCGGCGACGAACGCGATGAGGTCCGCGAGCGTCTCGGGCGTCGGCTTCGACTCGCGCCCGGGGAAGTGGCCGTCTATCTGCCCGTTGAGCGTGACGACGCGCGCGCCGAGGTCGCGGAGGACCTGCGGCGTGCCGAGCGCGGACATCCCGTTGCCGCAGTCGACGGCGACGTTGAGACCGTCGAGGGCCGCCCCGTGCCGGCCGGCGAACTCGACGATAGCGCTTCGGTAGGCGTCGAGGACGCCGCTCGTCCCCGTCGCGCCCCAGTCGTCCCAGTCGGCCGGGGACGCGCCCGCCTCGACCCGCGTCTCGATGTCGCGTTCGAGGTCGCGGTCGTACTCCTGCCCGTCGACGAACATCTTGATGCCGTTGTCCGTCGGGGGGTTGTGCGAGGCGGTGAGCATGACGCCGCGTCGACCCCGCGAGGCGAACGCGAGCGCCGGCGTCGGGACGACGCCCACGCGGGTCACGTCCGCGCCGGCGGAGAGCAGACCGGCCTCGACGGCGGCGGCGAGGCCCTGCCCGGTCGTCCGTCCGTCGCGGCCGACGACGAACTCGGCGGGCGCGTCCGATTCGAGCGCGGCGAGGCCGGCGGCGCGGCCGACGCTGAGGGCGAGTTCCGGCGTGACTCGCTCCGTCGCGCTCCCGCGGATACCGGCGGTGCCGAAGAGTTCCATAGTCCAGCGTTGGGTGGGTCGTACTTAGATGCTGACGGTTCGCCGGATGCGTGCGGGTCGGGGGCACGGGGCGGCCGGCGCGGTCGCGGCGACGGGCGGGGAGACGGCGACGCCGGCGTCGGACGGACCGCCGAACCGACCGCCCGAGGCAGCACGCCTTTGACGACGGATGACGAATCGGGAGCCATGAGCGAACACGGTCGAACCCGCGCGCACGTCTACGTCTCGGGACACGTACAAGGCGTCTACTACCGGGCGACGACCCGCGACACCGCCCGCGACCGCGGCGTCGACGGCTGGGTGAAGAACCTCTCGGACGGCCGCGTCGAGGCCGTCTTCGAGGGGCCCCGCGACGACGTGGAGGCGATGGTCGAGTGGTGCCACGAGGGGAGTCCGATGGCGTCCGTCGAGGACGTGGACGTCACCTACGAGGAGCCGGACGGCGAGACCGGCTTCCGCGTCGAGCGCTGACGAGAACCCGACAACCGCCCGATAACATCAACGAGACGGCCAAATCGTTCAAGCGGGGTTCGGGGGACCTGTCCCCATGCGCTTCCGGAACGACACGCGGGGCATCGGCGTCGCAAAACTGTTTTTCACGCTCGTCACGAGCGTCGGACTCGGCCTCTCGATGGGCACCTCGTTTCTCATCGTCCGCGGGCCGTTCCTCGGCGGGCCGTCGCTCGACCCGTTTCCGATGATGGCCGCGCTCGCGGTGTTCATCGTCGGCATCGTCGTCCTCTCGTGGGGGTCGACGCGGCTGTTCGGCGTCGGAACCGGCGCGTGAGTGGGTCGAATACCAGCCGGCGCGTAAGCGGGAGCGCGAATACGAGCGGGGCGTGAGCGGGGACGCGGGTCTCAGTCGGCGGTCGCCGCCGCGCCGGACTCGCGCTCGACGCCGCCCAGGGGAACGAGCGGGTCGTTGCCGCTGAACCGGTCCCAGAGGACCAGCGCCGAGGGTAACACGAGCATCGACGCGAGGAACGAGTAGACGATGCTCGCGGCGGTGAGCAGGCCGAACTGGCCGAGGACCGAGAGCACCGCGAGGACGAGCACGCCGAGGCCGAAGACGGTCGTGAGCATGCTGCCCGCGAGCGCGCCGCCGGTGCCGCGGACCGTCCGGTCGAGCGCGGTTTCGAGGTCGTGGTCGGCGCGCTCGTCGACGAAGCGGTGGACGACGTGGACCGAGTAGTCCACGCCGAGTCCGATGGTCAGCGCGAGCACCGTCGCGGTGAAGGCGTTGAAGGAGATGCCGGCGAGTCGCATCGTCCCGGCGACGAACGTGACCGCGACGAGGATTGGCACGAGGTTGGCGAGCGCGAGCGACGGGCGGCGTTCGAGCCACCAGTAGACGAACACGAGGAACGCGCCGGTGCCGGCCATCGAGATGGCGAGGCTCTGCACCGCGGAGTCGAGGATGAGGTCCGAGATGGCCGAAAAGACGACGACCGCGCCGGTGGCGGTGCTCGGACCGCGGAAGCGCGCGGCGACCTCGCGGGCGTCGGCGACGACCGCGTCGTCGTCCGCGTCGGCCCGGACGCGGTAGTCGACCCGCGAACTCCGGTAGTCGTCGGCGAGGTACTCGCCGGCGCGGGCGGCCGAGTCGGTGGCGAACAGCGCGTCGTACACCTCGGCGAGGTTCCGGTCGGGGACGCCGTCGCCGTCGCGGTCGTGTCGCGCGACGACCGCGGCGAACTCGGGGTTCTCCCGGGCCTCGGCTTCGATGACGGTGAGGACGCTCGTCGAGTCGGCCCGGCGGTCCTCGACGATGAAGGTGTCCGGCGGGTCCTGTGCGACCCGGTCGAGCGTTTCGAGGTAGGCGTCGTCCGTGGGCCGACCTTCCAGATACACCGTCACGACCCCGCTCTGGGAGGACGAAAAGCGCTCTTCGAGGAACTCGATGTCGGCGACGACGCTGTAGTCGCCCGGCGCGAAGGGCTCTGGGAGGGATTTCAGGTACGCCGGGGCCTCCGCGGGCGGCAGGAAGTCCTCCTGTCCGAACTCGGTGTCGACGCCCGTGGCGTACCACATCGCCGACCCCGAGAGGACGAGCGCGACGACGAGCACGACGGCGGGGGCGCGGAGGGCGGGCGCGACGCCGACCCGGAGAACTGTCCCGAGGGAACTCCCCTCGCGGCCGAGCGGCGACTGGCTGAACGTCGGAATCGGGTAGCGCTCCCGGAGCCTGTCGACCTCGACTTTCGTCGCCGGGAGGAACACGCCGAACACGAGGAAGGTGAAGACGATGCCGATGGCCGCGACGACGCCGAAGTCCCGAATCGGCGTGAGGTTGCTCACGAGGTTCGACAGGAAGCCGATGACGGTGGTCGCGGTGACGATGAAGAACGCCACGAGGAGCTGGTCCGTCGCCTTTCGCATCGCATCGCCGACGGGAAGCCCCTCGGCGCGGTCCTCGCGGTAGCGGTTGACCGCGTGGATGCCGAAGTCGATGCCGACCGCGAGGAGCAGCGGCGGCACGGCGATCATAATCTGGTTGAACGGGATGCCCGCGAGTCCGAGGAAGCCGAACGTCCAGACGATGGCCATCCCGAGCGCGGCGGTCCCCAACAGCAGGTCCACGAGGTCGCGGTAGGCGACGACGAGAAAGAGGAGGATGAAGACGACGGCCGCGGGCACGACGAGGACGAGCGAGTCGGCGATGACGGTCCCGAACTCGTCGGCGATGACGCCCGAGCCGAAGACGGAGATGTCGCCGCCGACGGTGGCGACGACGCGCCCGGCGGTCCGCTGAATCGGGGTGAGCGGGCTGTCGCCGCCCTGTCCCGCGCCGGCCTCGTCGGCCAGCGGAATCGAGTGGGTGACGACCGCAATCGTCGCCGAGGCGCTCGCCGCGGTCGGGTTGAAGTCGTCGGCGAGGAGACCGGTGAAACGCTCGTTGTCGGCGTTCTCGCGGACCGCGGCGGCGACCTCGCTGTCGGTCGCGCGTTCGAGCGCCGCAATCTGCTCGTCGAGGCCGTCGGCGTCGGCGTCGAGCGTCTCCGCGACGACCGAGGCGGCGCTGGCGGTACCGACGACGCGGAGGTCGTCGCGGTCCGAGAGGCGCTTTTGCGCTTCGAGCATCCGCAGGAGTTCGCGCCTCGTCAGGACGTTCGGCGCGCGCTGGATGAGCTGCGTGCTACCGGTCCCCGCCTCGAAGCGCGGCGAGAACTCCTCGGTGACGCGCGAAAACGCCTCTTCTTCCGGCACCTCCTCGGCGAACTGCTCGGTCCCCGCCTCGGTCGAGACGGCGCTCAGTCCCGCCCCGAACACCAGCGTGAGGACGAGGAAGACGAGGATGACGCGCCGCGAGCGGTTGACGATGCGGTGGTCGACCCAGTCGACGAACCGCTGGAACTCCAGTCGGGCCACGGCTCAGCGCCGCCCCCGCCGGCGGACGACGAGGACGCCCGCGCCGCCGACCGCCGCGAGGAGGACGACCGCGCCGACGAGCGGGGCCGAGAGGCCGAACGGGAGACCGCCACTGTCTTCGGGTGCCTCGACGCGGACGGGCACGCGGTAGGCGTCCGAGATGGTCGTCTCGCCCGCGCCGTCGTCGTAGCGGAAGTCGAGTTCGGCCGGGTAGTCCTTCTCCAGCGCGCCGCGGGCGGCCGACACGTCGAACACGAGCGTCGCCGACTCGCCGGGTGCGAGTTCGTCCACGAACGCCTCGGAGTCGGCAGACGACAGGGGGTCTTCGAGGTATATCTTCGCGGAGATGTCGGTGAGCGTCTCGTCGCGGTCGTTGACGACCGTCACGCGGAGTTGTCCGTTCCGGCCCGGCGCGACGGTGCCCTCGTCGACGGTCACGCCGAACTCGGGGGTCGCGGCCGCGACGGCGACCCGGAGGTCGATGTCGTCGCCGGTGCGCCGGTCACCCCCGGCGTCGCGGTAGGCGACCGTCGCGGTGAACTGCCGGGGGCCGGCGTCCGCGTCGTCCGAGATTCCCACGTCGAACGAGAACGGGACGCGCTCGCCGGGTTCGAGGTCGCCGAGGGCGAACTCGGTCTCGGTCGCCGTCGCGCTCCCCTCGGGGAGGGAAAGCGTCACGACCGCGTTGCGCGCGAGGGTCGTCCCGTCGTTGACGACGACGCCCTCGATTCGACCCTCGTCGCCGACGCGGAGCGTGCTCGTCACGTCCGCGACGGAGAACGACTGCTTGGGCGAGGGGACGAACCCGGCGGCGAGGTCGGGGTACTGTCGGCGCGCGCCGTCGGGGTCCTCGTAGGCGACGGCGACGCCGAGGACGTAGCCGCGGACGGACGCCTCGGAATCGAGCGCGGTGTCGTAGACGAAGGTCCGATTCTCGCCGGCGGGCCAGTCGGCGGCGAAACTGCTCGCGGTCTGCGCGCCGTCGAAGCTCACGTCGGCAGACTGGGCGGTCACCGCGACGACGGCGTTCCGCGCGTCGAGTTCGCCCGTGTTCTGCAGGGTCAACGCGACCGCGCCGCTCCCGCCGACGGGGACCGACGAGTCCGCGCCGACGACGGCGAACCGCACGCGCTCTTCGATTCTGACGGGCACGTCGAGGCGGTAGACGCGGCGGTGGGCGTTGTCGAACTCGTAGAACACGTCGAGGCGGAGGTTGTACTCGCCGGCCGCGACGTTCTCGGGGGCCTCGACCCGGAAGGCGACCTCGCGGGTGTCGCTGTCGTTCATCGTGCCGACGAACAGGTCGCCGGTCCTGACGGTGAACGGCGTGCTCCGCGGGTCAAGCCTGACGCGGACGTTCTCCGCGGTTTTCGCCACGTCTTCGGTGTCGACCGGGTCGTTGGCGAAGACCACTCGCACCGTCGTCTCGACGCCGGGTTCGACCACCGGGTCGACCACGTACGCGCGGAAGACGGGGACGTTGTTCGGTTCGGCCTGCTGGCCGGCGACGGGTGTCGGGAGCGCGGCGAGGACGAGCAGTACGGCGACCAAGATAGCGGTGTAACTCTTCATCGTGAGGTCCCGGCGGGCGGCACCGACGGCGTCCGGGTCCGCGGACATCGGCGCGGGGGCGGCGACGGACCGACCCAACTGGTCTCTGATACGTCCCCTGCGGAGAAATACGGTGTTCGGCCTACGCGAGACAGTCAGCCCGGTGAGAACGACCGAGTCGACGGTTCCGTGGGACTCACCGAACGCGACTCACGCGGGCCTGTCGACGCCGAGTTCGGCCAGCGCGCGGACCACGACGTGGGCCTCCACGAGGTCGCGCGCTTCGACCATCGGGTCGTCGGCGTCGTCGATGACGGCGCGGGCCTCGGCGAGCATGCGGTCTTCCTGTGCTGTCTGGTCTGGTTCCTCGCGGGTGCTGTTCAGGAGCGCCTCGAAGTCCTCGCGGATACTGAAGTCCGCGCGGGCGACGTTGCACCGAGAGAGAGGGTGCATGCCGAGGTCCAAGACCAACTCGGTGACGAGTTCCCAGTCGCTCTCGCAGAACTGGAGCGTCACGTCGCCGACGATGTCGCGCCACGCGATGGGGGCGGCGTTCTCCATGAGCGTCACCGCTCGCGGGGGGACCGCGATGCGGGCGACCGTCTTCGGGTCGTCGCAGAGACAGCAGGGCTGGTCCGTCCTGCCGGTGTACATACGCGGGGTTAGGATGGGTTGTAGATGTAGCTTCGGGCCGGGGACACAGGACCGAAACCGGGCGATAACAGGGCGGTAGACCGACCGTGGCGGGCGCTCAGAGCGTTGAAACGGTCGGGTTCGAGTCCGGGGCGGGGACGTCGAACCCGCGTAGAGGCAGCGGGAGGCGCGACCGACTGCGTGCTGGCACTGAATCACGCATTGGGCTGGGCTGAGTATTCCGTGGTGGCGACAGTGGCCGCGCCATCTATCCGATTGAACACCGTGCATAAATATCTTCTCCCCAAAGAATACCCAACACTATTGTTGACTATATACTCGTGTGTTTCAAGATTTTACGGATAGATGCTAGTGATTGTCAAATTTCTGTATTCGCCCCGAGAGCCCCCGTCGGGACGCGAATCGCCATCTCCAGTCCGGCGGCGTCCCGCGGCGGGTCGCTCGGGAGCGTCGCGAGCGGTCGCCGGGACGCGGCCGCGAGCGCGAGCGCGTCGAGCACGTCGTCGCGAGCCACGTCGCGTCGGAGCGTCCGGGCCAGCGTCTCGCGGTAGGCGCGCTCGGCGTCGAACTTCGGCGCGTCCGTCGCGCCGGCATTCGAACCGTCGTCGCCGACTCCGGCTCCGGCGAACGCCGTCCTGAGCGCGTCGAGACGACGGTCGCGCCCCTCGGGCGTCGACTTCGGTTCCGAGAGCGGTTCGCCGGCGAAGGCGGCAAAGGCGAGTTCGGGATGGGATTCGAACACGCGCTGTCGGGCGCGCTGTGTCTCCCGAAGAACGGCGTCTACCTCGCGGATTTTGGGCACGAGGTGCCACGCCTGAATCGAGAGCCCCGCCCCGGTTCGCTCGCGGTTCGCCGCGCTTGCCGCCTCGTGGGAGTCGGCGTCGAGGACGGCCCGGACGGGCGCGAAGAAGACGGTGGCGGCCCGAGCGCCGAGCAGGTCGCGGGCCTCGCGGTCGCACGCGCGGCGGTCGGACTCGGGAAGACCGATAGGGATGTCCACGAGCACCCGCTCGGCGTCACGCTCGCGGGCGAGGTCCCAGACGGCGGCGAAGTCAGAGACGATCCGCACGGAGAGGCCGTCCGCGGCGGCGACGGCGCACACCCAGCCCGACCGACAGCCGTCGACACCGACGACGGAGCATCGCTGTGGCACGGCTCGCAGTACGGGGCTGGGAGACAAAAGCGTCGGAGTTAGGAGTCGAGGGCCGTAGCCGTCATCTGCCGGCAGGAATCGCGGAGTTCGTTGAGCGTCACGTCGACGGTCGCGTCGAGCGAGACGAGCAGTTTCACGCCGTCCTCGAGGGGCACCCTGACGATGAGCGCGTCGTCAATGGCGAACGCGACGAGTTCCGGCCCTCCGATTGGCAGGTCTTCGAGGGGTTGGTCGATGGCCTCCTCGTTCGTGAGCGTCGCGACGAGCGTCTTGACGGTGTCTTCGTCGTAGCGTTCGATGAGCGACTGCTCGAAGAAGCGAATCCGCGTCTGAATCGGCTCACACCACGCGATTGCTCGGAGCGCGCCCCCGTACGCTTTCTGTAAATCCGAGGATAGTTCGGGCGCGGGGAACCCGCCGTCGTCGACGACGGTGATGTCCGCCTCCCGGTCGAGTGCGACCCGTTCGTAGGCGAGTTCGCCGAGGTCCGTCAGTCCGTAGAGTCGCCCTTTCTGTTGTGACTCCGGTACCAACAGTTCGACGATGCCCCGCTCCCGCAGTTCGGAGAGCGCCCGAGACACGTGCGGCTGTGCGAGGTCGGTCTCCGCGGCGATTCGAGATGGAAGTCCCGAACCGTGCTCTGAGAGGTACCGACACACGTCCAGTCGGTACCGAGAACTCGCAATGTACCCCGCGGAATCCCACGTCTCGGTCATAAATGAGACTCTCCGCTGGTTGTTTTCATCATGGTTGACACGTCCCGTACTGATATGCACTGCCAAGCGGGGTATATCTTTCGAGGGTCAAACAATACTACCATATACGTACCATATATTGGTTAAGAACGAAACGTTCTCTCACTTACTCGTCCAGAGTGTGCCGATTCTACCACCGAACGTCCGGACTCTTCGTGGACGTTACCGACTTGGAGTGACGCCGGCGTAACCGGATACCTGCACGGTTACCCGGTGACATGTATGCCAGCAAACACATATATCGGTTCCGTCTCGTACCAGGTAACGTAATGATAGTACCACACCCGACGACGGACCGTCACAGAACCACCGCCGCGACGGAGGTACCGAGATGAGCGTCGCGCTCCAGTTCGCCGCTCCCGGCGCGGACATCGCGTTCCTCCTCGCGCGCGTCCTCTTCGGCGCGGTGCTCGCGTTCATGGGACTCAACCACTTCCTGAACCTCGACCACATGACCGGCTACGCCGAGATGAAGGGCCTGCCGGCGGCTCGCCTCGGCGTCGTCGTCTCCGGCGGGATGCTCGTGTTCGGCGGTCTCGGTATCGCCCTCGGCGTCCTGCCCGCGCTCGCCGCCGGTGCCGTCGCCGTCTTCCTCGTCGTCGGGACACCGGTGTTCCACGACTTCTGGGCGGTTCCCGAGGACCAACAGGAGTCCGAGATGACGAGCTTCCTGAAGAACGTCGTCATGCTCGGCGGCGCGCTCGTCTTCCTCGCGCTCAGCGGGACGACGTGGTCCTACGCCGTCGGCCTGACGCTGTTCTAACCGCGCCGAGGCGACTCCCACGCGACGACGACGAGCCTCCCGACCCGCCGCGGCCCCACAGATTCATCGGCGTCCGAACCCACCACACACCCATTCATGACCGACGCAATACCGGACTCGACACCCGCACGTCTCCCGCCGCATAGCCGACCCCGTCCGCCCGCGGAGGCGGGTCGCTGATGGACGGCGCGCCCGACGAGTTCGGCTCGCCGTACCGCCTGCTCTCGGGGGCGGTGGTCCCCCGCCCCATCGCGTGGGTGAGCACCCGCGGCGACGACGCCGACAACCTCGCGCCGTACAGTTTTTCCACCGTCGCCAGCGTCGACCCGCCGGTCGTCGTCTTCGCGCCGGTCGGCCGCGGCCCGTCGCTGAAGGACACGCCGCGAAACGCCATCTCCCGCGGCGAGTTCGTCGTCAACGTCGTCACCCGAGACCTCGTCGAGGCGATGAACGAGACCGCCGCGACGGTCCCGCCCGGCGTCGACGAGTTCGAACACGCCGGCATCGAGAAGGCCGAGTCCGTCCGGGTCGACGCTCCCCGCGTCGCCGACGCCAAAGTCGCCTTCGAGTGCACCCTCTACGACAGCGTGGAGGTCGGCTCCTCGACGCTCGTCCTCGGCGAAGTCGTCCACGCGCACGTCGCCGACGAAGTGTTGACCGACGGCAAACTCGACACGAGGAAACTCGACGCGGTCGGCCGGCTCGCGGGCAACGAGTACGCGACGACCGACGACCGGTTCGAACTCGTCCGCCCCGACTGACGTCCCGACGAGGCTGTGCCGACGACCCGCCGGTTATCATAAATTGATAATGAGGCGCGAAGGTTTATCGCGGGATGCGAAGTCTGTCCGAACAATGAGCGACGTGTCGTTGTCGAGTGTGCTCTCGTTTCTCGATACCGACGACGCGGCGACCGTCGTCGAGCGGGTCCGCTCGGCCCGCGGGGAGCGGACGAAACGGACCGCCCGCGACGAGCGGACGTTCCTCTTTGCGGCTCCCGAAGGCGAGTCACAGCCGACCGAGGTCGTCTGGATAGACGTCGAGGCCGCGTTCGACGCCCGGAGCGTCGAGGCGTTCGCGGAGCGCTGCGACGGCCGCGGTATCGACGGGACGCTCCTGACGACCGGCGACGAAGCGCGGGCCGAAGAGACGCTCGCGCTCGCGTTCGCGGACGATGAACAGCTCGACGAGCCCGACGACAACGGCGACCGGGCGCTCCTCGTCGACCCCGACGAGGTCGAAGCCCCCATCGAACTCGTGACGCTTCCCGACCTCGTCGGAGCGCTCGAGGACGCCGACCTCGACGAGGCTATCATCGACGAGTATCACGAGCCGCACGAACCGGAGTTCGAGGACATCGTCGACGAGATCGACGCCGAGGAAGCCCGCGCCGCGGCCGAGGCGGACGCCGCCGGGGACGCCGGCTCCGGTCGCGCGCTCGCACTCCTCGTCGCGGCCGTGGTCATCGCGGCGGTCGCGGCTGCGTTCGTGCTGTTCGGCCCGTTCTGAGCCGTCGCTTGGAGATACGTCCTCGGCTCGCTGACTCACCTCACTCACTCACTTCGGCCCCGGCTCGCCTCGTCTGTGAGCCGCCGCTTCGCGAGCCGCTCGATTCTGCGCAGCGCGAGCGCACAGACCGCGGCGTACGGCCCCGCGAGAACCGGCACTTCGAACGCCACCTCGCAGCGGTCGGCCCCGACCGACTCCACGCGGTGTCCCGTCGCCGGAATCCCGGCCACGCGCCACGTCCACCGACGGGACTCGTCGTCGCACGTCTCGATGCTGAACGGGACCCAGACGCCGGCGACGCGGACCTCGCCGCGACTCCCCGCCTCGATGCGTCCGTCGACGCCGCGGACGGCCGACACGCTCGGCCCCCAGTCGGGCCAGTCGGCGACCGACACCAACACGTCCCACGCCGCGTCCGCGGGAGCCGAAATCCGTCGGGAGACGGCCAGTCGCCGCCCCTCCGGCGTGCGCTCCGCCCGCGTTCGGGTCCGGCTCGACTCGCCCCTCATATCTCCTAGTATGCTAATAAGTCGTAATATAACATCGCCGAAATCTTTATCCACGAACCGTGGTAGCAACTACCAAGGCAACACATGAGCAACACAAGTGACCGCCCGAAGACGATGCGAGACGTCAGCCACACACCGCCCACAGGCGAGAGCGTCATGAACGTCTGGGAGCGAGGACACGAATCCGAGTCCACAGAATAGCCGGGCAGAACCAATCGCACGACGACGAACAGCAACGAACCACCCGCACCGAACTCGAACGACCAGCCAACCAATCGAATCGTAACGAACCACCCGCATCGTAACGAACCGCCCGCATCGTAACGAACCGCCCGCATCGAACTCGACTAACCAGCCAACCAATCGAACCGAACCCAGCGAATCAATCACGAGACAGCCAACACGATACGACTACCCAAGTAACCGAACGAGCGACCCACCGTATCGAACTCGACCGCCTCCCGCTGGAGAGGGAGAACGTGCGTCCTTCCTGCGCACCGTTGCGACCGACCCGCGCCGGCCGTCCCGCCGGCGCGCACTCGATTTCCGACCGACTGTACCCGTTACCCGCCGGTGTCGACACCTATCGGGACGTTTAACCCCGAGTCCGACGGGCGTTCGAACATGAAGGCCACCGCCAAGGCCCACCCGATTCAGGGCCTCGTGAAGTATCACGGGATGCGAGACACGGAGCGACGGATGCCGTACCACGACAGCATCAGCGTCTGCACGGCCCCGAGCCACACGAAGACGACCGTCGAATTCCTCCCCGACGCCGACGAAGACGTCTACGTCATCGGCGGCGAGGAAGTCGAGGGCCGGGGCGCGGAGCGCATCCGCGCCGTCGTCGACCGGGTCCGCGAGCTGGCCGACTTCGACCACCGCGTCCGCCTCGAAAGCGAGAACTCCTTCCCCTCGAACATCGGGTTCGGTTCGTCGGCGTCCGGGTTCGCCGCGGCCGCGATGGCGCTCGCCGAGGCGGCCGACCTCGACATGACGCATCCCGAAGTCTCGACCATCGCCCGCCGCGGGTCGGCGTCCGCCGCCCGCGCCGTCACGGGCGCGGTCTCGCACCTCTACTCGGGGATGAACGACACCGACTGCCGCTCCGAGCGCATCGAGACCGACCTCGAAGACGACCTGCGCATCGTCGCCGCGCACGTCCCCGCCTACAAGGAGACCGAGCAGGCCCACGCCGAGGCCGCCGACAGCCACATGTTCCAGGCCCGGATGGCCCACATCCACGCCCAGATAGACGACATGCGCGACGCGCTGTACGACGCCGACTTCGACGCCGCCTTCGAACTCGCCGAGCACGACTCGCTGTCGCTCGCGGCGACGACGATGACCGGGCCCGCCGGCTGGGTCTACTGGCAGCCGCGCACCATCGCCGTCTTCAACGCCGTCCGCAGGCTCCGGAACGAAGAGGACGTGCCGGTCTACTTCTCGACCGACACCGGCGCGAGCGTCTACGTCAACACCACCGAGGAACACGTCGACCGCGTCGAGGAAGCCGTCGCCGACTGCGGCGTCGAAACCGACGTGTGGGGCGTCGGCGGCCCCGCCGAAGTGCTCGACGAGTCCGAAGCGCTGTTCTGAGCGTCCGACCGACCGCCGCGTACCGCGACCGCCGTCACCCTCTTTTTGCTCGCGCCCGACGAGACAGCCATGCGTGTCCTGGTTCTCGGTGCCGGGTACGCGGGCCTCACGCTCGCCCGCGACCTCGAACGCCGACTCCCCGTCGACGCCGACCTGACCGTGGTGAACGACTCCCCGCACCACCTCGTCCAACACGAAGTCCACCGCGCGATTCGACGGCCGGCGGTCGCCGACGCGATTCAGGTCCCCCTCGACGAGGCGCTCGACCGCGCCGAGGTCGTCGTCGACCGCGTGACGGGCGTCGACCGCGACGCGCGGACCGTCGAACTCGCCGAGGGCGACGCGCTCGACTACGACTACTGCGCGGTCTGTCTGGGCGCGGAGACCGCCTACTACGGCATCCCCGGCCTCGAAGCCCACTCGGTCCCGCTGAAGCGCGTCGCCGACGCCGAAACCATCCGCAAGCGGTTCTTCGACGACTGCGACGAGGGCGGGACCGTCGTCGTCGGCGGCGCGGGGCTGTCGGGCGTGCAGGTCGCGGGCGAACTCGCCGCGCTCCGCGACGAGGAGGGCGCGCACGCCGACGTCGTCCTCGTGGAGCAACTGGACGCCGTCGCGCCGTCGTTCGCCGAGCCGTTCCAGCGGGCGGTCCGCGACGAACTCCTCGACAGGGGCGTCGAGATTCGGACCGAGACGACCGTCGAGTCGGTGACGGACGCGACCGTCGCGACCGACACCGGCGACCTCGACTACGACCTGCTGGTCTGGACCGGCGGCATCGCCGGCGACGACGCGATGGGCGGCGAGCGACCCCCCGTCAGGGCCGACCTCCGGCTCGACCGGCGGACGTTCGTCGTCGGCGACGCGGCCCGCGCGGTCGACGCCGACGGCGAGCCGGTCCCCGCGAGCGCCTCCGCGGCCCTCCGCGAGGCGAAAACCGTCGCCGGCAACGTCGCGGCGCAGGTCGAATTCGAACTCGACGGCGACGGGAACGACTTCGCGCCGCGGCCCGACCCCTACCGGTTCGAAGTGCCCGGCTGGATCGTCTCGGTCGGCGACGGCGCGGTCGCGCAGGTCGGCCCGAGCATCTTCCGCGGGAAGGCCGCGAAGGCGATGAAAGCCACCGTCGGAGCCGGTCATCTCACCTCGGTCGGCGCGATTTCGCGAGCGGTCGACCTCGTCGACGAGGAACTGCACGCCTGACGCCGCCCCCGGTGGAAGCGCTCCCGCAGTCCGGCGGTTCCCCTGAGAAGTTCTTTATCCGATGGCGGAGTATCGCCGTCCATAGTCAACGATGCCGGGCACCATCTCCGAGACGACGCCTCCGAGGGCACCGCTCGAACCGTGACTGACGAGCGAGGTGTTCGATGAACTGGCAGCACACCGCCTACGCCTACCCGATGGTCTTCGCGGCGGTGGTCGCCGGCGTCCTCTCCGCCTACGCCGTCCAGTTCGTCCGCCGCCGCGGGCGGAACCCGACCGTCGTCTCGTTCGCCGTGCTGACGGCCGCCGTCGCCTTCTGGACCGCGACGACGGCGGTCAAGCTGTTCCTCGTCGACCCCGGCGCGAAACTGCTGGCGTACAAGCTCCTCCACGTCGGGGCGATGACGGCCGCGCCGACGTTCTTCGTCTTCGCCCTCGCGTACACCGACCGCCGGGAGCTGCTCGACCGCCACGTGGTGGCGTCGCTGTACGTCGTCCCCGCGGTGTTCCTCGCCGTCCTCTTTGTCAACCCGCTGGAACTGGGTTACACCGGCTGGGAGCTGTCGACCGTCGACGGCGTGGCCGTACTCTCCGTCGCCGACGGCCCGGTGAGCGTGTTCGGCCTCGTCTACGGGTTCGTCCTGCTGTTTCTCGGACTCGGCATCATCGGTCAGTACGCGCTCGAACTCGACCGCCCCTACCGGACGCAGGCAACGCTCCTCATCGTCGGGATGCTCGTTCCGTCGGTCGTCGCCGCGCTCGAACTCACCCACACCCCGCCGCTCGCCGGGGGCGTCAACCTCATCCCCGCCTCGCTCGCGGTCCCCTCGGTGACGTTCGGCATCGCCGTCTACCGCTACAAGCTCCTCGACATCCTCCCGCTCGCCTACGCGACCGCCGGCGCGCACTCGGCTGACGGCCTCGTCGTCCTCGACGCCGACGGGGTCGTCGTCCACGTCAACGACCACGTCCGGCCGCTGTTGGGAACCGGCGACCCCCTCCTCGGTCGTCCGGCGAGCGAGGCCCTCCCGAACTACGGCGACCTCGACGACGACCTCGACGGCGAGCACTCGTCGTGCGACGTGCTCGTCGAGGGCGAGCGCTACGTCGAACTGACGCGCATCCCGCTCGACCGCGCCGGCGACCCCCTCGGGTGGGTGGTCTCGGTCCGGGACGTGACGCCCCGGAAGCACTACGAACTCGCCCTGGAGTCGAGAAACGACGAACTGGAGGTGCTGAACCGAATCGTCCGCCACGACATCCGAAACGACATGCAGCTCGTGACGGCGTACATCGACATCGTCCTCGAACACGAGCCGCTGTCCGACGAGGCGCGGTCGCAGTTGGAGACCGCGCTCCGGCGGGCGCTCAACACCGTCGACCTCACCGACGTGCTCGGACAGCTGATGCGCGCGACGAACGACGACGAGCGCCGTCGTCACCTCGACGTCGGCGCCACGCTCCGGGAGGCCGTCGAAGACGTTCGCGAGGGGCACCCGAACGCGACGTTCGCGGTCGCCGACCTCCCGTCCGCGACGGTGTCCGCCAACGACCTGCTCGACTCCGTGTTCGTGAACGTCCTGAAGAACGCGGTCGTCCACAGCGACCGCGACGAGCCGTCGGTCGCCGTCTCGGCGGCGGCGGACGACGGGCGCGTCACCGTCCGCATCGCCGACGACGGCCCCGGAATCTCCGACGAACAAAAGTCGGTCGTCTTCGGGAAGGGCGCGAAAGGGTTAGAGAGCCCCGGCACCGGAACGGGACTGTACCTCGTCGAGACAATCGTCACCAACTTCGGCGGCACCGTGCATATCGAGGACAACGAACCCCGGGGGAGCGTATTCGTCATCGAACTCCCGCTCGCGGCCGTCGAGGCCGCGGACCGACCCGACTCGGTCGACTGACTGAGCCCCCCGGGCGCGGCCGACGCCACGTCCGTCGAATCAACTCGCCGCACGTTTCCCGCTGTGTGACAACTGTTATCGGCCATGTATGTGATTATCAATCATGGACTATTCGCTCTCTGACGAACAGCGGGCCATCCGCGAGGAGGTCCGGCGGTTCGCCGAAAACGAGGTCGCACCGGTCGCGGGCGAGTACGACGAGGCGGAGACGTATCCCGCGGAGGTCGTCCGCAAGGCGTCGGAGATGGGACTAACGGGGGCGCACTTCCCCGTCGAGTACGGCGGCGTCGGCTACTCCTCGCTGGAGAACGCCCTCGTCACAGAGGAACTGTTCGCGGTCGACCCCGGTATCGGGCTCTGCATCACGAGCGCCGGGTTCGGCGCGGAGGCCATCATCAGCTTCGGCACCGACGACCAGAAAGAGCGCTTCCTGCCGCCGATTACGGAGGGCGAGTCCGTCATGGGCGCGGCCATCAGCGAACCGCAGGCGGGCTCAGACGTGACCTCGGTTCGCACCCGCGCCGAGAAGGACGGCGACGAGTGGGTGATAAACGGCACCAAGATGTGGATAACGAACGGGAGCGTCGGCGACTACTTCGTCGTCATGTGCCAGACCGACCCCGACGCGGACGACCGCTACGCGGGCTTCTCGCAGTTCATCGTCGAGGCCGACCGCGACGGCTTCTCCGCCGACAAGATAACGGGGAAGATGGGTATCCGCGCCAGCGACACGGCCGAACTCGTCTTCGACGACGTGCGCGTGCCCGAGGAGAACCTCGTCGGCACCGAGGGGATGGGCTTCCTCCAGCTCATGCAGTTTTTCGACGAGACGCGGACCGCGGTGGCCGCGCAGGCGGTCGGCATCGCGAAGGGGGCCTGCGAGCGGGCGCTCGACTACGCCAAAGAGCGCGAGCAGTTCGGCCGCCCCATCGGCGACTTTCAGGCGATTCAACACAAGCTCGCGGAGATGCACACCGCGACCGAGGCCGCCCGGCAGTTGACCTACAAGTCGGCGTGGAGCGTCGACAACGACGAGGGCCAACTGACCGCGCTCGCGTCGATGGCCAAGGAGTTCGCCTCGAACGTCGCCACCGACGTGGCCGACGAGGCCGTCCAGATTCACGGCGGGGCCGGCTTCGTCAACGACCACGACGTCGAACGGCTCTACCGCGACGCGAAAATCACGCAGATTTACGAGGGGACCACGGAGATTCAGAAGAACATCATCGCCCGCGAGCTGCTCGGTAAGGGCTTCTGAGGCCCGCTGGCGGCAAGCTATCGACCCGTCGTCTCCCTCCGCCGACCGCCCCGACTCGTCGTCGCCGCGGACGGCGTCGCTCGTGGACGAAGTTTTATCGCCGCCGCGCCAAGGGAGCGTGTGGCACCGTTCGACGCGATTCTCTTCGACCTCGACAACACGCTCTGTACGAACGACCAGAGTGGCGAGACCATCTACGCCGGCGCGTTCGACGCCGCCGGCATCGACCGCTTCGGCGAGCCGTCGGACCTCTGGACCGCGCTCGACGGCCCGCCGGACCACGACGACCACGAGGCCTACCTCGCCGACGGCTTCGAGCGCGTCGCCGCGAAGCACGACCGCGAGGGAGTCGACGTTCGGGCGCTCGCCCGCGGGTTCGTCCAGACGGTCGACTACTCGGCCGTCTCGTTCCGACCGGGTGCCGAGGGGGCGCTCGCCGCCGCCCGGGACCACGCGCGGGTCGGTCTCGTCACCAACGGCCCCGAGCGGCGGCAGTCCGTCAAGCTCGACGCGCTCGGCATCGCCGACGCGTTCGACGCGGTCGTCTTCGCGGGCGACATGCCGCGGCGAAAGCCTCACCCCGACCCGTTCGACCGGGCGCTCGACGCCCTCGACGCCGAGGCGGACGCGAGCCTCCACGTCGGCGACTCGCTGGAGTTCGACGTAGACGGTGCCCACCGCGCCGGCCTCGACGCCGCGTGGTGTCCAGTCGAGGCGGAGGTCGCTGACGCGGCCGGTCCCGACGCCGAGTCGTACGCCCCGGCGTACGTCCTCCGGTCGCTCTCCGAGTTCTCGGCGATTCTCGACGGCGGACCGTGACGACCTCCTACGGTCGGCCGCGCGGGAGCCGTCCGCTGCACCTTTGTTCGCGTCGCCCCTAGAGTGGCTCCATGGACCCCGTCGCAACCGTGCTCGCCCGCGAGTTCCCCGAGCGACGCGTCGCGACGACCGCCCGCGTCCCGAACGGGAACCACAAGCGGACCGCGGTCGCGACGTTCGCCGACGGCGGCGAGGTCGTCGTCCAGACGGCGGCCGACGCCGCGGCGCTGGCCCTCGAAGCCGCCCTCTCCCGGGCGGTCCGCGAGCGCACGACGATTCCGGTCCCCCGCGTCCTCGCGTCGGGCGCGGTCGACGGGTTCGGGTACGTCGTCGCAGCGCGCGCCGCCGGCGACGAACTCCACGAGCGGTTCGTCTCGCTCGATTCGGCGACCCAACGCCGCGTGGCACGGTCGTTCGGCGTCGGCCTCGGCCAGCTTCACGAAGCGTTCTCTTTCGGAGGGTACGGTCGGCTCAGACGGTCGGCTTCCGGGAGACTGCGGGCCGACGGTGGCGATGCTTCCGACTCGCCGACCGACCGCGGATTCGACGCCGTGAGCGCCGCCGACGCCGACTGGGAGGCGTGGTTCTCCGCCTACGTCCGGGAAGGAATCGCGGCGCTCCCGCCGGCGTTCGACGGGGTTCGAAGCCGGCTGGAGGAGGTCGCCGCGGCCGTGTCACTCCCCGCGAACCCGCCGTCGAACCTCTATCCGTGGGATTTCAGACCCGGGAACGCGCTCGTCGCCGACGGCCGCGTGACCGCCGTCCTCGACTGGGGCCAGCCGATGGCCGCCGCGCCGGGGCTCGCCGTCGCCAAGGTCGAACACCTCGTCGCCGACTGGTACGTCGAAGACGGCGCGCCGCTCCGCCGGGCGTTCCGCGCGGGCTACGAGTCGGTCCGGCCGCTTCCGTCGGTACCACGCGCCTATCGGGTCGCCGCCGTCGTCCGCTCGGCGGTCGATTCGACGGGGGAGGTGACTCGCCCCGGTTACCCCGAGCGAACCGGGACGGCGGCGGTCGACTTCCACCTGACCCGGCTCGACGCGCTGTTGTAACCCCGCTCGGAGTCGGTGCCGTCGGCTCCATTCGAAGGCGTGCCGCGCCCCGCGGCGACACGAACTACTAACTGTCTCTTATACACATCTCTG
>NZ_AOLJ01000023.1 GCF_000336775.1 Haloferax gibbonsii ATCC 33959 | reverse complement strand
CCCCGCCCCGAGCCCCGACGACATCGACGGGAAAGCGACGCTCAGGCTCCGCGAGCGCGGGACCGACCGGGTCCACGTCTACGAGGGGTGGGCGTGGACCGAGGAGAAAGGCGACGACGACCCCGAGTGGATGGACGACTACGTCACCCGAGCGAACGTCTCGAAGCAGGGTATCGAGCACCGATAGACGTTAACCGGGGATTCGGCCGGTCTGGAGAACCCCGACTTCGTTTTTTGCGGTTCGTGGGTTACGTGTCGAGTCGGCGGCTCAGCCGCCGGCGTTCGCCGCCTCACCGTGGCCGCCGCGGCCCTCGTCGCCGACCGACCCCGAGCGGTGGAGCCAGTAGAGGACGCCGAACAGGCCGGTGGCGAACACGTTCAACGCGAGTTTGTAGTCCGCCTCGATGCTCACTTCGGCGATTTGGACGCTCTCAGGCGACGGGATGAGCCCCGCGCCGAGGAAGACGAAGTGGACGACCACGCCCGTCAGGACCGCCGCGACGAATATCATCCCCGAGAGAATCGCCGCGAATTTCGTCCCGTAGTACTCGCGGTAGGCGTCCATGATGGGCGGGACGATGAGGTCCGCGTAGATGTAGCTCAGGACGCTCCCGAACGGCAGGCCGTTCGAGAACAGGACCGCCCCGAACGGGACGTTCCCCACCGAGCAGACGAAGGTGGCGACGCCGATGACGGCCCCGAGGACCGCGGTCCAAAACACGTACACGGGAACGCCGAACGTCGGTCCCGAGAACACCGAGGTCCACACCGACTCGGGGATGAACCCGGCGATGAGGCCGGCGAAGACGAACCCGATGGCGATTTCGTCCCAGAGCATCCCCCACTCCTTCCACTGCTTGTCGGCGAGCGCCTTCCACCCCGACAGCGACGTCGCCTGTTCGCGGACCGTCGTGTTGGCCTCCTCGGGGTCGAAGCTCTCCTTGCACGACTCCGAGCAGAAGTAGAACGTCCGCCCGTCGTGTTCGACCGAGTACTCGGTCTCGTCGGGGTCGACTTCCATCCCGCAGACCGGGTCGCGGACGGTCTCCGAACCCTCGTCTTGGACGTTCTGTCGGGCCTGTTCGACCACCTCGTCGGGCACGAGGTAGACGAAGCCGAACGCCATCAGCCCGATGAGGATGAACCCGCCGAGGATGTCGGCCACGAGGAACTGCCAGCCGAGCAGAATCCAGATGACCGCGCCGATTTCGATGACGAGGTTGGTCGAGGCGAACATGAACGCGCCGAGGGTCGCCGCCGCCGACCCGCCCTTCTTGAACAGGTTCTTCGCGGTGGCGATGGCGCTGTAGGAACACGACGAGGAGACGAAGCCGAACAGCGAGCCGTAGCCGATTTCTCTCGGACCGTGGCCCTCCAGAAGCTCCGAGACCTCCTCGCCCGAGGTCCACGCCTCCACGCCGCCGGCGATTGCGAAGCCGACGACGAGCGCCCACCACGTCACCCACGCCATGGCCGCGGTCGTCGAAAGCGCCTCTCGGGCGCTCTCGACGAGGAACGTCCCCAGCGGCTCCGTGGTCGTGAACACGCCGATGCCGACCGTCGCGAGTGCGATGACCGTGAGTATCGCGTATTCGGTCCGGTCCATGTGGTCGGATATGAGGGGAGCCGTACCTAACTGGATTGTGCCTAGGAGAATCGGGGTTTCGGCGCGGCGCGAGTTTGGGTTGTGAAGTCGAGTCCGCCGTCGATTTTGGAGCGGAAAGCCGAGCGCCGGTGCGACGACTCCGACGACTGCTCGGAAGGTGCGTGATGCGTGCGACGGCGGGCGATTCTCTTGACCCAGAAGATTGTGAACCGCAGTCGCTCACTCCCTTCGCTCCTTGGTTCAACTCCTTCGGCCCAGATTCCGCTCGTCACCAAGTTCCTCGCAAAATCATGGGCGCTGCAGG
>NZ_AOLJ01000022.1 GCF_000336775.1 Haloferax gibbonsii ATCC 33959 | reverse complement strand
ATGGGCGCTGCAGGGGTTCCGTGAACGGGGTATATAAACCACCTCTCGCGTTCGGATATGTCGAACACTCATTGGTCTACCACGGGAGGTGATTCCGCCGCTGTTCGGCCCGCTCACGCTCTCCACGGCGGTCATAGTGCTTATCGAGCACCAAGTCGCTCGCGTCGAGGCGGTCAGACACTACCCGACGCGGCACTTCCTCCCGCCGATAGAGCGTAACCACGCCCTTCCGAACGTCGTGCGGAGACCGAGAAGACGGACACGTACTGACGTGATTCAGCTCCACCGCCTCGCACGTCTCGATGTCTCGATTGTGCGGGCAGCCCTGGTTCAGCCAGCACGGGCGAGTGACCACGTACACGTCCTGCCGAATCGTACTCGCCGACACCCGTCCGTGAGAAGTCGTCAGCAGCGGCTTCCGACCGAACTCGTCGGTCGCGTCGACGCGTGGGCCGTCGATGTACGCCTGTAGCATCGTGCCCACCCGGTCAGACACCGAGTTGAACCGCTCTCCTTTCTCGCCGTTCTTGATGGGCGTGCCCTGGTCGGGCCGGTGCTTGTACTGGACGACCGGCGTCCGGCTGTCGAGGTCGAGGTCGCGAAGGTCGAGCCCTCGAATCGCGCCCATCCGCGCGCCCGTCTCCCACAGCAACGCGAATTCGACGTGTCGCCGGGAAGCGTAGTGGTAGCGGTGGAGGTATTCGAGGATGTCAGTCGCGCGGTCCGGTTCGAGCGTCGAATCACTCACGTCGTCCGTCCCGGACAGCTTCGGCAGCGGCACCCGCTCGTAGAAGTCCTCGGGAACCGCGTGGATGTTCGCCGCGAACCGGAGGAACGCCCGAAGCGTAGTGAGCTGTGATTTGAGCGTGACCGGCGCGATCTCCTCCGGCGTCTCGCCGTCCTCCGCGCCGAAGTTCCCTTCGCGTCTCCAGACGCGGAACTCGTAGAGGTCCCGGCCGTCGAGCTCGGTCAGGTCGTCGACGCCCGCTTCTTCGCACCACTCGACGAACGCGCGGAGTCGGTACTTGTGGGACTTCAACGTCCAGTCCGCGAGTTCGTCCTGGCGGGCCTCCAGGTACATTCGGACCGCGCGAGCAGGTTCGAGCGATTCGAGTCTCTTGCTCATCGAATCACCTCCGAACCGGATTCACTTCCGGCCCATTCGCTACGCTTACAACCGGGGTGCGTTAACTCAATCATGGCTTCCATTGTGAGGCCGCGGTCCGGGTCGAGGGCGCTAACTTTGGTAGGGNCGCTACGCTTACAACCGGGGTGCGTTAACTCAATCATGGCTTCCATTGTGAGGCCGCGGTCCGGGTCGAGGGCGCTAACTTTGGTAGGGTGAGCGCCCTCGAAAGGGACCGTCAGCCGGGTAATCCATTCGAGATGTCTACTTAAAGTCCTGAGCCATAGCCGCGGAGTGAAAGTGTACGTTTGAGCGAAAGTGAAACCTAATTTTGTCAGTCTGTCAACAGCCGTCTGTCGTGGGGCTTCAATAGCCCGAGTCGTGTAGGCAAACATGCTTCCGTATCCTGATTACGGGAGCCACCGCGGGCCAGCGTGGCAGCGCTGGGTCCGCTTCTGACGCCGACTGAACGACAGTCAGCGTCGCGTGTAGCTTCCGTTGACCATCCACTCACAGCATGAGTACAAAAATATTCTCACTAATTAGTGTATCTCACAGCATCAATTAATCTAATTATTCACTCACATAGGCAAGTGTAAGAAGCTTGATTCTGAGCATTTGGTATGCGCAAGCCGGGAGAATGGATGCAGATGCCAATCGACGAGAGAATCTTGGAAGCTCTTGATACATCTGGGATGATTCTCTCCCCGGCGGTCATCGCGAAGAACATCGACAAATCCCGATCAGAGGTCAACAGACGCTTATCTGTTCTCGTTGAGCAGGGTTTTGTCACGCGCGTTGAGCGAGGCTACTACGAAATCGCAGACCGAGGAAGCGAGTACCTTTCTGGCGATTTCGACGCGTCAGAACTTGACGACGAGGAGTAAGCACCCACCACCCTTACCCGTAAAGGGGGCGGGTGGATGGGTGGTATGACAATTTATTCAATTGTGGACCGTCGCTAGAATAGTTTGTATCGATAACAATATATGTATATATCATATCATAATGTCCAAGTGAATATCGATGACGGATGATTTCCCAGACGAGATATCAATAAAGTCTATTGAGAAGTTGGCTCGGTCGATTAAACGATGCAAAGGAAATTATTCTTTCCTGATGGGAGCAGGGAGTTCGAAAGCAGCGGGAATCAAGACATCTTCAGAATTAATAGAGCAATGGGCCACAGAAGAGTATTCAAAAACAGATCCAGATGAGAATAAAGGAGAATGGATAGAAGAGGTTGAATCAGACATTCCAGAGGACCAGAACAGATACGGGTTCTGGTTTGAACAAAGGTATACGACAAGGGAAGAGAGGAGAAAGTTCATTAAAGAGTTAGTGAAGGATGCAGATCCTACTTTTGAACATATTGTTCTGTCTTCGTTGATGAAGGAGCAATACGTTCCAATAACATTAACACCGAATTTCGATGATTTGATCTACGATTCTTTCTATCTATATCACGAAAAGAGACCGTTCTTAGTTGATCACAACGCAATAGCACCACAGTTTAGAATAACACATGAAGATCCGATGGTTGTCAAACTTCATGGTGACTACCTCTATGACAATCTTAAAAATACAGCAAATGAAACGTCGGAACTTGAACAGAACATCCACAACGTTCTAAAAACAACATTAAATGAATATGGATTGATAGTTCTTGGATATTCTGGAAGAGATCAATCCATTATGTCGGTTCTAGATTCAGACAATACAAAAATCCCAGATTATGGGCTGTTCTGGTGTACGATGGATAAGGAGAATCTCTCAGAACAAGCACAAAGCCTTCTTAAGAAAGAAAACACGTTCCTCATCGAAATCGAGTCTTCACAAGACTTTTTTTATAAATTATATGAAGAGTTAGATGATTTGAACGTTCCTACGCCTGTTGATGTTCGATCGAAAGCAGAAAATAGGGCTAAACAATTACGAGAGGGGATCCTCCAAGTGGGTGGAAATGATGTCCATCTCTTAGCTTCGGAATACATTCGAAGAGATGAACATGATAATGCCATAGAATTGCTTGATGAAGCTATTGAGAGTGGAGATGAGATAGTTGAATTTCTCAAAAAGAGAGCAACAATCTATCGACAAAAAGGAAACTATGACAGATCGATCGGAGATCTCACTAGTGCATTAAAAGAGCTAGGCTTACCTTCAGATGTAAATAGTATTGATTTAGAAGGTGAAGATAATGCAGAGATCTACAATATTCTCCAGGGGAGAGCACTCTCTCGTTCAAGAGCAGGATATTATAACAGAGCGATAGATGACATACATAAATTAATCGAACTAAACGAAGATGAACACATGAATTATGCAAACCTTGCCGAAGCACAGATATTGTCTGGTGATATTGAGGATGGCCTCAAGAATGCAAGAACAGCCATCGAAAAAGCAGACAGTCGTTCACGTGAGGCCGAGGGACTTCTACAGCTAATTATTGGAAAAATATTCGCTGGTGAAGATTATCACGAAGAGAAAGAAGAGTTTGAGGAGATTTGTAAAGAAGGAATTAGGAAGGGTTGGGAGTTTGATGAGATTCATAATAGATTGGAAGAAGGAGATATATCCGAGGAACAAGAAAAAGAGATAAATGAAATTGAAGAGATATACAAGGATGGGAAAGAGATAAACACAATTGGAGAATATATCGTGAGGAAAAAGGAGAATGAGCTATTTATTTAGAATTGGAATCCATGGGTGTCACGAATTCGACTTCAACAGTTCATGGAATTCTTCCCAGCTCTTGAACTGCTCCTGAACAGATCACTCGGCAGGTTCCACGCCCACGGCGTGGCGTCGTCCGGGTCGTACGTCTCTAACGTCGGTTCAAAGTCGGGGGCTACTCTTCTCCAGCAAACTCCAGATTCGAGTGTTTGTACGTGTAGAGCCTGATGTTCTGGTCGTAGCAGTACGACGCATACAGCGCCGGGTGAATCGTTTCCCAGTTCCCTGGGCCTTCGTCGAGGCTGGACGGGAACGCAACGCTGACTGCTTCGCCTTCCATCTGCACACCGTATGCGCCGGTGTTCTGTTCCGGCGGCAGCACCTCCACGACAATCGCAACTGACGCGTCCTTGTCGCCCTTCTTTTTCACTCGATCACCCGGAGAGAACGGATTCTTCGGCTTCTGATTCATGTACGCCGTGTTCGGACCGAGGTCGATGAGCTCGTTCATCGGCCGGGCCGCGAGGTGATCCAGTTTCTCCGGTTCCTCGCCGGAATACTTCTCTTGCGAGGCCGCTTTTGATTTCAGCGTCTCGGTGCGCTCCCAGCCGAGCAGGATGAGACTGTCTTCGTTGTCTCGATGCCAGACCATCACGATGATGTCGTCATCCGGGTCGTTGTCGAGGAGGGTTTCGGGGAGGAACGCAGACACGTCGCGCGAGGTCTTCACGTCGACCTCGTAGCCGAACACTTCGAAGTCGTACGACGAGAAACTTTCAGGGTTGCATCGTCGCATCGCTTCTTCGTTCTTCCACTCCCACAGCTCGACAGGGAGGTATTCGCGGCAGAACTGTTCGAACGCGAGTTCTCCAAGGTTTCCGATTCGCTTTACGTCGAGGTTCTTTCGGTCCTGGACTTTCGCTTGGTGGTTGGCGCGTTCGTAGTCGATTTCGTCCGGGGTATAACGGTACACTGGTTAGTAGAGGAAATGGTAGGGAATTGAATCTTTCTCAGAGACTAACAAATGAACTAGCCGATGACGACCCTCTATCGCGTAACTCGTATCAAGTGGATCTCTTAGAAAAGGTCAGTTAGAACTTCATTGAGTCGAGCGTCGCCTGTTGCTCGATACCACCGATCTCCGATCTTTTTTCTTTAAACTGTTCCAACGAGAGAGAACCACTCCTCAGAATCTGGATTCTCTCTCGGTTCGCATCAGTAAGGTCCTCGTGGTAGACTGCTTGCTTGAGATAGTAGCCTAGTGCTTCGGCTAGATACGGTGGTACTGCATTACCAATCTGTTTGCGGGTAGAAACTAACCCCCCTTCGAACCGATACGAATCAGGGAACGTCTGTAGCCGTGCGCCCTCCCGCGGAGTCAGTCCACGGTGCTGGAACGGGTGGATGCAACGTGCGCTCGACGGCTTCGACATATTCCGTGTGATTGCAACTGCGGGTTCATCAGACTTCAGACGTGAGTACGAATTGTGGTAGCCAGAGGACGGCTGTAACTCATCGGGAATCGCAGTTCTGTTCCCCCCATCAGGAATATGAGAGATCATCTCAACCATGTCGGCGTCGTGGCGAGCTGCTTGGTGCGCAGTCAGTTCATCTGAATCGCCACGGAGATCGTTTTGTAGAACGGTTTGGGGAGATTGGTCGTATTCGGTGATCTCCTCACCAGGCCCAACCTCTGGTAGGTCACCGATCCCGTCAATAACACCGGGCGTTTTGACAGGGTTCAGCTCGAAACCGCCTAGCGGTTGGTGCTTGAGAGAGTCCTTAGTTGCTAAGAGTACAACTCTACGGCGATGTTGGGGGACACCGAAATCAGACGAGGTAACTACTCGATGTGTGACGTTATACCCAATGTTTGCGAACGAGTCATTAACCGCATCAAGGAACTTTCCCTCGGCAGTATTCTGAATTCCACGGACATTCTCAAAGAGAGCAGCTTGTGGTTCAAGTTCGTCAACCCAGTCTATGAAATTGACAAATAGGTGATTTCGCTCGTCAGAGCCATCTGGACTAACGACCTCAGAGAATCCCTGACATGGTGGACCTCCTGCAACGAGATCTACTGAATTGCGACCAACCGTATCATGAATCTCTGACTTGTCGACCTCACGAATATCGCCGATAATCTCTTCGGGGGACCAACCTTCTCTGTTGTTTGCGAATGTTGCACTCGCATCCTGGTCAATATCTATTGCGTGTATTAACTCGAAGCCAGCCCTCTCAAGCCCGGTTGAGAGACCACCGGCTCCCGCAAAGAGATCGACATAGGTTAGGTCTGCGCTCCCCATCTATTTATAGAGTGAACGCAGGCGGGACTTAACAATTTCCTCTAAAAGGCGTGAGTACACTAACGAGACTGATCCCCATATAAAATGCATCAGCAAGACTATGCTAAATTTTATTATTTGGCTAGGTCTCGCATTTAAGCTAGAACGAATGTCCGAGAAAAACACATCAGGCGAACAAGATGCTATCGACGATTTCGTCTATTCATATTTTAAACAAGACTACAGCCACAATCCCCAGCAAATCCAAGACGATGAGCAGGGATATATCAACGCGCTCGTAGAAGATGTCTCAAAAGACATAGGTAGCAATACCGGGAAGTTGGGTATCGCTCTTGACTTTTTATTGGTTGCAGAGCAGTTGGCTCAATATGATACGTGGGTGTCTGGGTTCAATCCCGAGATCAACAAATCAGATATATTAGAGAGGTTTGACACAAAAGACACAAAAACACTCACGTTTCTGATTGAAAATGAGCAGGTTGGGATTCGACCGGTACACAACAAGGTCATAGATCTCTTTAGGTCCGATTTGAAAAGAACAAACTTCCCCTCATCGCCGGGACACCACACAGGAGACTGGGAGAGCTACGACGAAATGCTGGTCACAAGTTTTCGGCTCTCTCGGCGAGGACGATACGAAGCAGTAGAACGTCTGATAGACTTAGGACTCGCTCGGTTGGACGCGAAGAGCTTTGAGTCCCGTGATCCCCCGTTCCCTCAACCCTTTTCAAATATTCTTAAAAATTATGAGAGGAAGGACGATAACGAACAAGCAGGTTCTGCATATCAAGCCATGGCATACGGGTATGTGAAGGCAGAATGGCCCCATCTTTCGATACGAGCAGACAAGCTCCGGGTCGGTTCATCTAGACAGCACAGGTATGGTGACATTGATGGATACGTTGGCCCGGATCCAATGCTGTCCATCGAGGTCAAAGATAAGAAAATCGACCTCTCAAACGTGGACCGTGAACTCGGGACAATCAAAGAGTTAGCTGAAAATTCGACTGCGATTACAATCGCAATGTGTAAAGAGGTCACCGAAGAAGCGATCAAAGATCTTGAAGACTCCAACGTTAGGGTAGTCACAGACGAGATTCTGGAAGCTGAATTAGAACGTTGGGACTACCACAAGCAGAATACAGCTGTGCAAGGAATGATCCATTTCTTCGCAAACATCGAGCAAAATCCATCCGCTGTACAGCGGTTACTGAGGTTCATCAAAGATATAGACCCAGAGAACGTTGCATTAGTTCACTTGGATGAGTGAAACAAACTACTAAATTCCACGATTTAGTACATCAACCGGCACTGTCTAGCTGGTGACTTTCCCAACCAGTGTTCGTCCATCGAGTGCTTGGTGCAGTCGTTGGAAGATACTATTGCAAATTATATGAACCACTCGCAGAGCTTCCACGACTACCCACTCGATAATTATGGAAGCCGTCGACTCTCATTTTGAGGGTATGAAACCACCTATACAAAAAAGTCGTAGAATCTCTGCCGACAAGTGGCATTGATCAGGATAATACAAACCAGGTCTAGGACAGACGTGTGACAAATTCTTCGACAGTCTCTACTGCCTCTCGAAGATCGTCTGTAGAGAAGACGAACTCGGACGAAATTGTCTCTGTGAACCCAGGCCGGTGGTGATCTGGTCCTGAGGTCTCCAATACTTGTACCGTCCACTTGTCGTGGAGTTCGAGACTGACGACGCGAACGGGGATGTCGGTTCCGACGAGGTCAACGTTTGAAACATCCCAGTCGATCTCCTCTTCGTCTAACGGGCGGGTCCACTGGTGAGTTCGTGAGTCAAACTTTTCATACGACCACTCACAGCCGTTCGATTCAAGAGTATGTGACGGAATCAAATCCTCGTCGTATTCAGTCATTTAGCAACAGAGTCGTTGCTCCGGGCGAAGAAAGTAACGGACGGCTCAGGTTGGTGAACACGTCACAGTCCCGAAATAGTAGTACAACGCAGTCCTCCCCCCGAAGAGTATCTCGACTATCTATACAGTTGGCATCAACATTCTGTGTGACTCTCGCTTAGTAACTCGTGGAACTCTGTCCAGTCCTCAAACTGTTCCTGGAACAGATCACTCGGTAGGTTCCACGCCCACGGCGCGGCGTCGTCCGGGTCGTACTTCTCTAACGTCGGTTCGAGGTTCACGAGCGAGCCGCCGAACAACTCACCAGCGGGCGAGTCTGAATCGGCGTCCCAGTCGCGGTAGAACGTCACTTCGTCCTGCGCCTCTTTGTAGAACGACAGCGTCGAGAGCCGTTTCTGTTCGGGATGCACGTCCTTCCCCGTGTGACTCACCACGCCGACGGACTCGACGCCGAGCTTCGAGAACCGCTTAATCGCGGGCGTCCATTGAGAGGCCACTTCGCGGCTAAACGTCCGGGCGTCGAAGTGCGTCGAGCCTTCGTCGATGGTGACGGTCTTCGGTCGTTCGCGGTGGATCAGCAGCACGTCCATCAGGTCGTACATCGACCGCACCACGATGTCCGCGCCGTCCCACGTCCCCACGTTCGAGATGACCAGCAGGTCGTCGCCGAAGTGCGCCCGCGCGAGGTCGCCGTTCAGCAGGAACATCGTGTTCGTCTTCCCCGTGTTCGGGTTCCCCGCACCAGTGATGGTCGTGAGACCACCGCCGTTTTCGAGCTCGTCGACGAGCCGAAGCGGCAGCGTCAGCGAACTGGCGTCGAGGTCTTGTTGGGTCACGCCGACGAGGTACGAGAGCGCGGTCGCGTGCGACGACTGCACCGCGCGGGTCGCGGCTTGGGTCCGCAGCGACGAATCGACGAGCCTGCCCAGCGAGGTCTCGGCGAACGAGTCGGCCAGCTCGTCGTCCTCGGTGAGGTCGAGCGAGTTCAGGAACGACAGGTTCGCGTGGTCGCCCTTCGAGACCGGTAGTCCCGCGTGGTCGAGCAGCCGGTGGTCGCCGTCGATGCGCCCGCGCACCTGTTCGTACAACTTCGCCGCCGTCAGCAGGCGTTCGTCGGTCACAGCCGGTCACCCACCTGAATGTCATGGAGGCAACGCCGGCAGAGGTGTCCCTTCGCCGTGGGGTTCCGGGGGAACATCGGCCGTCCGCAGTAGTCGCACTCAGCGGTAGTGTCCGGGTCAGTCACGCGGATTCACCTCCGTCGAGGGGATGCGGGCCGAACTCACGGGTCGAACTGCCGTCGAGGTCGTGAGCGGAGTCGCGCCCATCTCCGTCACCGTCGGAGCGGTCAGGCGTGAGTTCGTCCGTCTCGTCGTCCCGCGCGTGGTTCCGCACGAGGTACGCGGTCGCCAGCGGCAGCGCCGCCGAGATGAACAGGTGCGTGTTCGTCACTGGGTAGTACGACGCCGCCACCGCGCCGTCGTCGAGGAAGCGCATCGGCACGTCGAGCGCCCGCGGCGGTATCATCAGGATACCGAACCACAGGCCAGCGACGATGCCAACCGACAGCGAGAGGGCGATTATGTACTGTTCGCGCGTCGAAAGTTCGAGTTCGAGTCTCATTCTGATTCACCGTTGGCCGCGTGTTGCTTCCGTCGCTGGTCGAGGTCGGCCAGCGGGTCGGGTGCCGGGTCGCCGTCACCTGGTGCCCACTCGGTCGGGTCCTCGTCGAAGATGGAATCCGAGCCGTCCAGGCCGAAGTCTTCGAGCACGCTATCAATCTCTGCGTGCAGCGCGTCGCCGTCGTCCGGCAGCGCGCCTTTCTCGAACGTCCGCACGACGTGTTTCACGGTCTTGACCGCCGCCGCTCGGACGATAGCGAAGGAGTTGATTTCGAGCGATTCGCCCTTCCGGGCCTTCGGTTCCAACTGCTTGCGATTGTACCGGAGGTATTCGAGCGCCCGCGCCAGCACCGGGTCCGGCAGCGAGCCGACCCACGTCCCGGCGACTTCCCGTGCGTCGAGGTCGACGCCGCGGCCGAACGCGAGGTTCGGCGTCGCCCACCACAGTTGGCCGTCGACGACTGTCCACTCGGACCACCGCGGCGTCGGGCAGGTGTAGACACCCGCGCCGTCTCGGTCGAGCAGGTCGAGGTCAACGAGCCACATCATCTGTGGACCGCCCATCAGGTCGACGGCCTGCCCGCCGACCCAGCGCCCGGCGATGACCGCCGAGAGGCCAGCCGTGAGGCCGATGATTTGGAGCGAGCGAGGCACGTGCACGTCGAAGACGAGCACGAGACCCACGAGCAGCAGCGAGCCAGCCACGGCGAGGTGAACGCCGTAGCGCATCACCCACACGAACGCCGTGACGAGCCGTCCCGCGTCGCGGTCCGGCGCGACCGTCGTCGAGGCCGCGCCCATCTCTGGTTCCTCCGGGGTTTCCCGCTGAGGCGCAGCTCCGCTTTCGGCGTCGTCGCTCATGCGACACGCTCCATGCCACGGTGAAGGCCGAAGCGCCGCCGGACGATTATCAGGAGCGCACCGAACGACGTGCCGAACGCGCCGCCGATAGCCGCGTCTCGCACGTCCGTCCCGGTGAACGGGCCGGCGATGAGCGCCGAGCCGTCCTCGAACCGGATTTCCGTGTACTGTTCGTTTCTGATGCTGGTCGAGGTCGTCAGCGTCACCCGCGGTTCGGGCGACGCGACGCGAATCGTCGAGCGTCCTTTCGGAACGGAGCGACGGACGATGTTCCCCGAGGCGACGCCGGCGGAGGTCGAGCCGGTCGGCGCGGTCACCGTCACCAGCCGCGGGGCGTCCGCTTCGAGCGTGATGATGGCGGTGCCATCGCGGTATTCAGCGTCGACGATGCGCAGCAGCGGGTCGCCGGCCACGTCGCCGAAGTACGTCGTCTCGTTCTCGTTCGACGACTCCGAAGCCGTGGTCGGAGCCGCGGCTGTCGTCGTCTCTGTCGGAGCAGACGCGGTCGCGGTCTCCTGAGCGACGACTGAGCCGGGCAGGGGGAGCAGCAGAGCGATGCAACTGACGAGTATGATGGTGTGCATTCGAGTCATACGGGTAGGGGTGGGGCAGGGAGGTTGGCGAGCGTTACAGCAGCGACCCGAGCCAGTCGCCCGACCAGTCGGGCACGCCGAGCAGGTCGAGCAGCAGGTCCGAGCCCATCCCGATGAGGTCGACGCCGATGAACTGGAGCCCAGCGGCGATGATGACCACACCGAGGATGAGCCCGATGGGGAGCTGCTTCAGCAGGAAGACGAACATCCTACTTGTTACCCTCCCGCTGGATGAGCAGCACCGCCGCCGCGCCGACCAGCAGCGCGCCGCCGATAACTTGCGTGTTCAGTCCTCCAGCCGGGTTTCGACCGCCGTCGGTCGACCCCGCGGTTCCAGCCTCTTGCTCGAACCACTCTCGGAGTTCAAGCAGTTGGTCGAGTTGCGACTGGAGCGCGGTCGCGTTCGTGTCCTCGTAGACGTACTGCTGGGACGAGGTCGTGTTGACGGCCTCGCCGGTCTGGACGTTGAACGCTTCGACGATAGTGAAGTTCTCACCGTACTCCGAGAGGTCGTAAATCCCGCTGTCGTTCGCGTTCTGGTACGCGAAGTAGAACGTCCCGTTGTAGTCCGCGAACTGGTAGGTCGAGCCGGTGTCCCAGCCAGCGGGGGCGTCCTCGCCGGTGTAGAACATCGTCCCGTTGACGATGGTCGTCCCGTTCTGTCCTTCGACCGCGATGGTGTGCGAGGAGTTGAGGTCGCCCGAGTAGCCAATCGACGCGAGCTGCACAGCCGCGTACGAGTAGTAGCCGGTCGTGTTGAACTCGGTCGACGCTTCCGCTCCGATAGTCGACGGGTCGAGGCGAGCGAGGTCCGTCGAGTCGATATCGCCAGCGGTGTACTGAGCGTAGTAGCCTTCGACAACCTGCGCCATGTTCGCCTGCACCTGCTGTTGTTGGGTGTCGAGGTCTTCGAGCAGGCCGGTGTAGTCGGCACCGTACAGAACACCAGTGTAGTTAGAGGTCGACGGCGACTGAACGGCAAGACCGTCACTCGCAGAGTAGTAGTCACCACCGGTCGACCAGCCGTGAAGCTCGTTCGAGTAGGCGTACAGGTCCGGCGCGAGCGAGGTCTTCGGCAAGAGCCCGACTGCAGCGTTCGCGTCGGTCCCGTCCCCGTACTCGTTGTGCGGGTGGAGCCAGAATTTCATTGTGACGTTCGTCCCGTTAACGAGCGTGTAGTTCATCTGGTGAACGCCCGTCTGGAACCCGTCAGCGTTCTTCGCGTACTCGCCGGGAACTTGGTACTCAATACTGTCTCCCGGTTCGTGGAACGTGAGGTTCGTTTCCGTCTGGTTCAGGTACTCCAGTTCCGACATTTTCGCGTTCCAGTCACGGATGATATTGCGCTCAATTTGAGCGTAATACGCCGTCACCGTCTCGTTCGCGCGCTCTTTGGCGAGCGTTTCAGCGGTCCCGTTGTTGATGTCGTTGACGACCTGAATCTTCGCCTTCGAGTAGGCGACCGTTCGGGTGTCCTGTAGGCGGTTTTCGAGCGTCGTGTTGAACGACTCCACAGAGTCATCAACCGCGAGACCGGCCGCGTAGCCGTCGGTCGACGTGATGTTTTCGAGGTCGTCGTAGGAGACACCGCCCTGCAAGCAGGCCTCCTTGTCACCACCGAGCAACATCGAAAACGTCTGTTCGAGCAGGTCAGTCGGTCCGCAGTGCTCGTAGTCGACGGTGACCGTCGTCGAGGCCGCAGCGACCGGGCCGGTCGCCGCGGTCGTGACTAGCAGGAACGCGAAGATGAACGCGAATCCACGTCGAGCGAACTCGCGCATCAAAGGCCTCCGGTGATGATGAACGCAGCTGCACCGAGACACGCGGCGAGGTAGCCGAGCGTCGCAGTCGCTTCGAGTCTGGTGAGGCCGAAAGGAAGGGTCATGGTCTGGTTACCTCACGGCGACCGCCCAGCCGACGACCGTAATCAGGAACGCGACTTGCGCGCCCAGCGGGTCGCCCAGTCCGAGCAGGAGGTCTTTCAGTTCGGTCACGTACTGCCAGCCGAGGATGACAGCGGGCGACGCCACGATGAACGCCATTTCCCACGGCTCGTAGTGCTCGAGCGACTTCGTCTCGCTGGACATGAACGCAACAGCGTACACGAGAATCCCGCCGAGCGTCGCGTGCTCGCTCGTCAGCGTGTAGTTCGACAGCCACGTGATGGTGATGTCGGAGATACCGCCGAAGGCGTACAGGCCGGTCGCGACGAACACGACCGACAACAGCGCCGGGATGGTCCGCAGCATCGCGTAGTCCGACGCGAGGCCGCTGAGACCCTGCGAGTAGCGCGACGCCATCACTCGCCCCTCACGTCGAACACGTGGTACTCGCGTTCTTCCGTCGAGCCGTCGTCGTTCTCGAGTTCGTACGTCCGCGTCTCGGCGGTCTTCTTGACCGCGAGCCAGCTCCCGTTCGAGAGGCCCTTCTTGTCGATGGTCCGGCGAATCTGGCCGTTCGACCAGAACTTCACCCGGTCGCCGAGGTCGCCGCCGCGGGCGAGGTGAATCACGTCGTTTTCGTTCGGTCCCACGTCGCGGTCGATGTCGACGATAACGCCGATGACCGGCTCGTCCACTTCGAACTTGATTTCCTCTACTCCGTCGTCGTAGTCGTCCTCAACTTGCGTTTCTTCGAAGTCGTCGAACGACATTGGTTCAGACGCCATTACACCTAGATATTTTGTTAGTAGGTACTAGCCGTACCTACCAACCGGGTGAAAGTGGAATCACCGGACAGGGTAGGTGCCTACGTCAGCCCCACACGTCGGCAACCGGTGGGGGTTTCTCTCCGCCAACATCGGGGTATTCGGGCTGACCTCCCGACGCAACGTAGTCTTCGACGTGTTCGAGGTTGGCAGCCGTCGCGTCAGCTGTCGGCATGTCCCAGTAGGCGTAGCAGCCCAGGTAGTCGATGTGGCAGTAGAAGTCGGCACTCTCCGGGAGCGTCGATTCTACGCCTGGAGTCACAACGTCGTCGAGGTCGAGGTCATCGACTGTCGCGCCATCGCACGCGAGATGTAGAGAGTCGATAGAGAATTCCCGAACGGCGTGCCGAACATCCGGGTCCTGTAGGTGTTCGGGCCTTTCTATCGCTTTCTCGATGTCTCGCGAGATGGACCAGAATCGCCTACCGGTCGCCCAGTAGAGACCGAGTTTCNCTGTAGGTGTTCGGGCCTTTCTATCGCTTTCTCGATGTCTCGCGAGATGGACCAGAATCGCCTACCGGTCGCCCAGTAGAGACCGAGTTTCCACGTCGCCGCCTTGTCTGCGTACGAATCCGACTCTTTCGCGTCCTCGAACGACTCGGAGGCTTCGAGCAGGGAGCCGAAGGTGGCCGAGAGGTACTTTCCGAGGTACGCGCCAGCCGTTCGGCTTTGCATCTGTTCGTCGCTATCCTCGCCGCTCTCGTCGTCGTAGAACTCGATGAGGTCGTGAGACCGCGCATTCTTCGCTATCCACTCCTCGCTGTGGTCGTGGTCGCCGTAGCGGTACCAGTCCACGAATCCTTTCGAGACCGGTACTTCGAACTGGTCGCCGTCGTCATCGACGAGCGTTTTGGTGCCGAAGTTCCCAACGTCGTCGAGGTCGTCCCGAAACACGAGCGGGTAGAGGTCGACAATTTGGCCCTGACCGTAGTCCTTCCATTTCCGTTCCAGCTCCGCTTTGTCTATCAGGAACGGCATCCCGTCGCTCTCGCGGGTCGGAACGTCGAACATCAGCACGTGCAGGTGCGCGTAGCCCTTCTCGGTGAACTCCAGGGCTTTCAGATACGGTGGCCGGTAGCGAGGTCGCCCGGTCACCTTGCCGTCGAGCGCCGATGTCCAGCTGGGTACGCCATCCTTCCTGGTGTCGTCTTTCGTCGACGGATCGGAATCGAAGTACGAGAGGAGCCGATTGAAGTTCGGGTTTATCGACGAGATACCGTCGTACAGCGAGCGCGGGTCTGGTCGAGTTGGGTCGTCGAACGTGCCGGGGTCCGTCGTCAGCGTCATCAAGACGGCGTTATCGTACTCCTCGTACGCGTGCTCGAGCGCGCTGTTGTAGCGCGCCCACGTCTTTCGGAGCCGTCCCTGGGAGTTGAAGCGGGTGTTGTACTGTTTCGTCATCCGGCGGGTGGTGTCGCCGCCACGTCGCCCGCAGAAGTGGACGTCGAACAGCAGTTGGTAGTTCTCGATGCGCTTCAGATACCGATGTAAAGAGTCTTCCAGCAGGTCCCGACCCCAGTCATCGACCTCATTCGCGGTCCTCAGGTAGTTTTCGCAGAAATGCCGGTCGTACAGCAGGTCGTCGCGTTCCCTGGTTGTTTGAGTAATGCCTTCTGATATCAAGTCAAGTAGGCGAATTGTCGGGGTGACCATCGTCATGCCGTCAGACTGGCGTTTTTCGATGAGCTGGGGGTCGTGCCCGTCGAGGTCGTTCAGGAACCGGTAGACGAACTGGTAGTCCGGGTCGCTCCCGTCGAACCGTTCGCATTGCCCGATGTACTGACCCTTGACGCACTCAGAGACGAGCGTCGGCAGGTAAATCCCCTCTGGTGAGGTCGAGATACGCTTTACCAGCCGTACGCGGTCCCGGTCGCGCCCGCGGAGTTCGAGGTCGTCGTCCGGGTCTGCCGGGTCGTACCCGTAGGCCAGCAGGCCGAGGTCGCCCAGGTAATCCACGAGGTAGGTATCTTTACATCGGTCTGGGCGGAGCCGAGAGTCCCACACGCCGGCGATTTCGGACGATGAGCGTTTTCCGACGCTCATCTATCTCCCCGAGAGACCGCACGCGCCGCTGGTAAGTCATGAGCGCCGGGGGCGCGGGTGCCCGCGTTACTCACGCGAACCCCCGTCTGTGCGGATGAAATCGCTCAGACGGCACTGGGCCTTACCGCCACTCGTTCGAGGCCCGCGGCCGCGGGCCTCGTGCGGACCGGCTTCCGGGTCAGGGGCAAGCCCCTGCTTCCGGCCGCTTCGGGCGGACTGGGACCCGCCCTCCGCTGTTCCGGTCCTTGCGGTGGTTTCTGCAGCCAGTTGGTGCGCCCACAGGAGCGAGGTGAGTCGGTGGTCCCGAATCTCGTCCTCGATGGCGGGGATGCGCGCGCAGTCTTTGCACTCGCGCATCTTCGCGGCGCGCTCAGCGTGGTCGACGAGACACCAGGCTTTGCAGCTGCCGCAGACGTAGCGGACGTACCGCCATAGATGTCTCTCGCGACGAACGTGAGACATCTACCATGCACCCCTCTTGGCTTCTAATTTCGCCCGACAGCGGCGACCCGTTGCATGGGAGCTGAGGGAATAATTTTCTCGGTGATTTTGAGAAAACGCCGATTTGGCCGATATCGACGGCGTAGAGCCGTCTCGCGGCTTTTTAATTTCGGCCTCGAAGGCCCTAAATTTTGGATGGGCGCTGCAGGATTTGAACCCACGGCAACTTGGTCCGAAGCCAAGCACTCTGTCCAGACTGAGCTAAGCGCCCTACATGACTTCGTCTGTCGTGGATTGTTTTAAATGGATTGATTCGAGGCGGCGACTCCGCGCGATTTATACCCGACCTCCGAACAGTACGGGGTATGTCTCTCGGTACGCGAGCGCGCGGGTTCGCCGAACTCACCCGACCGGGAAACGCCGTCGCCGCCGGCGTCCTCACGTTCACCGGGGCGTTCGTCGCCGGGGCGTCCCCGAGCGACGCGCTCGTCGTCGTCGCGGCGATGCTCGCCACCGTGTTCGCCACGGGCGCGGGCAACGCCATCAACGACTACTTCGACCGCGATATCGACCGCATCAACCGCCCCGACCGGCCGATTCCGCGCGGCGCGGTGACCGCGACCGAGGCGAAGTGGTTCAGCGTCGCGCTGTTCGGCGGGGCGGTCGTCTCGGCGTTCGTCCTCCCGGTCGTCGCCATCGCCATCGCCGTCGTCAACCTCGTCGCGCTCCTCGCGTACACGGAGTTCTTCAAGGGTCTCCCGGGTGTCGGCAACGTCGTCGTCGCCGCACTCACCGGCTCGACGTTCCTCTTCGGCGGCGCGGCCATCGGCGAGCCGTTGGGCGCGGTCGTCCTCTGTGTACTCGCCGCGCTGGCGACGCTGACCCGCGAAATCGTCAAAGACGTGGAGGACATCGGCGGCGACAGGGAAGAGGGACTGCGGACGCTTCCCATCGTCGTCGGCGAGAAGGCGTCGTTGTGGCTCGGCGCGGTCGTCTTGGTCGTGGCCGTCGCCGCGAGCGCGGTGCCGTTCGTCTGGGGCGGGTTCGGGCTGGCGTACCTCGGAATCGTCGCCCCCGCCGACGCGGTCATGCTCGCGGCCGCGGTTCGGTCGTTCGCCGACCCGGCCGCGGCGCAGCGCCGACTCAAATACGGGATGTTTTTAGCGGCGTTCGCCTTCATCGTCGGACGGGCGACGGCGCAGACTGGAGGAACCATATAAATGTATGCGGACGAACAATCGGTCGGATTCCGGGGAACGCGCCGACGAGCGGGGAGCGTTCTATCCGCCAATCAAAAAGAATATTACCGGCTCACCGCATGGTCGTACTATCCGATGACCCTCGGCGAGCGGAAGCGTCACGCGATTGCGTTCCTCGGAGTCGATACCGTCGAACCGAGGTACCCGCATGTATAAGCTAGGCGCTGACCTCGACGTCGAGGTCGAACCGGGCACGAACCTCCTTCTCGTCGGGCCGCCGCTGACCGGCAAGCGCTCGCTGGCGCTCGACATCCTCGCCGAGGGCACCCGAAACGGCGAGGGCGCGGTTATCGTCACGACCAAAGACGGCGCGGACCGCATCCTCAACGACTTCGGCAAGCGACTCGACTACGAGGGCAAACCCGTCGCGGTCGTCGACTGCGTCACGAAACAGCAGGGCGTCGGCGAGGTCCGCGACGACGAGCGAATCCGATACACGTCGTCGCCGGTCGACATGACCGGAATCGGAATCAAGCTCTCGGAGATTCTCCAGGAGTACTACCAGGACCGCGGTCTGCCGGAGAACCGCATCATGCTCCACTCGCTGTCGACGCTCCTGATGTACGCCGACCTCCAGACCGTCTTCCGGTTCCTCCACGTGTTCACCGGCCGCATCCAGAGCGTCGGCGGCCTCGGCCTGTTCACCATCGACGCCGACGCCCACGACGACCGGACGATGAACACCATCAAACAGCTCTTCGACGGCATCATCACGACTCACGAGGACGCGCCGCCGGACATCCGCATCGCGGACCACTAAGTCGTATCCCCGATTCCGGACTGGGACGGCGGCCGCGCCGCACAGCCGCCCGAGATTTTTATCCGCAGCCGGTCACGTCGTAGGTATGCCCATCACCAGCGACGACGACATCCGCGGGCTGTTCGACGCCGAGACCATCGCGGTCGTCGGCTGTTCGGCCACGCCCGGCAAGCCCGCCCACGACGTCCCGGCGTACATGCAGCGCCACGGCTACCGCGTCGTTCCGGTCAACCCCTTCCACGACGAAATCCTCGGCGAGACGGCGTACGACTCGCTCGCCGACGTGGACGAGAAAATCGACCTCGTGGACGTGTTCCGGCCGTCCGAGGAAGCGGGCGACATCGTCGATGCCGCGATCGAGCGCGCCGACGCCCGCGGCGACGTGGCGGCCGTCTGGCTCCAACTCGGCATCAGCGACGACGACGCGGCCGCCCGCGCCGAGGAGGCGGGGCTCTCGTTCGTCCAGGACAAGTGCTTCAAGGTCGAACACTCGCGGCTCGCCTGAGCGGACGGCGGAGCGACGAGTCGGCCTGAGACGGCCGCTGAACCGCCGTTTTCACCCTTCCCACGACTCGAAGTCGCCGTAGACGCCCTTCGAGAGGTATCGCTCCGAGGAGTCGGGGAAGACGGTGACGACGGCGTCGTACGGGAGGTCGAGGTCGCCGGCGGCGGCGCGCTCGGCCACGTCGACGGCGGCCAGCGAGTTGGCGGCGGCGCTCGACGCGACGAGGTGGCCCTCCTCGGCGGCGAGGCGCTGCATCTCGTCGTGGGTGTCGCGGTCGGCGATTTGGACGATTTCGTCCACCAGCTCGGGGTCGAACAGCTCGTTCGTCGCGGGGTCGTGCGTCCCGATGCCCTCGGTCTTGTACGACGCCTCCGCCACGTCGCGGCCGTGGAGCCGGGCGTAGAGCGAGCCCTCGGGTTCCACCGCGGTGACGAACGTGTCCTCGTGGTGCTCACGGCCGTACCGCGCCATCCCCATGAGCGTGCCCGCGGTGCCGCAGCCGGCGACGAGCGCGCCGACCTCGCCGTCGAGGGCGTCGTAAATCTCGGGCGCGGTCGTCTCGTAGTGCGCCTCGGGGTTGAGCGGGTTTGAGAACTGCTGGGGGACGACGGCGTCGTCGAGTTCGTCGGCGAGCTTGTGCGCGCGGTCGATAGCGCCGCCCATCCCGTCTTCGGTGGGCGTGTTCACCACGTCGGCACCGAGCGCGCGCATGAGCGTCTGTTTTTCCACGCTGAACCGCTCGGGGACGACGAACACCGCGCGGATGCCGAGCTGTCCGGCCGCGACGGCGAAGCCGATGCCGGTGTTGCCGGCGGTCGGCTCGACGATGGTGCCGCCCTCGGGGAGTGCGCCCGATTCGAGCATCCGTTCGAGCATGTACGTCCCGATGCGGTCCTTGACGCTCGCGCCCGGGTTGAACGATTCGAGCTTCGCGTAGACGGGCACCTCGTCGGGCGACGCGTGGACTCTGACGAGCGGCGTCTCGCCGACGGCGTCGAGCACCGAGTCGAGGGGGTCGCGGTGCGTGGTCATACGTGGGCAAAAGTTGCCCCTGGCCCTGAACGTTTTCATCCCGGTTCGTCCCCTCGTCGGCGGGCGACTCGCGGCCGGAGCGACTGACGCCGGTCGAAAACAAAGCGTCGTCTTCGGGACTGGCGGCGGGGCTGCGGCGGGGACGGGATGTCGAAAGAGAACGGAGAGAGACGGAGGGGCGGTCGGATTACGCTTCGTCGGTGGTGTCGCTCGATGCGTCGGCATCGGCGTCGGACGCGTCGGCGGTCGCCTCGGTGTCGTCTCCGGCCGAGCCTTCCTCGGCTTCGGAGATGTGCGCCTGCGCGATTGCGGCGTCGAGGTCGACGCCCTGTTCCTCCGCGATGGCTTCGAGAATCGCCCGCTGTTCGGCGTTCTCGGCTTCGAGTCGGTCGACGCGCGACTTCGTCTCGTTGACCGTCTCGCGGACCTCGACGACCTGCTCGCGCAGTTCGTTGAGCTTCTTGTACACGTCTTCGGCCATCTCTGCGACCTTCTGGAGCTTCTTCGCGGTGCCTCCGAGTGCCATGTGTCGCCTCTCGGACTCGGGGCTTGTACGACTTCCGGTGCGGTGTCACAGGGAGGGCGGGCGGGAACGCCGAGCGCGGAACTGAGAGACGGGGCCTCAGCCGAGTTCGTTCGGGTCCACCCGGTCGACGACGAACCGGAGGCCGACGAGCGCGACGACGCCGACGAAGACGAGCCCCGCGACGGCGACTTTCGCGCCGACCCCCGCCGTCCCGAGCGCCAGCCGCGCGGCCGTGTTCGCGGGGCTCAATGGAAGGAGCGACGTGCCCGCGAAGACGAGGAGCACGCCGATGGAGTACAGGAGTTGGGCGACCCGGCGGTCGGGCGAGGTAATCGCCACCGCCGCGCCGAGCGTGACGACGACGGCCGAGAGCCCGGCGACCATGCCGAACAGCCACGGGACGCTCTCGATGGTCGACCCGTTCAGTTGGAGGAGGAGCATCCACGCCACCGCCTGCACGGGTGCCAGCCCGCCGGCCGCGAGGAGCTTTCCGTCGACGACGGCCGCGAAGCTCACGGGCGCGACCCGCAGGAGTTCGAGCGTCCCGCGGGCCACCTCCTCCGTGAGCGAGTCGACCACCAGCGACCCGGAGATGAACACGGGCAGGAACAGCAACAGCGGGACGAGCACCGTGTAGGTGAAGCCGAAGTACGGGCTCGAATCCGCCGCCGGCGGGAGTGACAGCGGGTCCGTGGCGAGGAACGCGCTCCGCTCCGCGCGTTCGTTGCGCTCCAGTTCGCGGAGCGCGTCGCGGAGGCGGGTGACGACCGCCGTCGTCTCCACGCCCGTGTCGGGCGCGACCGCCGCGACTCGTATCCTGCCGTCCTCGCCCGTAGACGCCGCTAAGACGGCATCGACCTGCCGTTCTTGGAACGCCGTCATCGCGGCCGACGTGGACGAGTACGGCCGCCCGCTGAGTCCGTCTTCCGTCCCGACGGCGCGAAGCAGGTCCTCGACGGCCTCCTCGTCGCCCGTGACGGCCACGTCGACCTGATAGCTCGCCGCGCCGGGGTCGTACAGCGAGACGAGCCCGACGACGAGGAACGACGAGAACGCCGCGACGAACAGCTGGATGGCCAGCGCCAGCACGATGGTCTTTTCCTTGCGGAGACTGCCGAGTTCGCGCCGGGCGATGGCGAGTCGCGGGCTACCCAAGGGCGCTCACCACCTGGAGGTTGTAGACGAGGTGAATCGCGATTGCGCCCGCGAGCGCGACCCCGTAGGCCGAGCGCCCCCGACTCGCCCCGAAGGCGGTCACGCTGGCGGTCACCGCGTGGAGCGCCAGCGGCGCGAGGAACAGGCCGAGCACGACGAGGGCGCTCACGCCGGTCCCGTCGCCGATACCGACGCCGGAGGGCGCGAAGGCGGTCTGCCCGAGCGTGAGCGACTGCAACCCGGCGAGTTGGGCGATGGCGGTGAACTTCTCGCCGACGAAAAAGCCGAGTCCCGAGAGCCCGCCGAGGACGAGCGACGACCGGAGCGTCCGGGAAAAGCGCGCCTTCTCGAAGGCGGCGAGGACGTGGAGGCTCTTGGCCAACTCCTCGATGACCGCGACCGCGAGGAGAATCATCGGGACGGTCAGGTCCACCGGGAGGACGAACAGCACCGCGATGGCCAGCAGTTCGGCGATGAAGACGAACGGAATCGACAGCGCCGAGAGGGTCGCCACGGAGCGCGCCCGCGAGATGCGACTGTCGAGCGCGTCGAGGAACTTCAGCGGGACCGGCCGCTGGGTGAACATGTCCTCCTCGCGGTAGACGCCGACGCCGAGGAGGAACAGCACGCCCGCGGCGAGGAGAATCGGCCCGACCGAAAACAGGAACTCGCCGAGCGGAATCGACTCGCCGGCGAGGTCGCGGACGACGAGCGTCAGCGGCGAGATGAGCGCGATGGGCGTGACGTTCGTGAAGATGGCCGGGACGAACGTGTACGTCGTCAGGAACACCGACACCGTCACCGTGACGAACGTGAGTTCCTTGAACGAGCGGGCGAACATCGCGCCGACGAACGTCGACGCGAGAAACAGGAGGCCGATGGGGACGACCGCCGCCACCGAGACGACGCCGCCGCCGACCGCGGCCGCGATGGCGATAGTTATCGCGACCGTGCCGAGCAGGTACGGGAGCGTCTTGCCGGCGACGATGTCGCCCGGCGAGATGGGCGCGACGAGGAGCAGTTCGCCGCGGCGGTTGATGCGCTCGTTGAGGATGCTCGACCCGTAGGCCTGAATCACGAAGTTCATCGGCACGAGGAAGGCGAATGCGAGGACGAGCGAGGCGAAGGGGAACGGCGGGCTGATGCTCGCCGGCGACCCGCTGGTGTCGCCGCCGAAGAGGCTCGCCATCCCGCCGAACGACGGGGCGTCGACGCCGCCGTCGTCGGCCGCGGCGGCGTCCGAAGCGTCGGGTCCGTCGGCGGCCGAGTCACCCGCGGTGTCGCCGTCGGTGGTTCCGCTTCCGGTTCCGGCGTCGGTTCCGCCCCCGCCGCCGGTACCGGCGTCACCGCTCCCACCTGCGCCGCCGTCGACGCGGCTTCCGGCCGGGACGAGCGCGGCGCGCTCGCGGTACTGGAGGTCGACGACGACCGGGAACGCCGCGGACTGGTTCTCCTCGCGGGCCATCTGTCGCTCGTTGTACGACTGGACCGCGTCGCGGAACGCGCTGTAGGCGGCCCGACCGGTCTGCGTGTCCGCGACCGAGATGTGCGTCTCGCTGACGACGAGTTCGACGTTCGGGTCCGAGACGGGTCGCGGGTCGAGCGTGGACGACTGGTCCACGGCGTCGTAGTAGGGACTGTCGCCGGCGATGCCGACGCGGTAGAGGTCGCGGTCGAGCGCGACCCCGCCGCCGGCCGCCCCGGCCGCGATGCCGCCGGCGACGAGGACGGCGACCAGTCCGATAACGGCGGTCCGGCGGTCGAGCGTCCCCGCCGAGCGCGACACCTCCCAGCGGGCGATTCGGAGAACGGTCCGGGCGTGTGCGACCAGTCGCGTTCGGAGGTCGGTCACGACTGCCCGTTACCTCCGGGGGCGCGCTGTCCGTGCTCACCGGCGACGCCCTCCCCGCCAGCGGCCCGTCCGCGACCGCCCTCGGCCTCGCTCGTCGTCGGCGCTTCGCGGGCGAGTCGGAGGAAGATGTCCTCCAGCGACGCCTCGTCGGTTCGGATGTCGGCGACGCGGCCGCCGGCGGCCTCGGCCGCCTCGCGGAGCGACTCGACGGCCGCCATCTCGTCGACGACGGCGACGTGGCGCTCCTCGCCTTCGCCTCCGACCTCGTCGTCCGCGGGCAGGGTCTCCGGGAGCGGCACGGTCGTGAAGACGCGGTAGGTCGTCTCGCCGTGTTCCGCGCGAATCTCGGGGACCGTCCCGCGGGCGATGATTTCGCCGCGGTTCATGATGACCACGCGGTCGCAGATGGACTCGACGTGAAAGAGGTTGTGCGCGCTGAAGACGACGGTCTTGTCCTCGTCGCGGAGCTCGCGGACGAACTCCAAGACGACGTTCGTCGTCAGGGGGTCGAGGCCGCTGGCCGGTTCGTCGTAGATGAGCAGGTCGGGGTCGTTGACGAGCGACCGGGCGATGGCGACCTTGCGCTTCATCCCCTTCGACATGTCGCCGAGCCGGCGGTCGCGGTATTCGAGGTCGAGGCGGTCGAGCACCGCGCCGGTTCGCTCGTCGGCCACGTCGCGGGGCACGTCGTAGAGGTCGGCGAAGAATCGGAGGTACGACCGCGCGGTCATGTCCTCGTACAGCGGTGACTCCTCGGGGAGAAAGCCGAGTTTGCGCCGCATCGCCGGCTCCTCGGGGTCGTATCCGAGCACCGACGCCGACCCGCCGGTCGGTTCGACGAGCCCGGCGAGCATCTTCAGCGTCGTCGTCTTCCCCGCGCCGTTGGGGCCGACGATGCCGAACACCTCGCCCGACTCGACCGAGAAATCGCTTCCCACGACGGCGGGGAAGTCGCCGTAGGTCTTCCGCAGGTTCTCGACCGTAATCATTGAGAGACCTTCACGCGGGACGGGATAAAAGGGTTCGCGCGGGATTTCAGGTTTGATAGCCTTCTCCTTCGCGGGGCAACAGTTTCGTCTCCTCGCGGTCAAGGTGAGCGTATGCCCGCAGACGACTTCCTCTCGCCGTCGTTCGTCCTCTTCGTCGGCGGATTCGTCGCCGCCGTGTTCCTCTTCGGCGCGCTCATCGCCTTCGTCGCCGCCGCCGGGTCACAGACCGTCGAAGGGTTGGCGCTGGCGCTGGCTGGGCTGGGCGGGCTGTTTCTGGTCGCGGGAGCGGTCGGTGCCGGTGTGATGCGCTATCGCCGCGGTTCGGATTCGGCGTCGAAGACGGCGGCGACCGGAGAGCGCCGTTAGTCGTACTCGTAGAAGCCCTTGCCCGTCTTCTTGCCGAGGTCGCCCGCCGCGACCTTTCGCTTGAGCAGGTACGCCGGCTTGTAGCGGTCGCCGAGTTCCTCGAACAGCGTCTCGGAGGCGTCCAGACAGATGTCGAGGCCGATGTGGTCCGCGAGGGTGAGCGGGCCCATCGGGACGTTCGTGCCGAGGGTCATGCCGCGGTCGATGTCCTCCTTGGAGGCGACGCCCTCGTCGTAGGCGCGGATGCCCTCGTTGAGCCACGGCATGAGGATGCGGTTGGTGACGAAGCCGGGCTTGTCGTCGGACTCCCACGTCTCCTTGCCGAGGTCCTCGGAGAAGTCGTGGGCGAAGGCGACGACCTCGTCGTCGGTCTTCTCGCCGCGGACGACCTCGACGCCCTTCATAATCGGGACGGGGTTCATGAAGTGGAGGCCGACGACGAGTTCGGGGCGCTCGGTCGCGGCCGCGATGGTCGTGATAGAGAGCGTGCTGGTGTTGGTCGCCAGCACGACGCCCTCGGGGACGATGTCGTCGAGGTCGGCGAAGACCTCGCGTTTCACGTCCATGTTCTCGACGGCCGCCTCGACCACGAGGTCGCAGTCGGCGAGGTCCGCGAGCTCGGTCGTCCCCGAGATGCGCCCCTTGGTCGCGTCGGCCTCCGCCGCGGTCAGTTTCTCCTTCGAGACGAACCGCGAGAGGCTGTCGTCGATGGCCGACAGGCCGCGTTCGACGTACTCCGCTTCGAGGTCGCGCATGACCACGTCGTAGCCGGCCATCGCGGCCACCTGCGCGATGCCGTTGCCCATCGTTCCCGCGCCGACGACGCCCACCGTGTCGATATCTTCGGTATCGTACATGTCCGGTTCTGCGCGAGGTGGGGAGGTAAAACTTGCCGATGCGTTCGGAATAGTGACAGACTCGTGACTTTCACGGGAAGACTCAAGTCGGGCGCAAGAATGGGGATATGCAACGGTGACTGGGGTGAACGACGCCGGCAGATACGACGAAGACGACGCGGGCGGGGACGGAGGGGAAGCCGTCTCGGACGCGCGCCGGAGCGACGGCGAGGGCACGAACCGGGCAACCGAGGCGGACGAGGCGAGCGAGGCGGACGAGGGGCCGTCGAACCCCGACGAGGCGCTGACGCACCTGCTCAGACCGCGGGGTCGACGCGCGAGCGACGCCGTGCCGACCGAGCTACAGGACCTGAAGTACGTCGGCCCGGCGACGGCCGAATCCCTCGCCGAGTCGAACATCGACGTGGACGCTATCGTCGACGGCGAGGTGTGCTACCGCGACCTCGTCGCCGCCGGGACGAACCCCGGCGTCGCGGCGAAGATTCGGCGCTGGCACTCGCTTTCGTGGTCGTTCAACTCCGGCGACGACCTCGACCGACGCTCCTCGCAGGTTCGCGGGCTGGGCGACGACGAGCGCGCGTGGGTCGCCGCGAGTTCGGGTGACTGGGACGCCACCGACGAGGCAGGTACCGGTGACGACGAGCGCGACGCCGGCGATTGGACCCCGAGCGGAACGGAGGCGGCGGGGTCGAACGGGCCAGCGCGGGACGGAGACTGGACGCCGTCGGGATCGGACGACGGCGCGGAAGCGCGCTCGGAGCCGACGACGTCGGGCGACTGGACACCGAGCGGGGCAGAGGCGGCGGACGCGTCAGCCGACGGCTCGGGAGACGCGCTCGCGGCCGAGGCGGCGTGGCGCGAGCGGTCGAAGCCGAAGTCGCTGACGACGCTCGCGGGCGTCGGCGAGGACGACGCGGAACTGCTCGCCGAGGCGGGCGTCCGCTCCGTCAGGCGACTCGCCACCGCGGACCCGGAACACGTCGCCGACGCCCTCCGAATCGACCCGACCGTCGTCAGCGCGTGGAAGGCGCAGGCGCGCGACGCGATGGAGTGAGCGTCCCGCCCCGCACGTCCCGAATTTTTACTATCTGAGTAGTAATTTTCATTCGGAGAATCATTTCCCGTAATATTTCGTTACGAACCCCATAACGGACGAATTCGGCAATATCTCCTAAACCACATTAGACGCAGATTTTATATAGGTAGTTACACCACTTTGAATCAGATGATGCCCGGCTCCGACACGGCCGTCGACTCCCCGCAGACGGTATCTCCCGCCCCGACGACGCTCGGGGAACGCTCCCGCCTCGCCGACGATTCACGCCCGACTCGCCGACGCTCCGAGGGGTGGGCCTGATGGCGACGACGGACATCAACACCGCCGACACCGCCCGCGACGTGCGGACCATCGACGGCGTGGTCGACGTCATCGCGACCACCGCGCCCGAGATTCGAACCGGTCTTCCCGGCCGCCGCGTCACCGCCGAGGACGAGAACCCGAGCGGCGAGACGCAGATGGCCGCCGACGTGTTCGCCGACGACCTCCTCTGCGAGCGCATCGGCGCGCTCGAGGGCGTCGGCGAGTACGCCAGCGAAGAGCGCCCCGAGTCCGTCGACGTGGGAACCGGTCGGCTGTCGGTCGCGGTCGACCCCCTCGACGGCTCGTCGAACCTGAAGCCGAACAACACGATGGGGACCATCTTCGCGGTGTACGAGGCCCCGCTGCCGGCCCACGGCCGCGACCTCGTCGCCGCGGGTTACGTCCTCTACGGCCCCGTCATGACGATGGTCGTCGCCCGCAACGGCACCGTCGACGAGTACGTCATCCACGACGACGCGAGCTACGAACTCGTCCGCGAGGACGTCACCCTCCCCGACGAGGGGTCGGTCTACGGCTTCGGCGGCCGCGTCCCCGACTGGACCGACGACTTCGAGACGTTCGCCCGCGAGGTCGAACAGGACGCCTCGCGCAAGCTCCGCTACGGCGGGTCGATGATCGGCGACGTGAACCAGATTCTCACCTACGGCGGCATCTTCGCGTACCCCACGCTGGAGTCCGCCCCCGAGGGCAAACTCCGCGTCCAGTTCGAGGGCTACCCCATCGGCTACGTCATCGAGACGGCCGGCGGCGCGACCTCCGACGGCGCGAAGTCGCTCCTCGACGTGGACAAGGACGACCTCCACGCGCGGACCCCGATGTACGTCGGCAACACCGACCTCGTGGCGAAGCTCGAAGCGGCGCTGGACTGACGCGCGGCCGACCCGTCTATTGGCGGGACTAGTCCGCCGACCCCACCGACCGTCCCGAGCGAACCGAAACGACCGGGCACACTCGTTTTCCGCGGACTCCGTCGTCGACAGCGACCGGTCTCCGGCCAGATAGTCGTCGGCCTCCGTTCGCCCGACCGGCAAATCATACATGGAAAACCATTTTGAATACGGTGGTGCATCACCGAGTATGAAGGTCAGAATCGGCGACGGCGCGACCGGCGACGAGGCCGAGGCCATCGCCAGCGCGCTGGCGCGACACCTCGGGACGGACGTGAGCGTCTTCGTCGGCGACGGCGAGGAGGCCGTCGCGGACGCCGAACCGCCCGCGGACACCTTCCCGCTCGACGACGACATGGGACCAACCGAGCGCGAGGAGAAACTCCGCGAGGAAATCGCCGACATCCTCGGCGGCGGCCCCGAGAAGTACAAACAGCGATTGCCGGAGTCCGGCAAACTGTTCGTCCGCGACCGCCTCGACCGCTGGTTCCCGGAGGGACTGAAGTTCGAAGACGGCAAGTTCGCCAACTTCGACTCGTGGCACGAGAACTCCCCCGAGGTCGACGAGGCGGACCCGAACACCCGGCTGCCCGGCGACGGTCTCCTCACGGGTGCCGCCGAGTTCGAGGGTCGCGACCTCCACTTCATGGCCAACGACTTCACCGTCAAGGCCGGGTCGATGGCCCGCCGCGGCGTCGAGAAGTTCCTCCGCATGCAACAGCGGGCGCTCAAGACCGGCAAGCCGGTGCTCTACCTGATGGACTCCTCGGGCGGCCGCATCGACCAGCAGACCGGCTTCTTCGCCAACCGCGAGGGCATCGGGAAGTACTACTACAACCACTCGATGCTCTCGGGGTACGTCCCGCAGATATGCGTCCTCTACGGGCCGTGTATCGCCGGCGCGGCCTACACGCCCGTCTTCGCCGACTTCACCATCATGGTCGAGGGGATGTCCGCGATGGCCATCGCCTCGCCGCGCATGGTGAAGATGGTCACCGGCGAGGAGATATCCATGCAGGACCTCGGCGGCGCGCGGATGCACGCCGAGGAGTCCGGCAGCGCCGACCTCGTCGCCCGCGACGAGGCGCACGCCCGCGAACTCGTCTCGCAGCTCGTCACCTACCTCCCCGACAAGGCCGGCGAGAAGCCGCCTCGTTCGGAGCCGAAACCGCCGCGGTACTCGCCCGACGGCATCGACGAACTCATCCCCGAGTCGCCGAACCGCCCCTACGACGCCCACGACCTCATCGAGCGCGCCGTCGACGCGGAGTCCGTGTTCGAACTGAAGCCCGACTACGGCAAGGAAATCGTCACCGCGTTCGCCCGCATCGACGGCCGGCCGGTCGGCATCGTCGCCAACCAGCCGACCGAGCGGTCGGGGGCCATCTTCCCCGACGCCGCCGAGAAGGCCGCGGAGTTCATCTGGACCTGCGACGCCTACGAGATTCCGCTTCTCTACCTCTGCGACACGCCCGGCTTCATGGCCGGCTCGCAGGTCGAAAAGGACGCCATCCTGGAGAAGGGCAAGAAGTTCATCTACGCCACGTCGTCGGCGACGGTGCCCAAACAGACCGTCATCGTGCGGAAGGCCTACGGCGCGGGCATCTACGCCATGGGCGGCCCCGCCTACGACCCGGAGAGCGTCATCGCACTCCCCTCGGGCGAAATCGGCATCATGGGTCCGGAAGCCGCCATCAACGCGGTCTACGCGAACAAGCTCGCCGACATCGACGACCCCGAAGAGCGGGCGCGGATGGAAGACGAACTCCGCGAGGAGTACCGCGAGGACATCGACGCCCACCGGATGGCGAGCGAGGTCGTCATCGACGAAATCGTCCCGCCGTCGAGCCTCCGCGACGAGCTCGTCGCCCGCTTCGAGTTCTACGCCGACGTGGACAAGTCGCTTCCCGACAAGAAGCACGGAACGGTTCTCTGAGCCGACCTCGGCGGTTAATGCTCCGTTTTTCCGGCGGGTAATCTCACGGTAACTGACCTAAGCGGCTCGTACTGAGGACGGTCGGGATGCTACGGACCTCATCGTCGGCCGACTCCCGTTCCGTCCCACTCGGTCCCACCCGACCTGTCACGTCCCGGCTTCGGGGCCGTCGCCTGCCGATAGCCCGCCATGAGCCACGAAGTTCCCCTTCCCGAGACGCCCCGAGCGGCACTCGCACACGCGGTAAGCGACGAGCACGTCCTCTGGACCGTGACGATGCTGGCGTTCGTCCTCGACGTGTTGACGACGCTCTACGGGCTCGGCCGAGGCCTCGCCGAACTGAACCCCGTCGTCCTCGCGCTCATCCCCGCGTTCGGCCCGGTGGGCGCGCTCATCTCGCTGAAGCTCGTCGTCCTCGCGGTCGCGGTCGTCGCGTGGCACGTCCTCCCCGGCCGCTACCGCGGCGCGATTCCCATCGGCGTGGCCGTTCCGTGGGGCGTCGCCGGGCTGATGAACACCCAGCTCATCCTCGTCACGGTGTTCGGGTAGGCCGCCGGAGCGACTCGACCAAGACGGCCCACGCGAGCCCCGCGAGCCCGATGTCGCGGGCGAGCACGTCGCCGAACAGGCCGCCCTCCGCGACGAAGACGACCGCGAGGTAGAGACACGTCGCCGACAGCGAGACGGCCGCGACGGCGCTCGCGAGGGCGGTGTAGCGGTCGGCGACGATGGCCGCGCCGAACCCGACTTCGAGGACGCCGTTTGCGAGCATGAACGTCACCGGCGAGACGACGAGCAGCGGCGCGAGCCACGGGACGACGTAGGCCGACCACGAAAGCGGGTCCAGAAGCTTGTGGACGCCCGCGGCGAACACCATCGCGCCGAGGCCGACCCGGGCGACCGTCATCGGCTCCGGGGCGCGGGCGGCGACCGAAGCGGACCAGTCGGCCGCCGAGGCGGCCCGCGCGGAGAGGCCGTCGAAATCCATGTCCCGGCTAGCGACCCCGGGGAGAAAACGGTGCGGGTGGGTCGCGGAGACGCGGGGCGACGCGCCGTGGCTCGACCCAGCCCGACCCGGCCCGGCCCGGCTCAGGCGTCGTCCGCGTCGGCGGCGAACTCGCGTTTCAGCGACAGCGCCGTCCGCTCGAACTCGCAGACCAGGTCGTCGTCCTGATTGAACATCTCGACTTTCATCGTCACCACGCCGCGCTCGCCGTCGGAGGTCTCGCGCTTGTCGAGGACGGTCGTCTGCGCGCGGAGCGTGTCGCCGTGGAACACCGGGTTCGGGTGGGACACGTCGTCGTAGCTGAGGTTCGCCACGATGGTCCCGTCTGTCGTGTCGGGAACCGAGAGACCGACCGCGAGGCTCATGGTGTAGAGACCGTTGACCAGTCGCTCGCCGAACTGCGAGTCGCCCGCGAACTCGGCGTCGAGGTGGAGCGGCTGCTGGTTCATCGTCATGTCGCAGAAGCGCTGGTTGTCCGACTCCGAGACGGTCCGTCGCTTCTCGTGTTCGATGGTCTGACCGACCTCGAACTCCTCGTAGTACAGCCCGGTCATGGTGAACCGTGTGATAGACCGTGATAAAACCGTGCCGGTCGGCCCTCCGGTGTGACAACTATTGCCCCGAGCGAAACTAGATAACAACCATTATAATTATCCACAATAGAGGATTGCGAAAGCGCCCGATGGCGGCCGATTCGCCGGCCGCGACGGGCGCGGGACAGCGCGTCTGTCTCCCGGCTCAGCCGGCATCCGCCCGGCACGAACCATCATGGCATCCGCAGCACCATCCACCGCGACGGACGACGAACCGACGGAAGAGACAGCCCTCGAGACGGCCCGCCGGCAGCTCGAACGCGCGGCGGCGCACCTCGACGTCGACCCCGGCGTCATCGAGCGGCTCCGACACCCGAATCAGGTCCACCGCGTCTCGGTGCCCCTCGAACGCGACGACGGCTCGACCGCGGTCTACACCGGCTACCGCGCCCAGCACGACAGCGTCCGCGGGCCGTACAAGGGCGGCCTCCGGTTCCACCCCGGCGTGACCGAAGCCGAGTGCATCGGGCTCTCGATGTGGATGACCTGGAAGTGCGCCGTGATGGACCTCCCGTTCGGCGGCGGGAAAGGCGGCATCGTCGTCGACCCCAAGGACCTCTCGACCGACGAGAAAGAGCGGCTCACCCGCCGGTTCGCAGAAGAGCTTCGCCCCTTCATCGGCCCCACGAAGGACATCCCCGCGCCCGACATGGGCACCGACGCCCAGACGATGGCGTGGTTCATGGACGCCTACTCGATGCAGGAAGGCGAGACGACGCCCGGCGTCGTGACGGGGAAGCCGCCTGTGGTCGGCGGGAGCAAGGGCCGCGACACCGCGCCCGGCCGCTCCGTCGCCATCATCGCCCGCGAGGCCATCGACTACCTCGGCTGGGACATCGAAGACACCACCGTCGCGGTCCAAGGGTTCGGGTCCGTCGGCGCGCCCGCAGCGCGCCTCCTCGACGACGAGGGCGCGACCGTCGTCGCCGTCTCCGACGTGAACGGGGCCATCTACGACCCCGACGGCCTCGACACCCGCGACGTGCCGACCCACGAGGAAGAGCCCGAGGCGGTCATGAAGTACGACGCGCCGCGGAAACTCTCGAACGAGGAACTGCTCGAACTCGACGTGGACGTGCTCATCCCGGCGGCCGTCGGGAACGTCCTGACCGCCGAGAACGCCCGCGACGTGCAGGCGAACCTCATCGTCGAGGGCGCGAACGGCCCGACCACCTCCGCCGCGGGCGAAATCTTCGAGGCGCGCGAGCTTCCGGTCGTCCCCGACATCCTCGCCAACGCCGGCGGCGTCACCGTCTCGTACTTCGAGTGGCTGCAGGACCTCAACCACCGCTCGTGGTCGCTCGAACGCGTCCACGACGAACTGGAGACCGAGATGCTCCGCGCGTGGACCGCCGTCCGCGAGCGCGTCGAGGAACACGACGTGACGTGGCGCGACGCCGCCTACATGGTCGCGCTCGAACGCGTCTCCGAGGCCCACGAACACCGCGGCCTCTGGCCCTGAGCCGGGTCGGCGACGAGTCGATATTTCACCGCTCCCCCCGATACACACACCATGCCCCGACGAAGCGTCCTGTTTTCCCCCGGCGACCGACCCGAACTGCTGCGGAAAGCCCCCGGCGCGGGCGCGGACGTGCTCGTCTTCGACCTCGAAGACGCCGTCTCGCCCGACAGGAAAGCCGAGGCTCGGGAGTCCGTTTCCGCGGTCCTGTCGGACCCCGACTTCGACCCCGACGCCGAGGTCGCGGTCCGCGTCAACCCCGGCGAGGCCGGCCGCGACGACATCGCCGCCGTCTGCGCCGCCCACCCGCCGGACGCGCTCGTGGTCCCGAAGGCGACGAGCGCCGACGACGTGACGAGCGTCGCCGTCGCGGCCCGCGAGGCCGGCGCGGACTGTCCCGTCATCGCCATCGTCGAGAGCGCGGCGGGCGTCCTCGCCGCCCCCGAGGTCGCGGCCGCGCCCGACACGACCGCCGTCGTCTTCGGCGCGGAGGACTTCGCCGCCGACGTGGGTGCGACTCGGTCCGACGAGGGAACCGAGGTGCTCTACGCCCGCGAGCGCGTCGTCGTCGCGGCCGCGGCCGCCGGCGTCGACGCCATCGACACCCTTCACGTCGACTATCGGGACGAGGCGGGGCTCCGCGAGGACGCCGCGTTCGGTCGACGACTCGGCTACGACGGGAAACTCGCCATCCATCCCGCGCAGGTCCCCGTCATCAACGAGGCGTTCTCGCCCGACGACGAGGACGTCGCGTGGGCCAAGAAGGTGCTCCGCGCCCGCGACGAGGCCGCCAGCGAGGGTCGAGGCGTCTTCGGCGTCGACGGCGAGATGATAGACGCCCCGCTCGTCAAACAGGCCGAGAACATTCTCGACCGCGCCGGCGAGTCGTACTGAGCGCGCTCGGACCGGCGCGACCCCCCGTCGGTCCAACCTCCGTTAGCTGTTACCTTTTATCAATGAGTATGTGTCTCAATAGTGTGGTATGCTAAAATCCCCGCTACGCTTAACCGGATGCCCGGAGCGTATTAGGACATGGCACAAGAGGCGAATCCCTTCGAGAGTCTACAGGAGCAAATCGACGACGCGGCCGCCTACCTCGACGTGCGCGACGACGTTATCGAGCGGCTGAAGAACCCCGAGCGAGTCCTCGAAACGAACCTCGCCGTCGAGATGGACGACGGCGACGTCGAACTGTTTCGCGCCTACCGGTCGCAGTTCAACGGCGACCGCGGCCCGTACAAAGGCGGGATTCGCTACCACCCGAACGTCAGCCGCGACGAGGTGAAGGCGCTGTCCGGCTGGATGGTGTACAAGTGCGCCGTCGTGGACATCCCCTACGGCGGCGGCAAGGGCGGCATCGTCATCGACCCCAAGGCGTACTCCGAGTCCGAACTCGAACGCATCACCCGGTCGTTCGCCAAGGAGCTTCGCCCCCTCATCGGGGAGGACCGCGACATCCCCGCGCCCGACGTGAACACCGGCCAGCGCGAGATGAACTGGATTAAGGACACCTACGAGACCCTCGAAAACACCACCGCACCGGGCGTCATCACGGGGAAGGCGCTCTCGAACGGCGGAAGCGAGGGCCGCGTCGAAGCGACCGGTCGCTCGACGATGCTCACCGCCCGCGAGGCGTTCGACTACCTCGGCCGCGACATCGAGGGCGCGACCGTCGCCGTCCAGGGCTACGGGAACGCCGGCTCCGTCGCCGCGAAGCTCATCGACGACCTCGGCGCGTCGGTCGTCGCCGTCTCCGACTCCTCCGGCGGCATCTACGACGCCGACGGCCTCGACACTCGCGCGGTCAAGCAGTTCAAAAACGAGACCGGCACCGTCTCGGACTACGAGGGAACGGAGGCCATCTCCAACGAGGAGCTTCTCACCCTCGACGTGGACCTGCTCGTCCCCGCCGCGCTGGAGAACGCCATCGACGGCGAACTCGCCCACGACGTGAACGCGGACGTGGTCGTCGAGGCCGCGAACGGCCCGCTCACGCCGGACGCCGACGACGTGCTCACCGAGCGCGAGGTCCACGTCTTCCCCGACATCCTCGCCAACGCCGGCGGCGTCACCGTCTCGTACTTCGAGTGGGTCCAGAACCGCCAGCGGTTCTACTGGACCGAAGACCGCGTCAACGACGAACTGGAGCGCGTCATCGTCGACGCCTTCGAGGAGCTCGTCGACGCCTACGAGACCCACGACCTGCCGAACTTCCGCACCGCGGCCTACGTCGTCGCCATCCGGCGCGTCGTCGACTCCTACGACTCCGCCGGGAACTGGCCGTAAGGTCGAGTCGGGTCGGCGTCGGTCGTCGCCGCGTGTTCCGACCGTTTCGACCGAGTTTCTGTTTCCGCCGCGGTCGGCGGTGTCGGCGATTCTGTGCATGGTGGTGAATATCACGCGGAGCGTCCGATGCCGGGGGATTCAAGTCGGTGTAGGTCGCGTCATTCATCGATGCGTCAGGACCACCTCATCTCCGCGTCGCACCTCTCGCGGGAGGACATCGAGGCGGTGCTCGACCGCGCGGCCGACATCGACGACGACCCGGCCGCGTTCCGGCAGCGACACGCCGGAAAGGTTCTCGGGCTCTGTTTCTTCGAGCCGAGCACGCGAACTCGGATGAGCTTCGACTCCGCGATGAAACGCCTCGGCGGCCAGACCGTCGATATGGGACCGGTCGAGTCGTCGTCGGTCAAGAAGGGCGAGACGCTCGCCGACACCGTCCGCGTGGTCGAGGGCTACGCGGACGCGCTCGTGCTCCGCCACCCCAGCGAGGGCGCGGCCACGATGGCCGCCGAGTTCGTCGACGTACCGCTCGTCAACGCGGGCGACGGCGCGGGCCAGCACCCGAGCCAGACCTTGCTGGACCTCTACACCATCCGGGAGAACGCCGGCCTCGACGACCTCACCATCGGCATCATGGGCGACCTGAAGTACGGGCGGACGGTCCACTCGCTGGCCGAGGCGCTGACGAACTTCGACGCCAGCCAGCACTTCATCAGCCCCGAGAGCCTGCGGCTCCCCCGGAACGTCCGCTACGACCTCCACGCCTCGGGCGCGCAGGTCAGAGAACACACCGAACTCGACGAGGTGCTCCCCGAACTCGACGTGCTCTACGTGACGCGCATCCAGCGCGAGCGCTTCCCCGACGAAAACGAGTACCGAAAGGTCGCGGGACAGTACCAAATCGACTCGGAGACGCTGGAGGCGGCGGCGGACGACCTCACTGTCATGCACCCGCTCCCCCGCGTGGACGAGATTTCGCCGGACATCGACGACACCGACCACGCGACGTACTTCGAACAGGCCCACAACGGCATCCCGGTCCGGATGGCGCTGTTGGACATCCTCCTCTCCCAAGACCGATGACAGACGACCACCAACTCCGCGTCTCGAAGATTCGAAACGGCACCGTCATCGACCACGTCGCCGCGGGACAGGCGCTCAACGTCCTCGCCATCCTCGGCATCGACGGCACCAGCGGGGAGGCGGTCTCGGTCGGGATGAACGTCCCCTCCGACCGCCTCGGCCGCAAGGACATCGTGAAGGTCGAAGGCCGCGAGCTGAGCCAGTCCGAGGTGGACGTGCTGTCGCTCATCGCGCCCGCCGCGAGCATCAACATCGTCCGCGACTACGACGTGGTCGAGAAGAACCGCGTCGTCCGCCCCGACGCCGTCGCGAGCATCATCTCGTGTCCGAACAGGAACTGCATCTCCAACGCCGACGAACCCATCCGGTCCCGCTTTACGGTCCTCTCGGACGGCGTGCGCTGCGACTACTGCGAGACCATCGTCCGCGAGGACGAAGTCGCGGCCAACCTCGACGTGAACTGACCGGTTTAGGAGTCGTTCGACGCCCTTTTTCCCGCGGCGCTCGCCTGACAGCGGTGGTCCTCGTCGGCGAACTCGACGCCGTCGAACTCGAAGCGCGCGCCGCCGGTCGCCGCCGACCCGACGGAGACGGTCCAGCCGTGGGCCTCCGCGAGCGACCGGACGATGTCGAGACCGAAGCCCGTCCCCTCGGGCGAGGTGGTGAAACCGCGTTCGAACACCCGCGCGGCGACGGCGGCGTCGATGCCGAAGCCGTCGTCTTCGACCGCGAACGTCTCGTCGGCCGGCGACGCGGTGACGCGGACGGTCAGCGCCGGGGTGCGACCGCCCGTGGAACCGTGTTCCACCGAGTTCCGAAACAGGTTCTCGAACAGCCGCTGGAGCCGACCGGGGTCGGCGTGAGCCGTCGCGCCGGACTCGACGACGAGCGTCGCGTCGCCCGTCTCGACCGTGTTCCACGCCCGGCGAGCGACCGCTTCGAGCGAGACGGGCGCGAAATCGATGACCGCCCTTCCGCTTCGGGCCGCGGCCAGCACGTCGTTGACGATGTCGCTGATGCGGGTCAGCGAGGTCGCGACCCGTTCGAGATGTTCGGAGTCGTTGGCCTCCCGTTCGAGGTTGAGAAAGCCCATCGAGATGGAAAGCGGGTTTCGGAGGTCGTGCGAGAGGACCCGGGCGAACTCCCCGAGTCGCTCGTTTTGCTGTGCGAGCTGCTCTTCGTGCTGCCGGCGGGTCGTGATGTCGCGGCCGACGCCGCAGAAGCCGACGACCTCCCCGTCAGGCCCCGTGAGCCGGCGGCCGGTGAGTTGGAACAACAGCGTCTCGTCGTCGGTCGGGAGCCGGGCTTCGACGACGGTCGTCCCCGTCCGCATCACCTCCTCGACGGCGCGCTCGACCGCCGAACGGTCGGCCTCGTGGAAGAATGCGTCGGCCGACATGCCGGTGAGTTCGGCGTCCGACAGACCGGTGAGCTCCGAGAGTCGCTCGTTCCACGAGACGAGTTTCCCCTCGCGGTCGTAGACGTAGAACACGTCGTCGAGGGCGTCGAGCGCGTCTTCGATGAACCATTCCGTGTCGACTGCCTCCTCGACCGGTTCGGCCGTCTCGCGGGCGTCCCGCGTCCTGTGGCGCTCGCGGGCGAGTCGCTGGACTCGCGAGTCGAGCGGGTCTTCGGCACCGTCGACACCACCGGCGTCGTCGGCCGTCGCCGTCGCCCGCGCGAGGACTTCCTCGCGGGCGAGGTACGCGTCGATATCCAAGTCGACCAGTTCGGTCACTGAGTGGTCGGCGTCACCGGGCGCGAGGAAGACGACCGGGAGGTCGTCACCGGCCGCGCGAATCTCGCGGAGCAGGGAGACGCCGTCACCGTCGGGAAACGCCGAACCGAGAACGAGACAGTCGTACGCGTCGTCGCCGTCGAGGGCGCGGCGAGCGGCGGCGAGCGTCTCGGCCGACTCGACGACGGCGTTCGAGACCGTCCGCTGGACGGCGCGGGTAATCGCGCGGTCGCCGTCGGCGGAGAGGACGCGGAGCGGAGTATCGAGTTGCATCGGGCGGAGCAAAGGAAACTGAACGAGTGACGGAATGCTCTCAGATAAGATAACTTTTCTGCGCGTTCTGTCATTTAATTAACGCCAGGTCGGAACGTGCATCCAGTTTTTAAATCGCTCGCCGCAGTTGCCCCGGTGTCGTAATCACTTAGTGCGGTGCGGTCGAAGTTCTCGGCATGTCCAAGAAGGCCAAACTGGTTCTGGTACTGGCGCTCGTGGCGGTCCTCTACACCGTGTTCTCCGGGAGCGGAGACACCGTCGAAGTCGAAATCGAAGAGTAACCACGTTTTCGCGTGCTCGGCCGCGTTCGGCCGGGTTCGCCTCACTCGCGGCCGGTCAGTGACGACGCCCGAAGAGGAGGTGCACGGCCGAGAGCGAACGACTTACCCGCCGCCCGCGCGAAGGCGGAGCCATGTACGGGGTCGTCACGCGCAACGAAGAGGAAGTCGACTGGCCGGAGTTCGACCGCGGCTTCTACGAGGTCAAGGACGTCACCGGCCGGGCGGCCGAACCGCTGTCGAACGCCGTCAACATGATATCGTGTTTCGGCGACAACGCCGCCGCCAACGAGAGCCCCGAGTTGGTCCCCGTCGACGGCGAGGGGAACCCGGCGACGCGGGACCGAACGTACTTCGACTGGGCGTACATCTGCCCGACGAACGAGAAGTACCGCGCCGGCCTGCTCGAAATCGTCGAGGACGCCGCCGCGGCCAACGGCGACGTTCGCCTCGACGACGTCGGCTTCCCGCGCGACGAGTACTGCCGGTGTGACCGGTGTACCTCGCAGTTCGAGGCGTGGGCCGTCGACCGCGGCCGCGACGCCGACGACGAGGACGCCTGGTTCGAGTGGCGCGCCGAGGTCATCACCGACTTCGTCGCCGACGCGGCCGAGCGCGTCCCCGGTCGCCTGTATCTCACGCTCTATCCCGACCCCTATCCGGGCCACCTCTACCGCCGCGCCGGCCTCGACATCGAGGCGCTCTCGGCGCACGTCGACGAGTTCGTCGTCCCGCTCTACGACACCAACTACGGGACGACCTACTGGCTCGAAACCATCGCCCGCGGCTTCGTCTCGCTTTTGGAGCCCTACGACGTCGACTTCTCGCTCGAACTGTACGCCGTGAACGTGGACGTGGACGACCTCATCCACGCCATCGAGGTCGCGGACGAGTACGCGAAGGACGTGCTGTTCGGCTACGACGCGAGCAACGCCGCCGCGACGCTCCGCCGGATGACCGCCGACGGCTCTCGCGGGAAGACCTACCACCCGGAAGACGCGACCCGCTGAGCCGGCCGCTGTTCGCCGTCCCGAGCCGCGGGGACGGTCGCGGGTGCCCTCGGGAGTTTCAGAACGCGCCGGCGAGGTAGCCGATGACGACGATGCCGAGGAGGAAGACGAGCGCCGCGAACGCGAACAGGGCGAACATGAGTCGCCGCTGTCCGCTCGTCGGTTGTGCCATGGGCGTTCTCCGGACCGCACCCACTTATGATAGTCGGCGCTCCGGACGGCCCCGTCCGGGCGGGCGAGCTCCGGCGGCGAAAAAACGGGGCTCTGCGCGGGTCGGCTACGGGACGACGTAGCCGCCGTCGACGACCATCGGGTGGCCGGTGACGAACGACGCGTCGTCGGAACAGAGGTAGACGACGGCGCTGGCAATCTCCTCTGGTTTGCCGAGGCGGCCGATTGGCTCGTCTTCGAGCAGTCCGGCCCTCGCCTCGTCGTCGCCGGCGGTGAATCGCTCTATCATCGGCGTCTCGATGACGCCCGGACAGACCGCGTTGACGCGGACGTTCTCGGCCGCCACTTCGAGCGCCGCCGAGCGGGTCAACCCGATGACGCCGTGTTTGGCGGCGTAGTAGTGCGCGAGGTTCGCGCCGCCGGTCAGTCCCGCCACGGAAGACGTGTTGACGATGGCGCCCCCGCCGTTCTCGACGAGGCGGGGAATCTCGTACTTCAGGCCGAGGAACACGCCGGTCAGGTTGATGTCGATGACCCGCTGGAAGTCCTCGATGGACATCTCGGCGATGGGGCCCGGCGTCCCCTCGATGCCCGCGTTGTTGTGCGCGAAGTCGAGGCCGCCGAACTCGCTTACCGCCCTGTCGACGAGGCTCGCCACGTCGCTTTCCTTCGAGCTATCGGCCTCGAAGAATGCGGCGTCGCCGCCCTCGCTTTCTATCTCCCGGACGACCTGCTCGCCGGCGTCCACCTGCACGTCCGAGAGCGCGACCATCGCGCCCTCCTCGGCGAACCGGAGCGCGGTCGCCCGACCGATACCCGACGCCGCGCCCGTGACGAGCGCGACTTTCCCATCGATTCCCTTCATGATATCACCACGACCCGCCGGCCGCGTGGGCGGCGCGGTCGTGCGTGCCAGTAGGTGTCACTCGGAAATAACGCCTCTTCAGGGACGCGTGACGCTCTCGCAGCCGAGAAAAACCGATTACTTCGCCCGCGCTCAGCGACCGACGGCTCAGTCGAGGTCTTCGATGGGCTCCGCGTTACCGAAGTACGGGTCGGGACCGTCGCCGGGGGCCGCCCAGTCGACGGCGTTGTCGAGGACGGTCCGAACCTCCTCCTGCTCGTAGATGGGGTAGGTCTCGTGACCCGGCCGGAAGTAGAAGACGCGGCCCTTGCCGCGGGTGTAACAACAGCCGGAGCGGAACACCTCGCCGCCCTCGAACCACGACGTGAAGACGAGTTCGTCCGGCGCGGGGATGTCGAACCGCTCGCCGTACATCTCGGCGCGGGGGACCTCGAACGACTCGGGAAGTCCGTCGGCGATGGGGTGGCCGGGCTCGACGACCCAGACGCGCTCTTTCTCGCCCGACTCGCGCCACTTCAGCGAGCAGGTCGTCCCCATCAGGCGCTTGAACGGCTTGGAGTAGTGGCCCGAGTGGAGGACGAGCAGGCCCATCCCGTCGCGGACGCGGTCGACCACGCGGTCGACGATTGCGTCGTCCACCTCGTCGTGGGCCTTGTGCCCCCACCACGCCAGCACGTCGGTGTCGTCGAGGACCGACTCGGTGAGGCCGTGTTCGGGCTCGTCCAGCGTGGCGGTCTGCACGTCGTAACCCGCCTCGCGGAGCCCCTCGGCTATCGTCGCGTGGATGCCGTCGGGGTAGATTTCGGCGACCTCGTCGTTTTCCTTCTCGTGTCGGTACTCGTTCCAGACGGTGACGGTGACCATACTCCCGCCGTCGCCGGGCGGCGACAAGTATGCACCGACAGCGAAATGCGCCGAAGGCGAGGGCGAGGGCGGCCCGTGGCGGTCCCCCGCCGAGTCGGCTACTTGCCTTCGAACTCCGGTTCCCGCCGGCTCATGAACGACTCCACGCCCTCGGCGTGGTCGTCGGTCCCGAACATGACCGCCTGCGCCGACGCCTCGTGTTCGATGGCCGCCTCGATGGAGTCGTCGGGGCGGCGCAGCAGGCGCTTGGAGGCGGTGAGCGCCTTCGTCGGGCCGCCGGCGATGCGCTCCGTGAGGGCGTCGAGTTCCGCCTCGAACTCGTCCTCGTCGGCGACGCGGTTCACGACGCCGAGTTCCAGCGCCCGCTCGGGGCCGAGTTTCTCGCCCGTGTAGACGAGTTCCATGGCGACGTTGCGCCCGACGAGTCTGGGAAGGAGGTACGACAGCCCGGAGTCGACCGCGAGGCCGACCCGGCGGAAGCCGAAGCCGACGGAGGCGTCTTCGCGGAGGAGTTGGAGGTCGCAGGCGATGGCGAGCGCGCCGCCCGCGCCCACGGCCGGGCCGTCGATGGCCGCGACCGTCGGCAGGTCGCACTCGTAGACGCGGCGCACGCAGTCGGCGGTGTCGCGGACGACGTGGTCGACCGCCTCGGGGAGCGTCATCGCGTCGGCCTGTAGCTCCAGCATGGCGTTCACGTCGCCGCCGGCGCAGAACGCGCCCGCCTCGTCGCTGCCGCGGAGGACGACACAGCGCGCCTCGTCGGGGAGCGAGCCCAGCGCCTCGCGCACGCCGGCGGTGACTTCGACCGTCAGCGCGTTCCGAACCGCCGGGGCGTCCAGCGTCACCGTCGCCACGCCGTCGTCGAGCGCGAGCCGTACCGCGTCGGAGTCGAGTTCGACCTCGGTCATCCCCCGGTTCGACGTGCAGAACCGTGAAAAACGTTTGGACCGTGGAGAGTTGAATCGTCGCCGACCGGCTCAGGAGAACAGCGCGGACACGTCGATACCGAGGCCCGGACCCTCGGGGACGCGCATCCGGCCCTCGCGCACGGGAGCCGGGTCGGCCGCGAGGTCGGCGTCGAGGAGCGAGGCGGTCGCCAGCCCGTGGGCTCGTTCGCCGGGAAGCGACGCCGCGACGTGGAGCGCGCCGAGTCGGGCGACGACGGCGTCGATGGTGGTCGTGACGACGACGTCGACGCCGGCGTCGCGGGCGCGAGCCGCGAGGTCGCGGACGCGGTCCGGGCCGCCGAGCGCCATCGGCTTGCAGACGAGCACGTCCGCCGCGTTCGAGGCGAGCGCCCGCTGCGGCGGGACCGCCGCCAGCGACTCGTCGAGCGCGATGGGCGTGTCGTGGAGCCGCCGGAGGACGGCGTGGCCGTCGAGTTCGTCGGCGGGAAGCGGCTGTTCGAGGTAGTCGAGGTCGAGGCCCAGTTCCTCGACCGAGTCGAGAAAGCGGTCCGCGGTCCAGCGGTCCCACGCGGCGTTCGCGTCGGCCCGGAGCGACACGTCGGGACCGACCGCCTCGCGGACGGCCCGCAGGCGCGCCACATCGTCGGTCGGGTCCCGCGCGCCGACCTTCAGTTTGAGGCAGTCGTACCCCAATTCGACGGCGGCCTCGGCGGCCTCGACGGTCGCCTCGGGACCGTCGTCGCCGAGAGTCGCGTTCACCGGAAGCGAGGTGTGCGAGTCGGTGGCTAGGGACGCGGCGAGCGGTCGGTCGGCGGCGCGAGCGCGGGCGTCGGCGACGGCGAGCGAGACGGCGTGTCTCGCGGCGGGCGCGTCCGCGAGCGTCCCGTCTTCGAGTGCGGATACGGAGTCGGCGTCGGCCGCGGCGTCGCCTTCGGCGAGGTCGGCGAGCGCGTCGCGGCAGTCGCCGAGCGACTCGGTCCAGCCCGGAAGCGGCGTCGCCTCGCCGACGCCCGTCTCGCCCGCGGCATCGACCGCGACGAGGAATCCCTCGCGGCGCTCGATGTCGCCCTTGGCGGTCGAAAGCGGCGTTTCGAGGTCGACGGCGAACTCGCGGAGGCGCATCGTCACGCGAGGACGAGGCCGACCGAGAAGAGGACGGCGTAGAGCGCGAGGAGTTTGCCCGTGTCTTCGAGCGCGGGGTTGAGCTTCTCGCCTTTCGTCTCGGTGACGACCGTCCGCGCGATGCGGGCCGCGACGGGCATCGAGAACATGGGGAGAAGGACGAACCAGTCGAAGCCCGCGCGGGTCCACAGGTAGGCGGGGACGACGTAGGCGAGCGCGAGCATGGCGACGTACTCGGCGCGGGCGAAACCGTAGCCGAACCGGACCGCGAGGGTCCGCTTGCCCGTGGTCGCGTCTTCCTCCTTGTCGCGGACGTTGTTCACGACGAGGATGTTCGTGGAGATGGCCGCGATTGGGAGGCTGGCGACGACGGCGACGAGCGTGACGGTTCCCTCCGGGATTCCGACCGTGAGCGGGGCGGCGAGGACGCTCGCGGCCTGCACGTAGAACGTTCCGACGACGGCGACGAGGCCGAAGAAGACGAAGACGAACAGGTCGCCGAGGCCGTGGTAGCCGAGGGGGTACGGGCCGCCGGTGTAGGCGATGCCCGAAGCGACAGAGAGCAGGCCGATGACGAGGATGGGCACGCCGCCGACGTAGACGAGGTAGGTGCCGAGGAGGATGGCGGCGGCGAAGGTCAGATACATCGCCCGCTTGACCTCGGCCGGCGGGATGAGCCCGCCGGCGGTGACGCGGGTGAAGCCCTCGCGGGCCTCGGTGTCCGCGCCCTGCACCGCGTCGTAGTAGTCGTTGGCGAAGTTGGTCCCGACTTGGATGAGAAGCGCGCCCACGAGCGCCGCGAGCGCGGGGAGCGGGGCGAACAGGTCGGCGTGGACGGCGACCGCGGTGCCGACGACGACCGGCGCGGCGGCCGCCGGGAGCGTCTGCGGCCGCGACGCCATCACCCACGCCCGCCTGCGAGAGATGTCCTGCGTGCTCATTGTCTGCACACGAGGGCCGAAGCAGTGAGTAAGTTCCTATCCGAAAGCGCGCGACGCCGGGGCGGTGGGTGGGAGACGACGGCCCCCCGGCGTGCGCGTCGGTCCTGACGAGCCGGTCGCGCCCCCGGTGTCGGCGACGACGTGGTCATCGCCGTCGCCGACCGGGGTCGTCGATGACTCGCTATTCGGAGTCGGAAGCGGAATCGGCGGCGGGACCGGAATCGGCGTCGACGCCGAGGTGGTCGGCGAGTCGCTCGCGACCGCGCTTGGCCCGGGTTTCGACTGTCTCCTCGGAGACGTACATCTCGCGTTGGCGCTCCACGTCGGCCTCGCGGAGTTCGTGGAGTCGCTCCTCGGGGAGGTCGCAGTCATCGGGGACCCGGCTGTCGAACCGCTCGCGCCAGTCGTCGCGGGCGGTCTCCTCGTCGGCGAGTTCCGCCTCGGGCCGTATCCAGTCCCAGTGGGCCGCGAGGTCCTCGGGATACCCCTGTTCGAGGCGGTGGTCGGTGATGACCGACCGGCCGACGCGCGCGCCCTGTCCGGCCGACATGATGGCCTGCACGTTGACCTCGCTCACCGGCGCGGCGACGTACAGGCCGTCGATGGCTGTCCGGCCCTCGACGTCGGCGTAGTCGCGGTCGAACTTCGTCCGCGTCTCGCCGTCGTACTCGTAGGTGACGAACATCTCGTCGTCGCCGAGCGGTTCGAGGAAGTCGCCGCCGTAGCGGGCGGCCGCGACGACCCGCCTCGCCGTGACGGTCTCGCCGTCCTGCGTCGTGACCTCGAAGCTCGGCCCGGCGGCGTCCGCGGTCTCGCTCCCGTCGCCGCCGGCGGGTTCGACCGCCTCGACGAGCTCCGGAACGAGGTCGCAGCCGGCCGCCTCGACGTGGTCGTGGATGAGTTCGTAGAACGTCTCGACGTCGACGCCGCCGGGAAAGCCGAGGTAGTTCTCCAGATAGGCACAGCGCTGGAGCGACGACCGGCCGCGGTCGAAGACGACGGTGTCGAGGCCGTACCGGCCGGTGAAGACGCCCGCCGAGCAGCCCGTCGGCCCGCCGCCGACGATGGCCACGTCGTAGTCGAACGCCGCCGCTTCGGGGTCGGTCGCTGTCGCCGTCGTCGTCCCCTCCGAGCGCTCGGCGTCCGCCATCTCAGAACTCCCCGTTGACGATGTCCGCGACGCGCTGGCGGTCGAACAGTTCGGCGTCGTCCGTCACGTCGCCGAACACGTCGGGGTACATCTGTTTTGCGGCGCGCTCGGTCAGGAACAGGTTGTGAATCGGCCCCTGGAACAGGTAGCCGCCGCGGTAGACCCGACCGTTCTGGACGGCCGCCAGTTCGCCGCCGACGGGGTGGTCCTCCATGTACGCGAGGACGGTGTCGCGGAACTCCTCGGGCGTCTTGCGCTCGTGGCCGCGGACCAGAATCACGTCGGGGTCGATTTCGAGGAGGTTCTCGTAGTCGAGTTCGCCGCGATTGGTCGTGCTGAGATTCTCGATGTCGGTCCCCGAGAGCGCGTCGATGACGCCGAGGTCGTTCCACTGCTTTTTGCTCGTGCCCTTGTCGTTGAGGCGGTACGGCGAGAACGTCTCGGGTTCGGTCGTCCCTTCGAAGGTGAGAAAGACGTTCGGGCGCTCGTCCGCGGGCGGCAGTTCCGCCTGTATCTCCGCGATGAACTCGTCGTGGAACGCCTCGAACGCCTCGTAGCGGTCCTCGCGCTGGAACACCTGCGCGACCTTCTCGAACGCCTCGTAGAGCGTGTAGTAGCGGTAGTCGTGCCAGCCGTCCGACCGGCGGAAGACGAGGTTGCCGACGAACGGGGCGACGTTCTCCGCGATTTCGTCCACGTCGGCTTGGTCCCAGTCGAACCAGTTGACGAGCATGTTGGGGTCGTAGAGGTGGACGTCGCTGTCGAGTTCGTAGAACTCCTCTTTCGTCCGGACCTCGGGGTACGCCTCGATTTGCTCGCGGTCGACGCTCACGCCGGGGAGTTCGTCGTAGACGTAGGTGTAGTACCGGCCCGCGCCGCCGACGCCGGTCAGCCCGTCGCCGACGCCGAGCGCGACGGCCATGTCCGCGTAGCCGCCGTCGTAGGCGGCCCACGACTCGGGGACCGAGTCGAACGCGACCTCGCCCATCGGCTCCATCGTCACCGAGTACGAGGAGTCCGCCTCGGTCGTCTGGGTCGCGGTCTCCGTTTCAGTCGCTTCCTCGGTCGTCGTCTCGGCCGCCGTGGTCGTCTCGTCGCTCCCCGACGAGTCCGACGTACAGCCGGTGAGCATCCCGGCCCCGAGAGCCGTGCCGCCGTACCGAATGTAGTTGCGTCGCGTGAGTCCCTCCCGCCCGGTTGATTTCTCTTCCATGGGGTTTAGGCTAACCTAAATGTATAAGAGCGTTCCTATTTTTCGGCCGGCCTAAACATTGGCGAGGCGACGTGTCTTGGCCCGACGGGAGGGACCGCATCGCGGTTGCGGGTCCGGCGTCCGGCGAGAGTCGGCGTCAGACCCTCAGTAGTGCCACGGGTAGTCGCGGAAGCGCGGCTCGCGCTTTTCGAGGAAGGCGTCGCGGCCCTCTTGGGCCTCTTCGGTCATGTAGGCGAGCCGGGTCGCCTCGCCGGCGAACACCTGCTGGCCGACCATGCCGTCGTCGGTCATGTTGAAGGCGTACTTGAGCATGCGCATGGCCGTCGGCGACTTCTTCGTCATCTCGTCGGCCCACTCCAGCGCCACGTCCTCTAGCTCCTCGTGGGGAATCGCCTCGTTCGCCATGCCCATGTCGACGGCCTCCTCGGCGGAGTAGGTCTTGCCCATGAAGAACACCTCGCGGGCCTTCTTCTGGCCGACCTGCTTGGCGAGGTACGCGGAGCCGAAGCCGCCGTCGAAGGAGGCCACGTCGGGGTCGGTCTGGAGGAACTTCGCGTGCTCCTCGGACGCGAGCGTCATGTCGCAGACGACGTGCAGGGAGTGGCCGCCGCCGACGGCCCACCCCGGCACGACGGCGACGACGGGTTTGGGCATGAAGCGGATGAGCCGCTGGACTTCGAGGATGTGCAGGCGACCGGCCTTCGCCTCGCGGACGAGCGGGTCGTCGGAGGCGTCGGCCTCGTCGTCGTCGCGGTACTCGTAGCCCGAGCCGCCGCGGACCGACTGGTCGCCGCCGGAACAGAACGCCCAGCCGCCGTCCTTCTCGGAGGGACCGTTACCGGTCAGGAGGACGCACCCGACGTTCGCGCGCTTTCTGGCGTCGTCGAGCGCGGCGTAGAGTTCGTCCACGGTTCCGGGTCGGAAGGCGTTCCGGACCTCGGGGCGGTCGAACGCGATGCGGACCGCCGGCACGTCGACGGCGCGGTGGTAGGTGATGTCGTCGAACTCGTCGGACCCCGGGACGGGCTCCCAGCGGTCGGGGTCGAAAATCTCCGAGACCATACCGAGTGGCGGCGCGGGCGGCGCAAAAAGATTCGCTTGCGGCGATGGTGGGGCCGAGTGGCGGCGCGTTCCCCGCTCGGCCCGGAACTATTTGTCAGCCGACGAACTACTCTCGCGTATGTCGGCCGCGACCAGCCTCCTCGTCAGATTCGTTCACATCGTCGGGATGGCGCTCGTCTTCGGTGGCGCAGTGTTCGCGTGGGCGACGCTCAGAGCGCCCGGTTCCGGGAGCAAGAGAGCAGATAGCTCGGCCGGGGCCGTCGGCGACCCGTCGCCTCTCGCGACCACCTACGAGTGGGTCTTCTGGGCGGCGATGGGCGCGATGGTCGTCACCGGCGTCGGCAACCTCGGCGCGCTCGGTCCGCCCGGCCCGTCCGGCCGCTGGGGAACGATACTGACGGTGAAGCTCCTCGCGGTGACCGCGTTCGTCCTCGGGTCGTTCGTCCGGACGCTCGTCGCGCTCAGGGTCCGACGAGACCATCCGGCGGGTGCCGGGCGCTCGCTCCTCGCGAAGAGCTACGGCGCGACCGCCGCCGCGCTCCTCGTCCTCGTCGCGCTCGCGGAGGTGTTGGCCCATGGCTGAGGCCGCCGCCGGCCGCTTCGAGGCGTGGGTCGTCTCGTCGTTCAACCTCGTCGCCCTGAGCCTCGTCGGACTCGTCGCGGCGCACGCGAGCGGCGCGCTCGAAGGCGAACTCGCCAACTTCGGGACGCTCCCCGGCGTCGCCGTCTTCGCCTACCTGTGGCTCCTCACCGCGGCCGCGACCCGGCGGGCGCTGGCTGACGGCGGGCTGGCCGACCTGCGGAACGGTCTCCGCGGACTCTGGCGACTCGTCCTCCGCGGGTTCGCGGCGGGCGCGCTCATCGGGGCGGCGTTCCTCCTCGGAGTGGTCCTCGTCGGCGCGGTTCTGAACGGAGCCCCGCTCCTCTCGCTGGCGTTCATCGCGCTCATCGGCGTCGCGGCCGCGAGCGTCGTCGGCGGAGTCATCGGCGGCCTGTCGGTCGTCCTCGACGCCGGCTGTTACTGGGCGGCCGGGCGGCTCGTCGGGCCGTGGGCGAAGTCAGCTGTCTCGGCCGACGCTTCCGACGCGGAGTGAGTGGGTCAGTCAGTCTCGAAGCGGGCCGCGCGGACTCGTCAGCCACGACGCCAGTCCGACGAGTACCGCGGCCGCGATGCCGACGAGAAAGGCGGTCGTTCCGGCCACGGAGCCGTAGGCGACGAGCCCCGTCCCGACGAACGCGGTCGCGAGCGACCGGCGGCGGCCCATCGACTCGGGGTAGCCGCCGGCTTTGAACCGCGCGAGCCCCCAAGCGACCACGGCGACGAGCGGCGCGAGGCCGAGGCCCGTCAGGGGCCGCTGGACGACGAACCAGAGGACGGGAAAGGCGACCACGACCGCGACGAGCGCGAGCGTCCAGTAGCGGCCGAGCGCCGGGGGATAGCCGCGCTCGGCGAGGTCCGAGAGAAGCACCACGCCGAAGACGACGGTCCCGCCGGCGAAGACCCCGGCGAGGGGTTCGTACGCGACGACGGTCGCGTAGGCGAACGCGAGAACGCCGAGGAACCCGGCGACGGCGTAGACGCTGCCGCGGTACTGGCGGAAGAGTTCGGAGGGCATGTCGCCACGATTCGGAGCGCGGGAGAAAAGTCAGTCGGTCGACTGGTTCGGTTAGTCGGACAGTCGCTCTCTGGCGCGCTCGGCGATGCGCTCGCGCACGCGGTGAGAGGACTCGGCGTCGGTCCGGACCTCGATGACGTCGGTGCCGTCGGTGGCGACCGACTCGGCGTAGGCGTCGCGGAAGTCGTCCGGGTCGACCGACGCGAACGAGAGGTCGTAGAGGTCCTCCGTGGCCGCGAAGTCGAGACCGTGGGGCGTCTTGAACTGGTCCGTGAAGGGCGGCTCGTACCCCTCGATGGGGAGCATGTGGAAGATGCCGCCGCCGTCGTTGTTGACGAGGACGATGGTCGCGTCCACCCCGAGGCGGCCGAGCGCGAGCAGGCCGTTCATGTCGTGGTAGTACGCGAGGTCGCCGGTCAGGAGCGTCAGATGGTCGGTCGCCGCGGAGCCGGCTCCGAGCGCCGAGGAGACGATACCGTCGATGCCGGACGCGCCGCGGTTCCCGAGGACCGTGCGGGACTTCGTCGAGGGTCGCGCGAAGCGGTCGAGGTCGCGGACGGGCATGGAGTTCGAGACGAACAGCGTCGCGGGCTCGGGCGCGAGGTCGGCCACGTCGGCCGCGAGCCGGCCCTCGAAGGCGTCGGTCTCGTCGTCGACGAGGCTCCAGTAGGCGTCTTCCGCGTCGGACCACAGCGCGTTCCACGCCTCGTCGGGGCGGTTGCGGATGAGTTGCGAGAGCCGCCACGCGAGTACCGAGGGCTCGGCCTCAACGAGGTCGGTCGCCCCGAACTCGGCCTCGCGCCAGCGGCCCGTCGGGTCGACGAGGTACTGCCGGGCGTCGGTGCGCGCGAGGTACTTCCGGAGCGCCTTCGAGGTCGGCGACGCGCCGATGCGGACGACGACTTCGGGGTCGGGCCAGTCGGCGGTGACGCGCTCGTCGAGGTAGGCGTCGTAGCCGCCGAGGACGGTCGTCGTCCGGGTGTGGCCGCCGAAGCGGAGTCCCGAAAGCGGGTCAGCGACGACGGGGAAGCCGGTCGCGTGGGCGAACGCGGCGACGGCCTCGGCGTTGAATCCGGGCGGGTCGGCGGGACCGGCGACGATGAGTCCGCGGTCGACCGCGAGGTCGTCGGCGAGCTTTCGGAGGTGGTCCTCGGAGAGTTCCGGCGCGCCCGCGGTCGTCTTGACGTAGGGTCGGCTCCCGCTCCGGCCGTCGAGCGCCTCGGGGTCGAGGTCGGCGGGCACGTCGCCCTCGACGTACGTCGGTTCGAGCGGCTTTCTGAAGGGGAAGTTGAGGTGGACGGGACCGGCGTCGACGCCGGTTGCCTCGGAGACCGCGCGGCCGGCGGTGGTTCGGAGGCTCCGGAGTTTCCTGTCGGTGGCCTCCGGTTCGGGCATGTCCTTGTACCAGCGGACGGCGTCGCCGTAGAGCTTCTCCTGGTCGATAGTCTGATTGGCCCCGCTGTCGCGGAGTTCCGGCGGTCGGTCGGCCGTGAGGACGAGCATCGGCACGCGGGCCTGCGACGCCTCGATGACGGCGGGGTGGAAGTTGGCCGCGGCGGTGCCCGAGGTGCAGAGAACGGGCGTCACCTCGCCCGTGCGCCGGGCGCGGCCGAGCGCGAAGTAGGCCGCCGAGCGCTCGTCGAGGTGCGAGAACGTCTCGATGTCGTCGTGGCGGTCGAACGCCTCCGTGAGGGGCGTCGAGCGACTGCCGGGTGCGATGCACACCGCGTCGATGCCGGTGCGTGCCAGTTCGTCGGCGAAGGTCCGTGCCCAGAGGGCGTTTCGGTTCGGTGCTGTCATCTCGTCTGGGTCGTCAAATCGGGGTGAATCGAGTCGGAGTCGGTCGTCGGCGTCGGTCGCCAGCCTCGAACTCAGTCGTCGCGTTCGAGTTCGTCGAGGATGGGTCGGTACTTCAGTTGCACCTCGTCCCACTCCGCGTCGGGGTCGGAGTCGGCGACGAGGCCGACGCCCGCAAAGAGCGTCGCCAGCGTCTCCTCGACGATGGCCGAGCGGAGGGCGACCGCGAAACTGCCGTCGCCGTCGGCGTCGAACCAGCCGACCGGCGCGGCGTACCAGCCGCGGTCGAACGGTTCGGTGTCTCGAATCACGTCGAGGGCGGCCTCCGGCGGGAGGCCGCCGACCGCGGGCGTCGGGTGGAGCGCGTCCACGAGAGAAAGGACGTGTTCGTCGCGTTCGAGCGTCGCGTCGATGGGCGTCCAGAGGTGCTGGACGGTCGCCAGCTTCCGAATCCCGCGGTCGCCGACGCGAATCTCGGCCGAAAGCGGGGCGAGCTGTTCCCGAATCGTCTCCGCGACGAGTTCGTGTTCGTGGTTGTCCTTCTCGCTTCCGAGCAGTTCGTTCGCCAGCCACTCGTCTTCGTCGTCGGTGTCGCCGCGGCCGGTCGTCCCGGCGAGCGCGCCGGTCTCGACCTCGCGGCCGCGGAGCGAGACGAGTCGCTCGGGCGTCGCGCCGAGGAAACTCGCCCCGCCGTTCGGTTCGACGAGGAAGCGGTGGCAGTCGGGGTACGTCCGACCGAGGCGGGCGAGCAGGTCGGGCGCGGCGGCGGGGCGGTCGAGTTCGACTTCGAGCGCCTGCGCGAGGACGACCTTCTGAAGGTCGCCGGCGCGGATGCGAGAGACCGCGGCGTCGACGCTCTCGTGCCACGCCTCGACCGAGGTCGTCCGGTGGCGGTTCGAGACGCCCGGCGGTCCCTCGGGGGGAGCGTCGTCGAGCGATTCGAGCGTCTCGCGGACCTCGTCGAGTCGGTCGCCGACGCCCTCGGGGTCGGCGTCCGCGCCGACGGCGGTGACCGTGAGCCACGCGTCGTCGCCGTCGAAGGCGACCTGCACCTCGGGGACGACGAAGCGCGCGGCCGGGAAGTCGGCCCACGGGTCGCGGCCGGTCGCCTCCTCGTGGAAGGCGAGGCCGCCGAAGAATCGCGGGCGGGCGGCGTCGGGGGCGTCAACGTCAGCGCCGTCGAACAGCGACGTGGCCGTCTCGCGGACGCGCGCGAGTCGCTCGGGGCCGTCGGCCTCGACGGCCACGGCGACGCCGCCGCCGACGACTGTCGGCTCGTCGGGGGCGGTCCACAGCGCCCGCGGGCGGCGCATCGTCGCGAGCGACGCCGAGACGGGCGGCGCAGACAGTCGAACCGACCTGCTGACGAGATGGTCCCCCACCTCGTCTGTCCGCAACGGTTCCATCGACCGTGGGTCAGGACCGGGGACGCTTGAAACTCTCCCTTCTGTCCCGCGCGCCGCCCCGGGGAGACAGCGGGACGCGCACATCCGTCCACCGAACGACAACGCTGGTGGCTCGGACGCGAAGCGACCGCCGAAAACGCTGGAAAATCAGCTCAGCTGTACCGCTCTTCGTTCCACGGGTTCGCCGTGTTCGAGTAGCCGCGTTTCTCCCAGTAGCCGCGTTCGGGTTCGGTGAGGAACTCGACGCCCGAGACCCACTTCGCGCCCTTGTAGGCGTACTTGTGCGGGGTGACGACCCGGAGGGGGCCGCCGTGGTCGGCGGGCAGGTCCTCGCCGTCGTAGCCCCAGACGAACATGACCTCGTCGCGCATGCACTGGTCGAGAGGCAGGTTCGTGGTGTAGCCGTCCATGGCGTGGAACATCACGTGGACCGCGTCGTCGTCGACGCCGACCGCGTCAGCGAGCGTCGGGAACGTGACGCCCTCGAACTCGCAGTCGAACTTGCTCCAGCCGGTGACGCAGTGGAAGTCCTGTACCTGCGTCTCGGAGGGGAGGTCGCGGAACTCGTCGAACGAGCGGTCCAGTTCGGTCTCGACCGCGCCCCACGCCTCGAACGACCACGTCTCCGGGTCCCACGAGGGCGTGCCGCTCTTGGAGAGCACGGGAAACCGCTGGGTCTCGCGTTGGCCCGGCGGGAGTCGGTCGTCGCCGAACTCCTCGTAGAGGTGGGTCACGTCGTTGGCCATGGTCGAATCTTCGGCCCGACGCACCTATCACTAACGACTCCGGACACCCGTCGGCGACCGGGGCGGCAGCCGCACTAACCGAACGTAAGCGGAGATTCGCGTTCGCCGGAACGACCTTCGGAAAACCCGAGTATTCCCCCGGTAGAGTTATATACGGCCCTTCCAAAGCGACGGACGTTCAGATGCCCAAAGTAGAGATTACCGTGCCGGAACACCTGGAGATGCAGATCGTCCAACTCGTCGAACAGGGCGAGTTCGTCAACCGCGACGAGGCCATCGAGGACCTGCTGTCGACCGGTATCCGCGCGTACAAGACCAGCGGTCCGATGTCCGACGAGGACCGCGCGTACGAAGACGACGGAATGATGGGCCACGAAGACGAGTACGTCTTCTGAGCCGAGTGACAGTATCCCCCAATAACGCTTAAACCGCCCTCGCGCCTAACCAACGCTCATGCACAAGGACGAACTGCTGGAGCTGCACGAACAGATGGTTATCATCAAGGACCACTTCTCGGCCCGCGACCACGTCGATTCGAGCCTGTTCGACCCCTACGACGAGCTCGCCGTCGAGCCCTCCCACGTCCACAAATCGAAAAGCGAGCACAAACACGCCGTGTTCGTGCTGGGGAACGCCCTCGCGACCGCGATGAGCGACGACGAGTTCTCCAGCGCGGGCCGCGTCGGCAAGCGCATGGAGGAACTGGCCGACGACGCCGAAGGGAAAATCTGAGCGGCCGTCCGCCGCAGCGCGCCCCGCGACCGACCGCCCGACGCTGAGCCGCTTCCCGCCGTCGGATTCGTGTCGCTCGCTAGCACTTCTCAAGCAGTTCTCCGCGGGTTTCTTTATCACCCATTCGTACGACACAGGTAGCTAATGCTAGAGATACCGGGCTGGATACCGTTCCAGCGACTCGCCGCGCTCCTCGCGCTCCTCGCGGCCGCCGTCGCGCTCGCCGTCGTCGACAGACCGACTCGGCTCTCGGCGGCCCTCCGGCGGCGCTTCCTGTTCGGCCTCCCGCTCGGAACGCTCGTCAGCGTCGGCGGCGTCCTCCTCGTCTATCTCGTCGTGCAGGACGGCTGGTCGTCGTGGTACCGGCCCGTCGTCATCCCGTTCCGGGCGTGGTCGTACTTCTACCCGACCGGGATGCTGACCGCCGCGTTCGCTCACTCCAGCGCCGGCCACCTCGTCGGCAACCTCGTCGGCACGCTCACGCTCGCGCCGGTCGCGGAGTACGCGTGGGGACACTACCCGACGCGCCGCGGGTCCACCTCGTTCGGGTCGGCCCGCGAGAACCCCTACGTCCGGTCGCTCGTCGTCTTCCCCGCGGCCGTCGTCGGCGTGGGGCTTCTGACCTCCGTCTTCGCGCTCGGCCCGGTCGTCGGCTTCTCCGGCGTCGTGTTCGCGTTCGCCGGCTTCGCGCTCGTCTTCCGGCCGCTGGCGACCATCTTGGCGTTCGTCTCCGGGCGCGTCGTCAGCCTGTTTTACAACGCGATGCTGTCGCCCGAAGTCGTCTCGTCGGCCCGCCCCATCTTCTCGACGCCGTGGTGGTCCCAAATCGCCATTCAGGGCCACGCCATCGGCTTCCTGTTCGGCGTCCTCCTCGGCGTGTGGCTCAGCCACCGCCGCGAGGGGTCGAACCCGCCCGCCCTCCGGAGCTTCGCCGGCGTCCTCCTGTTTTCCGTGAGCGAGTCGCTGTGGGCGGTGTACTGGTACCGCGGCGGCGAGACCTACGTGCTGTTTCGCGCCGTCGGCTTCGCGCTCGTCGTCGCGCTCGCGACCATCGTCGCGCTGACCGTCGCGGCCTCCGACAAGCCGCTCCGCGAGTACGCGCCCGACAACTCGGTGTTTTCGGCCCGCCGCTGGCAGGCCGGCCTCGCCGTTCTCCTCGTCGTCGTCGCGGCCCTGTCGGGGCCGGCGATGCTGTACAACACGTTCACCGCGAGCGGCGACGACCTGCCGGGCGAGAGCGTCTCGGTCAGGGACTACGACGTGACCTACGCCGAGGACGTGCCGAACGGGCTGACCGCCGTCTTCGACATCGAACTGTTCGGCGAGTCGACGACGACCAACACCTCCGGGGTCATCGTCAGAAGCGAGCGGCGCGGTATCTGGACGACGGCCGTCTCCACGAGTCGGCTGGCGTTCGACGGCGAGTCGGCGGTCAGGCTCGGCGGCCTCGGCTGGCGCGACCAGGTGACGGCGGTCCGCGACGGCTACGTCGTCTCGGGCGCGGGAACCGCCTACCGGGTGTTCCTCGTCGCCGACGGCGAGGCGCGACTGGCCTACGAGACCGGGCCGGTCCGAGCCGAACCGGTCGTCGCCCGGCGGAACATCTCGGTCGTGCCGACGGCGACGGGCTACGACATACAGGTGTCGTCGGACAGCGGGACCGTCAGAGGACCGATGCCGACCGAGAACGCGAGCACGACGCTCGACGGCATCCGGTTCGTCCGCGAGAAGTCGTTCGTCTTCGCCGAGTCGCGGGGGACGAAAGTCCGAGTCGCGCGAAAAGAGACGTACAATTAGTCTGGGTCCGCGGTCGACGCGCGCGCTGACGACGGCGCGGTCACGGTCGCCTCACCACTCGATTCTGAACACTTCGGCGTCGAGCTGTCGGCGGTCCTCGTCGTGGAAGTCGAACTGGCGGTCGAGGTCGAACGTCGCCCGGAAGGCGTCGGTGAGGTCGCCGCCCGCGTCGGCGACGAACGACTCGACGAACTCCTTGCTCCCCTCGTTGTGGACCGAGTAGGACACGTCGGCGACCGACGCGACCGATTCGAGGAAGGCGCGGTCGGCGTGTTCGTTGCCCCGCTGCGCGCCGAACGGTGGGTTCATGAGCACCGTGACCTGCCGGTCGTCGGGGAGACAGAGCGGCAGGCGGGTCGCGTCGGCGCGAATCCAGTCGATGGGGGCGCTCGCACCGACCCGGCGGGCGTTGTCCGTCGCGGTTTCGAGCGCCGCGTCGTCGAGTTCGACGCCGACGACGCGGGCGGGCGAGCGGAGCGCCGCGCCGAGTCCGAGCATGCCGGTTCCGGAGCCCAAATCGAGGACCGTCGCGCCCTCGATGTCGCCGCGGAGGTCCGCGAGGTGGACGAGATGCGCGGCGAGGTCCGGCGGCGTCGGGTACTGTTCGAGCGAGACCTTCGGGTTCTCGAAGCCGGCGACCACCGCCAACTGCGCCTCCAGCGCGGCCTTGGTTGCCATCAGCCGTCGATGGAACCTCGAAGCTCAAAAGCGACACCCTCGCGCCGGGCGCGCTCGCCGAGCGCCGCGAGCGCGGACTCGGCGTCGTCGGGGCGACAGCACTCCGCGACGTCGACGGCGACGCGCCCGACGCCGAGGAACGCGGCGGCGCGGACGTACTCGCGGAGGCGGTCGGACTCCGACTGCACCGCGAGGGGGTCGTCCTCGCAGAAGCGGGCTTCGACGGTGAGTTCGGCGGGGAGGTAGCCCTCCTCGGCGAGTCCGGCCTTCAGGTCGCGGAGGTGCGACGGGGCGGTCGACTCCAGCCCCGCGGCGTCGAGAACGACGGGAGTCAGGTCGGCGGGACGGCCGGCGACGAGTCCGGCTTCGACGGACGAGGATTCGAGCGTGCTCATGTTGCACACACATTTCCTTTGGTTATGTATATATCTTTGTAAATGCCCAGTAGTAATCCTATGCGTGGAATCCGCCGATGGCAGGGCGGTTCGCCGCGCAGACATGACAGCCTAGAGAGTAATGTCCGTTGGTACCGTACTGCTTGTGGGGGCACACGCTCCGCCCCCATTCCCCCTGACCCCGCGGGGTGGTTCCGCCCGGAGCCGGCGACTCTACTCGTACGCGTACGCGAGCACTTCGGTTCCGGCGGCGTCCCGAATCGTGACCGTGTCGCCGCCGTTGTTCCACACCGCGCCGCCGCGACCCCAGTAGACGTCTTCATCGGTGTCGGTTCCCGAGCCCGTGTGGAGCGTCAGCGACGCGCCGGGGTCGAGTTCGGTCCCCTCGGCGAACGTGTAGGTCGCGCCCGCCGCGTCGGAGACGGTCCACCCCGAGAGGTCGACGGGGTCGTCGCCGTCGTTCCGGAGCGTGACGTACTCCTCGTTCAGGTTGTCGTTGTCGTTGCCGGGCGCGTCGGCGACGACCGAGACGGAGAGGCCGTCGTCGGTGGTCGCGTCCGCGCCGCCCGCGGCCGCGCCCTCGGTCGCGCAGGACCAGAGGCCGACCCCGCGCTCTCTGGCGTCGCGCTCGGCGCGCTCGTAGCGCTCGCGCTCCTCGAACGAACTCTCGTAGAGTCGGGCGTGGCCCTCGGTGATGAGGTCGTAGTTGAACTCCGCGCCGTCGACGACGACGTACGCGAGGAGCCGGCCGTAGTAGCCGCGCTCGCCCGCCTTCTCGTCGTATCGGAGCTCGACCGTCCGGTCGGCGAGCCGGGACTTCGCGTAGGCGCTCGCGTCCTCGCCCGCCGTGCGGAGGCAGGTCCGGCCGGCCTCGGTCTCGGGGACGCCCTCGAACTCGTCGGGCGTGTTCTCGGCGTGGACCTCCGGCGTGTCGACGCCGAGGAGCCGAACCGTCTCGCGCGCGCCGTCCGGCATGACGACCTTGATGGTGTCGCCGTCGACCACGTCGACCACCTCGACTGTCACGTCGCCTTCGGCGGCCGCGGTCGTCGGCGACCCCGACTGCGCCGTCGGCGATGCCGTCTCTGTCGCGGTCGATTCGACCGTCGTCGCCGCCCCCGCGCCGCCCCCGCCGAGACAGCCCGCGAGGACCGCGAGAACGACGACGACGAGTGTCGCGGTAGCACGTCTGACCATTCGATTCACCGTTAGTCAGGGAACTGTATAAGTAGCTGCGTCCGAGTCGCCCGAATCCGAGCTCGTCGAATCGCCAGACAGCGGCCTGTATCATATTTCTGTTACAAAGGTTTAAATTCACGCTCCACCAGAAACCTTTTAATGGAACGTCCGAGCCGGCAGCGTCAACGAGAGGAGGAGGCAACGGCACAAGAGGACGAGCAAGTCAACTGTCCGGAGTGTGGCTCTGACCAGATCGTCACGGACGCAGACCAGGGGGAGCTGGTGTGTGACGACTGCGGACTCGTCCTCGACGAGCGACAGATCGACCGCGGCCCGGAGTGGCGGGCGTTCAACCACTCCGAGCGGCAGTCGAAGTCGCGCGTCGGTGCGCCTATCACGGAGACGATGCACGACCGGGGGCTGACGACGACCATCGACTGGAAGGACAAAGACGCCTACGGTCGCTCGCTTTCGTCCGAGAAGCGGTCGCAGATGCACCGCCTGCGCAAGTGGCAAGAGCGCATCCGCACGAAAGACGCCGGCGAGCGCAACCTCCAGTTCGCGCTCAGCGAAATCGACCGCATGGCCTCGGCGCTCGGCGTCCCGCGGTCGGTCCGCGAGGTCGCCTCGGTCATCTATCGCCGCGCGCTCAACGAGGACCTGATTCGGGGGCGCTCCATCGAGGGCGTCGCCACCTCGGCGCTCTACGCCGCCTGCCGTCAGGAAGGCATCCCGCGCTCGCTCGACGAAGTCGCGGAAGTGTCGCGCGTCCCGCAGAAGGAAATCGGTCGCACGTACCGCTACATCTCCCAGGAACTCGGCCTCGAACTCAAGCCCGTCGACCCCAAGCAGTTCGTCCCGCGGTTCGCCTCCGCGCTCGACCTCTCCGAGGAGGTCCAGGCCAAGGCGACCGAAATCATCGACGTGTCCGCCGAGCAGGGGCTTCTCTCCGGGAAGTCGCCGACCGGCTTCGCCGCCGCCGCAATCTACGCCGCGTCGCTTCTCTGCAACGAGAAGAAGACCCAGCGCGAGGTCGCGGACGTGGCGCAGGTGACGGAAGTCACCATCCGGAACCGCTACCAAGAACAGATCGAAGCGATGGGCTTCCGCTGAGCGTCGGCCCGCCGACCCGACCCGCGACCCGGCTCACCGTCACCGACTGACGACGTCGACGACACGCAGTTTTAGTTTTTCACGAACACCACGACCGGCCGGCCCCAGAGGCCGGTGTCGTACTGGTGTGCGACGTAGCCGTCGAGGAGCGGCGCGACCGTCCCGCGCTCGTCGGCGGGCGCGATGACCACCGGCGGAACCGACGACCGAGATTCGAGCGCCTCGGGCGTCGCCGCCGACGTCGAGTCGGCGCCGATTCGCTCGACGTACCACGCCATCGGGAGCTGTTCGCCCCACGGGTCGGGGACCGGCGGATAGTCGGCCGCGCCGTCGGCGACGTACATCGAACTGCCGTAGTAGAGCACCTCAGGCCCCTCGTCGTCGGTCGGCCCGACCCACGCCGAAAGGTTGTCGCGGAACGACGAGAACTCGCTGGACGGCTGTGCGAAGTGCGCGAGTTCGGTGTCGCGGTCGCTCGGGCCGTACACCTCGGTCGTCGCCACCGCGCCGGTCTGGGCGACGAGCGCGAGCAGGACGATGACCGCGGCCGCGACGCGGGGCACGTCCCGCGAGTCGAACGCGCTGCGACCCCAGCGGACGAGCGCCGCGAGGCCGATACCCGCCGGGAGCGCGAGCGGGACGACGACGTAGACGCCGAGCCACGGCGCGGACACCTCGGTCAGCATGGGGACGAACGCCAGCGACGCGCCGGCCCAGTAGACCGCCGCCGACACCTCAGAACGCGGCCCGCCGGCCGTGTAGCGGTCGACGAGGAAGACCGCCGCGCCGAGGAGGACGACCGGGAGCGCCGCGAGCGCGAGCGCGCCGAGGAGGTCGCCGAAGTACGGGAGATACTCGTGGGTTCCCTCCGGGTAGCGGTCGACGACGCGGACGCCGACGAAGCGACGGACCGAGCCGAACAGCGCCGCGTCGATTGCGCCGAGAATCGTCCCCGGCGTGTAGAGCCCCGCGCCGTCGGTGTCGCCCGCCCGCGGGGCGAACGCGAAGACGTAGAGTCCGACGAAAACGAGGAGCGCGCGGGCCGCGGGGGTCGCCGCGCCGCGGAGTCGGGCGGCGTACTCGCCGAGGCGCATCGCGGCCGGTCGCGCCGACGGGAGAAGCGCCGCGTGGTCGAACACCAAGAGGCCGGCGACGGCGAGACAGCCGAGGGCGACGACGCCGAGCCCCGACGAGGCGACGGCGAGCGCGACGGCCGCGGCGAGTCCGTAGGCGTTGCGCCGCCCCGCGCCGTCGACGAGACGGACCGCGAAGCCGAAGGCGACGAGCGCGAAGCCGACCGCGAGCACGTCGCCGCGGGCGAACCGGCCGTAGTAGACGAGAATCGGGTTCGCCGCGAGGACGGCCGCGAACCCGACGGTCTCGTCGGCGGCGAGGCGGCCGCGGAAGAGGAGCGCCGCGAGCGGGAGGGCCGCGCCGAACAGCGCGAAGGGGAGGCGGAGCGCGAAGTCGGTCGCGCCGAAGAGAGCGAGCGACGGCCGCGAGAGGTGATAGACGAGCGGGCCGCCGGCGACGGGGCGGTACGAGAAGAAGCCGGTTTCGAGCGACCGGAGGCTCCAGTAGCCGACGCGGGCCTCGTCCCAGTGGAGCGGCCGGTCGCCGAGTCCGACGAGGCGGACGACGAGCGCCGCGGCGGCGAGCGCGACGACGGCGAGCGTCGTTCGGTCGGGTCGCCGCCCGACGCGGGAGGGAATCATGGGATGACGTGGCGCGCCGGACGGCAGAAAGGTTACGACTTGGAAGGCCGGCGGCCCGCCCCTTCGAAAGCGTCATCCCCGCCGACCGGTAGCACTCGGATATGTCGCTCATCGAGTCGCTACCCGCTCGCCCCCTCGAACCGCAGGAGCTGACGTCTCTGAACCGCGCCGACGCGTTCGACCTCGTCGTCGCCGTCGAGGACGACGGCCCCGCCCGCAGCCTGCTTTTCGCCACCGAGGCGTGGGTCAAGGCCGCCGCCTACGAGGACGACGCCGGCTGGTCGGTCGTCGAGACGGTCGAACTCGACGAGGAGACCGAGCGAATCGACGGACTGCGGGCGTGCGAGGAGGCCATCCTGTCGTTCCGAGACGACGGGAACGAGGAGTAGTATTAACCGCGTTCCGAACTAAGTACAATTTATCATGTACAGCGAAATCCTCGTCCCGACCGACGGAAGCAGGGCCGCCGAACGCGCCATCGACCACGCCCTCGACCTCGCGACGACGTACGACGCGCGGATTCACGCGCTGTACGTCATCGACACCAGCATCTACACCTCGCTCGACGCCGGCGCGGACGTGGTCATCGACGCCCTCGAACGGGAGGGCGACGCCGCGACCCGACACGTCGGCGAGGCCGCAGAGGAAGCCGGTGTCGACGTGCAGGCCGAGGTCGTCACCGGGACCGCCTACCGCTCCATCCGGGAGTACATCGACGACCACGACATCGACCTCGTCGTCATGGGTACCCACGGGCGCACGGGGCTGAGCCACTACCTCCTCGGGAGCGTCACCGAACGCGTCGTCCGCACCTCGCCGGTCCCGGTGCTCACCATCCGGCTGGACGACGAGGACGAAGAAGACGACGCTGACGAGAGCGCGGACGCGGACGCCGAAGCCGCGGAGTAGCCCGAACTCGGGCGCGAGTCGCGCGTTCCCGACTCGCTCGGCAGCCTGCTCCGACCGCGCGGTCGGCGACGAGGTCGCCGCGACTTTGATAAACAGTTTTGGTGCGGTCGCTCATACGCCGCGGTATGACCGAGTACACCGTCGAGTTCGTCGGCACGGGCGAGACCATCACCGTATCCGACAAGCAGACCATCCTCAAGGCCTGTATCGAGGAGGGCATCGCACAGGAGTACTCCTGCCGCGTCGGGATGTGCCTCGCCTGCTCCGCCGAGATTCTCGAAGGCGACGTCACCCAGCCCGCCGCCCGCGGGCTGACCGACGAGGAGGCAGAGCGGTTCGCCCTCACCTGCATGGCCCGCCCGCAGAGCGACCTCAAACTCGACCGCGGCGTCTACCCGCCGAGCATCGAAGGCGACGCCGCGGCCGCCGGCACCGCCGCCGACGACGACTGACGACGGGTACTCTCCGGGGCCGGCGCGCCGGCCCGCGTTTCTCCGTTTCGCACCGAGTCACCGAGCCGATGCGTCGGCCCGACGCGTCGGACCGACGCACTCGCTCGGCCCGCGGACCGCGCCTCACGCCTCGCTCGTCGCCGCGCAGTTGTTCGGCCCCAACTCGACTTCGAACGCCTCCTCGTCCGACAGCGAGTCCCGACCGAGGTTCGTCTCGATGATTCGCTCGTAGTTTGCCGGCCGCGGCGGCATGTCCGAACAGACGAACGAGACGAACGCCGCCTCGTCCATCGAGAGCGCCCCGAGTCGGTCCCGGAGCGCCCCGAGTTCCGCGACGTACGCGCCGCTTTCGTCCGGGACTGTCCGCGGGCCGTAGTGTGCGGGCGCGACCCGCGTGTCGTCCGTGAACTCGCCGTACCGCTCCGTGAGCGTCGCGTGGAGTCGCCTCGCGGCGTCGGGCGCGCCCTCGTCGCCGTCTTCGAGGTCCGGGCGCGCGACGCTCTCTAGGAAGAGGCTGTCGCCCGCAAAGAGCAGGTCGCCGAGGCGGAACGCGGTCATCTCGGTCGTGTGTCCCGGCGCGTGGACGGCGACGAGTTCCGCGTCGCCGACGCTGATGGTCTCGCCGTCCGCGACGAGTCGCGCGTCGAAGTCGAGGCCGCGGTCTGTCGCGCCCGCCGGGAGGACGACGGTCGCGCCGGTTCGCTCGGCGACGGCGCTGACGCCGCTGACGTGGTCGGCGTGGACGTGGGTGTCGACGGCGGCGACGACCTCAGCGCCGCGCTCGCGGGCGTCTTCGACGTACCGCCCCGCGAACGCCCGAAGCGGGTCGACGACGACCGCCTCGTCGCCGGCGACGACGAGATAGGCGAGACAGCCGCTGGAGGGGCGGTCGTACTGGAGAACCGTCGCGTCCGCGGTTCCGACGGGGAGTTCGCGGGCGCGATAGACGCGCGCCCAGCCGTCCATTCCCGTTTCGAGATTCTCCGCGGGGACACCGGCCTCGGAGAGCAACTCGGCGACGTGCGCGCTCGACCGGCCCTCCGCGCAGACGACGACTACGGGCGAAGGGGCGTCTTCGAACCCCGCCGCGAGTTCGGAGACCGTCCCGCGAATCTCGGCCTGCGTGAAGCGAATCGCCGGAATCTGGGTCGCGGTCACGGCCGGGCCGTCGACGCGCCACGCCTCGAACTCGTCGCGGTCGCGCACGTCGAGAATCGCCGTCGGGTCGCCGCGGGCGAGTCGGGCCGACAGTTCCTCGGGAGTCATACGCACACGATACGCGCGCCGGGCGGAAGAACGCTACGCGGACCGAAGAGAGAACAGTGACCCGCGCTACTCCGACGTTCCGCCGTCGTTGCTCAGGCGTCTCGATGGCGGTTCGTCGAAGCCGGACTCGTCGAGGACGCCGGCCGGCGGACCGTCGACACCGCCGGTTGTCGGAGTGTCGGAGCTCGGTTCGAGAGGCGTGCCCGCCCCGCCGGCGCCGCCCGTCTCGCCGCCGCCGAGTCGCGCGGCCGCGTCGCGAATCGAGAGCACCTGTTCGGTCTGCGAGCGGTTGGCGTCGGCGATTTCGCCGATTTGGTCCGACACCGCGGTCGCGCGCTCCGTCGCGTCGTCAACCATACCGGCGATTTGCTCGGCGCTCTCGGCCTGGTCGTCGGTCGCCGAGGCGACCTCGCCGACGCCGACGGTCGCCTGCTCGACCGCCGCCGAGATGTCAGAGAGACTGCGCATCACGTCCTCGCCGCGGTCGATGCCGTCGTAGAGTCGGCCGGTCGTCTGCGAGAGGCTCTCGATGGTCTCCCTCGCCTCGGACTGGATGTTGCCCACCGTGCCCTCGACCTCGGCGGCGCGGGCCTGCGACTCCTCCGCGAGGTTCTTGACTTCGCTGGCGACGACGGCGAATCCCTCGCCCGCGTCGCCGGCGCGGGCGGCCTCGATGGAGGCGTTGAGCGCGAGCAGGTTCGTCTGTTCGGCGATGTCGTTGATGGCGTCGAGCACCTCGTCTATCTCCGCGATTTGGTCGTGGAGTTGCTGGACGTCCTCGGAGGCCGTCTCGGCGGCCTCGCTCACGTCGCGCATCACGTCGATGGCCTCGTCGGCCGCGTCCTCGCCCTCGGCGGCGCGCGTGGCGGCGTCGGCGCTGGTCCGCTCGACCTCCTCCGCGGTCGCCGCAATCTCCTCGACGGTCGCGCTCATGTCCGACACCTCGGCGGCGACCGTCGCCATGTCGTCGGCCTGCGCCCGCGCCGTGGTCTCGATGTCGTCGGTTCGCTCCGTGACCTCCTCGGAGGTCCGCAGGAGCGACTCGACCGGCTCGCTCACGTCGGCTTCGACCTCGTTTGCGAGGGCGCGTCGGCGCTCGGCCGCCTCCCGCGCGGCCTGACTGTACGAGTGGATGTACGTCTCCATCGCCACCTGCTGGTCGAGAGACAGGAGCTTCAACACGGGGAGGATGCGCGCGACGACCTCGTCGACGGCGTCTTCGACCCGGTCGTCGCCGCCGCGGAGCCCGCCTGAGACGCCGGCCGCGCCGCCGAGGAGCCCGGAAATCAGACCGCCACCGTCCTCAGCGTCGCCCGCACCGTCGCCGTCTGCGCCGGACTCGTCGCCGACCGTCCGCCCGCCGCCGGTGAACTCGGCTTTCACCTCGTCCGCGACGGCACCGAGAATACCCTCGTAGTAGACCGAGTACGCGCCGAGGTAGAACTTCGGCCCGAGGTCTATCATGTCGTGTAACTTCCCGATTCGCGCCCGCTTCGCGAAGTAGTCCTCGCCGTACTCCCCGCGGCCGAGTTCGCGGAGGTACGCCGCCTGGTCGGCCTGCAGCATCTCCGTGTTCTTCGTCGAGCGACCGAAGAACGTCGTCGCCGCCGCGTGCTCGCCGAGGTGGTCGTAGAACTCCGCGGCGAACTCGTTCGCGAACTCGTCGAAGAGCGGTTGAAGGTCGCTCAATCGTCGCTCGTCCGCCGCCGAGAGGCGAACGAACGACTTCCGGCGGTCGATTTCCGCCGCATCGATGTCCAGTTCTGAGAGTAGCGCATCCCCGTCGACACGCGCTCGCGCGTTGGCGTCGACTGGTGCCGAGGAGTTCGTCATACCCGTTCCCAATAGGTTCCAGTATTTCAAGCCTCACCGCGGAGTATCACGAATGATACCGGAACTGATTGCCGTGAGAATCCCACATTCGTGGACCGGTCCGAATGTTCAGGTGACTGGCGGACCGATGAACGGTATGGACGCCGATTCGTTCCGCGAGTCAGTCGAGGCGGCGAAACGGACGCAACTCGACCGACTCGGCTCGTCGAAGCTCCTGTTAGCGCTGACCGATGCGGACCTCTCCGAACCGGCGGTGCTCCGCGCCGCCGCGTACTCCGAGCACGCGGCCCGCGGGACGTTCGAGGCGTGGGCCGACGACGAGCCCGACGACGACGCGAGAGCCGCCTTCGAGGCCACCGCGGCCCAAGAGGCCGAGCACCTCGACCGCGTCCTCGACGCGCTCGACGAGGAGGTCGACCTCCCGGACGAACCGGGCGTGATGCACGCGTACCTCCGCGGGCGCGAAGACACGGTCGAGCGGGCCGCCGCCGGGATGGTCGGCCGCGGCCTCGTCTCGGTTCGGACCCACACGCAGGTCATCGGCTTCTTCGTCAACGAGGCCGACGAGCCCCGCGCCGACCTCTTCCGCGAGTTGAAAGCCGAGACCGAAGAGACGCTCGCGACCGGTCTCGACCTCTTGGCCGAGCGCTGCGAGAGCGACGACGACTGGGAGCGCGCCCGGATGGTCGCCGAGTACGTCGTCCAACTGGCGTACGACGACTACGCCGACGGCCTCGCCGAACTCGGCGTCGACCCGAAGCCGCTCTGCTGAGTCGGCTCGGCTCGGCGCTTCGGACCCCGGACTGCACCGCCGCGCCCCGCCGACCCAACCTATTCGTGTCCCGGAGTGGTAGCCGGAGGTATGACTTCCGAGGTTCGCGGACGCGTCGAGGCGCTGTACACCGCGCCGTCGAAGGGCGAGCCGATGGTCTCCCACGAGACCGTCGCGGTCGCCGAGGGCGGTATCGAGAGCGACCGCTACTTCGACGGCGACGGCTTCTACTCGGCGACCGACGGCTGTCAGGTGACGCTCGTCGACGCCGCGGTGCTGGACGACGCGGAGCGCGAGTACGACCTCGACCTCTCGGCCGGCGAACACCGCCGGAACGTCGTCGTCCGCGGCGTCGACCTCGACGCCCTCCTCGACGCGACGTTCGAACTCGGCGGGGCCGAACTCCGCGGGACGAAGCGCAGACCGCCCTGCGCGCACCTCGCGGACCTCGTCGGCGACGACGTGGGCGACGCCCTCCGCGAGTCCCGCGGCGGCATCTGCGCGGACGTGCTTTCGCCCGGCCGGGTCGCCGTCGGCGACGACCTCCGCGTGACCGAGTCGAACCCGCGCGAACTGGGTCGGCAGATAGCCGCCCGACTCGGCGGCGAGGCCGTCGCGGCCGACGAAGGCGCGACGAGCGCCGGGGAACCGCACGGAGACGGCCACGTATGACCGACGACGACGATGCTGACGACGCGGTGACCGACGACGCCGGAACGCCGGTCGAGCGCGCGAAGACCGCTCTCGCGGCGCTCAGAGCCGGCGGCGACGCCTTCGATTCGACTTCGACCCCGGAGCCGACGGAGCCTGCGAATCTGACGGTCGCCGTCGCCCCCGGTCGCGTGAACCTCGTCGGCGGCCACACCGACTACAACGACGGCCTCTGTCTCCCGATGGCCGTCGACCGCCACGTCGCGGTCGCGGCCCGCCCGCGAGACGACGACCGGCTCCGCGTCCGCGCCGCCGACTTCGACGAGACGGCCGAACTCGCCCCCGCCGACGACCCCGATGGGTGGGCCGCCTACGTCGCCGCGGTCGCGCGCGTCCTCCGCGAGGACGGCCCCGTCGGCGGCGCGGACCTCGCCATCGCCTCCGACGTGCCCACGGGCGCGGGCCTCTCCTCGTCGGCCGCGCTCGAACTCGCAGTCGGCCGCGTGCTTCTCGCGGTCTCCGGGCGCGACCTCCCGACCGCCGACCTCGCGCTGGCGTGCTGGCGGGCCGAGGTCGAGGGCGTCGGCGTCGAGTGCGGCATCCTCGACCAGTTCTCCGCGGCGCTGTGCGAGGCCGACTCGGCGCTCTTTCTCGACTGCCGAACCCACGAGTTCGAGTCGGTGCCCGTCGGCGACGACGTCGGCGTCCTCGTCATCGACACCGGCGTCTCCCACGAACTGACCGAGTCGGGCTACAACGACCGCGTCCGCGAGTGCGCGGCGGCGCTCGACCGCCTCCGGGAGCGCGCCGGCCGCGACCTCGACTCCCTCCGGGACGTGGACCGCGACCTCCTCGACGCCCACGCCGACGCGCTGGAGCCGATACACCGCCGCCGGGTTCGACACGTCGTGACGGAAAACGAGCGCGTCCGTCGCGCCCGCGACGCGCTCGCCGCCGGCGACCTCGACCGCGTCGGCGACGCGATGCTCGCGGCCCACGAGAGCCTGCGCGACGACTACGAGGTGAGCTGTCCGGAGCTCGACGCGGCGGTCGAACTCGCCGCCGAGACGCCGGGCGTCTACGGCGCGCGGATGACCGGCGGCGGCTTCGGCGGGAGCGCGGTCGCGCTGGTCGACGACGACGCCCTCGACCGGGCGGCGCGCGCGATTCGAGACGCCGCCCCCGAGCGCGTCGGCCCCGACGCTCACGTGTTCGCCTGTCGACCCTCCGGTGGCGTTCGGCTGGTCGACGAGGAACGAGGAGACGAGCCGACGGCTCCGCGTTGAGCCTCGGAAAAATCGGAAGCCAGTCTGTGAGTTCGGGTTCGATTCGTCGAATGAGGCGAATCAGAGATTCGCCGATTCGACTTCGGCTTACGCCTCGTCGAACAGCGCAGCACTCCGTGCTGCTGGCTCGACGAGTTGTTTCACTCCTCGTCGAATCGCGTCGAGCGAAGCTCGACTGATTCGACTTCGGCTTACGCCTCGTCGAACAGCGTCTCGCCGTCGACCATGTGTTCTTCGACGGTGTCCATGTCCAGCGTCACGCCGAGGCCCGGCTTCTCCGGAATCTCGATGTAGCCGTCCTCGATGACCGTCTCCTCGACGAGGTCGCCCCACCAACCCAGCTCGTAGGAGTGGTACTCGACCGCCAGCGAGTTCGGAATCGCCGTGCCGACGTGCGCGGAGGCCATCGTCGCCACCGGCGACGAGACGTTGTGCATCGCGACCGGCACGTAGTACTGGTTCGCCACGTCCGCGATTTTCTGCGTCTCGCGCATGCCGCCGACCTTCGGCATGTCGGGCGCGACGATGTCCACGGCCTGCTTCTCGATGAGCCGGCGCAGCTCCGTCACGCGGTAGCGGTTCTCGCCGACCGTGATGGGCGTGAGCGTGGACTTCGTGACCTCCTCCTGCACGTCGAGGTTCTCCGGCGGCACGGGGTCTTCGAGCCACCACACGTCGTAGTCTTCGAGCGCGGCGGCGAGGCGCTTGGCGCTGCCGCCCGAGAACGTCCAGTGGCAGTCGAACGCCACGTCGGCCTTGTCCTTGACGCGCTCCGTCACCTTCTCGACGATTTCGGCCTTGTGCCGAATCTCGCCGGGTCGCAGGTGGCGGTTCGCGCGGTCCTTCTCGAAGCCGGAGGGCACGTCGAGGTCGAACTTCAGCGCGTCGTAGCCGAGCTCGTCGACGACGCGCTCTGCCTCGTCGGCGCACGCTTCGGGGTCGGCCTCCTCTTCGGTGTGGCAGTCGCAGTAGACGCGGACCTTGTCGCGGTACTTCCCGCCGAGAAGCTGATAGGCGGGGATGTCGAGAATCTTGCCCGCGAGGTCGTGCAGCGCGATTTCGATGCCCGCGATGGCGGTGACCGTGACGCCCTCGACGGAGCCCTCACCGGACATCTTCTGGACGAGGTGCTCGTACAGGCGGTCGATGTCGAGGGGGTTCTCGCCGATGACGAACGGCTTCATGCGCTCGATGAGTTCGGGCACGCCCGCGCCCCAGTAGGCCTCGCCGGTGCCGACGACGCCCGCGTCGGTGTAGATGCGGACGAGCGTCCACGGGAAGTTGCCGTCGACCATCGTCGTCTGCACGTCGGTGATTTCGACGTCGCGGCCGCCGCCGCGCTTGGCCGTCACGCCCATCGTCTCCGCCGACAGCTCTCGCATCGTGTACTCCGCGTTCGGATCGTGCAACTCCGCGTAGTTCTTACCCATGTAGAGTGGTTTACTCGGACGTTAGTAAAGTTTTTCCGACCGAGACATGTCCCCGCTCGGGACTCGCGGGAACAGGTCAGACCGGCGCGCGCCGGTCGAGCGTGTCGCGGAACGTCTCTCGGACGAGCGCGTCGAGGTCGGCGGGGAGGCCGAGTCGCCGGAGGTCGGTGTCGGGGTCAATCGCCGGGTCGAGGTCGACGCCGCGGCGGCGGAGCGCGAGCAGTCGCCAGAGGTACGCGAGCCTGAGCAGGCGCATCGCGCCCGGCACGTCGGCGGCGCTCCGGACGCGGTAGGTCACCCACGCCGAGTCGGGGAGCACGTGGTGCGGGTCCGCGAGGCCGTCGGTGAGGAGCACGTCGCGGACGCGTTTCGTGAGCGCGAGGTCGACGACGCCGGCGTCGTGGACGTGGCCGATCTCCCGGCCGGCGACGAGGAACTCCGTTCCCCCGAAGCGGTGCGGCGCGGTCTCGACGCCGGGCCACCGCGAGACCCGCGAGACGATTCTGTCGATGGAGGTAGTCATTCGGTGAATGTACGCGTTCCGAGGAGATAACTGCGAAGTCGGACCGGCGGGAGGGGTCGGGCCAGACACCGTCCGTCAAACGCTCCGTAGTCGGGCGATAACCACAGGATTTCCAGACATTCAGTTCACGGTGAGAGTCAACCGAAAATAGACACTCAGACCGGCGCGGTATTCGCGTATTAACACGGGTTAGGAACGCGAATTTTCGCGTCCCGCGACGACTTCGCGTCGGGCCCCCGTCGCGGGGCGCGCTCTCAGACCGACGGAATCCCGAACTACCGCGGCGTCCGGGGTAGACGATTCGTAACGAAAGCCTCGGGACGCAAATAACGGGACGAACCATGTCTCTGACTGCCACCGATGTACCGACACAGGGTCCCGACTTCGACTCCCGGGAGGCCGCGCGATGAACCTCGGCCAACTCGGCGTCGGTGCCGTCGTCCTCGTCATCGTCGTGTTCGCCCTCCTCTCCGGCGGCGTGAATACGCCCGAGACGCCCGCTCCCGCCGACGACGCCGACAGAAGTATCGGCGCCGACGTGACCGACCCCGACGGCGACGCGCCGGACGAGGACGTCGAAATCCAAGAAGAGCCCGTCGTCGGCGACGACTCGGGTGACGCCGACGATGCCGACGGCGGCTCGTCCGCGGACGACTCCGAGAACGCGACCGGCGCGTTCGAGACGGTCGAAACCGACGCTGCCGACGACGACACCGACTCGACGACGAAGAAGTCCTCGAAGAAACGCAGCAGTTCGAAATCGAACGACAGCGACGACTCGAACGACGAGAGTTCGTCCGACGACTCGAACGACGACGACTCGAGTGACGACAGTTCGAGCGATGACAACACCGACGACAGTTCGTCCGACGACAGTTCGAACGATGACAACGCCGACGACAACTCGAACGACGACGGGTCGAACACCGACGACAGCGGCTCATCCTCGGACGATTCGACCGACGACGACTCGGGTGACGACATCGGAATGTGCACGGTGTGAGCTGAGACACCGTGCGGCGCGCCACCCTCAGTCGACCAAGAGGTTGAGCGCGTAGGCCGTCCGGAGCACCGAGGCGGCGTCCCCGCGGGGAAACACCAGTTCGTCGGTCTCGCGGACGTGTTCGAGCACACCCGGAGAGGAGTGCTCGGGGGCGGCCGCGAGCCCGCACTCGTTTTCGGCGGCCCAACTCATCACGTCGAGGTCGGACTTCGAGTCGCCCATCACGAGGACGAACGGGTCGTCCACCCCGAGCACGTCGAGCGCGGCGCGGACGCCCGCCGCCTTGTTCAGGTCGACCGCGGAGAGTTCCGCGGCGTCGGCGTGGTAGTACGCGACCGTCACTCGCTCCAGCGTCCGCCTCGCGTCCTCGGGAATCTCCGCCACATCCGAGGCGGGAAGCGCGTCGCGGTCGTCGAGCACGCCCGCTATCTCCGGGTCGCGCTCCGCGAAGTACGCCCGCGCCCAGTCGGGACCGGCGGGGTCGTCGGTGAGCGCCTCGCCGAGGAGGTCGAGCAAGTAGACGAGCGCGCCGTCGATGACTTCCTCGGCGTCGTCGCTGCCGGTCTCGAAGTTCGGCTTGAGCGTGACGTTGAACTCGTTGCCCTGCAGGTGAACGCCCCCGCGGAGCGCGTCGGGGAGGTCGCTGATGACGCGCCCGCGAACCGACTCGAAGACCGACTGCACCGGGTCGTCGAGCGTCTCGTAGAGGAGGCGCTTCGTGTCCGAGCCGTGTCCGGGCGTGAAGACGCCGGTGCCCGCCTCGTAGACGATGCTCACGTTCCCCGAGTGGACGAGTTCGTTGCCCAATCCCTGAATGGCGAAGCCCTTGACGTTCTCCAATGTCTGGCCGGTGCAGATGACGATGGGGACGCCCTCCTCGTGGAACTGGGTGAGGAGGTGCAGCACCTCGCGTGGAATCTCGTTGTCGGTCTGCCCCGCAGAGCGCAGCGTCTCGTCCACGTCGAGGACGAGCGCGTTCACCGCCCGACCGTACTTCGTGTAGAGGTCGAGGGCGGTGAACGCCTGGTCCCGCGTCGCGCGCGCGGCGAGTTCGGCGTAGCGGTCGCCGTCGGAGAGCGCCCGGCGGATGCGGTCTTTCTTCGCCGTGAGTTCGTCGTCGACCGCCTGCCAGTGCGACAGCGCCACCGGCGAGCCGAGCGGCGGCAAGAGGTCGACGAAGTCCTGTGCGTCCCGGACCGCGTCCGCGTCGAAGTTCCCGTACAGTCTGTACAGGAGGTCGTACCGCTCCATGATTCGGGGTCGTCACCCAACCGCATTAAACCCGCGTGGGAGGCAATCCGTCCCGTCGCCCCGTCGGCTGACTGGGGCGCGGTCGCCTCCGCGGTCGGTCGCCTCCGGGGCCGGCCGGCCCCGCAACTCTGATACCGACCGGCCGACGACGTGTGCACATGGCACATTGGACCGACAGCATCGTCGGCGACCGGATGACGGTGGACCGCGAGTTCAACGACCAGGTGATGAACTCCCGGTTCAACAGTCAGGAATGGGGGCTCATCATGACGGCGACGGAGTTCGAAATCGAGAACGCGGACGACCCCGAGGAGGCGCGCATCGTCGCCGACACGGAGAAAGTCCCGCAGATAATCCCCGAACTCGACAACATCCGCAGCCAGATGGGCGCGATGGGTGGCGGCGGCGGAGGCGACTCGTCGTCCGGCGGCGGCGGCATCGTCGACTCCATCAAGGGCGCGCTCGGCATGGGCGGCGGCGGCAAGAAGGGCGAACAGGAGAAACTCGAGGACGCGGAACGGCTCACACAAGAGTACGCGGACGCGCTCCAAGACCACCTCGAAAAGAAGGGCAAGTGGAATCAGGTCCGCGTCAGCTACCTCGAATAGCGGGCCGGGCGACCGGCCGCGGCGGGAGCGCTCACCCGGCTCCGGTGTCGACATTCCGTTCGAGGGCCACAATTCGTAACAGGCGCGGGCGCGACGTCGCTGCTAGATGAGACCGTCAACGCTGATATTCGCGTTCGGTGGACTCCTGTTCGTGCTTCCGATTCCCGGCACGTTTATCGCCGGCGCACTGGTGCTCCTCGCGGGAGCGCTCGCGCGGTGGCTCGGTTCGTAACGGACCACCGCGAGCCACCGCGAACCGGTCGGACGGACGGCCGAGCGTCGGCGGCGACGACTCAGTACTCGTCGCCGGCGTGGAACAGCGTTCGCTCGCTCGCCTCGTAGATGTTCATCAGTTCGTTGATGAGGTCGTCGTACTCCTCGTCGTCCTCGCGGAGCGCGTCGAGTCGGGCGACCGTCTCGTCGTCGAGGTGAATCTGCGGCATACGTACGTCCACGCCGCGTGACACCTTAAGCGACGTGGGGCATCGAACTCGACTGCCGTCGACCCCCGAGAGCGCCGCCGCTGGGCGAGAAGCGTATCGAAACGAAGAGCCGGCGGAGTGCCGGGTGGAGACGACAACCGGGTTCCGGTCCGCCGTGCGGACGCGGCGAACGCTCGACGGTGAACGAATCACCGCCCGCGCGGGTTACTTGAACAGGGACTGGCCGGCGCTGCCGGAGACCTCGGTCAGACCGGCGTGCACGTCGGCGATGCGCTCGCGGATGTCGCGACCGACGACGCGGGGGTCGAACACGTCCTTGTTCGGCGACCACTCGGTCTCGTTGAAGAACGTGTCACGGGCGTCCTCGACGCCCTCCGGCGGGACGATGGCGTTGGGGTCCTCGCTGTAGAGGTCGTAGGCGGTGCGCGTGTACTCGTACTGGTAGCGGGTGTCCTTGTTGACCTTGCAGATGCCGTGTTTGAGCATCTCCTGCAGTTGGTCGGGCTGGACGCCCGAAGAGCCGTGGAGGACGAGCGGCGTGTCGAGGCCGTGGTCGCGCAGGGCCTGTCGGATGTCCTGGGCGAGATCCGGGCGGAGTTCGAGGTCCTTGCCCTTGGCGACCCCGTGCTGCGTGCCGACGGAGATGGCGAGCAGGTCCGCGCCCGTCTTGTCGACGAACTCGACGGCCTGTTCGGGGTCCGTGTAGAACGCCTCTTCGGCCTCGATTTCGTCCTCGACGCCCTTTATCTGGCCGAGTTCGGCCTCGATGAGGACGTCGGAGTCCGCGGCCTCGACCATCTCGACGACCTCGCGGCTCGTCGCGACGTTCTCGTCGAACGGCTCGTGGGAGGCGTCGATCATGATTGACGACGGGATGTCGAGTTCGATCTGCTGCTCGATGAACTCGAGGTCCGTCTGGTGGTCCATGTTGAGGAAGACGCCGATGTCGTACCGCTCGGCGATGGTCTCGATGTAGTTCCCCATGGCTTTCAGGCCCGCGACGGCGTCGCCGTCACCGGCGAACCGGCAGGCACCACCGCTCATCTGCAACAGGAGGTCCGAGTCCATCCGGTCGGCCCCCTCCATGAGACCCATCATAATGTTCGGCTCCGCGATGTTACTCGCGATGAGGCCGAATCCTTCGTCGAGCGCCTCGTCGTACACTGTGGCGAGTTCCTCCCCGCCGTAGAACGGCATTATGCGTTCACCTCGGTTTCGTCAACGACTGCGAGACTAATAATGTATGGGAAGCGAGTTTCGATTCTGCACGTTTTCGTTTGTTCGCGTTCGAGTTAATTTTCGTCGGCGGACGAAGCGCCGCCGCTGGCGGGCGAGCGAAAAACGGAAAACCGTCGGCGGCGTTACGAGAACAGCTTCTTCAGCCGGGCGAACAGCCCCTTTTCGGGGTCGCCGCCGCGGCGAACGGGTTCGTCCGATTCCGCGGCGTCGCCGGACGAGCCGTCGGTGCCGGCGTCGGCGTCGGCGTCCTCGCCGTCGTCGCCGCTTCCGAACGTGACCGAACCGGTCTTGCCGGCCTCGGCGAGTTCGACCGCCTTCTTCACGACGGCCTCGGCGTTGTTGACGCCGTCTTTGACCGTCCCCTTGACGACGAGTTTGCCGTCGAAGCGGTCGCGGCTGACCGACGTGTCCGAGGTGATGATGACCGCGTCGGCCTCGGCGATGGCGTCCGAGGACAGTTCGTCCTGCGTGCCCATCGCGCCCTGGACCTCGACGTCGATGTCGTGGCCGAGGCGCTCGCCGGCCTGCAGGAGGTTCTCGGCCGCCATCTGGCTGTGTGCGATTCCGGTCGGACAGGATGTGACTGCGACGAGTTTCATTGGTCTAGTGTAAGGATTTCCGCGACTTCAGCCTTGGTGTCGGCCTGCAGGACGCGCTCCGCGAGTTCGCGGGCGTCCGCGGTGTCGGTCTCCGCGACGGCCGCCTTGACCTGCGGCACCGTCACGGCGCTCATGCTCAGTTCGTCGAGGCCGAGCCCGACGAGCAGTTCGGTGAGGTCCGGGTCGCCGGCCATCTCGCCGCACATGCCGACCCAGCAGTCCTCGCCCTCGGTCGCCGAGACGGTGGCGTCGATGGCGCGGAGGACCGCCGGCTGACGGTAGTCACCGAGGTCAGAAACGCGCTCGTTGCCGCGCTCTGCGGCCATCACGTACTGCGCGAGGTCGTTCGTCCCGATGCTGAAGAAGTCGACGTGCGGCGCGAACCGGTCGGCCATGAACGCCGCGGCGGGCGTCTCGACCATGATGCCGAACTCGGGCAGTTCGTTTTCGACGCCCTCGGAGTCGAGGTCGGCCGCGACCGACTCGAACCGCTCTCGGCCGGCGCGAAGCTCCTCGACCGTCGAGACGAGCGGGAGCATCACCGACAGGTTCGCCCCGTCGGCGCTGGCCGCCGCGCGCAGGAGCGCGCGCACCTGCGTCTCGAAGAGGTCCGCGTCCGGGCCGAGCGACCGCCGGATGCCGCGCTCGCCGAGGAACGGGTTCTCCTCGTCCGGCAGGTCGAGGTACGGGACCGGCTTGTCGCCGCCGATGTCGAGCGTCCGGACGACGACGCGGCCGCCGTCGAACGATTCGAGCGCCTCGACGTACGCCTCGTACTGCTCGTCTTCGTCCGGCGGCGACTCGCGGTCGAGGAAGAGGAACTCGGTGCGGAACAGGCCGACGCCGTCGGCCCCGCGGTCGACGGCCGGCCCGAGGTCCGCCAGCGTGCCGATGTTGGCCGCGACCTCGATGTCGACGCCGTCGGCGGTCTCGACCGACTCGTGTCGGATGTCCACCTCGGCGGCGGCCGCGGCGGCCTCCTTGCGCTCGTCGGTCGGGTCGACCACGAGGTCGCCCGACTCGCCGTCGACGACGACTTCGGTGCCGTCCTCGACGGACTGGAGTTCCTCGCCCACGCCGACGATGGCCGGCAGGGCGAGCGAGCGCGCGAAGATGGCCGCGTGGGAGGTGCGGCCGCCCGTCACCGTGACGAAGCCGGCGACGCGCTCGGGGTCGAGCTGTGCGGTGTCGCTCGGCGTGAGGCGCTCGGCGACGACGACGCTCCCCTCCGGCAGCGACGAGAGGTCGACCCGCTCGCCGTCCGAGAGGACGCGCACGAGCCGGTCGCGCACGTCGCGGAGGTCGTCGGCGCGCTCGCCCATGCGACCGCCCATGTTCTCGAACTGCTCGACGAACTCGGAGAACGTCTCCTGAACGGCGTGTTCGGCCGGGAGTCCGCCCTCGATGGCGTCGGTGACGCCGTCGGTTATCTGCGGGTCGTTGAGGAACTGGACGTGCGCGTCGAACACCGCGGCCTCCTCCTCGCCGACGCGCTCGGCGGTCCGCTCGCGCTCGGCTTCGAGTTCGTCTTCGGCGGCCGCGCGGGCGTCCTCGAAGCGCGCCAGTTCGGCGTCTCCGTCCACGTCTTCCGGGGCCGGCGGCTCCGGGAGGTCGGCGTCCGGTCGGTACCAGACGACGGTGCCGACGCCCGAAAGCGGTGTCACGCCGATGCCGGAGAGGGTTCGTTCGGTCATGGCTTACTGTTTGGCTTCGGGCGTCGAAAGGATGTCCTCTAGGGCGTCGAGTGCCGCTTCCGCGTCGTCACCCTCGGCGACGAGTCGGACCGACTCGCCGTGTCCGACGCCGAGACCGGTGACCGCGAGCATGCTGGCGGCGGGGACGAGGTCGTCCTCGTCGGCGCGGCCGAGCTGTACGTCGGCGTCGAAGGAGTTCGCGGTCTCGACGAACTGCGAGGCCGGGCGGGCGTGGAGCCCGTCTTCGGGGACGACCGTGACGGTCCGCTCCATCACTCGACCACCTCGGCGAGCACGTCCTGGACGGTCTGCTTGCTCTCGGCTTCGAGGAGCTTCTCGCGCACGTCCTCGTGCATGAGCGACCGCGAGAGGGCGCTCAGAATCTGCAGGTGGTCCTCGCCGCCCGCCGCGGGGACGAGAATCATAAAGAGGAGCTTCGCCGGCTTGTCGTCCATGGCGTCGAAGTCGATGCCCTCGGTCGAGCGCGCGAAGGCGACCGTCGGCTTCGAGACGGCGTCGGTCTTCGCGTGCGGGATGCCGATGCCGAAGCCCACGCCGGTCGTCGCCTCTTCCTCGCGTTCGAGGAGGGCGTCGAGCGCGGCGTCTCGGTCGTCGACGCGGCCGGCGTCGACCGCGAGGTCGAGGAGGAACTCGATGGCTCCCTCCTTCGTCGCCGGCGGCTCTTCGAGCGATATCAGTTCGAGCGGTGTGATGGTGCTGATGTCAGTGACGTCCATTGTATTGTACTTCGTTCGGGTCTGGAAAGATTAGTTCGGTGTGGTCAGTCGTCGGAGCTCTGGGCGGCCACCTTGGCGTCGAAGTTCGGCTTGATGGCCGTCGCGATGACCGCGGTGACGATGGAGCCCAGCAGGATGCACGCGATAAACATGAACGGCTGGTTCGACAGCGGAACCACGAAGATGCCGCCGTGCGGAGCCGGCATGTTCACGCCGAGCGCCATCGAGGCCGCGCCGGCGACGGCGCTGCCGGCGACGACGCTCGGGATGACGCGGGCCGGGTCGGCCGCCGCGTACGGAATCGCGCCCTCAGTGATAAAGGAGAAGCCGAGGAGCACGCCGCTCTTGGCGTTCTCGTACATCTCGGCCGCGTACTTCTGCGGCGCGATGAAGTTCGACAGCGCGAGGCCGATCGGCGGGACCATACCCGCGATCATGACCGCGGCCATCGGCGCGGTGACGCCCTCGGAGATGAGGCCGACGGAGAACACGTAGGCGACCTTGTTGATGGGGCCGCCCATGTCGGCCGCCATCATCGCCCCGAGGATGCCCCCGAGGAGAATCGCCTGTCCGCCGCCCTGCATGTTGCTCAGGAAGTTCGTGAGTCCCGCGTTCGCGATGGAAATCGGGACGCCCAGCACGAACAGCATGATGGGCGTGAGTACCGCGGTCGTCGCGACCGGGATGAGGAGCACGGGCATCATCGGTGCGATGAACTCGGGCACGTCGCGCTGCTTGAACCAGCGCGCGACGATGCCGGCGAGGAACCCGGCGACGATAGCGCCGAGGTAGCCCGCGCCGGCGGAGCCACCCTGGAGACCGATGACGTCACCGGCCGCCTGCAGGACGTTGCCCTGCTGGATGATGTACGACAGGATGAAGCCCGGTGCGAGGCCCGGACGGTCGGCGATTGCGTACGCGATGTACGCGCCGAGCACCGGAACCATCAGCGTCAGCCCAGCGACGCCGATCTGCGCGAGGAACCAGCCGGCGGTCCCCGTGCTGTTGAATACGTCTTGTACGTTGTTCGAAAGCGAGGCTACGGCGTAGCCCAGCGCCAGGAAGATTCCGCCGATAGTCACGAACGGAATCATGAACGATACCCCAGTCATGAGGTCCTCCTTCACCGAAGTGAGGTAGGACCGAACCGCGTCTTCTGCGTCGTTTGCCATAGTGTTGCCACCCCTACGAAAGAACATACGCAAATGTGCTCAAAAACCCTTTCGAATATGAACGTTACTGAGCGTTTCAGTCGTTAACAAACGTTCATCTGAGAATCACCGGCTCCGAACCGTCGTCACCTCGACGTGCGTCTCGTTCGTCAGCACGTCTTCGAGGTGCGGGACGCGGGTGCCCGCGACGCCGACGACGCGGGACGCGGTCAGAACGCCCATTCGGAGGGCGTCGGCGTCCGAAAGCCCGTGTTCGCGCGCGGCGAGGAAGCCGGACATGACGGCGTCGCCCGCGCCGACCGTATCGACGACCTCAACGTCGAGCGCGGGCGCAGAGAGGACCTCGCTGTCGGTGACGAGGAGCGCGCCGTCCGCGCCGAGCGAGGCCAGTACGTACTCGAACCCGCGCGCGTGAAGCTCCTCGGCGGCCGCGATGGCGTCGGCTTCGGTCTCGACCGTTCGACCCGTCGCCGTCGCGAGTTCGGAACGATTGGGTTTGCAGACGTAGTAGTCGGCGTCCAGTTCGGCGAGGTACTCGCCGCCCATGTCCACCGCAATCTGCCAGTCGCCCGCGCGGGCGAGTCTATCGACGTCGGCGAGGGACATCCCCGGCGGGAGACTGCCGCCGACGAGGAGCGTGTCGGGCTCGTTCGCCTGCGCGGTTTCGACGAGTTCGTCCACGTCGGCTGCACGAATCTGCGGGCCGTTGTGATTGAGTTTGTACTCGCCGTCTTCCGCGAGCACGGTCGTGTTCAGGCGCGTGTCCGCGTCGACGGTGACGAAGTCCGAGGCGATGCCGTCGGCGTCGAGTCGGTCGCGGACGAACTTCCCGAAGTGGCCGCCGAGAAAGCCCGAGGCGGTCGCGTCGGCGTCGAGCGCCGAGACGTACTTGGCGACGTTGATGCCCTTGCCGCCCGCGGTGAACACCGCGTCGTCGGTCCGGTGGACGACGCCGGGCTGAAGCGGTTCGTCGAAGTGAATCGTGTGGTCTACTGCTGGGTTCGGGGTGACTGTGAGAATCATCGTGCAACTCCGTCGACGACGGTGACGCCCGCGTTCTCTATCTCCTCGCGAGAGTCGGCGTCGAGCGTTCCGTCGGTGATAAACAGGTCGATGTCTTCGAGCGATGCGAACTGGACGAAGCTCCGTCGGCCGAGCTTCGAGAGGTCCGCGACGAGAACGACTTTCGCGGCCTTCTCGACCATCAGCTCCTTCATCCGCGCCTCGTCCTCGTTCGGGGTCGTGAGGCCGGAGTCCACGTCCAGCCCGTTCGTGCCGAGGAACAGCAGGTCGAAGTTCGTCCGCTCCATGAACGACTCCGCGGTCGGCCCCACGAGCGCCTTCGTCCGCCGCCGGAGCGTCCCGCCGGTGAGTTTGACCTCGTTGTCCTCCTCGTTCAGTTCGATAGCGAGCCGCGGTGAGTTAGTGACGCCGAGTGTCGTCCCGTCCTTGGGGACCTTCCGGGCCACCTCCATCGTGGTCGTCCCCGCGTCGAAGAACACGACCTGACCCTCGGCCAGTTCTTCGACCGCGCGGTCCGCGATCGCGCGTTTCCCTTCGAGATTCTGTACTTCCTTCTGGCCGTAGGTCTGCTCGCGCCCGACGGAGGTCACGGGGACGGCTCCGCCGTGCGACCGCTCGATGAGCCCACGGTCTTCGAGTTCGCGCAGGTCACGTCGTATCGTCGCCTTCGAATAGCCGAGGTGGTCGGACAGCGACTCGACCGACCGGCCGTCCGAGTCGGAGACGAGTTCGACGATGCGGCGTTTGCGCTCTGCTGGTAACATCGGTAGCGATTCCTCGTTAGGTGGAAGATAGGTCGGGGAGTAGTGTTAATTGTTTATGTTGGATTCCGCCCGTATATGTTCGAAACAGCCAAATCTCACACAAGAACGAACACGGTGTGCTCGCCGGTGAGAAAACGATCAAAAACGAAAACGAGAACGCTCGAAACGAACGTCGAACCGCCGATTCGGTGGGTCGCCGACGCTCAGAGTCGGTCGAGAATCGCGGCGGTCACGTCCTCCGTGGAGGCGTCGCCGCCGAGGTCGGGCGTGCGCGGCCCGTCGGCGAGGACGCCTTCGACGGCCGACCGGACGCGGTCGGCTTCCTCCTCGTAGTCGAGGTAGTCGAGCAGCATCGCCGCGGACAGAATCGTCGCGGCCGGGTTGGCGATACCCTCGCCGGCGATGTCGGGCGCGGAGCCGTGGACCGGTTCGAACAGCGCGGCGTCCGGGCCGATGTTCGCCGAGGGGAGCAGTCCGAGACCGCCGACGAGGCCGGCGGCGAGGTCGGACAGCACGTCGCCCGCGAGGTTCGGACAGACGATGGTGTCGAACTGCGTGGGGTCGAGACAGACGCGCGTCGCGAAGGCGTCCATCAGGACTTCCTCGGTCTCGACGCCGCGGTCGTCGGCGACGGAGACGACGGCGTCGCGGAAGCGACCGTCCGTCTCGCGCATCACGTTCGCCTTGTGGGCGACCTGGAAACTGCCGCCCTCGCCGCCGACGTAGTCGCAGGCGTACTCGGCGAGTCGCTCGGACGCCGAGGTGGTGACGACGCGCGTGAGCGTCGAGAGGTCCTCGGAGAGGCGGTCTTCGTGACCGGCGTAGACGCCCTCGGTGTTCTCCCGGAGGAAGACGAGGTCCGTCTCCGGGCGGAGCGCGTCGACGCCGGGGTAGGCCTTCGCCGGGCGGACGTTGACGAACGAGTCCACCGCGGTCCGAAGCGGGAGGATGACGTCCGCCGCGGTCTCGCCGGCCGCGCCGAACAGCGTCGCGTCGGCCTCGGCCGCGAGGTCGTAGGTCTCCTGCGGGAGCGCCTCGCCCGTGGCTTCCTTCACGTGGTCGCCCGCGTCGGCCTCGACGAACTCGAAGTCGCCGACGGCCTTCAGCACGTCAACAGCCGCCGGGATGACCTCCGCGCCGATGCCGTCGCCGGGGATGACGACGATTTCCTCAGTCATCGACGTAGGGCAGGGAAGCGGCTTTCTCGGCGACCGCGTCGGCGTTCGACTTCATGAGCGCCGTCGTGTCCCAGACGCCCTCGGTGAGCGCCTTCCGTTGTGCGTCGTCGACGGTCACGTCCACGGTCTTCTCGCCGTAGGTGACCGTCTCGTTTTCCACGTCCACGTCGATGTCTGCGTCCGGGTGCTCGTCGACCCAGTCCTGCAGTTCGGTGATGGTGTCGTGGTCGGCGGTGACCGTCGGGATACCGAGCGCGAGGCAGTTGCCCGCGAAAATCTCGGCGAACGACTCGCCGATGATGGCGTCGATGCCCCAGCGCATGAGCGCCTGCGGGGCGTGCTCCCGGGAAGAGCCACAGCCGAAGTTGGCGTTGACGACCATGATGGCGGCGTCCTGGAACTGCGGCTCGTTCATCGGGTGGTCTTTGGGTTCGTCGTTCTCGTCGTAGCGCTGGTCGAAGAACGCGAACTCGCCGAGGCCGTCGAACGTGACGACCTTCATGAACCGCGCCGGAATTATCTGGTCCGTGTCGATGTCGTTGCCGCGGATGGGAACGCCGGAGCCGGACGCCGAGTCGATTTCGGGAATCTCGTCGGTCATGCGACGCTCACCTCCTTCAGTTCGCGCACGTCAGTCACGTGCCCGGTGACGGCCGCGGCGGCGACCATTCGCGGGTTCATCAGGACGGTGCGGCCGTCTTTCGACCCCTGCCGACCGATGAAGTTGCGGTTCGACGAGGACGCGGAGGCCTCGTCGCCCTCCAACTGGTCCTCGTTCATGCCGAGACACATCGAACAGCCCGCCTCGCGCCACTCGAAGCCGGCTTCCTTGAATATCTCGTCGAGGCCCTCCGCCTCCGCGGCGGCCTTGACGCGCTGACTGCCGGGGACGACCATCGCGCGGACGCCGTCGGCGACCTGTCGCCCCTCGACGACTCCCGCCGCGCGGCGGAGGTCGGGCATTCGGGCGTTGGTACACGAGCCGAGGAACGCCACGTCGATTTCGTAGCCCTCCATCGTCTCGCCGGGCGTGACGCCCATGTGTTCCTGCGCCATCCGGGCGGTGTCCTGCTTCTCCTCGGGCAGGTCCTCGGGGGCCGGAATGGGCTGGGTGATGCCGACGCCCTGTCCGGGCGTGGTCCCCCACGTGACGACGGGTTCGAGTTCGGAGCCGTCGATGGTGACGACGTCGTCGTACTCGGCGTCCTCGTCGGAGCGGATGGACTCCCAGTACGGCTTGAGTTCGTCGAACCGCTCGGGGTTCTCCTGGAAGTACTCGGTCTCTTTCAGCCAGTCGTAGGTGGTCTCGTCGGGGTTGACGTAGCCCGCGCGAGCGCCGCCCTCGATGGACATGTTACAGATGCTCATCCGACCCTCCATGTCGAGGTTCTCGATGGCCTCGCCGGCGTACTCGTAGACGTAGCCGACGCCGCCTTCGGTCCCGAGGCGACGGATGATTTCGAGGATGACGTCCTTGGCCTCGACGCCGGGGCCGAGTTCGCCCGTGACCTCTATCTTCCGGACCTTCTTTTTCTCCATCGCGACCGTCTGGGTCGCCAGCACGTCGCGAATCTGGCTCGTGCCGATACCGAACGCGAGCGCGCCGAACGCCCCGTGGGTCGAGGTGTGGCTGTCGCCGCAGACGATAGTCATGCCGGGTTGGGTGAGTCCCTTCTCGGGCCCGATGACGTGGACGATACCCTGTTCGCCCGAGGTCGGGTCCGAGAAGTTGATGCCCGCGTCGCGGACGTTCTGTTCGAGCTCGGCCATCATCTCCTCCGCGGCGTCGTCGCGGAACGGCCGCGACTGGTCCGACGTGGGGACGATGTGGTCGACCGTCGCGTGCGTCCGGTTCGGGTAGGCGACTTCGAGGTCGCGCTCCTGCAGCATGCCGAACGCCTGCGGGCTCGTCACCTCGTGGATGAGGTGCAGGCCGCAGAACAGCTGCGTCTGGCCGGTCGGTAGCTCCGAGACCGTGTGTTCCTCCCAGACCTTGTCGTACAGCGTTCCCTCACTCATGTCCGTCACCCGGTACGACGCGGTCGTCGTGGCCGCGTTCCCAGACCTGGTTCGCGCCCTCGCCGTTGCGGGGCGTGTGGTCCACGTCGCCCATCGTCTCGGTCTCGGTCGCGTCCGTGTCCGCCGCCGCGGTCGTCGCGTCGCTCTGTCCGCCGTCGGTGACGGCCGGGCCGCGCTCGTAGACCGTGGTGAACGTCTCGCCCGTATAGGGGTTCGTGTGGCTGATGTCTCGCATTCGGTCGGTCGTGTCGTCGCGTGTCATTGGTGTCGTGTTCAGTCGTCCGCCGGTGCTTCGGCTTTCTCCGCGTCCGCTTCTTCTTCGTCGTCGGCCCACGCGAACAGGTCGCGCAGCGGCGCGCCGACCTGTTCGATGTGGTGGTTCTCCTCTGCGTCCTTCAGCTGGGAGTACGACGGCCGGCCCGCCTGATTCTCCAGAATCCACTCGCGGGCGAAGGTGCCGTCTTGGACCTCCTCCAGAATCTCTTCCATGTTCTCGCGGGCGTGCTCGTCGACGACGCGGTCGCCGCGGGTCAGGCCGCCGAACTCGGCCGTGTCAGAGACCGAGTCCCACATCTCGCCGAGCCCGCCTTCGTACATCAGGTCGACGATGAGCTTCAGTTCGTTCAGGCACTCGAAGTAGGCCATCTCGGGGGAGTAGCCCGCGTCGACGAGCGTCTCGTAGCCCTGCTTGACCAGCGAGGTGACGCCGCCGCAGAGGACGGCCTGCTCGCCGAACAGGTCGGTCTCGGTCTCCTCCTGGAACGTCGTCTCGATGACGCCCGCGCGGGTGCAGCCGAGGCCGTGGGCGTAGGCCAGCGCCTCCTCCTTGGCGTCGCCCGTTACGTCCTGGTAGACGGCGATGAGACCCGGCGTCCCCTCGTTCGCCTCGTAGTTACGGCGGACGAGGTGGCCCGGCGACTTCGGCGCGACCATCGTCACGTCGACGTTCTCCGGGGGCCGAATCTGGTTGTAGTGGATGTTGAAGCCGTGGGCGAACTGGAGCGTGTCGCCGGCCTCGAGGGAGCCTCGAATCTGCTCGAACACCGCCGGCTGGACGGTGTCGGGGACGAGAATCGAGACGATGTCGCCCTCGGCGGCCGCCTCGGCGGGCTCTTTGACGCGGAGGCCGTCGGCTTCCGCGGCGGCGCGGGACGAGGAGTTGGCGCGGAGGCCGACGACCACGTCGACCCCGCTGTCGGCGAGGTTCTGCGCGTGGGCGTGGCCCTGGCTGCCGTAGCCGATGACGGCTACGGTCTTGTCGTCGATTTGGGAGCGGTCGGCGTCGTCGTCGTAGTAAACTTCCGTGGTGAGTTCTGTCATTTCGTGTTCGTGTTTGGTTTGGTGGGTTCGCCGGAGGTTCCGGGTTCCTCTCCGGGGACGGTCTTCTTCGAGCCGTGGGCGAGCGCGGTCTGGCCGGTCCGGGCGATTTCGATGATGCCGAACCGCCGGAACGCGTCCACGGCGTCGTCTATCTTGCGCTCGTCGCCGGAGAGTTGGACCGTGATGGTCTCGGGGCCGGCGTCGAGGGTGCGGCCGTCGTACATCTCCGTGATGGCGTGGACCTTGTCGGGGTCCTCTCCGCGGACCTTCAGGAGGACGAGTTCCGCGCGGACGGCGTCGTCGTCCAGTTCGCCGACTGAGATGACGGGTTTGAGCTTCGCGAGCTGTTTTTCTATCTGGTCGATGCCCGGTTCGGGCTCCTCGACGACCATCGTGATTCGGGAGTGGCCGTCGACGGTCGTCGGGCCCACGGTGAGGCTCTCGATGTTGAACTGGCGGCGGGCGGCGAGGCCGGCGACGCGCGAGAGCACGCCGGGTTCGTCCTCGACGATGGCCGAAAAGACCGTTCGCCGCGGTTCGTGTTCCGATTCCGCTTCGGGGTCGATGCGGATGCCCTGCGCGTTGCGTCGGCCGTCGGGGTGTGGCCGCTCGTCGGGCGCGGGGCCTTGCAGTCCTGTCCGATTGTCGCTCATAACTGGTCCTCCGAGAGTGCGAATTTGCCGTTCGCGCCGCCCGAGGAGACCATCGGGTAGACGTTCTCCGCCGGGTCGACGTGGAAGTCGATGACCGAGGGGCCGTCGTACGCGAGCGCTTCCTCGATGGCGCCGGGGACCTCCTCGTAGGAGTCGACGGTCCAGCCGCGCGCGCCGAACGCCTCGGCGAGCTTGTCGAACTGGGGACACCAGTCGTAGCCGGCGGCCATGCGTCGGCCCTCGAAGAAGGCGTCCTGCCACTGGCGAACCATCCCGATGTACTCGTTGTTCAGGATGGCGACGGTGATGTCGAGGTTCTCGCGGACGGCGACCGACAGCTCCTGAATCGTCATCAGGAACGAGGCGTCGCCGTCGACGCAGACGACCGTCTCGTCGTCGGCGGCCGCGACCCGCGCGCCGATTGCGGCGGGCAGGCCGTAGCCCATCGTGCCGAGGCCGTGGGACGAAACCCACCGCCGCGGCTCGGTGAACGTCCAGTACTGGGCGGCCCACATCTGGTGTTGACCGACGCCGCTCGTGACGATGGTCTCGTCGGGGGTGGCCTCGTCGAGCGCCTCGACCACGAACTGCGGCTTCAGCGGCTCGTTGTCCGGGGCCGCGTAGTCCATCGGGTACTCCTCCTTCCAGGTGAGACACTGTTCGACCCACTCGCGCGCGTCGGGGCTCTCGCCCAGTTCGGCGTCGACGCGCTCGATGGCGCGACCGGCGTCGCCGACGACCGGGTAGTCCGCGTGGACGTTCTTCGAGATTTCCGCCGGGTCGATGTCGATGTGGACGATTTCGGCCTCGGGCGCGAACGTGTCGATACCGCCGGTCAGGCGGTCGTCGAACCGCGTGCCGACCGCGATGAGGCAGTCGGTGTGCGTGATGGCCATGTTGGCGTAGCCGGTGCCGTGCATCCCCGCCCACGAGAGGCAGAGTTCGTGGTCCTCCGGCATCGCGCCGATTCCGGGCATCGTGGTGACGACCGGAATCCGGTGTTCGGTCGCGAACCGCCGAGCGACCTCGGTCGCGTCGGCCTTGACGACGCCGCCACCGAACAGCAAGAGGGGCTTCTCCGCGCGCTCGATTGCGCGCGCGGCGGCCTCGACCTGCGAGTCGGCCGGGTCGGTTCGGGCGCGGCACGTCTCGGGTGCCTGCGCCGGACCGGGCTCGCGGTCGGTCTCGTTGAGCGAGACGTCCTTCGGGAGGTCGACGAGCGTCGGGCCGGGTCGGCCCTCCGCGGCGAGCGCGAACGCTTCGCCGACGGTGTCGCCGACGGTGTCGGGCGACGAGGCGAAGTAGTTGTGCTTCGTGATGGGCGCGGTGACGCCCGTGGTGTCGGTCTCCTGGAACGCGTCGGAGCCGACCATGTCGGACGGGACCTGCCCCGTGAGCGCGAGCACCGCGTCGGAGTCCATGTTCGCGTCGGCGATGCCGGTCACGAGGTTCGTCGCGCCCGGACCGGACGTGGCGAGGCAGACGCCGGGGTCGCCGCGAACGACGCCGTACGCGTCGGCCGCGTGCGCCGCGCCCTGCTCGTGGGCCATCGTCACGTGACGGATGTCAGAGTGGTACAACGCGTCGTAGATGGGCATTATCGCCCCGCCCTGCACGCCGAAGGCGGTCTCGACGCCGGCGTTTTCGAGGGCGCGGACGACTGACGTCGAACCCGAGGTAATCTCGGTCGGCGTCTCGGTCGAATCGTCTGCCCCGTCGGTCGCGTCGGGGTCGGTCGTGGCTGCGGTTCGTTCGCTCATGTGTGGGCTCCGTGGTGTGTGGTCGGTCGTCGATACGGGCTGTCTGGTGACTGCGTGTGGTGCTGGTGCGCCATTGTGGGGACTGCGGACGTGTCTGAAAACGGTGCGAATACGCGGGTCGGAGAGATGGTGTGGTAGGGGGCTATGCCCCTACAATAATGAGCGACCGAATCGCACCGACGGCGGCGGCGCTGGCCCCGGCTTCCGGGGTCGCGCGAACCGCGTGTTCGTCGTGCGAGGTCATCGTATGCCACACGTCCGTCCCGGCCGTAATAATGCTTTCGCGGCGGGCAACGATTGCACGCCGCGCGGGAGGTCGGACGCGAGCAGGGCGGTCGCCCCGTAGGGCCACAGCCCGGCGCCATCAGGCGCGGACCTCCTCCTCCGTGTCGTCCTCGTGGGTGATACCCACGTCGCGGGCGAACACCTCGAGCGTCGCGTCGTCGACGCGTTCTTTCTCCGCGCCGTGGTCTTTGACGCGGCGGGTGACCTCCCGGACCTCGGCGTCCGAGGGCTCGAACCCGATATCTGCGAGGCGCTTGCGTACCGAGTGCGTCCCCGTGTGCTTGCCGAGTACGAACTCGCGGGTCGCGCCGACCATCTCCGGGGTCATGACGCCCGGTTCGAAGGTGTCGGCGTTCTCGATGACGCCGGCGGCGTGGATGCCGCTCTCGTGGGAGAAGGCGTTGCGGCCGACGACCGGCTTGTTCGCCGGGACCGGGATGTCGGACGCCGCCTCGACGACGCGAGCCAGCTCGGTTATCTTCGTCGTGTCGATGCCGGTGTCGACGCCGTAGAGGGATTCGGCGGCCATGACGACCTCCTCGTAGGCGGCGTTTCCGGCGCGCTCGCCGATGCCGTTGACCGACACCTGCGCCTGTGCGGCGCCGGCTTCGAAGCCGGCCATCGCGTTCGCCGACGCCAGTCCGAAGTCGTCGTGCGCGTGCACGTCGATTCTCGCGTCGGTGTGCTCTCTGACCGTCGCCACCATGCGGGCGAAGCGAGTCGGCGTCGCCACGCCGCAGGTGTCCGGCAGGTTGATCCAATCGACGCCCGCCTCGGAGACGGCCTCGACGACTTCGATGAGGAAGTCCTCGTCCGTCCGGGTGGCGTCCATCGGCGAGAACATTACTTCAACGCCCGCGTCGCGGACGTGTTCGACACTGCGGACGGCCCGCTCGACGGCTTCCTCGCGGGAAGCGTGCATCGAGTCGGCCAACTGGACGTCGCTGGTGCTCACGAACGTGTGCACCATGTCCACGCCGGAATCCAGCGCGGCTTCGATATCCTTGTCGACGACGCGGGCCAACCCGCACGTCGTCGCGTCCGTCGAAGCAGCGATATCTGCGACTGCTTCGAACTCCGCCTCCGAGTTCACCGGGAACCCGGCCTCGATGACGTGGGTACCCATGTCGTCGAGGGTTTCGGCGATGTCGCGCTTTTCCTCGTAACTGAACGAGGTTCGCGGTGACTGTTCGCCGTCGCGGAGTGTCGTGTCGAAGATTCGTACGTCTTCGATTTCAGATTGTTGGGCTAATGTGCCCTGGAAGAACTCGACCCGCCGGGGAACCCGACGAATCCTCCGTGTCGTTGTGAGACATCGTGTCAGTGACGTGCCCGAACTCCTATTTAAACGTTTCTCCCCGACAGTATCACGAACGTTCAGCGGGTGTTGCGTGACAACTACTCTCGGGGCTAATCGCTGTACCTAAACGTCCTTATACGATATCATGACATATGTTGACTTGATATGTCCGCTCGGCGTTCGACGGCTCCTGAGCGATAATATAACTAAATAGAATTTAGAAACAAAATTTAGCACCCGGTGCGCGCGCTCTCGACTGGACAAACGTGGAGCAAACTGCGACTGTCGTGTGAAACGTGATACCAATGGGCGCGTTTGTGCCGTCAGAGCCGTTCGCGGCTCGACCGAACCCTTTTCTCGTCGCTCGACAACCGAGCGGGTATGGGCGATTTCAATCTCAACTTGCAGACGGCCGAAGAACACCTCGACGAGGACGACGCCGAGGGTGACGTGGTCCTCGGCGTCCTCGACGGGTCGACCCCGCCCGACGAGTGGGTCCAGTCCGTCGCCCGCGGAAACGTCCTCTTTCTCGCCATCGAGGGCGACCTCAACAAGCTCGCGTCGGGCTTCGCACGCGACATCAAGGATATGGGCGGCCAGCTGATGCACTTCCGGAAGTTCCTCGTCGTCTCTCCGCCGGGCGTGGACATCAACACGGACGACCTCTGATCGGGCGGCCCGCTTCGCGGTCTCCGCGGTCCCGACGAACGGAACGAACCGACCAGAACCGGGCGCATCGGCCGCGGGGAGAGTCCTTATGCGCCGCGCGCCCCACGATACTGGCATGCCGATGAAAGGTCGCGGCACTTCCGACCTCCGCGAAATCGACCGATGGGACCACGGCGTCGGATGGCTCGCGTACCCCGACGAGACGATGCAGCGGGCCAGTCACGCCGTCGAAGTCGACGGCGACGTGTGGCTGTTCGAACCCGTCGATGCCCCCGGCGTCGACGACCTGTTCGCCGAGTTCGGCGACGTGGCCGGCGTCGTGGTCGGACTCGACCGACACAAACGCGACTCGGCGGCCATCGCCAACCGCCACGAAGTGCCGGTCTACGTCGCCTCGTGGATGACCGGCGTCGCCGACGAACTCGACGCGACCGTCGAACGCTTCGGGGCCGACCTCGCCGACTCCGGCTTCGAGGCGTTCCGTCTCGTCGACCGCTCCGTCCCGCCGTGGCAGGAGGTCGGCTTCTATCACGACGGGTACGACCTGCTCGTCGTCCCCGAGACGCTCGGCACGGTCGGCTACTTCTGCGCCCGCGGCGAGCACCTCGGCGTCCATCCGATGCTCCGGCCGTTCCCGCCGCGGCGCGTGCTCTCCCGGTACGACCCCGAGCGACTGCTCGTCGGCCACGGCGCGGGCGTGCCCGTGAACGCGGGCGACAAACTCCGGACCGCACTCGGCAACGCCCGACGAAACCTCCCGAGCGCCTACTTCCAGGCGTTCACCTCGATGCTCTCGAACTGATGTCAGACGACACAACCGCCGTCGGCAACGAGAGCACGCCCGGCACCGAGACTGAGCCTGACCGCGCGACCGATGGAGCGGTCGACGAGTCGGAGCGACAGCGAGTCCACGTCACGCGAGGGCTCGTCGACGTGCTGCTCGATATGGCCGAGGAGGCCGAGCCGACGTCGGTGAACCTCGTTCTCGCGCCGACGGCCGCCGGCGAATTCGACGACGACGACCTCGGCCTCGACCCGGAGACGCCGGTGCTCACCCACTTCTACATGGCCGAGGCCGGCCAGTCCGTGAGCGCCGTCTTCGGGATGGACCTCGGGACGCCGGCCGGCCGCGGCCGCGCCCGCTTTCTCACCCACCCGCAGGGACCGTTCGAACTCACGGAGCGCGACGACCTCGCGGCCGTGGTGCTCCTCGCCGTTCCCCCGTGGGAGCGGCGGACGCTGGCCGCCTTCGACCGCGCCGGGCGGAAGTTGAAACTCGTCGTGCACGACGCCGAACCGCCGCAGGAAGAACTCGACTGAGCCGACCCCGTTCGGCCGGCCGGCGCTGCCACCTCGCGGGTGGCGGCCGCTCGCCTCGGCAGACTACCGCAGATAGCCGAGGTCGGTCAGCTGTTCCGCTATCTCCTGAAACTCCGACTCAGAGAGGTCGCCGCCGGAGCGCTCGTGTTGGATGACGATGCTGCGCAGGAGGAACCGGACGAGGTCGCTCGTGCTCGAGAACGTGGTTCCTTCGAGCGTGTCGTCGACGCGAGCGGCCAACTCCTTCGGGATGGAGACCGTCGTGTACTCCGTCATGGCTCGAACGTCGCGCCGGGCGGGGTTAACCCCAACGGTGGGTCGCGAACCAAACGTCCGTCGCGGTTTTTCGGCGCTCACTGGCAGTATCACCGAAGGTCGGGGGTTTTTCCATGCGGGACATCCTATACACGTTCGATGGCCGCGAGACCGCCCCAAAACGATACGTCAGAGCCGGACTCAATCGAATTCGGTATTGCCGCGCTCGCCGCCGACGTCGACGCCGCAGACATCGACTACCCGGCAGACGCGAGAGCGATTGCGCGGGCGCTCGACGACGTCGCCGTGCCGATAGACGCCGCGGGCAACACGGTCGCGATAAGCGACGCCCTCGCCGCCGCGCCGAAAGACCGGTTCGACTCCCGCCGCGACCTCTTGGAGACGCTCCACCCCGTGTTCGAGGAGTTCCGCGCCAAGGCGTCGAAGAGTCTGATGGGGCGGCTCCGTTCGCTCGTCCCGTTCTGAAGGCGGTCTCGGTCGATTCACCCGGTTCCGACGCCCCGGCGCGAGCCGACGCCGACGCTCACTCCAGTTCTTCGATTCGTTTCATCTGCTCGCGGTGTAACGAGAGGATGAGGTCCGAGAGCACGCCGAACATCAGTAGTTGCACGCCGAAGAGGATGCCCGCCGCGGAGACGACGGCGATGACCTCGTGGGAGATAGAGCGGATGAACCACTCGTAGGCGACGTAGCCGGCGAGGCCGACCCCCGTCGCGGTCGACGTGAGCCCGACGCTGCCGAAGTAGAAAAGCGGGTTGTTGGTCTTGGCGCGGCGGTACAGTTCGAGGAAGATGATACCGCCGTCGCGGACCGGGTTGAGGTTCGTGTCCGAGCCGTTCGGCCGCGGGTAGTAGGTCGTGGGGACGACCGTCGTCTCGATGCCGCGTTTCGCGCACTCGACGGCCATCTCCGTCTCGATGCCGAAGCCGTCGGAGGTGAGCGTCATATCGAGGAACGACTCGCGGGTGAACGCCCGGTAGCCGCTGAGGATGTCGCGGAAGTCCTGGCCGTGGATGAACGCGAACGCTCGGTTGATGATGCGGTTTCCGACCTTGTTGAGCCGCGTCATCGCGCCGGGTCGCATGTCGGCGAAGCGGTCGCCGATGACGTGGTCGTACCCCTCGGTGAGCGGGTCGAGCATCTTCGCCGCGTCGCCCGCCTCGTAGGTGCCGTCGCCGTCGAGCATCAGGACGTACGTCGCTTCGACGTGCTCTTCGACCGCCTCCCTGACCGCCTGTCCCTTCCCGCTCCCGCGCTGTACGACGACGTGCGCGCCGGCCTCCTCGGCGAGTTCCCGCGTCCCGTCCGTGGAGTCGCCGTCGATGACGAGGACGTTGTGGAACCCCTCGTCTCGGTAGCTGGCGACGACCTCGGCGATAGTCTCCGCCTCGTTGTAGGTCGGGACGAGGACGCAAACGTCCGCGTAGTCCATCAGCGGGACATCCAGCGGACAGTATAAAAGGACTTCTGGATGTGTCCCCGCGAATCCGCGGGGCGAGAGCAACCTACAGCACTTTTATTCTTGGTGGGAAAACCACATTTCATGCGCGCACGCCTCCGTCGCCTCCTCGCCGCGACGTTCGGACTCCTCTCTCTGACGGGGGTCCCCTACCTCGTCTACCTCGCGTTGCTCCGGGTCGTCGACACTTCGGGGTCGCCCGCCCGGAAGTCCCCTGACGAGCCGACCGTGAGCATCGTCCTCCCGACCTACAACGAGGCGAGCATCATCGAGGCGAAGCTCGAAGACATCCTCGCGCTCGACTACCCGATGGAGAAGGTCGAGGTGGTCGTCGCCGACGCGAGCGACGACGACACACCCGCTGTCGTCCGCGACTTCTTCGCCGGACGCGACGCCCCCGAACTGACGCTCCTCCACGACGACGAGCGTCGGGGGGTCGCACCCGCCCTCAACGAGGCGTTCGCGGCGGCGAGCAACGAACTGCTCTTCCGAACCGACGCCGACTCGAAGCTCGCCCCGGACGTGCTCCGGCAGGCGGCGGCGAACCTCTCGGACCCGACTATCGGCGCGGTGACGGGCCAACAGTCCGAAGTCCTCGGCGACAGCGAGGTCGAATCGGACTACCGCGGCATCCTCACGAAGATTCAGGGCCTCGAATCCCACCTCGACTCGACGTTCATCTTCCACGGCCCCTGCTTCGCGTTCCGCGCCGAGGACTTCGTCCCGATCTCCGACGACTCCCTCGCCGACGACACCGAACTCGCGCTCCGCATCCGCCGGGCCGGCAAGCGCGTCGTGATGGACCCCGCGATGGCGTTCACCGAGTCCGGCGTCTCCGAGTTCTCGAAGCGCCGACAGCGCAAGGACCGCCGGGCGATGGGCCTGCTCAAACTCCTCGTCCAGAACCGAGACATGCTCGGCCGCTACGGGTTCTACGGGACCGTCGTCCTCCCGTTCAACTGGTGGTTCATGGTCGTCTCGCCGTGGCTGCTCGCGGCGACCGTCGCGCTGGCGACCGCCGCCGGCGTCCTCCTCGCGGGGCCGCTCGGCCTCGCCGTGCCGGGTGCCGTCGCCGCCTTCGCGTGGGCGGGGCAGTCCGAACGCCTCGGTCCGCTCCAGCCGCTGTACGCCGTCTTCGACTCGCAGGTGTCGCTGCTCGTCGCCGCGGTCGAACTCCTCCGCGACGAGGGCGACGGCACGTGGGAACTCGACCGCGAGTCGAGGGAGTACTTCGAATGAACGTCCTCTACGTCACGACGCGGTATCCTCCGCACACCGGCGGCGTCGAGGCACACGTCGCCGAGCTCGCGACCCGGCTCGCAGCGGTGGGACACGACGTGACGGTCCTGACCGCCGACGCCGAGGGACTCACCCGCTCGGCGGAGTACCGAGACGGCGTCCGGGTGATTCGACACCCCGGCGTCGCCCCCGGCGGCGCGTTCCACGTCGCCCCGGAGATACTGGCGACCGTGCGCCGCCTCGCCCGCGGCGCCGACCTCGTCCACGCACACAACTACCACTCGCTTCCACTCCTGTTCGCGGCGCTCGGCACCGGCGCGGAGACGCCGTTTGTCGCCACCCCGCACTACCACGGCGGGAGCGCCTCCGACCTGCGAGACAAACTGCTGTCCGTCTACCGAGTCCCGGGCGGGTGGGCGCTCCGCCGCGCCGACGCCCGCATCGCCGTCAGCGACTGGGAGCGCCGGCAGCTCGAAGCCGACTTCGGCGTCGAGGCGACGGTGATTCCGAACGGTCTCGACGTGTCGCGGTTCGCCGAGGCGTCGCCCGACCCCGAGTGGGCGGACCACGACTACCTGCTTTCTGTCGGTCGGTTAGCGGAGTACAAAGGCGTTCAGCACGTGATTCGAGCCCTCCCCGGCCTCGACTACGACCTCGCGGTCGCCGGCTCCGGCGACTACGGGTCGGAGCTGAAGCGACTCGCCCGCGAGGTCGGCGTCGAAGACCGCGTTCACTTCCTCGGTTTCGTCGACGACGAGGACCTACCGGGGCTGTACGCCGGCGCGGCGGCGTTCGTGACGATGTCGGAGTTCGAGGCCTACGGGATGACGGTCGCCGAGGCGCTCGCCGCGGGCACCCCGTGCGTCGTCCGCAACGCGGGAGCGCTCGTCGACTGGGCGGACCGCGACGACTGCGTCGGCGTCGACCCCGCGGCCCTCGTTTCGGGCATCGAGCGCGCGGTCGACCTCGACGCGCCGGCGGAACCGCTTCCGACGTGGGAGTCCGTGGTTGAGCGGACGACCGCGGTCTACGACACGGTCTGTCGCGGCGGGTGGAACGCGGCGCACTGAGAACCGAACCGGGTCGGGTCGGGTCGGACTGGGTTGATGCGGCGGCCCCCGACGCCGGCGTCGCTCGCTTACTCGCCCGAGAGCCCGGGGACCGTGTTTCTGACCGTCTCGCGGAAGTGGCTGCTCAGTCCGAGGAGCGCCGCGAAGTAGGCGACGGCACCGAACCCGACGACGAGCAGCAGCGAGACCCACCCGGTAATCGAGACGGCGTATTCGAGGACCGACCAGACGAGGGCAAACATGACCGCGCCGGCGACTGTCTGTTCGAGCATCGGACGCGTGAACACGACGCCGCCGAACTCGCGGTGGGCGACGTACTGGAAGACGGCGTGTCGAACGACCTCCGCGGCGACCGTGCTGGCGACGACGCCGACGAGCCCGTAGACGCTCCCGAGCGCGACCGCGGCCGGAAGGTGCAGGAGGACGATGAAGCTGTTCACCCGGAAGACGAGCTCCGGGCGGTCGGTGCCCTGTAAGACGGCCTCGAAGGGGTGGCGGTAGGCATTGCCGATCTGGAACAGGGTCATCCCGACGACCACGAGCACCGGCGTGTTGGCGAAATCGCTACCGAACAGCGTCGTCACCAACTCCTTCGGCATCGCGGCCGCGCCGAAGAAGACCGGAATCGCGATGAGCCCCGCGTAGGAGATGGAGTTAATCAGGTCGAACCGCACGTCGCCGCCGACGGAGTCGACGCCGCTCGACTTGACGTTCAGCACGTTTCCGATGGTCGTCGCGAACATCGCCCCGGGCTGGGCGAGCTGAATCGAGACCGAGTAGTACGCGACCGAGGCCGGGCCGACGAACGCCTGGATGATGAGCACGTCGGCGCTGGAGTAGAAATTCGACAGCATCGAGGTCGGGACGCTCCACCGGGCGAAGTCGTAGATTCGCTCTGCGACCCGTTTCGTCGGGCGCGCGGGGAGAACGCGCGAGAGGACTGCGGCGAGGACGGCCGTTCCGACCGTCGCGATGGCCAGGCCGAGAACGAGCCCGAACGCCTCGAAGCCGAGCCAGTAAAAGAGCAGCTGGAGCGCGATGGTCAGGAGGCTCCGGATGCCGTCGACCCACGAGGAGACCGCCGGGTGACCCGTGCCGGCGTAGAGCTTGTTCGCGATGTTGAACAGTCCGAGCGACACCACCACGAGCACCACGCCGACGGCCAGTTCGCGGGTTCCGAAGTAGTCGACGGCGTAGGGCTCGAGGAGTACGTACGCACCGGCGACGACGAGCGAGAACGCGAGGTGCGCGAGGAGCGCCGTCCCGAAAAAGGAGCCGGGCTCGACGCCGACCTCGCTCACCCGCTTTTTGACCGCCGCGCCGATACCGCTCGGAACCTGCGTGAGGACGAATGCGGCGGCGAGGACGGTCCGGTACTTTCCCCAGCCGACGTCGCCGAGGAGGTTCGCGAAGATGACGACGCCGGCGAAGCCGGTACCGGCGGTGAGGACCTTCGAGAACAGGGAGAGGAACGCCTCGCGGCCGATGGAGAGGCTGTCTGTCTTTTTCATGGGAGGCTGAACGACCGGCGTGCGAGGGAGTGGTCTGTCACGGCTGGGTCAGAGATAGCCGAGTTCGCGGAGTCGGTCCGCCGTCGCGCCGTCGACGCCGAGTTCGTCTTCGGCGGACCGAGCGCGCTCCGCGTAGTCGGCGACGGGCATCTCGAAGAACGAGTCGTCGAGCGACTCGGCGTCGAACGGTTCGTCGGTCTCGGCCTGCCAGCACGGGCGGTCGGCGTCGAGACGGTAGGTCTCTCGACTCCCGTCGTCCGCCCAGACGAACTTGCGGTCGCCGTCGTAGACGGCGCGGAGCATCCGGTTCGTGTCCCGCGCCTGTTCGGCGAGCTTGTGCTGTTTGCCGCTGTGACCGATTCGCTCGACGGGAATCCGCGCGTCGGTCACGTCGGGGCGCTCCCCACGGGCGAGGCCGACGAGGAGGTCGCCGAGCCGAAGGTGCGAAACGTAGCCGTCGACGACGTCGGTGCCCTCACCGGGCGCGTTCACGACCACGAGTGGGACGTGCGTCAGCGCTTCGTTGAGGCTGCTTTCGGTGTGACCCCACAGGCCGCCGTCGGCCTCGAACGCGAGGTTGTCGCCGTGGTCGGAGGTGACGACGAACGTCGTCTCCTCGTCTGTCGCCGCCCGCACCTCGTCGATGAACGAACACACTTTGCGGTCGAGGTAGTCGATGGCCGCGCCGTAGAGGTCGCGGTAGCGCGTCATCTCGGTCTCGTCGCCCTCGGCGACGATTCGCGACCAGTCGAGGCGCTCGGAGCTCCACGAGTTCGGCGCGTCGTGGAGACTCCCGTCGTAGCCGAGGATGTGCCGCAGGGGACCGTGGGCGTCCATGAAGTTCGTAAAGAGGAAAAACGGCTCGTCGGACGCGCCGACGAGGCGGTTTGCCTGCCCGATGAGCGTCTTCGCGCCGTCGTCCATCGGCTTCGGCACCGGCGCGGTCGCCAGCATGTTGTCAACTTGGACGGCCGCGCCGTTGAGGAGGCTCTGAACCGGCTGTTCGTGTTCGAGCGCGCGCCTGAGGAACTCGAGTTGTTTCCCGAGGCCGGTCTTCTCGCAGGACTGGCCGAACCGGGCCACGTCGATGCCCTCGGGGAAACGTCGGTCGGGAGAGATGTTGGAGAACTCGTCGAAGAAGCCGTCGAACCCGAACGACGACCCGGCCCAGACGTTGGCGCTCACGCCGAGCGCGCGGTGGTCCGGAAGCTCGGCGAGAAACGTGTCGTCGCGACCGATACCCGAGAAGTCGCGGTGGTAGGCGTGGACGCCGTGTTCGTGGGGGAGCGTCCCCGTGAACATGCTCGCGTGGCTCGGGGCGCTCCAGGTGCTGGCGGTTCGGCACTGGTCGTAGATGATGTCCGCCCGCTCCTGGAGCCGCGAGGAGAAGGAATCGAAGAAGTCCTTTCGGACAGTATCGAGACAGATAAGGACGACATTTCTCATACGTCGGTACAGGTGGCTGATGCGGCGGCCATAGAAAGGTTCTTCGGGACCGAAATCACCGCCGAAACCGCCCGAAATCGGGAGGAAACGGTCGCCGACCGGCGCGTCAGCTGTTCAGATGTAGCCGAGGTCGCTCAGGCGCGACTTCGTCGTCTGGTCCACGTCGTGGTCGGTGCTCGCGGTGACGGCCTCGCGCTTGTACTCGTCGAGCGGAGCGTCGAAGAACGCCTCGTCGAGGTCGCCGATATCGACGTCCTCCGCCGCGAGTTCCTGCCAGTTCGGTCGGTCCGGGTCGAGTCGGTGGCGAAGCCGAGTCCCGTTGGAATCCCACTCGTACTTGTCGGCCCCGTCGTAGACGACGCGGATCATGCGGTCCCACTCGCGGCGCTCCGCCTCGGACGCGTCGGCGGCCATGTTGGAGCCGATTCGCTCGGCGGCGATACGCGCTTCGAACACGTCGGGCGTCTCCCCGCGCGCGAGTCCGACGAGCAAGCGACCGAGGTCGACGTGCGAGAAGTAGCCGGTCTCGCTGTCGTCGTATCCCTCGGGCGCGTTGACGACGAGAAGCGGGACGTGGAGCAGCCCCTCCGTGAGGACGCCCTTGTGGGCGAGGAGGCCGCCGTCGGCCTCGAACGCGAGGTTCTCGCCGTGGTCGGCGGTGATGACGAACGTCGTCTCTCGGTCCGTCTCGTCCTGCACGCGGTCGATGAACGAACACACCTTGCGGTCGAGGTAGTCGATGGCCGCGCCGTAGAGCCCGCGGGTGTGTTCGATGTGCTCCCAGTTCTCTTCGAGTTCGCCGGAGACGTTGACCTCGTGGGTGCTGTACTCGCCCGTCGTCCACGAGTACGGCGCGTCGTGGAGGTCTGAGTCGTAGCCGCGGACGTGGGTGAGCGGACCGTGGGCGTCCATGAAGTTCGTGAACATGAAAAACGGGTCCGCGTCGCCGTGTTCGCGGACGAGCTTCACCGCCTCGCGCGAGACGATGTTCGCCCCGTCGTCGAGCGGCTTCGGCACGGGGAGCTCGGCGAACTGTCGGTCGAACTCGACGAGCGCGCCGTTGGCGAGGCTCTGGACCGGATGGTCGCTGGCGAGCGAGGCTTTCAGGAAGGCGAGGTAGCGGGCGAGCCCCGTCTCCTCACACTCCTGTCCGAACTTTTCGGCGTCGATGCCGTCGGGGAACCGCCGGTCGGGCGAGACGCTGGTGAAGTCGTCGAAAAGCAGGTCGAAGCCGAACGCGTCGCTGGCGTAGACGTTCGCGCTCGACCCGAACGCCCGGTGGTCCGGGAGGTCAGCGAGAAACGTGTCTTCCCGACGGAGCCCTGAGAAATCCCGGTTGTACACGTGAATCCCGTGTTGGTGCGGTAGTTTCCCGGTCATCATGCTCGCGTGGCTCGGAACGCTCCAGCCACTCGCAGCCCGACACTGGTCGAAAGAGGCGTCGGCCCGCTCGCGCAACCGCTCGGCGAACCGGTCGAAGTAGTCCTTCCGGACGGTGTCGAGACAGATGAGGACGACGTTTCTCATTTCGGGTTGTCGGCGATTCTTCGCCGGAGGTTATAGCACCTTCGAGTGTGCCGACCGCTGAGCAACAGATATTTGAACGCACCTGCCACACCACCGAAGCAATGAACACCGTGTTGATCACCGTCGACGCGCTCCGGGCCGGCCACGTCGGCCAGTACGGCTACCAGCGGGACACGCTTCCGGTCCTCGACCGCCTGCTCGACGACGACTCGACGCTGTTCACCGCCGCCTTCGCCAACGGTACCAACACGGGAATCTCGGTGCCGTCGCTTCTCACCTCCCGGTACCGCGGGGACGAACACGCCCGCGACGGGCCAAACATCGCCTCTCCGCTCCCCGACGAGGTATCGACCGCCGGCATCCATTCGAACACCTATTTCGCGAGCCGCGTCCCCCGCCCGGCCGACTTCGACCACTTCGACGACTTCGGCATCATGGACTCCGAGGACTCGGGGTCGCCGTCGGCGGCCCACAGGCTGTTTCGACGGACGATGGACGTCGTCCGTCCGACGGTCGAGTCGCTCGGGATACGTCCCCTCGCCGAACGGATTCAGGAGGCCGTCTTCCCGGCGTCGCTCATCATGGAGCAGACGGTGTACGAGAACGCCGAGAAGACGACCGACCGGGCCCTGGAGTGGCTCGACGGCGTCGACGGCGATTTCTTCCTGTGGGTCCACTACATGGACCCACACCGCCCCTACGGCATCGACCTCGAGGACCCGGCGTACGCCGAGCCCGCCGACGAGTCGGAGATTCGCCGTCTCATGTCCAAGGCGGGAATCCACCCCGAAGACGTGACCGAAGCGGAGCGTCGGCGAATCGTCGACCTCTACGACTCGGATATCCGGTACACGTCCGACCACATCGACCGCTTCCTCGACGGGTTGCAGTCGCTCGGCCGCTACGACGAGACGGATATCATCCTCACCGCCGACCACGGCGAGGAGTTCGCCGACCACGGGAACTACTACCACCGGAACCGCCCCTACGACGAACTGACGCACGTCCCGCTCGTGGTGAAGTCCGACCGCGGCGACGGCGGGGTCGTCGACGACCAGCGCGAACTCCTCGACCTCGCGCCCACGGTAGCGCGAAACCACGGCGTCGAACCGCCGAGCGCGTTCCGCGGAACCGACCTCTTCGAGGGCGGTCCCCGGCGGGTCGTCTCGACCGGATCGTTCAGCGACGCCGGCCCCGTCGTCGGCGTCCGCGAGGACGGCTGGAAGTACATCGCGGTCGACGGCGAGGAAGACGAACTGTACGACCTCCGTGCCGACCCGAAAGAGCGCGAGAACGTCGCGGCCGACCACCCCGACCGCTGTGCCTCGTTCCGGTCGGAGATTCCGCCGCACCTGCTGCGCGAGACGACCGAGGGCGTCCCGGAGGCCGACGACGTGAGCGAGGACGTACAGAAGCGACTCGAAGAGCTCGGATATATGGATTGACCGCGAGGAGACGTCGTCAGCGGCGATAGCGTGGTGTCGTCCCGCTACGACGGGACGCTACAGGTAGCCGAGCGAAGAGAGCTTGCTGTCGAGACCGACATCGTCGGGGTCGGTGGATGCGGCGGGCGGCTCGTGAGTTCCCTCGTCAGTCGCCTCGGTGACGACCCACGGAACGCGAATGAGTTCCGGGACTGGAGTCGATCTGTGGTGGCCGTACAGTCCCCACTCGCCGAAACACTCGCCGTGGTCCGACGTGAGTATCACCCGCTCCGCATCGAGGTTCGAGAGGAGGAGTTCGAGGTCGTCGAGCGCCCAGCGTAGGTTGTCTAGGTAGCCCTCCCACGCCTCCTCGCGAGTTATCTTTCCGTCGAGAATCGCGCCGAATATCCCGGACCGGTCGTTCGCGTCGTCCTCGATGGCGAGCGCCCCGCAGTCGTGCTTCTCGAAGTGCGGGTACGGCGTGTGCGGCTGTTGGTACTGGATAATCGTTCGCTCTGGATCGAGTTCGCGGTGAGCCGCTATCGAGCGGTTCGTCACCGTCCGCGGCCGGACGCTCCCGATGTCGGCCTCCCAGGCGTCCCGCCACACCTCGTCCAACAGCAACCAGTCGTTGGGGTCGAGCATGGCGTCAGAGTTCGGGTTGAACGTGACGAACGCCGTCTGGTCCATCTCCTCGCGATACTCCTCGGTGAAGTTGTACCGCATGAACTCGCGGGAGTTCGACCCGAGCGAGGTGGCGGTCGGGACGCGACCGTTGGGGAGGAAGTCGTACTCCGATGCGACCGCTTCGAGGGCGTCGGGACGGCACGTGTCCAAAATAATCAGCGCGTCCCAGTCCCGCTCGTATATCGGTCTCCCAAGTCGTGGAGCGTGCGAATACGCCCGCCGAACCGCGCCCCCCAGTAGCTCCGCGGCGCTGACTTTCGCCGCGGTCCCGAGGTTCAGATTCTGATAGTACCACCGTGCGTTAGATGCCCAATCGCCAAGCCCCATAGGAGACACTCCCTTCAGGGGGTTTTGAACGTTTCTCCACAGAAATACAGTTTGATAATCAGGCACCGAGTATCCCACCGGTCGGCGCGAGACGTTCCAGCGTCGGTCACGTGTCGGCGTACTCGCAGAACGCCTTCCTGCCCGCCTCGCTGAACTCGTCGCAGTCGACCTCGAAGCCGTAGTGGGCTTCCATCTCGGGGAGCGTCATCCGCGTCGCTGCGATGCGCGCTTCGAGCGCGCCCTTCCGCCGGAACTCCGCCGGGGCCTCGTGTCGTTCGAGCGGGAGCGATTTCAGGTAGGCGTACGGGAACGTCGCGAGGTCGTAGAGGCGCTTTAGGACCTCGCGGGGGAGGCTCCGCGGTCGCTCGAAGATGTAGTGGTGTTCGTGGTGGAGCGTCCACCGAATCGCGCTCCAGAAGGAGACGCCCGACTGGAAGTCGGTTATCTTCCCGTGGATGTCGCGGCTGATTTCGCCGCGCAGGTCGAAGTCGTAGCCCAGCGAGTCCGAGACGTGACCGTGGTCCAGCCAGATGAGCGCGTCGCGGGCGTACAGCCGTCGCCAGTGGTCGCGGTCCTCTGCGCCGCCCACGTCGTAGTACGGCACGTCGAGCAGGAGTCCGCGGGGGGCGATGTTCATCCCGCGCCCGCTGAGGAAGAAGGGACGGTCGACCTGCGCCTCCAGCGCGTGGAATATCTCGACGAAGTCCTCGATGACCCCCTCGTGGTAGTAGTCGTCCGTGTCGAGCGATTCGAGGACGTACTCGCCGCGGGACTCCTCGAAGGAGATGTTTCGGTCCCCGCCGAGCCAGTCGCACTCGTCCGACCGGTCAAGAACCGCCCGCAAGTTGTCGAATTCGGCCTCCAGCTCGCGGAGGATATCGCGGCTACCGTCGGTCGAACCGCCGTCGACGACGACGACCTCGTACAGTTCCTCGTCGACCTGCTCAACCATGCTCCGAAGCGACTCCTCGATGGTCTCGGCCATGTTGTAGTTACAGACCGCGATGGAGTAGCGAGGGGAACTGGACATACTCAGAGTGCCCCACACGAGGTTAAAAATCAACTGTCCGGTCGTCATCGCAGTCGCGTGCTCATCGCCCTTTCCTATCAATGTTGATAACTGGAGGGCAAGGGTAATATAGTACCACGCGGAGACTCCGTACAATGCGGAGCGTAAAGACGACTGTCGAATCCGTGGTTTCGCGGCTTGGTTACCCCGAGATCGCCACGACGCTCATCGACAAGTCGCCCGCGGAGACGAACTTCTCACGGGGGCGGAACGTCGGCATCGAATCCGGCTGTTCGATGCGAGGAGATATTTCACTCGGTGACGACGTGCACGTCGGTCCCGACTGCGTACTCAACGGGACGGTAGGTCTCGGACGGGGGACGAATCTCAACGGTCGGAACACACTCAGAGGGACCGTCGATATCGGACGGTACTGTGCCGTTGCCCCCGGCGCGGAGTTCCGGTCGCAGAACCACACGACCGCGAATCCGACGCTGCAATTGAAACTGTACCGACAGGTCACCGGCGACGAGTTGGCGTGGACCTCGAAAGGAGACATCGACGTCGGAAGTGACGTGTGGATCGGTTCGAACGCGACCGTCCTCTCGGGAGTCTCTATCGGCCACGGCGCAATCGTCGGCGCGGGGGCCGTCGTGACGAGCGACGTAGAGCCCTACGCGGTTGTCGCGGGCGTCCCCGCCGAACGAAAGAAGTGGCGGTTCGACGAACACATCCGAGAGGAACTGCTCGACACGGCGTGGTGGAACTGGTCGGAGGAGAAGGTAGCAGAGAACAGACAGTTCTTCGAGACGGACCTCACGAGCATCGAGAGCGTCTCCGACGTGCTCGGGTGAGACTGCCGAACGAATTCGAATCGGAACCCCGGCTGACTACTTGTAGCCGAGATTCTCCAGTCGCTCCGTGACCTCCGCGGAGGTGGCGCGGCTGCTGGACTCGACGCCGTCGTCGGTGATAGTCGGCCGCTCGCCGTCGAGGACCGCCCACGGGACCGTCACGAGGCCGGGGTGGCGGTGGTACGGCAGGTGTTGGTGGTAGGTGAACGGCAGCGGCCACGACTTCGCTTCGACCACGTTGCCGTGGTCGGACGTGAGGACAATGCGCTCGTCGAACGCGTCGATGAGCCGTTGGACCTCGTCCATCGCGTAGGTCAGGTTCTCGCCGTACGCCTGCCACATCTCTTCTTCGTCGACGATGCCCTTGGCCGCGGCCTCGAAGACGTTTCCGGCGCGGTCGTCGCCGTCCATGTCCAGGTCCTCGAACAACTGGTAGGTACAGAAGTGGAGGTCCGGGCGGCCGACGAACGGGACGTGCGGTTGCATCAGGTGAACGATGAGCCGCTTGTCCGGGTACTCTTCGCGCGCTCGAATCGCGCCGTCGATGATGGGTCCGGGGAGAATCGCCTCCACGTCGTCGTCGTAGGCGTCCTGCCACACTTCGAAGAGCTTGTGCCACTTGTCCGGCACCTTCTTCGAGACCTGCGGGTTGCCCGAGACGTAGACGATGTCGCCGTACTCGTCGGGGAACGAGACCGGGAGCCACTCGGGAGTCGCACTCGCTCGACTGGTCTCCGCGCGGTAGTCGTCGAACTGGTCGAGGTCGACGAACTCCTCGAAGAGGTCGGCCCGGCACGCGTCAAGGACGACGAGCGTGTCCCAATCCGCGTCGACCACGTCGATTCCGCGCCTGCCCGGATACAGTTTCGTCTGAATCGCCCCGTTTCCCCGCCGCATCAGCGTCCCCCGCCACCAGTTCAAACTCCGGCCGTTCTCGGCGATCTGCGAGAGGCCGTATTTGATCCGGTCGAATGCGTTCGACATAGAGGACCGGACCCAACCGACCAAAGAAAAACTTTCTATGGCTTCGGAACGGGGCGGGCCACGACGACGACCCGCCGTCACACCGGCCCCGCAACCGTAGACGCCCCGCTACAGGTACCCTAAGTCCTTCAGGCGCTCTTTCGTTGCACCCTCGGCGGCATCGATGCCCTCGCTCTCCTCGCGGACGCCGAGGTCGTCGAACGCGCCGAACGTCTCCGAGACGACGCCGTCGTCGGTATCGGCGGCCTTCCACGCGGTCTTCGCGTCGAAGATGCGAACCGTGCTGGCGGCGTCCTCCCAGGCCTGATACTGCACCACGCCCTCGTCGGTCGTCTCGTAAACGGTCCGTGAGACGCCTCCGTAGGGCATGACGGACCCACAGAACTCCTCGGCGAGCGCCTGTGAGGGTTCGTCGAGGCCGTGGGTCGAGGCGACGACCGCCCCGTCGTCGGGGACGAACGCGTCGCGGTCCCACTCGCCGTCGAGGACGGCGTCGACCACGCGCGGGAACTCGGTGAGCGAGGCCGCCGCGGAGACCGTCTCGGAGTCCGACTGCCCGGGGAACTTGACGACGAGCGGGACGTGGAGGACCGCCTCGTGTACGTCCTTGCCGTGGCCGGCGAGTCGCACATCGGGCTTGACCTGACTCTTCTCGCCGAAGCCCTCGCCGTGATCGCCGGTGACGACGATGAGCGTGTCCTCGTACTCGCCGCGCTCTTTGAGCGTCGAGACGAGGCGTTCGATTTGGGCGTCCATCTGTCGGATGGTTCCGTCGTACAGCCCCTCCATGGCGCGTTTCTCCCACCAGGGTCGGTGGCCACCGAGGTACTCCCACACCTGGTCGTCGACGTCCTGTTGGAGCTTCTGGAGGCGTTTCCCGCCCCAGTTGTCGTGTTCCGGGCGGGGTTCGTACGGCATGTGACCGTCCATGAGGTTGATGCAGGCGGCCCACGAGTCGTTCCGCGTCTCCTCCCAGTCCAGAAAGAGGTCGACGTACACGTCCGCGGGCGTAGTCGCCTTCAGCGAGTCGGGGAGGTACTGCGGGTAGTCCCACGCGAGCTTCGTGACGACCCCATTTGCGAGCGACTTCGCCGGGTGGTCGTGGGACAGACACCGCTTGAGGTAGCCGGCGTAGTTGCCCTGTCCCTCGGTGAGCACGAAGTTGCTCGGGTCGAGACCCTCGACGTACGGGATGTTCCGCGCGCCCTCGACGGTCTGGAAGGTCTCTTTCAGTCCCACGTCCATCTCGGTGACCCACGTGTTCTCGGAGAAGATGCCGGTCGAGTAGCCCTCCTCGTCGGCGAGCCGCTCGAAAATGGTGTGTCCGGGTTCGAGCTTGTTTTTCGCGCCGGTGACGCCGTGTTCGGCGACGTGGTAGCCGGTGAAGATGCTGGTGTGGCTCGGCAGGCTCCACGAGCCGGGGCTGATACCGGTCTCGTAGACCGTGGCCTCGTCGGCGAGCGATTCCAAGAACGGGGTCGTCCGGTGTTCGTGGCCGTGCAGGCTAGTGTTGCTCGCACGGACGCTGTCCATGATGAGGAGTAGGATATTCATGATTCGGAGGTCTGAAACTCAGTGGTCGAGCGGTGCGTCGTCGGTGTCGCTGAGCGAGAAAACGTCACCGGCCCACGACGCGTCGTACTCGATTTTCGACGGGGAGATGACGTTCACCTTCGCGAGCGCCAGTTTGAGCGCGGGGACCGCGACCTGCTTCGGGTGGCGCTTGAACAGGTAGAACAGCCATTCGAGGTGGGTCCCCACGTCGAAGTCGGACTCGGTGTCGTGGTGCGGGACGATGCGACGGGGCAGGCGGTGAACCTCCGCGCCGGCCTTCTCGGCGCGAATCGCGAAGTCTGTGTCGCCGCCGTGTTCGCGGTGCTCGTCGAAGCCACCGACGCGCTCCCACAGGCTTCGGTGAAATATCATGAATCGCGTGAGCGTCCACCGCATGGGCCAGAAGTCCTCCAGCCCGACGACCTGGAACTCGTGCATCGAGTCGACGAGGTGTGCCGCGAGCCGAGTGGGGAAGGTGATGTCGTCGTCGGCGACGATTATCCACTCGTTTTCGGCCTCCTCGATGGCTCTGTTTCGCGCGTAGTTGCGGCCCTTGTCGGTGCGGACGACGACGTCGAGCCACTCCGGGGCGGTCTCACTGGAGTAACATCGCTCTCGGTTGCTCGCGACGACGAGCGACGCGTCGGAGAGCGTGGCGGTCACGTCGAGCGCCCGCGCCGTGTCGTCGCGGTACGACGCGCCCTCGTGGCTCCTGTCTTCCGTATCCCCGTCGGCCATACTGAGTGCTATCAGAAGGTCCCGTATAAAGAGTGTCGTTCGCGCGGGTCGGCGCTCGATCGGCCGCGAAACTGCGACCTGACGGCCGCAAAACCACGCTGAATCGGGTCTCGACGGGAGCGAGCCCGTCTCGCCGATGAAACCGAGTCATAAGGCTTATGCGGGTTTTCCCAGTCCATCGAAGCGATGAGCGCAGACACAGAGCGCATCGAGGGCCCCGACTCGAAGTCGGTCCTCGACCTCGCCAAAGACTGGTATCACGTCCCCGCCCTCCTCGTGATACTGGTCGCCATGTTGGCCGTCCGTCTTCGGTCGTATAGTAACTTTATCAGGGACGGTGATGTCCTCTTCTCCGGAAACGACGCCTGGTATCACCTCCGAGAGGTGACGTACTCCGTCCAGAACTGGCCGTCGACGATGCCGTTCGACCCGTGGACCTACTTCCCGTTCGGGACGAGCGTCGGCCAGTTCGGGACGGTTTACGACCAGATTATCGCGACGGCCGCCCTCGTCGTCGGCCTCGGCAGTCCGTCGGCCGACCTCGTGGCCAAGACGCTGCTTGTCGCGCCGGCCGTCTTCGGGGCGCTCGTGGCCATTCCGACGTTCCTCATCGGCCGTCGTCTCGGGGGTCGCCTCGGCGGCATCTTCGGGGTCGTCATCCTCGCTTTGCTCCCCGGGACGTTCCTCCAGCGCGGCCTCGTCGGCTTCGCCGACCACAACATCGCCGAGCCGTTCTTCCAGGGCTTCGCGGTCGTCGCCATCATGATCGCCCTCACCGTGGCGAACCGCGAGAAGCCCGTCTGGGAACTCGTCGCCGCCCGTGACTTCGACGCCCTCCGCTCCACCCTCATCTGGTCCGCGCTCGCCGGCGTGGGCATGGCGCTCTACATGTGGGCGTGGCCACCGGGCGTCCTTCTGGTCGGTATCTTCGGCCTGTACCTGGTCCTCCAGATGGTCGCCGACTACGTCGGCGGACAGTCCCCGGAACACGTCGCGTTCGTCGGTGCGGTCTCGATGCTCGTCACCGGCCTCCTGATGTTCGTCCCGCTGACCGACTTCTCGTTCAGCGTGACGAACTTCAGTCTCCTCCACCCCGTGTTCGCCTTCGGTATCGGCGCGGGCGCGGTGTTCCTCGCTGCGCTGGCCCGGTGGTGGGAGTCTAACGACGTCGACGACCGCGGCTACCCCGTCGCGGTCGCCGCCCTCGGCCTCGTCGCCGTCATCGGCACGGCCGTCGTCCTCCCCGACGCCTTCCGCCAGGTGAGCGTCAACTTCCTCCGCACCGTCGGCTTCAGCGCCGGTGCGGCGACGCGCACCATCGGCGAGGCACAGCCCTTCATCGCCGCGAGCGTCCTGCAGAACAGCGGCATGACCGCGACCGAGCGCATCATGTCCGAGTACGGCTTCACGTTCTTCACCGGCCTCGTCGGTGCCATCTGGCTCGTCGGCAAGCCGCTCGTCCGCGACGGCGACACTCGGAAGATCGGCTACGTCGCCGGCAGCCTCGCCGCCTTCGGCGTTATCTTCCTGATTCCGGCCATCCCGGCCGGCATCGGCGGGCTCCTCGGCCTCGAATCCTCGCTCGTCAGCCTCGCCATCGCGAGCGCCCTCATCGTCGGCGCGGTGCTGCAGGCCGACTACGAGAGCGAACACCTGTTCGTCCTCGTCTGGGCGGCCATCATCACCTCGGCCGCCTTCACGCAGGTCCGCTTCAACTACTACCTCGCGGTCGTGGTCGCGGTGATGAACGCGTACCTCCTCCGCGAGATTCTCTCGCTCGGTATCATCGACCTCGCCGGCACCGACCGCCTCGACGACGTGTCGTACGGGACGGTCGCGGTCGTCGCCGTCGCCCTGCTTCTCGTCCTCACCCCGGTGCTCGTCGTGCCGATTCAGCTCGGCAACGCCGGCACCAGCAGCAACGCCCTCCAGTCGTCCCAGACCGGACCGGGCACGGTGACGCAGTGGCAGGACAGCTTCGAGTGGATGCAGAACAGCACGCCCGAAGAGGGGCAGTTCGGCGGCGCATCCAACGAGATGGACTACTACGGAACTTACGAACGGACCGACGACTTCGACTACGCCGAGGGAACGTACGGCGTCATGTCGTGGTGGGACTACGGGCACTGGATAACGGTCCTCGGCGAGCGCATCCCGAACGCTAACCCGTTCCAGCAGGGCGCGACCGAGGCCGCGAACTTCCTCCTCGCGCCGAACGAGGAGCAGGCCTCCGACGTCCTCGCCGACATGAGCGAGGAGGGTAACGAGACCCGCTACGTCATGGTCGACTGGCAGATGGCCTCGACCGACTCGAAGTTCGGTGCGCCGACCGTCTTCTACGACGAGTCGAACGTCTCCACGTCCGACTTCTACAGTACGATGTACCGCCTGCAGGAGCAGGAGGGACAGACGAGAGTCGCCGCCGTGTCGAGCCTCAAAGACCAGCGGTACTACGAGAGCCTGATGGTCCGGCTCTACGCGTACCACGGCAGCGCCCGTGAGGCGTCGCCCATCGTCGTCGACTGGGAAGAACGAACGTCCGCCGACGGCGAGACCACGTTCAAGGTGACGCCGTCCGACGGGCAGGCGGTCAGAGTGTTCGACAACATGACCGCCGCCGAGGAGTACGTCGCGAACGACCCGACCTCGCAGATCGGCGGCATCGGCACGTTCCCCGAGGAACGCGTCGCCGCCCTCGAACACTACCGCCTCGTGAAGTCCTCGAACAACTCGGCGCTCCGTTCGGGGTCCTACCAGAACTCGTTCATCCAGGCGGGCAACACCTACGGCATCCAAGCGCAGGCGCTCGTTCCCAACAACCCCTCGTGGGTCAAGACGTTCGAGCGCGTCCCCGGCGCGACGGTCGAAGGCAGCGGTGCCCCGGCCAACACGACGGTGACCGCCCGCGTCCAGATGCGCGACCAGACCACGGGCACGAACTTCACCTACACGCAACAGGCGCAGACCGACGCCGACGGTGAGTTCACGATGACGCTCCCGTACTCCACGACCGGCTACGACGAGTACGGTCCGGACAACGGCTACACGAACGTCGACGTCCGCGCGACGGGCGACTACACGTTCACCGGGCCGACGACCTTCGCCGGGAACAACACCATCGTCAGCTACCAGGCGCAGAACGTCGCCGTCGAGGAAGGCCTCGTCAACGGTGCCGAAGACGGAACCGTGCAGGTCACTCTCGAACGGAACGAACAGGAGTTCAACCTGACGGAGAACTCCGATTCAGACGACTCGCAGACGAACGAGTCGGCATCGACCTCGGCGTCAGTCGACGCCAGCGCGGTTTCGGTCGCCGCGTAAGGTTTCGAACCGGGCCGGGCAGTCGCCCGGTTTCCGACCGCCGTTTCGACGCGTTTCTCTTCTCGCCGCCGACCGACAGAGCGGTGGACTGATATCCTTCCCGAGAGAGCATCCGACAACGAAATGTCGAGGAACTCAGACGGGGCGACATCCCGTTTCTCGTGGCTTCTCATCTACCTGAAGGGCGTCTGTATGGGTGCCGCCGACGCCGTTCCGGGCGTCTCGGGCGGCACCATCGCGCTCATCACGGGCATCTACGAACGGCTCATCAGCGCGGTGACGGCCATCACGCCCGGCCGCATCAAGCGCGCTCTCGGCGTCGTCGTCCCGGGACGCCGGGCCGACGCAATCGCGGCGATGCGCGAGGTCGATGTCGGCTTCCTGCTCGCGCTCGGCGCGGGTATCGCCACCGCCATCGTGACCGTGATGCGCGTGCTACACATCGCGCTCAACGACGCACCGGTCCCCACCTACGGCTTCTTCTTCGGGCTCATCGCCGCGTCGGCGGTCGTCCTGTACGCGCAGGTCTCGCTCGACGGCCCGCGACAAATCGCGGCCGCCGTCGCCGGGTTCGTCCTCGCCTTCGTCGCCTCCGGCGGGAGCGGCGGCGCGTTCGGGCACTCGCTCCCGGCGATTGCGGTCGCCGGCGGCATCGCCGTCAGCGCGATGATTCTCCCCGGCGTCTCGGGGTCGCTTCTCCTGTTGATTCTCGGCCAGTACGAGTACATGAACGCGGCGCTCAACACGTTCATCGACCGCCTCATCGACATCGCCGGCGGCGCGTCGCTGTCGGTCATCGTCGAACCGGGAACGGTCGTCATCACGTTCATGCTCGGGGCGGTCGTCGGCCTGTTCAGCATCGCGCACGTCGTCCGCTGGGCGCTCGAACACCACCGCCGGGCGACGCTGGCGTTCCTCGTGAGTCTCATCGTCGGGGCGCTCCGCGCTCCCGTCGTCGAGAGCACCAACGCGCTCGTCGACGCGGGTCGGTCGTGGTCGACCGAGCTCTACGCCGCGTTCGCCGTGGCCGCGGTCGTCGGCGCGGCGGTCGTCCTACTCGTCGACCGGTACACGGGCATCATCGAATCCTGAGCGGGCCGTCGTGGCGGGCGGCCACGGCGACCCGGTGAGAAGGAAGTCGGCTGTCTGTTCGGAGTCGATGCGCTCACGGACTCGCGCGGGCGGCGGCGAATCTCACTCGCGGGCGACGGCGATGTTACGAACCGACCCGCCGCAGTCGGGGCATTCCGACAGGTGAGACGCACTGACCGTTCGCGTGCGACAGGAACGACACTCGTAGTACCCCTCTGTCGGGTGATAGTCGTCGATGACTGAGTTATGCAATGCCATGACACCCAGTACCACAGTTTTCGTGGTAAGCGTTGTCCTGATATTCACCAAATTACTCTAGCATGTTAATATTCAACACCGAATTGGTGTGCGAGTGGAAACTACATCAACCACACAGACTCACACATTCCAATTCCTGTGAGGGATTTTCGCTTCCGCCCTGTCGGTCGCGTCAGCGCCGGGCGACGCAGACGAAGGTCTCGCGTCTCGTTTCTCCGTGAGCGACGGTGAAGCCGACCGATTCGAGCGCGTCGACGGCGTCGCCGAGACCGAAGCGCTCGTCGAGCGGCGGCCCGTCCTCGCCCGAACCGGATGTGGACCAATCGACCACGACCACGGTGCCGCCGGGGCGGACGACGCGGGCGAGTTCGGCGAGCGCGTCGTCGGTGGCGAACTCGTGGTAGGTCATCGTCGAGAACGCGGCGTCGAGGTGGTCGTCGTCGAACGGGAGGGACGCCACGTCGGCCGTGACGAACTCGACGTTGTCGGGCGCGCCCTTCTCGCGGTAGTAGTCGTGCATGACCTCCTGTACGTCCACGGCGTAGAGCGTGCCGACGTGAGGCGCGACCTCGTCGGTGAAAAAGCCGGTGCCGCTGCCGAGGTCGGCGACGACCCGGTCGGGAGCGACGCCGAGGTGCGAGAGCAGTTCCTCTCGGGAGACGAATCGGAACCGCGCGGGGTCGTCGAGTTTCGCCGCCCTGTCGGCGTCGAAGGTGTGAAAGCCCATGCGAACCACTCCGTGCCCCGACCCGTAAGTCCCATCGGTTCCGGAAGACGCGTGTTCGACTCGCACACAACCGCCCCGGTTGGTTCGCTCCGGCGGCGAGGAGTCGGACAGTCGGGACGGTCGGCCGTGCGACCGCGAAACTGCCGACGGCGATGGGCTTTTTTGCCCGGCAGTCAGTCTCACACGTATGGAACCCCAACTTCGACGACCGACGCGACGCGTCTGCGAGCGCTGCGGTCGGGTGGAACGCTGGGACGACGACGCCGCGACGTGGGTCGTCGCCGAAGAGGACGGCGAAAAACGGGTCGGAAGCCCCTACTGCATCCACGAGTGGGACATCAACGGCCGCTTCGCTCCCTTCGAAGAGCCGGCCTGAGACGCCGACGAACTGCGCGCGGTCGGCGGCTACGCGCTACGCCGCGTCTTCTTCCCGGAGCGATTCGAGCACCGAGAGCGTGCCGTCCATGTACGACTGTTCGAGCACCGTGTCGGCGGCTTCCTTGGCCACGTCGTCCGCGTTGGCGACGGCGAACGACCGACCGGCGACGCGGAACGTCGAGGCGTCGTTGACGCTGTCGCCGACGGCGACGAACTCCGCCGGGTCGTAGCCCATCGTCTCGCAGACGCGTTCGAGGCCGACGCCCTTCTCCACGCCCGGGGTCTTGATGTGGTACGCGTAGCCGGTGTCGATGACTTCGAGGTCGAACTCGTCGGCGACCTCCCGGAGGAGCGCCTCGTCGGCGTCGAGACGGGCGATTATCTCGGTCTCGCGCCAGCGGTTCGCGGTGTCTGCGGCGTCCCATCCGAGGTCGCCGCCGCGCGCGACGAACTCGTCGGCGGCGGCCTGCGCGGCCTCGCGGTCGCCGGTGAACGTCACCTCGCCGTCGGCGAGGACGACCCCGCCGTTCTCCGCGATGACGGTCTGCGGGAGGCCGAGGTAGTGACACAGCGAGACCGGGTAGGGAAACGCCTTGCCGGTGGCGAGGATGACGGGCGCGTCCCACGTCGGGAGCACCTCGAACGCGCGCGAGTCGAGGCGGCCCTGCGCGTCGGTGAGCGTCCCGTCGATGTCGAGTACGAGCGGCGGAACCATACCCGGAGTTGGGAGACGGGGGAAAAAGATTCAGCGGTCGGGGAGAAGCGCGCCGCAGGACGGCCCGGGCGGGTCGTCGCTCTCGCGGGTCACGCAGGTCTCGTTCTCGCAGGTCGCCCCCCGCGGCTCAGCGTTCGGCGTCGTCCAGTCCGCGGAACGCCAGCGTCGAGAAGTTCGGGATGGGCCGCGTCGCCGGCCGACCCGGCCCGTCGGTGGAGTCGCAGTCCGAGACGCGGCGGACGATGCCGAGGTCCGAAAGCTCGTAGAGGACGCGCCGGATGGTCGCGGGCGACAGCGACACCCGCGGGGACGCGGCGATGTTCTCGGTCGCCGCCGAGACGGAGGCCGTCGCCTCGTCGTCGAGCGCGACGAACGCCCGGAGGACGCGCCGGCGGCTCTCGGGGAGCGCGAACACGCGGCCGAGCGAACAGCCGTCGTCGGGGACGGCGTCGATGCCGGCGCAGACGTACTCGGTGTCGAGGGCGTCCGCGCCGTCGGCGGCGGCGAGCGTCGCCGCCCCGTAGAGCGCCGAGAGCGCGTCGTGGGCGTCGCCGTCGGCCCACTCGGCCACCTCGCGCGTCGCCTCGTGCGGGAGCGCGTTGCGGGTGACGCCGTCCGAGGCGCGCGCGACGAGGATGTCCACGAGGCTGTGGCGCTCGTAGGCCGGCACCGCGATGGACGCCGCGTCGGTGGCGTCGGTCGCCCCGTCCCCGTCGTCGCGCTCGCTCGCGTCGCTTCGAGGGTCGCGGCCGACCGTGAGCACCGAGACGTGTGGCGATACCGACGAGAGCGTCTCCACCGCCGTCGCCGCGGGGTAGGTCTCAGGCTCGCCGACGTGGTCGACGGCGACGACCGCGTGTTCGTCGTGGGCGACACGGTCTGTGAGTCGCTCGCGGAGCGCCTCGACGCCGACGCCCTGCGACGGCACCGGCTCCTCGCAGAGCGCGTCGAGCGCCGCGTGGAGGAGCGCGAACTCGGTCGAGGCGTCGCGGGAGTCGACGTAGGCGAAGGAGGTCGTCGGCGTGGCGGCGGTGCGCGTGGCGGTGTGGATGACCGACCGCTGGGAGGGGAGCGCGCTGGAGAGGTGCTCGAAGAGCGTCGCGACGACCGCCGACTTCCCGGCTCCCTTCGGCCCGTGGACGTGGGCGTCGGACGGCAGGTCGCCGTCGAACACCGGGTCGAGGTGGTCGAGGATGCGTTCGAGCGTCGGCCCGCGGCCGGTCGGCTCCTCGGGGTGGGCCGTCGGGTCGAGCGCGTTCAGGTCCCGGACGAGCCGACGTCTCGTCCCGCCGCGGCGGCGTCGCCTGGTGATTCTGTCTTCGAGGCGCATGGCGTGGAAAGTCCGTGGCAGACGGTATCCGGCGCACGCGTAAAAATCGACCACTACCGACATCATCCCTGAGAAGTGAGAACATGAAACACGGAAATCGGCCGTCCGGGGCGCTTCAAAGCCAGTTGAGAGGTTCGTTGCCGGCGGGGATTCCATACCGGACGTAACTAATAAGAACAATAATTTTGAATTATTGCCGTCGTTTCGAATAGGCGTAGAAACGCCGAGCTACGGTATTCTACGGCCAGTACGATGGCAATCCGGCCGCCGAAGTGGTCCGTTCCGTGAGACGAACGGGACGCGAGACGAGTGAAGGTAAAATAAAGTGCCGTCGGTCCTATCTCACGAAAGACAGATGAAAAAATCGCCGAGCGTCCTCGTCATTGGCGGGGGGTCGACCGGCACGGGCATCGCGCGCGACCTCGCGATGCGCGGGCTGGACGTGACCCTCGTCGAGAAGGGGAATCTCACACACGGGACGACGGGGCGGATGCACGGACTCCTCCACAGCGGGGGCCGGTACGCGGTGTCGGACCAGCCGTCCGCCAAGGAGTGTATCGAGGAAAACCGGGTCCTGCGGCGAATCGCCGGCCACTGCGTCGAGATGACGGGAGGGCTGTTCGTCCAGCGCCCCGAGGACTCCGACGAGTACTTCGAGAAGAAGTTAGAGGGCTGTCGCGAGTGCGGCATCCCCGCCGAGGTGCTGTCAGCCGAGGAGGCGCGCGAGATAGAGCCGTACCTCGCGAAGGACATCAAGCGCGCCATCAAGGTGCCGGACGGCGCGGTCGACCCGTTCCGTCTCTGCGTGGCGAACGCCGCGAGCGCCGTCGAACACGGCGCGCGCATCGAGACGCACTCGGAGGTCACGGACGTGCTCGTCGAGGACGGCGAGGTCGTCGGCGTCGAGGTCACCCACCAGACCGGCACCGGGCCCTACGTCCACGGCGAACCCGGAGAAGTCGAGGAAATCCGCGCCGACTACGTCGTCAACGCGACGGGCGCGTGGGCCGGCCAAATCGGTGACCTCGCCGGCGTCGACGTGGAAGTCCGTCCGTCGAAGGGCGTCATGACCATCATGAACACCCGGCAGGTCGACACGGTCGTCAACCGCTGTCGGCCGAAGGGCGACGCCGACATCATCGTCCCGCACGAGACGACGTGCATCCTCGGGACGACCGACGAGGAGGTCGAGGACCCGGAGGACTACCCCGAGGAGGGCTGGGAGGTCGACCTGATGATAGAGACGCTGTCGGAGCTCGTGCCCATGCTGGCCGAGGCGCGGACGATACGCTCCTTCTGGGGCGTCCGTCCGCTGTACGAACCGCCGGGCACCGGCACGGAGGACCCGACGGACATCACCCGCGAGTTCTTCCTGCTCGACCACGACGACCGCGACGACCTGCCGGGCATGACGAGCATCGTCGGCGGCAAACTCACGACCTACCGGATGATGGCCGAGCAGATTTCGGACCACGTCTGCGAGAAGCTCGACGTGGAGGCCGAGTGCCGCACCGCCGACGTGCCGCTACCGGGCAGCGAGGACTTCACCGTCCTCCGCGACTACATGGACGACTTCGGCCTGCGGTCGCCCATCGGCCGCCGGTCGGCCCAGCGACTCGGCTCGCGCGCCGACGAGGTGCTCAACAGCGTCGACCCCAACCCGGTCGTCTGCGAGTGCGAGGCCGTCACCCGCGCCGAGATTCAGGACTCTCTCGACACCGCGGGTACGGAACTCAACTCCGTGCGCATCCAGACGCGCGCCTCGATGGGCAACTGTCAGGGCGCGATTTGCTGTCACCGGATGGCGAACGAACTCGCCCCCGAGTACGACGAGGAGACCATTCGCGCGTCCCTCGACGACCTCTACCAGGAGCGCTGGAAGGGCGAGCGCCACGCCATGTGGGGCACGCAGCTCTCACAGACCGCGCTGAAGCACATGCTCCACGCGGCGACGATGAACCGCGACGAGGACCCCGCGGCGGCCGACGCCGACATCGACTTCGCCGCCTTCGACGACGGCGGTGCCTCGGAGGGCGACGCCTCGGGCGTCGCGTCCGGCGGGGCGGTCGCGGACGGCGGCCGCGAGCGAACCGACCGCGCGGACGACGACGCGCTCGGAGGTGCCGATGGCGATAACTGACGACGTGCTCGTCATCGGCGGCGGCATCGCCGCCTGCACGGCCGCGCTCTCGGCCGCGGAGACGGGCGCTCGCGTGCGCCTGCTCGCCCACAAGAAGAGCACGCTCCGGCAGGCCAGCGGCCTCGTCGACGTGCTCGGCTACGCCGGCGGCGACGGTCCCCTCTCGGACCCCTACGCCGGTCTCGACGCGCTCCCGGAGGGACACCCCTACCACGTCGTCGGCGAGGACGGCGTCCGCGCCGGCCTCCGCATCTTCGACGAGGCGGTCGGCGACGCCTACCGCGGCGGCCACACCGACTCGAACGCGCTCGTGATGACTCACGGCGGCGCGGTGAAGCCGACCGCGCGCTACCCCGAGTCGGTCGCGCCCGGTCTCGCCAGCACCTCCGGCGACATGCTTCTGGTCGGCTTCGCGGGCCTCACGGACTTCGACGCGCCCGTCGCGGCCGACCACCTGACGGCCGCCGGCGTGCCGTTTTCGCCCCGCGGCGTCACCGTCGAGTTCCCCAAGCGGTTCCGCGCCGACGCGAAGGTGACGCGGTTCGCCAAGGCGCTCGACCGCGACGAGGACGTCGACGGCGGCACGGTTCGCTCGGCCCTCGCCGACACGGTCGCCGAGGAACTGGACGGCGAGTCGCGCGTCGGCTTCCCGGCGATGCTCGGCGACGACCACGACGAGGAGGTCCGCGCGGAGCTTTCGGACCGCCTCGGCGTCCCCGTCTTCGAGGTGCCGACCGGCCCGCCGAGCCTGCTCGGGCTCAAGCTCGAAGACATGCTGTTCGACGCGCTCGACGAGGCGGGCGTCCGAATCTCGGCGGGCAACCCGGCGGTCGACTTCGAGGCCGAAGACGGCCGCGTCGAGACGGTCGTCGTCGACCAGAAGAGCCGACCGACGCCCTACTCGGCCGACCAGGTCGTTCTCGCGACGGGCGGCCTCGTCGGCAAGGGCCTCGACTCCGACCGAGAATCGGTCACTGAGCCCGTCTTCGGCTGTCACGTCCCGCACCCCGAGGACCGCTACGACTGGTCCGAACCCGAGGCGTTCGGCGACCACGCGTTCGCGCGCTTCGGCGTCGTCCCCGACGACGAACTCCGACCGACCGGCGAAGACGGCGAACCGCACTTCGAGAACCTGCGCGCCGCGGGCGGCGTCGTCGGCGGTGCCGACGTGGCGCGCGAGAAATCCGCGAGCGGCGTCTCCTTGGCGACGGGTGCCGTCGCCGGCCGACTCGCGGGCGAGGAGGCAACCAGATGAGTGACGCAGAATCCCCAGGCAACCCGACGCTGACTCCCGACGCACAGACAGACGACTTCGAGGCCGTCGAGGTGTTCCCCGACAGCACCGACATGGACCTCCGACCGGGCGCGGACAACTGCTACAAGTGCACCGCCTGCGACGTGTCCTGCCCGGTCGCGGAAGTCGACGACGAGTTCCCCGGGCCGAAGTTCCAGGGCCCGGAGCAGTGGCGGCTCAAGCGCAAGGAAGACGAGGCCGTCGACGACTCCATCATGTCGTGTTCGAACTGCATGCGCTGTGACGACGCCTGTCCCTCGGGCGTCCCGCTCAGCCAGATGCACAACACGGCCCGCGGCGAGTACGTCGACGAGGAGATGGACAAGCTCTCGCGGGAGTACATCCGCAACCGCATCCTCGCCAACTACGGCACGCTCGCCCAGTTGGGCAGCATGTTCCCCCGGCTGGCGAACGCCGTCATGGGCAACTCGGTCGTCCAGCGGATAAACGAGAAGGTGCTCGGCATCACGGCCGAGCGCGACTTCCCCGAGTTCGCCACCCAGACGTTCCGCGAGTGGTGGAACGAACGCGGCGGCCCGCAGGTCCGCTCCGAGGAGAAGCGCGTCGCCTACTTCCACGGCTGTTACTCCAACTACAACACGCCCGAGGTGGGCAAGGCGATGGTCCGCCTCTTCGAGTCGTTCGGCTACGAGGTCGTCGTCCCCAAACAGCGCTGTTCGGGGACGCCGATGTTCGCGAACGGCATGCTCGACGACGCAAAGCGCGCCGCCGGCATCAACGTCGAGAACTTCGCGGGGCTCATCCCCGAGGGCTACGACATCATCGCGTCGTGTACCTCCTGTTCGATGTCGCTCCGCCAGGAGTACCCCGAACTGTTCGACATCGACGGCATCGAGGACCTCTCGGCGCACACCTACGAGGCGCTCGAGTACCTGCGCATCCACGAGGACCTCGAAAGTGAGGTTCGAGAAGCGTCCGTCGAGGACCAGTCGTTCGCGTACCACGCGCCGTGTCACGGCCGCAATCAGGGGCTCGACCGGCAGGCGGTCGAGCTGTTCCGCCAGCTCGACGGCGTCGACATCGAGGACGTGGGCGACTCCTGTTCCGGCATCTCCGGCACCTACGGCTGGAAGGAAGAGAAGTACGACAAGTCGATGCAGATCGGCGCGGACATGTTCGACCACATGGAGCACGCCCAGGGGGACGTCGGCATGACCGAATGTCCCACCTGTTCGATGCAGATGGAGCACGGAACGGGCTACGACATCAAACACCCGCTCCAGCTCCTCGAAGAGGCGCTGGTCTGACACGCGCGCACGGTTGACGAACGACTTCGTTCGAGCGCCGGACCACTCGAACGCCGTCGCGCTCGGCGCGCGCGACGATTCGACGGCGACTTTCCGGTGATTGTTGCTCATTAATCGCCGGATTTGTCCGTCGTTCGACCGAATCGTCCGTTTTGTCCGCCCGATTCTGTCCTCGATTAAAACGGGTGAAATAGTGCCCGTGTGAAATAGTAGACGCCGTATTCTGGCGTTTCAGTCCCTATAGAGTGATTTTGCTCTCCACAATATGCGAGGCAGTAGTAAAGAAACATTTATCATATAATTTGTACACGTTTGTAGTGGTAGGACTCTCACACCGAGAGTTCGTATCGAGGTTGGTTAGAAATGTCAGGAGAAACTTACGTCGGTGCCATCGACCAGGGTACCACAGGCACGCGGTTCATGGTGTTCGACCACGACGGCAAGGTGGTCGCCAACGCCTACGAGAAGCACGAACAGATCTACCCAGAGCCCGGTTGGGTCGAACACGACGCGAACGAGATTTGGGACAACACGAAGAAGGTCATCGACGAGGCGCTCGGAAGCGCCGGACTCGACGCCGAGCAGTTGGAAGCCATCGGTATCACGAACCAGCGCGAGACGACGCTCATCTGGGACCGTGAGACCGGACAGCCGATTCACAACGCCATCGTCTGGCAGGACCGTCGAACGACCGACCGCATCGAGACGCTCGAGGCGGACGGCAAGACCGACGACGTGCGCGCGAAGACGGGTCTCGAACCCGACGCGTACTTCTCCGCGACGAAAGCCGAGTGGCTGCTGGACAACTCCGACCCCATCAAGCTCCAGCGCTCCCGACCCGAAGATATCCGAGACCGCGCTGCCGACGGCGAACTCGCCTTCGGGACCATCGACACGTGGCTCATCTACAATCTGACGGGGAACCACATCACGGACGTGACGAACGCGTCGCGGACCATGCTGTTCAACATCCACGACATGGAGTGGGACGACGAACTCCTCGACGAGTTCAACGTCCCCCGCGAACTCCTCCCCGAGGTCCGCCCGTCGTCCGACGACGACCACTACGGCGAGACCGACGCGGACGGCTTCCTCGGCGCGGAAGTCCCCGTCGCCGGCGCGCTCGGCGACCAGCAGGCCGCGCTGTTCGGCCAGACCTGTTTCGACGCCGGCGACGCGAAGAACACCTACGGCACCGGCTCGTTCATGCTGATGAACACCGGCGACGAGGCCGTCATGTCCGAACACGGCCTCCTCACCACCGTCGGCTTCCAGCGCTCCGGTGAACCGGTCCAGTACGCCCTCGAAGGCTCCATCTTCATCACCGGCGCGGCGATCGAGTGGCTCGAAGACATGACGCTCATCGACAACGCCGCCGAGTCCGAGAAGCTCGCTCGGTCGGTCGAGTCCACCGACGGCGTCTACTTCGTCCCCGCGTTCACGGGCCTCGGCGCTCCCCACTGGGACCAGCGCGCCCGCGGCACCATCGTCGGTATGACCCGCGGCACCCGCCGCGAGCACATCGTCCGCGCGACGCTCGAGTCCATCGCGTTCCAGACGCGCGACGTGGCCGAGGCGATGGAGTCCGACAGCGACATCGACCTCTCCAGCCTCCGCGTCGACGGCGGCGCGGTCAAGAACAACTTCCTCTGCCAGCTCCAGTCGAACATCCTCGACACGGAGATCGTCCGCCCACAGGTCGACGAGACGACCGCGCTGGGCGCGGCCTACGCCGCCGGCCTCGCCGTCGGCTACTGGGAGACGCTCGACGAACTCCGCGAGAACTGGCAGGTCGACCGCGAGTTCGCCCCGAAAGACCCACAGAACGTCGAAGCGCGCTACGGCCGCTGGAAAGAGGCCGTCGACCANGTCCGACATCATCCAGACGGACATCGCCCGGCCGGAGGTCGACGAGACGACCGCCCTCGGGTCGGCGTACGCCGCCGGCCTCGCCGTCGGCTACTGGGAGACGCTCGACGAACTCCGCGAGAACTGGCAGGTCGACCGCGAGTTCGCCCCGAAAGACCCACAGAACGTCGAAGCGCGCTACGGCCGCTGGAAAGAGGCCGTCGACCGCTCGCTCGACTGGGCACGGGAGGAGTAACTCGTGTTCGAAGCATTCGCACTCCAGATTCCGGTCATCGGCGTCAGCGCCGAGCGGTTCGTCGTCCTCCTGCTCGCGGCGTTCGCGGGCGGGATGTTCGGCGCGGCCATCGGCGCACTGCCGTCGTTCATCTTTACCGGCTTCGTCGTGCTGCTCGGCGAGACGGCTGGCATCGTCATCCGACAGTTCGAAGGTGCCGACCTCATCACCGCCGGCGAACTCGGCACGGGTATCACCGGCAGCATCGGGTTCGGCCCGTTCGTCGGCCCGCACATCGCCTTCGCCGGCGGCGTCGCCGCCAGCGCCTACGCGGGCAAGCGGTACGCGGACATGAACCCCAGCGAGGGCGGCTACCACTTCGGTAAGGACATCACGTACGCGTTCGGCACGCAGCCTGACATCCTCGCCGTCGGGGGTCTGTTCGGCGTCCTCGGGCTCCTCATCTCCCGCGTCGCCGGCGGTATCGGCCTCCCGCTCGACAGCGTCGCGCTGTCCGTCATGACGACGGCGTTCATCGCGCGCATCGCCTTCGGCTACCCGCTCATCGGCTCGCCCGCCGGTAGCGGCCTCCTCGACATGTCGCCGTTCGAGAAGGGAACGATGCGCGGCGACGGCAGCGGTCGGCCCGCGACCGAACCGTGGCTTCCCCACCAGTACAAGTGGGTCAACATCGTCGTCATCGGTCTCGGAGCCGGTATCCTCGGCGGCTGGACGTGGCTCATCACGGAGAGCTTCTTCCTCGCCTACGGTATCTCCGCGGCCAGCCTGCTGTTCTTGAACCTCGGCGTCGAGAAGATTCCCGTCACCCACCACATCACCCTCGGTGGGTCGGCGTTCGGAGCCGTCGCCGCGCCGATGGTCGGCGGGAGCGAACCGCTCATCATCGTCGCCGCCGCGGTCGGTGGTCTCATCGGCGCGCTGCTCGGCGAAGTCACCCAGCGTGTCGCGTACGCCCACTCCGGGACCCACGTGGACCCGCCGGCGATGTCGATTACCATCTACTCGCTCATCATCGGCGTGCTGTTCCTGCTCGGGGCTATCCCCAACTCGGCGTACCTCGGACTCGGTCCCTAACAGCCCGGACGCCTCCGGCCCCGCACACGTCGTTCACGATTTTTCTTCGCCGCGTTCCGCAACCGGTAGCGATAACGCTCCCCGGTCGATACCGAACGTATGGAACGCATCGTCGCTGTCGTCCCGAAAGACGGCCTCCACGCTCGTCCCGCCTCGCAGTTCGTCGAGACCGCGAACTCCTTCGACGCCGACGTGCAACTCGGCCGCGCCGACGAGGACGACCTCGTCCCCGCCGCCAGCATGCTCGCCGTCACCGGCCTCGGCGTCGGACACGGCGAGGAGATTCGCCTCGTCGCGGAGGGCGACGACGCGGAAGCGGCGCTCGACGCCCTCGAAGCAGTGCTCTCGACGCCCGAAGCCGGCGACGAAGAATAGGAAACCCCGGTCCGGGTCCGCCGCGCCCCACGGCGGTGTCTCTTCTCGGCACGCGTCGCCGACTGCGGCCGGGTCGCCAGCCGGTCGCTCAGTTCAGCTTTCGGTAGTCGCGGGCGTCCTCGGCGCGCTCGACGACCGAGTCGAGCGTCGCCTTCTTGCTCGTCGTCTCGACGGCCGCGTTGAGCGTCCCCTCCAGAATCGGCGCGTCGGCGATGACCGCCTCGGAATCCGTCGCCATCTCGATGGCGAGTTCCGCGTTCATCACGGCGCTGCCGAGGTCCACGAGGACGACGACGCCGTCGCCGTCGTCGGCCTCCTCGATGCCCTCGCGGATGCGGTCCGGCGAGGTTCCGATGCCGTCCTCGTCGCCGCCGGCGGGAACGATGCGGGCGTTGCCGCCGCCCATCTGCGCGGCGACCTCGGCGATTCCCTCGGCGGCCTTCGCGCTGTGCGAGACGACGACGAGGCCAATCATTCCGCTCTCCCGACAGCGTCTTCGGCCCGAGCGTCGCGGTCGACCTCGCCGTCGAGGTACTCCTCGGCCGTCTCCAGTAGCTCTTCGAGGATGAACAGCGTACTCGTCGCGCCGGGGTCCTGATGGCCGACCGAGCGCCAGTCGAGGAACGACGCGCGGCCCTTCAGCGCCTTGATGGGGACCGTGAAGGCGACGCCGCGCTCGGCCGCGTCGACGGCTTTGGCGAGGGCTTCGAGCGGCGGGAGGTCGTCCTGCTCGATGGACTTCTTGTAGGTGTGGACGGCGGGGACGAGCGCGTCGACCATCGTCTTCGCGCCGACCTGCGCGCCGCCGCGGTCCTTGACCTTGTCGAGGTACGCCTCGGCGAACGCCACCGACGTCTCGGCGGTGATGCCGCCTTCGAGTTCCTGACTGGCGAACATGATAGAGCCGCCGTAGAGGGGACCGGAGGCCCCGCCGACGTTCGAGATGAGCGTCGTCCCGACGTTCTTGACGACCTCGTTCGGCTCCATCTCGGCGAACTCCTCGCGCTTGTCGGCGGCCTTGCCGAAGCCGCGCTCCATGTTCGCGCCGTGGTCGGCGTCGCCGATGGCGGAGTCGAGGTCCGTGAGGTACTCCTTCTCCTCGGCGAGGCGCTCGGCGACGTTGTCGAGCGCGTCCAGCACCGCTTCGCGTTGTGTCTCTGCGTCAGCCATGGCTGTCCTTCGTCGGCCTGTCGTTAATCCCTTGTCCCGCGGGACTGTTCTGCCGCGAAAAATCGGTGGACGCGTCGGGAGTCGCCCCCGAACGTGCTCGGCGAGCGTCGCCGCTTACTCGGTGACGGTCAGGCCGGGCGTCTCCGCGGGCGCGCCGAGCAGTTCCTTCAGCTCGTCGTCGACGCGGAGTACGGAGACCGAACAGCCCATCATGTCGAGCGAGGTCATGTAGTCGCCGACCCACGCGTCCCACGTCTCGATGCCGCGGTCGTCGAGGATGGACTGGAGCTTGCGGTTGACGATGTACAGCTCCGACAGCGGCGTGCCGCCCATGCCGTTGACCATCGTCACGACCTCCTCGCCCTCGTCGAGTTCGAGGTCGTCGAGGACGTTCTCGGTCAGGTGTTCGGTTATCTCGTCGGCGCTCATGATGTCGGCGCGCTCGGTGCCCGGCTCGCCGTGGATGCCGATGCCGAGTTCGATTTCGTCCTCGCCGAGGTCGAACGTCGGTTCGCCCTTCTCCGGCGTGACACAGGAGGTGAGCGCCATCCCCATCGTGCGCACGTTGTCGACGACCTTCTCGGCGACGGCTGTGACCGCTTCGAGGTCGCCGCCCGCGGCGGCCTTCGCGCCCGCGCACTTGTGGACGAAGATGGTGCCCGCGACGCCGCGACGACCGGACGTGTACAGCGAGTCCTCGACGGCCACGTCGTCGTTGACGACGACCTGCTCGACCTCGACGCCCTCCATGGCGGCCATCTCGGCCGCGGTGTCGAAGTTCATCACGTCCCCCTCGTAGTTCTTGACGACGCAGAGGACGCCCTCGCCCGCGTCCGTGGCCTGAATCATCTCGTTCAACTGGTCGGCCGTCGGCGAGGTGAACACCTCACCCGCCGCCGCGCCGTCGAGCATCCCCTCGCCGAGATAGCCCGCGTGCGTCGGCTCGTGGCCCGACCCGCCGCCGGAGACGACCGCGACCTTCCCATCGACCGGCGCGTCGCCGCGGACGAGGACGTTCGTGCCGTCGAGCCGGCGGAGTTCGGGGTGCGCCGCCACCATCCCGTCGAGCATCTCGTCTACGACCGCTCCGGGTTCGTTGATGAGTTTCTTCATGACTCACAGTCCATCACGGTCGATGAGGCCAAAAGTGTTGGTCAGCCGGAAGTCGAAGCCGGCGTCGTCTGCGAAAATCGAGGCACGTCACCCGCTATTTTGCGGGAGGTGGGCGCGGCGACCGAGTGACGGCCGACCGCCGCCAGCGACCGGGGACCGCGCGGGGCCGCCTCAGTCGAGCTGCGTGACCGCGATGGTCACGGACACGTCCTCGACGTCCCACGTCTCGACCGTCTCGCCGTCGGCGCTTCCGAGGTCGAGTTCGCGGGCGCGGACCTCCTCGGCGATGAGGTCGCGGTTCTCCTCGACGAAGCCGGCGACGCGGTCGTCGTCGACCGCGAGCGACACGTCGATTTCGGCCTCGACGTCGAGGTCGAGCTGTTTGCGCATCTCCTGGATGCGGCGGATGACGTCGCGGGCGTAGCCCTCGGACTCGATGTCGTCGGTGAGTTCGGTGTCGACGTAGACCGTGCCGCCCTCGAAGTCGGCTCCGGTGACGTGTTCCGGGGGTTCGGCGCGGTACGAGACCATCTCGTCTGTGAGGTCGTACGTCTCGCCGTCGACCTCGACGCCCGACTCGACTTCGGCGCGCGAGAGGCCCTCGACGGCCTCCATGATTTTCTGGGCGTCAGCGCCGAACTCCGGCCCGATGACGCTCATCTGCGGCTCCGCGGTCTCGACGAGCTCGTCGAAGCCCTCGACGACCTGCACGTCGCGGGTGTTCACGCGCTCCGCGAGGAGGTCCGAGAGGGCTTCGACCGCGTCGGCGACCTCGGCGTCCTCGGACTCGACGACGATGCGCGAGACGGGCCAGCGGAGCTTGCGACCGCCGAGCTGGCGGGCGTGCGCCGCGGCCTCCTCCACGTCGCGGAGGACGGCCATGTTGGCTTCGAGTTCCTCGTCGCGGCGCTCCTCGTCGGCCTCGGGGTACGACAGCATGTGGACGGTCGTCTCCGAGCCGTCGAGCCGCTGGTACATCCGTTCGGCCATGTAGGGCGCGTAGGGCGCGATGAGCCGGATGGACTCCGAGAGCACCGTCGAGAGCGTGGCGTACGCGCCGAGCTTCGACGCCGAGTCCTCCTCGTCCCACATGCGCTCGCGGATGGCCTTCACGTAGAAGCGCGAGACGTCCTGCGTGATGAAGTCCAGAAGCGTGTTGAGCGCGGTGGAGACCTCGTAGTCGTCCCACGCGTCCGCCATCTCGGCTTCGACGGTCTGGAGCCGCGAGAGCACCCACTCGTCGACGACGGTGAGTTCGCCCTCCGAGAGGTCGGCCTCGGCGGGGTCGTAGCCGTCGAGGTCCATGTACGGAAGCGGGAACCGGAAGACGTTCCAGAAGATGTTGAGCGTCGACTGGGTGTCGGCGAGGCCGTCCCACTCGAACGAGAGGTCCACGCCCTGCTGGTCGTGGCTGAGGAGATAGGCGCGAAGCGGGTCGCGGCCGGCGCGGTCGATGGCCTCCTCGGGCGTCACGATGTTGCCGACGGACTTCGACATCTTGCGGCCGTCCTTGTCGTTGGCGAAGCCGTGCATGATGACCTCCTTGTACGGCGACTCGCCGGTCGCGGCGGTGCCCATGCCGAGTTGCGACCAGAACCACCCGCGGGTCTGGTCGTGCGCCTCGATGATGAGGTCGGCGGGCCACAGCTCGTCGTAGGCCTCGGTCTCGCCGGGGAAGTCGAGCGTTCCCCACGTGGCGACCGAGGAGTCTATCCACACGTCGAACACGTCGGGGACGCGCTCGTAGGTCACGCCGTCTTCGGTGATGGTGATGGGGTCCACCGAGGGCCGGTGGAGGTCCACCGTCTCGGGGTCGACATCTTGGTCGGCGCGCTCTGCGAGTTCCTCGCGGGTGCCGACGACAATCATCTCCTGTGCGCCCTCGGCGTCGGCGTCCTGCGGGACCCAGATGGGAAGCGGGATGCCCCAGTAGCGCTGTCGGGAGACGTTCCAGTCGGGCGCGTCGCTCACGAAGTCGCGGAAGCGGTTGTCGCGGGCCCACTGCGGGTGCCACTCGGACTCCTCGATGTTGTCGAGAAGCTGTTCTTTCACGTCCGTGACCGTGATGAACCACTGGTCGGTGGCGAGGAAGATGATGTCCGTGTCACAGCGCCAACAGTGGCCGTAGCGGTGGTCGTGCTCGCCGGCGTGGAGCAGGTGGCCGAGCTCGTCGAGGTCCTCGATGACTTCGGGGTTGGCGTCGCGGACGAAGGTGCCCGCGTAGTCGCCGCCCTGCTCCGTGAACTCGCCTTTGTCGTCGACGGGGACGAACACGTCCAAGCCGAGTTCCTGCCCGCGGGCGAAGTCCTCCTGCCCGTGACCGGGCGCGGAGTGGACGAGTCCGGTTCGGTCGGCCTCGACGTATTCGGCGGTGTACACCTGTCCCGCGCCCTCGAAGTCGGCGTACTCGGCGACCACGCCGTCGAGCGGGTGGTCGTACTCCCAGCCGACCATCTCCTCGCCCGTGACCTCCGAGAGGACCTCGTAGTCCTCGTAGCGGCCCTTCTTCAGGACCTCCTCGACGCAGGGCTCGGCGAGGTAGAGCACCTCGCTCTCGCCGTCCTTCTCGGCGCGGACCTCCTGGTACGTCATCTCGCCGTCGACGGCGACGAACGTGTTGGCGGGGATGGTCCACGGCGTCGTCGTCCAGATGACGAGGTTGCCCTCGCGGCCCTTCAGCGGGAACTTGACGTAGATAGAGGGCGAGGTGATTTCGTCGTACTCGACCTCGTTTGCCGCGATGGCGGTCTGACAGCGCGGGCAGTAGTTGACGCTGCGCTTGCCCTGTTCGACCAGCCCGTTCTCGGCGACCTTCGAGAAGGCCCACCACGCGGACTCCATGTACTCGGGCGAGAGCGTCTGATAGGGGTTGTCCCAGTCCATCCACGCGCCGATGGACTGGAAGTCCTCGTCCATCGCCTCGCGGTTGCGGACGGCGAACTCCTTGCACTTCTGGATGAACTGCTCCATGCCGAACTCCTCGATGTCGCGCTTCGAGGTGAAGCCGAGTTCCTCTTCGACTTTGACCTCGATGGGGAGGCCGTGCATGTCGTAGCCGGGGCGGTCCGTGACCTGATGTCCCGTCATGCGCTTGTGCCGAATGACGGCGTCCTTCAGCGTCTTGTTCCACGCCGTGCCGAGGTGCATCTGGCCGGACGTGTACGGCGGGCCGTCGACGAAGAAGAACGACGGGTCGTCGGCGTGTGCCTCCTTCGTCGCCTCGTACGCGTCGTTCTCGTCCCAGTACTCGCCGACGACGGACTCCACGTCCGACGGCGTGTACTGGTCTGCGATGTCTTCCATACCCCGTCCTTCTCGCGGATATATATCAAAACGGCGGGTCTGGTCCGCGTCGGTCGGGCGTTCCGTCGGGTCCGACTCAGACACGGGAGACCCTCCGCTGTCGGCGGTCTGTTGGTCGCTGTCGATACGCCTGTCGGGTGTGGTGCGTGTGTCGCTCCATGGGGGGTTCCGGTGTGTCACACCGGAAGAGACTGCAGTCGCTCGGAGGTCGATACGGACGGGTGTCGAGGATGAGGGATATGCGAGGCTACTGCCCCGCAATAATGAGCGACGGAGCGACGACCGACGGTCGGGACTGGCCGACCGCGGGTGAGCGAGAGAGGCTCCGGTGTCGTCGCATGCTATCCGAACGAAGTCTCGGAAGCGGCATAACGCTTACTCCGGCGACGACACCGACATCGACGCCGTCATCGACGCTATCGGTCCGACCATCGACCGACGCGGTGGGTCGCGACGACCGACTCGACCGCCGACCCGTGCGTGGTCCCGGACTCGTCGTCGCGCTCGAACATCCGGAGCGTGGCGTTCGTCGGCGCGGCACCCCTCGCCACGTCGAACTTCGAGAGGTGAGTGCAGACGAGCGTGTCCGCGTCGAACGGTTCGAGGTCTGACGGCGGCGACCGCCGAATCGGGAGGTCGGCGTCGCGCCACCCGGTCCACGACGGGGACTGCGCGACGTTGTAGAACGCGGCGTCCTCGCGTGCCATCCGGACCTCGAACAGGAGGACGAACGAATCGCCCTCGGCCCACAGCAGGTCGTTCGAGTACTCGCCCTGCATCGCGCGGTCGGTGAACACGTCCGTCTGGTCGTCCGGCGGGTCGCCGAACAGCCACCCGCGGAAGTCGGCGTCGTCGGGGAACGACCCGTTCACGTACTGCTCGTCTGCCGGGTGGAGTTTCGAGTGGCCGGTGTCGGCGCGGATTCGACCGCTCGCGGTCCGTCGGGCGTCGGCGAGACAGCCCGAGAGGCCCGCCAGCGAGAGCGCGGCAGCGCTCGAAAGGAGGGCTCGGCGGTGCATGTCCGACGCTGACGGCGGCTATCGGTTTAATCCCACGTAATCCACAGGAGGACCGCCAGCGCCACCGCCTGGAGGACGTGGACGCCCATCAGCACCCGCCACGCCGCGGCGGGAACGGCGGTGGCGAACCAGACCGACAGCGTCGGGTCCACGAGGTAGTAGTACAGCGCGAAGAGGTTCTGCGCGAGCAGAAAGACGCCGAAGACGACGAGGCCGAGCGCGTGTTTCGACCGGAACAGCAGGTAGTTCCGCCCCCAGATTCCGAGCAGGACGACGAGGAACACCGCGCTCGCGCCGAGCGCGAACCGCGCGGCGTCGACCAAGACGCTCATGGCCGCCGCTGGGCGCGAGGCGGTTCACGTCGTCGGGTTCGCATCGGTGTCATTCGTTCGGGAGGTGGTTCGCTCGAAACCGGCGTCGGAGCGGGGACGACGGCAGGGCAGGTGGGCGGCTCGCTCCGGGTCAGTTGTCCGCGACGACGCTGAGGTCGAACGCGGCGTCCGCCGGCTCGTCGTCGGGCGTCAGGTAGCCGAGCGCGATGGCGGTGTACGCGCGACCGCCCTCGACGGTGACGTCGAACTCGGCGACCACGTCGCCGTCGTTCGACTCCGTGTCGCCCCGAATCTGGAGCGTGTACTCCCCGGCGGGGACCTCGACGGTCGCGGCGTCGCCGAAGGCCGCGCCGTCGACGAGAGCGTCCCCGGAGCCCGCGACGGTCACGTCGACCGCGGGCGCGTCCGGCGAGGCGTGTAGCACCCGGACGCGGGCCGCGTCGTCAGCGGGGGCCGAGCGGTCGTCTTCGAGGAGGGAGACGGCGAAGCCGTTCTCGGCCGCCGAGTCGAGTTCACCGAGCGCCGCGGCGGTGTACGCGCCGGCCGCGAGGTCGAGCGTCTCGTCGAAGACGACCGTGTCGGGCGCGTCGGTCGCGCGAATCGTCACCTGGTGGGACCCGGCGGTCAGCGCGAGGTAGTCGCTGACCGCGCCGAACGGCACGTCCGAGAGCGCGACCGCGCCGTCGACGAGCACGTCGACGTTCGGCGCGTCCGGCGAGAGGTGCGCGGCGCGGAGGGACACGTCGCGCTGGACGAGCCCGCCGCCGCCGGACCCGGCGTCGACGACCGCGACGGGCCGGAACGCCTCGTCGGTCGGCTCGTCGTCGGGCGTCAGGTAGCCCGCCGCGAACACCGTGTAGACGGTGCCGCCGGCGAGTTCCACGTCGAACTCCGCGACCGCGTCGCCGTCGTTCGACTCCGTGTCGCCCCTGACCTGGAGCGCGTAGGTGTCGGCCGGCACCTCGACGCTGCCGGACTGGGTGAACGACACGCCGTCGAAGAGCACCGTGTCGCCGGCGGTCACGTCGACCGCGGGGGCATCGGGCGAAGCGTGGACCACGCGGACCCGGGCCGTGTCGTCGTCCGGGAGCGACACGTCGTCTTCGAGGACGAGCGGTTCGAACGTCTCCTCGGTGAGCTCGCCGACCGCGGCGACGGTGTAGGTCGCCTCGGCGACGTCGAGGTCGCCCTCGAAAGCGACCGTGGACTCGTCGCCGGCGGCGGTGACTTTCACCGTCCGGGTCCCGACGGGAACCGAGAGGTAGTCGCTGACCGCGCCGAACGGCACGTCAGAGAGGGCTACCGAGCCGTCGACGTACACGTCGACGTTCGGCGCGTCGGGAGAGAGGTGGGCGACGCGGAGCATCGCCGTCTCGGGTTCCGGCGTCGGTGTCGGGGTGGGAGTCGGAGTCGCCGTCGTGGTCGTCTCCGTCTCGTCGTCGGTCCCGCCGCCGCCCATACAACCAGCGAGCCCGCCCGCGATGGCGACGCCACCGAATCCACGGAGTACGTCGCGGCGTTTCATGTTCGTCATAGTGACGAGAGATGAGAGCGGCGATTGGAATATCACCGTTTTCCCAAATTCAGCCACAATGCTTCCAGAAATATGTCTTTCCTACGCGAATGTCAACATATAACGCCATTATTTTGTGAATGTTCGGAACCGGGTTCCAAGCGGCGTCGGAGTCCGCACGGAAGCCAACGAAGGGAGGGGCGACCGCCCTCAGAAGTCGGGCAGGTCGTCGGGCGCTTCGTACTCGGACTCCCAGTCGATGTAGTCGTCTTTGAGCACGTCGCACACGTCCTGTCCGAGTTCGGTGAGGCCGGCGTTGATAGACGACACCTCGCCCCACGAGGTCAGTTCGGGGTGGAGTTCGCGCTCTTTCCAGTCCTCGGGGATGCCCGGCGCGTGGTAGCCGACGCGGTCGGCGAAGTCGTCCCAGAAGAAGTCGAAGTGGGAGAGGAGGTCGAGGTCGAGGACGATTTCCCACTGCGCCTCGGTGACGGGCGTCTCCGCGGCCCACGCCTCGAAGGCGTCGGCCCACGCGCCGGCTTCGAGGAAGTCCTCCAACTCGGCGCGCTTGAAGTCGGCGTCGGCCGCCACCTGCGCGTCGTCGTACTGGTTCGGGTCGACGGTCGGGAGCGACGGCGGGTCCGGAACGGGAACGTCGAGCATGGTCGCCAGTCGGTCGCCGTCCGGGAAAAGGGTTCGGCGCTGACGCCAGTTTCCTCAGTTCTCCATGCGCTCGATGACGGATTCGAGCTGTTCGGCGCGGGCGGCGACCGCCTCGGCGCGGAGCTCCGCTTCCTCGTCGGTCTCGCAGACGAGTCGGGGGACCGGCGTCGGCTTCCCGTCGTCGTCGAGCGCGACGAACGTCAGGAACGAGGTGGTCGTCTTCCGGAGTTCGTCGGTCTTCGGGTTCTCGGCGTGCACGTCGACTTTCACGTCCACGCTGGTTCGGCCGACGTTGAACACGTACGCCTCCATCACGGCGACTTCGCCGAGGTCGATGGGGCTGATGAAGTCGACGTGGTCCATCGACGCGGTGACGCACTGGCGGTTCGAAAAGCGCATCGCCGCGATGGCCCCGCAGATGTCCATCCAGTGGAGGACCGCCCCACCGAGGGCTCGCCCGAGGTTGTTGGTGTCGTTCGGCAGGAGGAGTTCGGTCATCTCGGTGCGCGACTCGTCGAGCGTCGCGGTGGATTCGCTCATGCGAGCAGGGTCGCGCCGAGGGGGCTTGAAATCGTGGGGCGCGGCGGCGACGGCCCCGGTTCACTCCTCGAAGTCGGCGTCGAACGCCTCGGGCGACTGCCCGGCGGCGTCGAGCACCTCGTCGGAGATGAGAATCGGACAGTCCACGCGGATGGCGAGGGCGATGGCGTCGCTCGGGCGGGCGTCGAAGACGAACGTCCGCGCCTCGCCGTCGTGGTACCGCTCGGCGTCGACCTTGGCGAGGAACGTGCCGTTCGAGAGGTCGTCGATGCGGATGCTGTCGATGGCCCCGCCGAACTCGGTCACCATCTCGACCAGGAGGTCGTGGGTCAGCGGGCGCTCGAACTGCTCGCCGGAGAGCCCGAGCTGGATGGCCTGAGCCTGGTCCGACGTGATGACGATGGGCAGGAACTCGTCGCGCGCTTCGAGGACCACCGCCGGCACGTTCGAGCCGTCTTCGCCGACGCCGACCCCGATACCGCGGACCACGGCACGGTGTTTCATGCTATGCTGTAGTTGGCCGGAGTACGAATAGTTACCCCAGAACGAGTCGCCGACCCGGTCGCCGTCGCTCCCCGTGAGCGCTCAGCGTCGGGCGAACTGAACGGCCGCGATGACGAGCAGGATGGCGAGGCCGCCGGCGAAGAAGGCGAGCCCCGGCGGGATTCCCTGCGCCGCCGCGGGCGCGGCCTCCGCGGCCATCGTCGAGACCGTCCCGGCGTCGGCGGACTCCGCGGCACCGCCGGCACCGCCGAGAACGCCGAGGCCCCGCGACGCGACCCACTGGACGAACGCCGAGAGCAGGCCCAAGACGGCGACGCCGCCGAGCAGGCTCGTCAGCATGGACGCCAGCCCCGTCCGCGTCTCCTCGCCGGCGGCGACGACGACCAGCGGCCTGTCGGCGGGCGCGTACACCTTCATCTCGCGGCCCTTCTCGGAGTAGACGGTGTCGACCACCTCGACGAGGCCCGCGTCGTCGAGCTTTCGGAGGTGGTACTGGACGTTCTGAAGCGACGTGTCGACGCGTTCCGCGAGGTCCGCGGCGTTCGTCGGCTTGTCGTGGAGCGCGGCGAGCACGCGGCGGGCCGTCTCCGACGAGAGCGCCGAGAGGAGGTCCGACGCCTCGTCGTCGTCGAGTCCGATGACCCGCGGGGAGGATTCGTCCGCGGCGGAGGTGTCGGGAGTGGAGGGCAACAAACCGGCCATGGGGGTGAGTACTCCGCCGGAGGATACAAACCTGTTGTCCGTCGCCCGCGGAACTGTCGGCGCTCAGACGCCCTCGCCGACCACGACGACGCGCAGGTCGTTGACGTTCGTCCCCGTCGCGCCGGACTCGACGAGCGCGCCGGCCTCCCGAAGCACCGGGAGCGCGTCGTTTCTCGCCAGCGCGTCGTGGGCGTCCCCGGCGTCGACGGTCGACGAGTCCACGACCGCGCCCGCGACCTCCGTCCCGCCGTCTTTCCCGTCGCTGTCGATGCTGGCGAGGACGGTCTCCTCGGGGAGTTCGGCGGCGGCCGCGAGGCAGAATTCGAGGTTCGGCCCGCCGTCGCCGTCCCCGCGGACCGTCACGGTACACTCGCCGCCCGAGAGGACCACGGCGGGCGCGGCAATCGGGTTCCCGGTCGCGAGCGACTCCTCCGCGACGGCGACGTGGGTCTTCGCGGCCTCGCGCGCCTCGCCGCGCACGCGAGAGGAGAGGACGAGCGGGTCGTACCCCCGTTCGTCGGCCACCTCGCGAGCGGCGTCGAGCGCGGTGAACGTGTCCGCGAGAACGTGGTTCGTCACCCGGTCGAACACCGAGTCGCCGGGTTTCGGCGTCTCCGGGATGTCGCCGGCGGAGCCGCGGGCGAGGCGCGTGCGGACCGATTTCGGCACGTCGAGGTCGAAGCGGTCCAGCACGTCGAGGGCGTCGTCGTAGGTCGTCTCGTCGGGCGCGGTCGGGCCGGAGGCGATGACGCCGAGGTCGTTTCCGACCACGTCCGAGAGGACGAGGCCGACGACCGTCGCGGGGGCGGCGAGCCGTGCGAGGCCGCCGCCTTTCAGCGTCGAAACGTGCTTTCTGACCGCGTTGAGGTCGTGAATCTCCGCGCCGCTTTCGAGCAGCCTGTCGGTCGTCTCCTGCAACTCGGCGAGCGAGATGCCCTCGGCGGGTGACGGGAGAACCGCGCTCGCACCGCCCGTGATGGCGGCGAGGACGAGCGTGCGGTCGTCGAGGTCGGAGATGAGGTCAACGAGCCGCCGGGTGCTCTCGACGCCGCGCGCGGAGGGGACCGGGTGGTCGCCGGGGAGTCGCTCGATGCGCCCGTCGGGGCTCGGCGTCGGGTCGGGCGTCACGACGACACCGTCGTCGATGCGGTCGCCGAGGACGGCTTCGAGGGCGTCTGCGACGCCGTCGCCGGCTTTGCCCCCGCCGACGACGAGGATGCGGTCGTAGGCGGTCAGGTCGTAGGTCTCGTCCGCGACGGTCAGGGTGTCGCCGTCGAGCGACACCGACTCGCGGACGACGCGGTCGGGGAGGACGGCCTCGACGCCGGCCTGCAGGCAGTCGATGGCCGTCTCGTGGGCGGGCGTCGGGGTGTGCGCGTCGAAATCCTGCATAGTTCGTGGGAGATGCCGACACGGATAAAAACCGTGGGGCGGTAAACCCGGCGATGAACGATTCGTCGCCCGGCGAGGGTCACGTCCGCGTCGTCGGCACGGCCCACGTCTCGGCCGACAGCGTCAGAGAGGTCGAAGAGACCGTCAGGGAAGAGCGTCCCGACGTCGTCGCGGTCGAACTCGACGAGGGTCGCTACCGGCAGATGAAGGGCGGAACGCCCGACGACATCGAAGCGCGCGACCTGCTTCGCGGCAACACCGTCTTCCAGTTTATCGCCTACTGGATGCTCTCGTACGTCCAGTCGCGGATGGGAGACAAGTTCGACGTAAAGCCCGGCGCGGACATGCTCGCGGCGGTCGAGACCGCCGAAGACGAGGGCCTCGACGTGGCGCTCGTCGACCGCGACATCCAAGTCACCATCCAGCGCTTCTGGCGGCGGATGGGCACGCTCGAAAAGGTGCGCATGGCCGGTGACCTCCTGTTCGGCGTCGCCGACGCCCGCGGGGTCGGCGCGGTGTTGGGCATCGCCGTCGGCGTCTTCCTCGGGCCGCTCGTCGGCCTGTTCGGGGGCGCGGTCGGCGTCACCGACCTCCTGTTGACGCGCACCGCGACCGCCGCGGTCCTCGGGGCCGCGTCCGCGTACCTGCTCTACACCGCCGCCTCGTTCTCCCTCGACGGCGACGACGCGGTTCTCGCGGGGCTCGGCGGCGGCGCGGCAATCGGTATCGTCGCCGGCTTCGGCCTCGGACTCGGCACCGGCCTCGTCTCCGGAATCCTCGGGAGCCTCGGCACCGCCATCGTCGGGAGCCTCGTCATCGGCGTCCTCGCGGGCGTCGTCGTGGGCGTCACCGCCGGCGCGGTCCTGAACGCCTTCGGCCTGTTCGTGCCCGCCGAGGGCGACGCCGACTACGAGGAGTTCGACATGGCCGAACTGACCGACGGCGACGTGGTCTCGGCGATGATGGAGGAGTTCCGTCGGTTCAGCCCCGGCGGCGCGGAGGCGCTCATCGACGAGCGCGACGCCTACATCGCCCACCAACTCGTCGCGCTCCGGCAGTCCGGTCGGCACGTCGTCGCCATCGTCGGCGCGGGCCACCGCGAGGGCATCGAGAACTACCTCGCACACCCCGAGACGCTCCCGCCGATGGAGTCGCTCGTCGGCGTCGCGGAGAAGGACGGCTTCCCGTGGGGGAAACTGCTCGGCTTCGGCGTCACCGCCGTGTTCATCGCCTTCTTCGTCCTCCTGGCGATGGCCGGCGTCGGCAACGAGCGGCTCTTGACCATCTTCGGCGCGTGGTTCCTCATCAACGGCGTGTTCGCCGCCGCGCTCGCCAAGGTCGCCGGCGCGCGGTGGACCTCCGCCCTCGTCGGCGGCCTCGTCGCGTGGATGACCTCCATCAACCCGCTTCTCGCGCCCGGCTGGTTCACCGGCTACGTCGAACTCCGACACACGCCGGTCAACGTCGGCGACATCGGCAAACTGAACGAACTGCTCTCCGACGAGGAGACGCCCATCGTCGAACTCGTCGGCCAGATGTTCGACGTGCCGCTGTTCAAGCTCATCATGGTCGTCGCCATGACGAACATCGGGAGCATCATCGCGAGCTTCCTCTTCGTCACCTACGTCATCCCCGTCATCGCCTCCGACCTCGGCGGCGTCGCGGGCGTGGCGAACCTGATGTTCGAGGGCGCGCGTAACAGCGCCGACCTCATCTGGAGGTCCCTGACGTGAACGTCTCCTTTTCCTCGCGCGAACTCCGCGACCTGCTCGTCGCGTGGGTCGCGCTCGGCCTCGCCTTCGCCATCTTCTTCGCCGGCGGCGGCAACCGAACCATCCAACTGCTGACGAGCGGGTCGTTCGGCCTCGCGCTCGTCGTGAGCCTGCTGACTGCCGGCGTGGGCTTCCTCCTCCACGAGGTCGCACACAAGGTCGTCGCCGTCAGGTTCAATCAGGTCGCCGAGTTCCGCGCCGACTACGGCATGCTCGCAGTCGCCATCATGAGCGCGCTCGTCGGGTTCATCTTCGCCGCGCCCGGAGCGGTCTACCACCGCGGCGTGCTCACCGAGCGCGAACACGGCCTCATCGCCCTCGCGGGCCCGGTGACGAACCTGCTGCTCCTCGTCGCCTTCGCGCCGGTGCTCGTCGTCGGCGTCCTCGTCGGCTCCGACGTGGTCCAACTCGTCGGCTCTCGCGGGCTCATCATCAACGCCTTCCTCGCGGCGTTCAACATGCTTCCCTTCGGGTCGCTCGACGGCAAGACGGTCAAGGCGTGGAGCACGCCGGCGTTCGCCGGCGTCCTCGTCCTGTCGGTTCTCCTCACGGTCGGTCTGTTCCTGTTCGTCGGGTTCTGACCCACTGACGGGGATTCGGGGTGGTCCCGAGATTCGGGACGGCTCCGAAATTCGGTTGCTGGTCCGTCCGGCTTCGACTTCTCCGCCACCCCCGAAGCGACAACTGATAGCTGCGGCGTCACGCGGGCGGCGGCCCCGGTTCACCGAAGCGGCGAAAGCGGGAGACCGGAAGGGACTGCCGAGGCGTACGGGTTCAACGGATGAAACAGACGAGGGGGAACGACCCGGCGGGGGACGGGGTCTTCGGGAACGAACGGAGAGAAGAGGGGACCGCGCGAGTGCGACGGGAACAGGTCGGGCCGTCGAGGTTGGAGTCGGCGTCGGAGTCAGGTTGGGTTGGGTTGGGTTGGGCCAGTGTCAGGTGGGCTGGTTTGCGGGCGGTTCGCGGTCGGGCAGGGGGTGCTGACGCGCGCCGTGGGGAGGGGAAAGCGTCGGCGGGGAACCGAGACGAATCCGGGTTGGTCGTACGCGTCGGGGTCGCGGTTACTGCTGGCCGTGGTCGCGCCCGAGAACGAGCGCGACGGCGTGGACGGCGATGAGCCCGGCGAAGAGGGGGAGTTCGCCGGCTGAGAGACCGCCGCTGAGGACGGGCAGGTACGCGAGGGGCAGCGCGACTGCCGACCAGAACGCGACGGTCTCGAGGGGGGCGTACGCGAGGCGGCCGATGGTCGATGCGAAGTCGAGCGCGATCGAGTCGGTCGTGGAGGGGATTCCGGACATCGTCACTCCTGCATACGACGGGGACCATCATATAAGGGGTCGAGCGTTACCGTGAATTCGCTTCTTTTTCGACTGTTCAGACCCGGCTTAGGGCGAACATTCTTCTTTCGTAACGTTTTATGAAGGCACCAGAAGCGCCGAGAAATTTTATACTGCCCTCTGGTGCTTTTTCGCAAATATTGCAAAAGTTATAGATTATTCAATATAATCGGCTCGGAGAGCGTCGATTAGGAGGGTCGTAGCGGGGTCGTCAGAGCGTGCGCGCGACCGGCAGGATGTGAACAACCGGAGGAGCGACCCCCGGTACGACCGACGACCGACCGGCGGCGAACGCTCACTTATGCGAGAACGTGTATGATTCGTACCCTGTGATTTTATATTTCGGCCTATCTCGTACACGAACATGACGAACGACGACTCCGAAGGGATGACCTACGCCGACGCGGGCGTCGACATCGAGGCGAGCGAGGCCGCGACCGCCGCGCTCGTCGCGCAGGTCGGCGGCGGGTCGGGCGACTACGCCGGCCTGCTCGACATCGGCGACCGCTACCTCGGGCTCGCCACCGACGGCGTCGGCACCAAACTGCTCGTCGCCGAGGCGCTCGGCGACTACTCGACGGTCGGCATCGACTGCATCGCCATGAACGCCAACGACCTCGTCGCGGCCGGCGTCCGGCCCGTCGCGTTCGTGGACTACCTCGCGGTCGACGCGCCCGACGAGACGTTCGCCGAGCAGGTCGGACAGGGCCTCGCCGCGGGTGCCGAGGAGGCGGACATCGAACTCGTCGGCGGCGAGACGGCGGTCATGCCCGAGGTCATCAACGGTCTCGACCTCGCGGGCACCTGCGCCGGACTGGCGAAGAAGGACGCTATCTTCCCCGGGGAGGCCGAGGAGGGCGACGCGCTCGTCGGCTTCCCGTCGTCGGGTATCCACTCGAACGGACTCACGCTCGCCCGCAAGGCCGCCACGGCCGACGGCGACTACGACGACGCGTGGGACGGCGACGACTACGACACCGTCGGCGAGGCGCTCCTCGAACCGACGCGGCTCTACACCTACCTGCTGGACGACCTGCGCGCCGCCGAGACCAACGCCGCGGCCCACGTCACCGGCGGCGGCTGGACCAACCTCGAACGCATGGGCGAGTTCCGCTACGTCGTCGACGACGCCTTCGACCCCCAGCCGGTGTTCGAGTTCGTCCAGGAGCGCGGCGGCGTCTCCGACGAGGAGATGCACACGACGTTCAACATGGGCACCGGCTTCGTCGCGGCCGTCCCCGAGGCGAACGCCGAGGCGCTGGTCGAGGCGACCGACGGCCGCGTCATCGGCCGCGTCGAAGCGGGCGACGGCGTCTCGATTCGCGGCCTCGACCTCTGAGCGCGGATAGCTTGCCAAATCGAACTGTTCGATTAGAAGCACTATTTTATCGATGTTCGCCATAGTGGAGGTGTGACTTCACCGCCACCGACACCGAACGGCCTCCCGCTCGTGGGCCACACCGTCGGCTTCGCGGCCGACCCGTTCGGCTTCGTCGCCGACCTCCTCGCGGACCACGGCGTCGAGGACGCGGTCGGACTCGACGTGGTCGGTATGGGCGACCTGTACGTCCTCGCCCACCCCGACCACTTCGAGCGGGCGTTCGTGACCGACCGCGATACCATCGTCAAGGGCGGCGAGTTCGAGGCCGCCTTCGGCGACGCCGTCATCGCCGCCGAGGGGGACGAGTGGCGGCGACAGCGCGACGAGCTAGAGCCGTTCTTCCGCTGGGAGCGGGTCGACGAGTACGCGTCCGTGATGCGCCGGCAGGTCGAGCGCCGCCTGTGGACGTGGCCCGACTCGGGGACGCTGTCGCTCGAAGCCGAGATGAAGTCCGTCACACTGGACATCATCTTCGCCACCATCCTCGGGCGGGAACTCGACCTCGACGGCGACCGCCGAGTTCGCTCGGCCGCCGACGGCCTCAACGGCCGCTTCGCGCCCGCCTCGTGGGTGTTGCCGTCGTGGGTCCCGACGCCGAGCAGGTGTCGGTTCGACCGGGCCGACCGAGTCCTCCGCGAGGAGGTCAGAACGCTGGTCGAGACCGCCGACGAGGAGAGCCTGACGCGCCGACTCGCCGACGCGCTCGGGACCGACGCCGACTACCCGGCGACCGTCGAGTCGCTGGAGAACCAGCTCGTGGGCCTGATTTTCGCCGGCCACGAGACGACGGCGCTCGCGCTCACCTACGCGCTGTACCTGCTCGCGACGCACCCCGATGTCCGCGAGCGCGCCGCCGACGAGGTCGACCGCGTCGTCGGCGACGGCCCCGTGACCGCCGAGGCGACCGGGGAACTCCCGGTGCTCGAACGCGTCATCAAGGAGACGCTCAGGCTCTACCCGCCGGTTCACACGCTCCCGCGGGAGACGGCGAAGCCGTTTCCGACCGGCGACCGGGCCGTTCCGGCGGGCGCGGACATCCACCTCTCTGTCATCCGCATCCACCGCGACGACCGGTGGTACGACGACCCGCTCGCGTTCCGACCCGAGCGCTGGGACGGAGAGACCGACCGCCCCGCCTACGCCTACCTCCCCTTCGGGGCCGGGCCGCGGAGCTGTCTCGGGCGGGCGTTCGCGCTCACGGAGGCGAAAATCGTGCTCGCGACCGTCCTCCGCGACTTCGACCTCGGCTGGGGCGGCGACGGAGAGTTAGAAATCACGCCCGAGATGACGACCCAACCGAAGGGCGAAACGCCGCTCGTCGTCCGTCGGCGCTGAGTCTGTCCCGTGGGAGTGCCGGTGTTTCGCAGTTTCGCAGTTTCGGACGGCGGACCGCCTCCGGCGTCTCGCCGGTCGCCGGACTCGACCTCAGATGTGGGCCGCGATGTCGGCCTCGGTGATGATGCCGACCGTCTCGCCGCCCTCGACGACGATGATAGCCGAGTTGTGGTCGAGGTAGACGCCGATTTCGTCCAGCGTCGTCTCGGGTTCGACGGTCGTGACGCCCTCGGACATGACCTCGTTGACCGGGCGGTCGGTCACGTCGTCCTCCTGGACGTGGCGGATGTCCGCGTTCGAGATGATGCCGAGCGGGCGGCCGTTCTCGATGACTGGCAGTTGGGAGAACCCGGCGTCGAGCATGATGTCGCGCGCCTCGCGGACTGAGTTGTCGGGAGCGACGCTCCGGACGGTCGTGTTCATGATGTCCTCCGCGCGCACGATGCGACCCTCGGCCTCGTCCAGCGCCTCGACGATGCGCCGGAGCGTCGAGAGGCGCGGGTCGACGTCGCCGCCTTCGATGCGGGCGATGAGCGGCTGGGAGACCCCGGCCATGTCGGCGAGTTTGCTCTGCGTCAACTCCAGGGAGTTCCGCCGTTCCCTGAGGTCCTGCGGCGTGGGGAGTTCCATGCCGGAGTGATAACCCGTAGTTATGAAAAAGTGTTCCGGTCGCTCATCGGGGCAGGGGTTCGCAGGCGCCGCGAAAATCGCTCGCTCGTGTCGGGCGGTCGCCCCAAGTACACCGGTCGGTGCGGTTTGGCACGACCCGACGCGGCCGGGCGCGACGGCGCGGGGTTACTGGTCTTCGTCGGAGTCGAACTCGCGGATGTCGATGACGTCGAGGGGGACGTCGCGGAGCGCGCCGCCGACCTCGCTTTTGGCGATGCGGGAGGCGTGCTTCTCGCCGTCCGCGTTGAAAATCTTGATTTCGAGGAGCAGGCCGACGAGGGCGGTGTTGGCCGCGATGAACGCGGAGTCGAACGGTTCGCCACAGGCGGGACAGGGCGTCGCGCCGACTTCGACCTCGACGTACTCCTTGTCCTTCTGGTTGAGTCGCTTGCCGGCCTCGCTGACCGCGACGCCGATGGCGTCGTCGATGTCTTCTACGTCCCGGACCAACCAGGCCGCCTCCATCGCGACGAGATAGTTGCTCATACACACGTTACGCGCCGGTGGGGTTTCGTGTCTTGTGGTTCGAGCGCCGGGGCGCGTGGGATTCACACACCCGGGCCGCGAACCGACCGCGACGCGTCCGAATCCACGACACTCCCGTCCACCGACCGGAGCGCGCACGACCCGCGCATGCCACGGGGATTATCGCTATAACTTATGGAAAAGCGCTCCGCGGGTCACGCGCGTCTCACGCCGAATAGTCGGTCTAGTTGGTGTAGAGACAAGTGTACTTTAATCGATAGACAGCGTCGGGGTATCGCGCGGCCGGCTGAGAGAAGATTTATATACCGACACCTCCCGAGCCTCGACTGAGGACACGGTGATGATACCCCGCCTAACGAAGTACGTCCTGTTCGCCGCCTACCAGCTATCGGTCGCGATGGGCATCGCGCTGCTCCCCGTCGCGCTCGCCGCTCGCCGGATGGGTGTGACCCTCCCGATTCGCCGGCTCGTGGAAACGACCGGAACCGCCTACGAACGCGCCGCGGCTCGCTAAGCCGACTCGCGCGCCCTCCCTCCTCCCGACGGTACTTCCCGCGAGCGACCGCACCGCGCGGCCGCCGCCGACGCGCGTCTGACGCTTTGGCACCGGCAACGGCGAGGTGAAGGGTTGCATTTATCAGCGCCGAAGTGCAATCGCTGACAATGCGTACCCCGACTCACGACGAGTTCTCCGGCCGTCTCGACTCGCTGAACGGCGACCGCTCGAACGTGTTCGGTCCCGAGCTCGGCGAGTTCCCACACGCCGAGCGTCGCGCCGACTCGCTCGGAGACAAGGAGACGAAGACCGGAACGACCACCGTCGGTATCAAGACCGAAGACGGCGTCGTCCTCGCGACCGACATGCGCGCGAGCATGGGCTACATGGTCTCCTCGAAGGACGTCCAGAAGGTCGAAGAGATTCACCCGACGGGCGCGCTGACCATCGCCGGCTCCGTCTCGGCCGCCCAGTCGCTCATCAGCTCCCTCCGCGCGGAGGTCCGCCTCTACGAGGCCCGCCGCGGCGAGGACATGAGCATGCAGGCGCTGTCGACGCTCGTCGGCAACTTCCTCCGCTCGGGCGGGTTCTACGTCGTCCAGCCCATCCTCGGCGGCGTCGACGAGACCGGCCCCCACATCTACAGCATCGACCCCGCCGGCTCCATCCTCGAAGAGGAGTACACCGTCACCGGCTCCGGCAGCCAGTACGCCCTCGGTGTGCTCGAACAGGAGTTCGAAGACGGCCTCAGCATCGACGAGGCGAAGCAGGTCGCCACGAAGGCCATCCGCTCGGCGGTCGAGCGCGACCTCGCCTCGGGTAACGGCATCAACATCGCCGTCGTCACCGAGGACGGCGTCGACATCCAGCGCCACCAGAACTTCGAAGGCCTCGAATAAGTCGCCCGCAGTCGGCGGTTTCTCTTCGTTTTAACGAGTCGCGACCGGCTGGACTGGTCGGACTCCCGCGACCGAACCCCCGCGGAGAATCCGCTCACTCGTCGCCCGGAAGCGGCCGCAGGAGCCCGTACCACGCCCGGTAGCCGAGCACGCCGAGAACGCGCCCGAGTCCGAGGCTGTACCGGAACGACTCGGTTCGGGGGAGCAGTCGGCGCTCGACCGCGATACCGAGGAAGCTGACGACCAGCGCGCGACGTCGGCGTGTGCGAACCTTCCAGCTATCGCGGTCGTACGCCCACACCTGCCCGGCTCCCCACGCCCCGCCGACGGCGAGTCCGCCCGGCGAGAGCGGCGTCGGCTCGTACGACTCGTCGTCGCTGGAGCGGAGCAGACGGCGCATCGACACCATCCAGAGCGCGGTGAGAAGCGCGAGACCGAATTCGGCGACGGCTTTCGTCCGGCGGGAGACCATACGCGGCGTTCGAGCGGCGCGATAATAGTTATTTCTCCGACAAAAGTGCGTGAAGCCGAGACCGCCTCGCCGTCGTCGAGGCGCGCGGAGCCGAGTGCGCCCGCCGGCTCAGAACCAGTCGGCGAACGCGCCTTCGAGCAGCGAGTCGGACTGGCGCTCGACGTACTCGCGTTGCATCTCGCGGAGCGCCGTCTCGAAGTCGTCGGCGTCGTCGAGGGCGTCGCGGACGCGAGCGCGCTTCCAGTCGGCCGGCGTGACGCCCGTCTCGACGCGCTTGCGAAGGGGTTCGAGGTAGTAGTTGGCCTCCTCCTCGGAACAGCCCGCGAGCCGAAGCCCGTCGCGGGCGTGGACGAGCAGGTCCTCGTAGAGGTCCGCGCCGGTCACCTCGTCGCCGTCGACGTCTATCCAGCGCAGGTCGCCGTGGGGGCCCTCGCGCATCGCGGTGTAGAAGTTCTCCTCCGCGGTCTCCCAGTCGAGGTCGATGACGGGGTGGTCCAGTCGGGGGAGTCGCTCCATGAGTCCCGCGAAGGCGGCCTGGAACGCCACGGAGTCGCGGACGGTTGGCTGGCCCGCGATGGGGCGGAACTCGATGCGTGCGTTGGCCGACGAGCGGGACGCGCCGTCGAACACCGGACGGACCCACCGCCAGTAGGTGCCGTGTTTGCGGCGGAGCGTGGCGAAGTCGTCGTCGAAGCGGTCGCCGCGTTCGACCGACATGGGAACCATCGTGGAGTCCTCGACGACGCGGTCGACGGCGTCTTCGACGGTGTCGAGGTCGCCGGGGAAGGCGACCTTCTCGTGGTCGCCGGAGTTGAGCACCGACTCGAACACCGCGATGCGGTTTTCGTCCCAGCCGTCGGCGAGAATCTCGTCGGCCGTCACGCCCTCGTCGTAGAGGTCGGCGGGGAAAAACGGCGAGTTGACGCCGAGCGCGAGAAGCGGCCCGGCGACCCGCAGCGCGTAGTTGAAGTGGTACGGCAGGTCGGCCGCGTGCGGGACCTGATAGTGCGGCTGGATGGACGTGATGAGCGCCTCGGGCATCACGGTGTCCGCTTCGAGCGAGACGTGCGGCGCGTCGAGCGTGAACGACTCCGGGGCGGTCGGCCCGTTGGCCATCGCGTGGTACCGCACGGAGTTGCTCATGTTCGTCGCGAGGCGGACGCCACCGTCGGTGACGGAGTCTGTCAGGTACTCGCGGGCGCTCTCGCCGGCCGGCGGGATACTCCACATCCCGTCGGAGACGAGGCGCATCCCCTCGGCGGCGGCGCAGTCGAGCGCGGCGTCGAGTCGGGCGCGGACCTCGGACTCCTGCGCGCGGAGCCCGTGGGGGTTCAGCGGCTGGGGGCTCGTGGTCATCTCGGCGTTGTGGAGCCCGAGTTCCTTCTCGAAGCCCATGAGCCCGAGCAGCCGGCGCGGGACCCGCATGAGCGCGTGCACGTCGTCTTCGCTCGCGGACCAGCGACCGTCGGAGACGGCGTAGAACTCGTACTCCAAGCCGACGATGGACTGGTGGTTGTCGAAGGTCCCCTCGCGCAGTTCGCGCTTGAGTACCTCGGCGTCGGCTTTCGCTTGCGCTTCGAACTCGGCCGCGTCGACCGCGAGCACGTCTTCGACGCGCTCTGCGAGGTCGTCGCTCATACCCGGCGTTCCGGCGTCGAACGCCTTCAACTTCCCGGCACCGCGGTCGTTCGGCAGCGAATCACATCCCCGACGACTGTCGAGACGCTTTTGCCCCGCGCGGCGATACCCACGGACGATGCAGTTCGCCGAGTTCGCCGCCCGCGCCGCCGAGATAGAAGCCGAGCCAGCGGACCTCGCGGTCGTCTCGCTCCTCTCCGACCTCTTTTCGGACGCCGGCGACGACCTCCCGACGGTCGCCCGGTTCGTCCAAGGCCGCGTCTTCCCGGCGTGGGACTCGACCACGCTCGACATCGGCCCGCGGCTCTGCCACGAGGCCATCGCCCGCGCCGCCGGCCCGAACGTCTCGGCCGACGACGTGGAAGACCGCCTCGCCGACCGCGGCGAAATCGGCGCGGTCGCCGCGAGCTACGACTTCGGCGGCCAGCGCGGCCTCGCCGCCTTCGGCTCGGGTGGTCAAGACGGCCTAACCGTCGCCGAAGTCGATTCAGAACTCCGGGCGCTCGCGGCCGCTTCCGGCTCGGGGAGCGAAGAAACGAAGCTCAAGACGCTCTACGGCCTGTTCAATCGGACCGACCCCGACGAGGCGCGCATCCTCGCACGGCTCGTCCTCTCCGAGATGCGCATCGGCGTCGGCGAAGGGGCCGTCCGCGACGCCGTCGCGGAGGCGTTCTTGGTCGACCCCGCGGACGCCGCCGCCATCCGCGACGACGACGCCGACGCGGAGACCGAAGCCGCCGCCCGCGACCGCCGGAACGAGGCCGTCGCCGCCGTCGCCCGCGCCCTACAGGTGTCGAACGACTACGGCATGGTCGCCGAACTCGCCCGCGACGAGGGCGAAGCCGGCCTCGACGGGGTCCGCCTCGAAGTCGGCCGCCCCGTACAGGCGATGCTGGCGCAGGCCGGCACCGCCGCCGACGCGCTCGACGAGTGGGACGCCGCCGCGGTCGAGACCAAGTTCGACGGCGCGCGCGTGCAGGTCCACCGCGACGCCGACGGCGAGGTCTCGCTGTTCTCGCGCAACATGGAGGACGTGACCGGCGCGCTCCCCGAGGTGGTCGAGTTCGTCGCGGACGCGGTCGACGAGTCGGTCATCCTCGACGGCGAGGTCGTGGCGATGGACGACGACGGCGAGCCCCTCCCGTTTCAGGAGATTCTCCGGCGCTTCCGCCGCAAGCACGACGTGGGCCGGATGCGCGAGGAGGTCCGGGTCGAACTCCGGGCGTTCGACTGCCTGCACGCCGGCGGCGACGACCTCCTGACCGACCCGCTGTCCGACCGGCACGACCGACTGGCCGCGGTCCTCGGCGACGACTCGGCGGCCGTCTCCGACCTCCTCCTGACCGACGACGCCGACGAAATCGCCGCCTACGAGGCCGACGCCCTCGACGCCGGCCACGAGGGAATCATGCTGAAGAACCCCGACGCGCCCTACTCGCCGGGCGACCGCGGGAAGAACTGGCTGAAACGCAAGCCCGACGTGGAGACGCTGGACCTCGTCGTCACCGGCGCGGAGTGGGGCGAGGGCCGCCGCGCGGAGTTCCTCGGGACGTTCCTGCTTTCGGCCCGCGTCGAAGCCGAGTCCGGCGACGACGCCTTCGAGACCATCGGCAAGGTCGCCACGGGCATCACGGACGAGGAGTTAGTCGAGTTGACCGACCTCCTCGAACCCGAAATCGAACGGGAGTCCGGCAAGGAAGTCGACATCCGCCCCTCGGTCGTCTTCGAGGTCGGCTACGAGGAGATTCAGGCGTCGCCGACGTACTCCTCGGGCTACGCGCTCCGGTTCCCGCGGTTCGTCACCGTCCGCGAGGACAAGACCGCCGAGACGGCCGACTCGCTGGAGCGCGTCGAGCGACTGGCCGACTCGCAGTGACCGGCGCTCGCCGCGGGTCGCCCAAAGAGATATAGTATCTGTGTGCCGACAGCTTCGGACGGTGGTCCTCCATGAATCTTGACGCCCTCTGGAAGCCGGTCGTCCTCTACACCGGCCTCCTCGGTCTGCTCACGGTCGGCGCGGTGTATCTCGCGACGCACTCGGGATTGTACATACTCGGGTTGACGGGAGCCGGCGTACTCCTCGTCGTACTCGGCGGCGGGGCCGTGGGACAGATGGGCCCAAGTAACGTCGAACACGCGGGCGAGAAGGGCGGGACGAACAGAGTCGTCTCGAACGCGGGGCTGTGGTCGCCCGTGGAGACGGACACCTCGCTCCGCCTCACCCTCCTGTTCTACGGGGCCGGGTTGTTCCTGTGGAGCCTCGTCGTGTTCGGCGTCCTGCGCGACACGCTCGTCTGAGTCGGGGGTCGCGCACCCGCCGCCCGACACTCGTCTCCGTCCGCATCGACCGCCTCGCCCCGAGAGCCGCGCTTTTTACCCCTCGGTTCGAGGTGTCGCGTATGACCATCAAACACGACGGCCTCGACGTGTCGTGGCTCGGCTACGCGACCGTCAGAATCGAGTCGCCCGACGGCTTCGTCGTCTACTTCGACCCCGGCCGCTACGGCGTCCTCGACGACTACTACGCCCGCGACGGCGACCTGATTTTGGTCACGCACAACCACCACTACGACTCCGACGCCATCGAGCAGGTCGCCGACGCCGACGCGACGGTCGTCGCCTTCGAGGGGGTCGACGCCGCGACCATCGACCGCGACGTGGTGCCGGTCGAGGAACTCCCCTACGAGACGGTCCGCGTCGGCGAGGAGGACCACCTCACCGTCGGCGAAGTCGACGTGTGGTCGCTCCCGGCGTTCAACGACCCCGACGGGCCGCATCTCCGCGACGGCGATATCGTCCACCCGCAGGGCTTCGGCTGCGGCTACCACATCTCGATCGCCGACCGGACCGTCTTCTGGCCCGGCGACTCCGACGTGCTCGAAGGCCACAAACACCTCGAGGTCTCGCTGTTTCTCGCCAACATCGGCGGTTCGGTCGTGATGGACCGCCACGAGGCCGCCGACCTCGCGGAGACGCTCGACCCCGACCTCGTGCTCCCGATTCACTACAACACGATTCCGCTTCTCGAAACCGACCCGGACGCCTTCGTCGTCGACGTGGCGAACCGCGGCATCCCGGTCGTCCTCGACGACCCCGACCAAGTCTGAGACGGCGAGGCGGACAGACGGACAGACGGACAGACGGACAGAACGATTTTGCCGCGCCGGGCCGTCCGTTCGCGTATGGACCTCGACTACGGCATGCTCGGCGGCCGGCGGCCCTACTACCGCTTCGGCGACGCCGACGCCGACCCGCTCGTGGTGCTTCCCGGCCTCTCGGACGCCTTCCAGCGCACCGACCCGAACCGCGCGACCGCGGCGGCGCTCGCCGGCCTGTTCCGCGAGTTCGACGACCGCGACGTGTGGGTGGTCGGCCGACCGCGACACCTCCCGGTCGGGTCGACCACGCGCGACATCGCCGCGGGCTACGCCGGCGTCATCGACGAACAGGACCTCTGGCCGGCCGACGTTATCGGCGTCTCGATGGGCGGCCTCGCCGCCCAGTATCTCGCCGCCGACTACGGCGACTACGTGGACTCGCTGGCCGTCGTCTCCGCCGGGACCCGACTCGGCGGCCACGGCGAGAACGTCGTGACGCGCTGGCGCTCGTTGGCGGGCAAGGGACGGTGGGCCGAGGTCGCCGCCGACGCGGAGCGAGAGGCGGCGACGGGCCTCGAAGCGACCGTCGCCCCGCCGCTCATCGAGGCGGCCGGCCGAGTCGTCGACTTTCGGCCCGCCGTTCCCGCCGACGCCGTCGTCTCCTGTACGGCCTGTCTCGAACACGACTCCCGGGAGATACTCGCCGACATCGACGCGCCGACGCTCGTCGCCGCCGGGAAGGCCGACCGACTCTTTCCCGAACCGCGGATTCGAGAACTCAAAGACGGCGTCGCGGACGCGACGCTCGCGCTGTTCTCCGGAGCGGGTCACAACCTCGCGACCGGCGAGCCGCGAACGCTGAACGGCGTCGTCAGGCGCTACTTCGACGGGTTCCGCGGCGACGGGCTCTATCCGTGAGTTCGCACCGGGAGGGGTAACACCCCGAAACCACTCGCGGCACCAGACTCATACGCCGGGCGGCCGTCGAACCGCCATGCGCGACGCCCTCCGGTCGAGCCCGCTTTTCAGCGGCCGTCGGCTCCTCGTCTGTTTCGTCGTCACGCTCGTCGTCGTGACGACCGACGCGCTGTTCTTCCACGTCCAAGCAGTCCGAACCGCCGCCGAGTTCGCGACCGAAGTAACGATTCACACCCTCGGCTTCTACGGCGGCTACACTATCGTGGCGCTGTTCAATCGGTCCGGGACCTAGAAAAGCGGCGACCGGGGTGCCCGAGTTAGATGACGCCCATCTCGTCGAGCCGCGTCGGCAGGTACTCGTCGGTCACGAAGTCGAGACCGCGGGAGGCGAGCGCCTGCTGTTCGGCCTTCTTGCCGATGTCGAGCTGCAGTTCTATCTGTTCGGTCCAGTAGTCGCTCATGAACCGCGGGTCCTCCAGTTCGGACTGGAGCGCGTTGATGTCGGAGTCCGCGAGCGGGTCGGTCGGGAGGTCGTAGTCCACGATGTCCTGCGGCTGGATGCCGACGAACCTGGCTTCCGGCGTCGCGAGGTGTTCCGAGAGGTGCGCGGACTTGATGGAGCCGTAAGCGACGGAGCCGAAGATGCGGTAGGACCACGGGTCGCCGTCGGTGAAGACCACGACCGGCAGGTCGAGTTCGTTGTGCAGGCGCTTCGTGATGCGCCGGGTCGCCCGCGCGGGCTGGCCCTTCAGGTGGACGATGAGCACGTTGTACTCGTCGTCGAAGCCGTTTTCGACGAGGCGGTCGCGCATCCCACCGGTCTCCACGCAGAGGACGAAGTCGATGTCGTGGTCGAGGAACTCGATGGTGTCGGGGTTGTTCGGAATCTGGTAGCCGCCCTCGCCCACGTCGAGTTGGCAGTGGATGTCGCGCTCGCCGCGGCGGGTCTGCTCGCGGAGTTCGAGCGGGCCCATGAGGGTCGCCCCCGACTCCTCGGGCCGCATGTGGAAGTCCTCGCGGGTGACCTCGGAGACGATTTCGAGGTCCTCGATGAGCTGGTTCGACTCGTCCTGGTCGGAGAAGTGCGCCTCTTCGGCGTCCCACGACTCGGAGATGTAGTACAGCTCACGCAGGGTGGACGAGCGGTCCTCCTCTAACTGCCGCGCGAGGAACTCGATGGTGTAGGCGGCCTTCAGGAGCTTTCGCGCCCCCCGGACGCTGTTCGCAGAGCGCGTCGAGGTCCGGTCGCCGTACACCCAGACGTTCGAGTTCTCGTCGTACTCGATGTTGCTTTTCGTCCGCGTCGGGAGCGTCATGTGCGGAATCTCCCCCGCGTCGAACTGGTCGTAGAACTCCGCCGCGAGGTCGATGAGACGCTCGCGGGCGCGTTCCTCGGATGTGTTCGGTTCTGGAGCCATTATACGTTCACCGTGAGTTTCTCCGTCTCGACGCCGTCGACGTTGATGTCGAACGACGCGTCCTGTGCGACCGAGTACGTGAGCGTCGCCGTCTCACCGGACGACACCTCGGGGTTCCACTTGACGAACCACTCCCCGTCGAGGTCGACGACCGTCGCCTCGCCGTCGAGGCCGGCCGGCTCCGCCGAGACGATGTCCGTGATGTCCGGCGACTCGTTCGTGTTGGAGTAGTTCTTCACCGTGAGCGTCACCTCGCCGTCTTCGACGGCCCGCTCGACGGTCAGGTTGTTCATGATGCGGCCGAGCGCGCCGTCGATGTTGGGCTCGGGTCGCCCGGTGACCTCCGAGAGCTTCGTCGCCATCTGCGGGAGGATGCGGCCGAGCACGTCCTGTTTCTTGCGGCGCTTCTGGAGCGACCGCCGCTTCGAGAGGTAGGACTTGAGTTCGCGGGCCGCCTCGCGGATGGCGAGTTCGACCTCGTCTTGAATCGCCGGCACGTCCGCGAGCGCGTCCTTCGACTCGCTCGTAAAGGGGACGTTCGTGGAGGCGACGTGGACCATGAGGACGGCGGGGCCGTTCGGCATGCCGCTGCCGCCCGGTTGGTCGAGGCCGTAGTTCCGCCAGCCGATGTCCTTGACGACGTGGGTGATGGTACACGCGCCCTGCTGGTAGACGAGCGGGACGCGGTTGGCGAAGCGGAGCAGGTCGATTTTCCCCTCGGACCGCAGTTCGCCGCCGTAGGCGATGCCGGCCTCGACGATGAACGGGTCGCCGCCGTGGACCTCGGCGTCGCGGGTCGCCGCGGCGTAGAAGTCGGCGTCGAACTCCTTTTTCAGGCCGGCTTCCACGAGGTCCGCGGAGATGGGAGAGAGACAGTCGGTCGGCGGCGCGAGGATGTCCGTCTGGCGCATCGCGTCGAGCAGGTCGCGGGCCACGTCGCGGTCGTCGGCGATCTCGCGGACCTTCGGCACCTCGTCGGAAACGGTGCGCATCCGCGACCAGATGGCGTCGGCGACGTTCTCCTGTGCCGTCTCGCCGTAGGTCTCGTCCTCGCGTTCTTTGGTTCGCTCGGCGGCCCACGCGACGAACTCGGCCACGTCGTCGCGGGTGGCGCGGTCGGCCGGGCCGGTCGTCTCGGCGAACTGCGTGGCGATGGAGCGCGCCATCGACACCTTGCCGGCGTCGTCTTTCTGCGTGGTCGTCACGTCGTCGACGATGGCGTACACGTCGCCCTCGCGGTCGTCGGTGAGGACGGGCCACAGCGCCTCGACGACGTTCTCCCGAACCGTCTCGCCGAACGAGGTGTCGGTCTCCTCGCCGACCGTCTCGGCGACGTTTTCGACGATGGTGACGAGTTCGCCGTGGGCGATGCGGTCCTTGCCGACGACGATATCGACCAGTTCGTCCGCGAACGCCGCGGTCGCCTCCTTGCCCTTGTTGGCGACGGCGTCCTCGACGACGGCGACGAGTTCGTCCGCCTCGGTCGCGTCGGGCGTCCGCCACGTCATCTCGCGGCCGAAGTGCCGGTCGCGGAAGGCGTCGTGAATCTTGTCGGATGTCTTCGCGCCCACGCGGGTGAACTCCTCTTGGAGGAAGCCGGAGACGGAGTACGACTCGGTCGCCGCGAGCATCTTCAGGAGCGTCCCGAGTTCGACGCCGTGGGGATGGGGACGAATCTCCTTCGTCTGTTTCGGAAGCTGGTCGGTCGCCCGCTCGAACTTCATCGGCTCGTCGAGGCCGGGTTCCCGGAGTTCGATGCGGGCGTGGGGGTTGACGACCGCCGTGTGGAGGATGTAGTCGTGGAGCTGCTGGCGGGCGCGCATGTTGGCTTCCATCTCCAACTCGATGCGCGTGCCGTGGGGGCGGTCCCACGAGGTCGTCTTCTCGGTGCGAATCTCGGGTTCGTTCTGGTCCGTGTTGATGACGAGTTCGAAGTACTCGGCGTCCTCCGAGCCCTGCGTCCGGCTCGTCACCTTGGCGGGCTTCCCGCTCGTCAGCTGCGAGTAGAGGACCGCCGCGGAGATACCGATACCCTGCTGGCCGCGGGACTGTTCGCGCGCGTGGAAGCGAGAGCCGTAGAGGAGCTTCCCGAACACTTTGGGCACCTGCTCTTTCGTGATGCCCGGCCCGTTGTCCTCGATGACGAGGCGGTAGTAGTCGCCCGCCTCGGCGATTTCCACGTAGATGTCGGGCTGGATGCCCGCCTCCTCCGTGGCGTCGAGCGCGTTGTCCACCGCCTCCTTGACGGCGGTGACCAACCCGCGGGCTCCGCTGTCGAAGCCCAACATGTGCTTGTTCTTCTCGAAGAACTCGGCGATGGAGATCTCCCGCTGGCCCTTCGCCAGCTCCTCTGCGATCCCCGGCTCGTCACCGAGTGTCGACTGGAACGAGGTCATTTCCTGATGCGCATCTACCCAGTCCCGCGTTAAGTACTCACCGGCAACGGAGTGAAAGTGAAATTCCGACGTTGACGCGCTTCGAGGCCCGCTCGCGACGAAGACTCGAATCGTGTTATACAGAGTCACCCACGACGTTCGCGCCGGCCAGTCGAACTCGGCGAGCGCGGAAACCGCTACGCGGGGCTCCAGTAAGTAGTACGCGCCCGCGCGTGCGAGCCTTTAAGGGACGGGCTATCCTAGGCCAGTTCAGATGTCACAGGATAACGAGTACGGGGCCGGACAGATTCAGGTCCTCGAAGGGCTCGAAGCCGTTCGAAAGCGTCCGGCGATGTACATCGGGTCCACCGATTCTCGCGGACTCCACCACCTCGTCTACGAAGTCGTCGACAACTCCATCGACGAGGCGCTCGCGGGCCACTGCGACGCCATCGAGGTCGCCCTCCACGAGGACGGCTCTGTCAGCGTCACCGACAACGGCCGCGGGATTCCGGTAGATACGCACGAACAGTACGACCGACCCGCGCTGGAGGTCATCATGACCGTCCTCCACGCCGGCGGGAAGTTCGACAACAAGTCCTACCAGGTCTCCGGCGGCCTCCACGGCGTCGGCGTCTCCGTGGTCAACGCGCTGTCGAGCGAACTCGAAGTCGAGGTCAAACGCGACGGCGCAGTGTGGACACACCGCTTCGAGTTCGGCGAGCCGCAGGTCGACCAGTTCGAGCGCGTGCGCGACCTCGAACCCGACGAGGACACCGGGACGACCATCCGGTTTTGGCCGGACGACGGTATCTTCGAGACGACCGAGTTCGACTTCAAGACGCTCGAAAACCGCCTGCGCGAACTCGCGTTCCTCAACTCCGGCGTCGAGATTTCGCTCGGCGACGAGCGGACCGGCGAGTCGAGCACGTTCCTCTTCGAGGGCGGCATCCGTGAGTTCGTCGAGTACCTCAACGAGACCAAGACGGCCCTCCACGACGACATCATCTACTACGACGACGAGTCGGAGGGAATCGAGGTCGAAATCGCCATGCAGGCGACCGACGAACTGCAGGGGTCGATTCACGCCTTCGCCAACAACATCAACACGCGCGAGGGCGGCACGCACCTGACCGGGTTCAAGACGGCGCTCACCCGCGTCGTCAACGACTACGCGAACACCCACGACATGCTGGACGACCTCGACGGCGACAACCTCCGCGGCGAGGACGTCCGCGAGGGGCTCACCGCCGTCATCTCCGTCAAGCACCCCGACCCGCAGTTCGAGGGCCAGACGAAGACGAAGCTCGGTAACTCCGAGGTCCGCGGTATCGTCGAGAGCGTCACGCACCAGCAGCTCGGGACGTTCTTCGAGGAGAACCCGGACACCGCGACGGCCATCATCTCGAAGGCCGTCGAGGCCGCCCGCGCCCGCAAGGCCGCGAAGCAGGCCGAGGAGCTCACCCGCCGCAAGTCCGCGCTCGAATCCACCTCGCTACCGGGGAAGCTCGCGGACTGTCAGAGCCGCGACCCCTCGAAGTCCGAACTGTTCGTCGTGGAGGGCGACTCCGCGGGCGGCTCGGCCAAGCAGGGCCGCGACCGCAAGTTCCAGGCGATTTTACCCCTCAAGGGGAAGATTCTGAACGTCGAGAAACACCGTCTCGACCGCATCCTCGAAAACGACGAGATACGGGCGCTCATCACCGCCATCGGCGGCGGCGTCGGCGACGAGTTCGACATCGAGAAGGCGCGCTACCAGCGGCTCATCCTGATGACCGACGCCGACGTCGACGGCGCGCACATCCGGACGCTGCTTCTCACGCTCCTGTACCGCCACATGCGCCCGCTCATCGAGGCCGGCTACGTCTATGCGGCCCAACCGCCGCTGTACCGCGTTCGCTACCGCGGCAACACCTACGACGCGATGGACGAGGCCGAGCGGGACCGCATCATCGAAGAAGAGTGCAACGGCAACCCCACGCAGGTCCAGCGGTTCAAGGGACTCGGCGAGATGAACCCCGACCAGCTGTGGGACACGACGATGAACCCCGAGAACCGCGTCCTCAAGCGCATCACCGTCGAGGACGCCGCCGCCGCCGACCGGATGTTCAACATCCTGATGGGCGACGCCGTCGGGCCGCGAAAGCAGTTCATCAAGGACCACGCGAACGACGCCGAGTGGGTGGACATCTAACATGAGTTCTGACGCACCAGATTCCTTCGAACCGGGCGCGGGTATCGCGGCCGAAGTCAAGAACGCGCGCATCGAAGACGAGATGGAGCAGTCGTACATCGACTACGCGATGTCGGTCATCGCGGGGCGGGCGCTGCCCGACGTGCGCGACGGCCTCAAGCCGGTCCACCGGCGCATCCTCTACGCGATGCATCAGGCCGGCGTGACCTCCAACTCGTCGCACCGCAAGTCCTCGTCCATCGTGGGCGAGACGATGGGTGACTACCACCCCCACGGCGACTCCGCCATCTACGACACCCTCGCGCGCATGGCGCAGGACTTCTCCATGCGCTACCCGCTCGTCGACGGCCAGGGGAACTTCGGCTCCGTCGACGGCGACCCGCCGGCCGCGATGCGCTACACGGAGGCCCGGATGTCTCCCATCGCCGAGGAACTCCTCGACGACATCGACAAGGACACCGTCGACTTCCAGTCGAACTACGACGACCGCAAGCAGGAGCCGACGGTCCTCCCGTCGTCGTTCCCGAACCTGCTCGTCAACGGGTCGTCCGGCATCGCGGTCGGGATGTCCACGAACATCCCGCCGCACAACCTCGGCGAGGTCATCGACGCCACGGTCGAACTCATCGAGAACCCCGAGGCGACCATCCCGGACCTGATGGAACACGTCAAGGGCCCGGACTTCCCGACCGGCGCGAACATCGTCGGCCGCAACGCGGTCCACAAGGCGTACAAGACGGGGCGCGGCCGCGTCCGCGTCCGCGCCGACTACGACGTGTTCGAAGAGGAAGGCCGCATCGTCATCAACGAACTCCCGTATCAGGAGAACAAGGCCCGCCTCATCGAGCGCATCGCCGACGACGTGAACGAGGGGAAAATCGAGGGCATCCGCGACATCCGCGACGAGTCCGACCGCGACGGCATCCGCGTCGTCATCGAACTCAAGCGCGGCGCGATGGCCGAGGTCGTCAAGAACCAACTGCTCGACAACCACCTCGAATCCACGTTCGGCGTCATCAACCTCGCGCTCGTCGACGGTCAGCCGCAGGTGCTGACGCTCAAGGAGACGCTCGAACACTACCTCGACCACCGCCGCGACGTGGTCCGCCGGCGCTCCGAGTACGAACTCGCCGAGGCCGAAGACCGCGCGCACATCCTCGAAGGCCGCCTGAAGGCCCTCGACAACATCGACGACGTGGTCGAGACCATCCGGAACTCCGAGAGCCGCGACGACGCGAAGGCCGCGCTCCGCGGCGAGGTCGAAGTCGAAGTCGACGGCGAACCGCTGCCGACGTTCGACTTCTCCGAAGAGCAGGCCAACCACATCGTCTCGATGCAGCTCGGCTCGCTCACCTCGATGGAGGCGGCCGAAATCGAAGACGAGTACGAGGACGTGCAGGCGACCATCGAGCGCCTCGAAACCATCCTCGGGGACCGCTCGGAACTCGACGCGGTCATCGAGTCCGAACTGCTCGACATCAAAGACGAGTACGCCGACGACCGGCGGACCTCGTTCGTCGCCAACACCGGCGAGGTCACCCGTGCCGACCTCATCCCCGAGGAGGACGTGGTCGTCGTCGTCAGCGAGGACGACTACATCAAGCGGATGCCGGTCTCCCGGTTCCGCGCCCAGCACCGCGGCGGCAAGGGCATCATCGGCACGGACCTCAAGGAGGGCGACAACGTCTCGTCGGTGTTCGTCACGAACACCCACGACGACCTGCTCTGTTTCACTAACCACGGACAGGTCTACCAACTGAAGGCCTACCAGGTTCCCGAGATGTCGCGGACCGCCCGCGGGAAGTCGGCGGTCAATCTGCTCGACTTCGACGACGGCGAGGAGATTACGGCCGTCGTCAACTGCGACGACCTCGAAGATATCGAGGGCTACCTGACGATGGTGACCCAGAACGGCTACATCAAGCGGACCGGCACCGACCGGTTCCAGAACATCCTCTCGACGGGCATCATCGCCACCAAACTCGACGAGGGCGACGAACTCGTCGACGTGGAGGTCACAGACGGCGAAAGCGACCTCGTCATCGGCACCGAACAGGGCATGTCCATCCGCTTCGACGAGGACGAGGTGCGCGCGATGGGCCGCTCGGCCCGCGGCGTCCGCGGCGTCAAACTGACCGGTGACGACGTGGTCGCCGGCGTGGCCGCCATCGACGAGGACCACCACAGCTGGATTCTCACCGTCACCGAGAACGGCTACGGGAAGCGCACGGACCTCGACGCCTACCGCAAGCAGTCCAGAAACGGCAAGGGACTCATCGACATCAAGACCAACGAGCGGAACGGTCCGGTCTGCGCCATCAACACCGTCGGCGAGGGCGACCACCTCGTCGTCATGTCCGACGAGGGACAGATTCTCCGGACGCCCGTCGAGGACATCTCGACGGTCGGCCGCAACACGATGGGCGTCATCGTGATGGACCTCGACGACGGCGACGACGTGGCCTCCGTCGACGTGATTCCGGCCGCGATGACGACCGAAGACGAAGAACTGGACGACGTGGAAGCCGATTCGGACGACGTGGAAGCCGACGCGGACGACGAGTAGGCCGTCTCCTCGCGACGGCGGATTTCTTTGTACGGATTCCCACCGGTGAGCGACCGCGCTGAACGTCACTCCCCGAAGGCATTTACCCCGGCCGACGGGTCGTCTCGGTATGAGAGTGCGACCCCGGTCGAGAATCGTCGGCGTCTCGGCGCTCGCATTCGTCGTCGTTCTCGGCGGCCTGACCGCGCTTCGGGCGTGGAACCTCGAACCGCCGACGCACGTGCAGTCGCTCGTCGTCGACGCGGGCGCGGTGCTCGTCGTCGCCGGCGTCGCGTCTCACGTCGCCCGAGGCGAGCGCGTCGGTGAACGGGCCGGCGAGGGTATCGTGCTCGCCTTCGGTCCGTGTTTCGCGTTCGCGGTCAACCTGTTCGCCCCGGTATCGACGATGGAGTCGCCGCTGTGGCTCGGGTATCCGCTCGTCGCCGGCGCGGTGCTTTCACTCGCGCTCGGCGGTCTCGGAGCGGGTGTCGGGTACGTCGTTCGAGTCGTGAGAGCGAGAAAAACCAGCGACAGCGCGTCGTAGCTTCTATTTCTCCACGTCCGACGGCTCTCTCGTCAGGTCGTAGGTGTAGTGTCGCGGCTTGCGGTCCCGGAGCCAGTCGCGGAGCGGTTCGACCCGCGGCCGGTAGGTGAGCGTCGACCCGAGCGCGGTGAGCGGGAGGAACTTCGCGGCCTCGATTTCGTCGTCGGGGTCGCTCGGCGACGGGGTCGGGTCGTCGGCGACGGGCGTCGCGTGATAGAACCGCTGGAGATAGATGCGGTGGTCTGGCGCGCGAATCTCGCTCGTGAAGGCCAGCGACTGGATTTCGACTTCGACGCCGGTCTCCTCTGCGGCCTCGCGGGCGGCGGTCTCGAAGAAGAACTCGCCGGGTTCGGAGCCGCCTTTCGGCAGCCCCCAGCGATCCTTCTCGTAGACCGCGAGCACCGAGTTCTCCTGTAGGACGACGACGCCGGCGGCCAGGTCGTGCGGAGCGGGGGCTTCTCTCGGCGTCGACATCAGAGGATGCGCTTGCCGAAGGCGCTTGCGGCGAGTTCGGTCGCGAGCGTCGCGGTCTCGTTGTGCTCGTCGAGGATGGGGTTGACCTCCACGAGTTCGAACGAGCGCATGGCCTCCGAGCGGGCGACGAGCTCCATCGCCGCGTGGGCCTCGCGGTAGGTCACGCCGCCGCGGACGGGCGTCCCGACCCCGGGGGCCTCGCGGGGGTCGAGCCAGTCGAGGTCGAGGCTGATGTGGACGCCGTCGGTGCCGTCGGTCGCCACGTCGAGGGCGTCGTTCGTCACGTCGGTGATGCCGCGCTCGTCGATGTCCGACATCGTGTAGACCGTGACGTCGGTGTCGCGAATCGCCTCGGCCTCCGGGCCGTCGACGGAGCGCAGGCCGACGATGGCGACGTTCTCCGCTTCGAGACCGGCGGCGTTCGCCCACTCGGCGCCCTCGAAGTCGCCGATGCCGAGCGCGGCGGCCAGCGGCATACCGTGGACGTTTCCGGACGGTGAGGTGCTCGGCGTGTTGAAGTCGCCGTGGGCGTCGAACCAGATGACGCCGATGTCGGCGTCGCGGGCGCTCCCGACCAGCGAGCCGATGGCGATGGAGTGGTCGCCGCCGAGCGCGAGCGGGGTCGTCTCCTCCGCGAGCGCGGTCGAGACGGCGTCTGCGAGGCTCGTCGTCACTTCTTCGACCTCCTGGACGTGTTTCGCGTTCGCCGGCCCGGCGTCCGCGTCCCGCGTCGCGTGGTGCGGGACCGCGAGGTCGCCCGCGTCCGTCGGCGAGACGCCGGCGGACTCGAGTTGCCCCGCGAGTCCGGCGTATCGAATCGCGGAGGGCCCCATGTCCACCCCGCGTCGATTGGCACCGTAGTCCGTCGGTGCACCGAGAATCCTGACGTTCCGTTCCATAGTTCACCCACTCGTTCGGGGCGTTTAGTGGCATCGGAAAAACACCCTTATCGATAATGCCGCCCGTCGCCTTCTGGGAGGTCGCCGCGTGGCGAAATGGGCTCCGGCCGGTCGCAAGGCCCGTCTCGCTTTTCCGCGACCGCGTCGTATCGAGTGCCATGCGGCACTTGCAGATTCGCGTCGAGGCGGGGGAACTCGACGCGGTCGTCGATGCGCTCCGAGGCGAGGACGTCGACCCGGTCGTCCTCCCGGTCGGCGAGTCCGACGCCGACGCTCGCTCGTACCTTATCGAGTTCCCGCTGCCGACGGAGGCGGTCGACAGAATCAGAGAGACGCTCTCCGAGGCGGGGTTCGAGGAACGCTACCTCGTCATCGGTAACATCGAGTCGGCGACGACGCCGCACTACGACCGACTCGTCGAGCGGTACGTCGAGGGCGACGAGGAAGAAGAGCGCGTCTCGAACGAGGAGATTCTGACGAAGGCGCACGACCTCAACCCCCAGCCGACGGCGTACTACGGGATGACGGTGCTGAGCGCGCTCGTCGCCACGGCGGGGCTGTTGCTCGACTCGCCCGCGCTCGTCGTCGGGTCGATGGTCATCGCCCCGCAGATCGGCGCGGCGCTCATGGCCAGCGTCGGCGCGGCGCTCGGCGAGGACGACATGTTCACGGGCGGGGTTCGCTCGACGGTCGTCGGCCTCGCCGTGGCCATCGTCGCCGCCGCGGCGCTGGGATGGGGACTCAAGACGGCGCAGTTCGTGCCGTCGGCGCTGAACGTGACCACGGTCCAGCAGATTGCCAGTCGGTCGTCGCCGGGGCTGTTGACGCTCGTCGTCGCGCTCTGTGCGGGCGCGGCCGGAGGCGTCGGCTTGGCGACTGAACTCCCCGTCTCAATCGTCGGCGTCGCGGTCGCGGCCGCGACCGTCCCCGCGGCCGCGGCCGTCGGTATCGGCGTCGCCTGGGCGATTCCGGCGGTCGCCGTCGGCGCGCTCACGCTCCTCGCGGTCAACGTGGCGAGCATCGTCCTCGCGGGGACGCTCGCGCTCTGGTACCTCGGATACCGGCCGAGTTACTGGGACTCGCCGGGGTCGACGAGACGGCGGCTTCGCTCGTTCTTCGGGACCAGAGCGACGTGGGTGGCGCTCGTCCTCCTCGGGCTCACCGTGCTCGGCCCGGGGTCGCTTCTCGCCTCGCAAATCGCGTTCGAGAACCGTGCGACCGGGGGCGTCCAAACCGTCCTCGACGACTCGGAGTACGACTCGCTCGAACTGCTGTCGGTCGGCGTCGAGTTCGGAACCGCCGGGCTCGACGACGGCCCGCGACGGGTGACGGTCGCGGTCCAACACCCGGTCGGTCGTCAGTACCCGGAGTTGTCGTCGCGAATCGGAGACCGAATACGCGAGGCGACTGGAGAGGACGTCGTCGTGACTGTGAACTTCGAACAGCGGAGTCGGTCGGGGCCGTCGTGACCGACTGAAAGGGAGACGAGCGTCCGGAGACCGAACGAGGCGCTACTCGTCGAGGTACGGTTCGCAGACGCGTCGGACGCCCTCCTCGAAGGAAATCTGGGGCTCCCAGCCGGTCTCTTCGCGTATCTTCGTGCAGTCGGCCATCGTGTCGTGGACGTACACGTCGAGGGGGTTTTCGATGTAAACCGGGTCGACGTCGGTTCCGAGGGTCTCGTTTATCATCCCGACCATCTCGTTGAACGAGTAGCTCTCGGCAGTCCCGAGGTTGTAGATACCCTGGAGTCGGTGGTCGGCGGCGAGTTCGATGCCGCGGACGATGTCGTCGACGTGCGTGAAGTCGCGCGTCTGAGTGCCGTCGCCGAACAGCTCCGGCGACTCGCCGTTGGCAATCTGGTCGGCGAACTGCGCGACCGTGTTGGCGAACTCGCCTTTGTGTGCTTCCGCGCCGCCGAAGCCCTGATACACCGAGAAGAACCGGAGCCCGGCCGTCCGCATGTCGTAGTGGTGGTGGAAGTACTCCGCGTAGCGCTCGCGGGCGAGTTTCGACGCCTCGTAACCCGTGCGCGCTTCGACCGGCATGTCCTCCGGCGAGGGCTCCGTCCGAGAGCCGTAAATCGAGGAGGTGGAGGCGTAGACGACGGTGTCGCAGCCGTCGTTTCGGGCCTGTTCGACCGTGTTCACGAAGCCTTCGACGTTGACGCGCGCGCCTTTCGTCGGGTTCTCTTCGTGCATCTTGTACGACGACAGCGCCGCCAGGTGAAACACCACGTCGACGCCCTCGGTCGGGAGGTCGTCGTCGAGGACGCTCGCGTCGTGGAATTCGACCGCGTCGTCGAGGTTATCGGGCGTTCCGAGGTAGAGGTCGTCGACCGCGACGACCTCGTTTTCCGCCGCGAGATGGTTCGCGAGGTTCGAGCCGATGAAGCCGGCACCGCCGGTGACGAGGACTCGTTTCCCATTCATGTGCTACCAAACTCTCGTGAGCCGTATAGTGCTATCGACAGCATCGAGGCCGAATTAGGGTTCAAAATGAACATTCATGAGTGTCCCGCGGTTACAAAGTAGACGAACGGCAGATTCGAGGCGTCATCCATCGGATTTAAGGACGTATGTAGCGAACCACTCTCCATGTCATCAATCGAGCTCACTTCGAGTCAGAAAACTATCTTGACCGCCCTCATCAACCTCTATCGGGACTCCGAGGACGCCGTGAAGGGTGAGGATATCGCGACCGAAGTCAACCGAAACCCCGGCACCATCCGAAACCAGATGCAGAGCCTGAAGGCGCTCCAGTTGGTCGAGGGCGTACCCGGTCCGAAGGGCGGCTACAAGCCGACCGCGAACGCCTACGAGGCGCTCGACGTGGACAAGATGGACGAGCCCGCGTTCGTCCCCCTGTTCCACAACGACGAGGAAGTCGAAGGCGTCAACGTGGACGAAATCGACCTCTCCAGCGTCCACCACCCCGAGCTGTGCCGCGCCGAGATTCACGTTCAGGGCTCGGTCCGTGAGTTCCACGAGGGTGACAAGATTCGCGTCGGTCCGACGCCCCTCTCGAAGCTCGTCATCGACGGCACGCTCGACGGCAAGGACGACACGAGCAACATCCTCATCCTCCGCATCGACGACATGAAGGCACCCGTCGGCGAGCCCCAGCACTAACCACGCTCCTCTCTTCGTCTTTTTCCGGGCACTCTCCGCGCGCTCCGACCGACGGGTCCGGCGTTCGGACGCCGGCCAACCCGAACAGTGGGGCTCGGACCGCAATAATGTCAAGTTTTAATGTAGAATTGAGAACAGTTTTATCTGAATCGAGGAACCAGTACCCCCATGGCGTACAATCAGCAGAGCGCGTTCGGCATCCCATCAACGTGGGAGGAGCTGAACGCCGACGTGACAGCGTTTCTCTTCACCGTAACCCTGCTTATCGGGGCGGCGTCGCTCGCTTTGATGGCCGGTGGAGACCCCGAAACGATGGCAGTGGTCGCACTGACCGGAGTCGCGGTCGTTCTCCTTGGAACGGCCCTGGTTCGGCTCTCCGAGAATCTCCGAACCGCTGAGTCGTCCCCCTTCTGAGGACACCGAGGCATCGAGAGACCACCGCTGCGCGGCAGCACGTATTTTCTCACACGAATCAGAACGAGGGGTCACTGTTGAGTTCCTTACTCCGTGAGCGCCATCGACACTCGGGGATTGCGGCGTCGGAGAAATCGAAACCGAGTCGGCGAGCGTCGGGCGTCGCGTCACCCGGCGGCCGGGCGCGGCGACCGAGTTACAGGTCGTTCCAGGCGGAGAGCGCGCGCTTCGGCGACGTCACGTCCGCAATCCAGTTCGCGGCGATGCCCTTCTTCAGCGTCCGCGCGAGCGGGCCGCCGAAGACGTTGACGGGGAACTCGCCGAAGACGGGGAACTTCACGCCGTGGGCGACGGCGTCGTGACCGATGGAGATGACCGTCCCCTTGTCGGTGAACGTCCAGCGCTTGAGCGGCTTGCCGGCGATGGCGCGGGCGATGTTCTCGCCGGCCACGTCCGCGGCGTCCCAGGCGGCCTGCGCCGTCGGCGGCGCGACGCTGTCGGGACCCTGCTCGACGAGGGCGCAGTCGCCGACCGCGAAGACGCGGTCGTTACTGGTCTGGAAGTCCTCCTCGGCGAAGAAGCGGTGGGAGCGCTCGTCCTGTTCGAGTTCGACGTCGGACGCCTCGGGCTGGCCGGTGATGCCGCCGGTCCAGACGAGCACGTCGTAGGCGAGTTCCTCGGGCGCTTCGTCCTCGCCGCCGCCGATGAAGACGGTCTCCTCGTCGACCTTCGAGATGAAGTCGCCGGTGAGGATGTCGATGTCGAGGTCTTCGACGCGACGCCGGAGCGCGCCCTGCAGTTCGGGGTCGTTGCCGGGGAAGATTTCGTCCATCCCCTCGACCAGTTTGATGTCGATGGGCGCGCGGTTCGTGTCGCGGTACTCGGCGACCTCGGCGGCCGTCTGGATGCCCGAGAGGCCCGCGCCGCCGATGACGACCTGCGCGGGGTCGTCGCGGGAGGCGTCGGCGGCTGCCTCCTTGATGTCCTGGTGAATCTCGCGGGCGTCGTCGAGACCCTTGAGCTGGTGGGCGAACTCCTCGAGGCCCTCGATGCCGAAGAAGGCGGTCGAAGAGCCGATGGCGACCAGCAGATAGTCGTAGTCGACGGTGTCGCCGCCTTCGAGTTCGACGACCCGGTCGTCGACGTTCACGTCGGTCGCGCGGCCCTTGACGAAGTCGGTCGAGTCCTCCTTGACATCGTCGACGGGGATGGCGATGCTGGACTCGACGCTCGGGTCGCGGATACAGCGGTGGACCTCGTGGAGGACGAGGTGGTAGTCGTGTTCGGCGACCCACGTGAGTTGTGCGTCGTGACCGAGCTCTTCTTCGAGGGTTTTGACCGCGCCGGCCCCGGCGTACCCCGAGCCGAGAACGACGACCTGCGTGCTCATGTCGTCGTCTGTGCAGTCATCCGATAAAGGGGCTTTGAAACCGTCTCCACGACTGTGGTAATTTTGGCCTCCACGGCCCCAGGGCGTCGAAATACGGGTTCGACGGTTGTCGGATTAATCGAGGCTGAGACCCGCGTGCCAGCGGTCGACGCCCGCGTCTCGCTTGACCGCGTCCATCTTGGCGAGGAGGTGGACCGCGAGACTGGCGGTCTCCGCCGCGCGCGACTCGCCTTCGGTGCGGAACTCGCCCGTGACTCGGTTCGCGTAGACCGAGCAGACGGCCCCCGCGCGGAGACCGTAGACGTTGGCGATGGTCAGAAGCGCCGCGGCCTCCATCTCGATGTTCTTCACGTTCGCCTCGCGGAGTTCCTCGACCAGCGAGTCGGAGCCGGCGGCGCGGAAGCCCTCGAAGCCGGGGCGTCCCTGTCCCGCGTAGAAGGAGTCGGCGCTCATCGTGAGGCCGACGTGGTAGTCGTAGCCGAGGCGTTCCGCGGCCGCGACGAGCGCCGAGACGACCTCGTGGTCGGCGACAGCGGGGTAGTCCTCGCGGACGTACTCCTTGGAGGTGCCCTCCTGTCGGACCGCGCCCGAGGTGATGACGAGGTCGCCCACGTCCATCTCGGGCTGAATCGCGCCGCAGGAGCCGACGCGGATGAAGGTGTCCGCGCCGACGCGGGCGAGTTCCTCGACCGCGATGGCCGCCGAGGGGCTGCCGATACCCGTCGAGGTGACCGAAATCGGCGTTCCGTCGTAGTTCCCGGTCGCAGTCCGGTACTCCCGGTGGTAGGCCTTCTCCTCGTGGTCGTCCCACAGCGCCGTCACCTTGTCCACGCGCTCGGGATTTCCGGGGAGCAACACCGCGTCGGCGAGGTCCTCGGGACCGACTTCGAGGTGGTACTGAACCTCGTCGTTCGGGTCCTCGCTATCGTTCATGGCTCTACTCGCGGGCCAGCGGTGGAAATTCTTGCGTTCTCCGGAGGCGTCGTCGCGTTCCCTGTCGGTCTCTCGACCGCCGCGTCGACCGTCGCCTCGCCCGCGACCCCGCGCCACGCCGGGTCGTCGGAGAGGTCGCCGTCGCGGAACGGCGGCGGGAGGTCGGCGCGCTCGTCGGCCGCCAGCAGGTAGCCGAGTCCCGCGCCGACGTACCAGTCGACGAGCGACGGGTCGAGGTCGGCGTCGACGACGAGGTCACCGCCGGTGTACCACTCCAGCGCCTCGTCGTCGTCGGCGTCGACACCGGTCCGCCGCCAGCGCACGCCCGAGTCGCCGTCGCCGAACGCCGACACCGAGAGCGTCACGTCCGCCATCGCGGGGTCGGAAACGCGCTCGAACGAGAGGTTCGCGGGCGCGACGCCGTCGCCCCCGGCCTCGTAGTACGACAGCGCGTGGTCGAGTTCCGCCTCGTAGGTCGCCCGGTCGTCGGGCGAGACGTTCGAGAGGTCGACGTGAACCGCGACGGTCCGCTCGCGGAAGGGCGTCTCCCGGTCGGCGGCGTCCGGTTCGGGCAGTCGCGTCGTCTCGATGCGCTCGGACAGCACGGCGAAGTCGCCGGCGTCGTCGTGGGTCAGCCCGAGCAGGTGGCCGAACTCGTGGCGCAGGACCGTCTTGGTCGTCCGGTCGTCGTAGCCGGCGGCGACGACCACCGACACCGGTTCGCTGGGCGCGGTCGGGTCGTCGCCGTCCAAGAGGGGCGCACAGCCGACCGCGTCGGTGCCGTCGTAGTCGCCGCAGGCGTCGATTCGCTCGACGACCGAGACGGTCACGTCCGGGGCCGAGGCGTTCGGCACCACGACGAACGCCGGGTCGTAGGCGGTCGCCGACGCGTTCGCTCGCCAGTAGTCGACCGCCGATTCGACGAGCGAGGCGTAGTCGCGGCCGTCCGCGGGCGCGTCGATGCCGACGACGATGGGCGCGCGACGCCACGGGTTGTCCGCGGGTCGCGTCTCCGGCATCGCCGCGGAGCCGGTTCCGCCGCGGACGGCCGAGACGGCTCCGTCGTCGCCGTCGGTCGCGTCGGCCGGAGCTCCGAGGGCCGCGTCTACGACGGGTGGAGCGGGCGACAGAGACGTGCACCCAGAGAGTACCACGAGAAGGGCGAGCGCGAGGGCGGCGGTTCCGCGGCCGACGGCGAGGGACACGTTATTCGTCGGGCTCGGCGTCGGCGTCGCGCTTCGCCGCGGCGGCCTCCAGCGTGTCCAGCGAGATGGTGTTCGGGAGGAGTTCGCCGAGCGCGTACTCGGCGACGTCGTCGCCGCCGAGGTCGCAGACGACCGGGAGGTCCTCGTCGCAGAACTCCGCGAGGGTCTGGCGGCACATCCCGCAGGGCGTCACGCCGTCGCGTGCGCCCGAGGTGACGACGAGGCGGTCGAACTCCGTGTGGCCGTTCTTTACCGCCTCCGCGACGGCGACCTCCTCGGCGTGGAGGCTGTTCGAGTAGTTCGCGTTCTCGATGTTGCAGCCGACGTAGACCTCGCCGTCGGCGGTCCTGAGCGCCGCTCCGACGGTGTACTCCGAGTAGGGAACGTAGGCGTTGTCGAGCGCTTCGCGGGCGCGTTCGACGAGTGCTTCGGGCATTGGGCGCTCATTCGCGTGGGGCGGCTTAGTTCGTTCGGCTCCCCGAGACTGTCGTGTCGGCCGACGGACACGGACCGACACGGGCGAGATTACGGGGTCGTTCGCCCGTCGCGTCGTCCCGCAAGCGACTATACGGCTCGGCCCTAACGCGGCGTCGTGAACGACACATCCGGCGGACGACGAATCCTGCTCCTCGTCGGCGCGAGCGTCGTGGCCATCTCCGGCATCCTCGGCGTCTTCATCGGCGAGAACGGCGGCCAGGTCGCCGCCGAGATATCGCTGTTCGGCCTCCTCTCGCTGCCGACGACCCCGCTCGCGTTCAGCCTCTACGGGATGGTGTTCTCGGCCGTCATCCTCGGCGCGCTGTTCGCGCTCGTCGAGTACGCCTCGCGCGTCGAAAACGCCCGATAGGACGGCGGCTACCGACGCTGGCGGCGAAGGCGTATCGGCCGGGGAACTCCGACCGAAAGGCGGACCGTTTTTGCTCGTCCGGCCCCGACGAAACCGCATGGACGCGCCCTCGTCGACCTCGACCTCGGACGCCTCGGCCGGCGACGCCTCGCCCGGCCCGCTCCCGGAGGACACGGGCGGCAAGAACCGAAAGCGCGCCGCGCTGGCGACCGCGCCGTTCCTCGCGCTCGGACTGGCCGACGTGGTGCTCATCCTCCTGCAGGGGCTCGAACCCCTCTGGGGGTTCGCCATCCTCCCGCCGATTCTGTTCTGTAGCGTGCTGACCTGGATCGTCTTCAGCACCGACTTCCTCGACGACCGGACCTGACTCGGTCCCGGCTCGGTGCCGGAGATTCAGCGCCGCAGGTTCGTGGAGTACTTCGTCGGCGTCTCCTCGTCGTAGCCGAAGTCCTCGGCGGTCAGCTCCGGCTCGGCGTCCCCGACGCTCGCGGGCGCGGCGACTTTGAACCGCTCGCGGAGGCGCTCGGGCATCGAGAACGCCTCGCGGTCGAGTCGGAGCGCGATGGCGTCGCCGTCGACCTCTCTGACCCGGTCGAGTCGCCGACGCGGTCCCGCCGGGAGGTCCTCGGCGTCGACCGCCTCGAAGCCGAACTGCGCGCAGTAGCCGTGGTCCGAGGTGAAGCCGTAAACCGTCTCGAACTCCTCGGCCGCGGCGCGGTCGACCAGTCGCTCGACGACGTGCGCGCCGACGCCCTGTCCGCGCCACCGCTCCGAAACGCCGACGCAGGTGACCTCGCAGAACGGCTCGTCGGTCTTGTGGACCCGGATTCGCCCGAACCCCGCCTTCTCGCCGGACTCCTCGTCGAGCGCGATGACGTAATCGCGGGACCGGAAGGAGCCGTCGTCGAGTCCGAGTTCCTCCAGCGAGTCGAGCAACCAGACCTCGTCTCGGTTCTTCGCGTCTCGGACGTACATGCTTACTCGTAGCACACCGGCCGACAAAAACGACTCGGGCCGGTACGACGATTCCCGCCGCGTCCGGCGAACTCAACGAAAGAACACTAAAGATTCATGGTCGCGGTCGCGGTACCTCGATTCATGGACGTACCCGACACCGACACCGTGGTACACGAACCGGACCCGGCGTTCGTCGAGGACGCCAACGTCACCCGATTCATGCGGGAACACGACATCGAGGACTACGACGAACTCATCGAGCGGACGACGACCGAGGTCCCGGGCGTCGGTGCCTCGGGCGTCGAGTGGTTCTGGGACGAACTCGTCGACTACCTCGATATCGACTTCTACGAGGAGTACGACGCCGTCCGCGACGACTCGGAGGGGCCGCAGTTCTCCCGCTGGTACCCCGGCGGCGAAATCAACGTCGCCCACAACACCCTCGACCGCCACGCCGCGGTCGACTCCGGGAACCGGAACCGCGTCGCCTGCATCTGGGAGGGCGAAGACGGCGAGGTCGTCCAGCGGACCTACCACGACCTCTACCGCGAGGCCAACCGCGTCGCCAACGTCCTCGAATCGTACGGCGTCGAGACCGGCGACACCGTCGGCCTCTACATGCCGATGGTCCCCGAAGTCATCTCCATCCTCTACGGCTGTTTCAAGGTCGGCGCGATAGCCGTCCCCATCTTCTCCGGGTTCGGCGTCGACGCCACCGCGACCCGCCTCGAAGACCCCGAGTGCTCGGTGCTTTTCACCGCCGACGGCTTCTACCGCCGCGGCTCGGAGGTCCGACTGAAACCGACCGCCGACGAGGCGATGGACGAAGCGGGCTGTGTCGAGAACGTCGTCGTCTACCGGCGGTTCGGGGACGAGAGCGGGGGTAGCGACGCCGACGTGCCGTGGACCGAGGGCCGCGACGAGTGGTGGGACGACACCGTCGGCGAGGCCGACGCGGCGTACGAAACCAAGCGCCTGCCGTCGGACGCCGAGTCGATGCTCCTGTACTCCTCGGGGACGACCGGCAAGCCGAAAGGCATCGTCCACACCCACGCGGGCGTCCAGATGCAGACCGCCAAGGAGATTCACTTCGGCTTCGACCAGAAGCCCGAAGACCGCTTCTTCTGGGTCTCCGACATCGGCTGGATGATGGGGCCGTGGACGCTCATCGGGAACCACACCTTCGCCGGCACGGTCTTCATGTACGAGGGCGCGCCCGACTACCCGAACCCGGACCGCTTCTGGGACATGATAGAGCGCCACCGAATCACCACCTTCGGCATCTCGCCGACGGCCATCCGCGCCCTGCGGAAGTACGGCGACGAGGAGGTCGAGAAACACGACCTGTCGAGCCTCCGCCTGCTCGGGTCGACCGGCGAGCCGTGGGACCCCGAGTCGTGGATGTGGTTCTACGAGCGCGTCGGCGGCGGCGAAGCCCCCATCATCAACATCTCCGGCGGCACCGAAATCTGCGGCTGTTTCCTCATGCCGATGCCGACCCAACCGCTCAAGCCCTGCTCGCTCGGCGGCCCCGGCCTCGGGATGGACATCGACATCGTGGACTCCTCGGGCGCGTCCATCGCCGACACCCACGAACGGGGCTTCCTCGTCGCCCGCGACTCCTGCCCGTCGATGACCAAGAGCCTCTGGGAGGGCGACGAGCGCTACCTCGACACCTACTGGTCGTCGTGGGACGACCTCTGGGACCACGGCGACTGGGCGCAGAAGGACGAAGACGGCTTCTGGTTCCTCCACGGCCGCGCCGACGACGCCCTCAACGTGGCCGGCCGCAAGGTCGGCCCCGCCGAGGTCGAAGGCGCGCTCATCGAACACGACGCGGTGAATCAGGCCGCCGCCGTCGGCGTCCCCGACGACACCACCGGGACCGCCGTCGTCGCCTACGTCGTCCTCGAAGACGGCGTCGAGGAGCGCGACGACCTCCGCGAGGAGCTTCGCGGCGTCGTCGGCGACGAGTTGGGCAAGCCGTTCCGCCCGCGCGAAATCCTGTTCGTCGACGAGTTCCCGAAGACGCAGTCGGGCAAAATCATCCGCCGCGCCATCGCCTCGATTTACGCGGGCGAGGACCTCGGCGACATGAGCAGTATCGAGAACCCCGAGTCGCTCGAAAAGATAGAAAACGCGTCCTGAAGCGGTTTTTTCCGCCTTCGTTCAGTCGGACAGCGCCGCGCCGACACCGTCGTTCCACGCGTCGGCGGTGAAGTCGACCGCGTCGTTCCACGTGGCAACGACGGTCGTCACCGCGAGGTCGCCGGTCACGTTCACCATCGTCCGGATGCGGTCGAGGATGGGGTCGACGCCGGCGACGAGACCGACGATTTCCAGCGGGAGTCCCAACTGCGTCAAGACGAGCGTGAGCATGATGAGCCCCGACCCGGGGACGCCGGCAGTCCCGATGCTCGCCAGCACGGCGACCGCGACGACCGCGAACTGGTCGGCCAGAGAGAGGTTCACGCCGACGATGTTCGCCGCGAAGATGGCCGCGACGCCCTGATACATCGCCGTGCCGTCCATGTTGATGGTCGCACCGAGCGGAAGGGTGAAGCCGTAGATGCGTTCTTCGATGCCGAGGTTGTCGTCCGCGTCGGACATCGTCACCGGGAGCGTTCCGGACGACGACCGGATGCTCAGCGCGGTCACCATCGCGTCGCGCGCGCCGGAGAGGAACGCGACCGGCGACCGACCCGCGACCCCGACGACGAACGTGCCGAGGTAGACGACCCCGATGTGGACGACGGCCGCGAGGAGCATCGTTCCGATGAGGAGCGCGAAGGGCAGGATAGCGTCGACGCCGGCGGTGCCGAAGACGTTCGCCATGAGCGCGAAGACGCCGAGGACGCCGAACTCCATCGCCCCCCAGACGACCTTGTACATCGCTTCTGCGCCCGCGTCGGCGAGGTCGAAGAACGCCTCGATGCCGCGTTTGACCTGCTCGTCGTCCGTCTCTTCCCACGCCAGCGTGAGGCCGAGACCGAACACGACGACGAAGAAGATGGTCGGGAGCACGCTGCCCTCGGCCATCGCACCGACGGGGTTCGTCGGGACGATGTTGAGGACGACCTCGACCGCGTTCGGGGCCTCCGCACTCTGGGCTTCAGCGCCGGCGAGCAGCTCTTCGAGCCCGCGAGAGCCGGGGGACACGAGGTTGCTCACGCCGAGTCCGATGGCGACCGCAAACGCGGACGTGAGCGCGTACAGCCCGACTACCTGCGCACCGACGCGGCCGAGCGACGACGGCGAGAGCTGCCGAACGCCCATCAGGAGCGTGAACACCACGATGGGAACGATGAGCATCTTCAGCAGTCGGACGAACAGGTCGCCGACCGGTTTCAGGGCCGTCGCCGGCTCACCGACGACGAGGCCGACGAGCGACCCGAGGACGAACGCGACCCCGATTCGGTAGACGATGCCGACCGACCGATACCGGTTCCACAGAGACACAATGCTAGACTGTGACATGTAACGTGTTTGCACTAACGATACAGCCAGAATATGAATATAGCGGTGGAAATCCTGAATTTAACACCGAGGTAGAATTCAATCTCAAATATGAATTAATAGTTGGAGTCTTCGGTGGTTTCTCTCCACCCCACGCGTCGTCGTCAGTACGCGTCGTCCGGCGCGAGGGCGACCGCTTCGGGAACCCCGTCGCCGACTGCGAGCGCCGCTTCGACGGCCTCGTCGCCCGCGGGGATTCGAATCGTCCCGCCGGCGAGAAGCGGGGCGAGCACGCCGGCGACGACGGTTCCCGGGTGGCTGAGCGACGACCTGACCGCGACCGTGTCGTCCTCGCCGAGGTCGAAGTCGGCGGCCACCCGTCGGGCCGCGTCCAGCAGGTCGCCGTGGGTGAACTCGCGGTCGTCGGCGACGAGCGCCGGGTCGTCGGGCGCGACGACTTCCGGGTGGACCGCCGGGTTCTCGCTCCAGACCTCCTGTTCCCAGTGCGTCGTCGCGGGCGAACTCGGCGGGCCACCGAACACGGCGAGTTTCTGCCCCGGCGGCAGGTCGGCGAACTCCGTCTCGCGGTCGACGGCGACGACGGTCGCTCGCGCCTCGACCGCCGGGTCGAACGCGGTCACCGCGCCGAGTTGGGCCGCCCCGAGGAACGTCAACAGCGGTTCGGGGAGCGAGACCGGGTCGACCGCGACGCGAGCGCCCTTGCGGACGCCGAGGTAGCGGAGGACGTTCCCGGCCTTGTACGAGGTCGTGATGAGGTCGTGGTACGTGTAGGTCCGGCCGGGGCCGTCGACCCGGAGGGCGAGTCGGTCGCTCCGCCGGTCGCGGGCCATGAGGTCGCCGATAACGTCCATGGCCGGTCGTAGGGAGTCGGCGCGAAAAAAGGCCCCGAGGCGCTCTCGCGGTCCGAGAACGCGGCGGGGCGGGCGTCGACGTCTGAGTCTCGGCTCCGTCGCTCAGGGCGCGCCCGCGATGACGAACGTGCTCTCTTCGGGACCGTTTCGGAGTTCGCGGGTGTCCTCGGGCGAGACGCGTACTGCGTCGCCGGGTTCGAGGTCGACTTTCTTGTCTTCGACGACGAGCGTCGCCCCGCCGGAGACGAGGAAGTACACTTCTTCGTGGCCCTGTTCGGCGTGGTCGTGCGGCTTGCCGGACCAGTCGGGGTCGGTCTCTAACACGCTGAAGCCGAGTTCGACGCAGTCGAGTTCGTCTCGCAGGAAATGGAGGCCGCCGCCGACCGCGTCTACGTCCTCGTAGTTCGCTTTCGTGTAGGACATCGCCTGAACTGACGGCCGCCGGACAAGAGAGCGTGGTGGTGCCGGAAACCCGTTACAGCGAGTTCTTCAGCTTCTGGAAGAGGCCCTCTTTGACCTCCTCGCCGCCGGCCTCGGCGAACTCCTTGAGCGCCTCGCGCTGTTCCTTGTTGAGGTCCTCGGGCGTGACGACGTGGACCTCGACGTGCAGGTCGCCGTGACCCCGACCGTCGAGGTGGGGCATCCCCGCGCCGGAGACGGTGAACGTCGACCCGCTTTGGGTGCCCGCGGGCACCTTCAGTTCCTCCTCGCCGTCGAGCGTCGGCACCTCGACGGTCGCGCCGAAGACGGCCTGCGGGAAGGAGATGGGGTGGGTGTAGCGGAGGTCGTCGCCGTCCCGCTCGAACTCCTCGTGGTCGCGGACGTTGACCTCGACGAACAGGTCGCCGTTGGGGCCGCCGTTCTCGCCGGGTTCGCCCTCGCCGCGGTAGCGGAGGCGCTGGCCGTCGCGGAAGCCGGCGGGGATAGTGATGGTCACGTCGCGAGTGCGGCGGACGCGCCCGCTGCCGCGACACTCCGAGCAGTCCTCGCTGTAGGTCTCGCCCTCGCCGCCGCAGGCGCGACAGGTCGTCGTCTGCTGGACGCGGCCGAAGGGCGTCTGCTGGACCGTCGTCTGCTGGCCCGAGCCGTTACACTCCGAACAGGTGTTCACGTCGGCGTCCTCGGGGTGGCCCTCGCCGTCGCACTCGGGACAGACCTCGCGGCGGCGAATCGTCACGTCGCGCTCGACGCCGTGGTAGGCGTCTTCGAGGTCGATGGAGATGCGCTGGGCCACGTCGCGACCCTGCTGGGGACGGTTGCGCTGTTGGCCGCCCGCGCCGCCGTTGAAGAGGTTGTTGAAGATGTCCTCGAAGCCGCCACCGCCGCCGCCCATCCCGCCGAAGGGGTTGCCGCCGCCGCCGAAGGGATTGCCTCCCCCGCGGCCGCCGCCACCGCCGCCGCGTTTCTGGGACTGCTGGAAGCGCTCGTGGCCGACTTGGTCGTACATCTGCCGCTTCTCGTCGTCCGTGAGCACCTCCTTTGCCTTCTGGACCTTCTTGAACTTCTCCTCGGCGTCGTCCTCGTCGGAAACGTCGGGGTGGTACTTCGCGGCCTTCTTGCGGTACGCGTTCTTGATCTCGTCTTTCGAGGCGTCCCGCGAGACCCCGAGTACGTCGTAGAAGTCCTCGCTCATCAGTTGCTCTCTTGTAGCCGGTGAAGGTATTTGAAAAGTCCGTCTCTCGTATCGCGGCGAGCGCGAGCGGCGTCAAATCCGGGATTCCGACCGGATTCGACCGCCGGCGTCGGGTCTCTCGGCGACCCGAGAGTCGGTCAGGTGGTTAGCGTTAGTTGTCCTCGTCTTCCTCGTCGAAGTCCGCGTCGGCGTCGACGAAGTCCTCGGGGTCCGCACCGCCGGGGCCGCCGGCCGCGCCCGCACCAGCGCCAGCGCCGCCGGCACCGCCGGCCTGCGCCTGCTGTTGGTACATGCGCTTGCCGATTTCCTGCAGTTCCTTCGAGAGGTCCTCGGTCACGTCTTCGAGTTCGTCCGTGGAGGCGTCGTCGTCTTCGAGGACCGCTTCGACGTCCTCGATGGCCGCCTCGATGTCGGCGCGGAGTTCGTCGTCGACGTTCTCTTCGTTCTCTTCGAGGAGCGTCTCGGCGCGCTGGACCGCGCCCTCGGCCTCGTTGCGGGCCTCGACGGCGCGGCGGCGCTCTTTGTCCTCTTCGGCGTGCTGTTCGGCCTCCTGCTGCATGCGGTCGATCTCGTCGTCGGAGAGGCCCGCACCGCCCTCGATGGTGATGGACTCGGCGTTGCCGGAGCCCTTGTCCTCGGCCGAGACGTTGACGATGCCGTTCTCGTCGATGTTGAAGCCGACTTCGATCTGCGGAGTGCCCGCGGGGGCCGGCGGGATGCCGGAGAGCGTGAACTCGCCGAGGAGCTCGTTGTCCTCGGCCATCTCGCGTTCGCCCTGGAAGACGCGGACCTGCACCGTCGTCTGGTTGTCGGCCGCGGTGGTGAATATCTTCGACTCCTCGGTCGGAATCGTCGTGTTCTTCTCGATGAGGCGCTCGAAGAGGCCGCCTTTGACCTCGATACCGAGCGACAGCGGCGTCACGTCGAGGAGGACGATGTCGTCGACCTCGCCGCCGAGAACGCCGCCCTGGATGGCCGCGCCGAGCGCGACGGCCTCGTCGGGGTTGACGGACTTCTTCGGCTCGGAGCCGAGCAGCTCTTCGACCTTGTCGAGGACCTGCGGCATCCGGGTGGAGCCGCCGACGAGGATGACGTCGTCGATGTCGCCCTTGTCGTAGCCGGCGTCTTCGAGCGCCTGCTCGGTCGGCTCGACCGTCCGGTCGATGAGGTCAGCGGTGAGCGACTCGAACTTCGCGCGGGTCAGGTCGTATTCGAGGTGGACCGGCCCGGAGTCGGTCGCCGTGATGAACGGGAGGTTGATGGTCGTCTCCTTGCGCGAGGAGAGCTCGATTTTTGCCTCCTCTGCCGCGTCCTTGAGGCGCTGGAGGGCCTGTCGGTCCTCGCGGAGGTCGATGCCGTGGTCGTTCTTGAACTCGGTGGCGAGCCAGTCGATGATGGCCTCGTCCCAGTCGTCGCCGCCGAGGTCGTTGTCCCCGTTCGTGGCGACCACTTCGTAGACGCCGCCGCCGAGGTCGAGGACGGACACGTCGAAGGTGCCGCCGCCGAGGTCGTAGACGAGCACGGTCTGGTTCGACTCGTCGTCGAGGCCGTAGGCCATGGAGGCCGCGGTCGGCTCGTTGACGATGCGCTCGACTTCGAGACCCGCGATTTCGCCGGCGTCCTTCGTCGCCTGACGCTGCTTGTCGTTGAAGTACGCGGGGACGGTGATGACGGCCTTCTTCAGTTCGTCGCCGAGGTAGTCCTCGGCGTCGCGCTTGATCTTCTGGAGAATCATCGCCGAAATCTGCTCCGGCGTGTACTCCTCGCCCTCGATGTCGACGGAGTAGCCGTCCTCGCCCATGTGGCGCTTGATGGACCGAATCGTGCGCTCGGGGTTCTGGATGGCCTGGTTCTTCGCCGGCTTGCCGACCAACCGCTCACCGTCGTCGGTGAACGCGACGACGGAGGGGGTGGTTCGGTCGCCTTCTGCGTTCACGATAATCTCCGGGTCGCCGCCCTCCATCACCGCGAACGCGCTGTTCGTGGTGCCGAGGTCGATACCCAGAATCTTGTTGCTCGCCATCTTGCCCGCAAATACCGTCTTTTGCCGGTTAAAGGTTACTAGATACTGCGACACACGGCGCGCACCGAGGTCGACGCTGTCTTGCGATTTTGCGTTCTCGCGTCGAAACAGGTCGGTCGATTTATGTAGAACCGCCGACCGCGTCGCCAGCGTCGCGTCCGGCAGAGTCGATGTCGATGGCGACGGCGTCTCAGTCCATCGACTGCGGTCGCTCCGTTCCGTCGGTCGAGTCGTCGGAGCCGGGCGCGCCCGCACCGCCGAGTCGGAGCGACGACGGGTCCGCTCCGTCGAGGGCGTCGAGCACCACCGAGAGCGTCCGCTCCCTGCCCTCGCTGGCGAAGAACTCGTGGCCGCCGTCGTACGGGACGAGGTTCGACGCGGGGGTCCGGTCGCCGATTGCGCGAACGTCGACGACCCGGTCCGACAGCGAGACGAAGACCACGTCGTCGGGACGGAACGGCGGCAGCGACTCCTGCGCGCCGTGAATCATGCGGAGGAAGGCGGGCGAGGCGTTGTCCGGGCCGTCGGCCAGTTCGGCGGCGAGTTTCAGTTCGCCGAGGTCCGTACGAGAGATGCCCGCGGGGACGAACGGGCGCGTCGTCGGCAACCGCCTGACGACGGGGAGCAGCAGGCCATCGAGGCCGGCGGTCGCGGTCCCCCACCACGGGCTCAAAAAGACGTTCCGGACCGCGAGGTCGAGGTGGGCGGCGACGAGGCCGCCGGTGCTGTGGCTGAGGACGAGGTCGATGTCGCGGTCGACCGCGTACGCCCGCACCGGGCTCACGTACTGGCCCTCGAACTCCCAGCCGTTCGTCGGGAGTTCGACGGCGTGGACGTGGTAGCCCTCGTAGGTGAGGCGGTCGAGGAGCCACTCGACGCTCCGGTGACCCGGCTTGTTGCCCCATCCGAGGACGAAAAGCAGGTCGTCGTCGCCGGGGTCACCGTGTTGGGTGACGCGCACGGTCGGCCGCCGCCGACGGGAACGAAGTCGCATGCCGTAGTGATTGCGAGGTGAGAACAAAAGTCCTCCCCGGGTCGGCGACGCGTCAAGCCGCCGTGGCCGGCCGCGGGGAGACAGCCGCGTCGCTCGCGACTACTCGCCCTTACTGACCGTGATCTGCGCGGCGCGGATGACCTTGTCGGCCATCTCGTAACCGGGCTGGAACACGTCGGCGACGGTGTCCGCGGGCTCGTCGCTGTCGACGCGCATCATCACCTCGTGGCGGTTGGGGTCCACGTCCGTCCCCGGTTCGGGGGCGATGATTTCGACGTTCTCGTCTTCGAGGATGCGGTCGAACTCCTTGAGCGTCGATTCGAGGCCGCCGCGGATGTCGGCGTCCTCGTCCTGGTCGAGCGCGCGGACGAGGTTGTCGCGGACGGTGACGACGCGCTCGACGAAGTCCTCGGTGGCGCGCTCTTTTATCTGGTCCTGTCGCTTCTTCGCGCGCTTCTTGTAGTTCTGGAAGTCCGCCTGCGTGCGCTTGAGGCGGGACTGGAGTTCCTCGGCCGTCGCTTCGGCCTCGTCGCGCTCGGCTTCGAGGTCGGCGACGCGGGCTTCGAGCGCCGCGACCTCGGCCGCGAGGTCGTCGTCGTACTCGGCGACGCGGTCGGAGACGGCCGGCCCGTCGCCCGTCGCGTCGGGGTCCTCGGCCGCCGACTCGGCGCTCGACGCCTCGCCCTCGGCGTCCGTCGCCGCGTCTTCGGCCGCCTGCGCCGCTGCGTCGGGTGCCGCGTCGGGCTCGGATTCCGCGTTCGCGTCCGTGGCCGACTCGGCAGGGTCGTCGCTCATGGGCGGGAGAAGTGGCCGGCGCGGCTTAAACGTGTAGACTGCGGGCCGGCCGAAACGCTTCTCACCGTGGGGCGGCAGCGCGGGTCGATACCCGCCGTCACCGACCGACAGCGGCCTTACTGGTACATCCCGAGCGGCCGGGCCTGCGTGCTCTCCTCGTCGGACTGCTGCATCCGCCGGGCCAACTGCTCTTTCGCCTGCCGTATCTCGGTGGCGCTGTCCACGAGATCGTCCACGGGGACCTCGACGCCGACGAGCGGTTCGATACCGTGTTTGATGATGACCCGGGCCGCCTCGGGGTCCGGGAACTGCGGGTCCGACTCGACGACCAACGCGAGCGCCGGGCGGCCGACCGAGACGGCGTTGCTCAGGAGCGCGCCCGTCGGTCCCGAGACGAGGCCGGTCTCCGTCGGACGGTCGATGCCGGCGTCTTCGAGCCGCGACGTCGCGCCGTCGGTGCCGACGCCGTAGAGCGCGGGCACGCCCTCGGACTTCTCGTGGGCGATGCCCGAGAGGAACACGGGAAGCACGTCGAGGTCTTCGAACCACGGGCCGAGACAGCTGGCGAGTTCGGTCGCCGCGTCGGGTCGGATGGGGATGTCGCTCTGGAGGACGAGCAGGTCCCGCTCGGCGTCGGCGTAGAGCCTGACCGGCGGGTGGAGTGTCGGGTCGTCCTTCATGTAGACCGCAACCTTCGGGACGCCCTCGCAGAACACGTCCGCGTAGTGGGTCATGTCGAACGCCTCCACCAGGTGGTCGGCCGCAATTTTGCCGACCAACCCGACGCCCGGCAGTCCTTCGACCAGCGTCGGCGACTCCAGTTCGTCGGTGAGTTCCTCCGCGAGGACGCGAATGCGTGCCATACGTGAACATGGTCGCCGGGACGAAGTAAATCCGACGGGCGACTGCGTCGCTATCGACGGACGGGTCCGCGTCCGTGAACCGTCCCGCGTCGCCTCCCCGCGGCTCCGAGCTCGTCACCCGACGACTCCGAAACCGACAAGCGCGCCCCCGCGGAATCGAGTGTCATGAACCCGCTCCAGCGGTACGCGCCGCTCGTGGACGACGAGGAGGCCTTTTTCGCGGCCTGCGAGCGGCCGCTTCCCTCCGTCGTCCGCGTCAACACCATCAAGACGACGGTGGCGCGCGCCCGCGAGGCGCTCGACGACGAGGGCGTCGCCTACGAACCGACCGACTGGCACCCCGGCATCCTGAAGCTCGAAGACAGCAGTCCGGGGACGAACTGGCCGTACTTCCACGGCTGGCTCCACGGCCAAGAGGAGGTGTCGGCGCTCCCGGCTATCGCACTCGACCCGCAACCGGGCGAGCGCGTCTGGGACACCTGCGCCGCGCCGGGGTCGAAGACGACCCAGATTGCCGCCATGATGGACGACGAGGGCGTCCTCGTCGGCAACGACAACAACCTCGGTCGGCTGTCGGCGCTCCGCCACAACGCCGAGCGCCTCGGCGTGACCAACCTCGTCGTGTCGAATCAGGACGCCCGCAACTTCTCGATGAAGCCCTTCGGGGAGCGGACCCCCGAAAAGTCCGGGTCGTTCGAGCAGTTCGACCGCGTCCTCGTCGACGCCCCCTGTTCCTGCGAGGGCACCTGCCGGAAGAACCCCGACGTGCTCGACGAGTGGACGATGAACCACGTCAAAAGCGTCGCCGGCATCCAGAAGGGCATCCTCCGGCGCGCCGTGCAGGTGACGAAAGCCGGCGGCACCGTCGTCTACTCCACGTGTACCTTCGCGCCCGAGGAGAACGAGGCCATCCTCGACTTCGTCCTCGAACGGGAGGACTGCGAGGTCGTCGAGTGGGACGTCCCCGACGGCTTCGAGACCGCGCCCGGCATCACCGAGTGGGAGGGCGACGAGTACGACCCGTCGGTGACCAAGGCCCGCCGCGTCTACCCGCACCACAACGACACGGGCGGCTTCTTCACCGCCAAACTGGAGGTGAACGCATGAGCGACGACACCGCCCCCGACGAGAACTGGGGCCAGCAGTTCGACCGCCTGCCGCCGACGCCCGACGACCGCGTCGTCGAGGGGCGGCCCTCCCGCGAGGAGGTCGTCGACTGGTGGGAAGAGCGGTTCGGCGTCGACCCGGCGGTCTTCGACGGCTACACGTTCTGGGAGAAGGGCGCGGGCAAGATTTGGGCGTTCCACGGCGAGGTCGTCGACCCCATCAAAGTCGAGGGGCTCGGAATGCGCATCCTCCGGACCCGCCAGCGCCACTGGAAGCCCTCGACCAACGCGGTCCAGCGGTTCTGCGGCGACGCGACGAAGAACGTCATCGAACTGAGCCCCGGCGAGGCGAAGGCGTTCGTCGACGGCCACGACCAACAGCTCGACCGATGGGAGGGCGACTGGGGCTACCTCACCGCAGCCCACGAAATCGCCGGCGAACTCGAACCGCTCGGCGTCGGGCTCTACCTCCACGGGGAACTCCGCTCGACCGTCCCGAAGGGTCGGCAGGAAGAACTCGTCAAACTCGACTGAGCGGTTCGAGGTCGCCCCCCGAGACTACTTCTCTTTGACCGTTCCGCCGGTCAGACCCTCCCACTCGACCCGGTAGCCGAGCCGCGAGAGGACCGCGCTCGCGTCGTCGAGGCCGCGGTCGTCGAGGACGGACTCGACCGCCGACAGCGACATCCCCGCCTCGACTTCCCCGGCGAGCGCGTCGAGGACGGCGGGCCGAACCAGGGTCCGCCCGACGAGCTCGTGTTCCGGGAAGACCACGTCGGCGAGCGCGTCGACGGAGACGCCGCGGGCCGTCGCGAGGTCGGACAGGGTGACCACGTCGTCGTCCGGCGCGAGTTCGGCGGGGAGCGACGAGGCCGCGTCGGCGACGAGGTCGGACTCGTAGTCGCGCAGCACGTCCACCACGTCCTTCACGCGCACGGAGCCGGAGTAGGGGACCGCGCGGTGGTCGCGGGCGGCGATGTCCTCGCCGACGCCGAGCGACTCGTCCACGGCGACGACGAGTTCCACGTCCTCCACGTCGGCGAGTTGGCCCAGCTTCTTTTCGACGTACTCGGGCGTCCAAAAGCCCATAATCTCGAAGAAGACGCGGAAGTCGGCGTGCGCGTAGTCGAACGCGAAGTCCGGAATCATCACGCTCGTCCCCGTTTCGAGGGGCTCCGGCTCCCGGACGAGCGACCAGTCGAGGTCGAGGCCGCGGAAGCGGGCGGCGAAGTCGGCCTCCACGTCGCTGTCGAAGCCGGGTTCGGCCATCGGCTCGACGCCGGGGACCGACACGTCCTCGCTCGTGAGCGTCAGTTCGCGTTCCGTCCCGCGGTCGTCGATGGTCGCCACGAGTCGCCAGTCGCCGGCGGTTGCGACCGACCGAAGCAGGCGGGCGAAGGCGGTTCCGTAGCGTCTGGTTCGCTGAAAGAGCGCGTCGGGACCGGTGACGACGACCTCGCGCCCGGCGTCGGTCTTCCGGACCTCGTACATGAGGCGGAGGCGCTTGACCGCCGAGACNGTAGCGTCTGGTTCGCTGAAAGAGCGCGTCGGGACCGGTGACGACGACCTCGCGCCCGGCGTCGGTCTTCCGGACCTCGTACATGAGGCGGAGGCGCTTGACCGCCGAGACGACGGCCTTCGGGTCGGAGCTTCGGACCCGAACCTCGGTCGCGTCGAACAGGGCGGTCTGGGCGAGCGAAAGGTTGTACTGCGCGAGCAGTTCGTCGGGCGTCCACCGCGGGTCGAACTCGGAAAGCACCTGTTCGACCTCGCGGTCGGCCGTGAGCGACTCGTCGACCGCCTCGGGCGACGACCCGAGCGAGGACGCCGCGCGGTCGAGCGCCGCGGCTCGCTCCTCGTCGGTCGTTACGCCACCGACCGCCATCGCGGCCTCGAACGCGGCGCGGCGGGCGCGAACGGGCGGCAGGGGAGCCGCCGTCTCGAACACCGCCTCGCGGTCGAGCAGCGACGCGAAGCCGCGGGCGAGTTTGAAGTCGTCGGCCTCGGCTTCGAGGTCCGCGAGGGCGTGGTCGAGGTCGGCCCGCGCGTCGCCGACGTGTCGCCGGAAGACGCCGATGGCCTTCGCGGCCAGCGGGCGGTCTCCCCGGTCGGCGAACTGCGGGTGGTAGCCGCCGCCCGCCCGCGACACGCGAAGCAGGTCCTTCGTCAGCACGCTCGCCACGACGGGACCGCGGGACAAAAACGACTCGGGCGGCGTGGGCAAGAAGCGAGCGACGGCGCGGGCGGACACCGGCCGACGGCGCGGGCGGACACGGCCGACGGCGCGGACGACAAGGTTCATTGCGCCCGCGGCGGACGCCATCGTATGGAGCGACGACGCCTCCTCGGACTGGTCGCGGTCGGCCTGTCGTCCGGCTGTCTCGGGTCGCTTCCGGGCGCGACGGGTCCGCGAAACCCGCCCGAGGCACCGGCAGGGGAGCCCCGAGACACCCCGGAGGTACCGCCGGTTCGTATCTCCGAGGTCGACTTCGAGGCGACCGACGACGGCCGCCTCCGCGTCTTCGGGACGGTCGTCAACGACAGCGGGGCGGAGCGAATCGCCACGGTCGAAGCCCGCGTCAGCGTCCGCGACGAGGAGTCGACCCGGTCGCAGGAGCTCGCCGTCCCGGCAGCCGGGAGCGCCGACTTCGCAATCGAGTTCGAGTTCGAGTACGACGCCTTCGCCAACAACGGCGACCTGAACGTCTCGCTGGCCTGACTCCGAAGGCGACCGCTTTCCCGCCGGTGCCGACCCGCGTCACCGACGCCGGGCCGCGACCCGTTCTTCCGCCGTCTCGACGCTCACGAGTTCGTAGAGCGTCGCGGTCGCGCCGTCGGCCTTCGGTCGGAGGATGCGACCGAGGCGCTGGGTGAACTCGCGTTCCGACCCCGACCCCGAAAGGAGGATGCCGACGTTCGCGTCGGGCACGTCCACGCCCTCGTCGAGCACGTTGGCCGCGACGACGGTGTCGTAGGTGCCGTCGCGGAAGCGGTCGAGGATTTCGCGGCGCTCTTTCGTGCCGGTCTCGTTGGTTATCGGCGGGACGAGGAAGCGCCGCGAGATGCGGTAGACGAGGTCGGTCGAGGCGGTGAAGACGATGACGCGGTCCTCGCGGTGTCGCGCGAGCAACCGAGCCAGTTTGTCCACCTTCGCCTCGGAGTTCATCATCACGTCGCGGGCGCGCTGCTTGGCGAGGAGCGCCGCCCGCGCTCTCGGGTCGTTCCCGGAGCGCATCACGAGTTTCTGGTAGTCGCTGCCCGACTGCATCGACAGCCCCGAGGTGCGCAGGTAGTTCACGAACGTCTCCTGTGCCTCGTCGTACGTCTCGCGCTCGTCGGCCGTGAGTTCCACCTCGATTCGGCGGACCTCGTAGTCGGCGAGGTGGTCGCCCGCCAAGTCGTCCACGTCGAGGCGGTACACCCGCGGGCCGACGAGTTCCGCCACGCGCTCGTGTGCGCCGTCGGGGCGCTCGAACGTCGCCGTCAGGCCGAGGCGGGAAGGTGCGGCGAGAAAGCGCGGGATGTCTTGGTATCCCTCGCCGCCGAGGTGGTGGACCTCGTCGAAGACGACGAGACCGAAGTCGCCGCCCACGTCGTCGGCGCGGAGGTACGCCGAGTCGTACGTCGAGACCGTGATGGCCTCTTGGGTCTGTTCGCCGCCGCCGAACCGACCGACCGGCACGTCGAACTCGGTTTCGAGTTCGCGTATCCACTGGTCCTGTAAATCGATGGTCGGCACGACGACGAGCGTCGGCACGGAGCGGGCGACCATCGCGGCGACCGCGAGCACCGTCTTGCCCGCGCCGGTCGGCAGTTCCACGACGCCGCGACCGCCCGCGTCGAGCCACGCGTCGAGCGCGGCGCGCTGGTAGTCGCGGAGGTCGTAGGTCGTCGAAAGCGAGAGGGGGGCGTCGAGGGCGAGCGTGTCTTCGAACTCGGTTCCCCGTCGCTCTAATTCGTCTCGAATGGCGGCGTACCGCATCGCTGGGGCTCGATAGCCACCGCTTCGGGGGTCGGCTTCGACGCCGGGAATCGAGATATCGAGGTCGGTAGCGAGGTGAATCGTTCCGTCCTCGAAGCGGAGGGTCGTCACTACCGGCGCGTTGGCGGGGCGCGGTCATAAATCGACGGTCCCGCGGTGCGGCGGTCGTGCCGGAGTCCCGTGCGCTTCCGGTCCCGCCGTCCGCGGGCCGAAGGTTCAAATCCGATGGCGGGGCTACGGACGTGTATGAGCGACGACCTCGACGACGCGGTCGCACAGTTCCTCAGCGACTACAACAGCGCGATGAAGGAGTACGAGAAGGGCTACGTCGACGCCGACGCGACGCTGTCGGTCATCGACGCGCACATCGACGAGTTGCGAGAGGCGCGGGAGTAGTTCAGTACCACAGCGAATCATCGCTACACCCGGTCCCTTTGAGTTTAATCTCCCCCTCCGTGGAGATGACGATGTACAGTCCGGGGGTTGGTGAGTCGTACCCAGAACAGTCGGGCAGGTACGTGAACTCTCGGTCGCCAATATTGTTGCTCCGGGCTTCGATGTGGACGATGTACGGCCGAGCGGGAGCAACCGCCGGAAAATTCAGTCTCGGAACGTCTCCGTCCTCGGGTTGCGCCTCGATGTCGATATACTCCATCCATGCGAGTCCTTCGCTCCACTCGTCGGCGCCTCGGCGAACGAGTTGCACGGTCAAGGAGTGCGGTTGGTCGTGGAAGTTCATCACCGAGAGCAACAGCTTCGGCCTGAGTTCTTGATACACCGCGTTTCCGACGAGGCCAATACCACCGAGTCCGGCGACTGCGCCAGCGATGACCTGTCGTCTAGATATCATAAACCGAGGTACCGAATCGAGGGTGAAAAGCTTACTCGCCTATCAGCCCGCGAATCCGCTCGACGTATTCTGCAAATTCGCTTTCGGTCCGCTCGCGCGGACGGTCGATATCGACCGAGACGATTTCGCGGACGCGGCCCGGGTTGGCGGCCATGACGACCACGCGGTCGGCGAGCGTGACGGCCTCTTCGACGTCGTGGGTGACGAACAGCACCGTCTTGTCCGTCTCCGCCCAGATGTCGAGCAGTTCGCCGTGGAGCATGTCGCGGGTCTGGGCGTCGACCGCGCCGAACGGCTCGTCCATGAGGAGCAGTTCGGGGTCGACCGCGAGCGCGCGGGCGATGCCGACCCGCTGTTTCATCCCGCCGGACAGCTCCTTCGGGTAGGCGTCGGCGAAGCCGTCGAGACCGACGAGTTCGAGCATCTCAGTCACGCGCTCCGAGCGCGCCGGCTCCTCGACGCCCTGTTCTTCGAGGCCGAAAGCGACGTTCTCGGCGACGGTTCGCCACGGGAACAGCCCGTACTCCTGAAACACCATGCCGCGGTCGGTGCCGGGGCCGGTGACGGGCGAGCCGTCGAGGGTGACCGCGCCCGACGTGGCGTCTTCGAGGCCGGCGATGATGCGGAACAGCGTCGTCTTGCCGCAGCCGGAGGGACCGACGATACAGACGAACTCGCCGTCCTCGACCGCGAACTCGACGTCCGACAGCGCCTCGACCGTCCGGCGGTCGGAAGCGTAGGTCTTGCCGAGCGAATCGACCCGGACCGTCGCGGTCTCGTCGGGGTCGGTCGCGGTCGCGTCGGCTCCCGCGTTCGCGTCCCCGCTCATGCTCTCCACTCCAGCGCCCGCCGTTCGACCCGGCGGAACAGGCCGTCGCTCACGAGGAAGACGATGCTGATGACGAGCATGTAGGCGACCGACACGTCCATGGCGAGGTTCTGCGCCGTGTTGAGAATCTCGTAGCCGACGCCGACGCCGACGATGAGTTCGGCCGCGACGACGATCATCCAGCACTGGCCGATGCTCGTCCGGATGCCGGTCATGATCGAGGGGCTGGCCGCCGGGATGACGACCTTCCGAATCATCGTCCAGTCGTCGTCGACGCCGAGGCTCGCGGCGACCTCTTTGAGGTCCTCGGAGACCCCCTCGACGCCGCCGTAGGCGCTGTAGAAGTTAATCCAGAAGGAGCCGATGGCGACGATGAACGTCGCGCCCTGGTGGTTGACGCCGAGCCAGATGACGGCGAAGCCGATCCACGCCAGCGGCGGAATCGGCCGGAGGAGGCGCGTGACGGGCGTGAAGATGCTGTCGACGCGGGTGTTCCAGCCCATGGCGACGCCCGCGAAGACGCCGATCGAGGTCCCGATGAGCAGGCCCGGCACGTAGTGGTAGAGGCTCTGAATCAGCTTGACCACCAGTCGAGTCGCCGGGAGTTCCGCGCCGGTGAAGGGAATCGAAAGCGACGCCGGCGCGGTGAGTTCGACGACGAACGCCGCCAGCACCTCGACGGGCGAGGGGAGCAGATACGTCGGCTGGAACAGCGCGGCGACGTACCAGACGGCGAGAAAGCCCGCGAAGCCGGCGACCGCGAGCCCCGTCTGTTCAGAGGAGAACCCCGCGAGCCGGTCGAGCAGTCGCTCGTCCGCCTCCGTCTCCGAGAGGGCGACGCCGCTGCCGACTTCGTCGTTGCTCATAGCGAGTCGTAGATGCCGTAATCGAACATCTCGTCGACGGTCAACTGCGCTTCCGTCTTCCCGAGCGTCTGGGCGTAGTCGGCGAAGATTTCAGCGCCGCCTTCGATATCGTGGGGGTCGGTGATGAAGTCCGACGCGGGGGAGTCGAGCGCCGCGCGAGCGGTCTCGACCGGGAGCGCGCTCTCGCCGATGACCGAACTCGCGTGCTGGGCGGCCGTGTCGGGGTTGTCGGCGACGAAGTTCGTCGCCCGCTGGTGGAGTTCGACGAACTCCGTGGCGAGGTCGCGGTTGTCCTGCCGGAGGCGGTCGTGCATGAGCGTGACCGCCGCGGGCTGGCCGGGCATGAAGTCGCCCGCCCACGCGATGGGCTGGAACGGCGCGTCGTTGGCCTCGATGACCGTCGGAACGGGCTCCATGATGCTCGTGCCGTCGATGTTGTTCGAGAGGAGCGCCTGCTGGACCGCGGCCGCGCCGCCGAGACCCTTGATGTTCACGTCCTCCTCGGGGTCGAGCCCGAGCGTGTTCTGAATCCAGTAGCGGAGCAAGATGTCCGGAACCGACCCCGGCGGGAACGTGCCGAACGTGAACTTGCGGCCCTGCTGCGCCTCGAACTCGGCGAAGGCGTCTTTGCCGTGTTCCGCCCACAGCGCGGCGAACTCGTCGGTGGCGAGAATCTCCATCGCGTTCTTGATGTTCGCCGCGGTTATCTTCGCGGGAATGCCTTTGTCCATGACGATCATCGCCGGGACGATGCCGAACATCATCACGTCGAAGTCGCCCGTCGCCGACGCCTGCACGATGCTCGGACCGTCGGAGAACTTCTTGCCCGCGACCGGGACCGAAAGCTGGTCGAACAGCCCCTCTTCTTCCAACACGAAGTACTGCATGTCCGGGTAGATGGGCATGTAGGCGACGTTGAGTTCGTCCAGCCCGCTCCCGCCGGACCCGCCGAGACAGCCCGCGAGGCCGGCGGTCGCGGCGAGGCCGGAGCCCTGCAGGAATCGTCTACGGCTGAGTGAAGTCGAGCGTGGTGCCTCTGTCATTGCCATCGTTACGAATCAGCGCCTTATTCCGGGCGCGTACGCGGTAACGATAGACGCGGTAGATGACGCGCGAGAACCGATGAAAATCCACCTCACGGCCGCATTCGGGGTTGAAACAGTCGGTTCTCCTGAATTGTCCCCTCCAAGATAGCGGCAGTAAAATCCGTTACTGTACGTCGGTCACGTCACGGAGCCGACGGGTCGGCCGCGACCGTGCGTGGGAAGAACTATCCCGAACCGCGACGCGGGATAGGATATGACGCACTTCTCCGACCGGGTGGAGCGCATCTCCATCAGCGGCATTCGCAAGGTGTTCGAGGCGGCTGGCGAAGACGCTATCAACCTCGGGTTGGGCCAGCCAGACTTCCCGGCCCCGGACCACGCGCGACGGGCGGCCGTCGAGGCCATCGAGGCCGGCGAGGCGGACGGCTACACGGGGAACAAGGGACTCCCGAGCCTGCGCGAGGCAATCGCCGAGAAGCACCGCCGCGACCAGGGCGTCGACCTCGACCCCGGCGACGTCATCGCCACGGCCGGGGGGAGCGAGGCGCTCCACATCGCCATCGAGGCGCACGTGAACGAGGGCGACGAGGTCATCATCCCGGACCCCGGCTTCGTCTCCTACGACGCGCTCACCAAACTCGCCGGCGGCGAACCGGTGCCGGTCCCCCTCCGCGACGACCTGACGCTCGACCCCGAGGCGGTCGAAGAGGCCATCACCGAGGACACCGCGGCGTTCGTCGTCAACAGCCCCGGCAACCCGACGGGCGCGGTGTCGCCGCCCGACGACATCGCCGAGTTCGCCCGCATCGCCGACGAGCACGACGTGCTCTGCATCTCCGACGAGGTGTACGAGTACACCGTCTTCGAGGGCGAACACCGCTCGCCCATCGAGTTCGCCGAGACCGACAACGTCGTCGTCGTCAACTCGGCCTCGAAGCTCTTTTCGATGACCGGCTGGCGACTGGGCTGGGTGTACGGCTCTACCCGCCGGGTCGAGCGCATGCTCCGAGTCCACCAGTACGTGCAGGCGTGCGCCTCCGCGCCGGCGCAGTTCGCTGCCGAAGCCGCGCTCAGCGGCCCGCAGGACCGAATCGAGGAGATGACCGAGACGTTCCGCGAGCGCCGCGACCTCGTCGTCGAGGGGCTGGAGGACATCGGCCTCACCGTCCCGTCGCCGGGCGGCGCGTTCTACGTCATGCCCGAGGTTCCCGAGGGCTTCGTCGACGAGTGCATCGACCGCGGCGTGATCATCGTCCCCGGCGAGGCGTTCGGCGAGCACGGCCACGGCTACGCCCGCCTGTCGTACGCGACCGACACCGAGTCGCTCCGCGAGGCCATCGAGATAATGGGCGAGGCGTACGACGCGGTCGTCTGAAATTCGCTCACGGCCGTTATCGGACGATTCGTCGACCGAACTACGACAACTCACGGCATCCGATACGTCTTATTCTCGGCGTTCGAAGTGAAAACCCTTAAATTCGGGAGCCGGTGACGAAACGTTTGTCATGCCCGCAGAGACGCAGGGAGTCATCAGCCTGCTGCCGGCGCTCTTCGCAATCGTGCTGACGCTGCTCAGTCGGCAGGTGCTCCTCTCGCTTTTCACCGGCATCTGGATCGGTGCGACCATCCTGGTGGGATGGAACCCCATCGGCGGGGCGGCGTACTCCCTCCAGTTGGTCATCAACAACGTGACCGAGTCGTTCAACAGCAAACTCCTCCTGTTTACCTTCCTCTCGGGCGCGATGCTCGGGATGATATTCCTCTCGGGCGGGATGAACGCGCTCGCACAGCGCATCATCGCCCGCATCAAGACACGGAAACAGGCCGCGTTGGGGACGAGCGTCCTCGGGATGCTCATCTTCGTCGACTCCTACGCGAGCACGATGATTACGGGCTCGGTGATGCGCCCCATCACCGACAAGTTCGACATCAGCCGCGAGAAGCTCGCGTACCTGCTCGATTCGACCACCTCGCCCGTGGTGAGCGTCGCCGTCGTCTCGACGTGGGTCGGCTTCGAGGTCGGACTCATCCGCGAGCAGTTCGCCTCGCTCGGCATCGACCAGAGCGCCTTCGTGGTGTTCCTCCAGAGCATTCCGTTCCGCTTCTACAGCCTGCTCGCGGTCGCGCTCGTGTTCATCCTCGTCGTGATGGACTGGGACTTCGGGCCGATGAAGCGCGCCGAGCGCCGCGCGAAAGAAGAGGGGAAGCTCCTCGGCGACGACGCCGACCCCCTCATCGAGACGCGCGAGGAGGACATCGTCACGCCCGACCACGTCGACTCGCGCTGGTGGTACTTCGCCGCGCCCATCGTCGCGCTCGTCGCCGTCACCGGCTTCGGCCTGCTGTACTCCGGCGGCTGGCCCGGCGTCGCACCCGTCGAGGCGCTGAAGGATGCGGCCACCGCCGACGCCATCCTCTGGGGCGTCTTCTCGGCGTGCGCGCTGCTGCTCGCCATCCTCGTCGGCCACGCCCGCGTCGAACTCGAAGCCGTCAGCGACGCCATCTTCGAGGGATTCAAGATGGTCATGTTCCCCGTGGCCGTCCTCTCGCTGGCGTGGACCATCGGCAGCGTCAGCCAGGCGCTCGGCGTCGGTGCGTTCGTCGTCAGCGTCGCCGAGGGCGTCATCACGCCAGAAATCCTGCCCGCGGTCGTCTTCCTCGCCGCGGCCATCATCTCGTTCTCGATAGGCACGTCGTGGGGAACGATGAGTATCATGTTCCCCGTCGCGGTGCCGCTTGCCTACCAGCTCGGCGCGCCGCTCCCCGGTGCCATCGGCGCTATCCTCACCGGCTCGCTGTTCGGTGACCACTGTTCGCCCATCAGCGACACGACGGTCCTCTCGTCGATGTTCGCCGGCGCGGACCACGTCGACCACGTGAACACGCAGATTCCGTACGCCGTCCTCTGCGGAGCCGTCGCGACGGGGCTGTTCCTCGCGAGCGGCTACGGCGTGGGCTCGCTGGCGCTCCTCGGAATCGGCGTCGTCGCGCTGTTCGCGCTCGCGTACTACCTCTCGCAACACGCCGACGTGAGCGTCCCGACCGCCTTCGGCTCCTCGTCGGAGTCGGACTGACGAGTCGGAATCCGACCGCCGCTCCGCGCCCTATTTTTCGCGTCGTCGCGCGTGACTGAGCAGAAGAGAGGAGAGCCGCACCGTCGCCGAGCGGCGGCTCGACGATGGGAACGTCAGCCCGAACCGAGTCACTGACCGACGAAGCCCGCGACCAGCACCGTCGCGTACGCCAGGAGCAACAGCCCGCCGAAGAGCCCCGCGGCTTCGAGCCCCATGTTCGGGTAGACGAGCGAGAACAGCGCCGTCGAGACCGCGTCGACGAGCATACCCGGGACGACGAGCAGCGCCGCGGCCTCCCGTTTCGCGCCGCCGGAGAGCCCGCGCCACCGGAAGACCCCGACCGCGAGCGCCCACATCGCGGGCACCGTCAACGCGAACACCACGGCCGTGACCAACGGACGAGAGGGCACTAACACGAGCTGGCCGACGACGCGGAAGACGAGGCCGGCGACGAGGGCAATCGCCAGTCCGACGCCGAGAAGCACCCGCGTCTCGGACAGCGGGAGCCGGCGAGCGTCGGCCTCGGAGACCTGTGAACCGATTGTCATGCGTTCCGTACGCGGGCGGGAACTATCAGCGTTCGTACGGGGCCGTAGGTTATTATGTCATTCGGAATTAACGATTGGGCGGATGTCAGTTCTCTCGACCGCCGACGAAGGGAAGTTCCTCATGGACGAGGAAGCCGAACAGATCGGAATCGTGACCGAAGTCGACACGGACGCCCAAATCGCGTACGTCGAACCCGACCCAGACATCGCCGAGGCGGTCGTGCAGGGCCTCGGCTTCGGCGACGCCGACGGCGACGACATCGAGGTCCCCGCCGAGTCGGTGGCGACGGTCACCGATACGGAACTCCGCGTCGCCAAAGACCTCTAAGCCGAAGTCGGTTAGGAACCGGCGGCTTCTGTTTTTATCGCGCAAACCCGGACGAGCGACCGCCACACCCCGGTGAACGATACTCTCGACCCCAGTCTCTGTCGTACGCCGGTGAGCTGCTGAATTCCAATTCTGTATAGCGTTATTTAGTTTATCTGTAGCGTGGTGGACGAGGTACTGACCCAAGAAGAGCGACAAAATTCGCAGAAAAGACGAATCTGTGACAGTTACTTCGCCGTCGAGACGATTTTGATGACGTCGCCCTCTTCGAGTTCGTGGTCTTCGGCGATGCGGCGTTTCGCTCGCGCGTCGACCGCGTGGAGGTAGCCGTCGCCGATGTCGGAGTGGACCGCGTACGCGAGGTCCCGCGGCGTCGACCCCCGCGGAAGGAGGAAGGCGTCGGGGAGGACGTTACCCGTGCCGTCGGTCCACTTCGACTCGTTTTGGACCGGGTAGACCGTGATTCGGTCGAGCACGTCGTAGACCGCGGTGTCGATGGCCTCCTGCGTGCCGGTGCCGCCGTGTTCGCCCATCAGGTCGCGGATTCGTTCGAGGCCCTTCTCCTGTGCGCCGCTCACGTCGCCGACGAGTTCGAAGTCGTCGTCGCCGGGGTGGTAGTCGATGATGCCCGCCTCGCGGGCCCGCCGAAGGGCGAGTTCGCCGTCCGCGGTGGCGGCGATGACGGGCTTTCCGGTCTCGGCGAGTCGTTCGAGGTTCTCCGGGGGCGCGATGTCGACCTTGTTGGCCACGAGGACGATGGGCTTGGTCCGCCGGCGAATCGCGCGGGCGAGTTCCACGCGGTCCTCGTCGTCCCAGTCTTGGGGGTTCGGCGAGTAGTCGAGGTCGCGCAGGACGGCGGCGATGTCGTACTCGCTCGCGCCGACGCCCGTCAGGAGGTCCGAGAGGGCGTCGTCCATGTCGAAGTCGGGCGACCGCGACTTGCGGACCACGGACTCCCAGTTCTTGTGGACGATGCCGGCGAGCCACTGTTCGAGTTCCTCCTCGATGAAGTCGACCTCCTCGACGGGGTCGAAGCTCCCGACTTCGACGGGTTCGCCCTCGGCGTTCGTTCCCCCAGAGGCGTCGACGACGTTGACGATTGCGTCCGCGTTCGTCAGTTCGTCGAGGAACTGATTGCCGAGGCCGCGGCCCTCGTGCGCGCCGGGGACGAGCCCGGCCACGTCCACGAGTTCGACGGCGACGTAGCGGATACCGTCCTCGCAGTTGCCGCAGCGCTCGTCGCGGTCGAGACAGGGACAGCGGGTGCGGGCGTGCGTGACGCCGCGGTTCGCGTCGATAGTCGTGAAGGGGTAGTTCGCCACGTCGACCTCGGCGAGCGTCGAGGCCGTGTAGAACGTCGATTTGCCGGCGTTCGGCTTGCCGGCTAACGCGAGAGAGAGCATGGCTCGACGATGGTCGCGGACGCGGAAAAACGCTCGCGTGCGAGGAGGCGCGAGCGACGAAAAGAAGCCGGCGAACAGTTAGTCCGTCAGTCGCCTGTAGGCGGCGCGGCCGGCGAGCACCACCCCGCTCCCGAGAATCGCGAGGAGGCCGCCGAAGACGACGAGGTACGGGACCGCGTAGGCGACGGCGACGACGAGCGCCCGAAGGGCGACGAACGCGCCGTTGACCGACTCGGAGAACGCCTGTAAGACCGGCGTGTCGTACCACTGCGCCGGGCCGGGCGGCCGCTCCGACAGCGAGACGCGGACGGTCGAGAGCGCGACCCGGTCTTCGAGCGACTGCTTCTGGGCTTCGAGCCGCTCGATTTCGGTCTGGACGTCCGTCAGGCGCTCTTCGACCGCGAGCACGTCTTCGGTCGTGTTAGCCGACTCGTAGAGTTCGCGGAGGCGGTCGCGCTGCGCGCGGAGATTGCTCAACCGCGCTTCGATATCGACCAGTTGGTCGGTCACGTCCTGCGAGTTCGTCTCGACGCGCTCGACCTCACCGAGGTCCTTCATGTCGGCCATGAACGCCGAGAAGTCCTCGGAGGGGACCCGCACGACGAGTTGGCCCGAGCGGTAGGTGCCGCCGCTCCGGCGGTTGACGTACTCGTTGGAGTCGCTGACGTAGCCGCCGTAGGATTCGGCGGTCGATTCGACCGCGTCGCGCGACTCGTTGAACTCGTCGACGGTCAGTTCTATCTGGCCGTTCTTGATGACCGCCCGGCGTTGGACCTGCGGGAGGTCGTCGCCGCCCGCCTGTTCGGCCTCGGCGGAGCCACCGGTATCGGCGGCGAGCGAGACGCTCTCCGACCCGCCCGCACCGCCGTCAGCCGCGCCGCCGGTACACCCGGCGAGAAGGACGAGGAGGGCGACCGAGAGAAGTTTCAGTCGATTGTCCATAGACGACACTCACCACGTGAGGGATTAATCGTTGGGTAAGCACAAACGGCGACTGTTGCTATCGCGGCGCACGGGCGGCATGGTCGCTCGGGCGACCCGGTTCCGGTTACTCGGCCTCGCGGGGGAGGTTATCGCGGTGGATGCGCATCTCGCCCCGGGCGCGCATCGTGCCGTCGACGTGCGCGCCGGCTTCGAGCACGAGGTCGTTACAGGACACGTCGCCGAGGACGCGAGCGTCCTCGTGGATGCGGACCTCGCCGTTTCGGGTGGTGACGTCGCCGTGGATGCGCGTTCCGCTCCCGACGACGATGTCGTCGCGGGCGCGGAGGCTCCCGAAGACGTTGTTGTCCTCGGCGAGGTCGATGGACTTCGCGCGAATGTTGCCGTGGATTCGGCAGTCGGAGCCGACGTGCGCGGGCGTCGAGACGCGCCACGCGTCGTCTGAGACGGTGGCGTTCCGGGGAATCACGAGCGGGTCGTGCGGCGACTCGCCCGAGAGAGTTTCGGCGAGTTCGTCGGCCGCCTCGTCCTCGCCGAGTCGGAGGAGCTGCGAGAGGACGATAAAGTAGAACACGAGCGTCGGAATCGGGTTGCGGATGACGATCCAGCCGTTGGCCTCGAACCCCTCTTCGATGTCGACGTCGTCGCCGATGTCGAGGTCGCCCGAGACCATCAGGCGGCCGGCGATGTGGACGCGCTCGCCGAGGTAGGCGTCGTTGCCGACGAGCACGTTGCCGGCCACGTCGTCGAGCATGTCGAGTCGGCAGTCGGCTTCGGCCTCGATATCGCCGCCGAAGGTGACGCGCTCGCCCGCGAGGACGTTCCGCCCGCGGACGCCGAACTCGACGGTGCTCTGCCCGCCGACGACGACGTCGCCGTCGGTGACGAGGTCGTGTTCCTCGACCGTCGTCCCGTCGGGAATTTCGAGCGCATCGAGCGGGTCCGTACCCAGTGACACGCTCCGAACCAACACCCGTGCCGTAATAAACCGTCCGCAAGACGACCGTCAGACACGACGGGGGCCGCCGGTTTCGCGACGACGACGCGTATTTAACTACTCGCGGAAAACAAAGACAGGTATGACGATTCTCTCTTTCGACGACGACGGCGTAGACGTGGTCTACGAGGGAACGGAGTTCCGTCTCGAAAAGGCCCTCATCGAGGAGGCCATCGGGAAGTCCTACCCCGACGTGACCGACCACGAGGTGCTGAAAATCGTCGAGAAGGAGCCCTCCCTCTCCGGCGAGCCCCGGCGCGTCCGCGACATCCTGAACTCGTCGTAACCGCCGTCCGAACGACCGAAACTCCGTTTCTCCGCGTATCGCCCTCGAACCACGCGCGCTCGCCGCGCGAACGACTACTCCTCCTCGCCGGTCGCGCTCTTTACCCCGTAAATCTCCGTCTCCGGGTTGAAGTCTGCCCACGCGAACCAGAACATCGGCGAGCGGTCGTTGGCCCGCGTCAGGACCGACCCCTCGTGGGGGCCGTCGAGCGCCCGGCCGGTGAGGAGGGTCCAGCGCGACCCGGCGGCGACGAGAACCGGCCCGTCACGTTCGAACTCGACGGAGTCGCCGTCGACCCGGCGGACGTAGGCGACGAGGGTTCCCTCGGCGGAGGCCGCCACGACGACCGGGAGGCCGCCGACGGTGTCGTTGACGACGCCCGCGCGCTCGACCGCGTCGAGCGGGTAAGCACGGGCGACACCATCGGCGGCGACGCCGACGACCGACGTTTTCGGGTGCAGTCGGTCGTCCGCCGCGTCGTTGAAGCCGATGCCGATGGCGCTCGACTGCTGATAGCTCGCGTAGGGGTTCACGTCGTACCGGCGGGTCTGCCGCCCGCGAATCGTGCCGGAGACCGGCGGCGGAACCAACACCTCGGTCTCGGGGTGGGCCGCCCGCCACTCGCCCCACGTCGAGATAGTCGAGGGGAGAAGCGACAGCGTCTCGCCGGTCAGTTCCCCGCGAATCGCGGTCGCGAGCACCTGGCTCCACAGCGAGTTCGTCCGGTCGTCGTACATCACGAGGTCGGACATCCAAAGCAGGCCCGAGACGCCGAAGTACGTCGGCTCGCCGCCGGCGAGCCTGTCGGCGACGACGGCGCTCCCGCACAGCGGACAGTAGGTCACGACCACGGGACGACCGTCGAAGTCGTCGTTGACGATTTCGTGCCAGTTCAGGACCGCGAGCGGATAGGCGCGGGCGACGCCGTCGAGTTCGACGCCGACCACCTCGTCCCCGTCGTCGAGCGTCGCGTCCACCTCGTCGAACCCGCTCCAGTCGGCCGCGAAGACGGGGGCGGTGATGGCCGGGATAGCGTCTTTCGACGCGCCGCGGCGCAGTTCGTCCTCGGGGACCGGAAGCTCGAACGGGCCCGAGTACTCGCCCGCGGTGGAATCGGATGTGTCGGCGGGCTCGGACGCGTCATCGACTCCCGCGTCGTCGTCCGCGACCGGCGGGTCGCTTCCGAGACAGCCGGACAGAGCGACACCGGCACCGAGTGCGGCGAGAACCCGGCGTCGGTTCGTTGTCGAATCCATACCCGATATTCGACCGAGTCGCCTATGAGAAGTGTGCGGTTAGGTATCGATGCGCACGACCGTCGCGGGTCGTCAGTTCGGAGTCGGGCCTGAAGGGAGAAAGCGAGCGAAACGGCCGCTCAGAGCCGAAGTCGCTCTTCCAGGCAGACCTTGACGATGGACTTTCCGATGGCTGCACCGCCGGCGAAGGGGTCGAGTTTCGTCTCGCCGGCGCGCTCGCGGTAGGGGATGGGCACCTCGGCGATTTTGTAGCCGCGCATCGCGGGGCGGATGAGGAGTTCGGCCGACAACCCCGTGTTCTCGGTCCACTCGATGTCGTGGAGGAGTTCCCGGCGGTACGCCCGCATCCCGGTGGTCGTGTCGTGGACGGTCGCGCCCATGAGGTAGCTGGCGAGGCGGGCGAATGCGATGTTCCCCGCGCGGTTGAGCCGGGGCATCGTCTCCGCGCCCTTCGTGATTCGGTCCCCGGAGACCACGTCGTAGCCGTCGTTGATGAGGTCGAGGAACTTCGGCAGATACTCCATCGGATAGGTGTCGTCGCAGTCGGTGGTGACGACGACCGGCCGGTCGGGCGCGAGCACCGCGGCCTCGACCGCGACGCCGTACCCCTGCGGTTCCTGTTCGATGACGCGCGCGCCCATCTTGCGGGCGATTTCGGGCGTTCGGTCGTCGGAACCGTCCACGCAGACGACCTCGGCGCGCCCGTCGGTGATTCGGTCGATGTCCGCCAGAACGGACCCGATGGCCTGTTCTTCGTTGTACGTCCCCATCACGACCGCGAGGTCGTCGAAGGTGTACTCGGTCATTGGACGGGGTTATCGACCGTCACTCTTGAACTTTTAGGTTTGCCAAAAACGTGGCGTGCAAGGGCCGGTGTTAGCTCAGTCCGCGGCTATCAGGCTGGTCTTCCAGTTCTTTCGCGTGGTCGACGAGGTAGTCCATGAGGCGGGTCGCCGACGCTTCCACGTCGTCGAGTTCGTCGCTCGACTGCCCGCTGACGCGGACGGAGAGTTCGTAGAGATCGAGTTCGACGTGCGGGACGGTATCGTCGCCGTTGCCGTTGCCGTTGTCGCGCTCGTCCGTGCCGCCGTCCGCCGCTTCGACGGTCGCTTCCGCGTCGCCCGGCTCGTCGCCGTCGGTCGGTTCGGTCGCATCCTCGGACGGCGGGGTCGAATCGGCGGGGTCGTCCGCCTCGGCGTCGGCGTCGGGGTCGTCGGTCATGTGCGGCGCGTCGCTTCGGGGGATGAAAAAAGCGCGGGGTTCCGGCACGCGCTCGCGGGTCGTCGACCCTCACCGAATACGGCCGCGAACACGCCTCGGCGACCGATTCAGGCGAGTTCGGCGTCGAGTCCCTCGCAGGCGCGGTCGTGGAGACGGCCGGTGACCGTCTCCATGAGGCGTTCGAGGTTGACCGCGTCCTCGCGGTTGTACGACACGAGCGTATCGAGCGACGACTGGTCGCCGCGCTCGTACTCGCGCCAGAGGCGGACGGCGTCGCGGCCGGAGATGTCCGGGCGGTCGCGGTCGATACCCACGTCTTTCTCGATTTGCTTCAGTCCGCCCGTGAGGTCGAGCGTTCGGCACGGATACATCAAGTCGACGTGCGGCACGTCGACGGAGACGTCGAACGAGGTCTCGAGGAACGGCACGTCGAAGCGCGCGCCGTTGAACGTCGCGATGAGTTTCGCGTCGGCGAACTGCTCGCGGAGGGCGTCGGCGGTCAGGTCCTCCCCGCTGACGAGCGTCGTCGTCTCGCCGTCCTGATAGAACGAGACGGTCGTCACCGAGTCGCGCTCGGGCGAGAGGCCGGTCGTCTCGATGTCGAAAAAGCACGTCTCGTCGCGGAAGTTCTCGTACAGTCGCCAGCGCTCGCCCGAGGGGAAGCAGTCGTCGAAGAACCGCGAGTTGCCGTCGTCGAGGTGGGCGTACGCGTCCGCGATGAACGTCTCGATTCGGTCGCCCGTCTTCGCGCCGACGAGCGAGGCGTCGAACTCGTCCCAGTGGGTCGACCCGGCCCGCCAGAGGTTCCGCTCCGTCCGCTCGCCCACGCCGCGGACGGGGATGAAGCTGTTCTCGATTCGCATGTCCGACAGGGGGGCGTCGGCGACCCTAAATGCGTCGTCGTGGGTCGGCGGCCGCGCTCCCGGCACGCACCCGGACGCTCCCGCCGCGGGCGTTTTACCCGCAGGGCCCGAAGCCGGGGGTATGTGCGGCCGCTACACGCTGTTCACCCCGCCCGAGGAACTCGAAGCGCGGTTCGACGCGACGCCGACGCGCCCGCTTTCGGCGCGGTACAACTGCGCGCCCGGCCAGGAACTCCCGGTCGTGACCAACGAAGCGGACGACGAGTTCCGCTTTCTCAAGTGGGGGCTCGTCCCCTCGTGGGCCGACAGCGCCAGCGTCGGCAACGACCGAATCAACGCCCGCGCGGAGACCGTCCGGGAGAAGCGGAGTTTCGCCGACGCCTACGAGGCCCGCCGGTGTCTCGTTCCCTCGGACGGCTTCTACGAGTGGGTCGACCGCGGCGGGCGAAAACAGCCCTACCGCGTCGCCTTCGATGACGACCGCCCGTTCGCCATGGCCGGCCTCTGGGAGCGGTGGACGCCGCCGACCAAACAGACCGGCCTCGGCGACTTCGGAAGCGGCGGCCCCTCGCGCGAACAGGAGCCGCTTGAGACGTTCACCGTCGTCACGACCGAGCCGAACGACCTCATCTCCGAGCTACATCACCGGATGGCCGTCGTCCTCGACCCCGAGGAAGAAGAGACGTGGCTCCACGGCGACCCCGACGAGGCGGCGGCGCTCCTCGACACCTACCCCGACGACGAACTCGCGGCCTACCCCGTCTCGACGCGGGTGAACAGCCCCGCCAACGACGGCCCCGAACTGATAGAGCGAGTCGAGGCGTAGCACGCCGAGGAAGAGCCGCCAGCGCACGGCTGTCCCGACACCTCCGACGCGAATCGGCTGGGTTCGACAGGACGTCGAATTTTCCGAAATCGGTTGAGCCCGAGAACCGAGGTTGTGTATAGCGAAATACGATATACGAGTCTCGGATCGGACAAGCGACGACTCGACAGAGGGACCGAGATATCGAGAGAGTTGATGACTGAGAACGCTGACGTGGAACGTCTGAGTTCCAAGAGTCGATAGTGCTGAAATCTACGTCAGCATCACAGAGCGACAGCCGCGTCGCTCGCGGCTCGGTGGTTCGTATCGCGTCGGAAGTACAACGGTTGCGGGGACGCGGCCGCGAGTCCGGTCGTGCAGACGGAGTGCGGCGTCGCATTCGAAATTCGAGACGGTCAGCTCGACGAGTCGGCGGTCGGGGAGGTGATTCGCTCGAACGGTCATCGTCGCCGAGCGAGTGGTTCGTCGAATCCGACCGAAAGCAAGCCACCGAAACTCGGGATTCACGCGAGTCCGTCAGAACGGCCACAGCGCCGTCAAGCGCCGCTTCACCTGAGATGGGGAGCACGTCCTGAGTTGCTGGCTCACCGCGAAGACGAGGGCTGTGAAGGCGTCAAAAGAGAACGAATCGGGCCGGCAAAGACCTCGGTTAGGTTCGTCTTCGAGCGAATTCGGAACGGCGTCACCCCGGTAGTTGCGTGTTCGAATCAGACAACACTCCGGGAGAATTCTACGTAGTGACATCAATATAATCACAGCTGAATTTATTCCGAAACGAAGGACCGTCCGACGACATATATTCAGCGTTCGATAATGGATATAATCGAAAAGATATCGAGTCATTTCTGGTCGAAATATACCCGTTCGAGAGAACACAGATAGTGCGTCGTCTCGCAAATATATTTCCTAGAAAATAGTCAGAAATTATGTCTAGAATATTTCATAAATTACTGTAAAGAAATAAAAGAGAGTCTAAGCCCAGCGGTATCCGTTTCTATAATAATTCAGTAAATTAAGAAGTGAAATAACGAAACTCGTGTAAGTGGTTCTTCCATGTGTTACTCCGGGGGTAAACGATGCAAGGAATGCCATCCAAAAATGGGTTGTCATCACAGAAATGGGAAGCTATTGTGTAAAATTCGACCTATTGAAAGCAACGGAAAATTGGTCGAGTCTCAGATTCGCTCGAAACGTCCGAAATCGGCGTTCTCCGAGGTATTCTAATATCCCGAATACTACATGCAAACCGCCGAAAATGCGATTGCACAATTCAGGATAACTCAATTTCACCGCGAGAAATTCGCATGTACTACTCAGGATAACTTCTCTTATTCTGGACTGTGCCGGTAGATTGAATATCGACCCCCGTGTCAACCCGTCCATGAGCGACGAGGCCGACCGCGCGACGGTGCAAACCTACCTTCCGGCCCACCAGAAGGCCATCTGGAAGGACCACGCGGACCGACTCGGGATGAGCCAGAGCGAATTTGTCAGAACGATGGTACAGGCCGGTCGGCGCGATTTCGACGTTCCGGCGAGAGGCGATGAGACGGCCACAACCCCCGGGGTTGACGGGGTGGAAACGGGGCTCCAGAACGGAGGTTCAAATCAAGACGATGAAGGTGAAAATAACGGCCAGTTCGAGGCCCGAATCGTCGAGGCGCTCGCGGTCGATTCTCACCGGTCGTGGGACGACCTCGTTTCGGCGCTGACCGACGACATCGAAGACCGCCTCGAATCGACGCTGCAGGAACTGCAATCGAGCGGCCGAGTCGTGTACAGCGGGCGACACGGCGGCTACACGCTGGCGGAGCGCGATGGCCGCTGAGCGCCCCACCGACGCGGAGGACCCGGTCGGCTACTTCCTGCAGGATATGACCTACCACGGGAAGACCGACCGGACCCGCGACGCCTACGAGCGCGTCCTCCGGGCGTTCGAGTCCTTCCTCGGCGACCCCTCGCGGAACCCCTCCGGGACCGCTCGGTCGGTCGACGACGCGACCCACCGCGACTGCATGGCGTGGATACACACCCTGCGAAACCGCGACGTCGCGCCGAGCACCGTGGCGACGTACGCCTCCTACCTCCACCGATTTTACGCCTACATGGCGCAGGTCGGCGCGTTCGACTCAAATCCGATGAGCCTCGTGATGGAGGAGATGGACGAGCGCATCGACACCAACCCCGCCCGTCGGGAGCTTTCGGTCCCCCAGATGCGGGAGTTCGTCCGCGAAATCGCCCATCCGCTGGACCACGCGCTGGTGGTCACCCTCCTCAAGACCGGGATGCGCGTCGGCGAACTGTGCAATCTCGACCTTCGAGACGTGTCGTTGTCAGTGGATACACCCCTGTCCCGTGTATCGACCCGCGCCGCCCTCGACGGACGCGGGCCGTCGATATACGTCGCCGCCGACCCGAGCGTCGGAAGCGTCACCAACGGCGAAGCGCGGACCGCCTCGAACAAGCGAAAGCGGTCGACGGTGGTCCCGGTCGACGAGGAGTTGGAAGGCGTCCTCCTGCGCTGGCTGGCGATTCGACCGGATTCGCCGTCGCCGGCGGAGCCGCTTTTCGTCGGCACCGCATCGGGCTGGGGCCAACGACTGGAACCCGACGCCGTCCATCACGTCGTCACCTCTCACGCCGCCGACGCCGGGTGGTACCGGGCGGGCGGCGACCGCGAGGAGAACGTCACGCCGCACTACTTCAGGCACTTTTTCACCACCCACCTCCGGGACCGGACCGGCGACCGCGGCATCGTCAAGTACCTCCGCGGCGACGTCGCTGGCGACATCATCGACACGTACACCCACAATTGGGGCGACAGAGTGCGCGAGACGTACGAATCGAACATCTACTCGCTCCGCTGAGGAGCGTAATCGCTGTCCGAAGCGCGACTTGTAAACTGTATCTCGCTATATTGAATTGGTGGGCGCGCGACCTATCGTTTGACGCCCGTCGCCTCGATTTGGACGGTGGCGTCGTTCGGGAGTTCGGAGACGCCGACGACGGTCATCGCCGGCCGTCGGGCGTCGAAATAGGCGTCGTATGCCGACTCGATGGCATCGATTCGGTCGAGGTCCGTCGTGTAGACCGTGGTCCGAAGCACGTCGTCTAACTCGAGCCCCGAGCGTTCGACGGCCGCTTCGACGCGTTCGAGCGCGCTCATCGTCTGGCTCTCGACCGACTGGAGACCGTCCGCCGTCCGCTCCGGTTCGGGATACTGCGCGTCGAAGAAGGCGAGTTGCAGGTTCTGCTTTCGGGCGCCGCAGCCGGCGGTCGCCTTGAAGTGGTCGCTCTCGTACCGGACCGCGTCGCCGTTCATCTCCGTTCCTCCGTTGGGTTCGTTCGACTCTGGTTCACGGTCGTACTACCCCGCGAGCGGCCATCGGCGTACCGCTAGCACCTACTAACTCCGGGAGAGCGGTACTCGCGCGAGTGGCGAGGGTCAAACGGACGCTTGACTCATGCCCGTCTCTTTATCCGCGGAGCGAGAACGACGGCCGAGACCGTGAGTTCGTTGCTCCCACTGAAACCCGCTGCAGCATCGGTTCGAGACCGGTCCCTAAGCCCGCTTCTCGTCGAACTCGACGACGACGACGCGGACGAGGTTCTGTCGGCGCTCTCGTCGGCCACCGCGAGACGGCTCCTCGCCGCCGTCTACGACAACCCGTGCCCCGCCTCGGAACTGGCCGACGAACTCGACACGACGCTCCAGACCGTCGGCTACCACGTCGAGCGACTGGTCGACGCCGAGCTGATAGAACCCGTGACGACGTGGGTGTCCGCGCAGGGCCGCGAGATGGCCGTCTACGGCCCGACCCGCTCGGCCGTCGTCCTCTTCGCGGGCGCGGAACGGACCGAGTCGAAGCTCTCCTCCGGACTCCGGACGCTGGTCGCCGGCGTGGGCGTCACGCTGGTCGGTAGCGTCGCCGTGCAGGCGCTGTGGACCGCGCGGCGACCGCAGGTCCGGTACGCCGCGCCGGCTCCGGCCGCCCCCGAACCGAGCGTCGCGGAGTTCGTCGCCTCCTACCTCGCCGGTCCCGGCGCGCTCGTTCTCCTCGTCGGCGTCGTCCTCGCCGTCCTCGTGAGCCTCGGCGCGGTCTGGACTCAAAGGCGCGTTTGAGCCATACACAGGGGGAAGTGACCCCTACACGTTGGGAGAGACGTGCAACGACGAACCCTCCTCGCCGCGGCCGGAACCGGCCTCGCGGCGGCGCTGACGGGCTGTATCGCGAGCGCCGGCAACGGCGCTGACGACGCTGACGACGACGGAAACTCGACGACTGAGTCGACTCCCGACCCGACGCCGACGCCCGAGCCGGTCGACGCCGTCTCGGTCGCGACCGGCGAGCGCCTCACGGCAGTCGTCGGCGACGGCCCCGCCAGCGACGACGGGCGGCTGAAACCGCACCACGTCCGCCTCGAAAATCCGACCGACGAGCCGTGGACCGCCCGCATCGACGTCTCTCGCCCGCTCGGGCCGGGCCACACGGAGACCTACGAACTCGACCGCGACGCGACGGTAAACGTCTCGCTTCGCGTTCCCGCGGAGTACGAACTGACGGTTACCGACATCACCTCGGACGCCGAGGCGACCGAGTCAGTCGGGCCGGCCGACTTCGACTGTAACCGCTCGTGGACCGCGTTCTCGCCCGGCGACGGCGGTGTCTCGGTCTCCGGGGCCTCGACGCGGATGGCTTGCGGGCCGCACACCGTCGCGGCCGACGGCGCGGTCACGGTCGCGCTCGGCGACGGAACCCTCCCGACCGAGGACACCAAGCCCCACGGCCTCGCCGTCGTGAACCCGACCGACGCGGCGGAGACGGTCGAATTCGCCTACGAAACGCCCGCGGGCGCGGTCGCCTTCGGCGGCACCTACCGCCTCGAACCCGGCGCGCGGGTCGGCGCGTCGCTGACCGAAGCCCGCGAGGTCACGCTCCGCGTCGCTCGGCGGAACGAATCCGGCGAAGAAACGACCGAAGCAGTCACCGTCGAAGAATCACAGTTCGACTGCAACGCGTCGAACACGACCGTCTCGCTCACCGACGACGGCGGCTTCGAGGCGCGGACGCTCTCGACGCTGATGTTCTGCGGCGACGCGGACCCGAAAAACGAGAGTTCGACGTAGTCAGACCTTCAGTTCGGTCTCCAACTCCGGCGACGCGATGGCCCGCTTGACGGTTTCCGCGGCCGGCGTCGCCTCCGCGACGTTCTCCATCAGGACCGTCTCGCTCGGGAACAGGTGTTCGCCGAGGACGAGCCCGTGCTCGCGGGCGGTCGACCCGGTCATCGTGAGGTAGACGCCGAGACCGGTCTCCGCGATGGCGGCCTCTTCTTCGGGCGCGCCGTTCGGATACGCGAACGTCACGTCGTCGAGACACCGCGTGCCGAGGACCGCCTCCACGAGGCGCTCGTAGCGCGGCGAGATACACAGTTCGCCCTCGTAGTCCGCGACGAAGTCGCGGTCGAGTTCGGAGCCCGGCGGGAGGAGTTCGGGGTCGGCCATGAGCGTGTGATAGACCGTGTCGCCGAGGCCGGAGACGACCCGAACGTCGGTGTCCATCGGGTCGATGCGGGCGTTCACGTCCTCGATGCTCCCGAGGCCCTCGGGGCGGAGCTTGACGACCTCTTCGAGCACGAGGTCGGCGCTGTCGAAGCCGAGACCGAACTCGTGGGTCCGGAGCGCGCGGAACGGCTCCTCGCGCCCGACGAGGTGAATGTCGACCCCGTCGATTTCGAGGACGACGCTGTCGAAGACGATGCGCCGCGGCATGCCGTCTCGGTCGTCGCGCAGGAGCGTGTACTCCGGCGCGGCCGGGTCCGAGAGGTCGCTGTAGTCCGCGAGTCGCTCGTACACGTCGCGTTCCGGCTGGGTATGGCCCTTCGTGACCGACTTCTCGTATCGGAGCGTCGAGGTGATTTCGTCCGCCACCTCGGCGATGCTCTCGGTCGTGGCGAACCGTTCGAGCACCGCTTCGAGGGGGCGACCCTTTCGCGGAACAGCGACGCGCACCGTCTCTGTCATCATCGGAACGTCGGGACGGCCCGCTAAACAGGTTGCGCTTCGGGAAAACGTCTCTCGGGAGGGAACTCGACCGGACTACTCCGCGTCGCCGTCGCCGCCGGCGGCCGGCCCGCCACCCATGCCGGTTCCGAACGCTCCCGCGAGGCGTTCGCGGAAGGTTTCGAGTTCGGCGACGGTGTCGTTTAGCTCTTGGATGTCGTCGCGCAGGGACTCGATTTCCTCGTCGGCCGCGGCGTCTTCGACCCGCGATTGAACGTCCGCGAGGCGGTCGTCGAGGGCCTCGCGCGTCTCCACGATATCTCCGTCGAGTTCGGCGATGTCCTCGCGGATGTCGCCGACCTCGGCGTGGAGCGTCGAGGCCTGTTCGGTCGCTTCCGCGGCGCTGTTTTCGGTCCCTTCGAGCCGCTCGACGGTCTCGTCTAACCGACCGGCGATGTCGTCGAGGCGCTCGCGGACCGTCACGAGTTCCTCCTCGCGCTTGGCGAGCGTCTCCTCGACGCTGTCGAGGCGCGCGGAGCCGGCGTCGATGTTCCGCGAGGCGGTTTCGAGCCGCTCGTCGTGGTCCTCGAACCGACCGTCGTGGTCGTCGAGGCGGCCCTCGACGGCCTCGAACTGCTCGTTGTGGGATTCGAGCCAGCCGTGGTGGTCGTCGAGCGTGCCGTCCGCGGTTTCGAGGTCGGACGCGAGGCCTTCGAGCCGGCCGTCGTGGTCGTCGAGGCGACCTTCGGCGTCCGCGACTCGCGTCGCCACGCGGTCGGAGCGCTCGTCGACCGCGGCGATGGTCTCCTCGGCCGCGTCGAGCCGAGAGGTCGCGTCGTCGACCGACTCGACCGCGCCGTCGACCATCGAGTCGAGGGCGTCGAGGTCCTCGCGGAACGCGGTCATCTCGGCGCGGAACTCGGAGACGAGTTCGCTCCCCGTCCCCTCCTCGTCGATGAACTCGGCGAGCGCGTCGGAGTACGCCGCGAGGTCCTCCATCTGCGACTGGAGGCGGCGGATGCGAACGTCGGTGCTCCGGCGCGTCTCGGCGTCGACCGCCTCGCGCAGGACTTCGATGTCCTCCTCGTCGGCCGCGCCGGACCGAATCTCGGCGGCGAGCCCCCCGACGAGGCTGTCCGCGTCGGCCGCTGGTGCGCTTCCGGCCGCGTCCGCGTCGTCGACCTCACCCGACTCGCTGTCCGACGGTTCGGCGTCCGCGTCAGCGGTGGCGTCCGCACCGGCGTCGCCCGCGGCGTCGGCATCGACATCGGGCTGTTCGAGGTGCGCGGTGACGGCCGGCGCGGTGTCGGTGGCGACCGCGCGCGGGCCGGTCGGTTCGGCGGTGTCGTCGTCGGTTTCCGCGTCGTCGACTTCCGCGTCGTCGCCGAGAACGTCGGCGTCGACCTGGCTGACCTCGCCCGCCTCGCTGTCCCCGTCGTCTTCCCCCTCGAAGGCGGCCGCGAGGTCGTCGTCGGTCGGCTCGTCGTCGATGAGTTCGGAACCGTCGGACGCGGCGGAACTCGCCTCGGCTTCGCTCTCCAGTTCGGCCTCTAGTTCGGCCTCAACGGGCTCGTCGGCGGCGGGTTCTTCGAGGACGACTTCCCCTTCGTCCTCGCCATCCGCGTCGGCGTCTGACTCGTCGTGGAGCGGTTCGCGGTTCCCCGCGAGCACGTCTCGAACGAGCTGACTGCGGTCCTCGCCGAGGATGTCGTCGATGTCGTCGGGGTCGATACCGCCGTCGACCGGGATGCGTTCGAGCGTCGGCTCTTCGAGGAAATCCGTCTGGTCGTGGCCGTCGGTGATGCGGATGCCGTAGACCGTCACGAGTTCCTCGCCGGGGTCGAGCGTCCGCTCGTACTCGACGCGGTGGTCCTTGTAGGCCGTCCAGTTGTCGCTCTCGAACTCGGGGTGGAACCCGACGCTCTCCATGGGAAACGACTCCGGAATGCGGTCGATGACCCGGATTCGGGTCGCCTCGTCTCGCGTCGAACTGATGACGAACTTGATAGCGGGAACGGGAAACTCGTCGGCGGCGAAGGTCTTTTCGACCGTAACCTCGCCGTCGGAAACCGATGTAACCCCTTCGGACTCGCGGCTCATGGCCGCCACTTTCCCGACATCCATTATAAAACAACCGGGGGCCGTGGGGCTACCCCGCCGCGGTCTCTCGATTCGACCGTTTCGACGCGGTGACTGTCCGCCTGTGTCGACCGTCGCTAAAAGGGCCGTCGCGGGAAACGCGGTTCTGGACGCGACCTCAGAGGTCGACGCGGTCGCCGATTTCGACGAGGTCGAGCGAGCGCGGGGCCTCGAAGCTCTTTGCGTGGTGGTGCAGCACCTTCGGGTCGGCGGTCATGCCCTTCCACATGTCCCAGTGGGTCGGCACGAGGCGGTCGAGGTCGAGGTCGCTGGCGGCCTCGATAATCTGGTTCTCGTCGTTGTACCACTTCGTTCGAATCGGCTCGCCCGTCTCCTTGTCGGGGATGTTGCCGATGGTCCCGAACGCGAGGATGCCGAGGTCGAGGTCGTATCGCTCGCCGATGTCGGCGAACTCCTCGGCGGGCTTGGTGTCGCCGCCGTGGATGAACGTGCCGGACTCGTGTTCGAAGACGTAGGCGACCGGGTGGCTCGCGTCGGGGTCGTAGGCGGGCTCGACGTGGACCGTGAACTCGCCGATTTCGACGCTGTCGCCCTCGGTGACCTCCTCGAACTGGTCGTCGGAGAGGTCGTAGTCGTCGAACCACGCCTCGTCGTCGTAGGCGACGGCGAGCGAGTCGTCGGGGGCGACGAACGTCGCGCCCGTGTTCTCGAGGATAGGTGCCTGACTCGGGCCGTGGACGTGGTCAGTATGCTCGTGCGTGGCGAGGACCGCGTCGGCCTCGGTCACGTCCTCGGGGTCGAACGGGACGGGAATCATGCGGACCGTCCGCGGCGGGTCGCCGATGCCGACGTACGGGTCGACGAACAGCGTCGTGCCCTCGCTGCCCTTGATGACGAACCCGTTGCATCCCAGATACCAGATGGCCACCGTCTCGGGATCGGCCGACTCGACCGCGCGCGGGAGCCAGTCGCTCCAGTCGCTGACTGTCATAGACACGTGTCCTCGCGCGGGGGGACTAAGCGTTGCGCTCTCTCGCGTTCGACCCGTCGCGACAGTCGCCGCCGAGGGCGACACTCGTCGGTGGCGCGTCCGAGAATTCGGACGATTTCCGTACGATACGAGAAAATACCGTAGAACGCAATAGAATCTGGTGGTGTATGTGGTGTATAAGGTAGTACCCCGACAAGATATTTAGTGTAGGCACACATGGCATCAATTACCATGTCAAGAACTCACAAACAAACGGCGGATTTCTCGTCGATGGCTCGGACGATGCGCGCGTGCGGTGCGTGGGAAGCGGTTTCCCCGCTGGACGACGACGCACGGCGAACAGACGAGTTCTGACGAGACCGAACACCGACGCGGCCCCGCACTTATCTTCTTCGACGCGGTCCGATACTCCATGCCCGCAGCAATCAGTCACCACGGCGAGCGCCGAGCGGACACCGCAGAGCGCGGAGCGGAGGGTTCGCCGTGCGCGTGAGCGTCGTCGGCGGCAGCGTCGTCCCCGACCCGGTCGAAACTATGGCCGAAGACGTGGGCCGCCTGCTCGCTCAGCGCGGCCACACGGTCGTCTGCGGCGGTCTCGGCGGCGTCATGGAGGCAGCTTGCCGCGGCGCAAAAGACGCCGGCGGCACGACCATCGGCGTCCTCCCGGGAGAGGACCGCGACGAGGCGAACCCCTACGTCGATATCGCCGTCGCGACCGGTCTCGGCCACGCGAGAAACGCGCTCGTCGCCATGAACGGAGACGCCGTCATCGCCATCGACGGCGGCGGCGGAACCCTCTCGGAAATCGGCTACGCCAACGTCTTCGACCGCCCCGCGGCCGGGCTCAGAACCCAGCAGGTCGGCTCGCTCGACGGGTTCGAACCGTGCAACTCACCGGAGGATGCCGTGTCGTTCATCGAGGGCGCGGTCTGAGAATCGGACCGTGCCGCGCTACGCGTCCGCGACGCCCTCGTCGCGTTCGACGCAGTCGCGGAGCAGGTCGTCGACGACGGTCTCTCGGAACGACTCCCAGTCGGTCGTCGACGTCCAGAGCCGACCCGCGTCCGTGGGTTCGAGCGCGTCGCGGCCGCGTTCCCGCTCGCGCGTCGTGACGAACCCGTTCGCGGTGAGTCCCTCGACGGCCACGTCGAGGCGCGGGGCGAGCGCGTTCGAGAGCCGCTTTTCGAATCGGTCGCCGGTCACGCTATCGCGAGCGACGCCCACGCAGAACGAATCGAAGGCCGACCACGTCTCCTCGTCGCGCGCGCCGGCGACGATGCCGTGGTGTTCGGCGCGCTCGCGGAGTTCGGCGGCGACCGCGCGACGCGTCCGCTGGCGGGAGCGCGGCGGGCCGCCGGCGAGGACGGACAGAATCGTGGCTTCGAGGTCGCCCAGCGGCGAGAGCGCGTGGCCGTCGAGTTCGAGAGGTGACTCGCCCGTCGCGTGGCCCGCCTCGTCGAGCTCCGAGAGGCTCGTCGCGGCCTCGGCGGCCCGTTCGGTGAGGTCCGTCGTCCGCTCGGCGACCGGGCCGGCGGCGGCCGAGAGCTGCGCCCGGGCGTCCAGATAGGCGTCGAGGTGCGCCTCGAAGCGGTCGAGCGACTCGAACAGCTCGATGGTCGCCCGGTCTTCGAACTTCCCGAAGCGCGCCTCACAGCTCGTTCGGAAGCGGGCGACCAGTTCGCCGGGGTTCTCCTCGACCGACGCGAGCAGGCGGCTCTCGTCGTCGAGCCACGCGTCGAGCGCATCGAGCACCGCGTTCGGGTCGCGCGTGTCCTCGGGGTCCGGGCGGGGTGCCTCGGACTCGACGAGGTCCGCGAGCTGCTCGCGGGCGCGCCCGACGTAGGAACTCATCGCGCCGAGCGGCGAGTCACCGTTGGAGCGCGCCCCGCGAGCGCCCGCGGTTCGGCCGGCGCGGGAGTTCGGACGTGACCGAGATTCGCCGCTGGCCTCGGCGAGCGCGTCTCGCAGGTCCGACAGGGCGATTCGGAGCTGTCGGGCGACGTCGGCGGCCGCGGGGCCGTCGGCGACGCGGCGGAACTCGGCGAACGCGTCGGACGCGGTCTCGACGTCGGAAACGAGGGCCCGGAGGTCGTCGATGGCGGCGAGGTCGGGACGGTCGGTCGCGGGGACGGTCAGAAGCGAGACGGTCCCGCGGTCGAGTTCGCCGCCGTCGACGAGGGCGGTTCGCGCGGCGTAGAAGGCGGCGGCGACCTGCGGGGGCGCGCCGGCGAGGTTCACCCGTACGTCGCCGTCCGCGGCCGCCTCGCGGAGCAGGTCGGTCGTCGCGGCGTACAGCTCCTCGAAAGAGCCGGTGAAGGGGAGCCGTGCCTCGTCGAGCGTTCCCCGACCGGCGAGCCGTTCGCTGACGGCTTTCGCGGCGTGTGCGCTCGCTCGCGGCGCGCCGGGTGCGCAGTCGTCCGGGTCGCGACCCTGCTCGGGGTCGGCCTCGTCGCGGACCAGACGAACCCGGTCGGCATCGACGTCGCCTGCTTCGAGCGGGGTGACGACCCGCTGCACGTCGAGTCCGAGGACGGAGAGGTGGGTCGTCGGCATCTGTCTGACCCATTCGCTACCGGTACCCTGAATGTTGTGGTGGCTCCTGAGAGTCGCCTGTCAGAAGCGTCGGCGCGGGGTCAGGACCACGAGCGGTAGAGGTTGCGTCCGATGACGCCGAGCCCGAGCGTGTCGACGACGAACAGGATGACGCCGCCGATGATGGGGACGAGCGACAGGACCGCCGCGACGAGCGCGCCGACGACGAGCGAGACGCCCAGCGAGGGCGGCCCGCCGGAGGCGACGCCGGTCACGAGCGACCCGAGGAGAACGGTTGCGAGCGCGCTCCCGACGATACTGAGGAGAATGAACGCGAGGAACCCCGGAATCGCCACGAGGAGGCCGATGATGGTGATTGCGAGGAGGACGAGGACGATGAGTCCGCCGATGCCGACGCCGAGACCCCAGAGGAACGACCCGCCGGGGTCGTCCCGAATCTCGGCGATGGCGTCTCTGGTGTACGCCGGGGCCGCCGCGACGAGGATGCCGCCGACGACGAGGTCGATGAGGAAGCTTCCGCCGGCGCGGAACACCGGCGAAAGTTGCTGTGCGGATTCGAGGTTCTGCGCGGCGGCGGTTCCCGCGAGCGCGAGGACGCCGAGCAGGCTCAGGAGGGCGGTTCGTGTTCGTGGAGGGACCATACGTGTCCGTCGAATGGCGACCCGTATAGGTATTCTGGATGGACTGTCAGGAAATCGGATACGTCCGAAGCGAGGCGGAAGAGTCGAAACAGGACGCTCCCCTCGGCGGCGTCGCGAGAGCCACGCGCCGGGGCGGGGCGCTCACCGAGAGTCTCGGGCTACCAGGTGCCGTGGAACGTGTCGAACTCCAGGGAGTCGAGCGGCTCGTCGCCGACGGCGATGCGGTACTCCTGCGGCGTCAGCATCGGCTTGTGGAACCGCGGGCCGTCGTCGGTCGTGATGCGCGGACAGCCGGTGTTGACGAACGCGTCCATGTCGAAGTTGCGGAGGCGGTCCGGCGTCACCTCGTCCATCGTGATGAGGTAGGCGTTCTCGTTGTCCTCCAGAATCTTCTCGGCGATTTCCATGCGACCCTGGCCGATTTTCGTACAGAAGATGACGCCCCACTTCTCGGCGTCCATCGCCTTGTGGACCGAGGCGTAGCGCTGTTTCATGAACTTCCGCGTGTCGGCGATGGTGACGACGTTGTTGACGGGGTCGGCGATGACGACGTTCTTGTCGGGGTGTTCCATCGCGAGGCCGAGCGGGTGGAACTTGCCGCCGCCGACGTAGAGCACGTCGTCCGCCGGGATGTCCGCGGAGGCGTAGTTGCAGCCGAGGACCTGTCCCTCGTAGGTGAGGCGGTCGTCGCCCTTGCGGGTCTGGACGGTGTAGCCGCGCTCTTCGAGCCAGTCGCACATGTCCTCGAAGCGGTTCATGTGCTGGGCGGTGGTGACGAGACCGACCTCGTCGCCCTCGATGTCGTCGAGCGCGTCCTCCATGATGGGGAAGGGGTCGACGTTGGAGAACAGCGGGACGTAGATGATTTTGTCCGACTCCTTCATCGGCGAGTGGCCGAAGTGGACGAACACGTCGGTCCGCCGCATGAGGTAGGTGTCGAGGTCGCACGCGCCGTAGCACGGCTGGCCGGAGAGCATGAACGTCACGTCGTCGTCGCAGAGCTGTCGGAGGTCGTCGGCGACCGCCGGGCCGCGGCGCTTCAGTCCCTCGGGGAACTGGAGGCCGACGCGCTTGGCGTCGCGCTCCTCGATGGCTTCGACGATCTGTTCGAGTTCGTAGTCCCACTCCCGGTCGTGCTTGAGCGACATCCCGGTGTTTCGAAGGTCTCCCTCCGAGGTGGCGTCCTGACTCATTGCCCCATCGTTGCGGACGGAGCCGTTTAACCACCGCGCTTCCCCACGAATGAGCGTCACACACCCGCACGCACGCCGAAGCGAACCGCGGCGTCGACGGCGGCGTCACCCGGTTGCCCCGTTGTCACTCGGGGATTCAAGACTCGCCGCGGCCTACCGCCGTCCATGTCCGACATCCCTCTCGAACACGTCCACGTCGAACCGTCGGAACCGGGCGACGGGCCGGCTCCCGCCGTCGTCCTGCTCCACGGCCGCGGCTCGAACGAACAGGACCTCCTGTCTATCGCACAGGAGTTCCCCGACCACGTCCACGTCGTGAGCCTCCGCGCGCCCGACCGCCTGCAGGGCGGCTACACGTGGTACGAACTCGACCTCTCGGAGGGCGGCCTCCACCAGAGCCAGCCCCACGCCGAGCAGTTCGAACGCTCGCGGAACCTCGTCCGCGAGGCTATCGCCGGAGCGGTCGAGGCGTACGACATCGACCCCGACCGAATCGGCCTCCTCGGGTTCAGCCAGGGCGCGATTACCAGCCTCTCGCTCCTCCTCGACGACCCCGACGACTACGCGTGGGTCGTCGCGCTCCACGGGTATCTCGCGGACTCCCACGCCGACCTCGAACCCGAGGGCATCGCCGGCAAGCCGGTGTTCGTCGGCGGCGGGTCGATGGACCAAATCATCCCGTCCTCGCGGGTCGAACGCGCGGCCGACCGCCTCCGCGAACTCGGCGCGGACGTGACCGCGAACCTCTACGGCGCGCCTCACGGCGTCAGCCCGGACGAACTGCAGGACGTGGTCGCGTTCGTCGAGTCCCACGTCTGAGCCCTCCGCGGGGTCGACCGCTCGCCCCTTCTCCTTCCCCGTTCGGCAGGTTGAAACCGCTCGCACCCCAACGCGCGGCTATGAGCACGCAGACGACGCGGCTCGAAGAACTCGGGCGCGAACTCGGCGAGGCCATCGCCGACCATCCGAAGTACGAAGCCTACGAGGAGGCGAAGGCCGCCGTCGAAGCCGACGACGACGTGCAGGAACTCATCACGGAGTTCAACCAGCTCCGCGAGGAGTTCAACGTGGCCCGACAGATGGGCGAAGCGACCCAAGAGGGGCTCCGAAAGGTCCAAGCGGCCCAAGAAGAGCTCCACTCCGAGCCCGTGATGGAGGAGTACCTCCTCGCGCAGGCCGAACTCGTCGGCGAGTTGGAGAAGATTAACGAGGCCATCTCGGAGCCGCTCGCGGTCGACTTCGGCGGCGAGGCCGGCGGCTGCTGTAACGACTGAGGCCAACTCGACGCGGCCCGTTTTCGCCGCAGGTTCAAGTACCAAGCCGGGGCCAGCCCCGGCTATGTTGGCAATCGCGGGCGGTAAGGGCGGCAGCGGCAAGACCACCACGACCCTCGGACTGGCGAGCGCGCTCGACGGCCCGGTGCTCGCCGTCGACGCCGACAGGGACATGCCGAACCTCCACGCGATGGCCGGCGTTGAGCGCCGAGTGGACGCCGTCTCGGGCAAATCGGTGTGCGAACCTTCGGTTCGGTCGCACCCGACCGACTCGACCGTTTCCGTGCTCCCGGCACCCGCCGGAATCGACGACGACGCCTTCGAGCGGTGGCTTCGTACCGCCGCGGACGACGAACGTCGCGCGGTCGTCGACTGCCCCGCGGGCGCTGGGCCCGATGCCGCCGTCCCGCTCCGCGTCGCCGACGCCGTGGTCGTCGTGTCGCCGCTGTGCGCGCCGGCGCTCCGCGACGCCGCCAAGACGGCCGCGATGGCGCGGGCGCTCGGCACCCCCGTCGTCGGATGTGTCGTCTCGCGGTCACGAATGGCTCCCGAGGCGGTGTCCGACCTCGTGGGCGCGCCGGTGCTCGGGACCGTTCCGGAGGAGTCGTCGCCAGTTCTCACCCGTCCGACAGTTCGGGCCGCGTACCGTCGAATCGCCGACAGGATACCGGGGAAGAAGTAATATGAGCGACTTCCTTACACTGGAGTATGTCTCGACTGGCGACGGGAATCGACGTGCTCGACCGCCAACTCGGCGGGGGCATTCCCGCGGGGAGCATCGTCCTCCTCGCCGCCGACCCGGCCAGCCAGTCCGAACTGTTCTTACACGAACTGACGACCACGCGGGGGACGCTGTGGCTGACGACGATTCGCTCGGCCGAGGCCGTCACCGACGCGCTCGAACGGAACCCCGGTCCGACCGGAAACCCCACCGTGCGCGACGTGGGCGGCGACGCGCCGCTCGACACGGCGAGCAGTCTGGTCCGCGACCTCCCGGAGGGCGCGAACCTCGTCATCGACGTGGTTGACGTGCTCGAACGAAGCGAGGGCGCTCGCTACCGGAAGTTCCTCAACGACCTGCAGACGCACATGGTCAACACCCGCGGGCTGACCGTCCTCCACGGGCTGAAAGGCGAGTCGGTCCCGGACAACCGCGACCTGACCGAACACATGGCCGACGTGGTGTTCGACCTCGACACGAAGATAGACGGCTCGGAAATCGTCAACCGCCTCGCAGTCCCCAAGTTCCGCGGGGGCCGCGCACTCGACGAGACCATCAAGCTTCGGCTGGCGGAGCGCGTCACCGTCGACACCAGCCGCGACATCGCCTGAGCGAGGCCGAGTCGCCGCTCAGAGCGCGAAGAACCCGAACGTGCCGAGCGTGACGGCCGCGATGAGCGCCATCCACGTCCGGGCGGACAGCGCCGCGCCGCGGGAGAAGACGTAGGCGAAGTACGGTGCGAGCGGGGAGAGACGGTAGATGAACGGCACCTCGATTCCGGCGCCGTACTTGAGCGAGAGCGTCAATGCGACGGTACAGAGCCCGGCGACGAGTGCGACTTTCACGTCTGTGAGGTCGCGGAACTCGGCCGTCGCGTCGTCGTCTGACGAAGCCATAGCTACGAGGCGGTCGGAAGGCGAGTATCAAGAAGCCGCCGATTCGCCGAGACGGCGAGGGCGGCGGACTCGCTTACTCTTCGTCGGCGTCGAGTTCCGCGGCGAGTTCGTCGGCGTCGATGTCGACGTCCTCGATGGCCTCTTCGATGTCGGCGCCGCCCGCGCCGCCCATCATACCGCCGAGGCCGCCCATGCCGCCCATGCCGCCCTCGATGGTCTCCTGGACGATGACGCGGTCGATGTCCAGCCGCTGCATGATGTCCTGCGCGATCTGCTGCTTGGAGAACATCCACTGCTGGTTCATCGTCATCTGGGGCGTCGCCTCGATGTAGAGCGTGTCCTTCTCGACGGTGACGGTCTCCGTCTCGGGCTCGGCGTCCTCATCCTCGTCGTCGTCGGACTCGACGACCTGCTCCTCTTCGACCTCGTCCGTCTGAATCCAGACTTCGGGGGCCTGCTGGAGGTACATGCCGAGGAGGCCGGAGGCCTGCTCCTCGCGGTCGTCGACGAGTTCGAGCACTTCGTACTCGTATTCGAGGTCCTCGCCGGCGAGGGGGTGGTTGAAGTTGACGCGGGCGCGACCGCCGATGATGGTCTCCAGACGGCCCTGCTCGCCGTCGATGGTGACCTGCGCACCGGGGTAGCGGTCGTCCTCGTCGATCTTGTTGGCGCTGACCGTGCGCACGTCGTCCTCGTCGTACTCGCCGAAGGCGTCGACCGCCGGAATCTCGACGGTCCCCTCGTCGCCGGCCTCGGCGCCGATGAGTGCCTCGTCGACCTCGGGGAAGACGTGGCCGGCACCGACGATGACGACGCGGGGCTCGAACTCGTAGCCCTCGACGTCGATCTCGGCCTCTTCGGCCACTTCTTTGTCCGTCGTGTCGACGACGTCGCCGTCCTCGATCGTTCGCACCGTGTACGCGAGGCGGACGAAGTCGCCGTCCTGAATACCGGACTCGACCTCTTCATCGACCTGCTCGGCCTCCGCCTGCTGTTCGTCGCTCATACACGCTACGTGACTCGTGCGACCCTTAAGAATCACGTTTCGCCGCCGCGACGCGTTCGAGGCGGCCGACGCACGGGAACTCGACCCCGAGGGCCGCTGTGGGGTCGAATCGCTTATATCATTGTCAATAGTTATAGAAAACGAGGCGTGTTCACATGGCACAGACTGGCTTGTTCCTCGGGTTCGTCCTCGGCGTCGTACTGCTGGCGCTCACCGTGTTTCTGACCGGCCGCGGCTGGCGACACTACTCCGTCACGAGCGTTCCGACTCCGACCGGCGGGGGTTCGGCGGGGAGCGGGAGCGGAAGCGGAAGCGACTCGCGTCGCTGGGCCGACGACCCGACGGTGCTGTCGCTCGTCTTCGTCCTCGCGGCGCTCGGCTTCGGCGCGATGGCGGTGCTGTTCGTCGGCGGGAGCGCCATCCCCGAGAGCGTGACGAACGTCGCCGGACCGGCGCTCGTCGCCGGGACGCTCGGGGTCGTCGTCGCGTACCTCTTCTACGGGACGTACCACGCCGCGCGGGGGCGCGGGCTGGCGCGGTCGCAGGCGGCGCTCCTCGGGTCGTGGGTCCTCGGCCTGCTGTTCATCGTCGGCGTCGCCCTCAGGTTGGTGGGCCTCCTCTGAGATGGCGACCTCGTACGCGGGGCGACTCGACCCGCGACACGCGCCGCGGTTGTGGTGGCTCGCGGCGCTCTGCTGGGTCGAGGCGCTCGCCGTCGGGGCGTACCTCTACGCCGCGCCGGAGCGCGTCGAGAGCCTCCGGTACCTGTTCTACCCGTTCGTCTGGATAACCGTCGGCGCGGCGGCCGTTCTCTGGACCGACCCGCCGCGAGCGAGCGGCCGAGCGCGACTCGCCGCCGGGGGAGTCGCCGTCGCGTACTTCGTGACCCTCGCGTCGCTGGCCGGGTTGGTGTCCGTTGACTTCGCCGCGCTCCTCGGCGGGAGCCACGGACACGTCGCGACCGCGCGGCACCCGACCGGCTGGCAGTTCTCGCTCGCCGCGCCGGGGTGGGGTCCGCGGGTCGGCTACGCCGGCGAAGTCGTCTCCGGGACGTTCGTCCCGTACCGCGTCGCCGGCTACCTCGCGCTCGCGTACCTCGTCTACGCCGCGGTCCTCGACGCGGCGAAGAGCGCGCTCTCGGGGGCGCTCGGGCTCGTTTCGTGTGTCGGCTGTACCTTCCCGCTCGTCGGCGGTCTGGTCGCGGGCGCGGCCGGCGGCACCGGCGTCGTGAGCGCACTCCGGGCGCTTTCGGTCGACATCTCGACGCTGGTGTTCGTCGTCGCCGCGGCCCTACTCGCGTTCGGACCGTCGCTTGCGGAGCGGGCGCGACGATGAGCGAGCGCGACGGCTCCGCGGTCGGCGTTGCGGTTCGACGCGGTGCCGTCTGGACAGTCGCGCTGGCAGTCGCGTCGCTCACCTTTTCGGCTCCGGCGCTCGCGCACGCCGGCTCGCTGGCCGGGTCGCTCCGCTCGGTTCCGGCCCCGTTCTGGCTCGTCGTCGTCTCCGGCGGCGGCGTCGTCTGCGTCTCCTTCCTGCTGTCGGCGTTCGTCACCGACGACGAGACGCTCGACGCCTTCGAGCGGGTCGGCGTCCGAATCAGAGGACTCGCCGGGGCCGTCGCAACCGCGGCGGTCGCACTCAAACTACTCGGCGTCGCCGCGCTCGTCCTCGTCGTCGGCTTCGGGCTGTTCGGACCGCCCGTCGGCATCGCCAACCTCGGCGTCCTGCTCGTCTGGGTCGGCTGGTGGGCCGGATTCACGATGGTCACCTACCTCGTCGGGAACGCGTGGCCGCTCGTGAACCCGTGGCGGACGCTCGGCGCGGCGCTTCGAGGTCGGTTCAGGGAGACGTTGGGGCTGTCGCGGTCGTACCCCGACCGGCTCGGGTCGTGGCCGAGCGTCGCCGGCCTGCTCGGACTCGTCTGGCTGGAGGTCGTCAGCCCGCTCGCGGCGGACCCGCGGGCGCTCGCGGCCGTGGTCGTCGCGTACAGCCTGCTTACTGTCGGCGGCGCGGTCGTCTACGGCGACGTGTGGTTCCGCCGCGCCGACCCTGTCGCTCGGGTGTTCCGGCTGTACGGCCTGCTCGCTCCGGTCCAGCGGGGCGACGACAGCGGCCTCTCGGTTTCGGTTCCCGGCGCGGGACTGGCGCGCGCCCGCGAGCGACTGGGAGCCGACGACGTGGCCTTTGTCGTCGCGCTCCTCTGGGTGACGACGTTCGACGGCCTCGTCGTCACCGTCGCGTGGGGTCGCGTCCTCGACGCCGCGGCTCCGGTTCCCGCGTGGCTCGCGAACCTCGTCGGAATCGTCGCCGGCTTTCTCGTCTTCCTCGGCGGCTACCGGCTGGCGGCGCGAGTCGCCCGCGGAACCGCCGACACGTACGTGACCGTCGGCTTCGTCGCCGGTTGGTTCGCGCCCGCGTTGGTCCCCATCGCCGCCGGCTACCACCTCGCGCACTTCCTCGGCTACGTCGTCGGCCTCGCGCCCGCGCTGGTCGCGGTCGCGGCCTCGCCGCTGTCGCCGCCCGCGAACCCCTCGGTGCTGGTCGTTCCGGCGTGGTTCGGCGGCCTCCAGTTGGCGTTCGTCGTCCTCGGTCACCTGCTTTCGGTGTGGGTCGCCCACGCCCGCGCGTTCGACCTCTTTCCGGGTCGCCTGCAACCGCTCCGGAGCGAGTACCCCTTCGTCGCCGTCACGGTCGGCTACACGATGGCGAGCCTCTGGGTCGTCGCCCAGCCGACGGTCGGGGGTGTCGCAGGGTGAACCGCGAGAAATCGGCCGTCGTCCCCGAGACCGTCGTCCCCGGCGGCGAGACCGCGGCGGCGACGTGTCCCTACTGCGACCGCCCGTTCCGCCGGGAGCGACTCCGAGACCTCCACGTCGGCGACGCGCACGAGGGACTGAGTGACGGCGAAGCCGCGGCGTACGAGGCCGCGGTCGAGGCAGAGGACGAAGAGCTGTTCGTCTATCACCTGAAGGTCGCTGGCGCGCTCGGAGTGGTCTTCACGGCGCTGTTCCTGCTCGCGGTCGTCGGGTTCAGCCTGTGACGGGGCCGGAGAGTTCAGGCGTGACCGCTGTCCCCGCCGTGTTCACCTTCGGCGGGGTCGGGCAGGCGCATCACGACGCCGGTGAGGACGCCGACGCCGGCCAGCGCGACGACGCCGCCGACCACGACGAACGATTCGCTTGCGCCGACCGCCTCCGAGCCGAGGAGGACCGCGAGTCCGAGGACGACTGCTCCGAAGGCGGCCGCGAGTGCGACGGTAGTCCGATTCATGCGTAGTGTTACCACGGCAGAGTCAAAGAAGGTACGTGCGAGTGCGGAGGAGGAAAAAGAGATTCTGTCGAAGCCCTCAGTTACGGATGGTTTTCTGCGGTCGTGCTGAATAGAGGGCGCTTAGTTATCGGCAGACAGTTCGTCTCTTTTCACGAGGAGCACTATCGCCATAACCACCGCAAATGTCGTGTGTGACATCCTCAGAGTGTTGGTATCAACTACATCCGAAAACTGAGTTAACACGATAACGAACGCGGAACCATAGAGTAGACACGGAACAATGAGGTAAACGGTAAGCGCCCTGTTTCGTTCCATACCGACTTATTTCTCCGACAGAACGTATATTCGCCGGAGATACGTGTGTTCCCTGTCTGTATCACACAGTTCTATCAGCTTCTAACGAGTTCGACAGAGCCACAGAAAGAGACGAATAGCGCCCAGTCAGGCCGCGTTCTCGCCGGTCGTCGCGGCGGCGACGACGAGCGCGAAGACTGCCACCGCGAGCACGAGACCGGGACCGACGACGAGCGGGTCGGTGAGTCCGCCGGGCGCGACGCGGGTCATCATGACGGTCACGCCGACGCCGACGGGGACCGAAAACAGGAGGGCGTAGCCGACCGCAGTGAGGGTTTCGCGGGAGCGCCAGTGGGGATGGGAGTCGGCTCGCACGGTCACAGGAGCGAGTACGACGCCGCGAGCGTGAGCGCCAGCGCGGCCACGAGGCCGATGCCGACCAGATACGTCAGCGAGCGCGGCTCGAACCGGAGGTGCTGGAAGTACGCCGCGACCAGCACCGCCTTCGCGGCCGACAGGACCATGATGACGCCGAAGGCCAGCCAGTAACTCAGCCCGGCGAACTCGACCAGCACCTGGACGGTCGCCGAGACGAACAACACCGCGTAAATCGCCGTATAGAGTTTCGTTGATACCATTTCTGTCACCTCACAGGATGTAGAACAGCGGGAACAGGAACAGCCAGACGATGTCGACGAAGTGCCAGTAGAGGCCGAAGTACTCCACCGAGCGGCTGTCTTCGAGGTACGCGCCCCGCCAGGCGCGCGCGGTCAGGTACAGTGCGACGACGAGCCCCGCGATGACGTGAGCGGCGTGGAGGCCCGTCGTGAGGAAGAACGTCGAGGCGCGGACGTTCGTCGAGAGCCACAGCCCCTCGTGGAACAGGTGCTGCCACTCCAGCCCCTTGTTGACGAGGAAGCCGATGCCGAGGACGAACGTGGCCCCGAGGCTCGTCACGAGCCCCCACTTGTGTTTCTTCTCGGCCGCGACGAGCGCGAGCACGACCGTGAAACTGCTCGTGAGCAGGATGTAGGTGTTCACGAGCCCGGGAATCGGGTCCGACGGAATCGGCTCCCAGCCGGTCCAGCCGAAGGCGACCCGGGTGAACACGTAGGCCCCGAGGAAGCCGCCGAACAGCACCACGTCGGACGCGAGGAATATCCACATCCCGACCTTGCCGTTGTCGATGCCGGCGAAGGGCCACGCCTCGCCCTCCTCGAAGACCGGGCCGTGGAACGGTTCGAGCCCCATGGCGACGAGCGACCCGAGGGTGACGACGCCGCCCGCGACCGCCGTGGTCGCGTAGGCGGCCCCGACCATCCCCTCGGGGAACGCGGCGTCTTGGAGCGGCGAGAGGCCGAGGAGGACGAGGAACGCGCCGGCCGAGAGGACGAACGGCCAGATGCTCGCGTGACTCGGTCCCTCGACTTCGGTCGCTTCGGCGGTCGGCAGTTCCGCGTCCGCGGTGACCGCTCTCGTCGCCGACGCGGTGACGCCGCCGTCGGAGACGGCCGCACCGGTCGGCCCGCCGGAACGCTCCTCGCTCGGCGCGACCTCGCCGTCGTCGATGAATTCGAGGTGGCCGTCGCGGTAGGTCGGCGTCCCGTCGAAGTTCTCAAGCGGCGGCGGCGACGAGACGGCCCACTCGGCCGTGGTCGCGTACTCCCACGGGTTGTCGGGCGCGGGGTCGCCGACGAAGGCGCTCTTGAACAGGTTGTAGAACATGATGAGGAACGACAGCCCGAGGACGAACCCGCCGACGGTGGCGAGCTGGTGCCACGGCGCGAGTTCGGGCGCGTAGTCGAACACGCGGCGGGGCGTCTCCCACGCGACGAAAAGCGGGAAGTACAGCAGGTTGAAGCCGACGAAGTAGACGGCGAAGTGGAGTTTGCCGAGGAACTCGTCGTACATCCGGCCGGTCATCTTCGGGAACCAGTAGTAGAGGCCGCCGACGAGGGCCGTCACTCCGCCGACCATCACGTAGTGGAAGTGGGCGACGACCCAGTAGGTGCCGCGGAACTCGTAGTCGAGGACGACCGCGCCGAGGAAGACGCCGGTGATGCCGCCGATGATGAACAACAGGAGCGCCCCGAAGACGAACAGGAACGGCGTCGTGAAGCGTATCTTCCCCTTCAGCATCGTGTAGATGAGCGCGAACACCATCAGGTCGAACGGCAGGGAGATTCCGATAGTGGTGATCATGAACAGGGTCTTCACCTGCAGGTTGATGCTCGTCAGGAACATGTGGTGCATCCAGACGGCGAAGCTCTGGATGGCGACGAGCACCATCGCGAGGATGAACCACTTGCGGCCGACGATGCGGCGGCCGGGGAACGTCTGGAACACCTCCGCCATGACGCCGAGCGCCGGGAAGAAGACGATGTACACCTCGGGGTGGCCGAAGAACCAAAACAGGTGCGTCCACAGGAGCGCCCCCGCCGGCGACTCCATGGCGAAGTAGGTCGTCCCGAGCAGGCGGTCCGACGAGAGCACCAAGAGCGCCGCCAGAAGCGCCGCGAAGGCGAACAGCATCATCCACGCCGTCAGGAGAATCGTCCAGCTAAACAGCGGGACGTTCCGGAGCGTCAGCCCCTCGGCGCGCATTCGGTGCATCGTCGTCAGGAAGTTGACCGACGAGACGGTGACCGAGGCGACGAACAGCACGAGCGCCAGGACGGCCGTCGACGCCCCCACGTCCGGCGTGAACGTCGGGACGTTCAGCGGGGCGTACATCGTCCACCCGCCGGAGAACGTCCCCCCTTGGAAGAACGAGACGCCGAACAGGATGCCAGAAAAGAGATAGAGCCAGTACGACAGCGCGTTGAGCCGCGGGAACGCGAGGTCCTTCGCGCCGAGTTGGAGCGGGACGACGTAGTTGGCGAAGCCGAACGCGAACGGCGAGAGGAACCAGAACACCATCAACAGCCCGTGGGCCGAGACGGCCTGGTTGTACGCGACGGGCGCGAGAATCCCCTCGCCGAGCGCCCGCGGGGCGAGCAGTTGGATGCGCATCAGCCACGCGAGGACGCCGCCGAGCACGAGGAAGAAAAGCGACGTGACGATGTAGAGGATGCCGACGTCCTTGTGGTTCGTCGTGACGAACCAGCGCTTGATGCTCCCCGTGCCGGGGAAGTCGTGGTCGTCGCCGCCGCGGGCGACCTCGTGGCCCCCGTCGGCCGCGGCGTCCCCTCCGGGAGACGCGTCGGTCATGGGACCACCGCCGGTCGGAGACTCGATTTCGCGGCGACCGATTCATCGGCGCTCGACTCGCTCGCGGTCGCGTTATCCGCGGTCGTGTTCGCGTACCACGCCTCGTACTCGTCGGGCGGCATCACGATGACCTCGGCGGACATGTAGGAGTGGCCCGCCCCGCAGAGTTCGTAACACTGGGCGGTGTAGGTCCCGGGCTCGTCGGCGGTGAACCACGTCTCGGTCTCCTGGCCGGGGATGGCGTCGGACTTGACGCGTAACTCCGTGATGCCGAAGTTGTGGAACACGTCCGCGGTGGTAATCGTCAGCTGGACGGGCCGGTCAGCGGGGACCCGGAGCACGCCGTCGGTGGTATGGCCGTTCGGATAGGTAAAGCGCCAGCCGAACTGGTAGCCCTCGACCTCGACGTCGAGCGACTCGGCGTCGGAGGGGCCCTCCTCGACGTACAGGAGCGTCAGGTACGTCCACGAGACCAGCGAGACGACGATTATCATGCTCATGAAAAACGAAGTGAACAGCTTTCGCCCGCCGCCGCTCCCCGACGGGAGTTCCCCGAGGACGAGGCGGTCCTCGTCGTCGATGTGACCGTTTCCGGAGCCGGAGCGATACTTGTACGCGTTGTAGAGCATGTACCCCACGACGACGACCCCGACGAGCGTCCCCAAGAGCAGGAACACCTCGAAGATGCTTTCGAAGACGAACGTGCGCGTCCCTCGCGGGACCAACCCCGACTGGAGCGGGAACGCGGCCGCCGGTACGAGTTCCGTGACCATTGATAACACCACCCAAATAGTATAATTAACGTTCGTGATGATTATTGTTTCGGAGAAGTCGGTGGTGACCGGCCTCGAACGGACGTTTCCGGTCGCTCGGCGAAAGAAGAGAACAGAACGGACGGCGGTCGGGGTCGCGGGCGACGGTGGACGACGGAGAGCCCGACCGCCGGCGACGCCCGGTCAGACCTCGTGTTGCGGGATGCCCGCGAACAGGTCGAGCAGGTAGCCGAGCGAGAGGCCGTACACCCAGTGGGCCAGAAGCGAGAACACGAGGAACGAGAGGATGACGAACGCGTCGGCCTGCGGCCAGAACGCCGGCACGAACCCGACCCAGTAGAGCGTCGCGAACGACACGCCGCGGAGGTACTCCGGCGACTCCGGCGGGAGGAACGCCCCGACGACGACGAACGTCACCGGGAGGACGATGACCCCGCCGATGCCGAAGAGGAACGCACCGAGGGCGAGCGTCGGTTCGTAGCCGAAGAACGCCGCCATCCCGGCGAATCGCGTAATCGGCCCGGTCGTGAAGAGGCCGAGGAGTTCGGGGATGCCGACGAGGACGGGGAGCATCAACACCGTCCCGACGAACCCGCTCGCCATCGCGGTGAGGATGACGCGACCCGTGATTTCGTAGTCGGCGGCCTCGCCGACGCGCTGTTCTACTGCGGTGGCCGGGTTCGGCGTCTCTTGGCTCATACTCCCGTCGTACTACGCGGTCTTGCATGATAAAAGGTAACAAATACCTCGATACTGAGGGGTCGCCGGCGCGAGTCACCGAGGTTTTTGCCCCCCGGACGCGCCGGTCGAAGCATGTACGAAGTCGAGGTCAAGGTGCGCGCGGACCACGACGCGGTTCGGGAGCGACTCGACGCGACCGAAGCCGAGCAGGTCAACCGCGTCGCCCAGACGGACACCTACTACGACGCCCCGCACAGGGACTTCGCCGAGACCGACGAGGCGCTTCGACTCCGGCGCGAGTCGCGCTACGAGGGCGGCGACCTCGCCGACGAGGAGACCGTCGTCACCTACAAGGGACCGCTCGTCGACGAGTCGTCGAAGACCCGCCGGGAGTACGAGACGGGCGTCGAGGACGGCGAGACGATGGACGCCATCTGCGAGGCCGTCGGTTTCGACTCCGCCGCGACCGTCGAGAAGGACCGCGAGCGGTTCGCCCTCGACGGCTACACCGTCTCGCTCGATTCGGTGGCGGGACTCGGCGAGTTCGTGGAGGTCGAAGTCGAGGTCGAGTCCGGCGTCGACGACGCCCGCGAGGGGGCGTTCGCCGTCCTCCGCGACCTCGGTCTCGACCCCGACGACCAGATTCGGACCTCCTACCTCGGGATGCTGCTGGGCGCGCCCGAGGAGTAGTCGGGTCGTCGGCTCCCGCAGGCGTCCGTTCTCTCGGCAGATACTGCCCGAGCATACTCTCAGGTAATACGAGTGTGGCCAAAGGTTTCCGCAAGTTATAGAACCGCCCGCCGGGTACGTCCCGCCAATGAGCGACCGAAATATCCGCCTCGAATCCGCCGACAAGCGCGCGGTCGAGGACCAGGAGGTCGAAATCGTCGAGCGAAAGGGCATCGGGCACCCTGACTCCATCTCCGACGGTATCGCCGAGAGCGTCTCCCGCGCCCTCTCGAACCTCTATCTCGACCGCGTCGGCAAGGTGCTTCACTACAACACCGACGAGACCCAGCTCGTCGCCGGCACGGCCGCGCCCGCCTTCGGCGGCGGCGAGGTCATCGAACCCATCTATCTCCTCATCGTCGGCCGCGCCACGAAGGAGTACGACGGCGAGAAGATTCCCGTGGATTCGACGGCGCTCCGGGCCGCCCGCGAGTACCTCAACGAGAACATCCCCGGGCTCGACGTGGGCACGGACATCATCGTCGACGTGAAGCTCGGCGAGGGCTCCGGCGACCTCCAGGACGTGTTCGGCGAGGAGACCCAGCAGGTCCCGATGGCGAACGACACGAGCTTCGGCGTCGGCCACGCCCCCCTGACCGAGACGGAACAGATCGTCCTCGAAGCCGAGCGCGCCCTCAACGGCGCGGCCTACGGCGACGACCACCCCGAACTCGGACAGGACATCAAGCTCATGGGCAAGCGCGAGGGCGACGTCATCGACGTGACCGTCGCCGCCGCCATGGTCGACAAACACATCGAGGACATCGACGACTACGTCGCCGCCGTCGACGACGTCCGCGAGTTCGTCTCCGAGCTCGCCACCGACTACACCGACCGCGAGGTCAACGTCGAGGTCAACACCGCCGACGACTACGAGGAGGGCTCCATCTACCTCACCACGACCGGCACGTCCGCCGAGCAGGGCGACGACGGCTCCGTCGGCCGCGGCAACCGCGCCAACGGCCTCATCACGCCGAACCGCCCGATGAGCATGGAGGCGACCTCCGGCAAGAACCCCGTCAACCACATCGGGAAGATTTACAACCTGCTTTCGACCCACATCGCCGAGACGGTCGTCGCCGAGGTCGACGGCATCCGCGACCTGCAGGTCCGCCTGCTCTCGCAGATCGGCCGCCCCATCGACGAGCCGCACGTCGCCGACGCGAAAGTCATCACGGACGAGGGCGTCACCGTCGCCGACATCGAAGACGAGGTCGTCGCAATCGTCGACCGCGAACTCGCGAACGTGACCGACATCACCCGTCGGACCATCGAAGGCGAACTCAGCACGTTCTAATCGGCGCGACTCGCAGGGCCGCGAAAACAGGACACCGCTTCGCCCGCGAGGGCGGTGCGATTATTCCTCGCCGTAGTACTTTTCGACCAGTCGCGCGGCCGCCTCGGCCGTCTTCCGGTAGTCGCGGTCGCCGTCCGGCGTCCGAACCGCGTACTCGTAGTGCCGACTGCTCGGCACGTACCACTTCTCGGGGAAGTCGTCGAGGACGTGCTGCGGGTCGCCGTTCTTCGGCGCGCCCGTGCCCGCCTCAACGGTGGGTTCGGTTGCGGATTCGGTGGCGGCGCCGGCGACGGCTTCGATGTCGCTCTCGTCCCCGGCTTCGGCCTTATCCTCGCCCTCGTCCGCATCCGCAGTCGCCGCGCCGTCTCGGGGAGCCATCACGGACGGGTCGGACTCCACGAGGAGCGTCTCGGGCACGTCGGGGTGCGACGCCGAGATACCCCGGTGGACGCCGGGAGTGTTCGACCCGCCGAGCGTCTGTTCCATCAGGATTCGCTGCATGCTAATCTCGTGGCCGTCGCCCGGGTCGCGCTGGTCGTAGGTGCCGTCGGCGTTCATCTCCCACGCCTTCCGGTTGTCCGCGAAACCGAGTTCGAGGATGAACCGCAACTGTTCGCGGATGTCGGTGTCCTCGACGGGCGCGACGGCCTCGACGCGCTTGTCGAGGTTGCGGGTCATCCAGTCCGCGGAGCCGATGTAGTAGTCGGGGTCGCCCGCGTTCTCGAAGTAGAAGATGCGGGAGTGTTCGAGAAAGCGGTCGACGACGCTCCGGACCGTGACGGTCTCCGAGACGCCCTCCAGACCGGGGCGGAGCCGACAGATGTCGCGGACGAGCAGGTCGATGTCGACGCCGGCCATCGAGGCCTCGTACAGTTCCTCGACGATACCGGGGTCTTCGAGCGCGTTCATCTTGGCGACGATGCGGGCGTCGCGGCCGGCGCGGGCGTGTTCGGCCTCCCGGCGGATGCACTTCGTGAACTCGTTTCGCATCGTCACGGGCGCGATGAGGAGCTTCCGGAACTCCTCGTCCAGCGAGGGGCCGGTGAAGAAGTTGAACACCTTCACGAGGTCCTGCCCGATGTCGCGGTCGGCGGTGAGGACGCCGAGGTCGACGTAGCCCTTCGCGGTCCCGGAGTGGTAGTTCCCCGTGGCGACGTGGGAGTAGAGGCGGACGCCGTCTTCCTCCTCGCGGACGACGAGCGCGGTCTTCGTGTGCGTCTTCAGCCCGATGGTGCCGTAGGCGACGTGGATGCCTTCCTCTTCGAGGCGGCGGACCCATTCGAGGTTGTTCTGCTCGTCGAACCGCGCTTTGAGTTCGACCATCGCCGCGACCTGCTTGCCGTTGTCGGCGGCGTCGATGAGCGCCTCGATGATTTTCGAGTCCGACGCCGTCCGGTAGATGGCGGCCTTGATGGCCAGCACGTTGGGGTCGTTGGCGGCCTCGTCGAGGAACTCCTGGACGGTGTCGCCGAACGAGTGGTACGGGTGGTGCAACAGCACGTCCTTACGGCGAATCTCGTCGAAGATGGTGTCGCCGTCCTCGGCGGCTGTCTCGGGGGGAGACGCGCCCGAGCCGATGCCCGCGTCGGTCGCGTCGAGGTCCGAAAACCGCGGGTGCGGCTGCGGCGTCCACGACTCCAGCGAGAGGTCCGGCCGGTCGAGGTCCGTGAGGTCCATCAGCTCGCGGTAGTCGAGCGGTCCGCGGAGTTCGAACACCTCGCGGTCGGCGAGGTCCAACTGCTCGACGAGGAGGTCCCGCGCCGCCTCGGGCGCGTCGGCCTCGATTTCGAGGCGGACGACGGTGGCGAAGCGGCGCTGTTCGAGCACCTCCTCAATCATGTCGATGAGATCCTCCGCGACCTCCTCGTTCCGGCGAACCTCGGCGTTCCGGGTCAGCTTGAACACCGCGGTGTCGACGACCTCGACGTTCGGGAACAGGAGGTCGAGGTTGGCGCGGATGACCTCCTCTAAGAGGACGTACCGAAGCTCGTCGCCGTCGGTCTCGACTTCGACGAGTCGCGGGCGGTTCTGCGGAATCTTCACGCGCGTGAACGTCTGGTCGCCGTCGTCGTCGCGGGTGACGACCGCGAGCGAAAGCGAGAGGTTCGAGATGAACGGGAAGGGGTGCGCCGGGTCGAACGACAGCGGGGTGAGCGTCGGCAACACCGAGAGTTCGAAGTAGTCGCGCATCTCCGCCCGCTGGTCGGGCGTCAGCTCGTCGTAGTCGCAGACGCGGATTCCCGCGTCGGCGAGCGCCGGCCGAATCTCCTCGCGGTAGCACGCCGCCTGTCGCTCGAACATGGGGCGGGCCTTGTCGATGGCCTCCTCCCACTGCTCGCGGGGCGTCCGGCCGTCGGTCGTCCGCTCCGTCACGCCGGCGTCTATCTGCTGTTTCAGCCCGCCGACGCGCTTCATGAAGAACTCGTCTAAGTTCTTCGTGAAGATGGACAGAAAGCGGACCCGTTCGAGAAGCGGGTTCCGGTCGTCGAGCGCTTCGTTGAGCACGCGGGACTGGAACTCCAGTTCGCTCAGCTCGCGGTTGAGATAGTACTGCGGGGCTGCGAGGTCGATATCGGCTGGCGACTCGTCGGTCATTGGCATCGAGTGGGCATCGAGGTGGCGGCAGTTGTTCGTCGAGAGCGGCCGCGGGGCGGTCGGCGGTTGTACGAGAGGGAAACGGGGTGAAATCTATTAAGCGGTTTATATTGTTTCGCCGTCTGTCTACGGTTCAGTAAATTGTACTATGTACAGATATATAACACTAATAGCGACGGAGGGAGTCGCGTCGAGTCGGGCGCGGACGCCCCGCGAAACGAGACGCTGAAGGGTTCCCGCGGAGAACGTCGACCGTGAATCAGACGGCGCACGTCGTCCTCGTCGGCTACGGCGAGGTGGGCACGAAGAGTTCGAGCGTCCGGGCGAAGATGGAGGCCAGACTGCGGACGAACCTCCAGGCGGTCCTCGACGACCGCTCGCTTCCGGGCCGCGTCGAGCGGGAGTGGTCCCGCCTGCTCGTCCGCGACGCGGCCGACGCCGACGCCGTCGCGGCCGCCTGCGCCGAGGTGCCGGGCGTCGTCTGGGCGCGCCCCTGCGTCGCCTGCGACCCCGTCCTCGACGACATCGTCGCGACCTGCCGAACCCTCGCGTCCGACCACCCCGACGGGGCGAGTTTCGCCGTCGACGCCGACCGCGTCGGCGACGCCGACCAACACGGGTTCACCAGTTCCGACCTCGAACGCGAGGCCGGGAGCGCCGTCGTCGACGCGACCGGCGCGCCCGTCGACCTCGACGACCCCGACCGATCCTACCGAATCGAGTGCCGCGAGGAGACGGCCTATCTCTCCGTGCGGCGGTTCGACGGGCCCGGCGGACTCCCGCTCGGGACGCAGGGCCGAGCCGTCTCGCTCGTCTCCGGCGGCATCGACTCGCCGGTGGCGACGTGGGAGCTGATGCGCCGGGGCTGCGAAATCGTCCCCGTCTACGTCGACCTGGGCGACTACGGCGGTGCGGACCACCGCGCGCGAGCCATCGAGACCGTGCGGACCATCGCCCGCCGCGCCCCGAACGCGGACATGCGGGTCCACGTCGTCCCCGCCGGCGACGTGGTCGAGCGACTGATGGAGACCGTCGAGGACACCCGGATGCTCTCGCTTCGGCGCGCGATGCTCGCCGTCGCCGCCGAGGTCGCCACCGACGAGCACGCCCACTCAATCGTGACCGGGGAGTCGCTCGGTCAGAAGTCGAGCCAGACCGGCGAGAACCTCGCCGTCACCGAGGCCGCGGTCGACTACCCCGTCCACCGCCCGCTTTTGACCCGCGACAAGACCGATATCGTCGCGGCCGCCCGCGACCTCGGCACCTACGACGACTCGACGCTCCCGGTCGGTTGCGAGCGCGTCGCACCGAGTTTCCCCGAGACGAACGCCTCGCTGTCGGCCGTCGAGGCCGCGGAACCCGACGACCTGTTCGACCTCGCGGCCGAGGCCGCCCGCGAACGCGTCGTCGTGTCCCCCGACGGCGACTGAGCGCGGGAGCGCGAGGTGGAAGCCGCCGGCGAGAGGCCCGAAGCGCGGCCCGTCGTCAGGCCCACCGAGGTGCGGTACCGACGCACATACGAACCGTGCAAACGACCAACATAGTCACGATTCTTCAAACGTTTAGATTCGTTTCGAATGAACAATTGCACAAAAATGGCTTTATTTACCGTGAGCGCTAGGGTTCTCTCATGTCGAAAACATCGCATCCCGGTCACGGCCGCCCCGGCCCCGAGTGGCGCGTCAGCCACCGGGCGTCGCGGACCGACTGGAGCGACACCGTCGAGCGGTGCGCGGCCTGCCGCGCCCGCGTCGACATGAGCGAAGCCCACTACCAGGTCCTCCTCGAGCGGGACATCGATAAGCCCGGTAAGATAACCCTCGAACGCGAGCGCGTCGTCTTCTGCGACGAGTCCTGCGCCGCCGAGTGGGAATCGACCGCCTGAGTACCGGAACCGCTTTACCGAGTCCGGACCCTCCCTCTCGACGTGACGCAGGTCTGTATCGTCGGCGCGGAGGACGTCCACCTCCAGTACGAACTGCTGTCGCGCGACACCGCCCGCGCGGCGCTTTCGACCTACGACATCGCAGAACCGTTCGACAACTCGCTTTCGGTCGACACGGTGAGCCTCGGCGCGGCCGTCTCGCTTCTCAACGACCTCAACTGGTATCTCGTCCGTTTCGCCGACTTCTCGCTGGTCCGCGAGCCCTCCGTCTCGCCCGACGAGTGGCTCTCTCGCGACCTCGCCCGACAGATTCGAGACGGGGCGGTCCAGCCGGAAGACACCGGCGACCACCTCGCCATCTACGGCGTCGAAGACGGCCGCCTCGTCGAGCCGATGTACGTGACGCGCGTCGACGGCTCGGTCCCCGACTACGACCTCAGAGACGTGGAGCGAACGCTCGTCGTCAGAGTCGCGGAAGACGAGTTCGGTCGGTGAGAGCCGGCCGTCGAGAGACCGCTATTCCTCGGCGTCGAACATCCCGGTGGACATGTAGCGCTCGCCGGAGTCCCAGAAGACCGTCACGACGAGCGGTCGGTCTTCCTCGTCCGCGTCGGGGTCGGCGAGTCGCTCGGCGACGCGCTTGGCCGCGAGGAGCGACGCGCCCGACGATTGCCCGACGAGGATGCCTTCCTCGCGGGCGAGGCGACGACACTCGGCCTCGGCGTCCGCGAGTTCGACGATTTCCACGTCGTCGATGAGGTCGGTGTCGAGGTTGGGGCTGACGAAGCCCGGCCCCATCCCCTGGAAGTCGTTGTTGCCGACCTCGTGGCCCGAGAGGACGGCGCTCTCGGCGGGTTCGACGCCGACGACGCGCATCGAGGGGAACTCCTCGACGAGGCGGCGGCCGTTGCCCGAAATCGTGCCGCCGGTGCCGATGCCGGCGACGAGGGCGTCGATGCGGCGGTCGCCCACCTGTTCGAGAATCTCCTCGGCGGTCGTCCGGTAGTGCGCCTCCGGGTTCGCGGGGTTCTCGAACTGCCGGAGTTGGTACATGCCCTCGGCTTCGAGTTCGTCGGCGCGCTCTTTCGCGGCGGAGATGTCGCCCTCGACGAGTTCGATGGTCGCCCCGTAGGCGCGCATGATTTCGCGGCGCTCGGGCGACATCGAGTCCGGCATGACGATAGTCAGGTCGTAGCCCTTCGCCGCCGCGACGACCGCGAGTCCGATACCGGTGTTCCCGGACGTGGGTTCGACGAGGTGGTCGCCCGGCGAGATGTCGCCCGCCTCCTCGGCCGCCTCGACCATCGCCAGCGCGGGGCGGTCCTTCGCCGACCCCCCCGGGTTCTTCGACTCTATCTTCGCCGCGATTGTCGACCCCTCGGGGGAGTCGACGCGGACCAGCGGCGACCCGATAGCGTCGAGGATACTGTCGTCCATCGACCCTCCGTTGACGGTGCGACACTAAACGACTGGCGGAGGCGGACGATACGGCCACCGTCTCGGGGCGGACGGCGAGCCCCGCCGCGAGCGCACCCGTTAAATCCGCGCGGCCGGTACGCCCTCCCATGGCCGAAGCCGAGACGCTCGAAACGATGCAACCGAACCCCGCGTGGGACGCGGCGTCCTACCCCGACGTGGTCGACGCCCTCGCGGCCGAAGACTACACGTTCAAAGTCTGGGGCGGCGACTGGTGCGGCGACTGCCGCGGACAGCTTCCCGACTTCGCGGCGGCCCTCGACGCCGCCGGCGTCCCCGCCGAGCGAATCGACCACTACCCCGTCGAGAAGGCCGACGACGGCTCGAAGGTCGGCCCGCTCGTCGAGGCGTACGACATCGAACTCATCCCGACGGTCGTCGTCGAACTCGACGGCGAAGAGGTCGCCCGCTTCGTGGAGGAAGAAGACGTTCCGATTGCGGCCTACCTCGCAGAGCGGCTCTCGAACTGAGCGTCGGTTCGAATTCTCTGTTCTCTTGACCCGCCGAAACCGTGATACGACACCCGTGGGTACGGCGATGCGATGCGACGAGCGCAGTTGTCGCGGGAGTCGGAAGATGCCTGAGAAACGCGGTGGGGACGCGGGTGAGCGCCCGAACGACGGTGACGAACCGCGGCACTATCTCCTCGACAGCGACGACTACCGCCGCGACCTCGTTCCGGTGTTCTCCGAAGCCGTCCCCGTCGCAAGCGCGGTTCGGGTGGAACTCGACGAGAGCTGTCTCGACGGAGCGTACGGAGAAGACGACATCGAGCGATGTGTCGAGGCGCTCACAACCGTCGAAGCACTCGACCCCGAGCGCCCGGACGACGGGACCCGCGTCTTCCCTCTCGACCGCGACGGCGAGGACGCGCTGTTCGCGCTTCTCGACGTCGCGACGACGATGGTCGGGGAGAACTTCGTGTTTCGTCTCACGCTCCTCGACGACCGCGGGGACGACCTGCTCACGACGATTCCCCACGAGTCGATGCTCTGGGGCGAGTCGCCGCCGCTCCCCGAGGGGACCGTGGCGTCAGTTCAGGAACTGCTCGCCGACCGGGTCGGTCTGTTCGTGGCGTCGACGGTCCACGAGCGCTGGGAGACCGACGACCACGCCTACCGCTTCGACACCACGGCTATCGTGCAATCGACGCTGGACGAACGACGGAGTCGGACCCACTGTTCCGCGCTCTCGGCGCGGGGTCTCGACGTCGTCGACGGAACGACGCTCGTCTTCGACACGCCGACGGGTGAGAAAGTCGTCCCGTGCGTGACCCGCGAGCGCGCCGAACGAGTCGCAAACACGGTGCGGTCGTTGCGGTGGCGGTACGACGGGACGCGGCTCTGAGTCGGCGGACCTGCTTAGTTGTCGTTGCCCGCGCCTGCGGGTTCGCCCGCCGTGAACCACGCCAGCGCCTCGTCGAGGTCGTGGGTCGGCGCGGAGCAGGTGAAGTTCTCGCAGGCGTAGACGGTCGGTTCGCCGTCGGCCGCCTCGCGGCCGGCCCAGATTGGCGGGGCCTCGTCCAGTCCGAGCTCGTCAAGCCACGCGTCGAGTTCCTCGTCGGTGCCGGGGCGGCGGGAGACGACGAGGCCGGGGAGGTACCGCGAGGCGAGCGTCTCGCGCCACTCGTCGGGCACCTCGTCGGCCGCGATGGTGAGTTCGGGGACGCCGCTGGCGGCCTTCTCGGCGGCGAGCGCGAGCGAGACGTGTTCGAGCGGGCTGCCGCGGACGCGGTTGGCGAACGACCCGAGGACCGCGTCCGCGACGCCGCCGAAGTCGGCGTCCGGCGCGAACTGTTCGAGGTCCAAGAACAGCGACGTGGCGACGCCGAGGCTCGACGGCGTGGACTGGTCGGTCGGCTCCTGCGGCCGGGTGACGAGCGATTCGCCGCTCTCGGGGGTGAAGTAGAGCGTGCCCGCGTCGGCGTCGTAGAACTCGCGGCGGGTCGCCCGCGCGAGGTCGAGCGCGAACGAGAGCGGGGCGAGGTCGCCGGTCGCCTGATAGAGGTCGAACGCGCCGCGCGCGAGGAAGGCGTAGTCTTCGAGGTAGCCGTCGCCTTTCACCTCGCCGTTCATCACGCGCCGCGAGAGCGTCTCGGTCTCGTCGTCCCAGAGGCGCTCGCGCACGAAGTCGAGGGCCCGGCGGGCGTCGGAAGCGAGCGAGTCGTCTTCGAGGACGACAGACCCCTGCGCGAACGCCGAAATCATCAGGCCGTTCCAGCCGGCGAGGACCTTCTCGTCGCGGGCGGGGCGCTCGCGCCCCTCGCGGGCGGCGAACAGGGCTTTCCGGGCCTTTTCGAGGCGGTCTTCCACCTCGGATTCGTCGAGCTCGTACTCCTCCGCGAGTTCGGCGGTCGTCGCCGAGACGTTCAGGACGGTCGTCTTGCGCTCGAAGTTGCCGCCGGGCGTGACGCCGTAGCGGTCGCAGAAGAGATCGGCGTCGAGTTCGGGGAGGAGGTCGCGCACGTCGTCGGGCGTCCAGACGTAGAAGGTGCCCTCCTCGCCGCCGGACTGGGCGTCGAGGGTGGCGAAGAAGCCGCCGTCGTCGTGGGTGAGTTCCCGTCGGACGAACTCGAACGTCTCGGCGGCGACGGTCGCATAGGACTCGTTGCCGGTGAGTCGGGCGGCGTCGAGGTACCGCGAGGCGAGGCCGGCCTGGTCGTACAGCATCTTCTCGAAGTGCGGGACGGTCCACTCGCGGTCGACGCAGTAGCGGTGGAAGCCGCCGCCGAGGTGGTCGCGGAGGCCGCCGTTGGCCATCGCGTCGAGACTTTGCCGCGCCACGTCGAGCGCCTCGCGGCGACCGGTGACCGCGTAGCCGCGGAGCAGAGCGTCGATGCGACCGGGTTGGGGGAACTTCGGCCCGTCGCCGCCGAAGCCGCCGTGGTCGCGGTCAGCCCCGCGGAGAGCCGCCTGCACAGTGCTGTCGAGGACGTCCGAACCGGGGGCTTCGCCGGGTACGTCGGGCGTCTCCTCCAGTCGGTCGGTGATGGCGCTCGTCCACTGCTCGGCGCGGTTTTCTATCTCGTCGCGGTCGGTCCGCCACGACTCGGCGAAGCTCTCGACGAGGTCGCGGAATCCGGGCGCGCCGCGGCGGGGTTCCGGCGGGAAGTAGGTGCCGACGAAGAAGGGCTTGCCCTCGGGCGTGAGCCAGACGGAAAGCGGCCAGCCGCCGCCGCCGGTGACGAGCTGACAGATGGTCTGGTAGATGCGGTCGAGGTCGGGGCGCTCCTCGCGGTCGACTTTCACGGGGACGAAGTGCTCGTTGAGCACCTCGGCGATGTCTGGGTCCGAGAAGCTCTCGTCGGCCATGACGTGACACCAGTGGCACGCCGAGTAGCCGACCGAGAGGAAGATGGGCTTGTCCGCCTCGCGGGCGGCGTCGAGCGCCGTCTCGTCCCACGGTTGCCAGTTGACCGGGTTGTCGGCGTGCTGGCGGAGGTACGGGCTCTGCTCCTCGTCGAGTCGGTTGCGTCCCACCGGTTCGGACATGCGTCGCAGTCGGCGCTCCGGGAACTAAAGCGGCGTGGAGACGGCCGACGCGGCCGACTCGGGGAGCGGGTCGGACGGCGAGTCCCGTTCGTTCGCGACCGTGCATAACCACAATCGTGCCCATTTCGTCGCCGATAAAGAGCAATCTTTACACTCCCGTGCGCAGGGTATGCGACCATGAGCGAGACCGTCCTTCTCGTCGGCGGCGGCGGCCGCGAGCACGCGATTGCCCGCGCGCTGGCCCCCGACTGCGACCTGTACGCCTGCGCCAGCAACCGAAACCCCGGCATCGCCGCCCTCGCCGAGGACTTCGAGACGATTTCGGAGACCGCCGCCGAGGACATCGTCGCCTACGCCGAGTCGGTCGGCGCGACGCTCGCGGTCGTCGGCCCCGAGTCCGGCCTCGCGGCGGGCGTCTCCGACGCCCTCGACGACGCCGGCGTCTACACCTTCGGCCCGCAGGCGGCCGAGGCGCGCATCGAGACGGACAAGGCGTTCCAGCGGCAGTTCATGCGCGACGAGGAGATTCCGGGCAACCCCGACTTCGCCACCTTCGACGACATGGAGGCCGCCTGCGACTACATCGACGACTACGACGGCGACCTCGCGGTCAAGCCCGCGGGCCTCACCGGCGGCAAGGGCGTGAAGGTCATCGGCGACCAGGTGACGCCCGAGGAGGCGAAGGCGTACCTCCGCGACTCGGACTACGAGCGCGTGGTCCTCGAAGAGCGCCTCGTCGGCGAGGAGTTCACGATTCAGGCGTTCGTCGCCAACGGCGAGTTCCGCGTCAGCCCCGCCGTGCAGGACCACAAGCGCGCCTACGAGGGCGACGAGGGACCGAACACCGGCGGCATGGGAAGCTACACCGACGTGACGCCCTCCCTGCCGTTCATGGCCGACGGCGACTACGAGGCCGCGGTCGAGGTCATCGAGGCCGTCGTGGAGGCGCTCCCCGACTACAAGGGCATCCTCTACGGCCAGTTCATGCTCACGACCGAGGGCCCGAAGGTCATCGAGTTCAACGCCCGCTTCGGCGACCCCGAGGCGATGAACACCCTGCCGGTCCTCGAAACGCCCTTCATCGACGTGCTCACGGCCGCCCGCGAGGGCGAGTCGCTGCCCGAACTCGACTTCGCCGAAGCCGCCACGGTCTGTAAGTACGCCGTCCCCGAGGGCTACCCGACGGACCCCGAAGCCGGCGCGGAAATCACGGTCGAGGTGGACGAGGACGCCGGCGCGCTGCTGTTCTACGCGAGCGTCGACGACCGCGAGGACGGCCTCTACACGACGACCTCCCGTTCGTTCGCCGTGGTCGGCGTCGCCGACAGCATCGCCGAGGCGGAGGAACTCGCGGAGGACGCGCTCGCCGACGCCGGCGAGGGCTTCCACATCCGCCACGACATCGGCACGGCGGCGCTCGTCCAGCGTCGCATCGACCACATGGCCGAACTCCGCGGCGAGTAAGCGGCAACCGACCACCGAGACCGATTTTCTGATTCTCTCGTCGCCGCCGCGGCGAGGGCGCTTTTACCCTCGCGGCCCAATCGACGGACGTGACCGACGACGATGCCGCACCGGCGGACGGCGACGCCCGCCGACACGACCGAATCCAGCACCACCCGACGCCCGGCCCGCGGAACTCGCTGCAGTACTGGACCGACGCCAAGCCCGTCTGGCGCGTGATGCTCAACTACGTGTTCGTCCTCGTCGCCCGCATCGCGCCGTCGCTCCGGGTCAGAAACTGGGCGCTCCGGCGCATCGGCGTCACCGTCGGGGCGGGCGTCTCGTGGGGCCTCGAAGCGACCCCCGACGTGTTCTGGCCGGAACTCGTCACCATCGAAGACGACGCCATCATCGGCTACGACTCGGTCATCCTCTGTCACGAGTTCCTGCAGGACGAGTACCGGACCGGCGAGGTCGTCGTCGGCGAGCGGGCCATGATAGGCGCGAAAGCGACCGTCCTGCCGGGCGTCCGCATCGGCGAGGGCGCGCAGGTCGCGGCGAACTCGCTCGTCACGCGCGACGTGCCCGCGGGTGAGACGGTCGCAGGGGTTCCCGCGAGACCGATGTCCGGGGACGAGACTGGCGGAGAGTAATCGGTCGTCGTCGCGACCCGCGGGCTGCGGTCTGCGTCAGTCGTCGACCGTGGACTGTTCCTGGAGACGGACGCAGAAGACCGCGCCATCGCCGTCTTCCCGGTCTTCGACCCAGATGGTGCCGTTGTACGACGAGATGACGTTGTCGGCGAAAAAGAGGCTGATTCCCGTGCCGTGGTGCAGTTGGTCGTACTCCTCGCGGCCGAAGATGAGGTCGCGGTGCTCCTCGGGGACGCCCGGGCCGTTGTCGGCGACGCGGACGATGACGAAGCCGCCGTCGCGGTCGGCCGAGACCTCGACCCGCGGGGTCTCCTTGTCGTTGTGCATGACCGCGTTTTCCAGCAGACACTCGATTGCCTCGCCGAGGAGGTCGTCGCCGACGACCTCGACCTCGGGGAACGACCCGAACTCGAACTCGGCGTCCGGGAACTCTATCATGGCGTCGACGATTTTGTTGTTCAACACCACGTCGAGACGGACCGGGTGGTTGGACACGTCGTGGGAGCGTTCGAGGTGCTCGCGGAGGTCGCGGGCGCGCTCGGACTTGTGGACGATTTCGAGGACCTTCTCCTGGACGAGGTCGAGTTCCTCCAGCGCCTGCTCGTCGTCGATTCGGCTGGCCACCTGCTGGGGGTAACCGTAGACGACGTTGAGTTCGTTCCGCAGGTCGTGCCGGAGGAGGCGGTTGAGCACCTCCGAGGCGTTCTCGTAGCGGCGCTGTTTGGTCGTGTCGACGAAGAAGGCGAGAAACCCCTCAACGTCGCCGTCGACGACCATCGGGCTGGCGAACCCCTGCCCGTAGACGACCTGCTGGTCCTTCCGCCGCGCCATGAACTCCCCGGACCACGTCTCGCCGGCGATCATCTGCTCGACGATTTCGTAGTATATCTCCTCGTCGGCGGCGATGAGTCCGACCGACTCGCCGACGATGTCGTCGTAGTCGTAGCCGAGGAACTCCAATCCGGCGTCGTTAATGTCACGAAAAGCGAAATTCGTATCCGCAATCAACATGGGGATATCCGCACTTCGGAAAGCCTCGCGATACAGTTCCGGGTCGGTATCCTCCATGTTCGGTCTGCAGAGATAATTCTACCACCAATACTTATTTTCGGCGGTCGTTTCACCACCGAAAATATATCATCTATATATCACAAACGGCGTTCGTTTATGCCTGGTTTATGACCCCTTTATGACTCGTCTCTGAGGTCGAACAGCCGTTGGTAATAGTGTGCGACGATGTCGATTGCGGAAGAAACATCGCGCTCGGGGCTCTCTCGGACCCACTCGTCGTGACGGGTGACGCCGACGACGAAATACTGTGCGAGGTTATCGATGGTTTTTCCGTCTGCCGAGGGGGCCATCCGTGCGACTTTGATGCGGTGGGCCCGCCGAGCGACGGTCTCCCAGCCGTCGACTTCCTGTCCGTGGAGTCGCCAAAAGCGGGTGTGGAGCGTCGCGTATTCCGGATTTATGTCGAGTTCGTCACAGACGGTGCCGAGGAGTTCTCGAACGTCCCGCCACCGCGGGTCGTCGTTTATCGCGTCCGACTCGGAGTCGTCGGGAACGGACGAGACGAACGCTCCGGGCGGGACGTCGTGTTCGAAGCAGGCGTCGAAGGCGTCTCGGTTTTCGATTTCGTCCTGGAGGAAGAGCGCGCGCATGAACAGTTCGCCGGCGTGCTCGGCGCGCTCGGCGGGAACGTCGGGAAACTCGGCGACGAACGCCTCGGACATATGATGTACCGCACGCTCCGCGGCGGTCATCGCGGCGTCGAAGTCGCAGCTGAGAAGATGTGTCTCCCGCATATCCTGAAAGTGAAACCCTCGGAGTAGCGTCTCTGCAACCTCAAACGCTCGGGTTGAGGGGGCAGTAACGTCGAGGGTGGGGAGGTTCTCCGTCATCGTCTTCAGGGGGAGCCGATATGAGACAATCTTCGGACCACTTCTAAACTGTTATGGTAACGGTATGACAAAATTTCCGGAAACATCAGTCGTCGGTATTGTTTACCTATCGAACACGACCCACGCCCTTGTCGAGGACGCGGGCGTTCGGGATGACGAACTCGGTGTCCTCGGATTCGACGTGGGTGACGAACATATCGAGTTCCTGAACGACGCCGCTGACCTCGCCGACGACGATCTCGTCGCCGATGCTGTACGGTTGGGTGAAAAGGAGGTACGTCCCCGCCGCGCCCGAGCGGAGCAGGTCGCGGAACGCGACGGCGCTGAGCACGATGAGCCCCAGCATGTACGACGCGAGGAGGACGATGAGCGCGAGCGTGGCGACGCCGACCTGCGAGAGCGCGACCAGCGTGGCGAGAAAGAAGACGGTGTATTTGGCGAGCGACGGGAGGACGTTCACCTGCGGGAGTTTGACCGCGCGGAACCGCTCGGCGACGAGGAGTTCGACCTTGTCGCCGACGACGACGCCGATGATGAGGACCAAGATGGCGATGAACAGTTGCGGCAGGATGGCGATGACGAGTCCCCAAAAGCGGTCGGCGTAGTTGACCCCGGCGAACGAGAGGGCGGCGAAGACGCTGATGCCGAGGACGAAATACCGCGTCAGCCACGACAGGATTTCGACCGTCGATGTCTCGAAGTCGCGGGCAGTCCGCTCGAAGGCGGTCCCCTCGATGGCCTCCGGGACGCCGACGCTGACGAGGAGTCGCCGGACGAGCGTCCCCGCGACGTACGCGAGCACCAACCCGAGAAGCAGGATGGCGAGCACGCCGAGAAACCGGAGCCCGACTATCCGGACGATGTCGTCGACGGCGCCGCCGACTGTCTGGAGCGGGACGACGGAGGCGGATGCGGCTGTGGACGCTGGCGCGGGACCGACCGACGAGTGGACGAGGGACGCCGAAACGGGCCCCGGCATCTCAGTACGCCTCCGGGTCGATTTCGAGAATCATCTTGCCGCCTTTGAACGCCCGGACGAGTCCGTCGGACTCCGAGAGGACGATGGCGGTGGCGTTGGTGTCGCGGGTGATGGCGCCGCCGGCCATGTGGCGCGCGCCCAGCCCCTTCGGGATGTCGACGCCCTCCGCGGAGGGTTCGAGGTAGCGGTACGCCGAGACGATTTTCCCCGAGTCGGAGATGACGAACGCGCCGTCGAGCCGCGAGAACTCCTTGAGCATCACGTTGACGATGGGGTCGCCGACGTAGACGTGGGACTTCTCGAAGGGATTGTACGAAAGCGGCCGCGACTTGTTCATCACCTTCCCCGCGTCGCCGACGATGAACAGCGCGCCGACGGGTTCGCCCTTCTGCCCCTTCTTGCCCAGTTCGATGGCCACCTCGAACACGTCGCGGATGACGCCGGGGTCCGCCCGGGAGTTCGCAAAGAGGTCGTAGATGCCCGACCGCATGTTCTCGTCGACGCGAACCCGGACGAGCGAGTCGAGGTCGCCGCCGAAGACCCCGACGTTGCAGGCGATGGTGTCTCCCGCCTCGACGATACTCTGTTCCATCGCGCCCTCGACGCCGAACCGGATGCGGTCCTTGACGTTCTGGAACTGGAGGGGCAGTTCCACGAACGTCTCGGCTTCGACCGTGTTCTCCGGCGCGATGACCACCGTCGGAACGTCCGTCTCAGCGAACTGCTCGTAGTGGGAGTGACTCGGCGTGAACAGAAACAGCCCATCGACGTCCGCCACGAGGTCGCCCAATAACTCGGATAACGCCGCCATTGGTGGAGAGACACACCGGGTGAGAAAAAGGGTTGTGTCGCGTCTGACGCGTGGCGTGCGCGATTCGGCCGGTCGAAACCGGCGACTGATTCTCCCCGAGGGGGGCCGAACGGAGCTTACTGCCCCAGAATCGGGGCTCTGAGCGCGGCGACTTCGTCGAGAATCGCATCGGCGTCTTCCGGGGCGACGCCGTTTTCGTCGAGCGCCGCCGCGAGGTGTTCGGCGATGGCGTCGAAGTCCTCACCGGAGAGGTCGAGGTGGTCGTGGGCCGCCCGCATGTCGGCCCCGTCGTACTCGACGGGACCGCCCGCGACGGCGCTGATGAACTTGACCTGATGGGCGCGCTGTTCGACCATGTCGATGTCGTCGAAGTAGTGGGCGACCGAGTCGTCGGCGAGGACGCGGTCGTAGAAGTCCGAGACGACTGCTTCGACGGCCTCGCGGCCGCCGATGCGAGCGTAGAGTGACTGCGCAGACATCCGTCGGGGAGTTGGACGGCTCGATGGTAAGATTTCCTCCGAACGTATTCGGGGTGTTTAAGCGTGGAGTGCGGGGCACGACGGGGGTGAGAGGTCGTTCTGTTTGAACCCCCCGCGGTTGGGGGCCCACAAGAGGTTTGACAGCCTGTTGCGACGTTGGTGATTAGAGAGATGCGTAATTCGGTCCCTGTCGTGCTGACGGCTCTTCTGATTATTCTCGCGGGGTGCTCGGGAGTCGGAGCCCGCGACACGACGACAGCCGAAACAACCCCTCCGTCCGCGGCGACCACACAGTCTCCGACTGAGTCGACCTCGGCACGCGAGCGGACGGGAGCGCTCACCGACCGGACACCCGAGACCCGACTGTCACTCTATCCAGAGACCGGGTTCACAGGGCGCGTCGCTGTCGCAGTAGGCGGTGAAGAGGTCTTCAACGAGACGTTCTCAGACTACGGTGGTGACGACGGGGTCGACCTGACCGACCAGTTCGCGCCGACCCGCCAGACGGTCTCCGTCGCGGTGAACGGAACGGTACAGTGGGAACGGCCGGTCGGTACCACGGAGTCATTCGAACTCACCGTCCTCGAAAACGGGAGCATCGAGGTCCGCGAGCACACGATTCGATGACGAACGCTTGGGGCCTGTAGTGTCACTTTCTACCCACCGGGTTCGGCCGCGGCCGCGACACGTTGCTCGCCGTCGATAGAAGGCGCGCGGGACAGGGTTCGAACCTGTCTGCTCCCTCGCTTAGCTCGTTTGGTCAGTGCGCGGGACAGGGTTCGAACCGCGGTCGCAACGCGTCGCGTTGCTCCCTGATTCGAACCCTTCTGTCGCGCAGACACGTCTCTCACGGTGTTCGAGACGGTATGCGCGGGACAGGGTTCGAACCTGCGAAGGTCTACACCACAGCGTCCTAAGCGCTGCGCCTTTGGCCACTTGGCTACCCGCGCGCAATCGGGCGACGCTCGCCCTTCGGCCTGACATTTCCCGCAACGATATATAAACGTCACGAGGGCTCGCCGCGGGGATTATGCTCCCGCGGCCGCAACGACGACCATGTACAGCGCCCGAGACCAGCGAGACAATCAGGAGTGGCTGGCCCGCATCGACGCCGCCGCCGACGGCCTCGAACTCGGTAGCGAGGCCCGCTCGTACGCCTCGGACATGTTTCTCACGCAGTTGCCCGACGAGGACCGCTCGAAGAAGGCCGTCGCCGCCGCCAGCCTCTACGCCGGCGCGCTCATCGCCGGCGAGGAGCGCTCGCAGACCGCCGTCGCCGAGGCGATGGACGTATCGCGGCTCAGCATCCAACAGCGCTGGAAGGACCTCCTGCGGGAGGCCGGCTTCCGACCCCCGAGTTGGTAGCCGGTCACTCCGAGGAGCGCGTCGGTGCCATCCGCCGGGTCAAGACCGCGTAGGTCACCGCGACGGCGAGAACGCCGGCGACGAGGCCCGCCGGGATACCGACGAAAAGCGAGAAGAAAATCCACCGAGCGGCCAGTTCGGTGACGGCGATACCGACGAGGACCGCGGCGACGACGCCGACGGCGAAGCTGGCGAAAAGCGGGTGTCGCATGGGCGGCGATACGACGGTGAGCGTGAAAACTATTCGTCGCTCGGGGGCGTCCGGCCGCGACCCTCGCGGTCGGGCGTGAGGTTGCCGTGGCGGTCTATCTCCCCGGAGACGATTCGGGTCGAGGAGATTCGCTCGCCGTCTTCTGCGGGAACGTGCTCGACGACCTCGATACGGAGGGGTTTGAGGCCTTTCTCCTCTCGAATCTCGTTGACGCGCTCGCCGCCGCCCCGCGTCTCGGGCGAGACGATGAGGACGTCGAAGCCCTCCTCGGTCGCGATGCCGGTCGGTTTGTCGAGTTCGCGGACCTCGAACTCGCGGTCGTACTCCCCGGCGAGCGGTCGGAGTTCGGATTCGAGGTCGGCCTTGCGGTCGTCGAAGGGCCGGACGTAGCGGTCGACGTGTCGCGTCTTCGGCGCGAGTTCGTCGCTCGTGAGTCCGACCGTGACATCACCCAATTCGAACGCTCGCTCGAACAGCGCGAGGTGTCCATCGTGGACAGGGTCGAACGTCCCGCCCAGCGCGACGTGCATACTCTCGCGGTGGATGCGGCGCGACTTAAGCGGGTCGGGTTAGCCTAACGGACCAGCACCCGCGGCGAGCGAAGGGCTCCCGAAATCGGGCGAGGCACCGCAGCAGCCGGCAGACCGCGGAGCTACTCCTCGCGGACCGTAATCGTGACCGGTTCGGTCTCGTCGGTGCGGTCGGTTCCGAGGTGTCGGTCGAGGTTGAACACGGCGTTCAACTGCTCTTGCACCTGTCCGGAGACGCCCTTCACGAGGTCGCTCGGCGCGATTGCGACGTACTCGTAGGGGTTGTTGCCCGCGCCGGAACTCTTCCGCTTGCGGCGCTCGACCGTCTCGTCGTCGGTGAGTTCGGCCAGCGCCTCCCGAACCGTACTGGGGTAGAGGCCGGTCCCCTCGGCGACTTCCTCGCTCGTCGAGTGGGGGTGCTGTCGGAGGTAGACGTAGATTCGCGCGCGGGTCTCCGTGTCGAGAATCCACGCGAGCAGGTCCACCAACCCGTCGTCGAACTCGGAGACAGCGCAGTCGGCCGCGCCGCCCGAGTGTTCTTCGTCCGTCGACTCCGCGCTCCCCTCTGTGCTCTGGTCCGCAGACATTTGTGCTACGGCAAAGGTCAAAACTGGGGCGCTAAAAAATGTTTCCTGTCGGTCGTCGGCGTGCGACTCAGTCCAGCGTCAAGTGTTCGCACAGGGCGTCGAGCCCGGACTCCTCGTGAATCCGTCGCTGGACGGCGGTGCCGGATTCGGCGTCGAGAAGCGACCGGAGGCCGTCGACGCCGAGGCGGTCGGACTCGCTTTCGACGAACGATTCGAGGCTCACGACGCCCTCGGAATCCGGGGCGACGAAGTCGGTGTCTCGCCCGTAGCGGGTCGCGCGCCACTTGTTCTCGTCGAGGAGTTCCCGACGGACCGTCGTTCCCGATTCGCCGGACTCGTAGCGGTCGGCGAGGTCCAAGACGAGCGCGTGGACGTACTCGACGAAGTCGGCGACGCGCTCGGGGTCGGTCTGGGCGTCGGGGGTTCGGATTTCGACCGTCCCGTGGCCCGTGTGTGGGCGCACGTCGTACCAGAGTTCCCCTCGGTCGTCTATCGAGCCGTACTCGACCATCCGGCGCTCGAAGCGCTGGAAGTCCTCGAAGTCGTCGAAGGCGGTCGGCATGCCGGTGTTCGGGAGGTTCTCGAACACCTTGGCGCGGGCGGAGGCGAGACCGGTATCGAAGCCGTTCCAGAACGGGGAGTTCGCAGAGAGCGCGAGCAGGGGCGCGAGATACCAGCGGAGTTCGTTGGCGACCCAGACGGCCTTGTCGGCGTCGTCGACGCCGACGTGGACGTGCAGGCCGGCGGTCGTGTTCCGGTGTTGCGGGTACTGGATTCGGTCGAGTTGCGCCTGATACCGGGGCTTCGTCGCGTGGTCGAGTTCGCGCCACTTGGCGGCGGGGTGGAGCCCGGCCGCGGCGATGCGGTAGCCGTGGTTCGCGGCGTGGTCGACGAGCGCCTCGCGGACCGTCTCGACGGCCGCGCCGGCCTCGTCGGGGACCTCGATGAGCGGCGTCTGCGTCTCGATAGTGAACTTGAACAGCTCGTGGTCGAGCCGTCCGGCGAGCGGTTCCGGAGGCTCCGGTCCGTAGACTAAGTCGTCGATGCCCGAGGTGGGGCGGCCGTCGGCATCGACGATGTAGAATTCCTCTTCGACGCCGAGCGTCCCCATTCGGTCGAAGGCGTCCGCCGACCCTAGTTCCATCGCAACGGCGTAAGTTGCGCCGAATTAAAAACACCGTGGGAGCCGGCGAACGCGTCGCACGACCGCGGGCAAGCGAATCGGACGATAGTGACGGTCGAAAATCAGGTCTCTCGGAACGGTCGTCAGACGGAGCGATGACGGTGACGCCGCCGCCCGTCTACTTCGGGCGGGCGACGATACCGAGGTGGTCGGCGTGGAAGCGGTCGAGACGGGCTGTGTCGAGGATTTCGTACGCGGATTCCAGTTCGGCGACCACGTCGTCGAACACGTCGTCCGGCTCGGCGGTCACGTCCTCGCTCCGCGCCTTGACGGCCATCAGGAGCCGACCGTCGTCCGCGAGGAACTGTCGGTTGCGGACGGCGACGGTCGCCTGCCCGCGGGTCGCCACGTCCATGACGAGGCAATCGATGCCGGATTCGACCACGTGCGCGTATGATTCGGGGTCGCGCGCGTCCTTCAGGAGCGGGAAGAGATTGGTGCGGTCCTCGGCGACGCCGACGAGGTCGCGGACGGGTCGCGGCGCGAACTCCACGGCGTAGGTCGGCCCGGCGAAGTCGGCGACGTGCGAGACGGTCGTTCCCGAGGCGGCCCCGAGATAGAGGACCGACTCGTCGCCGACGAGACCCGTGTCCATCCCGAGTTCGAGCATCGCGCCGAGCTTCGAGCGCCCGGCGTCCCACGCGCGCCAGCCCTCGGCGTCCACGGGTTCGCCGTAGACCTGCGCGCCCCGGGTCGAGAGGCGCTCGCGGCCGCCGAACGTCCGGCGCTCGACGCCTTCGGGGAGGTCGGCCTCGGCCCCGGCGGCGGAGTCGTCGCTCATTCGTCGGCCTCCTCGTCGGCGCGGGCGCGAATCGTCGCCATCCGGTCGGCGAGTTCGTCGTGCAGGTCCGGCCGGTAGTCGCCCGAGTAGTGGTCGATGCGCGCGGCGATAGAGAGCTTCCCGGCGAGCGCGCGGGCGGCCGACCCGCGGTCCTGCGGGCGCGTCCCGCGGACGTACTCGTGAGTGAAGATGACGCCGTGTTTGGGCGACGTGGCGCGACCCTTCAGGTGCGCGAAGAGGGCGTCTTCGGCCCCGAGCACCTGGACCGTTCCGCTCGGTTTCTTGGCGAGGCTTTCGAGGCCGCCCGCAAGCGCGATGAGCCGCGCCGCGAGGACGGGCCCGGCCATCTCGGCGAGGTTCGGCGCGGTCGTGGGCGCGCGCTCCTCGATGAACGCCCGGAGGTCGTCGCGCTCGTCGAGCAGGTCCACCGCGCGGGTGGCGTAGGAGACGACGCGCTCTTCGGCGGCGGTCTTCGGGTCGCGGGCGGCGATGTCGCGGACGCCGTCGAGGCCGCGCGGGACGTCCTCGTAGAGCGTGCCGGCCCACTCGACGACCCGCTCGGCGAGTTCGTTCGCGGTCCGTTCGGCGTCGTCCATCGCGCGCACGGCGTGGGCGAGTTGCACGTCGTCGGCGCGCTCGCGCTCCGCGACGGCCTCGCTGGCGGCGGCGAGCGTCGCCGAGCGAAGCTTGGCGTAGTAGTCGGTGTCGTCGGCGGCGAACCCGGCGTCGACGGCCTCGGCCGGCCAATCGGCGGGGGCGGAGGCGCGGCCCGTTCGGACTCGCGTCGCCCCGGATTCGGGGTCGTCGGGGTCCGCGCCGGCGAACCATGCGTCTGTCATACTGGCGGATTGCGCCCCGTTCGGGTAAAAGGACACGGACCCGCGGGCGCGGTTCGGCGCTCGCGGCATACTGTGGTAAGTTTTAACACACCATGTCTCGTACGAATGCTCGATGGAACGCGCTTCGTACGTCTGTCGTGAGTGTCAAACGACCGTGAGCGCCGCGTCGTACCGTTCGACCTGCCCCGAGTGCAGCGGTGAGCTTCGGCCCACGTCGGTGACGAGCCGCCGACGCGCCGGAGATTGAACGACGCGCGCGGGTCGTCCGACCCGAGCGCCGTCCGCTCGCTCGCAGTCACGACCGACGACCTCGTGACCGCCCTCGAGGCGAACCGCCGGGGCGACGACCCAGTCGTTCTTCGCGTCACCCCGCCGTTCTACGGGCGGATGCGGGCGCGAATTCACCGCACCGGCGGCGAGGCCTCGGACTACGCCGACCCCGAGCCGATACACCTCGACCCGCGGGTCTTCGTCGCCGACGACGCCCCCGCGTACCCCGAACCCGACGAGACGCGCCCCGAGCCGTACGAGGTCGAAACGCACCACGAGCGCCACACCGAGGCGGTCCGAGCGTGGCGCTCGGCGGTCCGCGAGCACCTCTGCGAGGCCGTCGCCCTCCCGACGGACGACGGCCCGCACGAGGTCGACGTCAAGTACCTCGGCTGAGCGAACCACTTTTTTCCCCGCGGGGCACACCGTAGCGACATGAGCACCGACGAGTACCGCCGCGGGACGGCGGTCGAGCGCGAGCGTCAGCAGAAACAGCGCCCGGCGCGCGGCCGCTACCGCGGGGTGTTGCCGGTCATCTACGCCATCGGGTTCGTCATGTTCACCGGCGTCTCGCTGTACATCGGGCCGGAGCCGGCGTTCGCAGTCTACCTCGTCACCCACGTCTTCTACGCGGGCCTCATCCGCGCGGACATCAAGTCGCTCCGCGGGCAGGGCATCGGCTGGGGCGCGTCGCGGCACCTCTGGTTCGGCGCGGCGTTCGCGCTCCCGTTCGTCGCGCCCGCCTACTACCTCTACAGCGGCCGCGTGATTCGCCGCGAAAACGAGTCGCGGAACCTCGACGACTGAGGCGAAAACCCGCGGACCGCTCGGAGAGGTCGCGTCGAGGGTGCGGCGGCCCGGCCACCGAACTTATGCCCGGCGAGGGGAAATGGCGGGGCAATGACTTCCAGACGCGTAGTCGCGGTGCTCGCGCTCGCCGCGCTCGTGCTCACGAGCGGCTGTATCGGCTTTCTGACGGGCGAGGAGACGCTGACGTTCGAATCCGAACCGGCCACGACGGACGCGACCGTCGCCGAGAACGCCGGCTACGAGACGAACGGGACCGAGACGTTCGCGGTGAACCGCACGCTCTCGTTCGGCGGACAGGAGCGTAAAATCGCCGCCAGCAACCACATCACGACGTACGAGAAGACGCTGGACCTCGGCTTCTTCGGCGAGGCCAAACTCGGCTCGTTCAGCGTCATCTCGACGCCCGCGGTCGAGGTCGCCGGCCAGCCCCGGAACCCCATCGGCGACTACTCGAACGACGACCTCATCCGCCTCGTGGACAACCGGTATCAGGGCCTCAGCGACGTCCAGCAGGTCAGTTCGCGGAACGTCCAGATGCTCGGGCAGACGACTAACGTCACGAAGTACAGCGCCACCGCGCGGTTCGGCGGCCAGGAAGTCGACGTGTACGTCCACGTGACGAAAGTCCAGCACAACGAGGACTTCGTCATCGCAATCGGGCTGTACCCCCAACAGCTCGACGGCGAGGAGGAGAACGTCCTCGAACTGATTCGGTCGGTCGAACACCCGTCTGAAGCGTAAGCCGCCTCGGGCGAGCCTTTTTCTCGTCGCCGCGGGTCGGTGGTTTCATGACTCGCGTACGGACCGCAGGTATCGCGGTGACGGCGCTCGGCGTCGTCGGCTACGGCGTCGGGTCGCTCGTTGCCTACCCGGGCCGGGCGTTCTCGGTGACGGCCGTCATGGTCGGCATCACGCTCTGGGCAATCGGGGGTGACGTGCGGTGATTTCGGCGCTCGTCTACGGCGACGACGGCGTGTCGGCCTACGAGGAGACCGCGTTGGACGCGGCGCGCGACGCCGACGGGACCACGTGGGTCCGCGCGACCGCCGCGGAGGAGTTCGAGCGCGTCGCCGAGGCGTTCGGCGTCCACCCGCTTTCGGTCGAGGACGTTCGGAACGACGCCCGCCCGAAGGCCGAGGAGTACGACGACTACACGTTCGTCGTCGTCCGGGTGGCGACGCTCCGCGCCGGCGAACAGGTGTTCGAAGAGGAGGTCCAGACCAGACCCGTGGGACTCTGCTTCGGCGACGACTGGCTCGTGACGCTGACGCGCCGGGAGTTAGAGCCGATAAACTACGTGTGGAACGCCATCGAGCGGGAGGAGCCCCGGATGCTCCGGTTCGGGCCGGACTTCGTGGCCTACCGCGTCATCGACCGCATCGTCGACGAGTACTTCGGCCTGTTGGACGAGGTCGGCGAGGAGATAGAACTCATCGAGGACATCATCCTCGAGGGGCCCGACCCGGAGGTGCTCGAAGGGCTGAACGCGGTCCGGCGCGACCTGCTGTCGTTCCGAAAGACCGTGTGGCCGACGCGGGAGGCGGTCGGCGTGCTCTCCCGCGGCGACCCCGACTACGTCCGCGAGTCGACGGAGAAGTACTACCGCGACGTGTACGACCACCTCGTCGAGTTGGTCGACCTCACGGAGACGTACCGCGACCTCGCGCGCGGCGCGCGGGACATCTACCTCAACACGCTCTCGCAGTCGACGAACGAGGTGATGAAGACGCTCACCGTCGTCGCGACCATCATCCTCCCGCTCACGCTCGTCGTCGGCATCTACGGCATGAACTTCGACCCCGGCGCGTCGGCGTTCAACATGCCCGAACTCGGCTGGGCCTACGGCTATCCGGCGACGATGCTCGGCATGGCGCTCGTCTCCGTCGTCCTGCTCGTCTACTTCCGACGGGAGAGCTGGCTCTGAGCGACGAAAGAGATATACTACCCGATTGCTCACGTCTGGCGCTCGGTTCGCGTCGGCGAGGTGACGACAGAGCGGCTACATCGTGCGATTGACCCGCATGACTTCGGCGAAAGGTTTATATGCTTTTCGGACTTACTGATGGTAAGGCCAGTCCAAGCCGGATTATTCTTTCGTCTTCTGTGGTCTTCCCGGCCGAGACGTATCCGCGCCTACCACCCCACCATGAGCGACACCATAACCACCCGAACCTACAGTACCGACGCAAAGGCCAGGGACGTCCGTCCCCGCGAGTCCGAGCGAGACGAAAAACAGCAGGACGAAGCGCAGGTCTGCCCCGAGTGTAGCGGCCACCTCGTCACCGACGAGGAACACGGCGAGACGATTTGCGAGGACTGCGGCCTCGTCGTCGAGGACACCGTGGTCGACCGCGGCCCGGAGTGGCGCGCGTTCGACTCCGCAGAGCGCGACAGCAAGTCCCGCGTCGGCGCGCCGACGACGAAGATGATGCACGACAAGGGGCTGTCGACCAACATCGGCTGGCAGAACAAGGACGCCTACGGCAAGTCCCTCTCGCCGCGCCAGCGCGAGCAGATGCAGCGGCTCCGCACGTGGAACGAGCGGTTCCGCACCCGCGACTCCAAGGAGCGCAACCTCAAGCAGGCGCTCGGCGAAATCGACCGCATGGCCTCGGCCCTCGGTCTCCCGGAGAACGTCCGCGAGACCGCCTCGGTCATCTACCGCCGCGCGCTCAACGACGACCTGCTCCCCGGCCGCTCCATCGAGGGCGTCGCCACCGCGGCGCTGTACGCGTCGGCCCGGATGGCGGGCACTCCCCGCTCGCTCGACGAACTGGAGAAGGTCTCGCGCGTCGATAAGATGGAACTCACCCGGACGTACCGCTACGTCGTCCGCGAGCTGAAGCTCGAAATCAAGCCCGCAGACCCCGAGCAGTACGTCCCGCGGTTCGCCAGCGAACTCGGCCTCTCCGACGAGGCCGAGCGGCAGGCCCGCAAGCTCCTCCGCGACGCGAAGGAGACGGGTATCCACTCCGGCAAGTCGCCGGTCGGCCTCGCCGCCGCCGCCGTCTACGCCGCCGCCCTCCTCACCAACGAGAAGGTGACCCAAAGCGAGGTCTCGACGGTCGCGGACATCTCCGAGGTCACCATCCGCAACCGCTACAAGGAGCTGCTCGAAGTCCAAGACGGTACCCTGTTCGCGTAAACGCTCGGTGGGCTCGGTGGCCCGCACTTTTTCTCGGTCGTGCCAAACCGTAACAACATTTATCCGCACCCCCGAAGCATATACGGGGTATGGTTGAAGCGTTCGTCCGACTCTTGTGCCCCGAATGTGGAAAGGACTGGGAGACGAATCCGACCGACCTCCCCGCTCACCGCGACAACTACTCGTGTCAGGGATGCGGCGCGACGCGGCGCACGGCCGAGTTCATGCGGACGGAGCGCGACCTCCAGACGCTCAAACAGTTCGAGTAGCGAGGAGCGAGAGAGGGGTCGCCGCACGACCGGGGCGTCCCCGGCTGGCGTTCGTTTTTTAGATGTCGGGAATCGTCGAGAGCGCGCCGCACGCGTCGCACTTCAACACCTCGGCACCCTGTTCGGTGACGAGTTTCGTGTCGGGCGACCCGCACTCGCTACACAGCACGAACGACTCGACGTACTCGTCGAGCGCGTCGGCGATGCGGCGCTGGCGGAACTCGCCGGTAAAGCGCGCGCGGCCCCTGTCGTCGATCTGGGCGCTCGTCCCCAACTCCGTCTGGAAGAACTTCAGCACGTGCGCCGCCTCGCGCGCGAGGCGGTCGTGGGTCGCCGCGAAGTTCTCGTAGACCGTGACGTTCCCCTCCTGGCGGACCGTCGGCTCCGGAACGCTGAAGCGGTCGCCACCTTCCGCGACGTCCGGCGACTCCGAGAGCGCGCGGTCCAGTTGGTCGTCGTAGTCCATGCGCGACAGTACGCACACGCCGGGGTAAAATTCTCACGACCCCCGGCGCGCGCGACCGGCGCTCGGCGCGCGCCCTACATAGCTATATAAGCCACTCGTGAGATTCCGCCGACGCTCGCTATCGAGGAGCGAAACAACAAACGAATTGAAAACGTTCGAACACGAAATTTCCGCTGAGACCCCCATAATCGGCGGTTTAAGGGAGTCGGATGCTAACGTGACTCAAGATAATACTATATCCCTCCGGTCTCAAGCCGTGGTTGCTCATGAAGAAGCAGGAACTCATCCACCTGCACGGTCTGCTCGCAGAAGTCCACACCCAGATTGAGGCCTGGGAGGACGAGGAAATCAGTCTCGTCGAGTACAACGAACTCGGCGTACGACCGACATCCATCCACAAGTCCAAAACGGACCACAAAGCAGCCGTGTTTAAACTGGCGAAAGGAATCACCGGAGCGATGCGCGAGGCAGAACCAGAGCCGCTCGCACCGCAAGCCGACTGAACCGAGAAAAGAAACGCGTTCTCCTCTACGACCCTACACATCCGAGAGCGACCGCGCCGTTCTCTCGCGCGACGACGCTCCCGAGCGACCGCCGTGCCGAGCTAATTGGATGAGTTCCACGCGCGGGTAGAAACAACAGTCGGGCGGGGCCGGGACGACGACGCGACGACGCGGGACGCGACGGCCTCAGCGGTCGTCGACGAGGTCGTCGAAGTCGACGAGCGCGTCGTCGTCCGAAGCGCCGGTCTCGGCGCGGGTGTCGCCCTCGCCGTCCGTCTCGACCGAATCGTCGTCGACTCGTTCGACCGACAGCACCTTCAGCGGGATATTTTCGAGGCGTTGGCCGATCTCCTTGCGGGCGATGCGCGAGGCGTGTTCCTCCTGTTCGACGTTGAAGACGGTCATCTCCAGTTCGAGGGCGACGAGCGCCTCGTCCGCGGCGATGAACGCGGGGGGGAGTTCCTCGCCGCCGGGCGAGGTCCGAGAGCCCATGTTAATCTCGACGTACTTCAGGTCGGGATTGAGCATCTCGCCGGTCTTCGAGATGGCGATGCGAATCGCCTCGTCGACGGTTTCCACGTCGTACACCGGGACCGCGGCCTCGACGACGACTCTGCAGTCCATGGTTACGATGAGGTTGTGTGCCGAAGGGTATCAACCTTCTTGCCACTCCGTCTCGCGCCCGCTCACTCCCCGCCAGAGCGGAGGTGGTGGAAGACGTACGTCTGGGTGTAGCCGGCGTAGCGACCGCCGAGGCGCTCGCGGATGGCCCGTGAGGTGTCGGCGTAGTTCCCCCGGTCGCAGTCGGGGTAGTGCTCCTCGATGGCCGACCGAATCCACGTGTCCAGCGGGACGGCTTCGAGGTAGTCGAGCGAAAACAGCAGGACGCAGTCCGCGACCTTGTCGCCGACGCCGACGAACGTCGTCAGGAAGTCGCGGGCGTCCTCGTAGTCGCGGCCGCGGGCCTCGGCGGGCGTCGCCTCGCCCGTGGCGACCATCTCGGCCGTCCGCCGGACGTAGGGCGCGCGGTAGCCGAGGCTGAGGTCGCGGAGTTCGTCTTCGGTGGCCTCGGCCAGTCGCTCGGGCGTCGGGTACGCGAAGTACGTCTCGCCGTCGAACTCCACGCGCTCGCCGTAGGTCTCTCTGAGCCGCGACTGCATCCCGAAGATGCGCGAGACGCGCATCTGCGCCGAGCAGATGAACGAGACGAGACAGCCGAACGGCGGGTCGCGGACGAGTCGCATGCCCGGGTACGCCTCGTAGGCCCGCCGGACCAGCGGTTCGTCTGGCATCTCCGAGACGATGGCGTCGAGGTCGTCGTCGAGGCGGAGCAGGTGGGTGAGAAGCGGGACGGCGTCGAGGTTCGACTCCCACTCCAGCGCGCCGTCGGTCTGGCGGACCCTGACGACGGCCGACTCGTCGGCGACGCCGTCGAGCGGCGGGACGACCGTCTGGTACCACGCGTCGCCGCCGTGGGCCGCGTCGCGCTCGTACATCCGGCCGTCGGGACGGTCCCAGAGGTACGACTGGCCACTCTCCAGCGTCGATTGGAGGTCGAACGCTCCGTCGAGGCTCGCGAGGTCGATGACACCCGTCTCCATCGCTTCCACGTTGGGCGCGGGGGATTTGCGGGTTTCGATGCCGGCGGACGAGACGGGACGGCGGCGAGCCGAGAGGCGACGAATCGGGGCGGCAACGAGCGAAGCAAGTCGCGGCGAGCCGCGTCGCGCTCAGCGGTTGCGGCTCACCGGGAAACTGACGCGGTCGGGGTGGTCGCCCAGCCGGTCGAGGATGCGCTCGTAGAGCCGGTTTTTGACGCGCTGGGCGCGGGTCGGCGGGACGAGCACGCGGAGTCGGAAGACGACCCACGACTCCTCCTGTGCGACGTTGACGGTCGGGCCGCCGGCCACGTCGAGGTCCAGCGGCGACTCGGCGAGCCTGGCCCGGTAGCGTTTCATCGCGGCGTCCATGTCGTCGCCGAGTTCCTCGTCGGCCACGTCCAAGAGGAGTTGGCGGACGAACGGGAGGTCCGTCTCGTAGGACACCTGCACGGGTACCTCGGTCCAGACCCGGTCGAACAGCGCGCCGTAGTTGACGACCTCGGACGAGAGGACGAGCGAGTTCGGGACGGTGACGGTCCGGCCGGACGGCTGGTTCGACGCGAGGGTGCCGCCGGTCTCCCAGAGCGTCGTGACGAGGAAGTCGACCTCGGCCACGTCGCCGGAGACCGAGCCGATGTTGACGCGGTCGCCGACCGCGTACGGTCGCTTCGCGAGGATGTAGAACCAGCCGATGAAGGAGAGAATCGGCTGTTGGAGCGCGAAGGTGACGGCGAAGCCGATGACGCCGAACGAGACCAACACGCCGAGCCACTGCTCCGTGAACGCCCCGAAGACGCCGACGAGCGCGACGCCACCGAGGGTGAGTCGGAGGACGTTCCGAACGTCGTGGGCCCGGCGGCGGTCGGCGATGCGCCCGACGAAGAACGCGGCGAGAAACCGGTAGACGCCGTAGGCGACGAGCGCGACCGCGGCGGCAGACAGCCCCTTCGAGAGGAGCAGGTCGGCGTTGGGCACGTCGAAGTCCGAAAGGGGGGTCGTCGCGCGGACGAGCGCCGAGAGAACCGCGGCGATGAGCCCGGCGGCGAACGCGCCGAGGCCGAGGCGGCGAGACATACCGTTGCCGTCGGGTGGGCGACTGAAAAAGGTGTAGTCGAACCGAGCCGAGGGTCGGCGGCGGCCTCAGTTGCGGATGTGGAGGTCCGTGAGGTTCGCGAGGTGGTCGGCGACGCCGTCGTCGAGGCCCTCGCGGGTGACGCGCCACTCCCAGTTTCCGGTCTGCGTGCCGGGCGTGTTGAACCGGGCGTCGGAGCCGAGTCCGAGGAGGTCCTGCGTCGTCGTGAACGCGAGGACGGACGCGGAGTTCCAGACGGCGTCGATGATGGACCAGTGAATCTCCGAGCCGTCCGCGCCGATGTTGTAGTGGAGACAGTCGCGGGTGCGGTCGTCGAGGTCGCGGTAGTAGCCGACGAACGTGTCGGTGTCGTGGGTCGAGGTGTAGGCGACGGAGTTCTCCGGGTAGTGCATCGGCTGGTACATGTCGCCCTCGCTGCACCAGTCGGCGTACTGCGGGACGCGCATGCCGGGGAAGGCGAACCGGTCGCGGAGGTCCACGAGCGAGGCGTCGAGGAAGCCGAGGTCCTCGACGATGAAGGGGAGGTCGCCCAGTTCGCGCTCGACCGTCTCGAAGAAGTCGTGGCCGGGGGCGTCGCGCCACTCGCCGTTTCCGGGGTCGTCGGAGTCGGCGTCGATGGCCCAGAACTCGTCGAAGCCTTTGAAGTGGTCGATGCGGGTCACGTCCACGAGGTCGAACAGGCGGCGGAGGCGGTCGAGCCACCAGCCGTAGCCGTCCTCGCGGAGCGTCTCCCAGTCGTACAGCGGGTTCCCCCAGCGCTGGCCGGAGTCGTTCGGGTTCGGCGGGACGCCGGCGACGACGGCGGGTTCGTTCGACTCGGTGAGGTCGAACGCCTCGGGCGCGGCCCACACGTCTGCGCTGTCGAGCGCGACGTAGATGGGGAGGTCGCCGACGAGGGTGACGCCCTTCTCGTCGGCGTAGTCGGCGAGGGCGCGCCACTGCTCGTCGAAGCAGAACTGGACGAACTCGCGGTAGCGAATCTCGTCGGCGTACTCCTCGCGGGCGTCGGCGAGCGCGTCGGGGTCGCGGGTCTTCAACTCGGTCGGCCAGTCTATCCACGCCCGCCGAAACTCGTCTTTGAGGGCGGCGAACAGCGCGTAGTCTTCGAGCCACCCGGCCTCGCGCTCGCGGAAGGCGTCGAGGGCGGCGCGGTCGTCCTCGGCGGCCTCGGCCTCGAAGCGGTCGAAGGCGGTGCGGAGCCGCGAGCGCTTGTACTCGCCGACGCGCTCGTAGTCGACCGCGTGGGGGTCGAAGTCGGGAACGGGTTCGAGGTCGTCCTCGGTGAGCCACCCGCGCTCTACGAGGTCCGTGAGGTCGATGAGAAGCGGATTGCCGGCGAACGAGGAGGTCGATTGATACGGCGAGTTCGCCATGGCCGGCTCCGTCGGCCCGAGGGGGCAGAACTGCCACATCGACTGTTCGGCGTCGGAGAGGAAGTCAACGAAGGCGCGGGCGCCGTCGCCGAGGTCGCCGATGCCGTGGGGCCCCGGGACCGAGGTGACGTGCATGAACACCCCGCTCTGTCGAGAAAGTCGCATACCCACAGGGTCCGCGTGCGACCCAATTGGTACTTTGGGTCGAAACAGCGGGCCGAAGGCGAGGCGGCGAGCGCGTCAACGGGGCCACGTCGGACCGCCGACCCACTCTCTGTCGTGCTAGCAAACAGCACGAAATCGGTCGCGAGCGGGCGTCGCTCGCGCTCGTCTCAACAACACTTATTCTCCCCCGTCCGTTCCGTGCGCGTATGAGTGATATCGCTGTCATCCTCCCCGACGGGACGGAACTCTCCGTCGAGGAGGGTGCGACGGTGCGAGACGCCGCGTTCGCAATCGGCCCCGGCCTCGGCAAGGACACCGTCGCCGGCGTCGTCGATGGCGAACTCGTGGACAAGGAGACGCCGCTCCACGACGGCGCGGACCTCGTCATCGTCACCGACCAGTCCGACGAGTATCTCGACGTGCTCCGCCACTCGGCGGCTCACGTCTTCGCGCAGGCCCTCCAGCGGCTCCACCCCGAGGCCAAACTGACCATCGGCCCGTGGACGGACGACGGCTTCTACTACGACGTGACGAGCGTCGACCTCGAACAGGAGGACCTCGAAGCCATCGAAGACGAGATGCGCGACATCATCGAGGAGGACCTCGACATCGAGCGCGCCCTCGTCGACCGCGAGGAGGCCCTCGAAAAGTACGCCGACAACCCCTACAAGCGCGACATCCTCGAGGACGAGGCCGCCGGCGACGACGAGCTGTCGTTCTACCAGCAGGGCGAGTTCGAGGACCTCTGTAAGGGCCCGCACGTCGAATCGACGGGCGAAATCGGCGCGGTCAAACTGCTGAACATCTCCGCGGCCTACTGGCGCGGCGACGAGGAAAACGACACGCTGACCCGGGTCTACGGCACGGCGTTCGAGTCCGAGTCCGACCTCGAAGCGTTCCTCGACATGCGCGAGGAGGCCAAGGAGCGCGACCACCGGAAGCTCGGACAGGAACTGAACCTGTTCGCCATCGACGAGACGACCGGACCGGGCCTGCCGCTGTACCAGCCGAACGGCAAGCGCATCCTCGACGAGCTCGCGGACTACGCGAAGCAACTCAACCTCGACGCGGGCTACGACCCCGTGGAAACGCCCCACCTGTTCCGGACGGAGCTGTGGAAGAAGTCGGGCCACTACGAGAACTACGTCGACGACATGTTCCTCCTCGACGTGAACGACGAGGAGTACGGTCTGAAGCCGATGAACTGCCCCGGCCACGCGACCATCTTCGACCAGCAGTCGTGGTCCTACCGCGACCTGCCGGTGCGCTACTTCGAGGACGGGAAGGTCTACCGGAAAGAACAGCGCGGCGAGCTGTCGGGCCTCTCGCGCGTCTGGTCCTTTACCATCGACGACGGCCACCTGTTCGTCCGCCCCGACCAGATAGAAGACGAGATCAACCTCATCATCGACAACATCCTGACGGTCTTCGACACGTTCGGGCTCGACGCCGAAGTCGCGCTCGCGACGCGGCCCGAGAAGTCCGTCGGGAGCGACGAAATCTGGGAGCAGGCGGAGACGCAGCTCCGCGCGGTCCTCGACGACAGCGGCATCGACTACGGCATCGAGGCCGGCGACGGCGCGTTCTACGGCCCGAAAATCGACTTCGCGTTCAAGGACGCCCTCGGTCGCAAGTGGGACGGCCCGACGGTCCAGCTCGACTTCAACATGCCCGACCGCTTCGACCTGACGTACACGGGCGAGGACAACGAGGACCACCAGCCGGTGATGATTCACCGCGCGCTCTACGGCAGCTACGAGCGCTTCTTCATGGTGCTCATCGAGCACTTCAACGGCAAGTTCCCGTTCTGGCTCGCGCCCGAGCAGGTCCGCATCCTGCCCATCTCGGACGACCAGATGGGCTACGCGAAGAAGCTCCAGTACGAACTCGGCGACTTCCGGGTCGACATCGAGGACCGCTCGTGGACGCTCGGCCGGAAGATTCGCGAGGCCCAGACCGACCGCGTCCCGTACATGGTCATCGTCGGCGGCGACGAGGAAGAAGACGGGACCATCTCCGTCCGCGACCGCAAGGAGCGCGAGGCCAAGGACGTGAGCGTCGAGGCGTTCCGCGACCACCTCCGGAGCGAGTACGACGAAAAGCGCCCCGAGCCCGACTTCCTCGCCGACGCGGAGTGAGGAACACGGCCGACTCAGGCAGTAACTGATTTTCTGTTCCGGCGGTTCCGCGCCGCCGCGTCCAACTCTCGCCGGACCGTCGTCCGGAACGACTCGTCTCTGATGAGGTTCGCGAGCACGCCGAAGTGTCCGCAGTCCCACTCGCGGCGGTTCGGCCTCGGGACGCCCCACTCGTCGAGGAGCGCGCGGGCCGTGGACGCGGGAGCCATCTCGTCGCGGGTCCCGACGAACGGGAAGACGCGTTCGGGCGCGAGACACGGGTCTTTGGGCGGATTCAACAGCGGCGCGAACTCGTGGAGCGCCTCGCCGGTCCAGCCGGCCCCGTCGAGGGCGGCGTCGATGTCGAGCAGTTTCGTGAGGCCGCCAGCGAGGAGCGTCTGGTCGATTGCGCCGGGCATCCCCGCGGGAAACAGCAGGTCGGGGCGCATCGATTCGGGCCAGTCGCCGCACCGACCGCCGACGTGGAGCGCGACGGTTCCGCCGAGGCTGACGCCGCCGACGCCGACGGCCGGCGCGCCCTCGGTCCGCGCCCAGTCGGTGAGGACGGCGGTCTCCAGCGCGGCCGCCGAGTAGAGCGTGAACAGGCCGACGGGCGCGCGGGCGATGTAGGGCTCGCCGCTGTATCGACCGAGTAGCTCGCGCCGGCCGTGCCACGGCGCGTCGGGGAGGACGACCCGGTACCCCTCGGGGGCGAGCGCGCGGGCGACGTACTCCTCTTCGGGCCAGTAGGTGAGTTGGTCGTCGAACATCCCCCAGCCGGAGTGGAAGACGAGCGTCGGCAGGTCGTCGGCGGCGTCGACGGGTTCGTACACCCGCGCGGTCGCCCGGTCGCTGAGGTGCGGCGAGGGCGACCGGAAGCGAAGCAGATACTCGACGGTTCCCGGCCCGCGAACCGTCGCAGAGCGTTCGACGCGGGGGAACTCCTCGGCCGCGCTGGACTCGGCGAAGCCGTACAGTCGCTCGGGTTCGGCGAGTTCGTGGTGCCAGCGGGTCCGCGCGTCCTCGGGCGAGGGCGTCTCGAACTTCACCGGCGGCACGAGGTGTTCCTTCGGGAGGAAGCCGAAGATGTCGGTCGGCTTGGCCCGCCGTTCCGACACCTCGCGGCGCTCGCGCTCGACGGCGACGCGCTCGTCGGGCGTCGACTCGGCGTCGCCCCAGAAGACGCTGTCCCAGCGTTCCATCGTTTCGTCGTACGCGCCGCGGAGGCGGGCGTACTGCGCGAGGGCGCGTTCGATTCGGTCGTGGAGGTGCGGTGCCGGCGGCGAGCCGACTTCGCGGAGATACGCTTCCGGGCCCTCCGAGAGCGCGACGTCGGCCGCGGCGCGAGCGCGGACGACGCCGAACTCGCGGGGGAGCGAGCGAGTCTTGAACGCCTCGAACGGGCGCGAGGTCAACAATCGGCCGGCGGGCGAGGTGAGCAACCGGTGTACCGCCGGGGTTTCGAGGTGGTCCATGCCGTGTGATACGAGTGACACGATAATGACCCTAGGCCCGCATGTCAGGGAGTGAGAACGGCCGGAGTGGTACCGGGACCGGCCTCTCGAACTACTAAATCAAATAGCGCGATATGAAATCCGATTCGCGGGGAAAACAGACGAATCGAAGCGGAACGAGACGACGGCGCTCAGGCCGAATCGAACCGCCACCGCGTCGCGTCGGCGGGAAAACCGGACCACGCCAGCACGCGCTCGGGTCGAATCCGAAACACCGGCGTCCCGTGGCGAATCCCGTACTTCGCCTCGTAGGCGTCGTCGACGCGGGTGAGCGTGGCGTCGTCGGCGGTCTCCTCGTCCAGTCGCTCGGCGACGCCTTCGAGGATGACTACGTCGGTCCCGCTTTCGGTGTGGACCGCGAGGCGCGGGTCGCGCGCGAGGTTCCTGACCCATCTGGTTCGCTCGCCGCCGCCGCAGTGGAACGCGCCGTCGACCCAGACGCCCCAGACCGGGCGGGCGTGCGGTCGGCCGTCGGGGCGGGTGGTCGTGACCCAGAACACCTCGTCGTCGGCGAACGCGGTCTCGACGACGCGCCACTCCAAGAGCCCCGCTTCCGATTCGGGGATGCCGTAACTCGGTTCGGTCACCGGGCGGTCGCGGGTCGTCGCGGGCGGCGCGTCGTCGGGCATGAGAGAAAGAGGGGCCGCGAGAGAGTAAGCGCTGAGCCCTACCACGTCGTGAGCGCGTCGGTCCCGTGGGACCACGTCAGAGCGGCGAGGAAGGCGAGGACGCCGGTGATGGCCGACGCGCCGCCGACGAAGAACACCCACTCCATGCCGACTTCGGCCATGAGGTAGCCGCCGAGGAGGGGCGCGACGACGCTGCCGGGCCGCCAGAGGAGTTCGCGGATACCGAAGCTACTGGCGACCCCCGCGCCGCCGGAACCCTCGTCGGCGAACAGCGCCATGCTGGCCGGTTCGCGGAGGCTGTCGGCGACGCCGAGCAAGCCGGCGAGACCGACGAGCGGGAGGAACGCGGGCGAAAGCGGACCGAGGAAGGGGAAGGCGGCAGGGAGCGCGAGCGCCTCGCCGACCGCGGGCGAGAAGGGGACGGCGAGCGCGATGAGGCCGTAGAGGCCGCCGCCGACGAAGACGAACCGCGCCCGGCCGTACGAATCGGAGATGCGCCCGGTGTACGGCTGACAGAGCATGTTGGTGAACTTCTCGGCGACGACGGTGGCGGCGACGGCGATGCCGCCGTATTCGAGGCCGCCGGAGGCCGCGGAAACGCCGGCGTAGATGGGGACCCACGTCCGGACGAGCGTGACCGCGACGGCGTACTGGACGCGGAACGTCGCCATCGTCAGGATGCGCTCGTTGAGCGCGAGGTCCGTGAACGGAAAGCCGTGGACGCGGGTCTCGTCCGGCGGGAGAAACACCCAGATGGCGACGACGGCGATGGTCAGGAGAATCGTGATGACGATGAAGATGGGCGTGAAGCCGAACAGGTCGTAGAGGATACCGGCGCTGATGCTCCCGAGGATGGAGGCCGCGAAGCGGGCGGCGTTCGCCTTCCCGATGTGGTTCGCGCGCGTTCCCTCGCGGGCGAGTTCGCCGACGAGCGCGAGCGACATCAGCCCCGCGCCGGTGACGGCGACGCCCTGTGCGGCTCGGACGAGAATAAACGAGAGACTGGAGTCGACGAGCGGGAACGCGGCGTAGACGACCGCACCGAGGCCGACCGTCCCCGCGAGCACGAGACGTTTGTCGTAGCGGTCGCCGGCCCACGACAAGGGCACGACGGCGACGGTCTGGGCGAGCGTGAAGCCGGTGGTGAACATCCCGATGACGAAGCCGCGAGAGAGGGAGAAGCCGCCGAGCGCGAGTCCGCCGAGCGCGAGTTCGGGGACGGCGACCGCACCCGGGTCGAGTTCGTTGATGTACTTCGGGAGGAGGGTGACGAGCGTAATAAAGCCGAAGCCGCCGGCGAACCGAGTGAGATACAGCGTCCAAAACCTGAGACGGGTGCGGTCCATGGGCTGTGTGCGGCTAACCGGCGAAAAGAAGTTCCGGAACCGGCCGTCGACGAAGCTGACCTAAAGCCCCCGGATAACGGTGGTGAGCTTTATCCTTCACGGCGAGAGACATGTTACCATGGAACTGGTGGATGGTGAAACGGTGGCGAGAGGTGTGGAGACGCGCCTCATCCGAGTGGAGCGGGAGATGAACGACCACGGGGCGATGACCGTCCGCGTGGCCGAAACCGGAGAGCTCCGCACCGTGGTGGCGTGTGCGACCTCCGACCTTCGGGCCCGACTGGCCTCGGCGACGGTGGGGTCGGAGTTCCCGTTACGGCTCGCGCCCTCGCCGGGCCGCGGGAACTCGTGGGTCGCGCTCGGGCGCTGAGTCAGGAATCGAACAGGAGTTTTGCGCCGACCGCGAGGCCGCCGAAGAGCGTCACGAGCACCGCGCCGGCGACGACGTCGGCCCCGAACAACACACCGAAGTCCGGGGTGAGCGCGGCGACGAACCGGTCGGGGTCGAAGCGCTCCCCGACGCCCGTAGCCAGCCCGAAGACGACGGCGACGAGAAGCGTGATGAAGACGAGGACCAGTTCGGTCCTGTCGCTCTGGTTCATACTCGGTAGCGTTCGGAGCGGGACATAAAACACCCGAGGGTGGCGAGCGAGTCGGGGAGCCGACACGAACGGCCGAGCCGGAGCCCCGACTGCCGGAGTAAGTCTGGGATGAAGGAATGGGCCGGACGCGATTTGAACTCCACTCTCTCCGCTCACTTCGTTCGCTTCGCTCCCTAGTTCAAATCGCACAGTCCACGTGGGCACACACTGAAAGCCCAGCCGCTCTCTGGGGACTGTGATTCCATCGGAAAGGTAGTGGGCCGGACGCGATTTGAACACGCGACCGTCTGATTAAGAGTCAGACGCTCTGCCTAACTGAGCTACCGGCCCTTGCAATCTCTCGTAACTGCCGGTAGGTAAAATGACTTTCCTTTCTGTACGACGACGGGAGGGACGCACACGCACGAAACAACGGACAAACGGTGGGTGTTAAGTGGCGGCCGACCGGAGTAGCGGGCAACGATGAGCGCAGGGGTCAGCATTTCCTCGATGTCTACGTACGCGATACTCGGCTGTGGGAGCGTCGGGCACGCGGTCGCCGAGGAACTGACAGACGAGGGAAAAGACGTCCTCATCCTCGACAAGGACGAAAGCCGCGTCGAAGCCTTGCGCGACCAGGACTTGAACGCGCAGACGACGGACATCACCGACCCGGAACTGGCCGGCGCCGTCACCGGACGCGACGTGATTCTCATCCTCTCGTCGGACGTCGAGGCCAACAAAGCCGCCGTCTCGACCATCCGCGACCGCGGCGAAGACCAGTTCATCGTCGTCCGCGCGTCGGACCCCGTCTCCGAGGACGAACTGACGAAACTCGGTGCCGACGTGGTCATCAACCCCTCCGAGGTCATCGCCGACTCGGCGCTCCGGAGCGTCGAGTCCGGCGAACTCGAATACAAGGCCCGCCAACTGGCCGACCTCCTGCGCGACACCGACCACGGGATGGCCATCCTCACCCACGACAACCCCGACCCCGACTCGCTCGCGTCGGCGGTCGCCTTACAGGCCATCGCCCGCGAATACGACGTCGAGGCCGACATCCTCTATTCGGGCGACATGGGCCACCAGGAGAACCGGGCGTTCGTGAACATCCTCGGCATCGAACTCACCCCGCGGGCCGACTCGAAGCCGCTCGAAGAGTACGGCGCGGTCGCGCTCGTCGACCACATGAAGTCGGGAATGCCCGACCTCGGTGACGCCGATATCACGGTCTTCATCGACCACTTCGAGCCCGACGACGGCATCGACGCCCGCTTTACCGACGTGCGGCCGAACGTCTCTTCGACCTCGACGATTCTCACGAAGTACATCCAGGAGTTCGACCTCAGCCCGTCGCAGGCGGTGGCAACGGCACTCCTCTACGGCATCCGCGCCGAGACGCTCGACTTCAAGCGCGATACGACGCCCGCGGACCTGACCGCCGCGGCGTACCTCTACCCCTTCGCCGACCACGACACGCTGGAGAAGGTCGAGTCGCCGTCGATGTCGCCCGAGACGCTGGACGTGCTCGCCGAGGCCATCCAGAACCGCGACGTGCAGGGCTCGCACCTCGTCTCGAACGCGGGGTTCATCCGCGACCGCGACGCGCTGACGCAGGCGGCCCAACACCTCCTCAACCTGGAGGGCATCACCACGACCGCCGTCTTCGGCATCGCCGACGACACCATCTACCTCGCGGCGCGGTCGAAGGACATCCGGATGAACATCGGGAAGATTCTGAGCGACGCCTTCACCGGCATCGGCGAGGCCGGCGGCCACTCCACGCAGGGGTCCGTCGAGATTCCGCTCGGCATCTTCACGGGCATCGAATCCAACGACGACAACCGCGACACGCTCCTCCAACTCACCGAGGAAGCGGTAAAGCGCAAGCTCTTCCGTGCGATGGGCGTGGAGGGCGGCGAGAGCGGAAACGGAAGCTAGAACGTCAGACGACGAGCGACTCTTCGTCTTCTTCGGGATTCTTCAGGCGCTCGATGACGTCGTTGATGAGGATGATGTCGCCGACGGCGCGGACCCACCGATACGGGATGAGAACGCCCTTCCCGGGTTCGATTTGATTGCGGAACAGTTCGTCGTTCAGCGCCGTCAACGCGAGACCGGTGACCGTCTCGTGGTCCAGGTCGAGGCGGACGTCTTCGACTTCGCCGACGAACACACCGTTGTTCGAGTAGACCTCCCGGCCTACGAGCGTCGTAATCTCTTCGGGCGTCCCGTCCATATCCGCCAACATGGGATGCCGGGTCTTAATTGTTCGTAGCCCGCGGCTCGGGGCGCAGACACGCGGCAGACGGGCGTCCGACGCCGGCGGGAAATCGCCGGATGGAGTCGTGATATTCAGTTGAAAGAAGACGTTCGAGCCGTCGCGGGTGACGGCTCGCTCGCGGGGTCGTTACCGCCGCGGCGCGACCAGTTGAATCGGGTGTTGCGTCGGCCGGCTGAGGAGCGAATCGAGCTGTTCCAGACAGGAGGTGCCGCTGGCGACGACCGTGCGGTCTCTGTTCTCGTCGGACTGGAACTGCCCCTGTAGCTCGGAGCCGACGTCGACGCTGAGTTCGTAGTACTCGGACTTGTAGCCGAAGGAGCCGGCCATGCCGCAGCACTCCACGTCGGAGGTGGCGACGTCGTAGCCGAGGTCCGAGAGGACGGCCTCGGTGTGGCCTTCGAGGCCGAGGGTGCGCTGTTGGCAGTGGCTGTGGTAGGCGACGCCCTCTCCCTCGCTCGTCGAGAGCGCGTCGGCGTCCGCGCCGTGTTCCAGCAGGCCGAAGACGTACTCCATGACCTCGTAGCTGACCTCCGAGATGCGCTCGAAGGACTTCTCGGGCAGGAACTTCTCGTACTCGCTTCGGAACATCGCGAGGTCAGACGGCTCGATGACGACGATGTCGCGGCCGTCGTCGATGTGCTCCGCGAGGCCGGCGTACACGTCGTGGGCGTGGTCTTCCGCGGTCGCAATCATGCCCTGCGAGAGCGGGGCGCGGCCCGACGAGCGAACGTCGGGGACGATTACGTCGACGCCGAGGGCTTCGAGCGTGCGGACCGCGGCCTTCCCGCGTTCGACCTGCACGTGGTTCGTGTACACGTCGGGGTAGAGCACGGCGGTCCGGACCGGGTCGTCGACCCGCGAGGTTCGGTTCTCGAACCAGTCTTTCAGCGTCTCGCGCTGGAAGGCGGGGAGTTCGCGGCGGGCGTCGATACCGAGGAACCGCTCCATGAGGTCGCGGGAGACGCCGAGTCCGGCCGCCCAGTTGGAGACGGGCGCGAAGAAGCTCCCGACCTTCGCGGCCGTCTCGAAGTTGCCGAAGAAGCGCTTCTGGAGGCTGACGCCGCCGGGTTCCTCGTCGGGGGTGAGCCCCTCGACGAGCCAGTCGAGTTCGGAGACCTCGCCGCGGTTGACCCGGTCGCGGACGACCGTGTTTATCCACGGGATGTCGATTTCGACCGGGCAGGCGGTGGTACACCGGCTACAGCCGGTACAGAGGTCGTTGAACTCCGCGGCGCTGTCGAGGCCCTCGACGCCGGCCTCCCAGCCGGTGCCGATGCCGCCGGAGTAGGTCTCGCCGCCGAAGGCGTGGCCGCCGACGTGCTGGAAGTTGGCGCAGACGTTGGAACACGCCGAACACCGGATGCAGTAGAGCGTCTCGCGCAGTTGGTCGTCCTCGCGCATGTCGAACCGCCCGTTGTCGATGAGGACGAGGTGGAAATCGCGGTCCGTCTCGGTCTCCGAAAGCGGCGCGTCGGGGGCATCGAAGTCGACGGTCGGCGACTCGACCGGCGGGGTCAGAAGCGAGATGTAGGAGGTGATGTCCTGTCCCGTTCCCGACTTGCCGATGAGTTCGACGAAGGGGCGGAGGTCCTCGACGGTCGGGATAACTTTCTCGACGCCGGCGACCGCGACGTGCGTGTCGGGCACGACGGCCGTCTTCCGGGCGTTACCCTCGGAGGTGACGAGCGCCATCGTCCCGGTGTCGGCGGTGATGAAGTTCGCGCCGGTCATCCCAACGTCCGCGCCCTCGATGAGTTCGCCGAGCTGTTCGCGGGCGAACATCGTGAGTTCCTCCGCGGTCTCGAGGGGCTCGTCGGGTTCGAACGTCTCGTTGAACAGGTCGGCGATGGCCTCCCGCGACTTGTGGATGGCGGGCGCGACGATGTGGGACGGCGACTCGTCTGCGACCTGCAGCACCCACTCGCCGAGGTCGGTCTCGACCACGTCGATGTCGGCGGCTTCGAGGTCCTCGTTGACCTCTATCTCCTCGGAGGTCATCGACTTCGACTTGACGACGCGTTCGGCCTCCTTGTCCTCGCAGACCTCGCGGATGTACTGGTTCGCGTCGGCCGCGTCGTCGGCGATGTAGAGCGTGCCGCCGTTGGACTCGACCGTCTCGCGCAGTTGGTCGATGAGTTCGGGGAGGCGCTCGATGGCGTCTTCCTTGATGGCCCGCGCTTCGGACTTCAGCCCCTCGTAGTCGTCGAGCGTCTGGACCGACTGGTAGCGACCCTCGTTGAACCCGCGGGTGCTCGTGCCGACGGCGTCGCCCTCGGTCTCCATCAACTGTCGAATCTTCGCCGCCTTGGCCTCGCGCGCCTTACTCATCGAGAATCACCACGTGGACTTCCTTCGGACCGTGCGCTCCTTTCACCAGCGCGCCCATGTCGGCGGTGGCGCTGGGGCCGGTGGCGATGATGGCCGAGGAGTGTCCCGTGCGGAACTCCTCGCCCAGCCAGTCGAACGCCTCGGGCATGCCGGGGACGATGTCCGACCGCCGGAGGACGGCGACGTGGAGGTCGCCGAACAGACTCACCGGCTCGATGCCGTCGGGCGTGCCCTGCACGACGACGCTCCCGTAGTCCGCGATACCCAATCCCGCGGCCGTGATACCGGCGTTCGCCTCGCGGAGGTCCGCGGGGGTCGGGTCCGTGTTCACCCAGTCGGGGAGGTCGACGCCGTCGTACGGGAGTTCCACGCCGATGGTCGGGTCCGAACAGACGCCTTCGAGCACGTCCGCCAACTCGTCGGGTGACGCGTGCGTCCAGCCTACTTCGAGTCGTTCGAGCGAGTCCTCGAACGTCGCAACCGTGCCGGTTGACATACGTTGAGCTAGCGCGTTCTACATAATCGTTCTTCGGGTTCGAGCACCACGCTGTCGGTTAATTATGAAGGATTAGAGTCAGGAGAACCGGCCGACCGCCTCGTCCGCGTCGGCGACCGTTCCGGCCGCCTCGCGCTTGCCGGCGGCGGACTTCGTCACCGCGTACGTTTGCACGACGAAGTAGCCCGCCCAGAGGAGGTAGCCGCCGGTGCCGCTCCCGAGGACCGTCGGGACCGTCCGGAACGTCTCGAGACCGACGGTGGTCAGCCACGTCCCGATGAGGAGGACGCTGAAGTAGCCGTAGAAGCCCGTCGCCCACCACATACCGACGACGCGCGCCCAGCCGGGTTGGACGTGTTCGGGGAGCCGAGTCGTGTTCATCACGAGGACGAGCGCGGTGTAGGGCCACATCATCACGCCGGACATCGCGGCCCCGACGACGAGGAAGAAAAACGGCTCTTGGCCCTCGAACGGCGAGGAGAAAAGCAGGATGATGACGACGCCCCAGACGCAGAAGGCGGTGAGGAGCCGCCAGAACAGCTTCGGGAGGTCCCAGCCGGCCTCCCGGCCGTAGGACTCGTAGAGGGCGTCGGCGCTGTTGCGGACGAACGACTCGACGATGGCGTACTCGGTGGTAAAGAGCGCGACGAAGAGGACGGCGAAGACGAGAAAGGAGCCGACCGGGCCGAGCAGCGGGACGACGTCGCCGAGCCACATCTGGATGGCGTTGGCGGTCGACCCCGACGCGTAGCGGATGGCGACGCTCATCAGCGCGGGAGCGACGAGGAGCAGGCCGAGGACGAACGTGAGCAGGTGTTCGAGTTGGACGACGCGCCACCAGCCGCGCCAGCGGCGGAGGTTCGTCAGCGTCGGACGGAACGCGAATCCGTCGCGCTCGATGGGTTCGGGGTCGTCGCCGCGCAGCGGGTTCTTCACGCGCCCCTGATAGTTGCCCATGCCGTACCCCTTCTCGCGCATCCAGAGGCTCTGGGAGAGGTTCAGGTAGCCACCCGCGCCGGCGAAGGCGAGACCACCGAGGAAGACCGCGATGTCGAGACCTTCGGGGAGCGTTCCGACCGACCCCGCGACCGCGGGGAGGTCCGCGAACTCGACCCACGAGCCGGTGACGGCGACGAGCAACAGGGCCGCGCCGATGGCGACGAACAGAAGGCCGATCTGGAACACCTCGACGGCGTTGTACATGACCGACGACACCTGATACGACAGCCAGATGACGCCCATGAGGACGGCGGCGACGAGCTTCCACGTCGCGAGCGACGCGCCGAAGAGCGCGACCGACCCGTCCAGTCCGAGCGCCGTCGTGGCGACCTGCGCTGCGCCGGCGGCCCACCCCGGCCAGCCGAGGCTGATGAGGCCGCCGACGAGGAACGCCCACGGCCAGTACGAGCCCACGCGGGCGAACGCGCGAAAGATGCTCTCGCCGGTGGCGAGCGTCCAGCGCTGCAGCTCCGTGTTGATGAGGAACTGCGTGAAGACACCGACGACGAACGCCCAGAACACCGCCCAGCCGTACTGCGCGGTCAACACGGGCCAAAACAGCGTCTCGCCGCTCCCGAGCGACGCCCCGAGCATGATGGCCGAGGGGCCGACGACGTGGCCGACCCGCGGGACGCGCGGGAGGTCGGCGAGGCGGAACGACCCGCCTTCGCCCGACTCGGGGTAGTCGTCCGAGTCGTCCGACTCCTCGAGTTCCTCGTAGCGAAGCGGGAGATACCAGGTGCCGCGGTACTGCTTTCCCTCGACTTCGGAGGCGTAGACGTCGTCGCCGCCGGCGACGCTCGGTTCCGTCGTGGGCGCGGACTCCGAGTCCACGGTCGCGTCGTCCGAGTCGTCGAGCGCGTCCGAGCGTGCGGACGCGTCCGCGTCGGAACCGGGGCGACCGTCGCTCACGAGACGAGACACCCCAGAACGGCACTATCGGACGGCGAATCGCTTGACATCGATGCGTTTGCCGGAATTGTGGCCCGATGGTGTATAAATTCGTAGGGTGGCTGTCGCGTTCGAAAGCCGGACTACCCGCCGAGGAAGTGCCAGATGTGGCCGCGCTCTTCCGGCGGGTCGACGCCGGGCAGTTGCTTGAGCGCCGGCTGAATCGCGTTCCACCAGCCCTCGGCGGACTCGAAGCCGGCGGGGTAGTCGTGGTACACGTCCCGCAGGAAGTCCGCCTTCTTCGCCTCCGGGTGGTCGGTGAGGTACTGGTACGCCGCCGACAGCGCCTCGCGGCGGGCGTCGAGCATCGGGCCGCTCCCCGGGAGGTCCGCGCGCTCGATAGCGGACGAGACCGCGGGCGGGTGGTCGAGGCCGTCGGGGTCGTCGGACTCGTCCGCGGTCGCAGTTTCAGGGGATGCGTCGGGGGCGGTCGAATCCGAGGCCCGCGCAGTCGAGTCCGCGTCGGCGGCCATCGGAATCCAGAACACGCGGCTCCGAGCGCCGACCTTCCGAGTGGCGAGGTCGCCGCGTTCTTCGAGTTCGTTCAGTTTGTTGTGCGCGGTGCGCCGCGAGCAGTCGAGCGCCTCCATCACGTCGGTGGCGGTCAGCGGACGGGCCGCGTCGTCGCGCGCCTCGAACACCTCCAAGACGGCGTCCAGCGAGATGCGTCCCACGTACTGTCCGTGCTCGTTTCGGGAGCGCGCGCGAGACTCATCTTCCATGATATGTCCTTTCCACACGACTGCATAAGCCTTTGCACACGAGTGAACTCCCGATTCAGTCGTGTGTTATGGCCGAGAAACACGTGTGAAGCGGTCGTTTCGGGGATCGATTTTTCCGATTCGGCTCCGGCCGCGAACCGACAGGATAGACCGTGTAGAATGCGAATTGGGCGTTTAACGCCGTATTTGGCTCGGTATCTTCGAGTGTACTGGGTTGTGTACTCCGGGTAAGACGACCGCCACAGAGATGTCAGGAATAGCGACGAACGATAGATATATATCACAAAAGTTGTGTAGCGGATTCCACGATGCACCGCATCAGGCACGAATCTGGAACGGCACAGGCTGGAACGAACTGTGGGGGTGTGCGGCATGGTTAACGCGACCGACGCGCTCATCGCCCTGCTCCCGCTCATCACTATCGCCTATCTGATGGTCGGGCGGTACTGGCCCGCGACGCGGGCGATGCCCGTCGCGTGGGTCGTCGCAATCGGGGCCGGCGTCCTCGGCTGGGGCATGACGCCGCAGTGGGTTATCGCGTCGACCATCAACGGCTTCATCACCGCCTCGAACATCCTGTACATCGTCTTCGGGGCCATCTTGCTCCTGTACACGCTCAAGCAGACGGGCGCGTTCGACGCCATCAACAACGGCTTCGCCTCCATCAGCGAGGACCGCCGCGTGCAGGTCGTCCTGCTCGTGTTCCTCATGGGCTCGTTCATCGAGGCGGCCGCCGGCTTCGGCACGCCCGCGGCAATCGTCGGCCCGCTCCTCGTGGGCCTCGGCTTCCCGCCGCTCGCGGCCGTCGTGGTCGCACTGACGGGGAACCTCATGGCTATCACCTTCGGCGCGGTCGGCACGCCGCTCATCATCGGGATGATAGACATCTTCGACGACGTGCCGGTCATCACGAACGCGCTCGACGCGCAGGGCATGGGCGTCGAACAGTGGGTGTCCGAAATCGCCGTCTTCGCGGCGATGAACCACGTCGTCGTCGGCGTCGTGCTCCCCTTCATCGGCGTCGCCATGATGACGCGCTTCTTCGGCGAGGAGCGCTCCATCAAGCCGGCGCTCGAAGTCCTCCCCCTCACGCTGTTCGCGTGGGCGTCCTTTTCGGTGCCGTACTTCCTGACGGCCTACTTCCTCGGGCCGGTGTTCCCCGGCCTCGTCGGCGCGATGGTCGGACTGCTGCTCACCGTCTCCGCGCTCAAGGCCGGCTTCTTCCACCCCGACGAGGAGTGGGACTTCGCGCCGCGGGCCGAGTGGCCCGACCACTGGGTCGGCGACATCCAGCCCGGCGAGACGAGCGAGCGCGGCGGTGCGGTCGCCGCCGACGGGGGCGTCGCCCAGCAGATGTCGCTCTGGAAGGCGTGGACGCCGTACGTCCTCGTCGCGGCCCTGCTCGTCGTCACCCGGGTGTTCGACCCGCTGACGAGTTTCCTCACGTCGAACCTCGTCTTCGAGTACGCGGACATCTGGGGCACGGGGCTGACCGGCGACTTCCAGTTGCTCTACCTGCCCGGCGCGGTGTTCCTCGCGGTCCATCTCGTCACCATCGGCCTCCACGACATGGACACGGCGGCGGTCAAAGCGACGTGGGCCGAGACCATCGAGAAAGTCACCCCGGCGGTCATCGCGCTGCTGTTCGCCGTCGCGACCGTCCAGATAATGCTCCAGTCGGGTAACGCGACGGGCACCGACAGCATGCTCATCGTCCTCTCGGAGGGGATGGCCGGCATCGCGGGCGGTGCCTACCCGTTCTTCGCCGCCTTCGTGGGCGCGTTCGGCGCGTTCCTCGCGGGGTCGAACACCGTCTCCGACATCCTGTTCGGCACCTTCCAGTACGGCGTCGCCGACCAGATCGGCACGTCGAAGACCGTCATGCTGGGCGCGCAGGCGGTCGGCGGGGCCATCGGCAACCTCATCGCCGTCCACAACGTCGTCGCCGCGCTCGCGGTCGTCGGCCTCGTCGGCGAGGAGGGTCGCGTCATCCGCCTCGAACTCATCCCGCTTCTGTACTACGGGACCGCGACCGGCGTCCTCACGCTCCTGTTCAGCTACGTGCTGTTCCCGGGCGTGTTCTGACCGGTCGGGACTCCCGACGGAACCGACCTGAATCGTCCCGGCCCGACTCGAACCGGACCGAACCGACTCGGTTCGGGTCGCGAATCGACGCGCAAACCAACCGCGCGCGACCCGGACCGACACCCGTCACCGGGTGTCTTTATCCGTTCACGCAAACCGACATACGACAGAGCTAATCAATGGCATCCAACACGCACGAACCGGCCACCGACCCCGCGCTCGCTGGCGATTACGACTACGTCAGCGACGACGTCGAGCGGCCGGGGCTGGTCGAAGACCTCGAGTCCCTCGTCGAGGGCGACGTGCGCTTCGACTCCTACACGAGAACGCTGTACGCGACCGACGCGTCGGCGTACGAGCAAGTCCCCATCGGCGTCGTCATGCCGACCTCGACGGCCGACGTGGCGGCGGTGATGGAGTACTGCGCCGACCGCGAGATTCCCGTCCTCCCCCGCGGCGGCGGCACGAGCCTCGCCGGCCAGACCGTCAACGAGGCCGTCGTCCTCGACCTCGTCCGCCACATGGGCGGCGTCGAGGAAATCGACCCGGAGGCGCGGACGGCCACGGCCGAAGCGGGCGTCCGCCTCGGCGAACTCAACGAGGAACTCGCCCCCCACGGCCTGAAGTTCGCGCCCGACCCGGCGTGGGGGGACCGCTCCGCGCTCGGCGGCGCGATCGGCAACAACTCCACCGGCTCGCACTCGCTGAAGTACGGCAAGACCGACTACTACATCGAAGAGCTGGAACTCGTCCTCGCGGACGGCACGGTGACGACGTTCGGCGAGGTGAGCGTCGACGAACTCCGCGAGGCCGGCGACCCCGACGGCGACCTCGAAGCGCGCGTCCACGCGGAGGTCGCGCGGATACTCGACGAGGAGGCCGACGAGATTTCCGAGCGCTTCCCCGACCTGAAGCGCAACGTCTCGGGCTACAACCTCGACATGCTCGTCGACGAGATGCGCGGCGAGCGCCGCACGCCGGACGATACCGGCATCGACGAGGACTGGGAGGCCGGCCGCGTCAATCTCGGCAGACTCGTCGCCGGGAGCGAGGGCACCCTCGGCATCGTGACGAAGGCGACCGTCTCGCTGGAGGAGATTCCGAACACCGCGTCGGTGGCGCTTCTCACCTACGACGACGTCATCGACGCGATGCACGACGTCGCCCCCATCCTCGAACACGAGCCCGCGGCCGTCGAGGTCATGGACGACGTGCTGCTCGACCTCGCGCGAGACACCGCCGAGTTCGCGGACGTGGTCGGCATGCTCCCCGAGGGCACTGACTCGACGCTCCTCGTGGAGTTCTACGCCGACTCCGACGAGGACGGCAAACAGAAGGTGGCGAACCTCATCGAAGACCGCGTCATCGACCCCGACGGCACCGAGTTCGACCCCGACGAGGGCTCGGCCTCGGTGACCGAAACGGAGCGCCGCGCGACCGACTTCATGGAGGCCCACGACGCCGACACCCGCGCGAAGTTCTGGAAGATGCGCAAGTCGGGGCTCCCGATTCTCCTCGGTCGGACGACCGACGAAAAGCACATCGCGTACATCGAGGACACCGCCATCCCGGCCGAGAACCTCCCGGCGTACGTCTCGGACTTCCAGGACATCCTCGACGAACACGACACCTTCGCGTCGTACTACGCCCACGCGGGGCCGGGCGTCCTGCACATCCGCCCGCTCGTCAACACGAAGACGGCCGAGGGCGTCGAGACGTTCGAGGCCATCGCCGACGAGGTGACGGACCTGGTCGTCAAGTACGGCGGCTCCGTCTCGGGCGAACACGGCGACGGCCGCGCGCGGACCCAGTGGAACCGCAAGCTGTACGGCGACCACCTCTGGAACGTCTTCCGCGACCTCAAGACCGCGTTCGACCCCGACTGGCTCCTGAACCCGGGGAACATCTGCGGCGACTACGACATGACCGAGAACCTCCGGTTTTCGCCCGACTACGAGTTCGACGCCGGCTTCGAACCGGCGCTGAACTGGGACAACGACAACGGGTTCGAGGGCATGGTCGAACTCTGCCACGGCTGTGCGGGCTGTCGCGGCCAGCAGTCCACGGTCGGCGGCGTCATGTGCCCGACGTTCCGCGCCGCCGAAGAGGAGATTCAGGCGACCCGCGGCCGCGCCAACATGCTCCGGCAGGCGATGAGCGGCGGGCTCCCGGAGGACGAGCTGTTCACCGACGAGTTCGTCGACGAGGTGCTCGACCTCTGTGTCGGCTGTAAGGGCTGTTCGAAGGACTGCCCGAGCGAGGTCGACATGGCGAAGATGAAAGCCGAGGTCGTCCACGAGTACCACCAGCGCAACGGCTCCAGCCTCCGCGACAAGCTCTTTGCCAACATCGACTCGCTGTCGAAGCTCGGGTCGGCGTTCGCCCCGCTCGCCAACGCGGCGACGAAGGTACCGGGCGCGCGGACGGTCATGGAGAAGACCGTCGGTATCGCCAAGGAGCGCTCGCTCCCGAGATTCCACTCGACGAGTTTCGTGGACTGGTTCGAGAGCCGCGGGTCGGCCGACATCCCCGAGGCGCAGGCCGACCGCAGGGTGCTGTTGTTCCCCGACACCTACACGAACTACAACCACCCCGAGGTCGGCAAGGCCGCCGTGAAGGCACTGGAGGCCGCGAACGTCCACGTCCGGATTCCGGAGGGCGTCGCCGGCTCCGGTCGGCCGCCGCACTCGAAGGGCTTTCTCGACAAGGCCCGCGCCGACGCCGAGCAGAACGTCGAGGTGCTCGCGCCCTACGTCGAGGAGGGCTGGGACGTCGTCCTCTGTGAGCCCTCCGACGCGGTGATGTTCCAGTCGGACTACCTCGACTTGCTCTCCGGCGGCGACGTGGAGACCGTCGCGGCCAACGCCTACGGCGTCATGGAGTACGTCGACGCGTTCCGGCTCGACGAGTCGCTGTCGTTCCTCCCGCAGGACGAGTACCTGACCTACCACGGCCACTGCCACCAGAAGTCCACGAAGAAGGACCACCACGCGGTGGGCGTCCTCCGCCGCGCCGGCTTCGAGGTGGACCCGCTGGACTCGACGTGCTGCGGGATGTCCGGGTCGTTCGGCTACGAGGCCGAACACTACTCCATGTCGAAAGCTATCGGGAACATCCTCGAAGGCCAAGTGGCCGAGAGCCCGGGCGACGTGGTCGTCGCACCCGGCGCGTCCTGTCGGACCCAACTCGAAGACATGGACGGCGCGGACGACGACCCGCCGCACCCGGTCGAGGTGCTCGCGCGCGCCATCGACGCGTAAGCGACGCCGCGGCGCTTCGACGGTGCTTCGACGGCACTCCGACGGCGCTCCGATGGCGCGGCATCGCGGGCCCGACTCGGACGCGACGCCGGTCGTTCCCACCTCGTTTTTCGTCGCAGATACGTTTAGGGCGCTCCGCGGTCAACCGCGGGACGACCGAGATGCGAGTGAACCACCAATGACACCGATGGAACTCGACGACGTTCGCGTCGACGCGTACATGACGACCGACGTGGAGACCGTCGGGCCCGACGCGTGGGTCACCGACGTGGTCGACCGACTCAAGGCCGGCCCGCAGTACGGCGGCCTCCCGGTCGTCGACGCCGACGACCACCTCCTCGGGTTCGTCGGCGCGATAGACCTCTTGGAGGTCAACGGCGACGTGCGGGTCGAGTCGGTGATGAGCCGCGACCTCGTGGTCGTCCGCCCGGAGATGACGGTGAAGAACGCCGCGCGCGTCATCTTCCGCACCGGCCACCAGTTCCTCCCCGTCGTCGACGACGACCGGGTGCTGCTCGGCCTCTTTTCGAACGGCGACGCGGTCCGGAGCCAAATCGAGCGGACGACCCCCTCGAAGGTCCAGAGCACCCGCGAGATGCTCGAACGGACCCACGACGCGTCGATCAGCGTCGCCGAGCGCGAAGTCGAGGTGGACTCGCTGATTCCGACTCAGCGAGAGGTGTACGGCGACGAACTCGAAGGCCGGAAGTACGAACTCCAGAACGGCCTCGCGGAGCCGCTCATCGTCGTCTCCCACGGACCCGAGACGCTCCTCGTCGACGGCCACCACCGCGCGATGGCCGCGGAGCGGCTCGATATCGACCGGATGCTCGCGCACGTCCTCACGGTGTCGCCGGAGGAGGTCGGCGAGTTGGGCCTGCGCCGAATGGCCCGCCTCGGCGGCCTCCAATCGCTCGCGGACGTGGAGGTCAACGATTACCTCCAGCACCCGCTCATCGAGAAGACCGAGCAGTAGACCGGAAGCGCCGCCGGGAGGTGCGAGTCGGAGCGGCGGGCCGGGTTACTCGGCGAGGTCGTCGAGGGCGTCGCCGAAGGCGGCGAGTCCGGCTTCCATCGCCTCGGGGTCGCCGCCGAGGGAGATTCGGAACGACTCCGGCGCGTCGAAGAACCGGCCCGGGACGACGAGCACGCCGCGGTCCCACGCGGCGTCGGCGACGGCGTCGCCGTCGACGGAGGCGTGGTCGAGGAAGGCGAACGTCCCGCCGGCGTGGATGCGGCCGTCGAGTTCGTCGCGCTCGGCGACGAACGTCGCCAGAAGGTCGTGGTTCGCCGAGAGGTGTTCGCGGGCGGCGGCCTCTATCTCGTCGCCGTGGTGGAGCGCGCGCCGGGCGAGTTTGGTGCTCGGCTCGGCGACGGCGGGCAGGTACATCGACGCCGAGCGGGCGCGGGAGACGACTTCTTCGGGGCCGATAATCCAGCCGACGCGGAGCCCGCCGAGGCCGTAGAACTTCGTCAGCGACCCGGTTACGACGGTGTTTTCGAGGCCCGACGCCGTGATGCCGCCGAAGGGGCCGTCGGCGGCGGGGTCGACGAAGGGCGCGTACACCTCGTCGACGAGGAGGTAGCCGCCGGCGTCGGCCGCGGCCGACGCGACCTCGGCGAGTTCGGCGCGCGGCGTGAGTTTGCCGGACGGGTTGTGGCGGTTGGTGACGATGGCGTAGGCGAAGGCGTCGGTGGAGGCCCCGTCGAGGCGGTGGGGTTCGAGTTCGTAGTCGTACTCCGGCGGGCGGACGAAGCGGTCGACGCGCGCGCCGAGCGCCTCGGAAGTGGCCACGAGCGGCTGGTAGCCGGGTTTTTCGACGAGCACCTGCGGGCGCGAGGCGTCTTCGTCGCGGTCTTCGTCGTCGTCGGTGGCGAGGTCGAGGAGCGCGCAGGCGGCGAGGAAGTTCGCGTTCGTCGCGCCCGCGGTGACGAGGACCGAGGACTCGGAGACGCCGTAGCGCGCCGCGAGCTGGCCGGCGAGCGTCGCGTCCTCGGGGTCCGAGCGACCGGAGAGAACCGGCGGGACGAGGTCGTCGCCGCGCCGGGACGACCCGAGGTCGCTCGTCGCGAGGTCGTGGGCGGCCTCGTCCGCCCGGTCGACAATCCACTCCAGATAGGGGATTTCGGGGAACGTCGTCGTCATTGGGACTCCTTCGCGGTGGCTCCCGTAAGTCGTTGGGGTCTCGCGGACATCGGCCGCGGGTGCGGGGCCGTCAGCTCCCGTCGACCGGCGGTCGGGGGAGCGACGAGGCGTCCGCCCGACAGTCCTCGATGCGCTCTCTGGCCCACGCGACCGCCGCGGGCGAATCGTTGTAGACGACGCCCACGAGGCCGCGTTCGGAGTACGCGACCAGGAACGCGACGGGGCCGTCCGGGAGGTCGGAGACGACGAGACTGTAGGGAAGCGATTCGACCGACCGGAGCGAAAAGGAGCTGACCGACCACGCCTCGGCGAGCTGCGGCCGGTAGGCGGTGACGAGCCGTTGGACCACGTCGTCGGTGGCGACGAGGTCGACCGGGGTGCCGTCTTCGACGACCGCCCGGTAGTAGGCGTCGACCTGCGAGGGAAGCGCCCCGCGGACGAGGCCGCGTATCGACGTCGAGCCCTCGACGAAGGACGTGAGCTTCGAGAGCACGGGTCCGAGGCCGTCATCGGCGGCGATAGCCTCACAGCCGTCGAGGAAGACCGGCGCCAGCGGCGCGCCAGCGTCGAGTGAATCGAGCACCGTACTGGCCGCGTCGATGTCGTCCAGACACTCGACGAAGTTCGAGTACGTGTCGAGCGCCATTCGCCCGGCGAGCGTCGGGCGGTGGACGCGGTCGCTCGTCTCGACGAAGCCCGCGCGCTCTAACTCCCGGAGGCCGCGGTCGACGGTCGAGCGCGACACCGGGAGCCCGTTCACGAGTTCCGCGGTGGTTCGAGGCTGGCGAACGACGGCCTCGAGCACGTCGGCCCGCGACGCGAGCACGTCGAACACCTCGTCAGCCTCGGACCGAACCATGTCGAGCTACATGAACGTCGTACTACTTAAAGAACAGGAGAATCGGACACAAGTATATAAAGAAACAGCGTATTTATATACGTCGAGTCACGGTATGACTGAGTGATGCGATGGGTGAAGTAAAGCGTGTAGCAGCAGTATGAGGGTATGCCGGGGTGCCTCTGACAACCGGCTTTTCGTCCGAACCGGGGTGCCCGGTCCGGTTCGGGCGTCAGAGGGGGGAGACATCCCCCTTCACATTTTGCTTCGAAATGCTGCTTCGACGAGCGGTGTCGCCGTCTCGACCGAGTCACCGCGCGCGAGGTGCGCGTCGCACGAACAGTCCGACGAGCCGAAGCCATCGACGGCGGTCGCGCCGAGCGACGACGCCAGTTCGGTCGCGACCGCGCACTCCACGTCGCGGTCGGTAACGCAGACGACGCGCGCGAGTCCGACGGCCGGGTGGCCGCCGAGGTAGTCGACGTGCCAATGGCGAGCGTCGTGGTCGCCGGCCGCGACGCGCCGATGGCGGAGGACGCGTCGCAGTCCGCCCGTTCCGAACGCGCTCCCGACGTAGACGTAGGCACCGGCGGAAACGCGGTGCTCGCCCAACGCGCCGACGTCGATGGTCGCCGCGGGCGCGTCGAAGACCAGCGCGTACGTTCCGACCGGCGACCGAGAGCCGAGGGCGAGCGGGTCGTCGTCGGTGCCGAGGACCGCGGGGTCGAGCGAGTGGACTGTCGGATTCTCGTCGGGCGAGTTCCTCGGGTCGTCGTCGGTCGGGTTCCTCGAGTTGGTCATAGCCGGAGTGCGTCAGTCGGGTTACGAAAGCTCGGCGGGTCGCGGCTCGGCGTTGTCGAGGAGGGCCGAAAACAGCTCGGCCGCGTCGGCGTCGAGGTCGTAGACGCTGTGGACGTCGTCGGGGTCGCGGCCGCGACCGCTGGCGGCGCCGACGACCTTCGCGATTCTGTCGTAGTTGTCGCGGACGAGACTGCCGAGGAGGCCGGGCATCCCGGCCCGGTCGGTGAGTTCCTTCGCGGCGGCTCGGCCGGCGTAGACGCGGCTCTCCCGACGGTCGACGAGGACCATGGCGAACGGCACGTCCGCGAACTGGGCGTCGAGGAACGCCTGCGCCGCGTCGTCGTACCACGAAATCGCTTCCACGTCGTCGAGGCGCTTCAGCGCCGACGCGGCGACCGAGCAGTAGGCGCACTCGCCGTCGTAGATGAGGACGGCGTCCGCGGATTCGTTCATGCGCTTCCGTCGGGACGCGAAGAACAAAAACGGCGCGGCTACTGTGTTTCGTGCTACCACGTCAGAACTGCGACAGCGTTAGGGCGGCCACGTCCGCAGTAGGCGTGTGGACGACCTCATCGAGTGGCTCCGGACCAGACCGTACTACGAGGGGCAGATTCGGTCCCACCGCCGGTTCGAAGCGCGCGAGCCCGCCTTCGCCGACGTGGACCTCGAACCGCGACTGGCGTCGGCCCTCGAAGACCGCGGCATCGACCGACTCTACCGGCATCAGGCCGAGGCGGTCGAGGCGGTCCGCGACGGGAACAACGCCGTCTTGGCGACGCGGACCGCCAGCGGCAAGAGCCTCGCGTACACCGTGCCGGCGTTCGAGCGGGCGATGGACCACGGCGGCCGGACGCTCTATCTCGGCCCGCAGAACGCGCTCGTCGCCGACCAACTCGACACGCTGTCGGACCTCGCTCGCGGCCTCGGCTTCGGCAGCCGCGTCTCGGTCGACCAGTACACCGGCCGGCTGTCGAAGTCCGAAAAGCGCGAGGTCAGAAAGCGGATGCCGACGGTGCTGCTTTCGAACCCCGACATGGTTCACTACGCGCTGCTCCCGCACGCCCATCGGCTGTGGGAGTGGTTCTTCTCCTCGCTGGAGACGGTCGTCATCGACGAGGTCCACGGCTATCGCGGGGTGTTCGGAAGCCACGTCGCGCTGCTCCTCCGTCGGCTCAAGCGCGTCTGCGAGCGGTTCGGCTCCGACCCGCAGTTCGTCTGCTGTTCGGCCACTATCGGCAACCCCGTCGAACACGCCGCGCGCATCACGGGCGAGCGGGAGGACTCCTTCGCGCTCGTCGACGAGGACACGAGCGGGACCGGAGAGACCAACTGGCTCCTGTGGAACCCGCCGGAGTACGAGAACCCCGAGGCCGGCGGGTCGGGACGGCGGCGCTCGGGCCACGTCGAGACCAAGAACCTCTTCGTCGACCTCGTCGCCCGCGGCCACCAGACGCTGGCGTTCACCCGCGCCCGACAGGCGGCCGAACGGTACGCCTCCGAGAGCGCGAGCGACCTCAGGAGCCGCGGCGAACACGCGCTCGCCGGCGAGATTGCGGCGTATCAGGCCTCCCTGACTCACGACCGGCGACGGGAGATAGAAGCCGGCCTGCACGACGGCGACATCACGGGCGTCTGGAGCACCAACGCGCTCGAACTCGGCGTCGACGTGGGCGGACTCGACGTGGTGCTCATCGACGGCTACCCCGGCACGCGGATGTCCGCGTGGCAACAGGCCGGGCGGGCGGGTCGCGGCGACAGGCCCGCCTTGGTCGTCCTCGTCGGCGGCGAAGACCAACTCGACCAGTACCTGCTGAACCACCCCGCGGAGTTCTTCGACGGCGACCCCGAGCGGGCCGTCTCGGACCCGGAAAACGACCACCTGCTCCCCTCGCACGTCGCCTGCGCGGCCGCCGAGAACTGGCTCTCGACCGGGGACGAGTCGTACTTCGGCGGGTCGTTCCCCGGCGTCGTCTCGGACCTCGAAGCCGACGGAACGCTGGCGCGCCGGGAGACGGACGACGGGCTCCGGTGGACCCACGACGGAAGCGAGAGCCCGCAGCACGCGATGAGCCTCCGAACCATCACCGACCGCGAGGTGCAACTGATGGACACGCGGAACGACGAGACCATCGCCACGCTGGCGTTCGACGACGTGCTTCGAGACGCCCATCCCGGCGCGGTCTACCACCATCAGGGACAGACGTACGAGGTCGCGGAGCTCGATTTGGACCGCGACGTGGCCCGACTCCAGCCGACGTGGGCGGACTACTACACCCGCGTCCTCCACGACAAGCACATCACGGTCGAGCGGGACATCCTGTCGAAGCCGCTGTCGGCACGGTCCGACGTGGAGGTCCGGTTCGCCGAGGTGACGATGCGCAAGCAGATTACGGGGTTCGAACGCCGCGACCCGAAGCGCGGGACGACCATCGGCCAGCAACTGCTCGACCTGCCGGAGACGAGCCTGCGGACGAAGGCGCTGTACTTCACCGTCCCCGGCGACGTGGAAGCGGAGATGCGCGAGCTATCGAGCGACCGCGCGGAGGGGCGCGACTACGGCTTCAACGGCGGCATCCACGCCGCGGAACACGGGATGATTTCGCTGTTTCCGCTCCGACTGCTCTGTGACCGCGGCGACATCGGCGGGCTCTCGACCCCGTACCACAGCCACACCGACCAATCGACAATCTTCATCTACGACGGCCACCCCGGCGGGGTCGGCATCACGCGCGCCGGCTACGACATCGCCGAGGGACTGATGCGACAGACCGCCGAACTGATTTCCGACTGCGACTGCGAGGACGGCTGTCCCTCCTGCGTGCAGTCGCCGCAGTGCGGGAACGCGAACGACCCGCTGGCGAAGGACACGGCGGTCCTGCTGTTGGAGTCGTTGACGGGGACGCGAGCCTGAGGCAGCGAGACGGCCGTGAATCGCCCGCCCTCGCCGACCCGCCGGGTTAATTATCACTACATCGGCATTTCAGGCCCGCTATTCGGAACCAACAGCTATTTTTGGGAAGCCTAAATTCATAGGAGCAATGAACGCGGACATCTGCGTGGTCGTCCCGACTATTCGGGAGTACGAGTGCATGCGGTCGTACTTCGACAACGCGCGCGAACACGGGTTCGACCTCGACCGGCTCTTCGTCCTCCTCGTCACGGAGGACTTCTGCGACGCCGAGGGAATGGAGTCGATGCTGGACGACGAGGGCGTCGCGGGCGCGGTCTTCGACGGGACCGCCCGCGAGGAGTGGTACGACGAACACGACGTCTCGGAGTACTCGCATCTCGTCCCGGCGGCGAGTCACGCCCAGACGAGCTTCGGCCTGCTGTACATGTGGGCGCACCCCGAGTTCGACTACGGCGTCTTCATCGACGACGACACGCTCCCGCACGACGAGTGGGACTTCTTCGGCCGCCACATGGCGAACCTCGACCGCACCGACGAGGTGGAGTCGGTGTCGAGCGACGAGCGTTGGGTGAACGTCCTCTACCAGAACGCCGACGAGCACGGGCTGTACCCCCGCGGGTACCCCTACTCGGCGATGGACGAGACGGTCGAGACCGGGACGCGGGAACTCCGCGACGTGGTCGCCTCGCAGGGGCTGTGGACGAACGTCCCCGACCTCGACGCGGTCCGCATCCTGATGGACGGCGACCTCGAAGGGCAGGCTCAGACCCGGACCGACTTCGACGACTTCGACGACGACTTCGTGGCCGAGGAGGGCCAGTACCTCACCGTCTGCTCGATGAACCTCGCGTTCGAACGCGAAGTCATCCCGGCGTTCTACCAGCTACCGATGGACGACAACGAGTGGGAGGTCGGCCGCTTCGACGACATCTGGTCGGGCGTCTTCCTCAAGCGCGCCGCCGACGTGCTCGGAAAGGACGTGCTCACCGGCTACCCGCTGTGCGAGCACAACAAGGCCGCCCGCCCGACGTTCGACGACCTCAACAACGAGGTGCCGGGCCTCGAACTCAACGAGCACCTCTGGGAGGTCGTCGACGCGGTCGGCGACGACGCCGACAGCTACGCCGGCGTCTTCGAGGCGATGGCCGACGCCCTCGCGGACGGCGACTGGTCCGACTACCGCAACGGCGACTTCTTCAACTACGTCGGCGAGCACATGCGCGACTGGCTGGACTGCCTCGACGCCCTCGCCGCGCCGCGGGCCGCCGCGCCGGCTGACGACTGACTGATTGCCCGACGGGTGACCAATCGGTCGGCCGACCGACCCGCGCCGGCGGACCGGCAATCGTCTCTTTGTCCCGCGATTCGCCCGCTTCGCCCGACGAATCGGTAGGTATAAATGATTTAGGGAGACCTAAATCAATGCTGTCTCTTATACACATCTCTGATGGC
>NZ_AOLJ01000021.1 GCF_000336775.1 Haloferax gibbonsii ATCC 33959 | reverse complement strand
CAGCCCGCTCAGAGATGTGTATAAGAGACAGTCTCGGAGATGCCCGACCTCTCGGGCGAACTCACGCTCTACTCGGGCCGCGGCAAGGCGCTCGTCGGCGAACTCATCTCCTTTTTCGAGGAGTACTACGACGACTTCACCATCCGCCCGCGGTACAACTCGGCGACCGAGTTAGTCAACCAGATTCAGACCGAGGGGCAGAACAGTCCCGCAGACGTGTTCTTCTCGGTCAACGCCGGGGCGCTCGGCGCGCTGAAGGACGCCGGTCGAACCCAGGAGCTCCCGAGCGAGGTGCTCGACCTCGTCCGCGACGAGTTCCACGACCCCGACGGGCAGTGGACCGGAACCTCCGGCCGCGCCCGGACCGTCCCGTTCAACACCGACCAGTTCGACGAATCGGGGATTCCCGACGACATCATGGCCTTCCCGGACACGGAGGCGTTCCGCGACAACGTCGGTTGGGCCCCGACGTACTCCTCGTTCCAGGCGTTCATCACGGCGATGCGCGTCCTCGAGGGCGAAGAGGCGACCAGAGAGTGGCTCCAGGGGATGCAGGACCTCGGCGTCACGGAGTACAACGACGAGTTCCTCGTCTCGCAGGCCGTCGCCGACGGCGAAATCGGCGCGGGCTTCGCGAACCACTACTACATCCAGCGCATCCTCGCCGGGCGGCCGAACGCGCCGCTTTCGACCGCCTTCACCGCGGGCGACGCCGGCTCGATTTTCAACGTCGCGGGCGCGCTCACCCTCGACACCGCCGACGACTCCGAACTGGCGAGCAACTTCGTCCGACACCTGCTGTCGGCCGAGGCGCAGGACTACTTCGCGCGGACGACCTTCGAGTACCCGCTCGTCTCGGGCGTCGACCCCATCGGCGAGCTTCCGAGCATCGACGAACTCAGCCCGCCGGAGGGCCTCGACCTGACGCAGCTTTCGGACCTCGAAGGAACCGTGGAACTCTTGCGTGAGGTGGGCGTTCTCTGAGGTAGCTCACTCATGGCGACCGAACAGCAGACGGGGACCGGTGGGGGGGACGACGAGCAACCGCTCGGCCTGACAGTCGCCAGCGGGGCCGTCGCCGCCGCCGTCGTCGTTCCGCTGTTGTGGCTCGTCAAGACCGCGCTCGAGGTGGGGTTCGCCGAGGCGCTGGCGCTCGTCACTCGGCCGACGACCGTCGAGGTGTTCCTGAACAGCGCCGTCCTCGTCACGCTCGTCACCACCGCGTGCATCGGTCTGGGCGTCCCGCTGGCGTACCTGACCGTCCGGACAGACCTGCCGTTCAGACGCTTTTGGACCGTCGTCGTCTCGCTGCCGCTCGTTATCCCGAGCTACATCGGCGCGTTCGCGTTCGTCTCGGCGTTCGGCCCGCGGGGCGCGTTCCAGCGGCTCTTGGCCCCGTTCGGCGTCGAGTCGCTCCCGGAAATCTACGGACTACCCGGTGCCGTTTTGGTGCTGACGCTCTACACGTATCCGTACGTGTTCATCACCACCCGGGCCGCGCTCAAGTCGATGGACACCACGCTCATCGACGCCGCGCGGACCCTGAACCACACCCGCTGGGAGTCGTTCAAGCGGGTAACGGTCCCGCAGATTCGCCCGGCGGTGGCCGCCGGCTCGCTCCTGACGGCGCTGTACGTCCTCTCGGACTTCGGCACGCCGGCCATCATGAAGTTCGACGCGTTCACCCGCGTCATCTACGTGGAGTTCGGGACGTTCGGCCGCGACACCGCGACGCTCCTGTCGCTTCAGCTCATCGCCGTGACGCTCCTCATCTTGACCCTCGAATCGCAGATTCGCGGCGACGAGCGCACGACGACCGGCGGCCGCTCGGGAAGCCCGATGCCGCTCGGGAAGTGGAAGTACCCGGCGCTCGGCTTCGCGGCGCTCGTCGCCACCGTCGCGCTCCTCGTCCCGCTCGGCATCCTCTTTACGTGGCTCGCGCAGGGAGTCGCCGCGACGAGTGGCTCGCTCGCGTTCCAGCCCGAGTACGCGCTCAACTCGGTCCTCGTCGCGGCCGCGACCGCGGGCGCGGCGACGCTCGCCGGCCTGCCGGTCGCCTACCTCGCCGCCCGGCACCCCTCGCGGCTCAGTTCCGTCTTCGAGCGCGCGACCTACGTCGGCTACGCGGTGCCGGGCGTCGTCCTCGGGCTGGCGCTCGTCTACTTCGGTAGCTCGTACGCGACGCCCATCTACCAGACGCTCTATCTCCTCGTGTTCGCGTACGTCATCCGTTTTCTCCCGCAGGCCATCGGGTCGCTCCGGGCGTCGTTCCTCCGGGTCGACCCCGCGCTCCCCGAGGCGGCGCGGACGCTCGGGGAGACCCCGTCGGGAGCGTTCCGTCACGTGACGCTTCCCCTCGTCGCGCCCGGCCTGTTCGGCGGCGCGGCGCTCGTCTTCCTGACCACGATGAAGGAACTGCCCGCGACGCTCCTGCTGCGCCCCTCGGGGTTCAGCACGCTCGTGACGCACATCTGGACGGCCTACGAGCAGGGCTACTTCGGCCAGGCCGTCGTGCCCGCGTTCATCCTGCTTTTCGTCTCCGGGCTCTCGATGCTCGTCATCATCACGCAAGAGGGATACGATGTCAAATAGCACACTTTCGACCACCGACCGCTCGAACCGCACAGAATCCACCGACTCCGAGGCCGACGACGCGGACGCCGGCGGCGTCCTCGAACTCGACGGCGTCTCGAAGTCCTACGGAACCGAGTCGGTCATCACCGACCTCTCGCTCAGCGTCGAGGAGGGCGAAATCCTCACGCTCCTCGGCCCCTCGGGGTGCGGCAAGACGACGACGCTCCGGCTCATCGCCGGGCTCGACCGCCCCGACGGCGGCGAGGTCCGACTGAACGGAAACGTCGTCTCCGGCGGCGGAACCTTCCGCGCGCCCGAAGAGCGCGGCGTCGGCGTCGTCTTCCAGGAGTTCGCGCTGTTCCCGCACCTCACCGCGGCCGAGAACATCGCCTTCGGCCTGAAGGACCTCGACGAGGCCGAGCGCGACGAGCGCGTTCGCGACCTCCTCGACCTCGTGGGACTGGAGACCCAAGGCGACAGCTACCCCGACGAGCTCTCCGGCGGCCAGCAACAGCGGGTCGCCCTCGCCCGGTCGCTCGCGCCGGAGCCCGCCATCCTGCTCCTCGACGAGCCCTTCTCGAACCTCGACGTGGACCTCCGCGTCCAGATGCGCGAGGAGGTCCGTCGCATCCTCAAGGAGGCCGGCGTGACGGCCGTCTCCGTCACCCACGACCAGGAGGAGGCGATGTCCATCTCCGACCGCGTGGCCGTGATGAACGACGGCGACCTCGAACAGGTGGGCGAGCCCGAACAGGTGTTCCAGCACCCCGAATCGCGTTTCGTCGCCGGCTTCCTCGGCTACGCGGGCTTCCTGCCGGGACGCATCGCCGGCGGCGTCGTCGAAACCGAACTCGGGTCGGTCGCGCGCGACCAGATACACGGCCTCGCGCCCGAGTACGACGACACCGACATCGACATCCTCGTCCGCCCGGACGACGTGTCGGCCCACCCCTGCGGCGACGGCGGCGAGGGCCACGGCAAAGTCGTCGGGAAGCGCTACCTCGGGCCGACCATCCTCTACGAGGTCGAACTCCACGGCGGCGACACCCTCCTGTGTATGCACAACCACGACGAGACCGTCCCGACCGACGGCTGCGTCGAGGTGACGCTCGACGCCGGCCACGAGCTCGCGTGGTTCCCGCGCGAACAGCGCCCCGAGACCGGCCCTTATTCGGACTGAGGATGGGTCGGCGAGACTCGAACACGGGCGATTCCCTCCCGCTCGGTGGCCGCGTGCGAGCCGCGGTCCGCGGGCTCGCGTTCGGTTTTTCCATCGACGTCGACCGGACGCGAACGCGTCGACGACTCGCAGCGCTCTGCGTCTCGCTTCTCGTCGGACTCGTCGTGACGTGGTTCGCGGTCGACCTCTTTCCGTACCACACCGTCAACGACGACGAGGGCGTCTATCTCACGCAGGCCGCGATGCTCCTCGAAGGCAAGCTGTTTCTCTACCCCGGCCCGCTGACGGAGGCCGTCAGACCGTGGTTCTTCGTGGTGCAGGAGACGCCGAGCGCCCCCGGCGGCGTCCAGCTCTACTCGAAGTACTCGCCGGCCGTGCCGGCGCTGTTCGCGGTCGGTCTCGCGTTCGGGCTTCCGAACCTCGTGTTGGGAGCCATCGCCGCGATCTCCGCCGCCTTGGTCTACGCGCTCACGGCCGACGCGTTCGACCGGACGACCGGAGTCGTCGCGGCGGGCCTGCTCGGGCTCTCGCCGCTGTTTCTGCTCACTTCGTCGACGTTCCTCGCGTACGCGCCGACGACGATGCTCAACCTCGGCTTCGCCGTCTGCTACGTCCGGGCCGCCCGCCGCGACTCCTCAGGCTACGCCGTCGTCGCCGGCGCGCTCGTCGGCGCGGCGTTCTTCGCCCGGCCCTACACCGCCGTCCTGTTCGCTCTGCCGTTCATCGCCCACTCGCTGTGGGCGCTCGCGACAGCCCGCCGCGCGGGGACCGGCTGGGTCGTCTTCCGCCGGTACGCCGCCGTCGCGCTCCCCGGACTCGCGTTCGTCGGCCTGACGCTCGCCTACAACGCCGTCGTGACGGGGGACCCGCTCACGTTCCCCTACATCGCCTTCGCCCCGCGGGACGGCATCGGCTTCGGCGAGCGGGCCATCCTCGGCTACGAGGTCTTCTACACGCCCGCGATGGGCGTCGAGACGGCAGTCGAAGCGCTCGACATGCTCGCGACGCGCTGGGGGCCGATGGGATGGTTCGGCACCGTCGCCGCGGTCTTCGGCTTCGGCGTCACCGCCCGCCGCTGGTGGGGACACAAGACCGGACGGAACCTCCGCGGGAGCGCGAGACGCCGCCACCACGGCCTCGGCGGCCGCGACCGCGCCTTCGCCGAACTCTCCGACGACGCCCTCGCCTGCGTCGTCGCGGGCGTGTTCGCCTCGGTGTTCGTCGGCAACGCCGCCTTCTGGGGGACGCACAACGGTCTTCGAAACGGCCTCATCGACCTCCTCGGGCCGTTCTACCACTTCGACGCGCTCGTCCCGCTCGCGGTGTTCGGCGCGGCCGGAATCGTCGCCGGCGCTCGCCTCCTCCGCCGGCTTTCCCACCGCCGCTTTTCGGCCTCTGAGGCCCGGGGCGTCGTCTTCTCGGTGCTCCTCGTCTCGGCGCTCGTCGCCGGCGGGGTGACGGTCGGGGCCGTCGAGGAGCCCTACGACGAGAACCGACTCCGAACCGAGAACCTCGCGGCGACCTACGAACCGCTCCTCGACGCCGGCTTCGAACACCCGCCGCTGACCCCGTCGGTTCCGAGCGTCGGTACCGGCGGTCTCGGGGGCGGTGGCGGCGGCATCGGACTCGGTGGCGACTCGACCGCGACGGGCAACGAGACGAAGGCGCTCGTCTTCCACCCCGACCCCTACGGCGACTGGTCGGCCCACCCCTTCCAGACGCTCCGCAACGACCCCGGCTTCGACGGCCCGGTGGTGTACGCCATCGACGACGGGGCCGAACAGGACTTCGCGGTCCTCGACGCGACGAACCGGACCCCGTACCGGTTCACTTATCGAGGGACGTGGACCGGAGCGGTGGACGCGGTCGAGCCGGAACTGACCCGACTCGACGTGCTGTCGGGCGAGCGGGTCGACGCGACGACGACGCTCGGCGCGCCCGAGGGGACGAACACGGTGTCGGTTCGCGTCGAGACCGACGAGGGCTACGCCCGCTACGACGCGGCGATGGCCGAGAGCCTGCCCGTCGAGCTATCGCTGACGCCGGCGGGCGTGGCCGTGACGAACCACCCACTCGCGTTCGGTCCCGAGCGGCTGTCGATTCCGCCGGGCGCGAGCGAGGTCGACCTCGCGGTGACCTACGTCGGCGACTTCGGCGAGACGGTCACGTACCGACAGACCGTGACGGTCGAGCGCTCCGGCGACGAGGTTCGCGTCGTCTGGCCGCCGGAGACCCGCGTCTGCCGGCTGACCACCGACTGCGGGACCGAAGGCGAGTGGGTCGGTCCCGACGGCGACTACCTCGACGGCGTCTCGGTCGAGACCGACGCGCGCGTCGCCTGAGCGAGAGCCGGGGGCTCTCGGGCGCTTGGCATCGGGTGAAAAATGAAACCGTGATTCGGTTCGAGTTCGTTCGCTTCGTCCGCGGTCGGTGCCGCGGACAGACGTGTCGCGGTCGTCGCGGTCGGCGGCTCAGTCGTCCGCCGGGCCGGTCGCGCCCGACGAGCCGAGGAAGCCGTCGATAGTCGCGCGCTTCGCGATGTGCGGGCGGTAGACCCACGCGTTCAGGAGGACGATGGGAACCATCGTCGCCGCGACGAGCGCGTAGCCGACGTGCAGGTTCGGCAGGAGCACCGACGAGTAGACGAGCGGGTAGGCGATGCCGCCGATGGTACCGACGCCGCCGACGACGCCCGCGACGGCCCCGGAGCTGTTGGGGAACATCGCCGGAACCTGTGCGAAGATGGCGCCTTCCGCGAAGGCGCAGGCCATGCCGACCATGAAGCCGGCGGCCACCGCGATGAGGACGGCTCCGGAGAGACCGGCGAGCGTCATGGCGAGCATGGAGACGACGATGAACGAGAGCGACACGAACGTCCACTGCTCGCGGTAGCGACCCTTGAACACGGGCAGGATATCCATCTCCCTGCGCGCCAGCACGTCGCTGACGTAGCCGCCGATGGGCCGGAGCAGACCGGCCGCGATGGAGAACGTGGCCGCGAACGTGCTCGCGAGCACGAGGTTGTTCGTGTTGAACGCCTCGCGGTAGTAGGTGGCGAGCCAGCCGTTCATCGAGAGTTCGAGACCGAAGCTCATGACGTAGGCGAGCGCGAGCGCGACGGTCCCGTACCGGGTGGCCGTGTGGACCCACTGCTTGAGCGTCGCGTTGTCGGCGGTCGCCTGCCGGCGCTCGTCGGTCGCCGCGGCCTCGCCGAGGACGTAGTAGGCGACCGCGAGCAGAATCGAGACGATACCGGTGTAGAAGAACGCCGCCCGCCAGTTGCTCTGGAAGAGCGGCCCGCTCCAGTCCGCGCCGAACACGCGGGGCAGGATGAGCGCGCCGCCGGCGGCACCGGCGTTCCCGACGCCGGCGTAGATGCCCTCGGCCATGCCGAGGTTCTCCTCTTCGAACCACTCGGAGACGTGCTGGATGCCGATGACGAACGTGATGCCCGCCGTGGCGACGATGAGGCGTTCGATGAAGAACACGGTGTAGCTCTCGGCGAAGGCGCTCGCCATCGAGAACACCCCGACGTAGCCGAGGACGATGGCGAACACCACCGGCGCGCCGAACTTATCGGAGAGCCAGCCGGTGAGGATGCGGCCGAAGGGCGCGAGCCAGATTGCCGCGCTCGCCAAGATACCGATTTCTGCGAGCGAGAGCCCGAACTCCTCCGCCATCGGCCCCGTGAAGGGCGCGAACGAGAACCAGATGAGGAAGGAGAAGTTGAACCCGATAGTGGCGAGAAGCAGCGTCCGCCACTTGGTCATCTTTACAAGACCCATACGCAGACCTCCGACACAGTAGCACAATCGTGTACAATTCTGCCGTTTTCTTGCATTGGTTTGGACATCATGTAGCGGATAGCACAGAGTTCTAATTGAAAAGCTCTGCCCACAATGCCCCATAAACACTTATCGAATGTTTAGAGAACTGGACCAGATAGAAACAATATTACCAATATTATTCGATAATATACCGAGTTGTACTGTGGACATACGTCCAAAAACACGCTGAGAATATGAATCTGGTGGTGAGTTCTCGGCGGTCGCTACGGGTCGCGTCGCCAGACGACCGCCTCGTACCGCGAGGCGAGGTCGTCGGTTCGGTCGGCGTGCAGGGTCGGGGTGGGAGAGTTCGTGCTCATGGTGAATCGGGCTGGTCGGGTCGAACGGAGTCAGAGGTGGAGTCGAAGCCGGAGCGGCGACCGAACGATGAGTGGGTACCGGGGTGCGAGACGGGAAAACCGGGACGCGAGACGGTCAAAAACGGGGGCGAGAGACGTTACGCGAGCGGGCAGACGACCACGTCATCGACGCGGATACCGCCCTCGGCGGCGACGGAGTCACCGGAGACGATGTCGGTCGCGTCGACCGCGAGGTCGCCGACGTCGACCGTGGTCGCGCCGGGGGCGAAGTTGAGCGCACAGAGGTACGAGCCGTCGTCGTGGTCGCGGACGAACGCGACCGCGCTGTCGGAGTCCGTCTCGTAGTCGATGCGGCGGAACGTCCCGTCGTACCGGAGCGCGGGCGTCTCGTCGCGGAGTTCGATGAGTCGCTCGTAGTGCTCGCGGATGTCGTCGCGGGCGTGGTCCCACGCGAGGGCGTCCCGGCGGCCGCGCTGGCCGATTTCCTGCCCGCCGTAGACCATCGGCACGCCGGGGAGCGTAAAGAGCGCGCCCGCGGCGGCCAGCGCCTCGTCCTCGCCGCACTCGACGATGTAGCGCGTCTCGTCGTGGTTTTCGAGGTAGAGCATGAACGCCGCGTGGTCGGGGAAGCCGACCTGCGTGCGCTGTTCGACGGCGTCGAGAATCCGTTCGGCGGGCTCGTCGCCGCGGCCGACCTGCCGGAGCGTGAAGTACAGCGTCGTGTCGAAGTGCATGTCGAACATGCCCTCGTGGAAGTCGGCGATGTACGGGATGGTCTCGTCCAGAAGCAGGAACTCGGGGTCTTTCGCCTTCACGCGGTCGCGAATCTCCTGCCAGAACGTGTCGGGGACGGCCCACGCCATGTCGCAGCGAAAGCCGTCGACCACCTCGGCCCACATGTCCACCGCGTCGAGCAGGTAGCGCCGAACTTCGAGGTTCCGGTGGTCGAAGTTGGCGATGTACTCCCAGTCGAAGTAGGTGCCCGGCTCGCCGCTCTCCTGCCACTCGTACCAGTCGTAGTACTCCGAGTCGGGGTTCTTGTAGGCGTCCTCGAAGAACGGGTGGGCGCGGGCGGAGTGGTTGAGCACGAGGTCGAAAAGCACCTTCATGCCGCGGTCGTGGGCGGCCTCGACGAACCGCTCGTAGTCCTCGCGGGTGCCGAGGTCCTCCGCGATGTCGTAGAAGTCCACGATGTTGTAGCCGTGGGGCGCGTGGTCGTTCTGGAGGACTGGCGTGAGCCACAGACAGTCGACGCCGAGCGATTCGAGGTAGTCGAGTCTGGTTTCGAGCGCCTCGAAGGTGTTGTCCACGCCCTCGACGTCCGAGGCGTAGCCGCGGACGTAAATCTCGTAGAGCGTCACCTCGCGGGCCCACTGCGGCGGGTCGTTGGGACGGGAGACGGACGCGCTTCCCGCGCCGGAGCCGTCTGCGTGGCCGGTCACGTCGGTCTGGACCGCTTCAGTCTCCGCCTCGGCGAATCCGCCGTCGGCGACGGCCTCGCGCTCGACGGTGACGGTGTCGGGCACGCTGTACGTCTCGTCGAGGGCGACCGCGTGGACACGGAGTCGGTCGCCGACCGCCGAAAGCGGGACGCGGAGTTCCCAGCCCTCGGTCTCGACGGCCGCGTCGTCCACGTCGTCGCGGTCGTCGACGACGAACTCGACCACGAGGTCGTCGCGGTCGGTGTCGCTGTCGGGGTTCGGTTGCGGGTCGGCGCGGACGACGACGACGCCGTCTTCGACGGTCGCGTCGAGCCTGATGCGCGGCCGACCGCCCCGTCCCCGCTGGGCGTCGCCGGCACCGCTTCCGGAGCCGGACGCGCCGCCGCTGAACCCAGTCGGGCGCGCGGAGCCGCTCTGTCCGCTGTAGCCGCTCATCCCGCTCATCCCGCTCGCGCCGCTCCTGACGGAGCCGGCGGGCAGGTAGGAGCCGGGGAAGACCCGGACGGTGAGCGTGTGCGTCGCGTCGGGCGCGTCGAGTTCGACGACGTAGCGGCCGGCCGCGTCGGGCGTGAACTGGACGACTGCGGTGTCTTCTTCGAGGTCGAGACTGCTGGCGACCGGCGCGCTCCGAACCCGCCACGAGTAGTCTGCGTCGGGGTCGGGGTCGCGAGGTGCGAGTTGTACTGACTCGCCGACAGCCATGAACTGCGGCGGTCCTGGGTGTTGCATACTCACAATCAACGTGCCGGGTGACTTTGAGTTTACCCCTGATGGACCCGAGGTTCCGGTGGGAGACGGGTTCTACCGAGTCGCCTCGGCGTCCCCCGAATTCGTCGGTTTTCGGGCATAAATGATGCAAGATGGGCGGCCAATACTTATGGTTCGAGACCCTCGTCTACCTCTATGCGACTTCGGACCGCCTTAAACGAATACAAACGCGACCGGGGCGGACGCTTCCCAGAGGAGTGTCGGACCTCGGACGGGGCGTTCTCCGGTCACGGGGACCGGCTCGTCTACGTCGGCCTCGATGGGTCTCTCCGGGATTACTCTGCTTCGCTTTCGGGCCTCTACGGTATCGACCGCTCTCGGTTCGGCATCGAGGCGGACGGTGAGACGCACTGGTTCGACGAGTTGGAGTCCGTGCGACAGCACTACTACCGGGAGACGAGCCTCGTCGAGACCGAGTACGACGCCGGGGAGTACACCGTCCACCAGTACGACCTGACGCTCGGTCGCGCCCACGTGACTCACGTCGAGCTTCGCGGCGCGATCCCCACCGACGCCCACCTGACCGCCTTTCTCACCTTCGCCCCCGAGGGCCGAGAGACGCGGGTCGGCCGCCTCATCCACGAGGCCGGCGGCCCGAACGACACCCAAGCGGTCGAGGTGTTCCACCGGAACGAACACGACTACGTCACCGCGTCGACCGGGCTCACCGACGTTCGCGGCCAGATTCCCGAGCGGTTCGACGAGATTCTCTCCGACGACACTTTCGACTTCCCGCGGGAGGCCGTCCTCGAACGCTACGAGGACACCCACCTCTCTGGCGACGTGGTCGTCAGCGCCCCGCTCGAACAGGAGGGCCGCGCCGCGCGGACGACTCTCGTCACCCAGCTTTCGGACCACAACGAGATGGCTCGGACCGACGCCCTCGCCGACCTCCGACACTGTTCGGTCCAGCACGCGACCGCCGACGCGCTCCGGGAGGCCGCCCGCGAGCAGGCCGAGGTGTTCGTCCCCGACGGGACGCCGCGCGAGCGAATCGTCCGCGCCGACCTCCGGGCGCTGTCGCTTCTGACCGCGCCCAGCGGCGCGCGAATCGCCGGCCCCGAGTTCGACCCGTTCTACGCCCACTCCGGCGGCTACGGCTACACCTGGTTCCGCGACGACGCCGAGGTTACGCAGGCGCTCGCGCACGCCGACGACGCCTTCCGCCTCGGGCTCGGCGACCGCCTCGCGACGAGCGCTGAGTTCTACTGCGAGACGCAACTCGACGACGGCACGTGGCCACACCGCGTCTGGGCCGTCGACGGAACCGTCGCCCCCGGCTGGGCTCACGGTCGCGTCGAAGGCTCCGGCGACGAGGAGTATCAGGCCGACCAGACGGCGAGCGTCGTCGCCTCGCTCGCGTCGCTCCTCGCCGAGCGCCGCGACGACCTCGACGACGAACTCGTCGGTCGCATCCGCTCGACCGTCGCCGCCGGCGTGTCGGGGCTCGACAGCAGCCTCGAAGCCGACGGCCTTCCGAAGCCCTGTCAGAACGCGTGGGAGAACATGAGCGGCCGGTTCACGCACACGGCCGCGACGTTCCTCCAAGCGTACGCCACGGTCGCCACCGCGCCCGTGAACGACGACCTTCGGGAGCGCGCCGCCGAGCAGGCGACCGCGGTGTACGAGGGGCTCGACGAACTGTGGTCCGAAGAGCGCGAAGTCTACGCCCTCCGCATCGACCGGAACGGCGAACTCGACGACCGCCTCGATTCGGCCACGTTCGCCCTCGTCGACGCCATCGACGCCTACGCGGACATCGAGGAGGTCGAATCGAAGACCGCGAACCGGCTCGTCAAGCACATGGCCGCGACGCTCAAGGGGCTCTACCGCAACCCCCGCGGCGACGTCGCCGGACTGGTCCGGTTCGAGGACGACTACTGGCGCGCCGACGGACAGGACGGCGAGAAGGTCTGGTCCGTCTCGACCGCGTGGGGCGCGAACGCCGCCGCGAAGTTCGGCGTCCTCTGCGACCGCATCGGCAAGGACGGCCGCCGGTTCGTCGAGCGCGCGACGAACCTCTACGAACTGCTCCAACCCGACGGCCCCCTCACGACCGAGGCGGGCTACCTCGCCGAGCAGGTGTTCGACGACGGGACCTTCGACAGCGCGACGCCGCTCGGATGGCCCCACGCCATTCGGATGGAGACGACGGCCATCCTCGCCGACATCGACGCGCTCCCCGCGCCGAAGCCCGCGCCGACCGGCCCGGAGAACCGACCGCGGTGGACGACCGGCGAGAAGTACGGCATCGGCACCGTCGCCGACCACTACGCCGAAGACCCCTCGCGCGTCTGGTTCACCCTGACCGAGGGCGCGCTGACCGAGGTCCGCTTCCCGCGGGTCGACCTGATGAACCTCCGGACGCTCGACTTCCTCGTCGTCGACGCCGACCCCGACGACGAGTACACGGCGCGCACTCACAACGAGACCCGGCGGGACGACCACGCGGACACGGTCAAACGCCGGGCCGAAATCGTCGACGACGACGCGCTCGTCTTCCGCCACGTCGTCACCGAGACGGGCGACGGTCGCGGCCACGAGTGGGAACTCACCGTCGAGTACGTCATCGACCCCGAACACGACGCGATGCTCGCGGACGTGCAGTTCGAGTCCATCGACGGCGACGACTACGAGCTGTACACCATCGCCGACACGGCGCTGGCGAACACCGGGACGAAAGACCGCGGCATCCGCCTCGGCCAACTCGGGAGCTATCACCTCGTCGCCCGCGACGCGGGCGCGTTCGACGCCGGCGACGGCCACGAACCGCTTCTCATCGACCAGGACGGCAGGGAGTACAGCGTCGCCATCGCGCTCACCGCCGCCGGCCGGTTCGAGTGGGCCACCGTCGGCGTCGCCGGCTCGCGGTACCTCGCGGACTTCTTCTCGAAGGGCGAACTCCCGAGCGCCCAAGAGCGCGTCGACGACGAGAACGTCGTGCTCGTCGGGCGCATCGGCACGGGCGACGAACTCGGCGAGACGCTGGCGCTCGGCTTCGCCGAACACGCCGACACCGCCGCCGCGCTGGGCGAGGCGGCCGGTGCGCTCACCCGCGGCTACGAGACGGCTCGGGCGGCCTACACCGACTCGTGGGCCGACTTCCTCGCCGACAAGGAGCTCCCCGGCTCGGTCGACGACGACGGCGAACTCGCGGCGCAGTACAAGACCTCGCTCATGAGCCTGCGGGCGGTCGAGGACAAGACCTACCTCGGCGCGGGGCTCGCCTCGCCGTCGGTGCCGTGGGGCGAGGCCGTCCCGGCCGAGGAGGCCAAGGGGTACGGCTACAACTTCGTCTGGTCGCGCGACCTCTATCAGGTCTTCACCGTGTTCGAGGCCGTCGGCGACGTCGAGACGGCCATCGACGCGCTGGAGTACATCTACACCTACCAGCAGGACGACCGCGGCTTCATCCCGCAGAACACCTACCTCAACGGACGTACCCGCTGGGGCGGCGAGCAGATGGACAACATCTCGTTCCCGCAGGTGATGGCGTACATGCTCAAAGAACGCGGCGTCGCCTTCGACGACGTGGCCTACGACTACGAGAACGTCAAGTACTCCGCCGACTACGTCGCGCGGAACGGGCCGCCGACCGCACAGGAGCGCTGGGAGGAGGAAGCCGGTTACTCGCCGTCGTCCATCGCGGCCGAAATCGCCGGCCTCGGCTGCGCGGCGTCGATCGCGCTGGACGAGGGCCACACCGAGGACGCGCTCGTCTGGCTGGCGCTGGCCGACGACTGGACAGAGCGCGTCGACGACTGGACCGCGACGCGGACCGGCACCGACCGCAACACGCACACGCCGTACTACGTTCGCGTCACCCGCGACGGCGAGCCCGACGCCGGGCACCTGCGGACGCTCGCGAACAACGGGCCGACGCTCGACGAACGCGAGATAATCGACGCCGGCTTCCTCGAACTCACCCGCCTCGGCATCAAGCCCGCCGACGACGAGATAATCCGGAACTCCGTGAAGGAAGTCGACGAGACCATCCGCGTCGATACGCCCCACGGGCCGGCGTTCTACCGGTACAACGGCGACGGCTACGGCGAGCGCGAGCGCGACGAAGAGGGCGCGCCGTGGTCCGTCGACGCCAAAGGGAAAGGTCGGCTCTGGCCGATCTTCACCGGCGAGCGCGGCGAGTACGAACTGCTCGCCGGGACCGACGAGGGCGACCTCGCGCCGGACAACCTGCTGCGGACGATGGCCGCCTTCGCCAACTCCGGCCGCATGCTCGCAGAGCAGGTCTGGGACCGCGAACACGCGACCGACTACAACTGGGAGTTCGGCGAGGGAACCGGCAGCGCGACGCCGCTGGCGTGGTCGATGGCCCAGTTCATCCGCCTCGCCCACGGCGTCGAGGCCGGCGAACCCGTCGAGACGCCCGCGTTCCTCCGCGAGCGATACGTCGAGTCGGACCGCCCCAACGGGCCGTCGCTCCGCGTGAGCACGCGCTTCAAAGGCGACAAACTCGTCGTCACCGGACAGACCGACGCCGCCGTCGTCGCGGTCAAGACGCCCGGCGAGACCCGACTCGTCGAACCCGACGACGGGACGTTCGAAGTCGAAGTCGCCATCGAGTACGGCGAGAACCAGGTGACCGTCGCCGCGGCGACCCACGAGGACCTGACGAAAGCCGGCACGACCGTCTCGCGCTTCACGCTCTGAGGCGGCGCGAACGACTTTCGTTCGGGTCGATTTTTTTCGATTCCGCCAGCATCGCTTTTCCGTCTCCGGCCTAACGGTCGGGTATGCCGGTCTACCAGCGTCGAACCCGAATCGCCGCCCCGCTCGAGCGCGTCTGGGAGTTCCACTCCGCGGTGTCCGGACTGGAGGCGCTCACCCCGGCGTGGATGAACCTCGAAATCGAGTCGGTCCGCGGCCCCGACGGCGAAGAGGACCCCGACGAACTCGTTTCCGGGACGGAAATCGAGATGTCGATGCGACCGTTCAGCGTCGGCCCGCGCCAGCGGTGGACCTCGCGCATCCTCGACCGCGAGTCGGGCGAGGGAACGGCGTGGTTCCGCGACGACATGGTCGGCGGCCCCTTCTCGCGGTGGGTCCACACCCACCGGTTCGTCGCCGACGGCGACGAGACGATTCTCGAAGACCGCGTGGAGTACGAGTTACCGTTCGGCCCGCTCGGCGACCTCGCGGGCGTCTTCGGCGGCGTCGGCTTCGAGGGGATGTTCCGCGCGCGACACGCCGAGACGAAGCGGCTGTTGGAAGAAGAATAGGGACGGGGAGGTCGGACGCGCCGACGGTTCAGTCGTCGCTGAGCGAGAAGCGCGGTTCGACCTCGGAGCGGACGCCGCCGATGTCGAACTCGAACCGCGCGCCGCCGAGGTCGGGTTCGGGCGCAGTGACCTCGATGTCCCAGCCGTGGGCCTCGACGATGCTCTCGACGATAGAGAGCCCGAAGCCCGTCCCGGACTCGGAGGTCGTGTGACCGTGTTCGAAGACGGTGTCGCGCTCGTCGACCGGGATTCCGGGGCCGTCGTCGGCGACGTAGAAGCCGGTCTCGGTGGGGCCGACGCGGACGGTCAGGTCGTCGGCCGCGTCCTTCGACGCCCCGTCTGCGGAGGCGTCGCCGGGAGCATCCCGGCGGCCTGTCGAGCCGTGCTCGACGGCGTCACCGGACGCAGTCCGGTTGCCTGTGGAACCGTGTTCCACAGCGTCACCAGACGTAGTCTGGTTGCCCGTCGAGCCATGCTCGACGGCGTTCCGAAAC
>NZ_AOLJ01000020.1 GCF_000336775.1 Haloferax gibbonsii ATCC 33959 | reverse complement strand
GTCGAGCGCGCGGTCGAGGTAGGCCACGTCGTCCTCCTCGCGGGCGAGTTCGACGAACCCCTTGGCGACGTTGAGGGGGTTTCGGAGGTCGTGGGAGACGACCGACGCGAACTCCTCGAGGCGGTCGTTCTGCCGCTGGAGTTCGCGCTCGCGTCGCTGGCGGGCCAGCGTGTGGGTGACGTTGTTCGCGACCGACCGCAGGAGGTCGACCTCGGTGTCGGTCCACGACCGACTCGTCTCGACCACGTCGAAGACGACGAAGCCGACGAGCGCCCACTTCGAGACCATCGGGACGGCGACGAAGCCGCCGGTCTCGGCGTCGGTGAGCACGCGCTTCGTGTCCGACGCCTCGGGCGGGAGGTCCGAGACTCGGTGGAGCCGAACGTTTTCGAAGCGATGGAGCCGTTCGACCAGCCAGCGAGCGTCTTCGAGGGCGACGCGCGCGGGATGCTCGCGCGGGTCGCCGCCGCGCCAGTCGTGCATCAGCGCGGCGACGTTCGTCTCGTCGTCGTAGAGGTAGACCGAACAGCGGTCGAGGTCGGCCACCTCGCCGACGGACTGGAGCGTCCACTCGATTTTCGTGCCGATTTCGTCGGTCTCGGCGCTCATCAGCGACGTGGACGTGTCCAAGACGGCGTCTTTCAGGCGCGTCTCGTAGCGCAGGCGGTTCCGGCGGCGGCGGCGCTCGGTCACGTCCTGTAGCGTGCCGATGACGGCGGGCTCGTCGTCCTCGGTGGGACGGAGCGCGAGGTGACCCTCGCACAGGAGGTCGTCGTCGTGCGGATACGCGGGACCGGGCGAGAGCACCGTCTCGAAGCGTTCCGTGTCGGGAGCGTCAGGGGCGACGACCCGCTCGAAGGCCGCGCGAATCTCGTCGTCGGACTCGGCGGCGAGGTCGGCGAACTCGCGGCCGATAATTGCTTCCCGGTCGTAGCCGGTGAGCTCGCAGAAGACGCCGTCGGCGGAGGTGAAGCGACCCGACGAATCGAGCGAGTAGACGCCGCTGTCGAGCACCTCGATGGCGGTGCCGTACCGCTCGGAGGCCGCCTTCGCGCGGTACTGCGAGACGGCGTTGACGACCCGGTTGGCGAGGACCGTGTACTGGTCCGTGCCGGTGTCTTTCTGCATGTAGTCGGTCGCGCCGACGCGGAAGGCGTCGCGGGCGACCTCCTCGGAGCCTTTGCCGGTAAAGAGAATGAAAGGGAGGTCGGGGTGTTCGGAACGGACCGCGCGGAGGAACTCCAGCCCGTCGATATCGGGCATGTCGTAGTCCGACACGACGCAATCGACCTGTTCCTGTCGGAGTCGTTCGAGGGCGTCCGCCCCCGAGTTCGACGTCGAGACCGACAGGTCGACGTCGCCGGCCTCGCGTTCGAGGTAAATCGACACGAGGTCCGTCAGACTGGGTTCGTCGTCGACGTGGAGGACACGTACGTCTGCCCCCGACCCGTCGTCCATACGGAGTAGCGACCGCTCACCGTAATGAGCGTTGTGACGCGGTTATCAGCGCCGATAACTAACTCGGGGGCGAGAGACGAACAGGCGCTTCGCCGGACGGCCATTCGGAGGCTGGACAGCCCCCTCGTGGCGGGACAGGTCAGGACGCGCTGACGTAGATACCGCCGAGGACGACCGCTCCGCCGAGGACGGTCGGGAGCGTGGGAATCTCACCGAGGAGAAAGAGCGCGAGAATCGTACTGCCGACGGGCTCGCCGAGAAGAGAGACGGAGACGACGCTCGATTCGAGGTGGGCGAGCGCCCAGTTGATGACGGTGTGTCCGAAGATACCCGGGCCGACCGCCATCCCGAGAAACAGGAGCCACTCGCGGGCCGGATAGCCGGTAAGCGGGTCGCCGCGGCCGACCGCGACGACGAGGAGCGCGGCGGCACAGACCGTGTAGACGACGACCACGTAGGGGACGAGCGAGACCCTGCTTCGGACGCTCCGGCCCGTGAGGACGTAGGCGGCGGCCGTCACGGCACCCACGACCGCGAGCCCGTTTCCGAGAAGCGGGCGCGGCGCGCCGCTGGCGGTGAGGAAGTCGGAGACCGACATGAGCACCATGCCCGCGAGCGCGACGCCGATGCCGACGGCGGTGCGGCGGCTCACGCGCTCGTCGAGGACGGCCCACGCGCCGACGGCGACGAACAGCGGTTGGGACTGTACGAGCGTGACGCTCGCGGCGACCGTCGTGTGGTTGAGGCTCTCGAACCACGACGCGAAGTGGGCCGCGAGCGCGACGCCCGCGCCCCCGGCCGCGAGGAGGTCGCGCCCCGAGATGGTCGCCAGCGCGTCGCGGTGGCGGACGAGCGCGACCGGCGCGAGAAGAGCCACGGTGAACAGGACCCGATAAAAGGCCTTTATCAGGCTCGGCGCGGCGCTCCAGCGCACGAGGATGGCGCTCGTGCTGACCGCGAGGACGGCGATGCCGAGGCCCGCGAGCGGCGAGATGGGAGCGTCGGAGTCGGGCGTTGACACACCCCCACGTCGCGGGGGGTCCGCTTACCGTTTGTGGGTCTCGGTGAGTCGCAGCCGGCCGGCGAGAAGCGGGGACAGGAACGGGTCGGGAAGCGGGGACGGGAACGGGGACGGGTTTTCCCCGACAGCGCTACTCCTTCCGGGCTCGAATCAGCGCCTTCGGGTTGGCGAACGAGACGACCTCGTCGCCGTCGAACACCACGTCGAACAGCGCTTTCGCCTCGTCGGGCGCCTCGCGGAAGCGGCGTTCGAGTTCGGCCCGGTCGTCGGGCGAGACGTTCGTCCGCTCGGTCCACGGGTCGAACTCGAGGCGTATCGCTGCGGTCTCGACCGCTTCGACCGACAGGCCCGCGGCCTCGAGCCACTCGCGCCACCGCGAAACCGGGTGGAGTTCGACGTGGGTCGGGTCGCGGAGCACCTCGACGCCGTTGAGGAACTCGGCGAGAGTCGCGTCCTCGGGCGCGACGTTGTCCTCGAAGGCGAGGACGCCGCCGGGTTCGAGGACGCGCGCGACCTCCGCGACGAACGACTCGGGGTCGGGGAAGTGGTGCGCGGCGATTCGGCAGGCGGCCGCGTCGAAGGAATCGTCCGCGAAGGGAAGGCGCTCCGCGTCGGCGACGACGCCCGTGACGGGGTACTCGCGGACCGCGGTGGCGACCATCTCCGGAGCGGCGTCGGCCGCGACGACCGAGGGAACGCCGGCCTCGGCTATCGCGCCCGCGGTGTGACCTGCCCCGGTCGCCACGTCGAGCGCGCGGGTCGCGCCGCGGCACCACGACGCGAGCGTCTCGCGGTCCTCGCCGAGGCGGTGGACCTCGCTGTCGAAGTACGACTCGGCGGCGCTCCCGAACTGGGCGGCGGTTCGGCGTTTCTCGTCGCTCATGAGGCGAGGTTCGCGGAGGGCGGTGAAAAAGGGGAACGGGGAGACAGGTCGAACGGCGGGCGGAGTCTATTCCCGTCGGCGGCGCACGGGGCGACGCTACGCCGCGTCCGCGTCCACGTACTCCGGGCGCTCGGCGTACGGGATGGGGTCGCGCTCGCCGAGGTTCTGGAACGCCTGCAGGCGGAACGCACAGGAGTCGCAGGTGCCGCAGGCCGGCTCCTCGGCGCGGTAGCAGGACCACGTGTGCTCGAAGGGGACGCCGAGTTCGAGGCCGCGGCGGGCGATGTCGGTCTTCGAGTCGTGGACGAAGGGAACTTCCAGCGAGATGGTCGTGTCGGGCTTCGTGCCGACGTCGACCATGGCCTCGAAGGCGTCGAAGAACTCGGGGCGGCAGTCGGGGTAGCCCGAGTAGTCCTCGGAGTGCGCGCCGACGAAGACGGCGTCGCAGTCGTTCGCCTCGGCGTACGAGACGGCCATCGACAGGAGGTTGGCGTTGCGGAAGGGGACGTACGAGGTCGGAATCTCGTCGGCGTCCATGTCGGCGTCGGCGACGGCCATCGAGTCGTCCGTGAGCGACGACGCGCCGATTTGCTTCAGGTGGCTCGTCTCGATGTGGAGGAAGTCGCGGGCGTCGAGTTCGTCGGCGAGCGCGCGGGCGCAGTCGAACTCCTTCGACTCGGTCTTCTGGCCGTAGGAGGTGTGGAGCGCGTAGAGTTCGTAGCCGCGTTCCTTCGCCTCGTAGGCGGTCGTCGCGCTGTCCATGCCGCCGGAGAGGAGGACGACGGCGCGTTTCTCGTCGGACGTGGTGTCTGTATCGGTATCGGTAGTCATCGTTGTCGTGGAATGATTCGGGGTTCGTTCGGAGTGTGTTCGAGGTGCGTTCGGAGTGTTTTCGGAGGTTCTCAGGTCTCGGGCGCGTCGTTCCAGAGGTCGACGTGGAGTCTCGGCGTGTAGCGGTAGCCGAACGCCGCGGCGAGGTCGGCGACCTCGGTCCGGGTCCGAGCGAGTTGCTCGCGGGTCTGTCCTTCGGGCATGAGCAACACGTCGCTGTCGCGGACTTCGCGGGCCGCAACGCCGCGCACGTCGGCGACGAGCGACTCGATTTCGTCGATGTCGTCGCGGCCGGTGACGACGAACTTCAGTTGGAAGTCCGCCGCGTGTTCGACCAGCGAGGCGAGCGCGTCGAGGTCGACGCGGGCGTTCTCGTGTCGCTCGGTCCAGACGCCGGGGTCCACGTCGGCCGGGGCGTTGTCGGGCGTCGGCGTCGACGACGCGAGTTTCGGGCTGATGCTCGCCAGGTCGACCGGCGCGTCGGTTTCGAGCGTCCCGTTCGTCTCGACGGTCAGGTGGTAGTCGTCGGCGAGCGCCGACAGGAGCGCGTCGGTCTCGTCGTGGACGAGCGGTTCGCCGCCGGTGACGACCACGTGCTCGGGAGAGCGCGACTCGACCTCGGCGACGATTTCGTCGAGGCTCATCCACGCGTGAGTCGGCTCCCACGAGGTGTGAAACGAGTCGCAGAACCAACAGCGGAGGTTACAGCCGCTGGTGCGGACGAACGTGCTCGGAACGCCGGCGAGTTTGCCTTCGCCCTGTAACGACGCGAACAGCTCGTTTATCGGGAGGCGGTCGCCCTCGGCGTCGGTGTCGTCGCGGGCGACGGTGTCGGAGACGGGCATCAGAAGCCGGCGCAGAGTTCCGAGGTTTCGCTGACCGAGACCGAGACCTCGGAGACGTTGTCGGGAAGCACAGACAGAAGCTTCTCTTCGAGCACGACGGCCATCATCTCCGCCGTCGGCGGCGCGTCGAGGACGACCGTCCCGTCGGCGTCGCCGGAGCGCTCGAACGCCTCGACGAGCGGGTCGCCGGACTCGACGAGGAAGCGGTGGTCCCACTCGTCGATGACGTCGGTCACGACGCCCTTGTCGACGACCCAGCCCTCGTCCGTGAGGTCGCCGACGACGCGAACCGAAATCTCGTAGTTGTGCCCGTGCGGGCGGCTACACTTGCCGTCGTGGTGGAGGAGGCGGTGGCCGGCGCTGATGCGGATGGGCCGGTCGCGACCGATGTGGAGGACGCGCTCGCCTGCTCGGGACAGCGGGGTCTCGTCGTCGGCTTCCGCCGACCGTGCGTGCTCTAGTGTTCCCCGAGGCATATCCGAGGATTATCACGAGAGTATTTAATTCTCCTGTCTCGGCTCTGTGGGTCGAATTCAGCGACTCACGAGCCGCGGACCACCCGGAAAAGGAACCATGCCGACGGTAGATGACCGCCCGAAGACGAGCTGAGTGGACGCGGTCGAGCTACGGTTGGTTCGCGATTGCCTCGCGCCACTGGTCGGGGACGCGGGTCGGGCGGCCCTCGCCGTCCATGGCGACCTGGACCGTCTCCCCGGTGGCGACGACCTCGCCCTCGTAGGAGAGCGTGTAGTAGATGGGGAAGCTCTTGCCGCCGGGGTCGCCGGCCTCGACTTCCACCTCGACGGTACCGACGCCCTCGATGGGCGCGCGGTAGTCGAGTTCGAGGTGCGCGACGACGATGTGCGGATCCGAAAGCGGCGTGTCCATGACCTCCTCGAAGAAGCGGACGCGGGCCTGCTCGCAGTAGGTCGCGTAGACGGCGTTGTTCACGTGTCCGAACGAGTCGTGGTCGTGGAACCGGACTTCCACCTCGGCGACGAAGCTCATTGCGGTGCGCGACACAGGCGAGAAGTATAGCACCGACGGTTTGTCTCCGGCGGACCCGGTGAACGAAAGCGGACGAGGGGACGGGTGAGAGGAGAGAGACGAGTGAAGAAGACAGCGGGGCGAGTGAGGGGAGGAAGACGGACCGCAGACGCCTCAGTTCGCCGTCCGAGCGGACTGGTCCGCCGGAGCGGGCCGTCGACCGTGGAGTGCGACGGCCTTCCAGACGTTCGAGCGCGAGCCGGCGCGGACCATCTCGACCGGAACGCGAGCGCCCTCGGAGAGGGACGCCAGGGTGTCGCGGATGCGCTCTGACTCGTAGGCCACGAGGTGGCGCGTTTCGTTCGTCTCGTGCAGTTCGACCGTCATCGTCTCGTGGTCGTTCATCTCGACGCGGACGTTCACCAACACCGGCGCGGACGCGAGGGTCACCATCACGCTCACCTACGAATCCGCCCGGCATAAGCCGTTATAATACTGATATCTTCGGGTATGGAGTCTACATAGACGACGAGAGAGCCACGACTCGGAGGGTGACCAGCAGGGGTACAGCCATATCGAGTCGGGCCTAACGACCGGCTGATGGACGACCCCGAGTCTCGACCCGAGCGCGACCCGGCCGGTCCGACCGTCACGGTCCGCGTCCGCGACACCGACGGCAAGCGCGTTACCGACCTCAGCGTCGAACGCGGGACCGTCCTCCGCGACGCGCTGCTTGAGGCCGGCATCTCGCCGTACGCGCGGCTCACGAAGCGTGCGAACTGCGGCGGACGCGGCCTCTGTGCCACGTGCGGCGTCCGGATTCGTTCGGGCGAACCGACAGCCCACCACTGGCACGACGACCTCGCGGCGCGGTTCGGCTACCCGCGCCTCTCCTGTCAGATTCGCGTCGACGAGTCGATGACCGTCGAGTTGGTCGAGAAGACGGTGTGGGGTGGGCGGGAGTGACAGACGGTATATCCCCGATTTGAAGCTGATAAGTCGAACCCCGATTTGAACTCACTCGCAGCGCTTCGCGTTGCTCGCTGCTCAAATCGTGTCGAGGAGTCCGTCACATGCAACACCGCTCGCTGCGCTCGCGGGTGTTGAAGTTCAGTCCGCTCTCCCCGATTTGAACCCAGTCAGACGACGCGTTCACTTCGTTCACGCGCTGCGACTGACCTGCTCAAACCGGCTCGACCGGATTTTGCAAGCAAAATCCGCTCTCCCCGATTTGAACGGGGGACAAGCCGATCTACAGTCGGCTGCTCTGCCAGGCTGAGCTAAGAGCGGTNTTGCAAGCAAAATCCGCTCTCCCCGATTTGAACGGGGGACAAGCCGATCTACAGTCGGCTGCTCTGCCAGGCTGAGCTAAGAGCGGTCAAGAGAATCTCAATCTACGGTTAGACTTAAGAATTCTCATTCCGGGCGGCCAAGCGCCCGACGACGGCGCGGTTACTCGTCGGACATCGCCGACTCCGAACCGTCCGCAGACGCTGACTCCTCGCCATCTGAGTCGGGGTCACCGTCACTCGCCTCGGTGTCGAGGTCGTCAGAACTCGTCTCGCGGACGCGAATCCCCTTTCCGGCGAGGTGTTGCATCTGGCGCTGGGCGAAGTCCTCCTCGCTGGTCCCGCGGGTGGCGAGCACGTAGACGAGCGCGCTCCCCGTCGGACGCATGGTTCGACCGGCGCGCTGGGAGCCCTGCCGACGAGAGCCGCCGAGGCCGGAGGCGACGATTGCGAGCCCGGCGTTCGGGAGGTCGATACCCTCGTCGCCGATGCGGGAGATGACGAGCGTGTCGAGGTCTCCGTCTCGGAACGCCTCGAAGTACGCCTCGCGGCGGTGGTGACGGGTCTCGCCGCTGACGAAGGGGACGTCGAGCGCCTCTGAAATCGCCTCGCCCTGGTCGAGATAGTCGACGAAGACGAGCGTCTTCGAGTCGGCGTGGCGGGCGCGGAGCCGACGAATCTCGAATATCTTCCCGGGGTTCATCGCCGCGAGCATGTGCCGCTCGCGGCCGTCGCTGGAGGCCCACTCGTTTCTGGCCATGTCGTCGCCCCAGCCCACGTAGCGAATCTCGACTTCCGGCTCCTGAACGTAGCCGGCGTCGAAGAGCTTCCCCCAGTCGGTCCCGATAGGCGGACCGATGAGCGTGAAAATCTCGGCCTCCTTGTCGTCCTCGCGGATGGGCGTCGCCGACAGTCCGAGACGGTGCTTAGACTGGAGGTCGGCGCTCCGCTGGAAGACGCGACTGGGGATGTGGTGGGCCTCGTCGTAGATGATGAGCCCCCAGCGACGCGAGTCGAAAAGCGAGCGGTGGCGGTCCATCCCGGCGGTCTGGTAGGTCGCGATGGTGACGGGTCGAATCTCCTTCGCGCCGCCGTGGTACTCGCCGATTTGGTCGGCGTCGAGGTCGGTCGTCGAGAGGAGTTCCTCGCGCCACTGGCGGGCGAGTTCGCGGCTCGGGACGAGAACGAGCGTCTCGCCGCCGACCGCGGCGAGCGCGCCGATACCAGCGATGGTCTTCCCCGCACCGGGCGGACCCACGAGGACGCCAGCGCGCTGGTCGACGAATCGGTCGACCCAGTCTCGCTGGTAGTCGCGGAGGTCGACGTGAAGCGAGACGTCGAGTTCCTCGCCCTCTTCGAGGTCGCGGTCGTCCTCGACGGGGTACCCCGAATCGTAGAGGATGCGCTTTATCGCCGCGATTTCCTCGTCTCTGACCCACGCCTCCGTGTCCGAGATGGGCGCGTAGACGTGGTCGTCGTCGAGTTTTTGGAGGGCGACGTTGCCCATGAGGCTCTCCGTGGCCGCTTCGAGGACGGTGTACCCCTCCTCGTGGGAGTAGAGGCGGAACTGGTGGGCGCGCTTCCACTGGTCTTCGACCCACGCTTCGAGGTGCGGCGACCGCTCGGGGAGGACCGACCGGAGCATCGAGAGGAGCGAGTCGACGTCGTCGAAGGGCGCTTGCCACACGTCTTCCTGCCGGATTCGATAGAGGTAGCCTCGGCCTCTTCCCTCGCGGTCGCCGGTGGTATCGACGAGGTGCGCGAACTGTGAGAGTCGCGCTCGCGTGTACTGGGTCGGGTTGTCGACGACGATTTCGCGACGCTTCGGGAAGAGGACGACCCGCTCCCGCGAGGCGAGTTCGCCCCACTCGGTCGGATACCAGACGGTCGGGTCGGTCTCGACGTTCACCCGCTGGACCCGACCGGCGTCGGCGAGCGCGTCGAGTCCGTCCATCGCGTCCGCCTGCGAGACGCCGAGACGCCGCGCGACCTGCTGGGCGGTCACGACGGGTCGGCCCTCTGATTCGAGCGCCTCGTAGAACGACGCGAGCGAGACGCCGTCGTCGCCCTCGCTCGCCCCCTCGGCGGCGGGTGGCGACGCGTCGGTCGCGTCTGCCAGTCGGTCGAGCACGTCTGCGGAGGCGTCGGCCTCGTCGGTCTCGGCGTCTCCGTCGGGAGGACTCGGGTCCCCGTCCTCGGCAGTCATCGAAGGCGGGTACGGCCGCGACGGGGAAACGGCTTGCGACACCGAGAGCGACTCGCACTATCGAGAACGAGGCGGTTTCGACTATCGGGACGTACTCGACTGCGCCGGTGCCATCCGGTCGAACACGGACCTGAAGTCGTCGCTGACGGTGAGGAACTCCGGGAACTCCTCGAGCGTCCGGACGCCGTCGAGGTAGACGTATTCGACCGGTTCGGGCGGAATCTCTTCGAACACCTGAACCGGACCGCGTTCGGTGAGGCCGACGAACGGACGTCCCTCGGGGTCGGTCTGCGGAGTCAGTTCGTGTTCGAGGTACAGTTTCGCCATCGCGAGCGCGCTCGCGAGCGGGACCTGTCCGGGGGTCAACTGCCACGTGACCCCGCGGTCTTCGTAGTGGACGGTGGTCACGTAACCGTCGTCGAACCGGAAGCAGTCGACTCGCTCTCCCGAACGAGACCACCGCGTCTCCGTCGAGCGGGAGCGTTCGAGGGACCACTCTCGGTCGTTCCCTCGGCCCGACACGGCTTCGCTGAGGCGCACCCACACGCGACTGAGCGCACGCATACGGTATCGGTTCGTTCCCCTGGGTAATTGCATTGACGCCACGCTATCGACACAGTCCGTCGCGGGAGAACGTTCCGAGCGCGGACGAGCGGGGGTGCGCGTGAGTCGCATGCACACCTCGTTTCCGGTGAACGAGAGGACGAAACGCGAGTCGTAGACCTCGACAAAAGTCGGCGACTGCAGTCGGTCGGCACCGGTCAGTTACCGACCCGTTCCCGCGGGAAGTACCACACCTCGCTTCCGGTGAATCGCAACTCCGCGTGAGACGGTCAGAGACACCACGTTTCCGGTGAATTGGTCGAAATATACGAGGCTGAAATCCGACCTCGACGGCGAGGATACCTCGAACCGCGAGTGTTGGGACCGCCGGTCGAGACCGATGGCTGACCGTCGCGTCGTCCGAACGCCGCATCGGCTGAACGTCGCATCAGCAGCCGTTGCAGCGGTGGTCCCGCTTCGAAGTCAGCCGATTCCCGAGTCAGCCGCTGCCAACCGACCGAGCGGAGAACGTAGCAGCGCTGACAGACACCACGTTTCCGGTGAAATACGACGCGGTGGAGGGAGGCAGTAATCACGTCGGAATAGGTGTCGACTCGCTGGTGAGCTACGGGAACGGAGTCACGCGCACACCACGTTTCCGATGAACTGGCCCGAGCGTCTCTCGGTAGGGAGCGCGCCGAACAGCGGCAGGTGACGCCCGTTCCTTCTCCGTGGTTTTCGGCCTGAACTGAATCGGTCCACTTATTACCAGCACACCACGTTTCCGGTGAAATACGGCGCGAGAGACGCTATACCATCTATATCGGCTCGACCCTCCGGAACGGTGTGAGACACCGCGTTTCCGGTGAGCGACTGGACTGTGTCAACTTCCGCCGGTCAACTGACCACTTTCTCCGTGTCGGTGGTAGAGGAGCCCACGTATAACAATAGTTAAATAGTTTATTTGTGTTACCGACCATTGATACACTCGCAAACACGACTATACTCGAAACTCGAGTATTAGTCGACCGGAACGAAACGTCCTGAGACGCGTGTTCTCGGTGTTCTAACCGCTCCTATCGGAGCTCGCGGGTCTCTGAGAACCTGTTCTACCGGTCGTATCGACGGTTACCGCGGGCGACGTTCATTGAGTTCTGTCACGGCGACAACGAGCACGTTCAGGGTAGCTACCACCGATATTGCCGGACTCTCGGGGCTCGCCTTCGTTTTCGTCCTCGTCACTGGACGAGAGACGAGCCGAGATTCCTCGACCCTCGCCGGGTCAGGTAGACTCCCTCACACCGTGTTTCCGGTGAATCAATACCTGCGTTTCGTGTGGACGGGAAACCGGGGTTCGTGGTCGTTCACCGGAAACGTGGTGTGTGTGTGCTGGGTCGAATGGTAAGTCCTTTCACCGGAAACGTGGTGTGTTGCGAACATGCCTAACGCCAGCGACGACCTCTTCACCCGGGAGGACCCCATCTTCGCCAACAAGGAGTTGTTGGAGATAAACCACCTCCCGGGGGAGGGTCGCATCGTCGGTCGCGACGACGAGATCTCGGATCTCGCGACCGCGGTGAACCCCGCCATCTTCGGACAGAGCCCGAGCAACGTCCTTATCTACGGGAAGACGGGGACGGGGAAATCGCTCTGTGCGAAGTACGTCTCCCAGCGACTCGTCGAGACGGCCGAAGAAGAGGGAGTGAAAGCGACGTTCGCCTATGTTGATTGCGCGCAGGACACGACCGAGACGCAGGCCGTCCAGACTATCGCCGACAGCGTCAACGACACCGCGATTACCGGAATCAAAGTCCCCGACAAGGGACTCTCGACGTCGACGTACTACAAACGACTGTGGCGCATCCTCGATTCGCTGTACGACGTCGTCCTCATCATCCTCGACGAAATCGACAAACTGAGCGACGACGACATCCTCATGCAGCTCTCGCGGGCGGGAGAGGCCGGCAAAATCGCCGGCTGTAAGCTCGGCGTCATCGGAATCAGCAACAAGATCCAGTACAAAGACCGGATGGACGAGCGGGTGAAATCCAGCCTCTGCGAGCGCGAATTCGTCTTCCCGCCGTACGATGCGAACCAACTTCGCGACATCATGGACGCGCGGAGCGACGCGTTCCGCGACGGCGTGTTGGACCCGTCGACGATTCCACGGGCCGCGGCGCTCGCCGCCCGCGAGCACGGGGACGCGCGGAAGGCTATCGACATCCTGCGATACGCGGGTGAGATTGCCCAATCTATGGGGGCGAGCACGGTCAGAGAGAACTTCGTCACGCAGGCGCGACAGCGCGCGGAGACCGACCGCTTCCGCGAGTTGATTCGCGGGTCGACGCCGCACTCTCGCTACGTGTTACAAGCGCTGGCGATCCTCTCGCTTTCGAACCAACAGCAGGACGGCTTCCGGACGAGTCGCGTCTACGAGGTTTACGAGAACATCTGTCGGCAGCAAGGTTCCGATAGCCTGTCGCTTCGGCGGGTCCGCGACCTGCTGAAAGAACACGCCTTTCTCGATATCATCGAACAGTCGAAACACAGCGGCGGAAGTGCGGAAGGAAGCTACACCAAGCACCAACTGCTCGAAGACCCGGACGTAGTGAAAGACGTTCTCACCGAGAACGCGGACACCTGACGGGGAATCAGGGGACCGACCGAAAGCACGTAAGGGCCGAATCGCCTAGTGGGGGACGCTGCACCGCTGCAAGTACACCTCTGTCGAGCGACCTCTTATATTTTATTGCAGTAGTATGTGATTGGAATTATCACGTGTGACCGGACCGGTCACACCATCGGTTGTCGAGGGCGAGTCACGATTCCAGTTGTTCGAGCGGGATTGATGTCGAACAGACGGATTCGTACAGGCTCTCGACCCACGAGACGACCTCCGGGGCGTCACCGTCGACGAGGGACGTCAGGTTACCGTGTTCGTCGTAGGCAGAGACGACTCCGTGGCCGTCGACTAGTAGGAGGCCGAAGTCGAGGTCTTCGTCGGTGACTCGGAGTTCGAACTGGTCGAGGTCCTGTGCGCGCTCGAACGACTCGGGGTAGGCGTCCATCGACCGTTCGAGGACGTCGCGGTCGACGACGAGTTCCATCCGCGTGTCCGGGCCCAATACGTCTTTGGCCGACTCGTTGAACACCCGACTCACGATGGGCGTGACACCGCGGAAGCGGTCGACCGGCTCGTTTCCGACGATGGTCAGGTATCTGTTGAGCGGTGCGTGAGGGTCGTTGTCGGCAGCGGTGGTGATATTCATCTGGCTGAGGACGCCGGGCGGTGCGCCCTCACAGATTTCCGCGGCGTTCGCCAGGAACTCGCTCATTCTATCGGCGCACTCGACCGTACCGATGAACTCCGCGTACTGGTCGTGGACCATCACGCCGCCCGCGGTGAGATGGTAGACACCCTCGGTCTTTTTGACCCATCCGCGGTCACAGAACCCTGCCAGTGTCCGCTGTGCCGTCTCCCTCGCACAGTCACAGATGTCCGCGAGGTCAGTTGGCCGACGCGGCTCGACTGCCAGCGCTTGGAGAATAGCCTCCCTGCTTTGCGACCCGACGAGGAACGCAACGTCCTCCCGCGCACTCATGTGCCATCCGTTAGACTGTTCCGTATTTTACACTTGCGGGTGTTCAGGTCCGTAACGCGGCGAAAAATCGATAGTTCGGGAGCGTCTATCCGAGCAGTCCGAGCGCGTCGATGCGCTCGACGATCTCTTCGACCGCGGTCTCCGCGTCGTCGGTCCGCTTTCCGCCGGTAATGACGATTTTCCCGGAACCGAAAAGCAGGATGACGACCTTCGGCTCGTCCATCCGATAGACGAGGCCGGGGAACTGCTCGGGTTCGTACTCGACGTCTTCGAGACCGAGTCCGATAGCCAGCGCGTTCAGGTTCAAGTTGTGTCCGAGGTCCGCGCTGGAGACGATGTTCTGGACGGTTATCTCTGGCTCGTCATCGACGGGAATCTTCAGCTCGCGGAGCTTGTCGAAGATGATTCCGAGTGCGTCGTGCACGTCGTCGATACTCTTTGCGCCCGTGCACACGATCTTCCCCGAGCGGAAGATGAGCGCAGCGGCTTTCGGGTCCTGGGTGCGATAGACGAGGCCCGGGAAGTTGTCCGGGTTGAAATCTGCACCGGGGAGGTCGTCGGCGAGGGCTTCGAGGTCGAGCTCCTGACCGATCCCGGTCGATGCGACTACGTTCTGAATCTCGATGGAGTCTGCCGGCCCACTCATTGCTCGCACGTGAATCGTACCTCCGGCCTTATAAAGCGACCCGTTATAAACCGACTTCAACGGGTCGATTCTATCGACACCTCGCACGCACGCGAAACTAATACATTGATTTCTCGCTCAGTCTAATTGATGTCACAACTGACCGCGCGTGAAGTTATGGCACGCCTCGTGTCTATTTTTCTCACAGAGCCACTAAATCAACGGGGTTAAATGTATCCCCGGCATTCGGATTAATGCGAAGAAGCGCACGGGGGCACTCCCCCCGAAAGCTTCCACCGAACGCCCCGACCCCAAGGTCGTCAGGCGCTCACCGGGATGACACACCTTCCCGGGGGTCGCCACGATACGACGGCCTTAAGTGGTCCAAGGCATTTCGGATGAATGCGAACGACACACC
>NZ_AOLJ01000019.1 GCF_000336775.1 Haloferax gibbonsii ATCC 33959 | reverse complement strand
AGGGCAGATGCCGGGCAGCTACGCACCACGGGGTAAGAGCTGAACGCATCTAAGCTCGAAACCCACACGGAAAAGAAGTTCCACTGAGGACACTCGTAGAAGACGAGTTCGATAGACTCGGGGGGTACGCAACGAGGCAACGAGTTGTTAAGCCCGCGAGCACTAACAGTCCAAGCCACATTCATACGCACTGAGACCCGAGAACGGGTCCAGGCGCAAACTGGATTGCACGAACACATTGGTAAGACGGCCCGTCCGATATTGGTATGACAGCGGTTCGATTCCGTTGATCGGCATTAAGGCGGCCAGAGCGGTGAGGTTCCACCCGTACCCATCCCGAACACGGCAGTTAAGCTCACCTGCGTTCTGGTCAGTACTGGAGTGAGCGATCCTCTGGGAAATCCAGTTCGCCGCCCCTACTCATACAGAGCCCGCTGGACTTCGGTCCAGTGGGCTTTTTTCATTTATGGCGAGCGGCAAACGCTCGCTCGCACACTACACAGACAGCGACCGCTCTCTCGGTCGAGACAGCGAAAACGCCCGACTCAGGTCGCACACCGTCAGGCTTAAGCACAAGACAGGGATACCAGTAACTGCGCCAAGGTGGCAGAGTTCGGCCCAACGCATCCGCCTGCAGAGCGGAACCCCCGCCGGTTCAAATCCGGCCCTTGGCTTTTCTCTTCGAACGCAACTCTCGCGAGCGACGCGTCTCGGTATCGAAGCGGCGACTGACGACGCTATCGTACGAGCCGCTGTTCGAGCGCGCTGACCGCGTCGTCGTCGCCCAGTTCGTGTGCGAGTTCGAGGGCGTCAAGTGCAGTCTTCCGCGCTCGAACCCCGGCTTCGACGGAGGAAAAGCACGCTGCAGCGCGTCGTAATTCGGCGAGTGCATCGGAAACGTCTCCGGTCTCACAGAGCGCCGTAGCGTACTGTCGGCGACACCGGCCTTCGAGGACTGCCGTCGGCGCGGATTCGATTGCAGTCCTGAGTAGCGAAGTCCCGTCGTCAGTTTCTCCCGACCGCACGTACACCTCTCCGAGCGTCACGCTCGCGAGCGTCCTCGGCTCGTCGCCGAGTCCGGACGCTCGTTCGTGGGCGCGTTCTGCGACCGTTCGCGCGTCGTCGAGATCGCCGCTGTCCAGGAGAGTTCGGGCGCGGACTGTCTGGAGTTCGGTCCGCTTCGACTCGTTTTCTTCGAGGAGGTCGATGGCGCGTTCGGCGTATTCGATGGCGGTCTCGGGTTCACCGAGTTCAGAGAGCGTTTGGGCGAGACCGTAGTACACGTCCCTTCGAATCCAATCGAACTCCGGGTCCTCGACGTCGTCGAGAAGCGATTCGTAGCGCTCGCGCGCGTCGTCGAGCGCCCCGCGGTCGAACGCTATCTTCCCGAGGTTGTTCGATGTCGACGCGACGCCGATGGAGTCGCCGATTTCGACGCGGATGTCGAGCGCGAGTCGGGCGTATCGCTCCGCTTCGTCGAGCGTCCCGTTTTCGAGTTCGATACGGCTGAGAACGGCGAGGCTCAGCGCTTCTCCCCACGGATACTGAATCTCTCGGCGAATCTGGAGACTCGTGCGGGCGTGCGCCGCGGCTGACTCGAACTCACCGAGCGTTATCTCGACGAGTCCGAGGTTCGCGAGCGTGCTCGCAACTTTCGTCTCGTCTTCGAGGTCGCGACGGAGTTCGAGCGCTCGCTGGTAGTAGCCTTTCGCGGCCTCCGGATTGTCGGTCTGTGCCTCGATACCACCGAGCGCGTTCAACACGTCGCTGCGGCCCACCTCGTCGTCGATTCGACTGAATCGTTCGAGGGCCTCCTGTGCGTATTCGCGGGCGGGCTCGAACGAACCGCGGTAGCGTCCGACCTCGGAGCGTCCGGCAAAGCCGTCGGCGCGCGCGCGGACCAGTGCCGCCTCGTCGAGGCGCTCGTCGTCGAGCGACGCGAGCGACTCGAACTCTCGTTCGGCGCGTTCGAGTTCGCCCCCGTTGACGAACATGCGGGCGCGCCACCGACGAACGTCGAGTCGGAGCGTGCCGTCGCAGGCCCGCGGCACGTCGACGTCGGAGTAGTCGGTCTCGGCGTACAGCTCGGAGAGCGTCGGCGTGTTGACGCCGAGTTCGAACACGCTACGGACGAGTCGTTCTCCCCACGTCGCGGGGTCGCTCTCGATAGTGCGAACGATATCGGCGGTCCCGCCGAACACCGATTGGACGGTCCGGCGCGCGTCGCCGTCGTCGACGAGCGAGCAGAGCGCGTCGAGACACCGCTCGAACCGGCGGCGGGCGCGACGCTCGGATTCGAGGTCGAGCAGTCGCTGGAGGAAGCGAGCGGACCACGTCTCGTGGACCGCGCGAACCCGGTCGCCGTCGGACTCGTCGTCGCCGAACGCGGAGTAGAGGACGGTCCGTTCGAGCGCGTCGAGCGCTTCTTCGACGACCGATTCGTCCTGCTTCGACTCGGTGAGCGCGTACGCGAGCGGCGGCGAGACGCCGATGCCCGAGGCGTTCAGGAGATTCACGAGAACGCCGACGTCGACGCCGAGTCGCTCGTCGACGCGTTCGAGGTCGGCGTAGACGGAGTCGATGTCGTCGAGGAGGCTCGTCGGGGCGGCGTTCCCTCCTGCTGCCGGCTCGGCGTGCCGGGCGAGTCGATGCAAAAAGAGATACATCTCTCCTGGTTCGAGGTCCCCGCCCTCGTTCGGGGTGAGTTCCTCGGGGTCGATATCGACGTTCGTTCCCACAGTCGCCTCGAAGTGCTCGACCAGTCTGGCTCGCTCGCGGGCGTCGACGACGGGAACAGAGACCACGTCTATCGATTGTCTCCGGTGGAATTCGAGGCGAGCGGTGCCGCGGAGCGAGTCGTCGCGCCACTCGCTTTCCCGACTGTCGAGGAGGAACGTCACGCGGTCGTCGTCGTCGAACTCGCGGACGAGTTCGAAGATGCTGTTCGCTTCGGTCCGGGTCGCGTCCTCGACGACGACGAGGACGTGCCCGCTGGCCTCGGCGAGGTACGACCCGAGGTGCGCCGTGGAGGTAAACGGGTCGTGCTGGCCGGACTTCCGGTAGAGGACGGTACCCTGCTCGTGGTCGTACCACCGGCACGCGACGGACATACAGACCGTGCTCTTTCCCGCGCCGGGCGGCCCCGTCACGACGTGGTCGGTCCCCGAGCGGAGTCGGGAGAACAGGTCGTCAGTCACGTTCTCGCGTCCGTCTTCGGTCGGGCGCTCGCGGTCGAGCGCGTAACCGGCGCGGACCTCGCCGAGGTCGAAACCGGCGCGCCAACACGCCAGCGGCGGCGAGACGCCGACGCGGTCGAAGTACGCCGGTGCGAGCCGGGCGAACCCTTGCGACCGCAGCACCGTGGAGAGCACCGGGCCGCGAATCGCCGCACTTCCGCCGCGGTCGTCGGTTACGTTCCGGGAGCCGGCCGTCGTCGCTCCGGCGTCCGCATCGCCCGCTTTGGCGTCCGCGATGTCGGCTTCGGTTTCGGGAGCGTCGCCGTCGGCGTTTCCGTTGAGGTCGAACGGGCTCGCGGCTTCCCAAATCGACTGCACGCGGCTCCGGGCCCACGCCACGGCGCGCTCGCTCGTGTTCTCGATGACGCAGCGTGCGCGCGCGTCGTCGTCGTAGGCGACCACCATCGCGTGGGGCGTCCCGTCGAGCGTCGTCTGCGCGATGGCGAACGGGGGAACCTCGCCGACCCGAAGCTCGCAGTCCGGGACGGTCTGTACGGTTTCGAGAAACGCCGGGTACGCCCGCCAGATAGCGGTGACGACGGAGTTGGGAGCGACGAACCGACAGGAGTGCCCGTCGACGAGCCAGGTCGTACACCGGTCGACGAACGTCTGACTCGGCAGGTACGGGAGGACGAACGTCCCGTTGTTCGTCGCTTTGAGCCTGTTTCCGAGCGCATCGAACGGGTGTGAGACGCGCGGGTCGGTCCGCAGTTCGTCGGCCCCGACGACGGCCTCGACCGGAAGCGGGTAGTCGGCGGCCGCTCCGGCGACGAACGAGTCGAGTTCGAGCACGTCGGCGGCGGCGTCGCGAGTGGCGCGAAACAGCGAAATGAACTGTCCGCCCTTCAGCGACGTGGTGTAGTCGCCGTCGTCGAGGACGAACCCCGCGGCGGTCAGGTCGCGTATCGCGCGGTCGACCGTCGAGCGGGAGTACGGAAGCGCCTCGGTCAAATCTCGCTTGTCGAGGCGCGCGCCGTCCAACGCGTTGAGGAAGTCGAACCGATCGGCGGCGAGTTCCAACTGTTCTGTGACGAGGTCGTCGTCGCGCGTCACGACCAACTCCCGGTTCGGCTCCGTCGAACGACTGGTCGATATCTCATTGACGGGAGGTTCGGCCAATAGTTTCAAAAACCCTTGTCAATCCACAGCTTCGACTGTTCGTCTGCACCGTCGTATTGGGGGCGGGAGTCGCCGCCGGCAGTCGCGCGACGCGGTGACACGCTCCGAGGAAAAGTAATCGTTATACGCCGCGTGGCCCATGCCGAAACCATGCAACGACGCGCCGCGGTCATCTCCGTCGTGTTCTTCCTGGTCATCGGTGCCGGTGCATACTCACTTATCGCGACTGCATCGACGCCGTCGGTCAGTTTCGAGAACCCCGAGTACTCGCTGGCACAGGGGGACGAGTTCTCCGTCCCCGATAGCGACCAGGCGTACACAGTGTCGTCGATAACCGAAGAGGAGGAGTCGGGCGGTCACGGTGGTGGCACCACGCTGGTCCGCTCCGGTGAACTCACCTACGTGAACGACTCCGCTCGCTTCACCGAGACGTGGGACAACGAGAGCACCGTCACGCTCGACGGCACGGACTACCGTGTCGAAATCGCCAACGTCTCCGACCCCACCGAAGCGACGCTGGTCGAACTGTACAACGAGACCGCAATCCTCCAAGCCGACTCGAACGCCGACAACGAGACCGTCACCCGCGACGGCGAGCGCTACGTCGTCGTCAACGATTCGACGCTCGTCTCGGTCGACGAGTACTTCCCGGCCAACGAGACGCGCACCGTCGCCGAGGGTGACTCCTTCGACTACAACAACCAGTCCGTCACCGTCGACGCGGTCGAGACCTCCGGCGTGACCCTCGAGTGGTTCGCGTCCGAGGAGAACACCGTCACCGTCGATAACGAGGCGAACCTGACCATCTCGGGACAGCAGTACCTCGCGTACTTCCCGGACGGCGAGACGCTCGTCCTGACGCAGAACTACGACAGCTACCAGGCGCAACTGTCCGAAATCGACAGCTTCCACGAGACCGAAAACGGTCTCTGGGGCATCGCCATCGTCTCGTTCACCACGGTCATTCTCCTCATCGGCATGGCGTTCCTCCCGTCGCGGTACTGAACGTCCCGTCCGTCACCGTTTTTCGCGCGCCTCGACCGCCCCGAGCCACGCGGCTCCGGCACCGATGACGACCGCCGACAGCGACCCGACTATCTGGAGCGCCGCGACCGCGACGACCGACCCGCCGGCCGCGTAGCGCCACGGGGCGCTCGCGAGCGTTCCGAGGCCGACGAGAACGAGGAACGCGCCGACGGCGACCAGGAGCCACGGCTCCGTCCGCGCGGGGGTTCGAGTGGACATACCCTGAGAGAATCGCCGCGCGAGGAGAAAAGCGAGACGGCGAGGCGGACTACCGCCGGAGGAAGTCGAGGAAGCGGTAGTCGTGGTCCGGCGTGTAGGCCCGGAACAGGAGGCTGTTCGTGAGGACGGACACCGACGACAGCGCCATCGCGCCCGCGGCGAACACCGGCTGGAGGAGGCCGAGCGACGCGAGCGGAATCATCGCGGTGTTGTAGCCGAGCGCCCAGAACAGGTTCTGTTTGATTTTCGCGAGCGTCCCCGCGGAGATGCGGATGGCTTTCACCACGTCGAGCGGGTCGTCCCGCATGAGCGTCACGTCGGCCGCCTCGATGGCGACGTCGGTTCCCGAGCCGAGCGCCGTGCCGACGTACGCGGCGGCGAGCGCGGGCGCGTCGTTGACGCCGTCGCCGACCATCATGACTCTCGTTCCGTCGGCCTGCAGGGACTCGACGGCGTCGGCCTTGTCCTCGGGGAGGACGCCGGCGCTGACGTTCTCGGGGTCGATGCCGACCTGCTCGGCGACGGCGCGGGCGGTCCGCTCGTTGTCGCCGGTAATCATGTGGACGGTCGCGCCGCGGTCGCGGAGCGCGGCGACGGCCTCCGCGGCCGACTCCTTGATTTCGTCCGCGTCGGCGACGACGCCCGCGAGGTCGCCGTCGACCGCGACGAGCATCGCGGTCTTGCCCTCGCGTTCGAGGTCGCGGAGCGCGTCCTCGGCGGGGGCGGGGTCGACGCCCGCGTCCGAGAGGAGTTTGCGGTTACCGACGAGGACGGTCTTCCCGTCGACGGTCGCGCGAATCCCGTGACCGGGGACGTTCTCGAAGTCCTCCGGGTCGGCGAGGTCGAGGCCGCGGCCTTCCGCGCCGGCGACGATGGCGCGGGCCAGCGGGTGTTCGCTGTTGCGCTCGGCCGAGGCGGCGTACCGGAGGACCGCGTCCTCGTCGAGCGTCTCGTCGTCGGCGGTGACGACGCCGGAGCCGTCGGCGGCGGGGCCGACGGCGACCACGTCGGTCAGCGTCATCTCGCCTTTGGTGAGCGTGCCGGTCTTGTCGAAGACGACCGTCTCCACGTCTTTGACGCGTTCGAGCACGTCGCCGCCCTTGAACAGGACGCCGTTGCGCGCGCCGATTGCCGTCCCGACCATCGTCGCGGCCGGGGTCGCGAGGCCGAGCGCGCAGGGACAGGCGATGAGCACGGCCGACGCGAAGACGACGACGGCGAACTCGAACGTCGAGACCGCGCCGCCCGCGGCGACGGGGCCGCCCGCGACGAGCCCCCAGACCGGGAGCGACCGGATGAAGCCCGCGAGCGCCTCGGGGAAGAGGAACCAGACGACGCCCCACAGGAGGGCGTTGGCGATGACCGCGGGCACGAAGTACGCCGAGATGCGGTCGGCGAGGTTCTGAATCTCGGGCTGGCGGCCCTGGGCCTCCTTGACGAGCGAGACGATCTGCTGGATTGCGGTCTCGGAGCCGACCTTGGTCGCCTCGACCACGAGGACGCCGTTTTGGTTCACCGTCGAGCCGACGACCTCGTCGCCTTCGGCCTTCGAGACGGGGACGGACTCGCCCGTGACCATGGACTCGTCGACCGCGGAGTCGCCGTCGACGACGACGCCGTCGGTCGGAATCTTCTCGCCGGGACGGACCTTCATGCGGTCGTCGACCTCGACCTCGTCGAGGGGGACCTCGCGTTCGGTCCCGTCGTCGTCGACGAGCGTCGCGGTGTCGGCTTCGAGTTCGAGGAGCGTCCGGAGCGCCTCCGACGCCTGTCCCTTCGAGCGCGCTTCGAGGAAGTTCCCGAGCGTGATGAACACCAAGATGAGCGCGGCGGTGTCGAAGTAGAGACTGCCGGCGAGGAGACCGACGAGGACGGCGACGGAGTAGAGGTACGCCGTCGAAGACCCCATGGCGATGAGCACGTCCATGTTGGCGGTGCGGTTCCGGACGAGCGCCGTGTAGGAGTTCTCGTAGAACTCGCGGCCGAGGTAGACCTGCACCGGCGTGGCGAACGCGAAGCCGACCCAGCCGATTGGAACGCCCGTGCCGGGAATCGTCTCGGGGAGGCCGCCGCCGAACAGTTCGACCGCGAGCATCGCGAGGAGCGGCAGCGACAGCGCCGCGCCGAACAGCGTCAGGCGCTTCTGCCGGCGAATCTCCTCGTTACGGGCGGCGTCGCGGGCGTCGTCCGCGTCCCCCTCGTCGCCGTCGTCTTCCCGGACGGGCGTGTAGCCGGCTTCTTCGACCGCCCGGTACATGTCGTCGAGGCTCGCGTCGGCGGGGTTGTAGGTGACGTGCGCCTCGTCGGTGGCGAAGTTGACCTCGGCGGCGACGACGCCCGGAACCGACTCCAGCGACTTCCGGTTCGCGTCGGCGCAGTTCGCACAGCTCATCCCGGTGATGCCGATGGTCCGGCTCTCCGAGAGCGCCTCGTAGCCGGCGTCCTCGATGGCGTCGTATATCTCGCCGAGCGATACCTCCTCGGGGTCGTACTCCACGGAACCCTCGTCGGTGGCGAAGTTGACGCTGGCGCTCGCCACGCCGTCGAGCGCCTCCAACGCCTCGCCGACGGTGCGCGAGCAGTTCGCGCAACTCATCCCGCGGATATCTAAATGGGCCGTTCGGCTACTCATCTCACCTATACGTACGTGCCCCTCTCTTACCTCGATTTCCCCTTCAGGACCGAGCGTCATCGAGGGGTCGAACTTTGGATTCGAAACCAGTGGCCGCGTCGCTCGATTATCGGCCCCCGGCCCGCTCAGTCGTCGTTCGCGCCGGCTTCGAGGCGGTCGTATCGGTCTTCGAACCGGCCGAGACAGGACGAACAGCAGAAGTGGTAGAGCGTCCCGCCGATGCGGGCGCTCTCGCCCTCGCTCGTCACCGTGTTGCCGCATTCGGCGCACTCGAGGGCGAATCCGGTTCCGTTGACCGTCGGCGTCCACTCGGCGGACTCCACGAGGCTCACCTCGTAGTCGCGGACCCGCGAGAGGTCCACGAGGTCGTCCAACTGGGCGCGGACGGAGTCCCCGTCGAGCCGGGCGTGGACGGTCACTTCGCCGTCCGCCGCGACGAACAGGTGGTGGACCGGGTCTGCCGCTCGGAGGGTGTCGCGGACCTCGTCGACGAACTCCGGGCGGACGGTGAGTCTGACGAGCACGGGCGTCCCGCCCGAGAGCGTCGACTGGTCGAGGTCGACGGTGAACCGGCGAATGATGCCCTCCTCGCGGAGGCGGTCGATGCGGTCGGAGACCGCCGGCGCGGAGAGGCCGACTTCGGCGGAGATGTCGCTGAAGGGTCGGCGGGCGTCTTCGGCGAGGAGTTCGAGGATGTGGAGGTCTGTTTCGTCGAGCGCGCGCATGCGACTCAGTTGGTGCCACGATGTCATAGGTGTTCCTCGCGTTTGGCTTTCGAATCGAAAGCTAACGTCGGGAGTTTGTCGAACCGCCGAAAGGGAAATCCACTAAATCGGGAAGCCCCTATCTCGAACCGCATGTCGACCACGCTCACCGTCACCGGGATGACCTGCGAACACTGCGAACAGCGCGTCGCCGACGCCCTCGCCGGCGTCGACGGCGTCGAGGACGCGACCGCCGACCGCGAGGCGGAGCGAGCGACCGTCGAGGGCGACGCCGACACCGACGCCCTCGTCGCGGCCGTCGAAGAGGCGGGCTACGACGCGAGCGCCTGAACCCGAGACGCGCCCGACCCGGACGGCGAGGTGACCGGGTGCCACGACCGGGGAGTCGGTTCGATGCGCCCACCTCAACGGTTTTCTCCGGCGACCCGCTACCAACGACCATGCACGCGCGGTCGTGGGCGGCCGTCCTGTTCGCGCTCGTCATCGGACTCCTCCTCGCGCTCGGCGTCGTCAGACTCGCCGCCGGTGACACCGGCGACTTCGCGCGGAACGCCGGCATCGCCGCCCTGTTGACGGTTTTCGCCGTCGCGCTGGTCAGAGACTGGGCGTCGAACGCGGAGTGAGGCTCGCGACCGGGAGCCTCGCCCGGCCGATTCCGCGGGAATATATCAACAGATTGTCTTTCACTTCGGGGGCAGACGGTTACAAGAGGCCGCGGTCCCAATCCCGCCTGTGTCTCCACCGAGCGACGACGACTTTCGCACGCACTCCCCGACGGCCCCGATAGACGACACGCCGACCGTCTCGTGTTCGCGGTGCGGCGAGGAGTGGGACCTCTCGTACGAACTGGACGAGCTACAGCTCGGCAACCAGTCGGTCGAGCAGTTCGCGCTCGACCACCGTCGCCACACCGGACACTTCCCGGACGACGTCTCGCCGTGGGTCGTTAGCTGCCGACAGTGTCCCGACGGCGAGCAGTTCCTCTCCGAGGCCAGCGCCCGTCGGTGGGCCCGCACCCACGCCCGCCACACGCGACACGAGGTGGCGATGGACCACGCCGACGACGACGGGGTCGTCATCACGCCCGAGTGAGTCGGCGGGGACGGGTCAGTCTCGCCCGACGACGCCCGCCGTCGGCCGTGTGACCGGTGGAACCCACGCACCGTATCGAGACGTATCTTCGCGTTCGCGCCCGCCGAGGGTGCCGGTTCGAATCGACGTGGACGGCCCGCCGATTCCCAGTTTCCGAGGATTCGAAAATCGCTCCGGATTTATAACCTCCCGGCGGCCCACGCTTCACACGTGAGGTGACAGACGATGGCCGCAACCGGCGAAATCGAGATGCTGGGGAACCGGATGGAGTTCGACTACGCCGAGGGCGTCACCGGCTACGTGCTCGTGTTCGCCCGAATCATCACGGGGTACTGGTTCCTCCACGCGGGGGTGACGAAGTACCTCGCCGCCGAGCCGTTTAACGCGGGCGGCTGGCTCGTGAACGGCACCGCCGGCGCGCCCGGCCCGGTCCACGCGTTCCTCGCGTGGGTCGGCCAGACGCCGTGGATGCTCGAGTTCACGAACGTCATGGTCCCGCTGGGCGAGACGCTCATCGGGTTCGCGCTCATCACCGGGGCTTCCGTCCGACTCGCCGCCGCCGGGGGGACGTTCCTCATGACGTTCTTCTACCTCGGCAACGCCGACTGGGGACACGGGCTGGTCAACGGCGACCTGCTGGGGCTCGTGCTGTTCCTCGTCGTCGGCGCGCTCGCGGCGGGCCGCATCCTCGGCCTCGACGCGTACCTCGAAGAACTGGAGTTCGTCCGTCGGCGGCCCGCGCTCCGGTACCTCCTCGGCTGAGGCGATTTCGGCCGCGCTGGGCCGCGTTCGTCAGGCAGTCCGGCGGGCTTTCTCTCGGACGTCGTTACCGGTGATTCGGGCGAGCTAGCCTCTTTACGGGCCGTTCTCCGCGTGTCGGTGGATTTAGGAGTCCCTAAAATCCGAAAGTGGTTTATTGTATTAGGGACGCCTAAAACGTATGAACGAAGACGGAGCCGACTTCGACCACGCTCTCCGACGGGCTGTTCTCACGGGGGCGGTCTGAGCCGTGACCGACCAAGGCACCGAACCTGACTCGACGGACGTGGTCGTCGTCGGCGGCGGTCCCTCGGGGTGCGCCGCGGCCGTCTTCACCGCGCGATACGGCCTCGATACCGTCGTTTTCGACCGGGGCAACGCCGCCTTCCGCCGGTGTGCGTACCTCGAAAACTACCTCGGTTTCCCCGCCGGCATCGGCGTCGACACCTTCACCGCGCTCATGCACGAACACGTCGCGGAGGTCGGCGCGGACTACGTCGCGGACATGGTCGTCTCGGTCGAGCGACCGGGCGACGATGCGGGTGGAAACGCGAGTGACGCCGACGCCCGGCGATTCGTCGTCCGCACGCAGGACGACCGCCGGGTCGAAGCCGACTACGTCGTCGCCGCCGCGTGGTACGACGGCGACTACCTCCGCGGCCTCGACGACGACGACGCGATGTTCGAGGAACACGACCACCACGGCGAGGTCCACGAGCACTTCGACGCTTCGTACGCCGACGACGACGGGCGAACTCCCGTCGAGGGGCTGTACGTCGCCGCCCCGTCGGGCGAGCGGAACGCGCAGGTCGGTATCGCCGCCGGACAGGGCGGCCACGTCGCCCGGTGTCTCATCGAGGACCGCCGGCGCGAACGCGGCTTCCCCGGCGACCTCGCGCGCCACTACGACTGGCTCCGCGCCGACACCGAGTTCCAAGGCGAGTGGGGCGACCGCGACCGCTGGCGCGAGTGGTTCGAAAGCGAGGTCCCCGACGACGCCGACCTCGACGACGAGCGCCTCGCGGAACTCCGCGAGTCCTACATCGACCGGGCGTTCGACACCCGCCGGACCGACCACGAGGTCGAGACCGCCGAACCCCGCGGCATCCGGCGACTCGTCGAGGCGATCGGTACCGAACGCGTCCTCGACGCGCTCCCTGACGAGGCGCTCGCGGACTACCTCGACGGACGCGAACTCGGGGGTGTCGAGCAGTGAGCGGGACGACGTCGACAGAACAGTCCTCGGGGTCGGTGCTGAACCGGCTGTTCGGCTGGATAGACGGCTCGCTCGTGTCGCTTTGTCTCGCCAGCCTCGTGGTCGTCGTGGCCGGCGGCCTCGTGCAGGTCAGCTTCGGCGCGTTCTCGATGACCATCGGCGAGGCGTGGCGCGCCGTCTTCGACCCCGCGGTCATCTTCGACCCGCAGGTCTGGCAGGTGTTCCTTCTCGGCGGCGAACTCCCAGACCTCAGTCGGCGGACGCTCATCGTCTGGAACATCCGGCTCCCGCGGGTGTTCGTCGCCGCCCTCGTCGGCGCGAACCTCGCAATCTCGGGCGCGATTTTCCAGGCGGTCACCCGGAACGAACTGGCCAGCCCGTTCATCCTCGGCGTCTCGTCGGGGGCCGGACTGCTCATCCTCCTCACGCTCGTCGTCTTCTCGGGGCTCGCGGCGTACCTCCCGCTTCTGGCGGCGCTCGGCGGGATGTTCGCGTTCGTCCTCGTCTACCTCATCGCGTGGAAGAACGGTACCTCGCCGGTCAGACTCGTCCTCGCGGGCGTCATCGTCGGCACCGTCTTCCAGAGCCTCCAGACGGGACTGTTCTTCTTCGTCGACGACATCGGCGTCGTCCAGTCCGCCATCGCGTGGACGACCGGCTCGCTCACCGGAACCGACTGGGAGCAGGTTCGCATGGCCCTCCCGTGGTCGATTATCGCTATCGGCCTCGCGCTCGGGAGCTCCCGACAGCTCAACGTCCTGCTTCTGGGCGAACAGACCGCCCGCTCGCTCGGGATGTCAATCGAGAAGGTCCGATTCGCCCTCTCGGGCGTCGCGGTCCTCGCGGCCGCGGCGAGCATCGCCGTCGCCGGCATCGTCGGCTTCGTCGGGCTCGTCGTCCCGCACTTGGTCCGGAACGTGGTCGGCAGCGACTACAAGCGCCTCGTCGTCGGCTGTCTGTTCGCCGGCCCGGCGCTGATGGTCGCCGCCGACGTGGGCGCGCGCCTCGCGCTCAACCCGATTCAGCTCCCGGTCGGGGTCGTCACGGGCCTCGTCGGCGGGCCGTACTTCCTCTACCTCATGCGCAAACAGCAGAACATCGGTGAAGTGTGATGTCCGAACAGCAATCAGGAGACTCCCAACAGATGGTACAACACGGCGAAACGGACGCGACCGCGGACGGACGCGCGAGCGTCGAAAACGGCTCGACACGCGAGAGCGCGCTCACCGGTGACGCGCTCGAACTGTCGTATCCGACGAGCGAGGAGCCTGTCGTCGAGTGTGACCGAATCGACATCCCGCGCGGCGAAATCACGGCGCTCGTCGGACCGAACGGCTCCGGCAAGAGCACGCTCCTGAAGTCGCTCGCCAAACAGCTCTCGCCCGACACCGGGAACGTCTATCTCGACGGGAAGTCCATCACCGAGTACGACGACAAGGCGTTCGCGCGCGAGTTGGGACTGCTCTCCCAGCAACACGACTCGCCCACGTCGCTCACCGTCGAGGACCTCGTCTACCACGGCCGGTACCCCCACCGGAGCTTCTTCGAGCAGGTCAACGAGGACGACCACGAGGCGGTCGAACGCGCCATCGACCTCGCGGGCGTCGAGCACATCCGCGACAAGCAAATCGGCAACCTCTCGGGCGGACAGAGCCAACTGGCGTGGATTGCGATGGTGCTCGCACAGGACACCGACGTGCTCCTCCTCGACGAGCCGACGACGTACCTCGACTTGCACCACCAGCTCCGGGTGCTGGAGACGGTCCGCCAACTCAACGAGGAACGCGGCGTCACGGTCGCGGTCGTCCTCCACGACATCGCGCAGGCGGCGCGCTTCGCCGACTACCTCGTCGCCATGCAGGACGGCGAACTGTACGACTGGGGCCCGCCGCGCGAGGTCGTCACCGAGGAACTCCTCGCCGACGTGTTCCGCGTCGAGGCCGCGGTCAACTACACGCCCGACCCGGAAATCGTCCCCAAGCACTCGCTGTAGCGGCTCGGCGCTCCTTCTCGACGCTCAGTTCCGTTCCGTTCCCGTTCCGTTCTATCGCCCCGTCACAACTGCTCCAACTGCTCCGACCGGCCGCGACCGTCTACTGGACGGCGACGATTTCGATGTCGAAGACGAGCGTCTTCCCCGCGAGTTCGTGGTTGAAATCGACTTCGACGGCGTCGTCGCGGACGGCGGTGACGTCGCCGTGGAGCCCGTTTTCGGCGTGGACGTGCAGGCCGACCTCGGGCGTCTCGCCGACCATCCCCTCGAACGTCTCGGGGTCGTAGGTCCGAATCCGGTCGGGGTCGAACTCGCCGTAGGCGTCCGCCGGCGGGACGGTCACGGTGGCCTCCTCGCCGGCCGACATCCCGACGACGGCCTCGTCGAGCCCCGGAATTATCTGCCCCGCGCCGACGACGAACGTCTGGGGGGCGTAGTCGTCGCGGTCCTTCTCCTGGGCCTCGTACAGGCCGTGTTCGACCGCGACCTCGTACCGCGAGGTGTTGAAGACGGTCCCGTCTTCGAAGCGTCCGACGTACGCGAGCGCGACTCGGTCTCCCGACTCGATTGCCATAGCGGGGCTCGGCGGAGGACGCGCATAAAAGTCGTCATCGAGGCATCCCGCCGGGGGGTTACTGCGGTCGGGCGGGCGTCCGAAGCGCCGGCGGCCTGTTGCTGTCGGCTGTCGTCGCCATCCCAGCTGTCGTCCCGTTTTCGACGCCCTCGACCCACCCCGGGGGCGTCACAGTCGTCTCGCCGACGCGGCCGTAGGTCCACTCGAATCGCACCCAGTAGAACCCCTCGTCGGAGACGAGCGCGTAGGTCGCCGTCGCGTCGGCGACGAACCCCCGCTCGTCCACGTGAGCGACGAACTGGTAGTCCTGGACCGGTTCGACGCCGCCGATGGCCGGGCGTTGACTCCCCTCGATTCGGTAGTACGTGACGTTCTCGTCGGTCACTTTCCCGGTCACGTTCGTCGCCCGCGTGTCGAGGTACTGGCGGACGAGCCCGCGGTTCAGTCCCCGCGGCTCGAACTGCACGGGCGGCGCGGTGGCGTTGCCGGCGACCTTCCGGGTCCGCTCGACCCCGTCTTCGGTCTCGGCGACGTACCACGCGTCCCCGTCGTAGTAGACCGTCTCCAGTCGGGTCCGCTCGCGGCCCGACTCGACGGTCTCGGCGATGACGTAGCGGTCGCCGGCGACGGCGATGTCGGTGTCGTACTGTCTCCGCGTCGAGTTCGGGTCCGCGCCCTCGGGTCGGTAGATGTCGACCCACAGCGTGTAGGACTCCTCGGCCAGCGCGCGCTCGTGGGCCGCGCTGAGAGCGGTCAGGTTCTCGATGCCGTCCGGCCCGACGCCCGGAACGCGCTCCAGCTCGCCGGGTTCGATGGGCTCGACCGGCCCGGGGCGCTGGCCGCTCCCGAGTCCCGGCGCGCCGGCGTTCCGCGTTTCCGACCCGGAGGCGGTCTCGGTCGCCGCGGTTTCCGACGGTCCCTCCGTCGCCGCGTCGTCGCGCTCGGGCGTGGCCGTCGGCGACCCCGACTCACCGGCCCCGCCCGTCCCGACTCCGGCGGACTGCATCGACCCGTCGAGCGGCGAGGGCACGAGGTCGAGCGCGACGGCCGCCCCGCTCACGACGGCGACGACGACGAAGAGCGCGGTGATTCCCCGGGCGGCGTCGCGGCCGACCGCGGCGGTTCGGTCCCCGAGTCGTCGGACCCTCCGCCGGGCGCGAACCCGGAGCGGCGGCCGGAGGTCGTCGAGCGACGCGCCGAACTGGCGGCGACAGACCGCATCGGCGTCCTGCCGGTCGATGGCGTACAGGAGCGCCTCGGCGATGTCGCCGGCGTCGAGGTGTTTCACGCCGGCCGTGTCTCGCTCGGCCGCCGCCGACCCTCTCGACCGACGGCCGAAGGCGGGTCGAATCCGGACCGACCGGCCGCGGCGCTCGGCGCGGACGACCCCCGCCTCGACGCGCGTCTCGAAGCCGCGGGCGGCCCAGAGGTCGGAAACGAAGGCCAGTCGCGCCCGTGTCGGGAGGCGTTCGAGGCGGGCGACGACCGTCCGGTACCGGTCTGCTCGCTGGTCGGCGTTCATCTGGTGCTTCCCTAGATAGAGGGGGCCGACGGTGATAGGCACTTCTGCGGCTCGGGGGTTCGCGGCGTCCCGCCCTGTCGGGTCCCCGGCTCAGACGACCCTGTCGAGGAGCGATTCGAGGACGGGCGCGACGCCGAGCACGTCGAAGACGACGAGCAGGTAGTAGGCGCTGACGACGAGCATGACCGCGCCGGTGACGCGGTTGATGGCGGTGGTGTGTCGGGCGAACCACCGGGTCGCCCGTCGGCTGTACCGCTCCGAGACGAGGGCGAAGGCGAGAAGCGGCGCGCCGATGCCGAGGCCGAACGCGAGGAACCCGAGGAGGCTCTCGGCGGCGGTGTCGAACAGCACGGGGACGCGCGCGAAGAACAGGGCGATGAAGCCGGGGTTGCAGGGCAGGACGATTGCGCCGAAGAAAAAGCCGTAGGCGAACGCCGACAGCGCCGGGTGGCGCGTCTCCGGCGGCTCGACGGTGGGGAGCCGCGCGAACACCTTCGCGTCGAAGAGGAGCGCGAGGCTCACGACGAAGAGGACGCCGAAGGCCGCCGGCGAGACGACCTCGACGACCGCCGTGAGCGACAGTTCGAGGAGGAACGAGAACACGACGCCGACGACGAGCATGAACGATACCGCGCCGGCGGTGACGAGGCCGCCGAGGACGGCTATCGGGAGGCCGCCGTCTTCGTCTCCATCTCTGTCTCTGTCCCTGTCCCTGTCCTCGCCCTCGACTCCGTTCCCGTCGCCGCGACCTCTCGAACCGCGTCCGTCAGCGACCCCGCCGGCTGGTGACGGCGACTCCGCGTTCGCCCGCGAACTCTGTCGCGCGAGGTACGCGAGGAAGCCGGGGTACAGCGGGAGGGCGCAGGCCGCGGTGAGCGGGGTGCCGACGCCGAGGAGGAACAGTTCGAACAGGCGCGGCGCGAGGTCGGTCAGCACTCGTCGACCCGCTCGCGGAGGAACGCGGTCGTCTTGTGGCCGTCCTTGAGCCGCGTCGCGGTCCCGTCGGGACAGAGCCGGACCATCGGCACGACCGGGGCGCTCGCCATCGACGAGCCGAACTCGGCGGTGAGGCTCCGCGTGACCGGCTCGGGCGAGACGGCGTAGCGCCAGTCGAAGCCGTGGTCCTCCGCGTGTTTCCTGACCTTTTCTGCGTCCTCGTTGGGGTCGATGTCGAGCGCGACCGTCAGCACGTCGTCGCCGACGGCCTCGTGGAACTCGACCAACTCGCGCTGTTGGCGCAGGCAGTTCGAACACCACACCGCGAACGTCTCCAGGAGAACCGGTCGGTCGAGGAGCCCCTCGATAGTGAACGTCTCGCCGGTGCGAACGTCAGTGAGTTCGGTCGTCCGCCACGCGCCCTCGTCGGCCGACGCCCCGGTCGACCCGTCCCCCGTCGTCGTCGCGTCACCCTCGGCGTCGACAGTTCCGCCGCCGCTTCCGCCGAGGCAGCCAGCCAGCCCGACCGTTCCCACCACGGCGCCCGCGCCCGCGAGCCGAAGGACGTCTCTCCGCGTCGGCGTTCCTCTCATATCGTTGTAGGGTCGCTATCGGAGCTTAATTCGGCCGCGTTGGGGCGCGGGTGACACACAACCCCGAAGTCGCGCCGGGGCGCACGTCGGACGGGCCAGCCGCCGGGTGCCGGTCAGTCGCCCGCGCTCATCTTCCGGGCGTGCTGCGGGGGGAGCCGAAGTTCGTCGAGGCCGGGGAGGTGTTCGATGTTGTAGACGACCTGCAGGTCGTCGGTCACCGGGAGGCTGATACACGACAGCCGGACGCCCTGCTCCAGCATCTCCTCCGAGAGGATGTGGTTCGAGGGCATCTTCACGTCGCCTTCGACGACCGCCACCGCGCAGTTCGCACAGGCACCGCCGCGACAGGCGAAGGGCCAACTGTGGCCCGCGTCCTCGGCGGCCTTCAGGAGGTTGGTCCGCGGCTCGACGACCACCTCGCCGTAGGCGTCGCCGTCGAGGCCGCTTTCGGCGGCCTTCTCGAAGAGGTCGTCGTCGGCGAGCGACCAGCCGCGGTCGGTGAGCACGTCGTAGTCGAGGAACTCGACCCGCGCCCCGCGTCGTTCGGGTTCGGGCTCCGGGTCGGGTCCGGTATCGGAACCCGCGGCGCCGGTCCCGTCGCCGCCCGTCTCGCCGTTTCGGGCGGTGCCGGCGTCGTGCTGTCCGTTTCGGCTCGCCCCCTCGTCGGCCGGGCGACGGCCGTCAGTCTCGACGGGTTCGAGTTCGTCGCCGGGTTCGTAGCCGACTCGAATCGCCTCGTAGGCCGTCCGAACCGCCTGAAATTCCTCGGCCGACCCGCCGTGGTCGGGGTGGGCCGACTTCACCCGCCGACGGTACGCGTCGACGAGTTCGTCCTCGTCTGCGTCCGGGTCGATGCCGAGCGTCTCGAACGGGGAGTCCACATCGGGGCTAGTAGGAACTCGCGAGCATAAATCCACGGCCACCGGCCGTCTCGTCGTGGTTTAGTCCTCGAATCGAGGCAGGGCCCCGACGACCGACGCGGCCGCGAGTCGCGGCGGTTTTGTAGCGGGCTTCGCTTCCTTCGGGTGTGAGACGCGGGATTCGGTTCGCCGTCGGCGCGGGGCTCGGTATCGGAGCGCTCGCGGCGTACCTCTGGTACGTCGGCCCGCAGGAGGTCGGCTCGCGCGTCGCGGCCGTCGCCCCGTGGGCCGTCGGCGTCGTCTGCGTTCTGATGCTCGCCGAGGCGACCGTCGACGGCCTCGGAGTCTGGGCGTCGGTTCGACCCCTCCGCGGCGGGCTCTCGCCGCGGGCGAGCGTCCAGTTCGCGTTCGCCGGCGACTTCTTCGACGTGCTCAGCCCCGCCGGCCCGGTGAGTTCGGAGCCAATCATGGCGCAGTTCTTCGGCGTCGCGACCGAGACGAGCTACAGCGAGGCCCTCGGGGTCCGCGGCGTCGCCAAGTACGTCAAATCCGCCGCACAGCTCCTTCTCTCGGTCGCCGTCGTCGGCGTCCTCTTTCTCGACGCACCGACCCCGCGGTTCGTCCTCGCGACGCTGGCCGGCGCGGTCGCCGCGCTGTTCGTCGTCGGCGTCGCGCTCGTCTGGGCGCGAGACGCGCTCTCGGCGGTCGTCGTCGCGGTCCTGACCCCGGTCGTCCGCGCGGTCTCTGGACTCACCCGCGAGACGCCGCTCGGCCGCGACGCCGTCGCCGCCGCAGTCGAGCGGTTTTGGGAGCGCGTCGTCCACTTCCGCGACGCGCCGGAACTCCTCGGCGTCATCGCGCTCAGCGGCGTCTTCGAGCAACTGCTCACGTCGCTCGCGCTCTGGGTCGCGCTCGCCGGGACCGGGACGAGCGTTGCGTTCCTCCCCATCGTCGCCGTCATCCCGCTCCCGCAGGCGGCGAGCGTCGTCCCCGTCCCGGGGAGCCTCGGCGCGTACGACGTGCTTCTCGCTGGCGCGCTCAGTCTCACGACGGGCGCGCCGGCCGCGGGGGCGGCCGCGGCGGTGCTCGTCGTGCGGACGTTCGAACTCCTCGTGTCGCTCGGGTGCGGCGGCGTCGCCACCGGGTTTCTGCGCGGCTTTCGGGCCTGAGACGGTTGGCGCGTCCCCGTCGCGGCGGCGTGAGAGGTGGGAAAAACGAGTCAGTCGGCGGCGCGCTCGTGAATCGGGACGCTCGCCAGTCCGACCGCGTTCGATTTCGAGGAGACCGAAAGCGTCGCGTGCCAGCCCTCATCGGCCGGCGTGACGTGCAGGGAGACCGGCTTCCACGACTCCGCCCGGCGGTAGAGGTCGAGGACGACCGGTAACACCGGAAGCCGTCCCTCGCGCGCCGAGAGCGCGTACCGTTCGAGGGTCAGTTCCGCGGACCTCGTTCCCGACTCCGGCCCGGGCCGCCACGGCGAGCAGGTGTACGACCCGACGAGGTCGAGTCGCTCCATCTCCGCCAGCGTCGCCTCCAGCGCCCCGGCCGACTCGGGTCGCGACGAGAGGTTCGATGCGGCGCGTTCGAGCACGTCCGCCTGCTCGGCCGACGTGAGGTGGACGTGGAGCGCCGTCGCCATGCTCTCCAACAGGCGCAGACAGAGGTCGTCCGCGCTGGACATCGTCTCCGCGAGGTCGAAGTACGCGTCCATCACCGCCGTCTCGACAGCCCGATGGTCGGCGTCCACGAGCGCCTCGAACACCGCCGCCGCGACCCGGTGGCAGAACTCGACCCGCTCGGAGCGCCCGCCGCCGGCGCAGTCGGGTCGGCCGTCCGCGTCGGTTCCGAGGTCGCAGGGCGGTTCGGGAAGACCGGGCGTCGCACCGGCGGTCGCCCATCCCTCCGCGGTCGCGTCCGCGCCGCCGAAGCCCGGAACGTCGTCGTGTTCCGAGACGATGAGGTCGTAGTACGGGACGTTCGGGTCGTACCGCCGGAGCGCGGAGCGGTACTGTCTCGCCGCGCGGGCGGCGGCCTCCGCGGTCGAACGGTCCTCGAACCGGAGACCGTCCACCGGGACCGGCCGCTCTCCGGTCCGTCCGCAGACGAGTTCGTACGCCCCGTCGTCGCTCGCGAGCGATTCGATGTGAGTCCGAATCTGGGTGAGTGTCGTGCCGACCATGGTGTCTCTGTCTACTGGTTCGCGGGTCGTGTCCCGACGCCGCGGTCCGTGCGTCGCTCGCTCGACACATTGTTTAGGCCAACCTAAAACGTGTTGGTTCGGCCGGTCGGTGCACCCGCGAGGACCGGCGGCTCTCGGACTGTACGTTCGACCTGACGCTCGCTCGCGGCGACTCCGACCCGGTTACGACGCGTCGGGTGCCTCTTCGCCCGGCCTGTAGAACGTCCGGTGGAACATCTTGTAGGAGTCGGTGATGGGGACGATGGTGTAGCTGTCGACCACGTCGCTGTCCTGCAGGAGTTCGCGGACGTAGCTGTTGATACTACTCAGAGAGGACTGCCAGACGCGAATCAGCAGGTCGTACTCGCCGATGCACTCCGCGACCTCGTAGACCAGCCCCTCGTCGAGGAGTCGCTCGATGAACGCCGTGATTTCGTCGTTCGTGGAGCCCTTGTCGTACGAGATGTGGACCTCGGCGTAGGGGTAGTCGGCCGCCCGAAAGACCAACAGCGCGAAGATTTCGAGGATGCCGTCCTCTTGGAGCATCTTGCGCCGCCGCCGCGCGGCCGTCCGAGAGAGTCCGACGCGGTCGGCGAGCTCCGTGTCCGAGATTCGCCCGTCCTTGTTCAGTTCGCGGAAGATGAGATAGTCCTTCTTGTCCATCCGGTCTTCGAGAAGTTCGACAACGCGCGGGTCCTCTATCCACTCCTGCGAATCGGGCATTGCTATTCTCACGGTTATACCGCTTAGCTTCATATATATGAATGTTTCTTCAAAATCTCCGAATCGGATACAATTTGTGAACGAATCGTTTACTCACAGTATGGCGGCCGACGACCGAGATCGCAGGCCGTCGGTGGAACGCGGATTTCTGCCCCAAACACTTTTACTCCGCGTTCACAGAGGGTGTCGGCATGGTACGCGGAAAAATCAACCGAACGAACAAGGCCCTCGCCGATTGGGCTGACATCCTCACCGAGATAGACGAGGTTTCGGCGGAACTCGAAGATTCGGGCTGGGAGACGCTCGTTCTTCATCCGGGAGACGTCGCCACGACGGACGCGGCGGCGGCCGCCGACGCCGGGTTTCGGCTCCTCGTCCCGGACTCGGAGCTCGAAGCGCTCTCTTCGACCGTTTCAGAGCCTGATGCGGCGTTCGAGCAGCTCGAAGTCTACCGCGCCCGCGACACGAACGTTCGAATCTTCGTCGTCGTCGTGAAATCGGAAGAAACGATGGAAGCGGTCCTCTATCCCGTGTTTTACGACCCGGACACCGACCGCTCGTTCGTCGAAACGCTTCGGACCGAACCCGAGATTCGGACGACGGTGAGCGACCTGGGGGACACCCGTCGTTGCTCGTTCCGACACACCGAACCCGCCTTGTTTCTCCCGGAGTAACTGTTCGCGGCGGCGTCGATTCCGTCTCGTTCTCGGCCGCGCTCGCCGCGACGTTCCCGTGATTGACGGCCGGCTACTGTCCACTACTACCACTATTGACTGTGTATCTCTGTCTTCAGATAACCGAGATAGATGAGAATCAGCTTCTATTTCTTTCTGGGGTGCGTATTCGTCCATATCTGTGTGTTCTCGGTTCTCTCCATAATTATTACAAAGTTATAATTAGATGAATCAACTTCTTTTATCGACGATATGTTCAATCACTAGGAAAGCTTTATACGAATAGGGTATCCACAACTCTCCATGCCAACCGGCAACATAGAACGCAGAAAACTCCTGAAACTCATGGGTGCGGGAGCGACGAGCGTCGCACTCGCGGGTTGTCAGGGGACCCAGCAGACCGAGACCACCGAGGGCAGTTCGGGTGGCGACTCGACGACGACCGAACAGACGAGCGACGGCGGAAGCGGCGCGAGCGGCGGTAACGACTTCCACTTCGTCGCCGGGCAGGTCTTCGGGACGCTCGACCCCGCAGAGCAGGTCGACTACACGCAGGGGCTCGCGGCGCAGAACCTCTACGACGAACTCATCACGGTCGACGCCGAGACGCTCCAGCCGACGGCGCACATCGCCGAGAGCTGGGACACCGAAGACGAGGGGAAGACGTGGGTGTTCACCGTCCGCGACGACGTGACGTTCTCCGACGGCACGCCGCTGACCGCCGACGACGTGGCGTACTCGCTCACCCGGATGCTGGAGCTCCAGCGCGGGTACTCGTCGTTCTGGCTCGACTACCTCGACCCCTCGAACATCACCGTCCGCGACGAGCGGACGGTCGCCTTCGAGTTCAATCAGGCGTACGGCCCGGCGCTGGCGACGTTCGTCCAGTTCTACATCGTCAACAGCACCGTCGTCCAGGAGAACGAGACCGACGGCGACTACGGCAACGCCTACCTCCAGAACAACTCCGCCGGCTCCGGCGCGTACGTCCTCGACAACTGGGAGCAGGGCAACTCCATCGAGGCGTCGGCCTACGAGGACTACTGGAAGGGCTGGAGCGAGGACAGTTTCGACACGTTCCGCTCGACGGTCATCACCGAGGAGTCCACCATCAAGACGACGATGCAGCAGGGCGAAGGCGACATGACCGACCAGTACATGGGCACGCAGGCGTACGCCGAGATGGACTCGTACGCCAACGTCCGCGTCCCCGAGGTGCCGCAGCTGCAGTTGTTCCACTTCCCGCTGAACTGCCAGAAGGCACCGACCGACGACATCAACGTCCGGAAGGCCATCGCCTACGCGTTCGACTACGACAGCGCCGTCAACGACATCATCGGCGGCGGCGTCGTCGCGGCCGGGCCGGTCCCCCGGGAGATGGCGGGCCACAACGGCGACCTCGTCCCGATGGAACAGGACCTCGACAAGGCCAAGGAGTTCCTCGACAAGGCGGACTACTCCGTCGACGAAATCAACGAAATCGGCCTCGAACACGTCGTCGTCGCCGGGACCGAACTCCAGCGCCAGATGGGGCTTCTCAACCAGGCCGGGCTGAGCGAACTCGGCATCGACCTCGAAATCAACCCGCTGCAGTGGGCCCGCCTCACCGACCGCGCGACGAGCGCCGAGTCGACCGCCCACATGACGAACATCTTCCACACGGCGAAGATGCCGTCGCCGGACAGCCACACCTACCTGATGTACCACCCCTCCTCGTTCGGGTCGTACATCTCCCAGTCGTGGTACTCCACCGACGAAATCGCGGCCACCCTCGAAGAGGCGCGCCAGACCTCCGACCTCCAGTCGCGGCTGGAGAAGTACGAGGAGGCGCAGGCGCTCATCGTCGAGGGCATGCCGAGCGTCTACATCGCCAACCCGCCGTACCGCATCGGCATCAACGAGAACGTCGAGGGCTGGCAGTACCGCGGCGTGATGTCGTTCGACTGGGACGTCCACTCCATGACTCGCAGCGGCGAGGGCCGGGCGAAGTAGTCGCCCGACGACTTTCGACGCCCCGCTTCGGGCCGTCTTTCCAACTCACCAATGTCATACGTAGATTACCTCGTTCGGCGCGCAATCCACTCGGTCCCCGTCATCTTCGGGCTGTCAGTGCTCATCTTCCTGATATCCCGCGTGATTCCGGGCGACCCCGTTCGGTTGGCGCTCGGACCGGAAGCAACGGAACAGCAAGTCGCGACACTGCGGGCCGAGATGGGCCTCGACCAGCCGCTGCCGATGCAGTACGCCGACTGGCTGTTCGGCGTCGTGCAGGGCGACTGGGGGATGTCGCTTCGGACGAACAACAACGTCTTTTCGGACATCGTCGCCCGCCTGCCCGCGACGCTCGAACTGACCGTCGTCACGCTGTTTTTCGCCGTGCTACTGGCGATTCCGTTCGGCGTCGTCGCCGGAACCAACAAGGACCGTTGGCAGGACCACCTCTCGCGTATCACCGCCCTGTTCGGCGTGTCGATGCCGCGGTTTTGGGTCGCAATCGTCCTGCAAATCGTCTTCGTCGTCAGCCTCGGGCTGTTGCCCCTCTCGGGGCGGCTCAGCGACGGCGTCGCTCCCCCGCCGGCGGTCACGAACCTGTATCTGGTCGACAGCCTCATCGCCGGCCAGTTCGGGACGTTCCTCGACGCGGCCACGCACCTCCTGTTGCCGACCGTCGCGCTCGGCCTCGCCACGCTGGCGCAGGTGATGCGGCTCATCCGTTCGGACATGATCGACGAGCAGCGCAAGGACTACGTCCTCGCCGCCCGGGCCTACGGCCTTCCGAACACCCTCATCGAATACAAGTACATGCTGCAAAACGCCTTTACGAGTTCACTCACGGTGGTCGGCCTCGCCTTCGGGTTCCTCCTCGGGAACGCGTTCCTCGTGGAAATCGTCTTCGCGTGGCCGGGGATGGCGCGCTACGGCGTCCAGGCCATCCTCTATCAGGACTTCAACGCCATCGTCGGCGTCACCATCGTGGTCGGTATCGGCTTCGTGACCGCCAACTTCGTGGTCGACCTGTTGTACGGCTACCTCGACCCGCGGGTGCGGCTGGAGGAGGGATAGCCGTGTCCACGAAGACCTCGCTCCCGTTTTTCGACACCGAGAGCGCCGCCCGAAAAGAGCGGATTCGACAGCTCAAACGCGGCTTTCGGACCTTCGCGGGCAACAAGCTCTCGCTCGTCGGGCTGGCGATGATTCTGACGCTCGTCGTCGCGGCGCTCCTCGCGCCGTACATCGCGCCGTTCCCCGAACACGCCGGCGCGGGCGTCTACTTCGACCAGGCGAGCGAGCCGCCGAGCGCGACGCACCTGATGGGCACCGACACGACCGGCCGCGACATCTTCAGCCGCGTTCTGTTCGGGGCGCGCCTGTCGCTCCTGATGAGCGGCATCGTCCTCTCTATCGCCATCTCCATCGGCGTGACGCTCGGGCTCATCGCGGGCTACCTCGGCGGGACGACGAACACCGTCATCATGCGGGTGACGGACATCTTCCTCGCCATCCCGCCCACGCTCCTCGCCATGGCGGTGGTCGCCGCGACCGGCGCGTCGCTGTTCAACGTCATGGTCGCCATCGCCTTCTCGTGGTGGTCGTGGTACGCCCGCCTCGTGCAGGGCGAGGTGCTCTCGATAAAGGAAGACGAGTTCATCGAGTCGAGCCGGGCGCTCGGGTCGGGGTGGGTGCGGACGACGTTCAAGGAGATTCTCCCGAACGTCGTCAGCCCCATCACGGTCAAGGCGACCCTCGACATGGGCTTCGTCATCCTCGTCGGCGCGGGCCTGTCGTTCCTCGGCCTCGGCGCGCAGCCGCCGACGCCGACGTGGGGCGCGATGATTGCGCAGGGCCGCAACTACGTCACGAGCTTCTGGTGGATCGCCGTGTTCCCGGGGCTGGCGATTTCGTTCGCCGTCCTCGGGTTCAACTTCATCGGCGACGGCCTGCGCGACGTGCTCGACGTGGAGGTGGACTGAGATGGCGGACCCCATCTTAGAGGTCAAGAACCTCCACGTCCACTTCGAGACCCACGACGGGACGGCCGAGGTGATAAACGGCATCGACTTCAGCATCGACCGCGGCGAGACCGCGGCGCTCGTCGGCGAGACGGGCTGCGGCAAGAGCGTCACCGTGAAATCCATCATGGGACTTCTCCCCTCGGCGACCATCCCCGAGGGCGAGATTCGCTACAAGGGCGAGGACGTGCTCTCGCTCTCCGACGCCGAGCGCCACTCGCGGCGCGGCAAGGAGATGAGCATGATAATGCAGGACCCGATGACGAGTCTCAACCCCGTCTTGACGGTCGGCGAGCAGATGATGGACGTGCTGAAGTGGCAGGGGCGACCGCGCCTGTCGCTGTCGAAGCTCGTCCGCGACGCGCTGTCGACCGGCGCGAAGGCCGAACACAGGAAACGGGCCATCGAGATGCTCGGCGAGGTCGAAATCTCGGCGCCCGAGCGCGTCTTCGAGAGCTACCCGGTCGAGCTCTCCGGGGGGATGCGCCAGCGCGTCCTCATCGCCATCGCGCTCCTGTCGGAGCCGGACCTGCTCATCGCCGACGAACCGGGGACCGCCCTCGACGTGACGACCGAGGCGAAGGTGCTCGACCTCCTCGACGAACTCGTCGAGGAACGCGACACGAGCGTCCTCTACATCACCCACGACCTCGGGGTCGCCCGCGAGGTCAGCGACCGAATCAACGTGATGTACGCGGGCGAAATCGTCGAGCAAGCGCCGACCGTCGACCTGTTCGCGAACCCCCAGCACCCCTACACCCGCGGGCTGTTGGAGAGCATCCCGACGCTCTCGACCGGCATCGGCGACGGCATCGAGGGGCACCTGCCCGACTACACGAACCCGCCGGCCGGCTGTCGGTTCGCCGACCGCTGTCCGCACGCCGAGGCGGCCTGCCACGAGGCGTACCCGTACCCGCGGCGGACCGGTCCCGACCACGCGACCGCGTGTCACCTGTTCGACGGGCTCCCGGCCCGCGAGCGTCACGAATCGCTCGCCGCCGACCCGGTCGACATCGGCACCGCGCCGTGGCTGGCCGGCGGCGGCGACGCCCCCGGCGACATCTCCGCCGACGGGGGGACGGACCAATGAACGACTCAGCGTACACGACCGAATCGACGGCGGCGGCACAGCGCGACCGGGACCTCGACGACCCGATGGTCACGGTCGAGAACCTCAAGAAACACTTCCCGCTGTTCGAGGGCATCTTCCAGAAGAAGGCGGGGGAGGTCCGCGCCGTCGACGGCGTGAGCTTCTCCATCGCGGAGGGCGAGACGTTCGGACTCGTCGGCGAATCGGGCTCCGGCAAGACGACGACCGGCCGGTCGATGCTCCGCCTGACGGAGCCGACAAGCGGGCGGGTCGAAATCGACGGCCAGAACGTCGTCGACCTCTCCGACGGCGAGCTCAAGCGGTTCCGCCGGAACATGCAAATCGTCCACCAGGACCCGGCGTCGAGCCTCAATCCGCGACACCGCGTCAAGTCGATTATCGAGGCCCCCCTGAAGATTCACGACTACGGCGACTCCGAGGCCCGGCTCGAACGGGTCGAGGAACTCTTGGACATGGTGGACCTCCCTCGGGAGTTCATGTACCGCTACCCCGGACAGCTCTCGGGCGGCCAGAAACAGCGCGTCGGAATCGCCCGCGCCGTGGCGCTCAACCCGAAGTTCGTCGTCCTCGACGAGCCGACGAGCGCGCTCGACGTGAGCGTGCAGGCCCGCATCATCAACATCCTCGAGGAGATACAGGAGGAGTTCGGCATCACCTACCTGTTCATCACCCACGACCTCTCGCTCCTGAAGAACGTCGCCGACCGCATCGGCGTCATGTACCTCGGTCGGCTCGTCGAGGTCGGCGACGTGGACTCGGTGTTCGGGTCGCCGCAACACCCCTACAGCCGGGCGCTCCTCTCCGCCATCTCGACCATCAGCGAGGAGGACGAACTGGCGAAGCCCGACCGAATCACGCTCGACGGCGAGGTGCCGGACCCGCGGGAGAAGCCGAGCGGCTGCGCCTTCCGCTCGCGCTGCGCCCACGAGTTCGACGCCTGCGCGGTCGAGGAGCCCGAACTGTACGAGCGCGGCCCGGACCAGGTCGCCCGGTGTTTCCTCCACGACGACCGGTTCGAGGAGGGCGCGGAGTGGGAATGACCGCAGAGCGCGCAGCGCGCCTCGCCGCCCTCCGGCGGGCGCGACGGAACCGCCCGTGGACCGACGAACTCCTCCGGTCGTGCGCGTCGGACCCGGCGGCGTTCAAGACCGCCCAGCCGGCGTGTTCGGCCTGCGACCGGCCGTGCCGCGACGACGAGGTCTGCGCCACGGCGGTGGCGAAGTCCGACGGGCTGTTCGAATCGATGGGCCGCGACCAGACGTACCACCTGCTCGCGGCGGGCATGAAGCGACTCCGGGCGCGGGGGACCGCGACGCTTCGCAACGCCGACAGACAGCGGCCGAACGCCTTCCTCAGCGTGACGGCCGACGACGCAGACTCCCCCGAGGCACCCCAATGACGACAGACGACACGCGGACACAGACGGACGGAACGCAGCGCGCGGCAAGAGACGACGCCGCGCCGACAGACGAGACACGACCCGAGCCGACGGGCGGCGAGCGGACGATAACGGCCGAATGGGTCGAAGACGTCGCGGTCGGCGGCGCGGTCCTCGGCGGCGGGGGCGGCGGCTCGCTGGCCAAGGGCATCGAGTTCGGCGAACTCGCCGTCGAGTACGGCCGGCCGACAATCGTCTCGGTCGCCGACCTCGACCCGACGGACGTGGTGTTGACCGTCAGCGGCGTGGGCGCGCCCGCCGCGACCGACAGCCACGTCGACCCCGCGGACTACGTGCGCGCGGTGGAACTGTTGGTGGACAGACTCGCGGCCGACGGAACGACCGTCGGCGCGCTGATGACGAACGAGATGGGCGGGTTCGCCACGGTAAACGGGCTGCTCCAGTCCGCCGTGACGGGCCTCCCGCTCGTCGATGCCGCCTGCAACGGGCGGGCGCACCCGACCGGGCCGATGGGCTCTATCGGGCTGTCGCAGGACTCCGAGTCGGTGCAGGCGGCGGTCGGCGGCGTGCCGGGCACCGCGGCCCGACTGGAGACGGTCGTCGAGGCCGAACTCGGCACGGCGGCGTCGCTCGTCCGGCACGCGGCCGAAGACGCCGGCGGCCTCGTCGCGGTCGCCCGCAACCCGGTTCCCGCGAGCTACGCCGAGGCGCACGCGGCGCTCGACACGTACGACCAGGCCGAGGCGGTCGGTCGCGCGGTCAGGCTCGCGGACGACGGCCGCGACGCCGCCGAACGCGTCGCCGACGCCGTCGGCGGCGAGGTCTCGCTCGTCGGTCCCGTCGAGTCGTTCGCGCTCGAAACGACCGGGGGATTCGACGTGGGTGAGGTCGAAATCGAGGGCCGCGAACTCACCTTCTGGAACGAGTACATGACGCTCGAACTCGACGGCGAGCGCCTCGCGACGTTCCCGGACCTCATCACGACGCTCGACGCCGAGACGGGGATGCCCGTCTCGACGGCGGAACTCGCGGAGGGCCGGTCGGTTGCGGTCGTCGTCGCGCCCGCGGCGAACCTCTCTCTGGGCGCGGGGATGGCCGACCCGGCGCTCTTCGACCCGGTGGAACAGGCGGTCGGAAAAGCGGTCAAATCACACGTATTCAACTAACGCAACTCATGTTCGACAAGATTCAGCAAGCATACGACATCCTCAGCCGTCCCGACGCGGACGGCGAACTGGTACGCGACGCACTCGAAACGTACGGTCTCGACACGGAAGTGACGACCATCTCGACCGACGAGGGGTCGACCGACTTCGTCAAGACGGTCGTCCCCGGGGCCGACCCGGACGCGCCGACGCTCGGCGTCATCGGTCGCCTCGGCGGGGTCGCCGCCCGGCCGGCCGAACTCGGACCGGTCTCCGACGCCGACGGGGCCATCGTGGCCCTCGCGGTCGCGCTCCACCTCGGCGAGATGCGCGCCCGCGGCGACGTGCTCGCCGGCGACGTTCGCATCGCCACGCACGTCTGTCCCGACGCGCCGACCTCCCCCCACGACCCGGTGCCCTTCATGGGCAGTCCGGTCGATACGAGCACCATGAACGAACACGAGGTGGACGAGGAGATGGACGCCGTCGTCTCCGTCGACGCCACGAAGGGCAACCGCGTCCACTGCGAGCGCGGCTTCGCCATCACGCCGACCGTCAAGGAGGGGTGGGTGCTGAAGGTGAGCGACAGCCTCCTCGACATCCAAGAGCGGTCGACCGGCCGCCCGCCGAGCACGCTCACGCTCACGATGCAGGACATCACCCCCTACGGCAACGACGTCCACCACATCAACAGCATCCTCCAGCCGGCGACGGCGACCGACGCGCCCGTCGTGGGCGTGGCGACGACGAGCGTCTCGCCCGTCCCCGGCTGCGGGACCGGCGCGAACTACCTCACCGACCTGCTCGACGCGACCGGGTTCGTCGTCGAGACGGCCAAGGACTTCACCCGCGGCCGCGCGTCGTTCTACGACGAGACCGAGTACGACCGACTCACGTCGCTGTACGGTTCGATGGGGCGCCTCCAGACGCTGGGCGAGGGCGTCTGAGATGTCGACGCTCGGACTCGTGACCATCGGACAGGCACCCCGGAGCGACGTGACGCCCGACATCGCGGCGGCGCTCCCGCCCGAGGTGGACATCGTCGAGGTCGGCGCGCTCGACCGGTTCGACTCGGCGGCCGAGGTCGAAGCGGCGGTCGGCCCGCGAGAGGGAGAGCCGGTGTACGTCTCCCGACTCGCCGACGGGACGCCCGTCACCGTCGACCGCGAGTCGGTCGTCGAACTCCTCCGCGAACGCATCCGCGCCCTCGAATCGGAGGTCACGGCCATCGGCGTCCTCTGTACGGGCCACTTCCCGCCGTTCGACGCCAGCGTTCCCGTCTTCGAGCCGAGCGACCTGCTTTCGGCGTGGGTCTCGACCATCCTCGACGGCGGGACCCTCGGCGTCATCATGCCCAAGGAGGAACAGGAGGCCATGACGTTCGAGAAGTGGGCCGACTACGACCTCGTCACCGCCGCGGGGTCGCCGTACGCCGACGAGGACGAGGTGTCCGCGGCCGCCGCCGAAATCGGCACCGACGCCGACCTCATCGTGATGGACTGCATGGGCTACACGCCCGAGATGAAAGGGACCGTCCGCGAGATTACGGACACGAGCGTCCTGCTCGGGCGGTCGGTGCTGGCGAAGACCGCGGAGGAGGTGCTCTGACGTGGCCGACCACCGCGCCGTGGCGAAGCGACTCCTCGCCGAGAACATGAACGCCCATCCCGGGGAGACGCTCCTCGTCGTGACCGACACCGACACGAACCACATCGGACGGGCGCTGTTCGATGCGGGGGTCGAACTCGGGCTGGAGTCCGGCCTGTTCGAGATTCCGCCGATGGAGCGAAACGGGATGGAGCCGCCCGAGTCGGTCGCCCGCGCGATGGAGTCGGCCGACATCGTGGTCTGTCCGACCAGCGCGTCGCTGACGCACACGCGGGCGCGGGAGGCCGCGACCGAGGCCGGCGCGCGCGTCGCCACGATGCCCGGCATCACGGACCAGATGTTCGGCGCGGGCGCGATTACGGCCGACTACGAGGAGGTCGAGCGCCTGACGGCGGCGCTCACGGAGAAGCTCACCGCGGCCGACGAGGCCCGCATCGAGGCCGGCGGCGCGTCGGCGACGATGTCGCTTTCGGGCCGCGACGGCATCCCGAGCGACGGCATCATCGCCGACTCCGGCGACTCCGGCAACCTCCCGTCCGGCGAGAGCTACATCGCGCCGGTCGAGGGAACGGCGACCGGCGCGCTCGTCTTCGACGGCGGCCTCGCGTGCGTCGGCGTCCTCGACGAGCCGCTGACGGTCGAACTCGACGAGGGGCGCATCACGGCCGTCGAGGGCGCGGCCGCCGACGAGTTCCTCGACGCGACGAGCGGCGACGACTGCGCCCGGCGAGTGTGCGAACTCGGCCTCGGGACGAACCCGGCGGCGAGCATCATCGGAACCGTCCTCGAAGACGAGAAGGTGTACGGCACCTGCCACGTCGCCTTCGGCGACAACCTCGGCTTCGGCGGGACCATCGACTGCGACTCGCACCTCGACGGCGTCATCCTCGAACCGACGGTCTCGCTCGACGGCGAGGTCGTCGTCGCCGACGGCGAGGTGCTCGTGTGAGCGACCGCACGCCCGCAGGCGGTGACCGCGCCGGCACGGACCGCACGAGCCGCACAGACCGGCCCGCGCTCGCCGCGGCGGTCGCCGAGGTGCCGGACCTCGCCCCGTGGCTGGCGCGTCGCGCGACGGTCCGCCAGTTCGACACCGACGCCGAAATCCCCGACGACGAGGTCCGCGCGATGGTCGACGCCGGGCGGAAGGCCCCGACCAGCGGAACGACCCAGATGTACAGCTTCGTCTGGATACGCGACCCCGACCGCCGCGAGCGGATTCACGAGCTGTGTAGCCGCGGCACCGTGCAGGTCGAGGAGGCGAGCCACTTCCTCCTCGTCTGCATCGACCTCCGCCGGATTCGACTGCTGTTGGAGCACCGCGACCGCGAGTTCCGGACGGCGCCCGCGATGGGGCTGCTGGAGGGAGCGATAGACGCCTCGCTGGCCGCGATGGGCGTGATGCTGGCCGCAGAAAGCCGCGGTTACGGCGTCTGTCCCATCGGCAACATCCTGAACAACCTCACCGCGGTCGCCGCGACGACCGACCTCCCCTCGGGCGTCCTGCCGATTTTCGGCCTCTGTCTCGGCGTCCCGCGCCACGGCGAGGCGACCGAGCACGCCCCGCGGGTCCCGCTCGACGCGGTCCTCCACGAGGGCGGCTACCGCGACGCCACCGACGACCAGCTCGACGCCTGTTACGACGCGATGAACGAGATGTACGGCGACAGCGTCTACGGCGACGACCGCCGCGAGTGGCAGGAGACGCTCGAACGCTACTGGGGGCCGAACGGCTTCATGAACCGCCGCGAGGGCGAACTGCTCGACGCGCTCCGCCAGCAGGGGTTCTTCGAGGCCCGCGGTATCGACGAACCGGCGGATACGGACGCCGGCACGGACGCCGATCGGAACACCGGAGGTGCTGTCTGATGGTCGAACTCGGCGTCCTCCGCGTGCTCACGCTCGACGACCCCGAGGAAGTCGCCCTCCACGGACGGCTCATCGAACGGCACTACCCGCACGTCTCGACGCTGTCGCGGTGTATCCCCGACCACCCCGACGGGATTCCGAACGCGGCCGCCGAGGCCGACGCCCTCCCGCACATCGAGGCGCTCGGCCGCGAGATGGCGACCGAGGTCGACGCGCTCTGCATCAGTTGCGCGCTCGACCCCGGCGTGGAGGCGCTCGGCGACGCGCTCGACGTCCCGGTCGTCGGCGCGGGCGCGAGCGTGGCGGCCGTCGCGTCCGCCCGCGACGAGCGCGTCGGGACGCTCGGCCTCGAAAACGGGGCCGGGTCGAGCATCCGACATCTGCTCGGCGACCGGCTCGCGGCCGAGGAGGTCGTCGAGGGTGCGGCGACGACGAACTACCTCACGACCGACGAGGGTCGGGCGGCGATTCGTGCGGCGGTCGACCGCCTCGTCGAGGCCGGCTGCGACGTCGTCGCGCCGAGCTGTACCGGCATCTCCTCTTCGGGCGCGATTCCCGACGTGCGGGCCGACGTTCCGATACCCATCGTCGACCCTGTCGTGGCGATGGGCGCGGTGGCGACGACCGCGGTCGCGCCGCCGCGTCCACTACGGCAGTAGGTTGCCGGACCCGCCCCGATGGCATTCCGCGCCGCTCGCGCCGCGCTCGGGGCGACTCGCGCGAGCGTTTTTCTCGACAGTCGTCGGCCGATTGTAACGGGTCGCAGTAAGGAGTCCCAGGCTTCGAAGGCTTCTATCCCCGTGTTTCGAGTCGCCCACGGCTCCGGAGCCGTCCGCCTCAGTCGGCAGGGTCAGCGTTTTCGAGCCGCCACGTGAATATCGCACGGAGCACCGCGACGAGGCTGTTCGTCTCGCCCACACCCCAAATCGCCGTCTCCGAGCGAGGGTCGGACGGAGTCGCGTCCCTGCCGTTGACGAGCACGCTCGCGAGCGTTTGATTCCCGTCGACCATCATGAGGCGTCCCGCGGGCGTGTCCGACCACATCCAGAGCGTGTCGAACAGCTCCGCGTCGGGGATTTCGTCGCGAATCATCCCCTGAACGTCCGGCGAGATTCCCGCCACCCGAATCGAGACGCCCCGGCGTGCCGCCTCCCCCAGCGCCTCGACGATGTCCTCGGTGAGCAGTCCCTCGACGGTCATGTAGACGATTTCGTCCTCCGCGCCGCCGATAAATTCGAGGACACGGTCCGTGACGGCAGGCTGGCCTTCAACCGTCCAGACGCCACGCTGTTCCTGCTTGCGCTGGGTAGTTCCGAGTTCCTGAAGCGCCGTCGTCAGAAGGGAGGTCCGCTGTCTCATCTCCTGTTCGAACTTCTGGCACGTCGTCTCCGCGGATACCACCCAGAACTTCTTCGGTGAGGACTGTTGGATGTCGACGAGTCCCCGCTCGCGTAACTCGTCGACCGCGTCGTACACCCGAGTTCGTGGGACTTCGGAGACCTTGCTAATCTCCGTTGCCGTGCCGGTACCGAGGCTGGTGAGTGCGACGAAGGTCCGTGCGGCGTACGTGCTGAGGCCGAGTTGTTTCAATTGTTCGATTGCGACAGAACGGAAGTCGTCGCCCGAATCAGTACTCATAATGGGTGCCTCGATGTCTGCGAAACTCAGCCACGACGAGTGGCTGAGGCGGCACGTGTCAGTTGTGGTTGGGACACAGTACTCCACTGTGTGCCGCAGTCGCGATTCGTCCCGGCGCCGTATAGTTGTTTGTGATTATCTGAGTGAATTCATCACGTGTCGATTATCCGCGCGTAACGTACGAAAACTATGGAAAATCACCCTGTCACTAAGAATATAACAACACCGTGTTCAGAACTACCGTGAAAACACTGCTTTAACCCCGAATTAACTCAGTTGGCTAACCTTGCCGAAACGTATTCACTCGAAAAGTAACAATTGTTATCCGTTCGCCGATACAAGCGTTCGTGAGGAGACGGGACGCCTCGGAGTTCGGTTGAGACATATGAGCACGGGAGATTCACAAGAGGACGCTATCGACGTACTTCAGCAACTCGGACTCAAAGAGTACGAGGCAAAGTGTTTCGTCGGTCTCACTCGCGTCTCGACGGGCACGGCGAAGCAACTCAGCGAGATTACCGACGTACCGCGGACTCGCGTGTACGACGCGGTTCGCGTGCTGGAGGCGCAGGGACTCGTCGAAGTCCAGCACTCGAGTCCGCAGCGGTTCCGGGCCGTCCCGCTCGTGGAGGCGACCGAGACGCTCCGTGCGCAGTATCAAAACCGAATCGACCGGCTCACGAACGCGCTGGAACGGACCGACAGAATCGACTCGGACGAACAGGGCTCGGTTCAGGAAGTCTGGGCGATGTCCGGGACCGAGGGCATCGCGAACCGGACGCACAAGCTCATCGACGACGCGGACGACGAAATCGTGCTCGTCCTCGGCGACGACTCGCTTCTGACCGACCGGTTCGTCGATGACCTGAACGCCCGAGCCGAGGATGTGGACGTGCTCATCGGGGCGGCGACCGAATCCCTGCGACAGCAGGTGCGGGCGGCCGTCCCGAGCGCGACGACGTTCGTCTCCGGTCTCGAATGGCTCCGCGGCGAGAACACCGCCGAGAACCTCGCTATCGGCCGGCTCTTACTCGTCGACCGCTCGTCGATTCTCGTCAGCACCATCGTTCCCGCCACCGGCGAAGAACACGCGATTTTCGGCAGTGGATTCCAGAACGGGCTCATCGTCATCTCGCGCCGGTTGCTGTCCCAAGGATTGCTCGGCCGCGACTCGGAGTAATCCGCTAGCGGCGCTGCCGTTCGTTCGCACGTCGGTTCGCTCGACGACGCCTACAGTACGTCGCCCGGCAGTTTCTTTCGGTGGTCGTCGATGACGCGCAACAGCGGTTCGATATCGTCGAAGCGCGGACCTCTGCGGATGTCGTACCAGTTCCCGTTCGGCTCGATGAGGCCCATCCGTTCGAGCTTCGGGAGGTGCACGTGGTACATCTGTAGTTTTAGTTCCCGCACGTCGGTTCCCGGAGGTGTGTGGTCAGCGTCGAACGCGGTGCTGTCGGGCCCCGCTCTGAGAAGCGTGAGAAGCAGTAGACGCCGTTCGACGTGTTGAATAGCCGCAAGTTGCGTGTCAAACGAGAGTGCCGTTGCTCCATCTTCCATGGTGCATGCGAATACAGCGGCGGTATTGTTCAATGCCGCACAAATTCACGTGGTAGTTTTTTTTTTATTATCCGAGTGAAGTTCGGGTATCTCAGTGCGGTTGGACTCCTTTCGAGGACCCGAAACCGGCCGCCTCCGGCCAGCCACCCGCTTTCACCTCCGCTTGGGCGGCCGAGTGGCGGGAGGAGGTCGCGCCGAGCGCCACAACCTGTCACCCGCCTTTCTAGTTGTGTTTTACTGATAGTCTACCTACCAATAGTGAGCCATACCGAGAATTATTCATAAAGTAAAAAGATTGCTTTGGCTATAACCAAGAGTTAATTCAAAATCAGTCAATTTTATCACCCAAAAGCGGTAACCGTTGGCGTATGAATGGCTCCGACCATGACTGGTGGCCGAACCAGTTGAAACTCGAAATCCTCGACCAGAACGCACAACAGACCGACCCGGTGGGCGAGGAGTTCGACTACGCAGAGGAGTTCCAGAAGCTCGACTACGAGCAGGTGAAAGCCGACCTCGAAGAGCTGATGACCTCCTCGCAGGACTGGTGGCCGGCGGACTACGGTCACTACGGTCCCCTCTTCATCCGAATGGCGTGGCACAGCGCCGGAACGTACCGCGCGCACGACGGCCGCGGCGGCGCCTCCGGCGGGCACCAGCGCCTCCCTCCGATCAGCAGTTGGCCTGACAACGTGAACCTCGACAAGGCGCGCCGACTCCTCTGGCCCGTCAAAAAGAAGTACGGGAACCAGCTCTCGTGGGGCGACCTCATCGTCCTCGCCGGCAACGTGGCCCTCGAATCGATGGGCTTCGAGACGTTCGGCTTCGCGGGTGGCCGCGCCGACGACTACGTCGGCGACAAGGCACCCAGTTGGGGCCCCGAAGAGGAGTGGGAGACGACGTCTCCCGACCGCTTCGACGAGGAGGGTAACCTCAAAGAGCCGCTCGGAAACACCGTGATGGGCCTCATCTACGTCAACCCCGAGGGTCCCAACGGCGAACCCGACCTCGAAGGCTCCGCGAAGAACATCCGCCAGACGTTCAGCGGCATGGCGATGAACGACAAGGAGACCGTCGCGCTCATCGCCGGCGGCCACACCTTCGGGAAGGTCCACGGCGCGGACTCCGGCGACAACCTCGAAGCCGAGCCCGAGGCGGCACCCATCGAGGAACAGGGTCTCGGCTGGAAGAACGAGTTCGGCTCCGGGAAGGGCCCCGACACCATCACAAGCGGCATCGAAGGGCCGTGGACGCAGGCCCCCACGAAGTGGGACATGGGCTACGTCGACAACCTGCTCGACTACGAGTGGGAGGCTCACAAGGGCCCCGGCGGCGCGTGGCAGTGGCGGCCGGCCGACGAGTCGCCCGCGGACAAGATTCCGGACGCGGCGCCCGACGCTCACCTCCCCGACCAGCTCGTCGACCCGATGATGCTCACCACCGACATCGCCCTGAAGAAGGACCCCGACTTCCGCGCGGTGCTCGAGGAGTTCCAAGAGGACCCCGCGGAGTTCCAGGAGTCGTTCGCCAAGGCGTGGTACAAGCTCCTCCACCGCGACATGGGCCCGCCGTCCCGACTCGTCGGCCCCGAGGTCCCGGACGAAGCGATGCTGTGGCAGGACCCAATCCCCGACGCCGACTACGACCTCATCGACGAGGACGACGTCGAGGAACTCAAAGCCGAACTTCTCGACTCGGGCCTCTCGGTGTCTCAGCTGGTCAAGACGGCGTGGGCCTCGGCGTCCACGTACCGCGACAGCGACAAGCGCGGCGGCGCGAACGGCGCGCGCATCCGGCTCGAACCCCAGCGTAGCTGGGACGTCAACGAGCCCGACCAGCTCGACGACGTGCTCGGCACCCTCGAAGGGATTCAGGAGTCCTTCAACGGCGCGCAGTCCGACGACACTCGCGTCTCGCTCGCGGACCTCATCGTGCTGGGTGGCGCTGCGGCCATCGAGCAGGCCGCGGTCGACGCCGGCTACGACGTCGAAGTGCCGTTCGAGCCCGGTCGGACCGACGCGTCGCAGGAACAGACCGACGTCGAGTCGTTCGAGATGCTCAAGCCCGACGCCGACGGCTTCCGGAACTACATCGCGGACGACGCCGACGAGCGCCCCGAGGACCTGCTCGTCGACAAGGCGGACCTGCTCGACCTCTCGGCGCACGAGATGACCGTCCTCGTCGGCGGCATGCGCGCGCTGGGCGCGAACTACCAGGACTCCGACCTCGGCGTCCTCACCGACGAGCCCGAGACGCTCACGAACGACTTCTTCGTGAACCTGCTCGACATGGACTACGAGTGGGAGCCGGTCTCGGACGACCAGTATCTGTACGAGGTGCGCGACCGCGAGACGGGCGACGTCGAGTGGGAGGCCACTCGCTTCGACCTCGTCTTCGGTTCGAACTCCCGCCTGCGCGCCATCGCGGAAGTGTACGGCGGCGACGACGGCGAAGCGGAGTTCGTCGAGGACTTCGTCGAGACGTGGCACAAGATCATGAGCCACGACCGCTTCGACCTCGAATAACCGCGACGCCCGCCCTCGGCTGAGGCGCGGAATCGGTTCCCGCGGCGGATGCGACCGCCGCCGCCGGCTGACTTTTTTGCTCGCGTTCTCGCATTCGCTCCCCGAGCGACTGCAGACGCGAGTCGGCAGTCGTTCGTCGGTCCCGACTCGACCGGACCCGACCCGACCCGACCCGACCCGACTCGACCGGACGCCGTCGGACGCGACCCGGCTCAGCCGCCGGACGGAACCTCGCAGTCGAACGTTTCGAGCTGCTCTTGCAGGCCGCCGGTCTGGCCCCTGAGGTCGTCGAGTTGCGCTCGAATCTCCGAAATCGTCGCCGCTCTGGACTCGGCTTGGCTCGCCAGCGCGTCGCTCTGTTCTGCGATGTCCCGCGAGTGGTCGGCGATGCCGATAATCGCGTCGACAACTTCCTCGGTCGTCCGCGCGCCGTCGTCGGTCGCCGTGGCGACCTCGTTGACCGACATGTCGACGCTTTCGACGATTTCCGAGACCGCCACGAACGCCTCGGCGGCGTCGGTCGTCGTCGACCGCCCGGTTTCGAGTTGCGCCTTCGTCTGTTTCATCTCCGCCTGCACGCGCGCCACGTCCTCGACCGTCTCGGTTATCGTCCGCTCGATGGCCGCCGAGTGGTTCTGCGTCTCGTCGGCGAGGGACTTCACCTCGTTCGCGACGACGGCGAACCCCTCGCTTCCGTCCGAAGCGCGGGCGGTCTCGATGTTCGCGTTGAGCGCGAGCGTGTTCGTCTGCTCGGCGATCGACTCGATGAGGTCGGTGCTCTTCGAGACGTCGTCCATCCGGTCGTCCAGCGATTCGACGAGCGACGCGAGTTCGTCGACGCTCTGCTCGATGTTCTCTATCGCCTCGATGGCCGCCGCCGCGGTTCCCGTGCCCTCGTCGGCGGCCGTCGCCGCGTTACTGGCTTCGTCTGAGACCTGGTCGGCGTTCGCGGCGATTTCCTCGATTGTCGCCGACAGGCTGCTCAGTTCGTCGGTCGTGGATTCGAGGTCGTGGGCCTGTTCGCGTACGTCTGTGGCGAACGCCCGCACGTCGGCCGCGAGCTGTCGTTGCGTCCGTTCGAGCGTCTCCGCGTCGTCGTGGGCCGACCGCGTCGTCCGCTCGACGGTCGCCGCGAACGCCCGGAGGTCGACGATGGTCGATGAGAGGTCGCGCTTCATCGCCACGAACGCGTCGCTGATGGCTTCGATAGCCTCGATATCGGTGTTCTCGGGCGGGTTCGCGGTGAAATCCCCTTCCGAGACCGCGTCCATGGCCGCGGCGAGTTCGTCGGCTTGCACCACCAACTGCTCGTTTAGGCGCTCGACTTCGGCCTTCGCCTCCTCGCTGTCTTCGAGGCTCTGCATCTTCTTTCTGGTCTCCTCCCGAGAACGCTCGACGGACAACCAGTTCGTGACTAACGCCGACGCGAGCATGAGGATGAACACCGCGTGGACGAGCCCCCAGCCCATCGGGTTGGCGATGGCGTCCGGGTGGTTGTACACCGCCTCGGGGTGCGCCATGCCGAAGATGCCGTGCTGGACGGCGACGTACAGGATGCCCACGACGAACGGGAGCCAGTCCTCGTACACCGCGAGGACGCCCACGATGACGAAGAAGTGGAAGTGCGCCTCGATGTATCCCCCCGAAAAATAGACGAGCAGGGCCGAACACGTCATCAAGCCGATCGACGCGAACCCGCTCCGAACCCGGCGCGGAAGCCATGGCAACCACGCGAACAGGGTCAACCCCACGACTGCGCCGACGCCGAGCAGGACGTGCTGGGAGAGTTCGTCATGGTGCGTGACGAAACCGGTTGGTGGTGAAAATGCTAAATCGGTGGCTACAGCGCTCGCTCTTTGGTTCTAAAGCGTTCCAGAACTGTACGGACCCAACGGGCTTTCGTTCGGTGGACGAACGGGGTCTAGATTTCAGGCGAATGAGGGACTGCACGGCGCATTTTCAACGTGACCGACAGGTCGCATTTTTGGATTCATTTCGTTCGAAATCTGAACGTTGGTAGTTGTCTCCCAGCCAGAACGGTTCGTTGTCAAATCGTCTCCTTGTTAGTCGACGACGGGTGACTCGAACACGTTTGTTTGTTTAGTGGTTTAAATAATAGTTTTACAAGGGCCGATATCAACGACTGTTATTTCAAATTTCCCGGGTTGCTCTGTACATACCGGGCTTCATCCCGATCTTGTTCAATTGGTATATGAATAGTTATACATGGGTACCCCATGTACTGCGTAGAAATGCGGAGGAAGAAGCTCCCGAAGGAGGCACCGGGGAAGTACGTCGAGTATCATCCGCGTCCGTATTACTCGCCAGACCCGCTTCCGCCAGAGCCCAAAATCGAACTCCCCGACGAGACACACGACCTCGTCGCCGACGCAGCCTACCAGATTGGTCGTGTCGACGGCATCAGTTCGACAGTCGACTTCGCGGCCGTCCTGTACACGACGCTCATCCGAATCGAGGCAGTCGAGTCCGCCCGAATCGAGGGTGCAGAAGTCGACTACCAGGACGTCGCCGCATTCCACACGAAACACGAAGACAGCGCCGATGCAGAGGCACAAAGCAAGGACTTGCGTGAGGCCCTGAACTACGAGGAGGCGCTCCTGTACGGCATCGACCACGTCGGTGGCGGTGGCGAAATCACGCTCGACCTGCTCAAACACCTCCACGAGATGCTCCTCGACGACGTGCGTAACGAGGGCGACGTCGTCGGAGAGTTCCGCGACCACATGGTCCGGCTCAACAGTCCGAACCCAGCCAAAGACCCGTTCATCCCTCCATCGGCATCGTCTCTCGATGACCTCATGTCCTCACTCGTCGAGTACGTTGGGATGAATGGTGAGTACCACCCACTCGTCGACGCCGCGATTATCCACTACTTCTTCGAGACGGTTCACCCGTTTTCAGACGGGAACGGGCGTCTCGGCCGACTCGTCATCATCCTCTATCTGGTCGACCAAGGCTACATCGAGAGTCCGTACATCTATCCGAGTGCCTACTTCAACCGAAACAAGGTCGAGTACGTCGAGAAGATGCGCGCCGTGAGTGAGCAGGGCGAGTGGGTCGAGTGGATCGACTTCTTCCTCGAAGCACTTCGGTCGCAGGCCGAAGAGTCGTACGACCGGACGTGGGCACTCAAAGAACTGCAATCGAAATACGAGACGGACTACGCGGGGAACACGTCGACAGACAGATTCGCCCGCAAATTACTCGAAGTTCCGTACTTCACGGCGAACGACATCGTCCGGGAACTCGACGTGTCACGTGGAACTGCCTACAACGTCATCGATAATCTCGAAGACGCCGGCCTCATCGAAGAAGTGACTGGGGCCGAGTGGGGTCAAGAGTACAAGGCAGTGGAAGTGTTCGACGTGTTCGAGTAGGTCGCTTCGGCGCGAAGGTTTAAGTCATAAACCGGGACCATCCCGGTTTATGCACCGTCGAACGTTCCTCACCTCGCTCGCACTCGCATCGACTGCTGGTTGTACGACGAAGACTGACTCGTCCGCTGCATCGTCTAGGACGGAAGCGACACCAACTCCTGAGGCGAGTGGACCAGTACAACGTTCGGTCGGAGAGTCGTACTCACGGTCCAATGGTGCCACCATTGTGGTTGCATCCGCTCGGTTCAGCGGCGCAGCGCGGCTGGACGATGGAACCACAATCAGCCCAGAGCCGGGTAACGCTTTGATCTTAGCTGACGTCCGGTCAGCGAATACAGGCGAGTCGGTCGTCAACCTCCCTTCCCGTGACTCTCTGGCACTTATCACCGGTGGGAGCCAGTACCGGCCTCTCAAACCGAAGGGGAAACCGGGTGGTGAACCGACGCTGTCGTTCCCGCTCGGTGGGACACTTTACGAAACAGCCGAAGACGCGCATCCTAACGTCACCGCGTTGGGCTGGGTTTTCTTCGAGGTCCCGGCTGACTCGACGGATTTCCGTATTTCGCTCTCCGATTCACAGTCGTCGACTTTGGAAGCGTATTGGGAGGGAACGGTCGACCCGAGTTCGCTTCCAGATGTGGAACTCACGTCTCTCGATGTCCCCGAAGAACACGTTAACGGTGACCCAATAGAGTTCTCGGTGTCGGTGACGAACACCGGTGGGAGTGCTGGATTGTTCAACCAGCGGTTCTCTGTCGCACGGAGCACCGAGCCGAATGCACCGGGCGGCGTACTTGATACCACAGTTGAGCCTGGTGAGACGGTGACAATCGAAAGAACGGTCCCAGCAAAAGGGGTTCAAGACGTAACGATTGCAGTGCCTCCGGCGTTCGAGAAAACGACTCACGTCGTTCCCACGAAGGCACAGTTTGGAAGCTCTCACGAGCTACCGAATGGTGTCAAACTTCGGGTGAGCAAACCGACAGTCAGTGATACGGTCTGGGTCGACGAAAACGGAAGTGGCTTCGAAAACCACTCTCTCGACAGGCGTTCGTTCGCTGTCTTCGAGATAACTGCGTGGAACCCGACGGATTCGACTATCTCAGAACCTGACAAAGACTGGTTCGAAGTCGAAGGGAACGGATTTGTCGATTCAAATTCGAACCGTGGGTTCGCACGTGGACTGCGTGAACCGGTCGAGATGCCATACTTCCGTGGCTCGCGTGAGCTTGCCCCCGGAGAAACGACGAATGGTGTCCTCTACTTCGACGTTCCGAAGAACACGAGTGTTGACGAGATCGCTTGTCGAGTGAAATGGCCTGTGACGGAACGTTCGAACAAGGTCTGTGAATGGAAGATGAGTGAATAACCACGCGTACAGGCCTGTTCGTCTTCCAAGAGTTGGTGTAGAGTATCTCGATACGGTCTGGTTCGATAGGTACCATTCCCTCTCGGCGAACGAAATCTACGGTAGTTCGTTCGTCCAACTGTCGAGGAACCTTCTGTGGCCTCTATGCACTGAATATGTGGTTTTAGAAAATGACGGACCCGAAGGGAATGCGTCATCGTGTGTGACGAATTTGGTTTAATCGGTTCGTTGTCTGGCGATTAGCGACTCTCAGTTCTGGCTACCTCAGATACTGTTCAACCTGCTCGACGACGCGGTCGACAAACGTCTCTTCGAGACGTCCCTGCCACGCCACGAAATCCTCTTTGCGAGGTGAGTGAACTGCCCACGGAGAGACGAACGAGTCGCGAGGAACACCACCGATTTCCCAGAGGCCATCGGTGAGCGGGAGTGAGTCGTCGTACTCTTTCGTCGAGATAGCGACCGCAATGTACTGCTGGCCACCGAACGGGTGAGAGTCGTTGTTGACGATGAGCCACGGTCGTTGCTTGTCATCACCGAGTTTGAAGGGGTCAGAACTCCGGACGACGTCTCCGCGCTCTGGCTGCATCTACTGTCGGTCCTCGTCTCGTTCGCTCGGATGTGGTGTCTCCGGAGCGACTGAGTCCCACTCGTCGGCGTCGATGCCACTGTCTTCGTCGTTGAGTCGCTCGCTCGTGGTGTGGAGGTCGTAGGCGGCAGCGACACGCTCTTGGTCCTCTGCGATTGCCCAGAACTCTCCCTTGTGGCGAACGAGGTTGCGGTCCTTCAAGCGGGAGAGTGCAGTCCCGACGGTATTCGGGTTCTCGCTGATGGCAGTCGCAATCTCAGAGCGGGTGAATGCTTGGTCGCTGTGAGTGTAGAGGTACGTGACCACCTGTTCGGGGACGCTTGGCCCTCGTGGAAGGTCACCAGATTCGAAGTCGTCGATGCTCACGGGCATACTGTGAAATATGTGTACTGATGTAATGAGTGTACTGCTGTACTTTGTGTTCTGAAGATTGTAGTGAGTTCGTCATGCTACGTGACGAAATCTGTCGACAGGAAAATATGCGATTCGACGGGTAGAGAGCCCGCTCTTTGGTTCTAAAGCGTTCCAGAACTGTACGGACCCGACGGGATTTGAACCCGCGACATCTTGGTCCGGAACCAAGCACTCTGTCCACTGAGCTACGGGCCCTCAGCGGAGAGAGCTACACGACACCGACGTAAAACCGTTGTGGAACCCACGCCGGCGGCCGATTACGTTCCGGTCGCGTCGGCGTCGACGACGCTGTGTTTCCACGTGCCACGGGTGAACCACGCCGTGGCCGCAATCGCGCCGAGAATCTGCCCGACGGCCATCCCGAGCCAGATGCCCGTCTCGGCGAACCCGAACTGGAACGAAAGCAGGTAGACGATTGGCACGCGGCCCAACCAGAGCGCGAACAGCGAGAAACCGAGGGCAGTCTTGGTGTTCCCCGCGCCGCGGTACGCGCCGAGGACGACCTGGAGGACGCCGATGAAACCGAATTCGAACGCCCGGATGCGGATGTACTCGACGCCGAGGTCGATCGTCTGGGCGGCCGACGCGGTCCCGGTTTGGAGGAAGAACGCGACGATGGGTTCGGCGAAGACGTAGGCGAGCACGCCGGTGACGAGCATGACGCTCGCGCCGACCTTGGCGGCGAGCCAGACGGCGCTCTCGGCGCGGTCGGGTTTCTGCGCGCCGAGGTTCTGGCCGACGATGGTGTTCGTCGCCCGTCCGAGGCCGAGCGCCGGGAGGAACACCAGCGACGTGAGTCGGTTGCCGAGGCCGAACGCGGCGACGACCTCGGGCTTGAACGTGACGACCATCGCGGTGAGGGTGATGAAACCGAGGGCGGTGGCGGACTGCTCGATGGCGCTCGGGACGCCGATATCGACGATTTTCTTGATGTACTCGAACTGCGGGCGGAAGTCGGCGAGCTGCACGTCGGGGCCGGCGCTCGTCCCGAAGATGACGTAGATGCCGATGATGGTGGCGACGGCGCGAGAGAGGACCGTCGCGTACGCCGCGCCGGCGACTTTGAAGCCGTCAAAGCCCGTGGCGGTGAAGAGGCTCGCCTGAAGCCCCTCTAATCCGAGCATCGAAAACAGCGGATTGGCGTCGAAGCCGAAGATGAACACGGGGTCGATGACGATGTTGATGACGACGCTGATGAACATCACGACCATCGGGGCGCGGGTGTTGCCGTAGCCGCGCATGAGCGCGGAGAAGACGAAGAAGCCGAAGAGGAACGGTAGGCCGAGGAAGAACACGCGCATGTAGTCGCCGGCGAGGGGGATGACCTGCCCGGCGGTCGCCTCCGAACTCGGGAGGACGCCGAGCATCGCGTCGGTGGCGAAAAAGCCGATAACGCCGACGACGACGGCGATGACGGTGATGAACGTGAGCGTCTGCCCGGCGACGGTCCCGGCGGAGCCCTCGCTTTTCGCGCCGGTGTACTGGGCGACGAGCGTGCTCCCGGCGACGGTGAAGCCGCCGCCGACGGAGATGAGCAGGAAGATGAGGGGAAACGCGAGGCTGATGGCGGCGACGGCGTCGGTCGAGAGCCGACCGAGCCAGACGGTGTCGGCGAGGTTGTACGCCACCTGGAGGAGTTCGGTGACGATAATGGGCCACGCCAGTTCGAACATCGGCCGTTTGAGGTCGCCTTCGGTGAGGGAACCTCCTTCGGGGAGGGACACTGAACAGGTGAGACACGCGGAGACCGTTTGAAAGCGTCGATAGGCGTCTTCGCCCCTCGGATTCGCCTCGCCGACAAGCGGGAGCGACCGGGGGCGACAGCCGCGAACCGTGAACCGCGAACCGCGAACCTCGGGGCCGAACGGGACGGGCGCGGCTCACCGAAACGGGTGGCGTCGAGAGAAACGGTGGGTGGTTGCGGTTCGTCGCGTTACGGCGCTTCGCCGGTCTCGATGGCGAAGTCGGCCTTCGGGTAGGCGACGCAGGTGAGCGTGTAGCCGTTGTCCATCTCCTCGTCGGAGAGGGTCTCTTGGGTGTGGTGCGTGATGTACTCCTCGGCCGGGCCGTTGGTAATCTTCGCGGCACAGGAGACACAGGAACCCTGCCGGCACGCATAGGGGAGGTCCATCCCGGCGTCTTCACCCTGGTCGAGCACCGTCTCGTTGCTCGCCAGTTCGATGGTCTCGCCCTGCTTGACGAACTCGACTTCGAAGTACTCGACTTCGTCTTCGGGCATGTCGGCGGGGCTCGGCTCTTCTTCCGCCTCCTCGCCTTCGAGCTCGGCGCCCTCTTCGCCGCCCGCGACCGCGGCGACGCCGCCGCCCCCGCCGATGGAACGGTTCATCGGCTCGGGGAAGTCGGTCTCTGCGACGGTCGCCGCGCGGCGTTCGAGGACTTCCTGTGTGATGTCGGCGGTCGGCTCCCAGCCGGTGCCCTTCGAGTAGTGCAGGGCGACGGCGAGGAGTACCAGGACCAATCCGGCCCCGACACCCACCAGACTGATGACTGCCATACCGGCGGATATGGAGGGAGGGGTTAAGGAAATTGTGATTGTGGCGGCACCCGCGGGCGGTCGATTTCACCGCCGAGACGCGGGTCTCACGCGGGTTCCCACAATATCGAGGTGGCCCTCGGTATCATATCGAGGCCGCCCCCGGTATCGCGCTCGCGCCGACGGGGGCCGCGTCAGACCCCGTCAGTCGTCCTTCCGAGCGACCTCGTGGCGGCCGAAGCCGTACCGGAGCCGGTTGGCGAGGCGACGGGAGAAGCGGTCGTCGGCGCGGGAGCCGAACCGCTCGGCGAGCGACTGGTAGATGAGCGGGACCGGGACCTCCTGTTCGAGCGCCTCCTGGACCGTCCACGTGCCCGTCGAGCCGCCCGCGACGTGGTCGTCCACGTCGCCGAGGTCGCTTCCCTCCTCGCGGAACGCCTCCTCGCAGAGTTCGAGAAGCCACGAGCGGATGACCGCGCCGTTGTTCCACGTCTGCGCGACCGATTCGAGGTCGAGGTCGTAGCGGCCCTCGGCGAGCAGTTCGAAGCCCTCGCCGTACGCCTGCATCAGCGCGTACTCGACCCCGTTGTGGACCATCTTCACGTAGTGGCCGGAGCCGGAGTCGCCCATGTGGCCGTGGCCGGCGGGGCCGGTCGCCACGGCGTCGAAGACGGGAGACAGCTCGTCGTAGGCCCACTGCGGGCCGCCGACCATGAGCGAGAAGCCGAGTTCGGCACCGGCGGGGCCCCCGGAGGTGCCGCAGTCGAGGTAGGCCGCCGAGCACGCCTCGGCGCGCCGCACGGACTCCTCGAAGTGGGAGTTGCCGCCGTCGACGACCACGTCGTCCCCGTCGAGATGCGGGTCGAGGTCGTCGAGGGTCGCGTCCACCGCGTCGCCCGCGGGGACCATGAGCCAGATTCGCTTGTCGTCGCCGAGCCGGTCGACGAGGTCGGCGACGCTGTCCGCGGGTTCGGCACCCGCGTCGGCGGCCGCCGCGACGGCTTCCGCCGAGAGGTCGAAGGCCACGACCTCGTGCCCGGCATCGAGCACTCGGTCGACTACGATGCGCCCCATCCGGCCGAGGCCGATGACGCCTAATTGCATGCGTCGGCATCGTCCGCGGGGGGTGGTAGTGGTTGTGGTTTGGCGCGTGCGCGGTCGCCGCCGAGACCGACCGTTCCGCCGACGGTACCGACCGCTCAGAGCCGCGCCAACAGCGCCTCGGCCAATCGGTCGCCGGCGGCGTCGTCGGTCCGGAAGAAGAGCTCTGGCTCGATGAGTTCGACTTCGAGGAGGAGGAAGTCGTCGCCGCGCTCCACGCCGTCGACGCGGGCGTACAGCGGCGGGTCGCCGCCGAGGTGGGCCGAGACGGCGTCGACGACGCGCCGGGCGTTATCGAGCAGCGTTTCGCTCGGCTCCTCGACGTGGACGCTCCCGCCGTGTTTCTCTTGGACGCGGTAGTCGCCCGGCTCGGGGCGCTTGACCACCGCGTGGCTGAACTCGTCGCCGAAGAAGACGAGCGACCACTCGCCGTCTTCGATGTCCGGCGCGAACTCCTGAACCAACACGTCTTTTTCTGCCACGAGGTCGTCCACCCACGGCTGGACGTCGGCGGCCTCCGCGCGACTCAACTGTCTCGTCTCGAACGCGCCCGCGCTCACGGCGGGCTTGACGACGAGTTCGTCCCACCCTCGCGTCTCGAAGACGGCTTCGAGAGACACGTCGCCGCCGCGTTCGACGTACTCGGTCGGCAGCGTCGACACGCCGGCGTCGGCGAGGTCGCGCAGGTAGAACTTGTGGCTGTTCCAGTCGAGCGTCGTCGGCGGGTTCCACACCGCGCAGTCGGCGTCGGAGAGGAGGTCGACCCACGCGGCGTAGGCCCTCGGATGCCGGTAGTAGTCCCAAATCGACCGGACGACCACGGCGTCGAAGTCGCTCCAGTCGACCGACTCGTCGGACCAGACGACCGGCTCCGCCGCCACGTCACGCTCCCGGAGCGCCGCGAGGAACGAGGCGTCGTCGTCGACGAGTCCCGGGAGGTCCTCGGCGGTGGCGAGTGCGATGGAAGTCACGGGAGATGATGGCAGATATCGGGCGATAAGCGTTCTGTAACGCTCGGTCCGTTCGCCGAAATCACCGCTTTCGGGGCCGCGGTCGGGCGGCGTCGCGGCCGCAGACGCCGACGTTTTTACCGCCGCGCGCGAGGCTCGGGTATGGACGAACGCATCCACGAGCACGCCGCGGTGCTCGTCGACTGGAGCGCGCGAATCGAGGCCGGCGACGACGTGGTCGTCTCCGTCGGCGAGGGAGCCCACGACCTCGCGGTCGCCGTCGCCGACGCCCTCGGCGAGCGCGGCGCGAGCGTCGTCACGACCTACGCCTCCGAGGAGGTCCAGCGGGCGTACCTCCGCGCGCACGACGGCGACTTCGACCTCCCCGAACACGAACTCGCCCTCTACGAGGCCGCCGACTCGGTGCTCTTCCTCGGCGGCACCCGCAACACGGCGGCGACCGCGGACGTGCCGATCGAGACGCGGCAGGCCTACGGCCGCGCCACGAGCGAGGTCAAAGAGGCGCGCATGGACACCGACTGGGTCTCGACGGTCCACCCCACCCGCGCGGCGGCCCAGCAGGCGGGCATGTCGTTCGAGGAGTACGCCGACTTCGTCTACGACGCGATTCTCCGCGACTGGTCGGAACTCGCCGACGAGATGGCGAACATGAAAGACGTGCTCGACGCCGGTTCGGAGGTCCGCATCGTCAAGGCGGACACCGACCTCACGATGTCAATCGAGGGCCGCACCGCGGTCAACTCCGCGGCCTCCGTCGCCTACGACTCCCACAACCTCCCGTCGGGCGAGGTGTTCACCGCGCCCGTCGAGGACGCGGTCGAGGGCGAGGTGTTCTTCGACGTGCCGATGACGCTGGAGGGCCAGCGCGTCGAGAACGTCCACCTGACGTTCGAGGGCGGCGAAGTGGTCGACTTCTCCGCGGGCACGGGCGAGGACGCGCTCGCCGGCATCCTCGACACCGACGAGGGCGCGCGCCGCCTCGGCGAACTCGGAATCGGCATGAACCGCGGTATCGACCGCTTTACCGACAGCATCCTCTTCGACGAGAAGATGGGCGACACCATCCACCTCGCGGTCGGGCGGGCGTACGGCGCGTGTCTCCCCGAGGGCGAAGACGGCAACCAGTCCGCGGTCCACGTGGACATGATCACCGACATGAGCGAGGACTCGCGCATCGAAGTCGACGGCGAGGTCGTCCAGCGGAACGGCACGTTCCGCTGGGAAGACGGGTTCTGAGCCGTCACAGCGACGGATTCTGAACCCGCCGTCCGCCGGGGTTGAGACGGTTAAGATACCATGTCCAACGGTAACTCTGCGCTTACTAAAACGGTCTGAGGACGTAGCTGTCGGCTATGGCGCGATTCGGCCGAACGAGGCGGCGATTCCTCGAACTGGTGGGGAGTGGTGCGGTAGTGGGTGTCGCTGGCTGCCTCGGCGGTGGTGGCGGCGAACAGGAGACGGAGACGGAGACGACAACGACGGCAGAGGAGTCGGACGACGACCACGACGAGGAGCGTCCCGAGGGGGTCTCCGCGGAGGAGTTCGAACACGGCCCGGTTCCGGAGGCCTACCGGACGGCGCTCTCGCAGGCGAACGAACAGCGGGACCCCGAGAACCTGTTCACGAAGGAGGCGGTCAAGTTCCAGGAGGCGGACGACGCCGTCGAGGCGGGCCTCACCGAGGCCGGACGAGACTGCGGCAACTGCGCGGAGTACATCCCCGACAAGAACGGCGACGGCTTCGGTGCCTGCGCGAAAGTCGAGGGCTACGTCGACCCCGCAGACTGGTGTTCGCTCTGGGAGTCCATCGAGGAAGCGGAGGCCGAAGGCGAGACGGGCGGAGACGAGACCGAATACGTCGTCTGAGGGGTCACTCCTGGGCCACGCCGATGTTCTTCAGCGACCCGCCGCACCGCGGACAGACCTGCTCGTAGACGCCGTGTCCCGAGCGGTGGCCGCAGGCGGTACACTCGTACCACGAGCGCTCGACGAGCGTCGTCGGCTCGGCCTCGACTAACATCTCCGTCCGGCGCTCGACGAGCGCGTCGGTCCGGCGTTCGACCAACTCCGTCGGGGGGCGCTCGACGAGGTCTGTCGGTTCGGGGCCGACCAGCGCCCTGGATTTGGCTTTGACGAGGTCTGCAGGCTCACGAGTGGTGATATCGTTGCTCATGAGACGGTGTACGTCGTGTCAGGTGTTAACTCTTACCAGTACGTGTCGTTCCTCCCTGACGCCGCCGAATTCGGCCGTTTCGCCCCGATTCGGCGGGTACGGTCCCGAGACGCGCTTTCGACGTACTTTTTATCCGCGACCGTTTTCATCCGCGCATGGCAGAATTCATGGTCGTCGTCGCCGACCCCGACACCGGTGCGACCTACCAAGTCGACGTCGAAGGACAGGACGCAAACCGATTCCTCGGCCGCGACCTCGGTGACGAGGTCGACGGTGCGGCCGTCGGTCTCGACGGATTCACGCTCGAACTGACGGGCGGTTCGGACAAGGCCGGCCGACCGATGCACCCCGACGTGCCCGGCGGCGCGCTCAAGGAAATCCTCGCCAAAGACGGCATCGGCTACAAGCCGTCCCGCGACGGCGAGCGCAAGCGCGTCACCGTCCGCGGCCGCGAGGTCTCCGGTGAGACCGTCCAGATCAACGCGAAGGTCGTCTCCGGTGAGGGCGACGTCGCCGCCGCCTTCGGCGAGGGCGACGACGAAGAAGCGGACGAATAACGCCGTCTCACTCCTCTCTTTCCCGTGCCAGAGCAACTGCCCTCCGACCATCCGTCGGTCCAGACGTTCCGCGCGAACATCGCCCGGAGCGGCGGTACCCGTCGCCCCTGCTTGCGCGTTCCGGACGACGTGACCGCCGAAGACGGCGATTTCGTTCGGCTCCACCTCGACGGCACCGCCTACCACGCCCGCCTCTCGGCCGACGCCTCGGGACTCGTGATTCGCGGCGCGTACGACAACAAGCGCCTCGCTCGCACCCCGAACAACGGCGAGAATCGGCTCGTCGAGTGGTGCCGAGAACACGACCGGGCCGACGGCGACGCCGTCGAACTCGACGAACTGGACGACGGCTACCAGTACGGCCTCCGCGTGCCGGGCGTCAGGCAGGTGTACCGCGTCACCGAGCGGCCGAACGACTCGCTTTCGAGCATCGCCGAGAAGTTCGGCCTGTCCGACGAGTGACCGGTCGCACTCCGAGACACGCCGCTTTTACGCGCCGACCGCCCTAGGCGGGGTATGAGCAAGGTAACGGAGTACCTCGCAGGCGAGCGCCTCGACGACGTGGCGCTCTATCTCACCCACGAGTACCTCGACAGCCAGGGCAAGCTCCCGAACATGGGCGTCGAAGTCGAAAACGGCTACGTCCTCGTCGTCCCCGGCGACGACGGCCGCCGGGCCTTCGCGGCCGGCACGGGCATGGACGCCATGGAGTTCGCCCAGACCGCCATGGGCAACGACGGCGACATCGACGACGACCTCAGCGGCGGCACCTGCCCCGAGGCGGCCGCCGACGAGAACCACGAGGTCAAGTTCATCTTCTCGTTCGCCGAGGCGCAAAACGAGGAGGTCGGCGGCATCTACGAGGAGGGCGACGTGGTCCACGCCTACGCCAAGTGTACCTGCGGAACGACGTACTCCGACCGCTGGGTCGTCGACGACGCGTAATCGACCCCCGTTTTTCGACGCTGGTTTTCCGCTTCGGAGTCGGTTTCGGAGTCGCGTTCGTCGTTAGCGCTCGGTCTCGACGCCTTCGTCGTCCGCCTCGTCCTCGTCGTCGGTTTCGGCTTCCGCTTCCGCGACCGCGTCTGCGACCTGCTCGAACGCCCGGAGGATGACGCGCTTCGTCGTCGCGCCCTGCGTCGTCCAGTGGTGGGCGTAGTCGAGCATGTCGTCGTAGATGTCGGGCTTACAGCCGGCGGCCTTCGGGTGGCCGCCGCCGTTGACGAGGTCGGCGACCTCGTGACAGCGCTCGAAGTCGTCGGAGCCGCGGATGCTGGCGCTCCCGGCGGGCTTGACGACGACCGCGGCGTCCGCGCCCGCCTCGCGGAGGGCGTCGGCGACCTCGTTCTGGGAGCACCGGCCGTAGGTGACGCCGACCGTCCAGTCGCCGACGGTCTTCAGTTCGGCGCGGTCGACGGCGGCCTGGATGAGGTTCTCCTTTTCGACGCGGCGGTGGGCGATGTACTCCTCGACGACCGGCGGGAGGTCCGCGCCGTACGCGCCGACGACGGCGACGTACTCCTCTTTCGAGGTCCAGTAGGCGTAGTCCGCGAGGTCCTGACTCCGCTCGTCTTCGTTCAGCCAGAGGTCGTGGTCGCGGGTGACGGCCGCGAGTTCGGAAAAGCGCTCGTCGAACTCGTAGTCGAGTTCGCGGAGCGTCACGTCGGTCGAACACTCCTCGTCGGACTCGCCGACGACGAGGTCGACGCCGGCCTCGCGGACCGCCTCGGCGACCTCCGGCTTCCACTGGTGGTGGTCGTACCAGTGAATCTCGCCCGCCGTCTCGACGAGCGCGGCGAGTTCCTCCTCGACGTACTCGAACTTGTCCGGACAGAGGTCACAGACGTACACCTCGACGCCCTCGGGGGCGTAGTCGGCCACGCGCTGGAGGTCGTCTTCGAGCGAGTACGGGCTCGACCCCATCAGCGCGACCGGCGACTTCGGTCGCTCTTCTTCCTCCTCGTCGTCTTCGTCCTCGTCCTCGTCGCTGAGTTTCTCCTCGATTCGCGCTTCGAAGTCGGCCACGTCGAGGGCCGCGTCGTAGGCCTCCCGGAGGAGGGCGACGCAGCCGAGGCCGTCGGCGTCGGTGTCGGTGACGACCGCGACCGACGCGTCTTCGAGCTTCTCCTTGGCGCGCTCTTCGGCGCGTTCCTCGTCGAACGAGTCGGGGTAGAAGAATCCGGCACCGGGGAGCACGGACTTGCGGGGGAGCGAGAGCTGAGAACTGTCGATGAGCTCGTCTTCCATACGCCGAACTCGGGCGCGACGGGGAAAACTCCTCCCGATTCCGTCGGCGGCGACCGCGTCGAACGGCTCGCGGCCCGCGACCGAACCGAGTCCCGCAGCCCGCTCAGGCGGCCTCGTCGCTCAGTAAGGAGTCCGTCGTCCCCTCTTCCAACTGGCGGACCGTCAGCACCGGCACCGGACAGGTCCGGACGACGCGCTCGGCGACGCTCCCGATGAGAAAGCGGTTCTCGCCGTGGCGGCCGCGGGTGCCCATGGCGACGGCGTCGGCGTCCACCTCGCGGGCGTAGTTCGAAATCTCGGCGGCGGGGCGGCCCTCTCGAACCGCGAGGGTCACGTCGCGGTCGGTCGCGGCCTCGACCTCGGCGAGCGCCTCCTCGCCGCGCTCGGTGAGCGCGTCGCGCATCTCGTCGCGGAGTCGCTCCGGCGCGGTCTCCACGTCGCCGGCGTCGACGACGTACAGCGCGTGGACCGACGCGTCGAACCGCTCTGCGAGGTCGACCGCGACGCGGACCCCCCGGCGGACGCTCGCCGAGCCGTCGGTGGCGATGACGATGGTGTCGAACATGCCTACGGGTTCACAGTGGGGCGGCATAAAACCAGTCTGGGACGACCGACCGTCGGGACCGTGGGGTGAGTTTTTTGTCGTCGCCCGACGCAGGTGGGGACATGTCACCGCGCCCGCTCTCTATCGACCTCGTTCTCGTGCCGGTCGACCAAAGCGACGAGGCGACGCGCGCGGCGGAGTACGCCGCCGCCGTCGCGGCCGAGTACGACGCCGCGGTCCACGCCGTCCACGTCCTCGGCGAGGACGTCGTCCGCGCCATAGAGCAGGGCGTCGTCGACGAGGACGCCGTCGCCGAGGACAGCAAGGCCGTCACCGACACGGTCTCGGCCCTCGCCGACGAGGCCGACGTCCCGGTCACCTCGTCGGTCGCCTACGGCTTCTCGCGGACGAGCAAGCTCCGCCACCCCGGAAGCGTCGTCCTCGACACCGCAGAAGAGCTGAACGCGGACTTCATCGTCGTGCCCCGAGAGCCGGTCTCGGGCGACCCCGGCGAAGTGCTCGCCAAGGCCGCCGAGTACGTTCTCCTGTACGCCAGCCAGCCCGTGCTCTCGGTCTGAGTCGCAGGTCGCCGTGGTCTGCCGCCTTCAGCCGCCCTCCTCGTCCGGGGGTTCGGCGAGCCGGATGGTCATCTCCAGTTCGAAGCTCTCGGCGTCGCTCGTCTCGAAGCCGACGGTCTGGTAGAGCCCGACCGCCGCGCGGTTCCAGCGCTCGACCGTGAGCCACACCTTCTCGACGCCGGACACTCGGCCGTAGCCGAGCAGCGCCTTGATGAGCCGCGTGCCGATACCGGCGCGCTGGTACGTCTGGTGGACGAAGATGGCGAGTTCGTAGGCGTCGCCGTCGGGGACGAGCGTCGCGTGACCGGCCACCTCGCCGCCGTCCCACGCGATGACGTTCAGGCAGTCCTCGTCGAGGATGTTCTCCAGCCAGTCGCGGATGCGGTCCTCGCGTCCCGGCGGGATGCCCTGCGCGCGGTCCGAGGGGTCGAACGCGTCGTACATCTCGACGAGCGCCTCCATCTCCTCGTCTGAGCCGTCGTAGGCGCGCACCTCGATGGTGCGGTCTTCCCTGTCGGTGAACGACAGCGGCGGCGCGTCGTACGGGTCGGCGACGGCGTCGGAGAACGTTCGGTCGCTCATCGTACTAGGGTGACGGTCACGTGGGAGTTCAAGAGGACGAACTCCGCGATGCTACCGATCTGTATCTTCCCCATCGGACTCGTCTCGCCGCCGCCGAGCACCAGTTGGTCGAACCCCTCGTTCTCGGCGAGGTCCACGAGGGCGCTCCCCGCGTCGCCGTCGAGCAGGCGGACGGTCGCCTCGACGCCCCGTTCGTCGAGCAGTTCCGTCACCCGCGTTTCGATGTCCTCGCGCGAGCGCTCGACCGACGGGTTGTCGACGATGGCGACCGTGAGGTCGTCGTCCACGTTGGCCGTCCGTTCGACCGTCTTTTCGAGCGCTCGGATGGAATCGTCGCTGCCACCGATTCCGAGCAGTACCTTCATGATTCCCAATCTCGCGGTCGCGATAGAAAACCCTTGCCCGGAATCGGGGGGCGACACCCCCGCCGGCGGGGGGACCGCGCGTCGCGGAACCCTTTTCGGCCGTGCCGCGGTAGCCCGCGGTATGACAGACGAGTCCGACGAGTTCGAGACCGGCGCGGGCGACGCCGAGGAGGCGACTCGCGCCGACGCGGACCCGGGTGCGGAGGCGGACGAAACGGCGGCAGACGCGGCGACGGCAACTGCGGAGACGACAGACGCGGAACCGACGGACGCGGAGGCCGCCGACGCGGCCGAGGCCGGCCCGGCCGACGCTGACGCGGCCGACCCCGAGGCCGACGCCGACGGTGCAGATTCCGACGCCGAAGACGTCGAAGACGCTGTTCCGGAGGACGTACAGAAGTACGCCCGGTTCAAGAAAGTCGACGGCGCGCAGTACGACCGCGTCAACGACTTCCTCCGCCAGCGGACCTACGTGACGGCCCGCGAGTGGGCCATCGCGCGACTCTGCGCCGACTTCCGGACCGAGACGGGCGTCGAGATGACGAAAATCGGGAACAACCTCCCCGAGCTCGTCCCCTTCATGACCGACACCTACACCCCGCAGGCGGTCAATCAGGCCCGCTCGGCGTTCCGAGACAAGGTCCGGAAGTCGGGCGCGACGTTCCTCTACGGCGCGATGTCGGGCTTCTTCACGGCCGAGGAACTCGACGAGATGATGTACGAGGTGACGGAAATCGCCAAGTTCCTGCTCGAAGTCGAGGGCGTCGACCTCTCGGTCGAAGAGGAACTCGAAGCCGAAGAGCGCATCTCCAGCGTCATGCGGGAGGTCCGCGAGGCGAGCACGGAACTGCGACAAGAAGAGCTGTCGGACGAGGAGTGAGCCCTCGCGGCCGGGGTCGGTTCAGAGCCGACTCCGCGCCGACTCGGAGTCAGGGGAAAAGCGGGTCCGGCTCCGACTGGACTAACTCGACGCGTCGGTCCGCCTCGACCGGCCGGACGTAGAGGCGCAGTTCGCCCCGTTCTCGCGCCTTCGTCGCCATCGCGTCCACTTTGTCCAGCCCGTAGTACAGCGGGACGACGACGGCCTTCGACGCCGCGGCGTCCTGGACGACCGAGACGACGAACACGGTGTCGTCCTCGCGGGCGCGGTACACGTCGTAGCGGTCGAAGGCGGCCGACTCGACCCACGTCGACAGCGACTCGAACTCGCTCCCGGGGACGAGCACGTCGAAGCCGACGCGCTCCGTCGCCTCGGGCAGGTTCGCCGGCGGCAGCACCGTCACGTCGCCCGGGTGGAGCACGAGCGTCTCCCAGCCCTCGTCTTCGTACTCGGCCGCGGTCGCCTCGGCGTCCTCCACGACCGTCTCCCAGAACGACAGCAGTCCCGTGAGTGCGTGCGGTTCGTCCGCGTTCGGGCCGCGACCTCGGGGCGGCGTCTGCTCGTCGGTCATGCGTGTCACTCCCTCGGGGTGTCGGACGGGAAAAGGATTCGCTTGCATCGGGGTCGTCCGACTCCCGGCCGACGCCCCGGCCGCGACGGAACTGCTATCTGTCTCCCCGCCGACAGTCGGCCCGATGCGATGGTCGCTCCGCGCGGTCCTCGGCTCGCTCCAACTTCCCGTCGCCGGTGTCGGGGCCGCGCTCCTCGCGTTCGTCTGGCGGACCGCCGTCACGATGCCCCCACCGCCGCCCGGAAGCGACGGCTTCGTCCACGGACTCGCGGGCTTTTTCCTCCTCGTGTTCGGACTCGTCGGCTTCGTCCTCCTCGCGGGCGGCCTGCTCATCCCGCCGGGACCGGGCTACGGCGTCGAGTTCACTCGCAACCAGCGCTGGCTGTTCGCCTACGCGCTGGTCTCGCCGGCCCTCGCCGTGGGCGGCTTCCTCGCGACCGTCGTCGCGTCGTCGGCGCTCGGCGGACTCGGCGGTCTCGCCGGGTCGGCGGTCTCGCTCGTCGTCCTGAAGGCGCCGCTCGCGGTGCTCGTCGGCGTCGGCTGGAAAGGCGCGCAGGTCGCGGCCGCGCGGTTCTGAGCGGGCCGCCCCCCGGTCGGTTCCCGTCTCCGGTCAGTCGCGAACGTTCTCGCCGGCGACTTCGCCGAACTCGTCGCCGTCCCAGACGAACTCGCCGCGGAGCATCGTCCACTCGGGGAAGACGCCGGTGTGGCCCTCGAACGGGGTCCAGTCGCACTTCGAGTGGAGGTCAGCGCCGCGAATCTCGCGGGCGGCGTCGAGGTCGTAGAGCGCGAGGTCGGCGTCGGCGCCCGCCTCGACTCGGCCTTTGCGCGGCAGGTCGAACACCTCGGCGGGGGTCGCCGCGACCACGTCGCGGACGCGCTCGGCGGTGAGGTCGCCGGCGACGACCGCGCCGAGAAGCAGGGGAACCATCGTCTCGACGCCGGGGACGCCGCTCGGGGCGTCGAGAAGCGACTGTTCTTTCTCCTCGCGGGTGTGCGGCGCGTGGTCCGTGGCGACCATGTCGATGCGGCCGTCGGCGAGGCGCTCGAACATGGACTCGCGGCGTTCCTCGGAGCGCAGCGGCGGGTTCATCCGGCCGTAGGTGCCCAACTCGGCGAGGTCGTCGCGGGACAGAAACAGGTGGTGCGGCGTCGCCTCGCAGGTCGCGCCGCCGTCGCGGGCGGCGTCGACGCCCTCGGGCGTGCTCGTGTGGGCGACGTGAATCTGCGCGCCGGTCTCGCCGCCGACGCGGACGGCGCGCTCGACGGCGGCCGCCTCGGCCTCGGCGGTGCGGTAGGCGCTCCACGCGTCGGCGTCGGCGTCGCGGCCGACCCCGCCGAGGTCGCCCTCGATGGCGGACTCGTCGAACAGGTCGGCGTCCTCGGCGTGGACCGTGACGGGCACGCCCGCCTCGCCGGCGCGCTCCGCGGCCTCGGAAAACAGGTCGGCCTCGATGCCCATGTCGCCGGTCGAGTCGGCGAGGAACACCTCGCCGAGGGCGAAAAGCGGGCGGTCGAGGAGGCTGTCGGGGTCCCAGTCGGCGGTGACGCCGCCGTTGATGCCGTAGTCGATACACGACTTCGCGGCGCGCTCGGCCTTCGCGTCGAAGCCCGCGCCGTCGGTCGTCGTCGGGTCGGTGTTCGGCTGGTCGGCGACGGTCGTCACGCCCCCCGCGGCGGCGCTCCGCGCGCCCGTCTCCCACGTCTCCTTGTGTTCGAATCCCGGTTCGCGGAAGTGGACGTGCACGTCGATAGCGCCCGGCAGAAGCAGGTTCTCCTCGGCGTCGACGGTCTCCTCGTCGGCGACGGGGTCGAGGTCGCCGACCGCCTCGACGGTCCCGTCCTCGACGCGGACATCGACCACGCGGCCGTCGGCCAGCGTCGCGTTCTCGATTCGCATACGAGGGGGTGCGACGCGCCGGGTGCTAAGTCCGGCGGTTCGGGTAGTCGCGGTTCGGGGAGCGGCCGCGGCCGGGTGCGTCGCCCCGCGGGCGGTCGTGGCTGAGGACGCTCACGCGAGGTCCGCCGCGTCCTCGACTCGCGTCTCCGCGTCGCCGACGAAGACGGCTTCGAGGGCGTCGCAGACCGCGTCTGAGCTTCCCGTGCCGCCGGCGTCGGCGACGCTGCCCACCGAACCCGGGTCGAAGGGGACCTCGATGGCCTCGTAGACGGGCGCGAGCACGTCGGCGATTTCGTCGCGGTCGGCGACGACGACCACGCCGGAGACGAGCGCGCTCTCTTTTCGGACCCGCTGGGCGATGCCGCAGAGTTTCCCGCCCGCTTGGACCGAGTGGTCGCCGGGGCAGTACGACTCCGGAGGCTCGCCCCGCCGCGCGGGCACGCCGAGAGTTCGCAGGGCGCGGACGACGGCGGTCGTTCCGGCCTCGTACCGCGCGTCGAGTCCGGCCCGGGCGTCGTCGAGCGGGAGCGCGTGTGCGAACGCGACGGTGGTTCCCGTGTAGGCCACGGCCCGGCCGCCGACGGAGCGCTCGACGGCCGGGAAGCCCCGCTCTTCGGCGGCGGCGACGGCCTCGTCGTACCGCGGGGCGCGGGTGTCGCGCCTGCCGAACGCGAGCTGTCGGTGCGGCGTCCACGCCCGGAAGGCCGGTTCGCCCGTTTCGCCCGCCTCGCGGAGCATGGCCGCGGTGACCGCCCGGTCTGCGTCTCGGTCGGGCCCGCGGCCGCGGATGACGCGCATGCCCGAAGGAAGCACCCCGACGTACCTAAGAACACCCGTCCCGTCCCGACGACCATGCTGCGACTGCCGCGGTCGATGCTCTCGCGCTTCGAGCGCTTCTCGCTCTACAACTCGCCGTACCCCGCCCACGACGGCGGCTGTGCCATCGACCTCTACGTCGCCGCCGACGACCCGGTGGCCCGCTCGCCCGTCGCGGGCGTCGTCCGCGAGACGCGGACCGTCCGCGCGCCCGACAAGCCCTACGCCCACGACGACGAGTACCTCGTGCTCGTCGACGTCGACGCCGAGGCCACCGGGCTGGACTGGCTCGGCGACGCCGTCGACGACCCCCGCGACGGACTGGTGGCGCGAATCCTCCACGTCCGACCCGACGTTGCCGCGGGCGACGAGGTCGCGGTCGGCGACTCGCTGGGACGGCTCGTCCGCTCCGGCTTCTTCGCCCCGTGGGTCGCGAACCACGTCCACCTCGGCTTCCGCCCCGCGGACGCGAATCAGCACCGCGCCCGGGGGTCGCTCCCGGTTTCGACCGACGTGACCGTCTCGCCGCTCGACTGGGACGGGACGGGAACCGTCGTCGAGACGGCCGAGACGTTCGTCGTCCTCGACGCCCCGACCCGCGCCGACGCGGGGGTCGGACCGGACGAGTTCGTGGGCCTCGGCAGCGACGAGGGCGTCGTCCTCGACGGCGGCCTCGCCCACTACGGGTTCGGTGGCACGCTCTCCCCGGTCGCGGACGGGCAATCCCTGTCGCTCCTCGGCGAGCGAGTCGGTCGGACCGCCGGCCGGGACGTTCCGTGGGCCGACTTCGACGTGCTCGTCGACGGAATTCGTGTGACTGGAATGTCATTATTCGCGTCCCGAACCGACTTCGGGACCAAGGTCGTCTGTCCCGGCCACGACCTCGCCGTCGGCGACGAGGTGTCGGTCGCGATTCGCCCCAGTGACGACCCGGTGCGCCTCGACTGATTCGACAGAAATGATTTAATACTAACACGAACGCGCCGCCCGATGACGACCGACCGAACCCCTCCATTCTGGGGGGTTAGTTTTTAAATGCCTTTACTATGAAAGGCCGAGTCTCCGCAAAAAATATCCTTCGCTCACTCGTATTTTTCTCTGTTTGTGAGACTCGATATACGAACGTGCACCGTCGTTTCAGTCTTCGACGCCGCCGTCTCCGCGCCGCGATGACTGACGACCGCGACACCGGGTACGAGGTCGAACTCGGTCACCCGCTGGCCGGCGCGTCCCCCGATGCGACGCTCGAAGACCCCGAATTCGAACTCACGTTCGTCGGCGGTATCCCGGTGTCGGGCGAGCCGGTTCCCTACTTCGTCGCCCGCGGGAGAGACCGCGAGGAGCTCGACGACTTCCTCGACGACCACGTGAACATCGAGTGTTTCGAGCCGGTCTCCGACGGCCCCGAGGGACGGCTCTACCGCTGTGAGTGGGCGACTCACGAGGGCGACATCATCTCGGCGATTCGCGAGTGCGACGGCATCGTCCGGCGGATGGTCGGCACGAGGTACGGCTGGTCGCTGTCGGTGTACTTCGCGTCGAACGAGCTGACGACCCGGTTCCACGACGCGTGTCTCTCCCGCGACATCGATATCGACGTGCGCCGGGTCGAACCGGCCCGCCTCGACGAGCGCCACCCGCCCGACAGCGACCTCTCGGAAAAGCAACTCGCGGCGCTTCGGCTCGCCTTCGAACGGGGTTACTTCGAGACGCCGAAAGAGACCGGCCTCGACGACATCGCGAGCCGATTGGGCATCACCGAACAGGCGCTCTCACAGCGACTCCGGCGAGCGCTCCGACACCTCGTCGGCTCGGCGATAGACGATATCGACGACATCGACCGCGACTCGCGGTCCGAGTGAAGAGCCGACGACGCGTCAGAACGGGACCGTGGTGGGGATGTGGCAACCGGGCGCGGATTGCCACGGTGGTGTCGAAAGTGGACCGCGACGGAGGCGACCTGCGGTCTCTCCGGCGGTGCGCCCGTGTGGGGGGTGCCACCGACGCATATCGGTACGCTGATTCTAGTAATATATCTGACCCTTGTGTGGACAATCGGTATTTAAGCGGCGTCGAAGTAATCGAGGTACTCCGAGGCGAACGCACGGACCTCGTCGTACGTCGGCGGCGACCCGTTTCGGACGAAGTGTCCCGCGACGGCGTTGCCGACGACGAGCGACTCCGCGCGGCCGAGGTCGAGGACGTGCGCGAGCGCGAGTCCGGCGTTGAAGTGGTCGCCGGAACTCGTCGTCAACACCGGGTCGTCCGTCCGGGGAACGCCGACGGTCGCGGCCCCCTCGTCGTCGATGAGGTGGGCCGCTTCGATGCCGTGGCCCGCGAAGCGACTGACGCCGAGGTGCTCGAACGCCGCCTGCGACTCGCGGCCGAAGTCGTCGCTCTCGACGCCCGCCAACCGCGCGAGATAGCGCGTCTCGTAGCGGTTCGCCGACGCGACGACGCGCACCGCGTCGTCCAGCGCGGACACCTGTTCGACGCCCGCGGCGACCACCTCGGGCTCCCGCTTTCTGAGGTCGCCGGGGTCCAAAAGCAGCGTCTCCGGCGGGTCCGACAGCGTCGGCCACAACTCCTCGCGGAGGCCGCGGGCCACGTCCGGTAGCTCGGGCATCTCCGACCAGTAACCCATCCCGACGAGCTCGGTCCCGTCGACCAGCTCGGCCAGTCGGTCGAGGCCGACCCGCGACTCGATTCCGGCCCAGTCGAGCGTCATCAGCGCGCCGATTTCGGTGAGCATCAGCTTCCCGTCGTCGAACTCGACGGCGTCGGTGTAGCCGGGCGACCCGAGCGTCTCCAGCGGGAGGTGGCCGAACTCCTCGACGAACGGCTCTTCGACCGGCTCGCCGAGACAGCCGACGACCCCGGGCTCGAACCCGATTCGGTCGAACGCGCGGGCGAGGTGACTCACGTGTCCGCCGGTTCGGACGTTCGACTGAATCCACTCGAACGAGAGCGAACTCTCGGCTTCGACCGAGTCGTTCACGCGGTCGGCGAACGCTTCGAGCGTCGGCACCCGCTCGTAGGCGTCGGCCGACTGCCGCTCGGAGACGAACTCCCGAACGCGGTCGATGTAGCCGTCGAACCCGAACAGCACCCGCCCGCCGTCGACGGTCTCCGGGAGCGCGTCCCGACACGACTCTACCGCGCGGACCGTCGTCTCGTCTGGGGTTTCCATGGCGCTCCGTTCGGACGACCGCCAATTAGTGTTGCCGCCGGCGGCGACACTCTCGCGGCGTCAGCGGTCGCTTTCGGAGGCCGTCAACGGTCGCTCTCCGTCGTGATTTCGAACCGCGCGCCGCCGGCGTCGCTCTCGACGAACCAGACGCTCCAGCCGTGGGCGTTCACGACGCTCATGACGACGCTGAGTCCGAAGCCGGTCCCCTCCGAACTCGTGGTGTAGCCCGCCTCGAAGATGCGGGGGCGGTCGTCCGGCGGAATCCCCGGGCCGTCGTCTTCGACGTAGAACCCGTCGCGGTCGGCGAGGGGGCCGACGCCGACGGTCACGTCGTCGCCGCCGTGGCGGATGGCGTTCGAAAAGAGGTTTTCGAGGAGCTGTCTGAGCCGCCCGCGGTGGGCGTCGACCGCGACGTCGCCCTCCACGGTGAGCGTCGCTTCCGGCGCGTCGCTCGCGGCGGTCGTCCACGCTTCCTCGGCGACGGCCCCGAGCGACAGCCGCTCGGCCTCCTCGACCGTCTGGCCGTTTCGCGCGAGCGCCAGCACGTCCTCGACGATGCCCGCCATCCGCTCGTGGGCGTCGGAGACGCGGTCCAACTCGTCGCCGTCGTACCGCTCGCGGGCGAGTTCGAGGTAGCCCATCGCCGCGTTCAGCGGGTTCTTGAGGTCGTGGGAGACGACCGACGCGAACGATTCGAGCTGCTCGTTCTGGCTGGCGAGTTCGCGCTCGCGCCGACGCAGCAGCTGTTCGCGCTCGACCCGGTCCAAGACCGCGCGGGTGTTGGCGGCCAGCACCTTCGCCAGCGCGATGCGCTGGTCGGCCAGCGACCCCTCGTCGAGGGAGGCGACGAAGAACACGCCGTGGTCCGGAATCGGGACGATGAGTTCCTCTGTGACCCCGGCGTCGACGATGAACCGCTTCGGGTTCGACTCCACGTCCCGGTAGAGGTTGTGCTCGCCGCGCTCGAACACCTCCCACGTCAGGCCGGTCCCCCGCGGAATCGGCGGCACGTCGCCGAACACCTCCCACGCCTCGTCGGTGAACGCCGCGGGGACGAGCGCGTCACGCGACTCGTCGTACAGGAGGACGCCGCTAATCCCGTAGTCGAGGACCTCGGTGGCGGCCTCGCGGACGATTTCGGCGACCTCCTCGCGGCTCGTCGCGCCCGTCAGCCGCCGGGTCGAGGCGTGGAGCGCGTTGAGCCGCTGTTCGTACCGCTTTCGCGCCGTGACGTCCGTCGAGATACCCACCGCGCCTTCGACGGCGCCGTCGTCGCCGAGGATGGGCGAGACGGTGAACTCGACCACGTAGTTCACCGACGGAAGCGACAGCTCGATTTCGAACCGCTCGCGGTCGCTCTCGCCGTCGAGGATGGCGTCGAGGGCCGCCCGGGCGCGCTCGTACTGGTCGGCGGCCAGATACCCGGCGTCGCGGAGCGCAGAGATGTGCCGGCCGACGAACGCCGACATGGGGATGGTCGTCCGCGACAGCGCCGCCTCGTTGATGAACTGGACGACGCCTTCGTCGTCGACCACGTACGCGCCCTGCCCGATGCTCTCGACGATGGTTTCGTACCGTTTGAGCCGCTGTTCGTAGCTCCGCTGCTCGGTCACGTTCCGCGAGGTGACGACGAACCCGCCGACCGAGGTGTCCGCCTGGTTGCTTCCGATGGATTCGAGCCACGTCCACGACCCCTCGGTGTTGCGGTGGCGGTACCGGACGGCCTCGGTCCCGTCGGCCCCCGTCCGGAGGGCGCGTTCGAAGACGGCCTCCACGCGCTCCCAGTCGTCGGGGTGAATCAGGTCGGAGACGCGTCTGCCGACCAGTTCGCCGGGCTCGAACCCGAGCACGTCGGTGATCGAGGGGCTCTGGTACTTGATTCGCCCGTCGGTCCCGACGAGGGTCACGAGGTCGCGCGCCAGCTCCACGAGGCCGCGGAACTGCGCCTCCGTGGCGCGCTGTTCGGTCACGTCGCGCATCGAGACGAGCACGCCGTACGAGCCGTGGTACTCGATGTCCTTGACGTTCGCCGCGCACTCGCGGACGTCGCCGTCGGCGTCGACGAGGCGGACCTCGTAGCTCACGGGCGCGTCGCCGCCCCGCCGCCGCGTCTCGGAGATGCGCCTGACTTTCTCCCGGTCGTCGGGGTGGATGACGTCCAAGAGCGCGGTCTCGGCGAGTTCGTCGTCGCTCCGGCCGGTGAGTTCGGTCAGCCGGCGGTTCCAAAACCGGAAGTCGCCGTCCTGCGCGATGAAGATGGCGTCGTGGCTCTGCTCGACGACCGTCCGGTACAGCGAGTCCGAGTCCCGCTCGCTCGACGCCCACCGGGAGAACTCGATGGCGCGCTCGATTCGCGCGGCGACCGCGGCAACCGCCTTCTCCGTCTTCGGGTAGTCGATGACGATGGCTCCGTTCCCGTGGGCGGACTTGGCGGAGCCTTGGGGTCCGTCACGGGCGAGAAAAAAGACCGGTATCACGCCGATTCGGTTCCGGACGCGCGAGACGAGTTCGGTGTCGATGTCGCCGCAGAAGACGACGCCGTCGACGGCGTCGAGGCCCTCGACCACCGCGTCGAGGTCCGCGCACGTCTCGGTCGTGAAACCGCGTCGCTCGACGGCCTCGACGAGACCGTCGGGGCACTCGTCGACGAAGACGACGCGGGAATCGCTCATACGCCTATCAGTCCGGGAAACTGTATATATCTCACGTGATACCGACCTGACGAGTGTCCGACGAGACCGTCCCCGACCGTCGGTTACATGCCATTTGACACACTCGTTCGTGACATGACCGACGACTTTCCCGCCGAGGCCGCGGCAATCGTCCAGCGGCACATCGAGGACGAACACGGCTACCTGTCGTGGCTCAACACCCGCGTCGACGCCATCGAGCGCGGTCGCATCGTGATGACCATCCCGTACGACGAGAAGCTCACCAACACCGTGTCGCCGCCGACTATCCACGGCGGCATCGCGGCGACGCTCATCGACACCGCGGGCGGCATCGCCCTGCGGACGATGCTCGACGACCCGCTCGCCGGCGGCGTCGCCACCATCAACCTCAACGTGAACTACCTGCGGCGGGCGTCGGGCGACCTGACCGCGGTCGCCGAGGTCGTCCGCGCCGGCGGGTCGGTCGGCGTGAGCACCATCACCGTCGTCAGCACCGACCCCGAGGAGGACTCGGACGTGGCCGCCCGGCAGTCGCCGTCGAGCGACTGGAACGACGCCGTCGCCACCGGACAGGGCGCGTACCGGCTCTTTCGGGAGTGAGGAGCGGCTCAGGTCGCGGCTGCAGTCGTGCCCGGCGAGGCCGTCGGCCTACTCGAACGCCACGTCCGCGAGCGTCGCCGTCTCGCCGAACAGCCAGTCGGCGTGGTCGACGGCGTACTCCTTGTGTTCCTTCTCGATGTAGCCGAGCGCGTCGGTGACGAGAATCGGCCGGTAGTCCCGCAGGCCGGCGCTCCCGGCGGTGTGGAGGACGCAGACGTTCGCCAGCGTGCCGCAGATGAGCAGGTCGTCCACGCCGTGGCTGTCGAGCCACCCCTCCAGTTGCGTCCGGTAGAACGCGTCGTAGGTGTGCTTCTCGACGACGAGGTCCTCGTCGCGGACGTCGAGGTCGCCGTGGAGGTCGGCGTCCCACGTCCCCTCGACGACGTGTTCGCCCCAGCGCTCGAACTCGTCGTAGTAGTGATTGCCGTCGAACTGCTCCGGCGGGTGCACGTCGCGGGTGTAGACGACGCGCGCGCCGGCGTCGCGGGCGGCGTCGACGAGGTCCGTGACGGGTTCGATTGCTGATTCGCTCCCCGGCGCGAACAGGCTCCCGTCGGGGTGACAAAAGCCGTTCTGCATGTCGACGACGACCACCGCGGTTCGGTTCGGGTCGAGTGCCATACGCGTCGGTTGCGCCGGGACGACCAAAACAGTACGCGCCGGCCCGTTTCGACGCCCGAACCCGACAAGGTACTTCACTCCGGAGTCCAAGGGTACGATATGCGAACGACCGGTCTCCGCGCCGTTTTCGCCGCCCTACTCTTGGTTCTCGCCGGCTGTGCCGCCCCCACGGCCGCGCCCGGCGGCGACGCGCCGCCCGCGACGCCCGACCCGGACAGAGACGGATTCGCCGACCCCGACCGGGACGTGCTCGGCTGGGAGGACGGCTACTGGTACGACGAGGCCATCGACGTCGACCAGTCCGACGGCCTCAACGAGTCCGAGATGGAGGCGTACGTCGCCCGCGGGATGGCCCGCGTCGAGCACATCCGACAGTTGGAGTTCGACGAACGCGTCCCCGTGGACGTCATCTCCCGCGCCGACTACCGCAGCGGCAACGCCGGCGGCTCCGGCTCGGCCGACTCCGAGTTCAACCGCTGGAACGACCAGGTGTGGGAGGCGCTGTTTATCACTGGCGAGTCGACCGGGAGCGCGAGCGCCATCTCCGAGACGACCGGGAGCTCGGTCCTCGGCTTCTACTCGCCGTCCGACGACGAAATCAAAATCGTCACCGACTCGACCGACGAGCCCACCATCGACAACGCCACGCTCGTCCACGAACTGGTCCACGCCCTGCAGGACCAGCACTTCGACCTGACCGACGCCCGCTTCCGCGGCGAGACGCAGGACGGCGACCTCGCCATCGACGGCATCGTCGAGGGCGACGCCAAGTACGTCGAACGGCAGTACGTCGAGCAGTGCGACGCCGGCGCGTGGGACTGCGTCGTCACGCCCGCCGCGGGCGGCTCCGGCGGCGGGTCGGGCGGCGGCGGTCCGAACCTCGGCATCCTGCTCACCATCTACCAGCCGTACTCCGACGGTCCGGTCTACGTCCACGACCTGTACGAACGGGGCGGCTGGGAGGCCGTCAACGACGCCCTGCGCAACCCGCCGGCGTCCACCGAACAGACCATCCACGTGACCGACGAGTCGCCCCGTCCCATCTCCTTCGCCGACGAGGGGACGAACGGCTGGACCACCTTCCCCGAACAGGGCGTCGAGGGCTCCGACACGGTCGGCGAGGCGTCGATGTTCTCGATGTTCTGGTATCAGGCCCGCACGTCCGGCGCGCAGACCGTCCGCGTCCAGTCCATCCTCGACACGAACTCGCGGTACGACACGTACAACTACGACGCCGCGCCGTCGAACGGGTGGGCGAACGACCGCCTGTTCCCCTACCGCAACGAGGCCGGCGCTGAGACCGAGTACGGCTACGTCTGGGTGACCGAGTGGGACACCGACGGCGACGCACAGGAGTTCCACGACGCCTACCTGAACATCCTCAGCGCCAACGACGCCACCCAGCGGGACGACGGCATCTACGTCATCGAGGACGGCTCGTTCAACGACGCCTTCCGGGTCGTCCGGACCGGCGACCGCGTCGTCATCGTCAACGGGCCGGCACCCGCCGACGTGGACGAGATTCGGCCGGGACTCGCGTCGTAACCCCCGCGCCGAGACGCTTTTTCGTCTCCCGCCCCTGCATCCGCTATGAATCGCCGCCGCCTCGCCGCCGTTCTCTCCGCCCTTCTCCTCGTCGTCGCGGGCTGTGCCGCCCCCGTCTCCGACCCGAACGCCGCGGGAGACGCGTCCAACGACGCGGACGGGACCGCGGACCCGGCCGAGGACTGGGCGTGGCCCGACGACCCGCCGACCGACCGGCTGGGTTGGGAGGCCGGCTACTGGTACAACGAGTCCATCGCGGTCAACCAGTCCGACGGCCTGAACGCGACGGAGCGCGAGGCGTTCGTCGCCCGGACGATGGCCCGCGTCGAGGTCGTGCGCGAACTGGAGTTCGAGGAGTCCGTGCCGGTCGAGGTCATCTCGCGCGCCGAGTACCGAAACCAGTCCGAGGAGCCCGCAGACCCGGTCCACAGCGACTGGAACGACCAGGTGTGGGAGGCGCTCCTGCTGGTCGGCGAGGACCGGACCATCGACGAGGTGTTCGACGAGCTGTACGGCGGCGCGGTGCTCGGCTACTACTCGCCCTCGGAGGACCGCATCGTCCTCGTGAGCGACGACGACCGACCGACCATCGACCGGCGGACGCTCGCTCACGAACTCCACCACGCCCTGCAGGACCAGCACTTCGGGCTGGACGGCTCGCCGCCGACGCAGGACGCCCAACTCGCCGAGAACGGACTGGTCGAAGGCGACGCCCGCTACGTCGACCGACTGTACGAGGAGCGCTGTGAGACCGACTGGGAGTGCGTCCCCCGGCCGCCGGCCAGCGGCTCGGGAAGCGGGTCGTACGACTACCCGGTCTTCTTGACCATCTACGCGCCCTACAGCGAGGGTCCGACGTTCGTCGCCGACCTGCGCGAGCGCGGCGGCTGGGCGGCCGTCGACGACGCCTACGCCGACCGCCCCGCCTCGACCGAGCAGGTGCTCCACCCGAAGCGATACCCCGACGAGCGCCCCGTCGAGGTGACGGTCGAAGACCGCTCGTCGGCCGCGTGGACGCGCTACGACACCGACCCCGTCGCCGACACGGTCGGCGAGGCGTCCATCTTCGCGACGTTCTGGAAGCACCGCGCCATCGACCGGGGGCGACTCCAACAGGACACCGGCGCGTACTCGCCGTACAACTACACGGCCGGTCCCTCCGAGGGCTGGGCCGGCGACGCGGTGGTTCCCTACCGCCCGGCGTCGGACGAGACCTACGAGGCGAACCCGCACGAGCGCGGCTACGTCTGGAAGACGGTCTGGGATTCCGAGGCGGACGCCGAGCAGTTCGAGCGGGCCTACGTGACCTACACGCTGAAGCTCCGCCTCGGCGGGTCGTACGCGGGCGAGAACACCTACCTCGTCGACGACGGCCCCTTCGCGGACGCCTACCGGGTGACGAGAGACGGCGACACCGTCACCGTCGTCAACGCGCCGACGGTGGAGCGGTTAGACGAGGTTCACCGTCAGAGGTAGGAGAAAGCACTTGTGTCATAACTGACATTAGGTTGTATGCCCCGTCGGCTCGGTCTGTTCGCTATCGTCTCCCTCTCGCTCGTCCTGTTCGTCGTCGTCTTCCTCTTCGCCACCGGAACGCTCGTTCCGTGGTCGAACAGTTGCGGTCAGTCTCTGGGAGTCGACCCAGCCGACGACGTTCCTGCGGACGCTGACGTCGTTCCGTACGACTCGCTTTCGCCAGAGGAGCAAGCGCTGTTCGACGACGCGCTTTCCGAGTCTCCCGCGGGCTTTGACGACCGTCGGTGGAGTGTCGGCAATGGATACGTGAAAAAAGACGACACCACCTACCGCACGAGCATCCTCGTTTGCTGATCGGCCCGTCCATCGCGGTGAAGAAAATTCCTCTTCGACGCACGTGACCGATTATACACCTTTTTCATCGGCCGGGTGGAATCCGCGCCAATGAGTGACTTCGATATCGTCGGTCCCGAGGCCATCCGCGAGGGCGTCGCGACCGACGCCTACTTCGAGCGGACCGAGGCGACCCTCCGACACGCGGGCAAGAACCCCCGCGTCGTCGCCGAGGTGACGGCCGACCAGTTCCCCGACGGCGACTTCGAGCTGTTCGCCGGCGTGAAAGACGCCGCCGAACTGCTCTCCGACCGCGATATCGACGTCGACGCCATGCCCGAGGGCCTGCTGTTCGACGGCGGTCCGGTGATGCGAATCGAGGGCGACTACCTCGAGTTCGCTCGGCTCGAAACCTCGCTGCTCGGTTTCCTCTCGCACGCCTCGGGCTGTGCGACGGCCGCCCTCGAAGCCCGCACGGCGGCCCCCGACTCGACGGTTCTCTCGTTCGGCGCGCGCCACGTCCACCCCTCCATCGCCGCGATGGTCGAGCGGAGCGCCCTCGTCGCCGGCCTCGACGGCTTCTCGCACGTCGCCGCCGGCGAGATTCTCGGGAAGGAGGCGTCGGGGACGATGCCCCACGCGCTCCTCATCGCCTTCGGTCGCGGCAACCAGGCGGAGGCGTTCCGCGCCTTCGACGAGGCCGTCGACGAGGACGTGCCGCGGGTCGCTCTCTGCGACACCTACGGCGACGAGACCGAGGAGGTGCTGCAGGCGGTCGAGACGCTCGGCGACGACCTCGACAGCGTCCGCCTCGACACCACGTCCTCGCGGCGGGGGGACTTCCGACACATCGTCCGGGAGGTCCGCTGGGAACTCGACGCCCGCGGCCACGAGGACGTGGGCATCTTCGTGAGCGGCGGCCTCGGCCCGGCGGAACTCCGGCACCTCCGCGACGTGGTCGAGGGGTTCGGCGTCGGCGGCTACATCTCGAACGCCAACCCGGTGGACTTCGCGCTCGACATCGTCGAAGTCGACGGCGAACCCGCGGCCAAGCGGGGCAAGCTCTCCGGCGTGAAGGAGGTCTACCGCACGGCCGACGGCGGCCACCACGTCGGCCTCCGCGGACGCCCCGGCCCGACCGACGGCGAGGCGCTCCTCGAACCGCTCATCCGCGACGGCGAGGTCGTCTCGGAGTTCGAGTTCGACATCGACGCGGCCGCGACGCGGGCCAGAGAGGACGCCGAGTTGGTCGGCTTCGGCGACGAGTAAGACGCGTTCTCGTTTTGCGGCGACGCTCGAAGCCGTCGCTCGCCAGTTCGGTTCTCCCCCCAAGGAGTCGAGTCGTCGCCGCGACGACTTACAGCGCTTCGACGCTCCCGCCGTCGTCGCGCTCGCGGAAGACCTGCCCTTCGAACAGGGTGATCATGGTGTCGTCGTCCTGCCACGCCAGCGGCGACAGGCCGGCCTTGCGACAGGCGTTCGTGAGGAACTCCTCTTTCGACCAGCCGAGCTCGATGGGCAGGGTCGGGTACATCCAGCCGTGGGTGCCGCCGGCGTCGATGGCGACCCCGTGCGTGCCGAGTTCGATGTCGGCGACTGGGTCGTTAGTCAGCGTGTAATTGTTGACGATACAAACAGAGATGTTCAGATTCGGGAGTTCGGGTGCTTCGATTTCGGTTTGGCACGAGTCGCCCGACGCGGCCTTGATGGCCGCGTCGACGATGGCGTGACCGAGCTGGTCTTTCCCCCGATACGCGCCCGCACAGCCCCGCAGTCGACCGCGCCCACGTGTCGACTTGATGCGGACGAACGCCCCGGTTCGGGCGTAAAATGCGTCGCGCATGCTGCCCGGTTGCTCTCTCTGTCCGTGAAGAACGTACGATTCGACCGATTCCCGCGCTAGTTCGACCGCCCGCGCCCCATCCTCGTAGGTGAGGTGTACGGTCTGCGCCTCGGACATATTATCATTCAAGTCCTGTGGTGACTTCAACGCTTCCCTCGAATGTTATCGGGTTGTTATGTAGAATCGGTGCCACATAACGGGCGACTAAACCCGCGTATGACCCCGTTAATCGAACCGCTTATCCGACCGACCGGACTAGGGTAGGTCGGCAGAGAGAGCCCAGTTCCCGTGCCCGAGACGGGCATGAGGAAAGTCCCCCCACCGTCCGAACGGGTGACCGGGCGCAAGCCCGGAGTCGGAGACGGCTGGCGCTGGAACAGAAACGAGACCGCTCGACTTGACCGATGATGCGCGCGCGACGGCTCCGCCGTCGCCGGCGCGGACGGGAGACCCGTCCGCGTGCGAACCGACCCGTAAGGGAAGGGAGTTAACCCGCAGAGGGAGTGAGATGGCGTCGCCATCTCTGACGGTCGAGAACGGATGGAACGGCGAATCCTCACCGGTGCAAGTCCGCGCCGCGAAGGTAGTTCGGACGGCGCGTCGGGTTCGCCCGTCGCGCCCTCGGGGCTCGCCCCGAGAAGGACGCGGACGCTGAGCCGAATGCTGGGACGAACAGAAGGGGGCTTACTCCTCTCAGCCGCTTTCGAACGCCCGAGCGGCCGCGCCGTCGGTCGGGTCGCGGCGTCGGGAAACGCTCTTGACCGTTCGCCACCGCAGTCTCGGTATGCGCGGTTCGACCCTCCTCGTCGCGGCGCTCGTCGTCCTCGCCGGCTGTGCCGCGCCGGTGTCGCCGGGAGACGACGCGACGACTTCGACGACCGCTCCGACCGCGGCGACCACCGAAACGCCGTCGACCGCAGTCTCGACTACGGCTCCGTCAGCGACCGCGACTGCAACGCCCACCGCGTCGCCGACGCCCGAGCCGACAGCCGAGCCGACAGAGACGTTCACGCCCGCCTCCGGCTACGGTCCGTGGGGCTCCGAGCCGGTCGTCGTCGCCGTCGAGGCCGCCGCCAACGACCGCGACTACGCCGCGCTCGTGAGCGAGGCGACGACGTTCTGGGAGGCGAACGACGCGCGGTACCTCGGCTACGAGGTCGACTACGAGGTCGACGCCGACGCCCGCGACCCGGACATGGTGGTCCGCTTTTCCGACACCATCCCCGAGTGTAGCGGACAGGCCGACGCGGTCGGCTGCGCGCCGCACATCACCGACGCCCGGCAGATTGACCGCCCCGAGACCGTCTACATCCGAACCGGGTTCAGCGACGACTCGACGGTCGAAATCATCGAACACGAACTGGGCCACACGCTCGGTCTCGCCCACGGCGACGAGCCCGCGGCCCTGATGAACGCCACGGGCATCCTCTACACGCTCCCGCGGACGAACGCGACCGAGAAGGCGTTCCCGTGGGACGACCCGAACTTCACGGTCTACGTCGACGACGCGAACGCCTCGGACCCCGACGCGGCCCGCGAGCAGGTCCGTCACGCCCTCGATTACTTCGCCGACGGCGCGCCGGGGATGCCCGACAACCTCACCTACACCTACGTGGACGACCCGGCGGACGCCGAGGTTCGCATCTCCTTTGCTGACTCCTCGCCGTGCGCCCCGGGCGCGGTCTCCTGTGCCGCCGTCAGCGGCTACGACCCGGACGGCGACGGCGCGTTAGAGACGTACGGTAGCTATCGGGTCATCCTCGTCGACCTCGACACCGAAGCCGTCGGCTGGCACGTCGGCTACTGGACCGCACACTACCTCGGCGCGGAGGCCGACGACGAAAAGCCAGAGCCGTTCCGGAACGCGACGTACAACGAGCGCCGGAGCGAGTGGTGGACGTAGCGCCGTCGCCCGCGCCGGCGCGCTTCGCGCCGAAAACGACGGTTCTCGCCCGGTCGAATCGGCCGAGTCCTTCTTTGGGACGGCCCCCGTAGGAGCAGTCGTGATTCCCACCGATAGGCACGGTGACGCCCACGCCGCCTTCGACGAGGAGTCGTTCCGCGACGCGCTCGCCGAGTTCGGCGGCACCGATGCGGAGCGTCGGGTCGTCGCGCGTCAAGCCCGCGACCTCGCCGACTCGGGGCAGGCCGAAGCCGACCGCGGCGCGGCGCTCACGGGCGACGAAATCGTGCGGAACATGCGCGACGCGCCGGAGGGCGGCCCCGCGACGCGCTGGAACTGGTGGCTCGGGGCGCTCGAAGCCGCCTACGGCGGCTACCGCGAGTTCCAAGTCCGCCGCATCCCGAAAGCCTGACCCGAGTTTTAGCCGCGCCGTGGCCGCGTTTGCCACCGTCTCTCCCCGTGTCGAGCGACGTGTCGCGCCCTCCATCGTCCGCCGTCTCTCCGCCGTATCTGTCGCCTTTGAGCGGTCGGAATACGCCGAACGCCCCCGTATTTCCGACCGTTCAAAACCAAAGCAGATTACACGCTTGTTACAGAAAGGGTGTGTAACGCGTACGACCAACCCTACCGGTGATGCCTACTCTACAATGACAGACAACTACGACGTGATTATCGCAGGCGCGGGCCCTGCAGGTGGACAGGCGGCACGAGACCTCGCCGCCCGAGGCTACGACGTGTGCGTCCTCGAAACCGAGTCCGAAGACGAGTTCCCCTCCAGAAGCAACAAGTCGACCGCCGGGACGTTCCCGTCGGCGATGGCCTCGTTCAACATCCCCGACGAGGTCGTGATGAACTTCACCGACGATGTCGTCTTGGAGTCCCCGAACCACCATTACTACCGGCACCAGCCCGGTGCGGTCCTCGAGTTCGCGGACTTCAAGAACTGGCTCGTCGACGAGGCGGAAGCCGACGGCGCGGAGTACCGCTTCGACGCGCGCGTCTCCAAGCCGATCATGGAGGGCGGCGAAATCGTCGGCGTCCGGTACAACGGCGACAAAGAAGTGTACGCCGACATCGTCATCGACGCGACCGGACCGAGCGCGCCGCTCGCCAAGGCCCTCGACGTGTGCGATCTCAACCGACAGAAGCAGGCTATCGGCATCGAGTTCGAGTTCGAGGGCATGGACCTCGCGCCCGAGGGCTACGGCGACCTCACCGACGCGATGATGCTTCGGCTCGACCACGACATCGCGCCCGGCGGCTACTCGTGGATATTCCACACCGGCGGCGACACCGCGAAGGTCGGCGTCTGCTACATCCAAAACGAGGGACACCGCCACAACGCCAAGTCGGGCTACACCATCGACGACTACCTCCAGTACTGGCTCGACACCGACCCGCGCTTCGCGAACGCGGAGCGCATCGCGGGCAAACAGCACCGCGGCTCCGCGCACATCCAGCTTCCGGGCCGCATGAGCACGGACAACTTCATGGCCATCGGCGACACGGTGCCGACCGTCGACCCGCTGTGGGGCGAGGGCATCGACAAGTGCATGCGCTCGGGCCGGGTCGCGGCGGCGACCGCCGACCGCGCGCTCACGAACTCCGAGCGCGACACCTCCGCGTCCGAACTCGCCATCTACGACCAACTGTGGCACGAGCGCGTCGCGCCGAAGGTCAAAAACCGTCTGTTCATGACGGAGATGCTCTACCGCGCCTCCAACGAGCGCTACGACAAACTGCTCGAAGACCTCCATCGCCTCCCCAACGAGCAGTTGGACGCCGCCAACGGCGGCAGTCCCCTCGCCATGTTCCGCATGCTCAAGTTCGAAGACCTCTCCATCCTCGCGTCGACCGCGAGGGAGTGGTTCTCGAACTGAGCGCCGGGAAGCGCGCGCGTTTCTTTCGGTCCCCGCGCTTCGCTGTGTATCTCTCGCGGTTCCCGTCTCGCCTCTCTTTGTCTCCCCAAACTCACTCGCCGCCGCCGTCACCGAGCGTCGCCAGCGCGTCGGCCAGCGCCGCCCGCGCCGACGCGACGTGTTCGTCCGCCGCCTCGTCTTCGGTTTCGCCGACGTTCGACAGCAGGTGTTCGACGTGGCCGAGTCGCCTCCGAACCACCTCGTCGTCCGGGAGCGGGCCGACCGCGAGGTCGCCCGCGACGGCCTCCGCCTCGCCGAGCCACCGGCTCGCCTCCTCGCGGACGGGCCGGGTCGCCGTCGCGGCGAGTCGGTCGTGGAGCGTCGTCACCAGTCGGTCGAGGTCGTCGCGGTCGGCCTCGGTGTCTGGTTCGAGGTCGTCGCCACCGCGGTCGGATTCGGGGTCGGAGCCGGTCACACCTCGGGAGACGACGGCCGGCGTGAAAAGCGTCGAGTGCGGCGGGACCGACGAGCAAAAGCCCCTCCGGTCGGTACTGCCGGCAATGAAACTCCAGTTCCTCGGCGGGGCCGAGGAGGTCGGGCGCAGCGCGATTCTCGTCAACGACTCGCTGCTGCTCGATTACGGGATGCTGACCGGGAACCCCCCGCAGTTCCCCGTCGGCTCCGTCGACCCCGACGCCGTCGTCGTCTCGCACGGCCACCTCGACCACGTCGGGACGGTCCCCTCGCTCCTCTCTGGCGACGACTGGCCGGCGGTCCATTGGACGCCGCCGACCGACGAACTCGCCCGGACGCTCGCGCGCGACACGCTCAAACTCCACGGCGGGAGCTACAACTGCCCGTTCACCGAGACGCACGTCCGGCGGATGACCCAGCAGTCGGAACACCACGACTACGGCGAGCCGTTCGAGGCCGCCGGCCACGAGGTCACGTTCTACAACGCGGGGCACATCCCCGGCAGCGCCCACGTCCTCGTCGACGACGGGGAGACGCGTCTGCTCTACAGCGCCGACTTCCACACCGACGACCAGCGGTTGGTCTCGGGCACGACCGACCGCCCGGACGCCGACGTGGTCATCTGCGAGTCCACCTACTCCGACGTGGAACACGACGACCGCGCGACCGTCGAAGAGCGCTTCGTGGAGTCGGTGCGGACGACCGTCTGGGAGGGCGGCACCGTCGTCGTCCCCGCGTTCGCCATCGGCCGGACCCAGGAGATTCTCATGGTGCTCGACGCCCACGACATCGACTGCTACGTCGACGGCATGGGGACGCGCGTGCTGCGGATGCTCCGGAACCACCCCGACTACGTCCGCGACGCCGCGGCGCTCAAGCGAGCGAAGTCGAACGCGCGAATCGTCTCGGGTCGAGACGGTCAGCGAAAGCGCATCGCCCGGCAGAACTCGGTCATCGTGACGACGAGCGGGATGCTCTCGGGCGGGCCGGCGATGACGTACATCCCCGAGATTCGGCGAGACCCGACGAACAAAATCTGTCTCACCGGCTATCAGGTCGAGGGGACGCCGGGCAGAGAACTGGTCGAGCGCGGCCGGTGCGAACTCAACGGCGGGGTCGTCCCCGTGGCCGCCCGCGCCGAGATGTACGACTTCTCCGCCCACGCCGACCGGCACGGGCTCCTGTCGTTTCTCGACGACTACCGCGGCGCGCCGGTGTTCGTGAACCACGGCGACCGCTGTGCGACGTTCGCCGAGGAACTCCGGGCCGACGGCTACGAGGCCGCGGCTCCAGAAATCGGAGCGACGGTCGAGGTCTGAGGCGCGCGGCGACCAGCGCGGAGCGACCCGACGTCTCCGTCTCCGGCGCTCAGTCGCGCTCGTCGTCCGTCTCCGGGACCGCTATCGACCGGCTCGCGGCGACGCACGCGGAAACGCGAAGTCGCGTTCGCCGCGACCGAAAGCGACCGAGGAACGAACCGAACGACCCATCGGATGAATCCGAACTCATGGTTTTAGGTTGGCCTAAATAATTATAGTCGTTGCGGTCGGCGTGCGCACTCTCTCCGACGGAGGCGGCCGCGCGCCGACTCCCCGGGACCGCTTCTCGCCGACCGCCTTTCGCCGACCGCCTTTCGCCGACCGCTATCCGGCCGAACCCCTTCGTTTCGCCTGCAACGCGGCGACTGTCCCGAGTTTCGACGCGTCAGTCGCGTTCGAGTCGCTCGCGGCGGCGGTCGAACTCCTCGTCGTCGATGTCACCGCGGGCGTAGGCCCGGCGGAGTTCGTCGAGCGCGTCGTCGCTCCCGCCGCGCAGGGCGCGGAACAGGAGGACGCCGCCGCCGACGACGGCCGCGAGGACGAGCAGTTGGCCGAACAGTCCCATCCCCCACATCCACCACGGGACGGTCCCGCCGGTTCCGCCGTGCATCCACGTGTCGTGCATCCAGCCGCCGCCCCACCCCATCGGCATGCCGCCGCCGAGGCCGGCCATCCCGAAGAGGACGGGGAGCGCGAACAGCGCGGCCAGCGCGAGCAGGACGATGCCCGCGAGTCGCGTCGAGTCGTTTGTCGTCGTCATGGTGTTCACCGAGGCGGTGGTGTCCGCCCCACAGGTGTCAGTACGCGCTCCACGTTTAGGTCGATTGTCGCTTCGACGCTTCGGGTCCGATGGGGGATGAAGGTTCGATTTCGTCGGTTTCTCCTCGCCCGAACTTTGGAATCTTCGACGCGGGCGAGTCCGACGGTCGGTCGGACCGCGGCTCGTGATTCCGAACCGACAGCTGTCGGTTCATACTTGAACCTCGCTCTCTTCTCGCCGGTATGCCTGGTCGGTTGACTGTCCTCGTCGTCAGCGAGGACGCCGCCGTTCGCGAGCGTCTCGCGACCGAGCTCCCCGATTCGATCGGCGACGCGACGACCGACGTCCGCGTCTCGGCCGTCGACGACCTCGACGCGGTCCACGCGGAACTCGAACGCGCTCGTATCGACTGTCTCGTCGTCTCCACTGGGATCACGGACTCGGAGGGTCAGCCGCTCGTCTCGAAGCTGCGGGTCGACGGCGTTCCGCTCGTCTCGTTCGAGCGGCCCGCCCCCGACGAACACGACCTCGACAACCTCGGCCGCGTCGTCTACGACGCCGCCCGGAACACCGTCGGCTCGCTCGACCACCGCGCGCTCTTCGAGGCCGTCAACGTCGGTCTCGCGGTTCGAAACCTCGAAACGCTCGAACTCGTCGACATCAATCAGCACTACCTGGACATCCTCGGCGTCGGCCGCGCGGCGGTCATCGACACGAGTCCGACGCACGTGACCGCGGACCTCCCCGGCTACGACGACGAACGCGCCCTCGACGAGGTCGAGACCGCCCGCGAGGAGGGCGGGTCCGTCTTCACGTGGCCCATCGAGAACGCGTCGGGCGACACCGTCTGGATTCGCGTCAGCCTCACCGTCGCCGAGATATCGGGGCGGGACCGACTCATCTCGACGGTCGAGGACGTGACCGAAGAGCGCCGGCGCGAACGCGACCTCGAGGCGTTCAAGGGCGCGGTCGACGCCGTCGACGCCGGCGTCACCATCACCGAGAACGACCGGCACACGTACGTCAACGAGACCGCGGCCGACATCTGCGGCTACTCGGACCCCGAGTCGATGCTCGGGACGGGCTGGAATCACCTCCACGACGAGTCGGAGCTCGAACGGCTCAGAGAGACGATTCCGCCCGCGCTCGAAGCCGACGGCAAGTGGCAGGGCGAGGTGGCGATTCGCCGGCCCGACGACGAGCTCGTCCCGGTTCGGTTCTCCATCACGTCCCTCGAAGGCGACCGCAACGTCATCGTCTTCCAGAGCCTCTCCGAGCAGAAGGCGCGCGAGGACGAACTCGAACGGAGCCGTGACTTCCTCGAACGCACCCAGCGCATCTCGAAGGTCGGCGGCTGGGAGCTCGACCTCACGACCGACACGCTGGCGTGGACCGACCAGACCAAGCGCATCCACGAGGTGCCGCTCGACTACGAGCCGAACGTCGACGACGCCATCGAGTTCTACGCCGCCGAGGAGCGAGACCGGGTCCGCGAGCTGTTGGACCGCTGTCGGTCCGAGGGCATCCCGTGGGAAGACGAGTACCGACTGGTGACCGCGGAGGGGTCTGAGCTGTGGGTCCGCACCCGCGGCGAGCCCGTCATCCGCGACGGGCGCGTGGCGGCGCTCAGAGGGACGATTCAGGACGTGACCGCCCGCCGCACCCGCGAGCGCGAACTCGAACGGACGAACGCCGAACTGGAGGCGCTCAACCGAATCGTCCGCCACGACATCCGAAACGACATGGCCGTCGTCGTCGGCTGGGCGGAGCTACTCCGAGAACACGTCGACGGAGAGGGCGCGGACATCCTCTCGCGCATCCTCTCGACGGGTCGCCACACCATCGAGATAACCGAGGTCGCCCGCGACCTGATGGAGACGATGAGCGGCGGCGGCGTCGAGACGCGCCCGATGTCGCTCGTGAACGCCGTCGAGCGCGAACTCGCGGTCCGCCGCGAGGCGTTCCCGCACGCGACGTTCGAGGTCGACGGCGAGATACCCGACGTGGCGGTGCGCGCGAACCCGCTCATCGCGTCGGTGCTCGGTAACCTCTTCAACAACGCCGTCCAGCACAACGACGGCAGCACCGTCGTCACCGTCTCGGCGACCGTGGACGACGACGCCGACATGGCGGTCATCCGCATCGCCGACGACGGTTCGGGTATCCCCGACGCGCGGAAGTCGGTCGTCTTCGGGAAGGGCGAAAAGGGACTGGAGAGTACCGGCACCGGCCTCGGACTCTACCTCGTCCACCAACTGGTCGACTCGTTCGGCGGCGAGATTCACTTCGAGGACAACGAGCCGACCGGCACGGTCGTCGTCGTCTCGCTCCCGCTCGCGTCGGCGGACTGAGCCGACCGCGACGCTCTCAGACCGTGTCGGTCGGCTCGTGCGACTCGGCCATCTCGGTCGCGGCGGCCGCGTACGCCGCTCTCGTCTCCTCGTCGGAGACGCGGCCCAGTTCGTCCTCGGGCACGTCGACGGCGGCGTAGGTGTCGCGCACGTCGGACTCGAAACTCGTCAGCGAGCGCTCTTTGCGGTGGTAGCGCGTCCCGTCGGTGGTCGCGTACACGAGGATGATGATGTTCTGTTCGTCGTCCGAGTAGGTCCGTTCGACCAGCCACGTTCGCACGTCGTTCGACATGGTCGATAGTACGCGACGAACCGTGATACGTCCCCGGCCGATTCTCAGTCCTCGATGCCGAGCTCGTCGAGGAGCGTCTCCAGCGTGTAGCTCTGGAGCGCCCGGTGGCTGTCGCGCATCGCGGAGATGACGAACGTCGAGTTCGTCCGCTCGACCTCCGGCGTCGCCTCGAAGTCGCTGATGAGGCGCTCCACGCGGTCGGAGTCCGCGAGGTGGGCGACGACGATGAAGTCCGTCTCGCCCATGGTGAAGTAGAGCTGCGTGACGCCCTCTATCTCCAGCAGTTTGTTCCCGACTTCCTCGTACGACCCGCTGTAGTCCGCCAGCACCTCCACGACCACGGTGACGCCGAGTCCGAACGCCTCTAGGTCGATGTCGTAGAGGTCGTTCTCGATGACGCCGTCGTCCTTCAGGTTGTTCAGGCGGTAGTGGATGGTCGACACAGGGATGTCTGTCGCTTCGTGTAGCTTCTCGGGACTGCCCGTCCCGAGGTCCGCGATGGCCTTCAACAGGCGCACGTCGCGTTCGTCCATACCCTCTCGTTGCGGTCGGTGACGTAAGTCCTTGTTCTGTCCGCCGTTTTCGCCACCTCTCTCTCGCTCTCGAACTATCACGAATTATAGAAACTTTAGATCAGCAAAACCCAGAATTCTTCCTCTAAAATTCAATTCAAAACAAATCTCTTGTAGAAGGATTTAACAAGACGCGTCTCTGAGAACTGAAACAGATTCGACCATGACGCGAACCACTTGGAGAAACATTCCGACGACGCCCCTGCTTTTCGTCGCGCTCGCGGCGATGTGGGGCACCTCGTTCGTCGCTATCGAGGTCGGCTTGGAGTTCTTCCCGACGCTCTCTTTCGCCGCGCTCCGCTACGAACTCGCGGGGCTCGTGATGCTGGCGTACGCCTGCTACTCCACCGACCGCTGGCGACCCGAGGCCAGAGACGAACTGCTCGCGACGGCCATCGGCGCGGTGTTCATCATCGCCGCCTACCACGGCCTGCTCTACCTCGGACAGGAACACGTCCCCGGCGCGGTGGCCTCTATTATCATCAGCCTCTCGCCCATCCTGACTGCGGTCTTCGCCTCCGTTATCCTCACCGAGGGGTCGCTGGGAAAGACCGGGACGCTCGGGCTGCTCGCCGGGTTCGCCGGTGCCGTGCTCGTGGCTGACCCGGTCTCGGCGTTCTCGGGGTCGTCCGGGTCGGCGCAGGGACTCGGCATCGTCCTCATCTTCCTCGCGGCGGTGTCGTTCGCGCTCGGTGCGGTCCTCACCCGCCCGCTCCGGAGCGACCTCCCGGTCCAGTCGATGCAGGCGTGGTCGATGCTCGGTGGCGGTGTCCTGCTTCACGGCTGGGCACTCGTCCGCGGCGAGTCGCTTTCGACCATCGAGTTCGCCCCCGCCGGCATCGCGTCGTTCCTCTACCTGACGCTCGTCTCCGGCGCGGTGGCGTTCCTCCTCTACTTCGAACTCTTAGACCGCCTCGGGCCGACCGAACTCAACCTCATCGGCTACGTCGAGCCCGTGGTCGCGGCGCTCATGAGCTGGGCGCTCCTCGGACACGTCATCGACACGACGGCGCTCGTCGGCTTCGGAGCCATCTTCTTCGGCTTCGCGGCGATGAAAAAGGAGACGCTGGTGTCGGTCGCCGTCGCGGTCCGGCGGCGGGTCGCGGCCTGAAATCGGTCCGCGTTTCGAGTTCTGTTCTATGCTGTTCTCTTCGCTTATTCAGCTTCCGCGGGGACGCTTCCCCGCAGGCCGACCACCCGGGCCACGCTGTCGCGCTGGACCAAGATGAACCCCGAGAGGATGACCCCGAAGCCGAGGACGGTCGCCGGCGAGACGGACTCACCGAGGAACGCCCAGCCGGTGACGGTGGCGACGACAGGCATCGCGTAGGCGACGAGGTTGCCGCGGACCGGGCCGGCCTCCGCGAGGAGCGCGAAGTAGACCGGGTAGGCCGCGGCGGTCGCGGGCATGCCGACGTAGAGAATCGCGGCGACGAGTTCCGGCGACCACGCGACCTGCGCGATTGATTCGCCGAGACCGAGGCTGGCGGCGTGGATGCCGACGGCGGCGGCCGCCATCGCCCACGCGGTCTGCGGGAGCGTTCCGATAGAGGGGCCAACGCGCTTGAGCAGCACAGTCCCGAAGGCGACCGACAGCGCCGAACAGACGATGAGCGCCTGTCCGACGCTCCCGCCGCCGAGGACGCTCTCGGGGCCGACGATGACGACGACGCCGACGAGTCCGAGCAGGATGCCGGCGGCGTCGACCGCGGAGATGCGCGCGTCGTCGAGGAGCAAGACGGCGAACACCGGGGAGGCCACGGGCATGATGCTGTACATGACGGCGGCCGCGCCCGTCGTCGCGTGCTGCTGGCCGAGGAAGAGGAACACGTTGTTCGCTCCGAGGACGAACGCGGCGCTGGCGAGGATGCCGAGCGCGTCCGCGCGGGTCCGCGGGAGCCAGTAGCCGCCGCGGACGGCGACGAGCGTCAGGAGGACGACGGCGGCGACGTCGACGCGGAAGGCCGCAAAGAGCACCGGCGGGACCGAGCCGATGGCGGCCTTGATGCCGACGAAGGAGGTGCCGAACAGCACCGCGGCCGCGACGAAGAGGACGAGGGTCCGGTGACGGCTCACGCCACCACCCCCCGCGCTGTGGCCGGCGTTCGATTCGCCGGGTGAGCGCGGGAGGTGGAGTGCGGTCGACGCTCGGTGCGTGGACGGCGTAAGGGCGTCGTCTGTATCACAATACATCCTGCGGGTTCCGAAGTCATATGTCTAACGATTGGCTCTGTTGCAACACAATTCTAACATTCGAGACACGGATTCACACGATTCGTTGACTAAATCGGGATAGAAGTTCTCATGGGTGGTGTTGCCACGAACCGTCGGGATCGCGCGGGCGGTCGCGCCGCTCGGGGCGTCGAACGGTCGTCGAAAATCGGGGGGCCGCGGTCAGTCGCGCTGTTCGGCTTCGACGCGGTCGGCGTGCTTTTCGAGGTCGGCCGCGAGGGTTCGAGCCTCCTCGGGCGACAGCGTCAGTTTGTCGGCGTGCGGCGGGAGCGCGTCGAGCTGCGTCCAGTCGAGTTCGAGTTCGAGGGTAATCTCGTCGGGGTGCTTCCGCGGCGAGGTGACGTTGCACACCGCGAACGCCGACTCCTCGAAGTCGTGACCCGTCGCCGACGCGTCGACGAGGTCCAGCGTCGTGTAGGCGTTGACCTTCAGGATTCGGTCTGGCATCTGTGAGTAGTGTATGGTGTCGTCGTAAATAGGTAGCGCGGCGGCGAGTCGTCACCGACGCGGGTCGGTCCCGAGACGGGCCCGCTCAGTCGTCGCTCGTGATGGGCGTGCCGTCGGCGTGGGTCGGCGCGGGACTCGCGTCCATCGAGTCGTCTTCCGCGTAGGGGTACCACGTGCGCTTCGTGTTGTGCATCATCGGGTCCTCGTAGCTGGTCTCTTCGGGTTCGACCAGTTCGGCGAGGTCCTCCTCGTCCGTCCGGGCGACGAACTCGCGGAACGTCTCGTCACCCTCGCGGCGCGCTTCGAAGTTCGCGAGCAGGTTCTTGATGGCACCCGGAACTTCGTCGACGGGGACGCGCTGGGTGACCCACTCGGCGAAGTTGGGGTTCTCACCGAGACCGCCGCCGAGACCGATGTCGAGCGCCTCGACCGGCTCGCCGTCCTTGCGGGTCTTCATGCCGCGGAGGCTGATGTCCGCAATCTGCGGCTGGGCGCAGGAGGCCGTACAGCCCGAGAGGTGGATGTGGAAGTCCTCGACGCCCGCGGGGAGTTCGACGTTCTCCTTGAGCCAGCGGGCGTAGCGGACCTGCCGGTTCTTCGTCTCCACGATGGAGAGCGAACAGAACTCGGTGCCCGTACAGGCGATAGAGCCGCGCATGAACGGGTGCGGGTCGGGCGAGTAGTGGTCGAGGAGTTCCTCGTCCTGCAGCGCGTCGAGCTTCTCTTCGGGCACGTCGGTGATGATGACGTTCTGGCGCTGCGTGACGCGAACCTCGCCGGAGCCGTACTCGTCGGCGACGCGGGCGAGCTCTTTCGTCTCGTCGACGCCCATGCGGCCGACGAGGACGTTGAGCCCGACGTAGTAGTTGCCGTCGGCCTGCTCGTGGATGCCGACGTGGTCGGCGTGGCCGCCGTTGGCGTAGCCGGAGTTGTAGGAGTACTCCGAGCGCAGGTCTTCGCCGGCGGTCTCCAGTTCGAAGTCGACGAACTCCTCCTGGAGGACGTTGCGGAACTTCTCCGCGCCCCACTCGTCCATCAGGAACTTGATGCGGGCGTTGTAGCGGTTGTCGCGGTCGCCGTTCTCGCGGAACAGCGCGGAGATGGCTCCCGAGACCTCGGCGGCCTGCTCGGGCGTCACGAACACGTCGATGTCGCGGGCGAGCCGCGGCTCGTTCCGCGAGAGGCCGCCGCCGATGCGGATGTTGAAGCCCTTCGTCTCCTCGCCGTCTATCTCCTTGGTCGCGGGTTCGAGCGCGAGGTCGTTGATGTCGCCCTGTCCGCAGCCCTCGCGGCAGCCGGTGATGGAGACCTTCCACTTCCGCGGGAGGTTCGAGTGGTCGTCGTTGCCTTTGAACGTCTCGTTGAGCTCCATCGCGACGGGGAGCGCGTCGACGTGCTCGTGTTTGTCCTTGCCGGCGACGGGGCAGCCGACGATGTTCCGCCACGAGTCACCGCAGGCCTGCTGCGTCGAGAGACCGACCGATTCGAGCTTCTCGAAGATTTCCGGGATGTCCTCCAGTTTGATCCAGTGGAGCTGAATCGACTGGCGGGTCGTCCAGTCGACGTAGCCGTTGCCGAAGATGGGGTTCTCGGCCGGGCCGCGGGCGTACTCGTCGGCGACTTCCGCGACGACTTCGGTCTGGCCGGGCGTCAGCACGCCGTTCGGCGTCCCGATGCGCATCATGAAGTAGCTCTCTTGGCCGTTGCGCTGGTGGTACAGGCCCCACCATTTGAAGCGCTCGAACCAGGCGTCTCGCTCGTCTTCCGGGATGGTGTCCCAGCCCTGCTCGGCGAATTCGAGCAGGTGCTCTCGTATCTCGTTACCGTAGACCTCCGACTTCCAGCGTTCGACGTCCGTGGGCATTCGTATGAATGTCCATATACGTGCCCACGTAAGGCCCCGAGCGTACCGTCAACCCTTCCCGGTGCTGCCCAAAAGCGGAGAATGTTGCCTATTCGTCGTCGTCGCCGCGTCGAACCGGGAGGACAACCCGCTCGCGGTCGATATCGACGAATTCGCCCTCGCGGAGCCTCCCGACCGGAACCCAGCCGGGCACGCCCGCGTGGCCGCAGGCGATGCACTGGCCGTACACCTTCGCGGAGACGGTTCTGCCGTCCGCGCCGACGTCGAGGACGTTCTCGACGACGAAGTCGGGAAGCTCGCACCCACAGAATGACGGGTCGTCGAGCCGCCAGAGTTCGCTCACGCTCACTTCTCTGGCGTCGTTCACGGAGACCCACGCCCCGTCGTCGAGGACGCGTAGGGAGACGCTCATACCTCACCCTCCGCGCTCCGGCTACCTATGCGGGGCGACGCCCGCAATCCCCGCGGGGGAGCGCGACGCGCGTTCCGGCGGTCGTTCCGGCGTAGTCGTGCGATTGTGGCCGAAATCGGCCGTCAGAGGTAGGGGCAACCCGTTCCGGTAGCCGGGAGTGGGGGTACACATTACAGGTGCGGATTCCCTTATGCGGGTCCGCCCGGTACGTGGTGGTGATGAGTGACCACCGCACCGCCGTCCGACAACACGCCTCCGCCGACGTCGCCCCAGAGCTGTTCGAACCGTCACGGGAGGGCGACGCATGACCGGCGAGGCAGAACTCGAACCCGAACGCGACCGCGAGGCCGACGCCGAGGTCGAGTCGTCGACTGAGGTAGACGAAGAAGACCCCACGGCTCACCTCAAAGACCTCGAAGACGGTGCGGGCTGTACCGAAATCTGGTCGCACCTCTCGGAGTCCCGCGAGGAGTAACCGCCCGTCGACCGGCCGCTGACCATCTACCGCCCGCCCGTAATCGGTCGGCGTCGGCGTATCCCCGCCCCGGCCGTCCCTCGTTTGCCGGCCTCCAGCCGCTCGCCCGTGTTCCGCCCAGCGACCGGTCGCGCGCGAATCTCGCCTCTCGGGGGGACGTTTTTAAGCCAGAACGCGTTACCGATTCGTAGATGACGAACGACGAACGCCGACGAACGACTGAGGTCCCGGCCGACCGACGGGAACCGGTCGGTGAACCGGTCGTCCGCGGCGACCCCGCCGTCACGGGCGACCGCGCCCGCGAGGCCGTCGGCTTCGACCCCACCGACCCCGACAGCCTCGCCGAGGCCGCCAGAACGGTCCGCTCGTTTTCGGAGTCCACCGCCGGCGACGACGACCACGTGTTCATGCTCCGCGGCGCGGCCGCCTGCGCCGCGCTCGTCCGCGGCGTCGGCTCCTACAAGCGCGCCGCCGAGCGCGCCGGCGGCGACGTGTCCGTCTCCTTCATCCGCAAGTGGGCCCGCGTCCACGACCTCCCGCAGTCGGTCCGCCGGCACGTCGCCCGCGGTAGAATCGCTCCCACGGCCGCAAAGCACATCGCCCGCGTCTCCGGCGACGCCAGACTCCACCTCGCGTGGGCCACGCTCGACGCCGGGTTGACCGTCCGCGAGGTCCGTCGCCTCGCCAGCGAGGTCAACGACGGCACGCCCGTCGTGGACGCGCTCTCGGCCCACGGCGTCGATATCGGCACGCTCGAGGTGACGCTCCCGGCCGACGTCTATCTCGAACTCCGCCGCCGCGCCTCGCTCGAAGACGCCGCCCCCGGCGACGTGGTCGCGGACGCCCTCGACGACTACCTCGACTGAAGAAAGCGCGTCGCCGTCTCCCGAATCACGTCCCGCGCGACCCCGACTTCTTCCCACTCGACGGTCTCGTCAGGGAAGTGCGCCTGGTCGATGTCGCCCGGTCCGAACAGCACCGTCGGGATGCCCGCTTCGACGTAGTGCCGCGAGTCCGCCCCGTAGGTCACGCCGACCGGTTCGTCGTCGCGGCCGTCCGCCCGCAGCGCCCCGCGCAACGACTCCACGACCGGTTCGTCGGCGTCGATTTCGGCCGGCTCGAACTGCACCGAAAAGCGCTCGAACACCGGCGGGTGCGCCGAGAGCCATTCGTCGTCGGCGACGACGCGCGCCAGCCGTTCCTCGAATGCGGCTTCGACCTCGGCGACCGTCTCGCCCGGCGCGACGCCGAGTCGCCACTCCGCGGTGAGCGTCCCCGCGACGCTCGACGCCCACGTCCCCGCCTCGACGCGGCCGACGCAGACGGGCCACGGAATCGGGTAGTCGAAAAGCGGGTGGGTGACCGCGTCGGTCCGCTCCGATTCGAGGTCGAAGAACGCTCCGCGAATCGCCTCGAACTTCTCGATGACGTCCACTCCGCGCCAGCGCGAGGCCGCGTGCGCCGTCCGCCCGGTCAGGCGGAGTCGCTTCATGACCGAGCCCTCGGTGGCGACGACCGGCTTGAGCCGCGTCGGTTCGGCGACGAGCGCGGCGTCTCGCTCGAACGGGTAGGGGGTGTCGAGCGCGGCCGCCGCGGCCCCGATGCCGCCTTCCTCCTCGCCGACGACGCTCTCGACGACCACTCGCCCGTCGAGGTCGAGGTCGCCCGCCTCGACGGCGTCTCGGAGGTCGAGCGCGGCGAAGACGCACGCCGCGAGCCCCGCTTTCATGTCGGCCGCGCCGCGGGCGCTGACGGTGCCCGCGTCGTCGTCCCAGTCGGGTAAAAACGGGTCGTGGGTCCACAGTTCCCTGTCGGCGGGCACCACGTCGACGTGGCCGTTGAGGACGAGCGTCCGGCCCGCGTCGGGGTCGCCGAACTCGAACGCGCCGGCGACGCTCGGGCGGTTCGCCGCGTCGATGTCGTCGGGGTCGTCGGGAAACGACGGATGTTCGGCCAGACGCGCCGGGTCGGCGGTCCACTCGTAGGTGTCGAAGCCGAAGTCGTGTAGCCGGTTTTTGACCCACTGCTGGGCCGGGGCCTCGGCGCGGGCGACGCTCTCGAACCGGAGCAGGGTGTCCGCGAAGTCGCGCAGGTCCATATTATGGGGGACGGCAACAGGGTACAAAGCAGGCGGGGGCTGTGAAAATAAACGCTTATCAGTATCCCCATTTAAAGAAACTCCGAGGGCTGGTAGCTCAGTTAGGCAGAGCGTCTGGCTTTTAACCAGACGGTCGGGGGTTCAAGTCCCTCCCAGCCCGTTTCTGCGACGGACTTCGTGCGGAGTGCAACGGCTCTGGAGTCGTCGAATCTGGTGGCGAGTCGCGCGGAACGTAAAGCTACGCTTCGCTATCCTCACCGGTCGCGTCGTCTTCTCGCTGCCTGATTTCCGCCTCCACCGGCGGCTCGAGACTGATGAGCTCGTAGAACTCCCCGTCTTTTCGAAAGCCGAGCACCACCTCGTCGACCCCCGTCGCCTCGTCCAAAGTTAGCGTTAGATACTCTTCTGCCACGTCTGGTAGCCCCCCGAAACGTGTTACTCATCCAACCACACAAATGTTCTGGCAGACGCACAGTTCCGTGTGAAATTCGGACACGGCCGATAACTGTCACCCCGTGTTCATGCGAGAATCCTCGGAGCTCGTGAATGGGACGTGCAGTTCGCCCACACTGCTGACGCGTCCCCGCGCGGGCGACACTGTGCGCTCACGTCGTCGGCGCAGTCGGTCGCAGTCCGGAAGCGGCGAACACCCTCCGCCCCGTGGCAGCCGCCGACGGGTGGCAGGGGGCGACCGAGCGCCCGAAGACGTTCGCGACGGCACCGGCGAGTCCGACGTCCGCACCGACAGCGCGTCCGGGCAGGCCACGCTCGCTCAGGTCGGTTGCGCCCGCCCGCGGCTCTTGGGGTTATTCGAGGTCGAGGAGCGTCGCGGCCTCGTCGAGGAACTCCGCGTAGACCGACATCGCGTCCTCGATGGGTTCGGGCTCGGTCATGTCGACGCCGGCGGTTCGGAGCACGTCGAGTGGGTACTCGCTGCCGCCGAGCGCGAGCGCCTCGCGGTAGTCCGCCGCGGCGGACTCGCCCTCCTCGCGGATGCGCTCGACGATGGCCGCCGCCGCGGAGATACCCGTCGCGTACTGGTAGACGTAGTAGTTGTAGTAGAAGTGCGGAATACGCATCCACTCGCGGGCGATGCGGTCGTCGGTCGCCGCGGGCTCGTAGTACGCCGCCTTCAGGTCGCCGTACAGCTCGTCGAAGCGGTCGGGCGTGAGCGCGCCGTCGTCCTCGATTATCTCGTGAATCTGGAGTTCGAAGTCGGCGAACATCGTCTGGCGGAACAGCGTCGAGCGGAACCGTTCGAGGTACTCGTCGAGGACGTGCGTCCGGAGCTCGTCGTCGTCGACGTTCTCCAGGAGGTACTCGGTCAGGAGCGTCTCGTTGACCGTGGAGGCGACCTCGGCGGTGAAAATCTCGTAGCTCGCGTCGTGCCACGGCTGGGCGTCGTTGGCGAGTTCGGAGTGCATCGAGTGACCCAGTTCGTGGGCGAGCGTGAACATCGACGCCGCGTCGTCCTGGTAGTTCATCATGATGAACGGCTGGGTGTCGTAGGTGCCCGCGGAGTACGCCCCGGAGCGCTTGCCGCGGTTCTCGTACACGTCGACCCAGCGGTCTTCGAGCCCCTCGGCCATCCGTTCTTGATACGCCTCGCCGAGCGGTTCGACGGCCTCGACGATGTACTCCTTCGCCTGCTCGTACGGAATCTCGGGGCCGTGGTCGCCGGTGAGAGACACGTACAGGTCCCACATCCGGAGTTCGTCCGCGCCGATGGCCTCGCGCTTCAACTCGGCGTGGCGGTGGAGGTGCCCGAGGTTGTCGCGGACGGTGTCGAGCAGGTTGTCGTACACCTCGACCGGGACGTTGGGGCCGTCGAGGGCGGCCTCGCGGGCGGTCTCGTAGTCGCGGATGCGCGCGGTCTTCACGTCCTTCTTGACGCTGTTTTTCAGCGAGGTGCCGACGGCGTTGCGCACGTCGGCCCAGCGGTCGTAGAACTCCTCGTGGACGGTCCGGCGGAACTCGCGGTCGGGGTGCTTCTGGAGCTTCGTGAAGTTGCCCTGCGTGATTTCGACCGACGTCCCGTCGGGCTTTTCGACGGTCGGGAACTCGAGGTCGGCGTTGGCCAGCATGGAGTAGATGTCGCTGGACGCGCCGGTCACGTCAGAGAGGTCGGCGAGGACCTCTTCGACCTCCGCGGAGCGGGTGTGTTCTTTCGTCCGGAGCACGTCGTCGAAGTAGTGCTCGTAGGCGTCGAGTTCGGGTTCTTCCTCGACGAACTCGGCGACGCCGTCGCGGCCGAGTTCCTGCAGTTCGGGGTCGAGGTAGCTGACCGCGCTGCGGGCCTTCGACGCCAGCGCCTCGGCGCGGCCGGCCTGCGCCTGGTACTCCTGGTTCCGGGTGTCCTGGCTGCTGCGGAGGTTCGCGTAGGAGACGACCATCGACACCTCGCGGAGCACCGACTCCATCGTCTCGAGGAGTTCGAGGAGGGTCTCGGGGTCCTCGGTGGCGCGGCCCTCGTAGCTCGCCAGCTCGGGAACGCGCTCTGCGACGTCCTCGTACGCGGCCTCCCACTCCTCGTCGGAGGCGTAGATGCTGTCGAGGTCCCACTTGTACTCCTCGTCGATGTCGCTCCGCTCGGGAACCGAACTCATGTCGGGTGATTCGACGCACGCGCGGGTGGTAAGCCTTATCAATCGACGGGCGAAGCGGGGTCGAGGAGGGCGGTCGCGTCGCGGTTAGTGTCGGGTCGCTCTCGCTTCTCGGACCTGCGAGCCGTCCCGGACTAAATCCTCGCAGTGCGGACAGACGCGGGGGGCGTCCATGCCCTCCGGGGCGAACACCCTGACGTAGCCTTCCGTGACGAAAGAATTGCAGTTCTGACATGTAGGCATGGCGGTCGTGCGTACCACGTCAACTGAGTTAGATGTTATGGGCGATTTTCGCCAGCCGACACCGGAATCGGATGCGAGGCTCGCCCGGCGAGTTCCGGCGGCGCAAACCACTTTGACCGGCGGGCGTGTGGAAGCCCCATGGACGACCTCTCCCCCGCAGTCCGCGAGGCGTTCGCCCGGACGTGGGTCGACGACCGCCCGTGGGCGTTCCTCACCGACCTGACCGCCATCGGCGACCGGATGGCCGGCGGGCCGGGCGACCGTCGCGCGAGCACGCTCGTCGCCGACGCTTTGACCGACGCGGGCGTCGAGCGCGTCGAGTTCGACCCCTTCGAGATGGCCCGGTGGACTCGCGGCGACACGGCGCTCGACCTCACCGCCCCCGACGAGCGGCGCTTCGAGGCCGTCGCGCTCCCGTACGCCCCGCCGGCGACCGTCTCCGGCCCACTCGTGGATGTCGGCTACGGCACGCCCAGCGAAATCGACGCCGCCGACGTGGACGGCGCGCTCGCCGTCGCCAGCACGACGACCCCCGCCGGCGGCCGGTTCGTCCACCGGATGGAGAAGTTCAACTACGCAATCGACGCCGGGGCGGTCGGCTTCGTCTTCGTCAACCACGTCCCCGGGCAACTCCCGCCGACCGGGGCGCTCCGCTACGACGAGGAGGCCGCCGCTCCCGCGGTCGGCGTGAGCGCGGAGACCGGGTCGTGGTTGACCGACTACGCGACCCGCGGCGGCGAGGCGACCCTCGCCGTCGACGCCGAGACGACGCCCGGCGAGAGTCGGAACGTCGAGGGCCGCGTCGGCCCCGACACCGACCGCGAACTCATCTTGTGCGCCCACTTCGACGCCCACGACATCGCCGAGGGGGCGCTCGACAACGGCTGCGGCATCGCGGTCGTCGTCACCGCGGCGCGACTCCTCTCCGAGATGGACCTCGACCTCGGCGTCCGCGTCGTCGGCGTCGGCGCGGAAGAACTCGGGCTGACCGGCTCCGAGCACCTCGCGGACCGCCTCGACTTCGACCGGGTCGCCGCCGTCGTCAACGTCGACGGCGCGGGGCGGTTCCGCGACCTCGTCGCCCACAGCCACACCTCCGAGGCGACCGCCGAGGTGGCCACCCGGGTCGGAAACGAGACGCGCCACCCGGTCGAAATCGAACCCGAGCCGCACCCCTTCAGCGACCAGTGGCCGTTCGTCCGCGCCGGCGTTCCGGCGCTCCAACTCAGGAGCGAGAGCGGCGAGCGCGGCCGCGGGTGGGGCCACACCCACGCCGACACCCGCGACAAGGTCGACGACAGAAACGTCCGCGAACACGGGATGCTGACCGCGCTCATCGTCCGCGAACTCGCGGCGGCGGCCGCCGACGGTGAGATACCGCGGCTCGACGACGACGAACTCGCCGCGGCGTTCCGCGACGCCGACTTCGAGACTGGGATGAAGGCCGCGGGCATCTGGCCCGACGGCTGGGAGTGAAAAGCGCGGTCAGTCGCCTGCGGAGGGGTCGGAGCCTCCGTCGCGGTCGCCGCTGGGGTCGTCGCCGCGGTCGCCGTCCGAGCCGTCGCGCCCGTTTGTCTCGCCGTCTGCGACCTCAACCGTCAGGTCAGCCTTCGACAGCGCGCTTTTCGTCGCGGCTTCGACGACCATCCCGGCCCCGATGACGACGTAGTACATCCCGTAGACGAACGTCGGGACGGCGACGAGGAGGTAGAGCGCGAGGCCGGCGATGCCCGTCGTGCTGGCGAGGAAGCCGCCGACGGCGTTGCCGATTCCGATGATAAACAGGCCGAAGACGATGCGGAGGGTGGCGTCCCACGCGGCGGACCGGTCCATGCGTGAGCCGACGGCGAGCCGCGTGATGTGTCTACTGGTCGATAGGCGGTGTAGGGCTGCGGCGGGCGCGTGGCACGGGGCCGCGGCGGAGGGTCGCTCCTCCGGCCGTCAGCACACCGCGAGCAGTTCGTCCAGCGAGTCGAGTTCGTAGGTCGGCTCGGCGGCCAACTGGTAGCCGTCGCGGTGGGGTCGGCGGATGAACGCCGAGTCGATGCCGGCGCGGTCGGCCGCGACCACGTCGACGTTGCTGTCGCCGACGTAGAGCGCCGAGTCGACGCCGAGTTCGCCCATCGCGCGCTCGATGTAGTGGGGGTCCGGCTTCTTCACCCGAGCGCCCTCGACGGTCGGGTCGCGGCCGTAGGCCACCTCGAAGCGGTCGTCGATGTCGAACACGTCGAGGATGTGTTCGATGGTCGCGTGCTGGTTGTTGCTCACGACCGCCAGCGGGTGGTCGATGTCATCGAGGGCGACCACGTCGTCGTACAGCGGCTTCGTCCCGTTTTCCAGACACGCCCGCTGGGTCGCCGCGGCGTGACTCTCGTGGTGCGACCAGAAGTCGTCGACCGGCACGTCGTGGACCGCACAGATGCGGCGCAGGCGCGTGAGCCCGCCGTTGATGACGCCGTCGACCGTCTCGGTCGTCGGCTCGACGTCGAACTCGGCGAACGCCCGTCTGACCGCCTCCCGCTGGACTTCGAGGAGCGTCGGCTTCGTCAGCACGCCGTCGTTGTCGAAGATGACAGCGTCGTAGCACATGGTCGGGGGTTCGCACCCGGGCCAGGATAACGTTACTATGTGCGACCCCAACCGCTCCGGAGGGCTATTGACTCCTTGTGCCCCCGCGGCTCCCCCCGACGCCGCCGTCGTCGTCGGTGGCGTCGGCGTTCCCGTCACCGAGGTCGCCCGCCCGCTCGACCCCGTCGCGGATGCGCGAGCCGACGCGCCAGCCGATGCGGTCCGCGAGGGCCTGCTCGCCGAAAGCCGCGGCGGTGCTCTCGGCGGCCATCGAGTCCACGTCGAACTCGACGTTCGGGTAGTCGACCGCCGTGAGAAGCAGGGGGGTCGGCGGCGCGGCCGGGACGCCCTCGGGGCCAGCGAGGTGGTCGGGACCGAGCACGTCGTCCACCTTCGACGGCGGGGCCGCGCCCGACCCCACGGCGCGGACGAGCGAGACGAGTCTGCGGACGAGTTCGCGGGCGAAGCCGCCGGACTCGACGCGGACGAGGAGGAAGTCGCCGTCGCGGGTCAGGTCGCCGTCGATGGCCCGGACCGTCCCGTGGGCGTCGGGGGTGAGGTTGTGGAAGTCGTGTTCGCCGCGGCAGGCGTCGAACGCGTCTCGCGCCCGGTCGTCGTCGAATCCGTCGCTCGGGGCGTGGAGGTCGTAGACGTACTCGCGCCGGGTCGGTCGGTGCCGGGCGTGGAAGTCGTCGGGGGCGTCGGCGGCGGCCCACGCTCGGACCGTCCCCGGTAGCTCCGAGTTCAGCGCCCGCGGCGTACACCAGTCGGGACACTCGAATGCGACGGTCTGGGCGAGCGCGGAGACGCCCGCGTCGGTCCGCCCGGCGGCGGCGTAGTCGGTCGGCTCCTCGTCGTCGTCGCAGACGCCGAGCGCGCGGCAGGCGTCGAAGAGGGCGTCCTCGACGGTCGGCACGTCCGGCTGTCGCTGGAACCCGTGGTACGGGCGTCCGTCGTAGGCGACGCGGAAGGCGCGCATGCCGGCTGATTTCCCGGCGGACTACTTAACCGACTCCACCCGGTTCGACGGCTCCGGTCGTCCTGTGACTACGCGTCTGCGTCCAGCGACTCCTCCTCTTCGACCGGGGAGTCCTCGCTTCGGATGGTGAGCACCGGCACGTCGGCCATCCGGAGCACGCGCTCCGTGACGCTCCCGAGCAGGTAGCGCTCGATGCCCCGGCGGCCGTGGGTGCCCATCACGATGAGGTCCGCGTCGACCTCCTCGGCGTACTGGAGAATCGCCCGGTGCGGCGAGCCGTGTTCGACGGCCGTGACGACCTCGACGCCGACCGGGTCGGCCGCCTCCACGGCCTCGGAGACGATGCGCTCGCCTTCCTCCTCGTAGGCGCGGACGAGGCCGCCGGCGTCGAGTTGGGTCGCGTGGAGGACGCGTTCGTCGACGACGTAGAGTGCGTACACCGTCGCGTCCGCCGTCGCGGCGAGGTCGATGGCGCGGTCGAGCGCCTCGTCGGCGGGGGCGCTCCCGTCGAGCGGGACGAGAATCCTGTCGTACATGTCACTCGTCTGTACGACGGGCGGGAACAAAAGAGCGTGCGCCGGTTCCGGGTCGCGAGAATCCGGCGGGAGTCGGCCGGTACGAGGACCGGACTTCCCGGTGCGAGCCGGCGTTCGCTACTCGTAGTCCTCGTAGGTCGGCGCGTCGCGGTCGCCGGGGAAGTCGTCGACGGGGACGGTGGTCTGGTCGCCGCTCGCCATGTCCTTGACCGTCACCTCGCCGTTTTCGAGGTCGCGTTCACCGACGATGACGACCGTGTCGGCGTTGACGGAGTCGGCGTAGGACATCTGCGCGCCGAAGCTCCGGTCGGACACGTCGGCCTCGACGACGTTGCCCGCGGCGCGGAGGTCGCGGGCGATGTCGGAGGCGACCGCGCGGGTGTCGCCGACGGTGAGGAGGTAGTAGTCGGTCGCCAGTTCCTCCTCGGGCCAGACGCCGGCGCGCTGGCAGAGCAGTTGGAGCGTCGCGCCGCCGATGCCGACGCCGACGGCGGGGGTGGGCTGGCCGCCGAACGACTCGATGAGGTCGTCGTAGCGGCCGCCGCCGAAGGTCGCCCGCGACACGTCGCCCGTGGAGTCGAAGCACTCGAAGACGACGCCAGTGTAGTAGTCCAGCCCGCGGGCGGTCGAAAGCGACACCTCGCAGAACTCGCCCGCGCCGAAGTCGTCGGCGGCGGCGAGGACGTTCCGGAGGTTCTCGACCGCAGCCTCGACGTTGTCGCCGCCGAACTCGGCGATTTCGTCGAGGTCGCCGCGATCGATGAGGTCGGCGAACTCGCCGGCCTGGTCGTACGAGAGCCCGGCGTCCGAAAGCAGGCCGAGGTACTCCTCGCGTTCGACCTTCTCGGACTTGTCGACGGCGCGGACCGCGTCGGCCACGTCCACGTCGGCGTCGAACGACCGGAGCAGACCGCCGAGGATGTCGCGGTGGGAGACGCGGAACTCGAAGTCGTCGGCGGTGAGGCCGAGGTCCGTCAGCGCGTCTGCACAGAAGGCCAGAATCTCGGCGTCGGCCTCCGGCTCCGAGGAGCCGAAGATGTCGGCGTTGGTCTGGTAGAACTCGCGGAAGCGGCCCTGTTGGACCTGTTCGTAGCGCCAGAACGGTCGGGTCGAGACCCACTTGATGGGCTTCGACAGCGCCTGCTGTTTGGCGACGACCATCCGGGCGACCGTCGGCGTCAGTTCGGGCGTGAGGGTGACCTCGCGGCCGCCCTTGTCCTCGAAGGCGTACAGCTCCTCGACGATTTCCTCGCCGGACTTGTCGACGTACATCTGGGTCCGTTCGAGGTGGGGCGTCCCGATTTCGCGGAAGCCGTAGCGGGCGGCGGCGGTCTCGACGGTGTCGACGACCTCGCGCCGGGCCGACATCTCGCCGGGATAGAAGTCACGAAACCCCTTGAGTCGGTCGTACATGCGCGTTGGTTGGCGAAGGTCGCGCTTGAAACCTGTTGTTCGGGGCGGCGAGCGGTCGTCGGTTCGCCGTCGGTTCGCTGTCGAGTCGCCGGCGCGGTGCGGTTCGTCGAGCCGCGACCGATCACCCGACCAGCGCCGCGAGCGCCGAGAGGTCGCCGAGGGCGATGAGCGAGACGCCCGCGACCGCGAGGACGGCCGCGGCGAGGCGGAGGCCGAACTGGGACTCCTTGAGGACGACCCCGCCGAGGACGACGGCGACGATGGCCTGCGTGTTGACGATGGGCGAGGCGATGCTCGCCGGCACCAGTCCGAAGGCGGTCGAGGTGACGTGCTCGCCGACGGCGACCAGCGCGCCCGCCGCGACGAACTTCGGAACGTCGCCGCGAACGCTCGTCCAGTTGCGGGCCGCGACGGGCAGAACGGCGAGCGCCGCACCGGTGAACAGCACCGGGACGAACACGCTCGTCGGGATGCCGAGTTCCTGCAGGGCGACGCGCTTTCCCACGTCGCTGGCGGCGTAACAGGCCGCGCTCGCCAGCGCGAGTTGGGCGGGCCGCGAGCGGACCGCGCGCCGCAGCGGGTCGAGGAACGCCCCACCCTCGTAGTTCGCCACGTAGACGGCGACGGTGGCGACCGCGACGCCGAGGACCTGTAATCCGGTCAGAAACTGGTTCAGAAACAGGATTTCGATGGGGAGGACGAACACCGGGACGAGCTTGTTGATGGGCGCGACGTAGGACACGTCACCGGCGGCGAGCGCGTCGACGAACAGGATGAACGCGACGCCGACCAGAACGGCCGTGCCGGCGACGATCAGCACGCCGGTCGCGCCGAGTTCGGCCAGCGAGGGCACGGCCGCGGGGTCGTACGTCACCGCCGTGACCGGGAGGTACAGGAGGACGGCGAAGGCGTTGACGACGACCGTGATGACCGCGCCGGAGTACCCCGGAAAGTACCGCTTCAGGGCGAAGATGTAGACGCCCCAGACGAACGCGGCGAGAACGGAGTAGGCGATGCCGGGGTCCATGATTCATCCGGCGCGCGGCGGGGTGAAAAACGACGCGATACGGAGCGAGCCGGCGAGTCCCGGCCGGGGCGTCCTCAGCGCCGACCGTGGACGTAGCTCTGGACGTGGTCCGGGAACACCTCGTCGACCGCCGCCTGCCCGTGTTCGGCGGCGATGAGTCGACGGAGTTCGCCCTCGTAGTCGGCCTTCGGAATCTCCTCGGACGGACCGGTTTCCACGTCGAGATGCGACTCCACGAGGCGGTCGACCGCACCGCGGCCGAAGCCCGAAAGCGGCGAGAGATAATCGACGCCGTGGCGGTCTTCGAGGCTCTGGGCCTGCGCCCGGGAGATGGACGGGACGCGGTCGTCGCGGCGGGTGCCGTCGGCGACGGCGTCGAAATCGAGGCCGCAGACCGCTTCGAGAGCGTGTTCGTGGACGCGCTGGATGCCGCCGCGGGGGTAACCGTCTTCGACCATGCGGGCGGTGGCCTGCGCCGCGACCTCGCGGTCGAGTTCCAGCGTCTCGAAGGCGTAGCCGAGTTCGGCCGCCGCGTCGCGGGCGTGCGTCCAGTCTTCCGTGACCCCGAAGTGGGCGGTCACGAGCGTCACGTCATAGAAGGTATCGAGAAGCAGCGCGGCGAGCGAGGAGTCCTTGCCGCCGCTGTAGAGGAGCGCGAGTTCCACGTGTTACCGGCGTCGGATGTTGAAGCTCTTCGACTCGGGCTGCAGCTCTTTCAGGAGCGCCTTCATCTTGTCGTCGTCGATGCGGCCCTGGATGCGTCCGCTCTGGGCGAGGGCGACGATTTGGCGCTCGACCTGCTCTGCGAAGTCCGGCTTGGACATCTGCACCGCGTTGAGGCGCTGGCGGGCCTCGTCGGTCAGGTGCTGTTTGAGAAGCGCCTGTTTCTGCTGTTCGGCGCGCTGTTGGGCGGCCTCCTCGGCCTGCTGTTGCTCGGCGGAGCCCTGTCCGCCGCCGCCCCGCTGTTCTTGGAGTTCCTGCATCTTCTTCTTTCGAAGCTCCTCCAGTCGCTCATCGTCGGGACTGCCACTCATACCCTAGCGCACGGTCCGATGTCTGAAAACCATTACGGACCCGCATACAGACGGCTCTCGGGGAATCCGCCGTCGAAGAAGAACTCTCGGTGTGTGTCGGCGGCTCTACGCGTAGCGTTCGAGTTCCGGACGGTCGAGGTCGGAGAGCACGTCGGACGCGGCGTTGTCGAGGAAGCTCGTCCCCTCGGCGGTGATGCGGCGACCCTCGCCCTTGGCGGTCTCGACGAGGCCTTCCTCTTCGAGCTGCTGGAGGAGCGTGCGGATGATGTTCTTGCTGCCGGCGTCGCTGTGCGCACCGGAGACGCTGTAGCGGTTGGAGCCGCGCTTGAGGCCGCCGTACTCGGTGGAGAGGCGGTCGACACCGACGGGGCCGTTCATGGCGACCTTGCGGAGCAGGCTCGCGCCGCGGACGAACCAGAAGTTGTCCTGCTGGGGCGGGAGTTCGCGGGTCTGGCCGCTCTTCGCGAAGGCCATCCAGTCGGGTTGCTCGATACGGTCCTCGAGTCGTCCGGCGACCTCTTCGATGAGGGCGTCCGCCGGGACGTCATAGATGGTTACCATGGCTATTGGTTCATAATCGCGGCGTTTAAAGGCATCGTATTCGCCCGATACGGGCGGTTGGAGGCTCCTGCGCCCCGACCGGCGTCTGCCGGGCCGACAGCCCGCGTCCGCGCCGTCAGGACCGCCACCCGCGCGCGCTCTCCGTGCTCATCACGAGGCCGCCGAGGACGACGGGCACCCAGTAGACGAACCCCCGGAAGACGACGACGCCCGCGGTCGCCACGTCGAACGAGACGGCGGAGCTCGCGGCGGCGACGAGGATGGCGAGCGTCCACTCGATGCCGCCCGCGCCGCCGGGAAGCGGCGTGACGCCGGCTATCGCCCCGATGGGGACGACGAACAGCGCGATGGAGAAGGCGATGGGCGCGCCGATGGCGTGAAACGCCACCCAGAGCGCGACCATCTGGCAGAACCAGCCGAACCCCGACAGGCCGAGTGCGACCGCCAGTCCCCGCGGGTTCCGGCCGACGCGTTCGATAGAGCGGAAGAAGCCGTTGATGCGGCGCTCGATGCCGTCGTTCGTGGGCACCGACACCCGCGGGACGTATCGCGCGATGGTTCGGATGAACGGCGTCAGGGCACCGATGAGCCGGCGTTCGAGACCGTAGCGGCGCTTCCACGCGGTGTAGACGGCCGCCGGAACGCCGACGGCGAGGGCGATGACGGCGACGAGCGCGATTTCGAGGTTGCGGCCGAGCGTCACTTCGGTGGCGTAGTAGCCCGCGCCGATGAGCGCGATGGTGATCGAGGGGACGAAGTTGATGGTGTCGACGCTGGCGATGGCGGCCAGTCCGGTCTCGTACTCGGTGTCGGCGCTCCGGGAGATGAGGAGCGCCGTCACGGGCTCGCCGCCCGCCTGTCCGAACGGGGTGATGTTGTTCGAGAACGTCGCGCCCGTGAAGATGAGAAACGAGCGGACGGTCGAGACGTTCACGCCGAGCACGCCGAGGACGGTCTTCAGCGACGCGCCCCACGCGACGAGCCAGACGAGCGTGATGGCGAGGATGGCGACCAGATAGGTCGGCTCGGCCATCGTCACCCTGTCGACGAGTTCGTCCACGCCCGCGAAGTAGAACAGGACGGCGAAGACGACGACCGCCGCTGCGAAACCGAGCACCGTCGCGCGGAGGTTCTCGCGGGCCATTTGCTGGGGATGCGTCTACGACGGGCATTAAGTCACCGGATTCGACGGCCGAGAAACAGGTCTCGCGTCGCCGCCGTCGCGGATTCGGTTGCGCTCCCCGGTCCGCGACACCGCTGCTCACTTTCGGATAGATGGACATTTCCGCTCCGCCCGACACGTCCGCATATGGACGAGCGCGCCGCCCTCAGACTGCTCGCCGCGGACCTGCCGGACGCCGGCGACGACGCCGCCGTCGTCGACGACCTCGTCGTCACGACCGACATGCTCCACGAGACGACGGACTTCCCCGCGGGGACGACCCGCTACACCGCCGGCTGGCGCGCCGTCGGCGCGTCCCTCTCTGACGTGGCCGCGATGGGCGCGAGCGCCACCTGCGCCGTCGCCGCCTACGCCGCCGTCGAACTCGACGAGACGGAGCTCGGCGACTTCGTCCGGGGCGCGCGGGACGTGTGCGAGGCGGTCGGCGCGGCGTACGTCGGCGGCGACCTCGACACCCACCGGGAGTTCACGACGGCGACGACGGCCATCGGCCGCACCGACGACCCGGTTCGCCGCTCGGGCGCGGAGCCGGGCGACCTGCTCTGCGTCACGGGCGAACTCGGCAGGTCTGCCGCCGCCGTCCGCCTGTTCGAGGCGGGCGAGACCGACCGCGCTAACGACCTCTTTCGGTTCACGCCCCGCGTCGCCGCCGGCGTCGCCCTCCGCGGGTCGGCCACGGCGATGATGGACTCGAGCGACGGCCTCGCCCGCTCGGTCCACCAGCTCGCGGAGGCCAGCGACTGCGGCTTCGAACTCGACTTCGACGCGCTCCCGGTCCACGACGGCGTCGCCGAGGTGGCGACCGATTCCGACGACAGACGCGACCTCGCGGCGTTCTTCGGCGAGGACTTCGAACTCGTGTTCACGCTCCCCGAGTCGGCGCTCGCGGACGCCCGAGCCGCGACTGACGTGCCGCTCACGGTCGTCGGGAGCGTCGTCGAGGAATCCGCCGAGGCCGCCGTCGTCGCCGACGGCGAGCCCGTACCGGACCGCGGTTACACCCACGGCGACGGATAGCGTCGCCGTTTTCTCCGCCGTCGCGCCTCAGCCCGGAATGACCTGCACCGGCACGAGAAGGAAACACGCCGCACCGAGGGCGAACGTGAACAGGCCGACGGCCATCCGTGCCGGTCCGAGCGGCGTCTCGTCTATCGGTTTCGCCGGGCCGTTGTAGGCGATGAACGTCGACATCAGTCCCCAGAAGAACCACAGGCCGACGGACTGGTTGAGGCCGAGGCCGCGAACGTAGTGGAGGTAGCCGGCGATGCCGAACAGGACGAGCGGCACGGCCGCCGCGAGCGACTCCTGGCGCTCGCCGAGCATCGCCCGGACCATGTGGCCCCCGTCGAGTTGGCCGACGGGGAGCAGGTTGAGGACGGTGAAGAACATCCCGACCCAGCCGCCGATGACGACCGGGTGGACGACGGTCCGGGGGTCGGCGTACTCCGTCGGCCGACCGAGCACGGTCGCGATGGCGTCGAGGAGCGGCGGATTGTTGAACACGATGACGTCGCCCGACCCCGCGAGGACCCGGCTCGGGACGGTCATCGGTTCGAGCGAGAGGCCGATGACGGTGACGACGACGGTCGCCGCGAGCCCGGCGAGCGGGCCGGCGACGCCGATGTCGAACAGCGTTTTCCGGTCGGGCATCTGGCCGCGCATGCGGATGATGGCACCGAGCGTGCCGAACGGGAAGATAAACGGGATGAGGTAGGGCAGCGAGACGTTGACGCCGTGGTACCGGCCGACCGCGTAGTGGCCGAGTTCGTGGACCGAGAGGACGCCGAGCACGGCGGCGGTGAACGGCCACGCCCGAAGCAACACGAGCGGGTTCGCGACGATGTCGGACAGGGGGATGTAGTACCACGCGTACGCGCCGACGAAAAGCGTCGAGAGGACCGTCAGCGCGAACAGCGCGATGTTCTTCCACGGGATGCCCTCGACGCCCTGCGAGGCCGGTTCGACGATGACCACGTCAGTCTGTCCGAGGTCGCCGACCTGCGCCTGCACGTCGTAGCCGGCCCCCCGGAACGACGGCCAGATTTCGCGGACGAGCATCTGCTCGGGGACGAGCGACTCGCCGTAGTAGATTCGTCGGCGACCGTCTGACCGCACTTCGTGAACGTCGAAGACGGCGCGAAGTGCTTCCACCGGCGGTCCGTCCGCCGATTCGGGCTGCTCCATCGACGGCAGGTAGGCGCGGGACGTTGATAAACCCCGTGACGGTCCCGTCTCTGAGCCGACGGCGGCGATCGAGACGGCTCTCGCTCCGGGCGTCTGCGACCAACTTGAGAATCCGGAGCGTCGGCGAAAACGTGCGGTCGTCACCGCGGAGCGGGCGGGCCGTCACCGGGGGAGTGTGGTGGAGGCCGTTCCAGCGGGCTTACGCGGGGGTTCGGTTACGCTGCGCCGTGGGAGGGACATCGGTTCGTCGGCGTCACGAACCGAGCGGGGCAGTCGGGCAGTCGAGTCACGTCTCGGCTTGGGTTCCGAGCGCACTCGGTGTGGGCTGTGGGGCTGTGGGTCGCTTCGGGGTCGCGTTCAGTTCGTCCGGGGACCGTCCGGGCGGTGCGCGGTGTTGGCGCTGGCGTCGGTCGGGGCCGGGGCGGGCAATGCGGGTTTCAGGCGGTCTCGACGCGCCACGTGGTCGCGCTCGTGTACGACCACTTCTCGATGGTCAGGTCCGTCGCGGAGTCGCGGAGCTTGACCATCAGTGCGCCGATTTCCTTGGGAGACAGGCCGACGTCGTCGGCGATGAATTTGCTCTTGAAGTACATCTCGCCGTCCTTCGCACGGTCGAGCAGGTACTGCTTGAGGCGGTCTTCCTTGGAGCCACTGTCGGTGGAGGGGGATACTGTTGCGCTCATCTGGTACACCTCACTTCCACCTAATGGCCCATCACCTGTTATAAAGGAAGGTCCGTTAGAATTAGTTCGGCCGCTTTCAGCCTGAATCGACTCAAATGGTACATTTTAGGAATCTTCGAAATCGGCTTAGATTTTTTAGAACCGGTTTTGAGGAATCCTTTCTGCAAATCATATTTTGAATATATAGGGGCAAATACGCCCCGTTTTGCGCCGTCAGACGCCGCATTTTGCGGCAACAACCTCCGCAATATCGGCCGATTTTCGCGCCTTCGCGACTATCCGCGTATTCTGAATAATCCGCCCCGCCTCAGCGGTCGTGGACCCAGAACTCCTCGTCGGTGGTCGTCTCCTTCTTGAATATCGGCACCTCGTCTTTCAGGCGGTCGATGCCGTCTTCGACCGTTCTGAACGCCTCTCGCCGGTGGCCGGCGAGGACGACGACGAACACGATGTCCTCGCCGTCGCCGACGACGCCCACCCGGTGGTGCATGAGGACGCGGAGGACGCCGTCGCGCGCCTCCAGTTCCTCCGAAATCGCGGCCATCTTCGACTCCGCGACGCCGTCGTACTTCTCGAATTCGAGGCTGAGCGTCGGGTCGTCGTCCTCGGACTCCTTCGCGCGCACCCGTCCGGTGAACGTCGCAATCGCTCCGGCGTACACTTCGAGCGGGTCCGCCTTCGCGCGCTCGACCAGCGTTTCGAGCGTGACGTGCGGTTCGTGCGAGTCGACTTCGGCGGCGAGAGACCCCACGTCCGCCGCGTCGGCCGTTTCGGCCTCCGCGACGACGTTCGCCGCGTCGGCACCCGCGAGCGCGACGGTCGGGACGCGCGCGTCGGGGAATCCCGACAGGAGCGCGTAGTCGTACTCCGCCGAGAGGTCGTCTAGGAGGTCGTCGAGGTCGCGGTCGTCGCCGGTTCCGACCCAGTTGCCGTCCGGCGAGAGCCCGTACGCGGCGGCGGCACCGTCTGTCGACTTCGGTTCGGTCGCGCTCTCGGGGAGCGATTCGACGGTGGCGACGCGGCCGTCCAACTGCGCGGCGAGTCGGTCGCAGAGCGTCGTCGCGCCCGCGCCGACGATTCCGAGGACGTGCATACCCGAAGGACGGCCCGCGGCGGTTTAAGATTGCTCCGTGCCGGTCTCGTCAGACTCGGCCGGCGGCTCCGCCTCGTCCGCCTCGGGGCGCGGGCGGGTCCGATAGAGGTGGACGGCGAGGGCCACGCCGGCCAGACTGAGGAGCGTCGCCAGCCACGGGGCCGCCGCGCCGACGGGCGTGTCTGCCGTCGCGGGCAGCGTGTCGAACTGCCAGAGCGCCCAGCCGACCGAAAAACAGGCCACCAACGCCCAGTTGAAGACGGTCCGCCGGTCGAACTCGCCGCGTCGGTGGCGGGCGAGGATCGCCCCGAGGGCGAGCACCCAGCCGACGACGATGAGCGTGACCGTCTCCACGGTGACGAGTCGCATACCGGTAGTCGCCGCGAGAGTGGTTTAAACCCCCCGACACGGGCGTCTCGCACTTGATAACCCTTAAGATGCGCTCACGGATATCCGTGTGCAATGAGAGTCGTCATCTCCATCGGCGGAAGCGTGCTCGCGCCGGACCTCGACGCCCGACGCGTGGAGGGTCACGCCTCCGTCGTCGAAACGCTCGCGCGAGACGGGTGCGAAATCGGTGCGGTCGTCGGCGGCGGCGGCGTCGCCCGCGACTACATCGGTGCCGCCCGCGACCTCGGCGCGAACGAGGTTCAACTCGACCAGATCGGCATCGACGTGACCAGAATCAACGCCCGCCTGCTCATCGCGGCGCTCGGCTCACAGGTCGACCCCAAGGTCGCCCACGACTACGAGGACGCCGGCGACGCCATCCGACGCGGCGACATCTCGGTGATGGGCGGCGTCATGCCCGGCCAGACCACCGACGCCGTCGCGGCCGCGCTCGCCGAGTACGTCGACGCCGACCTGCTCGTCTACGCGACCAGCGTCGACGGCGTCTTCAGCGCCGACCCGAACACCGACCCCGACGCGACGAAGTTCGAGGAGATGACCGCCGCGGAACTCGTCGACGTCATCGGCGACATCGAGATGAACGCCGGCTCGTCCGCCCCGGTCGACCTCCTCGCCGCGAAGCTCATCGAGCGCGCGAAGATGCGCACCATCGTCCTCGACGGCACGGACCCCGACCGCATCACGCCGGCGGTCCTCCGCGGCGAGCACACGGGCACCGACATCATCCCGGAGGGCGGCGACGAACCGACCTACTGGGCCCCCTGAGATGACGACCGACGACCCCTCCCGCGGCGACGCTCCCGCCGCGGACGCGACCGACGGCGACGGCGACGCGGCCGCCAATCACCACGGCTTCTGGGCCGACGAGGTCGCCGACGAAATCGAGGCCCGCGACCCCGACGAGCCGGTCGTAATCAAGGGCGGCGTCTCGCCGTCCGGCGTGGCCCACCTCGGCAACTTCAACGAGATTATGCGCGGCTACTTCGTCGCCGAGGTGCTCCGCGAGCGCGGCCACGAGGTCCGGCAGGTGTTCACCAGCGACGACAAGGACCCGCTCCGAAAGCTCCCGCGGAAGCTCGCGGACGCCGACGGCAACATCGTCGGTCTCGGCGAGGTCGACGCCGGCGCGCTCGGCCGCAACCTCGGCAAGCCGTACACGTCGATTCCGGACCCGTTCGGCGAGGCCGAGTCGTACGCGGCGCACTTCGCGGCGCTCCTGAAGGCCGACGCCGACCGCCTCGGCGTCCCGGTGGAGATGATTTCCAACACCGAGCTGTACGAAAACGGCGACTTCGACCCCGTGGTCGAACACGTCCTCGAACACGCCGACACCGCGCGCGAGGTGCTGAGCGAGTACCAGTCGAAGGTCGACGAGGACTACGTCCCGTTCAACCCCGTCTGCGCCGAGTGCGGCAAAATCACGGAGACGGTCACGGACATCGACCTCGACGCCGGCACCGTCGACTACGTCTGCACCGACATGACCGTCGGCGACAACACCATCGACGGCTGCGGCCACGAGGGGACCGCGACGTTCCGCGAGGGGAAGCTCCCGTGGCGCTTCGAGTGGCCCGGCCAGTGGCAGGTCCTCGGCGTCGACTTCGAGCCGTTCGGGAAGGACCACGCCGAGGGCTCGTGGCCCTCCGGCACGGACATCGCCGAGAACGTCCTCGGAATCGAGCCGCCGGTGCCGATGGTGTACGAGTGGTTCACGCTCAACGGCGAGGCGCTGTCGTCGTCCGCCGGCAACATCGTCACCGTCGCGGAGATGCTCGACCTGCTCGAACCCGAGGTGCTCCGGTACTTCTTCGCGCTCAACCCGCGGAAGGCCCGCGACCTCGACCTCACGCGGCTCGACCAGCTCGTCGACGACTTCGACCGCTTCGAGCGCGCCTACTTCGGCGAGGTCGACGACGAGAGTCTGACCCGCTTCGCCGAGCGCGCCTACCCGTTCGTCGTCGACGAGGTCCGCGAGGACCGGGTTCGGCTCCCGTACACGTTCGCGGCCGTCCTCGGCATGACCGACGACGAGGACCTGCGCGTCAAGATGGCCCGCAACGAGGGCTTCTTCGACGAGGACACGCCCGACGAGGTGGTCGACGAGGCGCTCGCTCGGGTCGAACGCGCCCGCCGCTGGGCCGAGAAGATGGACAACCAGTACAACTACCGCCTGCAGGTCGACCTCCCCGAGTTCGACTTCGAGCCCGCGGTCGAGGCCGCGCTCGACGACCTCGCTGACTTCGTCGCCGAGGGCCACGACGGCGAGGCGATTCAGGGCGAAATCTACGAGACGGCGCGCCGCCACGACATCGAGATGGGCGACTTCTTCGCCGCCGGCTACCGCCTGTTCTTCGACGCCGAACAGGGCCCGCGGCTCGGCGAGTTCCTCGGCGAGCTAGAGCGCGACTTCGTCGTCACGCGGCTCCGCCGCGAGGACTGACCTCGCGCCTCGCAGGGCGCGGTTCGCTGTTTACTTCGATTCTCACGCCCGACGACCCGCGAGCAACGCCGCCGCGCCGAGCCCCGCGACCGCGAGCGCGCCGAGACCCGCGCCGAAGCCGGGGATTCCGGTGTCGGTCGTCGATGCCGAGGTGGTCGTCGACGCGGTCGTCGTCGCTGCGTCCTCGACGACGACGCCCTCGGCCTCCGCGAGCGCGCTCGACTCGTTGCGGACCGAGACGGAGAACGTCGAGCCCGGCGGAATATCCGAGAAGTCGAGGGTCGCCGAGAAGTTCCCGTCATCGCCGACGACGGCCTCGCTCGTCTTGAGGAACCGCGGGCTCGTGTCGCTGGCCGACTGGACGCGGACCGAGACCGTCGTCCCCGCTTCGAGGTCGCTCGTCCCCCGAATCGTCGCGTCTTCGGCCTGCGTGACGGTCACGTTCCCGCCGGTCGTCGCGAGGCTCACCGACGGGGCGTCCTGTGCTGCGGCCGCGGTCGCCCCGCCGACGAGCGCGGCGCAGACGACGGCGGCGACGACGAACCAACGGAGTCGGATTCGTTCGAACATGCCATCCGACACTACTCGAATTCGGGAGAAATAGATACTCAAATGTCAAATAGCTCTTTGAGTTACCGGCGGCGCGGGGGCGATGACTCGGTCGGTCTCAGTTCTCCTCGATGGCGTCTATCACGACCGCACCGACGACGGCGAGTCGCGGGTCGAGACGCTCGCGGTCCACGTCGATAGTGTACTTGTCCCGGAAGGAGAACCGCTCGTCCACCGCGCCGACCGGCTCGCCGGCCGCGTCCTCGATGCGGTACGAGAAGGGAATGAGCGTCGTGAGGAGCCGTCTGGCGACCGCCATCGGGACGTTGTCCTCGACGATTCGCCCCACGACGGAGCCGTCGGGGCCGAGCAGTTGGTAGGTGTGTTTGGCGAACGAGAACGCGCCGCGTTTGACCGCGCCGACGCGCTCGCCGGTCCGGCTGTCGACGATGTCGTAGGCGGTCGACACGTCGAGGACGCTGTCGGCCTTGACGCGGAAGCGCTCCTCGCCGGTGTCGTGGTCGTCCAGCCGGAAGTCCTCTTTCAGCTTGAACTTCTTTTGCTTCGCCGAGAGGATGGGGTCGTCGCCCTCGTAGACGACGTACTTGTTGCCGATGGACACCTTCTGTCGGACCTCGTAGCGGGAACTGTCGAACACGGTACTCGATGGTCGCCGGGGTGGCTAAAACCCTTCTGGGGGACGACTTATGTCCCCGACGCGCGTACAGATGGACGGGCTCGTTCCCCCGCGAACGACGCCTACCGCGGCCTCGCCGCACCACACTTCACATGTCTCTCATCGACTTCATCCGGTCCGTGGAGGAATCGCAAGACGAATTCGACGTCGAACTGGAGGAGTTCGACGCCGACTCCGAACAGGAAGCCGTCGACGACGAGTCCTCGGGCGGCCGCTCGTACGGCCGGCTGTTCCTCGTCGCCTTGCTCCTCGTGGGCGTCGCCTACGCCGTCTCCCGGCTTCGCTCGTCGTCCGGCGACTCCTTTACCGACATCGCGCTCGCCGACGACGACGCCGAGAGCGAGACGGCGACCGACGACGACGCGGCCGACGACGAAGACGCCACGGTCACCGTCGAACACGACCCCGAAGACGAGACGGAAGACGCGGCGTCCGACGACGAAACTGACGAGGCCGACGGCGACGAAGCGGCCGATGCGGACGACGACGGCGCGGTCGAAGTCGAAATCGAGTCGCCCGGCGACGACGGCGACGAAGACGAGTAATCCCATTCGTGACGGCCGGCTGGCGGCGGCGCTCGCGGCCGCCGACGCCCGCCCGCGGTCGTCGAACAGCGGTACCGTGACCCGAACGGTGGTACCGTAACCCGAACGCCTTTTGGCCCGCGCCGCTTCCCTTCGGGCGATGAACACGCTGCTTTGGGTTCTCGCCGGTTTCATCGCCTACTCTCTCCTCGCGGCGCTGTTGCGTGCTCGCGGGATTCTCCCCGAGTACGTCCGCGTCCAAGGTCCGCTCACGACGGTCCACACCCGTCGCGGCCGCGAACTCCTCGACAGGCTCGCCGCCCCCAAGCGGTTCTGGCGGGCGTGGAGCAACGTCGGCCTCGGCATCGCCCTCGTCATCATGGCGGGGACGTTCGTCCTCCTCGTCTACCAGGCGGTCGTCATCCTCCAGAACCCGCCCGCGCCGACGCAGGTGAACCAGCCGCAGAACTTCCTCGTCATCCCCGGCGTCAACGACTTCCTCCCGCTTTCGGTCGCTCCGGAAATCCTCTTCGGCCTCCTCGTCGGTCTCGTCGTCCACGAGGGCGGCCACGGCATCCTCAGCCGCGTCGAGGGCATCGACGTGGAGTCGATGGGCATCGTCCTCCTGACGATACTCCCCATCGGAGCGTTCGTCGAACCCTCCGAGGAGAGCCAGCGCCGCGCCGACCGCGGCGGCAAGTCGCGGATGTTCGCCGCCGGCGTGACGAACAACTTCGCCGTCACGCTGGTCGCGTTCGCCCTGCTTTTCGGCCCGGTCATCGGCTCTATCACCGTCGCGCCGGGCGTCGCCGTCTCCGGCGCGTACGCCGGTTCACCTGCCGACGCGGCGGGCATCTCGGGCGGCGACCGCGTGACCGCCATCGAGGGCACGCCGGTCAACACGACGCAGGAACTCGACGCCGCGCTCCTCGCGACCGACGCGGGAACGGTGTCGGTCGAACTCGACGGCGAACGGACCGTCTCGGTCACGCGCGAACTCGTCGTCGCCGGCTCCGTCGAAGGCAACCCCGCGAACCTCACCGTCGAGTCCGGGACCGACCCGATTCGCGTGACCGCGGTCAACGGGACCGCCGTCTCGACGCGCGCCGGCTTCGAGTCGGCCGTCGGCGACTCGCGGTTCGCCCGCCTCGACACCTCCGCCGGCGAGCGCACCATCCCGGTCGGTGCCTACATCACGAACGTCGCAGAAGACGGCCCGCTGTACAACGCCACGGGGACGACGCAACCCCTCATCGTCTCGTCGTTCAACGGCGAGCGCATCACCTCATCGACGGGACTTCAGGAGGCGCTCGACCGGACAGCGCCCGACCAGACCGTCGCCGTCGAAGTCTACCGCGACGGCGGCTTCGAGACGGTGCAGGTGACGCTCGGCGAGAACCCGCAGGACGGAAACGGGTTCCTCGGCGTCAACATCTTCCAGGGGACGAGCGGCCTGCTCCTGACGGACTTCGGCACGCAGGAGTACCCCGCGGGGACGTACCTCTCGCTTCTCGGCGGTGACGGCGGCGACGGCGGCGGCCTCGGCAGCGCCTTCGCCGGGTCGCCCCTCCAGCTCGTCTACGTGTCGCTCCTGTTGCCCCTCGCGTCGGTCGTCCTCGGGATTCCGAACTTCCCCGGCTTCACCGGCGAGGTCATCAACTTCTACCAGGTCGGCGGCCCGCTCGGCTTCCTCGGCGGCGGCGTCTTCATCGTCGCCAACGTCCTGTTCTGGACGGCGTGGATAAACCTCCAGCTGGGGCTTTTCAACTGCATCCCCGGCTACCCGCTCGACGGCGGTCGCATCCTCCGGACCTCGACCGAGGCCGTGGTCTCGCGGCTCCCGGTCGACGACCCCCACACCGTCGTCCGGACCATCACGACCTCGATCGGGCTCACGATGCTCGCGTCGCTCGTGCTCATGATATTCGGGCCGACGCTCCTCGGCTGAGCGCCTCGGCCGCCCCTGTCGGGGTCGACTCGCCTGCCTTCGACGGTTCTCGAACCGCGAAAACGACTCGCAACTTCAATACCGGATGACTCCCTAGGCCCCCGTATGGTAGAGGCCCCACAGACCGACGAGGGCTGGTTCGCGCTGCACGACTTCCGAACCGTCGACTGGGACGCGTGGCGTGACGCGCCCGACCGCGAGCGCCGCCGCGCAATCGAGGAGGGCGTCGCATACCTCGACGCCCACGAGGCGGTCGAGGACGCCGAGGCGGGCGCGTCCGCCGTCTTCTCCGTGCTCGGCCACAAGGCGGACTTCGTGGTCGTCCACTTCCGGCCGACGCTCGACGACATCTCCCGCGCCGAGCGGCAGTTCGAGCGGACCGCGCTCGCGGCCTTCACCGAGCAGCCGACCTCCTACGTCTCCGTCACCGAGGTGTCCGGCTACGTCTCGGACGACTACTTCGAGGGTAACGAGGAGGACATCGACACCGGGCTGCTCCGCTACATCGAGGGCAAGCTCAAGCCCGACATCCCGGCGGACACCTACATGTCCTTCTACCCGATGTCGAAGCGCCGCGGCGAGGAGCACAACTGGTACGACCTCTCGTTCGACGAGCGCCGCGACCTGATGTCCACCCACGGCGACACCGGCCGGAAGTACGCCGGGAAAATCAAGCAGGTCATCGCCTCCTCGGTCGGCTTCGACGACTACGAGTGGGGCGTCACGCTCTTCGGCGACGACCCGACCGACATCAAGGACATCGTCTACGAGATGCGCTTCGACGAGGTCTCCTCGAAGTACGGCGAGTTCGGCCAGTTCTACGTCGGCCGGCGCTTCCCGCCGTCGGACCTCGGCGCGTTCCTCGCGGGCGACGGCGTCCCGACCAGCGAGTTCGAAGACGAGTCCCACCACGGCGCGCACGCGCACGGCGAGGGTGGCCACCACCACGGCGGCGACGGCCACCATCACGGCGGCGAAGGCGGACAGCACCACGGTGAGGGTGGCGACGGCCACCATCACGGCGGCGAGAGCGACGACGGCGGCCACCACCACGGTGACGACGGCGGCGACGAAGCCGGCGACGAGGACATCCGCGGGCAGCTCGAAGACCTGAACATCTACGCCGGCAAGCCCCACGGCGAGGACGTGTACGCGACGGTCCTCTACTCCGAGGCCGACGCCGACGAGCTGTTCGACGAGGTCGAGGGCCTCCGCGGCAACTTCGACCACTACCCGACGCACGTCAAGACGGCCGTCTACGAGGCAAACGAGCGCGGTCGGGTCGCCGTCGTCTCCATCTGGGAGACGGCGTCGGCGGCCGAGACCGCCGCGGGATTCCTCTCGGAACTCCCCGGCATCGTCGAGCGCGCCGGCGAGGAGTCCGGCTTCGGCACGATGGGGATGTTCTACACCGTCAAGTCCGAACACCGCGGCGACTTCGTCGAGAAGTTCGGCACCGTCGGCGGCCTCCTCGAAGAGATGGACGGCCACTTCGACACGGACCTGATGGTCAACGTCGAAGACGAAGACGACATGTTCATCGCCAGCCAGTGGCGCTCGCAGGACGACGCCATGGAGTTCTTCCGCTCCGACGCGTTCCGCGACACGGTCCAGTGGGGTCGCGACGTGCTCGCGGACCGGCCGCGACACGTGTTCTTAGCGTAGCTCCGCGACCATCGGGAGCGGGGTGAGGAATCCCCATCGGGGGTGACGAACCTTTTTGTCCAGGTTTTGCCAGTGAGCGGAGCGAGCGCAGGAAAAGGTGGCGTGTACGTGCTCGCGGACCGGCCGCGACACGTCTTCCTCGCCTAACGCGGTCGAACGCCCAAAATCAGACTGCAGCTTTTTCTACGCGAGCGCGGCGCGAACGTCCCGGAGCTTCGGGCGGACCTTGTCGGTTCCGACGTTGTACGCGAAGTACAGCGCCACCGCGCCCATCACGACCGCCCACGCGGCGATTTCGACGTTGCCCTGTTCGAAGGTGATGAGCGCGAAGCGCTCGATGTACGCGCCGGCGAGCGAAAGCCCCGCACTCCCGAGACTGAAGACGAGAAGTTCGAGGAGGTCCGGAAGCAGGTCGACGAGTGAACTACGCATGGTCGTCCCGGACTCGGTCGAGCGTTGTGTCTCTTTTGGTCCCGGCACGCGGGTCGCCCGCGAGGCGCGCTCCGACTCCGACTCCGACTCGGTCACCGGTCGCCGCGGCCGTCCCTGCGTCCGGCCGACTCCCGTTCCGTCAGTTCTGCTCGAAGGCTCGCTCTCTCGCGTTTCCGGAGGGCGACTGCGACCGCGATTGCGACCCGGCGACGTAGCTCTCGGTTTCGACTAGCTTGTCGAGGCGGCGTTCGAACTCCTCGTCGGAGAGGTCGCCGGCCGCGTAGCGCTCTCGCAGCCGCTCGATGGCCGACTCGTCGTCCACGGGGTCGTAGGTCCCTCGGTCCGCCCTCCGCGCCCACTCGTCTTCGCCGTCGGACTCGCCGCGGTCACCGCGGAAGCGACGCAGGACGCGCCGCCCGCCGTAGGCCACCACCGCCGTCGACGGAGCGACGGCGAGGAACCAGACGACTGCGAGATGCACTTCGAGGCCCATCATCAGCGCGATGAGCATCATCCACACCCCGGTAACCACGCCTAAGAGCGGTGGGCTTCGGGCGACGGCGCGGGCCTCACGGGAGAGCGCCGAACCGAATCGTTCGAGGACCATTGGTCGAACGTGTCTCTCGAAATACAAAAAACTGCGTGAGCGGGTCGGGTTAGTTTCCGTCGCCGTTCCCGCGACCCGGAGCGTCGTCGCTTCGTCCCGGGTTATCGGCGTCGTCGCCGTCGGGGTCGTTCCCGTGGCCGCGGTCGTCGTCCTCCGGCGTGTAGACGTACAGGCAGTCGTTCTTGTACGAGCGGCCGAACTGGTCGGCGTCCTCGCAACAGAGCACGCGACCGTCGTCCATCACGGCGAGGTTGTCGACGTTGATGAGCGCGTCGTCGACCCGCTGGAGCTGGAGCCGCCGGTGGCGTTCGACATGTCGTCGTTGAGTTCGGCGGCGGCGGTGTAGTAGGCTGCTAAGTGCGATATATATCGAAGGGGAGCCCTCGTGAGCGTCGGTGACCGAACGGACAGAACGGAAAACAGCCGGGGTCGACCGCGGACGCGCCGTCAGCGCCCGTTTCGGACGTAGTCCACGGCGCCGACGACGCCGGTGAGGAGCGTCAGCGCTATCCAGCGACCGGCGTCGTCGCCGCGCTTCTTGGCGTCGAGGCTGACCAGCCACGCGAGCGCGACGTGGGCAACCGCGGTGACGCCGAGGAGGGTCTTCAGGCGACCCATCAGGCTTCGTTGCGCGCGCCCTTCGCGACGCGCTTGTCGAGGCCGGCCGCGCGGATGTCGTCGCCGTCGACCGACGAGCGGAGCGCGTCCATGCCATCGAAGCGGTCGATGCCGAAGTTGTCCGCGTACAGGTCCTCGACGCGGGTTAGCTCCTCGTCGGTGAGCTTCGGCACGTCGGAGGCCTTCGCCCACTCGTCGATGTCGTCTTTCGTGCGGAACGTCGGCGTGACGGCCGCGGTCTCGTCGTAGCCGAGGAGGTAGGCGATGGACGCCTGTGCCATGGTGCGCTCGCCGTCGCGTTCGAGGAAGCGGAGTTGTTCGAGCTTCTCCCAGCCCGTCTCGTACCACTCGTCGGGGCGGAAGCCGCGGTGGTCGCCGGAGCCGAGTTCGGTCTCGGGGCGGACCTGCTCGTTCAGGAGGCCCGAGGAGTGCGGCACGCGGGCGATGAGGCTCGTCGAGGAACCGGTCTCGCGGATGGTGTCGAGGAAGTGGTTGCCCACGTCCTGTTCGAAGGCGTTCCAGACGATTTGGAGCGCGTCGAACTCCTCTTCGATGGCCATGTCGCCTTCGGCCAGCCAGCCGATGGAGGGGCCGAGCGCCCAGCCGGTGGCCTTGATGAGGCCCTCCTCTTTCAGTTCGTCGAGGGCTTCGAGCACGTCGGGCGTGACCTCGTCGACGTTCGCGTTGTGGAGTTGCAGGAGGTCCACGTACTCCATGTCGAGGCGTTCGAGGCTCTTTTCGGTCGCCTCGCGGACCCACTCGCCGGTTATCTCCTTGGGGAGTTCGCCGTGGCCGGCCTGCGGGTTGTTGTAGAAGTCGTAGCCGATTTTGGTGGCGACGGTGACCTCGTCGCGGTAGTCGGCGAGGGCCTCGCCGACGACCTCCTCGGAGTGGCCGTGGCCGTACACGTCACCCGTGTCGAAGAAGTCGATACCCCGGTCGATGGCGTGGTGGAGCATCTCGATGGAGTCTTCGTCCGAGCGGTCGCCCCACCAGTCGGTCCCGACGACCCACGCACCGAAGCCGACCTCGCTGACTTCGATTCCGGAGGTGCCGAGTTCGCGGTAGTGCATGGCCGGCCCTACGAATTGGGGCGACTTATTGGGTGTGTTTTGTTTCCGTCTCGTGGGAATCCCCGGCGTGAGCGGCGCTCGCGGCCCGCGCTCGGCTCCGGGCGCTGTGTGTATTTGCTCGCTACCGAGTGAATCCGCAGATTCATGCACGGTGATGTCGAACCACGCCAGCAATGGACGTGATTCCGGTTCGAGTCGGATTTCTCTTCGCGACCGAACTCATGGAGGAACAGCGAGTGGCGTTCGAGTGGGCCGAGTCGATAGCGAGCGTCGAAACAATCTCCCTCGACGCCGTCGCAGCCGGGGAGACCGACCTTTCCGAGTTCGACGTGCTGTGGTGGCACTCCGACCGCCACGTCGACGCCGACGTGCGCGCTCTCGCGGCCGAGTGTGTGCCCGCACTGGACGCGTACCTCGCCGACGGCGGCGGACTCCTCCTGACGCTCAACGCCCTCTCGGCGGTCGACGCGCTGGGAATCGACCCCGTCGCGCCCGACGCGGTCGGGACCGAGAACTCGCCGCACCCGACCGGACTGCTGACGAAGTCCATCCACGCGGACCACCCGCTGTTCGACGGGTTCGACACGCTGGGCGTCCACCTCCAACCACCCGAAGCGCCGCGCCCCTTCGCCCGGTACGAACACGTCCTCCCCGAGAACGGGCAGGTCCTCGCCAGCACGCTCCACGGTGACGACTTCCTCGTCGCGCTCAAGTCCGTCGTCGCGTGGGACCGCGGCGCGGGCGCGGTCTACGGCATCGGTGCCGAGGTCGCCTTTCTCACCCACCACGGCAACGACTTCGAGACGATGGGCGCGAACGAGCACCTCCTCCGCAACGCGCTCGCGGTCCTCGGCGGCCCCGTCCACCGCAGACCGGCGTTCACCGACCGCCCCGCGGACGCCGAGGGGTTCGCCGCGATGCGCGAGCGACTCGGCGACGACCATCTCCGACCCCGGTACCACCTCGCCGGCCCCGCAAACTGGCTGAACGACCCGAACGGCGTCATCCAGCACGACGGGACCTACCACCTGTTCTACCAGTACAACCCCGGCGGGCCGTTCCACGGGTCGATTCACTGGGGCCACGCGACCAGCGAGGACCTCCTGCACTGGACGGACCGACCGGTCGCGCTCGCCCCGGACCCGGACGGTCCGGACCGCGACGGCTGTTGGTCCGGGTGCGCCGTCGTCGACGACGAGGGCGTGCCGACGATTATCTACACGGGCGGTCGCGACCACCACCAGCTTCCCTGTCTGGCGACGACGAGCGACCCGCTGCTCCGGTCGTGGGACAAAGCGCCCGACAACCCAGTCATCGAGACGCCCCCGGACGACCTCGACATCCTCGAGACCGACGACTGGGCCGCGGAGTTCCGCGACCACGCCGTCTGGAAGGTCGGCGACGACTGGTACCAGCTCATCGGCTCCGCAATCGCGGCGGTCGGCGGCGTCGCGCTCCTCTATCGCTCGCCCGACTTGCGCGAGTGGGAGTACGTCGGTCCGATTCTCTCCGGTAGCGAGGGTCACGGAACCGTCTGGGAGTGCCCGGAGCTCCTCGACTTCGGCGACCACCAACTGCTGCACGTCTCGAACTACGAGGACGTGCGCTACTTCGTCGGCACCGCCGACCTCGACGCCCCGGAGTTCGCGGTCGAACGCGAGGGCCTGCTCGACTACGGCGACTTCTACGCCCCGCAGTCCACCGTCGTCGACGACGGCCGGACGCTCGCGTGGGGGTGGGTCAAAGAGACCCGCGGCGTCGACGCGCAGTGGCGCGCCGGCTGGTCCGGGATGCTCTCGCTCCCGCGCGAGCTTTCGGTGACCGCCGCCGGCGAGTTCCGACAGCGACCCGCCGGAGAACTCGCCACCCTCCGCGGCCGTCACGTCGAACTCGACGCGAGCGCGCTCGACGCCGACGAGCACGCGTCGCTCGACCTCTCGGGCAACGCCTACGAACTCGCCGTCGACGTCGCGGTCGACGGCGACGGGGCGTTCGAACTCGGGCTGTTCGAGTCGCCGGCGCTTGGCGAGCGGACCGTCCTCCGGTACGACGGCGACCGCGTCACGGTCGACCGCGAGCGGATCACCCGAGCCCACGACGCGGACCGAGAGCCCCGCTCGATGCCCGTCGAGGGCGAGTCGGTGTCGCTCCGCGTGTTCGTCGACTGTTCGGTCGTCGAGGTGTTCGCCGACGAGCAGCGCTGTCTGACGACCCGGGTCTACCCGACGCGCGCGGACGCCGACGGCGTCTCGGTCGCGGTCCGACGCGGCGAGGGCGACGGCCGGGTCGACGTCCGCTCGCTCGACGCGTGGGAACTCGACGCGACGTTCGAGGCGCGAAAACGAGCGTGACCGCCGCGTTCGTTCAGTAGTCGCCGCCGCGGGTGGCGTCCCCGTCTCGCTCCCACCACGGCGTCGGCAGTTCCTCGCGCGGCAGCGGCAGGTGTCCGTGGCCGAGGGTGTCGACGAGGTCGGTCTCGTCGCCGTCGAGAGCGACCCGGACGGTCGGCGCGAGCGTGCCGCCGAAGCGGCGCTGCTGTTCTTCGGGCGGGAGGAGTCCCACGTCGTCGAGGCTCGGTCGGTCGTAGTCGAAGTAGTTGAAGAACGACGAGACGAGGAGGTCGTCGCCGTGGTCGTAGACGAGCCACGAGTACGCCTGGAAGGGCGCGCCTTTCGGGTTCGTGAGAACCATCCCGTGGCCGTTCAGGGGTTCGTAGTCGCCCGCGAGGTCGTCGGCGACGAACCCGTAGAGGGCATCGTAGCCCGTCAGGCCGGGCGCGAACGTGTGGACGTGGCTGGAGACGAACAGGTGGTACGTCCCGTCGCGGACGACGAGGTGCGGGCGCTCCAGTTCCTGATTGACGCAGACGGCGTCGAGAAGCGGCGGCCGGAGTTCGAAGTCGGTCGGGTCGCCGGTCGGCGAGTGGGCGATGCCGACGCTCCCGTTGAACTCCTCCCAGACGGGGTCGTCGCACTCGCCGGTCCCCTCGGGGACGGGCGTGTTCGCCTCGAAGAGGAGGTACGTCTCGCCCGACGCGGGGTCCTCGAAGAACCACGGGTCGCGGAAGGTGTATATCATCCCGCGCGACTGGTCCTCGCGCTCGTACCAGTCGCCGTCCGGCGTGAGGATGATTCGGTGGTTCCACGACCCCTCGATGCTGAATCCGGCGTCGTCGGTGCGGACGGTCCCCCCGGTGGCGACTGCGATGCGCTGGGTGTAGGTCAGCTCCTCGGCGCCGTCCTCTCCGGCCGCGGTGTAGTAGAGATAGACGTCGTCGCCGTCGCCGTCCGGGTCGTACATCGCCGACCCGGCCCACTGACGCTGGCCGAGCGCGCCGCCGTCGAAGACGACGCCGCCGGTGGTCCACTCCTCGCCGTCTCGGGAGTAGAAGTAGCGAATCGTCGCCACGTCGTGGCGCTTGCCGGGGAGGAGGTCCGACGACGACGTCAGCGAGAAGATGACGCGATAGCCGTCGATTTCGGCGACGGAGCCGTCGCGGTTCCGGAGGAACCACGTGTCCCAGATGTGCAGGTCGTCGTCAAGTCGCTCGTCCGGGGGATAGATGACCGGCGCGACGTTCGAGTCGTCGCGGCGGAGGCCAGCGGCGTGTTCCCGCGTCCACGCCGGAATCCCTTCTCTGAATTTTTCACTCATTATCGTGTAAACTCGGGCGACTGTGATAGGTTTCACCATTCGTATCACCCATCGGAGAGACACCCCACTCGGTCCGTTTCGGGTTCCGTTCGGCGCTAGCGACGGGTCGAACTTGTTCCATCAGACACGCGCCCGACCCCCGAAACCAGCTAATATTGCCCGGAGGAGGCCTGACGCGCGGTTCGCACAACCGAATCCCTTTGAATCTCGACGGCTTACGACGGTGCAATGACAAAGGTCCGCGTTTCGCTTCCGGAAGACGCCGAAGACGGCTTACAGGCGTTTATCGACGAGGTCGACGCTCGTCTGGCCTCGGACGAAGACACCTGCACGGTCGTTCGGGACACCCTCATCGACCTGTTCGGCGACCGCGAGGCGTGGGAGCGCTGGCAGAACGGCAAGCCCGTCTCGCCCGCGACGCGGGTCCGACTGCAGGGGTACGACCCCTGCAACGCGACGCTCGAAGCCGAGTACTACGCCGAGAAGGACGACGAGAAGTTCAAGCGCTCGAAGCATCTCCAGTGGCTCTGGCGGCAGTTCGACGCGACGCCGATGGCCGACAACGTCGCGTTCGCCCTCCGGTTCCGACAGATGCTCGCCAACCACCTCTTCGAGGAGGCCGGGGACAACCTCCGCATCTTCAAGGGCGTCACCTTCTCGTACGGCCACAACATCTCCGTCGGCGACAACACGGTCATCCACGACGACGTGCACCTCGACGACCGCGGGAAACTCACCATCGGCGACCGCGTCTCCATCTCCGACAGCGCCCACATCTACAGCCACTCCCACGACACCGTCGACCAGACCGAGGTCAGAAACTACCACACGACCGTCGGCGACGACGCGCGCATCACCTACGACGCGATGGTGAACGCCGGCGTTTCGGTCGGCGAGAACGCCATCGTCGGGGCCCGGTCGGTCGTGCAGGGCGACGTGCCCGCCCACCACATCGCTGTCGGCTCGCCCGCCAAGAGCGTGAAAGTAAAGCCCGGCTTCGAGGACGCGGCCGAACCGCTCGACGCCGGCGGCGAGCGCCGCGCCGACGAGCGCGAGATTCCTTACGAGCTCCCCGACGACCTCGACGCCTTCGACGAGTTCGACCGCGAACTCGACGGACCGGTGAATTCCCACCGACGCGAGTAACTCCCTTTTCGGTGCCAGACCGCCGCGCCGGCATCGCCCGCGACCACCGTCGAGAGCGTCAGCAGACCCGTTCGACCGAAGAACCGATATAGCATGCTAACGTAAGTCAATGTGTGATGGACATCTGGGGTTGGATCGTCGTCTACGCCCTCGGGTTGACCCTGCTCCAGCTCCTGGTCTATCGGTACCTCGTCAACGGCGGTGAGCCGACGATGGGCGAGGGGACCGGTCGGGACTCCGCCCGGACGGACCGCTACGCCCACCCCGAAATCGCGGCGTCGTTCGACGACGGCTCGCAGGCCGGCGTGCAGACGACGCCGACGGGCGAGCGCATCTGCCCGAACTGCGGGGTCGAAAACGAGGCCGACACCACCTTCGACCTCTGCTGGAACTGCACCCGACGGCTCCGGTGACGACTCGCGGCCGAGCCCGTTTTACCAGCCCTCGACTAACTACGCGTATCATGGCCGACGACGACGAACTCCACGGCGAAATCGACGCGCTGGCCCGCGATATCGAGCGGGCGATTCTCGAATTCGACTCGGCCCTCGAACGCCACGCGATGCTTCGGCAGACCGCCCGCGAGCCGGTGTTTCGCTCCGAATCGCCGGAGCTCGACGACGTGCAGAACCTGTTTTTCTGAGTCGGTGACGCGTGCTATTCTTCGAAGAAGGTGAGAAGCAACGCGATGACGACGTAGACTCCCGCACCTATCAGTGCGAGTCTCACTGGCTGGCCGGGGGCGTCGAGTGCGCCGGTGTCGGTGACGCTGGCGTACACTTGGACCGTGAGCAACAGCGAGAGGACCATCAGCCACCGCCGAATCGACAGGAGGGACGTCTCGGTGTCCATATGCCCCGTTCGGACAACTGTCAATAAAGCCGGCTGTACGCCGACCGGGAGTGCCGCGAGTGAAACGAGCGGCACGTTGGCGAGATAGCATCTCGCCAGAACTGAGCAAACCGAAGGTTTGCGAAGGTCGGTCGGCAAACGACCGAAGGGAGTACCGCGAGTGAAACGAGCGGTACGTCGGTGAGACAGCGTCTCACCGGAAGTGCGCCGACCGGGAATTGAACCCCACTCGCAACGCTTCGCGTTGCTCGCTGCTTCAATTCCCTCAGGTCGCATCTCTTCACTCCATGGACTCGGAGCCTCTCGGCTCCTCGTCTGGCTCCGTTCAGAAGATGCGCCGACCGGGAATTGAACCCGGGCTCCGAGCTTGGGAAGCTCGTGTCCTACCACTGGACCATCGGCGCGCTACGCTTTGCTTGCGCCCCTGACTCGACCTCGCTCCGCTCGGTCGACCATCGGCGCTCATTGCATTCACCCCGTGGCTGACTTCACTTCGTTCAGTCACCCATCGGCGCTCACATTCGTTCGCCCCGCGCGTTGTCTCACTTCGTTCGACAACACATCGGCGCGCTGCGCTTCGAACCGCGTTCCGAAGCAAAAATCCGTAGACCGCGGGGGCACTTGAACGTAGCGCTTCACCCCATCGAACCCCCGCGAAAACTGGACGGCCGTCCATTGTTTTCGCGTGACACGTGACTATTTGGGCCCCCGGTTCCAACCGGCGCCCATGACATCCGTCGACGTTCTCTCGGAGGACGCCCCGTTCGACCTCCTGTTCTCCGAAGCGGAACTCGAAGCGCATCGCGAACACATCACGACCTTCATCGAAGACACCGTCGAAGCCGCCGGAGCCGACGGGGCCGTCCTCGGCCTCTCCGGGGGGATTGACTCGACGCTCACCGCCTTCCTCGCCGTCGAGGCGCTCGGGGAGGAGAACCTCCACGGGCTCGTCATGCCGAGCGTGGCGAACGCCGAGGACATGATGAGCGACGCCGAGGGGGTCGCCGAGATGCTGGGAATCGAGTACGACGTGGTCGAGATTCAGCCCATCGCCGAGACGTTCTTCGACACGTTCCCCGAGGCGGCCGACGACCGCATGGCCGCCGGGAACGTCTACGTCCGCACGCGGGCGGTGCTCAACTACTTCGTCGCCAACCACGAGAACCGCATCGTGCTCGGGACGGGCAACCGCGCCGAGGCGATGACCGGCTACTTCACGAAGTACGGCGACCAGGCGGTCGACTGCAACCCCATCGGGAACCTCTACAAACAGCAGGTCCGCCAGCTGGCCGCCCACGTCGGCGTGCCGGAAGAACTCGTGTTACAGACCCCCTCGGCCGAGATGTGGTCCGGCCAGACCGACGAGGGCGAACTGGGGCTCACCTACGACGCGCTCGACGCGATTCTCGCGCTCCACGTGGACGGCCCGCTCTCGAAGTCCGCGACGGTCCGCCACCTCGGCGTGACCGAAGAACAGGTCGACCGCGTGGTCGGCCTCGTCGCGGGCAGCGCCCACAAGCGGTCGATGCCCCCCGCGCCGTCGGCGCTGGACGTGTAACCAGCCGTCGAACCGCTCCGTTCGCAGCACTCACTTTTCGCGCGACGCCGCGATGTCGTCGACGTTCGCCCGATGAAGTTCGGCGAAGCCGGCGGCTTCCCGTTCGAGTCGCGCTTCCCGCCCGTCGCGGTCGCGCAGTCGCTCCTTGATGATTCGGAGCGACCGGTGGTCGTTGTCGGCCATCGAGGCCGCGACCGCGCGCGGGTCGTCGACGATTCGGGAGACGAGGCCCATCCGGAGCGCCTCGTCGGCGTCGACGACGCGGCCCGAAAGCGAGAATTCGAGGGCGTGACCCTCGCCGACGACGCGCGGGAGGCGGACGGTCCCGCCCCACGCGCCGAACAGGCCGAGTCGGACGCCCGGTTCGCCGAGGGTCGCCCGCGGGGTGGCCACCCGCACGTCGCAGGCGAGCGCGAGTTCGACGCCGCCGCCGCGGGCCGCTCCGTCGATGCCGGCGACGACGACCGATTCGGCGGCTTCGATGGCGTCGGCGACGCGCTGGCCGTGTTTTGCGAACGCTTCCGGATCGTCGAGGTCGGCGACGCTGTCGAGGTCCGCGCCGGCGCAGAACGCCGGGCCGTTCCCCCGGAGGAGGACCACCGGCGCGTCGGCCTCGACGACCGCGGCTTCGAGGGCGTCGAGGTCGGTCGGTCTGAGCGCGTTCCGTCGCGCCGGGCGGTCGATGGTCACGACCCGGAGGTCGCCGTCGTCCGTCGTCCGTATCATACGCCCGTTGTGCCGTGGTTTTCCAAAGGTCTTTGCCCTCCCAACCGTAAGTCTCGGCCGATGGACGACGCCGTGCGAGCCCGCGAGGCCGCGCGCGAGGCCCTCTCCGATATCGAGCCCGAGGCCCTCCGTGCGGCGCTGGACGAACGCCTCGACGCCGCCTCCCTGACGCCGGCAGTGCTCACGTTCGTGAGCGCGCGGGCCGTCGAACCGAAGGTCGACCTGAACGGGATGGCCTCCCGCGCGGCCGGAGTGCAACTCATCTACGAGGGCCTCCGGCTCACCCGGTCGCTCGCCCACGACGAGCCGTGGACGCATCTCGATAGCCCCGAGGAGGACACCGACGCGGACCTCGACATCCTCGCGGCGGACGTGCTCGTCTCGCGCGGCTTCTACCTCCTCGCCCGAACCGAGGCCGCCGACCACGCCGTCGAGACGGTCCGCGCCTTCGGCCGCGACCAGACTCGCCGCCGCTCGGCAGACGAAGCGGCACGCCCGGACCTCGACGGCGAACTCGAAGTGAACATCTGCACGCTCGCCGTCGTCGCCGGCACCACGGCCGTCGGCTCGGCCCCGCCGACCGCCCTCGTGGAGTACGCCGCCGGACTGGCCGACACCCACGACGGCGATTTCCCCCCGGCCGACGAGACCGTCTCCGAGGGGACCGTCGAGCGCATCGCGGCCCTCTATCAGGGCGGCGGTGGCGACGACGCGGTCACCTCCGCGGCGGACCGCTAATCGACATACGCTACCACGGTTCCGGGTCGGTTCGAATCGAAACCCCTAAAGAGTAACCCGGACAACCAAGGAATGCCTGCCTGGGTAGCTTAGCGGTAAAGCGCGTCCTTGGTAAGGACGAGAGCCCGGGTTCAAATCCCGGCCTAGGCTNAGTAACCCGGACAACCAAGGAATGCCTGCCTGGGTAGCTTAGCGGTAAAGCGCGTCCTTGGTAAGGACGAGAGCCCGGGTTCAAATCCCGGCCTAGGCTTTCTGTGAGGAACAACGTGACGAGCGGAAGCCGTAGCCGGATTTGAGCAGCGAGCAAATCTCTGATTTGCGAGTGAGTTCAAATCCCGGCCTAGGCTCTTCTCGGAATCTAACTATCGAGCGAGGCGTCTCGTCGCCGAGCAGTTACTGGATTCCGGTTGAGACTGAACCNGTTCAAATCCCGGCCTAGGCTCTTCTCGGAATCTAACTATCGAGCGAGGCGTCTCGTCGCCGAGCAGTTACTGGATTCCGGTTGAGACTGAACCGCCCCACTCGCACTCTCACTCCTCCCAGTCCCACCACTCACCAGCATCCTCCGAACCCAACACGTTCGCCTTCGAGTACCTCCCGACCTCGTCCTCGGCCAACGCCGTCGCCCACGAGACCCGCTCGCCCTCCGAACCCGGGCCTCGGCTGTCGTACTCCGCGTATTCGACCGTCTCCTCGGCTTCCGGACGCGACCAGTTGTGCCAGCCGACGGGGACGACGTGCGAGCCCATCCGCGTGCGAATAAACGCGGTCCGGGCGTGATTCCGCCACGGGCGGCCGAGATACACCTCGGACACGTCGGCGTCGGCGGTCAGTTCGCAGTCGAGAAAGACGAAACCGAAGGGCTCGCTCTCGGGCGTCGAGGCCGCCGTCACGTACGAGTCGGCTTTCGAGTGGACGCGGCAGTCCTCGAAGACGGCGGTCGCACCGCCGAAAATGAAGTCGGTCGTCCCCTCGACGTAGCAGTCCGAGAAGTACTGGCGCGCGCCCTCGCCGGCGGCGTAGACGGTGTCTTGGTGGCCGAGGAAGCGACAGTTCTCGAAGCTCGCCCGGTCGGCGTCCACGTGGATCGAAACGGCCTGTCCGACCGGGCCGGCGCTGTTCTCGACGGTCAGGTCGCGGGCGCGGAAGTCGTTGCCGCGGACCTTCAGCGTGTAGGTGAAGAAGGTACTGTTGCGGCCGCGGTCGATTCTCTCGAAGTGGTCACCGTGGGTGATGACCGTCCCCTCGGCGCTCTCGCCGACGAGGGTGATGTCGGGGTTCCACGCGTGGACTTCGACCTTCTCGTCGTACACGCCGTCCCGGACGAGGATTCGGATTCGGTCCGGCGGGAACGACTTCGCGCCGTCGATAGCGGCCTGAATCGTCTCGTAGTCGCCGGTGCCGTCCTTCGCGACGACGTAATCGTACTCGTCGGGATCGTCGGTTTCGGCGAGCGTGCCGAGCAGTCCGACGGCGACGCCGAGCGAAATCAACGCGAGAGTGAGAGACGCGAGCATGGCACGTACGTAACGTGCCGCCGATATACGCTTGGGGGATAGCGGAGGAACTCACGGTCGGGTCGGGTCGGGTCGGGTCGGAAACGGGAACGGGAACGGACCACCGCTTACCCGCAGCATCTCACACGAATATCCACGATAGACATTTACACGCACGCGATGTCGCCTGAGCCATGACACGGCTTTCGCGGTTCGGACCGACCCGCGTCCGGTGGGCGCTCTGGGCGCTCCTGACGACGGGCTTTCTCCTCGTCAGCTTTCATCGCGTCACCTCGGCGGTCCTCGCCGACGACCTCGCGCGGACGTTCGACACGACCGGCGCGGAACTCGGCATGCTCCACGCCTCCTTTTTCTACATCTACGCCGGCCTGCAGCTCCCGGCGGGCATCCTCGTGGACCGCGCGGGGTCGCGCCGGGTCGCCGCCGGCGGGCTCGCCGTGATGGCGCTCGGCGTCTTCGGCTTCGCGCTCGCGCCGACCTACGGGGTGGCGTTCGCCTCGCGGGCGCTCCTCGGTCTCGGCGGGAGCGTCCTCTACACGGCCACGCTTCGGTTCCTCGCCAACTGGTACCGGCCGGACGAGTTCGCCACGATGACCGGGTGGACCGTCGCCGCGGCGGGCATGGGCGGCGTGCTGGCGACGACGCCGCTCGCGGTCGCAATCGACTCGGTCGGCTGGCGTTCGGTGCTCCTCGGGGTCGGCGTCGGCGGCGTCGGCCTCGCCGTCGTGACGTACCTCGCGGTCCGCGACCGACCGCGAGACGCCGGGTTCGACCCCCTCGACGGCGTCCGCCCGCCCGCGTCGTCGGTCGAACTCGGGACGGTCGTCGAGAACACGAAGCGCGTCCTCCGCGAGGGCGAGACGTGGCTGATGGGGACGATGCTGTTTCTCGTCTTGGGCACGAACTTCACCGTCACCGGCCTGTGGGGCGTGCCCTACATCGCCGACCTCTACGACGTGTCGGTCCGGACGGCCTCGCTTTTCGTCTTCGTCGGCAACGTCGGCTTCCTCCTCGGGTCGCCCGTGCTGGGGACGCTCTCGGACCGCATCGGCTACCGCACCGAACTCATCGTCGCCTCCTGTGTCGTCTTCACCCTCGCGTACGGGCTCGTCTTCCTCCTCGTGACGCCGCCGCTGTTGGTGGTCGGCGTCCTGCTGTTTTCGGCGCTGTTCGTCATGGGCGGGGCCGTCATCGCCTTCACGGTCGCCAAGGAGCGCCACGACGCCACCGCGAGCGCGACGGTCACGGGCGCGATAAACAGCATGGGCTACTTCGGCGCGGCGCTGTTTCCGGCGGTGATGGGTCTCGCCCTCGACGCCTACTGGACGGGCGAGACGGTGGCCGGCGCGCGGGTCTACACGCCGACCGGCTACCGCGTCGCGTTCGGCATCGCCACCGCCGCGGGCGTCGTCGCGGTGTGCTGTGCGTACCTGCTCCATCGGCGGGAGGCCCGCGCCGATGCGCCCCCGTCTCCGACCGCGAAACCGACCGACTGAGACGCGCCTTCCCCGCTAAAATAGCCGTCTCAGCTCTCGTATCGCGCTAACACGAACGGGTACTGGCTCCCCAGTTCGTCGTCCACGACGAACTCGGATTCGACCGCGAACCCGGTCGAATCGAGCGTCTCGTAGGTCTCGTCGATGTCGGGGAAGCTCCAGCGCATCTCGACGCCGCTGTCGAGCCAGTCGGGGTTCGACCCGGTCCACGCCTCGCCGCCGACGGTCGAAAGCAGGGTGCCGCCGGGCCGGAGGACGCGGGCGAACTCCGCGAACACCCGCTCGTGTTCCGCGATTGGGACGTGGATGACGGAATAGAACGCGCAGACGGCGTCGAAGGAGTCCGACCGGACCGGAAGCGCGGTCATGTCTCCCTGTGCGAACCGCGCCGCCGGCACGTCTCGGCGGGCGCGGCGCAGTTGCTCGCGGGAGAAGTCGACGCCGACCACGTCGAAGTCGGCCGCGAGAGCGTCCGTCACGGGCGTTCCCTGCCCGCAGCCGGCGTCGAGCACCCGCGCGTCCGGGTCGAGGGCGTCGGCGAACTCGTCGAGCACCGCGGGCGCGTCGTCGCTCCGCTGGTCGAGGTAGTCGTCCGCGAGGCGGTCGTACGCGTCTCTGACGGCGCGTCGTTGGTCTGTCATTCTGGAACTCGGGTGAGTTCGACCGCGCGGCCGTCAGATAAGTGTCTTGTCCCGGTCGGCCCCCTCGCAGGCTGTCGGTTCGAAACGGCTGTCGGTTCGGAACGGAAGCGGCGCTGAAACCCGGAGAATTGGCGGTCGAGACGCCTCGAAAACGGGTGCCGCTTACCGGAGGTCGCGGACGAACCGCTCCGGCACGTAGTCGACGACGTGGTCGGGTATCGCCGCGACGGCGGTCTCCGCGATGGCGACCATCGGTTTCCGGAGCAGGACGTAGACGCCGGAGACGGCGACCGCGGCGATGACGAGCGTCTCCGCGAGGCCGTCGAAGGCGAGGACCGGCGGGACGGCAAAGGCGAGCGTCAGCGCGAGGTCCTCGGGCGCGCCGTCGTAGCGAATCAGGCGCTTCGGGGCGAGCCACCGGCCGTTCCAGTGGTCGTAGACGGCGCGCTCGGAGGTGCCGAGCCACGGCTTGAGTTCGAGGCCGCCGCCGAGCACGTCGGACGCGGAGTGGAGCGCGGCCGCCGCGAGGAACAGCGCGACGGCGAGCGTCGTGGTCGTCGGGTTCAGCGCGGCGACCGCTACCGCGGGCACGGCGAGCGCGCTGAAGTACACGGGGAAGTGGAGGGTCTTCCGGTGGCCCGCGTACAGGTCGAAGTCGGGGAACAGGCCGCCGAGTGCGGCCGCGAGCACCGGGAGCATCCCGGCCTCGGGGACCAGCGCCCACACGGCGGTGCCGAGGACGACACCCGCGAGGGCGTGAGTGGTGGCCATCATCGATGGGGCGTATGCAATCTGGAGGAAAAACGATGTCGGTGGTCGTGCTAGCTAGTCTCACGGTCGAATTTAGGCTGCTCAGGTCGTAGCACACCGCAATGGTCCCCAGTCGAATCGAGCGACTCGCGGGACGGGCGATTCAGGCCATCATCGTGTGTATCTTCCTCGTCGGTCTCTACACGCGGAACCTGAGCGTCGCCGTCAACGCCGTGCTCGCGCTGGCGGCGACGTTCCTCCCCGCGGTGCTCCGCCGCGACTGGCAGATTCGGCTCCACCCGCTTCTCGGCCTCTGGCTGGCGCTGGCGGTGTTGCTCCACGCCATCGGCATGCTCGGCCCGTACCACTACATCGACTGGTGGGACCACGTCACCCACACGCTCTCGGCGACCGTGGTCGCGGCGGTCGGTTACGTCACCGCGCGGGCCGTCGACGAGTACACCGAGACCGTCTACCTCCCCGACCGCTTCATGTTCGTCTACATCCTGCTTTTCACGCTCGCGGCCGGCGTGTTCTGGGAGGTACTCGAGTTCGGTGCGCGACTCGCCGCCGACGCCGTCGGCTCGGAGGCCGTCCTCGTTCAGTACGGTCTCGGCGACACTATCGTCGACCTCGTCTTCGACACGGTCGGCGCGGTGCTCGTCGCCCTCTTCGGGACGCCGTCACTCGCGGACACCATCGATTCGGTCACGGAGCGACTCGAACGGACTCGACCCTGACGGGGGCCATCTTTTAGCCATCCGGTGTGCATACTACTACCATGAAATTCGTTATCGTTGGCTACGGCCGCGTGGGTTCACGGACCGCCCGCGTGCTCCGGGAGGAGGGCCACGACGTGACGGTCGTCGACAACAACGACAAGAAGGTCGACCGCGCCCGCGACGAGGGCTTCGAGGCGGTTCTCGGCGACGGCGGGACCGAGAGCGTCCTGCGGGAGGCGGGCGTCGAGGGCGCAGACGCCGTCGGCGGGCTGACCGGCGACCCGAACATCAACTTCGCGGCCTGCATGCTCGGAAAGGAGTACGACTGCCGGACGGTCATGCGCATCAGCGAGGACTACCGCCAGGAGATTTACGAGCGCTACGCCGACGACGTGGACGAGATTATCTACCCCGAACGCCTCGGCGCGGCCGGCGCGAAGACGGCGCTCCTCGGCGGCGACTTCAACGCCATCGGCGACCTCACCGACCAGCTCCGACTGACGACGGTAACCGTCCCCGACGGCGCACCCGTCGTCGGCGACCACGTCGCCAACATCGACCTCGGCGCGGACGGTCGCGTCTACGCCCACGGCCGGGAGCGCGAGCCGATGACGATTCCGCTTCCGGGGACCGTCGTCGAACCCGGCGACCAACTCGCGCTGCTCACGGAGCGAAACGCGTTGGAACGGGTTCGGTCGAAACTACTCGGCTGACGCCGCGCCGACGTTCGCCGGTCGAAAGGCTTCTCTGCGGTGTAATTTGTTTCGGAAAACAGCGCCGTGGTGGCGGCGCCGCATGTCGTACCGGGGGAACCAGAACGACGATGGTGGTGGTGGTTTTCGTGCCGGGCGCGCCGGTGGGAGGATGGGAACTGAGGCCGAGTGCGCGCCCCATACTCGGGTACGTACGGGGAACCTTAAATCTGCGTCAGACAGGGGTCACACGCTATCTACGTGCAATATCTGCTGTTATACCACTGCCGGGATTGCCGTTCGCCTCCCGCGTTCAGTAGACGAGTTTCCCCTCGACGAACTGGCGGACCCGGTCGTCGTCCGGCGACTCGAACACCTCGTCGGTCGGTCCCGATTCGATGCACGTCCCGCCGAGGATGACGGCCGTCCGGTCTGACACCCGCCGGGCCTGCTGCATGTCGTGAGTCGCGAGTGCGACGGCGATGCCGCGGTCCCGTGCCGCCCGCATCGCCGACTCGATGGCGGCGGTGTTCCGCGGGTCGAGGTTCGAGGTCGGTTCGTCCAGCAGTAACACGTCCGGGTCGGGTGCGAGCGCCCGCGCGATGGCGACGCGCTGGGCCTCGCCCGCCGACAGCGACCCGGCGTCGCGGTCGACCTTGTCGAACATCCCGACGGTCCGAAGCGCCTTTTCGACCGTGTCCGACGGCTCGTCGCGACCGAACAGCCCTTCGACCGCGTCGCGGATGCGAGCCGACCACGACCGGCGGACTCGGAGGCCGTAAGAGACGTTCTCTTCGACCGTCGTCGAGAAGAGACTCCGCGTCTGGAACGCCATCCCGATTCGCCGTCTGACCGCCAGTCGGCGCGCTTCGGGGAGGTCCCATACGTCGTCGCCGCCGACCTCGACCGTCCCCTCGTCGGGACGCTCGAACATGGCGAGCAGTCGGAAGAGCGTCGTCTTGCCCGTCCCCGAGGGACCGACGACGGCGAGAATCTCCCCCGGTTCGACGGCCAGCGAGATGTCTTCCAGCACCGCGCCGTTGCCGAAGCCGTGGCCGAGGTCGTGAGCCGCGAGTCGGGTCCCGCCGCGCCCCGCCCCGTTCGACGCCGGGTCGGGTGCGGTGGACCCGTCGGACTCGCCGACACCGGGCCCGCCGGTTCCGGGTCTCTCGGTCGTCATCGTCCCCTCCCGTTCCGTCCGGGGGTCCGGTCGCGGAAGCGCGCGCCGAGGGCGTTCACGCCGAGGACGAGCGCGAGCAGGATGGCTCCGAGCGCGATGCCCGTCTCGATGTTCCCCTTCCGCGCTTCGACGGTGATGGCCGTCGTGAGCGTCCGGGTGAACGACGTGCTGTCCGAGAAGACGATGTTGCCGCCGACGATGAGCACGGAGCCGACCTCGCTGATGGCGCGGCCGTAGGCGGCCAGAAGCGCCGTGACGATGCCGTAGCGCGCCTCGCGGACGACCAACAGGGCGACGTCGGTCGAGGTGCCGCCGGCGGCGAAGGCGGCGTCTCTGAGGTCCTGTGGAACCGACTGGACCGCCGACAGCGAGACGCTCACGAGGACGGGGAGCGCGAGGATGGTCTGCGAGAGAATCATCGCCTCGGGGGTAAACAGCAGGTCGAACGTCCCGAGCGGTCCCGAGCGGGACAGCGCCAAGAGGACGACGAGGCCGACGACGACGCTCGGAAAGCCCATCCCCGTCGAGATGACGGAGGTGACGACCGACTTCCCGTAGAAGTCGCGGAACCCGACCGCCAGCGAGATTGGGAGGCCGAGCGCGGCGCTCAGCGCGACCGCCGCGGTGCTCACGTACAGCGAGACGGCCGTGATGCTGACGAGGTAGGTGAGGTTCAGGTCGCCGAGGGCGAACACGGGCGGTGGTGGGGTCCGGTCGGACTAAAAGTCCTCGGGGACGTGCTGTGCCACCCACGACTCGAACTGGGCGTCGGAGACCGACGCCGACGACGAGGCGTTCTCCCCGCCGTCGTAGTTCTCGGGGACGTACTGGCCGAACTGCGGGTCCTCAGAGAGCGCGTTGGGGAAGAACAGCTGCGACCCGTTCGCCGTGTAGTTGCTGATCATCTCCTGTCCCTCGGGGCTCGTGAGGAAGCCGGCGTAGGCCATCGCCAGCGAGTAGTTCACGTCGGGGTACTTCGCGGGGTTGACCGGGATGACGCCGTAGGGGTTCTTCAGGATGGTCGGGCCACCCTTGAGCGGGCCCTGCACATGGATTTCGAGGTCGATGTTGTCCTGCGTCGCGAGGAACGTCCCGCGGTCGGCGAGCGTGTACGCGCCCGACTGGTCGGCCTGCACGAGCGTGTCGCCCATGCCCTTGCCGATTTCGCGGTACCACGTCCCCGACGGTTCGACGCCGGCGGCCTCCCAGATGAGGAGTTCCTTCTTGTTCGTCCCCGAGTCGTCGCCGCGGGAGACGAACGTCGCCTCGGCGTCCGCGATGGTCGCGAAGGCGTCGGCCGCGCTCGACATCCCCGAGATGCCGGCGGGGTCGTCGGCCGGGCCGACGACGACGAAGTCGTTGAACATCACGTCGCGGCGGTTGACGCCGTAGCCCTCTCGCAGGAACTCGTCTTCCGCGCCGCGGGCGTGGACGAGAATCACGTCCGCGTCGCCGTTCCGCGCCGTCTCGATGGCCGCGCCGGTCCCCTGCGAGATGGTCTTCACGCGGGCGTTGAACTTCTCTTCGAACACCGGGTTCAGCGCGTCGAGCAGGCCCGTGTCGTAGGTGCTCGTCGTCGTCGCCAGCGTCAGTTCCTGGGTCGCGCCGCTCCCGCTTTGGCTCCCCTGAGACTCCTCTGTGGTCCCGTTGTTCGCCTGCGGGGGATTCGCGTTCCCCGTGCATCCGCTCAGTCCGAGAACCGCGCCGACACCAGCAGCCTGTAAGAAACGCCGTCGCTCTATCGCCATGCATTGTGGTTCGCCGAACGCGGATTAACTGTTTCCCACGCAACGTAATCACAAACAATTTCAATACCAGAGAATCGTAACGGTTCGAGTCCGAAACCGGTTGCGTCGGATTCTTTTCGAGCCGTCCCGTGGTGACGGACATGAGTTGGGAGTCGCTTTTCGCTCGCGCCGCCGCCTACGAGACGACCGAAGCCGACATCACCGAGGCGCTCCGCGCCCGCCGAGGTGACGATGCCTGAGTCGGAGCCCTCGCCCGCGCGGGTCGTCGCCGACGCCGACGTGCTCGCGGCGGACCTCCTCGCCGACGGCCCCGCCAGAGCGGCGCTCGACCACCTCCGGCGGCACTCGTGGACGGCGCTCGTCGCCAGCGACCCGCTCCTCGACGACGCCGAGGCGGTCATCTCGTCGCTCGCGGACGCCGACCTCGCGGCCGACTGGCGCGAGAAGGTCGAGCCGTGGGCCGAACTCGTCTCCCACCCGGACGGCGACAACCCCGCGCTGGCGTCGGCCTACCGCGGCGGCGCGATGCACCTCCTCACGTTCGACGACCGCCTCAGTTCGGCGCAGGCGGGCGCGGCGCTCGGCGGTCGCTTCCCCGTCAGCGTCCGACACCCGAAGGCGTTCGCGACGCTGTTCGCGCCAGAGAGCCTCTACGTCGAGGTCGAAGACGGGTCGTACCCCGGCCCGGACCGCGACCCGCGGGCGTAGACGCCGGCAGCCCGCCCCGACTGCCGGCCCAACCGCCGGCTCAGTCGTTGAGGACGCGAGTCACCGCGAAGATGGCGAGAACGGTCACGAGACCGAAGGCGAGGGCGACGCCGAGGCTCCGGGAGGCGTCGCCGAAGAACACCGCGATGGCGGCGAAGACGGCGATGCCGTAGCCGCTCGCCGCGCCGGCGGCGACGACGTTCGCTCGGTTCATGCGTCTCCGTAGGCGCTCGCCGACCCTGAGTGTGAACCCCCGCGATTGTGGGGAGTGGCGGGGCCAGGGCCGGCTGTCAATCGGACGGAGCGCATGCAGTCGATACCGTTGGAGGGGTCGGTGACGAGTGGGAGGGGTTCGTCGCAGTCGGGGAACATCACGACTAGTGTGCCACCCCCGGACGTATCAACCTGTTTGCTCGCGAACCAGTTTTGACGTTAGTTCTCGTCTCCAGCGCTCCCGGCGCGCTCGACGGTACAGCCGAGCGATTCGAGTTTCGTCGCGGCCGCCGCCGCGTCGTCCTCCCGGACGAGCACGTGGTCGGTCGAGTACGCCGACAGCGCGAATATCGAGATGTCCTCCTCGGCGAGCGCGCCCGCCACCTGCGCCAGAAAGCCGACGAGTTCGAACGGCAGGACCATCTCGAAGGTGAGCCGCTTCCAGCCCCGCTCGACTTCGACGGCGGTCGCCTCGTCGACGCGCCCCTCTTCGACGACGACCGTCGTCTCGTTCTCGTCTCGAATCGTCGCGAAGGCGTCCGGGTCGCCCCGCTCGGCCTTGACGACCGCGTAGGTCGCCGCCGAGACGGTGACGGTCCCGCCCTCGAAGAAGTCGCTCGGGTCCATGCGGTTCGGGGTTGCGCCGGCGAAGTAAACGTAGCGGTCGGTGGGGTGGTCGGCGACGGCTCCCGTTCGCTCGGTTCGCCAGACGAGATTCGCCTCGCTACCGCTCGGCGAACTTCCGTCGGACGCTTCGCGCCCGACGACGTTTGCTTCGCTCACTCCGTTCGCTCAGCAAACTTCCGAAAATCGAAGATTTTCGACGAACTCCTCGCTATCGCTCGGCGTACCACGTCGCGAACTTCGCTAACGCCCGCCCGCGGTGGGAGATACCGTTCTTCTCCTCGGCGCTCAGCTCCGCGAACGTCGCGCCGTCGTGTTCGAAGATGGGGTCGTAGCCGAAGCCCCCCTCGCCGCGCGGCGGGACGATGCGACCGTTGACGCTCCCCGTAAAGAGCTTCACCGGGAGCGCCTCCGTCTCCTCCGCGTCTTGTTCCGCGCCGCGGGCGGCCGCCACGGTCCGGTCGTCGCGGTCTATCGGGTCCGGACTCGCCTCGAAGGCCTCGCCGTCGCAGTACGCGAGGACGCAGCGGAACGAGGCCCGACGGGGCTCGTCGAGTTCGGCCGCGGCCAGTCGGTGGACTGCCTCGACGCCGAGGGTGTCCTCGACGTACGAGGAGTACGGGCCGGGGAAGCCCTCGAAGCCGTCGATAAAGAGGCCGGCGTCGTCCACGAGCACCGGTTCGTCGGCGTAGCGGTAGGCCTCGCGCGCGCCGTGTGCCGCGATGGGGCCGAGTTCGGACGCCTGTACCTCGGTGTAGTCGAAGTCGAGTTGGGTCACGTCGTCGTCGAGGTACGAGAGCGCCTCGCGGACCTTCCCCGCGTTCGTGGTGACGTATCGGAGCATGCCCGCCCCTCCGCGGGCGGACGTGGAAAAGTCGTCGGTGTCGGTCGCTTCGCCTCAGTCGACGATGACTTCGACGGGGCCGTCGTCGGCCTCGGCCTCTTCTTCGGACTCCTCCGCCTTCTGGCGCTCGTTCCAGAGCAGGCCGCCGGCGACGAGGAGGACGACCCACGACCGCCAGCTCGCGAGGTTCAGGGTGTAGCCGATACCGAAGGGCTTCTCGACCAGCATGCCCTTACCGGGCTGCCAGTACGACGAGAGCAGTCGGCCGGCGCTCGGGCGCTCGAAGTTGTACGGGATGCCGAAAAGCGTTCCGCGCTGCGGTTTGTCTGCCATGTGAGACGAATACGCCGGCTCGGGATAAATCGTTTTGGCCTTCCGACGAGTTCGGCCGCGGCGACCTACCGGTACCGACCGCGGGATTCGACCTCTCGCAACCGGGCGATGACCTCCTCGGAGCCGACGGCCTCGTAGCCCGCTTCGAGCGCGTCGAGGAGGGGTTCGGCGTCGTCGGCGGTCCCCTCGACGCTCTGGGCGAAGACGTGGAGGTCCATCGCGTGGTCCTCGACGTGACCCGTGTGGAAGCCGAGGCCGAAGTCGATGAGGTACACGCGCGGTTCGCCGTCCGGTCCGGTTCCGACCCGAACGTTCCGCGTCGTCGGGTCGCCGTGGACGATACCCGCCTCGTGGAGGCGCGCGAGGTACTCGCCGACGACGCGGACGGCCTCGGGGTCGAGTCGCTCCGCGAGGTCCGCGTCGCCGACCCGCTGGAACGTGATAACGCCGTCGACGGGGTCCACGTCGCGGACGACGGGCGTCCGGACGCCGGCGCGCCGGGCGTCGCTCGTCAGCCGCGACTCGGCTTTCGTCCGCTCGCGGCGGAGTTTGTCGTCCAGTTCCGGGTGGCGGTACGTCTTCGGGACGCGCCGCTTGACGACCTCCTCGGAGCCGATGTCGACGGTCGCCTCGGCCCCGCGAATCGCGCCGTCGTCGGTGTAGGCGCGCGCGACCGACTCGTCCGCGCCGCGCCACGTCACGTCGACCTGGTCGGGACGGAAGTTCGGGTCCACGGTGGATTTCTCGACCGCGAGCGTGTCGCCCGCGGCGAGCATCCGCGCGCCGAGCACGGCTATCATGCCGGCGTTGTCGCGAAGGAACCGCGGCTCGGGCGCGTGGAACTTCGCGCCGCGCTGGTCGCACATCTCGGCGAGCATCTCGCGCAGGCGGGCGTTCTGGCCCACGCCGCCGCCGAGGACGAGTTCGTCCGTCCCCGTCAGCGACAGGGCGCGCTCGGCCACCTCGGTGAGCATGGCGAAGATGGTCTCCTGCAGGCCGGCGCAGATGTCGGGGACGGGCGTGCCCGCGTCCGCCTCGTCCTTCGCGGCGCTCATGATGCCGGAAAACGAGAAGTCCATTCCTTTGACGACATATGGCAGTTCGACGTACTCGCCGTCCTTCGCGGCCTCTTCGACTTTCGGGCCGCCGGGGTGGGTCCAGCCGACGTGGCGGGTGAACTTGTCGATGGCGTTGCCGACGCCGGTGTCCATCGTCTCGCCGAGGACGCGGTAGCGGCCGTTGTGATAGCCCAAGAGGTGGGCGTTCGCGCCCGAGGCGTTCAGACAGACCGGCGAGTCGAAGCCGGACTGGTAGCGGCCGATTTCGAGGTGCGCGACCATGTGGTTGACGCCGAGCAACGGCACGTCGAGCGTCTGGGCGACCGAGCGCGCCGCGGTGCCGACGATGCGGAGACACGGGCCGAGCCCGGGGCCGCGGGAGAAGGCGACGCCGTCGACGACGGGACCGTCGCCGTCGTGTCGCTCCGCGGCGTGCGCCAGTGCGGTCTCGACGACCTCGGGGATGGCGGTCCCCATGTGCTCTGCGGCCTCTCGCGGGTGGATGCCGCCGCTGTCGGGCTGGTACGGGTCAGATTCGATGAAGACGTGGTCGGCCGAGGGGTCCGGCGTCCGCCCGGTTCCGGAGCGGAGCGCGTCGGGGTCGTCGGTCTCGAAAACCGCGGCGCTCGCGGCCCACGCTGTACCTTCGATTCCGAGAATGCGCATCGAGTGTGAAGAAACGGCGGTTCGAAGCCGGGACTACGCCTCTTCGGCTTCGACTTCGGCGTCGGTGATCTTGTTGCGCTCGAGCATGTGCTCCTGCTCGACGTCGCGCGCGAACTCGGGGCTCTCGTAGACCTTCGCGTAGCCCGCGGTCTTGCGCATGCCGAACTTCGTGTCGAGCTCGTGGACGACGACCTCGTCGGAGTCCTTGTTCAGCTTGGCCGCGAGCGAGTCGCGAACCGACAGACGCGAGGGCGTCGCTTCCTCGTGGACGATCTCGAATCGAACGTCCGTCCGGTGCAACATGGGGTTCTCCTCCTCGGAGATGATTTCGATATCCATGGTTCAGTTACCAGTAATTCCCCCCGAAGCAAGTAAAAGGATTTCGAAGGGACGAGCGCGCCCGCGTCTCAGGCGTCGATGGGCGCGACCACGGCGTCGAAGTCGCCGTCGAACTGCGCGAGGAGGTCCCGCATCTCGGTCTTGGCCGCGTCGGTGACGGTCACGCGGACCATTCCCTCGTCGGGCTGGCCGTAGACGACGGTCGAGCCGACGGGCGCGGCGAGCACCGCCGGGAGCGTGGCGAGGTCCTCTTCGCCCTCGACGAGGAGCGTCGTCGGCTCGTCGGCGTCGAGCGCAGTCACGAGCGCGGCCACGAGGTCGACGGAGACGGTTCCCGGTTCGTTTTCGACCTCGACGAGACGGCCGGTCTCGACCGCCCGGCGAATCTCCTCGCCGACGGCCTCGCGCTTCGTCTTGCCGTCGATGACTGCCACGTCCGGCGGGCGACCGGCGCGGCGGAGGTGGAAGGTGACGACGTCGCCGACGGCGACGAGCGGCGCGTCCGCGTCCTCGCTGGATGCGTCTGCGAGGAGCTCGTCGGCCTCGGTGTACACCGGGCCGAACGGCTCTTTGAACGCCGCCCGAAGCGCCGTCGGCAGGGTGAGCATGCTCAGCGGACCTTAAGCGCGTAGCCGCCGGGTTCGGTGACGTTCATCTCGGTGGCGATTTCGCTGTCTTCGGGGTGGGTGATGACGACGTAACCCGCCCAGTCCTCGGTGAGACTGCTCGACCCGCAGTTCTCGCACGTCTGTTTGTCCGGGTCGTTGACGAAGTGGCACTCGCGGCAGGCGAGACGGGGCTTCGCCATCAGTTACCCTCCGCCGAGGCCTCGCTCTGCTGGCGCTTCGATTCGAGCCAGCCGTGCTTGCCGAGCCCCGGCTGTTTGGCCGTGAGGCCGATCTTCGAGTCGCGCGGGTTGCGCTCGTCGATGCTCTTGGTGACGATGCGTGCGCGAACCTCGTCGTCGACGGCGAGCGTCTGGTTGGACTCGGTCGACGCGAGCTGTTGGTTCTCGCCGTCGTAGGCGAGGTATTCGTCGGATATCTGCGAGACGTGGAGCAGCCCGTCGACCGGCCCGATGCCGACGAAGGCACCGAACTCGACGACTTCGACCACGATGCCGTCGACGACCTCCTGCATGTCGGGGTCGTAGGTGATGGCGTCGAAATCGGCCTCGTAGTAGACGCCGGGGCGGTTGGGCAGCACGGTGCCCTCGCCGATGTCGTTGACGTTCACGACGCTCACGACGCTCCCCACGTCCTCGTCCATCCGTCCTTCCAACTTGTCCTGCAACAGTCGCTTGACCCGCTCGGGCGTCACGTCGCCCAGGTGTCGGGGTGGGACTTCGACTGTATCTTTGAGTCGTACCCGTTTGTACATAGTTTCGTTAAGGTTCCGTGATTGCCAGCGTGGCGTGCCCCCGGATGCCGACGACGGGAATCCCGCAGTCGAGCACCCGGTCACGGAGGGGCTTGTCGTTCGTGACGACGTAGTCGACCTCGCCCGATTCGGCGAGTTCGACGACCGCGTCGTCGGCGTACGATTCCTCGGTTTCGACCGCCCGGCACCGGGTCGCCAGGTCCGCGCCCACGCTCGCCGCGACGCCTTCGGTCCCGCCGCCCGACGAGAGCTTCTCCAGCTCGTCGAGGACGGCCGTGGGGACCACGAGGTCCGCGTCGGCCGCGAGCAGCCGGTCGAGTTCGTCGAACACGCGAACGTCGAGTTCGACCGGCATCATGAGCGCGTTCGTGTCCATGACGACTACGGTGGCGGTCACGTCACTTGAGCGTCCCGATACCGATGAGCCGCCAGCGGGCGCCCACGCGGCGGTTGATGGCTATCTTCGCGCCTTCGGCGGCGCAGACGGGGCGCTTGAGCGAGACTTCCGCCTCGCCGCTTCGCGCGCTCGTCACCGCGCCGACGGTCGTCGCGGTGCCGACGGTGAGCATCAGGGGCTCGCCGGTGGATATCTCGTCGATACCCTCGTCTTCCTCGCCGCCGACGACGCGGTCGAGCAGTTCGACGTCCATGGTGAACTGCTCGCGCGTCGGCGGGAGCGTGCCGGGCTCGCCGGCGACCTGTCCCGCGAGCGCGTCGCCCTTCGTGAAGCTCGGGTCGAGACCGGTCCCGACGCCGCAGAGGCCGCCGGGCCGGACTTCGTCGACCATGTTGCCGCCCGCCTGCAGCGAGCGGACCTCGGTCGTGATGGAGCGCCATTCGGTCTGGCCCTCCTCGTCGACTTCGCGGCCGGGGCGGAGTTCGAGTTCGTCGCCCTCCTCGAGCTTGCCGGCGACGACGCTGCCGCCGATGACACCGCCCATGAGGCCGTCCCAGGTCGTCCCCGGGCGGTTGATGTCGAAGCTGCGCGCGACGAACATCCGGCTGTCTTCGGTCTCGTCGCGGTCGGGCGTCGGAATCTCCTCCTCGATGGCCTCGATGAGGAGGTCGAGGTTGACCTCCTGCTGGGCGCTGATGGGGACGATGGGCGCGTCTTCGGCCACCGTTCCCTCCACGAACTCCTTGATCTGTTCGTAGTTGTCGAGAGCGCGCTCGCGGTCGACGAGGTCGACCTTGTTCTGCGCGATGACGATGTTCTCGATGCCGATGATATCGAGCGCCATCAGGTGCTCCGCCGTCTGGGCCTGCGGCACGTCCTCGGTCGCGCTCACGAGCAGGATGGCGCCGTCCATGATGGCGGCACCAGAGAGCATGGTCGCCATGAGCGTCTCGTGGCCGGGCGCGTCGACGAACGAGACGGTGCGGCGCACTTCGGTCTCTTCGCCGTCTTCGGTCTCCTCTTCGACCGTGTAACACTCCGGCGCGTCAACGCCGGGAATCTGACGGAACGTCGCGTCGGCATACCCGAGTCGGATGGAGATTCCGCGCTTCATCTCCTCCGAGTGCTGGTCCGTCCACGAGCCGGACAACGCTTGAACGAGCGTCGTCTTTCCGTGGTCGACGTGACCGACGAGTCCGATGTTCACCTCCGGTTGTTGTGGGTTTTTCGTCACCATTGACCTCCTGAGAGTAATCTTGCGTGAACTTGGCTCCGAACGACTGATAAAGGTGCTGTTCTCGGACCGGGTCTGCTGTGGCTACGTCGGGCGGTCACACACCGCGCGCGGCGATTCAGCGGCGTCTCCCGCTCCCGGCGATGCCTCGAAAAATGGTTAGTCGTGCCCCCCAGCACGACGGTTCGTAGACCGATTCGAGTAACCCCTCGAACGGCTATCGGCTCCGGAATCCGTCGGTTATTCGACGCCCTTGACGAGCGAGCGAAGCTCGTCTCGGTAGGCGTCCGGCGTGAGTCCGAGGTCGATGTCGACCGAGACCTCGATGGCCTCGGTCGGCTCCTTGGTCACGCTGAGTTCGATGTTCTCGCCGGGGTGTGCGCCACCCGCGACGAGAATCGTCCCGTCGTGCTCCCAGACGGCCAGCATCCCGCTGACGTCGAACTCCTGTCCTTCGATTGTGAACTCCTTTTCGTCCGTGAACGGGAACGTAATCGTGTCGAAGGAAATCGTCGCCCCGTAGTCGGTAACGCGCGCCGAATCGCCGGTATCGACCGTCGTCGACCGGGTGTCGGTCTGTTCGATGTCCGTGACGCCAACGTCCGATAACTGCGTCTCGTAGTGTTTCCGCGCGTGCTTCTCGACCAAGTCGACGACCGTTCCGCGGACCGTCTCCGGGAGGTTCGACAGGCCCGGGTCGAGCGTCACGCGCGTCGCGAAGAACAGCGAGAACTGCCCCTCTGCCTGCCCGAGCGTCTTCTCTTTCAGCGTCTCCGAGAGGCCCATGTCTTCGTACACGACCGTCTCGAACGCCGCGGAGACGCTCGCCGGGCCGACCGACCGCTCGAACGCCGGGTCGAGGGAGTGTCCCCCGATGTACTCCCAGCCGCCGGCTTTGAGCGCCCCCTTCGGAACCTTCGGCGGTGCCCGCGCGGCGCTCGCGGTCGTTCCGGAACTACAGCCGGCGAGACCGGCGAGCCCCGCGCTGGCCGCGATACCGAGGTACGTTCTCCGTCTGATACTGTGGGTTGCGTTGTCTTCCCCCTTCATCGGTCAGTACTGCCCCGCTCTGTTTCAAATAGGTATCTCCCCGAGAATCAAATGCGAGAACACCGACACGACGGTCGACCGCTCTGAGAGCGAGCTTTTTGTCGCTCCGCCTCCGACCGTCTCGCGTGCCCGCTCCGGTGTCGTCGCCCTCGGAGTTCGCCTTCGAACTGGCGCTCTGCGCCCGGCTCGAACAGACGACAGACTGGCTGCCCGCGCGCCAACTCGGCGCGTCGGTCGCCTCGCCGGGGAGCCGCATCATCGACGTGTGCGCCGTCGTTCCGGGTCCGGAATTCGACGAACGCGCCCGCATCACCGACAGCGAGATTCCCGCAACGGCCATCGAGAGCGACGTGGGGGCCGGAAGCGCCGTCTTCTGGCGCGACGGCTTCGACTGCCACCCCGCCCGCGCCCGGCGGGCCACCGACCGCGCCGTCGAGGTCGGCTTCTTCGAGTCCGAGCGCCGACGGAGCCGAGAGTACGTCCGCCGCGCCGCCCGCTATCCCCACGACTGGTTCTCCCGGCTCGTCGGCATCGAGAACAAACCCGACCTCGGCAGTCCCGGCGACCTGCTCCGACAGCTCCGCCTCGACGTGAGTCTCGCGGTCTTCGACGAAGTGATTCTCTCGACTGAGAGCTACGTCACCGGCGCGCACCTCAACCGCATCCCCGGGGAAGTCGGCGTCTGGCGCTTCGACCCCGACACCGGCGACCGCGAGGTCGTCCGCGAGCCTCAGCCGCTCTCGCCCGGTTCGACCGGCGTCGAACCCACCGAGTACCACTCGCTACACACCGACGTGGCGCTCGTCTCGCCCGCCGAAAAGCGAACCGCCCGCCTCCGACTCGCCGAGCGCGCCTACGGAAAAGGGTGGCGCGCCTACGACCTCCCCGCCTGCGCCCACGCCCGCGCCGACGCCGACGGCCGCCCGACCTGCGCCCACTTCGACCGCGTGGTCGACCCCGGTTCCGAGTGCGGTGCCGACTGCTCGGCGTTCGAGGCGGCCGACCCGCCCGAACTTGACCGCGACGGCCTCCGCGAGTCGCGGACGGGCTGGGTCGCCGACCCGGCCGGGGCGGTTCGCAGACAGTCGGGACTCGACCGGTACTTCTGACTCGGCCGGTCTCTCGCCGGGTCGCTACTCGTTCCGCTCGTCGGAGTAGTGCCAGCCGAGCGTGGCGACGACGCCGAAACCGACGACGAACACCGCGCCTTCGACCCAGTTCGGCTCGCCGGACCACGAGGCAACGAGGTACCAGACGACGCCGGCGACGAGGGCCAGCGGCGTGCTGTATCGAAGCGCGTCGACGATATCGGACACGGCCGTCCCGACGCGCTCCGGCCGCAAAGTCGCATCGGACCGGCGCGTTCGCTCCCCGACTCTCACTCCGAGTCGGCCCGTCGCTCCATGTAGTTCCAGTAGGTCACGAGCGCGACGCCGATGACGATGACGAGGGCGAACTGCACGGCCGCCCCGAAGAAGTCGAGGCGGCCCGTGTCGACGTACGTCAGGATGAAGTTCGTTGCGGCCGCGACAAAGCCGGCTATTACGAGATACCTGAACGCCCTGTCTCCGGCAATAGTTCGCAGCTTCACAGTTCGTACACCTCGCCGTCGACCGCCAGCGGCTCTTCGAACGCCTCGTCGGCGGGGTAGTAGTGCGCCACGTGGACGAGGCGAGTCTCGTCGGCGTCGAGTTCCTCGCCGAGCGCGATGGCACCCTCGCGGGTCATGTGCTTCGTGCCGAAGGTCCGCGCGACCCCGTTTTCGTCGTAGTCGTCGCCGCCGATGGGGTGGTACTCGCAGACGGACGCGGGGACGATGGCCTCGGCGAGAAGCAGGTCGGGGTTCCGGAGCACGTCGCGGGACTCCTCGGGGATGGCGTAGGTGGTATCGCCCGAAAGCGAGAGCTTCGCGCCCGTCACGGGGTCCTCGATGGCGACGCCGTAGCAGACCAGCGGCGGGTGAACGACCGGCACGAACGTCACGTCGAGGCCGCAGGCGCGGAACGACTCGAACGGCGTCTGGTCTTCGACCGAGATGCGGTCGAGGTAGGAGAACTTCGAGCGAATCGCGTCGGCGACGCTCTCGCCCGTGACCGGGTCGACCTCGTCGGCGGCGTGGACCGCGAGGTCGTCGAGGAGGCGGTAGACGTTCCCGAGGCCGTCGAGGTGGTCGAAGTGGATGTGGGTGACTAAGGCCTCGTCCGGCAGCGGCACGTCCTGCGTGAGAAACTGGTGGCGGAAGTCGGGGCTGAAGTCGACGAGGAGCGACTCGCCGGTCCGCTCGTTCTGCACGTGGACAGAAAAGCGCGTCCGCTCGATGCCCCGCTCGCGGGCCGCGAGGCAGGTCTCGCAGTCGCAGCCGACGGTGGGCGTGCCGGTCGTGTCGCCGGTCCCGAGGAGGGTCACGCGCATCGACTCAACCACGGGGGCGGCGAGGTATAAACGTGGCCGACCGCGGCGAGTCAGGACCGGTATCTCTGCCGGAATTCGACCAGGGGGTGGAACGTCCCCGAGAGCGTCGCCGCTTCGAACCGGAAGTTCGCGGTAACCGTGCGCGGAACCGCCGAGACGAGCGCCTCGAATTCGACGGCCGGCGTTCGCGTTTCACCGCTCCGATTCGGCCACACCTCGTAGCCGAGCATCACCCGCCTCTCGCCTCCGTCGTTGTACCCAATTCCCGGGCTGATGTTCTCTCCCGACTCGACGCCGAGTCGCTCCCGCGCCGTCGCCATCGCCTCGGTTCCCGCGACGGTCCCGCCGACTCGCGTCACCCACGACGACGCCGGTTCTCGCTCGTATATCGGCTCTCTCGTCGTTCCCGACTCGTTCACGTGCTTGCGATAGCCGGTGCGTCGTCGAATCTCCGCGGCGTCCGGATAGTAGTCGTACTTCGAGGACGCTCGGTAGTCGCGCGAGATTGTAATCGGGTCCCCAGAGGCGGGCGCAGGATTCGGCTCAGGTTCGGGAAGGGGCGTCGCGGTGGACGGTTCGAGGTCCGATGTACACCCGGAGAGCGCCGTCAGAACCCCGCCCGCCGCAATCGTCCGAACGAATCGGCGTCTGCTGGAGGGCATCGGCTCGCCGTTTGCGGCCCACTAGTAAATGTTTTGTCAGAAAAGCGGAGTTACTGCGCCGCGCCGGCGTCTTTCTGCGTCTCGCCTTCGTGTTCGTCCGCGTGACCGTCGTGGTCGTGGTCGTGGTCGTGGTCGTGACCGTCGTTGGAGCCCGCGACGAGTTCCGACGAGTCGGACATCATGTCGAGGTTCTTCAGGTTGTCGCGCTCTTCGAAGTCGGCGACGGCCTCGAGCAGGTCGTCCTGCGTGAGTTCCATCCGCTCTTCGGTGAGCGCTTCGAGGACGGCCTCGCGGAGGACGAGTCGGAGGTCGGAGCCGGTGAGGCCCTCCGTCACGTCGGCGATGGCCGAGGGGTCGAACTCGTCGATGTCCATTCGGTTCGTGATGACCCGGAGGATGTCGGCGCGCATCCCGCGGTCCGGCTTGGGGAAGTTGACGATTTCGTCGAAGCGCCGCCACGCCGCCGAGTCGAGCTGGTCGGGGTGGTTGGTCGCGCCGATGAGGATGACCTCGTCGCGAATCAGCGAGATGTCGTCGATGCTCTTGAGCAGCGTGTTGACCGCGCGCTTGAGCGCCGCGTGCTCGTCCGACCGGCGGGTCTTCGCCACCGAGTCGAACTCGTCGATAAAGAGGATACACGGCGACAGCCGCTTTGCGACCTCGAAGGTCTTTTCGACGTTCTTGGCCGTCTCGCCGAGGTACTGGCTCGTAATCATCGAGAGCTTCACCTCGACGAACGGGAGGCCGAGCTCGTGGGCGAGCGCCCGCGAGACGGTGGTCTTGCCGGTCCCCGGCGGGCCGACGAAGAGGATTTTCCCGATTTCGCGGAGGCCGATGTCCGCGAGGTACTCGCGGTGCTCGATGGCCTTCATCAGCTTGTGAATCTCGCCTTCCTGGTCCGTCGTGAGCACGAGGTCGTCGAGGGTCATCTCGATTTCCTCGGGCGCGCGGACCTGCACGAGGTCGAGCATCTCGGCGTCGTCCTCGTCGTCGAAGTACTCGTCCAGCAGGCTGTCTATCCACACGCGGTCGGCGTGAATCGGCCGGGTCTGTTCTCTGGCGTCCGCGTGGGTCACGTCCACGTCGTCCCGGTCCTCGACCGACTTCGCGACCGTCGGATTCGTCACGAGCCGGTCGTAGTCGGCTCGTTTGACGAACCACTCCAGCGCCATCTCGGGCTGCGTCAGAGAGAGGCGGCCGGAGAAGTCCTCGCGCTGGGTGAACATGAGGTCGGAAATCGCGTCCCAGGGGTGTTCCACGCCGGTCGCCTTCCGCGCGACGGACTCGGTCACGACGAGCGGTCGCTCGATGCCGCCCATCGACGACTCGTCCTCGTCGCCGTCGTCCTCGGCGTCCGCCCAGAAGACGCGTCGATACCGCGGGGGAAGGTCGTTTTCGTCAAGCGTTCGGTCGTCGGTGTAGAGGTGGGCCGTCAGCAGAAACTCGACAACCTCGAGCGCCCGTTCACTCATCCCCCAGAAATTGCCCGGGGAGACGCATAAGAGCGTCGGAGCGCCGCCGCTGGTGCGCGCGGCCGAACTTCCCCGATGACAAGGAACTCGGCGCGACTCCGCCGCACAACGTTAATTTCAGAAAAACAATTCAAAAACATATTCGAAAATGGATTGATTACGCGATTATATTCCTTTCATATGCTTGTATATTGTCTCTTTCTTCAGAATACTCGGGGAAAATATCCTTTCTTAAACGATTAGGGTTTTATGGTTATCTTCCGCCACTGTGAGCCAAGATAGTGAAATGATATTCACGAATGGACCGAGATGCCCGCCCAAATGCGGTACATTCTCGACGAATAGCCGGTGGTGAATCGCGTGGCGAAACAAGTCCCGACGACCTGCATGCGCTGTGCCGTGGGCTGTGGACACGTCCACCTCGGCTCCGACACCTCGTACGGGCTGGAAGCGGTTCGGGGGGACCCTTCACACCCCGTGAACAACGGGCTGGCCTGCGGTCGCGGTATCCGCGAATCGGCCGACCCAGACGGGTCGTGGCTCACGCGACCGCTCGTCAGGGAGGACGGGGAGCTCCGGCAGACCTCGTGGTCTGACGCGCTCGCGCGCGTCGGCGACGCCATCACCGACGCGATGGCCGACGACCCCGACGAGGTCGCCGTCCTCGGCAGCGGCCAACAGACGAACGAGGCCGCCTACGCCCTCGGGAAGCTCGCCCGCGGCGGTATCGGTACCCGAAACTACGACGCGAACACGACGCTCTGCATGGCGAGCGCGGTCAAGGCCTACTACCGCGCCTTCGGGAGCGACGCGCCGCCGCCGACCTACGACGACATCCCCGAGGCCGAGACGCACCTCGTCTGGGGGGCGAACCCGGCAGTCGCCCACCCGGTGATGTTCCGGTGGATTCGGCAGTCGGCCGACGACGGCGACCTCGTCGTCGTCGACCCCGTCGAGACGAAGACCGCGGCGGTCGCCGACGACCACGTCGCCATCGACCCCGGCGGCGACCTCGCGCTGGCGCAGGCGGTCCTCGGTCACCTCGTCGAGACCGACCGCGTGGACGACGCGTTCGTCGAGGGGTACACGGAGGGCTTCGACCGCGTCGTCGACGAACTCCCCCCGGTCGAAGAGGCGGCGTCCGAGGCCGGCGTCTCGCTCGACGAAGTCGAGAAACTGGCGTCGCTCCTCGACGCCCCCACGCTCGTCTACTGGGGCATGGGCGTCAACCAGAGCGTCCGCGGCACCGCGACCGCCGGCGCGCTCGTGAACCTCTGTCTCGCCTCCGGGAACCTCGGCCCCGGCTCCGGCCCCTTCTCTCTCACCGGACAGGCGAACTCGATGGGCACTCGCGTCGTCTCCTCGAAGGGGACGTGGCCCGGCCACCGACCGTTCGAACACCCGGACCACCGCCGGACCGTCGCGGAGGCGTGGGGCGTGCCCGTCTCCCGCCTCCCCGACGACAACGGTCCCGGCCCGGTCGGGATGTTCGAGTCGTCGCCGTCGGTCGTCTGGACCGTCGCCACCAACCCGCTCGCCGGGTTCCCGGACGCGACGGCCGCCCGCGAGGTCCTCGAAGACTCCTTCCTCGTCGTGCAGGACGCCTTCCGGTCCGAGACCGTCGAACTCGCCGACGTGGTGCTCCCCGCGGCGACGTGGGGCGAGTCCGAGGGGACCACGATGAACATGGAGCGGACGGTCTCGCGGGTCCGCCCGGCCACCGAGACGCCGCCGGGCGTCAGGCAGGACCTCGACATCATCGCCGACGTTGCCGCCCGCGTCTCGCCCGGACTGCTCCCGAGACCGTCGGTCTCGCCGAGCGACGTGTTCGACGAGTTCGCCGCACTCACCGCGGGCACCGACGCCGACTGCTCGGGGCTCTCGTACACGCGACTCGACGGCGAGCGCGCCGTCCGCTGGCCCGCGCCGGACCCGACGAGCGAGGGCGGTTACCGCTACTACGACGACGCCGACGGGGAGTCCGACGACCCGACGTGGTCGTTCCCGACGCCGTCCGGGAAGGCGCAGTTCAGCGCGCTCTCGGGGTCGTCGCTCCCCGAACCCGCGGACGAGTCGTACCCGCTGACGCTCACGACCGGCCGCGAGGCGGACGGGTACAACACCGGGGTCCGCACGCGCAGCGACACGCCGGACGAGCCGGTCGCCCGCGCGCACCCCGACACAATCGACGCGCACCGCGACGCGGTCGCCGACCCCGAGGGCGACCGCCGAACCACCGTCGTCTCCCGTCGGGCGTCGGTCCCGGCGACGCTCGACCCCGACGACGCCGTCCCGCCGGGACTCGTCTGGCTCTCTATCCACCACCCGATGACTAACCGACTCACCAGCCCTGCGGTCGACCCGCAGTCGAACGAACCGAACTTCAAGCAGTGCGCCGTCCGCCTCGAACACCCCGAGACGACCGCGTCCACCGACCTCCTCGCGGCCGAGGTGAGCGACTGATGGCGCTCGTCGCCGCCGGCGGACGGCCCCGCGAACTCGAACGCGCCGCCGCCTGAGAATGGCCGACGAGTCGCACCCACACCTCGACACCGGCCGTGCGGGCATCATTCTCGCCGGCGGTCGGTCGACTCGATTCGGCGGCATCGACAAGGCGACGGCCACCGTCGGCGGCCAGCCCATGATTCACCGTGTCGCCGCCTCGCTCGACCCCGTCGTCGACGAACTCGTCGTCAACTGCCGCGCCGAACAGCGGGACGCGCTCGCCGGCGCGCTCTTGGACTTCGACGTCCGGTTCGCGGAGGACGCCCATCCCGACCGGGGGCCGGTCTTCGGCCTGCGAACCGCGCTGCGGGCGACGAGCGCCGAGTACGCGGCGGTCCTCCCGTGCGACATGCCGCTCGTCCCGAGCGGGTTCATCTCGCATCTCTTCGGCCGCCTGCAGGGCGGCGCGGGCGTCGTCCCGCGGGTCTCGGAGACGACCCAGCCGCTCCCCGCGGTCATCCACTGCCGCGCCGGCGAGGTCGCCTGCACCGACACCATCCGAGCCGGTGACGACCGCCTACAGGCCGTGATGTCCGCGCTCGACGTCACCGTCCTCGACGACCGCGAAGTGGAGGCTCACGCCGGAACGCACGCGTTTCACAACGTGAACTCCTTCGACGACTTGCGCGCGCTCACCGTTCGTCGGTGAACCGCGTTCGAGTCCCATACCACATTATCGTCCATTATGGTCTGTTTAGATTATCCAATAATCAACCGATTATCTGCGCAGATTATGACCTTATATTCGGAATATTCGGTTATAGAATGGACGAATACGCCTTAGAAGGCCTATTTCTAAAGATTCTCAACGAATACTCTTATCAACCTCTGTCGAGTCGTGTTATCACGAAACATGACCAAGTTCGCAAACAAACGCACAGGAATAGTGGATGATTGCCCACTGGTGGTCGGAAATGGCGAGTAAAAAGGAAGCGTGGAAGTCGGAGCTCTACGGCGACGCGGTCCGCGAGAAGATCGAGGAGTTCGCCGAGCAAGGCGTCGACGCCATCCCCGAAGACGAGCGCGACAAGTGGTTCACGCGCTTCAAGTTCTGGGGCGTCTTCCAGCAGCGGACGGGTCAGGACTCGTACTTCATGATGCGGCTGACGAACGCCAACGGCGTCCTCGAACCGGGGCAGCTCCGGGCCATCGGGGAGGTCGCGCGCGACTACGCGTCCGGGCCGGTCGAGAACCCCGAGTTCGGCGACGCCTGGTTGGACCTGACGACGCGCCAGTCGATTCAGCTCCACTGGCTCGAACTCGAGGACATCCCCGAGGTCTGGGAGAAGCTCGAAGCGGCGGGCGTCTCCTCGCGGTCCGCCGGCGGCGACACGATGCGGAACATCACCGGCTGTCCGGTCGCCGGCCGCGACAAACACGAACTCGTCGAGTCCCAGCCGCTCCTCGACCGCTTCCAGACCGAGCTCCGCGGGAACGACGCCCTGTCGAACATGCCGCGGAAGTTCAACATCAGCGTCACCGGCTGCCGGGAGGGCTGCGCGCAGGACTCGATAAACGACGTGGGGCTCGAACCCGCGAAGAAAGAAATCGACGGCGAGACGGTCACCGGCTTCAACGTCCGCGTCGGCGGCGGCCTCGGCTCCCGGAAGCCGCGCGTCGCCCGCGACCTCGACATCTTCGTCGCCGACGAAGAGCGCGCTTACGAGGTCGTCCGCGGTTTCGTCGAACTCTACCACGAACACGGTAACCGCGACGTTCGGGCCCGCGCCCGCAGTCGCTTCTTCGTGGACGAGTGGGGCACGGAGAAGATCCGCGACCTGCTCCAAGAGGAGTACGTCGACTTCGAACTCCGGTCTGCGGGCGAGAACATCCGCGACGAGTACACCTACAACGCGGGCCGCTCGGAGTCCGCCGGGAAACACGACCACGTCGGCGTCCACGAGCAGGCCAACGGCGACTACTACGTCGGCCTCAGCGTCGCGGTCGGCCGGCTCACGGCGTCCGACGCCATCGAACTGGCCGACATCGCCGACGAGTACGGCTCCGGCGAGGTCCGACTCACCCGCCGGCAGAACCCGCTTCTGATGGACGTGCCGGAGGAGAAGCTCGACGACCTGCTCGCCGAGCCGCTCCTCGGCAAGCACACGCCCGTCCCGAACCCGTTCCAGCGCGGCACGGTCGCCTGCACCGGCACGGAGTTCTGCTCGCTCGCGCTCACGGAGACGAAAGCCCGGACCGCCCGGATGCTCCGGTGGCTCCGCGACAACGTGGACGTGCCCGACGACGTGAGCCAACTGAAGATTCACTACTCCGGCTGTACCGCCGACTGCGGGCAGGCGAACACGGCCGACATCGGCCTGTTCGGCATGCGCGCCCAGAAGGACGGCGAGATGGTCGAGGCCATGGACATCGGCGTCGGCGGCGGCATCGGCGAGGAGCCGTCGTTCGTCGAGTGGGTTCGGCAGCGCATCCCGGCCGACGAGGTGCCGGGGGCAATCGCGTCGCTCGTGGAGGCGTTCGCGGAGCGCCGCGAGCCCGGACAGACGTTCCGCGAGTGGGTCGAAGCCGAGGGGACCGAGGCGGTCACCGAGTACTGTGTCCCCGAAGAGACGGACTTCGAAGCGCCGTACATGCACGACGCCAAGCAGTCGTGGTACCCGTTCGCCGAGGAGGAAGCGGAGGCCGAACAGCCGGTCACGAGCGACTGACCATGACCGAACGCATCGCATCCGACGACCCGGCGGACGCCGCCAGCGCCGACGACGTGCCCTTCGAGCACGCCTCGGCCGACGTCGCGCCGGAACTCTTCCCGGCGGAGCCAACGGTCGCCGACGCGGGTACCGGCGGAATCCCCGGTCGGCCGGACAGCGACTCCGCCACTCGTTCCTGACGCTCCGAGACTCGGTGCCGTCGTCTCCACTTTCACCGCTTTCTCGGCGTTTTTCGACCCGATAAACAACTCGTCACGACGAATAGTGAGTTCTAAACTATTTATGGTGTTCGAACCCCGATGATGTGCCATGCCAGAGCCAGTCATCGCGGCCGCGTACCGCACGCCGTTCGGCAAGGCGGGCGGCGTGTTCGAAGACGTTCGAAGCGAGGACCTCTCGGTCACGCTCATCGACCACATCCTCGACGAACACGACGTCGACCCCGACGACGTGGAAGACCTGATGTGGGGCGTCGCCCAACAGCGCACCGAACAGGACAACAACGTCGCTCGCGTCATCGCGCTCCTGTCGGACCTCGGCGAGGGGACGCCCGCGACGAGCATCAACCGCTGGTGCGCCTCCTCCATGCAGGCCATCATCTCCGCGTCCGACGCCATCGCCGCCGGCAACCGCGAGTGCATCGTCGCCGGCGGAGTCGAGAGCATGTCCCGCGTGCCGATGGACGGCGACTCCTACCAGCACCTCCACCCCGAACTGAGCGAGCAGTACAACATCTTCCAGTTGCAGATGGGGATGACCGCGGAGAAGGTCGCCGAGGAGTACGAGGTCTCCCGCGAGGCCCAAGACGAGTTCGCGTTCCGGAGCCACCAGCGCGCCGCCGACGCGACCGACTCGGGCCGGTTCGACGACGAAATCGTCCCGGTCGAGACGGACGACGGCGTCGTCACCGAGGACGAGGGCATCCGCCGCGACACCTCCATGGAGATTCTCGGCGGCCTCGACCCCGCCTTCTCCGGCGACGGCTCCGTCACCGCCGGCAACTCCTCGCAGATAACCGACGGCGCGGCCGCGGTCCTCGTCACCAGCCGCGAGTTCGCGGACGAACACGGCCTCGACGTGCTCGCCTCGGTCGGCACGAACAACGTCGCCGGCGTCGACCCGACGGTCATGGGCATCGGCCCGGTCCCGGCGACCCGCGGCCTCCTCGACCGCGCCGGCACCGATATCGACGACTACGGCCTCGTCGAAATCAACGAGGCGTTCGCCAGCCAGTGTGAGTACTCCCGCCGCGAACTCGGCATCGACGCGGACAAACTCAACGTCAACGGCGGCGCAATCGCCCTCGGCCACCCCCTCGGGGCCTCCGGCGCGCGCCTCCCCGTGACGCTCATCCACGAGATGCAGAAGCGCGACGTGGACCGCGGCCTCGCGTCGCTCTGCGTCGGCTTCGGTCAGGGCGCGGCAATCGAGTTCAGCAGGTAGGGTGGGAACTCGGCTGTTTTTTGGTCCAGATTTTTGCCGAGCGGAGCGAGGGAAAAAGGTGGCAGCGGTGCGGCAATCGAGTTCAGTCGGTAGGGCCGCCCTGCGTTTTTTATCCTGATTCGTCCCGGGAAGCGAGCGAAATTCGTGGACCGCGTGTCGGCGGTTCCCCGAACCGCCGACCTCGGCTATCGCTCACGAATATACGTGCGCCTTCCGTCACGTTCATACTCCGCAAGTCGAGAACAACGCGGTGATGAATCTCACGACGACCGTACTGTCGGGGGCCTTCGCGGCGCTGGCGGCCGCGGGGGCCGCCTCCGCGGGGTTCGTTCCGAGGCCCGACCTCGGCGCGCCCGTCTGGTACGTCCTCGTCGCGCTCACCGTCGGCTACTGGGCGGTGTTCGTCCGCTGGGCGCGGCGCTGACCGGCCGGAGACGGCGTGAAAATCGACGGGTCGCGGGCGGCGAGAGCCGCTACTCGGGGTTGACTAACTCTTCTGCGTCCCGGACGGCCTCGCGCTCGCCGATGATGGTGATGCGGTCGCCCTCCTGGAGCGTGAACTCCGCGTTGGGGACCGTCGTGTCGCCGTTCCGCGAGACGAGCGTGACGAGACAGCCGTCGGGCAGTTCGGGGCCGACTTCGCGGATGGTCCGGCCGATGAGTTTCTCGGCGGTGACCTCGACCTCCTGAACGTCGCCGGAGCGGCCGATTTCGCCCATCCAGTTCGACATCGACGGGCGCTCGATGTAGTTGTCGAGCGCCTGCGCCGTGGCGATGGTCGACGAGATGGTCCGGACGCCGAGTTCTTCGAACGCCTCGACGTTGTCGGGGTTGTTCGCCCGCGCGAGGACGCTCTCGGGTTCGAACTTCGAGTTCGCCAACTGCGCGACGAGCAGGTTCACGTCGTCGTCGCCGGTGGCGGCGACCACGAACTTGGCGTTCGCGGCCCCCGCGGAGCGTAAGACGCTCGTGTCGGCTCCGTCGCCGTGGTGGACGGTAAAGCCCATGTTCCGGGCCGTCTGGACTACTTCTTGGTCCTCTTCGATGAGGACCACGTTCTCTCCGCGGTCTGCGAGGCGTTCGGCGAGCGCACGGCCCACTTTCCCGCCTCCGATGATGAGTACACGCATTGGGATGACGTCGAGGTATTCTGCGATCTGACGAGCGAGGCCGGCCTCGAAGACGACGGTCGTCAGGATGACGAGAAAGACCGTGCCGACGAGAATCGAGGCGCTCTGGTTCAGCATTGCGGCCTGCTGGGCCATTCCTTCGGCCGCGAGCCGCGTCGCCTCCTCCTGGAGGGCGATGGCGAACAGCGAGGCCACGGACGCGGGGATGATGCCGCGCGGGCCGACGAAGCTCATGAAGAGCTTCTCTTCTCTCGTGAACCGGTCGCCGCGCGCCGAGATGAAGACCAACAGCGGTCGAATCACGAGCGCGACGGCGGCGACGACGGCGAGGCCGCCGACGCCGAGGTTCAGGAGGTTCTGGAAGTCCAACAGCGCCGCGAGGGCGATGAAGACGAACGACAGCACGAGCAGCGTGATGTCGCCTTTGAACGCCGAAATTTCCTCTTCGTACGGCACGTCTGCGTTGCCGAGGAGGATGCCGGCGGTCGCCACCGCCGCGATGCCGGCCTCCGTGGCGACGTAGTCGGCGGCCGCGTAGGACACGAGCGCGCCGGCGAGGACGAGCAGACGCGCGTTCTGCGGCGCGTTCCCCGGCGAGAGGTCGACGTACCGGAGCGCGTAGTACAGCGACCCGGCGACGATTGCGCCAACGACGACGCCGACGCCGAGTCGCTCGGCGAACAGCGTCACGAGAGCGTCGGGACTACTGACGCCTTCGAGGATTGCCTCGAAGATGACGACGGCGACGATGGCCGCCGTCACGTCGTTGACGATGCCCTCCGTGTCGAGCGCCGCGCCGACCCGGTCGCGGACCGGGACGACTTCGAGAATCGGCGCGATGACCGTCGGCCCGGTCGCGACGAGGAGCGCGCCGACGAGGAACGACACCGCCCACGGCGCGCCGAGCGCGTAGCGGACGACGACGCCCGTCGCGACGAACGCGATTATCGCCCCGACGGTGACGAGTCGGAACGTCGCGGCGGGCGCTTCCCGTAGCTTGTCGATTCGAAGGTGGAACGCGCCCTCGAACACGATGATAGCGACCGAGAGACCGACGATGGCCTGTAGTGCGTTCCCGAACGAGTCGGGAGAGATGACGCCGAGGACCTCCGGACCGAGCAGGATACCCGACGCGATGAGGAACACGACGCTGGGGACCTGAAACCGGTCCGAGAGCACCTGCGAGACCACGCCGATGCCGATTATCGCGGCGACGAGCGGGATGAGGTTGGCCCCTCCTGCTGCGGCCACTTATATCGCCTCCATTGATTCGGTCCATGTGACGACGGAAGATAAGTCCACACATCTCGGGCGGTATCTCCGCGGAGTTGGGGAGACGTTCGGCGAAAAGACGGCTGGGGACGGTTCGGCTGTCCGACTTCACTGAGTCGCGGCCCGCCCGCCACCCCGCCGCTCTTCGCTCCGGCGGTCCTCGTCGTAGATGAGAGACACCTCGTCGGCGTAGCGGTCGAGGATGTTCCGGCGCTTCTTTTTCATCGTCGGCGTCATCAGGTCGTTCCCCTCCGTGAACTCCTCGGGAACGACGCGGAACTGCTTGATTCGCTCGTAGGACTCGAAGTTCTCGTTGGCCGCCTCAACCTCGGCTTCGATGCGCTCGTACACCCGGTCGTCGCGGCAGATGGCTTTCGGCTCGTCGGGGAGGTCGATGCCCTCCTCGTCGGCCCACTTCCGCAGCCCGTCGAAACTGGGCACGATGAGCGCCGAGACGAACTTGCGGCCGTCGCCGAGGACCATGCACTGTTCGACCACCGGCGAGGAGGCGAACGCGTCCTCGATGGGACCGGGCGCGACGTTCTTGCCCGTCGAGAGGACGAGAATCTGCTTGGCGCGCTCGCGGAAGGTGATGTAGCCGTCGGGCCGGAGTTCGACCACGTCGCCGGTGCGGAACCAGCGCTCGCCCTCGTCGTCCTCGACGAACGCCGCCTCGGTCTCCTCGGGGTTGTTCCAGTAGCCTTCGGTGACGCTCGACCCGCGGACGAGCAGTTCGCCCACCTCGCCGCCCGCGTCGCCGAGTTGGTCGCCGACGACGGTCGTGTCGAGTTTCGTCTCGACGTTCCGGAGCGGATAGCCGATGGTACCGATTTTCGGCTCCTCGGGGGGGTTGACCGAGATGACGGGCGACGTTTCGGTGAGCCCGTAGCCCTCGTAAATCGGGAGGCCCATCGCGTGGTAGAGCGCGCAGAGCTCGGCCGAGAGGCTCCCGCCGCCGCTGATGAAGAAGTCGAGGTTGTCGCCGAGCGCCTCGCGCACCTGCCCGAACACGAGCCGGTCGGCGAGGCGGTGTTTCGCGGTGAGCAGGTAGCCCGGCGCGTCGGTCGTGTGGTACGCCTGCCCGACGCCGACGGCCCACTCGAAGATGCGCTTTTTCGCCGGCGACTCGCTGGCTTGCGCCCGAATCGCGTCGTAGAGCTTCTCGTACACGCGGGGGACGCTCGTCCCCGTGGTCGGCCGGACGAGCTGGAAGTCCTCGCGGAGCGTGTCGGGACTTTCGGCGTAGGCGACGGCCGCGCCCGCCGCGAACATCATGAAGTGGCCGGCCATGCGCTCGAAGACGTGCGCGAGCGGCAGGAACGACAGCGCGACCGAGTCGGGGCCGATGACCGGCGTGTCGCCTTTGTCCGGGCGGGGACCGAACCGCCGGTAGCTCTCGTTGACGTTCGACCGGAAGTTCCAGTGGGTGAGTTGGACGCCCTTCGGCTGGCCGGTCGTCCCCGAGGTGTAGATGAGGCTGGCGAGGTCCTCGGGCTCGCGCTCGTCCAGCCACGACTCGTAGGCCGCCTCGTCGTACACTTCCTCGCCGCGGCGGTAGAGTTCGCCGAGCGTCAGCACGTCGTCGCGGTCCTCGTGGCCCTCGTACTCGTCTACGACCACGATGAAGCGCAGGTCGAGTTCGTCCTCGACGGCGAGCACGCGCTCTAACAGCTCTTCGTTCTCGACCACGACGGCGTTCGCGCCGGGGTCGGAAAGCAAGTACTGCACCTGTCGCTCGGACGACGAGGTGTACACCGTGGTGACGACGCCGCCCGCGCCGAGGACGGCGAAGTCGGTCTGGGCCCACTCCATTCGCGTGTGCGAGAGGATACCGACCCGGTCGCCGGTCTCGATGCCGAGGTCGCGGAACCCGGCCGCGAGGCGACGGACGATGCCCCGCATCTCCTCGTAGGTCAGGTCGGCGTAGTCGCCGTCGGGGGCCGCCGGAACGACGCCCTCGGCGACCAGCGACCGGCGGTAGACGCCGCCTTTGTACCGCTGTGCGACTCGCGTGGCGTTCCGCGACGCGCTCGATTCGAACATCCGTGGGAGGGTCGTCCGCTCGATGACAGGGTCGTCGAACGCCGCCTCCGCGTCCCGCCAGTCCATGCTCTGTTAGTAATGATTCAACATTTAAAACTATGTACGTTCGGTCTGTTGAAACCCCGCGATACCGCGGGGAAACACCGATTACGAACCCGTTCGCGCCGCTTTTAGATGTCTGATGTCGGTATCAGCGCGCCGCTCGCGCCGGTAGGTCCGTCCAATCCGTCCGAGCCACCTGAATCGCCTGAATCGCCTGAATCGCCTGAATCGCCCGGACCACCCGACCCGCTCGTGTCACTCGTCGTCGCCGATGTAGTCGAGGTAACCGAGCACGCCGCGGGTGTTCAGGCGCTCTTCGTCGTGGGCTTTCCGCTCGCCCCACACCTCGGCCATCTGGGTGTGCTCGACGAAGTGGTCGATGACGGCCTCGTCGTCGCCGAGTTCCGCGCGCTTCTGTCGGATGGCCTCGACCCACTCCACGAGGACGCGCTTGTACTCGCCGGCGAGGTCGCTGTCGTAGGGCTTCGGGCCGAAGTGGCCGAAACAGACCGTCTCCGGGTCGATGTCCTCGATAGTGCGCACGTCGTCGAGCGCCTTCTGGAGGTGGAACTGCGAGGGCGGCGAGGTCTGTCGGAGCGTCCGCGACTTCGGCTCCCAGATGCCCAGTGCGTCGCCGACGAACAGCACATCGTCGCCGTCGTCGTGGAACATCACCTGATGCGGCGCGTGGCCGGGCGCGTGATGGACCGTGAGCGTCCGGTCGCCGAGGTCGATCTCGTCGCCGTCGGTGAGCCCCTCGACGCGGTCCTCGTCGATTGGGTGCGGTTCGTCGTAGAACTGCCACTGGTCTTCGACGGCCGCTTTCGTGCCCTCGATGAGCCGCGACGGGTCCACGAGGTGCGGCGCGCCGATTTCGTGGGTCATGACGGTCGCGTCGGGATAGCGCTCGGCGAGGTAGCCCGCGCCGCCCGCGTGGTCGAGGTGGACGTGCGTCGGCAGGATGTACGCGAGGTCGTCGACGCCGACCTCGTCGAGCATCCCGAAGACGTGTTCTCTGTCGGCGGCGATGCCGGTGTCGACGAGCGCCGGTTTCTCGGCGTCGACGAGGTAGACCGAGCCGTACTTCTCCACCTCGTACATGCCGCTGTCGACGTAGTAGAGGTCCGTGCTGTCCGGGACGGGTTCGACGTCGCCAATAGCCATAGTTGACGGCCGTCTCCGGGGAAGAAAAGCGTTCGGTCGCCCGCCCCCCGCGTTGATTACGGGCGACCGCAAAGCGGTCTCCACGCTCGAATCCGGGAGCTGCGGCCGCCTTCACGTGGGTTCGTCGCGCTCCCCAGATGCGGGTTCGTCGCGCTCGTCCGCCGTTGATTTGCCCCCCCCGTCCCTCGGCGATGCGATACGATTTTCCCGCCCGCCCGGAAACCACAGCCCAATGATTGACAGGCAACTGCTCCGCGACGAACCGGAGCGAGTTCGCGACGCGCTCGCCGCCCGTAACATGGAGGGCGTGGACATCGACCGCGTCCTCGACGTGTACGACGAGTGGCGCTCGCTGAAGGCCGAGGGCGACGACCTCCGCCACGAGCGCAACGAGGTCAGCCAGAAAATCGGCCAGTTGAAGCAAGAAGGGAAAGACGAGGAAGCACAGGAGGCCATCGACCGCTCGGGCGAACTCAAGACGGAGCTACAGGAGCTCGAAGCCCGCGCCGACGAACTCGAAGCGGAACTCGACGAGGCGCTCATGGAACTGCCCAACCTCCCCCACGAGTCGGTTCCCGTCGGGGCCGACGAGGCCGACAACGAGGAGGTCCGCCGCGTCGGCTTCGACGACCTCCGCGAGCTTCCCGACGAGGTGACGCCCCACTACGACCTCGGCGAGGAACTCGACATCATCGACGAGGGTCGCGCGGCCAAGACCACCGGCTCGGGCTTCTACTTCCTGAAAGGCGAGGGCGCGATGCTCGAACACGCGCTCGTGCAGTTCATGCTCGACGTGCACCGCGAACAGGAGTACGTCGACCTCTTCCCGCCGATTCCGGTCAAGACCACCTCGATGGAGGGCACCGGTCAGCTCCCGAAGTTCGCCGAGGACGCCTACCGCATCGGCGGCTCGGAGACCGAGAACTACGAGGACGACGACCTGTGGCTCTGTCCCACCGCGGAGGTCCCGGTCACGAACATGTACCGCGACGAGATTCTCCTGAAGGACGACCTCCCGCTGAAGCACCAGGCGTACACGCCGAACTTCCGCCGCGAGGCGGGCGAACACGGCACCGAGACCCGCGGTATCGTCCGCGTCCACCAGTTCAACAAGGTCGAACTCGTCAACTTCGTCGAGCCCGAGGAGTCGTACGACCGGCTCGAAGCCCTCGTCGACGAGGCCGCCGAAGTGCTCGACCGCCTCGGGCTGCCGTACCGCGTCCTCTCGCTTTGCACCGGCGACCTCACCTTCGCGTCGGCGAAGACCTACGACCTCGAAGTGTGGGCTCCCGGCACGGAGTCGGACGACGCCCCCGAACAGGGCGGCCGCTGGCTCGAGGTCTCGTCGGCCTCGAACTTCGAGGACTTCCAGGCGCGCCGCGCCGGCCTCCGCTACCGCCCCGAGCGCCACGAGTCGGCGGAGTACCTCCACACGCTCAACGCGTCGGGCACGGCCGTCGGCCGCGTCATGGTCGCGCTGCTCGAATACTACCAAAACGAGGACGGCACGGTCGACGTGCCCGAACCGCTCCAGCCCTACATGGGCGGCCGCGAGGTCATCGAGGGCCACGAGCCCGTCGGCGAGGCCGCCGTCGGTGCGGGTAAGAAGGACTGACCGGGACGAACCGCGCCCGGGCGTTTCTCTCTCACTCTCTCCGTTCTCCTTTCTCCCGAGACTCGCCCCGTCAGTTCGCCGTCGACGACTTGACGAACGTCTTCAGCTCCGAGAGCTTCCCGTCGTGGGCACGGAACCGGTCGAGAAAGACGAACAGTTCGTCGCCGTCGCGGTCTTCGAGGTGGCCGCGGACGACGATTTCGTCGTCGGACTTCGACTGGATGTAGCGCTCGATGACGTGTCGCGTGTCCTTCTGCGGCCTGTCGTCCCGCATGAACGAGACGAACTCCTCGCGCCCCGAGAGCGTCATGTCGCCGCGGTGCTGGACGAACTCCGGTTCGAGGATGTTCCGAAGCATGTCGTATCCGTGGTGGTCGAGCGCCGTGTAGTACTGCCGGGCCAGATACGTCGCGTCGGGATGCACGCCCTCTCTTCGTCGGCCGACCGGAAGTATCCGACGCCGGCCCTGCCGTCCGACTCCTCGCGCGCGCCGCCGCGTTCGGGACGCTTTTCTCGGCCAGTCGCGTATCGCGGCTGTGGACCTGCACGTTCGATACGAGGGCGACGACGACCCGAAGAAGTGCACGGCGAAGAAGCTCGAACGCTTCGACATGGCCGCCCTCCACGGCTCCGACCGAGAGACTCCCTACGGCGTCGTGCTCAACCCCCACGCCGACAGGGCGCTGTCGCCCGCCGACGCGGACACCGGCGCGCTCGTCGCGCTCGACTGCTCGTGGGAGTCGGCCGGCGAGGCCATGTTCTCGCTCCCCGGCGAGCACCGCGCGCTCCCCTATCTCGTCGCCGCCAACCCCGTGAACTTCGGCCGCCCGATGCAGCTGACGACGGTCGAGGCGATAGCCGCCGCCCTCGTCATCTTCGGCGAGAAGAAGCGGGCCGAGGGTATCCTCTCGAAGTTCAACTGGGGCCACACGTTCCTCGAACTCAACGAGGAGCCGCTCCGCCGGTACTCGGAGTGTGCAGACTCGACCGAAGTCGTGGAGATTCAGCGGGAGTACCTCGAACGCGGCGAGTAGACCGCGCCCGCGGAGCGGCGAACCGCGTCGATTACGCCTTCAGAGTCGGCTCGACGTCCAGTTGAGCGCGACGGTCGTCCCGGTGTCGACGCGCTCGGTCGGCGTCACCTGAATCACTCGCGCCCACGTCCCGCCGCTCGGCGCGGTGTAGTTCATCCCGCCGCAGTAACAGTCGACTTCGAGCGCGGGGTCCTCCTCGTCGTGGCCGTCGTACGGATAGCCGGTTCGAGACCACGCGCTCCAGTCGAAGGTGTCGGTGTCGTGGCGCGCGACGAGCGTGACTTTCAGCGGTTCTCCGACGGTCGTCGTCCCGTAGTGGATGTCCTCGCGGTCGGTGTCGACGGTATCGAGCGCCTGCGGCGACTCGGGGAGCAAGTCGACCTGCGAGAGGTCTTGGGTGTCGTAGGTCTCCGTCGCCTGCACCTCGGCGTCGTCCGGCGCGCGGTACACCTCGGTCGTAAACGGGAGCGACGAGTCTTCGAGCCGAAAGCCGAGCAGCACCTCGTCCGAGGGGACCGACGTCGCTTCGACCAGCGTCGGGTGTATCTCCTCGGGGTTCTCGACGAAGTCGGCGGCTTCGAGCCCGCTTTCGGTTGTTTCCTCCGCCTGTTCGGCCGTCTCGTTCGCGGTCGTCTCGGTCGCGGTCGTCGTGGTCTGCGTCTCGGTCGCGGTCTGCGTCTGCGCGTCGGTCGTTTGCGTCGTCGAGTCAGAGTCCCCGGACGAGCTACAGCCAGCGAGACCGGTGAGACCGGCGACGGCGACGCCGCAAATCGATTGGAGGGTTCTTCGACGGGTGTGCGTTGGCTCCTTACCCATGGCCGTCGGGTGTGGTCCCGCTCCCTTAGAGACCCGCGACCGTTTACGTGAGATAACGGACTTAGCACCATGCTAAACCCCGTTTTTTGGGACTATCGCGTTCGGGGAGAGTCCGAGTCGCGGCCGCGTTCGTCTGACTATCCTTTCACCCACGCGCCGACGGCCCCGGCGATGGCGCTGTCGATTGCGAAGATGAGCGTCAGCACGACGCCCGCGACGAGGACGCCGACGCCGCCGAGGAGTCCGCCCAGCGGCCCGCCGGCGAGTCCGAGGAGGCTCCCGAGCAGGGCCGCGAGGAGCGTCACGACGATACCCGAGATGGAGCCCGCGACGAGGCCGTTCCACGCGCCGTTGCCGAGCGTGCCGCCCGCGAGGTAGCCCGCCGCGAAGCCCCCGAGCAGCCCCGCCCCGATTTGGCCGATGAGCGGGAGCGCGAGCCCGCCGGTGCCGACGACGACGATGACGACGAAACCGACGGCGACAGCTTTCCAGTCAGTCATGGGTCGATGTAGACCTCGGGCGGGCAAGAACTTCGTGGCGGTCGTGGGTGGATGTTCGACCACTCGCTCACGTCCGCGTCCGCGCGCCGGTCGCCCGCGACCCCCTCGCTTCCGGTCGAACCGTGCGTGAGACCTGCACGGCGAATCCACCGCTCGAAGCGCCGAGCCCCAAACGGACGCGCTTTTACGGCTCGGCCATGTAGCGGACTGCAATGATTTTCGAGTCTCTCCCGACCACGCCCCGGTCGGACGAACTCATCGACAAGGCCTTCTCGCGGGCCGCGCGCACGGGGCGAGCGAAGCAGAACAAGTTGGAGGCTCAGCAGTCGATGCTCCAGACGGCGTCGAACATCCTTTCCGACAACCTCGAAAACGTCGTCGTCGAGTGGCCCGACTTCGGGACGGTCGACCCCTTCTACTACGAGCTCGCCGACGCCATCGTCGACGTGGACGAGGTCCGAAAGAGCCTCTCGGAAGTGATGTGGGCCTCCCGGCAGGTCGACAACATCGCCCGCGAGTACCAGCCGAAGCTCCGCAAGACCGACGCCGACCTCGCGCGCAAGCACCGAAAGCAGGCGTTCGCCCGCATGGCGAGCGTCGTCGAGGAGGTCGAAGACGACCTGCTCCGCATCGGCGAGGCGCGCGACGCCCTGAAGAACCTCCCCGATATCCGCCCGGACGAACCGGCAATCGTCGTCGCCGGCTACCCGAACGTCGGGAAGTCCTCGTTCGTCAACGACGTGACCCGCGCGTCGAACGAAATCGCCCGCTACCCCTTCACGACGAAGGGCGTCCAAATCGGGCACTTCGACCGCGACCGCATCCGCTACCAGATTATCGACACGCCGGGGCTGCTCGACCGCCCCGAAGACGAGCGAAACGACATCGAGCGACAGGCCGTGAGCGCCCTCGAACACCTCGCGGACGCCGTCATCTTCGTCGCCGACGCCAGCGGGGCGTGCGGCTACCCCATCGAGTCGCAGCTCGAACTCCGCGACGCCGTGAAGGCGCGCTTCGAGGAGCGCGACATCCCCGTCCTCACCGTCTGTAACAAGAGCGACCGCTCGACCGACATGGAGGCCGACCTCTACATGAGCGTCGAGACGGGCGAGAACGTCGAGGCCGTCCTCGACGCCGCGGTCGAGGCCATCGGGTTCGAACCCGACATCCCGCCGTCGCGCAACGAGTAAGCGACTCGGGATTTTTCGGTTCTGGCGCTTCTGTCTTGCCGCAGCACCTGCTTCTCGACGAGAGCTGTGGCTACGAGGTAGCTGTCGGAGAAATGGGAACGCGGGGGGTGGTCGAGACCGGGAGTTCGGTCTCGGTCAGCGGGGTGGGGTCGCTTACTCGGCTTCGTAGACCATCTGGACGGTCGCCGAGACGGTCACGGGGCCGGGCGAGAGCTCGGTCGAACCGGACGAGGCGCGGGCGGCGTCCTCGGCGTAGGCGACCGGGTACGGGCCGGGCGAGGCGCTGCCGCCGACGGTGGCGGTGTGGACGCCCGTGACGGTCAGGTCGGAGGCGCTGGCGACCGCGTCGGCGTCGGCCTTCGCCGAGTCGACGGCGCGGGTCAGGGCCTCTTCGCGGAGTTCGGCGCGCTTCTCGTCGGTCAGCGTGAAGGCGACGCCGCGGATTTCGCTGGCACCGGCACCGACCGCGAGGTCGATGACTTCGCCGGCGCGGTCGGGAGCGACCTCGACGCGGAGGGTGTGGGTGGCGCGGTAGCCGAGGAGGTCGCGCTCCTGGCCGCTGTAGTCGTACTCGGGGTAGATGTTGAAGCCGGTCGTCTGGATGGCGTCCTCGGCGACACCGGCGTCGGTGAGGGCGGCGCGGACGGCGGCCACGTCGTCGGCGACGGTGCCGCGGGCGTCGTCCGCCGAGTCGGCGGTGGTCGTCACGGCGATGGAGACCACGGCGAGGTCGGCGTCGGCGGTCACTTCGCCGGTGCCGGTCGCGGAGATGGTCGTCGCGTTCGTCGCGTCTACGCCGCCGTCGGTCGTCGCCTGCAGGGGTGCCGAGAGGCAGCCCGCGAGGAGGACGAGGCCGACGAGGAATATCGGAGCAATCGTGCGTCGTTGCATACCCACCGTACGTCGGTTCAGCTATTCAAGCCGCGCTAGAGACAAAGAGCGACTGTAGCCTTCGAAACGGGGGACGGAACGCCGGCCGTCCTACTCCACGACGGCGACGTAGCGCACTTCGACGTCGATTTCGCCGGTGGCCCACGGCGACAGCGGCTCGGGGGCGACGGCGTTCACCCGCCTCGTGAGTTCGCGTTCGACCATCGGCGGGTCGGAGGCCGGGTCGTAGCCGACGGTCACGACGACGCCGTCGGGCTCCTGTAGCGGCCCGCTGTCGTACTGCAGTTCCATCGACAGTAGTCGGGCGTCGGTTCCCGAGAGTGCGTCCTCGATGGCGTCGCGCGCGTCGCCTTGGAAGTCGGCGTTCCGGTAGGTCGTGTAGGTAACCGCGCCGAGGAACGACGAGAGGACGAGCAGTCCGACCCCGATGACGGCGATGCGGAACAGGGCGGCTCGCCGGGCCTCGTCGCGGCGAATCCAGCGCTCCGGCCGGTAGCCCTGCTGCCAGAGGACGCCGATGGCGACGAAGTTGACGGAGAGGATGTTGACGAGGACGAGGATGGCCGAGCCGACGACGGCCTCGGGCGCGCCCCACGCGATGCCGATGCCGACGACGGCGGTCGGCGGGACCAACGCGGCGGCTATCATGACGCCGACGAGCGCGGTCGAGACGCCGGAGGAGAGCGAAATCGCGCCGGCGGCTCCCGCGCCGAGCGCGATGACGAGCGACAGCACGTCGGGCGCGAGGCGCTCGTCCACCTCGGGAATCGAAAGCACCTCCGCGGACGACAGCGGGACCGCCCCGGTCTGTTTGAGCAGGAAGGCGAAGACGGCGGCCGCGCCGACCGCGAGGACGCCGCCGAGCGCCTGCAGGCGAACCCCGCGGCCGAACATCTCGTCGTCGTCGACGACGGTGCCGACGCTCGCGGACATCGCGGGGCCGACGAGCGGGGCGATGACCATCGAGCCGACGACCACGGCCGGCGAGTCGAGAAGCAGGCCCGCGGTGGCGACGAGCGCCGAGATGACCGTCATGAGCACGTAGGTCGAAACCGACGGCGCGAGGTCGGCGGCCTTCGAGGCCAGTTCCTCGCGGGCGATGCGGTCGCCGTTCTCGTCGTCTTCCTCGTACTGCTCGCGCAGTTGGTCGAACCGCTTCGACGCGACCGTCTCGGCGGCGACGACCACGGTGTAGGCGTCGCGCTCGACGCCCGCCTCGCGGAGTCGCGCTAACACCGGTTCGACGGCCTCCTTGGGGACCGGGAAGGTGACGACGGCGACGAAGCCGCGCCCGGACGTCTCCTCGGAGACGGCGTAGTCGACGCCCTCCTCGTCGAGCGTCCGCAGGACGGCCTCGCGCTTGCCGGTCGGCACCAACACCTGTACGAGTCGCACGGCCTCACGTCGGCCCGGGCGGTGAAATAAGCAGGGGCTCGGCTACTCCGACGACTCGTCGCGCAACCGCCGGAGGACGGGCATCTCGTCGAGGCGCTCGTCGGGGAGCGCGTCCCAGTCGATGCCCGTGGGTCTCGGGTGCGAGGTCTCGGTTCGGACCAACCGTTCGGGAGTGACGACGAGGTCCATCGGCACGTCGTGGGCGTCCGGCTCCGGCAGGCCGTCGCGGACCTGTCGCTCGTGGACCGTCGTCGCCACGGTCGTCTCGTCGGTGACGGCCCCGAGACCCCGCAACACCGCGTATTCGAGGTCGCTGAACCCCTCTCCCTTCCCGATGCGCGCGCCCGCCTCGGAGACGGCGACCGACCCCGAGACGACGAGGTCGACGGGCGGCAGGGCGTCTGGGCCGACCGTGTCGGCGTAGGTCTCGACGTGGGAGACGGTCGGCGCGCTGTCGAGGTGTTCGTCGTCGATGCGCGCGGGGTCGAGTTCGTAGAAGCACTCCTCGTCGCGGAGCCGCGGGACGGCCATGTAGACGGTTTTCCCCTCGCGGAGCGCCCGTCGCCTGACGGGGAGTTGCGGGGCGTCCGGGTTGGCCTTCACCGCGTCGGCGTCGGCCCACTCGGGCGTCGCCGCGAGTCGCTCGGCGGCCGCTTTCGCGTCGGCGAAGTTCGGGATGCGGCCGTGCGGCGGGAAGGGAAACCGTGCCGCGCCCGACGATTCGAGGTCGTCCCACACCGTCGTTCGGAGCGTCGCTTTGTCCATCGCGTCGCCGTCGCGTACTCGCGGCGGACCAATAGCTCCCCCGTTCGTGTCGCGGGCGAACCGCGTCTCGGCGCGAGCGGTCGGCTACGAGAGGTCGGCCGCCGACTGCGACAACAGCACCTTCCGCAGGACGGTGTCGGCCCCGCGGCGGACGCGCTCGGAGGCGGCCTGCGGGCTGATTCCGAGTTGGTCCGCCACCTCGTTGAGCGTGGTCTGCCGGGGGACTTCGAAGTAGCCCTCCGAGACGGCGGTGACGAGCGCCTCCTGTTGTCCGTCTGTGATGTCGAAGTTGTAGACGCCCGGCTCGCCCTCTGCGAGGGTATAGATGCGCTCAACGTGGAACTCGATGTCCTCTTCCTGACAGAGGTTGTGGAAGTCGGTGAGCGCCGCGTGGTCGTTGAACCGGAGGCGGAACATCCACGGGTCGTTGCCGTGGGCTTCGAGAATCGTCGCCTCGCTGTCTGTGAGAATGCGGGTCAGGCTCGACGTGGTCTCGCCCCAGTTGACCTTGTACAGCACGCGGTCGGCGACGCGCGCAACCGCGGTCAGGTCGTCGACGAGTCGGTCGTGCCGGACGGCGTGTTCGAACGCCTCGAAGTCGGTCCCCTGCGCCCAGAAGAACGGCATGACCTCACCGCCAGTCGGAACGACGCGCTCTAGCTCGATGTGGACGCCGCTCGACACGGCGGTGACCCTCCCGAGGTCGAAATCCCTTGAATCAATCGTCAGCTCGACGATTACTGCCATTACTAGCTGACCTTCAGCGGCCGCTGTATTGAACTCTCTTGTCAGCATACTGTCTGATATTCTCTCGGGGGAGGGGGTGATCAGACGCCGAAAATTCACCGTTTCCCCCTAGTATTTGGGCCGATAGCGTCCGTTCGTGACCTCATTCGGTTCATAACATGTAACGTAGGCTTCCGGATGCATTACTTCAATGACCGGACTGTGAAAGCAGAAAGAGAATGCCAACTTGCTATCTATACCCCTTCGGGGAACGTAGTTGTGAACACACACAGACATCGACAGCCGTACGCCGTCAAACCGCGCCGTGGTGGCGCAGAGGCGTGCGAACGTGTGATTGACGGGCCGCGCTCTCGACGGTACCGGTATCGGGTGGTGTCCACCGGGTGCCCAGAGCGGGGCCTTCCGGCGACTTGCGGGAGACGCTTTGCCTCGGCGTCTCGCGCCCGTCGCGCGACGCCTGTTCGGATCCAACGGGGGTCGCGCCGATGGTAGCCGCGACGTCCCCCCGCCTTGACGAGGCGTTCGACGCCCTCGGAAACGTCCATCGGCGACGGTTGCTGATGGGTCTTCGCCGACGGCGGCGCGCGCGCCTCGAAGCGGCAACGCGGGACGCGGCCGTTGGTGGCGGCCGCGACCGCGACCGACTGGAGGTGGAGCTGTTCCACGTTCATCTCCCGAAACTCGCTGACGCCGGCTTCGTCGAGTGGAACCGTCATCTCGGCTCCGTCGCGTGCGGCCCTCGATTCGACGAAATCGAGCCGCTGTTGCGATTTCTCGACGAGAACGCGGGCGAGTTATCGGCGGGCGGCCGTGACTGACGCGGCCGCCTCATTCACGCGTCGTCGGCGAGCCGTCGTGGGGGCGACTCGCCCGGAGACGTGATTTTTTCGGTGTCGACGCCCCGGAGCGCGGCGTCCGTACCGTCCTCCTTATCCGTCGCGGCGGCGAACCGCCGGTATGTTCGAAGACCGACCGAACCGCGACGAAATCGTCCTCGTCGGGCGGTCGAACGTGGGGAAGTCGACCCTGATGCGAGAGCTGACGGGTCACAGCAAGTTCACGACGGGTAAGAAGCCCGGCGTCACCCGCAAACCCAACCACTTCGACTGGAACGCGGAGAAATTCATGTTCACCGACCTCCCCGGGTTCGGATTCATGTCCGGCGTCGACCGCGACACCCGCGAGGCAATCAAGACGGACGTCGTCCAGTACATCGAGGAGAACGCCGACGACATCCTCGCGGCGGTCCTCGTCGTCGACGGGAAGAGCGTCATCGACATCATCGACCGCCACACCACGGAAGACTCCATCCCGCACGACGTGGAGATGTTCTTCTTCCTCGACGAACTCGACATCCCGACCGTGGTCGCGGTCAACAAGATGGACAAGGTCGACGACCGCGACGAGCGCCTGAACGACCTCTGCGACCGCCTCGGCCTCTTCCCGCCGTGGAAGCAGTGGCGGAACGTCATCGCGCCCATCACGGCCAAGCGCGGCGACATCTCGCACCTCGAAGACGCCCTGCGGTCGCACCTCCACGAGCAGGGCCGCGACGACCTGTTCAAGTTCCTCTGACCCGCTCGCCGTCGCTTCGAACCCCCCGGCTCGACCCCGGCGAACTCACACTACGCGGTTCGTGAGCGGGTCGCCGGCGGCCGTCTTCTCGACGTTCTCCCGCACGAGCGCCGCGATGTCCTCGTGGTACTTCCCCGTCGCGGCGCTCACGTGCGGCGTGACGAGCACCTCGTCGAAGTTCCACAGCGGCGACTCCGCGGACAGCGGTTCCTCGGCGAACACGTCGAGCGCCGCGCCGGCGATGTCGCCTCGGTCGAGCGCCGCCACGAGGTCGTCCTCGTCGACGACGGGCCCGCGCGCGACGTTCACGAGGTAGGCGTCCTCGCGCATCGCCTCGAACGCCGGCGCGTCGACCATGCCCGCCGTCTCCTCCGTCAACGGCATCGCCAGCACCACGAACCGGGCGTCGGCGATGGCCTCGTGGAATCGGTCGGGCGTGAACACGGTCGAGACGTTCTCGACCGGGTCGCCGGAGCGCCGGACGCCGACGACCTCCATGCCGAGGGCGGCCGCGCGGTCGGCGACGCCCCGGCCGAGCGTGCCGAGGCCGACGACGCAGACGCGCTCGCCGTCGAGGGTGAACGGCTCTTTGTAGCGGGGCAGGTCCCACTCGCGGTCGCGCTGGGCGTCGCGGTAGGCGTGGAGGCGGCGGGCGAGCGTCAGCATGTAGGCGACGACCGTCTCGCCGACCGTCGTCCCGTGGACGCCGGTGCTGTTCGTGAGCGCCGTCCCGGCCGCCTCGTAGGCGTCCACGGGGAACTCGTCGTAGCCGGCGCGGACGCAGTGGACCCAGTCGGCCTCGACGAACGCGTCTCTGTGGCCGAACGAGACGACCGCGTCGCCCGGGCCGAACGCCTCGCCCTCGTCGACGAGTTCGACCGGAGCGTCGGAGTTCGAAAGCGCCTCCACGAACAGGCCCGGCGGCATCACGCGACCGACCGACTCGTCGACCGCGATGCGTTCGATGTGCATGACCGAGGGGTCACCGCGGCCCACGAAGGAAGTTGCGCCTTCGGCGTCGGTGTCCGGTTTTCGGGTGTCCGACGAGAGCCCGTTCGGTCCCAGCAGGTGGCCCGGTTCGCGAGAAGCGCGTACGCGTCGCTCCGGGGTGAAGTCGGTTCGGTGTAACGGGAGGCGCGTCGTCAGTAGTTGGTGGCTCGGATGAAATCTATCATCACAAGGGGCTGAGTGGGGGTAACCTTCGTCATCGCCACCGAGTCGGAGTCCGGGGCGGACGCCCAAGAATCCACCCTTTTCGCCCCGCCGAGCGGTGGTCCCGACGGTTCCCCGAAACGCCACACTCGCCTCAGTCGTCCCACGCCGCCAGCGCGGCGTGTTCGGCCGCCACCGTACCGATTCCGTCCGCGTCCAACACGCCGGATTCGGTGACGACGCCCGAGACCAGGTCCGCGGGCACCACCTCGAAAAGCGGGTTCTCGGTCCCTACCGCGGCCTCGCCGTCGTACAGTCTCCCGGCGTCCTCGCCGAGGACGCGGCCGTCACCGCGAATCTTGTCGCGGGCGCAGACGGCGAAGACGGGGACGTCGGCGCGGGCGGCCGCGAGCGCCACGGGGAGGCTTCCGACCTTGTTGACGACGCCGCCGGACGCGAGCACGGAGTCGGCCCCGAGGAGGACGGCGTCGGCTTCGCCGCCCGCGACGAGTCCGGGGAGCGCCGCGTCGGTCGTCAGCGTCACGCTGAGTCCCAGACGGACGAGTCGCTCCGCGACGCCGACGCCCTCGCCGCCCGGTCGGGACTCGGAGACGAGGACACTCGCCCCGGCGGCTTCGAGCGCCGCGAGGACCGTCCCCGACCGCGAGAGCGTGGCGATTCGGTCGAACCCGCGCTCCCGGACGAGTTCGGCGGCGCGGGCGGCCGCCGAGTCGTCAGCCTCTGCCGCGGCGTCGATGGCCGCCTCGGCCCGTCGGCGGACCGATTCGGGGTCAGTCTCCGAGTCGGCCATGACGCGGTTGACGCGGTTCTCGACGGCGGCCATGCTCGGGCGGGCGTCGCGGAGTCGCCGGGCGACCGACGCGACCGCGTCCCGCGAGTCCGCCTCGGCGGCGGCGTCGCGCAGGACTTCGAGCGCCCGGAGCGAAATCCACGCCGAGCCGTGGGTCTCGTCGGCGGCGACGGTCTCGACCGCGGGTGCGACCCGGCGGTAGGCCGTCCACAGTCCGGGGACCGTCTCGCGGTCCCGAATCGCGGTCGGGTGGACCCACTCGACCGCGGCGAGTTCCTCGTTCGGGTCGACGTCGCGGCTCCGCGCGTCGAACAGGAACGGGTGGACGGTCCACTCGCGGCCCTCGTCGGCGACGGAGACGGTCGCTCCCGCGCGGACGAGGTCGGCGTCGGCCTCGCGGACGCCGAGTTCCTCGGCGAGTTCACGTCGGGCGTCGCGCTCGGCGTCGTCGGGGTCGCCCTCGACGTAGCCCGAGACGCCGGCCCAGCGCCCTCGATACGTTCCGACCGCCTCGCTCCGGCGGGCGAGGAGGACGCGGCCGCCGTTTCGGAGGAAGACGGTGACGACGTGTGGCATATCCAGACTTACGTCCGCGACTGACAAAACGACTATTCAGGCCGGTCGCGTGGTGTCGGTATGCGACTCGCTATCCTGAGCGACACGCACGTTCCGGGGCGGGCCGACGGGATTCCGGGGTGGGTCGAAGACCGGGTCCGCTCGGCCGACCTCGTGATTCACGCGGGCGACTTCGACTCGCCGGACACCCTCGACCGCCTCCGCGACCTCTCGGCGCGGTTCGTCGGCGTCCGCGGGAACATCGACCCGCCGGCCATCGACCTCCCGTTCGTCGAGGTCGCGGAGGTCGACGGACTCACGTTCGTCGTCACCCACGGCACGGGCACGAGAACGGGCTACGAGTCCCGCGTCGCCGACGCGGTCAGGGACGCCGCGGGCGACGGCGCGGTCGGCGTCGCGGGCCACATCCACGAGGTGGTCGACGAAGTGGTCGACGGCATCCGCGTCCTCAACCCCGGCACGGCGACGGCGGCCAACCCGGGCGACGACGCCACGATGATGGTCGGCTCGGTCGTCGACGGCTCGCTGTCGGTCGAAGTCGTCCGCGACGACTGAACTCGGCGCAGTCGGCGTGTCGTCGCTCCCCGAACCGCTCTCCGGTCGACCGCCTGCGATACCGGCCCGGTTCGCCAGCATCCCGTCGTTTTTCACCGCCCTCGCCTTCCGACTCGGTATGGAGCTGTTTCCCGTCCCCGACGTGCCCGAGGTCCGCGAGGGCGACGACCTCGCCGCCCTCGTCTCGGAGCGCGTCGACCTTCGGCCCGACGACGTGGTCTGCGTCGCCTCTACCGTCGTCTCGAAGGCCGAAGGGCGGTTCGCCGACCTCGACGACTTCCCGGCCGGCCCGCGGGCGCGCGAACTCGCCGCCCGCCTCGCCGAACTGACCGGCGACGAGAAGGACCCGCGGTTCGCGCAGGCGGTCCTCGAAGAGAGCGTCGACCTCGTCATGTCGGAGCCGTTCCTCCTGACCGAGACGCGGTTCGGCCACGTCGGCGTCAACGCCGGCATCGACCGCTCGAACGTCCCCGACCACGACCTGCTGTTGCTCCCGAAGCGCCCGAGCGAGTCGGCCGAGCGCATCCGCGCCGGCGTCGACGCCGACCGGGTCATCGTCACCGACACCTGCGGCCGGCCGTTCCGACACGGGCAGCGCGGCGTCGCCATCGGCTGGGCGGGGCTGAGCGCCTCGCGCGACTGGCGCGGCGAGGCCGACCGCGACGGCCGCGAACTCGGCGTCACCGTCGAGAGCGTCGTGGACGAACTCGCCGCGGCCGCGAACCTCGTGCAGGGCGAGGGCGACGGCGGCACGCCCGTCGTCGTCGTCCGCGGCTTCGAGTGGGGCGACCACGGCGAGAGCGACGCCCACTTCCGCGACATCGACGGTGACTTCGTGCGACAGGCGCTCCGCGAGTGGCGCTACGACCCCTGACGACTCGCTCCACCATTCCACGCTCACACCACGCTCACACTATGCTCGGACTCGAACTCACCCCGGAACATCCCGTCGACGACCTCGTCGAACTGGGCACGCAGGCGGAACGCGAGGGCTACGACTCCCTGTTCGTCTCGTGTCACTACAACAACCGCGACCCCTTCGCGGTCCTCGCGCGGCTCGCGGCCGAGACCGACGACATCCGCCTCGGCCCCGGCGTCGCCAACCCCTACGAGCTACACCCCGTGACGCTCGCCGGCAAGGTGGCGACCGTCGCCGAGGCATCCGGCGGCCGCGGCCTCCTCGGTATCGGCCCCGGCGACCCCTCGACGCTCCGCAACCTCGGCCTCGAAGACGAGCGCGGCCTCCGCTCCGTGCTGGAGGCGTTCAAGGTCGCACAGCGGCTCTGGGACGGCGAGCGCGTCACCCACGACGGCACGTTCGAGGCGACCGACGCCGGCCTCAACTTCGACGTGCCCGGCGAGGTGCCGGTGTACGTCGGCGGCGAGGGGCCGCACATGTGTCGCATGGCCGGCAAGCACGCAGACGGCCTGCTGTTCAACGGCTCGCACCCCGACGACCTCGCGTGGGCCAGAGAACAGGTCGATATCGGCGTCGAGGACCGCCCCGACTCGCGCGGCGAGTTCACCCTCGCCGCCTACGCCAGCGTCTCCGTCTCGGAAGACGAGGACGCGGCTCGCGAGGCCGCCCGCCCGCCGGTCGCCTTTATCACCGCGGGGGCGGCCCCGCCGGTCCTCGACAGACACGGCATCGACGCCGAGCGCGCGGGCGACATCGGCGAGAAGATTTCCGCCGGCGCGTTCTCCGAGGCGTTCGGCCTCGTCACGCCGGCGATGATAGACGCCTTCTCGATGGCCGGCACGCCGGACGACGTGGCCGACCGGATGGACGCGGTGCTCGAACACGCTGACGGCGTCGTGGTCGGGTCGCCGGTCGGCCCCGACCTCGAAGAAGCGATTACTCTCGCTGCGGCGGCCTACCGGTCGACGAGCCGACGCCGATGATGCCGAGTTCCGCGCCGAGCGCGCCGACGACGAGATAGGCGAACGCGCCGACGGCGAGGAGGATGAAGATGTTGCCGAAGAGGAAACTCACCGTGGAAAGCGGGTCGCTCAGCGCCACGTCGGCGAAGGTCACCACCAGTTCGAGGACGCTCGTGAGGAGCGCGATGACGAAGTCCGTGAGTGTTGCCATGCGCGACTCTCGGGATTCGGGGGTATTGATTGTGTGGGTTTCGCACGGCGCTCGCCCCGTCCGGTGAGTCGCTCGCCGCCCCGCGGTTCGCGGCGGCCGTCAGCGGCGCGGCTCGGTCGGCACCGATAAGGACCGCGCCCACGGACGCTGAGTCATGCCGAACCGCTCGCTCGACGACTTCGCCGGCGGCGACGACGGAGCGGCCGACGAACCGACGGCCGACGACGACGCTGACGGTTCCGACGTCGCCGACGACGCCGTCGATTCTGCCGACGCCGACGACGCCGTCGATTCCGACGCACCCGACGACCGCGACGTGAGCACGCTCGCCACGTACCGATGGACCCCCGAAGCCACGCCGTGCCCCCAGTGCGGCGAGTCGGTGCAAAAGCGGTGGCTCGACGGCGACGAGTACGTCTGTCTCGACTGCAAGGACTGGTAGCGGCCGGGCGCGCCACGCTGGTCGCTACGTCGTATTCATCTCCCCACCAGCAACCGCGCCATTTCGAACGACGGCGACGGGGTGGCTCGGCAAGGTTGCTCCCGCCGAGCGCTACCCGAGCCGGCCGCTTCGCCGGCCGAACCCGCGGACGAACGTCTCCTCGTCGATTGCGAGCACCGTGGGCCGGCCGTGCGGGCAGGTGTACGGCGTCTCGCACGAGCCGAGTCGCTCGACTAACCGCGCGGCATCGTCGTCGGTGAGGTCGTCGCCGGCTTTTATCGACGGATGGCACGCGAGGTCTTTGAGGAGTTCGTCCCGCGGGTCGGCGTCGTCGCCGGCGGCGACGTCGGCCACCACGTCCGCGAGCGCGTCCGGGGCGAACGGCCGGCCGAGCGGCGCGGGCACGGCCTCGACGCGGTAGGTTCCGGTCCCGCTCCCGCTCCTGCTCCCGTCGCCGAACTCGGCGACGCGGAAACCCAGTTTCTCCACGAGGTCGCGGTTCGCGTCGAGGAGCGCCGCGTCGGTCGGCGACAGCGAGACGGTCGCCGGCGGGTCGACGGAGACGGCGTCGATGCCCGCCGACTCGACCGCCTCGCGGAGTCGCTCGTAGTTGATGCGCTCGTGGGCCGCGTGCTGGTCGACGACGAGGAGTTCGTCGCCGGCCTCACAGAGCAGGTACAGGCCGCGGAAGCGCCCGATGACGCGGAGGTCGTCGAACACCGACGCGGCCTCGACGGGCGCGAGCGAGCTATCGAGGTCCATCGCCACCTCGCCGCTCCGCCGGAGGTCCGCGGTCGAGAGCGCGTCGCGGACGCTCGATTCGACCGCCTCGGCGACCGCGTCGGCGTCTCTGAAGCCTACCTCGTCCTTCGCGGGGTGGACGTTGTGGTCGACCCACGCGGGCGGTAGACGGAGTCGGACGACGCCGACCGGTTCGCGCCCGTCGGGAAGCAGCGTCCCGTAGCCGTCGGCGACCGCCCGGCGGAGCCGCGGTTCGGCGAGGGCGCGGCCGTTGACCGAGACGTGGACGTGGTCGCGCCGGGAACGCGTCACCTCGGGGTGACAGAGCGCGCCGTCGACCTCGACCGCGGCCGTCTCGCCGGCCGCCGAGACCTCCCGCGACGAGTCGAACGTCGAGGCGTGGCTCGCGGCGTCGCGGCCGTACACCGCCAAGAGCGCGTCGGCGAAGCGGTCGGTGCCGGGCGTCGCGAGCGTCTCCCGGCCGTCGTGTCGCAGGACGAACCGCACGTCCGGCCGCGTGAGCGCGTAGCGCGTGACGACCGCCGAGACGCGGGCGAACTCGGCTTTCGGCGACGCGAGCGACTTCTTCCGGGCCGGGCGGTCCGAAAAGAGGCCGGTCACTTCGACCGTCGTCCCGCGCGCCCGACCCGCGGGCGAGACGGTCTTGTCGTGTTCGCCGTCGGTCGCATCCCCGCCGCCGTCGACGACGACTCGCGTCCCGCGCGGGCCGCCGTCGTTCGTCGTCAGTTCGAGTCGGGCGGCGGCCGCGGCGATGCTCGGGAGCGCCTCGCCCCGGAAGCCGAGCGTCTCGACGGTTTCGAGGTCGTCGGCCGCCGAGAGCTTGCTCGTCGTGTACCGCTCGACCGCGAGGGCGGCGTCAGACTCGGCCATCCCGCGGCCGTCGTCGGCGACGCGGATTCGGTCGGTCCCGTCGCCGTCAACCTCGATTTCGACGGTCTCCGCGCCGGCGTCGAGGGCGTTTTCCACCAGTTCGACCGCGACGCTCGCGGGGCGGGCGACGACCTCGCCGGCGGCGATTTTCGAGCGCGTCCCCGGGTCGAGTCGGCGAATCATTCGAGCTTCCCTTTGAGGTCGGAGAGGAGGTTCAGCGCCTCCAGCGGCGTAGTGTCCGCGAGGTCGGCCTCGCGGAGCGCCTCGGCGACGGCTTCGAGCTCGGGGGTCGGTTCGGCCGTCGCGGTCGTCGCAGTTGCTCGGTTCGGACTCTCGCTCTCTCGGTGGCCGTTCTCCAACCCATCGACGTAGGCCGCGAGCGTGCCGTCTTCGGCGGCCTCGGCGACCTCGCCGTTCGCGGCGGCGGCGACGCCATCGCCTTCGGTGTCGTCCGCGCTCTCGGGGTCAGTCTCGTCCACGAGGTCCCGAGCGCGCGCCACGACGCTCGCCGGCACGCCGGCCAACTGCGCCACTTCGACCCCGTAAGACGACGAGGACGGGCCGTCGGCGACGCTGTGGAGGAACGTGACTTCGCCGTCGCGCCGCGCGGCGGTGAAGTGGAGGTTGAACACGCCCTCGCGGTCGTCGGCCGCGTCGGTGAGGTCGTGGTAGTGGGTCGCAAAGAGCGTCGTCGCGCCGACCTCGTCGTGCAGGAACTCGGTGGCCGCGCGGGCGATGGCGAGGCCGTCGGCGGTGGAGGTGCCGCGGCCGACCTCGTCGAGGAGGACGAGCGAGTCGCCGGTGGCGTTGTGGAGGATTTCGGTCAGTTCGCTCATCTCGCGCATGAACGTCGACTGCCCGCCCGCGATGTCGTCGGACGCGCCGATGCGGGTAAACACGCGGTCGAGGACCGGCAGTCGGGCCGACGCTGCGGGGACGAAGCTCCCGACCTGCGCGAGGACGCAGCCGAGCGCGACCTGCCGCATGTACGTCGATTTCCCGGACATGTTGGGGCCGGTGACGAGCGCGACGCTCCCCCGCGGGAGGTCGGCGGGGTTCGGCACGAACTCGTCCTGTGCGCGCTCGACGACGGGGTGTCTGCCGCCGTCGATGTGGATACCGCCGTGCTCGTCGGTCGGGTCGCCCGCGTGGAACTCGGGGCGGGCGTAGTCGTTCGCCACCGCCACGTCCGCGAGCGTCCGGAGCACGTCGAGGTCGGCGAGGGCGTCGGCGACGGCCTGAATCCGGGCGGACTCGGTCGCCACGTCGGCGCGAACCTCGCAGAACAGGTCGTATTCGAGGGCGTCGGCGCGGTCCGAGGCGCGGAGAATCTCGTCTTCGCGCTCCTTCAGTTCGGGCGTGTAGAACCGCTCTGAGTTCTTCAGCGTCTGGCGGCGCCGGTAGTCGTCGGGGACGCGGTCGAGGTTCGGATTCGTCACCTCGATGTAGTAGCCGTGGACCTGGTTGTAGCCGACCTCCAGCGAGTCGATGCCGGTGCGCTCCTGCTCGCGGGCTTCGAGGTTCGACACCCACTCGCGGCCCGCCTCGGCGGTGCCGCGGATGTCGTCCAGCTCGGCGTCGAAGCCGTCGGCGATGACGCCGCCTTCCGTAATCTCCTGGGGCGGGTCGGAGACGATTGCGTCGCCGACGAGGTCGCGCACGTCTTCGAGTTCGTCCAGCGAGTCGCGGAGGTCCGCGAGGAGGTCGGAACCGGTTCCGACCTCCTCGCGGACCTTCGGAACCCGGTCGAGCGTCGTCTTCAGGGAGCGCAGGTCGCGGGCGTCGGCGCGCTCGCGGGAGACGCGGGCGACCAGCCGTTCGAGGTCGTACACCGACGAGAGGTGCTCTCGGAGGTCGGCGCGGGCGAGCGCGTCGTCGCAGAGGGCGTCAACGGCGTCCAGTCGGGCCTCGATTTCGTCGCGGTCGACGAGCGGGCGGCGGAGCCACGCCTCGAGTCGGCGGCGGCCGAGCGCGCAGGCCGTCTCGTCGAGGACCGAAAACAGCGTGCTTCCGGCGCGGGCGCTCCGCGACTCGAACAGTTCGAGGCTCCGGATGGCCGTCGCGTCGAGTTGGAGGAACTCGCGGGGGTCGAACCGCGTGACGCGGGTGACGTACTCTAGCGTCGAGTCGCCCTGCGCGTACTCGGCGTAGGCGAGCGCCGCGCCGACCGCCCGGAGTTCGGCGTCCGACTCGACCACGGCGTCCGGCCGGGGCGCGTACGCCGACAGCGTCTCGCGGGCCGCGTCGGCGTCGAACGCCCCCGGTTCGAACGGCGTCTCCATCGGGTCGAACGAGAGGTCCGGGAGGTCGCAGTCGGGGCCGACGACGAGTTCGGCGGGCGCGAGGCGCTCCAGTTCTTCGAGCGCCAGCGCGCGGTCCGCCCCGGTGACGAGGCACTCGCCGGTCGACACGTCCACGACGGCGAGGCCGTAGGTGTCGGTGTCGTCCTCGGCGTCGCTGTCGCGGCTCTCGGCGTCGCCGCCGCCCCGAGCGACCGCGCCGAGGTAGGTCGCCCGCCCGGCGTCGAGCAGTTCCTCGTCGACGACGGTGCCGGGCGTGATGAGTTGGGTGACGGCGCGGTCAACGAGCCCGGACGCCTCCTCGGCGTCTTCGACTTGTTCCGCGAGCGCGACCCGGTAGCCGGCGTCGAGCAGGCGTTCGAGGTAGCCCGCGGCGTTGTCGATGGGGATGCCCGCCATCGGCCACGTCCCGGTGGAGTCCTCGCGCTGGGTCAGCGTCACCTCGCAGGTGCGGGCGACGGCCTCCGCCGCGCCGCAGAACGCCTCGTAGAAGTCGCCGACCTGAAACAGCACGACGGCGTCGTCGTGTTCCGCACAGAGGTCGGCGTACTGCGAGAGCATCGGCGTCAGGTCGTCCCGCACTTCCAGCATCTCCGGCGGCGCGCCGTACACCGCCTCCCGCTGGGCGTCCGCGTTCATACCCACACCCGGGTCGCCGAGCGATAAAAACGCCCGGGAACGGCCCGAGAACGGCCCGGTCGACGGCCGTCCGCTCGCTCGCCGCCCGCGGTTGACTCGTGCACACACCCAGCAAGGTTAGGTAGACTGAAGCAATAATAGCACACAGAGACCCGTCGTCCTTCTCGGCACGGTCGGCGGGTAATCCGGGATATCAATGACTGATGCACATGCAGACGCCGACTTCGACCCCGCGCTCTCGGTCGAGGCGGTGTCGGACCTCGCGACACGAATCTCCGAGAACGTCGAACGCGTCATCGTCGGCCACCACGACGCCATCGAAGACATCATCGTGGCGCTGTTCGCCCGCGGTCACCTCCTCTTGGAGGACGTGCCGGGCGTCGGCAAGACGATGCTCGCCCGCGCCATCGCCACCTCGATAGAGGGGGAGTTCGAGCGCATCCAGTTTACGCCCGACCTCCTCCCGTCCGACGTGACGGGCGTGAACGTGTTCAACCAACAGACCAGCGAGTTCGAGTTCCGCGAGGGGCCGGTCTTCGGAAACGTCGTCCTCGGCGACGAGATAAACCGCGCGCCGCCGAAGACGCAGGCCGCCCTCCTCGAAGTCATGGAGGAGCTACAGGTCACGGTCGACGGCGTCACCCGCCGCGTCCCCGACCCCTTCACCGTCATCGCGACCCAGAACGACGTGGAACCCGACCGGACGTACGACCTCCCGCTGGCCGAACTCGACCGGTTCATGAAGAAGATTCACCTCGGCTACCCCAACGAGGCCGAGGAGACGGAACTGCTCGGCCGCGTCTCGGGCCACCACCCCATCGAGTCGCTCGAACCCGTCGCGTCGGCCGGCGACGTGCGCGACGCCCGCGAGCGCATCCTCGACGTGACGGTGAGCGAGCCGGTCCGGCGCTACGTCTCTCGGCTCGCCGCCGACACCAGAGCGCGCGCCGACCTCGGCGTGAGCCCCCGCGGCTCCATCGCGCTCGTCCGCGCCGCGCAGGCCCGCGCCGCCCTCGACGCCCGCGACTACGTCGTCCCCGACGACGTCCAGCGCGAGGTGCGGAGCGTCTGGGCCCACCGCGTCCGGACGACCGACGAGCGCTCCGGCCGCGACGTGGTCGAGCGGGCGCTCGACACCGTCGCGGTCGAGTGAGACCGATGAAGCTCACCCTCCGCGGCTGGGTCGCCGTCGCGGTCGTGGTCGTCGGCGTCGCCAACGCCGTCGCCTACGGCCCGCGGGCGCTCAACGCCGTCGTCGTTCCGGTCGCCGTCGGCCTCGTCGTCGGCGCGGTGCAGGTCTGGCGCGTCTCGCCGCCCCGCGTCGAGCGGGTCGCGCCCGACGACGGCTTCCCCGGCGAGACCCGCACCGTCTCGCTCGCCCTCGACGCCGACAGGCCGTTTCCGGCGACCACGACCGACGCCCTCTCGCCCGGCCTCGACGGCGACACCGCGGTCGACTCGGTCGTCGGCGACGGCCGCGTCGACTACGAGGTGACCTACCGCGGTCGCGGCCCGGCGACGCTCGGCCCGACGACCGTCGTCGCCCGCGACATCCTCGGGCTGTTCTCGAAGTCGTTCACCGCCGGCGGGACGACCGAAGTGCTCGTCTTCCCGCGGGTCCGCTCGCTCGGGGCGGCGGCCCGGCGAGACCTCTCGGCGCTCGCCGACGTGGGGCGCACCGACGAGCGCGCCGAGTTCGACCGCCTGCGCGAGTACGTCCCCGGCGACCCGCTCCGCGACATCCACTGGAAGTCGAGCGCCAAGTCCGGCGACCTCGTGGTGAAAGCCTACGACGACCGGGTCACGGCCGACGCGGTTCGCGTCTCCGCCGGCGCGACCGACGGCCACGAGGACGACGCCGCGGAGGCGGCCGCGACGCTCTGCTGTGCGCTTCTCGACGCCGGCGTTCCGGTCCACCTCACCTCGCCCGCGGGGGTCGTTGAGGCGACGCCCGGCGACCGCCGGCGCGTCCTCGTCCACCTCTCGCGGCTCCGCTCGGGGTCGGTCCCCGACGAGACCGCCGAAGTCGTCGTCAGCGGCGACGCCGGAAAGACGTACGTCACGCTCGGCGGGCGCGAGACGACGTTCGACCGCCTGCGCGCCGAGCGCGACGCGGCCGAGTCGTCGGTGCCGAACCCGACGAGTCGCGTCGGAACCCGCGGTGCCGACTCGGGGGTGTCGGCGTGACGGGTCCACGTGCCCGTTCTGACGGCGCGAGCCGAGGCCCTGCGCGACCGGAGGTGCCGCGATGAGCACGGACACGAACCGGCGCGGCTCGGACTCGTCGCGGTCGGCCGCGAGCGCGTCGGCGTCAGCGACGGGGTCGGCGTCCTCCGCGACGAACACCGTCTTCGGCGTCCCCGCCGACCTCCTCGCGACGGCGGCCTCGCTGGTCCTCATCGGCGCGTTCCTCGCGGTCGTCTACGACATCACGAACGTCGTGGGTCGCCGCGACCAGTTCGTCCTCCTCGCCGCGGGGACGCTCGCCCTCGCGACCGTCGTGGGCTGGACGCTCCGCCCCCGCTACGCGCTCGGTCTCGCGGCCCTCATCGCCGCCGGCGGCTTCGCGGCGTACTTCCTCGCGCTCCCCGAGAGCCAAGTCGCGTTGCTCTCGCCGGAGCGCCTTTTGGCCGACACGTTCGCGCTCCTCAGCGGCCTCTCGGCGCTCCGACTCCTGTCGGCCGACGTGTGGGCGCTCGCGGTGACGCCCGGCCCGGTGTTCCTCGCGTGGTACCTCGCGGTCCGCGGGCGAATCGCGCCGGCCGTCGCGGTCGCCGGGAGCGGCCTCGGCCTGTTCGTCCTCACCACCGACGCGACGGGGACGCTCACGCTCCTCGGCGTCGGCGCGGGCATGGCCGCGGTCGGCTTCGACGGCATCGACCGCTTCGGGAGCGCCGGCGGCCAACTCGACGTGCTGACGGTCGTCCTCGCCGCGATGGTCGTCCTCTCGGCCACCGTCACGGTCCTCCCAGGCGCGGGCGGGTCGCCGGTCATCCCCGACGAGGGCGTGGCCGAACAGCCGACCGTCGAGGCCAGCCTCGTGAGCGCCGACGACCGCATCTCCATCGTCGGGAGCATCAGCCTCTCGCCGCAGGTCCGCTTCGAGGTCCAGAGCACCTCGCCGGACTACTGGCAGACGGCGACGTTCGACCGCTACACCGGCGACGGCTGGGTCAGAACGGGCGACACCCGCGACTACGAGGGCGGTCGGCTGGCCGGGCCCGAGGGGCCGTCGCGTTTGGTCCGCCAGACCGTCACGCCGGCGACGCCGCTCGACTCGATGCCCGCGGCGTGGCGGCCCGTGGCCGTCTCCGGCGACATCGAAAACGAGACGCTCGTCACCCAGCAGGGGAACCTCCGCCCCGACCGAGCCGTCGAAATCGGCGAGACCTACAACGTCACGAGCGCCGTCCCGCAGTACACCGCGGCGTCGCTCCGGCGGACGGGCACCGACTACCCCGACGAGATTCGCGAGCGGTATCTCGCGCTCCCCGACAGCACGTCCGACCGCGTCCGCGACCGCGCCGCCGAGATAACGGGCGACGCGGAGACGCCGTACGACAAAGCCGTCGCCGTCGAGGAGTGGCTCGAAGCCAACAAGGAGTACTCGCTCCGGGTGTCCCGTCCCGACGGCGACATCGCCGAGTCGTTCCTCTTCGAGATGGACGCCGGCTACTGCACCTACTACGCCTCGACGATGGTGGTGCTGCTCCGTTCGGAGGGCGTCCCCGCGCGCTTCGTCACCGGCTACACGACCGGCGAGCGCGTCGACGGCGACCGCTACGTCGTCCGCGGCCTCGACTCCCACGCGTGGGTCGAAGTCTACTTCGAGGACACCGGCTGGGTCCGCTTCGACCCGACGCCCGCCGGCCCCCGGCAGGACGCGGAGTCGACCACCCTCAGCGACGCCCGAAACGAGGGTCGACTGGGCGTCGACACCAACGAGACGAACGCCGAGTCCAACGAGACCGAACAGCCCACGACGACCGCGAACGACACCGAGACGCCGACGGAAAACGGGACCGAGACGAACTCGACGCCCGTCGACAGCAGCGCGCCGGGTCCCAACATCGACGAGCGCCTCGGCATCACACCGACCGGCGACGGCGCGACGGAAGACGACGAGGACGACGGACTCGTCCCCGAGATGCCGTCTCGGGAGACGATATTCGTCGGTCTCGTCGGCCTCCTCGGCGTCGTGGCCGGCGTCAGGCGGACCCGGCTCCCGGCGCACCTCCGGTTCGCCACCGCGGCGTATCAGCGGCGCACCGACTCGCCGGCGGACGACGTGTTCCGGGCGTACGACCGCCTCGAACTCGCCCTCGAACGCGACTACCGCCCGCGCCGCCCCGGCGAGACGGTCAGGGCGTACCTCGATTCGCTCTCCCGCGTCGGCGTGGACGAGCGGACCCGACAGGTCGGCCGACTCTACGAGCGCGCCAAGTACGGCGACGGCGTCACCCGCGCCGACGCGGACGAGGCCGTGGCCGCGGCGAACGCCGTCGTCCGCGCTCGTCTGCCGCTCGTCAGACGCTGGGCGGACTGAGCGGCGCGAAGAACCGCGTCACTTTTTCTACGTGCGCTCGCACGAACGGTCAATGGCGACACGAGACGCTGTCTTCGCAGTCCTGTGTGCCGCCCTCTGCGTGCTCGCCGTGGTCGCGCCGACCGCGGCCGCACAGGAGGGCTCCGCGAGCGGGCCGGGCGTCGAACCGCTCGTCCAACAGGGCGTCGAACCGGACAGCACGCGAATCGTCGTCGAGGTCTCCGAGAGCGGCGACGCCCGCTGGGAGATTCAGTACTGGACCCGGCTCGACGACGAGAACACGACCGATGCCTTCCAGTCGCTCCGAGACGACGTGCGGGCCAACCCGGACGACTACACCTCGGCGTTCGCGGAGCGCATCGCCTCGACCGTCGGGGCCGCAGAGAACGCCACCGGCCGGGAGATGGCCGCCACGAACGTCTCGGTCTCGGCGGAGACGCGGTCGCTCCCCGATAGCTTCGGCGTCGTCTCGTACTCCTTCGAGTGGTCCAACTTCGCGGCGGTCGACGGCGACCGCCTCGTCGTCGGCGACGCCATCGAGGGCTTCTTCCTCGACAGTAGCTCCCGGCTCATCCTCTCGTGGCCCGACGAGTACGACGCGACGACCGTCGAACCAGCGGGCGACGAGACGCGAGAACACACGGTCATCTGGCGCGGCTCCCAGACCGAGTTCGTCTCGGGCGAGCCGAACGTCGTCCTCGAACGCGGCGCTGGCGGCTCCGGAACGACGGCGACGGCGACACCGACAGACTCGGCGACGCCCGTCGCGGACGACGACCCGTTCCCGACGACGACCGCGCTCGTCGCGCTCGTCCTCGTCGTCCTCGTCGGTGCCGGCGCGCTCTATCTCCGCTCGCGGGGCGCGCTCGGCGGCGGCGACGGCGACAGCGGCGGCGCAAACGCGGCCGGCGCGGCTGGCAGCACGGACGCCGGCGCGTCCACCGACTCGGCCACCGCGAGCGCGGGCGAAGCCGACTCGGCGGCGGCCGACGACGCAGCGACCGCCGCGGCGAGCGCCGGAGCCGGTGCAGACGAAGCCGACGACGACTCCGCCGCGGGCGACGAGGACGGCGAGCCGAGTCCGCCGCCGGAACTCCTGAGCAACGAAGAGCGCGTCCTCCGACTCATCGAGTCCCGCGGCGGCCGCATCAAGCAACAGGAGGTCGCCGGCGCGCTCGACTGGACCGACGCCAAGACGAGCAAGGTCGTCCGCGGAATGCGCGACGAGGGAACCATCGAGGGCTTCCGCCTCGGCCGCGAGAACGTCCTCCGTCTGCCAGAAGACGACGCGGACGACGAGGACGGCGGCGGCTCGAAAGGGGAATAAATACCTTACGACCGTTTAGGTCGGTGGTCGGTCCCTAATCGGAAGACGGCGGCGACCCGTACGCGGCGCTCAAACTGCCGTTGACTGGAGTTGATTCGGGGGCACGACCGCACGTTTATATCGGAACGGGGTTCCAAAACGAGAGTGATGAGTCGACGAACCGCTGCGCTCGCCGTCGTCGCCGCCGTGTTGCTGGCGACGGTTGGCGCACCGCTCGCTCTCGCCGCCCCGGCCGGACCGATGGGAATAACGGCCACCGATGGCTCGGCCGCCGCTCCCGTCGCACAGACGACCGCGAACGACAGCGCGACCAACGACACGGCGGCCAACGATAGCGCCGCGTCGTCGGAGACGCTCCCCGGTCAGCGCCTGTCCGCCGTCATCGGCGTGCAGGGCTCCGAGACCGACGGGGAACTCGAACGCCGTACCTTCGAAGCGCGCTTCGCGAACGCGAACTCGAACGCCTCGAAGGCCGCGGTCGTCGCCACGCAGGTCGTGACGGTGCGCGAGCGCCTCACTGAACTCGAACAGCGCAGGGACCGCCTCGAAGCCCAGCGCGAAAACGGCACCCTCTCGGAGGGCCAGTACCGCGCGCGGCTGACCCAGACGGTCGCCGACATCGAGCGCACCCGGAGCATGCTGAACCAGACGGCCGACGCCGCCTCGACGGTCCCCGCCGAGGAGCTCTCGGCGCGCGGCGTCGAGACGGCCGAACTCGATAGGCTCCGCACGAACGCGAGCGAACTCACCGGCCCCGAAGTCGCCGAAATCGCCCGCGAAATCGCGGGGAACCCCGGGAAGGGAATCGGCCGCGACCGCGCCGAAAACGAGTCGGAAACCGGCCGCAACGGGCGGTCTGACGAAGCGGGACGGAGCGATGCCCCGGGAAACTCGCGTTCTGAGGCGAGCGGCCGCGCCGATGACGTTCGTGAAGACGCCGGAAACGCGACCGACGCGACCGGCGTGACCGACGACGCGTCCGAGGGTTCGTCCGGCGACGGCGACCGCGGCAACGCCCCGGAGACGCCGCCCGGAAACGACAAGCGGGCGAAGGACGCCGACGGGAGCGCCCCCGCGGTGACCACCGACGACGGGCAGTCCGACGACGACGGCACGACCACGACCGACGACGCGACGGCGGACGACGAATCGGAAACGTCGTCCACGGACGACTCGGGCGCTTGAAGCCGGGGACGGCGACCCCGCCTCCCGATACTGTTTAATATCCCCATCCTGTAGGTCCACACTGTAATGTCGGAAGTCTGCTCGACGTGCGGGCTCCCTGAAGAGCTCTGCGTCTGCGAGGACGTGGCGAAAGAGTCTCAGGAGATAGTCATCCGCATCGACGAGCGCCGCTACGGAAAAGAGGTTACAGTCATCGAGGGATTCGACCCGAAGGACGTCGACATGGACAGCCTGTCGTCGGACCTGAAGTCGAAATTCGCTTGCGGTGGAACCGTGGAAGACGATTCCATCGAGCTCCAAGGCAACCACCGCGGCCGCGTGGAGGACTTCCTCCGCGAAAAGGGGTTCAACGTCGCGTGACCGACCTCTGAGTTAGCCCGCCGTCGAGATTTTTCGAAGCAACTCAGCGCACACGAGCCGTTAGTCCGTCGGTCGTCCGACCGCTCGTGTCCGCGGCCGCGTCACGCTCCAGCGACGCCGCCGCTCAGCGGCGTCCGTCGTCGCGTCCGCCCTCGTCGGTGCCCTCTTCGAGCGGGCCGTCCCACGCGTCGAGTCCGCCGGCCATGCTCTCGATACGGGCGTTTTCGGTCCCCTCGTAGGCCGAAAGCAGGCGGACGGCCTGCACGCTCGCCTCGCCCCGCGGACAGACGGTGACGATGCGCTCTGCGCCCGCGACGCGGTCGAGGTGCGAGACGAGGTCGGAAAGCGGGACGTTGATGCTCCCCGGCACGTGCCCGAGCGCGAACTCGGCCTCGGTGCTCACGTCGACGACGAGCGGCGGGTCCTCGCCGTCGAGGAGTTCCTCGACCGCCGCGGGGGAGATTTCGTCGACCATCTACAGCAGACCCTCGTCGCGGGCGAGGAGGACGCCCTCGACGGTCGCGTCGTTCGTCGGCGGTTCGGTCGCCCGCTCGATGGCCTCCTCGACCGGTACGGCGCGGACCGAGAGGAACTCGTTGTCGTCGAGGTCGCGTTCGACCGGCGTGAGCCCCTCGGCGAAGACGAAGCCGCGGCGGTGGCGGAGGACGCCGGTCGAACACCACACGTCGCCGACGACCGACGCGGAGTCGGCGGCGAAGCCGGTCTCCTCGCGGAGTTCGCGCAGTCCGGCGTCGGTGAACGACTCTCCCTTCTCGACGACGCCCGCGGGGAGTTCGAGCTGGGTCTGGCGGATGTTCGGCCGGTACTGCTCGACGAAGACGACGTGGTCGTCCGCGACGGCGACGACGACCACTGCGGTCGCCAGTTCGGCCCAGTAGTAGCGCTTCGTGGTCCCGTTGGGCTGTTCGACGAGGTCGTAGCCGCCGGTGAACCAGCCGGTCTCGTACTCGGTTTCGGATTCCAGCACGCGCCACTCGGGGTCGGGCAGGCGCTCGTGACGGCGGCCGTCGTCGGTCATCGGCCCGCTCCGGTCGCGTCGTCGGTTTCGTCGTCGTCGGTCTCGGCGGCGTCATCGTCGGCCGCGGCCGCCTCGTCGGTCTCGGCTTCCTCCCCGAGGAGCGCGTCGCGGTAGACGCGGCCGAAGGCGTTGCGTCGGAGCGTACTGACGGCGGCGTCCTCCTCGTTCTGGAACGTCGTCGCCAGCACCGTCTCGGCGAACGGAACCGCGTGCCACGCGACGCGGTCCACGTCGGGGTTGCCGAGTTCGACGACCTCGTAGCGCTCGTGGGCCGCGCGCCAGTCGTCGAACTCGTCGCGCGTGCCGACGGAGACCGAAAGCGACTCCGCGAACAGCGCGTTGCGGACGGTCTCGATTACGTCGCCGGTCACGCGCTCTCGGTACTCCTCGCGGTCGAAGTCCATCGCCTTGGCCGTCTCGCGGACGACCACCTGTGCGGTCGGTCCGACGCGGTCGAAGGCGGCCTCGGCCTCGTCGAGCGACGCCGGAGCAATCGTCCCGTGGGTTTCCATCGCCAGTCGATTCGGGACCCGGACTTACGACTCTTTCCTGTCCGCGTCGTCGTCGGCACTGTCGGCGTCACCGGCGTCGCCGGCGTCGTCACGCCCCGCGTGCTCGTCGTCGCCGGTTCCCTCGCCGTCTTCTCCCTCCTCGTACATCTCGCGGGTGAGCGACTGCGCCTCCTCGAAGATGCGCGCCGCGTCGCCAGACAGCGACTGCGACCCGCCGGAGCCGCCGAACTGCTGCGGCTGTCGGTCGGGGATGTCGTGGCCGTGATTGTGGTCGTGACCGTGACCTCGGCCTCCCGTGCGGTCGACCGTGTCCTCGAACACCTCGTCGAACTCCCGTTCCTCGGCGAGGTCGGAGACGAGCGGGCCGAGCGAGTCGGCGTTCAGGTCGCTCCACTCGGGGACGTGTTCGTCCAGCCACGTCTCGTGGTCGTCGCCGTGGACGATGGCCTGCAACGCGAGGTGGTTCGCGAGGTGCGTCTCGTCGCGCTGCGGCGCGTCGCAGACCGGACAGGCGTATCCCATGCCCTCCGGTAGCGGCTCTGTGTACCAAAACCCGTCGCACTCTCGCGTCGTGCTCTGTCGCGTTGCGTCGCGCCGCGTCGGCGTCGTCGGTCGTCGAAGGAAATGTGGCCGCGTCGCCCGCGCGGTGGTGGGTGGGTCGCGGGCGACGGTCGGCTCTCGCGGCACCGAACGAGGTGCCGCGTCGTGTGGTGGTGGGTGGTGGTGATACCGATTCGTTCGTGTGTCGATGCGTCAGGCGGACTTGACGATGACCGTTCCGTCGGCCCAGACGGTCACGTCGCAGGCAGCGTACCGGAACCCGATTCGACCGCGCGAGGGGACGACCGACCCGCGGGTGCCGCCGTCCGTCGCCGGTGCCCGCGCCAGCGGAGCGAACAGTTGGCAGAGCGCGTCGGGGTCGATAGTCTCGGACAGCGGCGGGAGGTCGACGGCGTCCACGTCTCGCAACTGGGCGGCCGCGGTGACGACGGTCACCGCGAGGGTGTCTCGTCCGCTCCAGTCGTGTCGGGCGACGACCTCGTCGGTCGTCCCCGTATTCCATCCCACATCGTTGCCCGGTAACACGCGAGTTTCGTCCATGGTTCGGTTCGCGTCGGCGCCTCGCCGACATCCGAGCCGACGACGTTCGTGAATATATCGGTCGCTGCTATCCAACTAGTGGTGGCGCGCGCGCCACCTCTAGGTACCTAGAACCGTAACTGAAAATCAGCTGGTATCGCTGGTTCTCATGTGGTATGTTATCATTCGAAGACGCGCCCGACCAGTTTTCGCTCGGCCGCGCGCAGGTGGTACTGGTAGGTCGGCGCGCTGATGTCGAACGTCTCGGCGAGCGTCTCGGCGGTGCTGCGGCGCGGCCACTCGTAGAATCCGGAGAGGTGGGCCGCCCGAATCGACTCGTACTGCCGGCTCGTCCACGCCTCGCGCATCTCGGCGGCGAACGTCTGCGGCGACTCGGTGCCGTCGTCCGCGGTCCGCCGCGACAGCAGACTCGTCCCCGGGTAGTTCGAGTCGAGCGCGTCGACGAACGACCGGACCCGGATTCGCTCCGGCACCTCGGCGGTGAGCGTGGTCTGGGTCGGCGTCGCGTCGAGCGCGCGCAGGGTCGCCTCCGAGGCGTACAGCGTCTCGAACAGCGACTCCCGCGGGAGGCGGAGTTCGAACAGGGACCCCGAGTCGTCGGTCGAGACGTGGCGCACGCGCGTCGCGATGTCCCGCCCGGCGGCGACGACCTCCTCGGGTTCCGCGTCACTGGTGACGAACGCGATAACGGAGCCGTCGGAGTTCGGGATGACGCCGCCGAGGCTCACCGCGCGGCCGACGCGCCGGGCGAGCCGCGACAGCGACAGCCGGTCGCCGCCGAGCTGTACCTGCACGTCCGTCCGGCGCTCGGTCAGCATGGCGTCGGCGCGCCCGGTGGCCGCGAGGGCGTAGCCGACCGTCTCGCCCAGGTCGGTGAGCAGGCCGTCGTCGTCGGCGAAGGCGTCCGGGTCGGTGGCGTGGACGACGAACAGCGCCTCCACCCGGTCGTCGGCGACCGCGGGGATGACCGCGATAGCGCGGAACCCGTAGCTGAGGGCGTCGCCTCGGTGGTCGGCCCACGCGGGGTCGTCGAGCACGTCCGCTACCACCTGTATCTCCCGGGTCTCCACGGCGGCTTCGAGCAGGGGAAACAGCGGCTCAGCGGACGCCACCTCTCCGAGCCGGTCGGCGTAGGCGGTGTCAGCGCCGTGGACCGCGTCGCTCGTCGGCCGGTACGTCTCGTCTACGTCCCTGGCCTCTGCGTGCCAGACGATGGCGTAGTCGTCGGCGTCGACGAGGTGCTTGGCCACGGCCGAAAGCGCCTCGCCGCGGGTCGGCGCGCGGATGAGCGACTGGTTGATGTTCCGGATGGTCGCGTTGATTCGGTCGAGTCGGGTGAGCGCCTCGTTCTGGGCCTCGAGCCGCCGGTCGCGCTCGCGTAGCTCCGCCTCGGCGTCGATTCGGTCGAGCAGTTCCTCGACGGTCGCAGAAAGCAGGTTCACGAGCTCCACGTCGACCTCGTCTGGCGCGACGGTGCCGGGGTGGCCGGTGACGAGGACGCCGTGACGACCGAGCGGCGCGGCGATGACGCGCTCGACGCCGTCGACGACGCCCCCGTCGGGCGCGAGTTCGACCACCCGGACCTCGCCGGAGACGAACGCGTCCCAGACCCCGCCGCGGTCGAGGCCGCCCCCGACCGGCTTGTCGCCGAGGCCGGTTCCGGCCGCGCCGACCCGGACGAGGCTCGTGTCCGCCTCGTCGAAGACGAACAGCTCCGTCCGGGCGTCGCCGAGCACCTCGTCGCAGGCGTCGACGGCGGCCCGGAGGACCGCCTGTCGGTCGGTCGCGCCCATCATCTCTCGGGTCCGGTCGTGGAGCGTCGCGAGCAGGCGCTCGTAGCGGTGTCGCTTCGTCACGTCGCGGAGGACGCCGACCGAGCCGACCTCCTCCCCGCCGACGACCAGCGGCGTCCGGTGGTCCTCGACTCTGACGACCCCCTCGTCGGGCGTCCGCAGGTCCAACTCCACGATTCCCTGCGAGGTCGACGCGAACGCCTCGTCGCTGCCGTCGGTCGCGCTCGCGTTCTCGGTGAGCAACGCCGTCGACGACCCGATGACGCGGTCGCGGTCGAGTCCGGTGAGGCGCTCGAACGCGGGGTTGACCGCCGCGAACCGACCCTCGTCGTCCAGCGCGTACACCGCGTCGGCGACGGCCGCGAGCATCCGCCCGTACTGCTCGGCCTCGACCTCGTGTTCCAACTGCTCCGTGATGTCGGTGAAGTAGACGGACAGCCCCGTCTCTGAGGGGTACGCCCGAACCGCGTACCACGTTTCGAGGCGGTCGTAGTACTGTTCGAAGGTCGCCGGCTCCTGTCGCTCCATCGCGCGCTCGAACTCCTCGCGGAAGACGGCCGACTCGGGCACCGAGTCCCAGATTCGCGTCCCCAACACCGCCTCGGCCGACATCCCGAGGCCGTGTTCGGCCGTCGAGTTGACGTAGGTGACGCGCCAGTCCGCGTCGAACCCCATCACCGCCTCGTCCATCCGCTCTAAGACCTCCGAGAGGGCGCTTTTCAGCTCGTGCCGTTCGGTCGCCGCGCCGACGACGGCGGCAATGTTCTCCAAGAAGAGCACGTCGTCGTCGGAGAACTGCCCGCTGGCGACGCCGTGGACGGCGATGACTCCCCACCGGGTGTCGTCGCCGCCGATGGCCGCGCTCATTCCGCTTTTCGGTCCCGACGGGCCCGCGTCGCTCGCGTGCTCGAAGCGCTCGTCGTCGTCGAAGTCGTCGACGAGCGTCGAACGCCCGGACCGGTACGTCTCGACCGCCTGCGTCCCCCCGGCCGCGGCGAGTCCGTGGTCCCGATTCGCCGACCAGCCCGCGGCGGCGGCGACGCGGAACGCGCCGTCGTCGAGGCCCTCGAAAATCGTGACCGAACTGGCGTCGAGCACGTCGCGGACGCGACTCGCGGCGTGGTCGAGCGTCGAGTCGAGGTCGACGGCGGTCAGCGCCCGCGTTCCGATTTCGGAGACGACGCGCTGCTGTTCGATTCGGTCCCGGTGGCTCCGAGCGAGGGTGCACTCGCCGAGCGCCCGCTCGACGCGGAAGGCGAGCCACGACATCGTCTCGGGGTCGTCGTCGCGGACGACGTAGTCCGTCGCGCCGGCTTCGACCGCGCGGGTCGCGGTCTCCTGGTCGGCGGCCGCGACGACGACCGGGACGTCGATACCCTGGGCGTAGATGTCGCGGACGAACGCCCCCTCGTCGCCGGCCGCCGTGGGGGCGGCCAGGACGATACAGGAGATGGCCGCCGAGGCGGAAACGAGTTCCGCGCGCGCCGCGGCGGGGGTGCGGACGTGCCGGACGGTCGTCGCTCCGTCGAGCGACGACAGCGACGAGTCGAGGGACGCCGCGAACTCGCCGTCGTCACTCAGACAGAGCACGGTGGGGGACGGTAACACAACCCGTGTACGCGGCTCGTCGTGATAAGCGCTCCTTCGGCCGCGAGCGGTCCTGTCAGGCGCGCTGCCACTCCGCCACGTCGAGGACCATGATGTACGCGTCCTCGCCGTCGCCGTAGTAGCCCGGCACCCGGCGGGCGGGCTCGAAGCCGAGGCTCCGGTAGAGGCCGATGGCCGGCTCGTTCGAGACGCGGACTTCGAGCTTCACGACCGTCGCGCCCGCGATGGCCATCGCCGTCAGCGACTGGACGAGCAGCCGCCGACCGAGGCCGTTCCCGCGGGCCTCCGGGCGGACCGCGAGGTCCTTCACGTGGCCGATGTCGTTGCCGTGGTTCGGCATCACGTCGGCGACGACGTAGCCGAGCACCTCGTCTCCGCGGGCGGCGACGAGGAACGCCGGCTCGTCGACGAACATCTCGAACGCGGAGTACGGCCACGGCTCGGAGAAACACGTCCGCTCGATGCGGAGCACGTCGAGGAGGTCCGCCCGGTCGACCCGCCTGACGACCAAGTCGCCGGCGAGCGCGTCGTCGAACGCCGTCACGCCCGGCGCTACGTGGTTGGCACGCAAAAGCCCGACGGCACGGGTGCGGACGGTCGGCACGGGTGCGGACGGTCGTCGGACGGACGCGGAACCGACGTCGAGACAGACGCGCACGGGAGCGGGCGGTGCACTACTTCCGGCCGCGCGGTGGCCGCCGCTCGCCGGGCGAAAAAGTGAGAAGGTGTGTTGGTCGCGTTCAGTCGTCCGCGGGGGCAGCGCCGCCCTCGGCCTGCTGCTTCGTGAGGGGGAGCTTGCCGCCGGCGGTGAGGATACGACGCTCACGCTCGGAGGCGTGCAGGTTCGCCGTCGCTTCCCAGTCGTCGTTCACGCGGATGGTGAACTCTTCCTGGCCGGATTCGACGGCTTCGGCAACGTCGTCGACGATTTCGACGTCGTCGCCCTGTTCGATCTTCGCGTAGGTCTCCTCGTCGATGGCGAGGGGGACGATACCGAAGTTGAACAGGTTCGCCTTGTGGATGCGGGCGAACGACTGCGCGAGGACGGCCTCGATGCCGAGGTACATCGGACACATCGCGGCGTGTTCGCGGGAGGAACCCTGACCGTAGTTCTCGCCCGCGACGAGGACGCCGGTGCCGGCATCCTTGGCGCGCTGGGCGAACGTCTCGTCGACGCGCGAGAGCGTGAAGTCCGAGAGGCGCTCGATGTTCGAGCGGAACTTGAGGATGTCGGACGTCGCCGGGATGATGTGGTCGGTCGTGATGTTGTCCTCCATCTTCAGGAGGGTCTCACCCGAGATGTTGGAGCCGAGGGGGTCCTGCAGGGGAACCTCGCCGATGTTCGGGCCCTTGATGAGCTCGTCGTCGATGGCGTCTTCGGCGTAGATGAGGTCCGTCTTCGAGCCGTCGTACTTGTCGGGGAGCTCGATGCCGGGGGCGTCGAGACCGAGTTCGTCGGCGAGGTCGCGCGGGTCGACGATTTCGCCCTTGAGCGCCGCGGCGGCGGCGACCTGCGGCGAACAGAGGTAGACGTTGTCGTCTTCGATGCCCGAGCGGCCCTCGAAGTTGCGGTTGAAGGTGCGCAGCGAGACGGAGTCGGAGGCGGGGACGTGGCCGATACCGATACACGGTCCACAGGTCGCCTCGGAGACGTTGACGCCGGCCGCCATCATCTCTGCCGTCCAGCCCTGACGGGCGAGCATCTCGCCGGCCTGCTTCGAACCGGGCGCGACGATCATCTCGAGGTGCTTTGCGACTTCCTGGTCCTTGACCATCTTCGCGGCCGGGAGGACGTCCTCGTAGCCGCCGTTGGTACAGGAACCGACGAGGACCTGCTCGACCTTCTCGCCGGCGACTTCGCGGACCGGAACCACGTTGTCGGGCATCGACGGGCAGGCGATGAGCGGTTCGAGGTCGCCGAGGTCGATGACGATTTCGTCGGCGTATTCGGCGTCGTCGTCGGCCGTCAGCTCGACGTACTCGTCGCCGCGACCCTGGCGCTCGAGGTAGTCCTTGGTCTTCTCGTCGGTCTCGAAGAGCGACGAGGTGGCACCGAGTTCGGTTCCCATGTTGGTGATGGTGGTTCGCTCGGGCACGGTGAGCGATTCAGCACCGGGGCCGGTGTACTCGAACACCTTGCCGACGCCGCCCTTGACGGTCTCGCGGCGGAGCATCTCGAGGATGACGTCCTTCGCGGAGGACCACTCGGGGAGTTCGCCTTCGAGGCGGACGTTCACGACTTCCGGCATCTCGACGTAGTACGCGCCGCCGCCCATGGCGACAGCGATGTCGAGGCCGCCGGCACCGATGGCGAGCTGGCCGAGGCCGCCGGGCGTCGGCGTGTGGGAGTCCGAGCCGAGGAGCGTCTTGCCGGGCGCGGCGAAGTTCTCCTTGTGGACGTTGTGGCAGATACCGTTACCGGGGCGGGAGAAGTGGGCACCATATGTCCCGGCCGCGGAACGGAGGAAGCGGTGGTCGTCCGTGTTCTTGAAGTCGAACTGGTAGGTCTGGTGGTCGCAGTACTGGGCGGCGAGTTCGGTCTGGGCCTCGTCGAGGTCGAGCGCCTCGAACTGGAGCCACACCATCGTCCCAGTCGTGTCCTGCATCAGGACTTGGTCGATTTCGATTCCGATCTCCTCTCCGGGGGTGAGGTCACCCTCGACGAGGTGGTCCGAGAGAATCTTTTCCGTGAGCGTCTGTCCCATAACACCCGAACGTCGATGGTCCTCGGATATAAATCCCGCGTACTTCCCTATCTTCGAACGTGAACGATAGCGCCGTCTCGGGGTTTCTAGCGTCTAAGGGCCATTAAACTCCTTGTTGGTTCTCCCATGTGACTTGTCACCGCGGGGGTCGTCACCGCCCCAGATGGAGGGCGATTCGGGCTCTCACATCCCCCCGAAACCGGGGTGTTTGGACCCCGTCACGACCTCGGAATCGACACCGTCCTCGGGCCGCCGACCGACCGAGGTTCGGCACAGTTTTGCGCCCCCTGGACGGGGTTCGGATATGCACCGCGCTGGCTCGTTCGTCGCACAGCACATCTCGCCGGTCACGGCCGAACAGGTCCAACCGAACGGCGTCGACCTGACGCTCGAAGCGGTCCTCGAACAGGTCGAACCGGGCCGCCTCGGCCGCGAAGGGAAGACCATCGGCGAGCGTCGGCCCCTCGAGTTCGCCGACCCGGACGCCGAGACGTACCGACTCGACCCCGGCGGCTACGTCCTCCAGTACGCCGAGACGGTCCACATCCCGGAAGACCACGTCGGCTTCATCTACCCGCGGTCGTCGCTCATGCGGAACTCCTGTATGCTGAACACGGCCGTCTGGGACGCCGGCTACGAGGGGAAAGGCGAGGGGCTCTTGCAGGTCCACCACCCGGTCGAACTCGAACGCGGCGCGCGCGTGGCTCAAATCGTCCTCGCGGACGCGAACCACGACGGGACCTACGACGGTAGCTATCAGGGCGAGCGGACCCGCTGACGGCTTCCGGTCGATGGCGCTCCGGAGGCATCGCTCGGCGGATCGTACCGAATGAATACCGACATCTCGATTTACGGGACGTTCTCGGCGATGACGAATTCCTTTCAAGTCGATGGGCGTCGTATCTGTCTTCGCGGAGGGCATGTCGGGCCGAAACGAGGGGCGACCTGTACACACCGAACCTCCGCAACTTCCTCCTTCCACATCTTCTTGAGTGCGCCCGTGTTCCTGCTGGACCTGTGTTCGCTTCGCGCGAGTCGTAGACACCGCCCGCGGGCCTTCGATTCGCCCGGCAGGCGAGCGGCCACGGTGGCGCTGTCACCTAAAACCGCTTCGAGCGGCGCACTCGTGTTCTCTGACCCAAAGGCACATTTACGCGCATGCCTAAGTGTGGCCAATCACTGATGTCACGGAGTCCATCTCTCCCGGAACGTCCTCATCTCGATCTGGACCCCGAGATGTCGGATGCAGAGCGCCTCTCTGCACTCCGCCAGCACTTCGAACGCATGGTCGACGTCAACCGCGAACTCGACCAGCGGCTCCAGAACGCCGACGACCGTCACGCCGAACTGGTCGACGAGGTCGACCAGATGAAGGCGCGAAACGAGGCCCTGAAGACGGCCTCGTACTACATCGCCACGGTCGAAGAACTGACCGACGACGGCGTCATCATCAAGCAGCACGGCAACAACCAGGAGGTCCTGACCGAGTTCGCACCGAGCCTGAACATCGACGACATCGAACCCGGCGACCGCGTCGCCATCAACGATTCGTTCGCCGTCCAGACCGTCCTCGACGACGAGACGGACGCGCGGGCGCAGGCGATGGAGGTCGTCGAGTCGCCGACGGTCACCTACGACGACATCGGCGGCATCGACGAGCAGGTCCGCGAGGTCCGCGAGGCGGTCGAACAGCCCCTCGAGAACCCCGAGATGTTCGAGGAAGTCGGCATCGACCCGCCCGCGGGCGTGCTCCTGTACGGCCCGCCGGGAACGGGGAAGACGATGCTCGCGAAGGCCGTCGCCAACGAGACCAACGCCTCGTTCATCAAGATGGCCGGCTCCGAACTCGTCCAGAAGTTCATCGGCGAGGGCGCGCGGCTCGTCCGCGACCTGTTCAAGCTCGCCGCCGAGCGCGAACCGGTGGTCATCTTCATCGACGAAATCGACGCCGTCGCCTCGAAGCGCACGGACTCGAAGACCTCCGGCGACGCCGAGGTTCAGCGCACGATGATGCAACTGCTCTCGGAGATGGACGGCTTCGACGACCGCGGCGACATCCGCATCATCGCGGCGACTAACCGCTTCGACATGCTCGACGAGGCCATTCTCCGGCCGGGCCGGTTCGACCGCCTCATCGAGGTGCCCAAGCCCGCCGTCGAGGGCCGCCGCCGCATCCTCGACATCCACACCCGCGACATGAACGTCGCCGACGACGTGGACCTCGACGCGCTCGCCGAGGAACTCGACGACTACTCCGGCGCGGACATCGCGTCGCTCACGACCGAGGCCGGGATGTTCGCCATCCGCGACGGCCGGACCGTGGTGACGGGCGCGGACTTCGACGCCGCCCACGAGAAGCTCTCGAACGTCGAGGAGTCCGGCACCGGCCCCATCTCGGGCTTCACGGACTACCAGTACTGAACCCGGCCGGGAACCGGCGTCGCGGCGGTCGTCGACGCCCCCGCCTCGCCCCGGCTTTCGAGCGCCACTATTCGTAACCCCCTTTTCCGCCGCCGCGAGAGTTCGGACATGAACACGATTCGCGTCGTCCGCGGGGTCGGCACCGCCCCCACCGAGATGGCGTCGTACGACGCCGCCCTCGCCGCCGCCAACGTCCACAACTACAACCTCGTCGCCGTCTCCTCGGTCGTCCCCGCCGACGCGACCGTCGAGGCGGTCGACGTGGCCCCCGACCTCGGCCCGGCGGGCAACCGACTGACCGTGGTGCAGGCCCGCGAGACCACCTCGACGCCCGGCGAGACGGTCGTCGCCGGCCTCGGCTGGGCGACCGGCTCCGGACCCGGCCTGTTCTACGAGGCGTCCGGCACCGACGAAGCGAGCGTTCGCGCGGCCGTCCTCGACGGGCTCGAAGCGGGCCGGAACCTCCGCGAGTGGTCGTTCGACGACGAGGAAGTCGCGCTCACGACCGGGACCCACGAGGGCGACGGCTACACCACCGCCGTCACGGTCGCGGCCTACGGGCAGAGCGAATCCATCTTCTGACGGTCCCCGCGCTGACCGACGGACTCATCAGCTTTTGTGAGAACCCTTCCGGTATGAGTGGTGACGCGCCGTTCGACCTGTCTCCCGGGCGAGTGGCGCTTATCTACGCCGCCTTCGGCTTCCTCTGGGTCGCGACGAGCGACAGTCTCGTAGAGGGACTCCCGAACCACGAACTCATCCAGACGGCGAAGGGATGGCTGTTCGTCGGCCTCTCGGCGCTGTTGGTGTACGCCCTCGTCAACCGGAGTCAGTCCAAACTGAACCGGACCTCCGAGCAACTGGAGTCGACGCTCGCACACACGAGCGTCCTCCATCGAATCCTCAGACACGACATCAGAAACGCCTGCACCGCCATCCTCGGCTACGCCGAACTCGTCGAGTCGAAAGGCGACGCGGGTTCGAACATCGACCCGGTCGAGGCGATTCAGGTGCGCGCGAACCGGCTGGTCGAAGTGAGCGACGAGGTCGCGCTCCTCCGCACCGTCGAACTCGCGGAGGGGAACGAGGTCGACGTCGACCTCTCCTGTGCGGTCGCGGACGCCGTCGAGGACCTCGAAATGGAGTATCCGGAGGTGCAGGTCTCGATCGCCTCGCCGGAGTCGCTCGTCGTGCGGGCGCATCCGGCGCTCCCGCGGAGTCTCGCGGAGTTACTCGACAACGCCGTCGTCCACGCCGACTGCGACGAACCGGAGGTGCACGTCGGCGTCTGGCAACTCGGCGAAGTCGCCGGGGTGACCGTCACCGACAACGGCCCCGGTATCCCCGATGCCGAGCGCGACGCCCTCCTTTCCGGCTCGGAGACGCCGCTTTCGCACACGAGCGGGGTCGGCCTCTGGCTGGTTCGCGCCATCGTCGACGCGTCCGGCGGCTCCCTCGACATCTCGAAGCCGAAGGCCCACGGGACCGTGGTCACCGTGTCGCTCCCGCGGACGGCGTCGTGACCGCGCCGCGACCGAGCCGAGACCGAGCCGCGACGGTCTCGTCCGCGCCGCGACGGCCTCGCCCGCGTCGCAACCGCGTCGTCACCCGGTTTCGATTCGCTCGCCACATCACCGCCGACGACGGCTTTTTACACGTCCTTCCCGTATCGCAGACGACTGATGAACGGGAACAACCCATATGCGGGCGCTCCCGGCGTGGCTGGGGCCGGCCAGCCGTCGGCCAACCGAGAACTGACCGTCGAGCAGATGGACGCACTCCGGCGGGCCGTCGCCGGCATCGTCTCGCGCACCGAGTCGTATCTCCCCGAGGGGTTCGCCGTCGGCTCGGAGCTCTCGACGGGGTCGAACGGACCGCTGGCGACCGTGGCCGTCCACCCGCCCGTCGGCCACCCCGTCAGCGCCGGCTTCTCGCCGGACGCCGACGAACTCGACGCCGGACTCACCGACGAGGACCGAAACGAGGTCGCCCGCGGACTCGCCGCGACCGCGGCGTTCCAGGTGATGAGCGCCGTCGGCGACGACCTCACGCCCGCCGCGCGGTAACCCCGAACGACCCCCGCCGCCGTCGGGGTCCGAGTGGCGACTGACGCGCGGTCGCCGACCGATTCACTCCGCGACTCCTTTCACGGCCTGTCGCTTCGCTTCCGAGCGCTCTCGTCCTCTCAGAACGAGAACAATACACTTCACGGAGGCGGTCGAAAGGGAGGTATGGCTTCGCTCCTCGGATACGCGGACGAGATCGGCCCGACGACGCTCATCATCGTCGGATTCCTCCTGTTTGTCTTCCCGGAACCGGCGACCTCCGCGCTCGGCGCGGGGCTGATGCTGTTCGGCGCGGCGTACTGGTTCTGGGAGTGGAACCGACCCTGAGTGCAAAACGAGTGCGTGAACTCGCTCAGACGCTCCCGCGACGACGGTTTCGCCCGGTGTCGTCGCGAGCGCGAGACGTAACGCCGCCGAGCGGGACGTCGGTCTCGGCGGACGCGTCCGACCCGCGTGTCGGCCCGACGGCCGACCGCGGCGTCGCAACGAACAACCCGTAAGCGAGCACGGCCGCCGAGACGAGGCCGCTCGCCCCCACGACGAGCGAGAGGGGGAGCGGCGAGAGCGTGCCGGCCGCCGTCCCGACGACTATTGGGAGCGGCAGTGTCGCGAGGATGGCGTCGTACCGCGTCGCTTCCGAGACGATGCTGTCGCTATGGGGAGTTCGTGTGCGCATGATACCACTCGGAGACGAGTACGAACGTGTGAATAATAGCTATTTCGCCGGACGGGTCGGCCCCGGTGGTCGCATGGAACGGCCGTCCGGACCGCGTCGGGCGGGCGTCGCGGGCGCGGTGACTCTGTGAGATTTCCGGTCGCGTCTCGCGCCTACTTCCCCCAGAAGGGGTCGCGGCGGCGGTGCTTTTCGAGGTAGCCGGACAGCGCCTCCAGTTCGTCGGTGGGGATGTCGTCGCGGAGCTCCTGTTCGAGAATCTTCGCGTGCTTCTCGGGGAGTTCGATCCAGAGTTCGTCGCCCTCGTCTATCTGCCGGCCGACCGTCGGGCCGTCGATGGCGACGCTGACGCGCGAGCCGGCGCGGGCGCTCGACGCGTCCTCGCCGTTCTCTTGGATGCCCGAGAGCTGCCCGACGCGAGTGGGCTCGCCGTCTTCCCACTTCACGACGTTCATGTTGTTCTTGATGGTCCCGGACATGATTTCGACGCCGACGACGGCGGGGTTGTTCTGCCGGAAGACGTGGTCCTGGAGGATGCGGAAGCGACACGGCCGGACGATTTTGTCGAGAATCGTCTCCTGCTGGGCGCGTTTCATCTCGTCGACGTACTCCTCGTACTCTTCGACGAGCTGATAGATGACGTCGTCTTCGAACAGCTTCACGTCGTTCTTGTCGAGTTCGTCCTCGGCGTTCGAGAGCACGTCCACGTTGAAGCCGAGGATGACCTTGTGCTCGGGTTCGCGGGCGGTCGAGGCGACGGCAACGTCGCGCGGGGCGATGTCGCCGACCTCGGCGCGGAGGATGGGGACTTCGGCCTCCTGTAAGGCGTTCGCCATCGCTTCGAGGCTGCCGAGCGTGTCGGCCTTGACGACGACGCCCTCCTCTTCGGTCGTCACTTCGATGTCGGCGAGTTCGGCTTCGACCTCGCGGATGACCTCGTCGAGGTCGCGGTCGCCGACGACGCGGACCGGCGCGCCGGCCATCGCGTCTTCGAGGTCGGGGGCGGCGATTTTCACACCGGCCGCGGCACCGACCTCGTCGACCTTGTCGAACCGCTTTTCGGTGCGAATCTCGGCGTTCGGTCGGGGCTGGAGGAGCGCGCGGACCTCGGTGACGATGGGGTCGTTCGCGCCGCCGACGACGATGGTGTCGCCCGCGCGAATCGTCCCGTCGTAGAGGACCACGTCGAGGGTCGCGCCGAAGCCGCGTTCCTCCTTGACTTCGAGGACCGTCCCGGAGCCGGGGCCGGCCACGTCGATGGCCATCTCGTCTTTCATGTAGCGCTGGGAGAGGCCCATGAGGACGCCCAGCAGGTCCGGAATGCCCTCGCCGGTGAGCGCGGAGACGGGGACGACGCCGATGTTGGACTGGAAGTTCTGGACGCGCCAGTAGAAGTCAGAGGAAAAGCCCCGGTCGGAGAGTTCGCCGATAATCTCGTACAGCTTCTCGTCGAGTTTCGAGCGGGCGCGCTGGGACTGTTCCTCGTAGGTCTTCTGGATGGGGGCCCCCTCTTGGGGGTTCCAGCCCGGCGTCGTGTCTATCTTGTTCGCGGCCACGATGAACGGCGTCCCCGTTCGTTTGAGGATGTCGATGGCCTCCTCGGTCTGCGGCTGGAAACTGTCGTTCACGTCGACCACGAGGATGGCGATGTCGGCGAGCGCCCCGCCGCGAGAGCGGAGGGTGCTGAAGGAGTGGTGGCCCGGCGTGTCGATGAACAACAGCCCCGGGAGGTCGAAGTCCTCGGGTTTGACCAGGCTGCCGGCCATCTGCGAGACGGTGTCTAAGGGGACCGCGGTCGCGCCGATGTGCTGGGTGATGGCACCGGCCTCACCCTCGCTGACGGCGGAGCCGCGAATCTTGTCGAGAAGACTCGTCTTCCCGTGGTCCACGTGGCCGAGGACGGCCACGATGGGTGTGCGAAGCGTATCGGATTGTGACGTCGAATCAGTGTCGGACATGGAGAATCGCCCCGGAGAAAGCTCTTACCGGAATCGAGTCGGTGACTCAAGTTAAGTCCATCGTCACGGGCGCACGACCCCGCGATTCGCCGTGTCGACTGTTCTCGCGGCCCACGCTCGGGCCCGGATTCGCTCGTCGGCCGCCCGTCAGACGTGCCCGTGTCGTTTATGTGAACCGGCGAGGAAGGGGTGTGTATGGCCGACATACTCGCCGAGAACCTCTCCGGAAAGGCCGTCATGGGGTCCGACGGGACGGAACTCGGGATGCTGTACAACATCACGATGGATCTGAAATCGGGCGAGCTTCACGACCTCCTCGTCCAGCCGAACGAGCAGGTCGCCCCGAGCCGCGTGGCGTTCGACCAGGACGACCGCGGTCGGTTCCGTGTCCCGGTGAACCGCGTGCAGGCGGTCAAGGATTACATCGTCGTCCAACGGTAGTTTCAGGATAGATTCTCAATGCGGATTCTCGACGCTTCTGCGTTCATCAACGAGTACCACACCGACGACGAGACGGCCTCGATTCCCCTCGTCAAGGAAGAACTCACCGGCGAGCACGCCTTCCGGTTCGACGCGCTCGAAGGCGCGGGCATGTACGTCCACATCCCCGGACAGGGAACCGTGGACAAGGTGCTCCGCGCCGCGGGCGAGACCGGCGACCGCGACGTGCTCTCGGAGACCGACACGCGCCTCATCGCCGCCGCGTTCGAACTCGACGCGACGCTCGTCACCGACGACTACGCGATGCAGAACGTCGCCGAGCGGCTCAACGTCGGCGTCGAAGTCATCGCCCAAGACGGCATCGCAGAACAGCGGAGCTGGAAGTTCCAGTGTCAGGGCTGCGGCCGCGAGTTCGACGAGAACAAAGAGCGCTGTCCCATCTGCGGGATGGAGCTGTCGCGGAAGAATCCGGCGTAAGCCGGTCGAACCGGCCGACTCGACTCGGCTGTCCGACGTTCTTTTTCAGACCATGCCGGTCGCCTGCGCGTAGCTCACGAGGAACTGGACCGCGTTGTACAGCCCGTGGACCAGCGCGGCGACGAGCAGGTTCCCGCTTTTCTCGTAGACGAGCGCGAGGACGCTCCCGAGGAGGAACACCATCCCCAGCGAGACGAAGGCCCCCTCGCCGGAAAACGACCAGACGTGAATCGACGCGAACACCAGACTCGACAGGACGACCGCGGGCGCGGGACCCCAGAGTCGGCGGAGTTCGCCGAAGGCGACGCCGCGGAAGATGAGCTCCTCCGCCGGGCCGACGAGGACGATGGTGACGACGGTGAGATACAGGAAGTACACCGGGTTCTCGCGGCCCTGCTGGGCGATGACGCTGTCGCCGCTCTGGATGCCGAGCGCTGACATCAGCGCCGACGCGCCGAGGTAGACGCCCATCACGGCGACGAACCCGCCGACGATCCACAGGGCGTCGCGCGCGGTCGGTCGCTCGAACCGAATCAGGTCCCAGTCGTCGCGGGCGGCGAGGTAGCCCGCGCCGACGACGCCGAAGCCGACGAACTGCCCGGCGCTCTGTATCGCGCCGATGAGTGCGGTGTCACCCGGAACCACGCCGCGAGCGAGGCCGCCGGCGAGCGAGCCGAACGTCGCGCCGACGAGGAGCGAGAGGGCGACGACGATGATGATGCCACCGTACGCTTGGAGGTGGTCTGCGGGGCTCGCAGACGTGCGGGCGGTGTCGTGTGCCATTGCCCTCCCCTTCGGAACGGGGTCGGATAACCGATTCGGGTCGATTCTCGTGATTCCGTGGAGTCACGTGACTCTGCGCCGTTTGCGTCGTTTCGAGAAGAGAACCGGACTTCGGGACCCCCCTCGAAAGCCCCCGCCCGTGGACTGTTCGGTGGTCGTCGCTGGGTGGTCGTTCGGTGGTCGTCGCAAAAGTTAGCTCTCGGCCGTGGTCGCCGGGAGACTCTCGTTCCGACTACTCCACGACCAGCCGCGACTTCTCTTCGACCGCGTCGGCCTCCGCGAAGTCGCCGCCGCCGAGCAGGCCGCGGGCGGCGCGCTTGCCCCACTCGACCGCCGGCTGGATGAACGTGTCAACGCTGGCGAGCTCGCCGTAGAGGACGCAGGCGGCCTCCATCGCGTAGAGGAGTTCGCCCAGCCCGTACTCGTCGACGCGGTCGAGTTCGATGCGGACGTTCGGACAGCCGGCCGCGGCGAGGCTCGCCTCGGTCGCCTCGAACTCGGCGTCGAGCAGTTCGCCGAGCGACGAGCCGCCGAGGTACGCGAGGCCGTCGAGGTCGGTCTCGGGGATGGAAACGTCCTCGCGCTCCGTGGCGCGGACGAGCGTCACGAGCTTGTCGCGCGGGCCGGCGCGGTACAGTTGGAGCTGGGAGTGCTGGTCGGTCGCGCCGAGCGCTCGCAGGGGCGTCTGGCCGAGGCCGTCCTTTCCGAGCGACTCGGCCCACAGCTGGGCGAACCACTCGGAGAACGTTTCGAGCGACTCGGCGTAGGGCATCATCGCGTTCTGCCGCAGGCCGCGCTCGGCGAGGGCGTAGGAGACCGCGCCGTAGGCGTAGGCGGGCGAGTCGAAAAGCGAGTCCGACAGGCGCGCTTCCTGTGCGGCCGCGCCCTCCAGCACCGCCTCGATGTCGTGGCCGCAGAGGGCCGCGGCGGCGAGGCCGACCGTCGAGAGCACCGAAAAGCGGCCGGGGACGCCGTCCGGGACGGGGAGCGACGGGAGGTCGTGCTGGTCGGCGAGGTCGCGGAGATTGCCCTCCTCGCCGGTCGTGACGAAGGTACGGTCGGCCCAGTCGACGCCCGCGTCGGCCATCGCCTCCTGCACGACGAGGAAGTTCGCCAGCGTCTCGGCGGTCGTGCCGGACCGCGAGACGACGTTGACGACCGTCGACGAGAGGTCCAGCGAGTCGAGGAGGCGCTCGACGGCCTCGGGGTCGACGTTGTCGAGGTAGTAGGCGTCAACGTCGCTTTCGAGGGCGTCGGTGAGGGTGGCCGCACCGAGGGCGCTCCCGCCGATGCCGACGGTGACGACCGCGGAGGGGTCGTCGAACCGGCTCACGGCGTCCCGAATCGCCGCGGGGTCGGTGCTGTTCGGGAGGTTCAGCGATTCGTAGCCGTGCTCGCCGGCCTCTCGGCCCCGTTCGATGCGGTCGTGGGCGGCCGCGACGCGGCCGTCGAGTCGTTCGAGCGTCTCGCGCGAGACGCCGTGGGACGACGCCGTGTCCAGGACGTTCCCGAGGTCTACCTGCATACAGAATGCCGCGTCGCCCGGCGTCAAAACGACACCGGTCGCTTTAATCGCGGCCGCTCCCAAGGGCGACCGATGGCAGACGACTACGGCGGCGTCATCGGCGCGTTCCCGTACGCCTTCCGGCACAGCGAGTCGTGGCTGTTCAAGTGCTACGTGCTCGTCGGTGCCCTCGCGACGGGTGTCGTCTCGCTGTTCGTCGCCTTCGGACTCGTGGTTCTCATCGGCGCGACCGCCGGCGTCCCCGGCGGCTCGCTCACCCTCTCGCGGTCGTTCTACGTCCTCGTGGGGCTGTTCGTCGTCGCGCCGCTGGTCGCTCCCGTACTGTTCGTCGCCCGACGACACCGCCGCACCGGCTCGGAGCCGCGGTACGACCTGAGCCTCGCGCTCGCTGGCTTCGTGTTCATGGCGTCGGTGTACGTCGGGCTCGTCGCGTCGGTGCCGGCGGAGCTTCAGACGCCCGCAGAGCCGTTCACGGTGGGTCCCGTGACCGTCTCCGCACTCGTTCCCGTCGTCCAGCTCCTCTACGACCTGCCCGCAATCTACGGGCTCGTCCCGCCCGTCGCGTGCGCGGTGGGAATCTACGGGATTCACCGACTGCTTCGGTAACCGCCACGGACTCGTTTTTTCCGACTCGGCCTCACCCGACTCGCGCCGCTAACTCGTCGCGGTAGCGGTAGACGACCGCCGAGGCCACGACGCCGACGCCGACGAGGAGCGCAACCGTCTCGTAGTTCGCCGCCCCCGCGTTCCGCCCGGCGGCCGCCGCGAGCGCGAACGTCGGCAGGCGACCGACGGCGACGAGGACGACGAGCGTCCGCAGTCGAAGCGGCGAGAGCCCGGCGAGCGCACAGAGCGCGTCGTCCGGGAACACCGGCAGGAGAAACAGGACGAACAGGCCGGCGACGCCCCGGCGGTCGGCGACGCCGTCGAACCGCGCGAGCGCGTCGTCGGCGACGAGGCGCTCGACCGCGGGTCGGCCGAAACGCCGGGCGAGCAGGAAGACGATTGCGCTCCCGGCGACGACGCCGACCATGCTGTAGGCCGTCCCGGCGACCGTCCCGAACAGGTAACCGCCGACGGCGGCGAGGGCTTGCCCGGGAATCGGCGCGAGAATCACCTGCAGGGTCTGGACGCCGACGAACGCCAGCGGCGCGAACGGGCCGGTCGATTCGACCGCCGAGCGAATCCACGCCGGGTCGGCGAGCCGTGGGGCGAACGCGGCGACGGCGACCGCGAGGACCGCGGCGGCGACCGCGACGACGCCGACTCTGAGGAGCGCCGCGTTCCGCGCCGCGGGCGAGTCGAACAGCCGGCCCGTCACAGGAACGAGGCGGTCTTGAGCCGGGCGTTCAGCGCGTACTTCCGCAGGTACTGGCGGGCGGTCGTTCGCGTCCCCCGCGCGACGGTCCGCCCGGCGCGAACCCCGTCCAAGATGGCGTCGGTCGTGACGCCGCCGTCCGCCGCGACCGAGACGGCCGTGTACGCCTGTCCGACCAGCGCGGGTCGGTGCGCGTCGCTTCCACCCGTCCCCGGAAGGCCCTCGCGGCGGGCGTAGCGCCGCGCCTGCCCGTTTCTGAACCCGGTGAGCGTGTGCGCGTTGTACACCTCGACGGCGTCCACGTCCCGAATCGCCCGACGGGACGCGCCGTGGCGGAACGTCTGAAAGGGGTGCGGTACGACCGCGAGGCCGCCCGACTCGCGGACCGCCCGCGCCGTCTCGGAGAGCGGTCGTCCCCTCGCCGGCGGGTCGTCGACGCCGAGCGCGAGGAGGTGACCGTCGGCCGTCGAGACCTCGACGCCGGGGACGACCCGGACGCCGTACTCGTGGGCGATGTCGAACGCTCGCGGGAGCGACCCGACCGAGTCGTGGTCGGTGATGGCGACCGCGTCCAGGCCGACCGCCGCGGCGCGGGCCAACACCGCCTCGACCGACATCTCGCAGTCGTAGGAGGCGTCGGTGTGGACGTGGAGGTCGACCGCGAGCGTCCGCGCCTCCCGCGAGCCCTGCGTCCGACCGCTCATATCACGCCGAATTCGAGCGCGAGACAGCCGACGACCGTCAGGACGCCGGCGGCGCCGACGAGGAGGTGCCCCGCGTCGGTCTTGTACGCCTTGTAGTCGGAGGTCATGAGCGGGCAGACCGCCACGATGGTCGCGCCCGCGACCCAGCCGTTCCACGGCGGGACGAACTGGAGGAGGAAGTAGTTCGCCAGCACGACGAGGTGCGTGTGGACGACGGTCGTCCCGCGGTAGTACGAGGTCCCCGAGTCGTCGCCGAAGCCCTCGCTGTTGTGGCGGATGAGTCGCAGGCCGCCGAAGGTGAGGACGACGAACCCGACGACGGCGCTCACGACCGGGTTGGGCGCGAGCGCGACGTGGTACAGGAGCGCCGCCGACACGAGGTACGCGAAGATGTCGATGAAGGAGTCTATCTGTCGGCCGAACGCCGAGGCGGTCCCGGTCTTGCGGGCGTAGTAGCCGTCGGCCTTGTCGAAGGCGAAGCCGACGAGGACGGCCACGATGGCCCAGTTCGGCTCGCCCGACACGAACAGTATCGCGCCGACCCACGCCCAGAAGAGCGCGCCCAGACTCAACCAGTCCGCGACCCCGAGCCGCGAAATCATGTTCTCCCCCGTCGATGAGCGCACGACCTCGCTCGCCCGCGCGTCGACCGCGTCCAGCCTCCCGCGAAGTGCTGACCTGAGTTCGTCCGTCATGCCTGTCTGTCCGACACACTCGGCCGATTGAGTATAAATTTAATCGCTATAGTATATATAAAACAAATATCTATATATCAACGTTCCCGAACGGAGCGCTCGGGACGTAACTGAGCACTCTGTACCGCTATGAACGCGGTTTGACGCGCCGGCGACGCCACGGCCCGACCCGGTAGTACGCCCGGGTTCGGGCGACTCGGAAGCCGACGCTCTCGAAGGTCCACTGCGAGGGTCTGTTGTCGCGGGCGACGAGCGCGTGCACCGTTTCGGCCCCCCGCTCGCCGGCGACCGCGACGGCCCGCGAGACGAGCGCGGTGGCGATGCCGCGATTCCGCGCTTCGGGCGCGACGAACACCCGGCGGACGTAGCCGCCGGGGAAGGTCACGTCGGCCTCCAGCGGGTGGACGCGGTACGTCAGGCCGGGGTCGCCGAGAAAGAGGTAGCCGACGAGCACAGGTTCCTCGTCTGCCCCACCATCGAACGCGCACACCGCCGTCTCGTCGCCTCTGAGTTCGGAAAACGCGTCGTATCGGGCTTCGAACCGCGTCGCCTCCGCGGGGTCGAGCGCGCGAATCTCGACGCCCGCCGGGGGGTCGCGGCCGACGTCCGCCGCGTCGGCGTCCGCGACGTACTCGTCCATCTGCGTCGCCGTGAGTCCGCGGGCTTTGAGCGCGTCGTAGACGCGTCGGGCCGTCTCGGTCCGGGTCAACCGCCAGAGCGCGGGCATCGTCAGTCGCGTCGAAGCGCCGCGAGAAAAGCCCACCGTCGCCGTGGGTACAGGTGGCACACGCGGTCGAAAGCGCCCGAAACGGGGAAAAGGCCCGGCGGCTTACACCGGGTGATGACCGAGACCGAGTCCGAGACCGAATCCGAGTCCGAGCGAACGGGAACGTTTCTCGTCACCGCCGCCGACGAGGAGTCGGCCGTCCTGAAGGACGTTCACTCCGGGCAGGTTCACGCGCTCTCGTCGAACCCCGGCGTCTCCGAGGACGAAGCCGTCCGCGGGACCGTCGCGCCCGACCCGCCGATGAACGTCTCGTGGCAACTCGTCGAGGTCGACTCGCGCTGGACCGTCTCCGTCGAGCGCTCCACCGAGTCGCCGACGACGAACTCCCGCGACATCGCCGCGGACAACCCCGACGGCGAACTCGTCCGGGAGGAACGCGCCGGCACCGGCGAGATTCACGTCCTCTCGGTTCCCGACGACATGACCGAACAGGCCGTCGACGATGTCCTCTCGGACCGCGAGGGGCTGCTCTCGCGGGCCGCCAGACTCGACGTGAACCGCGTCGAAGTCCGCTCGCAGCCGGGCGTCGTCGCGGTCCGCTACATGCCCTGAGTCGGGTCTTTTCCGCCCTCCGCTCGCTCGTCTACTTCGCTCCCGCTTCGCCTCTCGCTACCGCTGTGTTCCGGTCGAGGAGACGGGACCGTCCGCGCTCTGGACGCACCACCCGCCGTGGACGCTCCCCTCGCGCTCGACGAACTCGACGGTCGTCTCCTCGCCGATTCCGGTCGCGTCCGCGGGGTCGAGCCCCTCCACGCGGAGCGTCAGCGTCAACGCGTCGCCGCAACAGCCCACGTCGAGGAACTCCTCCCACTCGTCGCCCGGCGCGGCGTCCTCGTGGACCCGCTGCAGGTAGGTCACGAAGTGGTCGGTGGTCAGCTGGTCGCGGCCCCACGCGCTGAGTTCGTCGGGAAAGGAGACGACCACGCGGGTCGCCGTCTGGTCGGTCGCCATACCTCACGATTGTCGGCCAACGATTATGGGCCTGTCGCGGGTTCGCCGCGCGCCCGTCAGACCGTTTTACGGCCGAGGCCGTCCGCGGATAAGAAACCTTATTCGGCACCGCTCAGGACCGCAACCCATGGTTGAGTTTACGGTACCGGAGGTAGACTACACCCGGTACACGAATCGCCAACTCGTGGCCGTCCCCCTCGCGGTCCTCGCGGTGGCCCTACTGGTCATCGGAGGGTGGTACGTCGCGACTGGCGCGCCGGTGAACCCGGGCGTCGATTTCACCGGCGGGACCGAACTCCGTATCGCAACGGATGCCCCGCAAAGCGAGGTCGCCGCGGCCTTCGACAGTCAGCCCGAATCGATTCGTTCCGTCGCGGCCGACGGAACGTACGTCGTGACCTTCCAGTCCGGGAGCGCGACGTCGAGCGAGCTCCAGACGCAGGCCGAAGACGCCGGCTTCGAAGTCAGGTCTATCGACGCGGTGTCGGCTAACTTCGGCTCCGAGACGCAACTGCTCGCCCTCGGTGGCCTCGCGGTCGCCTTCGCGGGCATGAGCATCCTCGTGTTCGCCATGTTCCGCTCGTTCGTCCCCTCCATCGCGGTCGTCGTCTCGGCGTTCTCCGACATCGTCATCCCGGTGGCGCTGATGAACCTCCTCGGCATCGAGCTATCGCTGGGGACCGTCGCCGCCCTCCTGATGCTCATCGGGTACTCGGTGGACTCGGACATCCTCCTGAACAACCACGTCCTCCGACGGTCCGGTGACTTCTACGAGTCCACCGCGCGCGCCATGCGCACCGGTGTCACCATGACGCTCACGTCCATCGCGGCGATGATCGTCATGACCATCACGGCGACGCTGTTCGGCATTCAGCTGCTCGCCGCCATCGGAACGGTCCTCGTCTTCGGCCTCACCGCCGACCTGATGAACACCTACATGCTGAACGTGACCCTCCTTCGCTGGTACAAGTTCGAGGGGGTGGCCCGATGAGCACGCTCCGCGACAACTGGCGGGTCATCTTCCTCGTCGTCGCCGTCCTGCTCTCGACGCTCGCCCTCTTCTCGCCGACCATCGGGGGGCAGACCCAGGGCCCCGTCGCCGATGACGGCGGCGCGACGAACCTCAAGTTCGGCCTCCAACTCGACGGCGGGACGCGCATCCGCGCGCCGCTCGTCGGCGTCACGGCCGAGGACGTCGAGTTCGAGGGCGATTCCGACCGCGTCGTCGAGCGACAGGTCGCCGCTCAGTTGGACGGCGCCGACGCCGCGGACGTCATCGCCCGTGTGGGCGCGGAGTCCAACACGGTCGAAGTGACCATCGAGAACGCCACGACCGACGACTTGGCCGCCGCGCTCGACGCCGCGGGCTACGCCCACGGCGAGGTCAGAGACGGCGTCACCGAGACGACCCGCGCCGAGACGGTCCGCGTCCTCCAGTCGAAGATCAACGAGGCCGGCCTCTCCGGCGGGACGGTCCAACAGGTGACCACGGCGACGGGCGAACACTTCATCCTCGTCGAGGTCCCCAACCGCGACCAGTCGGACGTCGTCGACCTCGTCGGCGAGCGCGGGACGGTCCAAATCGACATCTATCACCCGGTCTCACAGAACGGCACGCGGACCTACGAGACGCGCGAGGCCGTCCTGACGCAGGCCGACTTCACCTCCATCGGGACCGCACAGGAGTCCCAGGTCGGGAGCGGGGCGTTCGTCCCCGTCTCCGTCCGGGACGAACCCGCACAGGAGTTCCAGTCGGCGGTCGTCGAGACCGGCCTCGCCCAGAACGGCGGGACTCGGTGTACCTACATGGAAGACGGCGGACAGAACACGACCGAGGGCTGTCTCCTGCTCGTCGTCAACGGGGAGGTCGTCAACGCCTTCGGCATGAGCGACGGACTCGCCGACACCATGCGGGCCGGCGAGTGGGCCGGCGCACCGAGCTTCCAGCTCCAGACGCGCAACACGTCCGAGGCCCAGGAAATCGCCATCAACCTCCGCGCCGGCGCGCTGCCGGCCAAGCTCGACCTCTCGGGCGAGGACAGCGGCACCTCGTCGTACATCTCCCCGAGCCAGGGTGAGAGCTTCAAGTTCAACTCGCTCATCACGGGTATCATCGCGGTCCTCGCGGTCGCCGGCGTCGTCTTCGTCCGCTACGGCAAACCGCAGGTCGCCCTGCCGATGATCGTCACCGGCCTCTCCGAGGTGTACATCCTCCTCGGGTTCGCCGCGGCCATCGGCTACCCGCTCGACCTCTCTGTCATCGCCGGCTTCATCGCCGTCATCGGGACGGGTGTGGACGACCTCATCATCATCGCCGACGAGGTGATGGCTGAGGGCACGGTGAAGTCGCGGAAGGTCTTCCAGTCGCGGTTCCGTCGGGCCTTCTGGGTCATCGGCGCGGCCGCCGCGACGACCATCATCGCCATGAGCCCGCTCGCCGTGCTCTCGCTCGGCGACCTGCAGGGCTTCGCCATCTTCACCATCCTCGGTGTCATCATCGGCGTCCTCGTCACCCGCCCGGCGTACGGTGACATCCTCCGAATCCTCCTGACCGAGGACCGCTGAGGTCGGCTCCACCTCCGACCGACGCTTTCTCTCACTCGTCCGTCACGCGCCCAGCCCCGCGAGCCGACGACCCCGCCCGCAGACCACCGTGGCGATTCTCGCAGTTGATACCTCTCCGACCGCTCAATCGTTCCCCATGTCAGAATCAGAAGACGGCGACGGTTTCGGTCGTCCTCATCGGGACGTATTCGCCGACAGAATCATATAGACTGTCTATAAAATACTGACCGAACCGGCAACCGACCAACCGCCGCCCGTCGGTACTCACGGTGCACGCACTCCACTCATGGAAGACACGCCACTTCGACGCGACGACACGGACGCGACGACGACCCGGCCGGACGCTCCGCGACGCTCCGCCCCCGCGGACGACGAGGAGTTCGTCGCCATCGTCGCCCCGTACGAGGACGCACCAGACGAGTGCACCATCTTCCCCGCAGGACTCGCAGAAGACGAGTTGCTGACGACGTGGCTCTCCGCGCAGGAAGGCTCGTACGTCGCGCTCGCCGAGATGCGGTGAGCCGTCTCCGCGACTCGCCCTCGAACCACCGACCCTCCACTTTTTCGACCGCCGCTCCCGAGCCGACTCAGAAATCGCCCAGCGACGACTGTTCGTGTGCGGCCATGAGGTCGGCGCAGGTCGACCACGACTTCCGCGCGCAGTCCGGGAGAATCCCGTGTTCGCGGACGTACTCCCGCAGGAACTCGCGGGTCGTCCCGTCGCTCGGGTAGCCGCTTCCGACCTCGCCGTACGACGCGGCAATCTCCTCGACTCGGCGGTCGCGTTCGACCTTCGCCACGATGCTCGCCGCGCCGACGATGGCGTGTTCGTCGTCCGCGCGGTGCTGGGCGTGGACTTCGACTTCGACGCCCGCCTCGGCCAACCCCTCGCGGATGCGGCGGCCGAATCTGGACTCGCTCACGTCGCCCGCGTCGCAGACGAGTTCGTCGGCGTCGACGGCGACCTCGGCGGCGGCCTCGACCTGCGCTCGGACGGTCAGCAGGTTCATGTCCGTCTCGGGGTCGTCGATGGTCTCGGGTTCGACGAACGCGACCCCGACTTCCACGTCGTCTCGGTCACGGAGTTTCGCGGCGAGTTCCTCGCGGCGCTCGGGAGCGAGTCGCTTCGAGTCGGCGATTCCGTCCGGGAGGGCGTCGGGGTCCCCTCGGACCGCCGCGGCGACCATCGGACCCAACACGGGTCCCTTTCCGGCTTCGTCGACGCCGATGTGCATACCTCGTCGGGTGTCGCGGGCGAGAATTAGAGATTGCGGTCTGCGGCGACGTTCGCAGGGGTTCCCCGGGGCTTCGTTTCAGTCCTTGAAGAAGTCGTCGTCCTCGAACGGTTCGTCCTCGCCCTCGACCGCAATCACGTCGAGCGCGGTGACGACCGCGCCGGTGTCGAGGATGCCGGCGAGGCTCGGGTTGGTTCGGCCCTCGTCGCCCGAGACGAGTTCCTTGATGTAGAGGCCGCCCTCGCCGTGGATTTCGACGGTCGCGTGGCGCGCGTCTTCGAGGTCGCCGGTGGCGTCGTAGACGTGGCGGGTGCGGGTGATGCTCGCGCGGCGGTGGTCGACGCGGTGGGGCGTGTACTGCTCGATGGTCGCGCCGGTAAGTTCGTCCAGCGCGGCCCCCAGTTCCTCGTCGGTCACGTCGTCGTCGAACTCGACGGCGGCGCGGTACTCCTTGCTCGCGTCGAGTTTCTTCACGCGCTCGACCATGTCGTAGGTGGCGAGGCGGAGCCCCTCGACCTCGATTTCCCCCTCGGCCATCGCGTTGATGTCGCCTTCGAGCTGTTCGACGTCGATGGTGCGGCGGCGGGGTTCCATGATTTCGACCACGAACGGCCGGCCCGTCCCGAGCATGAGCGCGTCCACGTCCTCGCGGCCCGCGCCGTGGAACTTCGCGTCGACGCCGTCCATCACGTCCGTCACGACGGGGGCGACGAAGCCCTCGACGCTGTCCTCGTAGAGGTAGCCCGAGCCGCCGCAGTAGTCGCAGGGCTCCTTGCCCTTGTAGCCCGAGCCGTCGCACTCGCGGCAGGGCCACTCGGTCTGCGGGATGTCGCGCGCGAGCTTCCGGTAGCGCCCGTAGACGAACGCGGAGTTGAGCTGCGCCTCGACGGTGTCGGCTTCGATGTCGAGGAGGAACTGCACGTCCGGTCGGGTGAAGTCGACCTCGGTGCCGGTGAGTCGGCCCACGCGCTTTCCGACCTCGCGGTTGAACTCGGATTTGAACAGTTCGCCGGCGTCCTCGGGGAGGCCCGCCCCCTCGCGGAGCAGTAGCTCGTTTTCCTCGACGAGCGGCGGCGCGCGGGTGCCGACCTGATACGTCTCGACTTCCACGTCCTCGATGGCCTCGGCGCAGCGTTCGGCCCACGCGTCGAACTCGGCGCAGGCCCCCTCGCAGACCCAGCAGTCCTCGGTCTCGACGGCCTCGTAGGGCTCGTCCGCGTCGAGGGCGGCGGCGACCCGGAGCGACTTGCCCCGCTCGGCGTTCGTCAGCCCGAAACTGCGCTCGGCGAAGGCCCGGCCCAGACAGGCGTCGCAGACCGGCCCGCTCTCGGCGAGCGCTCGCGCGTCCTCAAGGATGCTCATGTTCGGTCTCTATCGGGGCGCGCGTAACTAGCTTACTTTGTTCGCCGCGTCGCCGCGGCACGGCTTGTCGACGTATCTCAGCTCAGAGATGTTTGTCAACACGACCCGAGTGGAGTGCTATCTCGGCTCCGAGAAATTTGATGTACGGCGGCGTGGTAGCCGCTTCAACACCTGGGTCTACGGTCGATATCTCGTGTCTATCAATACGCAAACGAATCGGACGCTCGCACTGTTCGCGACCATCGCGGTCCTCTGGGGAACCTCGTTTATCGCCATCGAGGTCGGCCTCGACGTCCTCCCGCCCGTACTGTTCGCCGCCCTCCGATACGACGTGGCCGGCGTGGTGCTGTTCACCTACGGCCTGCTCGCGGCCGAGGACTGGCGGCCCCGCGGCCGCGACGAGTGGCTCGTCGTCCTCGTCGGCGGGGCGCTCCTCATCGGCGCGCACTTCTCGCTCCTGTTCTCCGGCCAGCGGTACGTGACGAGCGGCGTCTCGGCCATCGTCATCAGCCTCGCGCCCGTCCTCACGCCGCTTTTCGCGTGGCCGATGCTGCCCGAAGAGCGCCTCGACGGGTTCGGCTTCCTCGGGGTGTTTCTGGGGTTGGCCGGGACGGTGGTCATCGCCCTCGCGTCAGGGTCGGTCGGCGGCCAACTCCTCGGCGTCGTCCTGCTCCTTCTCGCGGCCGCGGCGTGGGCGTTCGGCTCGGTGCTCGTCAAGCGGCTCCCCGGGAACCCGCCCGTCGTTCCGATGCAGGCGTGGATGATGCTCCTCGGCGCGGGCATGCTCCACGTCACGAGCCCCGTCCTCGGCGAGCCCGGCCTCGCGAGCGTGGCGTGGTCGCCGGTCGTCGTCGCCGCGCTGCTGTTCTTGGCCGTGCTGTGCAGCGCCGTCGGCTTCATCGCCTACTTCGTCCTGCTCGACCGCATCGGCGCGGTCGAAATCAGCCTCGTCAACTACGTCACGCCGGTCGTCGCCGCCGTCACCGGCTGGGCGTTCCTCGGCGAGCGCATCGGCCCCGTCACCGTCGTCGGCTTCGCGCTCATCCTCCTCGGCTTCGCGTTCATGAAGCGCGACGCGCTCGGCCCGCTGGGTCGTCGCCTCGGCGTCCGCGTCGGTCTCGTCGCGCCCGAACCGGCGACCGACCCGGACGGCCTCCCGGCCGACGACTGAGCCGGTTCCGCCGCCGCCCACCCGAGAGTATCGTAGCGCTATCGCGGTCCCGTTGCTCCGCGACAGCGCGAACGTCGAACCGCTTTCGAGTCGAAAAAAGCCTCGTCGCGTCCGACGCCGGTGTCCGCGTCGGCGTCGGCCGTCGTTCTCAGTTGCTGGTCTCGTTGTCCGACGACGTGGTCGTCTCGTTCGTCGTCGTGACCGTCTCGTTGGCGGCCGTCGTCTCGGTGACCGTCTCGTTGGTGGCGGTCCCGTTCGTGGTCGTCTCGTTGGTCGTCGCGGTCGTCGTGGTCTCCTCTGCGGCGACCTCGTGGGTGGCGAGGACTTCTTCGGCACCCGCGCGGCCGACCCAGACGACCTCGACCGTCGAGCCGCTCTCGGCGGACTCGATTTCGCGGAAGTTACCCACCGAGACGGGGTAGTCCTGCCCCTCCTCGCCGTCGGCGACCCACGTCGCGGTGCGCTCGTCGTCGACGGTGACGTAGACCTCGCTCGTCGCCTCGTCGGTAATCTTCTCGCCGCCCATGTGAACCACGCGGAGGACGCCGCTGTTGGTGCGGAAGGCGAGTTCGGGGTCCGGGACCTCGGCCGGCTCGACGTCGGCCGTCGTCTCGCCCGCCGTGCCGTTGCCGGTCTCGTTACCCGTCTCGTTGCCCGCGGTCGGCTGCGACCCGGAGCCACCGCCCATGCATCCGGCGGTGGTGAGGAGGGCTCCCGTCGCGGCGACGCTCTTCAGGAAAGTTCGTCGTTCCATACGCCATGATTTGCAAGCCCGTATATATGTCTTGTAGTTTACAGTTTGGGGGTGGATAACGACTCACACAGCGGATTTCTTCGTTTCGAGCACTGGTAACTTACAACAGTCCAACCTGTCCGAGCACCCACAGGGCGACGAGCGCGGTCGCCGCGCCGAGCGCGACGAGCAGGAGGGCGATGGCGGCGACCGCGGCCAAGAGGAAGCGTCGGTCGGCCTCTACGGCCGCGGGGGAGGCGTCGTCGTATCGGGCCTCCAACAGCCGGACGTTCCGGGCGTTCGCCTTCCACGCCGCGTCGAACACGTCGCCGACAACCGGGAGCGACCCGACGGTCGCGTCGAGGACGACGTTGCCGAGCATCCGCGCGAGCGTCGCCCGCGGCACGCCGAGCATGGCGGCCTCGACGAGGATGTACGCCGAGAGCGCGGCGGCCGTCGCGTCGCCGACGCCGGGCACGAGCCCCAGAATCGGGTCGAGGCCGATGCGGTAGTTCGTCCCCGGAATCTCGAACGCCTCGTCGAGGTAGAAGCTCACCGTCCGGAGTCGCGCGAGCGTCTCCTCGTCCGCGACGCCCACGGACTCGAAGTCGACGACTACGTCGGGTTCCAGCGACTCGTCCGCGTCGCCGTTGCTGTCGCTCGTCTCCACGGGCGTCGCCGGGGTGTTCGTCGAATCGTTCACACGTGTCAACTCGCGCGGGCGGAACTTGAGAATAGCGTCGGTCGGGGTCGTGTCGAGTCGGAAACTGCGCGTCGAGTGGAAAAAGAGCGCGACGCGCCGCCCCCACGGTTCGGGCGGGCGCGTCGTCGGAGCTACGAAGCCGGACGCCGTCGCGTGACCAAGCCGGAACCCCGGGGCCGACGGCGGAACCCCTGCGGTGGAGTCGCGTCCCGAGCTTAGAGTCCCACCTCCATCGCGCGCTCGACGACGCCCGCGCCGTAGCGTTCCGCTAACTCCTCGTGTTGGTCGGGGCGGTGTTCGTACACGTCCTGGAACAGGCTGATGGGCGTCATCGCGGCCTGATAGGTCGCCTCGTCCCACATGCGGTCCTTGGCGATGTCGATTTCGGTGCCGCCGATGCGGAGCGTCGCCGACTGGGTCATGGCGATAGCGCCGCGGCCGGCCTCCTTGGCCGCCTCGAACTCCTCCATGGAGTCGACGATGTCGTCCATGCTCGGGACGTACGAGGTCAGGCCGAGCAGTTCCTCGCGGAGTTCGTCCGCGGTGAGTTCCCGCGTGTCGCCGCCGACCCGGAGTTCGTAGCCGTCGTCGGTAGCTTCGAGCGAGAGGCGGTCCCCGTCGTACACCTCGGCCCCGTCTTCGGACGCGAGTTCGACTTCCTCGCCGCCCGCGTCGAGGAGCCAACTGCCGGTCTTCGGCGGGAGCGGCGAGGTGTTCGCCTCGACGACTTGGCCGGGCGTGAGCGACCAGATGCCGAGCATTCCCTTCGCCTGGTTCTCGGTCATGCGCTCGCGGTAGCCCTCCACGTCGCGGATGTCGTCGTAGGGGCCGTCGACAGCGATACAGCCGGCGGCGCTAGCCCCGCGCGAGGTGTTGTGTCGAAGCTCCGGCCACGCCGGAAGCTCGCCGGTCGGCGTCATGGCGCGCATGTCCTTCGTGTAGTCGACCTCGCCGTCGACGAGGAGGAACAGCCGTTCGAGGTTGTTCGTCGGCTTGCCCATCTCGTCGCGGAGGTCGCCCATGGCGAGTTCGGCCTCGCCGCTCTCGATGATGACCGACATGGCGAGGCTCCCCTCTTCGAGGCCGTGTTCGTTCTCGACGATGGTGAAGAACTCGTCGGCCTTCTTCCAGTCGTCGATGCCGCCGACCTCGGGGATGACGAAGCCGTCGATGTGCTCGACCGCGCCCCGCTCGGGGTCGGTGATGTCGAGCATGTGCTGGAAGCCCTGATACCGGGTCCCGGGGCTGTCGCGGTGCCAGACCATCCGGGGGTGAATCTCGCCGGGGAACTCCGAGCCGTGTTCGGAGATGACTTCGACGATGTTCTCGGCCCCCTCGTCGCGCATCGACGGCGCGGTGGCGTCCTCGTTGTCGGGGACCCACACGTCGGGGGCCTGCATCCCGCGGAGGCCGGCCGCCCGTCGGAGCATCTTCGCGGAGTCGTCTTCGCCCTCGACGGCCGTCGGCGAGGTGAAGAACGTCCGCACGAACTCGCGGTCGTGTCTGCGCTCAGTCATCGTCGTTGCTCGTGATGGGGTCGGCCTGCTCCTCGCTGAACCCTTCGGACTCCTCGATGCGGCGGCGCGCCTCGGGGTCGAACTCGGTCTCGATGTCCTGATACCGCGAGACGAACGATAGCTCGTGGTGGCTCTCGGTCGGGTGGCCGAGGTAGCGCTGTTCGAGGTCGAACTGGCCTTCCTCGTCCTGTTCGGCGAGCTTCTTGAAGTCCTCGTAGACGGCGTGCGCGCCCGAGTGGAGCCCGAACAGCGTGATGAAGATGTACTTGTAGCCGAGGTCGCCCAGCTCCTGGAACGTCAGCGGGTCCTCTTCTTCGGACCACGCGAACGACGAGGAGTAGTTGAACGCGAGCTTCAGGTCGGGGTGCGTCTCGTGAATCTCCTCGGCGTAGGCGACGGCGTCCTCGCGCGAGGGGTTCGGCATCTCGGGCCAGACGATGTCGACGCCGGCGTCGGCGTAGATGCGACCGCGCTCGACGTGTTCGTCCCAGTCGCCGTTCGAGGAGCCGTAGGCGTCGGTGCGGGCGATGACGACCGTGTCCTCCGACTGCTTGGCGTCGACGGCCGCCTCGAAGCGGGCGCGGGCCTTCTCGCGGGAGACTATCTGCTTGCCCGCGATGTGGCCGCAGCGCTTGGGCGTCGTCTGGTCTTCGATGTGGACGGCGGCGACGCCGGCCTTCTCGTACTCGCGGACGGCGCGGCGGACGTTGTGGATGCCGCCGTAGCCCGTGTCGCAGTCGGCGATGACCGGGAGGTTCGTCGCCTCGACCATGCGCTTGGCGTTCTCGACCATCTCGGTCATCGTGACCATCTCCAGGTCCGGGAAGCCGAACTGCCCGAGGACCGTCGAGTAGCCGGACATGTAGGCGGCGTCGTGGCCCGTCATCTCGGCGAGGCGGGCGTCGAGGGCGTGGTACATGCCGGGGGCGAACACGAAGTCCTGCGTGTTCAGCATCTCCCGCAGTTCGCGGGCCTTCTGGTTGTCAACATCCTGTGCGAAGACGTCGCTGTCGAGTTCGGTCGGGTTCATTGGGTATCGGTGGGCTGCATCGTTCGCTCGATGCGGTTCAGTTGGGCGCGGAGCGCGGCCAGTTCGCGCCGGATGCTCGTCATCTCGTCGTCCTCCCCCGGTTGTCGGATGAAGGGGACGAGCGGCGCGTCCATGTTCTCCTCGTTGTTGGGGTAGCGTCGCGCGGCGCGAGGGCGAGTCGTCGTCGAGCGAGTGGTGGTCGGCGTGCGGGTCGTCGTGTCGGTTCGGGTCGTGTTGTCGCGGTTTGTCATCGGTTACGTCGGTGGGGTCGGCGGTCGGTAGCGGTCGGTTCGGGTCGCGGTCGTCGAGTGGTCGGTTGCGTGGTGTGCTGCGGATACTACCATCGGATGTCTCCTCACCCGGTTCGACTGCCGAGTGGTACTAATAGTTAATGATTGATAATGATAATATTAGTTAATGGCTTAGTTCTGTACGGATGGATATTAGGCCCTAATTTGACACGTGGTAACACATCTAACTCTTTGAGCGGGGTTCGAGCGTCGTCGGTTTCCCCGGCGACCGGGCGTGCCACGCCGTGACGGGGCGTTCCGCGGACACTACGCTTAATCGCGTCCACGCCCGACGACGCACCAGCGAATGGCATCCGCGATAGAGATACGCGACTTGACGAAGTCCTACGGCGACGTCCGCGCCCTCGACGGCGTCGACCTCGACGTTCCCGAGGGGTCGTTCTTCGGGCTGTTGGGGCCGAACGGGGCGGGGAAGACGACGTTCATCAACATCCTCGTGGGCCTCGTCCGCAAGACCGGCGGCGAGGCGAGCGTCTTCGGCTACGACGTCGAAGACGACTACCGCGAAGCCCGCGACCGAATCGGCCTCGCGCCCCAGGAGTTCAACGTGGACCGATTCTTCCCGATCCGCGAAGTGCTCGAACACAAGGCGGGATACCACGGCATTCCGCACGACGAGGCCGCAGAGCGCGCCGACGAGGTGCTCAAGCGCGTCGGCATCTACGACAAGCGCGACACCCGGTTCGACTGGCTGTCCGGCGGGATGAAACGGCGGTTCATGCTCGCGCGGGCGCTCATCACCGACCCCGACCTGCTCATCCTCGACGAGCCGACCGCCGGCGTCGACGTGCAACTGCGCCACGAACTCTGGGAGACCATCGTCGACCTCAACGACAGCGGGACGACCATCCTGCTCACGACCCACTACATCGAGGAGGCCGAACGCCTCTGCGACGAGGTCGCCATCCTCGACTCCGGCTCCGTCATCGAGGTCGCAAGCCCCGAGGAACTGATGGACCGCGGCACCGACGACATCGTCGTCCAACTCCGCGACCCGCCGACGGCGGTCCCCGACTTCGCGGCCGACGACGACCGCGTCGAGGCCGTCGAACTGGACGGGACTCGCCTCGTCGTGACGGCCCAGCAGGGCGGCCTCGTCGCTCCCGACGTGGTGCAGGCGCTCGACCGCGCCGGCCACGAAATCGTCGACCTCGAAATCTCGCGCACGTCGCTCGAAGAGGTGTTCGTCGAGATGACGAGAAAGGGCGAGGGCCGCGCCACCGCGGAGGTCGAGCAGTGAGCCTCACGAGCCTCGACGTGACCGGCTTTTACGCCCTGCTCCGCCGCGAAGTCCTCCGGTTCGTCCGCCGCCCGCGCAACACGTTCGTCCCGCCGTTCATCACGAACGTGCTGTACTTCTCCGTGTTCGGCGTCATCCTCGGCGAGCGCATCAACGAAATCGCGGGCGTCCCGTACATCCTGTTTATCCTCCCCGGTCTCATCGTCCTCGGGGCCGTCTCGAACGCCTTCGAGAACGCCTCGTTTTCCATCTTCCACGGCCGCTGGAACCGCTACATCGAGGAGGCGCTGACCTCGCCGCTTTCGTACTCCTCGATGGTCGGCGCGTACGTCCTCTCCAGCGCGACCCGCGGGGTGCTCGTCGGCGCGCTCGTCGCGCTCATCGGCGCGTTCTTCACGTCCGTCGGCGTCGCCAGACCGTTCTACCTCGTCGCGTTCATGCTCGTCATCACCCTGCTTTTCGCGGGTCTCGGCGTGGTCGGCGGCCTCTGGGCCGACGACTTCGACGACCTGACGATGATGAACCAGTTCATCCTGCGCCCGCTGGTGTTCTTCGGCGGCGTCTTCTACTCGCTCAACGAGATTCCCGCGACCTTCCAGCAGGCGTCGCTCCTCAATCCGATGATATACATGGTTAACGGCGTCCGCTACGGCTTCCTCGGCGTCACAGAGGTCGACCCGAACCTGTCTCTCGGCGTGCTGACGGCGCTCACGCTCGGGGTCGTCGGTCTCAACGTCGTTCTCTTCCGGCGCGGCTACGGGCTGACCGACTGAGGTCGGTCGACCGTCGTCGACTTCCTCCGGTGGCGACCGGGCGCGGTCGGCGCATTTTCGACCCGCCGCTCGGAGTTCTTGTCTGAACAACTGTCTTTTGAGATGACAAGTATTTTGACACACGCTCTAGAAGTCACGTCCGAAGTATGGTATCAAAACCCTCCTCCGCGGCGTCGGCGCGGACCATCTCGGTCCTCGCCCTCGTCGCGGCCGTCCTGGTTGGAGCATTCCTCGCCCCCGTCGTCTACGACGCGGCCGCGCCCACCCCCGACAGGGTCGCGGTCATCTCGGTCGACGGGACCATCACCTCCTACACAGCTGACCAGCTGGAAGAGGACCTCCACGAAGCGCGAGAGAACGAATCGATAAAGGCGGTCGTCCTGCAGGTCGACAGCCCCGGCGGCTCTGCCGCCGCCTCCGAGCGCATGTACTTGGCGGTCAATCGGACCGCCCAAGAGATGCCCGTCGTTTCGAGCGTCCAAGGAACGGGCGCGTCGGGCGCGTACTACACGATGCTCCCCTCCGAGAGCATCTACGTGACGCCCTCGTCGGTCATCGGGAGCGTCGGCGTCCGCGGGTCGGCCCCCTACGGTGGCACGTCCAGCGAGATTCGCACCGGCCCCGACAAGGCGTCGATGACTCTCGACCACCGCGAAGCGCAGATTGAGACGCTGAAGCACGCCTTCGTCGGCAGCGTCATGGACCACCGCGGCGACGAACTCTCGCTGTCGCGCGAGGAGGTCGCCTACGCGAAGGTCTACACCGGCGCTCGCGCCACGCAGAACGGCTACGCCGACGACATCGGCACGCTTCAGACGGCCATCGACCGCGCCGCCTCCGAGGCCGGCCTCGAAAACTACGAGGTCGTCGAGAAGGAGCCCCCGACCCGCTCGGGAATCATCCTTCTCAGCTCGCAGAACGGTAATTCGTCGGTCGTCATCCAAGAGAGTCCCATCGGGTACGACGGCGTTCGCGCGCCGCAGTTCCTGATGGTGTACGGACAAGTGCAGTACGAAGATGAGGTGATCGGCAATGTCTCAGCGTAACTTACTCGGCGGGACGGTCGTCTTCGCGGTCGCGCTCGGCCTCATCTTGGTCGGAGCCGCGGTGGCACCCTACGCCTTCCAACTCGGCGGTAGCGCCCCGGCAGACACGGAAAACGCCGCGAAACAGGCGTTCGACGCGGACGAACTCGTCGCCACGCCCGGCCCCGAATCGGGCGAGGTGACGATGGATTCGAACGCGGAGCCCAAAACCGTCCTCATCGACGTGGCCCACGAGAACGGTGTGAGCGAGTCCGACATGCAACCGCTCGTCGACGCGCTCGTCGCCAACGGCCATCAGGTGAAGTACCTCACCCGCGAGGACGCCCAGCGGAACTTCAACGCCTCGCTCCGGTCGGCCGACGCCTTCGTCGTCGTCAACCCCGAACAGCCGTACACCGGCGACCAGCTCGCCGGCCTGCGGTCGTTCGAGGACGCCGGCGGCCGCGTCGCCCTCGTCGGGGACCCGCAGTCCGCGGGCACGACGAGCGTCCTCGGTCTCATCACCGTCTCGGTGTCGTCCGGCGCTGTCGGCGGCGACGCCGGGCTGACCTCCGACTACGGGGTCTCGTTCGGTTCCTCGTCGCTGTACAACATGCACGACTACTACCTCAACTACGAGAACGTCTACGCCACGCCCGAGGGCGAAACCGCCCTGACCGAGGGCGTCGACGAGGTCGTGTTCCGCGACGCCGCGCCGCTTTCGGTCTCGGCCGACAGCGTCTCGCCGGCGCTCGTCTCCGGCGGCGAGACCCGCGTCGAGTCGATTCGCAAGACCGGTCCGTACACGGTCGCCGCCCAGAGCGAGACGGTCGTCGCCATCGGTGACGCCGACTTCCTCGCGCCCGAATCGGCCTACGAGGCCGACAACGAGGTGCTCGTCGGCAACCTCGCCGACTTCCTCGTCTCCGGCGACAAGGAGTCCGGCGCGCCCGCCCCGGCCACGCCCGAATCCGGCGGCGAGGCCGGTTCGGCACCCGGACAGGGAACCGCCCCGACTCCGGCGTAACTGAGTCGCACCGACGCGGCCGAAGCCGGACTCCCGGCTTCGCTGCCCCGCCCCGTTTTCTTTCGTCGTTCTTCGCCTAGCGTCGGTTGACGACTTCCTCAGGCGCCTTCGCCGCCGTCGGCGGTGACTCCGTCGGCGATGCGGTCCGCGTCGGCCTCGTCGGCCGCGCGGCTTCGCTCGACCAGTCGCGCGAGGATGTCCGCGGAGACGCCCGACACGTCGCCGGCTTGGACGCCCCAGAGCGTCGCGTAGAGGCCGCCGAGTTCGACGAGTTCGTCGTGGGTGCCCGACTCGACGACTTCGCCCTCGTCGAGGACGACGATGGCGTCGGCGCGGCGGACCGTCGAGAGCCGGTGGGCGATGACGAGCGTCGTCCGGCCCGCCGAGAGGCGGTCGAGCGCGCGCTGGATGAGCAGTTCCGTCTCGGTGTCGACGGCGCTCGTCGCCTCGTCGAGGACGAGAATCCGCGGGTCTTGGAGCATCGCGCGGGCGATGGAGAGCCGCTGGCGCTGGCCGCCCGAGAGCTTCACGCCGCGCTCGCCGATGCGGGTGTCGTAGCCCTCGGGGAGCCGCGAGACGAACTCGTGGGCCTCGGCGGCTTTCGCGGCCGCGACCATCTCCGTCTCGGTCGCGTCGAACGCTCCGTACAGGAGGTTCTCCCTGACAGTCCCGTCGAAGAGGTACACGTCCTGACTCACGTAGCCGATGGCCTCGCGGAGGCTCCTGAGTTCGACGTCGCGCACGTCGTGGCCGTCCACGCGGACCGCTCCGTCCGTGGGTTCGTAGAGCCTGAGGAGGAGCTTCGCGACGGTGGATTTTCCCGCGCCCGTGGGGCCGACGAGCGCGACGGTTTCGCCCGGCTCGGCCGCGAACGAGACGTCGTGGAGCACGTCGCGGCCGGTCGCGTAGGCGAACGAGACGCCGTCGAACTCGATTCGCCCGGCGACGGTGTCGAGAGACTCGGCGTCGGGTGCGTCGCGGACGACGGCCTCGCGGTCGGCCAGCCCGAAGATGCGCTCGCCCGAGGCGCGGGCGTTCTCGTAGGAGTTGACGATGCGGCCCGCGCCGGACAGCGGATCGATGAACCGCTGGGTCATGAACAGGAACGTGACGAACTCGCCGACGAGCAGGTCCCCGGTGAAGGGGGCGGGCGGGCCGAAGATGAGCCAGACGCCGCCGATGGCGAACGTGGCGGCGAACGCGACGCCGGCGAGGAGTTCCATCGACGGCTGGTAGAGGTAGTCGAGCCTGACGACCGCGAGGGCGCGCCGGTAGTAGTCCATGGAGGCGTCGGCGACGCGGTCGGTCTCGTAGTCCTCGGTCGCGGAGGCCTTGATGACCTCCATCCCCGAGACGTTGTTCTCGATGCGGGTGTTGAGCGCGCCGACGCTCTCGCGGAGCGCGCGGTACAGCGGCCGAATCGTCCGCATGAACCAGACGGTGAAGACGGCCAGAAGCGGGACGGCCACGAGCGTGACGACCGCGAGCTGGGCGTTCAGGTAGAACAGCACGCCCGCGATGCCGACGACGGCGACGACCAACTGGAGGCCGCCCGAGAGCGTGCTGTCGAGGAACGTCCGGAGGTTTCGCACGTCGCCGTCGAGAATCGACAGCACCTGCCCGGTCTGCTTGTCGTCGAAGAAGGCCATATCGAGGCGCTGGAGCGCGTCGTAGGTGTCCACGCGGACGGCGTGTTGGACGCGATTCGAGTAGACCGCGAGGCCGAGGCCCTGCACCCACGAGAGCGCGACCCCGCCGACGAACGCTCCGATGACGAGCCAGAAACTCAGCCAGAACTGCCCGGAGACGGTCGTCGGCAGCCACGACGACGGAACCAGCGGGAGGGCGTACGCCGTGTTCCGGAAGAACACCGCGTCGATGGCGACCCCGAGGACGAGCGCCGGGACGATGGCGACGAGTCGCCCGAGGACGCTCGCCAGTAGCCCGACGACGAACCACGCCAGGTTCTCGCGACCGTATTCGGCGAACAGGCGGACCATCGGGTCGCGCCCGGATTTGTGGCTCACTTACCTGAGGTAAGCGTCCGGCGGATATGACGTGCGCGGTCGGGGAGATTCGCGCCCGCTGCGGGCGTCGCTTCGCCCTCGCCCGCACGCCCGCCCGAGTGAACAGCGATAAGGTTCCCACGCGACGAATCGGAGTCATGCGCCAATTCATCGTCATCGGCCACGACGCGCCGACGACGCCCGACTTCTCGCTCGACGACATCGCCGGCGGGGCCGGCCGACTCGACGTGCTCTGTCGCTGTGTCAACGCCGCGTTCTTCCTCTCGCACGACATCCGCGAGGACGTTCGGGTTCATCTGGTCCTCGGCGACGAGTACACCGTCCGGTTCGAAGGTTCGGAACTCCGTCGGCTCAACCCCGACGAGCGCTCCACCGCCGCCCTGATTCGCAAGGCGCTGGAGAAGCGCGAGGAGGCAATCGGGCACATGCCCGCCGAGTCGTCGCCGGGGGTCTCCATCCGCCGGATGGGCTTCGAGACGACGCTGGAGGAGGCCGCCCGCGACGCGACCGTGGTCGAACTCCACGAGGAGGGCGACCCCGTGGTTCAGGTCGAACCGCCCGAAAACCCGCTTTTCGTCCTCTCGGACCACCACGACTTCACCGACGAGGAGGCCGAGTTGCTGGCGGCCGCCGCCGACGAGCGGGTCCGACTCGGTCCCGAGATTCTCCACGCCGACCACTCGATTACGGTCGCGCACAACTACCTCGACACTGCGGCCTATTCGCGGTACTGAGGCGGGGTCGGCGGTGTGTCACGCCGTCTGACGGTGGCCCACAATCACAACTGTTAAACGCGACGGTGGCTTGCCTCAAAATGCGGGCCGGTGGGGTAGCTTGGTATCCTTCGGCCTTCGGGTGGCCGTAACCTCAGTTCGAATCTGAGCCGGCCCATTTCTACCCCTTTCAACGCCAACGAGCACCGCGTAGCGTGTGCGAGTCTCCCCGAAACGGTTGTCTGGGCGACTGAAGATTCGAACGCCCGAGCGACAGCGAGGGAAGTTCGAATCTGAATTGACGGAGCCCCGAAATCAAAGTCACAGGAACTCATTTGATTACGCTCCGATCACACTCGAGATCTCTGCTGCCACATCCGCCTCTTCTTCCGCGAGCGAAATCGTCTCAATCACGTCCCCGTCATCGCCGATAACCTTCACCGTGACTGCGCCTTGCTTCGTCTGGACCGCGTTCCAGATGTACACGACACCGATGATTCCACCAATGAACGCCGAGGCCAGTCCGACGAGTTCAGCAAGACCTGCGAGCTCACCGCTCACACGCTCGGTGACGAAGAAAATCCCCAAACCGAGTACGAGTGCTACCAACCCGGCGGCGAGTCCTTGGAGGTCCACTCGCTCACTCCCTTCCTCGACGATTTTGACACCGAGAATGTTTGGTCCCGTAATGAGCGTGCTCTTCGCAAGTTTGAGGTCACGTCCTCGACTGTCTGAGCCTCGTTTAACCTCCATAACGCGCCGGTCTGTAACGACGACCGCGCTTGAGTCGTTGGCTCGAGCAGCGCGAATAGACTCGTTGGAGGACAGATACGGTTGAATCGCATCAGTAAGGTTGGTCATTAGAGTGTCTGGTGGGATACATTCAGGATATATAATATATTCGTGGCATGATATGTATTGGACGACTCACCGGTGAGTGGCGTGATCGATGCGGAACTCATGCTCCTAGGAGAGAGCTACGGGAGCCCTGAGACGCTTGAAATACGAGTCTTCCACAGGCCGAGAACGACTGATTCAATCGAGTTACACGGAGTGGTTACTGCCGCCCACGCCACCAAACCGAAAAGCTTCAATAGTTTAGGCCAACCTAAAACAAACGAGGGCGAGCGGTACCGACGGCTCGACCGCCGCCTCGCCGCCGACAGACCCAAGGTGAGCACGGAATCGGCCGAACGGCCGAAGGCAGTCCAATCGCACCAAGCGGCGACGCGAGGCCGGCCCCCGCAGTTTCCTGTCGGAGCCGACGCGCGGCCGAGCCGACGAGGCGCTGTTCGCGCTCGTGACGGCCCCGCTGTCGTCCGGGAACCGAAGCAATTATCTATTTTAGGCTGGCCTAAAAAACTATGGAACGCGACGAGACACCACGGAAGGGATTGACGCGGCGCGACTACGTGAAGTACGGCGGCTGTCTCTTATACACA
>NZ_AOLJ01000018.1 GCF_000336775.1 Haloferax gibbonsii ATCC 33959 | reverse complement strand
TCGGTCCCCGAGAGCATCTTCACGCGGCTGACCCACCACGCGGGGATGGCGTTCGCGCTCGGCCGCGGCGACGACGTGAACGCGGTCAACGGGCCGGAGTACTACGACACGACGTGGAAGCAGTTCACGGCGCGACTCCCGGGTGTCGAGGTCGATTGGGCGGACCTGTATCCCTCGTGGGAGACGAGCAAGGAGAAGCTCTACGAACTCGACAGCGACGTGCATCTGGCCGACCCCGCGTGGGTCGTCCAGCTCGAACAGTGGGACATGGACGACATCGAGGAGGTCGACGACAACATCTCGCCGTGGTTCGGGAACTCGCTGAGCGGTCGTCACGCGTCGCCGACCGACGAGTGGACCGGCGACTACGAGTACTACACGCTGTGGGAGCAGTTCGAGAAGGTCGCACAGGTACTCAACGAAGAGGAGCGCTACGAGGCGCTCTCGGCCGTTCACGACGACGTGCTCGCCACCATCGAGGAACGGCTCCCGCCGGAAGACGAGCGCCCGAGCGTGGTGCTTCTCACCGCGGCCGACATCGAAAAGCAAATCTGGGCGTACACGGTCGGCAACCCCGGCTTTATGTCATCACACATTCGGCCGCTCGAACCCCACGACGCGTTCGAAGGCTCCATCGAGTCCGGTTCGAACGTCGACTTCGAGGCGCTCTTAGAGGCAGACCCCGACGTCATCCTCTTCCTGAGCGGGATGCAGCCGAACGTCAGCATGAACGACCTCCGAGCGACGCTCGAAGACGACCCCGTCGCCGCGGAGATTTCGGCGGTCCAGAACGGCCGCGTCTACCCGCAGGGCGCGCGCTATCAGGGTCCGATTCTCAACCTCTTCCAACTGGAGATGAGCGCCAAGCAGTTCCATCCCGAGCAGTTCGGCGCGTGGCCGACCTCGGACGGCGGACCGTACCCCGAAATCCCCGAGGAAGAACAGCTGTTCGACCGTCAGCACGTCGCCGACATCATCAACGGCGAGTTCTGAGCGGCCGCCGGAGCCGCATCGACGGCCCCGCTACCGGCCCCACTACCGGCCCCGCACCCGCCGTCGCCGAACGACACAAGAGATTTGTTCCGTCCTCGACTCCACCACATAGACAGATGACGGACCGACCCGCGTTCGACCGACGGGCGTTCCTCGCCGCGCTCGGGAGCGCCGGCCTCGGGTCGCTCGCCGGGTGTTCGGCCCTCGGCGGCGACTCGACCGAGACCGCCAGCACCGCCGCCCCGACCGCCAGCGTCGACGCCGACGTCGCCCGCGACCTCGCCGCGCGGTTCGCGCCGACGCTCTACTTCGACGCCGACGAGACGTGGTTCCCGACGGACCCGCGGTCGTACGCGAGCGACCGGGACGGCGAGACGGTCGTCGACGGCTTCGACGCCTTCGACGGCTACCACGCGACACAGGAGGAAACGGGCGAGCGAGCGCCGGAGCCGACGGTGTTCTACAACGTGGTTCGATACGAGGACTCGTCGCTGACGACCGTGCAGTACTGGTTCTACTCGGTGTTCGACCAGTTCACGACGAACTTCCACTGGCACGACTGGGAGGTGCTGCACGTCTTCGTCGACACGGCGGACGACGAGCCGGTCCCCCAACTCTACGTGGCGAGTTCGCACTCGCGGTCGGTGCCGAACAACGAGTTCCTCGACCCGGACCCCGCGCGTCCGCCGCGGGTGCTCTCCGAACTCGGGTCGCACTCCAGCGCGCTGTCGCTCAACGACCGCGCCGACCGGTTCCAGCGGCTCCCGACGGGCGGGACGTTCGCGGACATCACGAACCGGGCGTTCGACCGCATCGAGGACGCCGCGGAGATACCCATCGCCTACGGCCTCCCGCGGGACGAGGGCGCGCGCCTCCCCTACGTCGTTCCGGAACTCGACGGCGCGCCGGTGTACGAAGACGAGCGACTCCCGTCGGTCACCCGCGACTCCCTCGTCAGCGAGGCGCTCACGGTGCGGTCGTTCGACGCGCTGTCGTCGCCGCCGACGGACCTCCCGGCGCGGTCGACGGGGTTGGTGTTCGGGCCCGAGGCGACCGGCGAGCGCGACGCGGACGCCGACGCCGACATCGAATACGCGCTCGTCTCCGCGGGCGAGGTCGAACACATCACCGAGTTCACCGGGCCGCAACTGAGCTTCGAGTTCGCGGTCCCGACGTTCGCCGAAGACGCGATTGCGAGCCACCTCACGACGACGAGCACGCCGTGGAGCCAGTCGCGCTACGCCGACCCCGCGGCGGACATCACCGACCCGACCCACCGCAGCGCCCTCGCCGAGCGGTACGACGTCGTCGACGAGCCCTCGGCGCTCAACACGCTTTTCGTCCGGGTGACGGAGGCCGTCACCGACGCCGACGCGCCGGACGGCGAGGGCGTGACGACCCGCGAGTCGGGCGTCGAGTCCGTCCTCCTCTTGGAGAGCGACCCGGAGGCCGCGCCGACGTTCGGCGGTCTCGGCGTCCTCCGCGACGTCCCCGCGGGCGAGCATCGGCTCACGGTGAACGGCGCAGGTTCGGCACCACACAGCGAGACGGTTCAGGTCGGCGACGCGGGGCCCGGGTCGGAGTCCGCGACAGAGACCGAATCGTCATCCACCGACGGCGACGACGGCGAGACGCTCACCACGGCCGGCGTGGGCGGCGAAATCCCGCTCGTCGCCCGGGAGTCGGCGACGAAAGTCGAAGTCGACGCCGACGGGACCGACCGCGACCTGACGTCGCTCGCGCTCGAAGACGACTTCGCCGGGCGGCTGTACGACGCGCCGCTGTCCGGGCCGGACGCCGTCTACGTCCACCGCGGCGGCGCGTACACCGTCGAAGTCCGCGACAGCGACGACGAAATCGGCGCGTTCCGCGTGAACCCCGACCCGAACGCGAGCGCCGCGGGCGACGACTCGGATTCTGACTCCGGGTCCGCGCCGGCGTCGATTCCGAGCGTCCGAATCGACGACCCGCGGACCGGGAAGGCGTCGCTCGCGACCTTCCTCGCCGACATCGCCGCCGAGACGGCCGCGGCGGTCGCGGCGGCCGACGAGAGAGACGGCGGCGACAGCGACGACTCGGACGACTCGGGTACTTCGGGCGACTCGTCGGGCACGGCCACCTCGAACGGCTCGACCCAAACGGCGACGAGCGACGGACAGGCGAACGCGGTCCGCGGGCTGGCGCAGGCGCTCGAATCGGTCGCCGAGGCCGCGAACCGGGCCGCGGAACGCGCCGAGGCCGGCGAGCGCGGCCGGGCGGACGAGAGCCTCGACACCGTCGCGTCGCGGCTCGAACGCGTGGCTGAGCGGTTAGCCGAGGCGCGCGGGGAACTTCCGGGGTCGCTCTCTCGGGCGACCGACCGGCGACTCGAACAGGCGCGCCGTCGGTCCGAGCAGGCCCGCGCGGCCGACACGCTCTGAGTCAGTAGTTCGCGCGGCCGACGCGCTCTGAGTGGTGCGTGGATAGGTCGCGTAGCCGACCGGCCGCGAACGCGTCGCTCGCCGGTCGAATATACGCAAAATGTGAGTTATCGTTCTGCCGCGAAAACGCGGCGTACTAAATTAGTTTAAAGGCGCGTGAGGTTCGTCGCGCGGGGGCCCTTGGGGGCCTGCTCGATGTCGAACTCAACATCCGTGCCTTCTTCGAGGTCCGGGCCGCCGATGTCTTCCATGTGGAAGAACACGTCGTCGTCAGCATCGTCCGTCGAAATGAAACCGTAGCCGCCAGTGTCGTTGAAGAAATCAACGTTTCCTTTCGCCATTGCTTTTGAACACACACGCCCTTTACGGATAAGACTTGTGAGGGTCGTGTTGTCACGGGGTTATTTTATTGAATATGTTTCTGAATCATCGACATTTGTAGACGAATGTTCTGGTATGTCGGTTCTACCCGCGCTCGCCTAGTGGTTCGACGGTGATTCCTCGATAAGCTGTGGTATCGGCAGTTCTCACCGTCGAATCCGGTCGGTCGCGGCCGACGAGGCTTTACGCGTGGCCGGACGGTCTCCGACACCGTGGATGCTAACGACGTTCGTCGGAAGTGGGCGAATCGGTCGGGAGAGTTCTCGCCGGAGTACTACGCGTACTACGGGCCGAACGAGACGAGCGAGTCGATTCGGCGCGTCTTCGAGGCGCGTCTCGACCCCTCGGCGTCGATTCTCGAACTCGGTTGCGGTCCCGGTCGGCACCTCTCGCACCTCCGCGAACACGGCTTCGAGAACCTCCACGGCGTCGACATCAACCCCGACTGCTTCGAGGTGATGGCCGACGCCTACCCCGACCTCGCCGACTGCGGGACGTTCCACGCCGCCGCCATCGAGGAGGTCGCCGAGGAGTTCTCCCCGGGCCAGTTCGACGCCGTCTACTCCATCGAGACGCTCCAGCACATCCACCCCGACGACGCGTGGGTGTTCGAGGCGCTCGCCCGGAGCGCGAGCGACTACTTCGTCACCGTCGAAAACGAGGGCGACCAGTCGGTCCCGCCCGAGGACCGCGGCGTCAACGACGACGAGTACGACTTCCCCCTCTACTACCGCGATTGGGAGGCCGTGTTCGCGCCGTTCGGCTTCGAACAGGTCGCCTGCGAGCGCGGCGACCGCGACACCCTCCGCGTGTTCCGCCGGACCGACTGACCTCGGTTCGGGTCAGAACCCGCCGTAGCGGAGGTACACCATGTCGGCGATGAGGACGAGTTGGAACAGTCCCTGCACGCCGCCGAGCATGGCGTTCTGTTTTCCGATGGCCGAGATGACGCCGGGGTCGGGGTCCTCGGAGGTCATCTCGAAGTACATCCGTATCTCGCCGGGCATCAGGAAGCCGAAGCCCTGCACCGAGAGGATAGTGACGATGACGAGCGCGACGACGATGGCCGGGGTCGTCATCTGGAAGTCGCCGATGGTGGTCGCGACCCACGCGAGCGACCCGACGGTGGCGACGGCGAAGACGACCTGCCAGCGTCGGTCGCGCCACGCGTTCAGCCGCCACCCGAGCAGGAGGAGAACCGGAATCAGGTTCGCGGCGGTGAACAGCGCGAGCCACGGTTCGGCGTGGGGAAACACCCCGAGTCGCTGGGCGAGCGTGATGCCGCCGGCGATGGTGACGAGCGCCATCGACGGGAGGAAAAACGAGGTCTTCGGCGTGAGGCGCTCGAACACCGCGGCGCTCTGTTCGTCGGTCAACCCGCCGATGACCGGCCCGAGAATCGCCCCCATGAACAGGTCGGTCCCGGTCCAGAGCAGTCCCGCCATGACGTGGACGTACGTGTGTTGCTGGAGCGACCCGAGCGTGACCGCGTACGCGAGTGCGACTACCGACACGGCGACGATGCCGCCCGCGAACGCCGGGTTCGCCCGTTGTGCCATGCCCCCGATTGTCCCACCAATCGTTGCCCTGTGTTGGCTCATCACGTTCGAGACGTGTACTATCGGTGATAAAACCGGCGACGAACGAACTTATCCCCTCCAACCCCCACCCTCCGACAATGACTGACGCCCTCTCGTTCGATATCACGAGCGTGGACGACGTCGCGGCCAACCGCGACGAGGTCGTCGCCGCGGTCGAAGCCCACGCGGGACCCATCGCGCGCGAACTCGCCATCCTCCAGGGCGGCGACTACGGCCAGGAGACGTTCAAGACGCGCCGCGGGACGTGGACGCTCAAGTACGAGGCGGGCGCGCTGCAGTACCTCCGGTTCAAGGGGAAGTCGGGCGGCGAGACGTACGTCGTCTCGACCAAACAGCCCCCGGAGCCGAAGGCGCTCGGAACGGCGATGCAGGACTACCCGGCGTTCGTTGAGGCGTACAACGAGCACGTCGAGTCGCTCGACGGCGTCCTCGACGACGTACCGACGGAGTTCCCCGCGGTCACGACGACCGAGGAAATCGTCGCCCAGCGGGACCAACTCGTCTCGACCATCCGCGAGGTGGCCGACACCATGGCGGGCGAACTCAACCGCTTCGACGGCGAGTACGGAACGTTCACCCAGCGGGTCGGCGGCACGCGCTGGGAGCTGAAGTGGGACGGCCCGCGGGCGTCGTACCTGCGCGTCGGTGGTGAGGGCGGCATCTACCTGCTGTCGCAGTACGAACCGCCCGCCGCACCCGACGTGCGCGAACTCGCCGGCGACTTCGTCGCGTTCGTGGAGGCGTACAACGAGTACGTCGACGACCTCGAAGCCGACCTCGCGACCGTCTCGTTCGACGACGCTGGGTAGCGGGGCACCGCGACGCTTTTGGAATCACCGCCGGCACGTGATGCCATGAGCGACGACTCCGAGACGGCTGACGACAGTCTCGCCGCCCCCGCCGACGACCTCGCGTGGGAGACCACCGACACGCGCATCGACTACTCGTGTCCCGGCTTCGACATCCGCATGGACGACGTTCGGCTCCCCGACGGGACCGAGACGGACTTCCACTACGTCGACGAGCCGGCGGCGGTCGTCGTCCTGCCGTTCACGCCCGACGGCGACGTGGTCGTCATCGACGAGTGGCGACAGGCCGTCGGCCGGACGAACCGCGGACTCCCCGCCGGCGGCACGGAACCGGACGACGACGACTACGCCGCGGCCGCCCGGCGCGAACTCGCCGAGGAAACCGGTCACGAGGCCGAGGCGGTCGAACCGCTCGTGACCGTCGAGCCGGCCAACGGCATCGCCAACTCGGTCCACCACTACTTCGTCGCGCGCGGGTGCGAGCCGAGCGCCGACCAGAACCTCGACTTCAACGAGAGCATCCGCCCGACGACGGTCGGCTACGACGACCTCAAGCGGGCCGTCCTCGCGGGCGAGGTCCGCGACGCGCGGACGGTCCTCGGCGTGCTCTACTACGAACTCGCCGGCGAGTAGCGCGGTCGGTTCCGCGCACCCCGCGTTCGCGTCTCGAACCCCCCTCCGAGGCGAGAAGGATTTTGACGCCGGCGCCCCAAGGGGTCGATTGTGGCTACTACGACGCGCCTCCCCGACCCCGTTCGGTCCTTCCTCGCGGCCATCGCCCTCGGCGGCGGCGGTCTCGCGGTGGGGACCATACTCGTTGTCATCACGCAGTTCGCGGCGTTGAGCGCGGGCATCGAACTGACACCGCTCGCGCTCGTCGTCACGTCGCTGGTTCTCCTGCAGGGCATCGCCTTCGGCGGCGTCGCCGTCGCCTACAGTCGGTACCGCGGTCTCGGACGCTCGTACTTCGGCGTCTCCGTCCCGTCGCTCCGCGACGTCGTCGCGGTCGTCCTCGGCTACGTGACGGCGCTCGTCGCGGCGTTCGTCGGCGCGTTCCTCGTCTCGACGTTCGGCGTCCAAGCGGGGTCGAACCAGGTGACCGAAATCGCCGCGCAGGACCCCGAAGTGCTGTTGCTCCTCGTCCCGGCGTCGTTCCTCCTCATCGGCCCCGGCGAGGAACTGCTGTTCCGCGGGGTCGTCCAGAACCGCATCCGCGAGTCGTTCGGCCCGGTTCCGGGCATCGCCCTCGCCAGCGCCATCTTCGCGGCGATTCACTACGTCGCGCTCACCGGCGGCGCGGGCGGTCGACTCGTCACCATCGGCATCCTGTTCTTCCCGAGCGTCGTCTTCGGCACGGCGTACGAGCTGACCGACAACATCGCCGTCCCGGCGCTCATCCACGGCGCGTACAACGCGACGCTGTTCTCCTTGGCGTACCTCGTGTTCAAGTTCGCCGAGATGAACCCCGGCGAGGTCCCGACCGGGCTGCTGTTCTGAGCGGCCGGCGATACCAGCCTTTTTCCTTCGCTGTCCCCTCGAACAGACGTGTTCTTCTCCACACTCGTGTCGGCCGTCCAGGGGCTGGTTCCGGCGGCCGTCACGGTGGATATGCTCGTCGTCTTCGCGCTCATCCTCCTCTCTCTCGTCTTGTTCGCCACCGAGTGGCTCCCCATCGACGTGACCGCCATCGTCGTGATGGTCCTCCTGATGGTGCTGGAGCCGTGGACGCAAATCACCCCGCAGGAGGGGCTCTCGGGATTCGCCAGCCCCGCGACGATCACCGTGTTGGCGATGCTCATCTTGAGCACTGGCGTCAACCGAACCGGTATCGTCCAACTCATCGGCCGGAAGATGGCCGAGTACGCCGGCAACAGCCAAACGAAGCAACTCGCCGCGACGATTGGCGTCACCGGCCCGGTGTCGGGATTCATCAACAACACGCCGGTCGTGGCCATCCTCGTCCCGGTCGTCGCAGACCTCGCGCACAAGGGCAAGACCTCGCCGTCGAAGCTCCTCATGCCGCTTTCGTTCGCCTCGATGCTCGGCGGCACCCTGACGGTCATCGGGACCTCGACGAACATCCTCGCCAGCGACATCGCGGCCCAACTCGGGCGGGAGTCGCCGGGCCTCGGCCTCCACGCCTTCGGCATGTTCGAGTTCACCAAGCTCGGCGTCATCGTCTTCGTGGTCGGCGCGGTCTACCTCATGACGGTCGGCGTCCGCCTGCTCCCGAAGCGGGTGCCCGCCGAGGACGACCTCCTCGAGGAGTACGCGCTCCAGGAGTACCTCGCCGACGTGGTCGTCCCCGCGGACTCGTCGCTCATCGGCCAGACCGTTCAGGAGGCCCTCGGGAACGACGACCTCGACATCGACGTGTTACAGCTCATCCGCTACGGCGAGCAGTTCTTGGAGCCGCTGGCCCGCAAGGAGATTCACGAGAACGACACGCTCCGGCTCCGCACGAACCGGGAGACGCTCGAACGAATCATGCGCTCGGAAGGGCTCACGTTCGTCGGCGGGCCCCGCTCGGAGAGCGAGCTCCACCCGGGCGAAGAAGAGCCGGTCATGGTCGAAGTCGTCATCCCGTCGGGTTCGTTTCTCGTCGGCGAGAGCCTCGCCAGTTCGACGTTTCGACAGCGCTACGACGCGAACGTCCTCGCCTTCCGAACCCGCGGGAAGGTCGTCCGCGACCGGTTCGAGGACATCGACATCCGCGTCGGCGACACGCTGCTCGTGCAGGCACCGCCCGACAGCCTCACGCGACTCGTCCAAAACGAGGACTTCATCGTCGCCCACGAGTTCGAGGACACCGACTACCGAACCGAAAAGACGCCGTTCGCCGTCGCCATCATCGCCGGTGTCGTCGCGCTCCCGGCGTTCAACGTCCTCCCAATCGTCGTATCGGCGCTCGGCGGCGTCGTCGCGATGATTCTCACCGGCGTGCTCAAACCGAACGAACTGTACAAGTCGGTCGAGTGGAACGTCATCTTCCTGCTCGCGGGCGTCATCCCGCTCGGCGTCGCGCTTCAACAGACGGGTGCCGCGGCGCTCCTCGGTGACGCCGTCGCCTCGACGGCGACGTTCCTCCCCGCACTCGGCGTCCTGTGGGTGTTCTACCTCGCGACCGGGTTGCTCACGAGCGTCATCTCGAACAACGCGAGCGTCGTGCTCATGATTCCCGTCGCCGCCAGCGCCGCCCAATCAATCGGGGCCAACGCGTTCGCGTTCGTCCTCGCCGTGACGTTCGCGGCCTCGACGGCCTTCATGACGCCGGTCGGCTACCAGACGAACCTGTTCGTTTACGGCCCCGGCGGCTACACGTTCTCGGACTTCCTCCGCGTCGGCGCGCCGCTGCAGTTGCTCCTGTCGGTCGTCACCGTGGCCGGCATCGCCTTCTTCTGGGGCGTCGGCGCGTAGGCGCGTCGCCCCCGCCGTGCGAGTCGGCCACCGCCGACTCAGTCGTCGCCGTCGAACTCGTGGTCGTAGAACGCCGAGACCGTTCGGTCCGCCGAGCGACCCGGCGGCGCGCCGACGTAGACGCCGACTTTGTCGATGGACGGATGTATCGTCACGTCGGGGTCGCGCATGGTCGACATCGCCAGATACCGGAGCGGTTCGTCGCCGTCGTTGACGACGCAGTGCGCCCCTGACTCGTCGGTCGGGCAGGGTACGTAGTCGCCCTCGCAGAGGGCGTGGACCTCGCCGCCGAGGCGAACCTGCCCGCGCCCGGAGAGGACGTACAGCGCCTCCTCGTTCGCGGCGTGGTAGTGGTACGACCACGGCTGTGCGCCGGGCGGGAGTTCGTAGAGGCTACAGCCGAGGTGGTCGCTTCCGGCGGCCGCGCCCAGCCGCTTCTGTTTGAACGTGCCTTCGACGCCGTCGCGGACCCTCCAGTCGAGGTCGGACTCGTTGACCGGTTCCATATCGGGCGTTCGGCGAGTCGGCGGAAAAACGTTCGTCGGGGTCGCTCGCCGGCGCGGTCGCCGGGCGTCGGTCAGTTCGGACGGTCGTCGCCGCGCCCGTCGGCCCGCATCGCTCGGTTGGGGGTCGAGGCCGCGGACGTCGCCGTCTCGCGGCCCGGTGCGCCGCCCGCCGCGCGTCCGGAGTCGAACTGCGAGACGAGCGACTTGAGCTGTTGTGCGCGCTCCGAGAGCGACGAGGACGACGCCGCAATCTGCTGGGTCGCGGCCGTCTGTTCTTCGGCCGCGGCGGAGACGTTCTGGGCCTCGGAGGCCGTCCGGTCGCTGAGGTTCGTTATCTCGTCCATCATCGTGACGACCTCCTGGGTCGACTGCGCCTGCTCGTCGGTGGCGCTGCTGATGGACTGGATGGAGTCGTTGCTGTCTTCGATTTTGTGGACGATTTCCTCGAGCACGTCCACCGTCTCGCCGACGGTCTCGCGGCTCGCTTCGACCTCGTCTTGCGTCTCGAAGGTGTCTTCGGCGACGTTCTCGGTCGATTTCTCGATGTCGCGGATGAGCGAATCGACCTCCTGGGTCGCCTCGGCGGTCTCCTCGGCGAGCGTCTTCACCTCGCTGGCGACGACGGCGAACCCCTCGCCCGCGTCGCCCGCGCCCGCCGCCTCGATGGAGGCGTTGAGCGCGAGGATGCTCGTCTTCTCCGCGATGTCGTCGATGAGGTCGACGACCTCGCTGATCTGCGTGACCGACTGCTGGAGGTCTTCGACCTCGCTGACGGTCTCGGTCGACCGCGACTCCAGTTGCTCCATCTTCTCGATGGTCGAACTGGCGGCCTCTTGGCTCTCCTTGGCGCGCCCGACGGTCTGTTGGGACTGCCGCGCGATTTCCTCGGAGGAGGAGGCGATTTCCTCGATGGTCGCAGAGAGGTTGCTCAGTTCGGACTCCGCGGCGTTGAGGTTCCGGTGCTGCGTCTCGTTGCCCGCCGAAATCTCTTCGATGCTGTTCGCCACGTCCGTGCTCGTCGTCTTCACGGCGTCCGCGCTCGCGGTGACCTCGGAGCTCTCGTCGTCGACCTGCTCGGCGAACGTCTGTATCTGAACGATGACCGAGTCGATGGCCTCCAGCATTTCGTTGAACCCGCGACCGATGCGACGCATCGCGTCGTTCTGGCTCTCAGCGTTGACGCGGACGGTGAGGTCACCGTCGGCAGCCGTCTGCATCGCGTCGCCGTAGTTCTCTGCCTGCCGTTCGAGGTCCGTCGTCAGCGCGTCGAGTTCGCGCCGCCGTTCTTCGGCGCTGTTGACGAGCTCCTTCATGTCCGCGACGATGGCGAGCGTCGCCGTGCCGCCGATGGCGAAGACGGCGACCGTGGCGGTCATGAGCGGCGAACTCGCGAGGTCGAACACCTCGGGATAGATACCGACCTTTTCCAGCGTGAGGCTGGCCATCCACAGAATCGCCAGCACGGAAGCGAACGCGTACGTCAGCCAGAACGACGCTTCCGCGTCGGTGTCGCGGTAGTTGAGCCACGCCAGCACCGCCGCGCCGATGAACCCGAGGGTTCCGATAGCGTCGAAGAACGCGTCGATTATCACGAGCCCTCACCGCCTTTGATCACGTTTTTCCGGCGGACGTACGCGGCCGCGAAGAACGTCACGCCCGCGAGGCCGATGCCGACCGCGTGCTCGACGAAGTTGAGTACCGACCCGAGGAAGAGCGCCTCGACGTTCGTGGCCACGATGCCGATGACGAGCATGACGTACCCCGCGGCGAACAGCTTCGTCTCGTCTCTGTACTGCGTGATAACCGGTATCAGCCCGACGAGCGCGACGGCGAGCGCGGTTACTTCGAGTGGCGATAGGTTGGCTAACATCTGGTTTCCCAGTTCTGCTAATCTCTTTGTAAACTGTTCGCCCAAAAAATCACGTTTGATACCCTTGCTGTATATTTTCTAGAACATTTCAACGCGTGAACCGATTTCCGGTCGCGCGTCTGTTTTCGCGCGCGGCCGACCCGCGAACGGAACCCTTACCGCCGCGCTCGGGAAACGCCACTCCATGCGCGACCACTTCGAACTCCGCGACGGGGACCTCGCCGGCCGAATCGGCCGTCTGTCGGTCCCGCGTGCGGGGGTCACCGTCGAGACGCCGGCCCTCCTGCCGGTCGTCAATCCGAACATCGACACGATTTCGCCCGCGCGATTGGAGTCCGAGTTCGGCGCGGACATCCTCATCACCAACTCCTACATCATCAAGACGAACGAGCACCTCCGCGAGGAGGCCCTCGACGTGGGCCTCCACGAGATGCTCGACTTCCACGGGGCCATCATGACCGACTCGGGGTCGTTCCAACTCGCCGAGTACGGCGAAATCGACACGACGACCGAGGAGATTCTCCAGTTCCAGCGCGACATCGGGACCGACATCGCCACCCCGGTCGACATCCCGACGCCGCCGGACGTGGCCCGCGAGCAGGCCGAGACGGACCTCGAAATCACCAGACAGGCCCTCGCCGACGCCGAGGCGGCCGACACGGGCGAGATGCTCGTGAACGCGCCCGTTCAGGGGTCGACCTACCCGGACCTCCGCGAGGAGGCCGGCCGCCACGCCGACGCGACCGACCTCGACGTGTTCCCCGTGGGCGCGGTCGTCCCGATGATGAATGCCTACCGCTACGACGACATGGTCGACGCCGTCGCGGCCGCCAAGCGCGGCCTCGGCGTCGACGCCCCGGTTCACCTGTTCGGCGCGGGCCACCCGATGATGCTCGCGCTCGCCGTCGCGCTCGGCTGCGACCTCTTCGACTCCGCCGCCTACGCCCTCTACGCCCGCGACGGCCGGTATCTCACGGTCCGCGGGACCGAACACCTCGAAGACCTCGAATATCTCCCGTGTACCTGCCCCATCTGTACCGAGTACTCGCCCGACGACCTGCGGGCCGCGGGGTCGAAAGAACAGGAGCAACTGCTCGCCGAGCACAACCTCCACGTCACGTTCGCCGAACTCCGCCGCATCAAGCAGGCCATCCGCGACGGCGACCTGATGGAACTCGTCGAGGAGCGCGCCCGTTCGCACCCGGCGATGCTCGACGGCTACCGCGCCCTCCTCGACCACGTCGACCAGCTCGAACGCGAGGACCCCGCCTCGAAGGGCGCGTTCTTCTACGCCTCCAACGAGAGCGCCCACCGCCCCGAGGTCGCGCGCCACCACGCCCGGATGGACCGCCTGACCGCCGAGGGCCACGTCCTCCTCACCGAGGGCGGCACTCCCTCCGGCGACGACTTCGACGCGACGTGGCGGGTCGTCCCGCCGTTCGGCCCGTTCCCGCGGTCGCTCTCCGAGACGTACCCGCTCACCGCCGAGGTCCCCGAGCGACTCGACCGCGACGCCTACGAGCAGGCCGCCCGCGGCGTCTCGCGGCTGGTCGAGGAGAACCCCGACGCGGCGTTCACGCTGGCGCACGACGACTGGCCCGAGTCGGCGCTCGCCCGCGTCCCCGAGTCGGTCGAGCTGGAGTCGCTTTCGACGGTCTCCGAGCGGTTGGGCGACGAGGCGTCGGCCGACGAGAGTGACGAAGCCGACGTGAGCGACGGAGACGACGAGCGCGTCGAGGGCGACTCCGCCGGACTGTCAGACGAGTAACGCCGGCCCGGTCGGTCGCGTCGGCGTCTGTCGGTCGATGCTCTTAGGTTCACCCGACGTATCAACGAACACGATGGAGGCTGTCCTCTGGTACGTGCTCACGGGAACCCGCGGCGGCGAAAACCGTGTGCGTATTCTCAAGACCGTAGAGGAGCAGCCGCGAAACGCCAACCAACTGGCCGAGACGCTCGACCTCGACTACAAGACCGTCCGGCACCACCTCGACGTGCTCATGGACAACGACGTGGTCCAGCGAAGCGGCGACGACTACGGCGCGGTCTACCTCCCGTCGCCGCGGTGTCGCGCCAACTGGGAGACCGTCGAGACGATCGTCGAGCGAATGGACTGAGCATGCGAGTCACGGACGCGGTGATTATGGAAAGATTTGGGAAAGCGTATATCAGGATGACGGGGAAAGGAGAGAACGAATGAGTATCTGGGTGGACGTCGCGACGGTCTCCTCGGGCGTCAACGTCGTCGTGCTACTCGCACTATCGGCGGTGTGGGCCCGAAACTACCTGACCTTCAGGTCCAAACACGCCGTCGGACTCCTCGTGTTCGGGGTGTTCCTCCTCGCCGAGAACGCGCTGGCGTTCTATATGTACATCCTCGACCCGACGCTCTCGGGGTGGTTCAGCACCGACGTGCCCGTCATCGCCTGGCGGCTGATGATGCTGTTGCACGTCTTCGAGACGTTCGGCCTCGTGTTCCTCGCGTGGATCACGTTCGACTGAAAACACGATTTTTCCCGCTCCCATCCGGTTTTGACGCACCTTCGCCCGCTCAGTCGCGGTGTTTCCGCTCGTGGGTCGGGTGTTCGGAGATGAAGACGCTCGTGTGGTCCGGCACGTCCTCCGTGACCCACGAGTTCGCGCCGATGCTCACGTGGTCGCCGACGGAGACCGCGCCGAGCACCTTGGTCCCCGCGCCGATGACGACGCTGTCGCCGATGTCCGGGTGGCGCTTGTACCCCTTCTTGAGCGAGTGTTCGTCGTCTTCGTCCTCCTCGAAGTGGAGCGCGCCGAGGGTCACGTCCTGATAGATGCGCGCCCACTCGCCGATGGTCGTCGTCTCGCCGATGACGACGCCGGTGCCGTGGTCGATGAAGAAGTAGTCGCCGATGGTCGCGCCGGGGTGGATGTCGATGCCCGACTCCATCTTCGCGTACTCGGCGAGTTCGCGGGCGTATTCGGGCGCGCCGGCCTCGTAGAAGGCGTTGGCGACGCGGTGGACGATAATCGCCTGCACGCCGGGGTACGACCGGATGATTTCGATGTAGCCGCGCGCGGCCGGGTCGCCTTTGTAGGCCGCCTCGACGTCCTTCTTCAGCGTCTCGCGGATGTCGGGGAGTCGTCTGACCACCTCGTCGACGACGGGCGCGGGGTCCTCGTCGGCGTAGGGGGCGATACCGGAGTGACAGAGCGCGGCGAAGTTGGCGACCGCGTCGCGGAGGAGCTCCTCGTCGCCGACCCACGGCCCCGCGTTCCAACAGCGCGGGAACAGGAGTCGCTTGATGAGGTCGACGTCCTCTCGCAGGTGATTCCGCCGCGGGAACGAAAGCGACGTGTCCGTGGGGAAGGGGTCGTCGTCGGCGCGGTAGGACGCCGCGAGCCCGAGGTGCGCGTCGCCCGAGTAGGTGTAGGACATCCGATAGCGATAGTTGGTGGACGAGCGGTATTTAACCCCGTCTCATCGGGCCCGATTCGCCGCCTTCGAACCGCGACTCTCGGGCGCGAATCGACCTCGCCAGTCGGCGCGTTCGCGCCGACGAATCGGCGCGCCCCGACCGCCGGATAAGGCTTCTGGCCGCCGAAATCGGGCGACTGGGGACACAACGGGGAGAGATTTGGGTGACAGTTCGGAAAATCTTCTTTTAAATATTCGTCCCCCTCTGAGACATGCGACGCACACTCGCAGTGTTGATGACACTCGTCGTGGTCGTCGGGGGCATCCCGGCGGCCGCAGCGGCACAACAGGAGACCGCGTCCGTCTCCTTCGAGAACCAAGCGACAGGCGGCACGACGGTGACGGTCGACTCCGTCACGCTCCCCGACGGCGGCTTCGTGACGATTCACGACGCCTCCGTCACGGACGGCAACGTCCTCGGGAGCGTCGTCGGCTCGTCGACGTACCTCGACGCCGGCACGCACGAGAACGTGACCGTCCACCTCGACGAACCGGTCGGCGAGTCCGGCACGTTCGTCGCCATGCCCCACATGGACTCCGACGGCGACCGCGTCTACTCGTTCGTCGCGGCTAACGGCGAGGCCGACGGCCCGTACACGGCTGACGGCAGCGCCGTCGTCGACACCGCGATGGTCAACGCGAGCGCGACCGTCTCGATGTCCGACCAGCCCACGACCGGCGACTCGGTCGTGGTCGACCGGGTCGAACTCTCGCAGGGCGGCTTCGTGACGATTCACGACGCGACCGTCACCGAGGGCGCGGTGTTCGAGAGCATCCGCGGCACCTCCGCGTACCTCCCGGCCGGCGTCCACGAGAACGTCCGCGTCGAGCTGGACGCGCCCGTGACCGAGAACACGACGCTCGTCCCGATGGCGCACATGGACACCGACGGCGACGAGATGTACACGTTCCCCGAGTCCGAGGGGGAGACTGACGGCCCGTACACGGCTGACGGCAGCGCCGTCGTCGACACCGCGATGGCCATGCCTTCGGACACCGCGAGCGTGAACTACACCGCGCAGGCCACCGGCGGCTACTCCCTCGTCGTCGACTCGGCGTACCTGCCCGACGGCGGCTTCGTGACGATTCACGACGGCACCGTCACCGACGGACAGGTCTTCGAGAGCATCCGCGGCACCTCCGCGTACCTCGAACCCGGCCTGCACCGCGACGTGCGGGTCACCCTCGACTCGCCGCTGAACGAGACGACCACCGTCGTCCCGATGGCGCACATGGACACTGACGGCGACGAGACCTACACCTTCCCCGAATCGGAAGGCGAGGCGGACGGTCCGTACACGGCTGACGGCAGCGCCGTCGTCGACAGCGGCAACGCGACCGTCTCCGCCAGCGTCGACTACACGATGAAGTCCTCGGACGGCGCGACCGTCGTGGTCGACCGCGTCGAACTCTCCGAGGGCGGCTTCGTGACGATTCACGACCCGTCGCTGTCGGGCGGCGCGGTGTTCGACAGCGTGGTCGGTACCTCGATGTACCTGCCCGCCGGCGTCCACGAGGACGTCGAAGTCACTCTCGACGAGCCGATTCGCTCCTCGCAGGTGCTCACCCCCATGGCGCACATGGACACCAACGACAACGAGGCCTACGACTTCGTGACCAGCGAGGGCGAGTCCGACGGCCCCTTCACGGCTGACGGCGGCGCGGTCGTCGCCAGCGCCCACACCTCGGTCAACGCGGTCGTGACCGCGATGGACCAGTCCGGCGACGGCACGACCGTCACCGTCGAGTCCGTCACGCTCCACGACGGCGGCTTCGTGACGGTCCACGACGCGACGGTCACCGAGGGCCAGGTCTTCGAGAGCGTCCGCGGCACCTCCGCGTACCTCGAACCCGGCACCCACGAGAACGTCGAAATCACCCTCGACGCGCCGCTCGAGGAGTCCGGCACCATCGTCCCGATGGCGCACATGGACACCAACGGCAACGAGGCCTACGACTTCGTGACCGGTGAAGGCGAAAACGACGGGCCCTACGTGGCCGCCGGCGGCGCGGTCGTCACGACCGCCGACTACACGGTCGAAGGCACGATGACGGACGAGCCGACCGAGACGATGACCGACGAACCCACGACCGAGATGACCGACGAGTCGATGGAGACGACGAGCGAGTCGTCCACCGACGCGCCCGGCTTCGGTCTCGTCGCGGCCCTCGTCGCGCTCGTCGCGGCGGCGCTCGTCGCCGTCCGGCGTCGGTAATCCCGCTGACGACGCACCGGCCCACCACCACACAGAGGCACCCTTTTTCGTACGCCGCGCGGGCCAAAAGCCACCCCCGCGCGGCACGCGCCCCGCTTTGGGGTTATTTTGCGCTGTTGACCGTCACAGAGTGTGACGGGCAGTGGTGTCGAATCGAGCGGTGAGTTGAGCGTGTCACGTCTATCTATTTTCACCCTACTCGTAGCGAACCCTCCGACAGGATGCGTTTCCACAGTTTTCGGACAGTACAGCGGAGATTCCCCGGGCACGACTCGTGGTTTCGATTCGACATAACGCTTTGATGCTTGAATACCACATCCAGTACAATGCCTGACCGGTCCTCCAACCCCGACTCGCTCAAATCACGACTGTTGTTCTTCGTCGCTGGATTACTCGTCGCAGTTCTACTGTTTACGTTAGATGTCGGCGGGACGTGGAGTGCCCCCGCAGGTATCCTCGCTTTCGTCCTACTTGGTGAGGCTTACCTCTCGCTCACAGGTGAGCGACCGTCGGGTCGGTAAGCGTCCCTGAGTTCAGCACACCTCCACCAATCCACCAGTAACCGACTGCCTCAACAGAGCCGACTATTCCGACGAACGCATCCGCGCCGCGTAGTCCCACGTATGCAGCCGCTCGGGCCGAATCCGAATCATCACCTCGTCGCGCTCGGGCGAGAGCAGTCGCTCGGCCAGTTCCGAGTCGGTGTCGCCGAGATACCGCGTGATGAGTCGCCGCAGCACTGCCTTCTCCGCGTCGGGTTCGACGGTCGCGGTTCCCCGGCCGCGGACGCCCCGGTACGGCGGGTCGTTCGTCGAGATTTCGAACGCCACGTCGTCGTGGGCGCGGAGGAATCGCACCACGTCGGCGTCAGCCGCGGTGGCACACCGGAGTTCGGTCGCCTCGGCGTCCCACTCGTACCAAAGCGAGAGCATCCAGAGGTCGTCCGCCGGGGTGCGACACGAGAGTCGAATCGGGACGGTCGCGTCGGCGAGGAAGTCGTCGACGCGGTCGCGCGACCACGGGCCGGTGGGGTCGGGGGCGTTCATAGTGGTCGTTCGGGCGGGGCGGGCTAAATTCGGTAGGCTCGGTGGAAGTAGAGCGGCCGAACCGATGGGCTCGGTCGCCGGCGGGTTCGCCGTGCCACCAGACATACCAGTGTCTGGATACAAGGGCCCGTGATGACGGACACAGACCTCGGTACGGCGGTAATCGTCTACGACGACCCCGACGAGGGAACCGTCGAGAAACGCGTCGAAAACGAGAACATCGCCTACTTTCAGGACCACTGGATAGTCAAACTCGACGAGGACGCCGGCGGCAACGACGTCGTCCGCCGGATTCCGATCCAGCGAGTCCACTACGTCGAGCGCTCCGTCGAGGAGTTCGAGACGGAGGTCAAGACGCTCCGAAACCAGGTCGAGTCGTTCGCGAAGAACCTGCAATCGTCGCTACTGGGCGGCCGTGACGACGCCGACGCCGACGCGCAAACCGAAGAACCCCAGCGCATCGAAGTCGAAGACGGCCGGTCAAACGAGTAGTCCGTTCGTTTCCGCTGTTTTTCGCGTGGCTCGCCGTTTACGAAGACTCCCGGCGTTCCCCCGTTTCGGCGCGCCCGCAGAAGACAAGTTAATTGCCTATCGGGGGCCGAAAGCGGGTATGACCGATTACTTCGAGGTTCACGCCCGCGACGGCGCCGCCCGAATCGGGGAGTTGCGGCTCTCCGACTCGGTGACGACGCCGGCGGTCGTGGACGACGCGCTCGCGGACGCCGGCAGCCTCTGGGCGGCCGAGCGCGAGTTCCCCGACGGCTCCGACGACGTGCTGACCGTGCTCCCTCACCGCTCGCTTCCCGCCGGGAGCGCCGACGAGGTCCGCGAGTCCTTTTCGGTGGACTACCCCGACGTGGAGTTCCCCTCGGCCGCCGTCGTCACCGCCGACACGGCCGCCGACTACGGCGCTGACGCCTACATCCTCTCGGACGCGCAGGGCTTCGTCGGCCACGCGCGCGCCTTCCGCGACAACGTCATCGAGGCGAAGGAGAACCTGCCCGCCGACACGGCGCTCATGCTCTCGGGCGTCGCCACGCCCCGGAACGTCTCGCTGCTCGTCTACGCGGGCGTCGACCTCGTCGACGAGAAACTCGCCCGCGCCCGCGGCCTCGAAGGGTTCTACCTCACGAGCGACGGCGAGTACTTCCTCGAAGACCTCGACGAACTCCCCTGCGCCTGCGAGGCCTGCCGCAAACCTGCCTCCGAGTTCACCCGCGCCGACGCGGCCGACCACAACGCCAACGCCCTGCGCGCCGAACTCGCGCGGGTCCGCCGCCGCGTGCGCGACGGTCGGCTCCGGGACTACGTGGAGGGGCAGGCCCGCCACGACCAGTGGCTGACCGCCCTGTTCCGGCGGTTCGACCAGCAGTACAGCTTCATGGAAGAGCGGGTTCCCGTCATCCGCGACTCGGAGCTCACCGCGGCCTCCGAGGAGTCCATCGACCGCGTGGAGATTCAGCGGTTCGCCGACCGCGTGACGAAGCGCTACCGGAACCGCTTCGACCACCCGCTCGTGCTCCTGCCGTGTTCGGCGAAGAAACCCTACAGCGAGTCCCAGAGCCACCGGCAGTTCCACGAGGCGGTGCAGTACCGCGCGCACATGGTGTCGATGACTTCGCCCATCGGCGTCGTCCCGCAGGAACTCGAACTCACCTACCCCGCCCAGCACTACGACTCGGTCGTCACGGGTGACTGGTCGGAAGACGAGAAGTCGTTCGTCGCCGAGGTGCTCCGACGCTATCTGGAGCGCAACGACTACCCGCGAATCATCGCCCACGTCCCGCCGGGAGCCTACACGGAAATCGTCGAGCGCGTCGCGGACGACCTGAACCTCGACGTGGAGTTCACCGTCTCGGAGCACCCGACGACGACGGAGTCCATCGGGAACCTCATGCGAACGCTCGACGGCGCGCCCAAGTTCACCCGCGAGGAGCGCGAGCACAACGTCGTGAAGGCGCTCGCAGACTACCAACTCGGCCCGGACGCGGGCGACGCGCTCTTCTCCGACGTGGAGTTGGAGATGACGAGCCGCTACCCCAAACTGCAGGTGTGGAACGACGCGGGCGAGCAGCTGGCGACGATGGTCCCGCAGTACGGCGTGCTCTCCTTTACGCTCGAAGGTGCGAAGGTGTGGCGCGACAGCGACGCGCCGACGAAGACGGTCGAAATCGACGGGTTCGTCCCGCACGGGTCGGTCCTCGCGCCGGGCGTCGTCGACGCCGACGAGGACATCCGGCCGGGCGACGAGGTCATCGTCGAGGGGCCGAAGGCGTTCGCCATCGGCCGCGCCGAGATGGGCGGCCGCGAACTGGTCGAGTCCACGCGCGGCATCGGCGTCGAGATTCGACACGTCGAAGAGCGGTGACGCGAACGCGGGGCGGGTGACGCGTCCCCGACTCGCCTCGGAAATCGCAGGACATCTCGCCGCCACCGGGTGAAGTTACTTAACTTTGATATACTTATCGCCGTCGTTAATCGGCTCCGAAACGCCAGTAAATGGTACGTATAGTGGGTTTCCTATCGAACCCGAAACGTCGGAATTATCACGTCGCTATAACTTTAAATAGTATAACGTCCCAACGTGGGCCATGATGGCAGAACGATACGAGGGGGAGCGGTTGGAGTTCGACGAACTCCCCGACGACGGGACGGTAGACTGGACGATTACCCAGGCGCTGTTGGCGGCGAGTGACTCCACGTCGCGGGCCTTGGAGTCGCATTTGCTGCAGGCGCAGTACCACGATGACGCCGGAGTCGACACGGCGGCGACGGCGCGGCATATCGACGATGCAATCGACCGCCACACGCGGATTATCGAGGACTTGCGCCTCGCACGCGACGCGCTCGACCATCGGTAAGACCCGAAATCGCCGCCCTATCGCCCCTCGCCGCGCGAACCCGGCCGTAGGCCCTCGCAATAAGCTGTTTATTTAACAGCGGCTACGAACAACCATGTATGAAGTTGGCCGTCCCAACTGACTTCGATATCCTCGAGGCACTCTCAGATAGGAGGCGGAACACCGCCGTGAATCTCTCGTATATCCTCGATAAGAACCGTTCGTACATCAACACGCGACTGCCGATTTTAGCGGACTACGACCTGTTGGCGCGAGTCGGGCCCGCGCCGAACTCCGGGCTGTACGAAATCACAGACAAGGGGCTGGTCGTCATCGACAACCGCGACCAGTACCGGACAGACGGCGTCGACTTCGACGCCCTCGTCGAATCCGAACTCAGGGCGCGGACCGACGAGACGAACGCGTAACAGAGCGACGCGCCGCAACCGGAGGTCGGGACGGCCTTCGGAGGCACCCCGGCGCGCTGTTCTCGGTGACGAGTGGTGACGCTGTTCGACACCGCCATCCCGACACGGCGTCGTGGTGTCGGATTCGTCCGCGCCGTGCTGCGACCGTCGCCGCCTTTTTGCCGCCTTGCCGCCCAGTTCGAGGTATGGCTATCGAACCACTCTCGCTCGGCGTTCCGAAGCCCATCATCGACTCGCTTCCGGAGGCCGACGGCACGGCGGCACAGGACATGCAACGCGCCGTCGAGGGGCTCGAAACCCGACTGAACCGGGCCATCGACGGCGCGGAGACGGAATCGGAGGCCGCCGGCTACGTGGTCGACGCTCTCGAACGCCTCGAAGGCCACTACGAGCGCTACGACGAGTTCATCCCCGAACTCCGCGCGTGGGGGCAATCGCCCATCTACGCCATCGCGTGGCGGAACCTCCAAGCGGACCTCATCCTCCAAATCGAGGAGTACGACTGGTTGAAGCCGCACATCGACCGGGAACGAAACCTTCGACTGGTCGAAGACGGCATCAGATTCGGCAAATAACCAACACAGTAGACTTTCTGACTCGGCTGGTCGATACCCGGTCCGGGTCGATTTTACCTAACGACAGTATTGGCAAATATGAGAACTTCTACTACGTAGTCGTGCGCCCCCACGTTCGCGCCAGAGTGGAATCTACAGCTTGACGAACTCTACGAACTAGATAAAAGCTGGCTAATCAGATTCGAAATCTTCCCTATCGAGAAGAAATCCACGAACTTATACTCATTTGGGTTATTGCGTATTCTGAACCCTCGTCCACAGATTCTTCGAACCCGATTCCAGAAACAGTCAGTATTGTCTGAATATATCAATATTGAAACGCCGATTTCGACCATAAATTCGAGCAGGCGAAATCCCACTCTCGATATCTATTCGTCTTCCCATACGAAATTTATCAGCTCGTCTGTCCCCCCGAGACGGTGTATAACGCTATCCTGTCTTTCGCCGGCAAAGCCCCATACATTAAGTGAACCCCCTACGAGTTCAAAACAGTGAAACACGTTGGGAACAGGGCACGTTCTCGCTCTCGTTCCCGCCCAGTCGCCACCGCTTCACGAACTCCCTCGCAACCCATGCTCACACCCATCGGCCACTATGGCAGACCGTGACGATGCGGAGTCGGGAGACTCCGACACCGAGATACAGAACTCGCCGTCGTTATCTGACCTTGCGGACCGCGTGGAAGACGGGACGCCGACCTCGGATAAATCGGGTGACACCGCCTCGCCGGCGGGAGAGGACGGACCGACGACCGACCGGACGCCATCGACGCTCTCCGAACTCGCGGAGTCGATTCGGCGGAAGCAGGGTCCGTCGGCGTCGCTACCGGACGACGAGGCGTCCGAATGGGACCTCATCGACGACCGCTCGGACACGCCGTTCGACGAGGCGAACTTCGACGAGAAGGCGGCGGCGGTGTTCGACCTCGTGTCCGAGCAGTCTAACATCCTCGTCGTCGGCCCGGCGGAGACCGCCGCGGAGTACAACCTCTGTACGCAGCTCATGACCGGCGACTCGGGGGGCGCAAACCAGCTTCTCGTGTCCGTCGAGACGACGCCCGAAGAACAGCTCAACATCCTCAACAACTACCGCGTCGGGAGCGTCGAAAACCAGACGCTCATCAGCGTCCAGTCGTACGACGCCTCCGGGACAATCGACGCCGCCGACCTGCCGATAACTATCAAGACCGTCACGAAGGCGACGGACCTCCGTCGCATCGGACTCCTCATCACGAAGTCGCTGAACGAGTGGGGCGAGTCGTCGGTCCAATCGACGCTCTGTGTGCACTCGCTTTCGAACCTTATCGCCGCGGTGAACAACGACCAGCGCCTCTTCCGGTTCCTCCACATCCTCACGAATCGCGTCTCCTCGGCGGGCGCACGCGCCCACTACCACGTCGACCCGGCGCGACACGACGACCAGACGCTCCGGACCTTCAAATCCCTGTTCGACGCGGCGATAGAGTTCGAGGCCGACGGGTCGCTATCGCTCGGCTGAGGCGGGCGTCGCGCCTCACCGGAAGTCGTCTTCGTTCCACTCGAACGTGCTCTCGTCGGCGTCTATCGCCGCGTCCGGGTCGATAGCACCCGTCGCGTCCGCCGTCTCGTCGGTCCCGGTCGTCCCGTCGTCGCCGGTCGATACCGACTCGAACGAATCGATTATCTCGTCGACCGCTTCCCGACTCTGGCTCACCGGGCGGTCGGACGTTCCGGACGCGTCGCGCTTTGGTTCGGACGGTTGGCCGCCGGAGTCCGCGGGGTCCCGCGCGGCGTCGCGGTCGGGTCGAGCGGTCGTCTCCGACGCGCGCCGCGTGCCCCCGTCGCTACTCGCGACCGTCACGGTGTAGTCGGTGAGCACGAGCCACTTGGTCTCTTTTTCGACGCCGTGCAGCGGGCGCTGACAGTTCGGACACTCGGGACTGGTGAGAAGCGCGAGGTCGATGGTCTCCCCGCAGTGTTCGCAGTCTCCCTCGTGGGTATCGGCCTCCTTTGCGGCCTGTTTCACCCGACGCAACTGCTCGCGTTCGGCCCGAATCTCCCGTATCTCGGCCCCGTACTGCGTCTCTATCTCCTTGAGTTTCGTCTCGACGCGGTCGTCGGTCTCGACGAGGTACTCGAGAATCGTCTGGAGGTTGTCGAACTCGTCGTCGAACCGCGTGTCGAGCGCTTGGTGTCGCTCGCGGAACGTGGACTCGACAGCGTCGAGTTCGGCCGGTAGGTCTTCGACCTCGTCGAGCGCGTCTTCGACCTCGTCCAGTCGCGTCGTAAGCGTCTGAACCGACTGTTCGAGGCGCGCGCGCCGCTGTGCTTCCGTATCGACCTCCGATTGAAGTCCCTCGATGAGTTCGAGGACCTCGGCTAGTTCGTCGTCGCTCACGGGCTTGTTCGGTTCCGTATCATCTCTGGACGGCGAGCGCGTCGCGCTCTTCGCCTCGCTGGGTCTCTCGTCCGAGGCGTGGCTGTCGCGACCCAGAAGTTCCGTGATCTCGTTGAGTTGCCAGTGCGACGCGAGCAACTCCTGGCACAACTGGTCGCGCGATTTACCGGTCTCGCTCATTCGCTGGTCCAGCCAGGCTTCGAACGACGACGGGATGTCGTCTGCTCGGTCGTTGTCGACGGGGTCGGAGACCATGTACTGTACTGCCTCGCAAAACCTATCGGTCGCTAGGACAAAAGTTTTCTTGCGCCTCGAACTATCTGCCCGTATGTACATCCCGCGAGTGCCGCGCTCCCCTCTCGATAATGGGATTTGACGACCGCCTCGAACTCTTCGTCACGCAGCAGGCTCGGGTGCTGGTCGCCGTCCTCGCCATCGCGGGCGTCGCGTGTCTGGTCGCCGCCGGCTACGTCTTTCTCACGCCGACGACGCAGACGGTGACCGAAGAGACGAACGTGCAGTCGGTCGAGACCGGCGTCGACACGCGGGCGGTCGTCACCCAGAACACGACGCTCTACGAGCGCGGGTCGACGCTGGAGAACCGCTCTGTCTACTTCATGACGATTTCGCCCGACGTGTCGTTCCGCGTCCACACCGACGTCCCCGCGAACCAGTCGGTCAACGTCACACAGCGGTTGGTTCTGCGCACCGTCGGCGTTCGCGACGGCACGCCGTTCTACGAGAACGAGACCGTCCTCCTCGACGAACAGACGCTCGTCACCGACGGAACCGCCGTCGACGCGCCCTCGCTCAACGTCTCCACGCTCGACCGCGACCTCCAGCAAAAGCGGACCGAAACCGGCGGAGTCGGTCAGTTCAGGACGAGCCTCAACCTCACGGTCACGTACCAGACGGGGTCGTACAGCGGCACGCTCGAAGCGAGCACGCCGCTCGCGTTCTCCGGGCGGGCCTACTACCTCGAACGGTCGCTGGCCGACGACCGGCGACACTCGACGACCGTCGCGCGGACCGTGACGCGACCGCCGAACCCCGTCGAGTACGGCGGACTCGCCGCGGCCGCGTTGGTGCTGTTCGGACTCGCCGGCCTCGTCATCCGCACCGAGTACCGAAGCGACCCCGAGGAACTCCGCACGAGAATCTCGCACAGTCGCCACGAGGAGTGGATTTCTCGCGGCGAGTTCCCGACGGACGCGAACAAGCCGTACATCTCGATTCTCACCCTCGAAGACCTCGTCGACGTGGCCATTGACACGAACCGTCGCGTCATCTTCGACCCCGAAATCGAGACGTACGCCGTCATCGACAGCAGCGAGATCTACTACTACTCGCTCGACGAGACCAACACGCACGCGTGGCTCAATCTCTGAGCCGGCCCCTCGGGCGTGACCCGTCCTACGGCGGCCGTTCGAGGTTTTCGAACTGGTAGCGACGGTTCGTCACGGCGTGGTACGCCGCCGAGAGGCCGAACGCCGCGACGATGACGGTCGGGTAGGCGAGAAGCGGGACCGTCCCCGTCGGCAGCACGTCGGCCCACAGGGCCGCCACGACGAGACTCGACAGGACCGAGAGGCCGAGGTAGTACACCCCCCACGGAACCGAGTTCTCGGGGACGATGTCCATGTAGATGTCGAGGCGCTCCATGCGCTCCGTGAGTTCGACTTCGCCCCGGTCGTATCGGAGGACGCCGGCCTGTTCGAGCCGCGGCAGGTGCGTCTGCTGGAGCGACGTGTAGACGGTCTTTCGCTCGGCGGAGGTCAGGTCCGAAATCTCCTTGTCCTGTTCCCACGCCGCGACCTGCTCTGCGAGGTCTCCGAGTTCGACCGCGCCGTCGGCCCGCTTGCAGTAGTGGAGGGTGTACCGCCGGCGGTGGTTGCTCATCAGGTCGAAAATCTCGTCGCGCGTCAGCGCGTCGCCGTCCTCGCCGCCGCCGTCCGGCGTCGAGGCTGACGTGCGGCCGAGCAACCCGCCGGCACCGCTGGGACTCATCTATCGACCGTCGATACTGCCCCGCCGCACATAGTTCCTCTGCTGTCAGCGGCCGCACAGATACCGCCTCGCGCGGCGTACCGACGGCACCAGCCCGATTAGTCGCCGGAGTCCGACGACTCTCGCTCGACGTGAATCCGTAGCGTGGCGCTGTACGCCTCGGGGTCCGGAAGGTCCTCCAGCGTGCTCGGTCCGGTCCACGGGATGAGGTTGAGTTGGAGGCCGAACGGGACCGACTCGCCCGGTCCGAGGACTCCTTCCGGACCCGACACCGCCGTGCTTACGTCGAGCAGGTCGTCTCCGTCCGTGCCCGGGGCGAGCGCCTCGTCCCCGGCGGTGATTTGGAGCGCCGCCTCGACGTCTTCGAGCGTCGAGTCCGAAAGCGAGTCGCTCGTCACGTCGAACTCGAAGTAGACGCCGTCGATATCGACCTCGCTGACGTTGGTGAGGCTGACGATATCCTCGAAGCGCGTGATGGCGCGCTTGTTGACGCCGTTCTTGTCGCCGCCGGGAGTGAGCCGCGTCACGTACCCGGACGAGTCCGTCTCGACGTGAATCGGCGGGTCGTTCGTCGCCGTGAGAGAGAGGTAGTCGGGCGCGACGATGCGAAAGCTCGCTCCCGACGTCGATTGGGTCGTCGTCGTGGCGCTGACGCCGAGAACGCCGCCGACGATGAAGAAATTGCTGAGGGCGAAGAGGGTCTGGCGGCGTGTTGGCATGGGATGGGAGACGCGTCCGGGTGTTAGTCTCGTGGGCTCGTCGTTACTGCGTCGGTTCTGCGACTGCCGTGACTTCCTCGATGAGGGTGATGTTCTCGCTCACGTCTCCGAACGTCCCGCTCGCGTCGAACTCGCTGGAGATGTTTCCGAGCGTCGCGTCTGTCTTCAGCGACACCGGAACTCTGCTTCCCGCGTCCCCCGACGCCTCCACAGTGACGAAATTCTGGGGATTGTGGTCGGAATCGTCCGGGTCCGACGAGACGACGTTGCTGTTCGAGTCGACGAATTGGAACGCCTCTTTCGCGGTTGACGGGGAGACAGTACCGCCGTTCGTGTTGACTGCGTTCCCGAACGTGGTGAACTCGAAGCCGACGTCGTACGCGGCATCGGAGTTGTTGTTGACGATATCGAATATCTTCCCCAAGCCCTGTCCGCCGCTTTCCTTCTCGATGGCGACCTGAATCTCAATCATTCCGCCACCGGTGTTCGAGTTATCGATGACGTGGACCGCGGGGAGGTCCATCTGTTCGAGGCTCCCGAAGTCGATACCGCCGGCGGCCGCGTCGCCGTCGGCGTCGCTGTTCCCGTCTTGGAATACGGAGACGTTCGCCCCTGGGTCGTCCGGCACCGTAATCGAGATGTTCGCCCCCGGCGAGACAACGCGGAAACTCCCGTCTTCGTTCGACGAGAGCACTTCGGTCGCGCCCGTCCCGAGGACCGTCCCGGTTCCGACTGCGAGCGTTCCAATCGCGGTGATGACGTTGCGTCGTTTCATTCTGTCGTGTTCTATGATTGGAGTGTGTTAGTTGTCGAATGGTTCACTATAGGGCGTTCTAAGCAGTTCACGACGGTGGCTCAACCGCGACGATAGTAAGCGATTGATCACCAACACTTTCGCCACTCAGCGCATCGCTGGTTGTGTCAACTACGACGTCGATTCCTGCGGGACTGTCACCTGGTGATAACGTAGGTGTGGACCCACCATTTTCGACTTCGTTCGTCCCACTTGCACTCATGTAGAAGGTGACTTTTGCGATCGGTCCAGAACCGTCACCAACGATGAGCGAAGCTTCTGAGTTCGCAGTTGGGGAGCTACTTGGGTCGTCTGTTGAGACTCCAACCATTGTGTCGTTTCCATCCGCAGAGTTGTTCGTTACTGTAACGACATCCTGAATGGTGGTGACAGCTTCCTGATTGAACCCTCCACTCGGACCGCCGAGGTCGATGGTCAATGTCCCACTACCTGAATTATCAGTAACATACTCCTGATCACCCTCGATAGTGAGGAATGCGCTCGCGTCACCAGCAGTGCTCACACTCACTTCACGCGCCGCGCTCACAGTTGTAAACGCCCCCGTTCCGACGAGTGCGCCGCCGCCGCCGACGAGTGCTCCGAGTCCGATCAAGATGTTGCGTCTGTTGATTGCCATGGTTGTGTTCTCCCTGACACAGGTGACTGCGTCGTTGTCTCTCCCATCAGGTCCTACCCACTTTGTATTCCGGTGCTTGAACGATTCCTCGGTCACCGTTCGATTCGACAAGCCCGGCTTTCTCCCCGTCGAGTCGGGTTCAAGCCCACCTTTCGCGGGTCGGTTTCGGCGTTCAATCGAGGATTTAGGACGGTGCAACTGACTCGCAGTCTGTCGATTTCTGTTCGGAACCGATGTCTGTGGTGCACCGTTCCATGATGATTGGCAACACGTGTCTCGAACTGAGCTACCACAGAACACGACATACTAGCACATTGAACGTGAGCGCCCCCAAGCCGAGACGCGTGACGACCCCGCCGGGTTCACGAGCGCTGTCGAGACGGCGATAGGTAATTACGGGTTCACACGTAGTGTCTCATACACGCCGTGAAACTCAGCGACGTCCTCGAATACGCGGTGCTCGGCCTCCTCGTCGTCGCCGTCGTCGCGCTGCTGTTCGGGCAGGCGCTCGGCCAGCCGGTGCTCCTCGGCTACGTCGAGACGGGGAGCATGTCGCCGACGATGGAGCCCGGCGACGGGTTCATCGCGGTCCCTTCGGTCCTGCTCGAAGACCCCGAATCCGGCGACGTGGTCGTGTTCAACGCGCGCGAACTCCACGGGGGCGGACTGACGACCCACCGGGTGGTCAGGTGGACCGAAGAGGGGTACATCACGCGCGGCGACGCCAACCCCTTCACCGACCAAGAGAGCGTCGAGCCGCCGGTCAAGCGGTCCCAAATCGTCGCCGAGGCGCTCCAGATAAACGGGAACGTCGTCGTCATCCCGCAGCTCGGTGCCGTCGTCGGGGCGGTGAACGGTCTCGCGACCGGCGCGTTCGACCTCCTCGGGAACCTGCCGGGGTTCGAGAGCGCCGCTGACGGGGAGCCCTCGCCCATGTTCCTCGTCGCTATCGGCGGGATTCTCATCGCGTTGAGCCTCGTGTTCGACGGCTCCGGGGGCGGGCGAAAACAGAGCTCGCACAGCCGTCGCCGTCCGGACTACTACACGAGCGGCGTCGTCCTCCTCCTGCTCGTCGTCATCGTCGTCACGCCCGCGACGCTGAGCATGGTTCTCGGGTCGGGACCGACGGAACTGACCATCGTGAGCTCCGAGTCGCCGAACGAGAACCCGCTCGTCGTCGGCGTCGGCGAGACGACGGTCATCGACTACACGCTGACGAACAACGGCTACGTCCCGATTATCACCGTCCTCGAATCCCGCGACCCGGGCGTCTCGTTCGGCCAGTCCGTGTTTGTGGTCCCCGGGAAGGGGTCGAAAAACACGACGCTCACTATCGAAGCGCCGGACCGAACCGGCGCGTACGACCGCGAGATACGCGAACAGCTGTACGTTCCCGTGCTCCCGCAGACGGTCATCCTCGGCTTACACGAGGTTCATCCGTTCCTCGCAATCGCGGCTATCGACGCCGTGTTGGCGTTCGCGACGCTCCTCGTGAGCGTCCTCGCGCTCGGTCTCGGCCCGATTCGGTTGCGCTCGACCGACCGGAACGTCTCGCTCGTCGAGCAGTTCAGACGCAAGTATCTGTGAGTGCGCTGGACGCCGGGGTCTGCTGCGTCCGCGCGCTCCCGACTTCGACTACCCGCGAACCTGCCCGGCGCTCGGCGTTCCGGTCACTCCCGCGCCGCCGGGGTCGTAGTCGAGGGTGTCGTCTCGGTCCTCGACTTCGAGGCCGTCGACCGAGAGCGTCGCCGACGCGTCGCCGAGTTCGACGGTGAGTTCGGCGTTCGTGGTGCGCAGGTCGGCGCCGCGGAGGAACACGTCGCCGTCGGCCGAAAGCGACACGTCCGCGTTCGTCGTCTCGAAGACGCTCTCGTTCGCGCGGAGGTCGCCCGCGGACTCGACGGTAATTTGGGCGTTCTTCGTCTTGACCGTCGCGCCGTCGAGCGTCACGTCGCTGGACCCCGACCGGAGGTCGATTTGGGCGTTTTTCGTCTCGATAGACGCGCCCGCGGCACCGATGCGCTCGCCGGTGAGGTCAATCTGCTTTTCGCCGTGGACCGTCGCGTTCTCGATGTCGAGGAGGCCGTCGTCGGCGTCGAGCGAAATCCGCCCGTTGACGACCGTAATCGAGGCGTTCCGCGCCGACACCGTCTCCCCGCTCACCTCGATGTCGCGGTTCCGGTTCTGGAGACTCGCGTCGCGGATGTCCACGGGGCCGTCGTCGGCTGTGAGGTCGATTTTCCCGTTTCGCGTGCTGATGCTCGCGCCGCGAGCCTGAACCGACTCGCCCGAGAGCGTGACCTTGCCGTTCTGGTTGTCGAGCGTCGCTCCCGTGACGTTCACGGGGCCGTCGTCGGCCGCCAGTTCGATTTCGTCGTTCGTGTTCCGGATGGTCGCGCCACCGGCCTGAACCGTCTCGCCGGTCAGTTCGACCTTGTCGTTCTTCCCCCGGACCGCGCTCTCGCGCACGTCGAGCGTCCCGCCGTCGGCCGCGAGTTCTATCTTCCCGTTTTTCGCGTCTATCGTCGACCGACGGAGCGTTATCGACTCGCCCGAGAGCGTAACCTCGCCCCAGTCGGAGTTGACCGTCACGTCGGTGAACTCGATGCCCGTCTCCGCCTCGATGTCGACCGAGTCGCCGCTCGTGAACGTCGTGTGCGTGACGACGACGCGCTTGGCTGAGATGTCGATAGCGCGCCAACTGTTGTCGATGGTGCCGTTGTCGGTCCCGACGACGAGCACCGCGTCGTCGTCGTCGAACGTCGCGACCTCCTGTTCGGTCAGGACGCGCTCGCCGTCATCGTAGGCGATGTCTTCGTCGCTGTCGACGTAGGCGACGCCGTTCGACGGCCCCGAGGGGTTGCCGTCGCCGCCATCGCTCCCGTCGCCGCTATCTCCGCCGTCGTTGCCGCCGCCGTTCCCGGGGTTGTCGTCGCCGTTCCCGGGGTTACCGCCGCCGTTCCCGCTCGTGCAATCATACTCGACTCGCGCTTCGAGCGTCGCACCGGAGATAGAGACGCCGTCCGCCTGCGCGGAATCGACTTCGACGACGAGTGTCGCCACGCCGCTCTCCGCGTTCGGTCGCCGGCAGTAGGCCGTCACCTGGTGCTCGCCGCCCCGGCTGAGCGTCGGAGAGCCGCCCGACTGCGCGAGCGAAAGCGCGTTCACGTCGATGCTGGCGGTGTAGTCGACGGTCACGTCGGTGCCGAGGTTGTTTACGATTGACCCGACCGCCACGGCGTTGCCGCGGCTTGGACTCGTCACGACCTCGCCGGTCGGTTCCAGCGCGACGAGGGCTCGGTCGTCGTCGACGACCGAGACGTCGACCGGCCGCTGTCCGGAGACCGAACTAAAACTGCCCGTCGGAACCGCGGCGAGGGTGACGCCGAGCACCACGATGAGGACGCCGGCGTACCAGAGATTCTGATTCATGCGACGGTCTCCAGAGCCTACTCGTCAGTAGGACGTGGAGCGCCTTGTACACACCGACTGTCGGCGGTTCGGCCGGCCGCGCTTCTCGTCCGACGGACGTCACTCTTGAGAACAGTTTCGCCCCGTAAAGGGGTGACCGAACCTAAAGGGGAAGGGGGGAAGGGGGGATGAGTTCGGTCATGTGGATGCGTCCGAGGGGTTACTCTGTACGGTGCTGCATCCACGTAGGCGTAACCACTTCGAATATATAAATCATTCTGATTGTCAGCTCGGTAAACAATCTTGTGGCTAGCTATAACAGACATAACATTATTAGACACACTGAAACGACTATGCCATTTGCTGACCTAAGTCAAACAATGGCGGAACACACACCGGCACGACGGCCCAGCGACGCATTCGAACGGGCGACGGCTCACGTCGACCGCGCCGAGGAACTCCTGTGGGAGTGCGCTCGCGACCTCCCGGACGACGCGGACGACGAGTTCGACCGACTCTTCGAGCGGTTGTGGGCCGTACAGAACGAACTCGGACGGGTCTCGTTCCCGGCCGCCGACGCGGCCGACGAGGCGGAGCAGACGCTGGGCCCTTTCGACTTCCCGTCGACCGACGACTGACCGGTCTCGACCGGGTTCGGTGACTACTCCGCCTGCCGTTCTAACCACTCTCTCGCGTCGGTGACGAGGTCTAACAGCGCCTCCTCGATGGGGCCCTCGCCCGCGAGGTTCACGCTCCAGGTGACCTGCGACTGTACCGCTTGGAGGTTGAGCATCGTGTTCTGGATTCGCGACGCCAGCACCACCGGGACCGTCGCGTCGAACCGCCGGATACCCTTGACCGCCTCGACGCCGTCGAACACCGGCGGGGCGTGGAGGCAGATGATGAGATGGGCCGGTGCCTCGGTCAACCGTTCGAACAACTCTCTGCTCGACTCCACGAACTCCACGTCCACGTCGGACTGTGCTATCGCCGAACCCGCGGGTTGCGGGCCGTACGCGAGGATGCGCGGCGTCGCCGCTATGCTGGTCTCAGACACGCACCTAGCTGTTCGCCGAGAGAGTATTTGACAGTTTCTCCGGAACGAACCGCCGCCGGCCGCACCCCCGCTTCGGCGGCGGTCTGCGACGCGACCGGATTAAAACAACGTATCGAGGCGCTCGTCGACGACGCCCTCCGCATCGTCGTCGGCGTCGGCGCTCGTGTCGTCGGCCTCGCGGTCGCGGCGGTCCCGCTCGGCCTCGACGGCGGTCGACCGGACCTCGGCCACGCGGTCGCTCCGCGACACGTCGCCGAGGAGGACGAGCACGCCGACGTGGTTCGACTCGGGGAGCGGGTAGTCGCCGCCGCGGACCTCCATGCTCCCGGTCTGCTCTTCGACCCACGTCCGACTCCGCTCGATGGCCTTCCGGTTGAGCCACTCGGGCGGGCCGCTGACGACGACCAACCCGCGGGACGCGGAGTCCACGTCACACGGGAGGGTGAGCCGACCGAGCACCGCCTTCCGCGTCTGGGTCGTGATGCGGTTGATGGAGTCGAGTTCGTCCACCGACGACGACCCCCCGCCCAGCAGTCCCTTGATGCTGAACCCGCCGCCGTCGTCGCTCTCGGGGAGTTCGCTCGCCGCGTAGCCGATAGTCGAGATACCGCCGCCGCGGAGGGTGTTGATGACCTCCGAGGAGTCGACGACGCTCTCGCCGACCGTCCCTGACTCGCTCACCTCGCCCGAGGCGAAGAGGATGCCGAGGCGTCGCACCAGCTCTTCGTTCATCGAGTCGTGGGCCTGCGCGACGTCCTCGCCGCTTTTCGCCCACGCCCCGTTGTCGAACGCGAACACGTGGTCGGTCACGTCCACAAACGTCTTGAGCGACCGCGCGGCGTTGCGCGAGTAGAGCGCGCCCTCGTCTGCGGCGGGGAGGATGCCGACGCCGTAGATGGGCTGTTCGTAGATGCGCTGGAGGTGCTTTGCGAGCACGGGGGCCGCGCCGCTGCCCGTGCCACCGCCGAGTCCGGCGAAGATGAGAAACGCGTCGGCCGTGGAGGTCGGGGAGTCGTCGGTGCCGCGAAGGAGCTGTCGGCTGTCGCGCTCGGCGAGTTCGGCGGCGAGTTCGTTGTCCGCGCCGACGCCGTGACCGCTCACCTCGTCCGCGCCGAAGAGGATGCGGTTCTCCTCGGGGACGAGGTCGAGGCCGCGGAGGTCCGCCGACGCGGTGTTGTACGCCACCGCGTCGACGACGTAGTCGGCGTTCGTGCGCTGTTCGTACCGAAGGAGGGCGTCGAGGACGTTCCCACCCGCTTGTCCAACTCCGAAGCAAAGGACCTTCATCGTCTCTCTGTGGCACGCCATTAATGGTGAATCTTCTGTTAGCGGACTGTCACACGTGGGTCCTCGGCCCCGCCAACGGGGTAGTTCTATACGACCCGGGCGAGAACCACCGGCAAACTGCATGACCTGTCCGCGGTGTTCACAGCCCCTCTCGACGCTCTCGCTCGACGGCCGCGCGGCGCGCTACTGCGAGCGGTGCGGCTTCGTCGGCGTCGAGACGGTCCACGAGCGCGACGCGCCGAACCGAGAGTCGTGGGACGACGCGATAGCCCGCTTTCACGCCCGGGCGGTCCGCGGGGCGCGCGAGCGCGACGAGGGCGTGGCGGCTGAAGACGAAGGCGGCGACGACGAGTCCGCTGGCGGCGACAGCGAGTCTGCTGACGGCGACGACGAGTCCGGAGCCGAGGGCGACGAAGCTGACGCCGACAACAGCGAGAGCGACGCCGTCACCGACGAGAGCGACGCGACTGAAGGCGTCGCCGAGTCCGGAGCCGTCGAGGCCGACGAGACGGGTGACAGCGACACCGCTGACCGCGAGTCCAGCGACTACCAGCGCAAAAACGGGGAGGACGGCGACCGCGGGGACCGCACGGGAGACGAGTAACGCGCTCGCTCGCGCGCTCCCGGCGGCGCGTCGACCTCGGTCGTGACGTACTGTCCGGTCGGGTGCGTCAGTTCGGGTCGGCGCTCAGTTCGATTCCGGTGCGGCTTCTGCTTCGGGTTCCGGTTCGGGCTCTGGTTCCGAGGCGCTCCCGTCGGACTCCTCTTCGGAGCGGGCGGCGACGAGCGACCCGCGGGCGACGCTGTACAGCGGGCGGTCGATGCTCCGAACCTCGTTGACCGAGAACGGAATCGTCGAGTCTTCGAGGTGGTGTTCGAACAGCTCTTCGAAGCCTTTCGGGCTGGAGGTGCCGCCGGTGACGACGACGGGCACGTCGAGGCCTTCTTCGATGTCTTCCTCGTCGACCTCGCGCTCGATGTTCTCGATGACGTAGTCGAGGAGGTTCTCGTAGTAAATCGACAGCGCGCCCTCGACGCCGCCGACGTCCGTCCGGAAGTCGAGCTGGAAGTCGTCTTCCTTGATGGACGTGACCTTGTCGACGGCCGTGCCGGTGGCCTGTGCGGTCTGCTGGTCGATCCAGTCGCCGCCGCGGGCGATGGAGAACTGCATGACCGGCACCGCGTAGTACGCCAGACAGATGTTCGTCATGCCCGCGCCGAAGGAGACGCCGAGACCGGTGAAGTTGTTGTCGGCGAGTTCGCTGTAGATGACCGCCATCCCCTCGTTGATAGGTTCGGGGTCGTAGCCCATGTCGCCGAGCATCGATTCGAGCGTCTTGTCGTGATACAGCGTCGAGAGGTCCGAGTCGATGGGGTCCGCCGGACTCGAATAGAAGAGGCGCTCGTTCGGCCGGGAGGGCGAGCCGACGACCTGCTCGATGATGAGCTTGATCATCGGAATCGCGGAGGACTCCTCGCTGGAGAGGATGCCGTGTTGCATCGGCCGGCGCGTCTCCTTGCCGAAGATGTTCGCGAAGTTGAGCGCGTCGTCGCCGACGACGTACACCTTGTCGTCCTTGCGGATGTGGAGCACGTCGCTCCGCGAGAGCATCTGCTCCGCCATGTCGCTGTAGTCGATTTCGACGAACGAGTTTCGCTGCTGGACAAATACGGTCTCACTTCCATCCTGGCTCGCGGACAGGATGTTCATGGTACCTACGTCAAGGCCTTTCGCCATACCTCACGCGTCGTAGGGCTGTCGCATAAATCTGTATGCGCTTTTGACATTCACTTCTGCCGATGAATCCAACGCCGAACCGATAGCCCGGCGTCCCGCGACGACTCAGGAGAACAGTCCGCGAATCCGGTCGACCACGCCGTCCGAGTCCTCGCGTTCGGCGTCGGCCTGCTGTTGCTTCCGGAGTTCGGCCAGCGCGGCGGCCTGGTCGTCCGTGCTGTCGCCGACCGCCGTGTCCTTCTTCCCGCCGCGGAGCCCCTGTAGCCCGGCGACCGCGTCGTCGACCCCGCCGCCGCGCGTCTCGGTCACCTTGGCGTTCTCGAAGCTCGCCCGGTCCACGTCGTCGACGGCGGAGGTATCGAGCTTCAGGCGGGTGGTCTCGGTCTTGCGGACGCCGCCCCACGACAGTTCGGTGTTCGACATCGCCTCGTCCATGTCGCGGCGGACCTGCGCGGAGACGGCTTCCTCGTCCTCGCCGTCGTCGGTCGCGTCGGTCTCCGCATCGCCCCCGCCCGCGGCGGGGCCGCTCGTCCTCGCGCGGGCGAGTTGGAAGCCGACGAGCGACGTGCCGCTCGCGGCGACGACCGCCACCGCGCCGAGCGAGTAGATGCCGACGATGCGGCCGCTCTGGTCGGCGCTCGCGGAGACGTTCCAGTTGTGGGGGTACGCGCCGACGAACTGGACGACGGCGACCGCGCAGACGAGGAGGCCCGCGCCCGCGAGGACCGTCGGGAACCGGTACTGGGAGGGAAGCAGGACCACGACGGAGACCAAGAGGAGGGGAATCCCGAGCGCGCCGGTGACGCCCGCGACCTCGCGGAGTTCGTACTTGAAGATGTTCTCGGGCGGGATGCCGCCGCTCCACACCACCGCCGCGAGCGCGACGGCGAGCAGTCCGATAGCCGTAAAGAACAGCGCGAAGCCCGCGTAGACGGTCGTCTCGTCGGGGTCGGCGTCGACGTACCGCCGGTAGAGGGCGATGAGGGTGTTCTGCCCGTCACTCGACATGCCTCAGACCACTCTCCGGTGCGACATATAATGTTCGCTGGGTTCGGGGTTCGTACCGCCGCCGGCGTCCGAACCGACGCCCCGTCACGACCCGCCGGCGCACCGCTACTGTCCGCCGAGTCGCTACTGTCCACCGGCGTGCTCGACGGACATGTCGTAGGCCGCGACCGTGTCGCCGAGGGTCGCCTCGGTGAGCGTGGGGTCCGCGTCGAACCGCGCGCTGGTGAACCGAGCGGGCCCGCGGACGACGGTGTCGCCGAAGGCCGCGGCGTCCGTCACGTGCGTGTACGCGAAGTCCAGTCGGCCCTCGATTTCCACCCCGAAAACGAGCGAACCCACGGTGCAGTCGGAGAAGTCCACGTCGCGCGCGACGCGGACGCCCGAACAGAACACCTCGTCGCCGAAGCGCGCGTGGTCGCAGACGACGCTCCCGCCGACCGTGGTTTCGACCACTCGAACCGGCGAGTCGGCGGAACAGACCGCGTCGGAGAGGTCGAGGCCGCCGGTCACGGTCGCGCGGACGAACGACGCCGCCCCCGACTCGAATCGCGCGCTCCGGAAGCGGAGCGCCCGCCCCTCGACGGTCGCGTTGTCGAAGGAGACCGGGCCGTCGAACGCGCTGTGCGTGAAGTCGACGGTCCCGTCGCGGGCGGTGAGCCCCGTGCAGTCGACCCGGCCGCCGAAGCCGGCGCTCGTCGCGTCGATGCCGCCGTCCACCGTGAGCCGCGTCGCGTCGAGTTCGCCGTCGACCGTCAGGTGTTCGAGCGAGAGGCCGTCGTCGACGGTCGCCGACGCGGCGACGATGTTCTCACGGACGCGGCAGTGCGCGAGGGAGAGCCGACGGTCGCACGCGACGTTCCCGAGGTCGAGGCGACCGCCCAGTCGGGTGTGGGAGAACCACGCCGGCCCGCCGAACTGCGCCTCCGCGACGGACACGTCGTCGTCGACGACGCCCTTCCGGAACGTCGCCCCGCCCTCGAAGCGCGCCTCGGTCGCGACGACCGCCCCTGCGCTGAAGCCGGTCGCGTCGAAGCGCTCGCCGAAGCGCGACTCGCAGAGCACCCAGCGGTCCCCGACCTGGAGACTGCGACAGGTGACTGTCGCGAGCGCGTCGAGCCGCTGCATGCACACCGCGCCGCCCACCGAGACGCGGTCGAGCCGCAGCGGGCCCTCGAGCGCCGCGTCGCGCAGGTCGATATCTCCTTTCACCATCGCGCCGCGGAAGTCGAGCGGCGCGTCGTCGGCGAGCGTCAGCCCTGCGAGGTCGATGCGTTCGAACGACCCGCCGACGAACGCCGACGGCCGTTCGGGGTCGGCAATCGTCTCGCGGAGCGCCTCGGTGACGGCCGCGGGTCGCGTTTCGCCGACGGGGCGGTGAAAGAGACAGCGGTCGGCCGCACCGCTCGCGGGGTGCGGACACCGCCACACGGATGGCGATTCGTCGGCACCCGTCTCGTCGTCGGCGTCGAAGACGTGCTTGTAAGCACAGCGAGCGGGGCGTTCCACGTCGCTCGACCGTTCGTCGTTATCACGTAAATAGGTTGTCACGATGTCGCGAACGTCCGATTTCACCTTCGTCGCCACCTCAGTCGGCTGCTCTGATTACCGCTCGATGAAGGGCGCGCCGGCCTCCGCGTCGCCGACGACGGCCGAGAACGTCGCCGCGAACTCGAAGTCACGGACGGGGAGCGTGACCAGCCGAACCGTCTCGCCGGCGCTGTCGTGGAAGCCGACGACGGTCCGGTCCGATTCGAGTTCGACCGAACAGCCGGCGAAGACGGGGCGGTTGAGCTGTATCGTCCGCACCTCTCGGACTTCCTCGGGGGTCGCCTGCTCGCCGTCGTGTCGAATCTGCACGAGTCGCGTCTCGGTCAGAAGCACCGTCATCTCCTCGTAGTGGCTGACCGACCGGAGCGTCTCGTGTTCACCGACGAACTGGTGAATCGACTCGTAGAGGCTCATACGTCGCCTACTCGACCTACTCCTATCAACGTATCTACAACAGTTTTCGGCGTCTCTCGACCGTCAGCGCGGGTCGCGAACCTCGCGACTCGCGGCCTGAACGGTCGGGGCCCGACCGTCTGTCAGAGGCGTGCAGGCGGGACGGGCCGCCGTGACTGGGCAATCGCGCTGTCCACATCCTGACCAACACGACTGCCCGCTATACGGTCGTCGTCGGGAGTATATCAACGTATGTGCCCGTCGGCTGCGTGGACAGTCGAAAACCGATGTTCGAGCTCAGTCGGCGGCCTCGATACCGGGGTCGCCCGTCAGGACGATGATGTCGGCCATCCCCCGCACGGACCTGAACGGGACCCGAATCCCCCGCGGACCGACTTCCATTCCCTCGGGAGGGTCTTCGACCGAGACGAGAAGCGCGGTCACGCGGTCGTCGTCGAGGTCGACACAGAGGTCGACTGCCTCGCCCAACCGGTTCCCCGAGGCGGTGTACACGGGGCGGCCTTCGATGCTCGGAATCGGTTCGATGCCCGTCGGTGACTGGGGGACCATACCTACGCCATCGAACGTGTCAATAAAAAATACCTCGGTCGATGCGGGCGGTTCGGTCCCGAGGGGCATCGAGGGGTACGAGACGTTCCGGTCCAGACGCGTACCGCGCGATAGTCGCCGAGAGACGACGCGAGCGCTGGATATTCTCCCGCGTCGATATGTATTTAGGCACGCCTAATGGATATGAATCTGGTCAGGAAAACTGAGCCTCGGTGTTCCTTCCACAGACCCACCACCACTGCCGAGGCCGACTGACCATTTTCTCACGGGCAGGCGGTTGGTCGTGTTTATCCCGCTGTCGTCTCTCCCGCCGAGCGCCGTCGCCGCCTGCGCTGCGTACAGTCCCGTTGCCATGATGCAAAGTAATCTTCACATTTATGTTTTTGAATACACATTTTCTCCGTATGGTAGACAGTCCGGTCCGGGCGTATGGTGCGCTGTTCGTCGTCGTCGCGGCGGCGGTCAGCGGTGCTATCATCCTCTCGGGATTCGTCGCTATCGACTTCGTACTCGACACGGTCACGGTCTGGGGATACATGGCTGCGGTCGGCGTGATGGTCGTCTGTGCGGCGGTCAGTTGGCTGACCGACCTCCCCGGAATCCTGTCGAGCGAGTTCGGAAGCGGCGGACGGTGAGACGACGCTGAGGCTGCCACTACCGCGCGTTCGAAAAAGAACCCCTGTCGGGACGTTCCCCTGACGGGGGTGTTAGTCCCGAATCTCGACGAACAGCCGCTGCACGTCGACGATGTTGACCTCGCCGTTTCCGGAGAAGTCGAACGCGTCGGCGTTGTCGGTGATGCCCGGACTGTTCCGGTTCGCGAACATGGCCTGCACGTCGGAGACGGTCACGTTTCCGTCGCCGTTGATGTCTTCGAACGTTCCGTCGCCGTCCGGGTCAGTCGGCACGGCGTCCGATGCACCGACCGGCTCGAGCGCGACCGCGGTGAGGGTCGCGCCGCTCTCGGAGCCGACGTCGTATTCGGTACCCGGCTCGCTTCCCAGTACCGTCTCCGAGACCGCCAGTTCGGACGTTCCCGCCGACGTGAGTGTGACGTTCACGCGGGCGAAGGTGACGGTCCCGTTCTGCGCCGTGTCCATGCCGAACGCGTCGATTGCGACCGAGTCGTTCTCCGGGCCGTACTCGACGTCTGTCCCGTTCGGCGACCCGAGAACGGTCACGTCGGTAATCGTTCCCGCCGTGCCGTTCGTCAGGTTGAGCGTCGTTTCGAACGCGCCGACGCCGTCGGTGACGTTCGTCGCGACGAGGTCGACGGTCACCGTCTCGTTCACGCTCGCGGTCGTCGGCGTCGCGAGCGCGCGAACGTCGACCGCATCCGGCGTCGTGTTGCTCTCGTCGTCCTCGTCACCGTCCAACTGGACCGTCACGGTTCGGTCGTCGTCGAGCGAGAGCGTCTCGGTGGTCTCGATACCTTCGAGGTCGGTCGCGTTCGGCGGCGCTTCGACGGTCAGCCGAAGGTCGCCGACGAGTTCGACGCCGGGGCGACCGGTCGCGTCCAGCACCATCGTGCCGTTCGGAAGCGTGCTTCCGGAGACGAAGCCGACCGAACCGTTGTTGCGGTGGTCGACGGTGACGCGCGCGTTCTCGACCGCGTCGCCGCCGGCGTCGACGACGGAGACGTTGAGCTGGTGGGCCTCGGGGAGCGCGACTGTTCCGACGTCGTGCGGGGCGGCCCCCACGTCAATCGACGTCGCCGCGTAGACGTCCGGGACGCCGTCGCGCGGGAAGCTCGTTCCCTCCTCGGCGTACCGTTCCTGTCGGAACTTCACGTTGTAGGTCCCGTTTTCCGCGACGGACACGCCGAACGCCCCGTCGTCGGCCGTGCGGGCGAAGCCGCCGCCGGACGTGCCGTTCGTATCGCCGAGGACGACCGCGGTCCGGTTGACCGCCGGTTCGCCGTCCGGCCGGACGAACCGACCGGTGACGTTCACTCGGTCGGTCAACTGAACCGTGAGGTTCGTGTCCGACGTGACGTTCAGCCGCGTCCCGACGAAGGTCTCGTTCGGGCCGTAGACTTGGACCTGCACGTTGCCGCCGTAATCGTTGGGGACCGCCTCCGGGCCGGCGACTTCGACACCCTGGGTCTGGCCGAAGATGAACTGGCCGTCACTAGCGGTCTGCCCGCTGACGGAATCGAACACGCGGTTCCCGCCGTACGCGACGACGACCGTCGCGTCGTCGGCCGGGTCGCCCTGCCGGTCGAGTACGGTCACGTTGAGGCGGTTGGCATTCGGTAGTTCATCGCTTCCGAGGTGCGTCGAGTCGTCGGCGTAGACGCGGTGGAGCGGGTAGAGGTCCGGCACCCCGTCGACTTGGCTACTCGGCTGGACGAACGAAACCTGATACGTTCCGCGGGCGGCCGTCAGGTCGTATTCGCCGTTCGGCCCGAGCGACGACACGTCGCCGTCGGGTGCGCCGAGACGAGTGTCGAGGACGACCTCACCGGGCGGGACGGTCCCGTCGGCGGCTTCAACGAAGCCGGTCAGATTCGCCGGCGACCCGTCCGTCTCGTTCGTGGCGAGCGTGAACGAGAGGTCCGTGTCGTTCGTCACGGTGACGCGCTGCCGTTGAATCGTGTCCTCGTACGCGTCGGACTCAACCGGCGGTGCGACCTCCACGGTCACGTTGCCGGTGACTTCCACGCCGGGCCGAGGCGCGTCGTTGATGATGAGCCGTCCGTTCGCATTCGTCCGGCCTCCGAACACCACTCTCGCGGAGCCGTTCGCGTGCGTGATTCGCAGCCGTGCGTCTTCGACCGCACTTTCGTTTTCGGCCGTCACGGAGACGTTGAGGACGTGGCCCTCGGGAATCTCGGCATCGACGGTCGTCGTCTGTGACGTGTTGATTCGGTCGACCGCGTAGATGTCCGCGACGCCATCGCGGGGCCACGCGTCGGCTCTGGAGGCCGACTCGCTCGCGTTGAACTGGTAGAACCCGACCTGGTACTCGGTGTCTTGGAGCACCGACTGGTCGAATTCGGCGATGTCCTGCGTCGTGTTGTAGAACCCGGAACCGTTCGTCGTTGCGGCGGCTGACGGGCTATCGAACGACTCGTCGAAGAACGCGACCGTGTCGTTGACCAGCGGCGTCCCGTTGGCCGTGGTTACGTGACCGGAGACGGACGTGGTCTCGCGGATCGGCTCTGCGTCCTGGTCGATGCTGATGTAGCCCTCTGCCGACGAGAGCCGACCGTCTGCGGTGACGGTCTGGACCATCGCCGAGTAGCTACCGGCTTCGGTCGTCGCCGGAATCCTGACCGACGCGTTCTCGCCCGGCGCGAACGTCCGGGTCGTGAGCACGCGTTCTTCGGCCTCTTCATCCCACGAATAGACGGTGAGCACGCCGCCCTCGACGGTCTCGTCGGGGACGTCGTAGTTAATTGTCACCGTCTCGCCGGGCGCGACTTCGGTGTAGCCGTTCCCGCTGTCAGTGACGTTGACGTCCACGACGTACTGGCTCAGCGACGGCGACGTCCAGTAGTTGAAGTCCCGCGTTCGGCTGTCGGCCGCGAGGGCGACCGAGAGCTGCGCGTCCGCGGGCACGTCGTAGGTGAACGACGCCTGCCCGCTCGCGTTCGTCGTCACCAACCCGGTCGCGAACACGCCGGCTCGCAGGCCGTTGCGTGCACCGACGTACGCGACGGGCGCGTTCGAGACGGGCGAGCCATCCGCGTCGATGAACGCTATCGAACCGTTCGCCGACTGGCCGGCTTCGGTTCCGAACTCCCCGTCAAGTTCGGTTTCGCCCTGCGAGATGTCGGTGGAGCCGTAGCCAACGACTGTGCTGTCGTCGACGGTCGTCACCGCGCGAATCTGGATGTTTCTGTTGTGGTAGTCTGCGAGCGACTGCGGCAGGTCGAACGAGACCGTTGCCGCGCCGGTGCTGTTCGTCGTTACGGTCCGGTAATCGAGAACCGTCGCGTCGACTCCCGAGAGCACACTGACGTTCTGACCGCTCACCAGCGTGTCGTTTCGCTCGACGGAGACGGTCGCCGTCACGGTCCCGCTCGGACTGACCTCGCGGACGTCCGGCTCGACCGCAACCTCGGCCGCCGGTTCGTCTGGCACCGGTTCGTCGTCTCCGCTCGTTCGGTTCTCGACTTCGAGCTCGGCGTCCTCGGCGATTCGGACGCCGTTCGTCTCGAGGGTGACGTCGTAGTGGACGCGGTACTCCGTCTGGTTCGCCGGCACGTCCCACGACGTCACGAACTGGCCGGCGGCGGTCGTCGTGAGCGTCTGAGTATCGAGGACCACGTCGCTCTCGTTTTCGACGCGCAGCGTTAGCTCCTCGTTCGCCAGCGGCTCGCCCGTCTCGGTGAGAACCGTCCCGGAAATCGACGCGCGCTCGCCCGGGCGAAGCTCCCACCAGTTCGGGATGTTGACGCTACTGATATACTCCGCCGAATCGATGGTTGCGCGCTCGGTTTCGCCGTTCGGTCCGGTCGCACGAACGACGTACGACCCCGTCTGTGTCGTCGTGAGATTGAGCCGAGCGAAACTGTCGGTCCCCGTCGTCACGTTCTGTTCAGTGACGCTCCCGTCGGGTGACCGAATCTCGACGTGAACCGGGTCACCGGTGGTGGGTTCCCCGTCGACGCTCGTGTGGACGGCGACGCCCACGGTGCTGTTCTGCGGCGTCGTCTGGCGGTAGTACTGCGGAACGAGCTGGGCTCGCGCGCCCGCGGTAAAGCTCGCGTAGCCGGAGTACCCGCTCGTGTCCGACGTGACTAACACTCGGTACTCGCCGTCGTCGCGTCCGGCGAGGTCGTAGCTGACCACCGCCGTCCCGTCCTCACCGGTCGTCGCGTTGAACGTGTCCGTGCCGTTCGGCGTCTCGACTTCGACCGTGAGCGACGTGTTCGCCGGCACGTACTCCTCGGTCGTCACGTTCACCGCGCTCACGCGGATGTCGACAGTCCCGTCGCTGTCGTACGACGGTTCGCCGTACTCGTAGGCGACACTTGCCCCTACGTCGATCTCCGGTTCCGAGTCGTGACTGAACGAACTGAGGAGTTCGTCGGACGACTCGGCGTCGGTCGCCGTGACCGTCGAATCGTCCGAGAGCTCGACGCGTTCGGTCTGCTTCTGGATGCCGTCGTCGGTCCGCGTGTAGGTGACGACGAGATACTCCCCGCGCGGGAGCGACGACGTGTCCACGTCACCCCCTTCGAAGTGGTAGTCTGCCCCCGAGCCCGTGTCGATGAACACCACCTCGAGGACCCCGCTTTCGTTTATCGGTTGTACCTCTGTATCCGGTTGCTGCTGTATCTCCTCTGCCGCACTAACCCCAACCAATGCGACCGAGCAGACGAACAGCACTGCCCCTAGTGTAACTGCTATCCGTGCTCGCATCGCTCGCAAGTGTTTATCGAAATAGTATAATTGTATGGTTCGTTGGAAACAATTGACTGTCCCGCGTTTTCGACGGACTCCGCGGCTTTCTACTGACCCCTTTCGAGAACCGTTCTCGAGGTCTCTCAGAGCGGAGTCGATAGGTATAATGACCTTAACATTGTCACACTACTGTGCGTCTTGGTAACGATACTCTCCCTCTCCGACTCGTCGACGCTGATGAACACATCGACTGTCACTCGGAGAAACAATTATTGGCTGTCACATGGACTTCCAACCGAATGAGTGCCTTCAGTACCCGTGAACGTGCGGATTCGTAGGTGCTGACAAGAACGTTCCATACAATATGGTGGCTACACACTACGAAGTGGGTGAAACAGTACCTGCGGACATCTGCTCGGTCCCCGCCGAGGAAGAAGAGATAACGTTCGCCGTCTCCGTCGACGTCTACGACGGATACGGGAGCGCCAAGCACGTCTATCCGACAGAGCAAGTCGAACGCGTCTGGGACCTGTTCGTCACGAACACCGAAACCGACGAGGTGGTGGTCGAAGACGAAGTTCGGCTCTACACGATTCCCCACGACGCGCTCCGCTGAGTGGGTCGTGGTCGCACGCTCGCTCGCCTCCGCGTCCTGCCCGAGTCGCGAACCCGAGTCGCGTTCGACGACCGTCCGCAGGGGCCGAAATATCCGAGAGCTGACTATGTACCGAACGGTCAGAGACTCGCGGACGTACCACCGAACCGACCAGACAAACCTGCGACAGCTATGCGCGACCGCGCGACGACGGCCGCATCGGTTCGGACCGGTCGTGGGGTGTCGATGCCGAACCGTTCGCGTACAGACGGCTCACGCGGCGCGTCAAGTGGCCGTGGTCAGAACTCGGAGACCGTGCCCAGACTGTGGCACGGTGAGTCGACAGTCGGAGAACTCCCGTGTCAAACGTATCAATCTATCAGTTAGTTATGCGAGTTGAGTAATAATTATCACGGTTCTCGTTGGACATATGGCTGAAACTTGAGCAGTACGCCTTCCGGTGTATGGGTAGGGAGCGATACTGCTTATAGTATCGAAAAATCGTGTGGGTTGTCAACGCATGGCCAAAGAGAGATACGATGCAGGGGAAACCGTACCGTCGACCATCTGTACAATCGCCGACGACGAAGACGGCCTGACGTTCGGGGCGACAGTCGAAGTCGACGAGGGAGAGGTTGCGTTCGCCGTTCCGGTTGAGGTCTACCACGGCTACGGAAGCGCGAAGCACATCTATCCGGTCGAGCAGGTCGAAGACGTTTCGGACCTGTTCGCGACGGAGAGCCACTTCGAGGAGGTGACCATCGCGGAGAACGTGCAGTTGTACACGATGCCGCACGAGTCGCTCCGCTGACTGCGCGGCGCGCGAGTCGGCCTCCGCGTCGACCGCGACCCGCCTCGCTCCGCTCGTTCGCCTCCTCGTCGTGAAATCCCGGTTCTGTATCTCCGTATTCTACATCATTATTTCTACGCGCGTCTCTGTCGGAGCGAAGACTCTACCTACCTCAGCGTTCCCATCACGAGCAATGACGCTCGAAGACGACGCTCGGGACTACCATCGACGGCCGCCCGCGGGAAAAGTGGAGATAGCGACGACGAAGCCGACGAACACGCAGCGCGACCTGAGCCTGGCGTACTCGCCGGGCGTGGCCGCGCCGTGTCTCGACATCGCGGAGGACGAGACGGCGGCCTACGAGTACACGGCGAAGGGCAACCTCGTCGGCGTCGTCTCGAACGGTTCTGCGGTGCTCGGCCTCGGCGATATCGGAGCGCAGGCGTCGAAACCGGTGATGGAGGGCAAGGGCGTGCTGTTCAAGCGCTTCGCCGACATCGACGTGTTCGACGTCGAGTTCGACCACGACGACCCCCAGGCGTTCGTGGAGTCGGTCGCCGCGATGGAGCCGACGTTCGGCGGCATCAACTTGGAGGACATCCGCGCGCCCGAGTGCTTCGAAATCGAGGAGTCCCTGCGCGACCGGATGGACATCCCCGTGTTCCACGACGACCAGCACGGCACGGCCATCATCTCCGGTGCGGCGCTACTCAACGCCGCCGACATCGCGGACAAGGAGCTGTCGTCGCTGAACGTCACCTTCTCGGGGGCGGGCGCGGCCGCGACCGCGACGGCGCGGTTCTACGTCTCGCTGGGCATCCCCCACGAGAACATCACGCTGTGCGACATCGACGGCGTTCTCTCGGAGTCGCGGGCCGAGGCCGGCGAACTCGACGAGTACGCCGAACCGTTCGCCCGCGGCGTCGACGACGGCGACCTCGAAGACGCAATCGAGGGCGCTGACGTGCTCGTCGGCCTCTCGGTCGGCGGCATCGTCAGCCAGGAGATGGTGCGGTCGATGGCCGACAACCCAATCATCTTCGCGATGGCCAACCCGGACCCCGAAATCGCCTACGAGGACGCGAAGGACGCCCGCGACGACACCGTCATCATGGCGACCGGGCGCTCCGACTACCCGAATCAGGTGAACAACGTCCTCGGGTTCCCGTTCATCTTCCGCGGCGCGCTCGACGTGCGTGCGACCGAAATCAACGAGGAGATGAAGCGCGCGGCCGCCGAGGCGCTGGCGAACCTCGCCCGACAGGACGTGCCCGACGCGGTCGTCAAAGCCTACGGTGACGGCCCGCTGCAGTTCGGCCCCGACTACCTCATCCCCAAGCCCCTCGACCAGCGCGTCCTCTACGAGGTGACGCCCGCCGTCGCCGAGGCGGCCATGGAGAGCGGCGCGGCCCGCCGCGAGCGCGACCTCGACGACTACCGCGAGGAGTTGGAGGCCCGCCTCGGGAAGTCCCGCGAGATGATGCGCGTCGTTCTCAACAAGGCGGCGACGAACCCCAAGCGGGTCGTCCTCGCCGAGGGCGAAGACGAGAAGATGATTCGCGCCGCGAGCCAGTTGGTCGAAGAGGGCATCGCCGAACCCATCCTCGTCGGCCGGACGAAGGAGATTCTCCGCACCGCCGAGGACCTCGGTCTCGATTTCGACCCGACCATCGCCGACCCCGAAAGCGGCGAGTGGAACCACTACGTGGACCACCTCTACGAGCGCCGCCAGCGCAAGGGCCTCACCCGGACGGAGGCTGCCGAACTCGTGCGGAGCGATTCGAACTACTTCGCCAGCGTGATGGTCGCCATGGACGACGCGGACGCGATGCTGACCGGCCTCACGCATCACTACCCCTCGGCGCTCCGCCCGCCGCTGCAGATTATCGGCACGGCCGACGACGCCGACTACGCCGCCGGCGTCTACATGTTGACCTTCCGGAACCGCGTCATCTTCTGCGCCGACGCGACGGTCAACCTCGACCCCGACGAGAACGTGCTCGCCGAGGTGACGAAACACACCGCCGAACTCGCCCGGCGGTTCAACGTCGACCCCCGCGCGGCCCTGCTCTCGTACTCCGACTTCGGGAGCGTCACGAACGAGGGGACGCGCAAGCCCCGCGACGCGGTCGAACAACTGCACGCCGACCCCGCCGTTGACTTCCCGGTCGACGGCGAGATGCAGGCCGACACCGCCCTCGTCGAGGAGATGCTGACCGATACCTACGACTTCGCGGAGCTCGACGACCCCGCGAACGTCCTCGTGTTCCCGAACCTCGAAGCGGGCAACATCGGCTACAAACTGCTCCAGCGTCTCGGCGGCGCGGAAGCTATCGGCCCGATGCTCGTCGGCATGGACAAGCCGGTCCACGTCCTCCAGCGCGGCGACGAAGTGAAAGATATCGTCAACTTGGCCGGTGTCGCCGTGGTGGACGCCCAAGAGGAGTAACGCGCTCCGAGCGGCGTCGAGCCACCTCGGCCGGCCGCGGCGGCCACTCCGTCGTGTCAGCACGAGAAATTAAATACGTTCAGCCGAGTCAGGGTGTATGGTCGAGTTGGGTACACACACGTCGGCGTCGGAGCGCCGGTTCGCACTCGGGTGGGTCGGGATGGCCATCGTGATGTCGCTCGCGGTGGCGGCCATCGATTTCCTCGAACTGCCGTTGCAGACGGTGTACGTGTTCGCGGCGGGCGTGACGCTTCGGGAGGTCATCGGACTGGCCGTCTGGCTGCTCCGACGCTGACGGCGGGCGGAGAACAGCTATATCGACGTCGTTCGAACGTTCGCGCGTGCCATCACGTCGCCTCGTTCTCGGGTCGTTCGCCTCGCTTTTCGCCGGCTGTAGCGCGTCGCCGTCGCCGCCGACGACGCCCGATTCGCCGACGACGCGAGCGGAGCCGGAGTCGCCGACGGCGACGTCGTCCCCTGACCCCTACGAGTCCCATCTCGCCTCGTTCGGACGGTTCCTCGACTCGGAGTCGGTGGCGCTCGCGGAACTGACCGCCGACGAACGGGCGTCTGTCGTCTCGCTCACTTACGAGAGCGACGCGCGCAGCACGGACCGCCTCAGCAACGAAATCGGGACCGTCGCCGGCGGGTTCTTCAGGGAGGTCGCCGCGGGGTGGACCGCGTCGCGGCTCGAAGCGACCATCGTCGCGGCCGCCGCCGACTCGGGCGCGGTCGTCGCCCGCTGGCGCGCCGAGTCCACGTGGTTCGACGCCTACGACCGCGGCGACATCAGCGCGGACGAGCTATCGCTCCGGGTACTGCAGACTCTCGAACGAGCGTAAACCGAGAACGCGGGTCGACGAGACCGCGCGCCTGCGAGTCGCTGCTCGCGACGCCCCGCACCTACGTCCGTCGCCGAGCGAGTGCGACGAGCGCCGCCAACGCCGCCGCGAGCGCTGCGGTCACCGCACCGAAGCCGGGGGTACTGGTCCCGGTCGTCGCCGGTTCCGACTCGGTCGTCGCGGTCGGCGTCGGCGTCGACTCGGCGTCGACCCGGAGCGTTCCGGCCGAGACGCCGTCCACCGCGACGTCGTAGCGCCCGACGGCGTCGGCTGTGACCACGAACTCGACGGACCGCGTCTCGCCGGGGGCGAGGTCGAGCGTTCGCGACTCGCTGACCGCGCCGTCGACCGTCAGGTCGACCGTCGTCTCGCCGCGGGTCTGGCCGGTGTTTTCGACCGTCGCGGTCACGGTGACCGAGTCGCCAACGACCACCGAGGACGGCAGGGAGCCGGTCGTCACCGCGAAGGCCGCCCCGGCGGGTGCGGGGGCGAGCGCGAACACCGAGAGGCCGGGCGAGACGGCGGTGAATCGGACCTCGTCGTCGGTCTCGCCGGCGACGCTCGTCGAGAGCGCCCGCCACTCGCCGTCGCTGTAGCGGTAGAGCCGGAGGTCGGCCGGGTCGAGGCCGCGGTCCGTCAGCGTCGCCTTCGAGACGGAGACGGTGAAGTTCACGCCGGAGATGGCGCTGTCGTCCACGTCGTGGGCCACGTCGAGGTACGAAAGCGGCCCCCCGTCGAGCGCCGGCGTCCCGTCCGGCACGGAATCGAGCGCCCGCACCGTGAGTTTCGCGTCCGACTTCGCGCCGAGCGTGAGCGAGAGGCCGTCGACCCGGACGCCGCCGCGCTCGACGCCGGAGAGGTCGACCTCGACCGGCGCGCCGGGCTTCGCGTTTCGGATGTCGACCGCGAGGCCGCCGTTACTGGCCGACGTGCGAACCGACGTCCGCGCGCCGCCGGAGTTGGAACCGCCCGACGAGCCGCCGGTGTCGTCGTCGCTCTCGCCGCCCGGGTCGTCCGGGCTGTCCGTCGTGTCGCCGCCGTCGGTCTCGCCGCCGTCGGAGCCGCCGGTCACCTCGACGGACGCGTCGGCCGTCGTGCGCGTAATCGCCGACCCGTCCGCGTCGGCGAGGGTGTCGACCTCGACGCCGAGCGTCGCGTCGCCGGCCGACTCGCCCGTCACGTCGAGCGCCGCGAGCGCGACGTCGCCGGTCGGGCCGGACCGGGCGTCGGTGTAGCCGACGATTCTGAGGACGCCCGATTCGGGCGCGGCCGTCTCGACCGCGAAGTCGCTGTCGGCGACGCGCACCGAGACGACCGAGGGGTCGTAGGTGACGTTGACTGCGAACGCGCCGACGCCCGCGCCGGCGGGAACGTCCGCGGCCCGCAGGGTCGCCGTCGCCGTCTCCTCCAAGCCGACCGAATCGACGCCCGCGACGGAGACGGTCGCCGAAGATGCCGCGCCGGCCGCGGAGACCGCAGCGAACGGTGCGACGCCCGCGAGGACGACCGCGCAGACGACCGCCGCGACGACGACGCGCCGCGCGAACGCGAGACGGCTCATCGCGCACCTCCGTAGTCGGCGGTGCGGTTGCCGGCGTCGTACTGGGCGACGAGCATCGCATCGACCGCCGTCACCTCGCCGTCGCCGTCCACGTCGCCGTAGGGGTCGCCGTCGTCGACCGCGGCGACCGCGGCCGCGATATCCGCGGCGTCGCCGTCGTCGACGGTCCCGTCGCGGGTCGCGTCGCCGACCGGGAAGCCGACGAACTCGATGGCCACGTCGAGCAGGCCGGGCGAGTCGAGGGCGACGGTCGTGGTTCCACCATTGCGGCCGGGCGCGACCTGCTGGCCGTCCACGGTGGCCGTCACGTCGTGGTAGCCCGACGGGAAGGCAGCGGGGTCGGCGACGCCGACGACCGCCCGGCCGTCGGGCACGTCCGCGAGGAACGCGACTTCGAACCGCGCGCGGGCGGTGGCGTTGCCGGCCTCGGTGACGGCGCTCTCGGCGCTGCCGTTCGCGACGGCCGACTGTGCGTCGGTGGCGACGACGACCGCGGGGTCGTCCAGCGAGCCGTGGCGGTAGGTCACGTTGGTCTCGCCGCCGGCGACGACCGAGACGTTCAGCGCCGGGTAGGTCGCGCCGCCGACGCTGACGGAGACGGTGTGGTCGCCCGCGGTCACGTCGTCGCGGACGGTGGCCCCCGCGCGGTCGGTGCCGTCGACGGTGACGGTCGCGCCCGACGCCGGGTCGCCCGCCTCGTCGAGCACGTCCACGGAGAGCGCGCCGGTGGCGACAGCGGTCGCGGTCGTCTGCGCGCGGACGTTGTTCGACTCGTTGTACAGGGGGCGCACGTCAGCCCGAACGGTGCGCTCGCCCGCCGACTCGACGGTGACGGTGAAGACGTAGGTCCGCGACTCGCCCGCCGGGACGTTCCGGCCGTAGACGAACAGCGAGTCCCCGCTCGTAATCGTGCTGTTCTGGACGGCCCACGTCCGGGTTCCGTCGGTCGATTTCACCACTGGATTCGGGTCCGCCGGGGCCGACAGCCCGGCTTCGAGGGGGACCTCGACGATGGGGCTGAACAGGTCCGTGCCGCTCGCCGTGTTGTCGACGGTCACTTCGAGTCGGTTGTCGCCGACGTGGAAGTCGGCCGGCGCGTCGATTGAGACGCCGTAGCCGGCCGCGGCCGCGGTGGGCGCGGAGACGCCGGCGACGACGACCGCGACGAGCAGGAGTCCCGTCACGGCGCGTGCGACGGACATCTCAGGCACCTCCCTCGTTCGCGGCGTACTCGTCGCGGGCGACGAGTTGGTCGTTTTCGAGACCGACGACGAGCACGCCCGTCCCGGTCGTATCGACCTGCACGGTTATCGGCCCGTCGGCGTTGTCCCGGAGCGTCTGGAGTTCGCTGTCGGTGAGTTCGACCGAGTCGAGCGCGTCGGTCGAGTCCACGTCGATGGTCTTCGTCACGAGCGCCGGGGTCGACTCCGTGCCGAAGGTGACGGTCACGTCGTGGGTCGGGTTCGAGCCGCCCTGTCCGAGCGTCAACAGCGTGTTGATTGCGAGGGCGGTCGCGCGGGTGTAGCCCCACGACCCGCGGTCGTCGTAGACGGTGACGAGGTAGGTCTGGCCGGCCTGCACGGAGGCGTTCGTGTTCTCCAGTCCGGTCGCGTTGAGCGCCATGAGCGCGTACGCGGTCGTCTCGGAGGTGGTGCCGACGTCGCTCCACGAGGCGGAGCGGCGTTGCGACCACGCCCCGCTGTCGGCTTGGTTGTCGAGCAGCCACGCCCGGCCGTCGTCGATGGCCGTCCGGACGGGAGCCGTCTCGACGCCCGAGGCTTCGAGGCCCCAGACGGCGAGCGCGGTGGACATCGTGTTCGGGGTGGAACCGTCGCCCCACGCGCCGTCGGCGCGCTGGGCGGTCACGAGGTAGCTCGCGGCGTCGCCCCGGAGTTGGTCTGCGGTCGCTGCGGCGGTCGCGTTGTACGGGCCGGCCTGGTCGAGGGCGACGAGGGTGAACCCGGTCATGGCGGCGTCATCGTCGAAGTAGAACTTGTCGTTGCGGATGCGGCCGTCGGCGGCCTGTTCGTCCGCGAGCCACGCGACGGTCGCGTTAGCGTCTATCCGGTCGAGGTCGGCGCGGACCGGCGCGCGAGCGCTCTGCACGGGGTCGTTTCCGACCGCGCTCGTGCCGAACAGCGCGTAGGCCGTGTAGAACACGTCGCCGTCGGGGTCGTTGCCGTACATGCTCCACGAACCGTTCTCGTGTTGCGCGTCCTGTCCGGTCGTCAGACGGGCGACGCCCGCGTCCACGCTGGCGTTGATTTGGCCGGTGTCGTATCCGCCGGGTGCGGGGTTGCGCCGGTAGTACTGGCCGGTGTACAGCGCTCCGAGCATCGGCGAGGTCGTCTGCTCGACGCAGGCGTGGGGGTACTCCACGAGGTAGTCGAGCCCGGCGAGCGTCCGCCCGTCGGTCCCGAGGTGCGTGGAGATGGTCACCCCGTGTTCGTAGGTCGTCTCGTTGCGGAGGGTGAGCGTCGCGGAGTCGCTCCCCGTGCCGGTGAAGTTCACCGCCGCCGTGTCGACCACGCGGGTCTTCGGGCGCTCGACGGTGAGGCGTTCGGTCGCCGTCTCGTTCTCACCGCGGGCGCTGAGGTTCAGTTCGAGGTCGTAGGTCGCGTCGCGGTTCGCGGTGGCGACCACGGTCCACTCGAAGTACGTTCGGTCGTCGGTGTCGTACTTGGTCGCGGTCTCGCCGGGCGCGAATTCGAGGCCCGCCGGGAGCGACAGGTTCGCGGTCACGTTGCTCTCGTAGTTGCTGTAGCCGCGGCCGTAGACGGTGACGTTCCGGCCGACCTGCACCGGGTCGGCGGCGGACAGCCGTCCGCGGAGTTCGTACGGCTGGCTCGTCGTCACGTCGCGGTCGGCGTTGCCGCGCGGGGCGTCGGGGTCCGCGACGGAGGCGACGAGCGTGTGCCGCCCGGTCGCGAACGTGTGATTCCGCGTGAAGACGGCCGTCTCGCGTGGGTCGAGCGCCGGCACGGCGAGGGTCTCGTTCGACGACCCGTCGCCGAAGTCGAGCTCGGCGGTGCGGGCGTCGCTCGGGGCGTTCCCGTAGTTCCTGACGTAGACGCGCGTCTCGGCGGCCTCGGTCGGGATGACCCGCCACGGCGCGTTGACGGTGAGTCGGAGGTCGGCGTAGCTGACCTCGGTCGTCGCCGTGGTTCGATTGTCGGTCTCGTCGCCCTCGGCGACCGCGCCGTCGGGGTCCGAGACGGCGACGAGTTCCACGTCCGGATACGCCGAACTCAGGTTGCCGCGGAGCCAGTCGGTGAGGTCGACCGTCACCGTCTCGTTCGCGCCGGCGGCGACGGTGCCGACGGCGCGGGTGTACGTCGTCGAGGCGTCGTCGTAGTAGCCGACGCGGGACCGCGCGACCAGTCGCACGTCGACGTCGGTCGCCTCGGCGGTGCCGTCGTTGACGACGGTGACGTTCGCGGTCACGCGGTCATTGCCGAGCGTCTGGGCGGGTTCGACCGAGATGCGCGGTTCGAGGTCGGGCGCGGCCGAGGCGTTCACGACGAGCGTCGTCGCGTTGCTGTTCCCGGACGCGTCGGTCGCGGTGACGGTGACGGTGTGTGCGCCCGCCGTCGCCAACGAGAGGTTCGTCCGGTTCGCGGCCGTCGTCACCGACTGCCCCTCGTCGGTCTCGAAGGTGTAGTTCGCGACGCGGTGGTTGTCGGTCGCGCTCGCGGCGACGCTGAAGTTCCCGCCGGTCCTGACTGGCGACGGCGCGCTCGCCGAGACCGTCGGCGGCACGCGGTCGACCACCGGAACGGTCGCCGAAAGCGTCACCAGCGTCTGTTCGGTCGTCCCGTCGAGCACCTCGACCGAGACGGGCGCGTCCCCGAGCGCCGCGTAGGTGTGGTTCGTCCGGTTCGCGCTCGTGAAGACGGTCTCGCCGTCACCGAACGACCAACCGTAGCGAACGTCCGTCACGGACGCCGGGAGCGAGCGGTTGGTGACGGCGAAGGAGACGTTCGTCACGTTCACGTCGGCCGGCGTCGGGGCGACGCGGAGGTCCGCAGAGCCGATGTCGCGGACGGTCACGGCCGTCGTCGCGGTGTAGAGCTTGCGGTCGTAGCTGTCGAAGCCGGAGACGCGGGCCGTGTACGTTCCGGTCCGGTCGTACGCGTGCGAGACGTTCCGCGCCGTCGTCTCGGCGGTCGCGCCGTCGCCGAACGACCAGCGGTAGGTCTCGACGCTGTCGGCGTCGCCCGAGACGGTCGTCTCGAAGGTGACGTTCTCGACGGTACGCCGCGGGTCCGCGGGCGTCGCCGAGAGCGACCCCGANAGAGATGTGTATAAGAGACAGGTTGATGTCCGACGACGACCCGGTCTGGACGTAGAGCCAGCCGTCGCCGCCGACGACCGCGCTCGCGACGGTGGTGTCGAATCCGGGGGCGTCAAGCGAGTCGTTCCACACCGGCGCGCCCGTCTGCAGGTCGAGCGCGTGGACGGTGCCGTCGAACTCGGCGACGTAGACCGTGTCGCCGAGGACGGCCGGCGCGCCGAGGACGGCGCTGTCGGTGTCGTAGCTCCACGCGCGCGAGCCGTTCGTGGCGACCGCGACGACGCCCTTCTCGTCGTCGTAGAAGCCGCCGCGGGTGTCGACGACGATGCCGTCGGCGACGGCCGGCGACGAGCGGCTCTCGGTCTCGCCGGCGGCCACGGACCACAGTTGCGCGCCCGTGTCGGCGTCGAAGGCGACGAGCGAGCCGTACGTCGAGACGTAGAGGACGCCGTCCGAGACGGTGGGTGCCGCGCCGCGGTGGTTCGAGAGGCTCCGGTTCCACCGCTCGGTGCCCGTGTCGGCGTCGAAGGCGTAGAGGTGCGAGCCGAAGCCGGTGAAGCGCGAGCCGTCCCACCCCTGCGTCACGTAGACGGTGCCGTTCGCCACCGCGGGCACGGCCTGCGCGTCACCGGTCGTTTCGAGTTCGGTCAGGTTCTTCCGCCAGCGGAGCGAGTGCGACCCCCGGTCGATGGCGTAGAGCGCGTCTTCGGCCTCCGAGACGACGTAGACCGCGTCGCTCGTCACCGTGGGCGCGGAGAGCCACTCGCCGTCGGTGAACAGACCGTCGCTGTCGGCCGGCACCGACACCGACCAGCGTTCGGAGCCGTCGGCCGCGTCGAACACGGTGAGCGTGTCGCGCTCGTTGTTCGCGGCGTCGTTGTGACTGCTCACGAACACCGAGTCGCCCTCGACGGTCGGGGGCGCGGTCACCTCGTCGGGGTAGGCGCTGGCGGACCACAGCGTCGAGCCGTTCGCGGCGTCGTAGGCGACGATTCCGTAGCCGCTGGCGACGAACACCCGCCCGTCAGCGAACGTCGGCGGCCGCGAGTAGAGCGTGGACGTGGTCTCGTTCCAGCGGACCTCGACGGGTCCCGCCGGGCCGACGCCGGCGACGTTCGCGCCGGTGTTGGCGTCGTCGTAGCCGAACTGCGGCCAGCCGTCGGTCGGCGCGGCGAACTCCTCGGCGGCGACCTCGACCGCCGCAGACGCCGTGAACAGCGGCGTTCCGTTCGCGTTCGCCACGGTCACGGCGGCGTCGTAGGTACCGGGGTCGGCGTAGGCGTGGCTGGTCTCGTTGGCCGCGGTCGTCGCGTCGGCGGTCCCGTCGCCGTCGAAGTCCCACCGGTACTCGCCGACCGACTGGCCGGCCGCGAGCGAGACGTTCCGAACCTCGAACGCGACAGATTCGCCCTCGGTGAGGCTGTCGGGCGTGGCGACGAGCGTGCCGTTTCCGGCGGCCGTCACGTCGAGTCGGAGCGTGTCTTCGACCAGGAGCGCCTCCGTGCTGTTGTCGCGGACCCGCACGGTCGCGTTGTACGCGCCCGGCTCGGCGTAGGTGTGATTCGCCGTCGCGTTCGGGTGTCTCGTGTACGCGCGGTCGCCGTCGCCGAACGTCCACGTGTAGAAGTCGCCGTCGCCGACGCCGGAGACGTTCACGAGGGCGAACCGAACCGTATCGAGATTGGCGCGGGCGGGCGTCGGTGCGGCGGTGAGCGTGCCGTCTCCGGCCGTCACCGCGTCGAGCGTGAGCGACTCCTCGAAGAGGAACTGCTCGCTCCCGCTCCGCGCCGTGACGGCGACGGTGTGCGGGCCGGGGGCGGAGAACCCGGGGAGGACGAGGCTCGCGTTCGGATGCGTCGTGTACCCCGCGTAAGAGCCGTCGACCGTCCACGTGTAGAACGAGGGCGTCTCGCCCGTGATGTTCGACAGCGAGACGTTGACAGGCTCGCCGAGCGCCGGGGCCGTCTCGTTCGCCGTCATCGTCGCGCCCGGCTGTTCGGCCGATTCGAGCGTCACCGTCACCGTCTCGTCGCCCGTCACGTCGAGCTGTGTCGTGTAGACGCGCTGGACGTAGCCGCTCGACGACGAGACGGGCTCGCCTTCGAGTCCGCCGTCGTAGCTGAGTTGTCTCGGCGGGGCGACGGCGACGGTCACGTTGCCCGTGAGTTCGATTCCGGCCGTCCCGTTCGAGAGGTGGACGTCGCCGTCGGCCTCGGTGAGGAACCACTCGCCGAACTGCGAGGTGTTCACCGTCGCGCCGTTCGCGTTCGTGTGCTGGAAGGCCACGGCCGCCCCCGAGACGGGCGCGCCGGTCTCGTTGACGACCGAGAGGTTCACCACGTGCGCACCCGGAAGCGCCGCGTTCCCGAGGTCGGCGGTCGCGCCGGGCGACGCCCGCCGAAGCGCGAACACGTCGGGCGACCCGTCTCGGGGGAACGCGCCGGGAGCGCCGGGTTGCGACCCGTTGGCCGCGAGGTAACTCACGTCGTACGTGGCGTTCGATTGGAGGCCCGTGAGGTTGTACGCCCCCTGCGCCGAGAGTTCGTCGTAGCTCGGTTCACTTCCGTCGGTCGCGGCGAAGACGACGTCGCTTGCGGCGGGCGCGCCCGTCGCGCGGTCGACCGACCCCGCGAGCGACTGCCCGGCGGCCGCCCCCGAGAGCGCGACGAACGGACTCGCCAGCGAGACGAGGACGATAATCGTGAGCGATGCTGCCCCTACCTGGTGTCGATAACGTGTTGTCATGCCCCACCTTCGTCTCTCCGAAACCCGCGATAGCCACGAAATCCGGAACGATATCGTGTGTCATCATGGCGAGGCTATAATTCTGTGTTACTGGCCATACAGCGGTGTTTCAGGGCCTGAAACGACGTTTCGAACCGCGAATCGTGGGTCGCCGAGCCGCGCCGCTGTCGGCTGTTCGACCGCGGCGGCGAGTCCGTCGCCTCAGAGGAACGCGTCGCGTTCGGCCGGCGTCGATTCGGTGCGATACCGCGTGTACGTCGAGTGGGCCCAGTCGACCACGGCGTCGGCCTCGGCGTCCAACACCGCGCGCGGGCGGCCGTGGTCGTCGACGACGCCCATGCCGACGCGGTCGGCGTCGAGAATCGAGAGGACGTACGGCACGCGCTCGTAGCGGTACAGAGAGACGTTGGGGGCGTCGAAGAGGTCGGCCAACTGCCCCGCGGTCTTCTCGCTTCGCGCCATCGCCTCGTAGGCCCCGTCGGTCATGATGACTTCGACGTCGACGTCGTCGTTCCGGCGGCGATGAACCGTCGCCAACACGTCGGGCGAGGCGGCGTGCGTCAGGATGCGAATTCGGTCGGCCGACTCGACGTGCGACACCGCGAGCCGAAGCGGGGCCTGCGGGTCGCTCGGCGTCGGCGTCACGACGGTCGCAGACGCGAGCGCGCCGAGACGGAAGCCGGGGTCGTCCAGCGGGAGCCACTGCAAGAGGTCGGCCTCCGCGAACGTCGTCGCCGCCTCGACGGTCGAGACGGCGGTCTGGAGCTGTTCGACCACGACCACACCGAGCGGCGTAATCTCGTAGTGTTCGCCCGTTTTCGAAACCCACTCCCGCTCGGTGAGCGACTTCATCACCCGCCAGGCTGTCGACCGTGACGTGTCGAGCGTCGCCTGCAACTCGCTCGCGGTCGCCGGTCCCTCGTCGAGCGCCCGGAGCGCCGCTAACCGGTTCGGTGAGGTGATGAGACTCCGAAGTTCGTCCACGACCCCGTCCATGGTAGACGATACGACACCGCCGTAATAGTGGTTCCCCTCTGCGTGGGTGCGAAACCACACGCGAACGAGGCTGTGTGCCGCGGAATCGCCGCCACCGCGTCAGTCGCGAACCCCCCGCCTCGTTCCCACCGCGAGCGAACGCACCTCAGCGGTTATGTGGACTCGTTGAGAACATCGAACTATGTTCGACCGACTCCTCTTTCCGACGGACGGGAGCGACGGCGCGGACGCCGTCCTCGACCACGTCATCGACATCGCCGCCGCCCACGACGCGACCCTCCACCTGCTGCACGTCGCCCCGCCGGAGCCCGAGCGACGCCCGAACCTGCGCGACGAAGGCGACGGAGCGGCGGGCGAGCGCCGCCGAACCGACGGCGAGCGATTCGTGAGCGACGCCGCGGCCCGGGCGTCCCAGTCCGACGCGCCGGTCGTGACGAGCATCGAGCGCGGCGAGCCGTATCGGGTCATCACCGAGTACGCCGCCGAACAGGACGTCGACCTCGTCGTCATGCCGACCCACGGGCGGACGGGGCTGAGCCGCCTGCTCCTCGGGAGCACCACCGAGCGCGTCGTCCGACGGTCCGACGTGCCCGTGCTCACCGTCCGACCGGACGCGGCGACCGACCTCGCGTACCCCTACGCAGACGTGCTGACGCCCACCGACGGGAGCGCCTGCGCGACCGCGGCGGTCACGTTCGGCAGCGAGTTGGCGGCGGCGACCGACGCCGCGCTCCACGCGGTCTCGGTCGTCAACGTCGCCGCCTTCGGCGCGGACATCCGCGGGCCGCTCCTCATCGACGAACTCGAAGAGCGGGCGAGCGACGCGGTCGAACAGGCGGGCGACGTGGCGGCCGCCGCGGGCGTCGAGACGGTCAGGGAGTCCGTCGGCCGCGACGTGTCGATTCACCACGGCATCCTCGCGTACATCGACGAACACGACGTGGACCTCGTGGTGATGGGAACCCACGGCCACACGGGCTTCGACCGCTACATGCTCGGGAGCGTCGCAGAGAAACTGGTCCGAACCTCGCCGGTGCCGGTGGTGACGGTCAGAGAGCCGCGAGGCGAGTAGGTCGGGTCGTCGGGCGTCGGCCCGCGGTCGGCGGACGCCGGTCGCTTTCGCCCGTCAGCTCCGAAGCAGGCTCGTGACGCCCGCGGTCTCGGCGATGACCCACCCGACGAAGACGAGATACGCCGCGCCGAGCGCGTAGCACTCCACCCGCGAGAGCGACAGGTCCGTCCGGAGCAGGCCGAACAGCAGGACGGTCGCCAGCGTCAGCACGCCCAGCATGGGGACGGCGACGGCGAAGTCGACCGGGACGCTCCCGACGATGAGGACGCCCACGGGGATGGCGACGAGCAGGTCGAACGTGTTCGACCCGAGGACGTTGCCGAGGCTCGTCGCGCTGTTGCCGTCGGCGGCCGAGCGGACGCTGACGAGCGTGTCGGGGAGGCTCGTCGCGGCGGCGACGACGGTGACCCCCGCGAGGAACGTCGGGACGCCGAACGTCCCGCTGAGCGACTCGACGCTCCCGACCAGTTGCTCGACGCCGACGAGGATGACGAGGAGGCCGCCGAGGAGGCGCGCCCACTCGCGACCGATGCCGTCGGCGACGCCCGCGTTCTCGGCTTCGTACTCCGAGACGTCCTGCCACTGGATGAACAGGTAGAGGCCGTAGAGGAAAAGCGGAATGAGCGCCACCGGACGGGTGAGCTGTCCGGTCAGCGCCGGGCCGTCGGGCACGGGGAAGTAGATGACCGCCAGCGAGAACGTGACGACGAGCGTGGCGACGGCGACCATGTAGAACTGCGCCTCCTTGTAGACGACCAGCCGGCTCGTTTCGAGGTCGCCGTCGGTGGCGAGCCCCGATAGCGCCGGAATCACGAGGATGTTGAAGATGGCCGAGCCGACGATTGCGCCGACGCCCATGTCGAAGACGCCCGCGGTGGCGGCGATGGCGACGCTGGCGAACTCGGGAAAGCTCGACCCGAGGGCGACGATGATGGAGCCCTGGACGACCGCGGGGAGGCCGTAGTACGCCGCGAGGTGGTCGGCGGACTCTTCGAGCCACCCGCTGCCGACCCAGATGAGGCCGGTCGTCAGGAGAATCACGACGACGTTCGCGAGCGGCGACGACGGGACGAGACTGCCGAGGACCATTGGTACTCCCTTTCAGCGACGCGGAAAAAGAACCCACCGACACGGGGTGGTCGGCGGTGGGGGCCCGGTCGGCGGGTGGCTCGCGGACTCGGTCGATGGTTCGCGGACTCAGACGGCCGTCAGTCGTCGCCGTGGGCCGATTCGGGCGTGAACGTGACGCCGCCGATTTCGATTTCGTCGGGGACGCGGTCGGTGTCGTGCGCGCCGACCGGGGGGAGGTTCGCGTCGGCCGCGGGCGACGCGTCGAGGTCGGTGGCGGACGCGATGGTCTCCATCTCACCGTCGGCCTCGCGGGCGTCCTGGTCGATGCGCATCGAACAGAACTCGACGCCGCACATCGAGCAGAAGCGCGCCTCCTTGTAGTTGTCGCCGGGGAGCGTCTGGTCGTGGTACGACCGCGCCCGCTCGGGGTCGAGCGCGAGGTCGAACTGCCGCGTCCAGTCGAACTCGTAGCGGGCCTCCGAGAGCGCGTCGTCCCAGTCGCGTGCGCCGGGAAGGTCGTTCGCAACGTCGGCCGCGTGGGCGGCGATTCGGTAGGCCGCGAGCCCCTCGCGCACGTCCTCGCGGTCGGGAAGCCCGAGGTGTTCTTTCGGCGTGACGTAACACAGCATCGCCGCGCCGGCGCGGCCCGCCTCGGTCGCGCCGATGGCGCTCGTGATGTGGTCGTAGCCCGGAGCCACGTCGGTGACGAGCGGGCCGAGGACGTAGAACGGCGCGCCGTCGCAGACCTGCTGTTGGCGCTCGACGTTCTCGGCGATTTGGTCCATCGGAACGTGGCCGGGTCCCTCGACCATCACCTGCACGCCGTAGTCCCACGCGGTCTGCGTGAGTTCGCCCAGTGTGTCGAGTTCGGCGAACTGCGCGTCGTCGCCGGCGTCGGCCAGACAGCCGGGTCGGAGGCCGTCGCCGAGCGAGAACGTCACGTCGTGCTCGGCGAAGATGTCGCAGATGTCCTCGAACGCGACGAAAAGCGGGTTCTGCTCGCCGTTTTCCTCCATCCACTGGGCGAGGATGGAGCCGCCGCGGGAGACGATGCCCGTCTTCCGGCCGTCGGTCAGGGGGAGGTGCTCCATCAGCACGCCCGCGTGAATCGTCATGTAATCGACGCCCTGTTCGGCCTGTTTCTCGATGATTTCGAGGAGCAGGTCGCGGGTGATGTCCTCGGGGCTGTCGACGCGCTTGACCGCCTCGTAGATGGGGACGGTGCCGATGGGGACCGGCGAGTACGCCACGTTCGCCTCGCGAATCTCGTCGAGGTTCGACCCCGTCGAGAGGTCCATCACCGTGTCCGCGCCGTAGTGGACCGCGGTGTGGAGCTTCTCCAACTCCTCGGTGAGATCGCTCGTCGTCTCGCTGTTGCCGATGTTCGCGTTGACCTTCGTGGCGAACTCGCGGCCGATAATCATCGGGTCGAGCGAGTCGTGGTTGCGGTTCGCGGGGACGACCGCCTGCCCCTCGGCGACCTGCTTCCTGACGAACTCGGGGTCGCGGTTCTCGCGCTCCGCGACGCGTTCCATCGCAGGGGTGACGCGTCCCTCTCGGGCGCGTTGGAGTTGCGTTGACGCCATTGATTACCTAGTGATACAACTAGGTAATAACAGTTGTGACAGCCGCGGGTCGCACGACTCCGCCGAGAGACAGTTCTCTGACTTACTGGGTGACCAAAACGATGCCGACGACCGCGAACGCGATACCCGTGACTTTCGTCAGTGTGACGTTCTCTCCGAGAACGAGTATTCCGAGGACGGCCGCGACGACGAAGTACATCGCACCGAGCGTGGAGACGACTGTCGTCGACCCACGCGTGAACCCGATATACATCGAGATGAGACCGATTCCGGTGAACAACCCGGCAACGCCAGCAAGTAGTCCGCCTCTCGCGGTGACTGCAAGCGATGCGTCTGAAACGATGATGAAGCCGAACGCGAGAAGCGCGGCGACGAGATACGAGATGGCGGCGGCAGTCCGCGGGTCCATGGACTCCGACGCGGCGTTGCCTAAGAGTATCCAAATCCCCCACGTCACCATTGTAACCAGGCCGAACAACACAGCCGAGTCCATCTCAGCGAATTCCATCTGTAACGCCTCACGTCGCCGTTCAAAAGAAACCGGACCTCGATTATGACTGGTGTATATACGGGGCGGGCAGAGATGCCGGCACGCAGGTCCGTTTGTTCCACCCCACCGACGCTGAACTAACTGCCGAGTAGCGCCTGTGGACCTATCGGCAGAACGGGTCCACGGTTAGCATTCGATGTCGGCAACCTGCGCCAACTGCGGTCGTTCGTCGATTGGATGGGAGTCCCAGAAATGGAATTGGAGACAGTAGTTCTCATCAAGCTCATCGACACCTAAGATGTCGACTCTCTCGGCGAAGTCCTTGACGACTCCGTGTACTGCGACCGGGGTGACATCTTTGTCTGGGGCTATCGTTACTGGCTCGTCAGCGCCCGCGTTGACACGATGCGACTCCCAGTCTAGCATGCCAGATTCGGTTTCGAGCGCGAGGTGGAACGTCTGCGCTCCGTCGTCCGTATTCCGGAGTTCGACGTTCACCTCTTGAAGGGATCCGTCGGACGTGAACGGGGCGATACAGCCGGAGAACCCGAACAACGTGGTGGCCGCACCGAGGAGGACGTGGCGGCGTTGCACACGTCCGACTACATCCGACATTAGTAAGTATGTTATCACTTCTGAACGATTCGATTCTCTCATACTGGGGACTGAGCCCGTGACCGATTCACAGAGATGCAAGGGGGAAGCCAACGGCTTCAGCCGTGGGTCACTGACACAGAAACAGTCGCCGAAACGTCGCCGGAAGCGCGCGTGAACCGCGCTACCGACTCGTCAGCTCACCCCTCGTAGCCGGCGTACTCCATCAGCTTCGCGAAGATGTCGGTGTCCATCGCCTCCTTGTAGACGACGCCGCCGAGCATGCCGCCGGGGTAGAAGTTCCCGTTCATGACGTGGTTGACCTTGTGGCAGTGCATGAGGTAGATGCCGGGTTGGGCGTCGGCCGTGAACTCGATGGTGTGGCGCTCCGCGGGCGCGATGTTCGTCACGTCCATGTCGTGGCGGGCGGCTTCGGGGACGACGCCGCCGTCCTTTTCGACGACCTGGAAGCGGTGGTTGTGGATGTGCATCGGGTGGCTCATGTAGCCCGCGTTGACGTAGTGGATGCGGACGGTGTCGCCCCGTTCGACGATGATGGGCGAGCCGTCTTCGGGGTGGAGCGTCCGCGGCGCGCTCTTGCCGTTGACGGTGAACACGTCCGGCTTCCGGTTCCGGGGGTCGTAAGCCACGTTCTCGCCGGCCATCTGCCGGGGGAGCCGCGAGTCCCAGTCGCGGACGGTCATGAAGTACTCCCTGTCGGCCGGTTCGTACCCCTTCGGGTCGACGCGGAGGATGCCGTACATCCCCATCTCGATGTGCCGATGGGTCTGGTAGTGACAGTGGTAGAGGTGCGTCCCGGGGACGTTCGCCGGGATGGTGTAGGTGTGTTTCTCGCCGGGGTCGACGCGGATGCCCGTCGTCGTCGGCACGCCGTCGTCCTTCCAGGCCTTGCGCACGCCGTGGAAGTGGACCGTGTGCGGGCGCATCCCGTCGGTGTTGTCCAGCGTGACCTCCATGTCGTTGCCCTCGGTCGTCCGGAGAATCGGCCCGGGGACGCTCGGCGCACCGTCGTCGGCGCTGAACGCCCACACCTGCGGGAGTTCGACCGGCCCCCCCATCGTTTCGAGGGGGTGCGCCGCGTGGCGCGCCGGCGCGCTCTTGAGGGTGACCTTCCCGCCTTGCTCGTCGACCTGCACGACCTCCGGCGGGCTGGTGTACGGCAGCGCCGACTCGCTCGTCTGGGCGACCGTCGTCTCGTCCGCGCCGACGGCGGCGTTGCCGTCGCCGTTCGTGGGCGCTGCGCACCCCGCGAGGCCGAGCGCTCCGACGCTCCCCGTTGCGGCGAGGAATTCGCGACGCGACACCGTCGAACCGGGTGCACCGACGTAGTTGCTCATTACAGTCGGTCGTTGGCCCGGGGGAGTGGAATACCGTCTCGCCGGTTCCCGTCTCTCAGTACGTGTCCGAACATGTTCGGCGCGGTCGATACGTACCGGGCGGGGCAACGGTCGAGTCGGGCGTCCCAGTGCGAATCGACGGCCATCGATTCGACCGACTCGACGCTGGTGCCCACACCTTTCATACGACCCGGTGGCGTATCGGAACCCGAACTGACGGCGCGCGCCGCGCCGAGCAACCCAAGCCTACGCAGATGTCGACGAATCCACTCTCAGACGCGCTCGAACCGGACTTCGAGACGGTGTTCGACGCCCTCACCAGCACGCAGTGTCGCGCCGTCCTCAAGCGGCTCGACGGCCCGATGACCGCCTCGGACATCGCCGCCGCGTGCGACCTCCCGCGCTCGACGGTGTACCGAAAGCTCGAACAGATGGTCGAGGCGGGGCTGTTGGAGAAACGCGACCGCGGCCGCGAGGCCGCCCGCTACGCGCTCGGCTTCGAAGAGGTGGTCGTCACGCGCGAACCGGGCGACCTCTCGATTTCCGTGTCGTCGCCGTCGCGGTCCGCCGCGGACCAGCTCTCGACGCTGTGGTCGGCCGTCAGCGACCAGACCGACGACTGAGAGTTAGACCGTCGCGTCGTCTCGCGCGAGAAACGCCTTCATGACTTTCCCTTCCGCCCGGTGGAGCTTCTCGCTCGTCGTCGACTTCGCCAGCCCGACGGCCTCGGCGAGCCCGGTGAGCGTGCACGTCCGTGGCGTGTCGTAGTAGCCCTCGGCGACCGCCGTCTCGAGGAGCGCGTACTGGTCGTCGGTGAGAAGCGACTCCGTGTCTATCGACTGGTGGATGGAGACGAGGTCGAACGGGATACCGAACTGGGTGAGCTGTTCGCCCAGCTCCGAGAGGTTCTCGCGCGGCGCGGTCACCTCGACGGTCACCTCGCCGTCGACGATGGTGATGGGCAGTTCCAGCGGGATGCCCACCTCGCTGAGCGTGAGAATCAACAGCGGCTCGGTCGTCTCGAACTGCACCAGCGCGCGCTCCGGCTGCGCTTCGAGAATCGTCACCGAGACGACCGACTCGTACTCGTCGATGGTGGTGACGACCGGCTCGATGTCGGCCGCCCGTATCTCGACGAGGCCGACGCCCGTCTCGTCGGCCGGCATCGCCGCGAGGACGGTGAACTCGGCGTCCGGATAGCGGCCCGAGAGGTCGGAAACCCAGACCTGCTCGGGGAGCGTGATGGAGAGTGTTGCCCGGGGCATCGGTAGTGAAACGAACTCGTCCCCGCCGCACAAAGATAGTTCCGAACATGTTCGGCCATCGACCGCGGTTCGGGAACCACCGAGACGGGCTTTTCACCGGAACCCCGACCGTCGAGTGTCGAGCGGGGCGGGTCAACCGCCTCGCCGCCTCAATCATGAGTTCGAACGATTCCACATCTCCGACGCTCGGCCGGCGAACCGTACTTCGACTCCTCGGCGGCGCGGCCGTCTCCACGACCGCGCTGGGCGGCGTCGCCGACTCCGCGCGAGCGCAGTCGGGGACCGACCTCGACTCGTGGTTCGCACAGACCTCGAACTACGAGGGGGTGGTGGACGAGACGGGGAGTTCGACGGTGACGGTGACGGTGGGGTCGCAGGCAAACGGCGGCGCGTTCGGCTTTGGCCCGGCCGCGGTTCGCGTCGACCCCGGAACGACCGTCGTCTGGGAGTGGAACGGGAAAGGCGGCTCGCACAACGTCGCCGCCAGCGACGGGAGTTTCGAGTCCGACCTCGTCGGCGACAGCGGCCACACGTTCGAGCACACCTTCGACACGGAGGGCGTCTACACCTACGTCTGTACGCCGCACGAGACGCTCGGCATGAAGGGCGCAGTCGTCGTCGGCGACGCCGGCGGCGCGACCGCGACCGAGGCGGCCGACTCGGCCGGTGAGGGCGATTCAGAGGCGTCTGCCGAGAGCGCCGGTGAGGGCGACGTTGACCTCGACGCGTGGTTCGAGAACACCTCGAACTTCGACGGCGTGGAGGGACAGACCGGTCTCCGGCGCGTGACGGTCGAGGTCGGTTCGCAGGCCAACGGCGGGGCGTTCGGGTTCGGTCCCGCGGCGATTCGCGTCTCGAAGGGGACGACCGTGGCGTGGACGTGGTCCGGCGAGGGCGGGTCGCACAACGTCGTCGCCGAGGACGGGAGCTTCGAGTCCGACCTCGTCAGCGCCGGCGACCACACATTCGAGCACACCTTCGAGGAGGCCGGGACGTACACCTACGCCTGCACGCCGCACGAGACGCTCGGGATGAAGGGCGCGGTCGTCGTCACCGACGACGAGGGCGGGTCGAACGAGCAGGTCGCCGAACCGTTCGGCGACCCCGAGACGGAGCGCCTCGGCGGCATCGCGCTGGCCGGGACGTTCGGCGCGATGCTGGCGTCGCCCGCGCTGTTCGGCGCGTTCATGTGGCTCAAAGGCGAGGGTGGCGAGTCGGCGGGCGAGACGTATCCGAAAGAGAAGTCGGAGTAGTCGCCCACGGCCCGGCAGCGCTTTCGAAGACTGGGCGACTGCGACGCGGTCGTCACGAGACGACGGCGACAACCCATCGCGGCGGTGTCGACGGCTCCCGGCGCTGTCGTCGGTCCAGAACATTGTTACTGCCGCCAACGTGTTGACAACTATGCGCCGCCGCGCGTTCCTCGCGTCCGCCCTGACCGCCGCCTCCACCCTGACCGCCGGATGTGGTTCCATCCGGTCGCCGACCGAACACACGGACCCGGTGGTCGAGCCCGACGACAACCCCCGAGACAGGGGAAAATACCTCCAGTTCGACGGGGATGGAGACGACGGAGACCTCGCCACCGTGGGCGTCGACCCCACGTCCGGGCCCCTCCCGAGACCGCTCGCCGTCTCGATTTCGCACTCTCGCGACACCGAACTGCGGTCGCTCACACAGCGCTTTACGGCACCCGACGGTGACGGGTCCCCGCCACGACTCTCGCTACGGGGGCCGTTCGAGGGTGGCCGCAGACCTCACCCGTCCGTGTCGCTGTTCCGAGACGGGGCGGCCGCGGTCGTCGAAGTTCACCGGTTCGGCGAGCTCGCCGACGAGACCGCGTTTCTCAACCTCGCGGTCACCGAATGGCCGGAATCGGCCCGCAGGCTCGCCGTCGACAGTACCGTGGAACTCGTCGAGACGGGGGTTTTCGAGCACACGCACGTCCTCGACGGGGAGTTGGAATTCGACTTCTTCGCCGAACCGGACGCCGACGGTGAAACCGCTGGAACCCCGAGTTCGTCGGGGTAGCTAGACACCGGCTCGCCGCGAGTGCAGGCACCGGTCTGGACGTTCGAGACCGAGATGCGGCTACTGTTCGAGACCGAGTCGAGCCTACTCCACGTACACCCGCGTCACGTGCCCGCCGCAGCCGCACTGCTCGACGTACTCGTACGCCACGCCGTCGAACCGCTCCGCCAGCGCGTCGTAGAGGTACGTCTCCGGGTGGCCGTGGTCGCCGTGGGTGACGAGGTTGACGTGGTGGCCGGCGGTCGTGTGTTCGACCGCGGCGACCGCCTCCGAGACCACGAGGTCGCGGTCGGCGGCGTGCCGCGGGTGTTCGAGGTTCGCCGACCACGACGTGTCGTGGACGCGGTCGGTCGCAGAGTCGGGCGTTTCGCGGTCGTGGTCCGCGGGTCGCGAGTCGGTCGTCATCACACTTCGAGAGAGGGCTTCCGACTCAAAGAGCGGCTATCCGAACATGTTCGTCCGGGCTGTGCGAGGCCGGGAAGCGCCGCGTGTAGCCTATAGCAGGCGTGTGAACCACGACGTGTATGGAGCTTCAACGCAAGACCATCGCGAAGGCAATCGTCGTCGTGTTCGTCTTCAACCTCGTCGTGATGGGCGCGGGCGCCTGGTTCGCCTACCAGGAGGCTCCGCCCATCCCCGACGAGGTGGTCGGACCCGACGGCGACGTCGTCGTCAGCGGCGACGTGATTCGAGAGGGCAAGACGGTGTTCCAGAAAGACGGCCTGATGAACCACGGGTCGATACTGGGCAACGGCGCGTACTACGGCGCGGACTACACCGCCGACGCGCTGGATTTGAAAGTCCAGTTCATGCGGAACTACTACGCCCAAGAGCGGTACGGTGAATCCTACGACGAACTCGACTCCGCCGACCAGGCCGCCGTCGCCGACGTGGTGAAATCAGACCTCGACGACAGCTACGAGGGCGGCGCGATTCAGTACACCGCGGCCGAAGTCTACGCCCACGAGCAGGTTCGTCAGGAGTACGTCGAGCGCTACCACGAAGGCGACCACGAGCGCGGCGTCCCCGCGAACATGATCGACTCCGAGGAGGAGGCGCGGGCGTTCGCGGACTTCGCCATGTGGACGGCCTGGTTCTCCCACACCGACCGCCCTGACGGCACTCACTCGTACACGAACGACTGGCCGTACCAGCCCGGCGCGGGCAACGACGCCACCGCCGCCTCGATGACGTGGAGCGTCATCGCCATGGTGCTTCTCGTCGCGGGCGCGGGCCTCGGCATCTGGCTGTACAAGTCGGTCGAACTCCCCGAGCCGTCGGCCGAAGACATCACGGTGCCCGAGCCGGGCGACGTGAGCGTCTTCCCGAGCCAGCGGGCGGCGCTTCGGTTCATCCCGGTGGCCGCGGGATTGTTCTTGGCGCAGGTGCTGTTGGGCGGCCTACTCGCGCACTTCTACATCGAGCGCGCCGGGTTCTTCGGCATCGAGTCGATATTCGGCGTGCCCATCCTGCAACTGCTCCCGTTCGCCATCGCCAAGACGTGGCACATCGACCTCGGCATCCTCTGGATCGCCGCGACGTGGCTCGGCGCGGGGCTGTTCCTCCCGCCGCTTTTGACCGGCTACGAACCGCCGAAGCAGTCGACGTACATCAACGTCCTCCTCGGCGCGATCGTCGTCGTCGTGGTCGGCGGCCTGTCGGGCATCTGGCTGGGCGCGAACGGCTACATCGACGGCTCGCTGTGGTGGATTCTCGGCAACGAGGGGCTCGAATACCTCGAAGTCGGGAAGCTCTGGCAGTTCGGCATCCTCGCCGGCTTCCTCATCTGGGCGGGGCTGGCCGTCCGCGGCCTGAAGCCGCTTCTCGATAAGGAACCGCCGTACGGGCTGGCGCACATGATTCTGTACGCCGGCGGCTCCATCGCCCTCCTGTTCACCGCGGGCTTCCTCTTTACCCCCGAGACGAACATCGCCGTCACGGAGTTCTGGCGCTGGTGGGTCGTCCACATGTGGGTCGAGGGGGCCTTCGAGTTCTTCATCGTCGCCATCGTCGGCCTGACGCTGGTGTCGATGAACCTCCTGTCGCGCCGGAGCGCCGAGAAGGCGGTCATGCTCCAAGCGCTGCTCGTCATGGGGACGGGCATCATCGGCGTCTCGCACCACTACTGGTGGGTCGGCATGCCCGACATGTGGGTGCCCATCGGGAGCGTCTTCTCGACGCTCGAACTCATCCCGCTGGTGTTCATCCTCTACGAGGCGCTCGGGCAGTACCGCGCGATGTCGGGCGAGTCGTTCCCGTACCGCCTGCCGTTCATGTTCATCGTCGCCAGCGGCGTCTGGAACTTCGTCGGCGCGGGCGTGCTCGGCTTCTTCATCAACCTCCCGCTCATCAACTACTACGAGCACGGGACGTACCTGACGGTCGGTCACGCCCACGCCGCGATGTTCGGCGCGTTCGGCTTCCTCGCGCTCGGCATGGTCACCTACATGCTCCAGCTCTCCATCGACGCCGAGCGCTGGGACGGCTCGTGGCTGCACGCCGCCTTCTGGTGTTGGAACGTCGGCCTCGTGTTGATGGTGTTCGTCTCCGTCCTCCCGGTCGGCTTCCTCCAGTTGGAGACGGCGTTTACCGGGAGCTACGCCGCCGCCCGGAGCGTCGCCTTCTACGACCAGCCGCTGATTCAGACGCTGTTCTGGGCGCGGCTCCCCGGCGACTCCCTCATCATCCTCGGGACGGTCATCTACGCGGCCGACCTCGTCAGAAAGCGGTTCGTCCTCCGGCAGTCCGCCGACGACCCGAGCGTCGAGGACATGGCGGTCGCCGAGGGCATCCTGGGCGACGACTAACGGGGGAGGTTCTGTCGACCCGCTTTTTTGTGCTCGCCTGTTGAGGCCGTGCTGAATAGAGCGCGCATATCTCGCGATATTCTGTAGAGGTCAGGTATCAAGTCGACTAGGAAACCGAGTATATCTTATCTAGCGTCTGAAAACACAGTCATATCATGAACTTCGAAGACAGAGAACAGGTCTACGGACGAGACGACTACTACTGGGGAACAGAACCGAATCAAATGGCAGAAACGGTTGTAGAACTCACCTCTGGGAATGCTAACGAACTAACAGCGATCGATATTGGTGCCGGCGAAGGGCGAGATGCTGTCTTCTTCGCCCAACAAGGGTGGAACGTCTATGCGATGGACGTCTCCCCGAAAGGGTTGCAGAAGGCCGAGCGACTCGCTAACCAGAGAGGTGTCCCTCTCCAGACGATTCGGGCCGATGCAAATGACGTCTCTCTCCCGGAACCGGTCGATGTAGTGTATTCGGCAGGGGCCGTCCAGTACATTCATCCAACGAATCGCTCGCAGCAGTTCGACCACTTCAAACAGAACACGGCGGTGGGCGGGGTACACGCAATCTTTGCGTTCATCGATCATCCAGACGTGCCGACACCACCTGACTGGACGGAGAACGAATATTTCTATGCGCAGGGTGAACTCCTGAGCTATTACGAAGATTGGGAGGTCCTTCAGTCAGAAAATGTCGTCTTCGACGACGATTCCGGAGATGAACCACACCAACATGCTGCTGAAATATTATTTGTACAGAAATAGAGTCGGGGCCTTTTGAGTCTCTTTTTGCAGCACGACGGACAGCGATAACGTTCAGTGCCGATGCCCTCGGTTACAGGTCGCTGAATACGCCCTCTATATTCAGCACGCCACTCCTGTCGGGTTCCGAGGAGTTCGACGGAGTCACGTGTTCCGATTTATGCCGCCGGTGGACTCCCGACTCACTCCCACGCGAGCACCACCCCGGTCACGGCCCCGACGACGACCGTCCCGCCGAGCGTCGCAATCACGCCCAGCGCCCCGAGCAACAGCGGGACGACGAGAAACAGGACGACACCCCTCACAAGCGCCGCCACCGCCCCCATCCCGACCGGCGCTTCGAACGGATTGCCCTCCATCACGACCACCGCGAGTTCGAGCAGATACATCGGGACCGGGAGCGCGAGCAATCCCACGAGCCCACCGACGAGCGCGCCGCGGACTCGGGAGTTCGCCCCGCCGAGTCGCCGCCAGAGCAGGCTGGCGAGCAGACCGCCGCCGAGGAACCCCCCGGCGATGAGCACCGCCATCGGCGCGGCGGGGGCGGCCGGGTCGCCGCCGGTCAACAACGCGACGACCGGGTCGGCGAGAACGTACCAGAGCGCGAACGCGCCGCCCGCGAGAGCGAACGTCATCGAGGGGCGGCGGCGCGCGGCGGCGAGGAGTGGTGGACGGCCCATGCGAGAGATTCGTCGCACCGGAAGAAGAAGTTCGCGGCAGTCGAGAACCGACCGACTGCGGGCGGAAACAGACCGAAAAACGACGTGGCCGGACGCTACTCAACGACGACCGCGCCCTTCATCCCGAGCGTCTCGTGCGGCGTGCAGGCGTATCTGTACGTCCCGGCCTCCTCGAAGGTGTGTTCGAACGTGTGACCGCTATTGCCCGCCAACTCCGATTCGAACCCGCCGTCCGCGGCGGCGACGTTGTGCGACCCGCCTTTTCCGTTCCACTCCCAGACGACCGTGGTTCCCGTCGAGACCCGCACGGCGGCCGGGCCGAACCCGAACGCCCCGCCGTTCGCCTGCGAACCCACTGTCACCGTCACCGTCGAACTCCCGGTCTCGTCCGAGACGCCGTCGTAGTTGTCGACGTTGTCGAACCAGCCGTCGAACTGCGGGGCGCTCCCGCCGCCGGAACCGTCGTCGCCGCCGGTCGTGCCGCCGGAGTCGGTCGTCGGCTCCGCGGTCGATTCGGCGGTCGTCGCGTCGCCCCCGTCCGCTTCGGCCGCGTTCGCGGCGTCGTCGCCGGAGCCGGAACAGCCGGCGAGCGCCGTCGACAGCGCCGCCGTCGCAGTCAGTGCCGTAAAGCGCCGTCTCGTGAAGGTTGTGTCGCGCGTCATCAGCTACACCTCGGCGGCGACGGATGCAAGCGGTTATCCCGAACGTGTTCGGGGTTCTTCCCGTGCGCCGCCACTCCCGAGGCGTCAGTCGCCCGCCGACCGAGTCCCGGGCATCGGTCCGTCGTAGTCGGCGGGTACGTACCCACAGAGCGGGTCGCTTGCCAGCGGGTCGCCGGTGTGGGCGTACGCCCGCGACCGACTGCCGCCGCAGACGTGGCGGAACTCGCACGCGCCGCACTTCCCGCGGAGGGCGTCGCGGTCCCGGAGCGCCCGAAAGAGGTCGCTCTCGCGGTACCGCTCGACGAGTCCGCCGTCGCGGACCGAGCCGGCGGACGCGGGGAGAAAGCCCGACGGGAACAGCTCGCCGGTGTGGCTGACGAAGGCGAAGCCGTCGCCCGCGGTGATGCCGAGTCGGCGGCCGATGCCGTCGGTCGGGGGCGCGTCGCTCGCGTCCCGCCGGCGCTGGATGGCGACTCGGCGGTAGTGGGGCGCTTCGGTCGTCTTGACGCCGAAGGGCGCTTCTGCGCTCACCTCGGCCAGCCACTCCATGACGCGCTCGGCCCGCTCGGGGGAAATCGGGTCGAGGACGCGCCCGCGCCCGACGGGGACGAGGAAGAACACGGACCAGAGAACCGCCCCGAGGTCGGCCACGAGGTCGCAGAGCGCGGGGAGTTCGTCGACCGTTTCGGCGCAGACGGTCGTGTTTATCTGGAGCGGGAGGCCGGCCTCGCGGGCCGCGCGGGCGGCCGCGACGGTCTGCTCGAAACTCCCGTCTTCGCCTCGGAAGGCGTCGTGCGACGCCGCGGTCGCGCCGTCGAGGCTGAGCGCCATGCGCTTGACGCCCGCGTCGGCGAGGTCGGCGACCGTCTCGGGCGTCAGCGACGACGTCCCGCTCGGGGTGAGCGTCATCCGGAGGCCCAAGTCGGTCCCGTACTCGACGAGGTCCACGAGGTCCGAACGGGCGAGCGGGTCGCCGCCGGAGAGGACGACGAGCTGCCCGGGGCCGAACTCGCGGGCCTGGCCGAGCAGGCGCGTTCCCTCCGCCGTCGTCAGTTCGTCGGGGTGCCGTGCGGGCGTCGCGTCCGCCCGGCAGTGGTCGCACGCGAGGCCGCACGCCTGGGTGACCTCCCAGATGAGGACGAACGGCCGCCGCGAGGTGTCGATGCTCGACGGGTCAGGCGGGGCGGTCGCCGTCGGCGGCGCGTCCGCGTCGCTCCCCGTTCCCGTGTCGGTGTCGAGGTGTGGCGGTCGAGACATGGCTCTGGTCGGGTGGTTCGAGGGCGTGAAAGGTGAGCCACACCCCGAACGCGTTCGGCCGCAAGACCGGCGGCGACGGGACGAACACGTTCGGGGTGAACTTCCTGCTCCGGCGGCCCCACGACACCGGTATGGAGCACGAAGCGTACCTCGACGGACTCGACGCACCGAGCGAACGAGCGGTGAGCTTCCTCGACGTGCGGGAGCTGCCGCCGCCGGAACCGCTCACGGAGACGATGAACCGCCTCGCCGCACTCGACGGCGAAACCGTGTTCGTCCAGCTCAACGACCGCGAGCCGAAGTTCCTCTACCCGAAGCTCGACGACCGGGGGTTCGCCTACTGCTCGGCCGAGCGTGAGGACGGCGTCGTCACCGCGATTTGGGACCCCTGAGTCGTCGCCACCACCGACTCACCTCCAGCGTGCCCCTCGCTAACGTCGTCGTCGACACCCTTAGCGTCCCGAAACGTATCAATCGAGCCTAATTTGGCATAATCGTTAATGTAATAACTCCTCACGCGTTTGTACGTGGTATGAGTTCAGACCACACGAATACCACCCACTCCGAATGGTGCCCTGACTGCGGCTCCGAGATGGCCTTCACCGGCACGCAGCCAGCGGGACTCGCGCAGTTCTTCTGCGAGCAGTGTCGGTACCGCCGCGACCGGTTCGTCGGCGACGACTGAACCCTCGTTCGTCTTCTCGGGACTCGCGCACTCGGGAGCGACCGCGCCCGCTCGCGTCTCGCGGTGTGGTACGACTCGCGAAGATGTTCGGAGCGCGTCTCCCAACCGTACAACCATTGTTCGTTTATACCCGTGTTCGGGCACTCGATTCAACCGGAGGGAGACACAGATGCTATCTACGACTCGGCGACGGACGCTCCAGTGGCTCGGACTCGGCGGCGCCGCATCGCTCGCCGGCTGTGCGACGAAAGCGCCGACCGCCGCGCAGTCGCTCGACGGGACGGAGGAACCGACACAACAGCGTTCGACGAATCTGGTCGACCAAGTCGCGGCCGACCCCACTGATATCCCCGGACCAATCGACCGAAGCGAGCCCGCCGAGGTCGACGTGACGCTCCGGCCGGAGGAGGTGACCGCCGAGGTCGAAGACGGCGTGACGTTCACCTACATGACCTACAACGGGCAGGTCCCCGGTCCGTTCATCCGCGTCCGGCAGGGCGACACGGTGAACCTGACGTTCGAGAACCCCGAGGAGAACGCGATGCCGCACAACGTCGACTTCCACGCGGTCGCCGGTCCCGGCGGCGGCGCGGAGGCGACGATGACGAACCCCGGCGAGACGGCGCACCTGCGGTTCAAGGCGACCTACCCCGGCGCGTACATCTACCACTGCGCCGTGCCGAACATGGACATGCACATCAGCGCCGGGATGTTCGGGCTCATCCTCGTCGAGCCACCGGAGGGTCTTCCCGAGGTCGACCACGAGGTCTACATCGGCCAGCACGAACTCTACACCGACAAGGCCGCCGGCGAGGAGGGCCAGCACAACTTCGACTACGCGTCGATGCGGGACGAGGACCCAACGTACGTCCTCATGAACGGCGAGAAGTACGCGTGGACGCCCAACGGCCGGGGACCGGCCGCGACCGTCGGCACGGGCGAGACGGTCCGGGTGTACTTCGTCGACGGGGGGCCGAACCTCTCCAGTAGCTTCCACCCCATCGGGAGCGTCTGGGAGACGCTCTACCCGGACGGCTCTTTGACGACGGAGCCCCAGAGCCACATCCAGACGCGGCTCGTCCCGCCGGGGAGCACGACTATCGCGACGATGAGCTCGCCCGTCCCCGGCGACTTCAAACTCGTCGACCACTCGCTGTCCCGCGTCGCCCGCAAGGGTTGTATGGCGGTCATCCGCGCCGAGGGGCCGGAGGACCCCGAGATATTCGACTCCGACCCTGACCCGCAGTAGCGCCGTCGCACCGACTGGCAACCATTGATCGCTGTTTTTCGCCCGTCTCTGTCGAAACCTCTCGGTGTTGAGAGAACACGCGTGCAACGCTTAGAGGGCGATGTCAACGACCGAATACAACAGCACTTCCAAAGAGTATGAACAGTGCCCCGAGTACAACTCCACCAACGAGCGTTCCGGTTGTTGACGAGGCAACAAGCCCGAGAGTCGCTATCCCGCCACCGATGAGTATCCAACACAGGCCAATCCAGTGACGGCTAAGGCGTTTGAACCACGGCGAGATGCGAGGGGCAAGAACCTGTACAAGACCAATAAGGGCCAAAACGATTCCGGCGATAACTCCACCAGTATTGATCGGGTTCGTCAAGAATACGAAGACGCCGATGGCGAGTACTGCGACTAGCAGCGTACTCACGCCACCCCACACACCACCGAACTCGTCGTTGATGTCAGTCATCGATAGAGGGCCGATGCTGGTTGCAACGCATACGTGAACGAGTACTGATTGGACGTGTAATATATTTCGCCAGCGAGTCGCTAGTGGCCGACTCGCACTCTGTGTTCAGCGAGGCGTATTACACATCGTGGCGGTTGTCAGTCCCAGTAGGAATCAACCGATTCACCGGCGAGTCGTGCGCGGACGAACAGGTACGCGAAATGAACTGGGACGTAGCCGAGACAGAGAATCCAGCCCTGTGGCTTCGAGACTAAGTCCCATGTGCGTTCAACACCCCTCGTAGCATCCATCGAGAGCGTTTCCAAGCCGGCTATCGAATCAAGCGCAGATCCGACGACTATCACAAACACGCAGATGTAGAGGATAGCCACGGCGAGGATTTCGAGCGATTGGTGAGCACGCATCGTTCCGCAAGTGGTGTACCGTATATGCGGGCCGAAAATAAAGCCACTCTGAGGCCGGTTGGCATTCATCGTGTACCTCGACCGTTCCGACCGCAACGGAGCGCCGGCACCAACCGGTCGTCCCCGGACTGACCGGTTTTCTACCTGACGCTGTTGACCCCCGCCGGACCTGACAGAACCCGCATGTCGGAAGTGACTACCGAGAATCGGCCACAGCATTATCCCGTTCGCTTTCGAAGTGCCAAGGATGCCAGACGACAAACAGGGCCGAAACAAGCAAGCGGCCAACGAAGAACAGCGCCAGCGCGAACGAGCGCTCCAAGAGGCGCGTGACCGCGCCGACGAACCCGCCCCCGGGGAGCAGCTTGGGGACCTCGACGATGCGCTTGAGATTCAGGACTACCCGACCACGACGGAGCAACTCGTCGAGAACTACGGCGACTACGAGGTCGAAACGCAAGGAGGGTTGAAACCCGTCGACGAGGTGCTCGCTCCGGTTGACAACGAGCTATACGACTCCGCGGACGAGGTTCGCGACCGGATTCAGCGATTGATAAATCGGAGATGAGTGCGTCCGAAGCCGTCTCTGTCGTGGCGATATTTCGGTAACCTACGCTCCGAGCCGTGTCCGGTCCGTCTGTGCCACTCTTTGGCCCGTCCATACGTAGCTCCCGTCCCGCGACGACGAATTTTGACAGCACCGAGCACCATCGACTCGTGCCACGACCGCGACGGGCGCCGGCACCGAACGGTGCGTTGAACGTGTTCGGGGGTGGGCCTACGCCCGTGGCGACCCCATTTCGGACCATGCCAGACATCCCATCCCTGTTCGGCGGGTCGCGAGCCGACCGCTTCGACGATATCGACCAGTTCGTCCCGGAACACCTGCCCGGCCCGGACGCCTTTCTCGACGGTCACCGCGTCCTCGACGGCGACGACCACGTCGCCGTCCACCGGGTCGCGCGCGACCTGTTCGAAGACCGCGGCGTCTACGACGTGACGTTCGGCTACAACCTCGCGCGGCTGAACCTCGACCGGCGACACCCCGAGGCGGGCTTTCGCTACGCGGAGGACCGCGACGACCCGTCGATTCTCCGCGCGGAGTTCACGCCGACGACGCCGTTTTGCCCGCAGTCGAAGACGCTCACCGTCGGCGCGTTTCGGGCGTGGAACGGCCTCGCCGACCGCCACGACTACGACCGCGTCCGGGTCCGCGTCGCGCCGATGCACCAGCAGGCCGACGCCATCAACGCGGAGCTCGACGCGATGGACGCGGGCGACGCCCAGGCGCAGGCGGAGACGAACGACTCGACCCGCGTCGCTGGAGCGCCAGCGGGCGAGCGCGACGACGAGGCCGAACCGGGAGCGGTTTCGCTGTCCGAGGAGTTCGAGGCGGCGCTGAACCGGCTGTCGGGCGAAAAGCAGTAGGCGTCCGTTTTTCGTCCGTCGTGACCCCGCAGCTCAGTCGTCACCGGCCGGCGCGAACACGAGCACTGCGGTACTATCGACTGGCGCGCGCGGCGAGATGTCGCGGTCGCCGCCGAACCGCAGCAGCTCCCCCGCCGCGACCTCGTGGGTCTCGCCGTCGAGCGCGAGTTCCATCCGGCCGTCGACGACGTGGAAGACGATGTCGAAGCCGGGGTGAGAGTGCGCCGGCACCTCGTCGCCGGCTTCGAGGCGGAGCCTGACGGTTTTCGGACGGTCGGTCTCGAAGACGGGCGCGTGCATCTGCGGCGGGAGGTCGGCGAGCGCGGCGTGTTCTGGCATCACGGCTGGACTGTCGGCCGCGCGGTCGGTAAGCCTGCGGCCGAACGCGTTCGGGGGAGACACGACCGGGAGCGAACGAGCGCACGGCCGGCGAGGTGAGCGACAGCAGGTGCTATTTTGTTCTCCGCGGGCGATGGCCTGTTCGATGCCCTCCATCGTCGACGAAACCGTGTTCAGCGAGCCCTCTGGCGGCGTCTTCCCGGTCGTCCAGCTCTGCGGCGCGCTCGTCATGTCGGGTCTGTACTGGCAGTACGCCGTCGTGGACCAGTCCCTGTCTGGCGGGTGGCTCCTGTTCATGATAGCGGGGACCGCGCTGTCCGGCGTCGCCGAGTCGCTTCCGAACGATCGACGGCGAGAAGCCGGGGTCCTGCGTCTCGCGGCGGTTCTCGTCCTGACGTGTCTGCTCGCGATGCTCTTCCTCGCGCCCGAACTGCTCATGGAATGAAGGAGTCCGAGACGCGTCGCTGACGAATCGACTCAGTCCGCGCCGTCGTCCGCATCGGCGGCCGACGCGACTGCGCCGCCGACCAGCGACTGCGGGCTGTGGAGCCAGATGACCCGCAAAAGGTTCGCGGCGAACGCCGCGACGCCGACGAACACGAGCGTCCAGCCCGCCGTCTCGGCGGCCGGAGAGAGTCCGGCGAGGTCGTTCGTGACGACGACGGCGACCCCCGAGAGGACGAGGGCGAAGTCGAGGCGGGCGAGGCGGTCGCTGTAGAGGTCGTCGAGCATCGGTACGGGTTCGAGGCCGAGGCGGTCGCTGTAGCGGTGGACCCAGACGATGAAGGGGACGACGTGGTAGAGCGTCCCGAGCACGACGAAGCCGACGAACCCGAGGAGGAACAGCGAGTCGACCCCCGGCGTGCCGAACAGGCGGTCGCCGGCCAGCGGGGCCGCGACCCACGCGGGGACCGTCAGGACGGCCCAGGCGGCGAGCGCGACGGCCGCGACGGCGTACCGGGTGAGCATGGGCGTCCAGTCGACCGACGACTCGACGAGGCGGCGGGCGAGAATCGCCGCGACGCCGAGAAGCGAGAGGGCGACGAGCGCGCCGCCGACCCGCGCGAGCGTCGGCTCGGAGACGAGTCGCCCGCCGGCGAGCGCGACGACGCCCAGCGGGTAGCCGACCTCCTCGACGCGGCGGAGCCACACGTCGACGCCGCGGAGTTTCGTCTGGGTGAACATCGTCGCGAGTTGGTAGAGCGCGCCGACGACGGTCGTCACGACGACGCCGAAGACGGCGAGCGTGACGTGGGCCGCGCGGACGGTCCCGTGGGTCGCGCCGACGCCGGCGAAAAGCGGCCGCGTGAAGTCGACCGCGAGCAGGAACCCGAGCCCGGTGACGGCCACGAGAAAGCCGATTGCGAGGCCGAAGTGGCGCTCGGTCACGTCGAAGCCGTCGAGTCGAGAGAGCGTGCGCGCCATGTTGTAGGCGAACGTCCAGAAGCCGAGGAGGGCGGCGGCACCGAAGACCGGGAGCCACGCGAACGCGCCGAGGAGAAAGCACCCCGCGAGGCCGACGAGACCGACGCCGACGGCCCACAGTTGGGTGGTCGCGAGTCGTCGAGAGTAGAGGTCGACGCCGGACCAGACCGGGACGAACTGCGTCATCGCGCCCATGATGGTGACGCACACCCACCCCGCGACGAGGAGGTGGACGTGCGCGAGGCGGGCGGCACCGGGAGCGACGCCGACGGCGAGGCCGACCCGGAGGCCCACCGCGGCCGCGAGGAGGCCGAGCGCGACGACGAAGTGCCGGAGCGGAATCGTCATCGGTGGCTGTCGAGCCGTGTCGATGTCGGCGGGAATGGCGCTCATACGCGACCTAGCGCGGCGAGGAGTCCTACCGGTGACTCCGAACATATTCGTCGAGGTGGAGAAACGCGGGAGGCGGGCCGGAACCGCGGTCACGACCCGCGGCCGCGACGCTACTGCTTCGGGAACGTCGCCGCGAACTCGTCGGGGGCGCGCTGTTCGACGGTGTAGTTGTCGGCGTCGAAGGCGTCGACTTCCGCCTGCATCTCGTAGAACAGCGGCTTGGGGTCGTGGTCGTTGAGAATCGTCAGCGACTCGCCGGCGTCGAGGTCGTCGAAGGCGGCGTGAATCTTCGGATGGCGCTCTACCGGGGGGAGGTCGCGCACGTCGAGGGTGGTGTCTGCCATGCGTATCGTCCCTCGCGGGAGACCACCGAGTCGATTACCCCGAACACGTTCGCTCGCACGGCTGAACCGAATCGACACTACCCACTGCGGATGGCTAGTAAACATAATGATTCTGTGATTGTTCTCGGTGAAGAATACGTTCGTCGCCGAGCGTCGGGTGCTTTCGGACGGGAACTGGTTACTCCGGGAATACGCGGATGAAAGCGCCTCTATTGTGTGGGTGGGCTCTCGAAACACCCATTCGAACGACAGTTGGTTCCCGTGTGTCACCGACGAAAATCAGTCTGAGAGGTATATTTATAACGATTCAATATATTGTTTACTGGTAAGCCCGCACCAGCAATAACGAATTGGGCAGGGCACGGAACACACATGGTAGACACATACGTCGGTTCGATCGACCAGGGGACGACCGGAACGCGCTTCATGATCTTCGATCACAGCGGGCAGGTCGTCGGCAACGCCTACGAGAAACACGAGCAGATTTACCCGAATCCGGGATGGGTCGAACACGACCCCCTCGAAATCTGGGAGAACACGAAGCAGGTCATCGCGGACGGGCTGGCCGACGCCGGCCTCGACGCGGAGCAACTCGAAGCGCTGGGCATCACGAACCAGCGCGAGACGACCATCGTCTGGGACCGCGAGACGGGCAAGCCGGTCCACAACGCGCTCGTCTGGCAGGACCGCCGGACGACCGACCGCGTCGAGGAACTCCAGGCCGAAGACAAAGTCGAGTGGATTCGCGAGCAGACCGGCCTCGAAGCGGACGCCTACTTCTCGGCGACGAAAGTCGAGTGGATTCTCGACAACGCGGAGCCGCTGAAGCTCCAGAGTTCGCGCGGCGACGACCTCCGCAGTCGGGCCGAGGAGGGCGAACTCCTGATGGGTACCATCGACGCGTGGCTCATCTACAACCTGACGGGCAACCACATCACTGACGTGTCGAACGCCTCGCGGACGATGCTCTACGACATCGAGGCGCTCGACTGGGACGACGACCTCCTCGCCGAGTTCGACGTGCCCAAAGAGATGGTCCCGGAGGTCCGGCCGTCCTCGGACGAAGACCTCTACGGCCACACGGACGCCGACGGCTTCCTCGGCGCGGAAATCCCCGTCGCGGGCGCGCTCGGCGACCAGCAGGCCGCGCTGTTCGGCCAGACCTGCTTCGACGAGGGCGACGCGAAGAACACCTACGGCACCGGCTCGTTCTACCTCATGAACACCGGGACCGAGGCGGTCTCGTCCGACCACGGCCTCCTGACGACCATCGGGTTCCAACTCTCCGGCGAGCCCGTGCAGTACGCCCTCGAAGGCTCTATCTTCATCACCGGCGCGGCAATCGAGTGGCTCGAAGACGTCGACCTCATCAACAACGCCGCCCAGACGGCGGAACTCGCGCGCTCGGTCAAGTCCACCGACGGCGTCTACATGGTCCCGGCGTTCACGGGCCTCGGCGCGCCCCACTGGGACGGTCGCGCCCGCGGCACCATCGTCGGCATGACCCGCGGCACGCGGAAGGAGCATCTCGTCCGCGCGACGCTCGAATCCATCGCCTACCAGACCCGCGACGTGGCCGAGGCCATGGAGGCCGACTCGGGCGTCGAACTGAACGCGCTCCGCGTCGACGGCGGCGCGGTCAAGAACAACTTCCTCTGTCAGCTCCAGTCCGACATCATCCAGACGGACATCGCCCGGCCGGAGGTCGACGAGACGACCGCCCTCGGGTCGGCGTACGCCGCCGGCCTCGCCGTCGGCTACTGGGACACGGTGGACGAACTCCGCGACAACTGGCAGGTCGACCGANTCCTCTGTCAGCTCCAGTCCGACATCATCCAGACGGACATCGCCCGGCCGGAGGTCGACGAGACGACCGCCCTCGGGTCGGCGTACGCCGCCGGCCTCGCCGTCGGCTACTGGGACACGGTGGACGAACTCCGCGACAACTGGCAGGTCGACCGCGAGTTCTCGCCCGAGGCCGACGCCGAGCGCGTCGACAAGCTGTACGACCGCTGGCACGACGCGGTCGACCGCTCGCTCGACTGGGCGCGCGAAGACGAAACCGAGGGGGACGAGTGAGATGGCCATCGTCTTCGGCCTCGAAGCCGTCGACATCCTCGTGCTCGTCATCGCCTCGTTCGCGGGCGGGATGTTCGGCGCGTCTCTCGGGGCGCTGCCGGCGTTCATCTTCACCGGTATCATGGTGCTCGTCGGCGAGGCCGGCAACGTCGTCTCCACGGAGTTCGTCGGGGGCGGGGGCCTCGTCGCGGACGCCGCGGGCGGCTACGGTGCCGGCATCGTCGGCCCGCTGGCGTTCGGCCCCGTCTTCGGCCCTCACGTCGCCTTCGCGGGCGGCGTCGCCGCCGCGGCCTACGCCGCGAAGAACGACGGTATGCCCGCGCCCGCCGACGGCGACTACCACCCCGCGAAGGACATCGCGTACGCGCTCGGCACCCGGCCGGACATCCTCGCGGTGGGCGGCGTCTTCGGCGTCATCGGGATGGCGATTCGTCAGACCTCTGCTGGCCTCGCGCTCCCGCTCGACCCGCCCGCGGTCGGCGTCGTCCTGACCGCGCTGCTCGCCCGCGCCGTCTTCGGCTACGAACTCGTCGGAACCCCCCGCGGCAAGGGCTTCCTCGACGTGTCGCCGTTCGAGACGGGCACAAAACGCGAGGCGATGACCGACGGCGGGACCGCCACCGGCGGTTCGTACCGTCTCGCGGTCGAGCCGTGGCTCCCGCACCAGTACAAGTGGAGCGGCGTCGCCGCCGTCGGAATGGCCGTCGGCATCCTCAGCGCGTACATCTTCGCGCGCACGGGGAGCCTGTTCATCCCGTTCGGCATCTCCGCGACGAGCCTGCTGTTCTTGAATCTCGGCGTCGAGAAGATTCCGGTCACCCACCACATGAGCCTCCCGGCGACGTTCATCGCCAGCATGGCCATGCTCGACGGCGCGAGCGTCCCCGTGGCGCTCGTGCTCGGCGCGGGCTTCGGCGTCCTCGGCGGCGTCCTCGGCGAGGTGTACGAGCGCGTCTTCTACGCCCACGGCAGCACCCACTTCGACCCGCCCGCGGCCTCCATCGTGACGACCACGTTCGTCCTCGGCCTGCTCGCCATCGCGGGCGTCTTCACCACGGCCGGCGCGGTGCCGCTGCCGTGAGCAGTCAGAACTGATATACCTCCCATTTCGGAACTATCATCCACGACATGGACATCGAAGCGAGGATCAAACGTCGACAGCGCCGTGACGGTGAGCCTCGCCTCCTCGTCGACTACGATTCGCTCTCGCCGGTCGCGCACATCGACGACCCGGTGAACTGCGGGCCGGTGTTGGAGCGACTGCTCGACTACCTCGACCCGGTGTTCGACGGCCACCTCCCGCCGAACGCCTACGTCTACGGCCCCAAAGGGTCGGGGAAGTCGGCGGTGGTGACGGCGCTTTTCGACCGCCTCGTCCGCGTGTCGAGCGTCAACAACGCCGCCATTCACACGACGACTCGCGTGCAGGCGACGTTCGCGCCGCGGTTCGTCTACGTCGACGCGCGCGAGACGACGAGCGCGTTCGCGTTCTATCACGCCGTGCTCGACGCGCTCGTCGACGAGTCGGTGCCGAAGCAGGGCATCAAGACGGAGGCGCTCCAGTCGCGGCTCAAGGAGACGCTCGACGGCCCGCAGACGGGAGCCATCGTCGCCGTCGACCACCTCGAAGAGCCGGGAACGCTCGACGGCGAGGCGTTCGTCGAGCTCTGTGCCGGACTGCCGAGCAAGGTCAGTTGGTTGGCCATCGGGCGTTCGTCGCCCGACGAGACGGTGCTGACCGACTACACGGCCGGCGAGATTCAGTTCGAACCGTACCAGAGTCAGGTGCTCATCGACGTGCTGATGACCCGGGCGTCGTCGGCCGGGTCCCAGCGGACGCTCGACCACCGACTCGCGCGCGACATCGCCGAGTGGGCCGACGGCGACGCCCACGACGCGCTCGCGGCGCTGTTCGGCGCGGCCGACGAGGCGACTCGGAACAGACACCAGAGCATCACCGCCGCCGACACCGCCGCGGGAATCGCCGCGGTGCCGCGCCCGTGCGTCTCGCTCGGCCGCGTGTTCGCGCTCCCGGAGAACCGCCAGCAGGTGCTTCACGAACTCCTCGCGTTGCGCCCCGACCAACAGCAGTCGGTGCGGGCGACGAGCCAGCACATCGCCAAGTCGGTCGACCTCTCGGCGGCGACGGTCAAGCGAATCCTCTACGAACTCGCCGAAGACGGCATCACCCGTCGGGTCACGGCCGAGCGCGTCGACCGAAAGGGCCGGCCGCCGAGCCGACTCGAACCGCGGTTCCCGACGGTCGTGTTCGAACGACTGTTCGCCGCGCAGTAATCTGTTCGAACGTATCTGTCTCACAGACGCCACGGAAATTGATAACAGAACTGTGATCAGTAACTGCGAATCAGTAATTCAATTAGAACAAACATTGCCCAAACGGTAGGCACCGTTAGCAGGTGGATGACTGCGAATACGGTGCTCGAACCATGTATAAATCGACGTGACGGTTCATCTTGACTGCGCCACTCGATCAATTTCCCGATGAGAACTGCGATGACTACGAGAGGGAGTCCATAGCCAAACAGGAGTACTGGGACTGCGGGGCCGAAGAAGGAAGGGCTCGCAGGAATTCCACCAATTCCGGCGAGGACAGTTCCTGCGGTGAATAGAACCGCTAACTGTCCTAGTACACTGATGAGCGTGAGACTTCCCGTTGAAAGCGGTGCCGGTGTCTCGTATCGGGCAGCGAGTACTCGAATACAGTAGGCGATTGCTGCTGAACTACCGAAGAGACCAATCAGTGCCACGAGAGGGAGAGTTGTAATGAACCCAGGCACCCCACCTGTTGACATAATTATTTCTTCTTAGTTGATATAATATGTCTTCTGGGTACCCCTTGGTGGAACAAAATGCAATACGTAGTTTAGTTCTGCCAAGCCCCGAGAGATAACCGCTGAGTAGAAAAACTGTACGTAGCGATTTGAGCTGCCCATATCGAGTGCTGAACTCATAGCCGACTCGCGCCCTGTATTCAGCACGAGTCCAACAACCTCCACCAGCGGAGGATTTCAACAGCGCCCGAGTCGAAAACCCGCCGCAAACCCCGTCGTCGGCGCGGTGCAACGCTTACGCTCGGGGACAGAACTATACTCCGTCCACGGAATCTGTAGGTAATGACGACCACCCCGACGCCCGTCCGCGCGCCGCCCGTCGGCGTCCCGTCGAACCGCTTCGACGCATCCGCGACTCCGCAGGGTGTATCGAACGCATGACAGACGAATCGAGTCGGGAGGACGACGTGGTCGACGCCGTCGTCGAGACGCTCTGTGCGGCCGCGCCGTCGATTCGGGCGGGCCTGCCCGGCCGGCGCGTCTACGAGGAGGGCACGAACCCGAGCGGCGAGCGCCAACTGGAAGCCGACACCTACGCCGACGAACTGCTGTTGAAGCGGCTTCGTCCCCTCGACGGCGTCGGCGAGTACGCCAGCGAGGAGCGCGCCGACGTCATCGACATCGGCGAGGGCGTGTCCGTCGCGCTCGACCCGCTCGACGGGTCGACGAACCTGAAGCCGAACAACGTGATGGGGACGCTCTACAGCGTCTACGACGAACCGCTCCCCACGGGCGGCGAGAATCTGCTCGCCGCTGGCTACATCCTCTACGGCCCGGTGACGACGCTCGTGGCCGCCCGCGACGGCGTCGTCAGCGAGTACATCCTCGAATCGGGCATCAAGCGCCCGCTCCGCGAGGAGTTGACGCTGCCCGACGACCCCGCCATCTTCAGTTTCGGCGGCCGCGTCAACCACTGGTTCGACGAGTTCGAGGCGTTCGCCAGCGAGACCGAGCGCACCGAGGGCATGAAGCTCCGCTACGGCGGCTCGATGATCGGCGACGTGAACCAGATTCTCCACTACGGCGGCGTCTTCGCGTACCCCGCACAGACCGACGCACCGAGCGGGAAACTCCGACAGCAGTTCGAGGGCTTTCCCATCGGCTACATCATCGAGTGTGCGGGCGGGCGGTCCTCCGACGGCGAGGCGTCGCTCCTCTCGGGGACGCCCGACGGCATCCACGACCGCGTTCCGGTCTACATCGGCAACGACTCGCTCGTCGAGTCGCTGGAAGCGCGACTGGGCTGACGGTCCGACTCACGCGGTGGCGGAGTCGCGGTCCGATACGAGCCAGACTCACCGACACCCACCGAACTGAGCAATGCGCTCGATAGCGCGGCGGTGGCACGTCCGTTCCGACCGCGGATGAAATATATGTATAGTTAGTATTAAATTCAGATTTCACTTGGGGACTCATTCTCTAGAATACAATATCTTCGACCGTGCTCGGCAGCCAACTGTCGAGGTGATTTGAGACATAGAGTATTGTTCAAAATATGGCTCATTACCGAAGCCCGTGTGAATTCCACTTGAGGGAGGAAAAGACTCGGTTAAAACAGCCTATACGCGTGTAAAACCGACACTTCACGAGGTTTTTGCTCACGTGGTCGAATCGAGTCGGTCAGGGTGTCGGGACTGAGTCCGATACCGGTGGCCGACGACGAACGAGGCGTCGTACGGGTGACTGTGGGCCTCTGACGGGAGTATGGCAACGTACTCAGGACGGTTTCGCGGTGTCCGGCCAATTTGGCGCAAGAAGCGTCCCATCCAGTACTATTGTATAATAAAATCAATACATACTCATCACATCTGAACATAATTGACGAGGTGATCGCCCACCTTGCTGTTATCTCAGCTGAGTCGCTCCGCAGTCAGCAGACCGATAGTCAAATGTAATAAATTTGCTATGGTGTGTCTATGTCTCCTTTCTTTACATAAATAACCGCTTCCTGGAGTGCGCGGAGAACTCCTGACTGGTGTCTCCAGGGAGCGGTTGGGTCCTTTGCTGGTTTGACGCATTCAGCGGCGGTCGGGTGTCGCGCAGTGATTCGTTTCTCGTGAGACCAGCCATTCGTCCCCACCGAGTGCTCAGCGCCGTCGCCAGTACCGCGTCAGTCCTCTACGGAGCGCTTCGTACAGAGCCAAAAGCCGCCGCCAAACCCGACCACCGTGACCGCAACGAGGCCAACGTCGACGAGCGCGATCGCGTACGCGGCAGTCCCCGGTTCGAGATACAACAACGAAAACCCGAGCAGGAGCCCCATCACGATGCCGATTGCGACGAACAGCGGGAACCGGTCACGTTGGTCGCAGATCACGTCGACAACCGTCTCTAGCCGTGTCATACGGTATCGTATATTGCACCGATTATCAAGCTCCCGATTCGACCGATACCGGTCAGGTTCCGGTCGAGATGGAAGGGCGGGTTCGCACCGGCGACCAGCGAGTGAGGCGGAAGCGACAACCACCCATTCACATCAGTCATCGTCCTCCGTCAGCGGGTCGCTATCCCAATAGGTGTGGTTCGGGTCGTCTCTGAAGCAGGCGACGCGATGGCCAGCGGCCTCACCGGACTGTTGGAGTTGTGGGGCCACCTCTCGGCACGCCTCACGTGCTTCGGGACAGCGTGTGTGGAACCGGCACCCGCTCGGTGGGTTGACCGGATCCGGGATGTCTATCTTCCGCATCGGCGGCTCACCAGCCTCACCCGACTGTCGGGACAAGTTCGGCGTCGCCCAGCGGAGGACGTTCGTGTACGGGTGACTGGGGTCGCCGATGAGTTGGTCTGCCGGCCCGACTTCGACCAGGTTTCCGAGATACATCACCCCGATTCGACCGTCCCCGTGTTCTGCGAAGTACCGCGCGTTCGAGAGGTCGTGCGAGACGAACACGAACGAGGTGTCGAACTCCGACTGCAAATCGAGCATCAGGTCCATCATTTCGACCCGTAAGGAGACGTCGAGTGCGCTGATGGCCTCGTCTGCGAGGATCACGTCGGGATTCATCAAGAGCGCGCGAGCGAGCGCCACGCGCTGTTTCTCTCCGCCGCTGAGCTGGTGTGGGTACCGGTCTGCGAAGTCCGCTGCGGGGTTCATACCGACGCGCTCGAGAAGCGCGTGAATCCGCTCGCGGCGTTCGCTGGCCCCGACCGCTGGGGGAGTGAGCTTAATCGGCTCTGCGAGGATGTTCAGAATCCGTCGATTGGGGTTGAGCGAACTCCCGGGGTCCTGATGGATAATCTGGAGCGACGACCGAATCTCGTCGAACGGTATCTCTCCGTTGCCGTCTTTGGCGGCCCAGATGTCCTGTCCCCTGTACGTCACCGTCCCGCCCGTCGGCCGCTGGAGTCCGATGGTCGTCTTGCCGAGGGTGGTCTTTCCGCACCCGCTTTCCCCGACGAGTGCGAGGACGTCGTTCTCCTCGATGTCGAGCGAGACGCCGTCGACCGCTTTGACCACGTCTGGCTCCTCGAAGAGGTCGAACAGTCCTTGCTCTGTTTCGAAGTGGACTTCGAGGTTTTCGAGTGAGATGAGTGGTTCGTCGTGCTGGTCGGACCCGGTCGACGATTCGTCGGCACGGCTCACGACCCACCACCTCCCGAGACCGGAACGGTCTCCTCGGAACGGTCGAAGTGCAGCGCAATCTCGTCTCGTGCGTCTTCCGCGTGGTGACAGGCGACGGCGTGGCCGTCGTCGAGTTGCGTGAACACCGGGTCTTCAACTCGGCACTCTTCGGTGGCGAGTGGACATCGCGGTGCGAAGGCGCACCCCTGTGGAACGTTGATGGGTGCCGGACTCTGTCCCTCGATCGGTCGCATCTCTTCGAGCGATGCTTCGATGTCGGGCGTCGCATTGAGCAACGCTCGCGTGTATGGATGCCCGCTATTCGCGATGAGTTGCTCACGGTCGCCGACCTCGATGAGTTGGAAGGCGTACATGACGGCCATCCGGTCGGCGAGTTCGGCGACCAGCGGCAGGTCGTGGGTGATGAACACCATCGTCAGGTCGTACTTCTCCTGTAAGTCCTCGAGGAGCGTCAGAATCGACCGCTGCATCAGGAGGTCGAGTGCGGCGGTCGGTTCGTCCATCACCAGCACCTCGGGTTCGAGAACGAGCGACAGGGCGATGAGTGCCCGCTGTTGCATCCCGCCGGAGAGTTCGTGCGGGTACGACGTCAGCACGCGCTCCGGGTCGAGGTACAGGTCAGAGAGGAGTTCACGGGCGAACTCCATTCCAGACGTGACGTCGGCGTCGTGGGCCTTCAGCGTCTCTCTGAAGTGCCCGCCGATCTTCATCGTCGGGTTGAACGAACTCATCGCGCCCTGGAAGACCATCGACACCTCCTCCCACCGGAACTCCCGAAGTTCGTCGTCGGAGAGTTCGAGCACGTCGACTGTGGTCCCATCGTCGCGGTGGTAGCGTATCTCACCGGACAGTCGTCCGGGGTCGGGGATGGCGTCCAGCATCGAGTCGGCGAACATCGACTTGCCGCTTCCGCTCTCGCCCACGATGCCGAGAATCTCGCCACGTTCGATAGACATGCTCACGTGGTCCAACACGAACGTCTCGCCGCCGTCGTACGTGACGGCCGCGTCGTTGATCTCGATGATTGGGTCGTCTGTCGTCATAGTTGTCGTCGTTTCGCGCTGTTTGGCAGTCATCTACAGTACCTCCGTCATGCCGGTGTCTTTCTCGTCGGCCGAAGCGGTCGACTCAGACTCCCCCGTCAGCCGAGTGCGGACACGCGGGTTGAACACGCGGTCCATCCCCTGACCGAGGAGGATGAGGCCGACCGAGAGGCCGATAATCGCGGCCATCGGGACGAGAAGCCAGTGTGCGGCACTCCAAGAGAACAGGGCACCACCATTGTACGCGAAGTTCAGGGTGACGCCCCAGTTCTGGTCGGAGTACGGCAACACGCCGAGGAAGAACAGTCCGATCGATGCGAACACGACGTACCGGGCGGCGAACACGAAGTTGACCGTCACGTACGGCATGATGTTCGGAATCACGTCCTTCAGGATGATTCGCGGCGTGCTCACGCCCATCGTCCGGGAGGCTTCGACGTAGTTGTTCTCTCGAATCGTCAGCACCTGTGAATGGATCGACCGGCCGAGGCCAGCCCAGTAGTTGATGTTGATGACGATTCCGAGCAGGATCGGGTTCTTGGGATTGAACGTAATCGCGAGAATCATCACCAGCGGGAGCCCGGGGATGGCCATGACGAAGTCCGATATCGACATCAACGCGCGTCCGACCGAACCGCCCTTGTACCCAGCGACGGTCCCGACGAGGACGGCGATACCGGTCGCCCAGAGCCCACCCGAGGTGACCATCAGCAAGATGTCTGGAGTCGAGTGGATGATGAGTGCGGCGAGGTCCGTCCCCGACGCAGTCGTCCCGAGCGGGTACTGCATGTTCTCGAACAGCGTCAGGTACCGAGGGGCCTGACTCGTCGAAGGCGCTCGCCAGAGACCGAGGACGGCCACGAGCGCCAACGACACGTAGAACCCGATGATGAGCAGTCCGAGTCGGGTTCTGCTGTCCGACCACGCGACGAGCATCGGTTTCAGGACGGTTTCCTCGTAGAACTCTCGAAGTCGCTCCGCACGAGTCACCGTCACCGACGACGAGGCCGACCCTCGCCAGTCGACGCCGGCACCGTCGGTAACCACTGCGCTGGACTCCGCCGCGCTGGACTCTTCTCTCTCAGTACGCTTCATCAGAACCTCCGGCACTGATTCGCGGGTCGATCTTGCTGTAGGTCAGGTCGGCGATATAGACGCCGACGATGAGCGCGACGGTGATGATGAGGAACGTCGCCATCATGAGCGGGTAGTCGTTCGCCTTCAGCGCGGCGAACATGTAGTAGCCGAGTCCGGTGTACGAGAATATCTGCTCCAGAATGACGGTCCCCGACAGGCGGAATCCGAGGAGCAACAGGAACCCGGTGTACATCGGAAGGATGGCGTTCCTCGCGACGTACCGAGTCGCGATTCGGCGGTCGGGGAGCCCGCGGAGTCTCGCGACCCGGACGTAGTCGTTACCGAGCACCTGGATGCTGTTCCCGCGCATGGCCAACGCCTGCCCGCCGATCCCGCCCAGCGTGTACGAGAAGATGGGCAAGAGACTGTGTTCGAGCGCGCTGAGCACGAACGGGACGCTCAGTTCTTTGTCGACGTTGGTCCCGACTGTCCCCGCCGTCGGCAACCATCCCCACTGGTACGCGAAGACGTACAGCGAGATGACGGCGACGACGTAGAAGGGGACGGACATGAGGCCGATCGAGAGGCCACTGAACGCCTTGTCGAACCGCGAACCTTCCCAGTAGGCCTGTAACGACCCGAGGAAGATACCGACGGCGAACATGAGAATCGTCGACACCAGGACGACGAACACCGTCCACGGCACCGCTTCGGCGATGACCTGCGCCACCGGTTCGCCCAGCGAGATCGACTCGCCGAAGTTCCCCTGCGCGACGGCGCCCATGTAGTCCAGGTACTGCCGCCAGAGCGGCGCGTTGGGGTCGATGTTCTGGAGGTTCGAAATCCGGGCGTCGACCTCGGATGCCGGAACGCCCTGCCGAAGCAGTTGCGCGCGCAACTGCGTGAAGGGTCCGCCCGGAAGGAGGCGAATCAGCCCGAACGTGAGCGTCGCGACCGCGAAGATGGTCGCGAACACCCTGGCCGTCCGACGGACGTAGTAGTTACTCATGGTTACGTTGCTCCACTTCGATTATCGCTCGGCCATGAGCTGTCCCTTGCGCGGGAGCCACTCGCTTGGCCACTTGATCGCTCGGTCGTCGCTCCCTTCCGCCGGGATGTCCCACTCGTCGGTGGTGAGCCACGACTGTTCGAGCTTCGCGACCAGCCCCAGTATTGGAAGGTTCTGGTTGTGGTGCCACGCGACACGCTTGATGAGTTTCTCCGTCGTGGCTCGGTCCTGCGTGGTCGAAATCTCCTGTGCCACCGAGAGTGGGTCGATAGTCATCTCGCCGCCGTCCATCCCGGGGACAGTCTGTTCGCCCTCCGGGAAGTTGTGGCCGCCGTCGATGTCCGGGTTCGTGAGCTGCCAGCGGAGCGGGAAGTACGGGAACGACGACCGGGCGCCACCGGGCAGCCAGTAGAACGCGCCGATCTTGAAGTTGGATTCGATGTAGCCGCCGAAGAAATCCCCCGTCGGCTTCTGGCTGATTTCGAAGTCGAAGCCGAACGCGTTCAACTGGTCGACGACAGTGTTCGTCGCCGTGGTCCAGTCCGTCCAGCCAGCGGGGGTGTAGTACGTCCCACCGAGGGTTCGACCGCTGCTGTGCGTCCACGTGCCGTCTTCCTTCGAGTAGCCGGCCTCGCGGAGGAGCGCGGCGGCTTTGTCCGTCTGCGACGCCGCCATGCCGTACCCCTCGAAGGAGTCGTACGCGTCACCGAGCCACGATTCCTGGTCACCCGGGGCGATGCCAGTCACCTTCGGTGCGGGCGCTTTCGTTCGCGGCCCTGCGTTATCAACGACCTGCTGGCGGTTGACGATGTGAGCGACGGCCTGCCGGACGTTTCGCTTCCCGAAGTCGGGGTCGTCGTGATTGAACAGGACGCCGTACCCCCACTTCGCAGAGATGGTGACCTCTTCGACGGAGTCGGGGAAGTTGCCGACGATCTTCGGCGGCGCGAAGAGGCTCGTGACGAAGTCGAGTTCGCGGCCCATCAGGCCCTGTTGGAGTGCGGTGTTGTCCGCCCGCGAGAGAAGCGAGATGCCCGCGAAGTTGATGTTTTCAGCGCCGTAGTATTCGGGATTCCTCGTGAGTTCCCACGACTGCTTCGACTTCGACGCGACCGAGAAGGGGCCGCTCGCGACCACGTCTCCCTCGTATTTGAACTGCTGGAGCTCCTCGGCTTCTTTATCGAGGAACTGTTCGAAGGTCGGATGGTACGCGAACAGTCGGAGTGAGCCGTTGGCGAGCGTGTGTTTGATGACCTCCGGGTTGGACGGTCGCTTCAGGTTGAGAACGACGGTCTTGTCGTCGTCGCCCCGTTCGACGCTCTCGGTGAAGTCCCAAAGCGACGTGTTCATCTTCTTCATCAGGCGGAACTGCGTCAGGACGTCACGCGCGGTCACGTCCTCGCCGGTATCCCACAACAGGTCGTCCCGGAGCGTGAGTGTCACCGTCTGGCCCTCGATGGACCACGAGTCGAGCGCGGCTAACTCGAACTCGCCGGTCGAGAAGTTGTAGGCGGCGAACCGTTCGAAGACGAAGTTCCCCGCTCGTGGGTCGTAGTTCTGTGTCGCTTCCGGGTTCAGGTGGAGGTTCGTCGGCACACCGTTGTTCGTGGCACCGACCATCTTCTTGTCGAGGACAGTCGTCCCACTCGTCTCGGAATCGTCACCGCCTGCATCGTTCCCGTTGGACCCGGTCGTGTCCCCGTTCGACCCACCGTCGTCGGTCGTTCCACCTCCGGTAGAACCACCACTACACCCCGCAAGGGCTGCGATTCCGGTTGCACCGGTTAGTTCGACGAAACGGCGCCGGCTAATCAAGTCGCTAAAGCGGTCAGTACTGTCTGACATGGCGTACTGATAACAAACCACAGTCATTGTTAATAAACATTTGGTTAGGTGTAGCAGATGGCTGTTGTGACAGTTCTCCCAAGAGGGCCACACCGGACACGTCGGCGTCGGAGAACACGGCACAGTCGCGCTCTCGTCGCGAAACACGGCCGTCTGAGCGACGCTCGTCACGCGTTGGCAAATGTATAAGTAGTAGCGGCCTTCTCTTCGCCGTATGCAGTCAGAAAGCAAGCATCCCCCTTACAGAGATGAGACTCTCCCGACCGAGAAGCGCATCGAGGACCTTCTCGACCGAATGACGGTCGAAGAGAAAGTCGGGCAACTCGTCGGCACGTGGGCGGGACAACTTGATGGGTTCAAATCGGTCGAAGACGTCGAAGACGAAATCGTCGAATCCGCAGTCGGTGCTGTTGCGTCGTTCGGGTGGGCAGGAGCGCTCGACTCTCGAATAGACGACATCGTAGAGACGGTCAACCATCTTCAAGAAGTCGCGCTGTCGAAGACTCGACTCGGTATCCCGCTGTTGTTCAACGTGGATGCCGTCCACGGTCACGCGTACGTCGCCGAAGGAACGGCGTTCCCGAACGGACTCGGGATGGCGGCAACGTGGGACGAAGACGGCGTCGAGAGGGCGGCAGCGGTCACTGCAACCGAAGTCCGGAAGTCGGGGGCACAGCAGAACTATTCGCCCACGTGCGACGTTGCTCGAGAGCCGCGGTGGGGCCGCACCTTCGAGACGTTCGGCGAGAGTCCATTTCTGTGCGGACGGATGGCGGGTGCGATGGTACGCGGGTACCAAGGCGACGGCCTCGACGACCCCAACTCCGTGGCGGCAACCGCGAAGCACTTCCCGGCCTATAGCGAGCCCGCACGGGGGGAAGACACTGCCCCCGTCGAAGTGTCCTCGTACCTCCTTCGAAACGTCTTCTTACCGTCGTTCCTCGACGCGATTGACGAGGGCGTCGCGTCCGTTATGCCCTGCTACAACGCAATCGACGGGAAGCCCGCACACGCCTCACGCGACTATCTCACGGACCTTCTGCGAGGGAAACTCGGATTCGATGGAACCGTCGTCTCTGATTGGAACGGGGTCCGGATGCTTCACGAGGACCACCACGTCGCGAGCGACCACCGCGAGTCGGTCCGGATGACTCGCAACGCTGGACTCGATGTCGCATCAGTCGATGCGGTCGCGCACGCGGACCATCTCGTGTCGCTCGTCGAAGCGGGGGCGGTTGCAGAGCACGCTCTCGACGAGAGCGTCAGGCGCGTCCTCGACCTCAAATTCCGGCTCGGGCTCTTCGAAGACGCGTTCGTCGATGCGAACGAAGCGCGAGACGTCGTCGGTGCCGATGCGCATCGAGCCGACGCGTTAGCGACCGCGCGGAAGTCGATGACGCTGCTTCAGAACGACGACACGCTCCCGTTGGACCCCGGTGCCGACGTTCTCGTCGCTGGACCGAACGCAGACACCCCCGTTCACCAACTCGGTGGCTGGAGCGTCCCCGACGAAGCGGGCACCGACGTCATCACAATCAAAGACGGAATCGAATCCGTGTGCGATGGGACGGTGACCTACGAGCGGGGGGCGACGGTAACCGACCCAGACGATATCGACGCCGCAGTCGAAGCGGCGAAGGATGCGGACGTCGCGGTGGTCGCCGTCGGAGAGAACTGGTATATCCACGAGTTTGGGCCGACCGCGGAGAGCGGTACCGCCCCCGACGAGTTTCCGAACCGAACCACGCTCGAACTCCCCGATGCGCAGCGCGAGCTCGTAACCGCGTTGCACGAGACGGGGACTCCTGTCGTTGGCGTCCTCGTCACCGGTCGACCGCTGGCCGTGGAGTGGATGGCAGCGAATCTCCCCTCGCTGTTGCTGGCGTACTACCCGGGGACAATGGGTGGCCAAGCCGTCGCGGAGACGCTCTTCGGGGCGTGCGACCCCGGCGGGCGATTACCGATTTCGTTCCCTCGGTCCGCGAGTCACCTTCCCACCCGGTTCAATCACTTCCCGCACCCGACACCGATCGGTCCCGACGAACATCTCCCGTCGTACGACCCACTCTTCGAATTCGGTCACGGGCTGAGTTACACCGAGTTCGAGTTCGGCTCGATGACCGTGACGAACGAGCGGATGTCACCCCACGGGACCACGACAGTCGAACTCCCCGTGGAGAACGTCGGGGACCGACGCGGTTCGACCGTCGTACAGGTGTACGTCACCGACCAGGCTGGAACGCGCGTAACCCCGGTCCGGGAACTCTGTGGGTTCGAGCGTGTCTCGCTCGACCCCGGAGCCACAGAGACGGTGTCGGTCCCCATCGATGCGGCATCGATCGGGCGCGTCGACGAAACCGGCAGGGTGTTGGCGATTCCGGGTGAGTACACCCTTCGTGTCGGCGAGCAAGCTGTCACGATTACCGTCGAACCGAAGTCCGACTGACCGGCCTCGTCGCGGACTGTGTAACCCGTTCCGAGCGAGGTTTTCGGCGGCGATATTTTTCCTGGCGGTTCTTCGTGGAGAGAGCGCCGCCACTACGTGTCCCCCTCTCGACGCCGCGGCGAGAACAGACACGGAACTGCCTCCTGTTGAGCCGTCGCCCGCGTTTCGTGAGGCTCTCATGGACGACCTTTCGGGCCGTCGTTCGGTATCCTACGGGAACCCATCGTCTGGCATTCGGCCACATGAAACACACATATTCAGAATATCAGGACATTTCAGTGAAAGATTGAGAAAACAACTCAGAGTAGCGTAAGTTTACTGAAAGAGATTATGCCCTTGAAACCGGCTTTAAAGGGCATGATGCCCGTGTTTCTGATTCGGATAGACTAGAATACTAAGGAAGCAGACACAAGCAAATTTTCTGTATAGGGCGCTGAAAAATAAGTACGCCGACATTCCAAACGCCTGATTGACGGCTTCTAACGGCGTATCTGGGAATGGCGTCCGAATTGGTTCGCTCCTCGGTAGGGGCACGAAGCCGTGTCGCCGGCTCAGCTATCATATCCTAGAGTATATCTGGGTCGTAGCCGGGATATCTATTACAGACTTAGGCCCGTAATGACTTGGTGTGCCCGCCGTTCGCGACGTTCCCCAACGGAGACTCGGACAGCCATTCAGCAGTTGAATCGTGCCTCGAGACAGGCACCACATATTCGACTGGCTCTGGGTGAGTCGTGATCTCGGTGGCGGTGTCTCAGACGGCCTCCCGAGGGTAGTATATCGCCCACCAACGACACCCGAATTGCTGACAAGAAAGTAACCATCTCTGATGGAACCCGCACGGTGAATCGTTCGCGAGCGACGGCAGTCGTTTCGAAGCGGTCGAACTCCCCCGCACAGGCGGTTTACCACGTACTGGTCGAACGCAAACGGCTCCCGGAACCAGGGCCGGACATCAACGAAGTATTCATGGTGAACGATTGTGTGGGTGCGGGTATGGACCGCGAAACGCTGACGAACGCACTCGAGTACGCGGACCTCACGTCGTACCAAGCCGACGCCTATCTCACACTCCTCGAGATGGGCGTCTCGCCTGCTATCGAGGTGGGTCGTGAGAGCGCCGTCCCCGTCTCGCAAGTGTACGACGTTCTCCGGAGCCTCGAATCGAAGGGGTACGTCGAAACGATCGAACGAGAGAAACTGTACGTGCAACCGTGTGACCCGGAGGCGGCGATGGCGGACCTAGAGTCCAGGGGTGAACTCCTCCACGATGCCGCCGAAGCGGTCCGCGAGCGGTACCGAACTCCCGAGCGGATGGACGCGAGAGTCGGCGTCACCAAGCGTGTCGAGACAGCAGTCGAGAACGCACAGGACCTCATCGACGACGCAGAAACCGTCGTGGAGGTCGCCGGGTCGTTCGAACAACTCCAGTCGCTTTCTCCGGCGCTTCGAGAGGCCCGCGACCGAGGTGTCGTCGTCCGTGCGGCCGTCTACATCGACCAGGACGATGAACCACCCGCGGCGTTCGACCCGAGTGGGGTGCTCTCGGAACTTCGTGTGTGTACCATTCCGGGACCGTACCTCGTCGTTATCGACCGAAACCGGACGTGTTTCGGACCGAACACGCGCTCCGACGAAGACTACGGCGTCCTCGTCTACGACCGCATCCTGCCGTTTGTCTTTCACTGGTTCTTCCTCACCTGTCTGTGGAACCTGTACCCGACCGTCTACCTCGACGCCGAAGACCAGTACACCTACGTCACCATCGAGGAGTTCATTCGGGATATCGTCCCGCTTTGGGAACGCGGGTTCGAACTCGGGGTCACCGTCGAAGGCGTCGACCTTGCGGATGGCGGAGAGACGGCTGTCGAAGGGAGCGTCGCCGACATCTCGTTCTACGGAGACGAGCGACCGCCGTCACGGCTGGCGCTGTCCGACCTTGGGGCGTACAAGAACCTCACACTCGACACGGGCGACGAAACGGCCGTCGTTGGCGGGTGGGGTGCTGTCTTCGAAGACATGGAGATACGGACGATCACCTTGGAGCGTATCGACATCGGAGAGACACCGTTCACCCACGAGAGACGGGACTGACGGGCCAGCGCTCGCTGGCTTCGAGCGGCCGACGACGGCTGCGGGACGGCCCCGGTGAAACGGTCGGGAGAACGGTCAGAACGCCGAACTGCTCGACCGGACACCGCATCCGAACCCGGATGAGATGTCGCAAAAGATTACGGGCATATCTGTGTCATGGCTGTCGGGGGGCGGGCGGTTCAGTCGAAGCGCCCGGCGTTCGAACTCCGCGCCGCCATGTTCATGTTCACTTCGATGATGTTGGCAGTGCTCGTGACCATCTCGGGGATGGTGTCGCGGAACTGCTCGCCCTTGATTCGGCTCGTCGGCCCGGAGACGCTCAGCGCGCCGAGGACGGTGCCGTTTCGGTCTCGAATCGGTGCGCCGACGGCGCGGAGGCCTTCGATTTCCTCCTCGTCGTTGCAGGCGTACCCCCGCTCGCGGATGGCGTCGAGCTCGTCGAACAGCGCGTCGCGGTCGGTGATCGTCGCCTCGGTCTTCGCCGGCAGGCCGTGTTGGTCGACGATTTCCGCCACCCGACTGCGCGGGAGGAACGCGAGGATGGCCTTCCCGGTCGACGACGCGTGGAGGTTGTCCGGGCGCTGAATCTTCGAGCGCTGGTACTGGCTGCCGACCGCGCGCTCGCCGCGAACCTTGAGCAGGCTGATTCGCAGGCCGTGCTGTTCGGTCGAGAGGTGGGCGTACTCGCCGGTCTTCTCCGCGAGCGCCTCGACTTCCTCCTTGCCGACTTGGTAGAGTATCTGCTGGTTGCGCACGTACTCGCCCAGAAGCAGGAACTGGAGGCTGAGATGGTAGCTGTCGCCGTCCTTGGCGACGAGGTTGTTCTTCCGCAGGGTCGCGAGGTGGTTGTACACCGTGGACTTCGAGAGGTCGAGGTAATCGACCAACTCGGCGACGCGCGCCCCGTTCAACTCCTCGAGCGCCCTGACGACGCTGACCGCCGTGTCCACCGTGCTGAGGGTCCGCGACGGCGCATCGGTGTTGGGGTTCTCGGGCATGCTACGAGAACGTCTATCGGGTGTCATAGCTGTTCCGAATATCTTGCAATCGAAACGTGTTGGGCAAAATCGGTGTCGAGACAGGGGCTCGAAGGCGGTTTCGCTCGATAATTGTCAACCCCGACTCGAAGCCGGAGTCGTCCACCCCCTCGCCCAGCGCGAGCGCGGATGTGCGCATCCCCCGAGACACACCGGAGGCGACGGCCACTGCCCGCGATCCCTGCCTGTCAGATGCGTAGAATCGTCGTACTCCCGGTGTTTCCGCTTGTTGACTTCGGTACCGAGAGATACGTCGCCTGCGACTCCGATAGTCGTTGTATTTGACGGCAAAGCAGCGGTACAGAGTTGTCCACGAGTGATTTCGGCTATCGTGGTCCGTGGCTCGCTGGACGAGAACCCGAGCGACCCGAGACCACTCCAAGCGGGAATCCGACATCTCCGGCGGAGCGCGTCCGACGCTCCCGGAACGCGACCGAGACGACGCCGTTGGGTGAGCATGCCGGGTGCGTGTCACATAGCGAGATTGGCGATGCGGTCGGGACGAAACGGCGGCAAAGACGCGAGTAGAGCGCTAAACTATCGGAACGCGAAGACGGAGTGGCAGAGAGGGGTGGGTCGTCGGCGACGGCTCAGGCAACGACTCACGCGGCGGCGAGGCGAGCGAGCGTCCCCGCGAGAACCGACGCTGCGGTCGCACAGTCGGCCCAGTCGGTCCATTCGCGCGGGTTGTGCGAGAGGCCGTCCGCCGACGGTGCGAACAGGAGCACGGCATCGGTGACGGTGGCAACATTTGCAGTATCGTGCATCGCCGCGGAATGCATCCGTTGGGCGTCGATATCCTCGGCCGCGGCGGCGGCGAATGCGGCGTCGACGCAGTCGTCGGCCATCCGACTCGGGCGCTGGTCGCGGTAGCGGTCGAAGCTCGTCTCGACCGGGTGGGTGGTTTCGAGGCGCGCGAGCGCGGCGTCCGCTCGCTCCGCGATGGCGTTCATCGCCCGGTAGTTCACGTCGCGGATGTCCATCTGCAGCGTGACCTCACCGGGGACGATGTTGCGCGCGTTCGGGGTCACGTCGAACTGGCCGACGGTTCCCACGGCGGTGGCGCTCTGGTTCTGCGCCACGTCGTCGGCCGCGGCCCGGAAGTCGACGACGAACTCGCTGGCGGCGACCAGCGCGTCGCGGCGCTCGTCCATCGGCGTCGCGCCGGCGTGGTCTGCCTCGCCGACGATGTCGGCCGCGCAGGTCGTGATACCGGTGATGGCGTCGACGACGCCGACCGACGCCCCCGCGGACTCCAGGAGCGTCCCCTGTTCGATGTGGAGTTCGGCCCACGCGTCCCACTCCGCGGCCGCGATGGTGTCGGTTCCGCGGAAGCCGATGGCGTCGAGGTGCGCTGCGAGCGTCGTGCCGTCGGCGTCGCGGAACGCGAGCGCGTCGTGGGCGTCTCGCGCCCCCGTTGCCACCGACGACCCGAGCAGGCCGTGCGAGAAGCGCGCGCCCTCCTCTTCGGTGAACGAGACGACGTCGATTGGGCGGTCGAGGCTCACGTCGGCGTCTCGTTCTTGGAGCGTTCGGACCGCTTCGAGCGCCGCGTAGACGCCGAGCGGGCCGTCGAAGATGCCACCCTCGGGGACCGAATCGAGGTGACTCCCGGCGGCGACGGGGGCCGCGTCGGGGTCGGCTCCCTCGGGGACCCACCGCCCGGCGACGTTGCCCACGGCGTCGATGCGGACCGAGAGGCCGGCGTCGCGCAGCCGCTCGACGAAATATTCGCGAGCGCGTCGGTCGGCGTCGCTTCCGGTCAGGACGGTTCGGCCGCGTCCCGCCGGCGCGTCGATGTCGCCGAAGCGGGCGTTCGCTTCGATGTCCTCGCGGAGTCGCTGCTGGGAGGCCTGCATGTGCGACTCAACTCGCAAACGATAGCTAATAATTGTGTGCGTTCGTGGCAGATTCTACGGGTCGGCGGCGGCGACGACGGCCGGGACGCGCGGCTGGTCGGGGTCGGACAGCCGGGTCGAGTCGCCGCGTTAGAGCGTTCGAATCGTCTGACACACCACGTCGACGCCGACGTCGAGGGCGTCTTCGTCGATGTCGAACCGCGAGGTGTGGTGGCCGAACTCGTTGCTCGCGCCGATACCGACGTAGGTCGCCTTCCCGCCGTGGTCCTGCACGCGCCGGATGAGGTAGGAGGCGTCCTCGCTGCCGCCGATGTCGAGTCGCGGGACCGTCTCGGTCACGTCGTCGAGGTCGGCCGCCGACGCGAGGACGGCCTCGACCATCTCGTCGTCGGCCGTGAACGTCGACGTCTTCCCGTACAGTCCCGTCTCGACCGACACGTCGTGCATGCCCGCGGCGTGGTCGAGCACGCGGCGGGCCTTTTCCAGCATGTAGTCGTTGAGTTCGGCGGTCCTGCCGCGGACCTCGACGCGGAGACGCGCCTCTTCTGCGATGATGTTCTGCGGGTTGGGGGACTCGAACTTCCCGACGTTGATGCGGGTCGCACCGTCGGCGTGGCGCGGAATCCCGTAGAGATTCTGGACCGCTGCGGTCGCCGCGTGGAGCGCGTTGCGCCCCTCGTTGGGCGCGTTGCCCGCGTGGCTCGGCGCGCCCTCGAAGGTCGCGTCGAGTTTCGCGTTCGAAAGCGGGTTCTCGTAGGCGGCGATGACGGTCCCCGTGGGGTTGCCGAGACCGAGGTGGAGCGCGAGGAAGTAATCGATGTCCGCGAGCAGGTCGGTCTCGCTCATCGGCTTGCCGCCGCGGCCGCCCTCCTCCGCCGGCTGGAAGAACAGCCGAAGCGTACCGTCGAACCCGCCGTCGTCGTCGATGTCGCGGGCGATGCCGAGGCCGATGGCGGTGTGACCGTCGTGGCCGCACGCGTGCATCTCGTTGGGGTGCGTGCTCGCGAAGCCCAGTTTCGCGGGGCGGTGCGCCTCGTCGCTCGACTCGGTGCGTTCGAGGGCGTCCATGTCGACGCGGACGCCGACGGTCGGCCCGTCGCCGAAGGTCTTCTCGGCGACGAGCCCCGTGATACCGCCCATCCGTTCTAGGTAGGCCTCGGGTGCGCCTTCCTCGCGTGCGCGTTCGATTGCGGCCGCGACCGCGTCGTCGTCGGGGACGCCGAGTCGCTCGTCTTCGGCGACTGCGTCCGAGCCGAGGTGGAGTGTGAACTCGCGGTCGTCGAGCGCGGCGGCGATGAGGGCTGTCGTGCGGAACTCCTTCCACCCGGACTCGGGGTGGGCGTGAAGGTCCTGTCGTAACTCTCGCAGGGAGAGCGTGCTGGCGTACGCCATGAAGCCGACATTGCAACCACCCCGTTAAACTGTTTGGGAAGCGGTAGCACAACGAACGCGCCCGGAACCCCATTGCGAGATAGTACCAAGTTTGTGAGGGGTTGCCAAAGATATAAATAACGGTGTTTCATGAGCTAAGGTATCACGCGTACCGCTACAAGGGTGTGTACGTAGCTCCGAGAAACAATGTCAGACGACAACATTACCGAGATAAACATGGACAGACGGCAATTTATTGCGGCCGCGAGCGCGGTCGGCGCGACCGCGTTTGCGGGCTGTACCGGCGGCGATTCCGGCGGTTCCGACGGAACCGAGACGAGCGGCGGGAGCACCGACAGCGGTTCGTCGGGCAACTCGGGAGAGACCGTCCGCGTCAACGTCGCGCTCGCCGCGGAGCCGTGGAACTTCGACCCCGCGCTCTGGACGGACACCGCGACCAGCACCATCGGCGGCCTCATCTACGACGAGGTCATCGAACTGACGCCCGACTCCGAACTCCAGCCCGGCCTCGTGACCGAGGTTCCCGACCCGGTCGACGGTGGGACGGCCTTCGAGTACACGCTGCGCGAGGGTATCACCTTCCACAACGGCGACGAGGTCACCGTCGAGGACTTCAAGTACTCCGTCGACTGGATTCTCAACCCCGACAACAAGTCGCCGGTCAAGAGCCGCCTGCCGTTCGTCGAGGACACCGAAATCGTCGGTGACCGGACGCTCCGGCTCAACCTCTCCCAGCCGTTCGGGACGCTCAACTGGTGGCTCACGCGCGGCCTGGAGGGTATCGTTCCCGAGGGGTCCCGCGGCGACACCGCGGACGGGAAGGGGCCGAGCGGCCTCGCGACCGACCTCACGAAGGACCCCGCCGGCGCGGGCACCGGCGCGTTCAAATTCGTCGAGTGGAAAAGCGGGAGTCACGTCCTCCTCGAAAAGAACGAAGACTACTGGAAGGAGGGTGCGCCCGCCGTCGACGAGTTCAAGTTCGACTTCATCGGCGAGGACTCCACGCGCCTCGCGAACCTCCGGTCCGGCCAACTCGACCTGACGGACAAGGTTCCCCCGAAGGACTTCGAGAGCCTCAGCGGCCAACCCGACATCACGACCGAGTCCGTCCCCGGCAACTTCACCCAGGTGCTGTACGTGAACCTCATGGAGTCGGAGGGCAACCCGATGAGCAACCGGCACAACCGCCGCGCGGTGCTGTTCGGCATCGACCGCGAGGAGATCCTCGACGAGATTTTCTACGGACAGGGCGCGGTCCAGAAGGGACCGTGGTACCCCGACAGCGACTGGACTTCGCCGAAGCTCAAGGAGATGCAGATGTACGACCCCGAGAAGGCCAAGAAGGAACTCGAACTCGCGGGCAACCCCGACGGCTTCGAGATGGACATCATCGCCACCAAGGGCTCGTGGTTCAAAGACGAGGCCGTCGTCATCCAGAACCAACTGTCGAAAATCGGCATCGAAGCCAGCGTCACCGCCGTCGACAAGTCCACGCTCCTCAATCAGGTGTACAGCACGGACACGTGGCACGCCGCGATGGAAGACTGGGCGCAGTCGATTCCGGTCGCCACGTCGTGGCTCGACGCCGGCTACGCCGACAACAACCACAACCACAACAACTGGCACCACCCCTCGGACGACCTCGAAGACATCTACGCGCCGAGCGGCCCCGCCGCGCCCGAGGACGCCGAGGGCGACTTCTCGAACGGTCACGAGTGGTACGTCTCGAAGCTCCGCGAGGCACAGGCCTCGACAGACGAACAAGAACAGAAGGAAATCGTCTGGGAACTGGAGGAGTACCTCGTCGAACACGGCATCCAGATAGACATCGCCTACGTGAACAAGCTCGAAGCGTGGCGCAACGCCGTCAACGACTACGACGTGGGCACGTTCCAGGACAACTACCGCTTCGTCTCGAAGGGTGAGTGAGGAGCCGATGCACACGCGTTCGCGCCAGACTCGTCGACCGCAGACGGCGACCCGGGAGGTGACTCGGCCGTGAGCATGTTCCGGTTCGTCCTCAAGCGCCTGCTGTTGAGCGTTCCCGTCCTCCTCGGGGTGAGCGTCGTCGTCTTCGCGCTCGTCCACCTCGCGCCGGGCGGTCCGGTGCGGGTGATGCTCGGCCCGCTCAGCAGCGAGGAGCTCGTCAGGCAGATTCGACTGGAGATGGGGCTCAACCGCCCGCTGTACGTCCAGTACGGCATGTGGGTGTTCGACGCGATACAGGGCGACTTCGGCGTGTCGTGGACGGTCAAGCAGGGGACGCCCGTCACCGACATCATCGTCGAGCGCATCCCGCTGACGGTCGAGCTGTCGATTCTCAGCATGATTACGGCGGTCCTCATCGCCATCCCGGCGGGCATCATCAGCGCCGTCCGGAAGGACAAGCCCGCGGACCACGCCGCGCGCATCGCCGCACTGTCGGGCATCTCGATTCCCGACTTCTGGCTGGGTATCATCCTCATCATGATATTCGCGGTGCAGTTTTCGTTCCCGTGGGCGACCGGCGGCTGGACGCCGCCGTGGGTCGACCCGGTGGCGAACCTCCAGCAGTTGTTCCTTCCGGTCATCACGCTCGGGACGGCCTACTCCGCGCTCATCGCCCGGATGATGCGCTCCGAGATGCTGGACACGCTCAGTCAGGACTACGTCAAGACCGCCCGCGCGATGGGCATCGGCGCGCGCGAAACCGTCCTCAAGGACGCCTCGAAGAACGCGCTCATCCCCGTCGTGACCGTCATCGGCGTCGGACTCGGCCAACTCATGAACGGCGCGATTCTGACCGAGACGGTGTTCAACCTCCCCGGTATCGGCAAGCTCCTGATACTGGCCATCGACCGCCGCGACTACCGCATCATCCAGGCGCTCATCCTGTTCATCGCGAGCGTGTTCGTCTTCGCGAACCTCGCGGTGGACGTGCTGTACGCCTACCTCGACCCCCGCATCAGACACGATGGAAACTAACATGGCAACGACAGACCACACGGACGAGGCGGTGCCGGCCGCGCAAGCCCCCGGTACGCACCACAGTCAGTTCGAGATGTTCTGGAAGGAGTTCCGCAAGAACACCCTCTCGCTCGTGGGGACTGCGATTATCCTCACGATGCTCCTGACCGCGCTGTTCGCGCCGTTTCTCGCCCCCCACGACCCGACGACGCAGTTCGAGGCACCGGACGGCGAACACAACCCGATGCCGATGGGCACCCAGATGATCGTCGAGAACGACGCCGGCGAGGTCGTCGGCACGACGACGGCGTACCTCGGCACCGACCACCACGGCCGGGACATCCTCTCGCGCATCATCTACGGGTTGCGGACGCTGATGACCGTCTCGCTCGGCGTCGTCGGCTTCGCGATGGCGCTCGGCGTGAGCGCCGGCGCGATTGCGGGCTACTACCGCAACACCTGGGTCGACGAGGTCGTCATGCGCTTCATGGACATCCTGTTTTCCTTCCCGAGTCTCATCCTCGCCATCGCGGTGCTCGGCGTGCTCGGGGTCGGAAGCACGGAGTACGGCTCGTTCACGCTCCCGAACATCGTGAAGGTCATCGCCGTCATCGGCGTCGTCTACATCCCGAGTTTCGCGCGCGTCATGCGCGGGTCGGTCCTCAAGGAGATGGAAGAAGACTACGTCGACGCCGCGAAGTCGCTCGGCGCGAGCGACCGACACATCCTCGTGAAGGACATCGCCGTCAACACCCTGCCGACCGTCGTGGTCCAAGGGACGCTCTACATGGGGACGGCCGTCCTCGCCAGCGCCGCGCTGTCGTTCCTCGGGCTGGGCATCCAGCCGCCGAACGCGAGCCTCGGGCTGATGCTGTCGAACGCCCGCGGCTACCTCTACAGTGGGGAGTGGTGGTACTCGGTGTTCCCCGGGCTCGTCATCGTCGTCACCATCCTCGGGTTCAACCTGCTCGGTGACGGCCTGCGCGACGCGCTCGACCCCCGCAACGACGGAGGCGAGCGATGAGCGCTGAGCCGGACGAACAACCGGTACTCGAAATCCGCGACCTCGTCACGCGGTTCTACACCGACGAGGGGACCGTCAAGGCCGTCGATGGCTCGTCGTTCGACCTCTACGAGGGCGAGACGCTCGGCATCGTCGGCGAATCGGGCTCCGGCAAGTCCGTGACCGCGCTGTCGATGCTCCAACTCGTCGACGCCCCCGGTCGCATCGAGGGGGGAAGCGTCCGCTACCGCGGCGACGACCTGCTCGAAAAAAGCGAGGCGGAGATGCGGTCGATTCGGGGCAACGACATCGCGATGATGTTCCAAGACCCGATGACGAGTCTCAACCCCGTGTTCACCGTCGGCGACCAGATCAGCCGGGTCATCAAGACCCACCAGGACGTCTCGGACGCGGCGGCCCGCGAGCGGACCATCGAACTCATGGCCGACGTGGGCATCCCAGAGCCGACCTCGCGCGTGGACAACTACCCGCACCAGTTCTCCGGCGGGATGCGCCAGCGCGCGCTGCTCGCGATGGCCATCTCCTGCGAGCCGGACGTGCTCATCGCCGACGAGCCGACCACCGCGCTCGACGTGACCATCGAGACGCAGATATTCAACGTCCTCGACAAACTCCAGGAGAAGTACGGGATGAGTATCATCCTCATCACGCACGACCTCGGCGTCGTCGCCGGGACCTGCGACCGCGTCGCCGTCGCCTACGGCGGCCGCGTCGTCGAGCGCGCCGGGGTGGACGCACTCTTCGAGAACCCGCGGCATCCCTACACCCGCGGCCTCATGCGGTCGATTCCGCGGCTCACCGACGACACCGACCGGCTGACGCCCGTCAAAGGCGACGTGCCGAACCTCACGGACCTGCCGTCTGGCTGTTCGTTCCACCCTCGGTGTCCGCACGCGACCGCCGAGTGCGAGTCGTACGACCCCGAACTCCGGGAGGTCGAACCCGGCCGGGAAGCGGCGTGTCTCCACGCGCGCGGCTACAACCTCTCGAAGTCGGCTCTCGAAACCGAAGGCGTGCAAGCTGACGGCGGCAGTCCTGCGACTCCCGCGACCGACGGAGGTGAATCGCAATGAGCGACGACCCGCTGTTGTCCGTCTCGGGGCTCCACAAGTACTTCACGCAGAACGACGGCTTCATCGACCGCCTGCTCGGGGCCGACGAGACCGTGAAAGCCGTCAACGGCGTCTCGTTCGACATCGAGCGCGGCGAGACGCTCGGACTCGTCGGCGAGTCCGGCTCCGGCAAGTCGACGACGGCGCGGTCGGTCCTCCGGCTGGACGAACCCACGAAGGGGACGGTCAGCTACGACGGCACCGACCTGACGGCGCTGTCGGACCGGGAGATGACGGAGATGCGAAAGCGCATCCAAATCGTCTTTCAGGACCCCGCGTCGAGTCTCAACCGTCGGAAGACCGTCGGCCAGATAATCAAACAGCCGATGGAGATTCACGGCCTCTACGAGGGCGAACGCGACGCCCGCGTGGACGAACTCATGGAGACGGTCGGCCTGCCGCCGCAGTACTCCAACCGCTACCCCCACGAGTTCTCGGGCGGCCAGCGCCAGCGCGTCGGCATCGCCCGCGCGCTCGCGGTCGACCCCGACTTCATCGTCGCCGACGAACCCGTCTCCGCGCTCGACGTGTCGATTCAAGCGCAGATACTCAACCTGCTCGAGGACCTCCAGGAGGAGTTCGACCTGACGCTTCTGTTCATCGCCCACGACCTCAGCGTGATTCGCCACGTCTGCGACCGCGTCGCCGTGATGTACCTCGGCGAAATCGTCGAACTCGCGGACGCCGACGAGCTGTTTTCGAACCCCCAACACCCCTACACGCGGGCGCTGTTGGGCGCGATTCCCCAGCCGGTCCCGGAGCTGGCGCGGCAGCGGCAGGTGCTCGAAGGCGAGGTCCCCTCGCCGCTCGACCCGCCCTCCGGCTGTTCGTTCAATCCGCGGTGTCCCGAGGCGACCGAGGAGTGCACGTCGATCGACCCGACGCTCGACGACGTGGCGGGCGCGACCGGCGGCCACAAGGCCGCCTGTATCCATGTCGACGAGTTCGAGACCGGCGCGGGCGTCCCGAGCGCCGCACAGGGCGTCGACGAACGATTCAGCATCGAGAACTTCGACGCCGAACCGACGCTCGCGACCGACGGTCGCGGACGGGACCAGGGCCGGGGTGACGACGACAGATGAGCATCGCCGTCAAACCGATGCTTCGCATCGTCCTGACGTTCGCCATCGTGTGGTTCTACCGCGGGCTGTTGCCGCCGCTGTCGCCCGTCGCGAGCACGGTCGCGCTGGTCGTCCTCGCGGTGCCGACGTGGGTGGTCGTGAGCCGCCTGCTGTTCAACTCCGGCGGGGCGCTGGCGATGGTCGACGACGAGTTCGACCGCGGGGGGTAGCAGTCGACGGGTGCGCCGTCCGCACCCTGTACCCACAATAATAAATATCAGAAAACAGAGTAGTGATTAATCATTCAATATAGTAGTCAGTACCAAGCGAATTTTCCGAGGGGGACCATTAAATAGTTGAATAGGTGGCTCCAAGGACGATTTCAAAAGATCGTCTATCCGAGAACGCACTCAGCGGTTAACGAAACGTCAAAGCGACATACCGGACGCTAAATCCTCTAATTCGCATGGTATTTGCGCTTCAGACGCTATTCGGTCGAGGTGGCGCAATATTTTGTTTGATATATTATTATACCTGTCAAATTCGTCGTTTAGGATGTGGGCGCCCTCACCCTCCGAAGGCAGAGTCGCTCGCTATCTTGAACCCGCCGCCTCGTTGTGCATCGAACACACGACGCGACTGGCTCGTGAATGAGGCTGGGAGTTGCCACGATCGACAGGGAACGAGCGAAGGCGAGACGAGATGGACCGATGCAAGGCGACCAGAGCCAGTGAACGGTCGCACTCGGCGTCACTCCCGTTGATAGAACTCCGCGATGTCCCGCCATCGGTCGAAGTACGCCTCTTTTTGCGTATCGAAGTCCGCGCCGATCGACGGGTCTGGTTCGATAACGTCGCGCTCCCGGAGGAGGTTTTCCGCTGCCGTCTCGACGTCGCTGTAAATCGACGTGATGAGCGCGGGGGCCATGACCGCGCCGGCGGTCGTCCGCGGCTCCATCTCGACGACCGGACGGTCCCATATCGACGCGCGGAGCGTGTTCCACCAGTCGTAGTTGCCGTCGAGCGTCGGCGTCCCGTCGTTGATGACGAGCACGCGGTCGATGTCGGTGTCGAAGTGTTCTTCGACAAGCGAGATGTAGGTCCACTCGGTCAGGATGATACCGGTGATGAGCCCGCGGGCCAGTCGGCCGTGGACTTCCTCGGTCGACAGGGAGTTGTCGTAGTTGAGTCCGAGGAGCGACCCCGCGACGTCGGCGTCGAAAAACGGGCTTCGGTTGCCCTTGAGGAACATCTCGTACCCCTCTCCGCTCGGGACCTGTCGGGCGAGTTCGAGCCCGCGCTCCGGCGTACAGTTGAGGATGCGGTCGAAGAACCACCGAAGGAGGTTGCCGGTGTCGAACGACGCACCGGGAAGGTAGCCGTCGATGGGGTGGCGGTGATAATACAGCGCCGGGTGCGGCGAGACGGTCTCCGAGACGTACTTGACGACGCTCGACGCGCCGAAGGTGATGCTGAACTCCCCCGGTTTGACGCCGCCGTTCGCCAGCACCGAGGCGTTGCCGTCGGTGAGTCCCTGAAAGAGTTTGATACCGTCGAAGCCGGTCCGCTCGGCTAACTGGCCGTCGGCGACGCCGATGAACGACCCCGGGGGTCGAATCGCCGGAAAGAGCGATCGAGGCAGGTCGAGCGTCTCGAACAGCGACTCGAACCACGTGGGGAGTGGCGTCGTCACGTCGGCACCGAACTTCAACGCGTTCGTCCAGTCGGTCTCGATATCGTGCCACGGCGTCGACGCGTCGAACCGGAGCCGATACAACAGCCACGTCGTCGGGCTGAGAATCCACTCCACCCGCTGGAACTTTTCGGGGTGTTCCTCGCGAAGCTTCAGAATCTTCGGAAGGGGGCTGGTCGGAGAAAACGCGATGTTCTGGTTAATCGAGAGGCCGGACAGGTCGAGGTCGCGGAGCTTCGATGCCTGTTCGGGCGCGGAATCGAAGTACATCTGCGGCGGAAACACCGGCTCGCCGTACTTATCGACGAGTACGGCCGTCCCCGACGTACTTGCGACCGAGCCGATACCGGTCTGCGGCAGCGCCGGTGCCGCCTCATGGAGCGCACGCTCCCACGCGAGCGTCGTCTGCTCGGCGACCGGTGCCTCACCACCGGCGAGTCGTTCCCCGTCGGTGCTGTACACATCGACGTGCACGCTCGCGGTACCGAGATGAACGCCGACCAGTTGCGGGCTCTCCATACTACGGGGTCTCGTAGGACGCCATTAAATCCTTCCGAGGCAGTGACCTTGTCGACCGCGCGAGCGCGCGGTTCGACAGACCGGCCGCAGCAGAGTTCATTTGGTGGCTGTTAGCATACAATCCGGACGAGCGCACGTTCAATCGACATTCGTTTCGGGAGAGATGACATTCCGAGCGTTGATACCGAAATAAGAACGATAATCGGACAAACACGAACTATCGTTGAGATTCCTTCTATTCTGTAATTGAGAACACTAGTCCAAGGGTGCTGAACAGTCTCGACAGGGCCGGCGGAGGCTTGCAGGAGTCGTCGCGAAAGTCGTTACAAAGGTACGTTTGTAATAGCTAGTGGTTCGCGTGGAGTTCGATGACGTTGGCGGCGCTCTGGACGATATCGGGAACCTCGTCGGTGAACCGTTCGTTATTCATGCGGCTGACGGGTTGCGAGACGCTGATTGCACCCAGAACGGTCCCGTCTTTCGCGATGATGGGCGCGCCGACGCACCGGAGTCCTCGGATAAGTTCCTCGTTGTCGACGGCGTAGCCCCGGTCGCGGACCGTCGCCAACTGTGCGTCGAGTTCCGCCCTGTCGGTGATCGTCTGGTCGGTTTCCGCGGGAAGGCCGTGTTCGTCGATGATGTCGTCGACGCGCTCGGGAGAGAGGTGCGCCAGTATCGCCTTTCCGAGTCCGATAGCGTGTAGCGGCCGCCTGAGGCCGGGGTAGATGTCTAAATCGACCGCTCGCTCGCCCTGTTCGGAGGCGAGATACACGCCCTGCCCGTACTCCTCGACCATCAGATTCGCGAGTTCGCCGGTCTGTGACGCCAACCGGTGGACCTCGCGCTTCGCCACCTGATACAGCGGGTGGCGGTGCTGTACGTACCCCCCGAACCCGAGCAGCCGAAGGCTCAGTTCGTAATCGGTCCCGTCGCGGACGACGAACTTCTCGGCTTCGAGCGTGCTGAGGTGGTTGTGGACCGTGCTCTTGTTCATCTCGAGTTCCCGAGCAAGGAACGTCACGCTGCTCGACCCGTGTTCTCGGAGCGCGTCGAGCACCCGAATCGTCTTCCGACTCGTTTCGACCCGGTGGGGCGCGTTCTCTGTCATGACTGCGTGTCGTCGAGGCAACCCTAAATAGTTTGTTCCATCGAGTAGAACAGCTGTTCGATTCAGCGAGACAGCGGGTCGAACCGTCGACGCCGTTCGAACGGCGGAGCCAGACGAGGTGGAACCGAGGTATCTGGTGTCTAAGGGCCGCTGTGCGGTGTTCGGGGCAGTGCCGGCAAAAACTATTTACGCTCACTCCCTGAGCTACGGTGTATGGAGATACAGACAGAGAGCTTCTCCATCGAGAGCCACAGCAGGTTCGAGATTCTGAGCGTCACTCCCGAGGTGGAAGCGACCATCGAGGACCTCGGCGTGACCGACGGACTCGTGTACGTGTCGACGCCGCACACGTCTGCGGCGCTCTCGACTAACGAGTACGAAGAGAAGCTCCTCGACGACATGATTGACAAGTTCAAGGAGATCGCCCCCCCGGACGAGGGCTACTACCACGACCTCGACCACATCACCGCAGGTGAGCAGCCGAACGCTCACGCGCACCTCATCTCCGCGATGATCAAGCGACCGGTCCTTCTCGTCCTCCGCGACGGGGAGCTCGACCTCGGGACCTGGGAAGAGGTCATGTTCTTCGAACTGTGCGGCCCGCGCGAGCGAACGATTACCACGACGATTCTACAATAGCCATGACGGACCAACCACTCGGACGATCGGTGACTGTCGCTATCGACCACGGCCTCCATTGGGGGTCCCTCGAGGGGTTCGAGGACCCCGCGGCGCTCCTCGACACGGTGCTGGACGCCGGCCCCGACGGTATCCTCGCGAGCGTTCCATTCCTGAAGCGCTTCGAGGACCGAATCGCCGCCGCCGACGTCCACACCATCGGCACGCTCGACCTCCTGTACGACTCGACGATGCCGGGCGACATCGAAAACGCCGAAATCCACTCCCAGGTGTTCAGCGTCGAAGACTGCGCCGACGTGGCCGACGCCGCGAAGGTCGCGCTCGTCTTCGGCCGGGAGGACCCCGACGTGCTGAAGGAGAACGCCGAGTTCGTCGCGGCCGCGGCCGAGGACTGCGACGACGCGGGGATTCCGCTCATCGTCGAGCCGACCCTCTGGGGCCAGCGCGCAGACGACGAGTTCGACACCGACTACCTCGTCAACGCCAACCGCCTGGGCTTCGAACTCGGCGCGGACATCCTGAAGACGCCGTACCCACCCACGGGCTTCGAGCGTATCGTACACAACGCGCCGGTGCCGACGTACATCGCCGGCGGACCCACCGTCGAGACGGACCGGGAGGTACTGGAGATGGTCCACGGTGCCGTCGACGCCGGCTCGCAGGGCGTGATGTTCGGCCGCAACGTCTGGCAGCGAGACGACCCCGCCGCCATCATCGACGCGCTCTCGGCCATCGTCCACGAGGGCGCGACCATCGAAGAGGCCGAGACGTTACTATGACCTCCCGAAACACCTCCCGGACCCACTGATGAACCTTCCGTACCCCCACTTTCAGGTCAACTTCAAGGTGTACCCGGATACGAGCGGCGAGGACGCGCTCGCGTTCGCGCGCATGCTCGAAACGATAGAAGCGGAGACCGACGCGCGCTTCGTGTTGACGCCACAACTGCCGGACATTCGGCTGATAACCGAACACACCGACCTCGCCGTCACCGCGCCCGCGATGGACGCCGTCGAGCCCGGTCGCGGGATGGGGAAAATCCTCCCTGAGACCGTCGCGGACGCAGGGGCGGACGGCGTCGTCATCAACCACGCGGAGAACCGCGACACGCTGTCCGACCTCGTGTGGAAAATCGAGCGCTGCCGCGACCTCGACCTCGACTCGGTCGTCTGCGTCGACAGCATCGAGATGGGCCGAGCGGTCGCCGAGTTCGACCCCGACTCGATGATATACGAGATGCCCGAAGACATCTCGTCGGACCGCGCGATCACGCAGACCCACCCCGACCGCGTCCGCGCCTTCATGTCGATGGTCGAAGCGGAGAACCCGCGCACTCGCGTCCTCGTCGGCGGCGGCATCTCGACCGCCGAGGACGTCCGCCTCGCCTTCGAACAGGGCGGTCACGCGACCGGTGCCGCATCGGCCGTGTCGCTCGCGTCGGACCCGGAGTCGCTCCTCCGCGACATCGCCGCGAGTTTCCCCTGAGACGCCGGCGACGGCGAACGCCCCGCTTGGTTCGGCGACTGCAGCGCGTCAGACCGGCGCAATCTTTTTAGTGGTCATCGATGATGTGCAATACACGTCAATGACAACGAAAAACATCCTCGTAGTGTGTGGCACATCGGTCGCGACGTCGACGGTCGTCAAGGAAGCGCTGAAAGAGAAACTCCCGGAGCGGGGCCTCGACATCGGGACCATCGCCAAGGCGAAGGCGACGGAGGCCCCCGGCAAGGTCTCGTCGGGGAACTTCGACCTTATCGTCACCACGACGCAGCTCAACCAAGACAAGTTCGACATCCCGGTCATCCACACGACGGCGTTCATGACCGGTATCGGCCAAGACGAGGTCCTCGACGACATCGCCGCGGCGCTCGAAGACTGACTGTTCGACGAGTCGGCGACGCGGATTTTTCACGAACGATAGCAATATTTATGTGGGATCACTCTCATCCTGAGACAGGGTTGTGAGTCAATAACATGGCAGTACCAGAAGTACTCTTACAGAGTGGTGTGAGTTCCCTGTTGAATTCTATCAACAGCGTAATCCAATCGTTGGGCGTGAGCGTCCTCCTTCCGATAATCATCTTCCTCATCGCGCTCGCGTTCCGGGTGGACGTGTTGAAGGCGGCGCGCTCGTCCATCCTCATCGGTATCGGCTTCATCGGCATCAATCTCGTCATCGGACTGTTCAGCGAGAACATCAGCCCGCTGGCCCAACAGATGGTCGAGGTGACCGGCATCACGCTGCCGGCGGTCGACGTCGGCTGGCCCGCCGCCGCCGCCATCGCCTTCGGTATCGCGGAACTCGGCGTCTGGATGATTCCGCTGTTCGTGGCGATGAACCTCGTCCTCTTCGCTATCGGCTTTACCTACACGCTCAACGTGGACATCTGGAACTACTGGCACTTCGCCTTCATCGGCGGGCTGGTCTACATGAGCACGAACAACTGGCTGTACTCGGTGGCGGTCGGGCTGACGCTTGGGCTGTTCGTCCTCGTCGCCGCGGACTGGACGCAGCCGGCCGTCGAAGAGACGTTCGACACGCCCGGCATCTCCATCCCGCACGGAACCTCGGCACCGTACGCCGTCGCCGCGATTCCGATTCACTGGGCGGTGGACAAGACACCCCTCGGAAACATCGAAGCGGACCCCGACGCGATTCAAGACCGGTTCGGTATCCTCGGCGAGCCCATCTTCGTCGGCCTCGCTATCGGTCTCGTCATCGGTATCGCCGCCTACAGTAACGCGCTTTTCGTCGCCGAGAGCTGGTACGCCATCCTCACCGCCGGCATCTCGTTCGCCGCGGTGATGCACATCCTGCCGATGATGGTCGGCATCCTCATGGAGGGGCTGACGCCGCTTTCGGAGTCGATTCGGAACTTCATGACCTCGCGGTTCGAAGACCGCGACATGGCGATTGGCCTCGACTCGGCCATCCTCATCGGCCACGAGTCGGTCATCGCGTCCAGCCTGCTCATCGTCCCGATCGCCATCGTGATGTCGATCATCCTCCCCGGAAACGACGTCCTGTGGGGAATCGACCTGGCGACGTTCCCGTTCTTCTTCGCGCTGATGGTTCCCATCATGAACGGCAACATCGTGAAGATGGTCGTCACGGGGACCATCCTGCTGATTCCGCTGCACTACATCTCTTCCGCGGTGGCGCCCCTCCTGACGCAGGCGGCGGGGAGCGCGGGCTTCGACCTCGCTGGCCGCGGGCTCATCACGTCGCCCGTCGCTGACGCGGGGTCGCCCGCGACGGGCGTCCTTGCCCTCATCCCGGCGCCGGTCGCCCTCGCGGTCGGGCTCGTCATCGTCCTCGGTATCTGGGTCGCACTTCGGATGTGGCCCCAGCGGATGTACATGGTCGCCGGCGCGTCAGAAGAGAAAGCGCGGGAGACCGTCGAACGTCGTCACACCGGGAAGGGCGGCGGCCTCTTGCCCAACAAACTCGGCTCGTCAGCCGACGTGACGGCCGCAGAGGGCCGCTCCGACGACTGACCGCGCGAGCCACGAGCCACCCGTCGGTGTCCACGACTCGACCGCGACGAGCCACCGTGCTTCGCCGAACCGTCGGCGAACCGGTACCAACACTTTTCTCGGAGACCCGCGTACGACTCATCGATGCGAACTGAAAGCCTCGAACTGACTGGCGAGACGGACGAAGCGGTCCTCACGGAACTCGGCGCGTACGCTTACGACCGGGGATGGGCCGACGAGAGCTACGCGGATGCCCTCCTGACGCGGGAAGCCGACTATCCGACGGGGCTCGACATCCCGACGATGGGGTTCGGCATCGCCATCCCCCACGCCGACCCCGACCACGTCTCCGAACAGGCAGTGCTCCTCGGATTGCCGCCCGCGGGCGAGTCGATAGCCTTCCGAAGCATGGACAACCCCGACGAGCGCGTCGACGCCGAGGTCGTCGTGTTGCTCCTCGTGACAGAGACCGAGGGCTACTCGTCGTTCCTCTCGAACCTCGCCAAACTCTTTCAGGCCGAGGAGTTCGCCGAATTGACGAAGCGCCGCGACGCCGACGGCCTGCTCGACCTCGTCGTCGAGCGCTGCGTCGATTTCGACGGCTGAACCGGAGAAGACGACGCCGCGGAGCGGCGCTTCACGGCGAGCGAGCGGCCAGTCTTCTACTCCACTCCACTCCAGTTGTTAGTCTAAGAGCGCTCGAACGTCCTCGTTGGTCTCGGCGCGGAGGGCAGCCTCGGCGAGCGCCGCCGCCGACTCGTCATCGACGGCCCGGACGCCCGCTTTCACCTCGGGAATCGTCACGGCGCTCATGCTCAACTCGTCGAAACCGAGCCCGACGAGCAGTTCCGTGTGCGCGGGGTCGCCGGCCATTTCGCCGCACATGCCGACCCAGGCGTCGCCGTCGTGAGCGGCCTCGACCGTCCGCGCGATGGCGCGGAGCACCGGCGGGTGAAGCGGGTCGTGTAAGGAGGCGACGCGGTCGTCGTCGCGGGCCGCGGCCATCACGTACTGCGTGAGGTCGTTCGTCCCGATACTGAGGAAGTCGAGGCGGTCGGCGAACTCGCGGGCGAGAAACACCGACGCCGGCGTCTCGACCATCGCGCCGAGTTCGGGAACCGCGTAGTCGACGCCCGCCTCGTCCAGTTCCGCGGCGATTGCGCTCACTTCGTCGAGGAGCGCGTCGAGTTCCGTCACCGTCGACACCAGCGGGAACATCACGGCGAGCTGCGCCGGCCCGGCGGCCGCACGCAGAATCGCGCGGACGTGTTCTTCGAACAGTTCGGGTCGCTCGCCCGGCGCGAACCGGATGCCGCGAACGCCGAGAAACGGGTTGTCGCCGGGGTCGGAGTCGACGTACGGAATCGGCTTGTCGCCCCCGATGTCGAGCGTTCGGACGACCACGCGCGACCCGGCGAACGCCTCGCACACCTCGGTGAGCGCCTCGTACTGCTCGTCTTCGTCCGGCGGCGTCTCCCGGTCGAGAAAGAGGAACTCCGTTCGAAAGAGCCCGACGCCGTCCGCACCGCGTTCGGCGGCCGCCACCGCTTCCCGCGGCGTCCCGACGTTCGCGGCGACTTCGACGTGTCGGCCGCCGGCCGTCGTGACGGGGTCGTGTTCCACCGTTGCACCGCCCGATTCCCGCGCCGCGGCGATGGCGTCGGCGTCTGGGTCGACGGTCACGTCGCCCGTGGTGCCGTCGACGACGAGGCGCGTGCCGTCAGCAAGGTCGAGCACGTCGGTGCCGACGCCGACCACCGCCGGAATCGCCAGCGACCGGGCCATGATGGCGGCGTGGGAGGTTCGTCCTCCCTCGACCGTGACGAACCCGGCGACGGCGTCGGGGTCTAACTGCGCGGTATCGCTCGGGGTGAGTCGCTCCGCGACGAGCACCGTTCCCTCGGGGAGCGCCGAGAGGTCGACCCGGTCGCGGTCGAGCAGGATGCGAAGCACTCGGTCGCGGACGTCGCGGAGGTCGTCCGCGCGCTCGGCGAACATCCCGTCTGCGGCCTCGAACGTGGCGATTGGGTCCTCGAACGCCTGCGAAACGGCGCGCTCGGCGGTGAGGCCGTCTTCGCTGATCGCGGTTTCGACGCCGTCGGTGATCTGTGGGTCGGCGAGGAACTGCTGGTGCGCGTCGAAGATTTCCGCTTCTTCGGTGCCGACGCGCTCGGCCGTCCGTGACCGTTCGCGAGCGAGCTCGTCCGCCGCCGTCTCCCGTGCCGCCTCGAACCGCCGAAGCTCAGCTTCGGGGCCGGCCGCCGACCGCTCGCTCTCGTCGAGGTCGACCGTCGAATCGTACTGGACGACCGTGCCGACACCGAGAAGCGGTGTCACGCCGACGCCCGAGATTCTACGGTCGCTCATCGGTCCCTCGTAGCTACCGCTGGATACGCTGCGCTTGCGAACATCACACGCGACTAGTCCGCGTCCGCCGGCAAAAACGCTCGCGAAGCGGTAAAGCCTTTAGTACCGGCGTGGGAAATGGTGGCACGGATGGCAGCGAAATCAGCGACAGTAGTCGTAGAGCACGAGACCGGTCTCCACGCACGCCCCGCGTCGATGTTCGTCCAGACGGCGTCGAAGTTCGAGACGGATATCTCCGTGCGGAAAGCAGGCGGGGAGACGGAAGTAGACGCGAAAAGCAGTATCGCCGTCCTCTCGCTCGGCGTCGGCCCGGACGAAGAGATCGTCATCACCGCCGACGGCAGCGACGGCGAGCAGGCCGTCGAACGGCTCGTCGAACTCGTCCAGAACGACTTCGACCTCGATTCGTAACGACCGCTCGGGCTCGCGGTCGACCGCGACGCTCGACGGCGTGGCGAGCGCGACCCGCGGCCACAAAGCCGCTTGCACCTTCGACGCCGAACCGACGCTCGCGACCGCCGGCCGGGATGATGACGACAGATGAGCATCGCCGTCAAGCCGATGTTCTGCCTCGTTCTGACGGTCGCCATCGTGAGCCGCCTGCTGTTCAACTCCGGCGGGGCGCTGGCGATGGTCGACGACGAGTTCGACCGCGGGGGGGGGGGAGCGGCCTCGCGGGGTGTCTGTGTCTCTCGTTCGGAGATAGAAACATACAATAATTGAGGGGAATAGAGATTATCTGAAGATATGTCATTTTAGGTCTGTTCGGACAGTACATATGAATAGACGTATCAGGCCATCTATCGGTGTTTGAGGAGTATTTGTCTTAGACTGCTATTCGAGTATCGATAATCTGGCCTGACCGGCCAGATATTGAATTAATCAGCGTACTCGCGTATTTCTGGGCCTAATTGACAGCGAAAACGTATATTTCTAAAATCTATTTCTGATTTATGATAGTTTGTCCTTGCCACGAACGGTCTCCCCACTCCGGAGTGACGTTCGCTACCGAGAACGACGGCGACCGAGTCGCCTCCGGTGCTGGACGGGTTCTGAAGCGCGCGAAAGACGCCGAATCGGAAACGCCTCGGACTCGGCCGAACGCTAGGACCCGCTCCGAAGCGCAAGTGAGTAGATGATAAACGACAGTCCGACGATTTGGCTTATCGCGGTCCCGAGCGGCAGATAAAACATGTAGATGTCGACGTGGAGCCCAAACGAGGCGGTGGCGAGTGACATGAGCGGTGGAATGACGGTGACGAACGCGAGGCCGACCGCGAGAAACAGCATTCGTCGGTTCGCGTTCCGACGGTATCCGTGGTAGGCCTGGAAGACGATAAACAGGCCCATCACGATTGTGACGAAGAACGCGGCGAACAGCGTCACGTAGCGTATCGGCAGCGTAAGAAGGTCAATCTGAAGCGGTTGCATCACAGTTCCTCCCAGATTCGCGTGAAGCGGTCCGCCATCGTTTCGGGCTCCCGTTCTTCGATTGTGAGTTTGAGTTCATCGTTCTCTAATTCCACCGTGAGGCGCTTGAGCCGTGCTTTGTAGACGCTGTAGTGGTGCCCATCGCCTTCGAGTTCGGTCTGCTCTTCGAGAAGTCCGCAGTCGATCAGGCGCTCGGTGCGCCGGTAAATCGTCGGGAGCGACGCGTCGCACGCTTCACTGAGCTCTTTGGCGGACTTCGCTGTCGTGTCTGTCGACGTGAGGATGGTCCGTGCGTATTTGTCGTCGAGGAGGTGGTAGACTTCCTCCGGTGTAGACTCCTCACACACAACGGGGTATCATCGTGAGTGGTGTTTATCGGTGCGTCGATTTTCTGGCCCAGAAAACGTGCGTCGCCCTATATACTCTCGGGCCGAGACGGCAGTCGGACATCTGTGACCCGGTCAAACTTTCCGACCCAGAAAATCTGTGTCGGTGTTTAATCACCTATCTGCCGCTTGCTCTCTCGTGAAACGACAGCCAGACACCGATGGCCGCGTTCGAGTATTGACCTATCAACGGATCGGACGGCGACTCGCTCGTCGTCGGAGCGCAATCGGGGTGGAGCGTCGGTGAAGCGGTTCTTCTCCGCTGTGTTCGCGTTGTTGTTGCTCACGTCGTCGGTCGGCGCCGTCGCGAGTACGGCGGGTGCGACCGAAGTCGCCATCCATGCCGACGCGTCCGTTAGCGACCCCGCACCGGGCGAACCGTTCGTCGTCTCCGTCAACCTGAGCAACGTCGGCGACGAGTCTGTCGACGTGACCGACGTGTACCTCCGCGATCCGAGCGGGGCCGAGTACGCGCGGGCCGAAGATCTCGGGTCGCTTACCGCGGGGCGTGAGATGACCGTTCCCATGAGTGTCACCCTCGACGAGGAGGGGAGAAAACGGCTCACCGTCCAAGCGGCCGTTAGGGGACAAGGCGGTGGATACACCCGTGTGAGCTACCCGGTGTACGTAGATGTCGAGCCACCAGACGAGGCCGCAATCTCGTTCGAACACCTCGACCCCGTCGCGGGCGACGAGCGTTCCGTCGGGGTGACCGTTGCCAACGGTGACACCGACACGATTTCGAACGTCAAACTCACGCTCGGCGGCGACGCCGACGTAGAGGACCCGAAACGCGTGAGCGCCTCGCTCGCGCCCGGTTCGAAGGCCGACTACACGTACAACGTGACATTTCCCGAAGCCGGTGAGCACACGCTCCGCGGCACGGTCCAGTACAAAACCGCGACCGGAGCAACGCGGACAGCGACCGTCGAGAAGGCGGTGACCGCCGAGACCGCTGATATCGACACCGGTCTCACCGCGACGGTGGCCGAGTCGAACGGGTCGTCGGTCATTCAGACGACGCTCACAGAGTACGGGAACGTCGGCCTCACCGACGTTCAGTTCCGGGCGGTCGTCGACGGAACGGTCGTTGAACGCGCCCTCGTCTCGGACGTCGACCCGAAGACGTCGCAGACGTTCGCACTCAGCGGGACCGACATTCCCACGGGTGCGGTAACCATCGTCGCCGCGTACACCGCCGGTGGTGACGCCCACACGACCGAAACGACCATCGACTACAACCCCCGCGAGTTGTCGAACATCGAACTGACCGGTATCGAAGCGACGCGGAGCGGTTCGACCGTCACGCTGAGCGGCGATGCCGCGAACGTCGGGAGCAGTGACGCCGACTCCGTGCTCATGAGCGTCGGCGACGCCGCCGGGGTCAGCCCGGCTGCGCCGAACGGCGAGTACTTCGTCGGCACCGTCGAATCCAGCGAGTTCGCCACGTTCGAACTGACTGCCGAGACGGATTCAAACGGCTCAGTCGACAGCCTCCCCGTCGAAATCCGCTACTCTGCGGGTGGTGAGCAGTTCGTCCGGACGGTCCACGTCGACTTCGCGTCGAGCGAGTCGGCCGCGCGGGGTGGTGCGGCCGCGAGCAGTAGTTCCGGTGGTGGCAGCAGCGGGTTCTCCGTGGCGGCGCTCGGTATCGCACTCGCCGTTGCGGTCGGTGCTGCTGGTGTCTACTGGCGACGACAACAGTCATGAGCGTCATCGAACTCGAGGATGTCATCAAGCGCTATCAGAGCGGTGTGGAAACGGTTGAGGCGCTCAAGGGCGTGGACTTCAGCGCCGACCGCGGCGAGATGGTCACCGTCATCGGCCCTTCGGGTTCGGGCAAGAGTACTATGCTCAACATGATCGGACTGCTCGACACGCCCACCGAGGGCCACGTCCACCTCGACGCCCGCGACGTGACCGACTTCAGCGAGGACGAACTCACCGAAGAGCGCCGAACGGGAATCGGGTTCGTGTTCCAGGACTTCCACCTGCTTCCCATGCTGACGGCGGTCGAGAACGTCGAACTCCCCTCGATGTGGAACACCTCGGTAGACAGGCACGACCGCGCGGTTGAGTTGCTCCGTCGCGTCGGTCTCGGCGACCGCTTAGACCACACGCCCGACCAGTTATCCGGCGGCCAACAACAGCGTGTCGCAGTCGCGCGGTCGCTCATCAACGAACCGGACATCCTCTTGGCCGACGAGCCCACGGGGAACCTCGACCAGGACACCGGTCAGACGATTCTCGAAGAACTGACGCGGCTGAAGGAAGACGAGAACGTCGCCATCGTCGCGGTCACCCACGACGACCAGATGCTCGACTACACCGACACCACCGTCCGCATCGTCGACGGCGTCATCCAAGAGGTGGATCAGCCGTGAGTATCGCCGATTACCTGTGGCGGTATCCGAGCGCGCTCATGGCGTGGCGCAACCTCGGCCGCAACCGAACGCGAACGGTGCTGGCGGCACTCGGCATCGTTATCGGCGTGATTTCCATTGCGTCGCTCGGGATGGCGGGTGCAGCGCTCCAACAGCAGGCCACCTCCGACCTCGGCTCTATCGGCGGTGATGTGACGATCGCCTCGGGAGCGGACAGCGCCACCGACGGCGTCACCCGAGCGCAGGTCGAAACGCTCCGTGACATCGTGAGTGACGCGGAGGTGGTTCCACAGAAGTCGAACTCGACGGCGCTAACCGCGCGAAACGGCGAGGAGGCGCGGATGAGCGTCACGGGGGTGACGAACGCCGCCGCGCTGTACAACCTCACGAACGGCGACGCACCGAATCGGCTGGCTTCGGGGGCGCTCATCAGCAACGGCACCGCCGAGACACTTGACCTCGAACTCGGCGACCCCGTCGAGTACGACGGTCAGATATACCGCATCAGCGGGTTCCTCGAGGAGTCGGGTGGCTTCGGCGGCGGTGGCGGCCAACTCGTGTTGCCGATGTCAGCGCTCTCTGAGCAGGACGGGTACGACACCGTGACCGTCGTCGCCGGCAATAGCGACGCGGCCGCGGCCCTCGCTGACGTGATCGACGCCCAGTTCAACGGGGAAGACGACGAGGAGCTACGCGTGAGCACGTTCGGGAGCTTAGACAGCCTCGAAACGTTCCTGAACACGCTCAACTACGCGCTGCTCGCTATCGGTGCCATCTCGCTCGTCGTGGCGAGCGTCGCCATCCTCAACGTGATGCTGATGAGCACGGTCGAACGCCGCGGCGAAATCGGCGTCCTCCGGGCCGTCGGGATTCGCCGTGGTGAGGTACTCCGGATGATTCTGACCGAGGCCGCCCTCATGGGTGCCGTCGGCGGATTGATCGGAGCGCTCGGGTCGCTTCTCGTCGGACTGGCCATGTTCCAGTTACTCACGGGTAACGCGATGGCCGTGTTCAACTGGAGTAGCTCCCAGTACCTCCTGTTCGGGTTCGCATTCGCCGTCGTGGCGAGCGTCCTGAGCGGTGTCTACCCCGCGTGGAAGGCCGCCAACGACCGCCCGGTCGACGCGCTTCGGAGCTGAGCCGTCGACTCTTTTCGGCCGACATCCGTCGGCGAGTTTCGGACTCGGGCGTCAAACGGGGTGAAAAAACACGTGCTGACGTGCGGGCTGGAGAGAGAGCGACGTGCCTAATGGAACGCTCTCCACAGCAGACCGAGGAGGATGAACGGTGTGAACGGGATCATGAGCACCGCGATTCCGGCGACGATGAGCGTCCCCATGAGTCCCATCTGGATGTTCGAGTAGTCGGTTCGAACGGGGTTGACTGCGCGAGCCATACGTGGTCGTCGGACGCACAGATATATAAAGTAATTGAATAGTTAATATATAAATGATCCGGGAAGGGGAGCGGTAGTTGTGGGGAGGACGCACGACGAAGCGGGTCCGTTGCAATCCGTAGAACCTGCTAGTCGTGGCGGTCAGAGTTCGATGCAAGCCGTCCGAACGCTTATTTGTAGACGACGACTCAATTCTGGTAGAGATGGCCAGCACGACTCGTGACAACCGAAACGGCGGTGTCGAGTTCATCCACGAGGATGATGGACGAGTCACCGCAAAGGACATCGAGACGGGTGTCGCTTCTTTTGGCGACGACCGCGCGGAGGCACTGCGGATGCTCGCTGACGCCCTCGATGCCTATCACGGGAAGGGAGAGTCTGTCGACGAAGACGAGCTGGCCGCAGAACTCGGTCTCGACCAAGACGAAGTCGGAAGCGAAGGTCGCCCACCGTGGGACGAGTAACGTGGGCCGAACGACGTTCACAGGCCGGGAAGTCGCGAAAGTGCTGCTGAAATTCGGGTACGAACCGAAGTCACGAACTGGGAGTCACCTCACGCTGGAGTACGTCAATCCCGACACTGGCGAGGTTCGACGGCCGACTGTGCCGCTTCACGGCGAGATTCCTCGTGGAACACTCGGGAGTATCGCGGAGCAGTGCGGTGCAGAAGACTTCCACTCGTTCTGTGAGTGGATTGACGACCACTGTTAGGAGTCGTTGGACAAATCATCAGCTGCGGCACAGCTCAATAGAGCCGACACGGCGGTGGGCCTACGCCCGACTCGGTTCAGGCGCTCGAAGCGCCAAGAGCACGCCGGCGATAGCGACGCCTCCGGCGGCGAAGAACGCCGGTGCGTATCCCGCGTAGTCGATAATCGCACCGGCGGCGATGGGGGCGGCGAACGCGCCGAGGAGACCGACGCTCGTCAGGAGCGAGACGGCCGTGGTCCGCACCGCGGGGGCGACGAGTTCGGCGATGTACGAGAAGATGAGCCCCGTCACGAGTTGGATGGCGAAGCCGACGACGACGACCGCGCCGACGACGAGGCCGAGTTCCGAGACGAACGCGAACGCGACGACCGCCGGCGTGGCGACGGCGAACGACGAGACGATGACCCGGCGACGACGACCGCCGAACACGCGGTCGGTGACCACGCCGCTGGTCGACCGCGCGACCGCGCCGATAGCGGGGAACAGCGCGGTCAGGAGGCCGCTCGCGGCCAGCGAAATCGGGAACTCGCTGGCGAGGAAACTCGGGAGCCACGTGTTGACGAAGAGGTACAGCGAGTAGGCGAGAAAACAGAGCGCGCAGACGGTCCAGACCGCCCGGCTACCGAACAGTTCGCGGAGCGCCGCCCGGTCGGGTGCGGGCGCGTCGACGCCGGGGACGCGCCGGCGGGTCGCGAGCAAGAAAACCACGACGCCGACGACGGCGACCGCGGCGTACAGCGGAAGAATCGCGGGCCACCCGGCGACGTTCGCGATGAGCGGGCTTCCGAACTGCCCGAGGGCGAAGCCGACGGGCGCGCTCGCGGTGAACACGCCGACCGCGGTCGCGCGCTGTTCCGGGGGGACCGCGCTGCCGACGACGTTCGCGCCCGCGTTCCAGAACGTGACGTACGCGAGGCCGCCGAGCACCCGCGAAACGAGGAGCCAGCCGTACGCGCCGGCGGTGGCCGCGTACCAGCCCCAGCCGCCGGCGACGACGAGGGCGACGGTCGCGAGCGCGACCACGCGGCGCACCGAAAACCGGTCGAGGACGACGCCGACGGGGACGCTCGTGACGACCGCCGTCGCGTACATGATGCTCACGAGCCAGCCTGCCGCGCTCGCGCTCAGCCCGAGAGACTCTTGAATCACCGGCAGCACGCTCGCCGGGGCGATTTCGTAGGCCGCCGCCGCCGTCGAAAGCAGGAAGAAGCCGACGACGATGCCCAGTATCTCGCGTCGCGTGCCCGCCGTGTCCGGTGTCGTACTCACGGTTTCGCTACCTGCTCGGCGTGGACTGAAATCGTTTGTCGTTCTGCTGTGCTGAGCAGACGAGCCACACGATAGTTTTGTGCTTTTTGTCGATTACTACCGTTCTTCGAGCACGGTATTGTCTCGGGCCAATTGACACAGACTAATACAATACTCCAACACTAGTGTAATCTATTTTTGCTCGATTATCTGGGACGACTGTCGATATGAAACACTATAGGGAAATACATAACGGTGAAAATAGCTGAGATGGCTGATTAAATGTGAGACATACATAGTTTATTGAGGGTGTCTCGAGATATATGGTGAAAACTACGATCTCCTGGGTGACTGGCCCATACCTGAAAACTAGTGTTTGTATTGTTATTTATTTTCAATATTGATGGATGAAGTTACTATCTCCGAGCGGAGGAGAATAGTCTTGTGTAGACACGACAACGTCGCGCAGCTATCCATCAACACGAGACACGAAACGCCAGTACATTTTTGAGTTCTTGGTTGAGAGTATCCACTGATGTTTGCAAATCGGGCTGCCCTTGCAGCTACATCCGAACACAAACTCGTACTCGACTGCCTTGAGGCGGGGATTCGCGCTGCACACCCGCAGTCGGTTATCGAGCGGACTGTTTCGGTAGTAGACAACACGTTACACGTCGGTGAGCGCGAGTACGACCTCGACGACTACGACCGCCTGCTCGTGTTGGGTGGTGGTAACGCCGCTGGCCACGTCGCTGCGGCCCTCGAGACGTGCTTGTCCGACCGAATCGACGACGGACTGGTCGTGACAGACGATCCTGTTTCGCTCTCGAGGGTCAGCTGTGTCGAGGGGTCTCACCCGATTCCAGATGGGTCCGCCGTTTCGGGGACCGCCGAGCTGTTGGAGCTCGCGTCGGACGCGACGACAGACGATCTCGTGCTCAGTATCGTGACGGGTGGGGGGAGCGCTCTCCTTCCTGCCCCAGCGGGTACACTCACTCTTAGTGACGTACAGGCAGTCACCGAGACACTTCTCAGGGCCGGTGCGACGATTGGAGAGATCAATACGGTTCGAAAACATCTCTCAGCAATCAAGGGCGGCCGTCTCGCGGTCGCTGCCTCGCCAGCGGATGTCATCGGGCTCGTGTTCAGCGATGTTGTCGGGAACGATTTAGGTGCAGTCGCGAGCGGCCCCGTCTCGCCGGATCCGACGACATATGGCGACGCACAAGCGGTGTTCGACCGCTACACCATCGAACCGCCTGAACCGGTTGTGCGCCACCTCAAAGATGGCTGCCAAGGGGGGCACCCAGAAACGCCTACAGAAGACCACCCGGCTTTCGCTAGTGTGGACGTTCACGTCTTGGCAGATAACGGAACTGCGTTGGAGAGTGCCGCTGAAGTCGCTCACGAACACGGGTACGAGCCGATGATCTTGTCATCACATGTCCGAGGCGAAGCGAGCGAAATCGCGAAAGTACACGTCGGTCTCGCAGAGGAAGCACTCGCCGCGAAACGACCGGTCGAACCACCAGCGGTCGTCCTTTCTGGAGGAGAAGCGACGGTTACCGTTTCGGGCGACGGACATGGCGGTCCAAACCAAGAGTTCGCGTTGAGTGCTGCACTCGAACTCGATGCGGCGGGCGTCGTCGTTGGAGCGGTTGATACGGATGGCATTGACGGCAATACCGACGCCGCTGGGGCACTCGTCGATGCCGAGCTACTTGACGACCAGGAGAGTGCACAGGCTGGGCTCGCACAAAACGACGTCTATCCACACCTTGAGGCCGCTGAGGCACTTCTTCGATCGGGGCCGACCGGGACAAATGTAAACGATCTTCGTGTGATGGTCATCACGTCGACGTGAACCGCCTCGGGGTCAAGCCCCGGGACTTCCCGTGGGTAGACCCGACATTCTGTGTTTCCCCTTCGTGGGCCGTGGTCCGCACGAGAATGTCTCAATCGTGACCCAGCATCGAGCCGGTCGGCATCTATCTACGCAACAACACGTATTATATAAAGTTCCATCTCGTGGGATATGATCGTCGATGATAGATTATGTAGCAAGGGATTACAACGATATCTTTGTAATGTATAGCACGAACATCGCTTCACCCGCACGGCAGTCGTCTACTGGTATTTCATATTGAGCTCGACCTCGTTGACGACACCCAGGAGTTTGTCTGGCAGTTCTTCGCGGTAGAATTCACCTTTGAACCGGTTCTGTGGACCGGAGATACCGATCGCACCTAACGGCTGTCCGTTCGGCTTGATAACTGGAACTGAGACGGACCGGAGACCCTCAATATACTCTTGATCGTTGAAACTGACGCCCTCGTCTCTGATCTCGCGGAGTTCGTCGTAGAGCTCGTCTTCGTCCGTGATGGTGTTCTCGGTGACTTTTGGGAGCCCATGACGCTCGATAATGCGAGCGATTTGGTCGTCGGTCAGTTGAGCGAGAATCGCTTTTCCGCCGGAGGTCGCGTGGATTGGCATTCGCTTTCCGAGCTGCGTGTTCGTCTGAACGGCGTGTTCTCCGGTTTCTCGATAGATGTACACGAGGTAACCGTGTTCTTCGATCATGAACTGAGCACGTTCGTCAGTTTCCGAGGCGAGTGCTTTGACTTTCGGTTCGATCTGAGCGAACGCCTCGTGTCGGTTGTTTACACCCATACCGATGTAAAGAAACCGGGAGCCGATATAGTAGAGATCTCCCGTCTTCATCACGTACTCTCGTTCCTCGAGTGTCTTGAGATGCCGGTGAACCGTGCTCTTGGGCAGCTCTAACTCCGTCGCCAGTTCCGATACTCGAGCCCCGTTTCGGTCTCGTAGTTCCTCGATAATCCTGAACAGCTTGTGTGTCGTTTTCATGGTTTGTGTTTCCGTTAGTCGTGATTCTCAGCGATGACACATAAAGTTTCACAATGTGGAACAGAACACTCGGAGTCTCACTTCGGATTGGCGCGCGTGTCTCGCCGTACACACGTAGTGTTCGTGTGAGTCACACCCACACATATTCACTCAACAATCATTACGGTTGTTCGCGTGTCCATCCATCCGTCTTCGAACGCAACGAAGTGAGACCCCATACTGGCCGCCAATCAGCATCGAGTGTGTGCCATGATACGGAACTTTATATACGAACATACTGAGTACGAAGTACAATCGGTGACTATCCTAAAAAACGAAACGTCCGTCAGTTTGGTTTCGTTACGCTTCGTCGCCGACGGTCCAGGAGTCGTCCCACACGTCTTGTTCCTTGTAGAACTCAGCGACGCCGGGGTGGACCGGATGTTCTGGAATGACTGCGGTGGCCATATCTGCCGGGTCAGAGTGGTCAGCGTACGTCTGGTCGGCCTCCCGGATAGTCTCGCCGTGTTCGTGACTGATCCGAGCCAGTTCGTGTGCGGCGTCTGCTGGCACTTCCGGACTGAGCAGACACTGCAGGTCAAGATTCCAGCTGACGATCGAGTCGGTAACCTTCGTGACCTCCTGATTCCACCCGTAAGGCTCGATTTCGGCTAAACGTGCGCCGCCGACCTCTTCGATGGCCTGTTTGAAATTGTCGGCGACATCGACGAGATAGACGTCGTTTCGAGCGTCGATCTGCTTCGCCCAGCCAGTCAGTTCGACGCGGTTCGACCCGTATACCGCAACAGCGTCAACGCGACCCTCTTCGATCGCACCAGGGATGTCGCTCGTGTTGACGTTGATGATGTCGACTTCCTCCCACATTCCGGCGACTCGCATCACCTCTTCGGTGAGTAGCCGCGTCCCGAAGCCCGGCTGAATCGGGTAGACGGTCTTCCCCGCGAAGTCTGCGGTCGATTCGATTCCAGAGCCTTCAACGGCAACCCAGAAGATGTCGAGTCCGTTGAACCGGAACGACTGATAGCCGATGTTGTCGACCGGTTCATCGTTGAATCGGTCCGTTTCGTTGACCGCCTTGTTGATCGTGTTGTTGTCCGTCGCGACGGCAGGGATGTTGCCTTGGTCGTACTGATACATGTTGGCGACGTTCCCCTGGGTCTGCTCGACGGTCATTCGGAGGGAGTCGCTGTGCTCGTTGAGTGCTCGAGCAAGTGCTTGCATCGAGTTGAACGCCGTACTCCCCTGTGAGGAGCCGCCCATCCGTAGTTGGTACGAGCTACCACCTGAGCCACCGTCCGAACCCGAATCATCGCTCGAGCCGCCGTCCGACCCTGAATCGCCGCCGGATCCACTGCCAGACCCACTGTCGGATTCGCTGTCGCCACCGAGACAGCCGGTGATTGCAACGGTCCCGGCACCCGCAGCGGCTGCTTTGAGAATACTCCGTCTAGTCCGTGCGCTGTGTGCTTGCTTAGACATCCGCTCTTGACGTTCATGTACATCGATGATAAACCTTGTTGTTAATTCCAATATTTGATTGGTACTCAAATTATCGTCAGGGGGTCGGTCCTGTGGTAGTCGGCCTGAGAGCGAGATACCCCCTTGGTTGGTCGCCACCCAAATATTTTTATCAAGATAGAGCATCAATCGGACCGATGTCGTATGACATAGCGGTGATTCCAGGCGACGGTATCGGAATTGAAGTGACAGAGGCAACCGAGCCACTTCTCATCGAACTTGCTGCGGCCCACGACGTCGAGATCGAGACGACGTGGTTCGACTGGGGAAGCGAGCGGTATCTCGAAGAGGGTGCGCTCATGCCCGACGACGGTTTGGAGACGCTCAAAGAGTTTGACGCGATTCTGCTCGGTGCGGTGGGTCACCCAGACGTGCCGGATCACGTTACGCTCCGTAACCTTCGCCTCCCGATCACCAAGGGATTCAACCAGCACATCTGCAAGCGCCCCTCGTATCTCTTTGATGGGGTCGAAAGCCCGCTTCGTGGCTACGAGGGCGGCGATATCGATCTCGTTGTCTACCGGCAGAACACCGAAGGCGAGTACGCCGACGTCGGTGGACGCGAACACCAAGGATTCGGGAACGAAGTCGCAGTCCAGTCAGCGGTCTACACACGCGAGGGGACCGAAGCGATCGTCCGGGCCGCGTTCGAGGCCGCGACAGAGCGGAGTGGAAAACTAACCAACATCACGAAGTCGAACGCACAGGCTTACGGGATGGTGTTCTGGGACGAAATCGTCGAGGAGGTTAGCGAGGAATACCCGGACATCACCGTCGAACGACTCCTCGTCGACGCCGGGAGTATGGACTTCGTTCGTCGTCCCAACGAGTTCGACGTCGTCGTCGCATCTAACCTGTTCGGCGATATCCTCACCGACATCGGTGGCATCATCTCCGGGAGTCTTGGGATGGCCCCGTCGACGAACATCAACCCAAGCGGGGAGTTCCCCTCGATGTTCGAACCGGTTCACGGGAGCGCCTTCGATATCATGGGAGAAGGCATCGCGAACCCGGTCGGGATGCTGTTGTCGATGTCGTTGATGTTCGAGCATCTCGAAGAGGACGACCTCGCCGAGACGCTCTGGGACGGCGTCGGTGCACAGCTAGCAGATTCGGACGCACCGCGGACCCCGGACATCGGTGGCTCGGCAACGACGCTGGATGTTGTGGGCGACCTCGAAGAACGACTCCTCGAGTAACCCATGTATCACGTGCTACTTGCGGTCGACGGGAATGAAGACCGGACGGCAGCCGCCGTCGACGCAGTTGCCGACCTCCCCGCTGCCGAGTCAGCCGTCACCGTCACGATCCTCAACGTGTTCGAGGAGTTCGATGCAATCGACGACAGCGGTGGACACGTGACGTCGGAGGAACTCTTCGAAAAGTACGATCCGCCATCGAGCGTAACTGTCGCCCGCGAGAAACTGGACGAGCACGGAATTGACTGGACGTTCGAGGCGGCTCACGGCGACCCAGCGGCGACGGTCGTACAGACTGCAGCGGATTGTGACGCCGATGCGATTGCCATGGCGCCCGCCAGTCGCTCTCCGGTTGGGAAAGTGCTCTTCGGGAGCGTCACACAGGGCGTCCTGCTTGACGCCGAGTGTCCAGTCATCGTTGCCTAGTTCCTGACCGCCCGACAGCCTGCAACCTGCCCCACTCCCGTTTTCGTCAGCTGAGATTGCCTCCCAACGGCTTCAGTCACACTCCCCGGAAACCGAGAGCCGATGTACTCGGACGTCTCAGGTGCGGATTCGTTTGTCTGCTGTCATGCGAGACGTCGCCATATGACTGAGTCTACCATAACTAATTTATATGTTTGAATCTACTGTGAGAGTGAACCATGGTAGCAAGACGTATCCAGCGATTGAGATCAACAGACCTGGAAGACGCGGTGGGTGGGACGGTAACGCTCGCTGCTCTCGCGTTGTGGGCACTCGTTATCTTCTATGCCTACACCGTGTCGATGCCGCGGGCACAGTATGGTGTCCTGTTCATTGCCGGTGCAATCGGGGTGTACATCCTCAACGAACTCGAAGACGTCATCGCTGATCGGGACTATCTCGACGCAGCCCTGTTACTTGGGTCGTTGGTAATCACCATTGCCATCACCGTCTACGTCAACCTGCACTTCAGGGAACTGTACATCGACCGTGTTGGCTACGCGTTTCCACACGAGTACGCCTTGGCAGCTGCATTCCTTGCAGCAATTGTCTACCTCTCGTGGCGTTCGTTCGGGCTGACGTTCCTTAGCATCCTTGTGGGTGCGCTCCTGTACGGCTACTTCGGTGATCTGATTCCCGGTATCCTCGGGCACAGCGGGTTGAGCTACAGCCGACTGCTCCTCTTGCTCGCACTCGATATCACCGGCTTCTACGGCTTCCTGACTCAGTTAGTCGCGGCGTGGATCGCGCTCTTCTTGCTTTATGCGGGGCTGCTGGAGAGCTACGGTGCGTTCGACCTCATCTTCCGTGGAGCCGTCCGAACGTCGAAGTACATCGACTCGGGCGTTGCACAGACCGCTGTCGTCGCAAGTGCAGTTATCGGCTCGATCAACGGTTCACAGACCGCAAACGCCGGGATGACCGGGTCGTTCACAATCCCGATGATGAAAGAAAACGGCATCAAGCCCTCGACAGCAGGGGGGATTGAGGCGGTCGCATCCACAACTGGGCAGGTTCTTCCACCAGTTATGGGTGCGGGAGCGTTCATCATGGCCTCGCTTCTCGGCATCAGCTACGTGACCGTCATCACCGCGGGGCTCATTCCGGCGATGATCATGATGGTGTGTATAATTCTCGCGGTTCACTACATCGCGAGCAATCAGCTCGACTCGATCGACGTCGACGCCGTCCTCGACGAGCTGGAAGACCGGACTCGTCGGGACACCCTCGTCGACACGGTCAAGTTCATCATCCCATTCGGCGTGTTGGTGTACACGCTCGGCGTCATTCAGCTAACTGTGATGACGTCCGCGCTGTACACCGCGGTCACGATGTTGATCACCGGCATCACATTCCCCGTCTTCCAGGCGGCGTACGAGTCGCGCTCGGTGACGGCCGCGACTCGAGAGACGCTCTCGGACACGGTGGCTGGCTTCCGGCGCGGTGCGATCATCACGGCACCCATCGCCATTATCCTCGCGGCGATCAACGGCGTTGTTGACATTCTCATGACTACGGGCGTCCCCGGAATCCTCACCCTCTCGATGATGGATATCTCGGGTGGCATCATGCTCGTCGCTGTTTTGATCTCGATGGTAATCTGTATCCTCCTCGGGTTGGGGATGCCGACGACTGCCGCCTACACCGTTGTGGCACTCCTCGTGGCCCCGACGCTCGTCAGTCGCTTCCTCGTCCCAGACCTGGCTGCCCACTTCTTCGTCTTCTACGGCGCGATTCTCTCGGGACTCACGCCACCGATTGCGACGTGTGCCGCGGTCGCCGCCGGTATCGCGAATGCCGACTTCGTCGAGACGTGCTACGAAGCCATCAAAGTCGCCGCCCCACTGTTCGTCTTGCCGTTCTCGTTCATCTACCACCCTGTCATCGTCTCAGGGGTACTCAGCGGCGGTGCCGTCTTCACCGGGTTGCTCATCTTGCTGGGCGGTATTAGCATCATCCACGGAATCAACTACCGCTTTGGCTACGGCAAATGGGCGCAACTCGGCACTCGAGTGGCGTTCTTCGTGGTTGGTGTCCTCACGATGGTGTACCCCAACTCGACAGTTCAGTACGCGGGCGCTGGCGTGATTATCACGCTCTTCGTCGTCCAACAGCTCGCGACTCGTAACGTTGCTGTCGGCGACACCATCAACAACTAGGCACATCGATGTACAATCGTCAATACAAGACACCGACCGGTAACTGGTAGCCGGGAGAAACACGTACCACTCGTCGATTTTACTCCCGAGGACAGTTGTCGTCTCTTCCCCACAGCACAGACTGTGGGATGTCCTCTTACGTGGTTGCCACTTCTCGCTGACCACGTTTCTTGACTGTATCTTCTGATATAGTTAGGTGGAGAATCAATATAGTTGTGCTATTTTTGTGCATTTTTATATTAGCGTACCATTCTCGAGACTGTGCGTACAAAATATTAAACTGCAGATAGTAGCCACTATCTGTCTGAATCTACTTCGAATCCCCAATAGAAGTATTGGATTTCCGGGTTTGTTACTCTATTTGTATCAGCAAAAACTGACTCCTCTATCTCACTATTGTTTATTTATTGCACTCCTATTGCTTGTGTTGGGTGTCACTATTCAGATAATCCCAACTCAGTCGTCTCCGCGGAGCGCCCGTTCGATGGGCGTCTCGCCACCCGTGAGATGCAGCGTCTCGCCGACCGTCCGGTCGATGTCAAGACAGGCGACGACCGCCTGCGCCACGTCGGCCCGCGGAATCTCGGGCGTGTCGCCGTCGAGACTCTCGACGGTCAGCGAGACGGCCTCGGTGCCGTCCGCGTCGGTAAGCCTCGTGGGGCGGAGAATCGTCGCATCGAGCGACGACTGTTTGAGGTAGTCGTCGGCGCAGCGCTTGGCGACCAGGTACGGGCGCAGCGGCTCGGGGCCTGCGAGCGGGTCGCCCGCGCCGATGGAGCTAATCATCACGAAGCGGTCGATACCCGCGTCGACACAGGCGTCGACCACCCGTCGAGCGCCCCAGAGGTCGACCATGAGCGTCTTGTCCGCGCCGGTCGACCCGCCGGAGCCGGCGGTGAACACGACCGCGTCGGCCCCCTCGAGCGCCGCTTCGAAGTCGCCTTCGAGGTCGCCCAGTCGCGGCTCGCCGCCGCGGTCGCGGACCGCCTCGAACTGCGATTCGTCCCGGACGACGCCGATGGGGTCGTGGCCGGCGTCCGCGAGCCGGGGGAGGAGCCGCCGTCCGATACCGCCGTTCGCGCCGATGACTGCGACCTGCATGGTTCGCCGTCGCGTAGTCGGCCGGGCCAGATAGGGGCTGGGATCGGCGAAGGTGAAGGTGGTTCGTGAGAACAGCGCGGCTTAGTCCGTAGGTTGCGGGAGCGAGACTGTCACCACACTTCCCCGAGTGCTGTCGGTGCTGATATCGAGCTCACCGCCGATACCGTCGACGACGGAGTTCACCATCCACAGACCCAGCCCGCTCCCGTGACGTAACGCGGTCTCTTCGCCTTCGAGCATCGCGAGTTCCTGTTCGGAGATACCGGTTCCACGGTCTTCGATCCGAACCGTTACGGCTGGTTGTGCCTCAGTTACGGAGATGTCGACGAGCGGCGCGTCCTGCGTCGAGTGGACGATCGCGTTCTCACAGAGTTCGTACAGCGCGGTCTGCAGATACGAGTTTCCGAAGACCTGCGCACTCTCAGGGGCGGTCAGCTCGATCCGGGCATACGGATACTCGTCGGAGAGCGCTGCTCGAATTCGGTCGAGTACCGCAACGACGTCGAGTGACTGTAACTCATCTCCCGCCTGGAGCGCGTTACTGACGGTTCTGGACTTCTCGCTGAGATCAAGCAACTCTTTGGAGCGGTCGACGACCTTCTCTGCGAACGCACTGACTTCGTCGTCGGCCGTCGATTCGTAGATGAGTTCGCCGTACCCGTTGACGACGTTTATGCTGTTTCGGATGTTGTGTCGCAATACCCGATTGAGTACACGGATCTGCTTTTGTCGCCGGACCCGTTCGGAGATGTCTCGAATCAACAGCAGTACCGACTGTTGTTCGGCGTGTTCGATCGCCGCTGCGGAGGCCTCGGCGTGGACGCTCTGTCCCCACTGTGTGGTACAGATGAGTGTTTTCGTGACGCCAGCATCCTGTTGGGAGAGGTGTTCGGTGAACTCGGTGAACTCACAGCCGTCTTCGAACTGGATGACGCTCGACGGGTCGAGTCGCTGTAGTTCGAACTTGGAGTAGCCGAAGAGTTCGCAAGCGGCCCTGTTGCACTCGGCGATCTCGTTCGACTCGACATCGACGACGACGATGGCTTCCTCTGCGGACTCGAACAGTCGTTCGTATCGCGCTTCGATTTGTTCGTACTGGCTCGTCAGCTTTCGAGATTGCACACGTCGGATACAGAGATTTTCGAGACGATAGTTGAGGACCTGCTCGTTGATCGGTGCAGCGACGATATCGTCCACGACGGCTTGCTCCCGCTGCCACACCTGCTGTGTACCCCCGAGGCTGAACGAGGAATCCTGACGCTTGATCACAACGACTGGACAAAACGTCGGATGTTCGGCCTGTTTTCGCGCTAATAGCTGAGAGCCGTACTTCGGGAGGAGACGGTCTTCAATCAGGTAGCACGACGCGGGTTGAATCTCGTCGTCGACGACGACATCGTACTCCGACAACAGCAGGTCACGGATTGCTGATTGGTCTTGTTCACCACTCACGAGCAACTGAACCGTCGTCTCGTCGTGTCTCGTCTCAAACATCAGTTAAGATCGCCAAACAGTCGTGGGACAACTCACTCGTCGAAGAGTCCGCGGGTGATGTCTGGGGCTGTCTCGAAGGGCCCATGCAGTTGCAACCCCTGTGCATCTTCGATCGTGAACCGGTGAAACTGGTTATCGAAATCGCCGAGGCGCTTTTTCAGCACGCCAATCATCCGTTCCATCCCTCCTGCCTGCTCGACGTACGACAGAAACACGACGTTGTCCGCTAGGTAGCTGGCACCTGCGCTCGTCGGCGACTCAACCCCGGTCACTCTGCCAACTTCGTCTGTGATGATGACCGAAATATCTCGCTGTTTCAACGTCCGCGTGAGTGTGTGAAGCCGCCGGACGAGTTGCATGTCATCACCCTGAATCGACATCTTATAGCCCGCAATACCATCGATCAGCACGATCTCTGGATCCCGTCGTTCAACGGCATCGAGCACGAGTTGTGCGAACTCTTCAGGCGAGCGTACGAGCGGTTCGATATCGTGTAGCTCCAGCAGTCCGCGATCGACGAGGTCTCTGACAGGCGTCCCGAGTTTTTCAGCACGGTAGCTGAACTGGTCCGTCGACTCCTCGAAGAGGAATCCGAGGGTGGTTTTGCCTTGGCTGGCAACGCCGTGTAAGAACTGTGTTCCAGTCGTCGTCTTCCCGACGCCGCTCGGGCCGCTAATGAACGTCACAGAGCCCTCTCGGACACCGCCCCCCAGCAGTGCATCGAGACTGTCGTTCCCCGAGGTGAGGACGTTCGGATCGAACGGCGTCGTCCGCTGTTGAGGGACGACGCGCGGATACACTTCGAGACCCTGCGCGCGGATCTCAAGTCCGTGTGTCCCTGCCTCCTGACCGAGCCCACGGTGTTTCTTCACTTCGCATCGGCGTCCAGCAGTTCCATTTGTGAGATCGAGGAGTCCGTCACTCAGCGACTCGGCGTCCTCCGGCCAGTTCCCGCTGTCGTCGCTTCTGGTCGTGAGCGTCCCGACGACTGTCGTCTCTCGGTCACGGAGATACCGCATGAGCGACAGGAGACGTTTGCGGTACTGGTACTGGTCTGTCTCGATATACTTGATCTGCGTTATCGGATCGATGAGTATGCGTGACGGATCGTACTCCTCGATCGCCTGCATGATGTCTTCGGTGATTCGTTCGGACTGTACATCACCCGGCTCGACGAGGTCGTACGATTGGTCTTCGGTGAAAAACTCAGTTTCCGGACCGAGGTCGAGAAAATGCGCCCCAGAGATGTCGATATCGACTTGCTTCGCATTCAGCAAGACGTTCTCTTTCGATTCTTCACCGTGCATATAGACAACCGACTCATCCGCTTCGAGACCGGCTTCGAGGAAGTGTGCACCAAGCAGAGATTTTCCGGCACCTGGCTCGCCTCTCACCAGATACATTCTTCCCCTGGCAAACCCTCCGTGAAGAACGGTGTCTAACCCGGGGATACCTGAACTGATGCTGTCCATTGTTTTCCTGTCCGTGTACGAGAGTATATTCGTTCTGGTACCGGAATGGTACATTTCTGTGTGTTCCTCAACAAATGGTCTATAACGCCGGCTCTCTGTGTGTGAGGTAATGGAACGAGACAGGATCGAAGCGGCACGTTCGTTCGTCCTCAGTTCCAAATACCGAAAACACGTGTTGAAAGGGTTGGCGAGGGCCACCCTCGCGACACCGACCGAGCTCGCCGAAAACACGGAGCTCCAACGGTCACATCTCTCCAGGGCGATTTCGGAGTTACGCGAGGAGGACATCGTGAAACTCCACGCGCCAGAAGAGCGAACTGTTGGACGGTATTACGGACTGACTGACTTCGGTGAAGCGGCGTGGGAGCATCTCCGTACGGACATCATACACGTAGAGTGGCAGGACTCCGACCCGACGAGTGAGACAAGCTGCCGGTTCGTCGAAACAGTAACCCAACTCCTCGGAGACAAACTCCGGTTCGTCGGCATGTACGACGGTGCCTCAGCCAGGCTCTTGTACGCCGATGATGACGCACGCTCCGAGTACACAGAACAGGAACTGACAGACGGTGCCCGAGAACTGGTGTTCCGGCGGGGTAACTTAGATCTGAACATCCCAAATAAGGAGTGCTGGGCACAGATTTACTTCTTCGATCCGGAAGCACTACTTATCGCTCAAGACCCGGATCGGAATCTGTATTCTGCCAGCTTTTCACCGTACCAAGATGTCGATATCTCTGCCCTCCTGAACACGATCGAGTCGGTGGTTCTACAGGAGTAACAAGGCGAGTGATTCGGGGTCGTCCGACGATGAGAGAGGGCAGACAACGACAGACAGCTCCCCGACGCCTGACGTGCCCCCGTCGAACCGGACGGTGCTGCTGGAAACAACACCGTCCTAACGCTCGCGGGTCGGTGTTCGGGTATGCGAGAGACGAACCGCGAGTGGATGTTTGCCGAGCGCCCCGAGGGCGAACCGGACATGGACAGTTTCGAACTCCGCGAGGGCGAGATACCGGACCCGCGACACGGGGAACTCCTCGTTCGCGTGCGATATCTCTCCGTCGACCCGTACATGCGCGGGCGGATGCGAGACGCGGAGTCGTACGCCGAGCCGTGGTCGGTCGGCGACCCGTTGCAGGGCGGCGTCGTCGGCGAAGTCGTCGAAAGCGAGAGCGACGCGTACGACGCCGGCGACCTCGTGACCGGAAACGGCACGTGGGCCGACTACACCGTCCTCGACGCCGGCGAGGTCGCGCCCGTCGACCCCTCGGTCGCGGACCTCCCCGCCTATCTCGGCGTGCTCGGGATGCCCGGCCGGACGGCGTACTTCGGCCTCCTCGAAGTGGGCGACCCCTCGCCCGGCGAGACGGTCGTCGTGTCCGGCGCGGCCGGTGCAGTCGGCTCCGTCGTCGGCCAGATTGCCAAGTTCAACGGCTGTCGCGTCGTCGGCTTCGCCGGCTCCGACGAGAAGGTGTCGTGGCTCACCGACGACCTCGGCTTCGACGCCGCGATCAACTACAAGGACGTCGACGACTACCGGGCGGCGCTCGACGACGCCGCGCCCGACGGCGTCGACGTCTACTTCGATAACGTCGGCGGGCCCATCACCGACGCGGTGTTCACGAAGCTGAACCTCGACGCCCGCGTCGCCGTCTGCGGGCAGATCGCCCACTACAACGACGAGGGCGTCCCGACCGGCCCGCGAAAGCTCCCACAGCTCATCGCGCCGCGCGCGAAGGTGCAGGGACTGCTCGTCGGCGACTACGCGACGCGATTCGGCCAGGCGAGCGAACAGCTCGGCTCGTGGGTCGCCTCGGGCGACCTCGAACACCGCGAGACCGTCGTCGACGGGCTGGAGAACGCGCCCGACGCGTTCCTCGGGCTGTTCTCCGGCGACAATATCGGCAAGCAGGTCGTCGGCGTGTCCGAACCTTAACGCGCGGCTTCGCCGCCGACCGCCGGTGAGGTGACCACCACGGCCCGAACGCGGACCGTCGTGTCATTCATTTTTAGTCCTGCCTAAACTTCGAAGCACCTATATCGGTTTAGGTGGGCCTAATCCGTATGAAAGAGACCGACGAGAACGCGGGTCCGACGCGGCGAGACTACGTGAAGTACGGTGGCGCACTTCTCAGTGGGGGCCTCCTCGCAGGCTGCGCCGGGCAGTCGGGCGATACGACGTCGACGACGGCGACCGAGACGGCCACGGAGACCGGAACCGAGACGGACGCCGCCGAGACGACGACCGAGGCGGCCGAATCGAGCTACACGGCCGAGCTGTCGCCGGTCGGGACGGTCACGCTGGACGAGCCGCCGACGAACGTGTTCACCCACTTCCCGTGGTTCCCGGACATGGCGAGCGCGCTCGGGCAGGGCGACACCGTCAACAACCTCTGGTGGGACGGCACCGTCGCGGGCCTGGAGTACTTCACCGCCGGCTTCGACGACTTCGAAATCGAGTGGGCTGACGCCGCGGGCGAGTACGGCTTCACGAAAGAGCGGCTGTACGAACTCGACAGCGACCTCCACCTCGTCGACCCCGCGTGGGTGTCCACGCAGGACAACTGGAACCAAGCCGACATCGACGAGGTCGCGGACAACATCGGCCCGTGGTTCGGCAACTACTACAGCAACTTCAACGCCGCGCCCCCGGAGGAGTGGGCCGACGGCTACGAGTACTACGACCTCTGGGAGCTGTTCGACCGCGTCGCGTCGCTGTACGGCGAGCGCGAGCGCTACGAGGCGCTGCAGTCTGTCCGCGACGACCAGCTCACAACCGTCGAAGACGGGCTTCCGGCCGAGTCCGAGCGCCCGACCGCCGCGTACCTCTCGATTTCGACGGACCTGTCGAGCATCTACCTCCTTCGGCTGAACGCGCCCGGCTACTGGAACGCTCATACCCGGCCGCTCGGCGCGGTCGACGCCTTCGGCGACGAGGAGTTCACGGGCCCGTTCCAGGAAGTCGACATGGAGGCGTTGTTGGAGGCCGACCCCGACGTGATTCTCACGCTGTGGACGGTCACCGAAACCGTCGATTTCGACGGGCTGAAGCAGAACCTCCGGGACGACCCGGTCGGCCGCGAACTGGCCGCCGTCCAGAACGACCGCGTCTACCCGCAGGGGACCCGGTGGCAGGGGCCGCTGATGAACCTGTTCCAGACCGAGATGACGGCCAAACAGCTCTACCCCGACCAGTTCGGCGACTGGCCGACCTACGAGGACGGCGACGACTATCCGGACTTCGGTGCCGACGAACAGCTGTTCGACCACGAGCGGGTCGAAGAGATCATCGCCGGCGAAAATCTGTAGGCGCGTTTCCTCGTCAGTCGTCGGTCGACGAGGGCGAGCCGCGACGGTCGCCGGCGTCGCCGGGGGCCGCGCCAGGCTGGTAGGTGATCTGCCAGCCGGTCACGCCCATGAGGAGCAAGACGAGCGGCGACAGCAGGCCGAAGAAGTAGTACGGCGCGTACTCGAGGGTCCCGACGCCGAGCGTACCGGCCATGAACAGCGCCCCACTGTTCCACGGAATGAGCGCGCTCGTGGTCGTCCCCGCCGATTCGATGGCCCGCGAGAGGTTCTCGCTTTGGAGTCCCTGTTCTTCGTAGAGGTTCCGGAGCGTGATGCCCGGGACGACGATGCTGATGTACTGCTCGGCGGCGAGGACGTTCATCGACACCGCGGAGACGGCGGTCACGCCGGTCAGGCTCGCGACACCGCGGCTCAGTCGGCCGAGGTGGTGTGCGAGCACGGCGAGGATGCCGGCGCGTTCGAGCATCCCGCCGAGCGACAGCGCCGCGATGGCGATGGTGACCACCCACGCACCGCCGATCATCCCCCCGCTTGCCAGCAGGCCGTCGACGAGTTCCATCCCGGTCGACGGCGAGGTTCCAGACTGCGCGATGGACCACACGGCTCCGAACGCGGTTCCCTGCATCACGACCGAGGTAATTGCACCCGCGAACACGCCCGCGCCGAGCGCCGGCAACGCAGGAACGCCGTAGAGCGCGAGACCGAACGTGATGATGAGCGGGGCGAAGGTGAGTACCGATATCGCGTACGACCCGGTGAGCGCGCCCTGAATCTCGGCGATGCGCCCGACCGGAATGTTCCCGGAGGCCTGGACGCCGAGGACGGCGTACAACACGACGGCGATGCCGAACGCGACGAGCGAACTGTCGCGCATGGCGTTGACGTGGTCGAACAGGTCGGTGTTCGTGACGGCGGCCGCGAGGTTCGTCGTGTCCGAAAGCGGCGACTGTTTGTCACCCATGTACGCTCCTGAGAGGATGGCCCCCGCGGTCATCGGGGCTGGAATCCCCAATCCGGCACCGATGCCGATAAACGAGACGCCGAGCGTGCCGGCGGCCGTCCACGACGACCCGATTGCGAACGTGACGATCGACGCGAGCACGGCCGTGATGGGCAGGAATATCGTCGGCGTCAGCAGGTCGAGGCCGTAGTACATCAGGCTCGGAATCGTCCCCGCGGCGACCCACGTCGCGATGAGCGCGTAGACGACGAACATGATGAGGATGACCTGAATCCCCATGTGGAGGCTGTCGGTGATGCCGTCGTAGAGGTCCGCCCAAGAGATGCCCAGCCAGTACCGACTGAACAGTCCGGTGAAGGTGATGCCCCAAAACAGCGGGAACTGCGGGTCGAGGCCGTAGACGACGATGCCGACGCCGAGGAAGACGAGCATCCCGAAGACGGGGACCAACGCTTCGAACAGCGAGGGTCGCTCGTCGGCGTCGAGTTCCTCGTACAGGCGGGGCTCGAACGCTAAGCCCATCGTGGCACCTCCGTCGGTCGCCGTCTGTCGCCCGACCGTCTCGTCGGGGTTCCGCCGACGTGTCCGCCCGAGACCGGGCCGGCGCGGTCGGCGCGTGCCGTCGTTCCGCGTTCACCGACCGTCGTTGGAAGCCGATACGTGCGCGCTCGCACCCGGCCCACCGCGGGCGCGTCCCGGCGGCGGCCAGATGGTTGACAATCCATACCACTCGAACAATCATGAATGTCCCATATAAATTTTTATTTGGAGATTTTGGCGTGTAATGTTTGAGAAAGACAAACATGATTGCATCTATAGCAGACAAACGGCGTTGTCAGACGAATCGCAGTTTGATATAACAGAACTAATGGCACCCCACCGAGTTCGGGTTCGTATGGACGACAGTCGCCCCGCGGACGGCCCGCGTCGAATCAAATCCGTACAGACGGCGAGCGAGATTCTGGCTGCGATACAGCGACGGCCCGACCCGACGTTCAGCGACGTCTGCGACGAACTCGACGCCTCGAAGGGGACCGTCCACACCTACCTCGCGACGCTCGAAGAAGAAGGATTCGTGGCGAAGGTCGACGGCCGCTATCGCCTCGGCCTGCGACTGGTCACGATGGGCGAAACCGTGCGCAACGAGACGCCGCTGTACCGCGCGGGCCAACTCGAGGTGGACAAGCTCGCCGACACGACCAACGAGTACGTCCACCTGACGGTCGTCTCCCGCGGCAAGGAGGTGACCATCTACGAGAGTCGCGGCGACAACGCGGTCGCGACGGACTATCATCTGCGGATGCGCGAGGCCCCACAGTACCTCCATTGTACGGCGACCGGGAAAGCGATGCTCGGTCACTTCGACGACGACCGCGTCCGCGACATCATCGACGACCAGGGACTCGTCGAGCAGACCGACAACACCATCTCCGACACCGACCGGCTGTTCGACGAACTCGAGCGGATTCGCGAGCGAGGCTACGCGGTCAACGACGAAGAGGAACTTCGCGGCATGCGCTCTATCGGCGCGCCGATTCGCGGCGTCGACGGCGACGTCTGCGGGGCGGTCAGCGTTACTGCGCCGACGAGCCGACTCTCCGGGGACCGCTTTCGGTCGGAAATCCCCGAACTCGTGATGCAGGCGGCGAACATCATCGAGGTGAACCTCGAAACGACCACGTTCGACCCGTCCCGATGACCCGGACTTTGACGATTCCAAACGCCCTGTGACGCCGGCGCGTGGCGAGTTTCTTCACGAGGGGCTCCCTCGGCGCGAACCGCCGCCGATTCGCGACCTGCGACGCGTTCGCACGCGCCGAGATAGTTCGTTATTACCAAACTACTCTCTCAGAGAATCAGACGATTGGTTGCTGAGTGATGATTTTGAGGTCGTTACTCATCTTTCTAGGTAGATTTATGTTACATTGTCCATCAGGGTGTTCGTATGGATCGAGACTCAGTCGAGCCGACCGTCACGTCGCTCCCGGGACCGAAGGCCTCAGAGTGGGTCGAGTATCACCACTCAACCGCCGCGACGAGCACGTACGTCTACGAGTTCGTGTGGGACATCACCAAGGACGCCGTCGGTCCGTTCTGTACCGACCCCGACGGCAACGTGTTGCTGGACTTCACGAGCCACGTCGCGGCCGCCCCGCTCGGCTACAACAACCCCGAACTGCAGTCCCGCCTCGACGACCTCGACCTCGTCGACCCGATGAAAATCGCGGGCCAGGACTTCTACGTGAGCACCGGTGGGTCGCCCGAGACGGCGTCGCTGCCCGGACCGGCCCACCTCATGGACCGCCTGACCGACCTCACCGACCACTACGATCTCGACACGGTGTTCCTGTCGAACTCCGGGGCCGAGGCGGTCGAAAACGCCATCAAAATCTGTTACGACGCCTGTGAGACTCCGAAGTACGGCATCACCTTCGACGGGGCGTTCCACGGCCGCACGCTCGGTGCGCTGTCGCTCAACCGCTCGAAGTCCGTCCACCGTCGCACGTTCCCCGAAGTGAGCGGCATCCACGACGTACCGTACTCGATGGCGGGTCTCGAGACGCTGCGCGACAAACTCGACGACACCCACGGTCACCTCCCCGCCGACCAGGTCGCGTTTCTCATCCTCGAACCCGTTCAGGGCGAAGGTGGCTATCACGTCCCGAGCGAGGAATTCATGCGCGAGGTGCAGGCCATCTGCGACGAACACGACATCCCCGTCATCGCCGACGAGATTCAGTCCGGCGTGGGTCGGACCGGCGAGCTGTGGGCCTCGGACCACTACGACCTCGAACCGGACGTCATCACCAGTGCGAAGGCGCTTCGCGTCGGCGCGACGGTGGCGAACGAAGAACTGTTCCCGGACACCGAAGCGCGACTGTCATCGACGTGGGGTGCGGGCGACATCCTCGCGTCGATTCAGGGGACGCTGACGCTCGACGTCATTCAGGAACAGGACCTCATGGCGAACGCCACGGAGAAGGGTACGAAGCTCCGTGCAGATCTCTCGCGGCTCGCCGAGCGGACCCCCTGTCTCACCAACGTGCGTGGTCTCGGGCTGATGACTGCCGTCGAATTCGATACCAAGGACCGTCGCGACGCGGTTCTCAAGGCCGCGCTATCCGAGGGGCTTCTCACGCTCGGCTGCGGTAAGCGGTCGCTTCGATTCCTGCCGCCGCTCGACGTGACCGACCGGGAACTCGACCTGGCACTCGAGTGCTTCGAAGCCGCCCTCGACAGCGTCGCGAGTCACCGCGTCAGTTCGACCTGAATCGATTTCGCGGTGCTGATGACCTGCCCGGTGATGTCCTCTTCGAGGTACCGACCGGTGAGTCGACTCGCCGGCCCGCAGACGCCGATGGCCGCCGCTGGCGCGCGCTCAGTCAGGGCAATCGACGTCCCTACCCCAATAACCCCCGCAGATTGTTCTTCTCTGCAAAACGAGATGCCGTTCTCGCGAATCGTTCGGAGTTCGCCCCGAAGCACGTTTCGGTCAGTAATCGTCTCAGCCGTCTGTGCATCGAGGCCACGTTCGTCGAGGATATCGTCGACGCGCTCACGACCGAGCGACGCGAGCATGGCCTTGCCGGGAGCCGTGATGTGGAGCGGGATGCGGGTTCCACACGCGTACGCCGGTTCCCAGTCGTTCGGCCCGTGAGCCATGTACGCGCAGATGCCGACGCCGTCTTCCTCGACGAACAGCGTCGAGACCTCGCCGGTGACTCGCGCCAAGTTATCGACGTGCTGTCTCGCGGCGGCGAACACGCCGAGGTGCGACCGAACCTCCTCTCCGAGGGCTAACAGCCCCATCGACGCGAGATACTTGCGGTCTCGCTTCGTCACGTAGCCGAGTTCCGAGAGCGTGTTGAGGTGCGTGTGTACGACGCCCTTCGAGAGTCCGACGTCGGCCGCGAGTTCGGTGACTCCGAGCGCCTCGTCGGACGCGACCAGTCGCTCGAGGATGCGAAACGAGTTCATCGTCGCATCGACCGTCGTTGTCCCCGTCATCTCTGTAGTGCTACGAGCTATCACACCTATATAGAATTTGTTTTTCAGAGCAGAACGACGACCCAGACCACACACGCTCCAGCACGCGCACAATTGTTAATTATTATAGCTTATACAACAAATGGCCGGCAATAGCTACCTCGTTTTGCTCTGCAGAACAATTTGAATCGCCCGATTTTCGGTAGTATGGCTCTCTAAACGAGCGGTTTCGATTCCGGCCATGGGGTTTTATCAATCAGTTTTTGAACGGATTGTCACGGTCGAACAATGAAATCTGCCCAACTAACGGATACCCACACGGTAGCGATCACCGACACAGCGCGACCGCGCCCCGACGCCGACGAGGTGCTGGTCGAGATACACGCCTGTGGGGTCTGTACAACCGACCTGCACATGTATCACGGCAACCTCGACGTTGACCTCCCGATGGTTCCCGGCCACGAGAGCGCGGGCGAAGTCGTCGCTGTCGGGTCGGACGTTGATGCCTACGAGGTGGGCGACCGGGTTGCTATCAACCCGTCGGTGCCGTGCCACGAATGTCGCGCCTGCAAGGCCGGCCGGGAGAACCTCTGTCACGACCTCACCTCACTCGGCGGTGCCGCGAAACACGTCATTGACGGCGCGTTCGCGGAGTATGCGGCCGTCCCCGTCGGCAACGTCGAACCCATCGGCGACCTCGAGTACCGGACGGCCGCGTTCGCCGAACCCCTCGGCTGCGTCATCAACGGCGTCGACCAGGCCGACCTGACGAGCGGCGAGACGGTCGTCGTGGTTGGCGCGGGCTTCATCGGCCTGCTTCTCGTCCAGGCGCTCCGGGCGAGCGGCGCGGGGACTATCGTCGTCTCCGAGCCGGTCGACGAACGCCGAGCGGTGGCCGAGGCGGTCGGTGCCGACCACACCATCGACCCGACCGTCACGGACCCGACGACGGTGATTCCGAACCTCGTCGGCGACGTCGACATCGCCGTCGAGGCCGTCGGCCTCCCCCAGACCATCGCGCAGGCGCAGTCGCTCACCGGGCCGGGTGGCCGGACGCTCATCTTCGGCGTCCCCCCGACCGACGCGACGATCGAACTCTCGCCGTACGAGCTGTTTTTCGAGGAACGCGAGCTCGTTGCGAGCTACTCGCTCACGCCGGACACGTTCGCGCGAGCGGTGCGACTGCTCCAGAACGGCCGCATCGACGTGGACACGCTCGTCACCGACGAGTTCGGTCTCGCCGGCCTCGAGACGGCGTTCGACCAGATGGAGGACAACCGCGGGCTGAAGAAGATTATCTATCCCACGCGGTGACGCGGCACGGCGCGACTGACCAACCAGACACCACACATCACACACCACACACCCGATACCAATGACGAACGACCACAACCGACGAAGTTTCATCAAGACGGCGGCGGCCGCGGGTCTCCTCGGCGGACTCGCCGGCTGTACCCGCGGCGGCGAACAGGCACAGAACGGCGGCGACTCGACTGACATCGGGGGCGGCACCGACGGCGACACCTCGACTGGGTCGTCGTCCGAACCCGTCATCCCGCTCAGCGAGTACGACGCCGACATCGACTGGGCGCAGTTCGAGGGCTCGCAGATCAACATCGGTGCCGTCCAGCACCCGTGGGTCTCGGCCATCAAGCCGGCGATTCCCGTGTTCGAGGAACTCACCGGCATCGACGTCGTCTGGAACATCCTGCCCGAAAACCAGTTCCGGACGAAGCGCCAGACCGACGTCAGCACCGGCGCTGGCCAGTTTGACGTCTTCTTCATGGACCAAGTGGTCAACCAGTACCGAAACGAAGGCTGGCTCCAGCCGCTCGACCCCTACTTCGAAGACGAAAGCCTGTACGACGAAGCCTGGTACCAGCCCGATGACCTCTTCGAGGCGTCGCGATGGCAAGCCCACGGCGGCGGCTTCAGCGACGACTGGACCGGCCTGCCCATCACCGTCGAAGTCCAGACCCAGTTCTACCGGACCGACCTCTACGAGAAACACGACCTTGAGGTCGCAGAGACGCTCGAAGGGTTCCGACAGAACGCCCAGACGATTCACGAAAACGAGTCTGACGTCGTCGGTACCGTCGGCCGCGGACAGAAGGGCTACGGCATGAACATCTTCATCCTGAACATGCTCCTCCGCGAGATGGGCTCTTCGCTCTGGACGGAGTTCCCGACCGACTCCGGGCTCGACTCGTCGGGCGTCATCGACGCGGCGACGTGGTACACGAACCTCCTGCGGGACTACGGCCCCGACGGCGCGTCCACGCAGTCGTGGTCCGACGTGCTGTCGACGATGCAGGAGGGTCGCGCGGGTCACATCGTCGCCGACGCGAACCTGTTTTGGCCCGGCCTGACCGGCTCGGAGTCGTCGATCGCCGACACCGTCGGCATCGCGAAGGTCCCGAAGCCGGCCGACGGCGAGTTCGCACCCAACGCGTACAACTGGCAGATTTCGACGTCGAAGAACGCGGCGAACTCGAAACAGGCGTTCCTGTTCATGCTCTGGGCGACCTCGGAACCGACCAACACGTGGATGCACCTCCACAGCGACGCCGCCTTCTCCGTCCGCCAGTCGGTCTGGGAGAACGACGAGTTCCGCTCGCAGGTCGGTGAGGAGTTCGCGCAGGTGACCCTCGAATCGCTCCAGTCGGCGTCGCCGGACCCGTTCGACCGGAAGTACCCCGAGTGGGGACAGCGCTACTCCGAGGAACTCCAGCGGGCGCTCGCGGGCCAGAAGTCCGCCGAGGCGGCGATGACGACGGCCGCAGAAATCGCAGAGGAGATCTACAGCGAGTGACGCCATGAGCACGCAAACGCAGACCGAAACGACGACGACGAGCGAGACGGGTCTTGCGAGGCTCCGGGCGCTGTGGAACGACTACCTCCCGTACTGGTTCGTCGCGCCGATGGTGCTGGTGATGGTGCTTATCACCTTCTTCCCCGGCGCGTACGACCTCTACCTCAGCGTCATCGAAGAACCCACGTTCGACGTCTTCGCGGCCGAGTTCGTCGGTCTGAGTAACTACGCGACGGCGTTCGGCCGCGGCGGCGCGCTGCACTCGTTTATCATCACGGTGACCGTCGTCGTCAGCGCGCTCGCCCTCGAGAGCGTCCTCGGGTTCGGCCTGGCCGCGCTCGTCGCCGGCGTGGAGTCCGAGCGACTGCAATCGTTCTACCGGGTGCTGTTCATCGTCCCGATGGCCGTCGCGCCCGTCTCGCTCGCAACCATCGGCCGCATCATGCTGAACAGCGAAATCGGGGTCATCCCGTATCTCATCGAGGCGACGACGCCCTTCGCGGCCCCGGCGTTCCTCTCTGAGATTCCGCTGTTGACGGTGGTGCTCCTCGACACGTGGAACTGGACGCCGTTCATGTTCATCATCTTCTACGCCGGCCTCTCGTCGGTGCCCGACACGCTCATCGAGGCATCGAAGGTCGACGGCGCGCCGCTGTGGCGTCGGTACCTCCACGTCATCATCCCGTACATGAAGCCGGTGGTGTTCGTCGCCACGCTCATCCGGATGATTGACCTCTTTCGGACGTTCGGCGTCGTCTACGGGCTGACCCAGGGCGGCCCGGGGACGGCCACCCAACTCGTGAGCATCAACATCTACGAACAGATGTTCATCAACAACTCGCCGGGCGTGGCGGCCGCAATCGCGGTCGTCTACCTCGTCTTCGTGGTCGCCATCGCGAACATCGTCATCGCCAAGGTCGGCTTCGAGGGGGTGTGGGACTGATGGCGTCCGAGAACCAGTCCCAGTCGTCCGTGGACACCGGGTCGCAGCGACTCGACAAAGACACCCGAGAGACGCTCGTGGGAGTCGCCCGTCACGGCCTCCTGTTGGCGTGGTCGTTCGTCGTGTTGTTCCCGCTGTACTGGCTGGCGTCGATGTCGCTGAAGCCGCCGGGGAGCGCGAATTCGTTGCCGCCGGACTGGCTCTTCCTGCCGACGGTGTACAACTACATCCGCCTCGCACAGGACGGCGCGTTCCTCGCGGCGTTCGCCAACAGCGTCGTCATGGTGTCGGCGTCGGTCGTGCTCGTGTTGCTCATCGGCGTGCCCGCGGCGTACGTCCTCTCGCGGTACGACATCCCGATGGAGCGGGACGTGCTCGTGTGGATTCTCTCCTCGCGGATGCTCCCGCCCATCGCCGTCGTCATCCCGTTTTTCGTCATCTTCCGGGAACTCAACCTCTTCGACAGCCGCATCGGGATGGTGTTCATGTACGTCAGCATCAACCTCTCGCTCGTCGTGTGGGTGATGAAGGCGTTCTTCGACGGCATCCCCGAGACGCTCGAAGAGGCCGCCCGCGTCGACGGCGCGACCCGGTTCCAGGGCTTCCGCAAGGTCGTCCTTCCGGCGGCGAAACCGGGCATCTTCTCGGTCGCGATTATCAGCTTCATTTTCGCGTGGATCGAGCTCCTGTTCGGACTCGTCTTGACGAACTTCAAGGCGGTCCCGGTGACGCTGTTCGTCTACTCGTTTATCGGCTCTCGGTCCATCGAGTGGGGGATGCTCGCCGCGGCCTCGATGGCGATGATTCTCCCGGTCGTCGTCTTCCTCGTCGCGGTGAACAAGTACCTCGCCGCCGGGCTGAGCTTTGGCGTGGTGATCAAGGAATGACCAGTCACTCACCCGGCCGACGACCGTCGGCACGACAGCGCGCATCGCTCGCGAACCATACCCACACCACCACCAACATCCATACCCGCGCGGCGGGGGCAGACAGCCGCATCACGAACACGGAGACACACACATGGCCAGTATCACCCTAGACGACGTAACGAAGGAGTTCGGAGACGGCGGCGACGCGGTCGTCGCCGTCGACGACGTATCGCTCGACATCGAAGACGGCGAGTTCGTCGTCTTCGTCGGTCCGTCGGGAAGCGGCAAGTCCACCCTGATGCGGATGGTCGCCGGCCTCGAAACGCAGACCGACGGCGACGTGTACATCGGCGACCAAATCGTCAACCAGCTCGGCCCTCGCGCGCGCGACATCGCGATGGTGTTCCAGAACTACGCGCTGTACCCGAACATGACCGTCGAGGAGAACATGTCGTTCGGGCTGAAGATGTCGACCGAACTCTCGGCCGACGAAATCGAAGCGACGGTGACCGAGACGGCCGAGATGATGGGCATCGAGTCGCTTTTGGACAACACGCCCGGCGAACTCTCGGGCGGCCAGCAACAGCGCGTCGCGCTCGGCCGCGCCATCGTCCGCGACCCCAACGTGTTCTTGATGGACGAACCGCTGTCCAACCTCGACGCCAAACTCCGGACGACGATGCGGACCGAAATCAACCGCCTCCAGAGCGACCTCGGCGTGACGACGCTGTACGTCACCCACGACCAGACCGAGGCGATGACGATGGGCGACCGCCTCGTCGTCCTCAACTACGGCGAACTCCAGCAGGTCGGCACGCCGCTGGCGTGTTTCTACCGCCCCGCGAATCGGTTCGTCGCCGGCTTCATAGGGTCGCCGTCGATGAACTTCTTTGAAGGCGAGGTCGCCGACGGCACGCTCGTCGCCGACGGGTTCGAATACGATCTCTCGGAACGCATGCGGGCGAACGTCGGCGACCGGACCGCAGTGACACTCGGCGCGCGCCCGGAGGACTACACGCTCTCCGAAGCGCCCACAGACAACGGCTTCGAGGTCGTCGTCGACGTCGTCGAGCCGATGGGAAGCGTCTCGTACGTGTACGTCCGGTCGGTCGCGGCGTCTCACGACGAGACGTTCGTCGTCGAAGTCGACGGGCAACAACCCATCAGCGAAGGCGAGCAGTTGCACGCGCACGCCCCGGCGACTGACGTCCACCTGTTCGACACCCAGACCGGCGAGACAATTCACCAGCGGGAACTCACCGACGACGCGGAGAACGCGCTCTCGCAGCCGCTCGAAAACGCGACCGCCGGGGCCGACTGACCACGCTCGCGTCGACAGCGCCAGTCTCATGCTCACGGCCCGGACGCTGTCGTCAACACGCGGTGGTTCCCCCGCGCATTGAAGTATCCACTCCGGATTGTGCGACCATGCACATCACGGATTACGAGCTGTTCGCGGTGCCCCCGCGGTGGTTGCTGCTCAAACTGGAGACGAGCGACGGCCTCGTCGGCTGGGGTGAGCCCATCGTGCAGGGTCGTCTCCGGACGGTCCGTGCCGCGGTCGAAGAACTCGTGGAGGTGTACCTGCTGGGGGAAGACCCGCTTCGCACCGAGTACCACTGGCGGAAGCTGTACCAAAGCGGGTACTATCGCGGTGGGCCGGTCCTCATGAGCGCGCTGTCCGGTATCGACCACGCGCTGTGGGACATCAAAGGCAAGCACTACGACGCCCCGGTGTACGAACTCCTCGGCGGCCACGTCCGCGACCGGATTCCTGTCCACCAGTGGGTCGGCGGCGAGACGCCGGAGGAAGTCGCGAAAGAGGCGATTCAGCGGCGTGACCAGGGGTACACGGCGCTCAAGATGAACGCGACCAACGAGTTCGGCCCGCTGGAGCCGCCGGCCGCGGTCGAAACCGCCCGTAAGCGCGTCGCCGCCGTCCGCGAGGCGCTCGGCGACGACCTCAACCTCGGCGTCGACTTCCACGGGCGCGTCTCGAAGTCGATGGCGTCGCAGTTGATCGAGGCGCTCGAACCCTACGGCCTGATGTTCATCGACCAGCCCGTCGGCCCCGAACACTCCGAGGCGCTCGCCGCGCTCGCCGAGGAGACAACCACGCCACTTGCGACCGGCGAGCGATTTTACTCGCGCTACGATTTCAAGCCGCTGTTGACCGAGGGGTCGGTGTCGGTGCTCCAACCGGACGTCACCCACGTTGGCGGCATCACCGAACTCCGGAAGGTGATGACGATGGCCGAGGCGTTCGACGTGTCTGTCGTCCCCCACTGTCCGTTGAGCCCGGTTGCCTTCGCCGCGAATCTCCAGGCTGGCTTCGCCTCTCACAGCGCGGTCATGCAGGAACAGGACCTCGGCCTCCACGACCCGGACGAGAGCGTCGGTCTCGCGTATCTCGACGACCCCCACCAGTTCGACTTTGCCGACGGTTTCGTCAAACGGCCGACCGACCCGGGACTGGGTATCGACGTGGACGAGGCGTACGTCCGCGAGCGCTCCCAAGGCGAGGTCAACTGGTACAATCCCGTCTGGCACCACGACGACGGCCGACTCGCCGAGTGGTGAGTGGGGTGTCGATTGACTGTTTGTGGACCTAGCTATCGATATTCGCATCGAAAACCCACTGAAACACGGCTACAGGGACAGAAAACGTCTAGAAACACTTTTGAAAATATAGTTAGCTAGGCAACATGAGTGGTATGTTGCAACAATCCGAACCTCTCGTGGACCGGACCGTGCGTGGCCTCCGAACGCCTGCTGGTGAACTTCGTACTTGGGGCGATGAGTGAACCGTCGTCGTTCGTCGAGCAGACGAAAGTCCATCTGCACAAAGCGCTCGAAACAGACGATCCCGTCGAGAAGGACTTCCACCTTCGGAATGCGCTGCAACTCTGTGCGTGTGACGGCGTGACCGACCAGTCGGACTAGCACCGTCGATTGACGCCGTTCTCAACTCCCTGCGATACCAGTCGTCGAGCGATGCGCCACCCGAGACAGCGACGCTTCCCGTTCGGTCTCGAACAGTGCCATCACACCAGACGAATCGACTCGATAGCGGTCACTCGCGTGAACTGGGACGCCACCCAGTCCAGTTCGTGTTCGCGGTCGATCAGTATGCAGCCGATAATATTATCGTGTGCATAGAAACTCCAGGGGAGCGTCATCCAGACGCACTCATCCGGGTCGACAGTTCGAATTAAACTATGTATGGTCTGTGTGATGATTTAGATATAATACGTCACACGACACATCTTTGATCGAGAATCGTCGATTTCTCACCTCCAAATACTGGAGGATATTTCTACTAGTTGCGGTATAGTCTGTCACTCTTCCGTATTTACTGAGAAATTTATTCTGCTACTGAAGTTCTGGATACTCACCTGACCTCAGCTGAGTCAATTTAGTCACTCAACAAGAATAGATTTCAATCTGAGCAGTCGACACCACAGTCTGTGTTCGGCCAGCGGACTCACCGCACGCCGAGTCGACGCGCGGCCGTCGCCGACAGATACACGCCGTTGGTGCCGACCGAGACGGGTTCGTCTGTGACTTGCGAGACGAGCGCTGCGAGGTCGCGCCGAAACGTCTCGTTGCGCTGTTCGAGCAGCGGCGTCGTCGCCTTCCCGTCGAGTTCGGTCCCCCGACTGTCGACATAGAGTTCGACGAAATCGACTTGTATCGACAGCGGCGCGTCATCGAGGTACCCGGGAAGCGTAAGCGCCTCCAGTTGGGCTTTCGGGCCGACCGGCGCACCGGCCGCGGCGAGCACGCGACCCAACACCGCGGCGTCGCGTCGCGGGACGAGTTCGGTCGCGCGTCGGTCGTCGTTGGTGTGAATCGTCCGGTGGCCCGCACCGAGTGTCGTGAGCGCGTCGGCGACCGCGTCGCGGGTCGCGTCGTCGACGACGAACGACGGTCGGTAGTTCTCGAGGGCGATGCTCCCCGTTGCGAACACCGCGGCGACGAGTCGGTTGAGCGCGCGGGCGGCCGGCTGGCGGAGTGACTCGGGGACCCAGCCGCGTTCGATGGCCGTGTTCAGCCCGCGGACCACGTCCGGGACGCTTCCGTCCATCCACTCGCGGACGCGACTCCGTGGGAGATTGAGGGTGGTACTGACCGCGGTCGACCCCTTGTCCGGGTTGGCTGCGACGTAGTCAATCGTCTCGCGATACTGCAGAACGTACGCCCACGCGTCGTCGACCGGCGTTACGTACGTCCGCGCGACTGCTGGCTCCGTCGCAAGCGGCATGAGAGCCCGAACGTGTTGCTCAGAGATAACTATCTCGATTCGGGACATTCAGCATGAGCGTAACGATAGTGGCTCGTTGGACCGGTTCTGATGGGTTGGTTCGATGGGTTTCCCTCTCGAATTGTCTGTGTTTGTGATTGTTCCGTGCTATGAGACTGTCACTCAATCTATCTTTATTAGCATGCCCAACATATGTTTGGTTGTACACCCTCACAGGGGTCGCGTGTACGCAACAGATACCTCATCTGTTCGCTGCGTGCGACACGGCCGATCGATACCGTCGACCGCCGTCTGTTTGGGTACAGGAGATACACAATGCAACTTACACACCTCTTCAAAGACGACTCCGCTGTTTCGCCGGTTATTGGCGTGATTCTGATGGTCGCGATTACCGTCATCCTCGCGGCCGTCATCGGGACGTTCGTTCTCGGCCTCGGTGACCAAGTCGGCGACACTGCCCCGCAGGCGAGTTTCAGCTTCGACTTCGACAACAGCCAGTACGATCTCACCGTCACTCACGAGAGTGGTGACGCGATTGATAATGCAAGGCTCTCTGTCGCTGGTGACGCGCTGAACGGCACTCAAACCACGACTCCCTGGACCACTACTGTCAGTGCGGGTACGCCAGTAACCCTCGAAGTGAAAGATACCCTCTCCGGTGGCGAAACTGTCCGCGTTGTCTGGACCTCCGAATCAGGGTCTAACTCTGCGACCCTGCAGAAGTGGACCTACAACGGCTAGATCAACCTTCAGCTTTTTTGCGGCCGTGTCGATGTTCGAGTAGTCCCACCGACAGAGCGATGTCACCGATTCAGTCGAACGACGTCATCGCACTCGGGACAGTCCGCGAACACGCCAGTCCCGCCGTCTTCCGTCTCGAACTCGATCAACACGTGGTACTCGTAGAGTTCCATCTCGCAGTCCGGACAACGGCCAATCGTCGTCGACTCGTCGGTCATGGAAGGGTTGAGAGTGCTTGAAATCGTGGCTTGTTCGCTGCGGACTGTACGTGTGGCTGTAGTGGGCCGTCTTGCTTCAAGTTACGTGTGTTCACCGTCTTCGTTTTCTGCGGATGTTAAAACAAACATATGTACGTTACACTACCACGGTGTCACGTCGACGGTCGACGCCGCTGGCGTCGTCGATAGACGCTCACGAGCCAGATGGCTACTGCGCCCGCGAAGAGCAGATACTGGAACTGCAGGTGTGGGCTATCGAAGCCGGCGTTGAGAATCCGCACCCACGGGGCGATGTCGTCGCTCGGGTACTGGAGGGCTGGGACGACGGGCCACAACAGAAAGCCGAGTTCGCGCCACTCCTGGCGGACGACAAGGAGATACGAATCACCGAGGAGGTGCGACCCGATTGCGACCGCGAGCACGCGCGCTTCAGTTCCGTAGCCTCGACGCGAGAGATACCGGACGCCCAGGAACACGACGGGGACGACGATGAGGAGTGAATGCGCGAGCGACCGGCCGTTGGGGAGCACGCCCGCGTAGGCCAGCGGCTTGTCGATAATGTCCGGCAGTTGCGTCCCTATCGCGAGGAGGGCGAGCGTCAGGCCGTGGGGGTAGCGGAACTCCCAGTCACGCACGCGAGCGAGGGCCACGACGGAGAGATAGCCGAATGCGAGGTGGCCAAGGGGATACACACGCCGATACAGGCGCGTCCCGCCCATAAACTCATTCATCGAAATTGTTTTCGCATATATATTATCAATATTATATTCTGTCTACACAGAGTGCTCAGACGATAAACTCTTTACGAGCCTCTCCGAGTCAACACAATAGAAACCGTTCGTGGAGTGCACCGAACACTGCACAGTGATTCGGCGGTGCTCACAAACAGGTGGTCAATCTCTATGGGAACGTCAAGCGCACACAACGACACTCAGCATGCGAAACAGCTGGGTAACGGCAAACACGGTACGTCAGCATCGGATATCCAACTCAGCGGTGATGAGTTGCTCCTGTCCGCAGACAGCGAGATCACGCCCACGCTCTCGGTCGTGATGCCCACCCTCAACGAAGAGGGCGGCATCGCCCAGTGTATCGAGTGGGTCAAAGCCGCCCTCGAGGACATGCAGATTTACGGTGAGGTCGTCGTCGCCGACAGCTCGGACGACCGCACGCCCGAGATTGCGGCAGAGAATGGTGCGGTCGTCATCGAACCCGACGGCAAGGGCTACGGCTACGCCTACCTGTACGCCTTCGAGCGCGTCCGCGGCCAGTACATCGCCATGGGCGACGCCGACTGTACCTACGACTTCAAGGAGCTTCCCAAGCTGTTGAACATGGTTCGGTCCGGTGATGCGGATATGGCCATGGGCTCGCGGCTGGAGGGTGAGATTCTCCCCGGCTCGATGCCCCCGCTGCACGAACACGTCGGGAATCCATTGTTGACGAAATTCCTGAACGTGTTTTACGGCGCTGGCGTGAGTGACGCGCATAGTGGGATGCGTGTCTTTACTCGAGACGCCTGGGAGACCATGGAGTGTTCGTCGACGGGCATGGAGTTCGCCAGCGAGATGATTATGGAGGCCGGCGCGAAGGATCTCGAGATCGAAGAGAAGCCGATTACGTACCATCCCCGTGAGGGTGAGGCCAATCTGGAGAGCTTCCCCGATGGCTGGCGACACGTTCGGTTTATGCTGGTCAATGCGCCCGGCTACCTGTTTTCGGCACCCGGGTTCGGCCTGTCTGTGGTTGGTGTGTTGGCGCTGGTGCTCGCGTGGAGTGGTCTGGAGATCGGTGGTGCGCAGTTCGGCATTCACACCGGGATTGGTGGTGGCCTGCTGACGCTCGCTGGGTTTCAACTGATGCTGTTCGGAGCCTTCTCGACGGTGTCGTCTGACCCGGTTCGTGGGGCTTCTGACCCGTTTACGACCTGGTTTACGAAGCGGATTTCGCTCGAGCGAGGGGCGACGATTGGCTCGCTCGTGTTCCTCGGTGGGCTGGCCTACGGTGGCTACCTGGCCGTTACGTGGGTGACCAGTGGGTTCAGTGCGCTGCCGATCGCGGTTGCCGACGTTGTGGCGACCGTGGCTGTGGTGATCGGGTTGCAGATGGTGTTCGGGTCGTTCCTGTTGGGGTCGCTGGGGGAGTAACCCGGCACCACTTTTCTCGCGATGTTCCCTTCGATTACCTGAAAGTAGGCGCTAAGGCCCCTTCCTCAACGAACGAGTGAAGCGAGTGAGTAGAGAGGGGATACAGCGCCGAACGGTTCTCAAACACGTCCGGCGCTCGGCCCACAGGCCCACGCAATCGCAATTCATATTTGTGTAGTTTGTGTATTGTGTGGTATGGCAACGCGCAAGAACATCTCTATCCGTGACGACCAAGCCGAGTGGGTCGAGGAGAACCACCTCAACCTCTCATCGTTCGTCCAAGAGAAACTTGACGAACTCATCGAAGAACGCTCGTAGATGAACTACAACTACAGGTATCGACTCCGACCGTCCGACGCTCTCGAACAACAGTTAGCGTGGACTGTCGATACCTGTAGACAGGTCTACAACCACTTTCTCCACCGTCTCAACCGAACCGACGGCACCTCGGCATACAGCGAACAGAAACTCTTGCCGAGTCTCAAAAAGTGGTGGAACGACCTGAAACAAGTTCACTCGAAGGTACTACAGAAGGTCGTACAACGGCTGTACGACAACCTCTCGACGCTTCGCGGTCGCAAAGAGAACGGCTACCGCGTCGGCACCCTCAAGTGGAAGGCACCGGATGAGTACCGCAGTTTCACCTACAGTCAATCCGGCTTCAAGCTCAAGAACACGAGCGGTCAGACAAAACTGTGGATCTCAAAACTCGGAGAAATTCCGCTCACCTTCCACCGCGACCTCCCCGACGACGCCGAAATCAAGACCGTCACGGTCAAGCAAGAACCGACCGGGGAGTGGTACGCTATCCTCGGCGTCGAAACCCCTGACGACCCGCCTGCGAAACCCAAGAATCCCGAGCGGTGCGTCGGCATCGACGTGGGGATTCTCAAGTACGCTCACGACACCGACGGCACCGCCGTCGAATCGCTCGACCTCTCAGACGAACGCGAACGCTTGGAACGCGCACAGCGTGACCTCTCGCGGAAACAGCACGGGTCTGCGAATTGGGAGAAACAGCGGAAGGTCGTGGCCGAACGCCACGCCGAGTTGAAGAACAAGCGCCGTGACTTCCTTCACAAGCTCTCGGCGTACTATGCTCGGGAGTACGACCTCGTGGCCGTTGAGGACTTGGACGCGAAGGGGTTGGTCGAACTGCCGGGCAATTCACGGAACCGAGCAGGTGCGGCGTGGGGAACGTTCCTTCGGATGCTCGAATACAAGTGCGAACGCGAAGGAACGCACTTCGTCGCGGTGAATCCGCGCGGAACGACCAAAGAGTGTGCGTCTTGTGGCGTTTCGACGGATAAGCCGCTGTGGGTGCGCGAACACTCCTGTCCGGCGTGCGGTTTCGAGGCGGATAGAGACGCGAACGCGGCGTGGAACATTCTTTCTCGCGGTGTCAAGAAGCGGTTAGGAGCGGGGCGCTCCGAATCAACGCCTGTGGAGACTGCGCTCCCTGTGGATACCTCGGTATCTGCAAAGCGCGTCGTTGAAACAGGAAGCCCCACCCTCAAGCGCGAGCCGTCAGGCGAGCGGTAGGGTGGGGTAGTTCACTGAAACTGAACTGAAACTGAAGACCCGTTTCTTCTGCCGTCCTTACTCGAGTGCCTGGAGGTATCGCTCGACGTACGGGTGGAGGTTTTCATACGGTGGTTCGAAGACCTCCAGTCTGCTGTGTTGGGCGTCCATCTCGAGGGTGTCGTCGTCGAGTGTTACCTCGAACGCAGTCGCAAGGTAGTGTTTCGAGTCCACGCCCTCGACCTCCGAGGTGTCGTAGAAGTGTTCGAACGTCCCCAGTCGCGACTCAATAGTCACATCGACGCCTAACTCTTCGTCAGCGACGCGGTGGACGGCATCCGTCAGTGTCTCGTTTTTCAGCACCGTCCCACCGGGAACGAACCACTCACCGCGTGCGGGCTCGTTCTCACGAAGGCCGAGGATGACGCCGCCTTCGTGGCGAATCACGAGGTCGACGGAGACCAGCGGGACGTTCGCGACGATTGCTTCCCACTCGTCGTCGGGAATCCACGTGTCCTGCTCGTCCGCCTGGGTGCGTTGGTCGGCCATCTATTCGTCGTCGCCGAGGTAGTAGTCGACGCAGGCCTCGAGGCCGTCTTCGAAGCTCCATTCGGGCTCCCAGCCGAGCGCCTTCGTCTTCGTCGCGTCGATGGCGTAGCGCTGGTCGTGGCCCGCGCGGTCCTCGACGAACTCGATTTGGTCTTCCGACCCACCGGCGGCTTCGATAATCTTCTCCGTCGTTTCGAGATTGGACAGTTCGACGCCGCTGCCGATGTTGTACACCTCGCCGATATCGCCCTCTCGGAGGACGACATCGAGCGCTGCACAGTTGTCTTCGACGTAGATCCACTCGCGGACGTTCGAACCGTCGCCGTAGACCGGGAGCGTCTCGCCGTTCGCGGCGCGCTGGATGAACTTCGGAATAAGTTTTTCCGGGTGCTGTCGCGGACCGAAGTTGTTGCAGGTCCGCGTGATGAGCGTCGGTAGGTCGTGGGTTTCTCGGTAGCTCTGAACGAGCAGGTCCGCACCGGCTTTCGTCGCCGAGTAGGGATTTCGCGGCGCGAGTGGGTCGTCTTCCGTGAACTTCCCTTCGTGAATCTCGCCGTACACCTCGTCGGTCGAAATCTGGAGGAACCGGTCGATATCCGCATCGAGGGCGGCATCGAGGAGTGTCTGAGTCCCCTGGACGTTCGTCGAGACGAACGGCTCGGCCCCACCGATGGAGCGGTCGACGTGCGACTCCGCAGCAAAGTTCACGATGACATCGGCATCGGCCACGAGGTCGTCGACAAGCTCGCGGTCTCGGATGTCACCCTCGACGAACCGATGGTTCGGGTGGTCGAGATAGCCGGCGAGGTTGTCACGCGACCCGGCGTAGGTGAGCGCGTCGAGCGTGACGACTGAATCGTCGCCGGTATCGAGCAGATACCGCACGAAATTCGAACCGATGAATCCGGCACCACCAGTAACGAGTACGTCCATATGCCACCAACAGAGGCAGCATATATTTACATTTTCATCGACACAACGAGTACATGTACGCATTCGTCACCGGCGCTAACGGCTTGCTCGGGAGTGTCGTCGTCCGGACGCTCCGCGAGCAGGACCACGCAGTCGTCGGCGGCTATCATTCCGAGGAACCCGCCTTCGACTGTCCCCTCCACCAAATCGATATCACGGATACTGAGCGGGTTGTAGAGTTGCTTGATGAGTACGACGTTGATCTGGTGATTAACTGCGCCGCCTATACTGACGTGGACGGCTGTGAATCGAATCCCGAGTTGGCGGCTGCAGTAAACGGAACCGCGCCGGGCGACCTCGCCGCCGTGTGTGACGACCGCGAGATTCCGTTCGTTCACTACTCGACGGACTACGTCTTCGACGGCGAAACAGACGGGCTCTACGAGGAGGATGCCGAGACCGCGCCGATTCAGGAGTACGGCCGCTCGAAGCTCGCCGGCGAGCGTGCTGTCCGTGAGGTGACTGCTGATGCGCTCGTTCTCCGTCTGTCGTTCGTCTACGGCGCACGTGGTGACACGGGCGATCTCGTCGGCTTCCCCCAGTGGGTCGCCTCGACGCTCGCCGCCGGTGACACGGTCCCGCTGTTCACCGACCAGACGATGACGCCCAGTCGGGCCGGCAACGTCGCCACGACGACGCTGGAACTCCTCGATGCCGGTGTGTCGGGGACGTACCACGTCGCCAGTCAGTCGGCCGTCACGCCTTCCGACTTCGGTGCGGAAATCTGTGAGGTAATTGGTGGCGATCCGTCGCTCATCGAGTCGTCAGTCATGGCCGACCTCGACCGCCCGGCGGCGAGGCCGCGACGCTCGTGTCTCGATGTGTCGAAGGTAGAAGGCGAACTCGGGCGGTCACAGCCGACGTTGGACGCCGACCTCGCGGCGCTCGAAGCCGCGTTCAGCGATTACAGTTCGTAGCTGGCTTTGTTGTCGAGGAAGTGCTCTTGGTCGGCCTGGTCGAGGTCCGTAAAGCGGAGGACGTTCTCACAGCCCAGTCCGGGGCACTTCATCACGCGGTTCGATTCGAGTTCGTTCGCGGAGACGACGGTTCCGCACTGCGTGCAGGCGTGGGTGATGATGTGCATGGTTAGAGTTTCAGTTGGGAGTTCTCGCCAACGACGAGGCGACGACCCTCCGGGAGGAAGTCGTCCGCACTGCCGATGTTCGCGCCCTTGCCGAGGAGGCTGTCGACGATGCGGCCGGAGGTGTTGATGCTCGACTCACCGATGACGACCGAGTTCTCGATGTGGACGCCTTCGAGCGTCGAGTTCGGACCGACGGACGTGTACGGGCCGACGTAGGTGCCCGATTTGATGACCGCGCCATCCGCGATGGAGACCGGGCCACGGACGACTGCGCCGTCTTCGATGGTCGCCGACTCCGCGAGTTCGATACGGCCGTCGACGGTTGCATCGTCGCTGACGGTGCCCCGCTTTTTGAGCGACTTGTCTTCGAGGACGAGTTGGTTCGCCTCGAGGATGTCTTCGGGCTTACCCGTGTCTTTCCACCAGCCCTCGACGACGTGCGAGTCGATGGCGTAGCCGTCTTCAAGGAGTGACTGAATCGCGTCCGTGATTTCGAGTTCGCCCCGCCACGAGGGTTCGAGTTGCTCGATGGCGTCGAAGACCGCGGGCGAAAAGACGTACATCCCGATGAGGGCGAGATTCGTCGGTGGCTCGTCCGGCTTCTCGATGAGTTGGGTGACGTTGCCTTGGTCGTCGACGTCCGCAATCCCGAACTGCTGTGGGTTCTCGACTTCTTGGAGCGCGATGCCCGCACCGAAGTCGCCCGATTCGAAGCTCTCGACGAGGTCGACGACGCCCTCTTTGAGGATGTTGTCGCCGAGGTACATCACGAAGTCGTCGTCGCCGACGAAGTCCTTCGCACAGCCCGCCGCGTGGGCGAGGCCGAGGGGGTTACCCTGGACGATGTAGGTAATTTCGACGCCGTAGTCCGAACCATCGCCAAGGAGGTCCTGGATTTCTTCGCGGCCCTTGTGGCCGAGAATGACGCCGATTTCGGTGATTCCCGCTTCTTTGAGGTCCTCGACCGCGTATTCGAGGACGGGTTTATTCGCGACCGGGACAAGTTGCTTCGGCCCGGTGTGGGTAATGGGTCGGAGACGGGAGCCCGTGCCTCCTGAGAGAAGTACGCCTTTCATGATTGTGTCTGTGATGTTATCATACTGACTCAAGTATGGTTCGCTTGCTCGAACTAATTGGTAAAATTAGCTGTAGCAAAATCTTATAAATCTTCCCCAGAAACGGGCTCTCAATGATTAAAGAGATTGGGAGCGTTGGTCTCGAAAAAGTTCGACAGTTACGAAGTCGAATGGCGTACGAGTTGCGAGGCGGTGGCAGTTCTTCGATGGTTGACGTGGATGATAAAAAGAACATCCTCGTCATCACGATTGACTGTCTTCGGGATGATAGACTCTCAGTGTCTGGATACCATCGCAAAACAACTCCATTTCTGGACTCACTAACATCCTACACACCAGCAATTGCTGCAGCACCGTGGACATTCAGCTCTGTTCCCTCTATTCTTACAGGACTTCACCCACACAACCATGGTGCAGCATACCCAGATGACTCCTCCAGAAACCAGGACCTGAGTAATCCACCGAACGGTATTCAAGATGATGTTCCTACACTTGCAGAGTTGCTTGATTCGGTGGGATACGAAACTCGATTTATTACTGCGGTCGGCACCGCAGCAATCCCCATGGAGGGTCGGTTTAAATCTGTAAAACGACGCCATGATGCAGATGCTGAAGATGTTCTTTCAGACATTCAGCAATGGTGGAATACCACATCTGGCCCAAAGTTTGGCTATGCACAATTGGGAGATCTCCATGAGCCCTTACACGACCCCCCAACCGAGTATTTCGAGGAGATACCGGAGGTTGACGGGATCGACCGTTGGCGCTTCACTTCTGGAGATATTCAGAACGATGAATTCGAACGCTACCGTTCAGCAAGAGGACTACTGTACGATACGCTTCTTCGCTACGTCGACGAAGAGGTTGAGCGTGTTCTTGATGAACTAGCTGAACTTGAGGATACAATTCTTGTCGTGACAAGCGACCACGGCGAAGAGTTCTGGGAATACAAATCATTCGAAGAAGAACATTTCGAGGACTCTCGTGGAATTAGCGGTGTAGGTCATGGTCATGCGCTTGTCCCTCCAGTTCTCGAAGTTCCAATCATAACCAACCTTGAATCGATTTCTGGATCTACGACACGTCGGAGTTCAACAGACATCGTCCCGACAATTCTCTCGGAGATGGATGCCACGGTAAACGTTGAGTTTGACGGAGAACCGTTGCAAGAATCTTCAACTGGAGAGACTGCGTTACTTTCTCAAGAGATCGCCTACGGACCAAACCAAATTAGCGTTACTGAGGGGACTGAGCATCTCATCTATGTCCCAACAACAGATAGCTCGGTTCTCATTGACTTTGAAACTGGTGAGCAAATTGATGACCCAGAGATTAAATCTCGTCTGATGAACTACGTCCCACGAGAACGCGCTACCGGTTCGTCTGTTGAGCTATCTGACGACGTGCAAAAGCAGTTGTCTGATCTTGGATACGCTGAGTAGCGTCAGCCGTGGATTTCCGCGTTCCAGTCGTATGGGATGCGGTCGTCGTCATAAGGAATTCGCTCTTCGTCAGGGTCTTCGTAGTCGTAGAGGTTCGTCGGGTAGTTGATGAGCAACGACGGCTCGTCGCCGATGGCCTTGAATCCGTGCCAGCAGTCACCGGGAATGCGGATGACTTGCTGGTTGTGTTCGCCGATGACGAACGTGTCGAGTTCGCCCTGCGTGGGCGAGTCCTCGCGGTCGTCGTAGATGCCCACCGTGATTCGACCCTTCGGACAGACGAAGTGGTCGATCTGGCCCTCAAGATGGCGATGCCAAGCTCGCACGACTCCGGGGTACGTCATCGAGTAGTAGGACATCTCCGGGTCGATTTCGTATTCGTCCCAGTCGCTACGGAACACTTCGACCAAATGGCCGCGCTGGTCGGCGTTGACTTGGAGGTCGCGAACTTCGACGTCGTGGATGTGAGCCATTTATTTTCAGATCTTCCCTTGTAGTCTTATCTCTGGCGGCTGATGTTCGGCACATGAGACTGCAAAGCTTCTATGCGTGACGGAAATCTCGATCATCACTAATAAATTCCGGCACCTAATCAATTTGCTTATAACGTTGAAAGGTAAATCCAGAAAGAGATGAAGAAATATGAATTTATTACGTTCAAGTCTTAAGATATTCTCGGGAAGTATTACTGGGTCAGCGCTACAATTCCTTGGAATTGCTTATTTCGCTCGAGTTCTAGGCCCGTCTTCAATGGGTGTGTTTTTTCTTTTTCAGGCTTTACTCGGGATGGTCGCGATTCCTGCTGACTTTGGTCTCCGTGGTGCAGTTGAAAAACGAATTAGTGAAGGTGAGTCACAAGGTAGGTATTTATCAAGCGCAATTCTTCTGAAGATACCCCCAGTTATGATCATTGTAGCTGGTATATTTGTATTTCGACCATGGATTAACAATTATCTTGGTGCTGAAGTTGCTGCTCTCCTTGCAATCGCTCTTATCCTCCAGGAAGCATCACAACTTACTATTGTTGTGTTAAAAGGTGAGCTTCGAGTCGGTGAAACAGCGGTTCTAGAAGTAGTACGTCAGGCAACTTGGTTGGGTGTCGGTGGAATGCTAGTCTCTCAAGGACTCGGGGCGCGAGCATTAATTTATGGATTATTAGCGGGGTTATTTTTAGTATTTTCTTGGGGATGTTTTAAAATCTCTGTCATACCTCAATACCCCTCCCGTGGTCATGCTAGCTCGCTGTTTAATTATGGTAAATACAATGCTATTTCGTCAGTAGGCGGGTATTTTTACAGTTGGATGGATGTAGCAATCATTGGGCTATTCCTCACACAAGCGCATGTCGGTGCTTATGAAGTTGCATGGCGGATTACAACCGTTGTGATCCTTCTGAGTCGTTCGATCGCAACTGCAGTTTTCCCTCAGTTTAGTGAATGGAGTGGTGAAGGTGCGAAGAACCGAATTAAGGATGTTATCCCACAAGTTCTCACTCCATCACTAATATTGGTGATCCCTTCATTTTTTGGAACTGTGTTGTTCTCGAAGGAGATTCTAGGTCTAGTCTTCGGAGTTGAATATGAGATAGCATGGCTCGCACTCATTATCTTAATGTTTGACCAAGTTACGGAAGCCGCACAAGTTGTCTTTGGGAGGTCACTCCAGGCGCTTGATAGACCAGACCTCGCAGCTCGTGCGACCGCATTTGGTGTGATTCTAAACCTCATCCTAAATATAATATTAGTTTCAAGCTTTGGAATTACTGGTGCTGCTATTGCAACTATGGTGGCCTCCCTTTTTAGTGGTCTAATACTTCACTTTCTGTATTTGTCAAAAATCATCTCGATAAAGATACCCTACGCGGAATTACTTTGGTGCGTTCTCGCTGCACTGTGCATGACATTTTTATTGGTTCCAATCCGATGGTTGGTTACTGTGAATTCAATTATTGAACTCCTGGTGGTTATTGCTCTTGGAACAGTTCTTTATATGGCGACTATTCTACTATCTCCGTCACTCCGATCGTCAATTTTCAAACATTATAATAATGTCGTTGGGGAGAATTGATGAAGATCAATTTTGTATTACCTGGGATAGGATTATCTGGTGGCAATAGAGTCGTCTTCGAATACGCAAACAGACTTACCAGCCGCGGGCACACAGTAACGATATTATATCCCACAGTCCCGTCAGCTATGTCTGAAACGTGGACGTCAGTACGTGCACGAATAAACCAGGCGTCCAAAACACTTCGACGGTGGTTAACGCCCAATGGCGTTGATTGGTTCGATATTGAGGCTGATGTACGGCAAATTCCGACATTATCCCCCGATATAATTAGATTTTTCCAACATAGAGTGCCAGATGCAGATATAACGATCGCGACGGCATGGCAAACGGCCTATACTGTCGCTGCCTTTGATGATTGTAAGGGCACAAAAATGCATTTTATTCAGCATTACGAGATATGGGATACCTGGAATAGCGACCAAACGTGGGAGGTCGTATCTTCGTTGACAGATGATGCATCATCTTATCCGATTGAGATGTACGAAGTTACGCCCCTAAATTCAAAGGCAAAAAAACAAAAAGAGTTAGTAGATCGTTCTTATCAACTCCCGCTAAGGAAGATAACGATATCCTCTTGGCTAGAAGAACTAATAGAAACAAAATTTGATCAGAACACAGCGGGAGTTATTACTAATAGCGTGAATCATTCGTTGTTTTATCCAGATAGTACTGGCGAAAGCTCAAAAACATCTATACTAATCCCATCAAGAAATATTCCTTGGAAAGGCGAGAGGGAGGCAAAAGAACTCATACAGGCCATTGGGGACTCGTATGACGTTGAAATTCACACGTATGGTGAAAAAATGAAAAATGAATCCTATTCGGAGCATGTTAACCAGCATCCAAACATTTCAGATGATGAGTTGCGGCATCTATACTCTAATTCGGATATCTTTGTGATTCCAAGTTGGGTTGAGGGTTGTCAACTGCCACCTTTGGAAGCGATGGCTTGTAAATGTGCGGTTGTAGCTACAAACGTCGGTGGAGTACCAGACTATGCTGAAGATGGAGTAACTGCATCTGTAGTCCCTCCTCGAGACAGTAGTGCGTTGATTAATGCAGTCTCTGAGTTAATAGAAAATGAGGAACAACGGAAAAGACTACAACAAGAGGGGCACAAAAAAGTGAAGAGCTACACGTGGGAGGACGCGACAGATGAGTTCGAACAAACACTAAAAAGAAACCTGACCTGACCTATACAACCCCCATGATGGGTCTATTCCAATAGTGGGACTCTCTAGTTACGCCGGTTTGAGAAGCGAGCTGGTCGTTGAGTTAATTGGAATGACGCTCGCAGACCTGCCCAGCGAGTGCTTTGGGGTGGATTTATTAGAAACTCGGTGTGAGCGGACGCGACACCCGTCATGGTGTTCGCCGTCCAGCCCCACGCAACCGGCTGTTCACTTAGAGAAACAAAACAGATTCTTCGCTTTCTCGGCGTTGAATGCTCTCATCAAACTCTGTTTGGAACTGGGTACGGCGGGGCTGACAGCGGCCTGCAACCTGCCTGAAGCGAAGCCGAAGCAGGTTGCAGGTCGATGGACTGCTGTCAAAACCATGGCGAGTGGTCTTGGTTGTACGCCGCAATGGGCTTTGAGACAAAATTGATTCTCGATATCGAGTTGTTTGGACAACATTAGGTTTGAGCGCCCGGCTTAACTACGTTGAGCGAAATCTCATCGAAAGGTGTTTCATACTCTCAAAATGGGGGTCGACCACTTCCATGATTTGTGGATGGGCAGTCACGGAAGTATCTGCGAATAGCTCATACAATTTGCGCAATACTATTATATCTACCGACCACATCAATCGCGTGATGGACAAACACCAGTTGAGGACACTAACTAGACCGAACCAATATAAAGATCTATCAAAAAACCCATGCGGAGAGTACTCTCTCCATCGTTGACGGATTCCAACAGATCAATATAGACAGAATTTATTAGACGTGCAGAATACTACATGGCTATGACTAGAGATGATATCGTTCTTATTACAGTAGATTGCTGGCGCCCGGATACATTAACACGGATGGACTCAGTACAGTCATCAACATTATCTCAAGACTTTGCGATTGCACAGGGGGCAGCGACTAATGGTGTTTTCCCTGCCATCTTTGCAAGTCAATACTATCCAGAAGTGTATGATGAGACTGGTGCAGTTAAAGGCAGTTGCCGCACACTCCCGTCCGTGCTAAGTGAACTAGGATATAATACAGGAGGATTTGTTGCATCTAATCCCTACCTCTCGAAGTGGAGAGATGAGTTTGATACCTTCTGGAATGATGGATTGTCTCCTACAGATGAGTTTAAGAGCGGAAATATAGTTGAGAATATAGTTCGGTTGTTTAGCATGAAAAGTCGGGTCCCTGCTCCAGATCTCCTAAACAGAGCGGGAACTTGGTGGAGAAATTCAGACTCTCCACGGTTCTTGTGGTTGCATTTTATGGATCTTCATTCTCCATACTTACCAGGTTTGAAGCGTGTCCTTCAAACAGGACCTATTAAAAGCTTACAAACGCTAAATCATGAGTGGTCTGATTCGCGTAAACCAGATGAAAAATACCAAGATTCGTACAAAGATCTATATTACCACTGTGTTGACTACTTTGACAACTTTTTGGAAAGTTTATTTGATTTTATTCCAAATGATGCGCATACAATTATGACGGGAGATCATGGTGAAGGGTTTGATCATGATGTCTGGGGACATGCTCAGCTCTATGATGAAGTGGTAAAGGTTCCATTTCTGTATCGTGGACCCACTAGAAGTGATCAGAAAAAGCTGATTCGACATGTAGATATTCCGATCATGTTTTTGGACGCAATCGATTCTGAACCACCAACACAGTGGAGAGGTTCGTTTGAGGACGATGAGCCGTTTATTATTAATCACGCTCCACGGATAGGTGAAACATATGTCGGATATAGAAACGAACGGTGGAAGTTCATCCGCCGGTATGGTTCTCATGGTAAATACGAAACGGAGTTATATGATCTCAAAGAGGATCCAGATGAGGTCGTTAATATATCTAACTCAGATCTGATTGAGGAGTTGGACGCGGCCGTAAATTCATTTATCTCGTCCGATTCGATAGATCAAGAAAGAATTGGTGAGCATTTGGTAGGGTTTAATCAAGATAATAGCGTCACGTCACGTCTTCAAGATTTGGGGTACGTTGAGTAGTATCGCATGGTTTCCTCAATTGGTTACTGCATTTGTGTTTGAAACTAACACAGAATCAGTTACTTTCAAAATAGATTTCTTTAACGACCTTCAGTTATAATATCCATCTGGGTTCGATGGTACTGTCTAGTTAACCTCCTGAGCTGGCGTTCGACCGTTGAGCGATTGATGCGGTCATTAAAAATCATAATATTGAACAAACTCTGCAAGTCATTGGTGGACGCTCAACCGACTGCCTACCCATGAATTGTGGAAACGGTCGACTCTCGTTTTGAACGTGTGAAACCACTTCGCAATTAGGTTTCGGTCTGTGTAGTCGACTCGGTCGTTCAGCCTTAATCGAGAGAAAGCAGTCCGATATCCGAAGGCATCTGCCAGAAACACTATCTCTGAACAGTCGTGTTTCTCACAGACTCCGTGAGAGATGCAGCGGCCGGATTAGTTCCATGACACTTGAACAGTACGACGTCGAGAATCACTTTTGTGTCGGGGTCTATTGCAGCGTACAGCCAAGACCGCTCGCAATTGATTTGACAGCAATCTCGTCGACCGCGACCCGCCTCGGCTGCGCCTTCGGCGGGTCTGAGACGCTGTCAGCCAGTCGGTGTACCTACTGAAAGATTGCCTGGAACGAACGTTCTACGCCGAGGAGCCGGAGAATCGCTTCTGTCTCTGAGCGAAAGACCGACAGCATTGGAGTCGGACGGTGAACGCCCTAACGGGTGTCGCCGCCCGCTCCCGCTGCCACCATTCAAGCGCAGTGTCTAAACTCTCTGTGAGCCGGTCTGAGAGTAGCATAGGAAACTAGCTCTTCGACCTGTTCATGCCTTAACTAGAGGTGCCGGTTCAACCTTTCATTCAATTTGATATCGAATTGTTATACCTGTTCTGTAGTACTCCCACACCTCCTGATGCGTATATTTTGTCACTTTTTAGTTTGAGACTGTCCAAATATTCTTGAGAAATGACAAATCTGCTAAATAGTTTTGTGTTTGATTCTCTGTACGACACACGGTAATCTGACCAACTGTTTCGATATACGAGCGAACCTGACGCAAATGACACATTGCTTTCACTAACATTTATTCCACTATAGTCAAAGTCGTCTTGACGAAAGTGGTTCATTGTAACGCCAGTGAGCCAATCAGTATGAACATTTGAGTCAGCAACAAATTCTGTCGTGGCCTCTATTTGGCTGTACTCTGTAGCACTAAATTGGGACTGTGATTGAACTGGTCCCATCAAGGTAACAGTACTACTTGCCAGTGGTGCTGCCACAATTAGACAGACAATCAGTAGTGTGCCGGGAATGCGCAGCGAGCGACTCTTCGAACGGCTGAGTTGAATAAGCCCGAACAGGCCACATCCTATAAAAAATATTAGTGAAAGTATGAGAACCAGCCTTAATCGATCGATCGATTTGAGTGAAAGAGGTGTTGGAAGGATAAATGGGGATATAATGATTCCAGTCAGTATATATGGGAGGGAATCGGAAAAATCCCTGTATTTTATTAATAATACAACTCCCGATAGTGTTAATATGCTAACGAGTACAACAAAATAGACAAACGGAGGATAGACCGTTGTTGCGACAATACCTGATGAGAGTGTTGCTGAACCTACTTCTGTTAGGGCGCTACCTGCGGAACCACCATCAGAAAAGAATAATGACGCACCGCCAATCCCGAGTAGTAGGAAAGCGTAGTCAGATAGTGGAAACAAAAACCCTGACCCGGTAGTTGTCCACCTTGACAGCCCCATAATCAATAGCAAGGCTGCGTAACCCCATCCTAGAACTGTAGCACTTCGGTAGGTAGCTGCTGACCAAGCTGTAAGCAGATCTGTGATGAGGAGGAACGCTAAAAGAACGAGACTAACAAGAACACCAAGGTGGTGAATGTACATCACAGAGAGCAAAATGGCTACTAGCATAGAGCCAAATAGCTTAGACTGTATTTGGGAGTTAGACTGAAGAGCCAATTCTTTCTGGATTCTCGCAGCAGTAAAGAATAGTAGTATTAAAATTACAGCATATGCCTGGGGGAAGTGATAGTTTGCATACCAATAGAACTGTCGGATAGATAAAAACGCAAGCGCAACTGAAATTCCAAATAGTCGGTTTTGAGATAATCTAGTTTCTAATACATATGCAAGTAAAACACCAATACCATAAATAGTGGAACCCGTTAGTTGAAGAGCTGAATATCCAGTCACGCCCAGAATATGACCGACAGATGCCATCTCGAAGAAGTAACCAGGATACTGCTGATATAACACTAAATAAGGCCCTGTTGTTCCTGTTTGCATGACTCTCTGAATGTTTGGTGTATGAACCAGGAGATCTCCATTCCCGAAGAAGTATCCTGTGCTTAGGAATCGTGAAAGGGGGTTCACGATAAAGAAGAATACAATTTGTAGGAGAGACCAACTGATAGAGTTACCATTTCTAATCTGGAGAACAATAAGGAAGGAACTGAGTGGAAGTAATGTAAGTAAAAGAACGTCGCGAGAAACTCCAACTGTACTTCCAACAACAATCCCTGAGAGGAGTATGCCAGTAAGTTTTGGAAGTCTACTTGAGCTATTTTCTTCAAAGGTGTCAATAGATATCGGGCTTTGCATTGAATAGCCTATTGAGAATATGAGTCCAACCAATAACCCGATAACGGTATATGAGCCATTGATTGCCAAGTTTGGTGAACTGCGACCAATAATGTATAGACTGATTGTTCCAATAACAAATATTAAAAAAACAAATGAAAGAAAAATACCTATACGTCGATTCCAGATTCTCCGCCATATGAAATCATCGACTGTTTTAGTCCAGTTTCGTTTCATAGAATCATTATCCGAATATTGTTGTCAGCAATTTGTCCCACTGTATATATAAATGAATGGGGTTCCCACATTTGTACATTCCACTTGGATTGACACGCCTGCCACACACTCACAAAAAGTCTGACTCATTATAAATCATCCAGAGATTCAAGTAGTAAGCTAGATAATTTTTTCCAGGTATACACCTCTCGGACTTTTTTGCGACCGTTTTTACTAATTTTCTGAAGCTGCTTCTCTTCAAGAGAAAGAATTGTTTCATAAAACTGGTCAAGATTCCTAATGAATACTTCATTACCATCACTCAATTCGAATCCTCTCGATCCAAATGGGGTAGTAACGGTTGGTACAGAGTTTGATAGATATTCAATCAGCTTAATATTAGATCCTGCCCCCTCTGTAATTGGGTTCAAAGCTATATCCCCTGCCGTATACAGTTCATCAATATCCTCAACAAATCCAGCCAATGTCAGATTCGAATGCTGTTCATCAAAGTGACTACAGACATTTCCTGCAACTAAAAAATGAAGAGGGTCGTTTTCATTTTTAGCCTTTTCCGAAAGTTGAATTATGAATTCAACCGCGCTAATATTCGGTCCGTAATCACTTCCAACAAAAACTACTAGACGATCATCCGAGTCAATTCCATAGTAATCTCGAAAGCGCTCAGTACCCTTCTGAATAAAATCACTATGTACATTTTCACTTGATGTTCCATTAGGTATTACGATGATTGGAGATGAAGGTGAGAAAAGTTCGTTGTAACGTTGCTTGTCTGCTTCAGACACACAAATAATTGCATCACAATTTTCAACCGCATCTCGCTCATTTTTCACAAGTCTCTCAAAGAAGTATTCATCCACAGACGAATCTGAGACGTCTCTCCATCGATCTATCTCGACATTGTGGCTTGAATATATTACAGGAGAGTCGCTAGTCAAATGGCTGATAGCTGATGAGAGATGTGGCCCCTCGGCAAGTATTATGTCTGACCATTTAATCAATGATTTTAATTCTGGAGCCTGATAAAACAGAAGAACCTGTTTAGCCAATGTTCCTGGAACATCGAATAAAGTTGCAGGGATACTCGGCAAGTCATATATCGGGTTTAGTGGGCGTATCTCTGTATACCTCTTATTGATATCCAATTCTCGCGTGACCCCCGACATTGAGTGGTTACTCAATAGGCCACCAACGCAGTATCGAATTGTTTGATGGTTTTCCTGCTGGAATGCGAGAGTCAAGCCGTGTGAGCGGTGTTCACCACCTTGTTCGGGTGGGTAGATCGTTGTTTGTGTGAGTTGTAATAAGTTCATTTTGGATACGGTCCGCGACCTTCTGAATTTTTAACTCCATCCGTTACTCCGAGAAACAATGGCGCGGCTGATTTAAACTCCCTGTTGTACAGTCTTCGCGTGATACCATATAGTATACTGACTAGATAATAAAGCCAAAACGCGGAACTCACTTTATCAGAGTATTTTCTAGCTAAGAGGATTCTATTTCGAAAGTTGTAGTACGTTGGTAGAGGACTAAGATCTCCATCTGAACTAGCAGACCCAATATGTGTGATTTTGGTGTTTGTTGAGGTATATAATTCATAACCTGCTTCTTTCACCTCTGTACAGAATTCCACATCCTCAAAGTACATGAAATATTCTTCTGGCAAAAGACCAACATCCTCAAAAACTTCAGATCTGATCAAAGAAGCACACATTGGAATGTATTGATTTGGAAGAAGGTCCGGTAAGGAATTAATTGCTCTATCAGGTCGGGAATGGTCAACACGACACAGGTCCCAGTCAACTACACCCTGTAAGAACCAAAGATCTGCCGAGTCTGTTTGAATTGTTGGTGATAATATTCCAATATTTGAATCTGATTCAAGTAATGGTATTAGGTTTTTTAGTGTATTTCTTGGGAGGTGGACGTCATTATTCAGCAACCATATATAGTCGGCTGAATCACTGATTGCAGTTTGAATACCGAAATTCATACCCCCGGCAAAACCCTGATTACTGTCAGAATATTTAATGGTTACATTCTCAAACTCACGTTCTAGACGTTCTCCTGAGTTATCCGTTGATGAATTATCGACGAGAATGACATCTAGATTCGAATAATTCTGTCCCAGCAAGGATTCTAAGCATCGGCGAGTATCTTCATAGTTATTCCAGTTTAATACCACCGCGACAACATGAGGGGCAGTTATCCTTGAGTTCATGTCTGTAGTCATTGTAGTAGCCTAATAAAGAAACAGGCAGCAATATAATCAACGATATTTGAGTAACTAAACCCACTCAGTATAACGGTTTTCAAAATAGAGGCTAATGTCCGGAAGCCTCTTTATAGTAGACAATGACTGCAATAGGTATGCATGTGTTGTTGATACACCTATCTGGTACGCCGCTATATGCAGCTGAAATCGCAAATTCACTACTCAAATTGGGAAATGAAGTTGATGCATTAGTAGCTGAGCGAAACGTTGACGAGAACTACTTTAACGAGGATATTAGTATCTCAACTGTAGGAATATCTTCTAACAAAGAAACATTATTAAGAAGTCTGAGTCCATTAACGTATTATAGATTATTAAAAGAAATTAAGACTATTGACCCCGACGTGATTCACATCACGCAGGGTTTCTTTTGGCTAAATCCTGTTCTTCCGTTTTTGACATCCTATTCACTAGTTTTCACAGACCATGAACCAGAAGAAACAAACGATGTTACATTTTATGATCGCACTCAGCTGTACACTTGGTCAAAACACCATATGCGATCAGTGGCCGACTCCATCATTGTGCACGGTGAATATCTAAAGTCTGTACTAATGTCAAAAAAGATTCCTGAGGATAAAATCAAGGCTCTTGACCATGGGACATACCGATATTATAGACAATTTGACAGTAGACAGGATAAAGACAAAAATGAATTAAATATTTTGTTCTTTGGACTCATTGCAGACTATAAGGGAATTGATGTCTTTGGGGAAGCAATCCCAGCTATCATGGAGAATTGTCCACGAGCTACCGTAACAATCGCTGGAGGTGGTGACATTGAAAAATACCTCTCAGATGAGGTCGTTTCTTTAGACTCTGTTAGAATCTACGACGAATTTATCCCAGACAACCAAGTCGGACAGTTATTCCGTCAAGCTGATGTTGTGGTTTTGCCTTATAAGAGTGGATCTCAGAGTGGGGTTTTAACAATTGCTTACGAGTACAGAACTCCTGTTGTTGTGACAGATGTAGGAGGGCTCCCAGAAGTAGTAGATAACGGTGAGACAGGATATGTGGTTCCGCCAAATGATTCCGATGCACTAGCAAGTTCAATACTAGATGTGATTAAATACCCAGAGAAAAAACAACAAATGGAGCGGAAAATCAACGAAAAGGTAGAATCAGAGCTTTCATGGGACATTATTTGCGAAGAATTGGTGGAACACTATAATTCATTATTGCGAGGTTGATTTATACATAGATAAGTACTTCTCTGAAACAGACTCCCAACTGAATTTTTCTACTGCGAATGACCTGCTGACACTTCCCATTTCTTCTCGGAGGTCTGGATCATCAATTAACACCTGTAATTTCTCTGCGAGCTGTTCGCTATTATCTGGTTCAATAAGAAAGCCGTTTTCCCCATCGACTACCTGTTCAGGTATTCCAGAGACATTAGTGGCGATAATAGGAGACTCGGATGACATGGCCTCTGTGATCACCATTCCCCAACCCTCTTCATGTGAGGGTAACGCAAACAATTCGCAGTTAGCGTATAGCGCCTTTAATTCCTCTAACTCAATGAAACCTGGAAAGTGAACAGTTACATCTTGCGCTTCTGCTTGCTCCTTCAACTGAGCTGAGAAGTCCTCTTCGATATTTGGGTTCCCAGCGATGACAATGCTGAACTGATTGACGTTATATTTCTGATCAAGGATTGAAACAGCGTCAAGTAGAACGTCCGGTCCTTTGCGAGGTGTAAGAGTCCCAACAAAGAGGGCAAATGGTGATTCAATCCCAAATCGGTCATTCAAATCAACAAGGTCAGAATTCTCTGGAGAGTATTCTGAAATATCAACGCCATTGGGGATCGTTTCAATTTGCTCTAGAGGAAGCTGAGCTGCTAATCGTTTATTTAACACACTTGAGGCGGCGGTTCGTCTCATAAGATGAAGATCTGGCGAAAACATTGCAAGAGCTCGTGAAATGAGTCCTTGTTTAGAGAGTCCGAATCTAACATCTTCCTCACCAACGTGTGCTGTATAAACTATCTTATCTCGAAGTTGTGGACAAATATGAACAAGGATATTTGCTGTGAATGGAACGTGGAAATGAATTACATCATAATCTGTTCTCCCAAAGTGGCTTCTGAGTTTTAGAGCAAGTTCAAACCGATCCGCCACTAATTTTGAAACGCCAATTGCGCTTTTTATTTGGTTATATGGAATCTCTTCACCCTCAGTATCTGATCCAATGGAAAGAGAGAACCTTTTAAATTTAACTCCTTCTCTTTGTTCATTCTTGGGAAGACCCGACCACTTCCGTTCAATTACAGTAACGTCATGACCAAGCTGAGACTGCGTAGTCGCTAAGTTGTAGATGACTTTTGCGACAGACCCTTTCTCTGGACTAACACGGTAGTGTTCATCGTAAACATGTGCGATTTTCATACATTAACACCACTCGTTGAGTAGATGGAACATTGTAACCGTGGAGTCAATATTCGACTATTCATTACCAGATACCAGATCGTATACATTCATCACTCTTTTTGTCCGTTGTTCCCAGGTGAGGTTCTCTGAAACATACTTACGAGCAGTTTTCGAGAGACGTTCTCGACGTTTTGGACAGTTAAATAAGTCATTGATATTCTGTTCAATAGCCTTCGGTTCGCCTGGGTTTAAGAGAACACCTGTTTTGTTGTCTTCAACAACTTCTGGCACTCCTGCAATTCCCGTAACAACAGGAGGTACGCCAGATGCCATTGACTCGAGCATAGTCAATGGAAGACCTTCGGAATACGAAGGTCTACAGAACACGCTCGCACGATTATACATCTCAGAGATGTCCTCGACATAACCGTGGATGGTAACCGAATCAGAGATTCCATTCGACTCAATAAATTCGCGAACGTCTTCCTCTAGTGGGCCACTACCAACTATATGCACGACAGCGTCTGGGTGTGCATCAAGAATTCCTGGGAGAGCAGTCAGCAAGTCTTGAATACCATTGTTCCGTACCAGACGTCCAATATACAACAAAGACTTTTCGTTGGTGGGTGTTGGCGAAAAGTCCTCAACATCAACAGAATTACGAACGACTGCTGTCTGCTTTGCTCCCAACGACTGCGCAATTGACTCTGCAGCAGCGCTAACGCCGATTACCTGGTCGCTTTGCGAGATGACGAACCGACTAATTGTTTGCTCAAAGGTTTTTGCTGCAGCGCCACCAACACCAGAGATCATTCCAATATCACCGAGGTGGAGCGTGGTTACTAACTTGTAGTCTGAATATAGTGAGTGGAGAGCGGCTAGAACTGACGTGTAGAAGAACCGATTGTGTGCATGCACAACATCTGGCTGAAACTCCTGAATAACACGTCTAAACTTAGCCAATGCAGGAACCGAGAACATACTTTGAAGTCCAATGATATCCGTCAAATCGATGGCTGAGGATGTATAGAACGAGATTTCAGGACGACTCTGTAGATCAAATTCTCGGATACCATCATCTAGCGTGAATATCCCTACCTCAAATCCTTCGTCAACGAGATGAACTGCAAGCTTCTGTACTACTTGTTCGACACCACCATCACTTGGTGGAACATAATCTGAACAGAGAAGTATCCGTCTTTTCGACCGTTGCGTCATACCATTGGGTCAACTGTCGTCGTCAAAAGAGTATCCTCTTGTAGAAGATTAGAACCGTCTGTTTGATTTACTCTCGCGGATCTTCCACCAACTCATACAGCCCGCCTCGATTCAATTGCGTAATCCAGCCGGCATTCGTCAGATTTCGAAGTGCGTACTCGACCTGACCTTTCTCCAGATCCGAGTGCTCACGCAGATACAGCGGATTAACACGACCCCACGGCGAACCGGAACGCCGACCCTGCTTGAATAACTCGAGGACGACTTCCTCCCGTTCGTTCGGTTCGTAGCGTTCGTTGACCATGTATGGCGCGCAGTTCTGACTCCGTACGCATAATACTCAGCAATTTACCAAGCATGTAACCCAACTGTTTGCCAAGCATTTTGCTAAGAAAAACTTCTAAATAGCCACCGTCCGTAGCATCTCTCGAGAAGCACGGGTCGCCTCAAAGGAGAGGACGGTGCTGGAGACACCGCCCCGTGCTTCGCCCAAGACGAAGCATGAGCAACTCAGATAGAGATCGACAAGAGTCTGTTGAACAGAATTATGACTGCCAAACGTCCTCGGTGGGGGCCTGACGGATGCGGTACGAGTGGCTCGACGAGCGAGTTGACGAACTCATTGAGCGCTATGAAGCGGGACAGTCGCTCCGTGAGATTGCGGAGGTCTTCGATGTCTCTGCACCGACGATTCACCGCCGTCTACAGGACCACGATGTCGCAATGCGAAATGGTGGTCCGGCGTACACGCAGTTGGCGAACCGAAGGGACGAGCTGGTCGAAGCGTACGAGCGTCGGAGTTCCCTCCAGACGCTTGCGGACCGATACGACACCTCCCCAGTCACAATCCGATTCCACCTTGAAAAAGCGGGTGCCGATCCCATCTCACTCCCGAAAACAACTGATATCGGACTGAGTCCATCTCAGGTGTCGGTTATCCAGGGAGAATTACTCGGTGACGGGTGCTTACACTCTCGATACGATGGTGCGTGTTTCTTCCAACTCTCGACGACGACGGAAGGACACGCACGTCGGCTGATTGAGAAGCTTCCCGATGGGTTCTTCCCGGAGTCCCAGCCGAACTCGTTCACTCGGCTGAATCAGTTTACCGACGAAGACTACACTTCGTGGATAGTCACGTCACGACCGCAACCACGTCTCCAACGAATGTACGAGGAGTGGTACGAAGTCAGGGACGAAAAGAACAATCGAAAAATCGTCCCGGAGGACTTCCCCCTCGACAAGACAGCACTCCTACATTGGTACTGGGGAGACGGGAACTGCTCAATCCGTGACAGCGGCGCACCGCGCGTTTCCTTTGCGACCCACGGCTTTCCTGAGTCGTGCGTCGAACACCTCCAGTCAGAAGTCGACCGACTGGGGTACGACAACTATGCGGTCAGGCAGAAGGGTATCGAGGATGGGTCCGGTTTGTACATTCGCCTTCGTGACTACGATGCACGGACGTTCCTCGACGACTTACGGCGTTCGAATACGCTCATGGCGTACGACTACAAATTCCCGGTTCCTGTGAAGAACGAATGACTGGGTAGTTCCATAGTACACCTCGACCTCTTTCTTCACCACCCTTGACTCAGTCGCAGATCCGTTAACCCGAGCATCGCGGGAGAGATACCGCCGACCGAACCGACCAAGCGTGCCATCGACGGTCGGTGGTAACACCGCAAACCCCCAAGTCACCGCCTGAACCGACGACTCGCCCGTGGATACACTCGAAACGGTACCCCCTGAATACCATCTCCTCACGAGTGCTCCCGTCTCGGTATTGCTGGCCCTGTCTGTACCGGAATGCAGTAGCTGGGTGTCGAAACCAATCACTCAGCCAGGAACGTCAAGAGCGACGTCGTGACCGTAAAAACAAAGTACGTCCATGTGGTATGCTAGCATGGGTTGTAGAGGCAGCCCAGTACGTCCCACCAGCGGAACATCGGCTACACCCATCACTCTTCCATTGGGTAACCAAATAGTGGGCTTTCCCACTATTCTTCAGTCCCCCCCGTCGACAGTCGTGTATCTCAATCCGCTCAGGGAGACCCACCACTCCACACGCAGGACACGCCACGAGCATCGTCGGTAACTCCTGACAGGACTCTAACGCGGCGTGCAGGTGCGCCTGCACCTCTGGCTCAGTCGTCCGCGTCAGCGCTTGGGTAAGGTGCATCTGCAGCTCTTCGTGGGCACTCATGCGCGGCGAGTCTCCTTCCGCTCGGAATCCACCTGGAGCCCGAGGTGTGCAAGCTGACCCATCGAAGCCCAGCCACGCTTCTGGGAGACGAATGCCCTCCACTCACGAAGCGGCCGGCCATCGAGTGGCTGGTAGTGATCGAGGGTCCGGCCCTCAAAGACGACGACGGCGTCGGCAGGACGGAAGTAGTGGTGTGTAAAGCCCTCAGCGTCGATACCAAGGGTGAACGAGCGCGCGAGGGCGTTAGTTAGGTGGTCGGCTAGCGATACGGTACGCTCTTGTGTCGCGGTGTTCGTAGTTGACATTGGCTTACTCGGACTGAGAAGCCACCCGGTCACGTGTTCTAGCACGTGGCCTTTCTGCGAAAGGCGAACCCGGTACTTCTCAGTTACAACTCTGTTCTTGGGCCACTTAACACTATGCATTATGCACAGTCAAACTGCATATTTACAACGCCATGGTTTATACCATATCACAGTCTAGTTGCGACTATGAGCGCCTCAAACCTTACTGGGACAGACAAAGCGATTCTCGACGTGCTCAAACGAGGACGCGATGGCAATCGTCCGTGGGGAATTGCGACGAAAGGCTATCTCGTCGATGAGACCGGGTACTCACGAAACAGTGTGTATAATCGCCTCGAAGTACTCGAGGCTCGCGGCTACGTGAAATTGGTCCACGAACCAACTCGGCTCTTCGAATTCGTGAGTGATCCGCGAGAAGACTAGGAGCAGCGTTCAGGTACTACAGTTCGGATGCGTCGACATCACCAGATAGATAGCCACGTCCGATTTCACTAATCTCGTATTTTCCTCTCTCAACCCGGTCCACAAGCCCTTTTTCTGCGAACTCTGACAACCGATTATTCACGTGTGTTCGAGTAAATCCAGCATTGAACGCGATTATGCTCGGTGAGAGTACAAGACCAGAATCACCCAGAATCTCAAGAATCTGGTCGTCAGTCGGCTTCATCCATTCCCCCCGTTTGCGCATACCGGAGCAATCAACACTATCGTGTTAACCGAACCGATGTATAATACAATATACACTATTAGATATCATTTGTTTACTTATTAGTAAACAGGTTGAAGTGGATCGATTGCGTGGAGTGATCTAACGACTCACCGGATTACTGGTCCTCTCAGAAAGGACCCGTGTTGTAGCACGGATCCGGTGCGGTCAAAGGGAACTCAACCGCATGTCTCCGAACACACCACCCACGCAAAAAGGTCTCGTCGCACAGCCACGCCGCACGGAGGGCCACGAATGACCAAGCCCTCCATCGAAGACCTCGCCGCCCGGATCGACGAACTCGAAGACCGCGTTGACGAACTCGAAGCTGACACCGAACAACTCGAAGCGACTGTCGACGCCCAAGCTGAGACAATCGCGTCCCAACGCGACCAACTCGCCCACTACGAAACCCGTGTTGAAGCCCTCGAAGCCGAACTCGACGCCGCAACGGACCACCGCAAGCATCTCCAACAGCGACTCTACGCTGTGGAATCCGAAGACACCCCCAACGACGAGCCCAACACACAGCTCTCGCCACTCCAACAACTCATCCGACTTCCCTCGAAGGCGCTGTCGAACCTCACCGCCAATCAAGAGCGCGCTCGCTTCATCGCCAAAGACATCAGAGAGTACGCTACGAGCGTCCCCGCAGGCTTCGCACTTGACTCGAGTACCATCCGAACCGTCCTCCACGCGAAGGAAGGCCGAACGCCCCACACCCAAACCGTCAGTCGCGTCATGGACTTTCTCGACGACCTCGGTAAAGAGGGTGTGAAGATTGTGAAACGCCGCGGCACCAAACGTGTCATCTTCTCTGAACACGCGGTCTCGGAACTCGCGGCGACACCAACGGCCTCCTCGGGGAGAACTGCAATCACGGACGTTGTGATGGGGTGGCGCTGACGGGCGTGTGATCAACGGTCGATAGTCGACCGCACGCCGCCACGCTGTCGACACCCACCGCGGAGACAGCCCCCACAGCTAGCAGCAGCACCCGAGAAAGCCTCCCTGTGAACAAGGGTAGTGTGAGTGAATGAAACGAGTTTGAGGCTCCGACCCAACTGAGACAGATCACAACGAGTGTGATGAGAATCGACGTTGCCCATCCTGCCGTAATACCCAACTACGAGCCGCGAGTGGACTCGCTCACGATGCCGGTCGAATCGTACGGTCCCACTCGTCCAGACCCGCTGACTCGATTCATGGCCGCCTGCCAGGGTGCTGGGATTGCCTCCATCGCATCTCCAACGGTCGGGAGCGCGTCGATCCTCGCCGTGAGTGCAGTCACCCACTGGACGCCGGGTGAGCTAGTGGTTGGGAATGAAAATCTCCTGTTGTTGCTGTTCGTGTGTGCAATCGCGGTCGGCTTCATCGCGGGGTCGTACTGGCCGGTGGTCGATGGCCTCCCACAGAAACGCGAACACGAACTGTACTGGGTTCGAAAGCGCTTCACCATGTGTCTCTTTGGCGGCCTCGGGTGTTACGGTGTGTTTTCGCTCATGTTCGTCGTGACGGTCACAGACCTACTCCAGAATATGGTCGGCCTTGGCGCGGCGATTCTCGTGTGTACCTATCTGTACGCGTACTCTGCGGACCGACGTGGGGTGCGGTGAGCAGCTGAAGCAACACGTCAAGACACCACAGCGAATCGAACGATCGGGACGCCCAGCTCCTGCCCGTTCGAATCGCGCATTGCGTTGTCAGGGGTTGCGAACTCGGTGAGAGTCACTGCTGTGGTCGCTACCGTCATCGACTGGATGACGTACCTTCTTGTCATTATGGAAAGTAGCCATTACATTTATGTTGTTGAATATACACTTTTTTCGTATGGTAAACAGTCCGGTGCGTGCGTATTCGGCGCTGCTCGTCGTCGTTGCGGCGGCGATCAGCGGCGCTGTCATCCTCTCGGGATTCGTCGCAATCGACTTCGTGCTCGACACGGTTACGGTGTGGGGCTATATGGCCGCGGTCGGCGTGATGATCGTCTGTGCGGTCATCAGTTGGCTGACCGACCTGCCCGGAATCCTGTCGAGCGAGTTCGGAAGCGGGGGACAGTGAAATGTCGCGGTGGCTCCCGCCGACGTACAGTTTCTTGCTGTTCGTCGTTCCGGCGCTCCTGCTGGCGGTTGTGCCGCCGTTCTTCGGTGTGGACACTTCTCCCTCGGTCGGTGAGTTAGTGGTCGTTCCTGCGGTCATCACCGTCTTCGCGAACGTCGGATACGTCGTTCGAGGTGAGTCGCCCTCCGACAACGTGGTTGACGAGCGCGACGTGCGAAACATCGACCGTGCTCTCAGTACGACCGGGGGTGTCATGCTCGCGTCGCTAGTCGGCCTGTTCGCGTCGTACGCTCTCAGTACCCAGCAGGTCCCGAGCGCAGTCACCTTCCTCGCGGTCGCAGGTCTCGGGACGGTGTTCTGTGTCCTCGGCGCGACCGAACTCCGACAGCGCGTCTGACATCGATGGAAAACGACATCCGAGTAAAGCGAGCGGAAGAACGCATCACTCAAGCGGAGCTGGCGACTGCGGTCGGCGTCAGCCGACAGACCATCTACGCCATCGAACACTCGCGGTACGACCCGTCGCTCAAACTCGCGTTCAAGCTCGCGCGCTATTTCGATTGTTCCGTCGAAGAGCTGTTTTCACCGGAGTTTGACGGATGAGCGCACGGTTACGGAGAAGTATGGAGAACCCTCCGTTGGTTAGTGCGGGGAGGATGTCAGTGCGTCGCCTTCGGCTGGTCGACTGGGGTCGAATCTGCCTTGAGTTCGCGATACGTCTGCGTCGCCCAACCAATCGCCGAGGTCGTATCGTTGAACAGCACGCCCGTCGCTCCGGCCTTCGAGTACGACACAAGCGCGCACGTCCGATTCGCTCTCTCATCGAAAACGAGCAGTCCGAACGGCAGCGAGGCCGCCGTTTCGTGGAGGCGAACACGTGAGGTCCGAAGCGCGCGTTGGTACTCGTCGGGATACGTCGTCCGCAGGCACTGATGTGCCTGTGGAGGCACGACTAGTTCGACGTCGGCCTCTCGGCGCGTGGCGTGCTCGTTGCATACTTCGACATACTGCTGTAACACGACCGGGGTGTACCCCCGCAGTGACTCCGCCTCGCGCATCCTGTCCAGGAGGTGCTGCAGTGGCTTGTCTGGAACGTGCGGTTCCGTGGACACGAGTGTCGCCCCGTCGTACATCGGTAGCTCGCCGTTCGCGCCCGATGGAACTGCCGACCCGAGGGAGTATGCTTCAGTCACGGCATCGAGGCACCGTCGAGTCCGTTTGCACAGCCGATACACCGGCCGACCGAACTCCGTCAACTGGTAGCCGCTCGACGGGTCGCGGACGACCATCGACGCCGCTTCGAGTTCACCGATTGCCCGATCTACCGTCGAACGAGAGACCTCGAGTGTCGCCTCTAATTCCGGCTTGGATAATGCACGATCCGAAAGCGACTCTAAGACGTTCCACCGGCGGGTGACGAGGTCGATTATCTCTTCGGTGGCTGGAGACGGCATCACCGACGAGTTTTGACCTACAGAACATGACATTTCTGTTGACTGAAATCTGGATTACAGTCACCAGTTCCGAACTGCACCGTCTCCGCAGAGCGTGACGTATTCGTGCAACTACTGTGTCGCTGTGTCACCCCGTACGCAGCTACTGCAGTGGATGCGACTCTCCAACGGTCCATGAAGCAATGGGTGCCCCGGCCATGGTGTCGATTGGGTAACACGATGACCCACGCTAACGACAACGAACACGACAGTAACGAACAGGAGACAAGCGGACTCAACCGACGCAGTTTCGTTCGTCGCGCCGGCGCGGTTGGAACGGGGCTCGCGTTGTCCCCTGTCGCCGCTGGGAACGTCGTCGCTTCCGAGAACATCAGCATTCTCGATGGCAAAGATGAGAGGAAAGTGGCAAACCGGTTGGCGAAGACCGCCGAGTTCGACCGCCTCGAAGCGAAGGCGAAGTCCCGCGACGGGACGGTGTCTCGCGGCAAGTCGGTCACCGTCGGCGAAGTCGAGATCGCCGCCGACGATGCGCCGGACGGCAAGAAGATTCACCGGTACGTCGTCGAGTACCCGGTCAAGCACCCGAATCCTAATGCCGAAGCTGCCGTCGTACTCGCCGAAGACGCCACGTCAGATTCGCTCATTCTGAGTGTTCTTGATTACACGCACAAGACGAAAGACGGATTCACCACTCGTATCGAGCGATTCGACGCCGGCGCTGGTGAACAGACGGTGTCCGCCGCAAACAACACTGATGGCTTGGCGTCTACCGAGCTTAACCTCGATGCCGATGCGACTCGGCGGGCCGTCAACAACGTCGACACGAACGCCGTTATCGACGAGATTTACGACGGCTTCACCACGGGGAGTGACCTGACGAACCTCGCGTGGGACCTCCTCGACGACGACGTCGACATCGACGGCTGTTACGCTTGTGGGTTCGCCGTCGGTCTCACCTGTAGCGTCGGCTGTGCGGCAACCGGTGCGTTCATCTGCGGGCTAACCGGGATCGCAGTCCCCATCGCTGGTCTGACCTGTGTCGGCTTCGTCGGTATCATCTGCGACGTGGCCGACGCCCTCTCCGGATGCGGTGAAGCCGTCGCCGAAGAGGTCTGTGTTGACCGGACAAACTGGTGCTGAGTAGGAGCGGTGACATCCGTGTCTCTATCCCACATCACGCACGGCCTCGGTGACCGACTGCGTCGAGACGAGTACACTGGATCGAACCGATGTTGGGCCTGTACGGTAGTGAACGTTGGTCTCTCGGTACTCGTCGCGGTCGCCTTGATACCGCTGTCCGGTGTCGCGGCCCTTGTGGCGTTGACTGGGGCGCTCGCGACGGTGTACTTTCGAGGGTACCTCGTTCCGGGCACGCCGGCACTAACAAAGCGTTACCTGCCGTCACGGCTCCTCGCGTGGTTCGGCAAGCAGCCGCTGTTGACGTCACGCGACGAGAGTACCGACGCGTGGCTCCTCTCGCAGGGGCTTTTACGCGAGTCCTCGGATGGAGACTTCGCTCTCGACCCGGAGTTCAAAGCGTCGCTGGCCGCGGTTGACCCGCCGCAGTCGCCATCGGCTTCGCTCGCACGCGACGTCCTCGAACTCCCGTCGACCGACGGTTCGTTCACCAGCCAGCAGGGTCGCTACACGCTTTCCGATGACAGCGACCCTATCGCAGCGTGGCCGTCACCGCTTGCGCTTGACGCAGACCTTCGGGCGAAAGCGGTCCTCTCGGAACGGTATACCGGGTGGAGCGAACGCCCGCCGGACGAAATCGCCGCCCTCCTTCGGAGCGTCCGCGCAACGGTTGACCGCTGCCTTCGGTGTGACGAACCGACCGAATACGAGCAGGTGACTCACGAGACGTGTTGTGCGTCCGTGACCGTCGAGCGACTCATTTGCCCACAGTGTGACGAAGCGCTGGTGGAACTGCGTCGCTAAAACACACTCCCGCGAAAGTCTCTGTTAGTCGTCGAGATACGGCTGACAAACCCGCTCGACACCCTCTTCGAACGACACCTGGGGTTCCCACCCGGTCGCCTCGTGGATCTTCGAGTAGTCTGCTTTCGTGTCGTGGACGTACACCTCGAAGGGGTTCTCCACATACTCAGGCTCGACATCCGTCCCGAGGACCTCATTAATCATCTCGACCATCTCGTTGAACGAGTAGCTCTCGGCAGTCCCGAGGTTGTAGATGCCCTGGAGCCGCTCGTCAGCCGCGAGTTCGATCCCCCGAACGATATCATCGACGTGCGTGAAGTCACGCGTTTGGGACCCATCACCGAACAGCTCCGGCGACTCGCCGTTCGCGATTTTGTCGGTGAACTGCGCGACCGTATTCGCGAACTCGCCTTTGTGTTCTTCTGCACCGCCGAAGCCCTGGTACACCGAGAAGAAACGCATGCCCGCGAGCTGCATGTCGTAGTGATGGTGGAAGTACTCCGCGTAGCGCTCACGGCCTAACTTCGACGCTTCGTACCCGGTCCGCGATTCGACCGGCATATCCTCGGGCGACGGTTCCGTCCGCGAGCCATAGATCGACGACGTGGTCGCGTACACGACCGTGTCACAGCCGTCCTTTCGCGCCTGCTCGACCGTGTTGACGAAGCCTTCGATGTTGACACGGGCACCCTTCGTCGGGTTCTCCTCGTGCATCTTGTACGACGACAGCGCCGCCAGATGGAACACCACGTCGACGCCCTCGGTCGGGAGGTCGTCGTCGAGGACCGTCATGTCGTGGAACTCGACGTCATCATCCAGATTCTCGGGCGTCCCGAGATAGAGGTCGTCGATTGCAATGACGTCGTTATCCTCCGCAAGATGATTTGCGAGATTCGAGCCGATGAAGCCGGCCCCGCCAGTAACGAGAACTCGTTTGCCGTCCATACGTGGTGGCTCTCGCCAAGTGACAAGAACCTATCGTCAATCTGGTGTGAGTCAGTCGAGGGCGTGCTGTTGAACTCACGGAACGATTCGTCCACCAGACGAGAGACGACTACGGTCACCTGCGAGAACCAACCGAATATAGTTAGCTCTCCAACACATTTTCAGTCCCCTCGACTAACTCACTGCTATGCCCTACTGCACCCGCCGGACCGCCCTCCGTGCGTGCGGCATCGCGGCTCTCAGTTCACTCGCTGGGTGTTTGGCCCTCCAAACGGACGATTCAGACACTGAGAAGCCAACCTACGAGCGTCTCGACGTGACGCCGGTGTACGTCGCCGAAGAAGTCGACCTCTCGATGCCCCCAGACATCGAGACGGTGAGCGCACCCCACAACGCCGACTTACTCGTCCTCCCCGACGACACGAACACGAACGCCACGCAGGCGGTCGAGTGGCTGATCGACGACCGAGTGCTGGCACTCCTCGGGGAGAACGCTGAAACAACGTGGCTGTCGTGGGCCCGGAGCGACGCGTTCAACGACGTGTTCAACACGCAGGGATACAGCGAGAGCGAACCACCCTCATCACTCGTCGTCGGTGCAAAAGTCGGCCTCACTACCACGACCTCTCGGTACTCCTGGGGGAGCGAACCAAGCACTCGCGACGTTCTCGAAGCACTCGACGACTCACTCGTTGCCATTGAACAGCGGACGCCGACAGGATGACCCAATTGACCCCCACACCTCGCACCGAGTGATAGACAGCCGAGACTCCCATCTTATTCTCTGATTGACACGCCTTCCGGCGAGTTACTGTAAATTCGTAGTCAATATCCTCGAATCGTTGGAAGACCGGCACAGTCGAGAACCGGCGTTGACTTAAACAGGAGTCATATTCAACCCGAAATTTGAGACGCCATGACGGAAGACATCGTGACAAATGGTAGAAAATAACACACCAATAAAACGGTTCATCGACGAACTTGACTTCACCATCTTCGGGATTGGATTCTCGGTATCGCTGCTCGCGATTGTCGTGTTCTTCACCAACCCGACTGCATCTGCAAACGCCATGGGGCAGATCAATACGTTCCTCTGGACGGAGTATATGTGGGTTTACATCGGAACGATGTTCCTGATGGTCATGTTCAGCCTCTGGCTGATGGTTGGTCCGTGGGGACGAATCAAACTCGGCAAACCAGACGAAGACCCCGAGTTTGGGTTGCTGTCGTACTTTTCGATGATGTTCTCGGCAGGCATTGCAGCAGGGATCGTTTTCTGGGGCCCTGCAGAGGCGTTGAGTCACTACCAGACGGTGCCGCCACTCATCGGGGGCGAATCCCAATCGGCGACCGCGGCGGTCGGGGCAATTCAGTACACCCTCTTTCATTGGGGGATCTCGTACTGGGTTCCGTACCTCATCGTCGCACTCCCGATTGCGTACTACGCGTTCCGGAAGGATGCTCCGATGCGAGTGTCGACGCTTATCGCGCCATTCGTCGGCGTCGACAAGCTTGACGGCGTTCTAGCGAAGGGAATCGATATACTGGCGGTGTTCGCGACGATTGGTGGGATCGCAACCACGCTTGGATTCGTCGGGGAGCAGTTCCTCACTGGGCTGACGTACAACTTCGGCGTCTCGATCGGTGATACCGGGACCGTACTGGTAATTACGGGGCTGACGGTTGCGTTCACCGCCTCGGTTGCACTCGGCGTCAAGAAGGGTATTGCCCGAATTTCACGATTCAATATGGGCGTCTTCGCCGTCCTGACGGCCATGACGTTCCTTTTGGGGCCAACCAACTACATCATGAATACTGGGCTCCAGGCGATGGGACGCTACTTCGTTGGATTCCTCGAGATGTCGTTGTACACCAACGCGACGGGATCTGGCGAGTGGGTCGGCAACTGGACTGTCTTTTACTGGGCATGGGTATTCTCGTGGGCACCATTTGGTGGGCTTTTCGTGGCCCGGATCTCACGTGGGCGGACGATCAGGCAAGTCGTCGCCACAGCACTCGTGGGCTCAACCGTTGCGACCACGCCGTGGTTCCTCACGATGGGTGGGAGTGCTATTTTCTTCGAACGGCAGAACATCGCACCGATGCTCGAGATGGTTGCTGAACACGGCGTTGCCGTCTCCGGCTTCCCGTTGTTCGGCTCGTTGCCATTTGGTGGCGTGCTTTCGGCCGTGTTTCTGTTCCTCGTTGTCACCTTCTTCATCACGTCTGCAGACTCTTCGACACTCGCCCTCGGGATGCTCACGACAGGTGGGAAGCAGCACCCCTCGACTGTCAACCGCGTCATCTGGGGTGCCCTCATGGGAGGGCTCGCGTCGCTCCTCATCGTCGGTGGCGGTATCGACGCGCTCCGCTCGTCGGCAATCATCACTGGATTCCCATTTGCACTCATTTCTGTCATCGCCATCGCTGGCATGCTCCGGGAATTCCATCAGGTTGAGCCACTCCTCTCCGGCACGAGCGACTCGACGGGTGCCGAGCCAGCGAGTTCGCCGAACCGGGCAGGGTCGAGCATCGACGACGACTAACTGGCATTCCCCATGCGTGGGAAGCCCCGGCGTTTACGCCGGGGAGGGTGTCACACTTCACCGCGAACGAGGTCGAATCACGCTTTGACGTCAGCCGACAGACGGCGTACAATGCAATCGAGGAGCTGGAAGCAGACGGTCTCATCGTCGAAGCAACCGGAAAACAGCGCAACCAGGAGTACAAAGCAGTCGACGTCTTCGATATCCTCGAACGCTCGACGGTGTGAGGGCCTCTACACGACCGCAGTCGTGGGCGTTCTCCTCGAATCGCCGTAAGTCCCGGTCTCAGGTCGTCACGGATATCGGCTCGTCGTCCACACTATCCTCGTCCAGCCTGATCCGGCGCCCATAGATGAGCAACCAGAGAATCAGCAACACTTCACCGACGAAGGTGAACGCAGCAACCTCGAAGGTGTAGCCAGCGAACAGCACCCGTCCGAAACTATCCACCACGTAGCCGATGCCAGCGAGAATGAGGAGCATTCCTAACACCTTCGGCACGTAGCCCGAGGTGTAGAACTGGACAGCCGCAGACTTGTACAGCAGATAACCGACCAACACCAGATGGAGGCCGACCAGAATCAGTGCGCCGTCCCAGATGTTGTAGAACGCCTCGATGCTCAGCAGTGCCTGAGTGGCCTGTTGCTCCGTGGTGAATCCAGTCCCGGTTGCACCCAGTAGCTGCGGGACGCTCATGAGTTGACTGATTGCAACGACGAAGATGCCAGCGAAGACAGCTCTAAACCATCCCGAGAGGAGCGCGACGCCAGCGTGTACCGGCTTGAATACGGTGTACAACGCCCACGCAACGGTCAAATCGAGTACGGCGACCGCGAAGAGCGCCGCGATACCGAGTCGGAATGTCCCTTCGGCACCCAGGATAGCGGTCGCCGTTCCGGTAGCGTCCCCCCGTGTAACGAGCCCGTCTAACACGACGAAGTTCGCGAAGACGGCGAGGACAGTCATCAGCAAGAGTGCGAGTCCAGCAATCACGCTCGCTCGCCCGACAGATGTCTCGGTTGTGGACGGTCGCTGATACTCGACGCTCCGCTCCTGATCTGGGGTAACAGCTGCTCCAGCCATTCGCCTCTAGAGGTGTCGAACCAGCATAACGGTGCTCTAAAGTGTCCTTGACATCCTCCCCGCCCTGAAGGGCGTGGATTCCCACGGCACCGCACCGCTGGGTTGGGATGTTTAAGATTCGTAGCCCCCCGGTGTGGACAACTACTGGCTGTGCCAATCAGCCGTTACTCCTATCCCGTGAGGGATTCAGAGATACTTGCTTTCTGCACCCCGTGTTCCGGCACAGAAAGGGGTGCTTTCTGCTTGGAATCGGGGAATCCCGATATTGTCCGATTAGTAGGGCGGGCGTGCCGCCTCGGATAGATGTTAGTACCCTGACGGACTACTTAAAAACATCCGTTCAACACGTCGAACACCGTATGTGGAAGGGGTGTCGGATTCATCCCCGCGCTGAAGCACGGGGCTTTCTCCTTGACTTTCCGTAATCGCGGGTCAGGCAGAGGTGACGACTCGCGGTGAACCTCACGTCCTGCTTCCCGGCGAATCGCTGACCATCGCACCCGGCGAGCCCCACAGTATCCGAAACGGCGGCGTCGACACCCTCGTCGTTCGGACGACGCTCCGCCCACCAGGCGAGTTCGAAGCCGCAATTCGGGCGCTCTACGAGGCCGTGGCGGGAGGGAAACCGGATGTGTTCGCGGTGGCGGCAGTCCTTTCTCATTACCGTTCGGACGTGCGTCTCGCGGGCGTCCCGTGGCTGGTTCAGCGACCACTCCTGCGTTTGCTCGCCGGCATCGCCACGATGCTCGGTCGAAATCCACTCAGGTAGTCCGCTGCCCAATCGAAGGCCATCGCTGGTGACGCGTGCGCTCACCCACGGTCGACGACGACGGGTACCTCCGCACTACCTCGGGGGCGTCTGGCTGGTGGAGAGAGTCGTACTCGATACGGCTATCTCCTCTGGCGGTAATGTCCCTGCGGCAGATAACGTATGGTAGCAACGACGGGTCAAGCAGTAGAGGGTATCGAGCAGTCGCCTACGGTGGGCCGCTGGAACTATCTGACGGTCGGCGGCCTCGCTGCGCTGATCGAGGCGGCCATCTACGTGGCCGGAATCGCGTACTTCCTCGTCATCCTTGATTTCGCGAGCGTCACCGGTGCGCTCCAACAGGTCGAACTGTTCGTCGCGAACGAGACGAGTCTGTCCGCGATGTACCTGCTCATCTACGTGGTCTTCGGCATCGTGCTGGTGGCACTCGTTCTGGCGCTCCACGAGCGCCTCGCGGCCGGTGCACCGATGTTGATGCGAGCGACGACCGCGTTCGGACTCATCTGGGCCGGGCTCGTCATCGCCAGCGGGATGGTCGCCACCCTCGCGACGGGCGTCGTCGTCAACCTCTACAGTACCGACCCGACGCAGGCGACGACGGTCTGGCTGGCACTCAGCCCGGTCATCGATGGGCTGGGCGGTGGCAACGAGATCGTGGGCGGCCTCTGGACGCTGCTCGTGAGTGTGGTCGCGCTCCGGACACGAGCGCTCCACCGTCTGGTGAACTATTTCGGACTCGTAGTCGGGGCTGCAGGCATCCTCTCGGCGATTCCAGCGCTCGGTGAGATCGGCGGTGGCATCTTCGGTCTCACCCAGATCGTTTGGTTCGTCGCGCTCGGCGTCCTCCTGTTACGCGCAGGTCGCCACGAGGCGTCTGCGTACCTTCGGGAGGAATAACTCGAATCCCGTACCGTGCGTTCTCATCCATCCACGGCGCTTCGATCACCGTGGAGGAGTCGCCGTCGTCAGCGCCGAGTGTACTGAGTGAAACGGTGGTGTCGTATATCGGGTCCGTTCCATCCAGTATCTCCACTGTGAACTCGATTGCTTCGTCGACCGCGTTGTCTGTGAAGATCCCGTCGAGTTGGTATGTGACGAACGGTTCTTCGACCGTTTCGAGGGTGCCACACCCGGAAAGAGATGATATCCCGACTGCAGAAGCAGTTCCAAGGAAGGCGCGACGGTTCATAGTCTCCGATCATGTCTACTGACTGTGAACTTTTCTATCGTCTGGACCAAGCCGCGGCCTGTCTGCAGCACCGCACCAACAAAATCAGCACCAGCGTCGACGAGCTCACGCATACTGTCTATAGTAGCGTTTGCAAGTCAATGCACACTCAATCGCACGCTGTCGCGCGATTGGATGTGTAACCAGTTGCAAACGCTACTATAGGCCGACTGACCCCCACACCTCGCACCGAGTGACACCGTGCCGAATACAGGCGTCTCCCACCGAACGAGTATCCATGCACCCAAACCCCCGCATCACCACGCGAAACCTCCCAATTGCAGACCTTAGCCGACTGATAATAATGCGGTAACACTGACCACTCCCACGCGGATGCGACGATTACTTGCGACAGTCGCCGTCGTGACGGCCCTCGTAGTGGCGTCGACGGCGGCACCCACAATTGGTACGGCACAGACACCTCACTCACAGCCGATCACCGAGTGTACCACCATCACCGACCCCGGTGTCTACACGCTCGGGACCGACATCACGAACGCCACCGCCAGTCCCTGTCTCGACATCGAATCGAGTGATGTCGTCGTCGACGGGAACGGTCACACCCTGACCGGTGACGGCGACGGTGTCGCGGTCAACGCGAACCAGACCGAAAACCGGACTGCAGACGGCCACGCGAACGTCACCGTCCGCGACCTCACCGTCGACTCCTGGGGGACCGGCCTCAACTTCGTCTTCGCGCCGAACGCGACGGCGACTGACCTCACGGTGACCGAGACAGCTATCGGCGTCCAGGTTGGCTCGCTCGACACCCGGCCGGGATACGAGACCGCTTCAGACGGAGCGATGGTCAGGAACTCGACCTTCGAGCACGTCGAGAGCGCGGTCCGCACAGCGGGGTCGAACCGAATCGAAGTCGTCGATAACGCGATCACGACCTACGAGACGGTTGGCATCCGCCTCGATACCGTCAACGACGCCATCGTCAGCGGGAACGACGTGGTCGCGACCGCCGAGTCGGGAGACGCGATTCAGGTCCGCACCTCGGATCCCGCGGTGAACGACGGCAGTTCCGACAACGTCGTCGCGTCGAACCGCATCGTCAACGGGGCGATCACCGTCGAACACGCGTCCGATGACGTCACGAACACCCACCTCGTCGACAACGAGGTCGTGAACGGCTCGATTGCGGTCGGGCTGGCCCGCGGCGTCCCGACCCAGACGCGCGTCGCGAATAACACGCTCACCCACAGCGACATCACCGTCTCGTTCGCGTCGGCCGTGACCATCGAAGACAACGTCCTCACCAACCCCGGTACGGGGCCACGCGGGAGCATCGCCCTCCGAAACGCCGGGTCGAACACCGTCCGGAACAACACGATTTCCGGGGCGGAAACCGGAGTCGTCATGAGCCAACTCGCGACGGACAACACGATCACAGCCAACACGATTACCGACACTGACGTCGGCGTGTCGCTTCGGGCGAACTCGTACAACAACACCATCGAGGGGAACACGCTTGCAGACAACGCAATCGGCGTCGAGATCTCCTTCGTCGACTCGACTGATGACCGCGCGAACGACATTCGCGGGAACGACATCATGAACAACACGGACGGCATCTTCGTCAGGGCGCTCGACCGCAACCTCGTCGTCGAGGGCAACGACATCCAGCACAACGAACACGGCATCACCCTTCGGGCGTCGGCAGTCTGTTCGCCCACGGCCGAGGGCGCTGCATTCGTCGCCGTCCACGACAACCGCATCGCCAACAACACCGCGTACGGCGTGTTGAATCAGAACGCCGACGTGGTGAATGCGACGTCGAACTACTGGGGTGCGAGCGACGGGCCATCGAGCGCCGCGGACGTGGACGCACCGTTCGCGGACCCGGAAACGGGGACACTCGCGAACGGCAGCGGTGCAGCCGTCTCCGAAGACCCGAACAGCGCGGGCCAATCGAACGTTCACTTCGACGCGTGGCTCCAGCAGGCACCCGAGGACGTGGGTGCGGGGAACCAATCAGCAGCGTAACGAACCGTGCTCCACGGCGTCCCCGCTAACGGGCCGCCACCGCACGCCAGTTCCCGAACCCACACGACACAGCACGGCGCCCGGCCGAGTTCGCAATGCCCGCCGAGCATGACGCAAACACCCGACGCTGGATACGCAGGACCCAGCGTCTACTCACAGGACACCGGAGGCACCAGCACCGTCGCCGGCGCGCCGGCTGGCACGCCGAGGAACGTCGCGTAGGCGACGGCGATGTCGCGCTGGCTCGGATTCGACGCGATGTGGATGTTTCCCTGCCCGGGGTCGATGAAGGCTTCACCCGCCGAGTAGGTCCGAGTGATGCAGTCGCGCTCGTTGATGAGTTCGAGTTCGCCTTCGACGACGCTGACGATGACCGGTCCGGGGTGGGTGTGCCAGCCCGAGGTCCCCTCGGGGTCCCACGTCACCTTCGCGAAGACTGTCGTCGACGCGTCCCGTGGCAAATTGGAGACGATGGTTCCGTCTCCATCCTCGTATTTCAGCCGGAACGTCGCGGCAACCTCGTCGGGGAACGGCGCGTGCCCTGCGAGGAGGTCGACGGTAAAGCCCACGGGGCTGTCGACGTCGCGGTCTGCTTTCGATTCGCCGTTGTGATCTATCGGGTCGGCGGCAACGGGAACGCTCGTGCCGAGCGCGGCGACGGTCAGGGCACTGGCTTTCAACACGGTCCGGCGCAACACACCGTCGGGCTGTTCAATCGCGCTTCGTCCAACCGGTTCGAATCTGGTCATGTCTCCTCGTGAGTACTGACGGCGTCTCAGGGCATATATGTAAGCTGAATTATATTTCTATCCAGGATCGGACTGAAATTCAGTAGCCTGAGTCTCCTGTCATGACTGCTCTCGAGAGCATCTACAGAGGGTTGTGACGGCCCCGTTGTTGTCCAGGGTCGCGACCAGTCGGTCCCCGTCGGCCTCGAGGACCATCTCCAGTTCGAACGGAGTCTCCGAAAGAACGGTCTGGCGGTGGACTAATTCCAGTTCGATCAACAGCCAGTCGTACCAGGGGTCGTAGCCATGGTTTTCGAGGAAGACGAGCACTCGCGGCTCGGTGAGCAAACAGCGGTTGCTCGGAATACTGAATCGCTGGTGACAGACGTCACAGACGATGTCGTACTGGACCTCGAAGATGGTGTCACACGACACACAGCGGTGACCCGGTTCCACGTGGTGGTCCCGACAGACGTGGGGCGTCGCGCTCGTGGTGCCGGTACAGTCGGGACAGACGCCTTCGATTGCGGACATGATCTGGTGTTTCACCATGACGTCGAGTGCCCGGTAGAACTCCGCGGGGTCTCGACTGCGAGTCCCGACCGGCGAGAGCGATTCGGTCAGGCTCAACGTCCCGTCGAAGCCGGTGCCACCGAACGCTCCGTCGCACTCGGTACACCTGATCGCGAAGTACCCACGGGTCAGCTCCGTGTTGCACTCGAAGACGGTTCGGCCGCCACAGAGTTCGCACGGCTTGTCGTTCGGGACGGCGTCGAACACGAGTTCGTCGGTGAACGCGCCGGCGAGGATGGCGCTGACCACACGCTCGCCCTCCCGTCGGAGCACGTACCCGTCCGCGACATGGTGGACGAATCGACCGAGGAGGGGCTTGAGGTGGTAGTTGAACTGCGAGCCGTCCCGCATCCCGAGGGTCTTTCGTAACGCTGAGAACGTCATCGGGTGCTGCGGAACGTGTTCGTCGAGACGCCGGTGTTCCCAGAGCGCAAACAGGATCGCGAGCCGCGTCTCGTGGCCGAGAACGGCAAACGCCTGCTCCGGTGTCGGTCCGTATTCCGACGCTTCGTCGGCGGTCATACTGGCATTCCACTAGGTGCCAGCGGCGGTTAACGATTGTTAACAAACCTCAGTCGTGAGTTCCCTGGGTCGACTCGCGCGCTCGGTTCGGAAGCCACTACTATTAGTGTCACCGAACCAATTAATGAACGTCTGGTCCAGGAAGATCCGTCAGGTGCCGGGTTCGGAAGTGCAGTCGGCAGAGAGACTGCCGAACAGGACGCACCGCAGGGGCACCGAGACTCAGGTTCGTCGACCACCGGTTCCGACATCCTCGAATCGATGGGCTACACCGATGGAGGCGGTGGATCGTCGCTTCTCACGTCGACAGTGAAATCGTTCCTGTGGGTGTGTCTCGGTATACTTGCAGTTGCCGCACTGCTCGCGTTCATCTTCGGATAATGGTTATGGTGAAACGTTGGCCTGTGGGCAGAGTGTCGAACGTGTTTGCTAATCGTGCGGCGTTGACGAGACGCCCTGTGTCTCGTTCGCCCACATGATTGCTCTCGTGAACGCTGTATTCCCTCCTTACTCACTCCCTTCGGTCGCTCCTTGAGGAAGGAGGCTTAGCGCTGATTTTCAGCTAATCTGCACCCCAGCATAACGGGTTGAGCTATATCGCACCACCATCCAATGTGTTCCGTGTGTTCTGGTTCTTTATACGACACCCACACACCGTTTTGCAAGTGTTCTTTCTCAATTCGAAACCTGCTCAAGCAGCCAACTCCGGTTGTGCTTGTAAGGGTTTTCCAGTAAACACTTGCAAAACGGTGTCCCTGAAGATATAGCTGAGTAGCCGCACACGAATTTGCGTCCCTCGTTACGACAGTCGTTCGGAGACGACGTCATACACGAGGTCACTATCGACTGCAAGTGAGTATTGATAGAATTGTCCTCCTGCTCGGCCGAGGTTCTTCCGTTCTTCAGTCACAAACCCGAGCATAGTCAGATCTCCCACATGGTCTCTGATACGCGACTCGCCGAGTGGACGGCGTCCGTAGTGCGTCGCAATTTCCTCGTATACCGAAACAATTGATTTGAGCCGAGTTGGTGTCTCACCACTCCGAGCGAGGCTCGCAACCGCGTGTAGAACCATCAGCCCACTATCGGTCAGGTCGGTGACTCCGTCCCGGATACGACCGCGTTTGACTCGCTCCTTTGCGTGTTCGACGTGGCTGACTTCAACCTCACCTGCTGACGCTTCTTCGGCGACATTTCCCGCTTCCCGGAGGAGATCGATTGCTTGTCTGGCCGATCCCGTATCGCGGGCACCGAGTGCTGCGCACTGCTCGATTACACCATTACCGACGACACCGGATTTCATGCCTTCACTTGCCCGCTCACGGAGAATCGACTGCAGTTCACTAGCGTTGTACGGCGGAAATCGAATCTCACGTTCCTGAAGCGTATCCTTGACTTTCGACGAGAGGTTTTGTCGGTATGAGTAGTCGTTCGAGATACCGATGACGCCGACAAAGCTCGTATCCAAGTAGCCGTTCTTGTACGCTCGTGGTAGCTCGTAGAGAATACGGTCATCACCGCCAAGGTAATCGATTTCGTCAATCATCACATAGACCGTCGCATCCAGCGACTCAATCTGTTCGTACAACCGCGACATGACCTCGGAAAAACCGTAGCCGCGGTTCAGCGGTGACTGTCCTGTTTGTGCACGAATCTTGTTGAGGAGTGAGAGGGCCACTTGGTACGACGTCTGATTGCTGCCGCAGTTCACCTCGAAGTATTCAATGTCGACATCGCGCTCAGTTGCTGTCTCAACAAGGAGGTTGAGGACGTACTTCGTGACGACAGTCTTTCCGACGCCTGTCTTTCCGTACGTGAGGATGTTCGATGGTTGATCCCCGAAGAGCGAGTCCTCGAGTGCAGTCATGTACTCATCAATCTCATCATCACGCTCGATGGGTACCTCTGGAGAGTAGTTCTCTGAAAACACGTCCTTCGTGATGAAGATATCCCGTGTTTTTCGGAACTCATGATGGGTCATTACGCTAAATACGACAGGCCTATTTATAAAACCACCCATCAGAGTGTTCTAAGTGTTAGTAACTCTCTTATATGTGGAACACACCACTTTCCAAGTGTTATTTTCCGATCCTTTCCCGCGTATCGCTCGAGGACAACAACGGCAAGAAACACTTGCAAGACGGTGTCCCCCTCTGTCTACAATTGAGTACGGCAACGGGTCCACGGTCGACTCCTCCTCGAATCCCTCGCCGTGCTCGTTCCGTGGACTAGAGAAAACAGAATGCGAACCGACCAGAAAGCCACTCACGGTCGGCGAGGCATCGGAATAAGCGTTTGCTCTCGAAACGAACGCGCTTCCTCCCCTCCCTACTCACTCGCTTTGCTCGTTCGTTGACGAAGGAGCCTCCGCGCTACCGCTTAGGTGAACCCCATATCTCACGACGTGATCAACAACACTTGCAAAACGGTGTGTGGGAGTGTGATAAAGAACCAGAGCACATGCAACACTTTGGAGGGTGGAATATTATACCGTAACGGGACTTGCGGCGTCGCGGTCGTTTCTGGGTGACTACCAATGCAACTCTCGCGCGAGTTGTGTACCGTGAACAACAGTACCCGTTCTTACAGAAGCGTCACCTCGTCTGTCTCAGTCAAACACTTGCAAAACGGTGTGTCTGTCCTGGTCAACAGGACTACTGACGCTGACAACGCAACTGTGTGATTCAGTTGAGAACCACTCAACGGGTCAGAAAAACACCACAGATTGGTCTGGTGTGGAGCACTCAGGACTTCGGTCACCCCCGTTCGTGAACCTACTCTGTCCCTCTGTGCTCTCAAAACACTTGCAAAACGGTGTCCCCCCGTGACCACAATCGAGCGCGGTACCGAGTCTACGACCGACTGTTGACTCAAGCTGTTCACCACATCGACTCGTGGACTGTAGAAGTCGAACGACCGACTAGATCGTCACCCCACACCATCGTCGAAATGAAATCTGTCCGGAAGCGTCGACTACGCAATATCGGCTCAGACGCCGATCAAACCGAGATTCGAGCGGTGAATTCAAATCGAACACGGTGTGCGAAGAGTCCTCCCGTCGTGGGGTTCTGCCTTCGTGATTGACCCGTAGAGTTAGAGTTTGAACTATTATAGCTCAAACTATTATAGTTTGATTCCTAACTTCGGAGCACATATTCGACTGCTCCGGTACCGTTGTTGTTCTCGAGAGTGAAACCTCCCAGTAACGCGACGACCTGCCCGAAGAGCCGGGTAACGAGAGTCGGCCGTACTGTCAGCACGAGGAGGCACCTGGACGACGAATCGGAAATTAATACATATATCTGCGACCCGTGTGTTCCTCCGGTAAATGCAATTCTGTTCCGAATGCGGGTCGATAATGCACACAGAGGGTGACACGTGGGTGTGTCGCTCCTGTGCGCACGAAGAGCCGCGGGACGCGAACGCGGAAGCGGCGATGGCGATTCAAGATGGACAGCGAGACGACGGCGCACCCGCCGTGGCCGACGCGACCCACGGCTCCACCGAGACGATGCAGGAACCGTGTCCGGCGGACGACTGCGACAGCGACCGAGCCAACTACGAGATGATGCCGAAACCGGGTGGCTCCTACGAGGTTCGGCTGTTCACCTGCGTCGAGTGCGGCCGCAAGTGGCGCGAGTCTTGAGCAGCGCCACGAGTCCCTGAACCCACCGACCGGAACCCCCCTACCGCGACGACAACCCAGCCCCCAGACCGGCCCCGAGCGCCACGCCGATTGCGATGCCCAATGCAAGATTATCGAGTGCCAAACCAAGAGCGACGCCGAATCCGGTCCCAATCGCAATCCAGGTGCCTATCGCCGCCGAATCCATCCCGTCGTCGTCCGTACTCATACGAGAGCAATCGCAGGAAGGCGGGATAGATGTTCACTCCCCACAGCTGCCACACCCCGCAACCCCTGTGGTGTCCCATAACTTTACAAATATGAAACCTATCAACAACCGGCTATGTCGGGGCAGCCGGTTCACAGCGAGCACTAACGCTCGCGATGCCGCGACGAAGGGAGTTGTCGAACACGGGACCAACAGACGCGACGCGACATCGATACATGGGACACAAATTCACACATATCGCGAGTATACTCCTGCTGTGCGGCCTCATGGCCACCGCACCGATTGCAGGCGCGACGACAGTCGACCACGAAGAACAGCCCACGAAACAACCACGCCTCGAATCGACAGGGACGCTCGCAATACAGAGCGGAAACGGGACCGAAGTGAACCCGTACGTCATCACCAACACCTCTGGGCTCGCCGCGATACGCGACGACCTCGATGCCCACTACGTACTTGACTCGGACATCGATGCGACCGAGACGGCGACGTGGAACAACGGCTCTGGCTTCGAACCCATCGGAACGTTCGGGACGCCGTTCACGGGCACGATTGACGGGGCGAATCACACGATTGAGGGGCTGACGATTGACCGGCCGTCGACGAGTGGTGTCGCACTCGTCGGCTACGCCTCGGAGAGTTCGATAACGAACCTCCGACTGACCGACGTCTCCATTACTGGTGACTTCACCACTGCTGCCCTCGTCGGGTCGGCAACGAACACCCTCGTCCGCGAGGTGACTGTCTCCGGGTCGGTGACCGGAACCGGGACCGTCGCCGGCGTGGTAGCGTCCACCGACGGCGGGACAGTCGAACACGCACGCGCGGCCGCCACGGTTGAGAGCCCCGGGAGCGCAGGTGGCCTCGTTGGCGAAAACGAGGGAACCATCAGCGACGTCGTCGTGACCGGGACCATCACCGGTGGGCCGTACGCCGGTGGTATCGCCGCACAGAACCCCGGGACGATCGAACGCGCGGCGGTGAACGCGACCGTCGTCGGGACGACCGACGACACCAGCGTCGCGACCGGCGGGCTCGTCGGGTATAATTCGGGGAACATCACCGCGACACACGCCCACGGGCGCGTGTCCGGCACGAACTACGTCGGCGGGCTCGTCGGGTCGAGTAACTACGAAAGCGGGGTTGTTGCGAACTCGTACGCGACAGCGAACGTGACCGGCGAGGAAACCGTCGGCGGGCTCGTCGGCGGCCTCTACTACGGCAGTTCGGTCACGGGGTCGTACTGGAACGAACAGACTACCGGCCAACCAACCTCCGCGGCAGCGGGGGACGGGAGCGTCGGGCTCTCGACCGCCGAGATGACGGGCGAGGCGGCCACGGCGAACCTGACTGCGCTGGACTTCGACGAAACGTGGCAGGTTGAGTCGGGTGCGTACCCGGACCTCGTCGGGGTAGCTGACGACGAGTATCCCGTGAGCACGGATAGCGACGAGCCGACGCCCCTGGCACTCAACGCAACGACCGAACTGGTCGACGGCGATCTCGTCCTCACGGTCACAGCGAATGAGTCACTCGACTCGCTCGAAGCCGTCCTCGCGAGCACCGAGACGGTATCCCAGGAGACGATCACGCTCGATGCGTTCTCGGCGACACAAAACGGGTCGACGTACGTCTACACGACGCGCTATATCGACACGGACGCCGGCGAGTACACACTTGACGTATCGGCGAGTGACGACACGGGGACGCAGACGACGCTCAACCGCAGTCTCACCGTCGGCGACGACCCGACTGCACCGACAGTTGACCCGATCGGTAACTTCGAATCGCCGCCGACCGACCCCGATGGTGATGGCGTGTACGAAGACGTCAACGGCGACGGCACCGTCACTGTCTCCGACGTCCAGGCGCTGTTCACCCATCGAGACAGCGAGGCGGTCACTGAGCAACGCGAGCGCTTCGATGTCACCGGAAACGGGGTGTTCAACATCGTCGACGTCCAGCGGTTGTTCTACACGACGACGACTTAAGTTCGCTCGCGGCGCTCTGCCGTGAGCGTTCGTCGTCTTGGTGTGTTGCCCGGTTCGGCTACTGTGGCTAGTCCATTTCTCACTGAACGCCAGGTACGCACAGAATATTTTGGCCCACCTAAAAACCGAAGTTGTTATCTATCTTTAGGCAGGCCTAAAATGCATGTCAGACACACACGATGCACTGACGCGGCGCGACTACTTGACGTACGGGAGCGCTGCAGTGACGGCCGCACTCGCCGGCTGTAGCGGACAGGCGTCCGAGGCGACGACCACACAGACGCAACCCGACACGACGACGACTTCGACGCCCGACGACGAGCGCTACACCGCCACCCTCGCGCCGGCCGGTCGTGTGTCGTTCACCGACCCCCCGGAGAACGTGTTCACGGTCCTTCTCCACCACGCCGACATGGTGGTCGCACTCGGCCACGGCGAGACGCTCAACGGGATGTACAACCCCGAGGGGTTCGGCCAGATATACGACCTGCTTCTCGAGCGACTCCCCGGCGTCTCGGTCGATTGGTCCGTGCTGGCGGACACCTGGAATCCCGACAAGGAGGTGCTCTACGAACTCGACAGCGACCTCCACCTCGAAGACCCCGCGCTCATGGCGACGATGGAGGCGTGGGACTCCGACGACGTCGAGGAGGTTCGGACGGCAATCGCGCCGTGGTTCGGGAACTCGCTGAGCCGCAACCACAGCGAACCGCCGGCAGCGTGGGTCGACCAGTACCAGTACTACACGCTCTGGGAGATTTTCGAGCAGGTCGCGACGGTGTTCCACGCACAGGACCAGTACGAGGCGCTGGCAGACATCCGCCGCGACCTCCTGAACACGATTGCGGCTGGCCTCGAAGAGACCGACCAGCGACCGTCGGTCGCACGGTTCCTGTGGCGGGGCGGCATCTGGGTGTATCCGCTCAACGGCCCCGGGACGGTCCGAGCTCACACGCGTGTGTTCGACGCCGAAGACGCGCTCGCCGACGTCCCGAGCGGGACGCAAATCGACATGGAAGCGCTCGTCGAAGCCGACCCGGACGTCATCCTCGTCGACGGCGGACTCGGACCGAACTGGGAGGCGACCAAACAGGAGCTGTACGACGAACCGACTGCGCAGGGCCTCTCAGCGGTCGCAAACGACCGCGTGTTCCCGATTGGAGTTCGCTACGGCGGTCCGCTGATGAACCTGTTCCAACTCGAGATGATCGCCAAGCAACTGTACCCTGAGCAGTTCGGCGCGTGGCCGACCTACGAGGGTGGCCCGTATCCCGACATTGCGGACGCACAACAGCTGTTCGACCGCCAGCGCGTGGCCGACAGCATCAACGGAAACGTCTAGGACTGTCGTCGAACGGCGGGGTACTAGACTGCCTCGTCGCGATACTGAGGTGGGAACGTCATACGCCGACTCAGTACTGCAACGACTCCGATCAGGATGAACAGAAAACCACTGACAATCAAGAGATACAGCCCCGGTTCGACTACATATCGCTCTACTGCAGAGTAGCTCTGGAACACACTACCGAACACAATGAGTATCAGTCCGCCAGCACCGATGAGAATGCCATCCGGTCGCCAGTTCCGGTAGTGCCCCAACACGACGGCCACAACGACGGCCACAACAAGGATGGTAACAAGGAGGTCGATGTCAGAAAAGCCGGCATCCAAGCCCACCATGTATTCGTCCGTGATGCCGGCTGGCTGCTTTCGCACCCATGGAAGCCACGCTCCGACGACGCCCAATACTGCAGCCATAATCGTCGCAACAATATACGCAAATTTCTGCTTGGCCACCATATGTCAGACAGATATCTGCTTGGGTAACTGTTTTCTCTGTACTGAACGAGTCAATTTGGTCACGTAGAGCGACGGAGCGACGACCGATTCGCGCCTCTATTCAGCACAGCCGCAACAAAGAACAGCGGCTGGGGATTCCAACAGCGCCGGAACACAGCATTCCTGGGCGACTTCTGTGGCCACCACCTTCGTGACAGCCCCGGCTGTTGAGTGCACATCCACGTCCTACAAGTGCCACGACATCGGTAACTGAGTATGGTGGATTTGTTCTCTCTCGGCGGATTACTTCTCGCGTTCTTTCTCGTCATCATGAACGGCGTTTTCGTGGCTGCGGAGTTCGCGTTCGTCAAAGTTCGGCCCACGCAGTTGACATCCTCCCCGCGCTGAAGCGCGAGGATTCCCGACCGCAGTTGGGATATTGTGGTTTACGACGTTACCTGTTCTTGAGGTGCGAACGCACCAGTTTCCTTGTCAAACAAGAACGTCGAAGGCTGTGCCAACCAGCCGTTACTCCTATCCTCGGAAGGACTCGGAGATACTTTCTGTCGAATGTTCTCAGCACCGTTTACATCCGCGTTCGCCACCACACCGCAGTCATCACACACGTACAACCCACGCTCAACACGGTTTGATTTACGGTTACGACCACAGCACGAACACGACTTCGACGTATCTCGCTCAGACACTCGTTCGACCGTGATGCCCTCCATCTCGGACTTGTATTCAACGAGGTCGATGAAGCGGTCAAACGCCCACGAGTGCAGGTCAAGGTTGCCGTGCTTACCCCAGTTCTTCGACTCACCGTTCCCCTCACCTTCTCGGATGCCAGAAAGGTCGCCCACCACAATCGTTCCAGCTTCTTCGTCCACACATCGCTGGACGATGTGTTTGGAGAGTGTATGGAAGTAGTGGGTGCGGCGAGCCGACTTCTTCTGATTCAACCGTGTCGCTTGGTCGGAGTCTGAATCGTCACACCGAGCGAGTCGTTTGCTGAAGTAGTAGTCGTCCTGCTTTAAGCAGTTCAGTGGATACAGTTCGCTGTGGCCGTCTTCGTAGGCGAGTGCGGCGAAGTTGTTGATGCCGAGGTCAACACCCACGGTCTTCTCACCGGGGGCTTCAGCAACCTCTATTTCGACCTTGCACACGAAGTGTAGCTCCCACTCGTCACCTGTCCAGACGGCCCGAACTTGTTGAACGCTCTCTACAGTGGAGAGGTCAACGTCAGGTCTTGTCTTGTATTCACAGAGGATGAAGTCCGACCAATACTCTTTGAGATTCGAGCCTTTGGAGAGTCGGACTCGGTTGTACTGGGTGTCGAGTTTGAAACCGGCGGCTTTGAACGTCACCGTGCTTCGGGGGNCTCTTTGAGATTCGAGCCTTTGGAGAGTCGGACTCGGTTGTACTGGGTGTCGAGTTTGAAACCGGCGGCTTTGAACGTCACCGTGCTTCGGGGGTGTTCGTCGCCGTGTTTGCGGTACTTCGGTGGGTTCGCTTTCGTGTCTCCGTTGCGTCGTTTGCCGTACCAGCCGGTGAACGCTTCAGCGAGTTCTTGCAGGACTCGCTGACTTGACTGCGAATGGAGGTCACCGTAGCGTTCGTGCGACTTCAGGTACGAGGTGAGTTCGTTGTGACCGGGGATGTGGCCTATCTCCGACCACACGCGGTCGCAGACCCACCGTCCGACGTTCCAGAGCTTCGAGGCTGCGAACCCGAGCGAATCGAGGTCGTCAGACACCTGTTGCTGGTTCCTGATGGAAGCNGTTCCAGAGCTTCGAGGCTGCGAACCCGAGCGAATCGAGGTCGTCAGACACCTGTTGCTGGTTCCTGATGGAAGCAGTGTAGGTGCGGGTGACGACCTGTTTCGCCATACGTAACCTATGTCGAGAATATTACTTGAAGGTATGGATTACGCAGCGTGGAATATCCATCCGAGTGTTTGAACGGTGGTCTGTGGAGGATTATGCCGGATTCATCCCCGCCCTAAAGGGCGGGGCTTTCTCCTTGACTCTCCGTACAGGACGTCATCCAGAACCTAGACGACTATCTGGCGGTCAGTCAACTCGGGATCACGCTCTCCTCGCTCGGTCTCGGCTGGATCGGCGAACCGGCAGTGGCAGCGCTCATCGAACCCGTCCTCGGGCGGGTGCTTCCCGCGGGGTCGGTCCATCTCGTCGCGTTCGTTCTCGGATTCGGGTTCATCACGTTCCTCCACGTGGTATTCGGCGAGCTCGCGCCGAAGACGTTCGCGATTCAAGAGGCCCCGCGTATCGCGCTCCTCGTCGCCCCGCTCATGAAGTTCTTCTACTACGTGTTCGTGCCCGGCATCATCGTCTTCAACGGGACTGCCAACTACTTCACCCGCCTCGCTGGCGTCTCACCGGCATCCGAAAGCGAGGAATCCCATACCGAAGAGGAAATTCGGATGATCCTCACGCGGTCCGAAGAGACGGGCCACATCGACGTCGACGAGGTCGAAATGATCGAGAGCGTCTTCGAACTCGGCGACACGATCGCTCGCGAGATCATGATTCCGCGTCCGGACGTCGAGACCATCCCCGCCTCGATGTCGTTTCCGGACCTCCGGTCAGTTGTCGCGACGGGAACCTACACCCGCTATCTCGTGCTCGACGAGGATGGCGACCAGCCGCTCGGGTTCGTCCACGCGAAAGACATCCTGCGAGTGAGTGAAACCGAAACGGAGTTAGATGAATCCATGACTGCGCGAGACCTTGCCCGGCCAGTCCTCACCATCCCGGAAACGCGACGGATCGACACGATTCTCGCCGACTTTCAGACGCGTGGGGAAGGCCAGATGGCCGTCGTCGTCGACGAATGGGGCGTCTTCGAGGGGATTGTGACCATCGAGGATATCCTCGAAGAGATCGTAGGCGACATCCAAGACGAGTTCGATACCGCTGCGCAGGAACCGTCTATCGAGAAGCGAGACGACGGCGCGTACGTCGTCGACGGAGGGGTCCCGATTCAGGACGTGAACGACCGACTCGACACCCGATTCGAGAGCGACGACGTCGAGACGATCGGTGGACTGGTCTTCAGTCGCCTCGGCAGGGTTCCTGTCGTTGGCGATCAGATCGATATGGACGGGTACATCATTCAAGTGGAGGCTGTCGATGAAACTCGAATCGAACGACTGGTAATCCAACTAAGGGAGTAGCGTGGAGTCCCCTCCCAAGGAACGACCAACCACCGATATTCATACGCCCACCACCGTACGAGTGTTGTATGAATACATACTCGATTTTGGGACCGTCGCTCGTCGCAGTCGTGATTTTGTTGTTGCTGAGTGCGTTCTTTTCCAGCAGCGAGTCAGCGATCTTTTCGCTCCCGGATGACTGGCTGCAGACCGCTCCCGAAGACAGCACAAAAGACAGCCGCACACTCCAACAGCTCCGTGAGAACCCACATCGACTGCTCGTCACGCTGCTGGTTGGCAACAACCTCGTCAACATCGCCATCACCAGCATCGTCACGCTGCTGGTTGCACGGTTCATTCCTCCGGGTTTCACCGTCGTAATCGCAACACTCTCGGTGAGTGTGCTCATCCTCGTTTTCGGGGAAATCGTGCCGAAATCCTATGGCCTCGGCCACGCCGAGTCGTGGAGTCTCCGTGTCGCTCGCCCAATCTCGTACGTCGAACGTGCACTGGGGCCGCTCGTTGCGGTGTTCGATATCATCACGCGATGGCTGACGACACTCATCGGGGGCGACCAACAGATCGAGAAACCATATCTCGATGAGTGACATGCGTGCCGACATGGGCACACGCGTTCTTTGACCCCCTCCCACGCCTAAAGACGCGGGTATGCGCTTGATTCTGTATCACTGTTGGTATGTTGGGAGCACGGTCTCAAGCAACTCTTCGATGATTTCCCAGAGGATCAATGATGGAGTCTCGTGCTCGAATGAGACTCCCCACCGATCTTCGCTGTCAGTCGTCGTGTACTGAAAGTGTGCCAAGCCGAGGTCTGGGTGGTCTTCGTCTTGATGCCACCCTGCGTGAAAGCCCGTATTGGAATCACTGTAGTTCACAGAAAAGTCAAGGCGGATGCCCCGAGGCTTGACCTCGGGGAGGAAGCCGACAACTCGGTACACAAACCACGCTACGAAGGCAGGCTGACTCCCAGCTATTAAATAACCACTGGGAAATATGTGAAACACAGTGGAATACCGTCGAACCGCCGTCATCAAACTCGACACTCCCGAAGGGGCCGACCCACTCCTCCGCGAGACAGTCGAGCAGTTCAAACACTGCGCCAACACCGCAAGCGAATGGTGCTGGCACGGCGACGACGGATACCACGTCACATCCAAAGCCAAAGCCGAACAAGCCCTCTACGACCAACTCCGCGACGAAACCAACCTCACCGCCAACCTCGTCCAGAAAGGGATTCGACGAGCGGTCGAATCCGTCAAAAGCGGAGTCGAACGCCTCAAACGTGGAGAGAATACGTCACAACCCTACTTCTCAGCGAACAGCGCGGTGTACGACAAACGCAGTGCGACGTTCCACCGCGACCACGTATCCCTCTCCACCGTAGACGGCAGAATCGAGTGCGACTACATCCTCCCCGACGACTCGGAGAAACCGCCGACAAAGTACATCTCCGACGAGGACTTCGAGTTTCGGATGGCACACTTGCAGTACCGAGACGGCGACTGGTACTTGCACGCTTCCATGCGGAATGTCGAAGCAGACGACGAACCTGAATCCGATTCCAAGCACAGAACAGTCCTTGGTGTGGATTTGGGCGTCAACAACATCGTCGTCGCTTCGACAGGACGGTTCTGGTCGGCTGACGAGTTCAACCACTGGCGAAACGAGTACGAGAAACGCCGTGGGTCGCTCCAACAGTGTGACTCGCGTTACGCTCACGAGAACATCGAATCAGTGGGTCGTAAAGAGACTGGACGTTTCGAGATATACTTGCACACGGTGGCGAACGAACTCATCACGGAGGCCGTCGAACACGACTGCTCACACATCGTGTTCGAGGACTTGACGCACATTCGGGAGAACATCCCGAAGGCGACGTGGCAACACGTCTGGGCGTTCCGACGCCTCTACGAGTACGTCGAATACAAAGTAGAGGAGTACGACGTGGAAGTCGTACAGGTTGACCCTCGGAACACGTCTAAGCGGTGTTCGACGTGTGGGTTTACCCACGGCGACAATCGGTCTGGTGAATCGTTCTGTTGTCAGAAGTGTGGATACGAGAACCACGCAGACTACAACGCTTCAAAGAACATCGGGTTGCAGTATCTCCGTCGTCGGCAAAACGCAAACGACGGAGGCGCACCCGTAGATGTGCGCTTGAATCGCGGGATGCTGAACGTGAACGGCGAATATTCGCCTACTGCTCTCAGCAGTTAGAACGGGAGTCCACGCGAAAGCCTCGGGGCTTGACCCCGAGGCAATTTACGCGAAACCAATCGTGTGGGGTCTGGCGGTACCAAGTGACAATTAGTTCCGGTGATTCAGGTCCAGTGGGAGGGCGGATTCGGGTGTGGTCGAACGTCGCTCGGAGCTTCTTTGCTTCGATATCGTCCGGGACGTACTCGACCGCAGTAATGTGGGGGACTCGGTCAAGAACATCTCGCTTGAGTTGTGCATACAAATTTGCGTTCGGATCACCACCCGGATGTGGGACAGACATCGATTAGTTTCCGACCTCTGCGTGCTGTGTCTCGGGGGCTAAGAAGTCCCACTCACGAATCGCGAAGCCGAGGACTTGGATGCGCCGTTGGAGGTGTTCCCATTCACGTGCAATCTCTCGTCGCCGGGATTCCTCTTCTGGGCTGAGGTCATCTTCCGCGAGCGTTGCACGGAGATGGTTTGGTGATTCGATAGCAAACTCGTCTTTCCAATCTCGGATCTGTGCTTTGAACTCGGCGAGGCGGTCGGTCAGTTCTTTGACGGAGTGGCTGCTATCACGAAGCCGCATTGCTTCCTGCATCGCTTGCCTGCGATAGTCTGGGTGATATGTGGTGTGGGTGCCACTTTCATCACGACGGAGTACGCCGTCCTCGACGAGTCGTTCGAGGACGCGCTTTGTGGGGCCGTGTGACCATTCGGCTTCGGAGGCAATCCAGTTGGCTGTCTGTGGCTTGGACAGTTGGCGAGCGACCATCCGAACACGGTCTTCCCCTGTAGTGTGGCGTTCCATTATCCCCCTCTCAGAGTTCTCTTCATCTTCGGACATACGTTGTTCTACGAGCCATGTATTAATATAGGTTGAGGCCATTCAATTTATATCGAATCAATGGCACGGCAAGGGCGCAGTCATCCAGATCAGCTGTAGACCGATAATCGCGCTTCTGAGTATGATACGTTGAGTTGCCATTCTCTCTTGACATCCCCCCGGTTCCACCGTCGTGATTGCGACACTCTCGGTGAGTGTTCTCATCCTCGTCTGTGCACTGGGGCCGCTCGTTGCGGTGTTCGATATCATCACGCGATGGCTGACGACACTCATCGGAGGCGACCAACAGATCGAGAAACCATATCTCGACGAGTGATCGACCACGCCCCCGAAAGGCGTGGCAGTCAGCAGAGACTCGCTGTCTCCTCGCCAAGGACGGGAGGCGAATACGCGCGGTTCAGGAAACCACAGCGTACATCAACATCTCCTATAAAAATGCCGACATGCCTAGCGACACGAGCACACGCGTTCCAGAACTACTGATCTCGATTGGGGGGCTGGCGTTGGTCATTCAATCGGTCGTGTTCGAAGGCACCTTCGGACTGGTGGCGAACCCGGGCGTTTCTGGAGGCCTTCGAGACGTCCTGAGCGGAGGGCTGTTGCTGGTGGCAACTGTCTGCCTATTTGGTGGTGTGTATCTCCGCCGCACGAATCGCTGAGCGGAACCTCAACCGGTCGAATCGTACACAGACAGATATAGTATCACAACGAGGGCGATGAGTCCGAGTCCGAGGTATCCAGATTGTGGCACCAACTGCCCGTAGGCGAACACGCCGATGACGATCAGGACGAGCAGGAAAAACTCGATCAACAGGAGGTGTTTGCGGAGGGCCGAATCCATCGAGACAATCTCCCGCCAGAAATATTGTAAAAATGACGTTTACTCCTCGAGGAAGCCGAGTTGCTCGGCAATCTCTCGAGGGTCGTAGTACATCCGTTCTTCCTGTATCTTTCCGTCCGTGAGGACGAACGCCGACATGCCCGTGTGCTCGAACGTGCGTCCGGTCGGGGGCATGCCATTGAACACGCCGTCGTGCGTCCCGGTTGCGGTCCACTCGGTCATGACGATCTCGGCGTCTTCGAGGAGCGCCGTGGGAGTGATTGTGAAGTCGGGGAACGCGGTCCGAAGTTCGCGGACGTATGCCTCGAGGGCGTCCGGCCCGTGTACTTCACCGCCGGGAGCGCTTGGCTCGTAGGCGACGAACGACTCGGAGACGGCGTCTGTGTTCGAAGTCTCACCGTTCCAGAGCGCGAGGTAGGCACTCATGGGCTGTTCGTGTCTGGTCGAGACGGTTTGGGTCATCGGTCAAAACACCCTCACTAGAGAGAGGTGCCAAACCAGCATATACATGTCAATAACTCTCATGAGACGAGAACCAGGCATTCCCTGGATGTCGTCGTCAACTCGCGACGTTCGTTCGACACAATCTGACGATATGTCAGAATGTATGATTCACATGAGAGCGACTCACCCGTCTCATACACGCTCGTTGAGTCGCCCGTTCCACGACGTGACGACTTGGACTCCACACCTAACAGGGAATGGGTCCCAAAACGAATCACATGGACCGGACGGACTTCTTCCTCGGCTTGATCGTCGTGCTGTTGGCCGCACAGGTATACGAGACCGGAGATGGTCACACACCGATATTCATTGTGCTCCCCGTGATGGCGATTCTGTATCTGGGACCGGTGTACCTCGTTGGGGCAGTTCTCATCGAGAACGTCGTCGACAGCTGATCGACAGACAACGCACAACGGCGGCGAAGACGCGAGACGCCACGGAAACGGCGCACAACACTCAGCAACTGTGTGTCGTCGAAAACACCATCGACACGCTGACACAGCGACTTTAGGCGCGGGAGGAGGTCAAGGCGATTCTGTATCTGGGACCGGTCTACCCCTCAAGTGGGACAACCACGAATGGTTGGAGCCATCACACTCTCATCGTCCCAACGAGGAGCATACGAACCCGCAAGTTGCCTCTGTGGGTCGGTGAGCGATACCACCAACGCGAGGAAACTCCGCCGTGAACGGCGGGGAGGATGTCATCCCTGTGCAGCCGCCGACTCGTTGACCACCGTCTGCTGGACGAGTTGCTTTACGCCTCTTCGAAACCGTTCGGAGGCGGAACTGTCTGAGATATCAAGCTGGTCTCCCAGGTCGGCCAGCGAGCACGTCCGAGGAATCTCCAGATACCCACACTCGGATGCGACAACCAACAGCTCTCGTTGGGCGTCCGTCAGCGACACGCTGAGTCCGTCCTGGTCGGTCTCCTCGTAGAGTCGCTTGACGGAGACGGTGATATCGTGATCAGCACAGAACTGCATGATGTGTCTGAACGCGTCTCGACTCGGAAAGCGGGCGTGACACCGCCACCCGCTGTTCGTCCCGACCGCTCGCTGGAGGACGCCCCCGACCGAGATGAACTCGGGCATGAGATTCGTCTCGTCTCCGGCCGAGGTGAAGTCCACCCGGTAGAACCGACGGTCGCCCGTGTCGTCCAAGACGGTTGGATTCGTAACTGAGCGGTCGTCAGCCAGCGCCGCCTCGACCGCCGCGAAGTCGTCGCTCCGCACCGAAAAAAGCATCTGCGTCCGATCGTCTGGCCCCCGATACGTCTCTTCCCACTCGACTTCGATGTCGGGAATCTCCCGTAACGGCGTGAGCAAAATCGGATGGTCGATCGTGAATTCTGCTATGAGCATTGGTAGCATCCCTCACTAGATAGATGAACGAGACCAGCGCCTATAAACACCCGGGAGGTTCAGGTAGGAGACTGATTGTCCGGTCGCGAGAACTGCCGGTAGATGTCCACTTTCGACGTGCCGTCGTCGCAGCAGGAACCTGATCGAATCGGAGAACTTTGCGACGTCATCGCAAAACAGCGTCGTCGTCACGTCCTGTACTTTCTCCGTGACGCGGACGAAGCGACTGTGAGTGTGGAACGACTCGTCCAGCATCTCGTCGGGCGAGAACGAGAGCGAGAGCGAGCGGACGACGACGATAACGCACGAGTCGAACAGCGTCTGTACCACGTTTCGCTGCCGAAACTCGTCAACGCGGGCGTTATCGAACACGACCGACGGAGTGGCTGTGTCCGGTATCGGCCATCCCCACAGCTCGAACAACTACTGGAGCAGGTTTCGGAACTCGAAGAACGCAGCTAGTGGCACTCCAACACACCCGAGAACGCCGCCACCTCACTCGTTGGACTGCCGACGGAGTTCGTTGATCAACGTCGGGAGGACGATACCCACACCGAACAGCGCGACGAGTTCCACAAGCCAGTTCCCCAGATACTGCTGTGCTAGGTACCAGGCGGTGAGCCCGAGGAACATGAACACGAGCGTCGTTTTCGTCTCGGCACTCAGGAGTCGGTCACGAGTCATACTGGGTGGTTCCGGGTAGCGCTCCGATGTAAAGTCGACCCAAGGTCCTTCCCGTGAGGACTACGACGCCTCAGGAGTCGCGTCGTCCACGTCGGAGTCCGCATCGACACTAGAGAGCGCGTGATGTTCTTCGACAACGACAGACACAGAGTCGAGTGAACGACGGTACCGATTGCCACAGTTAGTATCGAAGTATCGGTGTCCACCCGGAACACCGTTCTCACAGCGATTTCGGGCCGTTTCACGGCCGTGAAACGGCGGTTCGCGGGGTCGAAAAATCCGTCTCGATTTAATAATCCCCGTCGACAACGGTGGAACCGTGTCCACGCTCCCGTCATGGATCGATGAACGAATCGATCGGAACCTCGACAACACGCTCACACAAGAGCACGTCGTTGAGACGATGATCGAGTCCGATCGACCGTTCTTCTCTCTCCGGCAACTGCACGCGCGAATCAAACCCGAAGTGAGCAGGGCAACAGTTCGAAATCGGTTACAGGAGTTACAGGCAATCGACGTCGTGGCCACAGAGACGTATCCCGACTCGATCACCCTGTACTACATTAACCATCCAGAGTCGGACTGGCCCCTCTCGCCCGAGGGAAAACGCGCGCTAAACGCAGATACCCCGCTTGACCGGCTCTCCACGCGAGGATTCCTCACGCTATCGGACACGGCAGGAATCCGCACGCTCGTACTCGCCGGGCTTCAGTTGAGTTTAGTGCTGTTCGCTCTCGGCGGTGTTCTCACGATTGTCGGCGCTGATGTACGCAGCACGCAGAGCGATATCGTGCTGTGGGACACCGCAGTTGATCTGCTCGTGACCAGCCTGGCGTTGCTCGTCGTCGAGCGACTCGTTCGCTGGGTTCGCGACCGCTACGGCCCGCTGAACCTCCTCTCATCGACATAGCACCACCCAACAGCACCTCATCACCCACCACAACCCTCCACAGCCCAATGACATCGACATCCACGCCCGCCGCACCCGGTCCCGAACTGCTCAACGAACGATCGATCGGCGGCATTCTCGTCCACCTGCTGTCGATCCCAACCGGCGTCGTCGGCGCCGGACTGGTGTATCTTGTCGCGACCAACGAGTTCACGAAACGAAACGCCCGCAACGCTCTCGACTGGCATTTCACCGTGCTGGCACTGACAGTGCTGACGTTCGGTTCCGTATTCGTCTACGCCGAACTCACCGAACAGGGCATCACCAACGTCGTTACGCTTTCCGCACCCATCGCCGCTGGGGTCGGTCTCGTCATCTCGGCGTTGCTCCTCGTCTGGATGATCGTCACGACCTGTACGTTCTTGTTCGGATTCATCGCAACCGGCAAGGCAGTATTCGGGGACGCGTGGCGATATCCGCTGACGCCGGCGCTCGTCGAACGGTTCGGCTCACAGGTCGAAGTCCCCGGCGGATGGCCAGGTGTTATCGTCGGCTACGTGGTCATCGCGCCGCTCGTCATCGGAACTGTATTTCTCGGACCACACGAGGGAGCGGCCGTCCTCGCAACTGTGTTCGGCATGTTCGGCCTTATCATGGTACTCGTTCCGCTGACCGGCGTTGCGATGTATCTTCACGTGAAACGCACGAGCGCCGCAGGTACGAACTGGAAGCCGCATCTCGTCGCGTACATTGGAGCGCCCGTTCTCGTCGTTGTCCTCGCATACGCTCTCTCGGGGACGTTCACCGACTCAATCAACCCCGGGGGCGACGCGATGTATGTCTTCCTCGCAGCGTTCTGGGTTGCCTCACTGACGTACGTGTTGCGGTGGAGAACGACGTTGCGCTGATAGAGAATGCGAACAGTTCGCGCAACTCAGCCCTGAATTTCGAGTGCTGGCACCAACGACATCCGAAAACTGAGTCACCACGATGGCGAAGGCGGAACGGTGAATGGCCTCGGGGTCAAGCCCCGAGGCACTCGGCCTGCTCCGCCTGTTGAGAAGACACGGAACAATGTCTTCGGGAATCGGGCCGCAAATGCGAGTCGCGACTCGCGTGCCACGCCAAGCGGTACTCACGGAACCACCCCACCCCACGACTTCATCTGTTCTTGCGAGGTCCACAGGCCGCCTTGACGACTGACTGAAGCCGGTGGCAAGTCGGGCCGCGGTGCGAACACGAGGGCGGTGACAAAGAGGTCGTTTCGTGTGTTTCGAATCGCATCACACTGAGTACACACGCTTACGCGGTGGTTTCTGGATGGCTAGTTCTAGCTACGAAAGCAAACGAAACACACGAACTCCGGTTTCATATATAAGTGGCCCCGTCGCGTGAAACTGCATTCGAGATGTGAGTCCCCCCACGACTTCATCTGTTGTTTGGAGATACAGAACGTCCTCCCTCTCCCCACGACTTCATCTGTTCTGAGTTTCAAGCCCTAACACGCCTGAAATCGGCTCTTCAGTCTCGATAGGAAGAAACGGCTCTATTGAAATCTCCTGGGCCTGACAGGATGTGCGTGCTGCAGACAGTGGGTGAGTTCTGCAAGCGAGATTGAGTTGATTGAGTGGGCATTTAGACAGATTCGGGGAAATTACTTGTACCTACCCACACAATATGAGCGTATGTCCGAAGCAACGCTGGACGGTCGTGGACGCCTGACGCTCCCGAAAGAGATTCGAGAGCGGTATGGCGAACACTACCACATCGTCCAGCTTCACGACGGTATCAAGTTGATTCCAGTCGAGGATGACCCGCTCGATGCCCTCCGTTCTGAGTTCGCAGACGTCGAGAAGACGGCGGACGAACTCCGGCAGGAAGCACGGAACGCAGCATTAGACGAGGCTGGACGCTGAATGTACGCGGAGACAGACTTCCTTTTAGCACTCATCAAGGACGAAGACTGGCTTGGTGACGCCGCAGAGACGGTATACCGCGACCACCAGGACGAACTGTGGACGTCTCAGTTCACACTCATCGAACTCCTCATGGTTGCGTATCGTGAACAACGAGATACAGAGCGAGTCGTCACAAATGCCGCTGCTCTGTTGGAAGTCCGTGGTGACGTGGACACCGTTGTCACAGCTGCGACCTACGTCGAAGACCACGGGTTCACACCGTTCGACGCGCTTCACCTCGTCGAATCAGATGGTGATACCATCGTTTCGAGCGATGAGACGTACGAATCGTTTGCTCCACGGCTCGACCTGAAGACAGTCCAAGACGAGTGAGACGATGGCTGACGAAGCGACGACAGCCACGGGCTGGATCTCGTACGTTAGCGCTCGCTCGAACGCATGCGACCCCGACGCTGTCAGTCACGTGGACTCGTGGGTAGCAGCCAAAGCTCCTGAAACGACGGATACTGAGCGTCTAGCGGCCGCGAGTGGAACGATACATTCGAACCGGTATCCCATCCGCGACACCACCCACCCCCACGACTTCATCTGTTATCGCCCTGCTCGACCGTGTTCACAGCCGAAGTCGACGCGAGCGGAACGCAGAGTCACACAAGTCGGCTTTTGCAGTCACGTCGCCTACACGAGACATGGATTGGAAGACGAAAGCGAAACTGGGAGTCGGCATCATCGGTGTGGGGCTGGCCGCCGCGACGGCCTGGACGGCCCTCGACCGCGTGAAAAACCGCGGGACTGAACGGGTCCCGTACAAGACGGTCGAGCAAATCGATGGCGTCGAACTCCGGCGATACCCGGAGACGATTCGCGTCCGGACCACCGCGTCCAACGGCCGAGAGGCGTTTTTCCGCCTGTTCAACTACATCGACGGCGCGAACGAAGGCGGTACGTCCGTCTCGATGACCGCCCCCGTCGAAACGGGTACGGACACGAGCGCCGCCGGCGATGGGGCCACCAAGACGGGCGAGTCGATCTCGATGACCGCTCCTGTCGAGACAACCCGGGCAGACGACGCGACGATGTCGTTTTTCCTCCCTGCAACGTACACGCCGGAGACCGCACCGGAGCCAACCAACGACGACGTAGAACTCGTCGTCGACCCGCCGCGGACGCTGGCCGTCCGCCGCTTTTCGTGGTGGGCTCCGCGCATCCGTGTCTCGCTGAACGAACGCACCCTCCGGAAGACGCTGGCGCACGCCGGCATCGAACCGACGGGTGAGCCTCGCCTCTTGCGCTACGACGCACCCTTCACGCCGCCGTGGCTCCGGACGAACGAAGTGGTCGTCGAGGTGGACACGGCGAGCGTTCGGCGGGCGCTGCGGTGAGCACACGAGATGGTCTGTGAGCGGACGTTTCGTGTGCTCAGATGGCCCACCGGCGTGAATACCGGGGCGACTGTCAGCGACCCAGGGTCGACGCCGTTAACTTACGACCGCCGTCCGTTCCCACGGCCGTTCCCACGCGAGCCGACACTACACGACCCCACAGCAACGTCATCGCTCTCGTCGCTCGTCACGCGGAGTATCGCCGTCGTCCCGCTGATTTCGTGGCCGACGAAGACGAGCGGGTCGTCAATCGGGCTTTCTTCGGCGGTCGCGAAGTCCAGTCCCTCCGGGCCGAGGTCGCCGGCAGCGCCAGCGGGGGCGTCACCGTCTTCGATGGCCGCCTCGATGTCGACCGAGAAGTCCCGGTTGTTGACGTACTCGACGAACGTGGCACACTCGGGGTCGGTGATGTCGTAGACCATGACGCCGCCGATGCGTTCGAGACCGATGAACGCGTAGTACCGGTCGCCGACCTGCCCGATTGTGAGCCCCTCGGGCTCGGGGCCTTTGTTGTCGCTGCGGCCGTCAGGGTCGTGTTCGTTGTTGTCGTTGTTGAACTGGTCGCCGAACCGCTCGGCGGTGATGTCTTCGAAGTCGCTTCCGCTGTCGAACACCCGTTTGCCGTTCGTCGTGAAGATGCTGAACGACCGGCCACCGAAGACGTACAGTTCCTCGTAGCGCCCGTCGCCGTCGACGTCGCCGAGCGTCGTCGTCACGCCTTTGGCCCCGAGGTGCTCGGGCTGCTGGAGTTCCTCGACGCTGTCGATGCCTTCGATCTCGTCGAAGTCGAACGCCTCGGGGTCGAGTCGGAGGTCCGAAACCTCCGCCTCCTCGCTGAACGAGTCGTAATCGCGGCTGTCACCCTCGTTGGCGGTCACGAGGTAGGTGTTGCCGTCGGGGTTGTACGCGCCGATCGCGTCCGGCTGGAGGATCCCGTTGATCGGCCAGTTCCGGATGTTGACCCCGCCGTCCTCGTTGCTCGCGTCGAGTTCGTTCCCGGCCAGACTGTAGTCCTTGAACCCCAGCGGCAGGAGATTCTTGATTTTCGCCGCGTCGATGTCGAGCTCCGCGATCGCGTTGTTCTCCTGCAGCGAGACCCACGCCGTCTTCGAGTCGTCGCTCACGGTCACGTACTCGGGCTCGAAGTCCTGCGACGCGCTCGCGTTCGGCCCGAAGATACGGATGCCCTGCTTTCGGAGCTGGTCTTCCTTTCCGTCGAAGGCGGTGAAGTCGGCGGTGCTGACCGTGGGTGCAGCCGCGCCGTCAGAGAGATCCACGATGCTGACGGAACCGCGGGGGTCGTACGCGTAGTTGTCCGTCGGCTCGCCTTCGTTCGCGACGAGCACCCGCGTCCCGTCCGGGGTGAAGGTGACCTTGTCCGGCAGCGGACCGACCGGCGCGGTCCCCAGGCGTTCGAGCGTCGCGGGGTCGTAGAGCCCGACCTGCCCGGGGTCCTGGGCAATCTCTGCTTCGAGCGCGACAGCGACGACGTCGGCGGACGTCGCGACGCTGTTCGCGGAGCTCACGCCGTCGAGCTCGCTCGCGGCGTCGATCGCTCCAACCTTCTCGGGGGCAGTCGGCTCCGAGACGTCCAGCACGTCGACGCCACCGAGATCAGCGTTGATCACGAACAGCCGCTGTGTGGGGGCGTGGTAGGCGATAATTTCGGCCCCACCCTCGTCGAAGAGCCCCGATTCGTACCGGCCGATCTGTTCCAGTGTGATGGTCTCGGTCCCCGAAAGCCCGCCCGAATCGGAGCCACTCGCCGCCTGGTCGTGACCCGCGACAGCCGTGCCTGCGAGAAGTCCGAGGACGGTTCCGCCCGTGAGACCCAAGACAGCTCGACGCCCGATATCGCTCGTCTGTTGTGATCGTTCCACAGTCGACAGCCCCCGTCGGACAGGTTAAGCACTTATAATATCTAACACGATTGCTATGTAGTGAACTGTTGACGACGAGTGTGCTGTTTACCGATGCCAAACCTACGAGACGACTCTGTTGAACTGATTCAATGTGTACAGTACGGGGGCCGCTCTTTCCACGTGTTCTCAGATGCTGTTGGAAACGCACATTCTCAGCAAGCCTTGCCACAGCCCGACGCATCCGATTCGTGTGGAGAATCTAACACGACTATGAACCGAAAGCGGACACGCCCAACGACCAGTCGTCCACGGCCGAGCCGACGCCACCGACCCGACCGCTTCGATACACCCCTGGCGAAAATCGCGGTCGATTCTACACCCCTGGCAGCGTGGGTGAACCGGGACAGACGCGCTACACCCCCGACATTCAGGGGTGTACATGGACGCCGATTCTCCGCAAGGGTGTACTCGATTCGCGTCGATTCCTGACGCGTTCGGGGTGCCATCGACGCCGGCTGTGTGGCACTCGTCGACCTACCCGATTCCGGCCTGCAGCGCCTCACACCCGCTCAGAGACGCGTTTGCCGTCCACTGTCCTCCCGTGCAAATGCCGTCTCGACGGCCGATTGTCGTCGCTCAGGCAGGGTCGAAAATCGTCGATTTCTCGGTACACACGCTCGAAAGTGGGGTGTACCGCCCGATTTCGCGAGCGGGAATCGGGACCAAATTGGCGTCTACACGCGGCCGCGACATGCGTCGACGACAGGCCACACATACTCGTCTGTCGCCGTCTGCACGCTCGTTTCGGGCCGTTCGACCTGAAATGGGGGTTCGTCGATAGGGCCCGAATCTGGCTACGATTGCCGGCCGAATTGGAGTCGACGCGACGACGGCCACAGAGGACACGTTGTTGCGGGAGAATGTACGGGTGTGAACCGCCTCGGGGTCAAGCCCCGAGGCACTCGCCTTGTTTATCAGTAGACCCATCCCAACCACGGGAGTGGGTTTTTCCGACTCGGACTGCAGACGGGAAACATGGTTCCCGCCCAGTCGATACTCAAGGGACTCATCGGCCTGCTGTGTTTGTTGTTCCTGGTCGCCGGCCCGATCCTCCTGTACATCCTGGTCCGGAGCGAGGGACTGCTCGGAGATCCACCCGGCCGGGGACTACAGTAGTGCCCTCGACGAGACGGCGCTGACTTATTTCACCGCCCGAACCGACACACGAGTACGGAATGGTCGACACCCACGCACTCGCCGAGACGGGCAAACGCCTTGGGACGTACGCCCTCATCGCCGTCGTCCTCGGCGCGCCCTTCGGTCCGTTTTGGTACGTCGAGTCGACGCTGGGCCGGCAGGCCTCGCTCGCACACATCGTCGGCGCGCTCGTCGCCGGGACGCTCGTCCTCCTGTGTGGGCTCGTCGTCCTCGAACGCTACGCGGGAGTCCGTGCGAAAACCCTCGCGTCGTTCGACGGGTTCTTCCTCGGCCTCAACGCGGGCGTCCTGTACGGGAAGTGGCTCGGCCTCTGGGGGAACGCGTTGGCGTTTCCCGGACTCGCCGGCGCGCTCGTGTGGTCGCTCGGTGTTCTCGAAATTCACGACCGGATTCGGTGACGCGTTCGAAAGCGAGGCCAGCGAGGGCGACAACCGCCAGCCGCTCGCTGGAGGTACACTTACAGTTCGAAGGGTCGTTCCGAGAACATGACTCCTCACGGACGGGACTCACACCAGTTGCTGGACCAAGCGCCGCTGTTGGCTGCGACCCGCGATGGGCCGCTCGACCGGTCGACGCTCCAAGACGAACTCGACATCTCTCGTGCGACGGCCTACCGGTGGACGTCCGCGCTCACGGACGAGCAGTTGCTCGAACAGACGCCCGCGGGCTACCAGACGACGGGGGCGGGATGCGCCGTCGCCGACGCCGTCTCTCGATTCGAGCGCACCATCGCGGCGGTCGACCAGTTAGAACCCCTGCTCGCTCAGATTTCGGCTCCGGAGCTCACGCGCCACGTCCACTTGTTCGCCGACGCCGACCTCCACGTCGCCACGCCACAGCACCCGAACGCGCCCATCGAACCGTGGCTCGAACACTTCACGTCGTTCGACCGCTCGCGGAGTCTGGTCGTCGCCGGGTGTCCTCCGAAGATTACGGAACAAGGCATCGAACACGCCCAAAACGACGTGGACTTCGAGGCCATCTGCACGCCGCTGGCGCTCGAAGCGGACCGAAACGCCTCGAAGAACGCGTTCGACACCATCGCGTCGGCCGACGCGCCCGACCTGTACACCCACCCCGGACTGCCGTTCACGATGGGCATCATCGACGACGTGGTCATCGTCGGCGGCTTCGACGACGAGACGTCGCTGCCCGTCGCCTCCGTCACGACCGACGACCCCGAGGCCCGCGAGTGGGCCGTCGACCTCTATCGGCGCTACAAGCGCGATGCAGTCCCCCTTGATCTCGCCGAGATGAACGCCGAAACGCGGTGACCCTCCGGTCGACAGGTCTGTTTGCTGTTTGAATGGTGTCTCACGGCTTGAGACGCCATCTCAGGGAATGACTATAATCGTGACCTATCCGTCAAACGGAACATGAACGGGACAGGTTCGACCGACGCAACCGGGAACCGACAGCACGGACGACGCGACGACCGGGCCGCCGGTGAGTCGTCGCCGACGGACTCCTACGACGTCATCGTCGGCGGCTCGGGGATGGCGGCGTCTCTCACCGCGATGATTCTGGGGAAACGCGGCCTCGACGTGGTGATGCTCGAAGCCGGGTCGCATCCGCGGTTCGCCGTCGGCGAGGCGATGCTCCCGCAGAGTTCGATGTGGATGTGGATTCTCGGGGAGTACCACGGCATCCCGGAGATTCAGTACCTCAGCGACACGAACGACATCGTCGACAACGTCACGCCGTCGTGCGGCATCAAACACTCCATCGGCTTCGCGTACCACGACCCCGACCGCCCGGTCGCGGCGGACCACAGCCACCAGTTGATTCCGCCGAGCCTGCCGTTTTACAGCGAGAGCCACCTCCTGCGTTCGGAGGTCGACCACTATCTGGTCGAGGCCGCCCGGGGCTACGGCGTGGCATACCTCGACGAGACCGAAATCACCGGCGTGGATATCGGACAGGACGAGGTGTCGGTGACGACCGACCGCGGTCGTATCGAGGCCGCCTTCTACGTCGACGGCACCGGCGGGAACTCCGTCCTCGCCGAAGAGATGGGGTATCGCGAGGACGCTCCGGCGTTGGAGACGGATTCGCGCGCCATCTTCACGCACGTCGAGGGACTCGCTCCGTTCGACGAGATACTCGACGAATCCGCCCGCCCCGGACAGTCTAACCGCCTCCACGACGGGACGCTCCATCACGTGTTCGACGGCGGCTGGATGTGGGTGATTCCCTTCGACAACTTCGAGCGCTCCGAGACGAACAAGGCGAGTATCGGGTTGGTACTCGACCGCACGCAGTACCCCACAGACGAGTCGGTCAGCGCCGAGCGAGAGGCTCGACGAATCATCGCCGACTTCCCCGATATCGAACGCCACCTCGCGTCGGCGACGACGGTGCGACCGTGGGTTCGGACCGGGAGACTCCAGCGGACCGCCAGTCAGTCCGCGGGGCACCGACACTACCTGACCAACAACACGTACGGCTTCGTCGACCCGCTCTACGCGGTCGGGCTCGTGAACACCCTCGAATCCGTCTTCGTGTCGACCAACCTGCTGTTGGACGCGTTCGAAGACGGCGAGTTCTCGGCGGCGCGCTTCGCGCCCATCGACGAGATGCACCGCCGCCAACTCGCGACCAACGACCGGGTCATCAGCAACGCGTACAAGTCGATGGGCGACTTCCGGCTCTGGAACGCGTGGACCCAGATGTGGCTGGGGCAGGTCCTGTTTCACGACCTGTACATCCAGCGGCATTGCTTTACCTACCTCGCGTCGGGACAGCCCGCCGAGTTCGACTCGCTTCTCGAAGAACCGACGCCGGGCGACGGCGCGCCGTTCGTCCCGCAGAAAGCCGAGATACACCGACGGATGGGCGAGATACTGGACGCCTACCGGGCGGGCGATGCGAGCGTTGACGAGGCGGCCGGCTTACTGTTCGCGGAACTGCGGCGGGCGGACTGGCTCCCGAAGCACGTCTACGACTGGGGCGACGAGCGGGCGCGGCACGTCGACTTCTCGGACCCCGAACTGGTGGGGAAACTCATTCAGTGGGGGAAGACCGACTCCCCCGAACAGCTTCGAGCGGAACTGTTCGATTTCCCCGTTCCCGAGATGGCGTGACCCCATGAACACGGCTACAGCGGCACCGAGGACTGTGGCTCACTCGTCGTCGTCGGACCCGGGGAGCCGCCGAACGGCCTTCTCCCAGCTATCGCGGGCGGCCTGTCCGGGGTCGGCAAACGGGTCATAGGTGATGTCTTCCGTGCTTCCGAGCTGACGACCCCCGTCCTGACCGGCCGCGCGTCGCCACAGCGCGACCACCGACGCGAGGACGACCACGGCGAACAGTCCGCCCAAGAAGATGTTGACCGGGTACTCGAGTCTGGGCACGACGAACACGAGGGCCAATGCGAGCGCGGTCAACTGGAACGCAGACAGCAGATAGCTGAGCCACGTCCCAGAGAGTTCGAGCGTCCGGCTCATCTCTCGGGGACATCGACCCACTCCGGTAAAGACCTTCACTTGACTTGAGGCGCGAGGGAACTTGCTTAAGCTGCGACCGGAGCGACCGAAGGGAGAGAGACAGCGTTCACGAGCGCGGTACCCGCGTGAGCGAACGAGACGTAGGCGTCTCGTCAAGCCGGACACTTGTGCAATCATCGAACGAAGTCCGCATGAGTTTGACGCACTCGTCGAGTGGCAAGGAGCCATCGCGCGCCGCCGCCGACATCCATGATGATTCCTCACGTCATGTCGGGGCCGAAATAAACATATGCGGCCGGGCGAGTGTACCTGCACGGATGCCGACGCGAGAGCACATCGACCAGAAACCCACGAGCGAGCAGCGAAGCGAACTCGCTGCGCAGGACACCCGCGACGACGACGACCGCGTGGCTACGACACCCAACGGCGCGTACACCGGCGGCTACGCGTATCACGAACTCGACGAAGACGGCGAACTGGTCTGTGGCGGCCACAGCGACGGTCGGTTCGTCGAGGTCACCCGCGCCGAGGCCAAGCGAACGGGCAAGACGCCCTGCGGGAAGTGCGAGTGGCTTCTGGAACTACAAACTGAGTCGTCGACTTCCGACTGAGGCCGTCAGTTTCTTTCGACCCGCGTGAACTGCCGCGGTCGCGTCCGCGACGTGAGAGTTATCGCAACCACGATTTAATCGAACAGCGATCGAGAGGTCGCATCGGGTGTGTCAAACTGAGGCGTTCGTACTGGTCTCCAGCGACCGCATGTTCATCTCGAAAACGCACCGTTGTCGGAGGGTGCGGGTGTGAAGACGGGGCAGCGCGCGTGCGTGTCCGGCCCGACGAGCGTTCGAACGGTTTTCAGCATGAAAGCGGCAACTATTCACCGGATTGTCAACTTCGACCGGGAGGTTAATCACAATCAACTGCAAACTACCCGAGTATGACCTACGAAAACCTGGATTCCGACCTCATCAACGCGCTGTTGAAAGACGGGCGACGTAGTCTCCGAAGCCTCGCCGAAGAACTCGACGTGTCGGTGACGACCGTCTCGAACCACCTGCGAGACCTCGAAGACGAGGGCATCATCGAGGGCTACACGCCGCGTCTCGACTACGACGAACTCGGCTACGACGTGACCGCGGTCATGCACCTCAAAGTCGAGGGGAGCGCGCTCACGGACGTCACCGACCTGCTCGCAAACGAGCCGCAGATGGTCTCTGTGTACGAGGTCACCGGCGACTACGACGTCCTCGCGGTCGGCAAGTTCAGAAACACCGACGACATGAACCGCCAGATCAAGGCGCTGTTGAGCGAAGCGCCGATTCGCGAGTCGAACACGAGCGTCGTTCTCAACGCGGTCTCCGAAAACGAGCAGTTCGACCTCGACGCTGGCGACGCGTAAGCTCAGTCTACGCGGAAGTCGAACCGCGCACCGCCCTCGGCACCTTCCGAGACCGCCACCTCCCACCCGTGGGCGGCGGCGACCTGCGAGACGATGTTCAGCCCGAAGCCGGTGCCCTCGGGGGACGTGGTGTAGCCGGCTTCGAACACGGTGTCGCGGTCGTCCTCCGGGATGCCCGGGCCGTCGTCTTCGACGAAAAAACCGCGGTCGGTCTCGCCGACGGTGACGGTCACGTCGCCGTCGGCGGAGCCGTGTTCGACCGAGTTCCGGAACAGATTTTCGAGGAGTTGCTGCAGCTGGTCGCGGTCGGCGTCGACGACGGCGTCGGTCTCGACGACCAGCGTCGCGCCGTCGGTCACGACGTTCTGCCAGCACGCCCGCGCGAGGTCGGCCAGCCCGACCGGTTCGACCTCCATGGCGTCGTTGCCGTTGTGGGCGAGCACCAGGAGGTCGCTGATGAGGTCGTCCATGCGGTCCAGCGCGCGGTCGATAGGGTCGAGGTGGTCGCTGTCGCAGTCGTCTTGGAGCATCTCGAAGCGGCCCATGGCGACCTGCAGCGGGTTGCGGAGGTCGTGGCTCACGACGCTCGCAAAGCGGTCGAGGCGTTCGTTCTGTTCGACGAGTTCGGCCTCGCGTTCCTTCTGTTCGCTGATGTCGCGAATCATCGCGACGAACATCTGCTCGCCCTCGACGTTGAGTTGGATGAGGTGTATCTCGGTGGGGAACGTCGTGCCGTTCTGCCGTTCGAGTTCACCCTCGAAGCGGTGTGGCTCGTTCGCCGGCAGCCCCGTCCAGAACGCCCTCGAGCGCTCCGGGTCGGACGCGGGGTCGAGGTCCCAGATGGTCTTGCCGACGAGGTCCGACTCACCGTAGCCTAACTCCTCGCACATCCGCTGGTTCACGTCTTGGATGGTGCCGTCGTCGTCGTGTACGACGACGAGGTCCGGCGAGTGTTCGAACAGCGCTTCGAGTCGCGCGGTGTTCGACCGGAGGAGTCGCTCGTAGGTCTTCCGCGGCGTGATGTCGTCTTGGAAGCCGACGAAGAGGTCGACGCTCCCGTCGTCGAAGATGGGCGCGATGCGGACGCGGTTCCAGAACTCGGTGCCGTCCTTGCGGTAGTTCAGGAGTTCGGTCGTCACGGGTTCGCGTTCGTCGACCGCCGCTCGGAGTTCGGCGACGGCCGCCTCGTCCGTCTCTTCGCCCTGCAGAAACCGGCAGTTTCGCCCGAGGGCCTCGTCATGACTGTATCCGGTGATGTCGGTGAACTCGTCGTTGACGTAGACGATGGGGTTGTCGGCTTGGTCGGGGTCCGTGAGGACGACGCCGATCGGGGCCTCGTCTATCGCCCGCTCCCGACGCGACAGTTTCGTTTCGAGTCTGTCGCGTTTCGAGACGCGCGACAGCGTCCAGACGAGCGACCCGTCGGCCGTGGACGTGAGCGTGTGCTCCACGTTGACGAGGCTGCCGTCCTTCCGCACGAGCGACGACTGTCCCGACCACTGTCCCTCGCGCGCTTCGGGGAGTACCGAATCGTAGACCGCCTGTACGTCGTCGTCGGGATAGAACGCCTCCCAGTGGCGACCGAGGAGTTCCGCGCGCTCGTAGCCGAACAGCTCAGTACAGGCCGCGTTGGCGTACTCGATACCGCCGTCGTCGCCGAGGATACAGACGGCGTCGGTCGCGTTCTCGATGGCCGCCAGCCCCCGGTTGAGAGACTGCGAGGCTCGATACCGCTCGACGGCGTTCTCGACGCGGTTGGCGAGCAGTTGGTACCGACTCGTGTCGTCGCCCTTCCGGAGGTAGTCGGTCACGCCCGCCGAAACCGCCTCGCTGGCGACTTCCTCGCTGCCGTTCGCGGTGAAGAGAATAACTGGGAGCTCCGGATACTCGGCGCGGACGCTCGCCAGCACGTCGAGGCCGTCGAGGTCGGGCATATCGTAGTCGCAGACGACGCAGTCGAACGTCGGGCCGTCGCGCCGAACCCGGTCGACCGCGACCCGCGGGTCCGTCTCGGTATGGACGGTGATGTGCTCGCACTCGCGTTCCAGCGCCGCCGCGACGAGCGCCGCGAACTCGGGGTCGGCATCGACGTGCAGGACGTCGATAGGCGACGACTCCGAGAGCGAACGCGGCGTGTCGCGAGGCGAGTCCATTCGTGGGACAACTGTGACCGCACCGCATCATAATGGTTGCTGCTCGCGGGACGACCGAACGGGGGACGGCCCCCTCAGTCGTCGAGGTCGTCGATGGTGTAGTACACCTTCACCTTGCCGGGGTTCCCGCGGTCGGAGTCGATGGGAACCGTGTTGGTCACCTGCTGTGGGTTGTCGCACGCGAGCGTGATGTCGACCGGCTCGCTTCCCTCGTCCGGCGTCCCTGTGAACCAGTCTCTTGGCGGCTCTCGTTCCGTGATTTTCGTCACGATCGTCTTCGGTTCCGACCCACTTCGAGGAACTTTGAAGTTATCGATCGCCACGCCGATGTTTTTCGTGGACCCCGTTGGGAGCCTGAGCGACGTGTGTTCGGACTGCGCGCCGCGGATGTCGTGTTCGATCTCCAGTTCGAGCGCGCCTTCGCCCGGACCTTGCCCGCTGATGAACTCGACTTTCTCCGCGCGGACGACAACCTCACACAGGTCGCCGTGGTCGTCATCCGGCTCTCCGGCGATCGTTCCCATGTGGACCTGGACGTGATCGGGGTTTTCGAGGCTGATGGACTTGATGCCGCCGTAGATTCGGTAGCCATCGGATTTCCCCCAGACGGTTCCGTCTGCCGTACTTCCGGACACTTGGTCTGCCGGACCCGTGGTGACGGGCAGTCCGCCGAGCCTGCCGCCTACTTTTTCGATGTCGCCAGTCGCCTGAATCGTGTAGTCGGACTTTCCGGCTCCGAGGCCTTCCAGCACGACGTAATGCTTCGGGTTTGCCATGTCAACGCACCACAAACAGATATCAACTCGTTATTGGTTAATTGTTATGAATGTTCAACGAGTTCACACAATTGGCGAGTTTGGTGTCCGGCGCGTTTCGGCCCGAATCGGAGCGCAGTCGGAGAGTCAGTGAGACGGTGGGCACGGTGTTTTCCGCGGACAGTAGTCGACAGAAAAGGGAACGCAGTACGGACCTCTCAACTCAGACAGAGGGAGCGAACGGCTTAGTTGGCGGCTGTACGCCTCGGGTTTGGGGTTCTGGTGCTGGGGCAGGGCCACCTCTCGTACTAAAACGTTCTGGCCGGTTTGTAAACAGTACGCTTATAATTAGGACGCCATTTTCGAAACGTGATGACAGCCCCCGACGACTCCGAACGCAGCACGCCATCGCGGCTCGCCCGCGCCCTCTTCGCGAGCGGTCTCGCCGTCCTCGCGATTCGCAACCTGACCGACCTCGACGGCCGCATCGCCTACGCGGAGGCGAAGGGCGTCCCCGAGGCGGACCGACTCGTCCCCGCCGCGAGCGGCCTGCTCCTCGGCGGGAGTATCGGCATCGGTCTCTGGAAACTCCCCAAACTCGCCGCCGCGAGCGTCGCGGCGTTCTTCGCCGGCGTCACGCCGACGATGCACGACTTCTGGGCCGTCGACGACGACGCCCGCGACGAGGAACTCACCTCGTTCCTCCAGAACCTGACGCTGTTCGGCGCGGCGCTGGCGTTCTTCAAGCGCGCGTCGAACGAGTAACGGCAGATCGACACACAACCCCTCGCTTTTCTGCGGTCACACGTCGATTGCGTCGTCCACTGCTTCAGCGTCGCGTCTGAGCGTGTACAGGTTGAGCAGCCCGACGATGACCCACCCGACCGCGATGACCGGTGAGCCATCGACTATCCAGTACACCGCAAAGAGGAACGCACCGAGGGCCAAGAACTGTTGGAGGCGGGAACGTCGGGACATGACTCCAGATGACGAGTCCCGCGGGTGTAGTTCTTACTCGTGGGTTCGACACCCCACTATTTCCAGTAAAGTCGTTGGCGACTGCCGACCCCCCCGTCAGGTCGAGTCCGCGCCGTCGCGGTCGGCCGCACGGTGGAAGCCGATGAAAAAGTCGAGTGCGTCCTCGTCGTCCCGAACCGGCTGGATATCGAGGTGGTTCCAGAAGGGTTCGCCGTCGGCGTCGTAGCTGCGAATCTCGGCCGAAATCGGCTCGCCGGCGTCGATAGCCGACCGAATCTCGGCGACCGTTTCGGGGTCCGTCTCGGGGCCGTGGAGGAACCCGCAGTTGCGGCCCTCGACCGCCGCGGCGTCGTAGCCCGTAAGCGCCTCGAACGCCTCGTTGCAGTAGACGACAGGGTTGTCGGGCTTCGACGGGTCGATGACGACGATTGCGACGCCGACGGCGTCGAGCACTCGGTCTTTCATCTCGACTTCCGCCCGCAACGCATCGACCTCGGTGAGTTCCTGGACGATACAGACGTGTCCCCCGTCGTCCATCCGCGTCAACACGAGTCGCTCGGGGACCAGCTCGCCGGCTTTGGTGACGCCGGTCGAAATGCCTCGCCACGACCCCTCGGCTTCGAGTTGCGGGAGGATTTCCTCGTGGAAGCGCCGCGCCTCGTCGTCCGGGTAGAGGACGTCCCAGTGTTCGCCGATGAGTTCGGCCCGGTCGCGGCCGTAGAGCGCGGCGTACGCCTCGTTCAGGTACTGATAGACGCCGTCTCCGTCGATGATGCCGATGCCCTCCTCGGCCGACTCGATGGCGAGAAAGCCGCGTCGCATGTGCGTCTCGGCGCGGTGTTTCTCGACGAGGTTCGACACCTTGTTCGCCAACACGGGATACTCCTCGGGGCCGCCCTTCTGGAGGTACTCGTCGACGCCGGCGGAGATGGCGCGACTCGCGATCTCCTCGCTTCCCTTCCCGGTAAAGAGGACGAAGGGAATCTCGATGCCCCGCTCGCGCGCCGCCGTGAGGAGTTCGAGCCCATCCATCACCGGCATGTCGTAGTCGCTCACGACGCAGTCGTACGCGCCGTCGGTGAGTTCGTCGAGCGCCGACACCGGGTCGGTGTACGTCTCCGTCTCGACGTCGTCGAGTTCGCGTTCGAGAAAGGTCGCGGACAGCTCCACCATCGACTCGTTATCGTCGACCAACAGGACTCGCATCGCCCGTCGCTCGGTGCTGAATGGTGCGATGTCGCGGAGCGGAGACACGTCCATACGGTGGGTATCTCCCCTCAGAAGCATAAAAACAGCTACGCCGACAGTCGAGCGTGGCGACCGTGCGCCGCCGACCGTTCCGGTCTCTCGATGCCGGACTCACGCGAACAAGAATCTGTATAGAATATATATTACTAGATGATGTTGGCGGCAATAAATTATATGCTATGTGACGAAGTTGACATCCTCATATGGATGTGGTTAGAAACGTCCGAGAACTCACGGCGGTTCTCGAACAGTTTTCGGAGGCGACGGCAGAGATTCACGGGATAGAACTGGCCAGCGGGGACGAACCGCGCGAAGACGGTACAGCGGCTTCGGTCACCGTCGAGTACGACCTCGCGTCAGCGTGCGCGGTCGACCCGGACCGACTCTCCGTGTCGTCGCCGGCGGCGTCGATTGCCGACGGCCGACTTCGACTCGAACTCGACGTGGCGCTCGCTCCCCCGGCGACCGAAGACGCCGGACAGGAGTCGGTATCGGCTGAACACGCCGGCACCGACGGCGACCCCGAGCCGGCGGACGCGCCAGTCGCCCGAGCCGACGGTTCCGGGGCGCGCGGCTCGACGGGTAGCGCCCCCGTCGCATCGGTCGTGTCGCCACCGACGATGGAGTTCGCGGTCCCGACGACGAGAGACGAGCCGTCGGAGGACGACCAACCCACACCGGTATCGACGGACGACCCCATCGGGGCGGAGACGGAGACGGACGCGAATACGGATACAGAGACGAGTCCGGACACGGAGGCGGACGCGGACACCGGTACGAAGACGGAGACGAGCGCGACCGCCGCGACAGACGCCGACTCGGTGCCCGCACACCACGACCCCGTTCGGCTTCGAGAGGCGTACGAGGCCTGCGAGACGTTCAAGGAGATGACCGACGCGCTCGGCGTCGACGTGACTCCCCAGACCGTCCGCAACCAGATGATTCAACGCGGGATTCACGAGCCGGAGTCGTACGGCGCGTCGACCGAGCCGGCGGCTTCGACCGAGTCGACCGAGCCGGGCGACGAGCCACGGCAACCGGAGCCGAGCGTCTCTGTCGAGGACAGCACGAGTGGGACTGACCAGTCTCCCCCGGTGGGGACTGAAGATACCGACGACGCGGCGGTCGAACGTGACACGCCGGACGACGCCGAGACCGACGCGAACGACGAATCGACGTCGGTGTCGGAATCGAAGCCGGACCCGACGTCAGGGCCAAATCCGACGTCAGGGCCGGACCCGAAGTCGGAGTCGGAGTCTGACTCTGAGACGGACCCGGCCACGGACACGGAGCCGGTCGCGGCGGAGACCGACGAGACGAGTACGACGGCCGAGGACGCGTCCACCGCGACTGAGCTCCCGCCGCTTCCCGCGTCGGTGTCCTCGCTCGACTGCTCGACCGAAGACGTGTGTGCCGCCGTCGCGGGTGCGAAGACGCTGTACGAAGTCGAACGCCGTCTCGGCCTCGACCGCGCGGAGGTCCGCGAGCTACTGACCGCGCTCGACCTGCTCGACCTCGTCACCGGACGGATGGCGCGGCGCGACCAATCGGCGGCGAGTCCCGCGGACGTCCGAATGCGCGTGTGCGCCGCACTCGGCGGAGAGGGAGCATAACCCAACTCGTCACGATTCTCGACGCGTTCGTGGGAGGCCCGACGGATGTTGTGGTGCACGTCCCCGACAGCCGTGTCTGAGCGCTGACGAATCGATTCAGTGACGGATGCGTCTCGGTGGACAGTTAGCCGAAGGGTGGTGGGGTCCCCCGAGTGGGGGAGGATGGAACGAGAACGAGGGCAACGCCACCAGCATCAGATGATGACGTTCCCGTTCTCGTACACGTTGTTTTGGTAGAGGGTGATATAGATTCGGAAAGTAGGTACTAATTGGAAGTACCGATAGTATGCTGTGGGGGAAAGAGAGAACGGTCTTCGGTGGGTCGACCACCGAACCGAGGAGGTGGAAACCGTTCTCAACTGCTGCGGAATCGGCCAATGGACTTAAATATGGCTATCTCACCTACCACCGGTACGTGCTGCGATACGACCGCCGTTCTCTGGGTCGCCTCTGTTCGTGAACTCCCGGAAGCCGACCCGACAACCACCCGACTGACGTACGAACCGCTCCGTATCGTATGAACCTCCCTATCGCAGTTCTGTCACCTATATAACACTCTTACCAGCGGTTATGACACCCGCCCCGGTGCGGACTGATGTGCCTCCGCACACACCATCACAGACAGTTCTCAGTCGTACTGTAACGGTGCTACTGGTGTTAGTACTCACGACCGCGACGTTCCCCGCCGGTGCGGCGGGCGTCGCGGCTGGGGAGGACGCGAGCGCACTCGATTCGACCGCTCAATCGGCGATGAACGCGTCCGCGCCGACGGCCGTGACCATCACCGAACTCCAGTCGAACACGACCGGCGGCGACGCCTCCGCCTACGCGGGGCAGTTCGTCAGCGTCACCGGGACGGTGACGGCGACGAACGCCGACGGCTTCTTCCTGCAGAACGCCTCCGCGGCCGACGTGCGCCACAGCGGCGTCTACGTCTACGCGGGCGGGTCGTCGAACGCGACCCCCGGCGACGAGGTGCGCGTCGACGCGCCCGTCTCCGAGTACTTCGGGATGACCCAGCTCGACCTCGCGAACGACAGCGCCTCGCTGTCGACGACCGACACCGGGTCGGTTCCCGAGGCGACCGCGCTCGCGACGGCGAACGTCTCCCGAGAGGCCTACGAGGGCGTTCTCGTCAGCGTGCGCGACGTCGAGGTCACGGAAACCCCCGGCCAGTACGGTGAGTGGGCGGTCACCGACGGCTCCGGGCCGGTCGCCATCGACGACGCGACGACCGGCGACGACACCACGCCCGGCGAGGTCGGCAGTACCGCCGACGCCGTCGAAGGGCCGGTGTTCTACAGCTTCGAGGAGTACAAGATTCAGCCCGCGTCGGTGACGAACCTGACCGCTCCCGCGGGCGACGACGGCGGTGACGGCGGCGACGCCGGCAACGACACTGCGGGCGCGAACGCGACGACGCTCACGCTCGTCGGCTTCAACGACATCGGCAAGGCGGCCGCCGGCTCCGGCGACGACAAACTCGGCCGGATGATTACGCTCATCAACCGCGAGCGCGCGAACGCCTCCGGTCCCGTCTTCGTGGCCGGCGGCGGCGACGAACTCAGCCCCCACGCCCTCCGCAACTACGACGGCCTGGAACACGGCTACGAGCCGCCGGTGACGGCGATGAACCTCATCGACCCCGACGCCGAGGTCGTCCAGAACCACGAACTCGACTACGACGAGGACGCGGGGACGAACGACTTCGCCGTCTTCGAGGCCATCGCCAACGAGTCGACCTACCCGTGGCTCCTCGCCAACGTCGTCGACGAGGAGACCGGCGAGAACCTCCCCGGGACGCAGAACTACACCGTCGTCGAGCGCGGCGGCGTGAAAGTCGGCTTCTTCGGCCTGACCGACGAGGCCATCAACGCCAAGACCGACGGCGTCATCGAGCGCAACGGCTACACCGTCGTCGACCCGACGACCGCCGCCCAGCGGACCGTCGACACGCTCCGAAACGAGGAGGACGTTGACGTGGTCGTCGCGCTGGCCCCGGTCGGCATCCCGGACTCGAAGGACCTCGCGCGGAACGTCGACGGCATCGACGCGCTCGTCTCCGGCGACGACCAACAGCGCTACCCGCCGCAGACGACCAACGGCGTCCTCATCGGCGAGACCACCGGCAAGGCCAACGCCGTCATGACGATGGAACTGACCGTCGACAACGGGAGCGTCACCGACGCCTCCGGCGAACTCGTCGACGTGACGACCGATATCCCGCGCAACGACTCCTGGCAGACGTACATCAACCCGCTCCGCGAGGACTATCTCAACACGAAGCTCGCGACGGCGGTCATGCCCGAGCACACGGGCGTCGGCTCCAGTTACACCGACGACTCCGCGACGGGTCACCTCGTCACCGACGGCGTCCGTGGTTACACCGGCGCAGACGTGGCCGTCACGAACGCCGGCGGCATCCGCGACACGCTCTACCCGAGCGAGTACGGCGCGGGCGAGGAGTTCGACATCACCCGCGGGATGGTGACCTCGACGCTCTCGTTCGGCAACCATATCGTTGTGGTCGAGGTGACCGGCGCGGAACTCCGCGAGGTCGTCAAGAGCCAGATCACGCCGCTGGAGATGGACAACCAGTACGGCACCCAGACCCAACAGCAGGTCAGCGGCGTCACCTTCGAGTGGGTGCCCCACACCGATAGCTCGTCGCCCGGCGAGGGCGACGCGACGATTCGCGACCTGACGGTGGACGGCGAACCCGTCAACGACTCGGCGACCTACACGCTCGCGACCAACTCCTACATCGCCGACGGCGGCAGCGGCTACCCGCTCGGCGACAAACCGCGCGTGTCGGTCTACAACGAGACGACGATGGCCGACGGGGTCATCGGCTACCTCCAGAACCGCTCGACCATCGCAGCCGCCGAGGTCGACACCGAGTCCGACGACCGGATGCGCCGGGTCGACGCGGCGGTCGACGCCGACGCGGTCGACGTGACGAGCGACGACGGCCGGACGACGGTCACCATCGACGCGCCCTCGCGCGTGACCGGCGTGAGCGGAACCGCCGCCTTCGCCGACCGAAGCGGCGGCTACGTCGAGACGACGAACGTCGCCTACGACGGCGCGAGCGGCACCGTCACGGCCACCGTGCCGACGAGCGACCTCGACGCCTTCGGGTCGTCGGTGACTGCGGCGGGGGCGGGCGTCGACCTCTACGTCGACTACACCGACAGCGCGTATTCGAGCCAGTACGAGAACTTCGATTCGGCGGTGCTGAACGCCGACCTCGACGGCGAGGCGACGACGCCCGACCCGACGCCTGAACCGGCCGACGGCGTCGCACTCTCGGTCGGCTCGGACGGCCAGTCGGTCCCCCTCGGCGACACCCGAACGTTCGACATCACCGCGAGCGACGCCGCCGACGGCGTCGGCGCGTACGAACTGACCCTCGCGGTCGGCGATTCGAGCGTCGCCCGCATCACGGGCGTCCAGTTCCCCGACGAACCCGGAACCTCGGCCGTCAACGTCAGCGGCGACGGCAGTGAGGTCCGCATCGAGGCCGCCGGTATCGACGCCGAGACTGACGCGAACGGCTCGCAGGTCCTCGCGACCGTGACGGTCGAAGGCGTCGCGCTCGGCGATTCGACGGCGCTCGAACTGACGCCCGCCGCGACCTACGACCCCGACGGCACGGCCTACGCGGTGTCGCACATCGACAACCGACCCGTCACCGTCGAACCCGGCGATCTCACCGGCAACGGCCGCGCGATGGCCGACCACGACGGCGACGGCACCTTCGAGGACGTAAACGGCGACGGCAGCGTGGACATCGTAGACGCGCAGGCGCTGTTCGTGAACCGCGACGCCGAGCCGGTCCAGTCGAGCATCCCCGCGTTCGACCTCAACGACGACGGTCGCGTCGACGTGGGCGACGTACAGCGGCTGTTCGCCTCCACGGATGCGTAAGACGAAGCTGCCCGACCGAGCCGCGCTCGCGGTGCTCGCGGCGCTCGTCTGTCTGAGCGCCGTCGCGCCGCCCGTGGTCGCCGCGACCGACACGACCGTCGGCTTCGACGCCGACGCGGCGACCGTCGAACCCGACTCGACGCGGACGTTCGATATCGTCGTCGACAGCGCCGACGCCGGCGTCGGCGCGTACAACCTGACGGTCGAACTCGACGACGCGTCGGTCGGTCGCATCACCGAGGTCGCAACGCCCGACGGCACCGACCCGCGGCTGCGGGACGTGTCGTACGACGAGCGTCGCACGGCCGCGTCGATTGGCGTCATCGGCCTCGACACCGACGACGCTGGTTCGGTGGCCGTCGCGACCGTCACCGTCGAGACCGCCGACGCCACCGGCGACGGCGCGCTCGACGTGTCCGTGTCCGCTCTCGGCGACGAGGACGGGAACTCCTACACCGTCACCGATACGTCGGGACTCGACCTCTCGGTCTCGGAGTCGTCCGGCGGTGGCGGGAGTGGTGGTGGCGGGAGCGGTGGTGACGACGACCCGAACGACGGTGGTGACGACGGCGATGGTCCGGACTCCGGGTCGGACGGCGACTCCGACGCGGACGACGAGTCGGACGACGCGACCGACCAGCCCGCGACGACCGAGTCGGCGTCGCAGTCACCCGCGCCACCCGCGTCGACCGCGAGTCCGACGGCGACTGACGGCGCTGAGACGACTCCGCAGGCGACCACGCAGTCTGCAACCGCGACCGAGACCACGACCGAGCGCCGGACCACGGCGACCGGCGTGCCCGGTTTCGGCGTCGCTCCCGCGGTCGCAGCCATCGCGGCGTTCCTGTTCGGGTTCGGACGCCGGGCGCGACGCGAGGACTGAGCGAACGCGGGCTCTCAGGGCCCGTGTCGAATCTTTATCCGTGTGGGCGTCTAGCAGGGAGGTATGAACGGCCCGGACACCGCGGACGAAACGAGCTTCTATCTCGACTACGAGCTACAGGTCGACGCGACCCGCGACGCCGTAGCGAAGCTCGCTCGTGAGGTCCTCCAGTACGAGTGGGCCGACTACCTCCGCGCGTCGCCGCCGGCGGGACCCCACACGTGGCACGCCCTCGACTCGGGGAAGCCGTGGGGCCGCGTCACGCCCACGGCGTGGGAGCTCGGTCGCGACCACGGCTACGACCTCCACTTCGAACACTACCCGACGCCGCGCGCCCTCCAGCGCGGACAGTTCCGACTCGAACTCCACCTCGAAGACGGCATCCACGGCGACGCCGACTTCTCGGGCGACTCGCCGTACGCGGCGCTCCGCGAGCGACTCGTCGCGGCGTTGGACGAGGTGCGCGAGGACCGCGACGACCTCCCAGCGGGCGAGTTCGGCACCGGGCGGACGCTCTGGCGCGTCGACTCGCACTTCCTCGCGGGCGACACCGTCGCCTACTACGAGGCGCTCCGCGAGACGCTGTCGGCGCACGACGCGTTCGTCGACGCCGTGGCGGCCGTCCTCGACGACGAACTCCCCGAGCACGACCCGTTCGAGCGCGACTGACGCCCCGAGCGGGAGGCTCGACGACCGGGACGTGCTGACCGACGCGAGGCTCGACGAGTGGCGACGCCGACGACTCGGACGCGAGTCAAACGCTCCGTCGAGCCTCGCCTCGGACTGCCTCGGCTCCTGTCTCGTCGGTACCGCTCCGACCAGTTCGAAAGAGAGTGGAATAGAAAGTGAACAATCAACCCGACAATACCACTATATAGCTACATTTCAATAGCGTATCTCCGAAACGTCGAAAGAATTATATCGTAAACCGTGCGTTAGTGAAACGATGGCACAAACACTCGAGGTCGCCCCGCACGTGATCACGGAGGGGTCGACCATCCGGCATTCGACGCTGTGTACGGAACAGACGGTGGTGGAAATCGAAGACGAGACCGTCCGGACGATGTACGACGACGAGGAGTTCGTCTACCCGCGCGAGCAGCTCGCGGTCGACCTCTCGGTCGGTCGGTTCGAAGTCGTCTCCTGACCCCCGCCTTCGGGACGGCACGGGCCACCGTCTCGGCTTCCGTCGTCGCTCACGGCTCCCGCGAATCCATCCGGCCCGCTTCGGTCCCCGTTTTCCGTCGTTCTACGCGACTCGCCCGTCGCCTCCCGCCTCGCAAGCGACTCCGCCGCAGCGCGTCTCGAAAATCCAGACGGTTCGACTGCCGACACTATTTTCACGGCCCACATGAATCTCCCGCCGTGTCCTCCGCAGACCCTCCGCGCTCGCCGGGAACGCTCGCCGTGAGCGCCAAAGAGACCGGCCAATCCCTGTACGAACGGGCGTACAACACGCTGCTGACGGGCGTGGCGATCATGATCCCCATCGTCATCACGCTCTACGTCCTCCGGGTCGGCATCGACTTCGTCAGAAACGCCCTCGAACCGTTCATCGACCTGCTCCGCTGGGCGGGCATCATCAGCCGCTTCGAGAGCGTCGAGTTCATCACGCTCCTCATCGACCTCGGTATCTACTCGTTCGTCGTCGACTTCTTCACCGAACTGGTCGCCCTGCTCGTCCTCTTCGCCATCGTCGCGGTCGTGGGGACCGTCGGCCGCAACCAGTACGGCGAGAAAATCATCGGCGTGTTCGACCTCGTCATCTCCTCGATTCCGGGTATCGGCACGGTGTACAAGAGCTTCCGCCGCATGGGCGACGTGGTGCTCGACGAGGGTGCCGACGAGTTCCAGGACGTGAAACTCGTCCAGTGTTTCGACGACGACGTGTACGTGCTCGGCTTCCAGACGGGCGGCTCCCCCGCGACCATCGAACAGTCGACCGGCCACACGGAGATGGTCTCGATGTTTCTCCCGCTCGCGCCCAACCCGGTCACCGGCGGCCTGCTCACCTACATCCCCGCCGACGACGTGTACGACATCGACATGACCGTCGAGGAGGGCGTCCGGAGCATCCTCACGAGCGGCGTCGCGACCGACGAGGATTCGGGCGCGCTCGGCGTGAACATGTCCGAACTCCGCGGCACGGAGCGGTTACAGGACATCCGCGAGTCGATGATTACGAGGGAGCGAAAGGAAAAGCGGGACTGACCGGGCGTCTCTCGCGGGAACGTTGGCGGGCGGCTGTCCACCGCGGCGACCGCGTGTGTTGTCCCCGACGCCACCTTCCGTTCCGACGATAGACCGCTCGCCTCCCACCCCGAATCTGTCAGCGTATCTAATGTTTATATGTCTGCTCTGCGAAGTGTGGTGTGATAGCTTATGGCACCGCCACCACGGGTTCTCGTCTACGGACCACCGCCAGAGCGAGCTTGGCATCCGCGGGGCGACGTCGAAATCCGATACGTGACCGAGACCGCGCCCCTTCGCCGACTCGTCTCATCGAAAGATCCGACGGTCGTCGTCTGTCTCCACGCGCCGCCGTCCTATCGAGGGGGAGTCGCCGCGCGCGTCACTCGGAACGTGGACGATTCCCAACCGCTCGTCGTCACCGGCTGGGAGACGTCTCGTTCGCCCGCGCTCGAAACGGTCGATTCGGACCTCGTGAAAACGGTCGGACTCCCGGACGACGAACCGCTCCCGGAAGCGCTGTTCGACGTCGTCGACAAAGTCGGTGCCGGCCTCGACGCCCACGCGTGACGCGGGCTCATTCACCCCCTCGGCGACTGCCAAGCGGCGGAAGTGGCAACCCTCCGACTGACCGTAACAATTAGCATGGTTGATTCTTCTTGTCATATCGTGAACGTCGAGTAATCACGTGCTCGCACGGCGATTCACGGCAGTACGACGCGTGAGGGGCTGCTGCCGACCGCCGTTACCGACGGCTTCGCGCAATCCACGCCGTGCGTGATCCGTGATAGTTCGACGGACAACCCGAAACCAACTATGAGTTCTTCGAACACGCCCGGTTCAACGCGAGTCGTCTGGACAGCGCCCAACCGTTTGGGGGATGCGACATGAAACTGAACGCGCGCCACGGCTACCTTCTGCTTCTGGTTTTCGCGCTCGCTGTCGCGCCAGGGGTGAGCGCCGCGGCCGGGTCGACGGACGTCGCACTCGAACCGACGGGTCAGACGGTTACGAACGGCGAGGCGGCGACGTTCGACGTGGTCGTGACGAACGCCTCGGGCGGCGTCGGCGCGGCCAATATCTCGTTCTCGGTCGCGAACGATACTGCGGCTATCACGCAGGTCGCGTTCAGCCACGAGGCGGCGGAGGTCAACACGACGTACGCGAGTGACAACAGCTCCGCGATGCTCACCGGCTACGGGCTCGATACGAACCAGACCGGCCACGTGGTCGTCGCCACCGTCACGGTCGAAGGGAACGCGACGAGCACGGCCGAAACCATGGTCACGCCCGAGGTCAACGCGCTGGGCGACGAGGACGGTAACGACTACAGCATCGGCGATGAGCGGTCCGCACAACTCGAGATAACGACCTCCTCGTCTGGCGGCGGCGGTGGCTCCGGTGACGATGGAGACGATAGCGATGGTGGCGGTGACTCCGGCGGCGGCGACGGCGACACGGCGTCGACGACCGTCACCAACCTCTCAGTCGCGACGACCGACGTCGAAACCGGCGAGAGCGTCGAAGCCACGGCGACCGTCCTGAACGACGGGGACGTGACGACGAACGCGACGGTCAATCTCACGGTCGATGGGTCGATTGAGTCGACCAAGACCGTCACCGACCTCGAACCCGGCAACGAATCGACGGTCGTGTTCCTCCCGGCGTTCCAGCAGGCGGGGACGTACAACCTCTCTGTCGGGGGCGAATCGGCGACGATCACGGTCGCCGAGCCGACCACGACCTCCGACCCGGTGACGACCGAGACGCCGACGGAGACGGAGAGCCAAGCGCCAGGGTTCGGCGTGTTGCCGGCGCTCGTCTCGCTGGTTGCGCTCATCGGTGCGGCGCGTCTGCGGGCTAACTAACACCTCGATTCAGTCGCGCTCTGCGTGACGGGTCGAGGCCCTGCGGCGCAACCGATTTTGACTGCGCCGGCGGTCATCGGCAGCTTCGAACTGCCGTGTGAGTGTCGTCTGACCGATGAGTCAGCGGAACCACACACACTTAATGTGAGCGCTCGCGAGTCTCGCGATAGAGAACACTAATGGGCTACCGTCGAGCGCTTTCGTTCAGTTGGGAGACGCGCGACACACTCGCCGTGCTCGTCATCGCCCTCACCGTCTCTTTTCTCGTCGGTGCCGCCATTCTCGGCGTCTCGCTCGGCCAGCAGACGACGACCATCTCCGACGAGTTCGGGACGAGCTATCACGTCGAGCGCGTTGACTCCCCGTCGAGCGTCGCGGACGCGAGCGGGTCCGACTCCGACGTCCGACTCGTCCTCGTTGGGGCGACCGTCGACGGGACGCCCGCGACGGTTGTCGGCGTCCCGCCGGGCGTCTCGGAACTCACCGTCCGGGGGCAAACAATCGACTTCCCCCGTCCGGACCCCGGAACGCTCGCCGTCGTCGGCGGACCGCCCGCCGGCGAGACCGTCTCGCTCGCAACGGACGAGACGGCGACGTCGGTCACGGTTACGGACCGCTCCGGCCATCAGGTCCTCCGAGACGGCTGGTATCTCACCCGTGCCGAGACGGTTTCAGCGTTCGAGGCGACCGAGGTGGTCACCATCGAACGGACGGACGGCGCACCGGCGACGCCGCTGTTGTCGGCGCTCCAGTTTTTCGTCCGCGGGACCGACCAACTGGTCCGCCTGCTCCAACTCGCGACGCTCGCGAGCGGCATTCTCGTCGGGGTGACGACGTACAGCGTCATCCGACTCACGGTCAAGGAGCGACGCCCGGACATCGCCGTGCTCCGCTCGACGGGCGCGACGCCGCGGCAAATCGTCGGCGTGTACACGCTCCGCGCCATCACGCTCGCGGCCGTCGGACTGGCGCTCGGATACAGCATCGGCGTCATCCTCGTCCGTGCGGTCCTGAACGCGGCGGTTTACGCCGGCCTCCCGACCTCCCTTGCGCTCGCACTTACGCCGCCGGTCATCCAACTGCTCGGACTGGCGACCGCCGTGCTGCTCGTCGCCGGCGTCGTCGCCGGCCTGACAGCGTCGTACCCAGAGGCGACGAAACCGCTGGACCGACTGTCGTCGTCGGGTCAGTCCGCCGACGACCAGTCGCGGTCGCCGCTCGCAGGACTCTTCGAGACGCGATTGCTCGGGTGGGAGGCGACCGTCCCCACCGTCGCAACGCTGAGCGTGTTCATGGGCGTGGTGCTGTTGCTGTCGGCCGTTATCGGCGCGGTCGGCCCGCTTTCGGGCGTCGGCCAACAGACGATTACGGAGCCGGACGCACCCCATCCCATCGCGAGTAACGTCCCGGAATCGTACGCGTCTGCGCTCCGCAGTCAGGGCGTCGCGGTCAGTCCGGAGATTCTCCTCTTCGAGGTGTACCGAAACACGCCGTTCGTCGCGCGGGGGGTGAACTACTCCGCGTACGAGTCGCTGGCGCACACGGCGCTGACGACGGGACGGGAACCGACCGGAGACGACGAGGCGCTCATCGGGGCGAGTCTCGCCGAGGCGACCGGCCTCGGTGTCGGCGACACGCTCGTTCTCGGGGGCAGCACGACGCCCGGCATCACGCGAATCGAAATCGTGGGCCGGTTTGCGGGCACCGGCGTCCAAGACGACCAACTCCTCGTGTCGCTGGACACGGCGCGCCACCTCACGACGACTGGGCGAGACGGGGTTCAGTTCATCAGAACCAGCGGCCTCGCCAGCGGAGACGCGAACGCGTCGACAATCGTGGTCACGGACGCGACGGTCACGCGCCGAGACGGGAGCTTCGGCGTCGCCGTCGAGGCCACGAATCTCGGGCTGAGCGACGCCTCCCGGTCCGTCTCCGTCACGCTCGGGGACGCGACTGCGAAGACCGCACTCTCGGTGCCCAGTCGCCGGTCGAAGACGACGTTCGTCGCGTTCGAGACGCCGCCTGCGGGGACCGTTTCTCTCTCCGTGGCCGACGTGACCAAGTCGGTGACGGTCGACGAGCGAGGCCGCGTCGTCGAGTCGCTCGGCGTGAGCGTTCCCGCGTCGATACCGGTCGGGGGCGCGCCGCGAATCAGCGTCTCGCGGGGCGGCGAGCCGGTCGCGAACGCGACGGTTTCGGTCGATGGCCAGCGCCGAACGACGGACGCGAGCGGGACGGCCCGCGTCCGGTTCAACGAGACGGGGACGTACGTCGTGTCCGCGCGTGCCGGCTCCCAACAGCGTAACACCACGGTGACCGTCTCCGAGGACGCGACTCGGCGGCCGGTCCAGACGCTCTCTCTCTCGCCGCAGACGCCGACGCTGTTCACGTCGCCGACGGTGACGGCGCGGCTCACCAACCCGTGGACACAGCGACTGAACACGACCGTGACTATTCGGGGTCCGGGGACTGACGTCGAACGGGCCGTCTCGCTCGCACCGGGCGGGAGTCGTCGCGTCTCGGCGACTCTCCCACAGCGCCCGGCCGGAGAGTACACCGTCTCGTCGCAGGTCGGCGCGAGCGAACCGGCCACGCTCACGTATCGCGTCCGCGGCGACGAGCGGTTGGCGACCGCGCTCGCGGGGAGCGGTCGCTACACGAGCGGCGGCGGCATCGCGCAGGCGATTCAGCTCGTCTTCGGGAACCTCGAAGTGCTCCTCGCCGCGGTCGTCGCGCTGGTGAGCCTCATGACCGTCGGGAGCACGACCGCCGCGTTCACGCGGAGCACCTACGGCGTTCGGAAGACCATCGGCGTGTACCGCGCGACCGGGGCGCGCCGGACCGACATCCTCCGGCTCGTCCTCTTCGACACGCTCAAAGTCGGACTCGTCGCTTCGGCCGCCGCCTTCGTCATCGCCACCGCGGCCGTGACGGCGCTTCTGTCGGTCGGCGAACTCCGCGTGTTCGGCGTGGCGCTCACGCCGGCGTTCTCGCCCGGCGTCATCGCCGGGATGGTGCTCGCGGGCCTCGGCCTCGCGGTCGCGAGCGCGTGTCTCGCGACGGGCTATCTGTTGCTGCAGGACCCCGCGGCACTCTTAGTGGATAGACATATACCGACGCCCGAGGGAGAGGGTAGTATCACCAATGAGTAACGGACGCCGCCGCGGATTCGTGATTCTCATCGCGGGTGTCGCCCTCGCGTTCGCCCTCCGTGCTCTCCCGCTTTATTGGAGCGGCCTTCCATCGACGCTCGACGGATTCGACTACGCGTGGTTAGCGAAGACGGCCACGGAGACGGGTTCGCTCCCGCTCACGCAGCGGGCGGACAACCTCGTGTTCAGCACGTACCTGAGCGTCGTGTCGCTGGTCACCGACGCCGTTCCCGTCCGTGCGATTCAGCCGCTCGCGACCGTCGTCGGCGGGGTTATCTGTTTCGTCGGCGGCGTCGTCGCTCGCCGCGTGCTCCGCGACAGCGGGTCGAGCGACGGGACCGCCACCGCGGTCGGCGCGGTGACGGCGACGCTCCTCGCCATTCAGGGGCTGTTCCTCCGTCGGACCACGGTTCCCGACGAGGAGATTCTCGGCATCCTCCTCGTGATTACGCTCGCGTTCTGTCTGCACCTCGCGTTGCGGAGTCGGCTCCGCCGCTGGTGGCTCGTCGTCGGGCTCTTGCTCGTCGTGTTCCCGATGACGCACACGTTTTCGACGTTCATCGCCGCGCTCGTCGTGACCGCGCTCGTCGTGCGCCACGTCTCCGTGCGGCTGTCGCTCCGCTCGGTGCTCGGTCCGGGCGTGCTCGCGGTCGCTTTCTGGGCGTACATGTTCTCGTACTACCGCTTCGCCGAGTCGTCGACGACGCTCAGCGTCCCGTACGTGAACCGAGTCATGGCCTATCCCGGGCTCTTCCTCGCGTGGCTCGTCCTCCTCGCCATCGGCATCGTGTGGGTCCAACAGACGGGCCGCCGGGTCAAACAGGTCTCGTATCTCGCCGTCGTCGGGTCGTTTTTCGGCATCGTCGGGCTCAACGCCGTCTCGCCGATATTCCCGGGGACGACCCAGACGCCGCCGCTCATCTTGGGGCTCGTCGCGATTCTCGGCGTGTTCGCGGTGACCGCCGCCTTCGGACTCGAACTGTTCGAGTCGTACCGCGGCGGCGCGATACCGACGGCGATGTTCCTCGCGCCGGTCACCATCATCGGGTTCGGCCTCACCGCGTCGCTCACGCCCGAGTACTACGACACGGTCATGCGCGCGCAGACGTTCCTTCACATCCCGGCGGCGATGCTCGTCGGAGTTGTCCTCGTTCGCCTCCTTCAGGCCGCATCGGGGTCGACCGCCGGGCGCACGCTCCGCCTCGGGCTCGTCGCGCTCGTGCTCGTGTCGACAGTCGCGACCGCACCGCTCGCGTACCTCACGATGGACACGGCGACCGTCCCGTCGACGACCTACGAGTCCGAGTTCGACGGCGTCAAATTCGCCTCCACGCACACCGACTCGCCGTGGTTGAGCGACCACTCGCTGACGCGGGTCGGGGCGAACTACTTCAAGGCGCAGGTCGGCTACAGCGCCGTCGCGAACTGGCTCTCGGGCGGACCGAGCCCGGACTGTCTCGTCATCTCGCAACGCTCGTGGACGACGACCGGTGCGCACCTCTTCCCGAACGCCCCGGAGACCGTCTCGGCGACCGCGTACGCCGAGTGGACCGCGACGCGGAACGTCGTCTACGCCAACACCGGGAACGACCCCGTGGTGGTGTCCCGGCCGGTCGGAAACGCGACGTGCGCGGCCGCGACGAACCGGACGGTCTGACCGAGCACCCATACACTATACATACGTGAAGCATGAAGGGAGCATATCGATGACGGGCCCCGTACTGCGTGGCGATTCGCTCACCGTCGAACGTGGTGACTCCACCATTCTCGCGGACGTCTCCATCACCGTCGAGCCTGACACCTCCCTCCTCATTCAAGGACCGAGCGGTGCCGGGAAGACGACGCTGTTCAACGTCCTCGGACTGCTCAGTACCCCGACCAGCGGCTCGCTCTACGTCCACGGCGACGACACGAGCGCGCTCCCCGAGCGGAAACGCGCCGTGTTACGGCGGGACGCGATCGGATTCGTGTTCCAGGACTTCCAGCTCATCCCGGACCTGACCGCGTGGGATAACGCCGCGCTGCCGCAGGACCACACCCGGAGCCGAGACGAGGCGTGGCTCGACACGCTGTTCGACGCCCTCGACATCTTGGACCTCAAAGACCAGTATCCGGCGACGCTCAGCGGCGGGGAGAAACAGCGCGTCGCCATCGCCCGCTCCCTCGCGAACCGGCCGGACGTCGTCTTCGCCGACGAGCCGACGGGGCAACTCGACCCCGAAACCGCAGCGCGCGTCCTCGACCTCCTGTTCCGCGTCAAGGACCAGACGGACACCGCGCTCGTCGTGATCAGCCACGACCCCACGCTGTCCGACCAGTTCGAAGAGACGCACGTGCTGATAGACGGCTCGCTCCGCCGGAAACCGGACGAGTTCATCCGTCAATGAACCGCCTCGGATAACATGCGCTATGCGACAGCGCTCCTCTCGAGGTGGTCGCGCCGCGAGTGGCTGAGCATCGCGGTCGTCGCCGTCACGACAGCGTTTCTCCTCGGTTCCGCGCTGTTGTTGCTCACGGCGGCCACCTACACCGGCACCCTCAGTTCCGACCTCTCGAGTTCGGCGACGGTCACCTACGAACAGTCGTACGACGACGCCGTTGCGGCCGCGTCCGCCGACGAGGTCGTCATCGCGGTCACGACAGTTTCACTGCCGGACGGCGAGACGCGCCGAGTCGTCGGGGTACCGCCGGACGCGCCGCGAACGATTTCCGGTGCGTCGGTCTCGTGGCAAGCCGCGACGCTCCCGAGACCGCCGAAAGACGGTGTCTCGGCCCCGGTATCGACGGTCCATCTGATAGAGCTGTCCGGCCCTGAAAATACCGTGTCGACGTCCGTCTCGCCGCACCGCGTCGACGAAACGCTGTTTCCCGACTCGTGGTACGTCGCGGACACCGATACCGTCCAGCAGTTGGGGACGAGCGGTGCCTTGGTGTTCGACACCGGGAGTTCGGGTGCACCGTCGTCACCGACGACCGTCCCGCTCATCGCGGCGCTCCCGTTTCTGGCGGGCGGTATCACGCAGGTCGTCCGGACGCTCTCGGTCGCCGCGTTCGCCGGCGGGCTCTTGATTCTCGTCGTCGTGTACAACGTCACGAAGATGTCGATTCGGGACCGGACCCGTCTCATCGGCGTCGCCCGCGCGACCGGAGCGTCGCCGCAGCGCATCCTCTCGATTATCCTCGGGCGCGTGCTGTCGCTCACGTTCGTCGGGGTCGCGTTGGGATACGCGCTCGGCGTAATCGTGACCAACGGCGTCGTCAACGCCGCGACGTACGTGGGCCTCCCGGTGTCGATTCAGACGAACGTGACCGCGGATATCGCGTTTTCGCTCCTCGGCATCGCCGGGTTCCTCCTCGTGATGGGCCTCTTCGCCGGGGTCCTCGCGGCGCTTCCGGTCGTCCGCGGCGACCCGAAGTTCGACCAAACACACCGGGCCACCAGTCGATGGCCGCAGCCGATTCGCCGATTCCAAGCGGTCGCCTCGCCGACGCTCGTCGATTGGCGGGCGTTCACCCCGACGGCGGCGACGCTCGCCGTCTTCATGCTCATCATCCTACTGACGGGGTCGATTGGCGGCGCGCTCGCGCCGCTCGCCACAACGTCGAGCGGGACGGTCGTCGAGAGCGGTGCCGCACACCCCCTCAACAGCCGCATCGACGAGAACTACGCGACGGTCCTCCGCTCGTACGGTATCACGGCGAGCCCGGAGGTCATCTACGCGCAGACCCGAGGCCGGACGCCGTACCTCGTTCGCGGGGCGAACTACACCGCGTTTAGCTCGGTCACCGACGCGTCGTTAGTCGCGGGGACGGCCCCACAGCGCGCCGACGAGGCCGTCGTCGGGACCGACCTCGCGCGGACGCTCGGGCTCGAAGTCGGAGAGACGGTGACGCTCGGGGGGAGCGTCACGCCCGGCGTCAGACGTGTCACAATCGTCGGGACGTTCGCCGGAAGCGGCGTGACGAACGACCAGCTCGTCGTCCCGCTCGAGACGACACAGCCGCTGGCGACGGGTCCCGGAACGGTTCACCTGATTCGGACGAAGAACGCGTCTTCGAGGCTCACGTCCCTGCAGAACCGCTCGTCGGGACTGCTCGTGACGAGCCTCTCGGGACCGTCCGAGGTCCGGACGAACGCGACGTATCGCTTCGGCGCGACGGTCCGAAACCTCGGGTCCACCACCGCGAGTGAAACGGTTACGGTCCGCGTGGGGAACCGAACGCTCGAACGAGACGTGACGCTCGGGAGCGACGAATCGACCCAACTGTCGTTCGAGACGAGCTTCGAGACCGCGGGGACGTACGAACTCGCGACCGACGGCGTCACCCGCTCGGTGACGGTGTACCGGCCGAACACGCTTCAGCTCCCGTCCGAGTACCCGACGCGCGCGCCGCCGGGGTCCACGCTCGTCGTACCGGCGACGACGCCGAACGAGTCCGTGGTCTCCGGTGTGACCGTCACGCTCGACGGCCGGAGCGCGACGACGGACGCCCGCGGCGGCGTGCCCATCCGGGTTCCCGAAGAGCCGGGCACGTACACGCTCCGGCTCTCGAAAGACGGCTACGTCCCGGAAGAACACACGCTCACCGTGGAACGCGGCGCGCCGCAGCGACTCGGCGGGCGGTTGACGGTCTCGCCGTCCACCGGGTCGCGACTCACGAACCCGACGGTGACCGCACGCGTCGCCAACCCGTGGGGCCGCTTCCTCGTCCGCAACCTCACCCTCGTCTCGCCGGGTGGGACCCAGACGCGGACCCTCGAACTGACCGCCGGAAACGTCTCGGAGATCGAACTGTCGGCGTCCGAGGTCGGACTCGGTGACGACCCGCCGCCGGGCACGTACGACCTCCGATTGGTCGTCGACGGGACGGTCATCTCGACGGCGACCTACCGCGTCACCGGCGACGAGCGCGTCGCGGCGACGCTCAGCAGTCGCGGCGAGTACACCGAGGGAACCGGTATCGGCCGGGCCATCGAGAACGTCTTCGGAAACGTGCAGTTGCTGTTCGTCGTGCTCGTCTCGCTCGCCGGGTTGAGCACCATCGGCGGCACGACCGCGACGTTCGCGCAGGCGGTGCACGCGAACCGCCGCGTCATCGGCATCTACCGCGCGACCGGCGCGAGCAGACGACGGATTCTCGCCTTGCTCGCGGCCGACGCCGTCCGTCTCGCGATTCCCGCGGCGGTCCTCTCGTTCGGCCTCGCGGCGGCGCTCCTGTGGGTGCTCGCGCGGGTCGACGTGCTCGTCGTCTTCGGGATTCGACTCGCCGTCCCGTTCACTCCCCTGTTGGTCGCCGCGTCCGCCCTCGGCGCGGTCTGTCTCGCGGTCTGTAGCGCCGTCATCGCGGCGACGCCCTTCGTTCGGTTCGACGTCGGGCGGTTGCTCCACCGCTGACTGTTCGACTCGCCATGACAATGCACTTACCCCAGACGACTGTAGAGGCTGGCACATGCACTCGTCCCGTGCCCTCCTCTTGGCGCTCGTGTTGGTGTGTTCGGCGGTCGCCCCGTTGACGGCGGCACAGAGCGCCGACTACGACGTCGACATCGACGGCGACCTCGACATCCCGGACCGAACGATTTCGACTCAGTGGGGAGACCAGACCATCGAAGCCATCGGCAGCGCGTCGGAAGACGGCTACCTCTCCGTTTCGACCGACGGCCCGTCCGGTGACTCGTACTCCATCCGTGTCGTCGACAGTCAACAGCGACTCCGTGACAGCCAGTACGTCGACGGCGGCTCCGCCTCGGCGTCGTTCTCGCTCGATCGCTACGACCCCGGTACGTACGCAATCGCGCTCACGAACGGAACTGAAACCGTCTACGCGGTCGAACCGTTCATCATCAACGGGTTCGACGTCGAACAGACCGCGGCGGACCGCGTCGAATCGGACGACGAACTCCTCGTGGAAGTGAACCTCTCCAAAGTCAGCAACGACGTCGAATCGCCGCCGGCCGGCGTCGAGGTCGTTCTCGGGAACGAGTCGACGTCTGTCCGCACGACCGCGACCCGACAGACGGGGTTGAACTACACGGCGACGGTCGACGTCGCGTCGCTCTCGACGGGCGACTATCGGCTCTATTCGGCCGCCCAGACCGGCGACGAAGTGTTCGGTGAACCCGAACTCGTCGCGGTGAGCGGAACCCAGTCCGTGAGCGTCGTCGAGGAAGGGTCGCTCGAAGACTCGGACTCGACGGACGGGTCCGACGACACGACGACCACGGAGACGACCGAGACCGCAACGTCGGCCCCAACCAACGAGTCCACCACAGCCAATACGACCGCGGGGAACTCCGGAGGGAGTTCGGCGGAGACGACTGACTCGCCGACGCCCACGGACGATGGGAACGACGCGGATGACGCGGACGACGCAGATGAAGAGAACGACCCGGACGAAGACGACCAGTCGGCTTCGACGACGGAATCCACGGATACGTCCGGAACGGAGACCTCGACGCAAACCGCAGCGCCCTCGACGACTGAAACCACGACCGAAACCGCAGTTCCCCTCTGGGGGCCGGTCGGGATTGCACTCGTCTGTGTCGTCGGGCTCGTCGGCGTCAGTCTCCTGCGTCGCCGCTCCTAATCGAGACGGCCGACTGCGCTCCTCGCGTGTTCTTCTTTTCGACGGACTGAGCCGACGCTGGTCGCTGAGTCACGTCGCGCCCCATCGCACGCAGAGCGAATCGTGCCTCTCACACGGCCCGGTGGATGGACGAGAACTCCGATTCGGTCGCTGTTTCAGTATAACGAGTCAGCGTCAGGACCCACGCCAAGCGTACCACGACCGTGGCTCACACCCGTAGCTGACACCGTGCGTTAGGTTCTGTTGGTGCCCGAGAATTTGAATTTGATACGTACGGCGTGACACAGACGGAGGATGAGTTCATCACGTCCTCAACATTCTACGGTCAATTTGTCAGAACTGGCTCATCGGATTGAATGATCTCATCTTCGATGAATTTAGCCCAGAAGCGTTCCCACGAGATTACTTACAATTGCTTCAACAATCATTCGAAGAGAAAAATGAAACACGAGGTTCGTCAGTACGATCAATAACTGCCAAAACCTCATGACATCCTTTGTCTTGTTCATCAAGTGTGAGAGAACTCCACGATGTTTGAGCGTCAAGTCTTACGTGAATTGCGAACGTTGCAGAACCTTCTGGCCACTCGTCCTTGATGACTCTGCTGTCAACCTTCGTGATATCTGTCTGCTGATTTGCCGCTTGTTTCAATTCAAATGAAGACCAGGACACGATCTCGTCATTACGCTCAATAAGTAAGTGAGCTGTATGTTGTTCCGGCCGTTGATTGAAAATCTCCACCTGACTGAGGCTGGTACTTGATTGTTCCAAGAAAGAAGTGCACCCGGCAAGACTCGTAGTGAGAGCTGCACCACCCAGTTGGAGGACTTTTCTCCGAGGGACACCTTGCATCATTTCAGAACACTAACAAAGCCTTCAAAAACGTTCTGTTCACACATTGGGTTGAGAAATTTCACACGCGGTTGCTTATTCGATAACCTGAATTACAATTCAACCTTGCAAGACTTGCGCCCTGTATTCACCACGGACGCAACAAACTAGCAGTACGGATTTCAACAGCGCCGTACGTGACTCTCTGATTCGGAAGCGAGTCGTCCGCACACGTCGAGCCAAAAAAGAACCGAGAGCGGTGACGCGACGTTAGTCGCGTCGCACCGCGATGAGCGCGATTGCGACGAGCGCAATCAGCGCGGCGGTGACGCCGAAGCCGGGAATGACCGAGTCGGTCGTCGTCGGCTCTCCGGTCGTCGTCTCGTCGTCGAAGCCGGAGGTTCCGTCGTCCGTTGTGGTGTCGTCACCATCGTCGTCAGACGTGGTGGTGTCGTCACCACCGTCGTCTGCCGTCGTCGTCACGGCCTGCTTCGAGGTCACGGCGAAGTACGAGAAGCCGGGCGTATCGACTTCCAGTACGACCCGTCCGTCGCCCTCGCTCACGACGCGCGTGTCGAGGGTCTCCCACTCACCGCTTTCGTCGTTGTAGCGTTCGACTGCGAGGTCCTGCGCCGTGATACCGAGTTCGTCGAGCCGGTCTTGTCTCACGCTCAGCGTGATGGTCGACGGCGAGTCGCTGAGGGATTTCGGGACGTCGATTTGGACGTAGCCGATCGCGGCGTTCGACGGTCGACCGACCGTTCCGGGGAGGCTCGTCCGCTCGCGGACGATGACCTCGCCGGTTCCCTGGCTGCCGAACGCCACGTCGACGTTCGTCACAGTGGCACCGTCCGGGAGCGACGCGCTGACCTGCGAACCGTAGAAGAGCCGGACGCTCTCGTAGGTTCCGCTGTTCGGAACGGATCCGCCGCCACCGCCACCGCCGCCACCGCCGCTCGACGGTGCTTCGGTGGTCGGCGTCGACGGCGTCGGCGTCGATGGGGTCGGCGTACTACCGTCGACGTTGTTCACATCGACGGTCGTCGTGTCGCCGCTGTGCGACAGGAGGTTTCCTCTCGTGTCCGTGATCGATTCGACGGTGACGTCGATGGACGCGGCGGTGTCGCTCCCGACGGACTGCGCGCTCACCGTCAGGTCCGCGAGCGAGACGTTTCCGGTCGAGCCGGAGGTCTCACCCGTGTACCCGACGACGGTGAGCTTTCCGTTGCCGTGGTCGGTCGTCTCCACGTTGAACCGGGAGTTCCCGGCGACCGAGACGTCGACCAGGCTGTCGTCGTAGCTGATGTTCAGTTCGTACGACCCGATGCCGTCCGCGTCCTCGACGTTGTACGCAGTGAGCGTCGCCGTCGAGTCCGCGGAGCGCTCGTCGAGCGAGCCGACGGCGTCGACCGAGACGGTCTTGGCCGTCGCGGCACCGGCACCACCGACGCCGACTGCACTGACGAGCATGGCGGCGCACATCGCTACTGCGAGTAGCTGTTTCGTGTTCATGAGTTATGCACCTCCGATGGTGTAGTCGGCATCGCGGTTGTTCTCGCTGTACTGCTGGACGAGCATCGCGTCGACCGCGTTGACCTGCCCGTCGCCGTTGACGTCGCCGTAGGCGGCGTCGGAGCCGCTCGAAGCGGCCTGTGCGATTGCGGACGCGTCGTCCGCGTCAACGTCGCCGTCGAGGTCTGCGTTCCCGAGTTCGTAGCCTTCGAACTCCACGGAGACCTGCGTCGCGACGCCAGTCTGGTTGAGCTGAACTCGCGTCTCACCGTCGACCGTCGTCTGGTCGACGAGGTTCGCGTCCGTCGTCGCGACGCCGTTCCCGCGGAGCGGCGTGTCGCTCGGCGGTGCGATGTCGTAGACGACCGTGCCGTCACTCTTCGAGATGGTCACCGACACCGTCGTGTTGACGGGTGTCTTCGCGTTCCCGTCCGATTCCGAGGTCGAGTCACCGACGAGCGACGGCGCGTCGCCGACGTAGGCGACCGGCTGGATGCTGTCGTCGCCGTCGACGAAGGTGACAGACGCCGTCTCGGAGATGCCGACGCCGACGGTGAACTCGGGCGCGTTCGTCAGGCTCGCGCCGACCGTGTGGTCGCCTTCGAGCACCGTCTCGCTGACCGAGTCGGCTTGGTTCTGACCGTCGAGGACGACGGACGCGCCACTGACGGCGTTTCCGTCGTTGTCAACGACGCTCGCGTTGACCGTCCCGACGCCGCTCACGTCGAGCTGTTCGGTCGTCCGAACGTTGTTCGGCTCGTTGTACAGCGGGCGCGCGTCGGCGGTCAGCGATGTCGTCCCCGCCGACGAGACGGTCACGTTGAAGTGGTACGTCCGGGATTCCCCGGCCGGCACCACTTCGCCCGTGATGGTCAGGGAGTCGCCGGTCGAAATCGTACTCTGCTGGACGGCCGCGTCCCGCAGGTCCGACGTGTCGTTCACGTAGACCGCGTCTTCGGCCCCGTTCGGGAGGCCGACCGGACTGCTGATCGGGACCTCAACGAGCGGGTTGAGTAGCGCGGTGTCGTCGTTGTTCGTAACCGTTACTGCAATCGTCTGGTTGCCGTTCGTGCTGAGGTCGTCCGGCGCGTCGATGTCGACGCTGAACGGATCCGCAGCAGACACAACGCCCGGACCGACACCGAACGATATCGATGCCACGACCAGGAGGGCAGCCAGTGTCATTGAGAGTTTTCGTGTCATCGTTCTCCTCAGTTGGTGTCCTCGTACTCTTGTTCGTTGACGAGCTGTTCGGACTCGGCACCGACAACGACTCGAGTCGAGTTCTCGATGGTGAGGGTGATATCACCGGTCTCACGAAGCGTTTCGAGCTCGTCAGTCGTGAAGGACACCGTGGCCGTCGGCGTGTTACCGTCGACGGTGACGTCCTTCGTGACGGTCGAGTTGATTTCGACCGTCACCGTCTGCGAGCCGGCGTTCCGCTGGTCCGCCGTCGTGAGGGCGTCGATCGCGACGCCGGTCGCACGCGTGTTACCGAAGGAGCCACCCTGCTGGTAGATGCTGACGAGGTAGCCGACACCGTCGGAGACGGTATCGTTGCTCGCCGCCGTGTAGCCCTCCGCGGCGTTCAACGCGATGATCGCGTTGCCCGTCGCGCGGGCCTTCTCACCGGTGTTGCTCCAGTACGGCGAGTTCGTGTAACCAGCCCAGGAACCGTCTTCCCGCTGGTTCGCCGCGAGCCACTGGACACCGCTGTCGAGGGCCATCGACACGTTACCCGAACTCAGCTCGCTGTTGACCTGGTTCCGGAGGGTGTCGCTGTCGTTGACCGCTGCGAGCGCCTGCACCGCGTAGGCGGTTGCCTGCGCTTGTTTCGAACCGGCTTCCCAGCTACCGTCGCCGTTCTGCTGTTCGATGAGGTAGACCGCTGCGTCGACGCTGAACTCGTTGGCGGCCGTCTGTGCGGTCGCGTTGAGGTCGTCGCCAGCGCGGTCGATTGCGACCGTCGTGTAGGCGGTCGCGGAGGTGTCGTCGCGGAGGAAGTACCCGCTCGGGCGGACACGTCCGTTGTTGCGCTGTTTGTCTGCCAGCCAGAGGACTGCACCGCTCTGGTTGATGTTCTGCAGACTCTTGTTCACGTCCGTACGACTGCTCTGCACCGCGTCGTCGGAGACGGCGCTCACGCCCTGCAGGGCGTAGATGGTGTAGAACAGGTCACCGCGCGGGTTGTTGCCGTACATGCTCCACGCGCCGTTGTCGTGCTGGGAGATGTTGACGTACGCCCCAGGCGTGGGCTCGTCGGCAAGCTTGCTGATACCCGCGCTGATCGTGCTGTTCGAGCGGTCGCGGTCGTAGTTGCTCGGGATGTCGCCGTCGCGGTAGTACTGGTCGGTCCGGAGCGCGGACATCATCTGGGTCGTCGTCTGTTCGACACACCAGTAGGGGTAGGAGAACAGGTATTCGAGACCCTGTAGCGTCCGTCCGTCCGTCCCGGCCTGCACGGTCACGTTGAGGGTGTGCTCGTAGGTCGTCGCGTCCGAGATGTTGAGCGCGAGCGACTGCGTCTCGCCCGCGGACTCGAGCGTCGTCGCGTTCGTCGTCGTGTAGCGGACCTTCGGCACCGTGACGTTGGTCGTCGCGGACGCCGTGTCGCTCTGGCCGAACGCTTCGACGGTGACGTCGAGCTGCGCGTCGTCGATGTCGGCGGTCGTGTTGCCGCGGACCTTCCACGCAACCGAACCGCCCTTCGCCGACGACCGGACCTGTTTCTCAGCGCGCTGTCCGTCGACGAGTTCGAGCCCCGCGGGGAGCGAAACCGTCGCGTTGACGTCCGACGGGTAGTTCGCGTTGAACTCGGCGATGACGGTGACAGTCGAGTTGTTCACGACCGTCGAGGGCACCGAGACGTCCTCGTCGTCGATGCTCAGCGTGTACGGCTTCACTCTGACGTCCTTCGTCGACTCGTTGTTGTCGAACGGGACGCCGTCGGAGACGCTCGCGGTCACGACTTTGTCGCCACCCGTCGCGAAGCTGTGGGTGACGCGCGTCGTGTTCGGCTGTTGGACGCCGAGGTTCGCGATGGTGATGTTCTCGGTCGTCCCGTCGTCGTAGTCGACGGTCACGTTGAACTCACCGGTCGGTGCGGTACCGTTGTTCTTCGTGAACACGACGAGCGTCGCCTTCTGGCTCTGGAGCACCGTGCTCTGTCCCTGGATGCGGACTGCCGGGTCGGCGTAGACCACGCGCGTGGAGTTGACGACCTGGTTGTTCGTCTCGTCCGTCTCGGGAATCTCGTTCGCCGGATCGACCGTCGCGGTCACCTTCGCGTTACCCTGTGCGAGGGTTCCGAGGAGTTCTTCGCTGGCGAACTCCGTCAGGTCGTAGGTGAGCGTCGTCTCGTTGTTCGGCGCGTCGGTGCTGTCGGAGAGGTTGCCGGTGTACTTCGTGTACGTCTCCGTGGCACCGTTGGCGGCCTCGACAGTCAGGTCGACCGTCGCGTTCGAGACGTTGACGAGTCCGTCGTTCGAGACGGTCACGGAGGCGTTCACGCCGTCGTTGAACCGCTGTCGCTGTTCGACGTCGAGTTCGGGCGAGAGGTCAGCACCCTCCGCGAGGCGGAAGGTGAGGTTCGCACCGCTCGTGTCGACCGTGAGGTTCTGCCAGTACGTCCGGTTGACGAACCGGTCGTTCTCGGGCGGCGTGACGCGGACTTCCATGTCGCCGCGGACCTCGATGCCGGTCTTGTCGCCTTCACCGGCCGGGAAGAGCCCCTCGGCGTTGGACTTGTACGCGACACCCGAGCGGGTGCCGTCGTTGTTGTGGGTGACCGCAATCGTCGCGTTCTCCACGGGGTCACCGTCTTGGTCGACGACGGTGACGTTCAGTAGACCCGCGTCGGGGAGCGTCGTGTTCCCGACGTTCAGAATCCGCTCGGTTCCTTTCGTCGTGTAGAGCGAGTAGATGTCGGGCGACCCGTCGCGCGGGTGGTCGCCGCTCCAACCGCTCGCTTCGTCCTGCACGTACGCGATCGTCTGTGAGGTTCCGTTGACGACCGGCACGAGGAACCGACCGTTCTCGTCGGTGAACGCCTGTCCGACGGACCACGACTCGTCGCCGGGGTTCGTGCGGCTCGTGTAGACGAGGTCGTCCACGGCGGCGCTCCCGTCGGGCATCTTGACGTAGCCCTTCGCGAGCGGACCGCCGGTGACGCGCGCGTTGACCTCGTTGTTCGTCTCGCTCGCCTCGGCGATTTCGTCAGCCGGGTCCGCGACGACGCGAACGGAGTAGTTCCGCGCGTCAACGCGTGCGAGCGTCGTGTTGATAGCGACCGACTCGCCCGCAGCGAGGTCGACCGACTGACTGGTGAGTTCTTCCCAGTCCCCACCGCCGTCGGCTTTCGCTTCGACGAGTACGTCGACGCCCGTCGCCTCGACGTTACCGCGGTTTTCGACCGTCGCGTTGACGGGCACGATACCTTTCGTCACGTTCGTTTCGACCGAGAGCGTCGGCGTGATGTCCGGCGCTTTCACGGTGACCGTCTCGGGCGAGAGGTCGCCGATGCGGACCGTGTGCTCGCCGAGGGCGAGGTCGGTGACGGTGAACGAGACCGTCTTCGATTCGCCGCCGTCGAGGGTCACGGCCTTCGTCTGCGTGATTTCGTCGTCGACCGAGAGCGTCGCGGTGAACGTGTCCGACACGTCGCCGGTGTTCGTGACCGTCGCGCTCACGTTGACCGCGTCCTCGAGTCCGATTTCGGTCGCGTTGACCTGCAGGTTCGAGTAGTCGAGGTTCGCCGGCTTGTCGACAGTCACGGTCTGAGCGGGAAGCCCGTCGATCGCGATCTGGTACGTGCCGGGACCGAGGTCCCTCTCGAAGGTGACCGTCGTGGACTCGTCGGGCGCGAGCGTCCCGTTCATCCACTCGACGGTCTGGCCGTCGATGACGAGCGACGCGTTGTACTCGCCAGCGCCGGTTCCGTTGTTGCTGACATCGGCACTCACGACCGTCGTCTCACCCGGTGAAACCTGGCTCGGGGCCGTGAAGTTCGAGTAGACGATGTCCGGGACGCCGCTGACCTCGATGGCCGTCGGCGTCGCGTCGTTGACCGTCACGTCGTACGTGCCCGGCGTGTCGAAGCTCAGTTCGAACTGCTCGACGACGGTCTCGCCTTCGTTGACGAACACCGTCTTCGACTCGACGGTCTGGCCGTCACGCTTGAGGTCGACCGTGAAGTTCCCACCGAAGTAGTCGGTGTTCTCGACGGTCGCGTTGACCGTCACCGTCTCGTCCGTCGTCACCGACGTCGACGAGACGTTGTAGCCGGTGAGTTCGATTTCCGGCGTGATGACGTACAGGTCGACGCTCGACGAGATGTACGCGGTTCCGTTAGACGGGTCTTTCGTGGCCGTCGCGGTTCCGGTCTCGACGGGCGTGAACGTCACCTGACCGTTCGAATCGGTCGTGAACGTCTTGCCGTTGTAGGTCACGTTCGCACCAGCGACGCGGTCGCCGGTGTCTGCCCGAGTCACGTTGAGCGTGACGCTGTCGCCCTGCTGGATTTCGACCGCGCTCGGCTCGATGTTGAGCTGGACGCCGTCGACGAGTTCGACGCTCGCTTTGTTGCTCAGCGTCGCCGTCCCGTTCTGTGCGGTCGCGAAGTGAACCACCGAGTACTCGCCGGGCGTGAAGTTCTCCGTCGTGCGGAGCGTGACCGTCTCCTGCGGTCCGCCGACGGTCCCGTTGATACTCGTGTAGATGACCGTGTCGTCGGTCTGGGTCACGCTGTCTTCACCGGCTAACCGCGAGAGCAGCGAGACGATGTTCGTGTTCCCGTTGTATCGGCTCGCGGGAAGCGTGCTCCCGGCGAAGTTCGTTCCGGGCTTCACGTCGGTCGCCCCTTCGATTCGGTCGATGGACGACTGAATCTCCTCGATTTCGCTCCCGTTGAGCTGAATCGTCTGCTGTTGGTCGCCGAGGACCGTCTCGTTCAGCAGAATCGTCGTGTGCGAAACCTCGTCCGATTCCAGATTCGACGCGTCGACGTCGACGTCAACGTCGTTGCCGACCGCGGCAACCTCCGGTGGCGTCACCGTCGACCGACCGTCCTGGACGAGGAAGTGGTCGAAGCCGACGACCGTCACGTTCCCTTCGGCGGTGAGGTTACCGGCCGAGGAGCCCTGCACCAGTCCCGGGTCGGTGCTGTTCTCGACGAGAACCGTCGCGAAGATGTACTGCCCGGATTCGTCGGGGGTGAATTTGAAGTTCTGCTCTCCGCTCTCCCCCGTGAACTCGCGAACGATTTCGGCGTTCGTGTCCTTACTCGTGGTGAGCAGTTTGCCGATATCGCTGATACCACCCGGTTGCTTCGCGCCCTCCTTCAGGCGGACAGCGACCAGTTGGACTTTCTCCCCGTCGACCACGCTGCTCTTTCCGGCTTTCCCCGGATTGAAGGTCGCGGTGATCTCCGTCTTGTTGAAGACGTAGATTCGATTTTTGTCCAAACTGGTTTCCAGGTCGCTCGTCCCGACGAAGATATTCGTGTTCCGTATCTCGTGGCTGATGTACGGGACGTCGTCGAGTGTGACAAACTCACTCGACGCTGCTGGATTATTTGGCCGAAGTGTCAGCAGCGAATACTGCCACACGGAGACGTTCTCTCCGGCGTCTATTTTCAACTCGTCACTCACCGCGGGTGTCGTTGCTCCGTCGATCGGAGCGGAACCCCCTCCGCTGAGTGAGGCCGATGCGTCTGCTGAGGCGAGGGTGCTCGCGCTAACGGGCCCTACCACCATCGATAGAACCACAACCCCCGTCAGAACCAAACTCAAGAGTTTAGTCCTGTTGCTGGTCGTAGGCCTCATGGTATGTTCATCTGATAGGAGCGATAAAATACTTCTGTATCACCCATGGATTTATTCAGAATCATAGTCCTGAATAATACCGTCCGGCTGTATTGACACTCATTCAAACCGACAACAGTCAGACCGTTTCGGAGCCGTGGTCAGATTAAAGAAGGCGGGTAGTCTTGTGAGTAGCATATGCGAAGGCGCCGGTTCCTTACTGCGTTCTCTGCGATGGTCGTCGGAACTGCCGGCTGTGCACAGGAGTCCGAGACGGAGGCGTCGACCCAGTCGACGACGACGCTCCCGACGAAGACGCCCTCCCCGTTCGTCGAGCAGGCGGACGAGTTTCGGTCGTTCCTCCAACAAGAGGAGATTTCCATCGTCGAACTCCTCCCGCAACCGCCGGCGAACGCGGTGGAACTCACGTACGTCTCGAACGAAGACCAGTACGAGGAAGTCGGCGGGGAAATCGGCACGATCGCCGGCGGCTTCTTCAATCGGGTCGCAAACGGCTGGGAGGCCGAGCGCCTGAACGCAATCGTCATGGACAGCCCCGAGTCTCGCTTCGGAACGTGGCACGCGAAGTCGTCGTGGTTCGCCGACTACCAAGACGGTGAGATCTCTGCGAACGAACTCTCGCTCAAAGTGCTGGACACACTCTCGCGCGCGGAAGACGCGTAGTAACTGGTTCTGGCGGGTTCGTCTCACGCCTGGACCGCCGAGGTCGCGGACACGGCAGTCGGTGAGACCGACCGCTTTTAGTGAATCCTTGTCGCACCCATAGCCGATGCCCTCCGATACGGACTGGCGATCTCTCGTCCCGCGCTCGGTTCGCACCGCTCCCGCGGATCTGCTCGCGGTCGTGGTGGCGGTCGTCCTCACCTGCGGTGCGGTCACCGTCCCCGGCGTCCGCGACACCCCGCTTCGGGTCGTGCTCGGCCTCCCGTTCGTGCTTTTCGTCCCCGGCTACGCGGTTATCGCCGCGCTGTTCCCGGAGTCGGGACCGTCGGTCGCCGCGAACGGAGACGCCGACACGGGTGACTGGACGGGAATCGACGGTATCGAGCGGGTCGCGCTCTCGTTCGGGACGAGCATCGCCCTCGTCTCGGCGCTCGGACTGCTCCTCAACTTCACGCCGTGGGGACTTCGACTCGTTCCGATTGTCGTCTCCATCGGACTCCTCACGGTCGCGGCCGTGGTCGTCGCGTCGCGTCGTCGGGCGGCCCTCCCCGAGAGCGAACGGTTCGGCGTCACGGTCCGGTCCAGTCTTCCCGACGGCCAGGCCCTCTTCTCGTCCGATTCGCGGACTGACGCGGCGTTCGCCGTCGTATTGATACTCTGCCTCGCGGTCGCCGTCGGAGTGGGCGGATACGTGGTCGCCGCCCCCGGCTCCGGGGAGTCGTTCTCCGAGGTGTACGTGCTGACGGAGAACCAGTCCGGGCAACTCACCGCGGAGGACTACCCGACGGAACTCACTGCGGGGGAGCCGACGCCGTTCACGATTGCCGTGGGTAACCACGAGGGGACGCAAACCGACTACGTCGTCGTCTCACAGCTTCAGCGCGTTCGGGTCGCCAACAACACCACGACGGTCCTCGAACGCGAGTCTCTCACGCGGTATCGACCGTCGGTCGAAGCCGACTCGACGTGGCGGACCGAGCACGCGGTCACGCCGACGATGACCGGCGACCGGCTCCGACTCACCTACCTCCTGTACGAGGGAACGGCACCCGCGGAGCCGACGGCTGAAAACGCCGCCCAAGCGGTCCACCTCTGGGTAAACGTCACCGACCCGAGTTCCGAATCGTCCTGACCGACCCCGCTAGTTTTCTCGGATTTTTGCGAACAGCGCCTGTACGTCCGCGACGTTGACGCGGCCGTTCCCGGAGAAATCGAACGCCTCCCGACTGCCTTCGACCGTCCCGGCGTCGCGGTGGGCGAACAGCGTCTGCACGTCGGCGAGCGTTACGTTGCCGTCTCCGTTGACGTCCTCGTAGCGGCCGTCACCGTCGGGGTCGGTCGGTGGCGTTGTTTCGGTCGTCACGGAGGGGGGTAGCTCGGCCGTTTCGTTGACCGCGCTCCGCGTGTCGAGCATTCCCGCGCCGACGGTCGGCGCTGTCTGCGGGAGCGGTCGCGCCGTCGACCGGAGTACCCGCGTCACGTCGGCGCGAGTCGCGTTCGGGTTCGCGTCGAGAAGGAGCGCGACCGTGCCGCTCACGTGCGGGGCCGCCATCGACGTCCCGTCGCGCGTGACGTACGGTTCGGCCTCGTCGGTCTGTGACGTCGAGTACGCGGACGTGACGTTCTCACCGGGGGCGATGAGGTCGATGCCGGGTCGCCGGTCAGCCCCGAACCCGACCGGGCCGCGGCTCGAAAACGAGGTCACGTCGGACGCTGTCTGCCGTGACGCACCGACGGTAATCGCCCCCGCCGAAGCGCCGGGGCTCGCCACGGAGCGATTCCCGAGCAACCCGGCGTTGCCGGCCGAGATAACCGCGACCGTGTCCGTCGTCGTCACGAGCGAGTCGACGTACCGAGAGAACTGGTCGCTCCCGTTCGACGGGTAGTACGCCGTCGTTCGGTACCGATACGACACCGACTCGGGGTGGTCGTTCTCGACGTCGAGCGACCAGTTCCCGGGGGTTTCGATTGCGGTCCCGTTCCGGGGTGTGAATCTCTGGTACGCGATTTGTGCCGGCACGCGCCCGTCGGCGAACCACCACCCCGCGTCGACGCCTCTGAGCGGGGTTTCGCCCGCGGGGTCTCGAAGCGTCACCGAGAGGTTCCGCATGACCTCGGCGCGTCGCTCGTCGCTCTGTATCTGCTCGCCGCCGACCCGCGTCGGTTCGACGAGCACGTAGACGTACGCCGGTTTGAACCCGTCGTACTTCGCGTTGGTCTGGTACACGCCGGAGCCGTTCGCGTAGAGTTCGATGTCCGCGGTTCCGGTCTCGTTCGGCCGGACCCCCCGTTCCCCGCGGTACTCGAGCGGGAACGGACTAGCACCGAGACTCGCGGAGACCACGTCCGCGTGGTTCTCGGCGCTCCACTCCATCGCCGCCATCACGTCCGACATACTGCCCTGTCCGTCGGCGTTGAGGGCGCGCGCGCCGAACAGTTGCGCTCCGGGTGCGACACCGACTGCTTTCTTGGCGTCCGCCCGACCGGCGACCGTCCCCGCGACGTGCGTGCCGTGGCCCCACGGGTCGAACGGCTCCGACGAGTCGCCGACGAAGTCCTGCCACCGAACGACCTGCCCGCGGAGCGCCGGGTGGCTGTCGTCGATGCCGCTGTCGATGACGCTGACGTTCGCGCCCGAACCGGTGATTCCGCGCGCCTGTACGTCGTCGGCACCGACCGATTTGACGCTCCACGACTCCGTTCCGCTCGTCGCGCGCTGAACGCTGTCCGGTCGGACCGTCTCGCCGTACGCGGACAGCGAGTCCAGATACGCGGCGACGCTCGGCGCGACCGACCCCGTCGCGTAAATCGGCCTGTCGTAGTGAATCGCGGACACGTTCGGCATCCCGCCGAGCGTCCGCACGACAGCGGGCGTCGCCTCGACGGCGAGCGCGTTTCGAGTCCAGAACGGTTTCACGTCCGCAACGGTCCCGTTCGCCCGCCGAGCGTCGAGGAATTCGCGCACGTCGGACTGCGTCCGGTTGGTCGTCGCTCTGATTTGTGCGCGCGCCGTCGTGTCGTTGCGACCGCCCCCGTCGCGTGACTCGCGCGACTGGTCGTCGAAGACGAGGATTACCGGGACGAGTTCGTCCGACTCCGCGCGCGATAGTCGGTACGCCGCGACGCCCGAGAGAACGTCGCTCCCGGTCGTTCCGTTGTCGGATGCGGTCGTGTTATTCGCGGGGTCGGTGACGGTCGCCGCGGTCGTACTGCGTTCGGGTCCTCCTGAGTCGACGTCAGTTGTGGGGAGCGTCGCTTCCGAAACCGGCGCGAGCGCCGCGCTCAGGAGGAGACAGAACACGATGCCGACGACGACGGCCCGTGTCCCTCGTTGCGTTCGAATCATCTCTTCGAGAGTCGTCTGGGTGGGAACACGGCTGTGACGGCGAGCATCTTACTCGATAGGTAGTGTCCATCCCGGCTACAAGCCTAAAACATCCATCGGTCGTACCGACTCGTCGACCGACTAGTGTAACAGGCATATTCACATTACACTACGTGCCGACGGCTGCACCCCAGCGTCCCGCTCACCGCCGGTCCCGGAACAGAAAAGTAGTCCGACTCTCAACACGCCGATACCGAATTCGAATGTCGACTCGACAGGCTCTCGTCGTCCCGCTCGGACTGCTTGTGCTCGTCAGCTCCAGCCTCGCCGTCGCCCCCGTGGGGGTGGCGGCAGCGCAGGACGACGTTTCGGTCGTCGTGACGCCGGCGTCCCAAGAGACGGACGTGGGGTCGACGACGACCTACGACCTCGTGGTCCGCGGCCTCGACGGCGGCGGGGTTGGCGCGGTCGACGTGACCGTCCGCGTCAACGGTTCGATTGCGTCCGTCGCTAACGCGTCGTTCGTTCCCGACCCCGGCCTGAACGAGGTCACGTACGACGACGGGCGTTCGCGAGTTCGCCTCTACGGCGCGCTCATCGACACGTCGCAGTCGGGGTCCGTCACTATCGCGACCGTCACCGTCGAAGGCAGCGCGAACGGGACGTCCCCAATCGGCGTGAACGTGACCGACGTCGGGAGCGAAGCGGGTGTCAGCTACCGAATCGACGCCGTCGAGAACGGGAGTCTCGCCGTCGGCGAGGTGAGTTCGAACGCCACGACGACCGCGGACGCAGATACGGCCGATGACAGTTCGTCGTCGCAAGACGGCGGCGGCGGTTCCGATGCCGACTCGGACGCTACAGGTGGCGAGTTGACCGTCTCGGCGATGGGTGATTCCGGGACGGACGCGAACAACACGAGTTCGCCCGCGACGTCGTCGTCATCGACGGCGAGCGCAACGACGGACGGACAGGCCGAGACCGCACGAGCCACCACCGAGCGCTCGACGGACTCGACTGAGACGGCCGTTCCCGGCCCGTCGATACTCCTCACCGCCTGCTCGCTCCTCGCCGCCGTGCTGTGTTTCTGGGTGAGAACCCGCTCCGATTGACTGGCGAGCGCGGTGTCGCTCGCGACGCGCGTCACCGACGGTCGCACCTCACACCGCCCGCGTCCTGACCGGGCCCCACAAGCGATAGTTTAGTTATCCCGCCCCGTCCACGACCGTACATGGCAACGGCACGACGCGAGCGGTTCATCCGCGCCCAGCTCGCCTGGATGCTCGGCGCGACCCTCGTCTTGGTCCTCCTCGACTCGCTTTCGTACGAGCTGGTCTTCGTCGTGTCTCTCATCGGTTTCCTCGTCGTCGTCGAACTCACCGCGCCGGTCGCAGTGACGCCCGCGTGGCGGCGACGGCTCCTGTGGCTCATCGGCGGCGGTCTCGTCGCCTTCGGCTACATCGTGGTCAGACGCATCCTCGACATCCTCCCGCCGGGGGTGTTCTGAGTGCGCGTCGGCTCCCGCGAGGTCGGCTACCCGCATCTCTTGGCCGCGGCGCTCCTCGTCACGATGCTCCTCGGTGTCGGCGTCGGCGCGAGCACCTCCTCGTCCACCTACGGCGCGTTCAACGCCGCGTGGGACGGCGGCTCCGGCATCCGCGGGGTCGCATCGGACGCGGGTGCCGAGACCGAAGTCGTCTACAACACCACCGAGTACGGCGAGGTCGACCCCGCGGGCACCGTCGCGTTCGTCATCTCGCCGGAGCGGGGCTACACCGACGCCGAGGCCGACCGCATCGAGGCGTTCGTCCGGGCCGGCGGGACCGTCGTCGTCGCCGACGACTTCAGGCCCCACGGCAACGACCTGCTCGGCCGACTGGGCGCGTCGGCACGCATCAATCAGACGCCGCTCCGCGACGACCGCCACCAGTACAAATCCGGCGCGCTCCCGGTGGCGACGCGCGTCGCCGCGGACCCGCTGACCCGCGACGTGACGCAACTCACGCTGAACCACCCGGCGACGGTGACCGAAAACGAAAGCACCGTCCTCGTCCGCTCGTCGAACTTCTCGTATCTCGACCGCGACGACGACGGCGAACTCGACGAGAGCGAGACGCTCCGTTCGCACCCCGTCGTGACCACGGAGCGCCTCGGCGCGGGCGACGTGGTCGTCGTGAGCGACCCGAGCGTCTTCATCAACGCGATGCTCGAACGGCCGGACAACCGGGCGTTCGCCGAGGCGCTCGTCGCCGACCGGCCGACCGTCGTGTTGGACTTCTCGCACGCCGAGGAGCGCCCGCCGCTGCAGGTCGCGCTCCGGGCGCTCCGGGGCTCCGGCGGACTCCAACTCCTGTTCGGCGGCTTCGTCGTCGGCGCGGTCGCGCTCGTCGCCCGCCGCGGCCGGCGCTCGTAGTCTGTCGCCGCGACCGCGGTCGTCCGGCGCTGTCGGCCTACTCGTCTGGCCCGCTCGCTCGCCGGGGCACCGAGACCGCAGTTATATGTGGTCGCCGTCCTGAGTGTCTCGTATATGAGTGCTCCCGAAGAGGTCTACGAGGCCATCCTGGACGAGACGTCGCAACTCCTCGTCGGGAACGAAGACGCGATAGAGGCGCTCACCATCGCGTTGCTGACGAACGGGCACGTCCTCCTCGAAGGGGTTCCTGGCGTGGCCAAGACGACCATCGCCAACCTGTTCGCCCACGCCGCGAACCTCGACTACCAGCGGATTCAGATGACGCCCGACGTGCTACCGGCGGACATCACGGGCACCCACATCTACCGCGAGAACCTCGGCGAGTTCGAACTCCAGCGGGGGCCGGTCTTCTCGAACGTCGTCCTCGCCGACGAGATAAACCGGGCGACGCCGAAGACGCAGTCAGCCCTCCTCGAAGCGATGGAAGAGGGACAGGTGACCATCGAGGGCGAGACGCTCAAACTCCCCTATCCGTTCATGGTCGTCGCCACGCAGAACCCCATCGAGTACGAGGGGACGTTCAACCTCCCGGAGGCCCAGCGCGACCGCTTCCAGTTCAAGGTCGTCGTCGAAATCCCCGAGCGGGCCGACGAGCGGGAGATTCTCGAACGCTTCGACCGCTCGCCGTCGCTCAAGCCCTCGGATATCTCGAACGTCATCGACGACGCCGACATCGGGGAGGCCCGACAGGTCGTCACGGACGTGCACGTCGACGACAAGGTGTTCGACTACATCCTCGACCTCGTCGGCGCGACGCGGACGCACGCCGCGGTCGACTTCGGCGCGTCGCCCCGCGCGTCGCTTGCGTTCCTCCGGGCCGGCAAGGCCGCCGCGGCGATTCGCGGCCGCGACTACGTGATTCCGGACGACGTGAAGCGGCTCGCGCCCATCATCATGTCGCACCGCCTCGTCCTCGGGACCGAGGCGGACATCAGCGGACGCGACCCGCGGGAGGTCGTCGAGGAGGTCGTCGACACCGTTCCGACGCCCGAAGTCGACCTCAACGAGTCGGCGACGCCCTCCGTCGCCGGCGACGACGACTGAGGACGGTCGGCTACCGCTCGTCGGCTTCTGTTTCTGTTTCCGCTTCTGCTTCTTCGCTCTCACCCTCGACCTCCGACGCCGCGCCCGCGGACGACTCGATTTCCTCGTCGTCTTCGACGTCCCACCGGCAGGTGACGGCGAAGTCCATCTCCTCGCCGGCGGCGACCTCGGCGACGACCGGCGCGCCGAGGCCGCGGGCGACGGCGACGGCGACGAACGACGCGACGGGCGTGTCGAACGTCTCGGCCGACCCGAACCGGCAGTCCTCCACGCGGACCGTCAGGCGACCGTCGTCGGCGTCAGCCTCGGCGGTCGCGGTCTCGGCGAGTTCGAACAGTTCCACGAGGGCGTCGGTCGCCTGTCGGGCGAGCGTCTCGGGGTCGCCGCCGAGCGGGCCGTCGAGGCTCCGCTCGAACTCGTCGAACAGGCCGCCGCCGCTGGGGTTGAACGCGACGCCGCGCGCCAGTTCGTCGTCGCTGACGACGAAGGTGTCGCGGAGCGCCTCGGCGTCGGGAAGCGCGTAGCCGCGGTGCTCCGGGACGAACAGCCGAACGGCGTCGCGGTCGGCGTCGGGGACGTAGACCATCGTGTCCTGCAGGCCGAGTTCGTCGACGACGGCGGCGTGGTTGCTCGCGTGCGCGCCGAACACGGACGAGCCGACGCCGACAGGGATGAACCGCTCGGGGCTGAGATACCGCGTCACCGCGGCGGCGAACAGCCCGATAGCGCCGAGGACGACGAGCGTCTCCCGGACGGGCGGAAAGACCGCACCGCCGAGGAGGCCGGCGACGCCCAGCGCGGCCAGCGCGGTCGCGGTCTGTCGGTACCGACCCCTTCGAAGCGCCTCGTAGCGCTGTCTGAGTCGGACGTTCTCGCGCCGGAGGTCGGCGACTTCGACGCGGTCGGGGGTCGCCTCGTCGGTGTCGTCCCGGCCGGCGTCGCCGTCGCCTCGGCTCGCGGCCGAAACGACGGCGCGGGTCTCGCCGTTCGCCAACTCACGGTCGGGTCGGTCCGAGGGACTGTCCGCGCTCATCGCTCCGCCCCCGCGTCCGGCGCGCTCACGAGGCCGAGCGCGACGCGCTCGTAGCGGTGAAGCCCGTAGGCGACCGCCGCCGCGAGGACGACGGCGACCAGCGCGGCCTGCCACGCCCACCGGAACGACGTCCAGAGCGCCCACGCCACCCCGAGCGCGAGGACGTACCCCGCCGCCAGCCGAGCGAGTCGCGACCGGTTCGGCGGCCACGCGCACGCCGCGCTCGCGAGGAGCGGGAACGCCGCGAGCTGCGCGCCACCGAGCGCGACGAGGCTCGCGTCTCCGAAGAGCGAGACGGCGGTCAGTTGGGCGACGACGAACGCGAGCGGTCCCGTCGTCGCCGCCGCGACGGCGAGGACGAGGACGCCGGCGGCGACGCCCCACAGCCCGCTCGTCAGCCCCGCCACGAGCGTGACACAGAGGACGCCGACCACGTCCATCGGGGTGAGTTCGTTCGCGTCCAACACGGTTCGAATCGTCCGTTCGCTCTGGTTCACAGGTGTCTCCATCGGTGTTCACTCCGCTGTGGTGGCGCGGTCCGCAGCCAGGTTCATCGCGCTCTTCGGGGCGACTTCGTAGGCGGTGACGTTCGGGAGCCGTTCGAGGCGCTTTCGGAACTCCTCGAAGGCGACGACCCCGGCGGTGTCGCCCGCGCCCCCGGCGGCGTCGTCGAAGAACGTCGTCGGCGTGAGGAAGACGCTCGTCTGGCTGCTCCGCTTGGACGCGACGACGACCGCCTCGTAGGTCTCGACTCTCGCCGAGTCGTCGGTGATGAGCACGAGGTGGTCCTGCCGGTCGGACCGCGAGCACGCGGACTTCACCGCGTCGAAAATCGGTCGGTCGCTGACCCGCGAGACGTAGCTCTCGCCGTCGCTGAGGTACGGGCGGAGCGTCGACGCGAACGCCGAGTCGTCGCCGTCGAGGAGGCGACTCCGCTTGCGGGCGTCTTCGGGGGCGACCGGCCGAGACGTGCCGACCGGACGACGCGAACGCCGAGTCGGCTCTATCGAGAGCAGCCGCCGCCGAATCGTCTGGTAGGCGTTCGAGGACGACGAGGGGCCGAACTCCCACGTCGTCCCGGCGTCGCCGACGAACTGCGCCGAGACGGGGTCGCCGTGGGAGTCGGCGGCGTCGATGAGGCCGAGCGCGACCTCGCGAGCGTACGAGAGCATCGTTCGCCCGGTCGGACCGCGGTTCATGTTCGAACCGCAGTCGACCACGAGCGACAGCAGGTAGTCGGACTCGGACTCGAACTCGCGGATGTACGGGTGGTCCATGCGCGCGGTGGTCTTCCAGTCGATCTGCGACAGCGTGTCGCCGGGGAGGTACTGCCGCGTCTCGTGGGGGACGAGCCCCGGCCCGGTCTGGTCGCTGGAGTGGTCGCCGAAGGACGCGCCGACCAGTTCGCCGCCGCGACCGACGTGGATGCCGTCGGGGGCCGGCGATTCGACCAGACAGCGGGCGTCGGCGCCGAGCGTCAGCGTCTCGGTGAAGAAGCCGGCGCGGTCCTCGATGTCGACTTCGACCTCGTCGAACGCGATTCGCCCGGCGACGGGGAACTCGATACTGCACGTGACCGACCCGGCGGTCTCGCCGGGGTCGAACGCGACCGTCCGGCGCGCGCGCTCCGGCGCGTTCACGCTCGGCGGCGCGACGAGTTCGACCTCGACTGGCGCGTCGACGGCCTCGGACAGCGACGCCGTCAGCGTCACCGCGGCGCGGTCGTCGACGTACACCGACGTCGGCTCGACCGAGACGCTCGCCGAGAGGTCGCGGTCGACCGAGCACATCGTCCCGACGGCGTCGACCTGCGCGACGACGAGCCACGCGGCGAGACCGCAGGCTGCGAAAAGCGGCGTCGGCTCGTCGAGGACGACCGCGTAGACGGCGAGGAAGCAGGCGACGCCTGCGAGCGCGGCCCACCGACGGGTCGGAAGCATCGTGGGTTCGATTCGTGCCGCCCAAGTTGAATGTTGTGTTGGCGCGCGCGACGGTCGGCCGCGCGGACCCCGGCGACCCGCGGCGTGCTCGGTGCGTCGGTCAGGCGTTAAACCCTCCGTTAACACGGCGCAGTCTGCGACTCCCGGGGCTCCTGCTCCCGCCGGGAGTCAGCCGAATGCCAAAACCCATTATGTCCCCCCGTCTGGCTACGGATAGTGCGTGGTGAATCGGGCCGCCCGGTGCGGTTGCTCTGGACGATGTTGGTCGTCGGCTGTCTCGTCGCGACAGCGCCGGTAGCGGCGGTCTCTGCGGGAGCGGTCGCCGACGCGTCCGCCCCGAGCGCGGACGCGCCGGGGTCTCTCGGGGGAGCCGACCGAGTCTCGGCGCTCGGGCCGGCCCCGGGTCCGCTGCAGCAGACCGCGAACGCGACGAACAACAGCACCGGCGTCATCCACGAGAACCCCGACGAGGTCGACGACGAGAACGAACTCGACCGATTGCTGTCGTACCTCTCGGGCGAACTCAACGGCGACATCGGCGCGAGCACCCTGCGGCTCAGTCAGGGCGAGTACGCCGCCGCGAAGGCGGCGCTCGGCGACGACTACGACGACTCGCTCGGCAAGTACGTCGACGTCGAGGGCGAGGTCGGCGGCGACGGCGCGGGCGAGGAGTACCGGACCGTCAGCGAGACCCAGCGGGGGTACGTCGACACCGTCAGCGAGTTCCGCGAGACGCGCCGCGAGTACGAGGCGGCGAGGCGGGCCGGAAACGACGAACGAGCCCGCGAGCTCGCCCGCAACCTGACGCGCCTCGCCGAGAACGGCGAGGCGCAGTCCGACCGGCTGTTGACGGCGTTCGACGTCATCTCGAACCGGACCGACGGCGACTTAGCCGAGAGCAGCGCCCAACTCGCGGCGGTGCAGGCGAACATCTCCGAACAGCGCGACGAAATCGTCTCCCGCGAGTTCGTCGCCACTCGCCTCGCCGTCGGCGACTACGACCGGAACATCTCCTTTACCGACCCGCTCGTGCTCTCCGGGTCGCTCGTCACCGACAACGGCACGCCGGTCGAGACGGGGAGCGCCCGCTTCGCGGTCGGCGGGCAGACGGTCCAGTCGGCGGTCGACCCCGACGGCTCGTTCGAACTGACCTACCGGCCGACGCGGATTCCGGTCAGCACCGAGTCGCTGACGGTCCGCTACCTCCCGGACGACGCGTCGATGTATCAGGCGACAGAGCGGGTCGTTCCCGTCGCCGTCTCGCGGGTGAACGCGACCGCGAGGCTGTCCGAGCCGTCCGCGTCGGCCTACGGCTACGCCGACGCCGTCTCGGTTCGCGCGACGGTCCGGGTGAACGGGACGCCGGTGTCGAACTACCCGGTCTCGGCGAGCTTCGCCGGGTCGTCGGCGACCGCGCCGGCGACGAACGCGAGCGGCGCGTCGGCCGTCTCGGCGACCGTCCCCGCGACCGCGACGGGAACGGCGTCGATTCGCGTCGCGCCCGACGGCGACAGCAGGGCGGTCACGTTCGTCCCGGCGACGGTCGCGGTCCCGCTCGAAACCGAGGGAACGGCGCTCGGCGTGACCGCCCGCGAGACCGCGAACGAGTCGGTCGTCGTCGACGGCCGACTCGAAACCGACGAGGGCGAGGCCGTGAGCGGCCAGTCGGTCGCGGTCAGCGTCGACGGGCGCGAGGTCGCCGCGGCGACGACCGGCGCGTCGGGCGCGTACCGGGCCGCGGTCGACCTCCCGAGCGATGCGAGCGTCGAGAACGCGACCGTCTCGGTCGCCTTCGACGGCGAGGGGACGAACCTCGAACCGTCCGACGCGACGGCGAGCATTCGCCTCTCGAACGCCCCCGACGGGGACGGGGCCGGAAACGGCGCGTCCGGCGGGCTCCCGTTCGACCCGCTCGACCTCGCGTGGGTCGTCGCCGGGACCGCGGTCGTCGGCCTCGTCGCCGCCGTGCTCCTTCGCCGGAACGACGCCGACGACGCCGCGGCGGCGACGGTCGCCGAGTCGGCCGCGACAGAGAGCGACGAACCGGCCGAGCCGGAGCCGGCGGCGACCGAGGCTTCGGCGCTGGATTCGGCGGCCGACGCGCTCGACGAGGGCCGACCCAACGACGCGGTCGTCGTGGCTTACGCGGGCGTCCGCCGGGCGCTCGGGGCCGCCGCCGGCATCGACGACGCCGCGACCCACTGGGAGTTCTGCGACCGGTGTGTCGACGCCGGCGTCGCGCCCGCGGAGGCGCTCGAATCGCTCACCGCGGGCTACGAGCGCGCGGCCTACAGCGGACTCTCGGTGAGCGACGCGGACGCCGCCGAGCTGGTCGAGACGGCCCGCTCTGTCGTCGCCCCGGACGAGACCGGCCTGCCCGAGTCGTCCGATTCGGGCGACGCTGCGGACGCGTCGGAGCCGGTCGGCCCGGTCGAGTAGTGCGGCCGCGGCCCCCGACGGCTGACAAATGATTTTTGTGCTCGTGTTTCCCACTTCGGGTAGATGTCGCAGCGCCAAGACTGGCGGTTGTTCCTCCCCGAGCCCCTCCGCACCCTCCCCGCCGACCTCGCGGTCGTCGTCGCGGGGGTCGCGCTCACGCTCGTCGCGACGCTCACGCCCGGGCTTGAGGGAACACCGCTGCGAGTCGTCGTCGGCCTGCCGTTCGTGCTTTTCATCCCCGGCTACGCCCTCATCGCGGCGCTGTTCCCCGAGCGCGGCCCGCCGATAGACGCCCCCGAGGACCACGACAGAATGGGCGGTATCGACGGTATCGAGCGGGTCGCGCTCTCGTTCGGGACGAGTATCGCGGTCGTTCCCCTGCTCGGGCTCGTCCTCAACTTCACCCCGTGGGGAATTCGCCTCGTGCCCATCCTCGTCGCCGTGAGCGGCTTCACGCTCGTCGCGACGACGTTCGCGGCGGTCCGGCGGTCGGCGCTTCCCGAAGAAGAACGGCTGGTGGTCCCGTACAAGCGCTGGTTCGCCGCCGCGCGCGACGAGCTATTCAACCCGGCGTCGGGGACCGACGCGATGCTGAACGTCGTCCTCGTGGTGAGCGTGGTCCTCGCGACCGCCAGCGTGGGCTACGCGGTGGCGGTGCCGAAAGACGGTGAGTCGTTCACCGAACTGTACCTCCTGACCGAAGACGGAAACGACGAACTCACCGCCGACAACTACCCGGAAGAACTCGTCCGCGGCGAGCCGGCGTCGCTCGTCCTCGGCGTCGGCAACCAGGAACACCGGACGGTGAACTACACTGTCGTCGCGGTGCTCCAGCGCGTCGAGGTGTCGAACAACTCGACGACCGTACTGGAATCGGAGCGGCTCCGGACGTTCACGCCCCGGCTCGAACACAACGAGACGTGGCACGAGCCACACGAGGTTCGCCCGACGATGACGGGCGAGCGCCTACGGCTGACGTACCTCCTCTACGAGGGCGCGCCGCCGGCGTCGCCGACCGTGGACAACGCCTACCGCGAGGTCCACCTCTGGGTGACAGTTCGCGAGGCGTGACGTCGGGCCACGACCGCCGTCGGGCGACGCAGTATGATTCGTCGATATCTCTCAGTTATCGCCCGAATCCTGTGAGAAATCCCGCGTCTATCGTGTAACTCGTTTGTGTTCTAGTTTTATCACCTCTGATAATTCATAAGTAATGTTTAGGGTACTGCACGCTAAGGTCCGGGTAGCGAGGTCACAATGCCAGATTCTGGAAGTACGGTTTCCCGCCGCGGCGGCCGAGGTCCGAAGATAGAGCGTATCGCGGACCGATACGGTCTCGATGGCCTCGGTGACGACCTCGTCGACGCGTGGCTCGGCGAGGGTCGCGAGCGACGGAGCCTCCGTGAACTCGAAGGCGACGTGAACAAGCGACTCATCCGGGCCGCGCTGGACCAGGCCGGCGCGCACGTCCTCGACGGGGAGGCGGAGAACTTCTACCGACTTCTGACCAGCGACGACGTGACCGCGGGGAGCCGCACCGACGCGCGGAACACGCTCCGCGAGCGCGGCGTCGACATCGACCAGTTGGAGTCGGACATTATCTCCTACCAGTCGGTGTATAACTACCTTAAGCGACACCGAAACGTCGAACGTGAAGACGACGAAGACGGGCAGAGCGCGACCGAGTCGGGACTCGCGACGATTCGGAAGCTCCGGTCCCGACTTCGGACGGTGACTATCGATGTTATCGACCGTTTAGTGAAGGCCGAAGCGGTCTTCATCGGCACCTACGAGGTCGAAGTAGACATCCGCGTCACCTGCACAGACTGTGACACTCGAATGACCCCGACGACGCTCCTCAACTCCGGGCACTGCGACTGCGAACAGGAGAGAAACGAGTAGCGGTTCGGGCTCACCAACACACCACATCCGAAACATGAACGATTCAGAGGCACTTCAGACGGCGACTGTCCGTATACGAAACATCGGTGGTATCGACGAACGAACCGTCGGGCTCGAACCCGGCGTCACCGTTCTGACCGGGCGCAACGCGACGAACCGAACGTCATTCCTGCGCGCGCTTATGGGCGCGTTCGGGAGCGACGCGGCCAGTCTCAAGGGTGACGCCGACGAGGGGTCGGTCGAACTCGAACTCGACGGCCGGACCTACACCCGCGTCTTCTCCCGCGAGAACGGCGGTGTCACGACCGACGGCACGCCGTACCTCCGGGATACGACAACCGCGGACCGCTTTGCGTTCCTCCTCGGGTCGAACGAGGCGCGCCGGGCCGTCGTCGCGGAGCGCGACCTCCGCGACGTCATCATGGCACCGGTCGACACCGACGCCATCGAGGCCGAAATCGAGCGCCTCCAGACCCGACGAACGCAGGTGGAAACGCAACTCGACTCGCTCGACTCGCTCGAGGCCGACCGCCGGTCGCTCGAATCGAAGCGCGACGACCTCGAAGCCGAAATCGAGAACCTCGAAGCCGAGCGCGACGACCTCGAAGCCGAAATCGAGGCCGAAGACCGGACGGTCGAGGCGCAACGCGAGAACCAAGCCGCGTTGGATGAGGTGCTTTCCGACCTGCAGTCGGCGCGGTCGGACCTCGAAACGGTCCGCTTCCGCCTCCAGAGCGAGCGCGAGAGCGTCGAATCGCTCCGCGAGGAGCGCTCCGAACTCCAGTCGGAACTCGATTCGTTCGAGGCCGACGAGGTCGACCGCGGCGAGGCGAACGAGCGTATCGAGTCGATTCGGTCGCGCATCGAGTCGCTCAACTCGACGATTTCGGAGCTTCAGACCGTCGTCCAGTACACGGAGGACGTGCTCGAAGGGAAGGCCGACCTCGTCGAGGACTCGCTGGGCGCGGTCGGCGGCGGCTCGGTGACGGACCAACTCGTCTCCTCGGAGACGATCACGTGCTGGACCTGCGGCACCGAGGTCGACCGCGACCAGATTCGGGGGACGACCGACCGCCTCCGCGAGGTCAGAGACGAACAGCGCGAGGAACGCGCCGAACTCCGCCGCGAACTCGACGAACTCGAACGCTCGATGCGGGCGGCGGAACAGGCCCAGCGCGACCGCCGGAAGCTCCGGGATAAGCTCCAGCGCCTCGAAGACGAACTCGACCGCCGGACCGGACAGATCGACTCGCTGACCGACCAGCGCGAGGAGCTCGCCGAACGGGTCGAAGCGCTCGAAGCCGACGCGTCGGACCTCCGCGGCCAGGCCGAAGGCGACCTCATCGAACTCCACAAGGAGCTCAACGAGGTCGAGTTCACGCTCGACCGGACGCGCGACGACCTCGCGTCGGTCCACGACGACCTCGACGCGCTCGACGACCGGTTCGACGAGCGCGAGGAACTCGAACGCGAACGCGAGCAGGTGACGGAGGAACTCGAGGATGCGCGAACCCGAATTCGGTCGCTGACGACCGCGGCCGTCGAGGCGTTCAACGAGGAGATGGAGACGGTCCTCGACCTCCTCGGCTACGACAACATCGAGCGCGTCTGGCTGGAACAGGTCGAACGTCGGGTCCGCGAGGGTCGCCGCAAGGTCGAAAAGACCCAGTTCGAACTCCACATCGTCCGCGCGTCCGACTCCGGAGCGGTGTACGAGGACTCCATCGACCACCTCAGCGAGAGCGAGCGCGAGGTCGTCGGCCTCGTGTTCGCCCTCGCGGGCTACCTCGTCCACGAGGTGTACGAGGAGGTCCCGTTCATGCTGCTCGACTCTGTCGAGGCCATCGACGCCGAGCGCATCGCCGCGCTGGTCGACCACTTCGAGCAGTATCCGACGTTCCTCGTCGCGGCCCTCCTCCCCGAGGACGCGCAGGCCCTCGACGAGTCGTACCGGCGCGTCACGTGGGGAACCGACGTGGCACCCGCGGCCTGACCGGACCGGTCCGCACGGTGTCGGGACGGCGGTCGCGTGGTCACGTTTCCGTCTGTTCTGTTCCCGTCTGCTCCGTTTCTGTCTGCTCCGATTCCGTCCGCTCCGCTCCCGTCTGTTCTGTTCTCTACCTCTTTTTCCCCTCTCGAAGTGACTCGACGTTCCGATAACTCGCCTTTCCCACTGCTGTTTAGCGGTCAATTCTTGCCTAGAGTATTGTACTATAACAACACTATTAAAGGGACATACCGTTAGTACGCAAGAAATATAACACGTCAAACCAACGTATCTGACGGACGATACTGGGGGGACGAAATCATCATCACATCTGACACGCAGCTACGAGACGAGTTCGAACCGACACGGGTTTGGTACGACTGCGAGCGTACCGAGCCAGTCTCTGAGGCGGTGACCGCGGCCGTGAACCAACACACGCGCCGCGACCCGACGGAGCTACCGCCGCTCACAGAGCACGTAGACACCGACGCCCTCGACGCCCTGTTCGGCCGCGACACGCCCGGTGCGCCGCGCGTGACGGGTGCGTCGCTCGAATTCAACTACGCCGACTTCGTCGTCACCGTCGAGTCCGTCGGTCGTATCGAAGTCCGCGACGCGGGACGGTAATCGGCCGGGTCGTTCGGCACCGACTGGGGATGGTTCGACCGTTGCCGAACGGACCGCGCCGCCCGCGCCGCCCCGACGCGATTGGTGTGGTATTGAAGCCGTTTGGAACGTCACTCCGAGGGAGATGTTTCGGCGTTTCATCTATTTAATTGGTTGAGACTTTTCACACGATATAGTTGTGGTTTATTCGCATCACTGACCCCGATAACGGGGGGCCGGCCTTCAGGTCCCGTCCGCGACGTACCTTTTTGTCTCGTGGACGCCGACAAGGGGTATGGAACTCGAATTACGCTTCTTCGCGACGTTTCGGGAGGTAGTGGGCCAGAAGTCCATCTACTGGCGGGTCGACGACGACGCGACCGTCGGGGACGTCCTCGAGTCGCTGGAAGCGGAGTACGACGGCCTCGCCGGCCGACTCATCGAAGACGGCGAGGTCAAGCCGCACGTGAACGTGCTGAAAAACGGGCGCGAGGTGGTCCACCTCGAGGGGATGGCCACGACGCTCGACGACGGGGACGCCGTGAGCGTCTTCCCACCGGTCGCGGGGGGCTGACGTGGCGCGCCGACAGCGAGCGTTCCGCGGTATCTCGCCCCGACTCGCGATTCAGTACCTCGAAGGGCTCGGCGGCGAGGCCGACGGCGACGGCCGCGTGGTCGGTCCCGACTGGACCGTCGACATCGAGACCGAGGAGGTCACGATAACGAGCAGTATCCAACTCACCGAGGTGCAACTCGCGTTCGAGGGCGACGAGGAGACGCTCGACGACCTCGTCGAGCGGTTCGCCCGCAAGGCGATGCGCGCGGGGGGATGACCGTGGGAGCCGACGGCGACCGGCGGCCGGGGCGCGAACGACTCAGCGAGCGCCTCGCGCCGGACGGCGACGACGGCTCGCCCCGCGGCGGTGCCATCGACGGCACGGCCATCATGCTCGCGGCCGCGAAGGCGAGCGTCCCGGCCAGCAGTCTGCCGCTGTTGCTCGACCGGGCGCAGGCGTACCTCGACGGTCGGGCGAGCGAGTACGCACAGGGGTTCGAATGCGTCCACGAGGACGACGAGACGGCGGTGTTTCTCGTCCCGCTGGGCCACTGGGACACGAAGGGGCTCGACCTCGAGTTCTCGCACCGCGAGGTCGACGCGGTCCGCCGGGCGCACGCCGAACACCTCCGGCGCGTCGGCGCGGACGCCGACCGCCGCGACGAGTTCGAGACGGCGCTCGAAATCCGCGAGGTCGCCGTCGTCAGGCGGTAGACCGAAGAGCCGGCAAACCGCCCGACGATAGACGGCTATTTCGGGGGCGGCGACCTGCTACCGACAGATGCCAACCGTTTCCTCCGACCTCCTCGACGGCGTCCGGGCCGCGGGGCCGCTCCAACTCGGTATCGCGCCGTTCGGCCTCGTCGCCGGCGTCGCGGCCGTCGAACAGGGGCTTTCGGTCGCGCACGCCCTCGGCTTCTCCAGTCTCGTCTTCGCCGGCGCGTCGCAGCTCGCGATGATAGAACTCCTCGGCGCGGACGCGCCGCTGGCCATCGTCGTCGGCACGGCCGTCGTCATCAACCTCCGGACGATGATGTACTCGGCCTCTATCGCGCCCTACTTCCGCGACCTGACCGCCCGGGCGAAGGCGCTCGCGTCGTACCTCCTGACCGACCAGGCCTACGCGGTCTCTATCGCCCGCTACGGCCGCGACGGCGAGACCGACCGCTTCGCGTACTACGTCGGCGCGGGCGCGTCGCTGTGGTTCGTCTGGCAGGTGACGACCGTCGCCGGCGCGCTCCTCGGCTCCGGCCTCCCGCCGGAGTGGGGCTTCGACTTCGCCGCGCCGCTGGTCTTTCTCGCCCTGCTCGTCCCCACGCTGAAGGACCGCGCGTCCGGCGCGTCGTGTCTGGTCGGCGGCCTCGTCGCCACCGGCGTCGTCGTCGCGGGCGTCCCCTTCCACCTCGACATCATCGTCGCGGCCGTCGTCGGCGTCCTCGCCGGCCTCGGCGTCGAATCCCTCGGAGGCGACGCCTGAATGCCGACCGGCTACGACTCGGCGACCGTCTGGCTCGTCATCGCCCTCGCGGGCGTCCTCACGTTCGCCATCCGCGGCTCCTTCATCTACCTGTTCGGCCGCATCGACGACGTGCCGCCGACGGTCGAATCGGCGCTGGAGTACGTCCCCGCGGCGGTGTTCGCGGCGCTCGTCTTCCCCGCGCTCCTCGCCCCGTCCGGCGACCTCGCGGTCTCCGTCGGCAACGACAAACTCGTCGCCGGCGCGCTGGCCGCGCTCGCCGCGTGGTACACCGAACGCGTGCTCGCCACCATCCTCGTCGGCATGGGCGCGCTCTGGGTCCTCCGGTTCGTCGTCTGAGCCGCCGTCAGCCTCGCTCGTCTGACCTGGCGCCTCCCCCAAGATACTCGTTTCGCGGGCGACCACGGTCGCACGCATGCCCTCCCCACCTCCGCGTCTCTACTCGCTCCCCCGCGACGAGGGTCGCGCCCTTCTCCCGACCGGGTTCGCCGCCGGCGTCGCCGCGTTCGTCGTCGGCACGCTCGCGGTCGCCGGCTGGCTCGCCCTCACCACCGGCGGCTCGTTTTCCACGCTCGACGCCGCGACCGAGATGACCGCCGGGAAGCCCGTCCCGTCCGCGTTCGTCCCCGTCTGGACGTTCGGCGGCGCGATGGGCCTGCCCGTTCGACTCATCGAGACGACCGGCCCCGGTCGCGCGGTCGTCCTCCGAAACCTCGTCGACGGGTTCGACGGCGCGGCCGACTCGTGGTACTGGCTTGGCGCACTGCCGCCCGCCTGCGTCTTCCTCGCGGGCATCGTCACAGCGCGCCTCGCGGCGTGGTCCCGACGCCCCGCAGAGGGGTTCGTCACGGGGTCCTCGGTCGCGCTCGGCTTCGCCGCCACCGTCGCCGTCGCCGCGGTCGTCGCTCGTGTCGGCCTCGGCGACGTACCCCCGAACGCGGACGGGTTCGTCCGCATCGGTTCGACCGGGTTCCACCCGACCGACCTCGACGGCGACTCGGTCGGACTCCCGCTTTGGGGGGCGTTCTCTGGACTTGTGTTCGGCGTCGTCTTCGGCGGCCTCGGCGGGGCGGTGGCGTCGCTCTCCCCGTTCCGATAGTCGGTGTTGGCTCCCAGAAGATATTCACCGCCCTGACGACGTGGAACACCCATGTCCCGGCGGCTCGTCGTCTCGGCCTTCGCGCTCCTCGTCGCCGTCTCGCTCGTCGGCGCGCCGGTGACGATGGCCGACTGGTCGGAGCAGGTGTCCCTCTCGGCGTCGAAAATCGACGCGTCGCAGGTCCGAGACGAGACGCCCGTGCTTCGGTACGACGAACTCGACGCCGACGCGAAAGACGCGGTTCGGCGGGCCATCGAGTCACCAGACGGGTCGCACGTCGTCTACGGCGACGAGGACTGGCCGGACCGCTTTTTCTACAGCGACTACGCGGCCCCGGGACAGGGGTTGTACGCCGTCGTCTACGAGGGCGACTACTACCGGCTCTACACCTTCGCCGCCGGCGGATTCCCGGTGATTTACTGGGTGTACGAACTCCCGTTCGTCGCCTACGGTCTCGCTCTCGGACGCGTCGGGGCGCGAGCGTACCGCGGGGAGGGCTCGGTTCGGCTCGCCGCCGGCGCGGCGGTCGTCGGTGCCGCGTTCCACCTCGCCGGGCCAGTCTTCGACTTCCCGGTCGTCTCTCCGACGGCGTTCATCGGACTCGGCGTCGTCGCCGCCGCGGCGCTCGTCGGGGGACTCGTCGCTACTGCGGTTCGCAATCGGTCGAAAAATGCGTGATTCGGGTGGGTATCGGCCGCGACCGGGTCGGACCGGGTGGTCGTTCCAGTCGGCGGCTCAGTCGTCGGCGGGCGCGGGCGAGTCGCCGCGGGAGACGCCCGTGCCGGGGCCGATGTCGATGCCGAGTTCGTCGAGGCGCTCGTCGGGGACGACGCCGTCGACCCACTGGCGGCGGGCGTAGTACTCGTCTTTCATCTCGTCGAGCTCGCACAGTTGGCCCTCGGACGCGCCCTGTCCGGGCATCGCCTCGTCGCCCTCGACGAAGCGTCCCGGCAGCGAGTCGTCGGCGCCGTCGAAGCCGACGAGGTTGTTGTAGTACCGCTCTAACGTGTAGATGCGGTCGCCGGTTTCGAGCAGTTCCTCTTCGGTCACGTCGCGGCCGGTCATGCCGTTGTACTGCAGGACGTACTCCTCGATGCCCTCCGCGAACGCGTTGAACTTGCAGATGTCGAACGAGTCCGAGATGGCGTGCATGTCCTGGAACAGCGCCACGAGTTCGCCCTTCCCGCGCCACTCGTGGGGGTCGTGTTTCTCCGGGATGCCGAGAATCTCGGCGGACGGCGTGTAGCCGCGGAGGTGGCACGCGCCGCGGTTCGAGGTGGCGTAGCCGATGCCCATGCCCTTCATGCAGCGGGGGTCGTACGCCGGGATGGTCTGGCCCTTGACGGCAAGCGAGTTGTCGTGGGCGTCGAAGCGCTCGGCGAGGCCGTTCGCGCCCTCGGCGAGCGCGTCGGCGAGGTCGCCCTCGCGGTTCGCGACCTCGGTGATGAGGTCGATCATGCGCTCGGTGTCGCCCCAGTCGAGCTGTTCGCTCAGTCCGTCGAGCTTGCCCTGCTCGGACATCTCCATCGCCATCGCCATCATGTTGCCCATCTCGATGGTGTCGACGCCCATGTCGTTACACCGGTCGATCATGACGGCGATTTCGTCGCGCTCGGTGTGTCCGGAGTTCGGGCCCAGCGCGTAGGCGGACTCGTACTCGTAGGACTCGCCGCGGACGTTCATCTCCTCGCCTTTGTGCATCACCGACACCTCGACTTCCTTCTTACAGGCGACGGGACAGGAGTGACAGGTCGGCTCGTCGACGAGGATGTTCTCGCGGACGTTCTCGCCGGAGACGCGCTCGGAGTCGATGTCGACGCCCTCGGCGTCTCGCATCGCCGCGGTCGAGGTGTACTTCCCGTTTTTCGTCGGGAGGCCGTCGAGCTCCTCGCCCGCGTTCATCAGGACGTTCGTCCCGTACAGCGACAGGCCGCCCTCGTTGGGCGCGGTGACCTCGGACTCGCGGATGAGTTGCATCGCCTGCTGGTAGCCCTGCTTGAACGTGTCGGCGTCGGCGGGCTTCGGCATCCGGGTGCCGGACTTCACGACGATTGCCTTGAGGTTCTTCGAACCCATGACCGCGCCCGTGCCGCCGCGGCCGGACGCGCGGTCGTCCTCGTTGACGATGCAGCCGTACTTGACCTCGTTTTCGCCGCCGGGGCCGATGGCCATTATCGAGAGGTTCTTGCCGAGGCTCCCATCGACTTCGGCTTCGAGTTCGGAGATAGTGTCGTGGACGCCCCAGCCCCAGATTTCACGGGCGTCGCGAAGTGTCACTTCACCGTCTTCGACGATGGCGTAGCTCGGGTGCTCGGCTTTCCCTTCGAACAGCAGGCCGTCGAAGCCGGACCACTTGAGTCGCGCGCCGCTCCAGCCGCCGTGGTGCGAGTCGGTGACGGTCCCCGTGAGCGGGGATTTCGTCACGACCGCGATGCGACCGCTCATCACCGTCTGCGTGCCGGTGAGCGGGCCGGTCATGAACGCGAGGAGGTTGTCCGGTCCGAGCGGGTCCACGTCCGGTCCCTGGTCGAAGACGTACTTCACGCCGAGGCCGCGGGCCCCGATGTACTTCCGCGCGTCCTCGTCGTCGATTCCCTCGTACGCGATGTCGCCGGATGACAGGTCCACCCGAGCGACCCTGTCGTGATAACCACCGAGTTCAGTCATTGTAATCCTCGTTGATTATATACGGCCGCTGTCGGGTTAGTGATTCCCACCTCTATGTAACCGTTCGGGGTTACCCCGTCGCGAGCCGACACGGAACCGTCAGGGGATTGCGGCAATCCGTGCGACTTATCCCGGTTGCGGGCCGGCGACCCGCAACGAGACGGTTCCGGTGGCGTCGACGACGACGCTCGCGGGGCCGCGTGGCGGGCACGACCACCACGTTCCCGACACCGCCGCCCCGGTTTCGAGGCTCGCCGACACGGCGTTCGCTCCGGAGGTCGTCACGGGGACGAGTTCACGGACTTCGCCGGGGTCGAGGGCGAGCACGCGGTCGAACGACTCGTCGCCGCTCGCGGCGTCGACCCGGAGCGAGAGTCGGTGGGGTTCGTCGTCGCGGTTGGCGATTGTGAGCGTCGTGTTCGCCGGCCCACAGCCCGTCGCTCCGCTCGACACGTCGACGTACTTCGTCGGCTCGTCGGGCACCGGCCACTCCGTCTCGACGCGTCGCTCGTCGGTCTCGACGGCGACGCGGTAGTCCCCGCTTCGGTACGTCACCGGAATCGACAGCCGCGCCCCCGACGGGACGCGGTACGCCTGGTCGACGAGCGCCGTGTCGCCGAGGTCGATGCGGAGCCGAGCGGTCGTCTCGGGGCCGGGGTTCTCCACGACGACGCCCGCGGGTGCGTACCACCGCGAGGAGCCGTCGCCGACGAGCGGGAGGTCGATTCTCGGCCCGTCGTCGGGGGTCGCCGCCGCGAGCGAGCACTCTCCTCGGGCGTCGCACGAGACGGTCCGCCAGAACTCCGCTCCCCCCCGTCCGAGGACGACCTCCAGCCCTTCGAACGCCGCGTCGACGGTCCACGTCGAGCGGCCCCGCAGGCCGGTGTCCGTCTCGACGAGCACCGCCGTCTCCCCGGACGGGACCGCCACCGACAGCCCGGCCCGCTCGCCGGGCAGCAGGTCACGGTTCTCGAAGAACACGTCGCGGTCGCCGCGGACGCCGACGACGGTCGTGAACACCGGGTTCGGCGTCGGGTTCCAGAGCGTCAGCGACCGCTCCACGCGCGCTTCGGTCGTCGGCGTCTCGGTCGGCGCGTCCGTCCCCTCCTCGGGGGTCGGCGTCTCCGTCTCGCCCTCGGGCGTCCCGCACCCGGCGAGTCCGGCGAGGCCGCCCGCGAGAAGCGAGAGGAGCGTGCGGCGCTCCATGGGCCACCTACGGGCGCGACGCATATGAACGTCTGTCGCTGCGGTACCGCGTTCGGCCGCGGCGGCACGGTCGCACCCCCGACCTCCAAAACAGCTATTTCGTCGGCGGTCAGTCGTTTCCACGAACCAGATGGGACTCGACAGCTTTCTCGGTGCGATTGACGCCGCGAGTCGGTCGCTTTCGGTGGTCAATCGCTCGGCTCCCGACCCCGTCCAGCGGATGCTCGAAACCACGTTCGCCGACCAGCCGGTCGGCGTCGACGAACTGTCCGACGACGCGCACGGCGACGACGTGGTCGTGCTCACCGAGCAGACGTCCGAGGGGCGGACGGTCGTCGCGACCTCGCCGCTGGAGGACGTGATGAACACCGTCCTCCTCGTGAACTCCGACCTCTACAAGACGGGGCAGACGAAGCTCGACGAGTTCGAACTCCCGTCGGTGCTCACGCGGCTCGACGACGTGCCCTTCTCCCTCCGCGGCTACCCCGAATCGGACAAGGAGAAACTGCTGCTCGTGGCGCTTTCGCGGTACATCGAGCGCCACGCGTGGCGCGCCGGCGACGGGAGACTCCGGTCGTCGTTCCAGCGGCTCTCCCGAATCGAAGACGAGCGCGGGACGCGGGCGGTCTACCAGAAGGTCGCCGCGACGGACGTGCAGACCCACGTCTACGGGATTCCGGACTGGACGCCACCGTTCAACTCCGAACTCATGAGCCACGGGGGCTACACCGAGGACTTCTGCGACTCGTGGTTCGTGGTCTACACGCCGCCGGACGGCGCGCCGGGCGGAGCGACCGGAACCGGCGGTGCGGCCGACGGGGAGAAGGCGGGTGACGGGCGGGGCATCGACGGCGTGACCCCGGGCCACCCCGTCGCTCTCCTCGCGCTCGAGACCGAACCGAAGCGCTGGGAGGGCTACTGGACGTTCCGACCGTCGCTCGTCGCCGACATCGACCGGTACATCTCGCGGAACATGTGAGGGTCGGCGGCCGCCGCCGCCCGCCGCCGAAGCCAGACGAAGCCGCTTTACGCGCCCGTCTGATACGGGTATCCAATGAGTAAGCCGAGCCCCGAGGTCTACGAGCGGGGACGCGGGATGGACGCGCACAACAAGGTGATGCGCGACATCCGTTCGCGGAAGCAGAAGACCTACGACCCCCACGAGCCCACCCGGGTGTGGATAGACGAGGACAACACGCCCGACGGCGTCTACGACTCGCTGACGATTATCCTCAACACCGGCGGCTGCCGGTGGGCGCGCGCCGGCGGCTGTACCATGTGCGGCTACGTCGCCGAGTCCGTCGAGGGCGGTACCGTCGCCCACGAGGCGCTGATGGACCAGATTCAGGTCTGTCTCGACCACGAGGCCGAAGAGATGGACGACGGCGAGAAAGCGGGCCTCATCAAGATTTACACCTCCGGCTCGTTCCTCGACGAGCGCGAGGTGCCCGCCGAGACCCGCGACGCCATCGCCGAGACGTTCGCCGACCGCGACCGCATGGTCGTCGAGTCGCTCCCAGACTTCGTCACGCGCGAGAAGCTCGCGGACTTCACCGACCGCGGCCTCGAAACCGACGTGGCAGTCGGTCTCGAAACCGCCACCGACCGCGTCCGCCACGACTGCGTGAACAAGTACTTCGACTTCGCCGACTTCGAGGACGCCTGCGAGGAGGCCGCCGCGGCCGGCGGCGGCGTCAAGGCGTACCTCCTGATGAAGCCGCCGTTCCTCTCGGAACCCGAGGCGCTCGACGACATGAAGTCGTCCATCCGCCGGTGTGCGGCGGTCGACAACTGCCACACCGTCTCGATGAACCCGACGAACGTCCAGCGCTACACGATGGTCGACGAGCTGTTCTTCAACGGCGGCTACCGCCCGCCGTGGCTCTGGTCGGTCGCCGACGCGCTCCGCGACACGGTCGACGTGGACGCCATCGTCGTCTCCGACCCCGTCGGCGGCGGCCAAGAGCGCGGTGCGCACAACTGCGGCGACTGCGACGAACTCGTGTTCAAGGCGGTCAAGGACTTCAACCTCCGGCAGGACCCGACCGTCTTCGACCAGGTGTCCTGCGACTGCGAGGCGACGTGGGAGTTCGTCCTCGACAACGAGACGAGCTACAACATGCCGCTGGTCAAGTAGGTCGGCGCGTTCCGTCGCACACTTGGGCTCACGCTGCACCGCCGGTCTCACGCCGCTCGCGCGGGCGAACGACCCCGTCCCGGACCGGGTCGTCACCCGCCGACACCTCCGACCGTTCGTCCAGTATCCCGGCTCGTTTTCTCCGATTCGACTGCGTTAGGCGGTGCTATCGGGGAGTAACTGCCCCCTAACCGTCGGATAGGATATTCGTATCAAAGAGGGTGTGAGTCGTTGTCATATTCGGTGGTTCGGACGTGTCCATCCGAACCGCCCGCCATCATGACGAAACACACGTACAAGACCGTCTACTACGCGGATGGGTGGTTCGAGATTCGCGAAGAGGAGAACGCCGAGGCGTGGATCGCCACGGACGCTCCCTGCGCTCTCGCCCCATAGCACGCGGTACGCGGGTCGGAAACCTCGACACTCCAACATCGCTCATCGTGTACGCCGCCACGTTCGCCAACCGACCCCGTATCGCCCGCCACCGCGGCGGACGGTCCTTTTATACTATCCCTCGAAGCCCGCCAGCACGCCCCGACCGTCGGTGTTGCCGAGTTGCGGCAGCGACGCCCGCTCGGGGTGCGGCATCAGCACCGCGACGGACTCGCTGTCGCCGAGGACGCCCGCGACGTTCCCGAGCGAGCCGTTGGGGTTCGCCTCGTCGGTGACGTTTCCGTCCTCGTCGCAGTAGCGGAAGAGAATCCGGTCGTCGGCTTCGAGCTCCTCGTAGCGCTCCGCGTCGAGTTCGAAGCGTCCCTCGCCGTGGGCGATGGGGAGTTCGATGACCTCGCCTTCCTCGTACGCCGCGGTCCAGCGGGTGTCCGCGTTCTCGACGCGGAGGTAGACGTGTTCGCACTGGAAGCGGGCGCTCGCGTTCGTCGTGAACGCACCGGGGGTGAGACCGGACTCGCAACCGATCTGCGCGCCGTTGCAGACGCCGAGGACGGGGACGCCCTCCGCGGCCGCCTCGCGGACCGATTTCATGATGGGCGAGCGGGCGGCCATCGCGCCGCCGCGCAGGTAGTCGCCGTACGAGAAGCCGCCGGGGAGGACGATGCCCGTCGTCTCCTCGGGGAGGGGGTCTTCGTGCCAGACGCGCTCGGCCTCGAAGCCGAGGTCCGAAAGCGCGCGCACGGCGTCGCGGTCGCAGTTCGAACCGCCGAACTGCACGACTGCGATCATCTCAGGCCTCGACGACCGCGACCTCGTAGTCGTGGATGGTCGGGTTCGCCAGCAAGCGTTCTGCCATCTCGTCGGCGCGGGCCTCGGCCTCGTCGGCGTCGGCCGCGTCGAGGTCGACTTCGTACCGTTCGGTAAAGCGCAGCGCGTCGAGTTCGAACCCGAGTCGTTCCAGCGCGCGCTTCGTGGTCTCCGCCTCGGGGTCGAGCACGCCACGCTTGAGGCGCACCGTCACCGTCGCGGTGTAGGTGGTCATCAGGTGGCGATGCGTGGTGATGTGCAAAAACGGTTTTGGGTCGTGTTTGTTATACACGAATGTGACTACAAACGCGAGGGCCGGCGGCTACGGGGCCGGAGAGCGTTCTACGCCGTGTACTTCGAGTCCCTCGTCGATGGTGAGCGTAAGTGTCTCGTCTTCGACCTCGAAGTCGATGGCGGCGCGCAACGGGTCGTCCGCGACGACGGAGAGCGTGGGTTTGTCGTGCCACGCGGTTCCCCAGAGGAACGGTTGAGAGAGGTCCACGCCGTGGTCGTAGTAGAACGAGACGACTGCGGGGTGGTCGAGGTACGCCATGCCGATGCCGGTGACGATTTTCTCGCGACAGCGCGCACAGCCGTAGACCGCTTGGGGCTCCTCGAAGACGTCGTCGGTCCGGGGGTCGTCCGCTCCTACCGAGAGGTGCGGTTCCATCCGGCCCTGACAACTCATGCAGAAGCCGCGTCGCGCCTGCGCGAGTAGCGACCCGACGTACCGGTCTGCGACTTCGGGGAGGTCGGCGTCGTCGTAGCCCTCCAGCACTCCCGGCGGGATACCGGCGTCAAGAAACGTCCTGTCGCAGTCGGTGCACCTGACGGTGACGCGTTCGTCGACGTAGGTCGCCTCGACCCGTCCGTCGCACGTCGAACAGCGATGGTCGACCGGAATCGCGCCGATGTCGTCGCCGCGGGTGTACGCGCCGGCGAGGATGGCACCGACGACGGCCCACCCGGCGAGGCGAATCTCGTACCCCTCCTCGGACTTCTTGACGAACCGGCCGGTGAGTTTGCCGAGGTGGTAGTTGAACCGGCCGCTGTCGGCGACGCCGACGCGGTCGCGCAACTCGGAGAAACTGAGCGGCTCGCGCGGCGAGGCGGCGAGCGCCCGGACGATTGCGAGTCGCGTCTCGTCGGCGAGAAGCGAGAAGGCGTCCTCGGCGTCGCCGTCGGGGTCGGCGGCGAGGGTGAAGTCGGAACCGGGCATGCCCGGCGGTACGGCGCCGGCCGAGATAACTGAGTCGTCCGCGGCGGGCGTGTCAGGTTTCGCACCCCGGTATATTCGAGCAGTACCCGAGAAATAATTACTTTGTAACGGAGTAAATAATAATTACATACATGATATATGATAATGATTTTTATGCCGTCGATGAGACGCTATCCCACGCATGGCAATCGAGTTCGCACAGAGTCCGCTCTTGACGTTCGTCGTCGGACTCGCGTTGGTCGTGTTGCTACTGGTCGTCTTGGACCTCCCGGCGTTCGTCGGCTTGGCGATAGCCGCGTTCGCGGTCGGCCTCGTCAACGCGGCGTTCGTCCCCGACTTCGCGCTCGCCGATGCGGCGACGAGAACGGCGACGGCGTTCGGCAACGGGATGGCCGGCATCGGGATTCCCATCCTGATGGCCGCCATCATCGGGAAGTCGATGCTCGAAAGCGGCTCCGCCCAGCGCATCGTCCGCTCCTTCCAGTCGCTCGTCGGGAGAGAAAACAGCGACATCGCGCTGTGGGGGAGCAGTACGGTGCTCGCCATCCCCGTGTTCTTCGACAGCGTGTTCTACCTCATGGCCCCCCTCGCGCGGTCGATGCGGGCGCGGATGGGCGACAACTACGCGCTGTATCTCGTCGTCGTCGGGGCCGGCGCGGCGACGGCCCACGTGTTCATCCCGCCGACGCCCGGCCCGCTCGCGGTCGCCAGCGAAATCGGGGCCGACATCGGCACCACGATGCTCATCGGCGTCACCGTCGCCGTCCCGTCGGCCACCATGGGCGGCCTCGTCTACGGCCGCTGGATTAACCGTCATCTCGACATCCCTCTCCGAGACGCGATGGGAACGACCACGGACGAACTGCAGGAGCGCGCCCAGCGCGACGTGTCGTCGCTTCCGAGCTTCCTCGAGGCCACCGCTCCCATCGTCATCGCCGTCGCGCTCGTCGGCTCGCTCACCGTCGTCAACGCCCTCGAAGGCGTGACGGTGGCCGAACCGCTCCGGCCGTTCGTCGGGTTCGTCGTCGACAACCGCCCGTTCGTCGCGTTCATCGGCGATAAGAACGTCGCGCTCACGGTCGCCGCGCTCGCCGCGGCGTACACGTACTACCGCTGGTCCGACCTCTCGCGGTCCGAGTGGGAAGACGAACTCACCGAGGCGCTGAAAAGCGGCGGCAACATCGCGGCTATCACCTCGATGGGCGGCGCGTTCGGCGCGCTCCTCGCGGCCTCCGGAATCGGCTCGTACCTCGCCAACGGGCTCGAAGGCTTCGGCATCCCCCTTCTCGTGACCGCGTGGCTCATCGCCGCCATCGTCCGCATCGCGCAGGGCTCTGCGACCGCGGCGATGCTCACGGCCGCCGGCATCATGGCCCCGCTCACCGGTCAACTTCCGGTCCACACCGCGTATCTGGTGATGGTCATCGGCGCGGGCGGCAACATCTGCTCGTGGTACAACGACTCCGGCTTCTGGCTCGTCAAGGAAATCGGCGGCCTCACGCAGATGGAGACGCTGAAGACGTGGACCGCGCTGACGACGATTATCTCCGTGACCGGGCTCGTCGTCGTCCTCGTCGTCTCGTCGGTGCTCCCGCTGGTGTAGGCGACCTCACGCTCGCCGGCTTTTCCTTTTTGCGGGTGATTCACGGTCGTTCCGGAGGGATTCGCTTGCGGAGAACGACAGCGGTTTACCGTTCGCCGACGCAGGACGCTATATGTTCAGCTTCGAACAGCTGGAGGTGACGGTATGACTCGCGAACTCACCGAAATCACGGTCATCGGAGGAGACAAGACCGGACTCATCGCGAACGTGACCACCCTGCTGTTCGAGCGCGGAATCAACGTCGAGGACTTAGACCAGGCGGTCCGCGAGGGAATCTTCCGGATGACCCTCCACGCCGACACCGCGGAGATGACCTGCTCCCGCGACGAACTCCGGGAGGCGCTTTCCGACCTCGGCGACGACCTCGGCGTCGACGTGCAGGTCCGGTTCCCCTCGGACCGCGAGACCCGCGAAATCGCCGTCCTCGTGACGAAGGAGTCCCACTGCCTCGAGGCGCTGTTCGAGGCGTGGGCGAACGACGACCTCGGCGCGGAGATTTCGGTCGTCATCGGCAACCACGACACGCTCGAACCGCTGGCGAGCCACTACGACGTGCCCTTCCACGACATCGGCGACCAGAAGGGCACCGCCAACGAAGAGCGCATGCTCGACCTCCTCGAACAGTACGACGTGGACCTCATCGTCCTCGCGCGCTACATGCGCATCCTCGGCCCGAACGTCGTCTTCCGCTACGAGGACCGCATCATCAACATCCATCCGTCGCTCCTCCCGTCGTTCCCCGGCGCGGCGGCCTACCGGCAGGCGAAAGAGGAGGGCGTCCGCATCGCGGGTGTCACCGCCCACTACGTGACGACCGACCTCGACCAGGGTCCCATCATCGCCCAGCGCGCCTTCGACGTGCCCGACGACGCCACCATCGAGAAGATAAAAGAGCGCGGCCAGCCGCTGGAGGCCGACGCGCTCCTCGAAGCCGTGAAGCTCCACCTCAACAACGATATCTCGGTCCACCGCGGGCGCACCAGCCTCCGCGAGAGCGCCGACCCCGAGCGCTACCAACTCGGCCTCACCCGCGAGGCGCAGGCGTCGAACCCCGACCGCCCGGTCGACGGCATCATCGACGCCCTCGGCGAGCGCGAGGCGCTCGCGCCCGAACCGTCCGAGGACTGAGGCACCGCTGAGCGGGCCGCCCACCAAACCTAAAACCTATTTCTCCGGCGACACGACTCGGAGCCGTGCCCGTCTCCCTCCGCTATCGCGTCGCCCTCGGCTGCTACGCGCTGTGGCTCGTGGCGACCGTCCTCCTCATCGCTCATCAACTCGGACTCATCCCGCTGCTTCCCGGTGTCGAACCGGGCGTCGTGACCGGCGCAACGGTGTTCGTCGCGCTCGGCGTCGTCCAACTCCTCCGCCGCGGCTGGCGGTTCCTCGTCGGCGATAGCGGCGGACAGTGAGAAGGAAACGGCACAGAACAGACGAAAAACGGCGTGCTCGCTCGGCGACCGACTACAGGTCCCGAACGCGCGCCACGGCGTCCTCGATGGCCGGCGCGTCGAACCAGTCGTGGTCGACGTAGGCGTTGGTGCCGGCGCAGTAGAGGTCCGCCAGCGCCTCGACGATGTCGGCGGGGAGGTGCTCGGGCTCGACCGCGCAGTTCCCGCGCCAGTTCGGCTCGCCCGTCTCGATGGCCTCGGCCTTCGCGTCCTTGACGGCCTCGACCCACTCGGGCTGGACGCGCTTGTAGTACTGCCGGACGACCTCCTTCGAGACCTGCTGGCCGCCGTAGGAAAACCGGTTCTCGTCGAAGGTGCCGACCACGTCGCCGACCTTGACGGTGCCGTCGTGGTACAGACACTCGATTTTGCCGTCCTCGTGGTCGAAACCGGCCTTCTCGGCGCGCTCTGTCAGCACGTGGTTCACGGCGAGCGCGAGCTCTTCGAGGCGGTCGAGGTCGACTTTCCCGGCGATGTCGTCGGCCTCCTCGCGGGAGAGATACCGGTCCTGTTCTTCGTACTTCGTGGAGAACTCCACGACCGGCTCGGGGAGGGAGACGGCCTCGTCGGGCCACTCGTCGGCGTCGAGACCGTAGTCGGCTGGCTCGCCGCGCCGCCGGAGGCTCGACCCCACCGGGACGGTGTTGCGGAAGACGATTTCCAGCGGGATGAGGTAGTTGTCGCCGGCGGCCTCGTGGTAGGCGTCGTAGTCGTACGCGCCGTCCTCGTGGGGGAGGCCGGGCACCTGCGTGAGTTCGATGGCCATCTCCGTCGGCGGCGACTCGCACTCGCCGAGCTCCTTGACCTCGCCGTCTTCGACGACGCCGAGGTAGTGGGTCGGGACGTGGTTCACGTCGAGCAGTTCGAAGTTGTACGCGCCCATGAGACAGAGGCTCGCGCCCTTGTTCGGGACGTGGTCGGGCATCTCGCCCCAGTCGAACACCGAGTAGCGGTCCGAGAAGACGAAGCGGCCCCGCCCGAGGTCGGTCGCCGTCGGCTCCTCCTCGACGCGGAAGTCCTTCACGCTGGTCATGGTCGTCCTCTGGACTCATCCCACTAAGAAGCTTCCACTTCCGTGCGTATCTCGGTCGGAGACGAGTCGAATATATGCACGAACGCGCCCACCGAACGAATCGTATCGCTTTTTCGCGGCTGTGCCCTCCGTTCGGCTATGGACGCTGCCCTCGAATCAGACGCCGCGTGGGTCGCCCGGCGACTCCGCGAGGCCGACACCGCCGTCGCCTTCACCGGCGCGGGGATGAGCACGGCCTCGGGGATTCCCGACTTCCGCGGCGACGACGGCATCTGGGAGACCGAGTTCGACCCGGCGTCGTTCCACCGCGACCGCTTCGTCAACGACCCCGAGGGGTTCTGGCGGGACCGCGTCCGCCTCCAAGAGCGCATGTTTCCCGACGGCGTCGAGCCGAACCCAGGTCACGACGCGCTTTCGGCCCTCGAATCGCGGGGCGTCCTCGACGCGGTCGTGACCCAGAACACCGACGGTCTCCACCGCGATGCCGGCTCGGACCGCGTCGTGGAACTCCACGGGAACGCCGCGGAGGTCGTCTGCGAGGACTGCGGCGCGCGAACCGACGCCGACCCGGCCTTCGAGGCGGTCCGCGCCGGCGACGCGCCGCCGACGTGCGACGACTGCGGCGGCCTGCTCAAGCCCGGCGTCGTCCTGTTCGGCGAGCGCCTCCCCCGCGTCGCCTACAGCGAGGCGAACCGTCTCGCCGGCGACGCCGACGTGTTCCTGTCGCTCGGGTCGTCGCTGACGGTCCACCCCGCGGCTGGCCTCGCCGGCCGGGCCGCCGAGAGCGGCTCGCTGGTCGTCGTCAACTTCGACGCGACGCAGTACGACGACCGCGCCGACCGGGTCGTCCGCGGGGACCTCGCGGCGTTCCTCCCCGAAGTCGAAAAACGAGTCGAACGAGTCTGAACGCGACCGCGTTGCCGCCCCGTCAGGAGTCGAACGGCTCGTCGTCGCGGTGGTTGTCGACGTTCTCCGTCTCGGCCGCTTCCTGTTCTCGCATCTCGTCTTCGGCGTCCGGTTCCTCGGACTCGTCCGGTCGCTCGGCGTCGACCTCCTCGGACTCCTCTGGCGACGACGCGCCGGCGTCGCCGCCGCCGTCGACCGTGACGCCGTGGCCGTCGTCGTCTTCGACGCTCGGTTCGCGGTCGGTCACGTCCGCTTCGGTGTCGTCGGACATCGGGCCGCTAGCTCACGTCGCCCGCGGCAAATAGGTGGTGGCCGAGTGCACGAGCGCCCGGCCACACCCACCAATCAATTGATACTCCCTCCCCGTCATGTCGATGCATGACTCGGTCTCCCTCGCCGGGGGCTCCGGCGGGGACGGCACCGTCCGTTCTCTTCGTCGCCCCCGACCGCACTCGGGCGGACGCCGTCGCGGCCGCGCTCGACCGCCACGACGTGTCCGTCACCGTCGAGTTCGACCTCGGTACCGCGCTCGACCGCATCGACGACCGGACGGTCGACTGCCTCTTGGTCCCGCGGCAGTTCGGTCAACACACCGCCGCCGACGTCGTCGCGCTCGTCCGCGACCGCCATCCCGAAGTTCCGGTCGTCCTCCTCGGCCCCGACAAGGCGGGCGACGACGGTGACGGTGGCGGTGGCGATGCCGACCCGCTCGCGGCCGACGCCGCAGTGTATCGGTTTTCGGACGACGTCGACTCCATCTCCTACGACCGCCTCGCCGACCGCGTCCGGGCGGCGGTCGCCCGCTACCGAAGCTCGCAGGCCCAGCGCACCGAACGCGACATCGTCTCCCGGCTCGAACGCCGCATTCAGCGCACCGAGCGGAAGATAACGTCGCTGCACGGCGTCGCCATGCGGCTCGCGTCGGCCTCCGACGCCGACGACATCTACGAGGAGACCGTCGAGGCGGCGGAGCGCATCCTGAACCTCGACATCTGTTTCGCCTTCGAGGCCGAGGCGGACCGGTTCGTCCCGAGGGCGCAGTCGTCGACGCCGACCGACCGCGAACTCCGGCCGGTCCCGAAGGACGCGGGCGCGATGGGCGAGACGTTCCGCACCGGCGAGTCCCACCGCGCGGTCGACATGGAACTCCACGCGTTCGGCCGCCCCGAGTTCGGTGACTACCGCTCGGGGCTCAGCGTCGCCATCGGTTCGTTCGGCGTGTTTCAGGCGGTCTCCGAGCAGACCGGCGCGTTCGACGAAATCGACCTCGAACTCGCGGAGCTCCTCGTCGCCCACACGAACGCGGCGCTCCAGCGGCTCAACTTCGAGCGCCGGCTTCGGGTCGAACGCGACCAGTACGCCGCCCTGTTCGAGAACAGCGCCGACTGCATCATCGACTCGGAGTTCGTCGACGGCGAGTCCGTCATCCGCGCGGTGAACCCGGCGTTCGAGGCGACGTTCGGCTACGACGAATCCGAGGTCGTCGGCCGCGCCATCGACGACGTGGTCGCACCGGACGACCGCCGCGAGGAGGCCGCGAAGCTCACCGAGATGGTCCGCGCCGGCGACTTCGTCCAGACGGAGGTGCGCAGGCGGACCGCCGACGGCGAGAAGGACTTCCTCCTGCGGTCGGTTCCGGTCGGCGAGAACACCATCTACGCGGTCTACACGGACATCACGGCGCGCCGGGACGTCGAACGCGAGGTCGAAGCCCAGAACCGTCGGCTCGACGAGTTCACGAGCGTCGTCTCCCACGACCTCCGCAACCCGCTTTCGGTCGCCACGGGCCACCTCGACATCGCCCGCGAGGAAGTCGACAACGACCACCTCGCGGCGGTGGCGCGGGCGCACGACCGGATGAACGCGCTCACCGAGGAACTGCTCGTCCTCGCGCGGCAGGGAACCGACGCGTTCGCCACGACGTCCGTGTCCCTCGCCGAGACCGCAGAGCGGTGCTGGGAGAACGTCGAAACCGGGGACGCGACGCTCGTCGTCGCGTCCGACCGGACCGTCGTCGCCGACGCGGGCCGGCTTCACCAACTGTTCGAGAACCTGATGCGGAACTCTGTAGAACACGGTTCCACGGGCAGTCGGATTCCATCCGACGACGCTGTAGAACATGGTTCTACAGGCAACCGGACTGTGTCCGGTGACGCNGTAGAACACGGTTCCACGGGCAGTCGGATTCCATCCGACGACGCTGTAGAACATGGTTCTACAGGCAACCGGACTGTGTCCGGTGACGCCGTCGAGCACGGCCCCCAGAGCGAGACCGGCTCTACCGACGGCGGCGACGACGCCGAAGACGCCGCCAACGCCGAAGACGCCGTTGACGACGGGGACCGCCTCACCGTCACCGTCGGCGCGCTCGACGACGGCTTCTACGTCGAGGACGACGGCGCCGGCGTCCCGCCCGAACTCCGCTCGCGCATCTTCGACAGCGGCTTTTCCACCGGCACCGCCGGCATCGGCTTCGGACTGACAATCGTCTCGAACGTCGCCGACGCCCACGGCTGGACGGTCTCGGTCGGAAAGAGCGACGCGGGCGGCGCTCGCTTCGAGTTCACCGGCGTGGAATCCGAGCCCTGAAGCCGGGTCGAAGGGGCGTGGACGTGTTCAGGCGAACTCCTCGTGGAGGTACGCGCCGAGGTAGCCGCCGAGCGCGCCGAGGCCGACGGTGTAGACGAGGAGCAGTGCGAGGCCGAACAGCGCGACGATGACGATGCCGAGGATGCCGAGGCCGAATCCCAACTCGAACGGGGTGACGCCGATAGCGAAGATGCCGAAGAAGCCGAGGACGACGACGCCGAGGACCACGCCGACGAGACTCACGAACAGCCCGGAGACCGCGCCGGATTTCACGCCGAGTTCGCGGTCGCTTCCGGTCAGGTAGCCGGAGATTGCGCCGCCGAGGACGGTCGACCCCGGAAGCGGCGAGAGGACGATGCTGGCGACCGCGCCGACGAGCGCCGAAAACAGCAGGCTCTCGCGGTCGTCGCCGAGGGACGAGTCGGTCGTCGAAGACGGGGAGTGTTCCATGCCCGACACAACACGGCGGGGCGGCCTAACGCTTTCTCTGCCGCGGCGTCCCGCGGTCGGAGTTCCGGTACCGCCCCGTTTTTAGGACCGTGGCGCGTTTCAAACGAGCATGACCGGTGCCGCCCACGACGACTTCGGGTTCGACCACGTCCCGGAGACAGACCAGTCGTTCGAGAACGCCTTGGCGAAGGCGAGAGCGGGCGAGCGCCTCACGGTCGACGACGGCGTCGAACTCATCACGACGGGCACCGACCGCGAGGGAATCGACGCCGCGCGCAAGGAACTCGTGCTCGAAGCCGCCGACCGGCGGCGCGCCGAGATGGTCGGCGACGACGTGACGTTCGTCGCCAACCTCAACAACAACGTGACGACGGCCTGCAACACCGGCTGTCTGTTCTGTAACTTCAAGAACACCGCCCACCTGTTCGAGTCCGACTCCGACGCCGACCACGGCGGCTTCACGAAGACGCCCGCCGAGTCCCGCGACATCGTCGCCGACGCGGTCGAGATGGGCATCTACGAGGTCACGTCCGTCTCCGGGCTCCACCCCGCGCTCGTCTTAGACGAGGAACACCGCGAGATTCTCGAATCCTACGACAACCCCGCCAGCGAGGTGAACTACAAGCCGCCCGAGGCGTACGACACCGACCCCGCGAGCTACGCCGAACAGCTCTCGGCGATGTCGGTCGACGGCGCGCACGTCCACTCGATGACGCCCGAGGAGGCCCACCACGCCAAGCGCGGAACCGACTGGAGCTACGAGGAGGTCTACCGCCGCCTCGCCGACGCCGGCCTCGACAGCGCGCCCGGCACCGCCGCGGAGATTCTCGTCCCCGAAGTGCGCGAGGTCATCTGCCCCGGCAAAATCGGGACCGACGAGTGGGTCGCCGGGATGGAGGGCGCGATGGAAGCCGGCCTCGACGTGACGGCGACCATCATGTACGGCCACGTCGAGACCGAGAAACACCGCGTGCTCCACCTCGACGTGATTCGGGACCTCCAAGACCGCTACGGCGGCATCACCGAGTTCGTCCCGCTGTCGTTCATCCACCAGAACACGCCGCTGTACGACCGCGGCCTCGTGACCGGCGGCGCGTCCGACGACGAGGACGAACTGCTGGTCGCCGTCTCGCGGCTCTACCTCGACAACGTCGACCACATCCAGTCGTCGTGGGTGAAGTTCGGGAACGCGAAGTCGCTGAAGCTCCTCAACTGCGGCGCTGACGACCTCATGGGCACGATTCTCTCCGAGGAGATAACGAAGCGCGCCGGCGGCGGCTTCGGCGAGTTCCGCTCGTTCGACGACTACGTCGACATGATAACCGCCATCGGCCGCCGGCCGGTCGAGCGCTCGACCGACTACCGGACTCGCCGGCCCATCGACCCCGACGACGGCCCGCACGGCCCGATGCTCGGCCCCCGCGCGGACGGGACGCCCCTGCTCGACGGCCGCCGCGACCCGGCGACCGCCGACGACTGAGATGATGGCGACCACCCACGCGGCCGTGGGGCTGACCCTCGCGGCCCCGCTCGTCTTGGTCGCTCCCGAACTCGCGACCGCGGCGGCCGTCGGCGCGCTCGCCGGCGGCGTCTTCCCCGACGTGGACCTCTTCGTCGGCGTCCACCGCAAGACCCTGCACTTCCCCGTCTACTACAGCGTCGCCGCCGCCGTTTTCGGCGCTGTCGCCGTCGCCTCGCCCTCGACGGTCACCGTCGGGGTCGCCTTGTTCTTCCTCTCGGCGGGGCTCCACTCCGCGTCCGACTGGCTCGGCGCGGGCGACGAACTCCGGCCGTGGGACCGCACCTCCGACCGCGCGGTGTACGTCCACCCGGCGCGGCGGTGGCTCCGGCCCCGCTACCTCGTCCGCTACGACGGCGCGCCGGAGGACCTCGCGTTGACGCTCCTGTTTTCGGTCCCCGGCTTCCTCGCCTTCTCCGGCGGCGTCCGGGTCGCCGTCGCGGTCGGCGTCGCCGTCGCGCTGTTCTACACCGGCTTCAGAAAGCGGATGCCCGAGTGGTTCGGCATCTGAGGCGCAGGCTCCGAGGTGGTGACCGCGCTCGGGGGCGCTCGTTCGGACCACGAAACTCATACGTCTCGGTCGCCGAGTAGGCGAAGCGATGACGACTCGACGACGCCGACCGGCGCGGGGGGTGTTCGCCCCGTGATGGCCCCGACGCACGTGGCGATGAGCCTCGCGCTCGCCGCCGCCGTCGTGTTCGTCGCTCCCGCGGCCGCGCCGCTCGTCGTCGCGGCGGCGCTCGTCGGCGGCGTCTTCCCCGACCTCGACATGGTCGTCGGCGTCCACCGCAGGACGCTCCACCAGGTCGAGGCGTTCGTCGTCGGCTCGGTCGGGTTCGGCGCGGTCGCGCTCCTGACGGGCGACCCGCTGGCCGCGGCCGCGGCGACGGGGTTCGTCGCGGCGGCGCTCCACTGCGCGGCCGACTACCTCGGCGGCAGCAGCGAGGCTCGCCCGTGGGAGGCGCGGACCGACCGCGGCGTCTACGTCCGCAGTCTCGGCGGCTGGGTCGAACCCCGCCGACTCGCGGCTTACGACGGCTCGCCCGGCGACCTCGCGCTCGCCGCGGCGCTCTCGGTTCCGGGGTTCCTGACGCTCGGCGACGGCCCGCGGGGGATTCTCCTCGCCAGCCTCGCCGTCGGCGTCGGTTACGCGCTCGTCAGAAAACGCGTGCCGCAGCTCTCGGGCCGCGCGCCCGCCGTGACCGCCGCGCTCGTCGCGCTCTACTCAGTTCTCGTTCGCCGTCGGTAGAAAACTACACCAGACCGGCCGACGGCCGCGTCGCTCTCACCGCGGAATCGACAGCGGCCCGTCGCCGCGAGCGACGTTCCGGAACCGTCGCCCGTGGACGTCGTCGGCGCTGAGCCGGTCGGTAATCGGCTCGCGGAGCCACTCGCGGTCCGGCGCGGTTCCGCGCGCGCCGTCGGGCGTTCCGTCCCGGTCGCGGACGCTATCGCCGTCGGGGAGGAACCGCTCGTAGACGGGCAGTCGCTCGCGGAGCGGGACGCCCGCCTCGTCGGCGATGTCGACGAGTTCCCGCAGCGCCGGCCACTCGTAGTCGGGGTTGACGTAGTCGTCCGTGACCGGCGAGACGCCGCCGAGGTCGTCGACGCCGCAGGGGACGAGGTCGGCCGCCGCCGAGAGGTTCGGCGGGACCTGCACCGACACCTCCTCGGGGAGCGCGACCCGCGCCATCGCGACGACCCGGCGCATCGTGTCGAGCGACGGGCGCTCGTAGTCCGACCGCTCGTTGGGGACGACGTTCTGGACGATGACCTCCTGAACGTGGCCGTAGCGCTCGTGGAGCGCGCGGATGGCGAGCAGGCTCTCGGCGCGGTCGCGCCACGTCTCGCCGATGCCGACGAGGATGCCCGTCGTGAAGGGGACGCCCACTTCGCCCGCGGCGCGGATGGTGTTGAGCCGCTGCCCCGGCGTCTTCCGCCGGTTGCCCGAGTGGGCGGCCACGTCGGCGGTCGTCTCCAGCATCACGCCCATGCTGGCGTTCAGGGGCGCGAGGTCGGCGAACTCCTCGCGGGTCAGGTCGCCGGGGTTCGAGTGCGGCAACAGGCCCTCGTCGAGGGCGACCTCGCAGGCCGCCGCGAGATAGTCGAGGATGTCGTCGTAGCCCCACTCGTCGAGCTGGCGGTGAATCTCCGTGTAGCGCTCGTCGGGGGCGTCGCCGAAGGTAAACAGCGCCTCCGTACAGCCCGCGTCAGCGCCCGTGCGAACCGTCTCGCGGACCTCGTCGAGGGACATGAGCGTCGCCTCGCCGGGCACGTCGTAGTAGGTGCAGTAGGTGCAGGTGTACCGGCAGGCGGTCGTCAGCGGGATGAACACGTTCCGCGAGAACGAAAGCGCCGCCGGCGCGTCGGCGTCGTCGGGGGTGACGGCGAGCAGTCGCTCCACGTCGGCGTCGTCGATAGTCAGGTCGACTCCGTACTCGTCGGCACCCGCGAACATATCTCCCGGTGCGTGACGAGCCACTAAAAGCGTGTCACTCGCGGCCGATACGGCGGCGATTGGAGTCGCACGGAGAGACGGTAAAACGGAAGTCGAGCTCGGGGCCGGATAGTTGGTGCCAGACACGTCTCCGGCCCGTCCGAGGCGCCGTCAGGCGCTCGCCCCGATTTGGTTGCGAGTGTGACTCGCGTCGTCGTCGCGACGTTCGGACTCCACTTCGACTCCCACGTCGTCTTCGCGACGCGGAAGCGCGCGGCGCACGTTGCCTCAGTTCCCGCCGGGCAGACGGACAACCGCGCCAGTCAATGTTTATCGTGGACCGTTAAGGTCTTATCGGCGCTCGCGGACGGCCTCGACTCTGCCCGACCCGCCTTCGAGTCGGACGCCGGCGTCGACCAGCCACTCGCGGGCGCGCCCCTCGCCGTGGACGAGCACCTCGACGAGGTCGGTCGGCTCGTCCACGTCGACGGCGAGTCGCATCGAATCCACCTCCGCGAACGAACAGCCGGCGTCGCGGGCGATTCGCCGGTGGTCGAGGATGGACGCGCCGTGGTAGTCGACGGAGAAGTCGGGATGGCGGACGACGAGCGCGTTCGTTCCGCCGCCGAGGCCGGGCGCGGCGACCACGTCGGCGTCGGTCTCGAACAGCCGCGCGAGCGCGGCGGGCGTCGCGAGCGCGAGGTCGGCCATGACGACCGCGACCGGGTCGTCGCCGCCGAGTTCGTCGCCGACGACCTCGGTGAGCGGCCGGTCGTCGACAGTGACGGGTGCATCGACCGAAACGGGCGCGTCAGCGACGACTGTCGGGTCGCCGTCGGCCGCGCGAACGGCGTCGAGCACGTCGCGAAGCATCGCGACGGCGAACTCGCGTCGCTCGTCGGCGTCGAAAAACGAGGCGAGTCGGGTCTTCGGCGTTCGTCCCCCGAAGGGAACGACGACTCGCACTGAGAATCAGCCCAGTTTGTCGTAGGTCGTCTGCTGGGACCGCCAGTAGAGGAATCCACCGGCGATGAGCGCGACGACGAGCAGGCCGCCCGCGGCGTAGATGAGCAGTTGGGTCGTCTGACTCGACTGCTGTGCCTGGTTCGCGCTGGTCTCGGCCTCGTTGGCGAGGTTCGTCGCGAGGTTGAACTCTTCGCCGTTGAACGCTTCGACAGCGTTGTTGAACGTCTGCTGGGCTTGTTGCGTGTTGGCCCCACTCGCACTCTGAATCGCGGCCTGCGCACTATCGAGTTCGGTGCGCGCGGCGGCGCTTTCTTCGGTGTAGTGGTGGGCGGTCCACGTGTCGATATCGTTACTGGAGCCACCTTCGCGGGTCTGGTCGAGCGAGATGAGCGTGAACGTCTGCGCGGGGTCGTAGGAGTACGCCTCGACCTCGGGGACGGTCCCCGTCACGGAGATTTCCACTTCGCTCGTTCCGTCGCCAGCGGCGACTTGTGCGCCGCTGAAGTTCTGCCCGTCGAAGGACTGCTGGTCGACTTTCGCACCCGTCTGGTCGTAGTACGTGACGGTCCACGTCACGTCTTCCAGATCGGTCTCGCCCGCGAGCGTCCACGATTCGAGTTGCGGGTTCCTGTACAGTTCATCGAGGGTGGCCGTCGCGGTCACCTGTGAACCGACCTGCGCCTCGTTGGGAACGTTCTCGGACGCGACGCTCACCGCCCCCACCGGGCCCGCGAGGGCCGACAGGAGCACGACGAGCGCGAGCGCCAGCTTAGAAAAGCGACTCCAGTTCGTCTTCGTCATCGTTTATGAGGTTCTCCAGATTCGAATCGCTCTCTTGGCGGATCTCTTCGATGTTATCCTGCGCTTCGATGGCGACCTGCTGCAGCTCCTTGATGCGCGGGACGTTCGTCACGCCCGACAGGAGGATGACACTCGCCACCTTCCCCGCGCCCGGAATCGGGTAGTCGCCGCCGCGAACTTCCATGGAACCGGTCTGCTCCTCGATCCACTTCCGCCCGCGCTCTATGCCTTTCCGGTTCAGATGCTCCGGCGGACCAGCGAGTACGAGCAGCGCGCGCTCCGCGCCTTCGATCTCACACGGGAGCGTGAGTCGACCGAGCGCGGCCTTGCGAACGAGACTCGTGATTCGGTTGGTCGTGTGTGCGGTGTCGAGGTTGTCGTCGGGCTCGTCGCCGCCCGTCAGCCGGGACAGGAGGCCGCCGCCCTTGTTCTTCCGCGGTTCGACGCCCTCGGAGGCGTAGCCGACGGTCGAGACGCCGCCGCCGGCGAGCGTGTTGATAATCTCCGACGAGTCGACGACGGACTCCGCGACTTCCTGTCCGTCCTGGACTTCGCCGGCCCCGAACAGCACGCCGAATCGGTTGACGATCTCCTCGTTGATCTCGTCGTACCCCCCCTGTACCGACTCGCCGGTCTTCCGCCAGGCGTCGTTGTCGAACACGAGGAGGTTGTCGACCTCGCGGACGAACGTCTGGAAGGAGCGCGCGGCGTTGAGCGTGTAGATACCACCCTCGTCGGACCCCGGCAGGATACCGATACCGTAGACGGGTTCGGTGTAGATGCGCTTGAGGTGTTTCGCGAGGACCGGCGCGCCGCCGGAGCCGGTGCCGCCACCGAGCCCGGACACGACGAGGAAGGCGTCGACTTCGTGAACAGGGATGCTGTCGATGGCACCCTGCACCTCGTCGATGTCCTCCTCGGCGATTTCGGCACCGAGTTCGTTGTCCGCACCGACGCCGTGTCCCTTCACGCGGGACTGGCCGATGAGGACGCGCTGGTCCTTCGGTATGTTCTTCAGTCCGAGCAAGTCAGCTTTCGCGGAGTTCACCGCGACCGCAGCGCGGACGATTCCGGCGTTGCGTTCCCGGTCGTACTCGACGAACTTGTCGACTACTTTTCCCCCGGCTTGCCCGAATCCGATCATTGCGAGCTTCATAGGTTCGGTCCCCTCGCCATTGCGTGAATTGCAGTACGAACGCAGACATAAGCGTTGTGATGGGGAAGTGTATATCCATCGTCAGATTATCGGCGAAAAACGGCGACACGAAACCGGTGTTAATCGGACATTATCCCGTAAGAACGGCTAATACCGGCGAAATGGGCCGGAGTTCACAACCGATTAACTCCCGCCAAACGTCGGACGGCCGTCAGTTTCGCTCGGCGAGGTACGCGCCGAGCGTCTTCATCGACGAGGTGTCGACGCCGAAGACGCCCACGTCGTTCTGGTCGGTCGTGTTGTCGAACTGGAGCGAGCGGTACTGGTCTTTCCCCATCGGGAAGCCGGGGACCGCTCCGAGGACGGTCAGGCCGACGCCCGCGAGACCCATCGGCAGCGGGACGATGGTGATGGACTTGTTCTCGGCGTCGTACACCATCTCCGTGATTTCGCGGAGCGTGAGCTTTTCGGGGCCGCCGATGCGGTAGGTCTCGCCGACGCGGTCGTCGTCCTCGACGCCGTCGGCGAGCATCGGGACGAGGTCGCCGACCCAGATGGGCTGGAAGCGCGTCTTCCCGTTGCCCGGAAGCGGGTACAGCGGGACGCCGGGGGCGAACATCCCCTTGAGCCGCTTCGTGAAGGAGACGAACTCGCCGCCGTCGCCGAAGACGACCGACGGGCGGAAGATGACCCAGTCGAGCCCCGACGATTTGACCGCCTGCTCGGCTTTCCCCTTCGAGCGGATGTAGGCGGTGTCGCCGTCGGTGTCGGCCCCGAGCGCGCTCATCTGGACGAGCCGGGACACGTCGTTGGCCTCCGCGGCCTTCACGACGTTTTCGGTCCCCTGCCAGTGGACGATGTCGTGCATCCGGTTGCCGCCCTTCGGCTCGAACAGCGGCGAGAGCGCGACGAGGTTCACGACCGCGTCTTTCCCCTCGAACGCGCCCGCGATGGAGTCGTAGTCCGTCACGTCTCCCATCGCCTTCTCGACGCCGTCGGGGAGGTCCTCGCTGTTCGGACTCCGCGACATCGCGGTCACGCTGTGTCCCCGCGACTGCAGTTCGCGGCAGAGATGGCTCCCGATGAATCCGCTTCCGCCGACGACAAGGACTTTCATGGCGTAATATTCGGCGGAATGAGGGTAAAGCTAACGGGGGATAGAGGTCGATTTCGCCGGGGAACGCTCCGATGGGAACGGCGCTCCCCGGACGGGCGTGTTCGACGCTCCGACCCGCGGCGACGGTTTCCGCGCGGACCCGCTCAGAAGAGAACCGAGGGCGCGACCGAGCCGTCGGTGCGCTTTACCATCCGACCGATTCGGTCGTAGACCACTATCTCCGCGGTCGCCTCGGGACACTTGTCGGGCGCGTCGCTCGGGTGGTCGACCTCGGACTGTTTCGTCGCGAACGACGTGTCAGTCGGGGGGACGCTCTCGTCGAAGCGGACGACGCTGTACGGTTTCTCTCTCGGTAGGAGGTCGTTCCACCACTCTCGGGTGGCTGTCACTGTCTCACGTATCGGTTTGCGTTGACATTATCGTTGCGGCGGCTCGCTTCGGCGCGCTTTTTCCGGAGCGCCGAGTTGGTAGGGTATGCTCGTCACGCTCGAAGGGCTCGACGGGAGCGGGAAGACGACCGTCTGGGAGGCGCTCCACGACGCGTACCCCGACGCCGTCTTCACGCGCGAGCCCACGTCGGACTCGTGGTACGGAGACGCCGTCAACCGCGCTATCGCCGACGACGACGCCGACCCGCTCGCCACGCTGTTCCTCTTTACCGCCGACCACGCGGACCACCTCTCGCGGGTCGTCCGTCCGGCCCTCGCCGACGGCGACCTCGTCATCTCCGACCGTTACTCCGACTCGCGGTACGCCTATCAGGCCGCCTCGCTCCGCGACAGCGACCTCAGACGCCCGATGGAGTACATCAGGGGCATCCACACGGCGTTCACTCGGCCGCCGGACAAGACCATCTACCTCGACGTGGACCCCGAGACGGCCGCCGCGCGCAGCGGCGCGACGAACAAGTTCGAACAGGCGGCGTACCTCGCGGACGTGCGCGCCAACTACGAGCGCCTCATCGAGGCCGAACCGGAGCGGTTCGTCCGCGTCGACGCGACGCGGTCGCCCGAGGACGTGCTCGACGCCGTCGAGGCGGCGCTCGAAGAGATTCTCGCGGAGAACTAGTCACCGACCGACTCACGCCTCACCGCGAGTTCGGGAGGTTCTCGTACTCCTCCGGCGGCGGGACGTAGAGCGTGTCGATGGTGAACCCGAGCGCGAGCGGCATCCCTATCATCACGCCGAGCGCGGCCGTGGGGCTGCCGAGATCAACGCCGATGCCGAACACGCCGGAGAACACCAGCGTCGAGACGAACAGCACGAGCGGGATGAGAAACACGGCGTACAGGATGTAGCCCCACTGCGTCTTCAGTCGAAGGCGGAAAAAGCGGGTCATGACCGCCGCGATGAGCGTGTGGAGGGCGATGACCGCGCCCATGAGCACGAGGTTGACCACCGAGACCATAGCCGACCTACGGAGGCGGTGGTCTTTGGCCTGTCGCTCTCGGTGACCCGCTCGTCCCGCGCCGCCGTCGGTCGAACCGCCCGCCTCGGCCGCCCCGCGGACGGGTGATGTTTATCACGAAGGACCGTGACTCACCGCCATGCACCGACTCATCGCAGAGCGCGGGCTGGACGACACGGGTTTCACCGCAGACGACGCCCGCGCCGCCCTCCGCGACATGATTCGAGCGCGACGGTTCGACGAGCGTGCACTCGCCCTCCAGCGACGCGGATGGATGAGCGGCTACCCGCCGTTCCGCGGACAGGAAGCCTCCCAAATCGGGGCCGCCCACGCCATGCGCGACGACGACGTGTTGCTGCCCACCTATCGGTCGAACGCCCTCCAACTCGCCCGCGGCGTGCCGCCGAGCGACATCCTCCTCTTTCGGCGCGGTCACGCCGAGTACGACTCGGACCACGACGTGCCGGTGTTCCCGCAGGCGGTCCCCATCGGGAGCCAGATTCCCCACGCCGCCGGCGTCGGCATGGCCGCGAACTACCGCGGCGACGACTACGGGGCGCTGGTCTGCTTCGGCGACGGCGCGACCTCCGAGGGCGACTTCCACGAGGGCCTGAACTTCGCGGGCGTCTTCGACACCCCGAACGTCTTCA
>NZ_AOLJ01000017.1 GCF_000336775.1 Haloferax gibbonsii ATCC 33959 | reverse complement strand
GAGAGCCTCACCTACCGACAGGGACCGCACACGACCGCCGACGACCCCTCGCGCTACCGCGACGACGACCCGGAACTCCCCGAGTGGCGGACGCGCGACCCCCTCGACCGCTTCGAGTCGTTCTGCCGCGAGCAGGGCCTCGTCGACGACGCGGCGCTCGACGCCATGCGCGACGACGCCGACGAGGAACTGCGCGGGGCCGTCGAGCGCGCCGAGGCGACGCCCGAACCGGGGACCGACGAGCTGTTCGACAACGTCTACGAGGAACTGCCGCCGGAGCTCGCCCGCCAGCGCGAGGAACACGTCGCGTTCGTCGAGCGCAACGGACCGTTCGACATCGAGCGCTGAGCGCGCGGTCCCTCAGTCGTCCAGCGAGATGTACGTCTTCGTGTCGGCGACGCCCTCTAAGCTCTGGACGCGGCTCGACGCCGTCTTCAGCACCTCGTAGACCGCGTCGGTGTCGACCTCGGCGATGATGTCGTACGCGCCCGCGACGATGTGCGCCTCCGTCACCGTCTCGAAGTCGCGGATGGGACCGAGAAGCTGTTCCGACTCGCCGGCTCCGGTCTTCACCATGATGAACGCGTGAACCATGCGTGAGATATTCTACCACGGTCGTCAAAAGCCTTGCTTCGACCGAGCGCGGCCCCTTCGGTCGAATCGGGGGAAGGTTATTTGCCTCCGCCGACATACCGTCTTATCATGCGGTTCGTTATCATTGGTGCTGGACGGGTTGGGCTGCGCACCGCTCGCGTCCTCCGCGAGGAGGGTCACGACATCGTCCTGGTGGAGTTGGACCGCGACCGGGTCAAGCGGGCCCGCGAAGCGGACTTCGAGGTGGTCGAAGGCGACGGCTCCCGCGAGGAGGTGCTCGTCGACGCCGGTATCGAGGCGGCCGACGCCCTCGGCGCGCTCACCGCCGACCTCAACGTGAACTTCGCGGCGTGCATGATCGGCAAGCACTTCGGCTGTCGGACGGTGCTCCGGGTCGACGAGGACTACCGCGAGGAGGTGTACCAGAAGTACGCGAAGGAAGTGGACGAAATCGTCTACCCCGAGCGCCTCGGCGCTATCGGCGCGAAGAACGCGCTCCTCGGCGGGTCCATCCGCGCCATCGCGGACATCGCCCAACACCTGCAGGTCATCCTCGTGACGGTGACGGAGGAGTCGCCGATGAACGGCTACAGTATCGAGGAGGTTGCGCTTCCGGCGAACGCCCGCGTCCTCGCGTTCGGGAAGAAAGACGGCCCGATGGGCATCCCGCTTTCCGACGACTCGCTGGAGACGGGTGACCGCGTGGCCGTCCTCGCGGACTTCGACGTGCTCAACGACGTGCGACAACTGCTCGTCGGCGACGAGGTCGTCACCGCGGCGGGAGGTGCGTGACGATGGTCTACGCGTACATCATGGTCAAGGCCGCGCCCGTCTCCGACGGTATCGACCAGCTGAAACAGGAGCTGTTGGCCGTCTCGGACGGCATCGTCAGCGCCCACATCGTCGCCGGCGACGTGGACTTCATCGTGAAAGTCGAGGTGGACACCCCCGCCGACGTGAAGGACATCGCCGGCGGCATCCAGTCGGTTCCGGGCATCGAGGACACCCAGACGTACATCGCGATGGACTGAGTCGGCGCGTACTCCGCGCGCCCTCGAACGACTCGTTCCTCAGAAGCCCGCGCCGGCGGCGTCTCGCGCGTTCTGGATGAGGCTCGTCACCGGTTCCCCGTAGTCGTAGCCGGGGATGATGCCCTCGACGAACGTGCCCTCGACGTAGTCGATGACCGCGCCGGCGTCGTCGACGCCGCGGCGCTCGTTGACGTCGGCGAAACTCGCCCGGACGACCGCCTCGTCGCCCGCCCGCGTCACGTCGGGGTCGAGGTCGTGGTCGCCGGCGACGACGCCGTTCACGTCTTCGAGGCGGAGTTCGAAGGTGTCGTACCAGCCGTCTTCGACGACGGGTGCCACGTCGTCGGCGACCGCCGAGAGCATCGGCACGCGGACCTCCACGCCGAACTCGACGTGGCCGCTCTCCTGTGCCGCGACGCTGACGGTGCCGTCGAACGGCGTCGTCACGGACTCGAAGGTGCGGTCGTCGACCCGCTCGAACGACCCGTGGTCGCCGAACGCGCGGCGGACCCGACCGGGGATGTCGTCTTCGCTCATGCCCGGACGAAGGTCCCGACGGGAGAAAAGCCCGTTGCGTCGCGAGCGCCCTCGAATCGCCCGCCAGCGCCGGATTTGGCGAATGGCGGCACGTTTAAGTATCTCGCCGCACTCCATTCAGGTGACGCTTCGCTTTGGAGGGCCGAAGCGTCAGCGGGGACCAATCTAGGGCGGCATTTGCCGCGCGGGCCGCTCCCGTGCGGCTGCCTATCCCTTTCTCACGAAACTCACATCGAAGAGCCGACGGCTCGCGTTCGCGCGCTCGAATCGAACAACCGAAGCGAGTGATATCCGTCCCAGTAAAGACCCGCCAGCGACGCGGCCGCGTCAGTTCTCGTCCGGTCCGTCGCGGGTAGATTCGAGTTCTCTCGACTCGGCTCCGCCCGAGCCGTCGGTCGCGCGGTCGGTCGTCGTCGGTGCCGAAATCGGCTCGGACCTCGTCTCGTCCGCCGCCGCGGTCGCATCGCCCTCGACTCCGGATTCTACGTCGTCGACGTCGCCGTCTCGCTCCGCTTTTTCGCGTACTTCGAACCGGTCCGCGAGCGCCCGCAGTTCGTCGGTCGTCGACGAAAGCTCCTGCATCTTCCCGGCGACGGTGACCATCGCGTCGTTCTGTTCGTGGGCCGCGCCGGCCACGTCGGCCGCCTCGGTCCGCGTCTCGTCGGCGATTTCGGCCGCCTCGTCCGCGAGGCGCGCGACCGACTGCGCGGCCGACGCCTGCGAGGCGGTCGCCTCGTCGATGGCGGCGACGCCGTGGTCGACTTCCTCCAGTCGGTCGACCGCCTCGTCGATGGCGGTGACGCCGGTTTCGACCGTCTCGGAGCCCCGCGAGACGCGCTCTCGGGCGGCCGTGACCGCATCGACCGTCTCGTCGGCGGTCTCCTCGACGGACTCGATTGACGACGCGATTTCGGTCGTCGCGTCGGCGGTCTCGCCGGCGAGTGCCTTCACGCTGTCCGCGACGACGGCGAAGCCCGCGCCCGCCTCGCCGGCGCGGGCGGCCTCGATGGAGGCGTTGAGCGCGAGCAGGTTCGTCTGGTCGGCGATGTCCTCGATGAGGTCGACCACCTCGCCGATGTCGGCCACCTCGTCGCGGAGGGCTTCGACGCCCTCGGCCGCGGCCGCGACGCGTGCGTCGATGTTCGCCATCTCGTCGTGGACGGCGGCGCTCGCGTCCCGGCCCGCCTCGCCGCGGTCCGCGGCGTCACCCGCGAGGTCCGCGAGTTCGTCGGCGGAGGCGGCGACCTCCTCGACCGTCGCCGAGAGGTCCTGCATCTCCGAGGAGACCTCCGTGAGGAGCGACGCCTGCTCGGCCGCGCCCTCGGAGATGTCGGCGGTCGCCAGCTCGACTCGTTCGGAGGCGGCGCTGACCTCCTCGGTGCCGGCGGTGACGCGCTCGCCCGCCGCGTCGACCGTCGCCGCGAACGACGCGACCTGTCCGATGGTCGATTCGAGGTCGGCGAGCATCGCGTCGATGCCGTCGCCGACGGCCGCCATCGCCTCGTCGTCCGGTTCGACCGACGTGCGCACCGTCAGGTCGCCCGTCGCCGCGGCGTCCATCGTCTCGCGGTAGTCGTCGGCGGCGCTGGCGAGGTCGCGTCGGGCGTCTTCGGCGGCTTCGATGCGCTCGCGCAGACCGTCGCGCATCCCGGCGAACGCGTTCGTCAGCGCCCCGAACTCGTCGACTCTGCGGGTTTCGAGGTCAACGTCGAGGTCGCCGCCGGCGAGCGCCGCCGCCTTGGTTCGCAGTCGCCGGAGCGACAGCACCGTGTTGCGACCGATGACGACGCCGACCAGCGCGAGGCCGGCGAGGCCCACGCCGATGAGGACGGCGACGTCGCGCTCGACGACCTGCGCGACCGCGTAGGCGTTGCGCTGCGGCGCTTCCACGAGAACCGCCCAGTTCGTTCCCGAGACGGGCGCGTAGGCGACGACTTCGTCGCCCGCGTCGCCGTCGCCCTCGCGCTCGATGACGCCGGTCTCGCCGCCGAGTGCGGCGTCGAGCGCCGGCGTCGCCGCGCCCGCACGGTACGTCGTGAGGACGTTCTTGCCGTACTTGTCGAAGGCGATGACACCTCCTTCAGTCACCACGCGAGTCTGCGACCCCTCGACCGGTTCGCTCAGCAGTTCGGCGTGTTTCGTCGCGTCGACGACGACCATCACCGCTCCGTCTCGACCCTCCACGGGACTGAGGAAGGCGAGGCGCTCGCTCCCGGCGTAGCGGTAGACCTCGGAGACGGCGACCGCGTCGGGGTCGTACATCGTCAGCGACCCGGTCGTCCACGACAGGCCGAGGTCCGACACCTCCTTGGCCTCTATTACGCCGTTGGTGCTGCGGACGATGTCGCGGTTCGACGGCTTCACGTAGTGGATGGCCATCACCTCGTCGGGGAGCGTGTCCTTCTCGCGTTCGAGCGTCTCGTCGATGGTGTCGGGGCCGCCCGTCTGGACGGTCTCGTACTCCGAGAGCATCCGGGTGGTCCGGGCGTAGCCGTCCATCCAACTCGACAGCCCCTCGGCCTCCAACGTGGCGACCATCTCGAGGTCGCTGTGGGTGTCGGCTCTGACCTCGGTTCCGACCGCGTCCGAGACGTACAGGCCGAAGCCGCCCATCACCGCGGCCACGAGGAGAATAACGAACAGAAACTTCCGGAGGTAGCTCCGCCTGAGCACCGCCGGAACCAGCGTGGCGAGCTTCATGCCACTTGGTAGCAAGAGAGCGACGTAAAGCGTTGTCCCGCTAGATATCAGGAATGATATTGGTGGGGAAAGCGGAGTCCTCGACTCTCTCGGAATTACGAGTTCCGAGAATCGGCTACAGTTCGCTCACGGTGACGCCGAACGCGAGGGCGGCGGCTCCGGTTGCGCCACCGCCCGCGGCGAGCGGCGTCGGCAGGGCGGACACGACGCCGACGACGGCCCCGACGAGGATGAAGACGGCCATCCCGAAGAGCGCGGCGTCGAATCGCGTGACGAGGAGTCCGGGTAACACGGTCTAATTACATGTCATTAGCCGAACTGTCAAAATGTTTGTGGGTGCGGCCCTACTCGCCTCGCTCACTGACGGCCGGGTCGTCGGAGCCGTCCGCGTCGGCGGCTTCGCGGGCACCGGGGTCCACGTCACGGGCTCGGTCCGGTTCCGATTCCTCCCGCGCTTCGGGTTCGGCCTCGGTTTCGCCTTCGACGAGGTCCGCTTCGAGGAACGCCAGGGACCGGTCGCGCTCGCCCCGGACCGAGCTATCGCGCAGTCCGAGTGAGATGGCGGTGTCGAAACAGCGGACGGCTTCCTCGTGGAGGCCGCGCTCGGCGAGGAAGAAGCCGCGGTTGTACCACGCCTGCGGGAGTCGCGGGTCAAGTTCGACGGCGCGCTCGGCGCGGTCGAGCGGCCCCGACGAATCGCCGAGTTCCCACAGCGCGTACGCGAGGTTCGTCTCCGCGGCCGCGGCGTGTTCGCCGTCGTCGTCGATGCGGAGCGCCTCGCGGTACGCGCCGATTGCCTCGTCGTACTCGCCGAGTTGCGCGTGGGCGACGCCCTTGTTCACCCACGCCTCCCACGCCGTCGGCGAGTCCTCGTCGGCGTAGGCGACCGCCCGACTGAAACTGTCGACTGCCTGTTCGTACTCCTCGATGGCGGCGTAGGCCAGTCCGACCTCGACGAGCGCCGCCGCGTCGACCGCCTCGGGGTCGATTTCCGCCTCGTCCACCAGCTCGGCGAGGGCGTGGTCGTCCGCGGGGTCGACGAGCCTCCCGTTCACCCGATACGTCGGCGGGTCGAGGTCGAACCCTTCGTAGGGGTCGCCGAACCCCTGTCCATCCGAGTAGCGGTGTCTACGCGTCGAAGCCATTCCTACACGTTGGCGGGGAACCGACATAACGTGGTCGCCGGTCGCTGCCGTCCGCCTGCCCGACCGCTCGCTATCCACCACGCAGTGGATGCTATCTGGTAGCACTACGCTATGGCTCCGCGGGTCGTACGTCACGGCGGCGTTGACGCGAGACCGGACCGGTCGCCGCGGCGACGCCGGGTGGGTACGCATGTCGACACGAACGATTACAGAGGAGAACCGCGCCCTGATTCGGACCGAGTTCGACCGGGCGTGGAACCGCGACGAACTCGACGCGCTCGACGAGTTGTACGCCGACGCCGTCCGCATCGCAACGACGCGAAGCGGGTCCGACGAGGCGCTCGTCGCGCGCGAAGACATCAAGGAACTGCACGGCGAGTGGGACGGCGCGTTCCCGGACGCGACGACCGAAATCAACGCGATGGTCGCCGAGGGCGACGCGGTGATGGTCTGGTGGACGCTCCGGGGCACGCACCTCGGGGCGTTCCGCGGCATCGAGCCGACTGGCTCGCAGGTCGAGGTCGACGGGTTCAGCTACCGCCGCATCGACGAGGGAACCATCGTCGAAGTGAAAGACGCCGCGAGCATGGCGACGCTGTTCTCGCAACTCGGCGTCGAACTACCGGCGTGAGAGCGCCGTCGGGACCGTCACCGACGCAGATTTTTGCTACTCGTGCGACAGAATCCACGACGTCTCGTCGACGGTCGGCGAGAGCAGTAGACGGCGGGAGCTGAGGAGTGAGGGCAGTAGACGGCGGAGCTGAGGAACCAGAGTGGTGGACGCGATGCAGGTTCTGAGAGGCGTGTGTGGGAGACGACTGGACGAGAGTTGAATCGAGCCGAGACGGTCGTCCTCGCTCCGCTCGGTCGCTGCGACTCGTCGGGTTCAAATCTCTCTGGCCGCACTTGACACTCGTCACGTAGTTCCTCGGTACAAGTGCGGGGGACGAGATTTGAACTCGCGAACCCCTACGGGAGCGGATCTTAAGTCCGCCGCTTTTGGCCTAGCTCAGCCACCCCCGCGCACTCTCCCGTTCTCCGAGGGGGTGAAAAGTGCTTTCGCTTTACCAGTCGACCGAGAGGGTTCCGTCGCCGTGGGGGTTCGGCGATAGCTCCTCGTCTGTTCGGCGGTCGATGACGTGGATGACGCCGCGGCCCTTCTTCGCCGGGCAGACCTCCGCCGCCTCGATGTTCTCGTCGAGGTCGTCCTCACCGACGAAGTACGACTTAGCGCGGGCGAGACCGGTTTCGAGGTCCATCTCCCAGTTGTCGGCGACCTCCGCGCACCGGCCGGCCCCGAAGCACTTGTTCGCCTCGAAGATTATCTTGTAGGGCTTTTCGTCGACCGGCGGGGCGTTCTCGTCGGTTCCGAAGTCGCTCGGCTTCGGACGCTCGGACTCCTCGCTCATCGTCGGCCCTTGCCGCGCGGTGGTCTTTGCGCTGTCGGTCGCGCGGCGGGAGAAACCAACCCGAACCTCGGTGTGCGCCCGGTGATTCTTTCGCTATCGAGCCCTACTATCGGACGATGCGGCAGTCCCGTCGCTCGCGCTTCGGCGACCTGATTCGCGCCGCCAGTCCCAGCGACCGCCGCCGATTTCTCGCCGACCTCTGGACCGCCCGCGGGTGGGAGACGGCCGTCGAAGACGGTCTCGTCGTCGCCCGCCGCGGCGACCGAATCGACCGAGTCGCGGTCGTCTCTCGGTCTTGGCTTCGCCTGTCGCCGACGGTTCCGGACGGCGCGACGGTGGTCGTCGCGCTCGGCGACCCCGCGCGAACCCGACGCGCGGCCCCCGACGACGCCCGCGTCCTCTCGGTCGACGACCTCTACGAACTCGTCCGGTACGGCCTCCCCGACGGCCGCGGCGACGACCTCGTCGCCGACCACTTCGGCGTCCGCCTCGCCGACTTGCCGGCCGACGGTGGGGGCGGGGGTGCAGGGTACACCGAGGGCGCAGGCGGCGCGCGGACCGGGCCGCTCGCGTCCGTGCTTCCGCCCTCGTTTTCGTCGCTTCCGGTCGCGCCGCTTCTTTTCGCCGCGCTCCTCGTCGCGGCGGTCGTCGTGACCGCCGGTTCGGGCGGCGTGCCGGTGCTTGGTGACGCGCTGGGCGGGCAACAGCCGTCGGTTCCGACGCCGGTCGCGACGACGTCCGAGTCGACGCCGACGCCCGAACCGCGGACGGTCGCCCCCGGCGTGACCACCGCGGGCGTCGAGAACGCGACGCTCCTCGCGGCGGCCCACCGAGGGGCCGCGGCGAACCGGTCGTACCGGTGGACCCTCCGATACCGCGAGTCCATCGCCGGCGACGAGACGGGCCGCGAGGTGGAGGTCGTCCACGTCGAGGCCCCGCACGTCTACGTCTCCGAGGTGCAGCGCGCTGGGCGACTCAGAGCGTTCCCGCGCCCGACCGCCTCGGAGGACGCGTATGCCGACGGGACCACGCGATACGCCCGCCGCCCCGCGGAACCGGACGGCGTCGCCGCCCGCGTCCTCGACCCTGACGTGCGCGACGGACCGGGGCGACAGGCCTCGCGCGCTGCCCGCTATCTCGAGTGGTACCTCTCGGCGGACGAGACGAGGGTGGCACGCGTAGAGAGCGTGACGAACGCGACTGCCGAAAGCGGGACCTCGCTGTACCGAGTTCAGGGACGCGGTACCGACTTCCCGCGGTCACGCGACTATCGGGTCGAAGCGATCGTCGAAGAAGGCGGGTTCGTCCGCTCGATGCGCGTCACATACGAGACCCGCGACGGCCTCGGCGTCGAGGTCTGGTTCGCGTACGACGCGGTCGGCGAGACGACGGTGACGCGACCGGCGTGGCTCGACCGCGCCGACGGTTCGAACGGCGGTCGGACCGTCGTCCCAGCGAACGCGAGCGGGTAGCGTCCGTCGCGCTCGGTCGCGTGTCCGTCGCGCTCGGTCTCGGTGTTCGCGGCGCTTACTGCTCGACGTCGACCGATTCGAGGACCACGTCGGACACCGGCTTGTCGTTGCGGTCGGTCGGGACCGAGCCGATGTCCTCGACGACGTCCATGCCGTCGGTGACCTTTCCGAAGACGGCGTGCTTGCCGTCGAGGTGGGGCTGGGCGTCGAGCGTGATGAAGAACTGCGAGCCGTTCGTGTTGGGGCCGCGGTTCGCCATCGAGAGCACGCCGGGGCCGTCGTGGCTGAGGTCCGAGTGGAACTCGTCGTCGAAGGTGTAGCCGGGGCCGCCGCGGCCGGTCCCCGTCGGGTCGCCGCCCTGAATCATGAAGTTCGAGATGATGCGGTGAAAGAGGATGTCCTCGTAGAGGGGTTCGCCCTCCATCGTCTCGTCCGTCTCGGGGTGGACCCACGTCTTCTCGCCCGTCGCGAGGCCGACGAAGTTCTCGACCGTGTTCGGGACCTTGTCCTCGAAGAGTTCGACCGTGATGTCGCCCTTGTTCGTGTGGAGCGTGGCCGTTGGGTTGTCGCTCATACTCGACCCGTCGGGCGGGCGAGTGAAAACCGTGCCGCCTCGGTGTCGGCCGCGGCGCTGACACGACTCCGTCCGGCCCGCGTCTTCCGGTCGGTACCGCGGACTGTCACACCGACAGACGTTTCTCTCCCCCGCGACCGAGTGGTGTGAGATGACATCACAATTCGACGGAGGACGCTCCGAATGAACGCTCGCTCGACCCTCGAACGGCTGTCGGAACTCGCCAACACCTACTTCGTCGGCCTCGTGCTCCTCGCGTCGGCCGCCGCGTTGATCCAGCCGGACCTGTTCACGTGGATTGCGCCCTACATTTCGCCGCTTCTCGGGCTCATCATGCTCGGGATGGGGCTGACCCTGCAGCCCGTCGACTTCCGCCGACTCGCGGAGCGCCCGCGAGACGTGGCCATCGGCGCGCTCGCCCAGTGGCTCATCATGCCGACCGCCGCCTACGCGCTCACGGTGGTTCTCTCGCTCCCGCCGGAGCTCGCGGTCGGCGTCATCCTCGTCGGCGCGGCCCCCGGCGGCACCGCCTCGAACGTCATGGCCTACCTCGGCAAGGGCGACGTGGCGCTCTCGGTCGCCATCACGACCGTCACCACGCTGGCCGCGCCGCTCGTCATGCCCGCGTGGGTCGTCGCGCTCGCCGGCGAACAGCTCCAGGTCGGCTTCATGGACCTGTTTCTCAACATCGTCCAAATCGTCTTCATCCCGGTCGTCCTCGGCTTCGCGCTCCGCGTCGCGCTCGACCGCAACGCACCCGAGGTCGCCGAGGTCGGCCTCGACGTGTTCCCGCTCGTCTCGGTCCTGAGCATCGTCGCCATCGTCGCGGCCGTCGTCGGCCTCAACGTCGACACCATCCTCGGCGCGGGCGCGGCCGCCATCGGGGCCGTCGTCCTCCACAACGCCATCGGCCTCGGCACCGGCTACGGCACCGGCCGCCTCGCCGGCATGTCCGAGGACCGCGTCAGAACGACGACGTTCGAGGTCGGCCTCCAGAACAGCGGGCTCGCCGCGGCCCTCGCCCTGTCGTTCTTCTCACCCGCCGCCGCCCTCCCGCCGGCGCTGTTCAGTGTCTGGCACAACATCACCGGCCCGCTACTCGCGAGCTACTTCTCCCGAAACGCGAGCGAACCGTCGGGTGGAACGCCAGCAGACGACTGAAACGCCCGAAAAATCCTCGTCATTCGCTATTGCCCGCCAGTCGGGAATCTGCGCTGGGTTAATGTATTGCGGAGAACAAGCACTACTGCATGGTACGAAACGTCGGCACGCTCGACCGAACTGTTCGCCTCGCGCTCGGCGCACTCCTCGTCGCCGGCGGCGTCGGAAGCTACGCGGGGCTGTTCTCGCTCGGGTTCGGACCGGTGCCCGCGGCGCTCGGGGCCGTGTTCGTCGCGGCCGTCGGCGTCATCCTGCTCGTGACCGGGTTTCGCCGGACGTGTCCGCTGTATCTGCCGTTCGGCATCGACACCTCGGACGACCGGAACTGACGCCCGGCATCGCCCCGCACCGCCCGCCTTTCTCGCTCCCCTAACTACAAGACACCCCACCGCGATGCGTCGGATATGCACACCGCGGAGACCGTGACGCTCACTCGCCTCCCCTCCGGCGTCCCGGTACAGACGACGGTTCACACCTACGAGCCAGCCGACGGGACAGACGGCCCGACGCTCTACGTGCAGGCCGCCCAGCACGGGCGCGAAATCAACGGCACCGAAGTGCTCCGCCGACTGCACGGCCGCCTCGAACGCGCGGAACTCTCGGGCCGCGTCGTCGCCGTCCCCGTCGCCGACCCGCTGACGTTCGACCGCGTCTCCTACGTCACGCCCGAGGTGCTCGACTCCGTCAACTCCAACATGAACCGCGTCTGGCCGGGCGACCCCGACGGCTCGCTCCACCAGCGCATGGCCGCGAAGCTCTGGGAGTACATCGGCGACGCCGACGCCATCGTCGACCTCCACACCGGGAGCCCGGACATGCTCACCCACACCGTCTACCTCCGGGGCGACGAGGCCTCTCGCGACCTCGCGCGGGCGTTCGGCGTCGACATCCTCCTCGCGGAGGCCGCGGGCGACGAGGCCGACGACGAGTGGACCGAACGGAGCTTCGACGGCAAACTCCGCGTCGCGGCCACGAACGCGGGCATCCCCTCTATCACGCCGGAACTCGCCCACAACAAACAGCTCGTCGAGCCGGCCATCGTCGCCGGCGTCGAGGGCGTCCTCAACGTCTGCCGCGACATGGGCATCCTCTCGGGCGCGGTCGAGCCGTGGGACGGCCGCACCTACCGCAACCACCTCGGCCGCGTGCAAGCCGACGCCTCGGGGCTGTTCGTCGCCCGCGAGGACGTCGAACTCGCCCGCGAGGTCCGCCCCGGCGACCACCTCGGCTGGGTGTACGACCCGACCACCTACGAGGTGCTCCAGGAGGTCGAAGCCGAGCGCGCGGGTCTCGTCTACTCCATCGCCCGCGAGGCGACGGTCACGGCCGGCGAGACGCTCGTCGGCATCGCGCTCCCGCTGGACGCCGACGAGGGAGATGCCGAGGATGGCGACCCCTTCGACGAGGCCGACGGCGACCTCGACATATAGGGCAGAAGACACTTATCTACACTCGACGGTCGGATTCGTATGGACCGCCGCGCCGCGCTCTCGCTCCTCTCGATTCTCCTCGTCGTCGCCGCGGGCACCGTCTTCGTCCTCGATAGCGAGGCTCGGCGGCGGGCGATTGCGGCGGAAGAAACGCGCCTCGGGACCGAGCTGGCGGCCAGCGAGTGCGTCACGACGTACGGCACGTCGGCGACCGTCAGCGACGAATCGGCGTCGGTCGTCGGTCGGAGCCTCGACGGCTGGACGGTTCGCGTCTCGCACCCGTACTGGTACAGCACGAACCGGTCACACGGCGACACGTCGTCAGAATCGGTCTACGTCGTGGGGCCGGATTCGGTTCGGTACGCGGGCGGCGAACCGGTCGGGCCGGCGTGTTGAAGCGAACGCCTTCGAGTCGGCTGCGACTGCGAGTTCAGAACTCGCGCAGGTCTTCGAGCACGGCTTCCGCGTCGCCGGAGGCGATGGCGTCGCGGGCCATGTCGAGCCCCTCGTCGATGGTTTCGGCGTCCTCGCGGGCGTAGATGCGGAGCGCCGCGTTGAGGGCGACGGCGTCGGCGAAGCGGTCCTCGCGGTCGCCGGCGAGCACGGCTTCGGTGATTTCGGCGGAGTCGCCGGCCACGTCGTCCTCGTCGACGCCGAGGTCGTCGTACTCGAAGTCCATGCCGTACTCGGCGGTCTCGATGTCGAAGTCGTCGAAGATGGCCTCGCCGTCGTCGCCGGCGGTCCACTCGGCGACCTTCGTGTAGCCGGGGCGGATGTCGTCGTAGCCCTCCATGCCCTGGAACATGAGCACGCGGTCGAGGTCGTGGTGCTCGCTCGCCTCGAAGGTGTTGACCATCTTCTTGGCGAACGCGAGGTGGTAGAACGACCCGAGGTGAACCGAGGCGTTCGCGGGGTTGGCGATGGTCTCGATGGTGTTGACGAACGTCCGGACGCCCATGTTGTCGCGGCGCTCCCAGAGGGCGTGGATGGCGGGGTTAAATCGCGGCTGGTAGTAGAAGCCGAAGCCGGTGTCGTCGACCATGTCGGCGGACTCGTCGGGGTCGAGCTCCGTGCGGACGCCGAGTTCGTCGAGGACGTGCTTGTAGGCGTCCTGCTTCTGGGTCGGGACGCGGTCGCCGGAGTGGACGACGACGGGCGTGCCGGCCGCGGCGGCGACGACGCCGGCGGCGACGCCGAGGATGGCGGTCTTGCCCTTGCCGTCGTAGTTCGCGCCGCAGTCGACGGGGTCGACTTCGGGTTCGGCGTACTCAACGTGTTCAGCCATCACGTCGGTGTAGGCGGCGAGTTCCTCCGCGTTGTTGTGCTTCCAGCGGTTGGCGAGCCAGAACGCGCCGAGCGTCGTGTGGTCCGGTTCGCCGGCGAGGATGCGGCGCATCGCCTCGGACGCCTGCTCGCGGCTCATGTCCTCGGCGGACTTCGTGCCCGTGCCGACGACTTCCGTCATCAGACGCTTCAGCGGCCATTCCCCGAACTCGCTGTCGACTACTGCCATGCGCCTGTGTTCGGGCGAGCGGTCAAAAAACGTCCCGTTCGGTCCCGCCGGCCGGGAGCGACGACGCCGTCCGAAAGCGATAGGCTTCCCGACTCCTAACGCCGGGTAATGAGCGCGTTGTCGGACGATTGGCGGGACGGCATCGACGAGGTCGATGCGGCGCTTATCGACGAATACCAAAGCGGCTTCCCGGTCGAACAGCGGCCGTTCCGCGTCGTCGCCGCGGAGTTAGGCATCGACGAGGACGACGCCCTCGACCGCGTCCGTCGGCTCCGCGAAGACGGCATCTTCCGGCGATTCGGCCCGGTGCTCAACCCGCCCGTCATCGGCAGTTCGACGCTCGCGGCCGTCTCGGCCCCCGAGGAACGCTTCGAGGAGATTGCCGAACTCATCAACGGCTACCGCCAAGTCAACCACAACTACCGCCGCGCCCACGAGTGGAACATGTGGTTCGTCGTCACCGCCGGTTCCCGCGAGACGCGCGACCGCATCCTCGCCGAAATCGAGGAGCGGACCGGCTGCGAGGTGCTGAACCTCCCGATGCTCACCGACTACTACATCGACCTCGAGTTCCCCATCGTCAACGACGACCGCTTCGCCCGCGAGAGCCTCGGCGAGACCGACGTGAGCGCCACCCGCATCTCCGAGGACGCGACCGGCGACCTCTCGTCGCTCGAAGCCCGCCTGCTCGTGGAGATTCAGGGCGGCTTCCCGCTGTCGAAGACGCCCTACCGCGACGTCGCCGACGCCCTCGACGCCGAGGTCGACGACGTGCTCGTCGCCGTCGAGCGCCTGCTCGCCGACGGCTGTATCAAGCGCATCGGCTGCGTCGTCAACCACATCGTCACGGGCTTTCGGAACAACTGCATGGTCGTCTGGAACGTCCCCGACGACGAACTCGACGCCCGCGGCGAGGCCGTCGGGAGCCTCCCGTACGTCACGCTCTGTTACCACCGCCCGCGCCGCCCCGAGCAGGGCTGGGAGTACAACCTCTTTACCATGATTCACGGCCGGGACGCCGACGCCGTCGACGAGAAGATAGACGAACTGGCCGACGACCATCTGCCGTTCGACCACGAGCGACTCTACTCGACGGCGAAGCTGAAACAGACCGGCGCGCAGTACGAGGAGCTCGTGGGCTCCGACGACTGAGGACAGAACAGACCAAAACCGAACAAAACTCGCTTTTCGACGTCCGCGCCGGCGTCCGCGGTACTACCCGCTACCGCGAGAGCGGCGACAGCCGGTAGAGCATCCGCGCGGCCTGCGCGACGCCGGTCTTCGCCAGCGACCCGCTCTTGAGCGCGCCGAGTTTCGCGTAGTAGCCGGACTTGAACGCGCCCTTCTTAGCGAGGAGTGCGCTCCCGAGCGCCCCGCGTTTGGCGTAGTACGCGGACTTCCGGCCGGCCGCGCCGGCGTAGTGTTGCGTGCTCGTCGGAATCGGCGTCCGCCGGCCCTGCACCTCGGTCGAGCCGCTTCGGATGGCGTCTAAGATGTCGTCGCCGCTGAGGGAAGCCCGCGACACGTCGGGGATGTCGATTTCCGTGTAGGCGCGGCCGACGTACCCGACCTTGTGGGCGTCGCTCCCGGCGACGCCGGGGTACTGGCGCTTCGCGGCGAACCGGCGGGCGCGGCGGTTCTTGTAGCCCGTGAAGAGCCACGAGTTGTACGTCTCGATGGCGTCGAAGGCGTCGCCGCCCGCGGCGTCGTGATACCGGCCGAGCCGACGGCGACCGATGCCGTGTCGGCTCCGCTGGAAGGGGTGCGGGACGATGGCGACGCCGCCGCGCTCGCGCACCCAGCGGGCCGTCTCGTCCAACGGGCGACGCCGCGGCGGAAGCTCCTCCACGCCGAGCGCGAGGAGGTGGCCGTCGGCCGTCGAGACTTCCACGCCGGGGATGCCGACGAGGCCGTACATCGGCGCGAGTTGCGCCGCTCGGAGCGACTCGTCGATGACGTCGTGGTCGGTGACGACGACGGCGTCCAACCCGATTTCGGCGGCCTGCTCCAAGATGAGCTCCACCGGGTCGTGCGCGTCGTACGAGCCTTCCGAGTGCACGTGGGGGTCGATGCGGACGGTCAGCGCGGACACGACTCCTCGTTAGGCCTCGGCGACGAAAAAGACACGCCCGAATCGTGCTAGCTCGCGGCACGGCGGTTCATCGGTCGGTGAATCCCGAATTCACTCGAAATCGGCGGTGAGGGGGCCTCGGATGCGGAGTTTCCGGGAACACATCACGTCGCCGACGTAAATTCGCTTCAGCGAATCTTTAGGAATTATCGTGTCGAACGTGTGCACATGGCATCCGAAGACCGCTTTCGCCCCGCCGTCGACCTCGCGGACCTCCGCGAGTCCGGCCGCGAACTGGTCGCGCTGGACGGACGCTCTATCGCCCTCTTCGACCACGAGGGGTCCGTCAGAGCCGTCGACAATGCTTGCCCGCACATGGGTTTCCCGCTCGCTCGCGGCTCCGTGGACGAGGGCGTGCTGACCTGTCACTGGCACCACGCCCGGTTCGAACTCTCCTGCGGCGACACCTTCGACCCGTGGGCCGACGACGTGCGGACCTACCCCGTGGAGGTGCGCGACGGGACGGTTTACGTCGACCCGAACCCCGACCCGGACGAACCGCCGGCGGTCCGCTGGTCGAACCGACTGGAAGATGGCCTCGAACAGAACCTCCGACTGGTCGTCGCGAAGTCCGTCATCGGCCTCCTCGACGCCGACGTCGAGCCGACGGAGCCGCTTTCGACCGGCGTCCGGTTCGGCTGTCGCTACCGGCGCGACGGCTGGGGGTCGGGTCTCACTATCCTGACCGCGATGGCGAACGTCCTCCCCGACCTCGACCCCGACGACCGAAAGCGCGCGCTCTATCAGGGACTCGTCCACGTCGCGGGCGACGCCTCCGGCGAACCGCCGCAGTTCGAACAGGACGCCCTCGGCGCGACCGACACCGACTTCGACCGCCTGCGGTCGTGGTTCCGCGAGAACGTCGAGGTCCGCGACCCCGACGGGGCGGAGCGCGTCCTCCGGACCGCAATCGCGGCCGGCCGCGACGACGCCGAACTCGCCGGCATGGTCGCCGCCGCGGCCACCGACCACCGATACCTCGACACGGGGCACGTCCTCGACTTCGTCAACAAGGCCTGCGAGGCGCTCGACCACGTCGGCTGGGACCGCGCCGACGAGGTCCTCCCGGGCCTCGTTCGCGGACTCGCCCGCGCCGACCGGGCCGAGGAGTCCGCCGAGTGGCGTCGCCCAATCGACCTCGCGGGAACGCTCGACGACGTGTTCGACGACCTCGACGACCACGCCGACGCCGGCGCGGGCGAGACGTGGTCCCGACCGGACGGCCTGCTCGACACCCTCCTCGGCGACGACCCGCACGCCGTCGTCGACGCGCTGACCGAGGCGATTCGGAGCGGCGCGACGCCCGCCCAACTCGCCGATGTCGTCGCCTTCGCCGCCGGCACGCGGGTCGCGCGCTTCTCGACCACCAACGAGTTCGGCGACTGGAACACGGTCCACCACACGTTCACCTACGCCAACGCGGTCCACCGGCTCGCCGAGCGGACGGGCGCGAGAGAACTCTACCGCGGCGCGTTCGACGCCGCCGTCAACGTCTACCTCGACCGGTTCCTGAACACGCCCCCGGCCCCGCTTCCCGACCCGACGCCCGACGCCGACCCGGCGGAAGCACTCGAAACGCTGTCCGCGGCCTTCGACGCCGAGGGGCGGGTGAACGACGCCGGACGGGCGACCGCGGGGTTCCTCGACGGCGGCGGCGACCCGGCGAGGCTCCGCCGCGAACTCGGGGGCGCGCTGCTCCGCGAGGACGCCGGCTTCCACACCTACCAGGCGCTCGAAGCCGGGTTCAGGCAGGCGGCGACGCGGCCGCCCGAGGAGGCGCGGACGCTCCTCGTCGGCGTCGCGCGCTACCTCGCGGCGCACTCGCCGACGCGCCGGGAGCGAGAACAGACGTTCGGCATCGCCGCGCGGCTCCAGCGCGGCGAGTCGGTGTACGGCGAAGACGTCGACATCTGAGGCCGCGTCGGGGTCGTCGCGTCGACCTCTGACGTCGTCGGCGAGGTCGTCGCAGCCGGCTCTTTTCGACTACTGCTCGGCGATTCGCTCGCCCGCGTCGACGCCGCTCCAGAGGGCGGCGTGGACCCGGCCCTCGCCGACCGTCCAGTCGCCGGCGAAGTAGAGGCCGTGGGGCTCCCCGCGGCGGAGTATCTCGCGGTCGGCGACGCCGTCGGGGAGGGCGTACCGCCAGCCCTGGTCGTCCACCCAGTCGGGGTCGCGCAGGCGCTCGTCGTCGAGGAGTTCGGCGACCATCCCGGCGACCTCGTCGGCCGCGTCGTCGAGGGGGTCGTCGTAGTGCGCCTCGGACCACTCGGGGCTCGGTTGGACGACGAGCAGGCTCTCGCCGTCGGGGACGTGGCCCTCCTTGCACTCCTCGCGGGCGACCCAGCCGACGGGATGGGTCTTGTCGGGGTTGACGAGGGCGTACCACGGCTCCTCGCGCTCGAAGGGGTAGTGGAGGACGACGGTTCGAACCGTCCGGTACTCGACGCTCCCGATGGCCTCGCGGAGCGCGACCATGCACTGGTCGCCCCAGCCCATCTCGGTCAGAATCGCGGCCGTCTGCGGGGCCGGCGGCGTCAGCAGCACCGAGTCGAACGGGCCGTGGCGCGTCCCCGACTCGTCGACGACGGACCAGTAGCCGCTGTCGGGGTTGTGGTCGATGGCGGCGACGCGCGTCTCGCGCTCGACGGTCGCCTCCGTCTCCGCGAGCAGGCGCTTCGCCAGTTGGGTGATGCCCTCGGTCCACGTCCACTTGTGTTGGTCCCGGTGGTCGCCCTCCGAGATGACGCCGTCGCCGTCGAACGTCCAGACCGGCTCGTCGATGTTGACCAACCCGTCCGCGCCCAGTCCGCGGACGAGCTGCGCCGTTCGGCGGTCGTAGTCTTTCACGTAGTTCGCGCCGTGGTCGTACCGACAGCCCTGTCGGCGGCGCGTCGCGGCGCGACCGCACACCCCGCGGCTCTTCTCGAGAATCGTGACGTTCGCGTTCGCGTCGCGGAGCGCGTAGGCCGCGCCAGCCCCAGCGGCCCCGGCTCCGACGATGCACACGTCGCGAGTCATCTCGCCACCCCGCGTGTGAGTCCAGCCAGCATTGGTCAGACGTGAGGCTTCGAGGCGCTAAAAGACTCGCAACGCGGCGGGATTGGGGACCGTGTTCGCGCTCGCGGCCGCGGCCGGAGGCGAAAACGATTCACGTCGCGCCGCCGGAGTCCGGGTATGTACGACTCGGTCATCTTCGACCACGACGGCGTGTTGACCACGCTCGTCGAACTCTCGCCCCTCCGCGACGCGACGTGGGACGCCTTCGCCGAACTCGGCGTCACCGACCCCGACCCGGACCACGTCGAGCAGGTGGTCATCCACGTCTCTCCCGAGGACGTGCGCGCCGCCGCCGAGCCCTACGACCTCGACCCCGAGACGCTGTTCCGCGTCCGCGACGAACGCCAGTCGGCCGCCCAACGGCGGGCCATCGCCGACGGCCGGAAAGTCCCCTACGACGACTTCGACGCGCTCCGCCGCATCGACGCGCCGATGGGCATCGTCTCCAGCAACCAGCAGGCCACCATCGACTTCGTCGTCGACCACCTCGACGCCGCGGACCTGTTCGGCACCGCCTACGGCCGCGAGCCCTCGATGACGAGCCTCCACCGCAAGAAGCCCGAACCCTACTACCTCGAACGCGCCATGGCCGACCTCGGCGTCGACTCGCCGCTGTTCGTCGGCGACAGCGACAGCGACATCGCCGCCGCGGAGGCCGCGGGCGTCGACTCCGCGTTCATCCGCCGGGGCCACCGCGCCGACCACACGCCGACGCCCGACCCGACCCACGAAATCGCCGGCCTCGACGACCTGCTCGAACTCGACGGCGTACCCGTCGTCGGCGACGCGTCCGCCGCGTCTGGTCCCGCGGCCGACGGCGGCCGCGAGGGCGGTGAGTCGTCTCGATGACCCGGTCGCTCCCCCGCATCGGTCTCGGGACGATGGGCCTCGACACGCCCGACGAGGCCGCCGCCGTGACGACGGCGCTGGAGCTTGGTTATCGCCACGTCGACACCGCACAGATTTACGGCAACGAGGCGGTCGTCGGCGACGCGCTCGCGGCCGCCGACGTGCCCCGCGAGGACGTGACGCTCGCCACCAAGGTCTGGGCGGACAGCCTCGCGCCCGCCGACGTTCGCCGGACGACCCGCGAGAGCCTCGACCGGCTCGGCGTCGACGACGTCGACCTCCTGTACGTCCACCGCCCCGTCGACACCTACGACGCCGAGGCGACGCTTGCGGCCTTCGACGAACTCGTCGACGACGGCCTCGTCCGCGGCGTCGGCGTGAGCAACTTCACCGTCGCCGAGTTGGACGAGGCGCTCGACCTGCTCGACGCGCCGCTCGTCGCCCACCAGACGGAGTACCACCCGCTGTTTCAGCGCCCCGAACTCCTCGACCACGCCGAGGAACGCGGTTACGACGTGGTCGCGTACTCGCCGCTTTCGGGGGGCCGCGTCCGCGACGTGGACGAAGTCGTCGCGGTCGCGGAGAAACACGACGCGACGCCCGAGGCGGTGAGCCTCGCGTGGCTGGCCGAAAAGGGGCTGTGTCCCATCCCGAAAGCGTCCAGCGAGCGCCACCTCCGGGCGAACCTCGACGCCGTCTCGCTGGAACTCGACGCGGCCGACGTGGCGGCCATCGACAGTATCGAATCTGAAGTCGAACTGTTCCCCGAGTGACGAGTCGTCCGCCGGCGCCGTCTCGAAGTCTCAATTTCGATACTAGTCCCGGAACGATTATAATAAGACGGGCGAGTGTCCGACCATGCGGATTCCGAGTGGGGTAAGCGGGTTCGACGAGCTCATCCAGGGTGGCTTCCTCCCGCGCCGACTGTACGTACTGAGCGGACCGCCGGGGAGCGGGAAGACGACGTTCACGGCGCAGTTCATGGCCGAGGGGCTTCGTAACGGCGAGAAGTGCATGTACATCACCATGCACGAGACCGAAGACGAGCTGATAAACGACATGTCGAGTTTCGACTTCGGCTTCGAGACGCTCGCCAGTTCCGAGGGCTTTCGCTTCATCAACCTCGTGAGCCCGAAGGGGAAACACATCCTCAACCAGTTCTCCCAGACCGGGGGGTCGTCGAGCGTCCAGAGCCTCACCGACAAAATCGTCGCGTTCGTCAACTCCCGGCAGGTCGACCGCCTCGTCATCGACTCGACGATGTTGCTCCGGCTGTTTTTCGCCAACGGCTCCGAGGAGATGACGCGGTTTCTGACGGCGCTCAAGCAGGGCGACGCCACGACGCTTCTCATCTCCGAGATGACCGACCCCTCGTCGTACTCCGACGAGCACTTCCTCGCTCACGGCGTGGTGTTCTTCCACAACTATCTGGAGGCGACGGGGATGACGCGCGGCATTCAGGTCATCAAGATGCGCGGGACGAACATCGACTGCGACATCCGGTCGCTCGACTTCACCGACAACGGACTGGTCGTCGACCCCCGGTCGAAGGTCGACCTCTGAGGTAACCACAACAATGTACGAACGGGTCTTCGGAACGGACTGGCGGACGATTTCGGACGAGGAGGCCATCCGCCGGATGTACGCCCTCGGCGTCTCCAGCGCGCTCGGTCACCCGAACCGCGGCGAGTTCGAGCGCATCCGCCGGCAGGCCGGCACGGCCTACGGCCGGAGCGTCCTCCAACTCGCCTTCGAGGAGGGGAAACAGCGGGTCGCCCGCAACGAGTCGGAGTACGACTCGAAACAGGACGTCTGGGAGGCGCTCGTCGACGAGGAGACATCGCCCTCCACGGCGGGGCGCGCCGACGTGACGATGCAGAAGCCGACGGACAAACAGGGCATTCCCAAAGCCGTCGGCCGAGCGTCCGTCCTCGACGGCGGCGGCGACGACTTCTCTCGGATTCGGCTGCCGGAGTTCCTCCGACGCGGGTAGCCGACCGACCTCCGACGCGGGTAGCCGACTGACCTCCGACGCGGGTAGCCGACGAGCCTTTGGGCGTTCGAACCCTCTTTCGACGTATGAGCGATAGCGAATTCAGCCTCTCGGAGTCAGAGTGGCGCGAGCGACTCTCGGAGGACGCCTACCGCGTCCTCCGCGAGCAGGGGACCGAGCCGCGGTTCTCCGGCGAGCACGTCGACCGGAGTGACGACGGCGTCTACCGCTGTGCCGGCTGTGGAACGGAGCTGTTCGACTCGGAGACGAAGTACGACTCGAACTGCGGGTGGCCGAGCTTCTACGCCGCCGAGGACTCGAACATCGAGCTTCGACGCGACCTGAGCCACGGGATGGACCGCACCGAGGTCGTCTGTTCGACCTGCGGCGGCCACCTCGGCCACGTCTTCGACGACGGCCCGGAGCCGACCGGCAAGCGCTTCTGTATCAACTCGGTCGCGCTCGATTTCGAGTCGGACGAGGAGTAAGACTCGGCGGTTCGGAGACCGGACCGACGCACTCGCCGCCGCCCTCACGCCGCCCTCACGCCGACCGCCGATGTGCGTCTGTCGGGGTCTGTTCTCTGTTTTCCTCGTCGCCCGGGGACAGAAGAGCCGGTTCCGAACCAGACCGCGGCTTCGCGGTGCATCCGCCCGAGGTTAGGCTCGACTTAGGCCGAAAACCGCCCGACCGTCGGGTGCGAGCCGACGGTGCCCGCGCCACGTCGAGAATCGCGGTATCACGGCGGTAGGGCGGGTCTAACGCTCGTCTCCTGCGAGTAGCCGACACGTACCAAATTAGGATGGCGACGTACGAGAGGTATGTCTCGCAGCTACCCGGTCCGCCGCCACCCGACTCGGCGGAGTCCCCCGTTCACGCCCTACGCCCTCGTCGTCGCCGGCCTCGTAACGTTCTGTATCGCCGTCCTCGCCCCCGTCGCCGACCTCTCGGCGGGCATGTCGGTGATGAACGTCGCCGCCAGCGGGACGACCCCGACGCTCGACGGCGGCACGCTCGTCCTCAGCGGCGGCCTGCTTCTCATCAGCGCCGCCTCGACGTTCTTCGGCGTCCTCCTGTTGCTCCTGCGACTCTGAATCGAGGGGTCCGGGCCCGGGCCGGAAACGCGACGAGAATCGGGGATTGACCGACCCCGGCGAGAATCGGGGACAGACGCGAGACACGGGACCACGGAACCCGCTTTACGGTTGCGACGCACTCGCTCGCCCGGCGCGGGCGGATTACCGCCGCTCGATGGGGGTGGCGAGCACGGGAATCTTCGACTGGACGACGACCGACCGCGAGACGCTTCCGAGGATGTTGTCCTCGAAGCGCGCGTGGGTGCCCATCGAGATGAGCGCCGCGTCTATCTCCTCGGCGAACGCGAGAATCTCCTCGGCCGGGTCGCCGCGGCGGAGTTCCGTGGCGGCGTCGACGCCGTACTCGGCCATCGTCTCGGCGGCCTCGGCGAGCGCGGCTTCGCCCTGCGACCTGAGTTCCTCGTACACCTCGTCGACGCGCTCGTCGGCGAGCGTCAGGAAGGCGCGTTCGTCGACGACGTAGAGCAGGGAGACGGCGGCGTCGCGCTCTGCGGCGAGTTCCGCGGCGTCTTCGACGACCGGCTGCATCGAGTCGCTCCCGTCTATCGGCACGAGGATTGTGTCGTACATCAACTGGGAGTTAGGCGGGGACAGTATCACCCTCTTCGCCAGTTCCCGCGCGATGGGAACTACGCGGGACGAGGGACGGACCTCGCGGGGAGACGCGGCTCCGGAAACGGAAGCGGTGCGGGCGGCTACTCGTCACCGGTCGCGTCGTCGGCGTCGGTCTCGTTTTCGGTGCGCGCGTCACTCTCCGGTTCGGGGTCGCTTTCCGACGCCAGTCGCTCGGCGTACCGCTCGGCCCGCCGTTTCCAGTCGGTAACCCGTCGGGCCGACACGTCCGCGGCCGCGGCGAGTTCCTCGTCAGACGCCTCGCGGAGCGCCGACACGGTGTCGATGCCCGCCGCCCGGAGCCGAGTCGCGTACGCCTCGCCGATGCCGCGGATGTTCCGCGGGTCCTCGGGGTCCCGCGCTTCCTCGTCGGCGGCTTCGGCACCCACGCCGCCCGCCGAGACGACCGTCGCCAACTGTTCGGTCATCGCGTCCACGCGACCGTCGAGGCCGTCCACTCGGCCTTCGACCTCGTCGATGCGCGCCGCGAGGTCTTCGTGGGTGTGTTCGTTCTTCCCGTCGGCGACGGCGCTCACGCCCGCGACGTCCGGGTCGACGCCGGCTTCGGCGATGGTCGGGTCGGCGTCGTCGTCGCGGTCGGCCGTCTCGCTGTCTCCGGTGTCGTGTCCGTCGCCGTCGGCATCGACTTCCCCTTCACCCTCGTCGTCTCCGGACGCGTCGTCCGCGTCGTCGGTGTCGTCGTCTCGGTCTCCGACGCCACCTTCGGCGAGCGAGTCGCCCGGCTCCACGTCGTCGGGGAGGACGTACACCAGCGCGTCCGCCGGCACGTAGCCGACGACCTGTTTTCGCTTCTTGTCGGCCGTGAGGACGACCCCGCCGGAGTCGAGCGCCTTGTAGCCGCCGCACTCGAAGCTCGTCCCGTCAGTGAGATATACCTTCATAATCGATTATTCGCTTTGCGGCGAGATGAGTGTTGTCGCCCCGCAGTCGGGGGTTTATCACCGTTCGCAGCGCCTCACGACGCATGGACGTGTTCGTCATCGGCGGAACCGGACTGCTCGGCACGGGAATCGTTCGGCGACTCGTCGCCGCCGGCCACGACGTGACCAGCCTCCAGCGGGGCGAGACCGACGACGACCTCCCGTCGGGCGTCGAACGGGTCGCCGGCGACCGCGACGACCCGTCGGTGCTTCGCGGCGCGATTCGGGACGCGAGCCCCGAAGTCGTCGTCGACATGGCGTGTTTCGACGCCGAGACCGCCCGCGAGGCAATCGAAATCTGCCGAAGCGTCGTCGACCGCTACGTCTTCTGCAGCACCATCGACGTGTATCACCGGCCGCCGCCGAGAAACCCCGTCACCGAATCGAGCCCGCGGAACCCGCCGGTCAGCGACTACGCGGCCGGGAAAATCGCCGCCGAAGACGCGTTCTTCGACGCGCACGACCCCGACGGGTTCGAGGTGGTCGTCCTCCGCCCGTGGAACACCTACGGCGAGGGCGGGACGCTCGTCCACACGCTCGGCACGGACTCGTCGTACATCGACCGAATCCGTGAGGGGAAGCCGGTCATCGTCCACGGCGACGGCACCTCGCTGTGGGGGCCGTGTCACCGTGACGACGTGGCGCGGGCGTTCGTCGGCGCGGTCGAGCGTCCGGGCGTCGGCGGCCGCGCCTACAACGTCACGAGCGAGGAGACGATGACGTGGAACCAGTACCACGAGCGCGTCGCGGCCGCGCTCGACGCGCCCGAACCCGACCTCGTCCACGTCCCGACCGAGGTGCTCCGCGCGGTCGCGCCCGACCGGACGCGGATGCTCCGGGACCACTTCCGGTACAGCACCGTCTTCGACAACAGCCGGGCGCAGGCCGACCTCGGATTCCGCTACACGGTCGCGTTCGAGGACGGTGTCCGCGAGGTGGTGTCGTGGCTGGACGACCACGATGAGGTCGAGCCCTGGGACGCCGACCCGCTCTCGGACGACCTCGCGGCCGCGTGGCGGGATTCGACCGACGCGTTCGTCGCGGGGTTCGAGTCTGGCGAGTAGGCCCGTCGGTCGTCGCGGTGGCAAGCCGAGAACGGGGGAGGCCATCGCTCCCGCGTCGTAGGAACGAGCGTCGCCTTTTCACCGATTCCGCCCCGATATGTGGATATGCTCCGAGCTCTGCTGGCGGCGTTCGGTCTGGTTGAACTGCTCGTTCCGGACAAACTAATCGCCGTGTTGACGCGCCTCGCCTACGAGGACGGCGGCGAGATGACGGTGAAGCCGTGGGTGGTGACGGCGGCGCGAGTAGAGGGAGCGGTGTTCCTCCTCGTCGCGCTGTTCGGCCTCCGCGGTCGGTGCGGCGGTGAGGCCGGTGAGAGCGGCGAGGCCGGCGAAGACGAATAACTGCGTCTCGCGGGCGTCGCCGACGTCGGTGAACCGGCCCGCGAAAGAAGCGACCGCGGCGAGAGAATATGAGACTGTGCGCGGAAATCGGTCGCCGAGCGACTCGTGTTCCGCCGCGTCGGTGCGACGCGTGCGTCCGGCTCAGGCGAGTCGCGCGAACGCGAGCGACCCGCTCGTGTTCTTGATGTAGACGCGGACGGTCTGTCCTTCCTGCGCGCCGGGCACGAAGATGGTGTACTTCCCGCGCTGGGCGACGCCGTCGCCCTTGCGGCCGGTCCCGGTGATTTCGACCTCGTAGGTGCGACCCTCTTCGACGGCCTCGCGCTGGCGCTTGTTGCTCACGCTGGAGCGCTTCTGGACCGGGCGGAACGCACCACAGGCCTCACAGCGAAGCATGTCGACGCCGTCCTCGGTGACGAGGCGGGTGTCCGGCAGGCCACACTCCGAGCAGATGACGTACTCCTCGACGTAGCCGTCGATGGCCTCCTCGAAGTCGTTGATGGAGAACGACCCGCTGTAGCGGGCGCGGTCGCCTTCCAGCTGACCGCTCGTCCCGAGCGTGCGCTGGATGGCGCTGTGGAGGTGTGCGGGCGTCCGCGAGAGCGCGTCCGCGATCTCCCCGAGGTTGGTGAGGCGGGTGAACGCGCCGTCGGTCTCGCCGGACGGGTCCGGCACTTTGAGGCGTTCCTGTTCGACGTTTCGTTCCGGTAGGACGTTGAGCGCTCGGTCGAGCGCAGTCTGATACTCCATAGGGGTTCGAGTGTCTGGCGACGTATAGCCGTTCCGTGACCGTCCTCCCCGCGGCACCGACGCGTCGGCGTTCGTTTCACCTCCTTCGACGGCGGAACCGAGCGCCACGCCTTCGCCGCTGGCTCTCCAACGCTCCTCCATGGGCTACACGTGGCAGTACTACGACCTCGTACTCCTCGGCATCCTCGGGAGCCTCGTCGCCGGCGTCGTCGCCGGCCGACTCACCTCGATGGAGCCGCAGACGACGCTCGTCGGCTTCAGCGCCCTCGCGGCCGTCGTGATGGCGCACGGCCTGTTCGTCAACGGTCCCGTGGACGAGCCGGGCGACCTCACGGACGAGGTCGAGGCGCTGAACTGAGCCGGGCGACCTGACGACCGTCGGTCGTCCGCTCACACCTCGTCGTCTCGCCGCGCGCCTCCTTACTCGCCGTCGACGACGCTGTTCGTGAGCGTTCCGACGCCCTCGTACCAGATTTCCACGTCGTCGCCGGCCTCGACCAGTCCGGGGTTCGCCGGGCTGCCGAACGAGATCACGTCGCCCGGCTGGAAGGTGTAGCGCTCCGAGAGGAACGAGACGACCTCGGCGGGCGAAAAGAGCATCCGCTCGGTGTTCGCTTCCTGCCGGAGTTCACCGCCGACGTGGGTCGTCATGTCGATGTTCGCGGGCTCCACGTCGGTCTCTATCCACGGGCCGAGCGGCCCGGAGCCGTCGAAGGCCTTCCGGGCGGTCCGGCCGGGCTGGTCGAGCGCGTCGAGGTCGTTGAGAATCGTGTAGCCGCGGACCACGTCGGACACGTCTTCCTCGGCCACGTCCGAGCACTCGCGGTCGATGACGGCCGCCAGTTCGCCGGCGTAGGTCAGTTCGTCGGTCCAGTCGGGGTACTCGATGTCCGCGCCGGGGTCGAGCACCGACACCGGCGGCTTGATGAACCAGTCCGGCTGGTCGGGAATATCGTAGTCCATCTGGTCGACCGTCGCCGCGTAGTTCCGACCCACGCAGTAGAGCGCGGTCGGCTCGCAGGGCGCGAGCAACTCGGCGTCGACGCCGACTTCGTACTCCTCGCCGTCGGCCGTTACGACGCCGTCGTCGTACCGACCCGACACCACTCCGTCGTCGGTTCGAATCCGTGCCAATCGCATCGCTCTCCCGTCGGTCGGCCACTCACTTCAAGCGACGTGTCTCCGCAAGTGAACGGAGACGGGAACGGCCACGGATGCGCCGCCGACGCACCTCAGTCGGACGCGGACTCCCGGTTCATCCGGGGCATCGACCGGTTCTCGCGGTCGACGAGGTTGTGGATGCGCTCGGTGCGCGTCGATTCGAACTGGCGCTGACACCGGGCGACGCCCGACGCGGGGTCGGTGCGGTCGGCGTTGGGGCGAGTCTCGCCCTCGGTGGTCGGGTCGCGGTCTGTTCGCAGGGTCGGTTCGTAGGTCGGGGTGGCGTTTGTGCTCACGATTTTGGATGGTTCGGGTCGGTCGGACGGCTGTGCGGCGACGAGAAGAGTTAGCGAAGTACGCGTACGACCGACATTGTTGTACCCGGCAGTACAGACCAATCTGTAATAAATATTCATGTTCGAACAGCGGCGGCGGTTCGACCCGCGGTTGTGACCGCGTCGCGGCCGCGTTCGTTCACCCGCGAGTCGTACTCACTCCCGCGAGTCGTACTCCTGATAGATGACGTGGCCGCAGGACTTGCAGTGGGAGGCGTCGGCGTCGTGGTAGGCCAGCCCGCAGTTCTGGCAGGTGACGTTGACCTTGTCGCGGTGGCCCCACTCCTTGACGATTTTGCTCGCCTGCCACGGGATGAGGATGACGCCCGCGAGGATGGCGGCGACCGTCACCCACCGCCCCGCCTCGGTCACCGGGACGATGTCGCCGAAGCCGACCGTCGAGAGCGCGACGACGATGAAGTAAAACGCGTCGCCGAACGTCCCGATGCCGGGGTTCACTCGGTGTTCGAACGAGTAGAACATCCCCGCGGCGACGAAGAAGATGGTGAGCACCGTCAACAGCAGTTTCATCACGCGGAGCGTGCCGACCGAGACGGTGCCGAAGAAGAACTCCTCGTCGCGCGTGAAGCGGTAGAACCGGAGGACGCGGACCACGCGAATCGCCCGCAGGAAGCCGATGTTGGCGGCGACCGACGAGATGGGAAGCGCGAGCACCGCCAGCGTCGGCAAGATAGCCAGCAGGTCGACGAACGAGTAGACGTTGAACAGTTCGGCGGTCCGGTCCCGCGCGCCGTAGAGTCGGAGGAGGTACTCCGCGAGGAACACGAGAGAGACGGCGGCCTCGACGGACCAGAGCGTCGACTGGAGCGACGCCGAAAGCGGGTAGGTCTCTACGACGAACACCCCGACGAAAAGCAGGTTGAGTGCGAGGAGCGCGATGTCGATGGCCTTGCCGACCGCGGTCCGGTGGTCGAGAAGATAGAATCTGACCACGTCTCGCGGCGTCTCGCGACGCGACCCCCGCGCGTGACCGTCCATGGCTCGTCTTCGGCGGTGAGATACTTATACCGTTGCTCGCGGGATACTCCGCTCGTTTTCGATTTTGAAACTATATACTCTGAAAATCGATATCGCCGAAGACATCCGGACGAGTCTCTCACCCATCGCTCGAATCGGGCTAGTGCTATCGAAGCAACAACGGGAAAAAGCAGATATAGGGCGTTTATTCTCGCGTCTCGTCTCCGGTTATGCTCGACTTCGGCCGGCGATTTGGGTGTTCTATCCATGTGGATATTTGCTCAATTATATCTATATAGTAGACGAATTTATCACAGATGAAACGAAACTCCCGCTCGATGGGAGAACGCTGGTCACGCCTTCGGGACGCGCTTCCCGACGGCCTATCAGACAGACTCGGCGACCGATTCCCGCGGCCGTCCGTCTCGGCGGCGGTCCCGCGGGCGATTCGCCGCACCTACGCCCGGAAGTTCTTCGCCGCCGTCCTCGTCGCCATGGTGGTGATGGCGGGCGCCGGCGCAGTCACCTACACGCAGGTCCACGACACGCTCGACGCGCAGGTCGAACAACAGCTCACGGCGACCGCGGACCTGCAGGCCGACGGGCTCGAATCGTGGCTCGCCAGCAAGCGTCTCCAGACCCGCACCACGTCTTCGACGTGGCAGTTCCAACTCGGCAACTCGCAGGCGGCCAGTAGCTATCTCTTTCAGCGGAGCGGCGAACTCGGTCAGTCCGACGTGACGGCCATCCACTACGTCGACTACGCAACCGGCGAAATCAAAGAGAGCACCGCCAGTTCGCTGGAGGGCGAGTCGGCCGCCGCGGTCGGCCTCCCGTGGGACGACCTCGAACGGAATGTCAACCCCGAGCCCGAGCGGGTGTACGTCTCCTCGTCGACCTTCCGGTCGCCGGTCGACGACGAGGTGTCGTTCGTCCTCGCGAGCAAGCCACCGGAGAACGCCGAGTCGGTCGTCCTCGTCACCGTCAGCCTCCCGGCCCGGCTCGCGGCGACCGAGCAGACGATGGCCGGAAGCGAGAGCACGCTCTACGGCGCAGACGGGACGACCATCGTCACGACGGCCGAAAACGGGAGTGTTGCACCCCCCGACGACGGCCTGCTTGCGAACGGGGATGCGGCCACCTTCCGAACCTCCGGCGGGGACGTCGTCGCGTACACCGAACTCGACGGCGTGGACTGGACGCTCTCGACGGCGGTCCCTGCCGCCAGCGCCTACGGCGTCCGCGACCGCGTCGGCGGCGGCCTCCTCGCGACGATACTCGTCGCGCTCGGCTCGCTGGGTGCCGTGGCGGTCGTCGTCGGCCGGCGAACCACGCGGACGCTCGACGAACTGACCGCACGCGCCGAGGAGATGTCGGACGGCGACCTCGACGTGGACCTCGAAACCGACCGCATCGACGAGTTCGGAACGCTGTACGACTCCTTCGACGAGATGCGTGCGTCCCTGCGAACGAGTCTGAACGAGGCAGAGACCCTCAACGACCACCTCGAAGCGAAGGCGGAGGAGTACCGCGCAGTCATGGAGCGCTGTGCCGACGGCGACGTCGCCTGCCGGATGGACCCCGACTCCGAGAGCGCCGCGATGGGCGACATCGCGCGGGCGTACAACCGGACGATGGACGAACTCGGGGCGGTCATCGCCGACGCGCAGACCTTCAGCCGGGCGGTGGCGGAGTCGAGCGCGGCGACGAGCACGGGCGTCGCCGAGGTGAACGACGCCGGCGAGGCGGTCGCCGAGTCGATGACCGACATCCTCGACGACGCGGTCCGACAGGACGAACACCTCGACGACGTGGCCGAGCGCGTCAACGACTTCTCGGCGACGATTCAGCAGGTGAGCGCCTCGGCCGCGTCGGTCGCCGACAACGCCGAGGCCGCCGTCTCCCGCGGCGAACGCGGCCGCGACGCGGCCGACGAGGCGATTTTGGAGCTCCGTGCTATCGAGACGGCGACCGACCGCACGGTCGAGCAGGTCGAGGAACTGGCGTCCGCCGTCACCGACATCGAGGACGTGGTGGCGTTCATCGACGGACTCGCCTCGCAGACGCACATCCTCGCGCTCAACGCCTCCATCGAGGCGGCTCACGCGGGCGAGGCGGGTGACGGCTTCGCCGTCGTCGCCGACGAGGTGAAGGGACTCGCCGAGGAGACGCAGGAGGCGACCGGGCGAATCGGCGCCTCAATCGACCGCGTGCGCGAGCAGGCCGAGGCGACAGCCGCGGACATCAGACAGACGCGGATGCGGGTCGGTGAGGGCTCCGAGACCATCGAGGAGGCCGTCGAGGCCATCGACACCATCGTTGACGACGCGACCGACACCTCGGAGGGAGTTCGGGAGATTCGCCGCGCGACCGACCGGCAGGCCGAGGCGACGACCGAGGTCGCCGCCATGGTCGAAGACGTGTCCGCCATCAGCGACCGGACCAGCGCCGGCGCACGCGAGGCCGCGGCGGCGACCGAAGAACAGACGGCGGCGCTCGCATCGGTCGCGGAGCGGGTGGACAGACTCGCCGAGCGCGCCGGTGACCTCCAGGTCGCGCTCGACTGCTTCGACGTTGCGGACGACGGGGCGGCCCCAGCCGTGGAGGCGCTCCCGAGCGCGACGGAAGCGCGGGTCGACGGCGGCGACTCGGCGGCGACCGCCTCAGAGGACGATAGCACCCTCGGGGAGTAGCTCACGCTCGGTTCGCCGCGCCTCCTCGCCCTCCTCGACGAGCGTCGGCTCGTCGACCGGCTCGGAAAACCGGTTCGGGTCCGGTTCGACCCGTTTGAGCATCCGACGAGAACACCGGTCCCTTGCGGCCGCCGGCCGAGGTGATGCCGCCGTACTTCCGCTCCTCGAACGTGGACTCGTCGGGACTGGGGAACTCCTCGCGAATTATCTGTGCGGTGTCTCTGATGTACTCGGCGGCCTCCTTCTGCGAGTAGAGGCTCTCGTTGTAGTAGCGCTCGGCGTACTCGTCGTCGAGCTCCTCGGTGGAGTGCTCCGGCGACTCGTAGAGGACGGACTCCGTGGTCGTGTGGCCGCTGGCGAAGCGGATGTTGACCGTAAAGCAGTCGGGATACCGCAGGATGATGGGGAAAAACAGCATGTCGGTGACGGTGATTCGCTGTTGCATCCGCCAGAGTCCCTCGAAGTAGTAGGCCGTGAGCGCACCGACGCGGTCGTCTCGCTCCCCGCGGTTGTACGCCATCGCTATCTCCTCGTAGTCGTCGCCGGCGATGTGGCGACAGCGCCGCTTGTAACTCTTCGCAATGCCTTCGAGTTGCGTCTCGTAGGCTTCGAGCAGGGGGATGTCGGGGTCGGCGAGCATGTCCGCCTTCCGCTCTTGGGCGTCAGCGATGTTCATCATGTTCTCGTGGAACAGCCGCTCGGCGTCCTCGTCCGGCAGGGGCGTTCTAACCGCCTGCCGGTACAGTACCCGCGTATCCCCGTTGAATGTGACCCGCTGCTCGCTCATCTCGTGAAGATGTAATGCGGCGAGAAGAAATGAATTCGTTGGTAATCCGGACGGTTTCCCGACAGTCGTGAGACATGAAATATAAACCGCCTATTGAAACCGGAACCAGTTGCTATCTGTTCGATGCGTATCAGTCGTCGGTTGACGTGCGACCGTCCGCGGCGACCGACTCGTCCGCCGCGTCGAAAAGCGGGCTCTGGTCGCCCGGCGCGAGCGTGTTGAGCACGAGCGCCGTCAGCGCAGTCACGATGACCGGCTGACTGAAGAACGTCGCGGCGGCCTGCGGGAGCCCCGAAAGCGCGTCGGGTCGCGTGGCGACGCCCAGACCGAGGCCGAGCGAGGCGGCGACGACGACCATGTTCCGCCGGTTGAGGTTCGTGTGGAGGAAGACGAGACGGACGCCGCTGGCGGCGACCATCCCGGCCATGAGCAGGACCGCGCCGCCGAAGACGGCGCTCGGGATGGTCGCGACCGCCGCGCCGACCTTCGGGCTGAGCCCGAGAATGGCGAGGGCGACGCCCGCGATGCCGACGACGTACCGGCTCATCACGCCGGTGAAGTTGACGATGCCGACGTTCTGCGAGAACGAGGTGACCGGGAACGCGCCGAACACCGACGCGATAGAGCTCATGAAGCCGTCGGTGAACAGGCCGCCGCGGAACTCCTCGTCGGTCGGGTTGCGGCCCTCGGCGGCGGTGATGCCGGACATGTCGCCGACGGTCTCCATCGCGGAGACGAGAAACAGGAACGCGAAGGTGACGATGGGGACCGGTTCGAAGCTGACGCCGAACGCGCCGGGGCGGGGAATCGCGAACCACGCCGCGTCGGCGATGGGAGAGAAGTCGACCACGCCGAGCGGGACGGCGACGGCGTAGCCGACGGCGATACCGACGAGCGTGCTCAGGAGTCGCGTGATGCCGTCGGTAAAGAGGTTGAGCGCGATAGCGACGCCGAGGACGAGCGCCGCGAGACCGATGTTGTGCGCCGCGCCGTAGTCGGCGGCGCCGACCCCGCCGGCGGCGTAGTCCATGCCGACCGGGACGAGGTAGAGCCCGATGATGACGACGACGAGCCCCGTCACCAGCGGCGGGAAGAACGGTTTGATGCGGTCGAACTGCCAGCCGATGAGCCCCTCGACGAGGAAGCCGGTGACGAGAATCGCGCCGAACACCGCGCTCAGGCCGTAGTCGACGCCGATAGTCGTCGCCGCGCCGACGAAGGTGAAGCTCGTCCCCATCACGATGGGGAGCCGCGAGCCGACCGGCCCGACGGCGTACGCCTGTACCACGGTCGCGAGCCCCGAAAACAGGAGCACCATCTGGACCACGTAGGCCGTGTCGGCGACGCCGAGGCCGACCGCGCCCGCGACGATGAACGCCACGGCGGTCGCCGGGACGATCATCACCGAGACGTGCTGTATCCCGAGGAGAATCGACTCCAGCAACGGCGGCCGGTCGTCGATTTCGTATTCGAGGCCGAGTTCACCGCTGTCGTCTGCCATCTGTACTCGCCACGAGCGACCCCCGTTCAATAATAGTTTCGCGTTCGAGCGTATTTCACGGATTCTGACACACCATATTAGCCATGTTCGTGCATACTTTTCGAACGGGAGCGGAGAGCGGGCATCGTCCGCGCGCCCGACCGTGAGCGTTGCCCGTTCAGTGAATCTCGACGCCGTGCTCGTCGACGCTGATGTCGATGAGGCTCGTCGCCTCGTAGTCGGTGTCGTCGAGGGCGGTTTCGCCGACCTTCCGGATGGCGACGACGATGTCGGAGATGTCCGCGCCGATGTCGTCGAGCGCGCCGCAGATTGCCGCGAGCGTCCCGCCGGTCGAAAGCAGGTCGTCCACGACGAGCACGCGGTCCCCGTCTTCGATGTCGTTGATGAACATCTCCGACTCGGAGTAACCGGTCGTCTGGTGGAGCGCGACCTCGCCGTCGAGGCCGTACTCGCGCTTGCGGATGACGACGAGCGGGATGTCCGTCTGGAGGGACAGCGCGGTGGCGATGTGGATGCCCATCGCCTCGGGCGCGACGATTTTGTCCACGTCGAGGTCGGCGGCACGGGTGATGCCGACGACGACCTCGCGCAGGAGCTGGGGGTCGAGCATCGGCACGCCGTTGCTGATGGGGTGGACGAGGTAGGAGTAGCCGTCCTTGTCGATGATGGGCGCTTCGTGTAGGGACTCCTCGAGTCGCTGCATGGGGTCCGTTTCACGAATCGACCCAAAAGTGGTTCGCTCTCCGGGAGCGCCTCGTGCCCGCCCCCCGCGAGCGATTCGACCCACAAAAGTTTCAATTGGTTGCTATGATTCGTGTAGTAATGACAACACTATCGGTTGTCGTCCCCGCGTACGAAGAGCCCGCGAACCTCCAGCGATGTCTCTCGGCGCTCGACGGTCAGCCCGCAGAGGTGGTCGTCGTCGCCGCCGGTTCGGACCACACCGACGAGGTGGCTCGCGACCACCCCGCCTGCGATATGGTCGTCCGCGACGACGGGCGCGGCCCCGGTGCCGCGCGCAACCTCGGCGTCGACGCCGCCTCCGGCGAGGTCGTCCTCTTTACCGACGCCGACACGGTCGTTCCCGCCGCGTGGGTCCGCGCGCACCGCCGACACTACGACGACCCGAACGTCGTCGGCGTCGGCGGCCCCGCGCGCCCCCTCGAGGACTCCCTCCGGCACCGCGTCCTGTTCAAACTCCTCTCGGACTACTGGTACCGCGTCTCGTGGCCCGTGGGGTTCGTCCAACAGCCGACGTTCAACTGCAGTTACCGCCGCGACGTGTTCGAGACCCACGGCGGCTTCGACGAGACGCTCCCGTTCATGGAGGACACCGAACTCTCCTTGCGGCTGAAGGACCGCGGTGAGGTCGTCTACGACCCGGAGACCGAGGTCGCGACCTCCGCCCGCCGCGAGCGCGACGAGGGATACCTGTCACTGTTCCTGACGTATGCCCGCGCGTACGTCAGCCACTACGTCCGCGACCGGCGAGTTCGCGGTCGCTACTTCGACTCACAATAACCCCGGTCAAGCCGCTCGGACTCGACGGTCTCCTCCACCGTCGGACCTTCTGAGAAGTGGCCTCGGCACTCAAAGCAGTCCGCTCCATGCGTAGTTATAAAAATACTGATCATTACTAGGACTAGCAGTAGCCACCAGTTTGGAGGGCGATGAAATGGCAGACGAAACATGGAGAGACAAACTCAAGTTAAAAGATGGAATGGACAGAGTCGTCGTATACTGTCCGAAAACCGATATAGAACAATGGGACGAAGAAGTCGAGGAAAACGGGGTGCGCAGCAGGTCCACCTACCTCTACGAACTCATCCAAGAAGCACGGGCATACCGCAACGAAGGCTTCCTCTCACACCACCAAGCAGAAAACCGGATAGAAGAACTCGAAGCAGAAGTCCAGAAACTCCACCGCGAACTCAAAGAAAACAACTCCCACCGTGGAAAGTCGAGTAGGTTAGACGACGTCGAGTTCCTACAACAGTTCCTCAAACCCGAATACCAACCCCTCGAAGAACTGCTTAAACGAGTTGTTGCCAGCGGAGCAGTCGACCGACAACTTCGGAGACCCATCGAGAACCAACTCTACTACCTCGCAGAACAAAACATCGCAGAGTACGAACGTGGACACGGCTGGAGACTCACCCAGAAAGGAGGTGAGAACTGATGGGCGAACAATGGGAACGACAGATACAGGAGAACAAACACGAGGAGATCAACGACTTCCTCCGACGCAAACAAATCACAGGCCGCAGCCTCCGAACACTCAACGCCTACAGCCGCATCCTCAGAAAATTCTACCACGAACAGTTCCCCGAGCTCACACCGGGAGAAACACAGGTCTACCACATCGAAGAGTACGTCGCACGCCTCACAGAACGCGGACTCACACAAAACAGTAAGAGAAGGTACCTCGAAAGCCTCTCAGCGTTTTTCAGTTACGCGATGAAACGACCACGCTTCGAAAACATCACCGGCAACCCCGCAGCCGTCGTCCTCGAGGAAATACCCAAACAAATCCACGACCGACCTGATTGTGCGACCTGGGAAAACGGAAAACAAATCATCCACAACATCTCGGATCCCCGAAACAAAACCGTAGCAATACTCCTCGCCAAAACAGGGTGCAGACTCAGCGAAGCACTCGAAATCGAAATGGAGGACCTCAACCTCGAAGACGGATTCATCCGCCTCCGCAAAAGAAAAGGCGGAAAACAAACCGTCGTACCCATCGACGAGGAAACCATCCAAGCTATCCAACGCTTCAAATTCACCCGCAAAAAAGACGCCTCAAACTACCTCTTCATCTCCATACGCGGCACACGCGTCGGCAGAGAACAACTCCGCCGCAGCATACGCAAAGCCGCAGTCCAAGCCCAAATTATGGAACAAGGCGAAACCCGGTTCCACAAAAAATTCACACCACACACCTACAGAACCGTCTTCACCACCCTCATGCGAAACCAAGGAATGCCCGACCACATCCTCCGCTACATCAGAGGCGACAGCAACGACGAAACAATGGACATCTACACCCGCGTCGACAGAAACCAAGCACGCCAACACTACCTACAAGCCATCAAACCACTACACCTCTAAGCCTCACTCCTCGATCTCTTCGCGAAGTTCCTCAAACGCTCTGGGTAGATGCTGGATTCGGTAGTATCTTAGCATCAATTGAAACACCCATACGGCGTTGAATACCGCTAATATGTGGAATACCTTGTTTTGGAATTCTGAGTAATTGAGTTCTGCTACAAGCTCTTCCCTGTCGTAGAACTCGATTTCTTTCTTGATTGGGTTGATCTTGAAGTCACGGTGAGCGATAGAGTTTCTAAGTTTCCGATCGATGCCGTTTGCAAGGTCGTTGAATCTCTCGTATTTTTTACTCTCAAGTTTTTGAAGGAGATTATTCAAGCTCATCTGATTCAACTTATCGTATGTGTTCTCACGGCCATGCACAATCTGGAGAACAGCGATGAAATGAGGAAGATACTTTTTCGTCAACTCAGCTAATTCGTAATACATCTCAGCGTATTTTCTGGCCTCGCTATCGTCCGTAATCTCCGGGTGATCCTCTATATACTCGTGATAATCTGTGAAAACAGGATTCATCAACCTCTGAAGAATCATTTCCTGAGACCCATCTGCTTGACTATCTAAGAACGACTTTACTTCGCTTAATTTCCCCTCTTCAACGATCTCTCTGGCAAACTCATCCATCAAATCATAGTACTTGGCATAGCCAATCTCCTCGAGACCCTTTCGGTTTCCTTCCAGAACATCACGAATCTGTCCAACTAAGACTTCAACACCGCTATCAAACTCCCCCTCGTCTTCAGGAGCCATGAAATTCTGAGTTAAGAATTCATCATATAGTTCATACATAGCGATAGCTCGCTCTTCTTCCGAATCCTTGCTCATAGCCTCGCGATACTTCAGTAGGAGATTTTCAATCTGAGATCCAAGGTCTTCTTTCTCATTTTCATCTATGTCGCCGAATACATCGCTACCAAATGCAATACCTACTGCCTCACGCATTCCTTCTACAAAATCATCCGATAACTCACTTATCTCCTCATCAGACAATTCTGTGAAGTCCTTCTCGTCTTCGGTCATGTCAATAGCTTAGTCTTCAACGCTGATTAGTGACCCCCCTCGTTCACATCTGAAATTTAGAAACCAAGCCAGAGAAGAATCTATAGTTGAGGTGCGAATTGAGCCAGCCTTAGCATTACTGAAGAGACCACTAAGAACAGCGAATACAAGACTAGTATCATCTCGAAGAAAGGGAATGCTACTTCTTTCACATGAGGTTTTGATAATCTACTGTATGCGGGTGGACGCACATCTGGATCAATACTGTCGGGTAAATGTTTCTTTACGCCCTCAGAATGGCTCTCACCAACGATTGCTAACACACTATCCCCTTCTTCGGCGGCATCAGCGATCTTGTCCGCGATTATCTTATCCCGGTTCTTGTCTCCCTTCGACCTCTGGGTATTGTATATCCTGATTCCAAGCACTGGAAGTGCAAATCCACAGAAGAGAATCACTGCACCCCAAAGCTTTGGAAATATAATCCCTGCTGCAACACTCCCCGGGACCAAAGTGTAGAACACAAGCGCCGAAAACACCTGCATAAAAAACGGAGTATTCTCTAAAAGATCTGAATCAGCATCTCGCGTAAAGACAAGGCCTGTCTCCTGAACTTCGGCTAAATCTCGTAGAATATCTTTTGACACATAGACACGACCGATTATCCAGAACAAAGCCGAAATCGAGATCTGGAACCAACCATCACTCCAACCGTACTCCGACTCGGATGCCTGACCCTCCAAAACAAGCGTATCAAAACCTTCTTTCACTAATTCTTTCTCCTCTTCTAAATCACCCATACTGGTGTGCAACTCGCCCTTCAAAACAACATCAGACATCTTTCCATCCTAAAATGAGGCAGAAAACAATAATTAAACTATCCCCTGGCTTCACTGCTAAGCCCAGTTGAATATCCGCGTTTGAGACAGATTTTTATGTTTTTTAGAATACAGTTCAAAATGTAGAAATGGGAAGTGCTTCTGCTTCGTCGTCGGCTGCTTCTGGTCTCGGGTATCAGGACGCAAAGAGAGGAATGAATCAGGCCTTAGAATCGGATAAAACAAGGATTGCAGTTGATATTGCTGTGACCGGTGCATTGGCAGTTCAACCAAATGGCCCGGCAAAGGTCACCACCTACTCATATCTCAAACACACGAACACATTCGTTCAAACAACCAGTCAAGACGGACTCCAGGCAGGTCTTCAGGCAACTGGAAAGAGCGTGATACAAAGCGAGATCGCTGGGCACACTGCAGGAGGGATCGTAAATACTTCACAACAAGCAGTCTCCGTCGCTGCAGAAAACGACACCGTAGGACGTGGAGTTGAGGAGGTCAACAACAACTTCGGAGCACCATCTGAACAAGCAGCCAAAGACACGCTGGGCGCAGTCATTTCCAACGGAGCAGACGCCTTGATGGACGGAGGTTCGAAAAAAGATGACTGAAAACCCATTCGTCGACTCAGAAGAGGCAGAAGAGAACATCCAAGAATTCATTGAACAACACGGCACAGAAGGCCTCTTCGTACTCTACTTCCGCCAATTCCTGTTCCGATTCATAATGCAGGAGCTGAAATCAGACGATGACGAGGTCTCCGATATCGGGACACAACTCCACCTTAGCACCAACGGAGACCAGCTCCTGAAAAACCAACGCGAGGCAATGCTTGAGCGGTGTGAATACTGGGCCAGAGACCTAGTTGAATACCTGAAATCTGACGACGTCGTCTCGGAAGTCATCGAATCCGGGGACCTGCAACGATTAGAAGACGAAGACGTCGAAGAACGAGTTGAGGAAGCCATCGACGACAAATTCGGAGAGTGGGAAACCCAACTCGAAGAATTCCTGGAGGAGTTAGAATGACCACGAACAAATTCTTCGTATCGCGGCACCCAGAATTCCAGGACCGGATCTCCAACGAAATAAGAGAATCTGACGAGACCGACTTCGACCAAATCATCGAAATCATTCCTTACGCCTCAAGAAAACCTGCAGGCTCAGACGAATTCATCAAATACGACCACTCTCTTGTAGACGATGCCTTTGACGGTGAAGTCCCAAACGTAATTTTAGACATCGTTGAGATCGCGGTCGCGACTTTTGCAGCAGACAAAGCAGTATCCAGAGACATCGATATCCAAGACGACGTCGACGACAGCAGACTTGAAACAAGGAACATCAAGCTACAAATCTCGGTTCTCTCTGCTGAGATGGCCACCACGGAGATGGAAGAGCTCTACTCTGAGATGGTCTCCCACATGACCCGCGACATCATCGAATATGACCTCCAAAAGGTCGAAACCCAGAGAGAAATCCAGACCTCCACAACCCACAGCGAGAACGAGGCCATCAGTCTACTATCCGACGGCCTGGACAGCACTGGAGGAATCTACTACAACCTCTCACGAGGCATAGAATCCGACCACGTCACAGTAAACTACGGCCACGGCATCGGATCTAAAGCAGAGAAAATAGCAGACGAAATCGGAGTAACACACCAAACCTACCGAACCAAATACACTGGACGGGGAGAATCAACCCAGTTCTCACGCGGTCTCTTACACCTTAGCTTCGCAGTAGCAGCCGCCTCAGCACAAGACATAACCAAAGTCCAGTGCTTTGAGAACGGAATCATGGCCAGATTCCTAATCCTCTCAGACGGATGGATGACTACACGAACAGTATCCCCGCTGTTCCTCACCTACTTCAACAAAATACTGGAACTGGCACTCGACAAACCAATACAAGTAGAAAACCCGTTTGAAAACAGAACCAAGACCGAGATCGTAAACGAAATCGAAGACACAGAAATCATTCCAAAAACAGTCTCTTGCCCACACACCGCCCGGTTCGGCGGAGAGAATTGCGGCTTCTGTGTACCCTGCATCATCCGTAACACCGGGATAATCGCAAGCGAGCACAAAATCCCGATCAAGAACCTATCCAAATACGACCCCCTTCTGGACTCTGATTTCGCCAACCAAGATTTCAACAAAGAAGTCACCGAAATCACAAACACCTCCGCAAACACACCGGAGATCTTCTTCAAAGGCATCACCGAAATCGCATACTTCTGCAGACGCATCCTAGAAGAAACCCCACGAGAACTAGCGGATGAATACCCAGACCTACTCAGCAAACCAATCTACGAACAGCACCACACGTTCGCAGAAAACTTCACACAAGCACTATCCACAGCATACGAACAAAACGAATCAATCCGACACCTCCTCCCAGCAAAACCAATAGACAACAGATAGTCGTTCAAAATCTCGAGGCTGATTATTGGCTGTTTTAACTTCACTGGAAGTTTGAAGAATAGTTATTTATGAATAAAGTCATGACTTACTGACTAATGCCTGAAAGTTGGAGTATTGAACCTTTGTTGACTATCGGGGCAGTAATTGTAGTCACAGGTTTTGCACTCCTAGTTCTCTACTTTCTGATTCGACCTTCTCTCCGGAAATTCTACGACAGGAACCCTTGGATCTTGTATCCTAAAAAATCTCTACGTTGGAAGACGTTCCGAAGAGAAATTGATTCAAATGGCTACCGTTGGTTCCTTTACTACTTTTTCCGAAGTAAGAGGTCACTACTCACTCATTGGAGCATTCTTTGGGTGCTCCCACTTGGCATACTAGTCTCATTCTCATTGGCGTATTTGACTATACCATTTGGTGGATTGATACAAACAGGTTCGATTGAAACAGGTTGGCAGGCCCAGTTGACGATTACTAGTCTCAGCTTTATTGTTCTGATATTTCTTCTTGACCAGGTGTATCGCAGTCGGTACCGTAAAGGAGTAATTGAGGAGTTTTTAGCTTCCTCAAGAGCAATGCCGGTGATTTACTTCTCGCTCTTATCGTCTGGAGTGGTCTCATACCTTTACTTCTATCATGCTCCCGAAAATATCAATCCAATTTTTGTTGATGTCACTTTCTTCCTGTTTGCAGGCACTGTAACCGGAATTGCGTACGTATACTACCGAGTTGCCAAGTTGGTTTTCTCCGACCCACTTGACGAGATGACCCTTGATCAGGTTCGCCATGGGATCAAGTTACAGCTCCGAGATGGTGAGCGAAAAAGTATTTCTCAATCAATCCTCGCAGACAGTCTGCCTGATTTCGTGGTAGTTGGTCGAAACAGAGAGGGACGTGTATTCACCGCAGACGAACTGGATTTGAATGGGTACATCTCTGACATCAATCTTGAAAAGCTACGACGAGCCTGCGAACATGCTGAAGAGTCGCTTTCTCATGATGAGATTCTGTACGTTGATTTTGAGTTAGGCAGGGAGCTACAATCTGGTCAAGATGTCGTGTTTATCGGTTCAGAGAGAAACCGCTGGTTGGAGCTGCCTGATGCGTTTGCAGATGAACTAAGCAGTGCAATTTACTGTGTTGATGAGCGCCCGTGGCTAAGTGGTGACCAATCGGTCAACCGGAATCTGGCTCAGATTGGTGAGAGCACCAGAAAAGCAATTAACGACCTTAACCCAGCAGGATTAGAAGCATATCTGAATTTGTATACAAGTTTGCTTGATTATGCAACCAACCTGAACCGAAAAGTCATCTCTGATTATGGTAGTACTCCTCAGCCAGTATCTACGCTTGTAGATCGCATTTTCCGCGAATTCTATCGTATATTTGAGGCAGCAGGAGCGACCGGCAACTCTGAACTGATAAACCTGATTCGAGGAGAGATATTTAGAATTTCACTTCACAACCACCGTCAAGGAGAATCACACTTATTCGACAAATCAGTAGCGTTGTATGGATATTACTATCGTGCGTTAGCCTCAAGCGATCCTCATAATCAAAATTTGATTCATGGACTTCTATCTTCTTTCCAGAACCTTCAGACGATGTTGGTTGCTACCTTGGAACGTGCTAGATCAATAGATGAAGTGGAGGGAGCAGTATCCGACCTCGACAGTTTCTATGATACATTAGAGAACATTTTGCAAGGCTCCGTTGAGTATGAGGATGCTTCAACTTTCAACAACGCCTGGAATCTTGGCGATGGCGCATTCTTTACTATCAATCCTGAGATGGATATTCACGAGTTAGAGTGGCAGCTCCAGGAATCTGAAAATGAAGAAGAACGGGAGCGTCTTAAAAAAGAGATTGAGTATAAACAGCGCCAGAAGGAGGCGATTGAAATACTGCAAGCAGAGTTTGATGGGACAAGGTTCGTAGCTGCGGCTTGGGCATACCAGTCAGCCAAGGAGGGGGGGTTGAGTGAGGAAGTTTTCAACACTATGTACAGCGAGTCTGTCAGACCCCGTTACTCCTCTTTTGATGTGTTGACGGAAGAGTACTTTAGACTGCTTGAGGAACCCCGTCTAGATTTCTTCCGATGGGAATCCGATGATTCGGATATTTTCAAGGGAGTTCAAATGCGTAGTCTTGCTGTTGATGATTGGATAAAAGAGTTCTTCTGTGCGATGGGTCTGCTCTTGTTAGACCCAAGAGAGTTTGATACAGACAATCTAACTGAAGGCAACAATCCGCTTGCCCAGCTTGATATTGATCGACTTGAATATCCTGATTTAGAAGAAGGAATCAATAGAGTTTCAAAAGAAAACCTGGAACGATTTGAGATTCCTGACGAGGTCATAGATAGCTTTGAGGAGAGGAAAGAGCTATTCATTGCACTCCATCATCATATGGAAGATGTATTGGAACGGAGAGAAGAGGACTTCATCATTGAGGCGGACTTAGACCCTGAGAAGGTTGAAAACTTTGAGGAAAATTATATTGAGGAGTTCACAAACCAGTTTGCTCTCCGTCAGGTGTTTTCTGACCTTGGCTGGTTAGGTATCGAAGAGTACAGTGGGGATATAGATGTGGAGGCTTCAGGATACAATCAGTTGTTCCCAAAAGGCGCCTTGATAGAAAATTCGCCTACTGAATATGTCCATTACTTGGACCAAAAGGCCAGAAATCATATTCGGACTATCTTAGACACCTGGTTAGAGGACGGTGTTTCAGAAACGAAAATTGAGTCTCATGATGAGCTTTTAGACGTCTTGGAAGAGGTCTGTGAGGACAACGTAGTAAAGGCAATAGTCATATCGGGATATAGAGCCAGACGTAGCCTTCTCAATGATTCCCGGTTTGATGACGAATTTGGGGATTCCGAAAACGCCATTGGCGGTTATAAAACCAACTCGACAACGATCCCAGTTTACAAAGACAACTCACGTGACTTCTCTGTCTTAGTACTGTTTGATGTTGACCAACCTCCTGAAATCAAAGAATACCAAGTGGAGAATGACATTGTTAATGTCAAAATTGAGGAAACAACGCGTGATTTCCTCCGAGAACAATTCGACAACTTTGATAGAATGGATGAAGATGAAATTAGAGAAAAGCTGCAAACGGTTTGGCTACGAATCTTCTACTACGGAACTCTGGAGTTCGATGAGGTCTTCGGAACAAAAATAATCACCAAATAGAATCTAGCTCTCTGAGAAGACTTAATCAAATGTTCTTCTGGAACCTTTCTCTCAGCATTTCAACTGCAGTCTCCAATCGTTCAATTCGTTGCTCTTGCCGTCGAACCAACTGGATAATTTCTTCTTGACTGATATACTCGAACCAATGTATTTCGGATTCTTGGCGTTTTTCGAGATGTTGTTTCCCGCTTTTTGTGAGTTCTGCTCTTTTTGGCGCTTTGAAAGTGCGTTTCTGACCGTTGACAATCCGGGTGGTGTAGCCATCTGTGCGGCGTATTTTGAGTAGTCCGTGCTTTTCGAGTTTGGTGAAGCAGTAGTTGACTTCGTGGTTTTCTAGGGTGGTTGCAGAGGTGATTTTCTGGATGTCATCTTTGCCCTCGCTGATGCACTGGAGTACGGTCAGGTCTTTGTCCCGGAGGGGTAGTTCGTCGGTCATTACTGTGTGAGTACGCAGTTGATTTGGAGTTTGGTGCAGTGCTTGTCGGAGCGGTATAGGCAGAAGTTCTGGAGATCATTAGAGGAGTGGTGTTCGAGTTCGGGGCACTCCGGTTTGTCGTATTTGACGTCGATTTCTATGATGCGGTAGTCTGCGTTTTTCAGGTTTTGAACATCGGTGACGAGGTGTCCATTGGAGTCGGTGTAGTGACTGTAGCTTCCATTCTCGTCTTGGTGGTCGTCGCCATTCCGGTTGACGGGATCTTCGAGGATGTTCGCGAGTTTGTCTTTGTTCCCGGTTTGGACGGCGAAGATGACCTCTTTGCCCTTCTTTTGTCCTCGCCGGAGGTTTTCCAGTACTTTGCTGGGTTTGGACAGTGTCGAGTGTTCTGCCTCCAAGTGTGCAATCTCTCCACTGGGGAGTTTTACGATGGCGTCGGGACGGTCTGCACCACTGTATTGGTATAAGATTTCTACGTCGCACTCGGAGTCTTCCAGTCGAGCCTTGGCCTCAGTGAGCAGTTCTCTGTGGTGTTTCCCTCCGGCGTTGTTTCCCTGTCCAATGGAGATCAGACTTAGCTCTTCTATGGGTGTGCCTTCGGGGGTTGCTCGCTTCTTGATTTTCCCGAGGTCTCTGTCTTCTCTGGGTTTCCAGGGTGGTAGGGTTGTGGTGAAGACTGCTGCTCGCTCACTGCGACCTTCTGCAGGTGTTTGGATTGCTGCTCTGAATCGGCCTAATCGGTTGAGTTCTTTCGTGTTGATGCCGTTGAGCCACTTTGAGAGGTGTGCTTTGTTGCTGCCATCGGGGTTGAAGACTATCTTGGTACGGCAGTTAGTAGAGACTGCTTTCTGCATTTCACGGGGTAGTTGGTCGAGGTACTGTGTGATGAGCCAGCAGCCGAGACGGTACTCACGTGCTTCGGATAGGATTTTGACGAAGTTGCCGTCTTCTCCACCGAAGTTCTGCAGTTCATCGATGTAGAGGTAGAACGGTGTGCGTCGATTGGGTGGTTGGGTGATTCGGCTTTGTGTTGCTGCCCAGATTTGGGTGATGACGATGCTGCCGATGAGTTGTGTGACTTTGTCTCCGAGTTCGCCTTTCTGGATGTCGACGAGTATGATCTTGCCTTGGTTGACTGCCTCTCGTACGTTGAAGCTGCTCTTTTGGGAGACGAACCGTCGTAGTGTGGGGTTGATGAGGAAGTCGTTTAATCGGCGTTGGAGTGGTTCGAGTTCGTAGCTGCTCAAATCCTCGTGGACACGGACCAGTTGCTCACGTACAACGACGTCACGGGTTCCATCGATTAGTGCTATCAGTTTCTCGGAGTCGGTGATTGACTCGAAGACATCAAGTAGGGTTTTGCTCTCGGAGTTTCGGATGTTGGCCTCGATGTGTGCGTGTAGTAGGGTTTCGAGTATGCGTCCGAAGCGGTCTCCCCAGTTCTCACTCTGTCTTCGGAACAAGTCGATGAGGTCGGAGACGATGATCTCCTTTTGACGTGTTTTCTGGGCTTCCGACATCCCCGGTGTGATATGCGGCTCTAACACGTTGATCGCTGCAGAACCAGCAGCCGGGTTGATGTAGACGACGTCATCCAGCCTCTCTTCAGGTATCTTCCTTAGGAGTTCGTCGACCGCGTTCCCTTTCGGAACTATCACGGCGATGCCCTTGCCTTTGAAACAATCCTGTAACGCCGTGTTCACCATCTGCGCTGTCTTTCCTTCCCCAGTCTCGCCTTGTACGAGGACGTGGAGCAAACGATGGCTGTCACGAACCACGACCTGTTCTTCAACACCGAGGAGACTAGTCCGAGTACCCAGAACTGTCCTACTCCTCCTCCCACTGTTTTCTATGAGTTTTCTGCTGTCTTCGGGATTCATGGCTGTGCGTACCTGATATTCTGCTGTCTCCGGTCGGGTATTGAAGTGAAGGCTGCGAGTTCGTCAATCGAAGTTTGGAACTTGAGACTGTATCCTGCGAACCGTCGATCGCACACCGCGTGTGTGAACTCTAAGAACGGTTTCTGTCGGAAGCTTCGGAGTTTGTATAGCCCTAAGTACTGACCGTTGACCGGATTCTCGTACAGGTTGAAAGCGCCAGCAAGTTCCTTCTCTCGGCTTATCGTGTAGTCTCCTGCTCCGATTACTAAGAAGCGGATTGATGTCCAGAACCGTCGATTGCCAACCTTCTCGTCTATCATGTTGGCCTGTCTTCGCTCCCGAGGTGATGGGGCCCGCGAACCAGTCAGCGTCTCTTTGTCGCCTCTGAGGTATTTGGAGTGTTTACGTGCTCGTCGACGCCACCACCACTGTCTGACTGGCTCTCCGATAACGGGTTGGAACAGAACTTGTACAACGAACCGGGTGTCCCGCATCGCATGAGGATGTAAGGTCCCTGTGATCGCGTTTATCGGCGGTGAACGGAACTCAGTGTGGAACGGCTGGTAGTCGCTTAACCCTGGGGTCAAGAGACCCCCGCCAATTGAATCCTCTGCCGTGATTGGTAATCCGTTTACTCCCTTGCTGAAGCTGATGGCGGGTATCTCTGCTTGGAGATTGGTNCCCCCGCCAATTGAATCCTCTGCCGTGATTGGTAATCCGTTTACTCCCTTGCTGAAGCTGATGGCGGGTATCTCTGCTTGGAGATTGGTCCGAAGCTTGCGCTCCAAACGCTTACTTGGAACTACAAACTGGAACACGAGATTGTCCGGTGAGGACCGTCTGATTTCGTAGGCGACCGTTGGCGAGGCATTCGTTGTTCGTAGCAACCGGGTCTGTATCTCGGTGACGCCTCTGATGAAGTTGTAGAGGCTGGCAGGACAGTCCTCGTCGAACGGCGGATGAACTTCAACAGGGATGAAATTCGTTCTGGGCTTTGCCAGTATTTCCGCTTGTTCCTCATTCACCGAGGTGTAGGAGGGGATGTGCCAGCTAACGGGCTTCACGGCGAATCCTCTGCTTAGATTTCTTCTTCTGCCGGACACGCAGAGATGGTTCAATCAGACGGTGTTCGAGCGATGTAGCCTCGAACCGTACTTTCGCGTTAATTTGGTCTGAGACTTCCAGTATCCCTTCTCCGTGTTTTGAGGATCGGCCTGTCCGCAGCTTTAGCAGTCGCTGTTGTTTGCGTTCTGAGAGACGGAAGAAGTCGATCATTGACTGGCTGACCCGTTCGTGTCGCATGAACAACTTGGCGTGAGCGTTGTCGAGGATGATACGTCCTTCATGCCAGTCGGTCAGGTGTGCCGCACTCTGAACCAAGAGTGAGATAGCGGTGTTGGTGTCCCGTGCTTCGAGGACGAACTGTTCAAGGACTTTCCTGCCCTCCTCGTCGTTCATCAACAGCTTTGCCTCATCGATGATGACGAGCGTCTTACCAGGATACCTCGAGACGTCCGAGTAAATCTGTTCTACCAAGTCAACGATGAGCGGTATGTTCTCGAGTTTCCCACGTTCGAGGACCTGGAAACACTGGATTCGATCATCGAACTCGTATTCACGGTCTTCCGTGATAGCATAGGTTTCTCCACAGATGGCTTCGACTGTAGAACCGTACTCCTGTTTCGGATCGACGATGATAACTCGGAGATCGGGGACCGCCAGCAGCATCCGAAGCAGATCCAACTTCGTAGCATAGGTTTTCCCAGAGCCGGTGATTCCCATGACCACCATCGCGTATGAACGCCACGAGAACCGATCTAAGAACACGGGCGTACCGTCCTCGGTTTCGATTCCATAGATCACACCGCGTTGATCACCGAAGTCCTGATTGACGAACGGTATGCCACTTGCCGCTGACACCGAGGGCATCAACATCTTCTCATCCAATCAGTCAACAGCCAATGGAGAATCTGCAGAGTAGGCAAGGTCACTCCTGAATACGGGAACCCTGTAGTCAATACGGAGACTACGGAGCAGAGTCAAGACTTGTTCAAAGGCTCTCTCGACACGCTTCCATGACCGGCCGTGGACAGTAATGTAGGCTCCGTAACTGACAGCCGTACACTCTCTATCTGCCAGTAAGTCAAGGAACCACTCGACGTCGTCGCTAACCGATTCCAGCTTGTTGACCCCTCTGTAATCTTCTGGGTGACCGATGTTGAGCTCGGTCTGTGACTTCTTCCTGAGGTAATCCAGTTGTTTTGTAGCCTTCGTGGTGTCCACAGGTTCGATAGCCTGAGTTATGTCTACAAGGCCATTGACTCGGAGAATCTCTGCTACCCATCCCAGTCCGATGTTTGCTGGGAACTCATGGACGTATACCGTCTTTCGGTAATCCGACCCAGTTCTGAGTGGGAGTCTGATGTGGTCTTTGTAGGCCAGAAGCTTTCGGCGACCGAACCGACGTCCCAGTCTTTCTAGCTCCTTTCCAGTGACTCCTCTAACTGCGAATTCATCGGTCGATAGGGCTTGCTTGATGCGTTTGAGCCGACTGATGAGCTCGCGGACACAGTTCTCGCGACGAATATCAACGCGGACCACGATGTAGTGTGTCGTCGTGGTGATCCCCCGTTTTTCGAGGTTCCTACAGTAATTGAGGTAGGACTTTTTGTGTCGTCGCTCACTGCTTTTCTGACCGATTAGCCACTCACGATATTCTTTGAGGGACCGCCTACGTTGAGTTGAGTGAATCTCAATAGGGTACGTGAGTTCGTCTAACAGCTCTCGGTATATCTCGTGGATTGCACTTTGATGGCTCTCTGAGAGCATCTCTAGGTTGATTGGATCAACCTGTAGGACTCCGACGAGCTGGTTTTCAGAGGTCACCAGAAAGTGCCTCTTTGCCTTTTTGACGTGGACGCCGGGTACTGTGGATTTGGTTGTGTTGAACATTGGTCTAATCAGTTTGAACCGCTCAGGAACCACCGGATGAGGTGATACAGTTGGTAATCGAGTGTGTAGCCGTTCGGCCGAATACCGTACCAGATGACACCGAGCCATCCGCCGATTCCGACGGTGATCAGCCACATTATGTGATTTCTCTCGATTGGAGGAGCCACTAGTAACGCGAGGGCTACAGGGAGGCAGAGGCGGATCAGGTCCTTCCAGGTGAATCTGCCGAAGAATTGGACGTTGGTTTCCAGTCTCCGAGTCATCGGGATTTTCTCAACCACTCTGATCACCTCGGACCTCGGCGTCGACGGTTGCGGGAATTCTGAGATTGGTCTCTTTGGTTTTGCCCAGACGATCCTTTGTTGCGGAGACGGGTTACACCCTGGCTGAGACCTCGTGTTAGCCGGAATCCTTGGCCGACAATCGCCTGTGATGTTCTGTATAGTTGGAGGGGTATCCAGAGGAGCAGTGTGAATGCTGCAACTCCCAAGACCCAATTTGAGGCCCCGGTGATAGAGAATCCTGCAGAGCCTTCGGTCATAGCCAGGATGAACCGAAGTGCAAGTGCATCCAGTGGAACCATCGCAAGGACAGCGAACCACCCCGAGATGAACGACTGGGCGTACCTGTTGGTATTCGGCAGCGCCCACGCAAGTGCCAGTAGCGGCGAGATCGAGGCTACGAACAGGAGGTAAACGTTCCTCAAAATGAAGACGACTACTAACGCGAGAAGCAGCAAGTAGTTGATCAGGATCGCCAGTAATCCGCCTGCGCTGATGCCTAGGTACTCACCGATTGTGGCCGGATCGGTAGGTTGGAAGGCTTTCACCAATGCGTCGCTGAAATCAACACCGTACTGTAGCATGGGTAAGGCGATGAACCCGAAGATGACAGCTATGAGCAAACGAGGTAATACTGTGCGCGTGTCGAGGGAGAGTGGTTCTCTTCCGATGTACAGTAAGCCCACGTAAGCTATGGCAAGGACCAACAGCAGGTATGTGACAGATAGAGACATCTGGTAGACCTCTTGGACAGCGGGGTTCGGGTGGAGAGTCGCTGTGTTGAACAGAGCCTCAATCAACAGATTCCACAGCTCTCGCTGCGAGTCACCCAATTGAGCCAAGATTCCACCACCTGATGTCGGTGAAGGTTCCGGTGTGGACTGTGCAACGATCATGGGCTGCCTCCGCATCCGGACATTGACGAGATGATGAACGAGATGATCGACGGCGCAGCGACCAAGATGACCGTGCCAATGAAGATGTCCTTGAAGTACTGTTTCGCTCTCCGGCGGGTCTCAAGACCACCAATGATGAACATCACTCCGACCACCGCAAAGCCGAGAGCTCCAAGCATGAGCCCGGCGGCAATCGTGAACTGAAGAAGGCTCTGAATCAACTGAACCAATGGTTCAGGACCAGACGTTGGACAAGGCGGTTCATACTGCAACACCCAGCCAAAGGCCGGGTACAGCGTTTCCACTGACGAGGGGATTTCATACATTCTCACCACTTCCAGGCAAACCCGATTCAGCCTTCAATCAGCATCTCAAGCAGCCTACAAACAGCATAGAAGCAGGGCAACGGGATATTGTTAATCTGAATAACCATTATGCCCTAGAAAATGACACACTAGTCACTATGAGTGAGTCAAGTATCGTCGCTCGAAAATGCAGCTACCACCCCGAAGAGGTTCAAGTCACGGACAGGGACGAACACAGGATATACCTCCCTGAGGAAATTGCCAACATTGACCTTGAGGAAGGAGACTGCGTCCGACTCGACAAGCTCACAGACTCCTATGGCAATAAGGAGGTGACGTATCTGCGTGGAGAGTTCGATTCAGGGTCGAGATGTGATGACGATTATAGAACCTATGGGCCGGATGTTGATTTTAAGAAAATTATCACACAGGGCTCATCCCGGTGTCGAATAACCGTGGCTAAGAAATGGGTTGGCGACATCATCGGGGGAGACACTGACCAAATATTCGTGGTCGAGATCAACTCGGTGGAAGACAAGCCCCATTTTCGCATCTACAATAACTATGATTTCAACGAGTACCGGCATGAAGAAATCAAAAAAGCAGAGCACATCCTAGAACTTGGAAAGCCAGTCATAGTCCCAATATTAGCAGTTAACGGGATACAGGAAGCCTCGGATACTGAATGGGTAGACGTCGCTGAGTCAACACCCTATGATGGCCAGAAATTCGAGATCATCCCTGTTGAACCAGATTGGCCGCCTGTCGTTGAGGAGGTGGGGAGCCCTGATGATCGGATAATAACAGTACTTTCCACCCACTTTACTAGGGCTGCTGAAGGACGCGAGGTTCCTGCTAAGGAGGCTAATCGAATTGCAGTCGCTTGGAATCCTGATGATAGTGAACATTCTCGTCCTTTCTATGATTCTCTCGAGGAGGTTGATTCACTCGCTGAAAACGCAGTTTACACAGATTATCTTACAAGCAGCACCAAGGTCATTCTCCCTAAGAAAGGAAGCTTCACAGTCTACGGGTACGACTCCGAGGGAATCGGTCGGACATGGATCTCATTTACAGAAGGCGAGCCTGGCGATGACGTTTCAATCGGAGGAAGACAAGCCACTGATGACTGGCGTGGAATGTTCGTCAAACAAGGAGAAGACTGCATCCAAGTCTATGTCCCGGTTCCCGGTGCCGTCAAAAGAGATGGTCAAACCATCAAATGGCACTTCTAAAGACCCCACTCTCCAGATAAATTTCCATACGAAGTGAGGTGTTCCTGTTGTGTACTATTGAGTTGGTGGTCCTTTGGTTTGGTAAGGTGATGCCAGTATCCAAGAACAGGTGTATACATTCGAAGATTTAGACGAGTTGTACGAAACCGCAGAACAACTACCAACAGTAGATAGACACGACGTCTACGCGCGTAACGAGGTAATCGATGAGTGGACGAAGATTCAGTATAAGAATTCTCTCTGGACCGATGATGGTCGAGCCACAGGGGTAGTCTCTTCCTCAAAGGACTTCTACAACGTCATCCAGTACGGAGACATCCTCGAATCAGCAGGTAAAGCAATCGAGAGACACAGAGACAAAGACCTCGAAGTCGACGGGTACATCTCACTCTCACCGTCCGCTCACAAGATGAGTGGATACCTCAACTTCAACGAGGCAACCACAGTCTATGCCAGCGAAGACGACCCAATCAACCTGGGATTGAAGATCAGATCAGGACACAGTGGTTTCCACGCACTCAAATACGACGTCGGAGCACTGAGACAAATCTGCAGTAACGGAATGATGGCATTCAGCTCAGACCTACACTTCCAGCAGACCCACAACGAGCCATTCCAGCCCGGACTTGCATACAACGCTGTCGACGCCGTCATAGAAAGCCCAGAAGAAATCGAGAGACGACTAGAAACAGCACAGAGCCAGAGCTTCCTGAACCAAGATGAAGCACTGATTGTCCTCATGGAACTCGGTATCGATGAGTACCTGGAACAACCGCTACCCGACCTACTCAACGCACTATACGATGAAGTCGAGGACCCTGAGAACCCGACACTCTGGGAGACCTACAACGCTGCAACACGCGCACTCACACATTATACAGAAGACGTCCCCGACTACGAGCTGGACCGGGGATTCGAAAAAGCAGCCACACTCCTCGAAAACAACTATTCAGAAGTCCCCGATGCCAACACACTTGGAAGACAAGTTGTCAACCAGAGAATCAACACACTCGTAGAAAATCCCGACCTCGAACCACACTGGGAACACGAATGGGACGCCATCCAACAACTCACAAAATCACACCACTAAACCTCGATTTTCTTTTCCCCTTCATCTTTCTTCTATAGTTGACCTCAACTGAAGTGTAGTCTCTCGTTTCCTACTACCTGCTTGACGCCCTGTGTATGGTATATGAGGTGAACATTGTATTTCAGAATATGAAGACGAAGACGAGTATGAGGAGCCGTTAGCGGCTTGGGAAGCACTCCTACTGCCGGATTGGAAGTGGGAAGCCTACGATACCGAAGAAGACGGACTGTACTTTGGCCGGGTTAAATCCCCTAACACCTACGACCGATGGGAATGGGGTTACTTCTCCAGAGAACAATTAGAGAAGGCAGTCGCCTACAGAACCGATATCGAGACCGGTGAGCCCTATCCAGACGGCGGAGAACTGCTCGATGAAGAGCTTACCAAGTTCTATGAAACCGAACTTGAGAGGATTCAAAACTACAAACCCAACGAAGAGGACGAGAATGAGGGGTGAGAATAACCGATTTCAGATGCAGAGATGCCTATCCATGAACGGGAGTACCAACAGCTCAAAGCCGCATACATAGAGGCAGAAACACTCTACAACTCCAGCAGTCCAGAAGATCGATTGTATCTCACTCAGGACCGTGGGAAGACCAGGTACGAGATCTTCGATTACTTTCCTCACGGTCACTATGAGATGGCGCTTGAAGGATATGAACGACTACTGAATGGTCCTCGATTGAGTGATATCGATGAACTGTTCGAGAAGTGGTGAACGCGGTCATCGACGAGAAACTCATTCAGCTGCTTCAAAACACAGAGTTCGAACCAGAGCCACAGCTGCTCAAACTCGTAAAGGCAGCCACAATCACAGAGAACACGCATCTGCAGAAACAGGTCAGAAAACTCCTCGAAGCAAAGATTGCAGAGTACCACGAAAACCCGTTCAACACAACCCCTTCTTCATCTTCTTTTTCCCCCAGAGACGGTATCGCGCTTGGAGAGTGCAACGGCAGGAGAGCCACTTTAGAGGAGGATCAGCTCACTCGGCACTTACTCGCAGTGGGTCAGTCTGGATCGGGTAAGACTACGCTCTTTTACAACCTTGTTAGCCAGCTTGACAAGCCGTTCTGGGCCTTCGACCTCAAACAGGACTACAGACACTTACTGGAGGAAGATGGGGAACTCTTGGTTTTGCCGTGGAGTGAGCTGAAGTTCAACCCGTTGAAGCCACCGCCTGGAGTCATGCCTCGGCGTTGGGCACAGGTATTTGTCGAGATGTTCGGTCACTCAACGAGCTTGCTCTCTGCATCCAAGAACTACCTGCTCAAACAAACCGTGTTCCTCTACAAACTGTATGGCTTGTTCGTGGAAACCGGTGAGCCGTATCCAAGCCTCCACGAACTAGAGACACTCATCAAGAAAGACCGACTCAATCCCACAAGCAAGACTGCGAACTACCGCGACACCGTCCTCAACAGAATCGAGGCGATGAACCTCGTTGCTGGAACCATATTCGATTGCAGTGAAGGCTATCCCATCGAGGAACTGCTGCAGAGAAATGTTGTCTTCGAGTTCGACGGACTCAGCAGAGACATTCAAAACTTCCTCATGGAAACACTGTTCGCCTACGTCTATACCTACCGCGTAGCCCAAAACCACCGAAACCAAGGACTCCAACACGTCTTCCTCTTAGACGAAGGAAAGCGAGTCTTCTCCGTCTACAAAGAGCGTCAGGATGCAGCAGGCCTACCAGAGATCGACGAACTCACCGCCAAAATGAGGGAGTTCGGCGAAGGACTCATCGTAGGCGATCAAGAAGCCACGAAACTCACTGATTCGATCAAGGCCAACACCTACACCAAGTTTCTCTTGCCGAGTGGTGACTACAAACAGTTCCAGGCAATCGCCCAATCACTCAACCTCACCACCCAACAGAAACAAGCTGCCTACAACCTCGATATCGGAGAAGCCGTCCTACAAACCGGGAATCAACCACCGGTCCGACTCCAACTCGATAACTTCCACTTGAACAAGGACGTCTCTGATAAGGAACTACAGAGGCTTCAAGCAGAGAACTGGGAAGATCTGGATTCGAGGTCAAGGGAAACTACGCCCGAGTACACTCAGGTCGTTGCACCTGGCCGCTCAGAGAAACTCGAGGAACCAGAGATACTCGAAGACCCCACAAACGAAACTGGACTTTCCAGCGACGGCAAACAATTCCTAGAAGACCTTGTTGAGAACCCATTCACGCAGCTCACAGAACGCTACGAGCAGTTCCCGAGCACCTACAAAGGAAACAAGGCGAAAAACGAGGTCGTCGACGCCGGCCTCGCAATCGAACGCAACGTCAAAACAGGTCAAGGCAAACGAAAACTCCTCCAACTCACCAAGAAAGGCCGGAAACACGCAGAGAACACTCTAGGTCTGGATACGAACAGTAGGGGTCGTGGTGGCATCGTCCACCAATACTGGCAACACCACATCAAACACCTCTTCAAAGAAGCAGGTTGGGCAGCAGAACTCGAAACCTACGACGCAGATGTCTACGTCCAACTCGGGTTCATGGAACTCGTAATCGAGATCGCCATGGGAAACAACCCAAGAGAAATCGAACACGTAGAAAAACACCTGGAACGAGGCTTCGACACGATCTGGATTCTCACCCAAACAAAGGAGATTCAGGACGGACTACGCCAAAGACTCGAAGACAAAGACCTGCTCAGTGATCGGGTTGTGTTTCGACTGCTTCGGGACCTCAACACAGACGAGATTGCTCCGAAGTAGGGTGTTCGGCGGTTTCGACACACCGGAATATACATCTTTCAGGTCTGGAATCTCGTCTTTGCACGATCTTTGTTTTGCAGTTCGATACCTTTCAGAACTTCAAACTGGTCAACGTTCTTTAGTGTAAGGTCTGCTTCTGTACTTCCAATAGAAATCAACACATTCTGGTCATCATCGTGCTTGACCAGTCCCATTCTCCGAATGGTCTTCTGTCCGATATTTGCTACAGAATCACTTGAGAGGACACACCTCAATCCCGGCTTACTGTGGTTTTTAGAATAGGTGATATTTGATAACGTATGCGAATTCTGCCAAGGAGAGCTAGTCAGTGTCTCCCCCGAATCAAGTGGAGAACTGTCACTTGAAATTTTGACTTCAAGCTCTTTCTCATTGGTAATCCAAGAAGTCACGAATTCGAACCCAGAGTGAGTCATCCCCCCAGACCCTCGATGGATATTCAGTTCATTCCGAATTATTTTCACCACTATCGAAGTCAGACTTTCAAACGCTTCCTGAACGTGTTCCCTGTCTTTTTCGTCATGCGGGAGAAGTTTTGAACGTCCTTTTTTTGAATGAAATAGCTTGACTCGAGTGTCCTTGTATTGTTGTTGGACAATAGAATCGACTGGGTTCTGTGGGTTCGGTGCAAATTTCGAAAGGTCAAACTGCTGGTGAGCACTTCCCAGAGCTCTCTTGAACCAAGCTTTTTCACCTTCATTCTGTTGAGGATCTCGGTGACTTAGAATCATCTCCAAAGCGAGGTAGACATTTCTGTAGGCATCAAAAAGATCGTCTGTCGTTTGTGCAAGGCGGAAATACCTCAAGCACTCGTGCCAAGTGGCCTGACTTGATGTTTGTTGATTTGACTGCTGGTTTGAACCGCCGGTAGTCGCTATAGCTGCTGAGGTAGAGACTCCTAGTGGGCTAATGTTGACTGCGCGGATATGTTGCTTAGAATTTTCTCTCCACCAGATGAGCCGCTGTCTGTCGACGTCTTTGCATGAGAAATCCCCCTCGTTTTGAAAGCTGAAGATGTCTAGGGCTTTCTGTATTGCTTCATGAGCGTGTAGAAGGACATCGTCTACAGAGTAGTTTGTCTGCCCTCGTGCTACTGCATAGGGGTTACCTTGTTCAAGCTCTACTTCCCAGTCCGAGCCAATCTGGATCGTATTGTCTTCTGAAGGCTCTTGATTCAAAAGCAGAGCTGCACCCGACTTATGTGATGCCGTAGAATCCGCAACCTCGATATCTCCTAATTTCCCCATGAATCATTTTCAACGATTGTGATTATAGTCTTTATCCAATATTAGCAACTAACTATGTATTTGTTATAAAAAAATTCTAGACCAAGTTTCTCTTGAAACCTCAAACGAAGTGAGGAGAGCAAAGGAAACGATGAGTAACGACCACAGAATGCTTAATAGCCTGGTCCACCCGCCCGGTATAACGGCCGTCTAGTGGTCTACAACCGAAATGAGGTCATTTGAGGCCAAGAGAAACGCTGTGAAAACCAAAAGAAACAGCCACTGCACTCAGAGTAAAGTACTCTAACAGACCACTGAACCCCTGATTTCGGTTCAACCACGCCTCATCTGAACCATCGTCTCCCCACTCTCTCCTTCAAATTTCACAGGAGAACAATCGCTATGACATCTACCCAATACATCAATGTATCAAAAACACTTCAAAACCTGAAAGACGAAGTAAGCGAGGAAAACTACCAAGCAATACTCCACTTCATCAACGAAGTCTCAGCCGAGGGCATAGGAGAAAGCCAACAACAACGCCAGATCTACTCCCTGAAAACCATTCTCAACAAGTTCGCACCGCCAGGATTCAAACTAACACAGGCAAGCGAATCCGACCTGAAAACCATCGTTGCAGAAGTCAACCGCAGCGACTATGCAGAAAACACCAAGGCCAAATTCCGAGCCTCACTCAAAAAGTTCTACAAAATGGAAAACGGCGGAGACGAACACCCGGATAAAGTCAATTTCTTCTCAGTCCATATCTCAAGGAAGGAAAAAACCGTCTCACGAGACGACCTCTTCACAAAAACAGAACTGAAATCCCTGTTGAAGCAACTGCAGAATACTCGCGATAGAGCCTTCACGCTCACCCTCTACGAGACCGCTGCAAGACCTGGCGAACTACTGAATTGCAGCATAGGTGATTTCACCAGTAACGGGAAAGGCGATTTCATCTTCCTCGAAGGTCTCAAAGGAACTCCTGACAGGACGAACCAGTTAGTCCGTGCCGGAAGAACTCTTCGTGAATGGATTGCTCACCACCCCTTCGGCGGAGAAATCGGAGACATCGAGGACACAAGTGCCCCTCTCTGGGTCAAAAGAGAACAACACCAGTGTTTGAAATGCGGGAAAATACCGGTGAGGCACTCAGATAACTGCGAATACGAACCCGATATACGGGATGAGATGAGCTACCAGGCTTACCGGAGCAGATTCAAAGACGCGTGTGAAAGAGCCGGGATCTCAAAAAACAAGCGCCGGCCGTATAACCTTCGTCACACTCGTTTAACAGAGGTAGCGACCTTCATGGGCTATGAACAGCTCAACAAGTTCGCCGGCTGGGTACCCGGATCAGGACGAGCCAAAGTCTATGTCCACCTAAACAACGACGACGTCAACAAAGCCATCCGAGAACAATACGGACTCGACACCGAAGAAAACGAAGATCAAAACATCGTCTGTCATTTCTGTGGCAGCGAAAACCAGCCCGAGTTCAGTGAATGTCGAACTTGCGGGCGCTTGCTCAGTTTGAAACGAAAATCAGAGAATGAGGCGAAACAGAAGGTGCTAGAGCGTCTTTCAGATCTCGAGGACAACGGGATACTCGATAAGCTTCAAAGACTGGACTTGGATTGAACACTGACGCGCATCTCCTCGAGTTCAGTATCTCGTACTGGCACCGGTCCTTCATCTGTCCATATCAGCGAGGTATCGCACCGAACACACGTCAACAAACCAAATTCGATTCTGCATCGGCAACTAGGACATGAGTACTCGGGTTCAAGAGGCACGTGTTTTTGAGGTGGTTCCGTCCACAGGTTGCGATCGTCTGGTTCCTCCCAGGAACGAGCAGGAGAGGTACCATCTACGTATGTTGTTTGGTTTGATGGTCTCCAAGGTACAGGACAGTATGGTTCTGGGATGTTCCCCTCTTCACACTCTTGTTTTACCAGCTTCACCGTGCTCAGGGCGCAACTGGAACCATCAAATGCTACTTGTAACTCTGATTTTCCCCCCGTCATAACTGCCTTCCCACAGTTTTTGAGAAAAGAAGCTCGTGTTCTGAACTTGGTGAAACGGGAGGGCATCATACCCCACCCTATATATCTGAAGATTAAAAGTTTGTCTGTCATTTGAAACAAGGTGAGGCAGGTCTTCTATCTCTATTCACTGCGGAGTTAGATTCTATGTCCCAATTCTCACTGATTCAAGAAGCAGAAAGATTGCTTTCCGTAGTTAGTGATTGGTCTGAAGAAGAGGTAGAGGGTTTGCCGAAATTCTATAGAGTGAAAGCAAAGGAATACCGGCGGCTAACGCAACACGGCCCGGAATAACACCAATCACTCCCTTTTCCCAATTCTCTTCTCTGATGGAGTACCCTGACTACAGCGACGTCGAACTCTTCCTCGAAGACCAGGAACCCGAATGGACACGCCTCCTCGAAAGATCCCAGCAGAGACACGAACAACGACTGGAAGACGAACTCGATAGGATAGACGACCAACTCCAACAACGAGACAAGATCCACGAAGACGCGATCGAGGAACTCAAATCCAAGCTTGATTGGTACAAACAACGCCTCAAAGACCTCTACCACCACTCCTTCGGCCAACAAGAAAAGAAACAACGATTGAAAAACCAGATCGACCGCTTCTACAAAGAACTACGAACAGAGAAACGACAACACTGGCGGGATATACAGGAATTAGAGTCAGAGAGAAGACAACTACTCGTTGAAATCGATGAACACGACGATACTAACTCATGGTTCAAAACACTATATGATTAACAGGTTTATTTATAATTAGAGTACAGATTCGTGTCTAATGACCTCCTCTGATGAACGTCGGATGTATCTAACAGACAACCCAATCAAATCTGAGGAAGATGACAGTTTTGGTCATATCGAATACGTCGACACTCTCTCTGAGATAATTCATAACGTCACACCTCCGTGGCATGTGGGTATATTTGGCGAATGGGGTTCCGGAAAAAGCTCGATAATCAACTTACTCTACAACCGCATCCGAGATAATGAGGAGTTCGAAAACGTACTTTGTATCCAATTTGATGCATGGGCTCACGCCGAGGACTCAATCCGAACAGAACTACTTCTCGAACTGGACCAAAAAATCGGAGAAGCAGTAAACGGCGAAGGAAGCGAAGGAATCCTGGGCGAAGACGAAATCACAGGAAGACTCTACGACGTTCAAGAAGAAGAGGAGATCTCAAAGCAAGGCAACCCAGTAGATGTCATCAAGAATTTCTGGAACGATAGTCCACTACTCGCAATCAGCTTCATCGCGATTGCCGGGGCAGCCGCTCTATTAGAATATGGTGGATACTCAGCGGTTGCTTCTGTTTTTGTAACCGGACTATTGCTTCCAATTTTAGGATACGTCCTACAACAATTGGATACTGTCGCTCAGACAATTCAGAGAAAGTTTCTGTACCCACGAAAGGAATGGACAGGAGCATACCAGCGAATCTTTGATTCTATTATCCAGGAAACAGAGGCTGAAAAAGTCATCATCACTGTAGACAATTTAGATAGGTGTGAGAGCAGCACAGTCTATGATGTACTCGTATCTCTGAAAACGTTCCTTGAAGACGAACGCTGTATCTATCTCATCCCATGCGATGATGAGGCATTAGAAAGTCATCTCAAAGCGATAAATGAGGACGACTTTTTCGGTGATACGAGAAATGAGCGGGAGTTCCTGAGAAAGTTCTTCCAGACTCACCTTCGAATTCCCCCTTTCCAAAAAGAGGACGTCGAAAAATATGCTCACGAACAGAATGAGGAACTATCTGACACTCTTGATGAAGAAGCAGTTGACATAATTGTAAACGCCTACTTCGAGAACCCTAGACGGATAAAACACGCAATCAACCGGTTAGTCACACTCCGAAGTATTGCGCGTGAGCGAGAAAATGGCGGGATCTTGACTGAGGGACGAATTACCAGTGATATGCCCTTCCTCGCTAAAATATCGATTATAGAGGAAGAGTATCCTGAATTCCACAAGCAACTTGTTGAGGATCCTTACCTGCTAGACGACATCAATTCATATTTCAAGAAGGAATTGACGGACGACGAGAAGGAAAAACGAGTAGAAGATATCCTGGAAGTGGATGAGAACGAGCCAAAGGAATCTCGTCTCAAGTCTTTCCTCAGTTCTACACAGCGCGTCACAACTGCAAATATCCGTCCGTTTCTGAATCTTTCTGATCAGTCATACTCGTCAGGGCTGGAAGACTTCGACGAGGTAATGAGGTTCCTGAAGACGGGTCAGCAATCAGAGTTACTTGACCGAATCAAGGACATCCGTGAAAAGGGAGGATCCTTCGACCAATATTGTGATGCAATCGACGACGAGCTTCAAACTTACCAGTCGATTAGCAGAGACCAACCGATGTATGCTATCATCAATAGTTTGGTCAATGTGTTCGACAGGCTTGAGGAAGAGGAGCAAAATGAGGTATCACGTGTTGTCGGGCGGTACCTGACAAGAGAACCAGGAAGACAATTCCTCAAATATCTTGATGCTAGCTCTGTCTCTTATACACATCTCTGAGCGGGCNATGTGTATAAGAGACAGCTTCGAGAGGTTTGCCGATCTAATCAAATCTGAAGGCGGGTTCAACAAGGGTGTACTGCAGGCATTCATCGACCACGCAAAGGAGATACCCCGTAGAACAATCGATACGTTGTCTAATAACATCACAGAGTTGCGTGATGAATCATTGACCGAGGCCCTGAAGATGCTCGCTGATTCCGATGTGGCACAGGAAGTTCTAGTGACTACAGAAATCATCGAAATTTCGACTTCTATAGTTGAAATTGATGACTCGAACAACGAATATGCGAACACCGAACATTATACTCAGTTTGATCGGAAGGCAAGTCCTGAAGAACGGAGTATCTACGTGGAGAAACTCCTCGAACTTCGAGAGGGATACAGCGGCAACCAGAGTAACCAAATCGATCAGTCATTAGCGGAGAGTCTCGATACTCTGAAGCCAGAATTGACAGAGGAATCTGCTGAGAATCTACACGGCAGAATCTACCATCTGGTTGATTCTAAGAGTAACGAGGACTTGACTCTCGTCAAATCCTGTATCCGGTTCTATGGTTCGTTCTCAGAGAATACACGCTCGGATTTCGGACACTGGATCTCGGATCTGTTCAAAAATTGGAACGCAAATAATACCCGGGAGATCTTTGATTTTGCCGTTAAAAATGAGGTTCCCGTCTTTGACACAGAGGAAGAGGTTGACGCGTTCTTCTCACGGATCCCCGGACACATCAACGACGACTCATTCATAGTGAATGAAGTAATTCCACAAGTCCCAGCAGAATTCAATTCAAAAATTGTAGAGAAGACTGCAAGCTTGGCACGAAATAATAACAATAACCGAAGACAGATTGGGTTGAGAGTCATCGAAGAGTGCCCCGACAGGTTGGAAGGTGAATTTGGGAAAGTGATCGATGCCTGTGGACACAAAGCAAGGAACGAAACGAACAAGAACGTAAAACGAACGCTCTTGATGCCCATTGCCCAAGAGTTCTCAAGGCTCACTGCCTCAGAACAAGAAAGTTTCATCGGAGAGGTGGAGAATCTTCTCCGCGGAAATGCAGGATATTACGAGCTCTACAAAGAACTCTGGGACGAATTTGCTGAAGAAGCCGACTCGGACCGAAGAGCTGCCGTAGTGGCCGATGTTCGCGAAGAGGTAATGCAGAGACTCAGTGACAACCAAGAACCGGAACATCTGACACCACTAATCGAAATTCTACAATCGCTACCTGATGAATTGGATAAAAATCAGGGATCTCGACTTATGGAGCGGTTGAGCAACCGTCTCACCGAGAACCTAAATGCAAAGCAGCAAAAAACGGTTATCGAACAAATCACGGGCTTCAAACAGTACTACGGCAAAGAAGACCAGATCCTGGCTCGAGTAGAAGGCGTCCTCGATCGTTCAGGTAATAATGCAGTAGAAAATGCTGCGAGGGACTTGATCAACCGATTTGAAGAGCTTGATAGTGTAGAGGAAGATCGGATAGAAAGTATCAGAGCGGCACACTTCGATTAGATAAACGAATCTCTCTGGATTTTCCCTTTCGTCCGCCGTAGTGGTACTTTGCCTGTATGAGATCGAGTTTTTCGAGTTGTTTGAGGTGGTCGCTGATACGCCGATCGCTCAACGGTTTTTTGGATTGTGCTTTGCAGAGTTGTTGGTATTGTTTGTAGACCTTCCCGGAGCTGGTCGTAGTTTCTTCTTTGGATAATTCTTCGATGGCCTGATACAGCAGTTTGTGGTGCTCGGAGAAGTGCTCCAGTTGTTCGTACACATAGCTTTGGAGTCCGCTCTCGTAGCAGGCTTTGACGTCTTCTGCGTGTATCGCGTCCTCAACGTGCTCTGCGGTAATCTTCAGCCAGTATAGTCCTATTGCTGGATTTCGGATTGTTTCTGAGATGTAGCTTAGTGCTTCGTGTTGCAGGGAACGTGGTTTGAGAGACAGCCGGGCTCTCTCCGCCAGAATCTGGTATACTTCTTCGGTGCTATATGGTTCGAGTTCGAGTGTTTCTGGGTAGAGTGTGCTGTAGGTTCGTTCTTCGACGAGTTCCGAGAACTCCTGAGAACTGGAGTACGTCAATGCCACGCTCAGTTTATCGGGGTTGGTTCGTGAGAGGTAGTACAGCAGGTCGTTCCCGTTGTTCAGTAAGAGGAATTCAATCTCATCCAATACAACAAGGGTCTGAACCTGTGTTGTTCGCTCCTGAATCGTGCGCTGGTATTCTGAGGTATGAAGACCTGTCTTAGTATTCTTGCCAGTAACTGCCTCTGAAATCTGTTTCAACACCTTATATTGGGTGTCGTGGACTCTGCATGAGACCCAGACCAGGTTCACAGATTCAAGTTGTGAGACAGTCTTCCGGAGTAACAATGTCTTTCCCGTACCTCTTGAGCCATGTAACAACAGGTTCTGACTTTCCCCGGCAGAAACCATTTCCACGAACGAGTTCAGAAGTCTATATTCCTTTTTGCGGTTTACCACTACCTCAGGTCTATAGTCAAGTTGCAGCGGTTCAGTATCCTTGATCACGTTTAGCTTCATCACAGTTCACCGGTCGGTCTTTGGAGGGTTACACTATTTTCTGAGCAGGGTGTTTCGGATGAAGAGATATACTAGTATCGCCCTATACAAACTCTCTAACTATAGTATTCGGTTCCATCTGAAATCCAGTTCTACCATACCTAGTATAACTGTTAACGAACATTCAAATCAGGTACAAAATCTGAGAACTCTCATTCGAAGAGAAGACTATTGATGAGGCCTATTATCAAATGTTCGACCGCAATAAAAAAGACAACGGCATACTACGCTCTGAAACCTATCTAACCGCAGACCACCAGCCGGACAAGCCAATTGAAAGAGAATATGAGCTGCGACGAATCGCAGATGCAGTCCGACCGCTCACACATAGAAAAACTGGAGAAAACCTTCTCATTCACGGACCATCTGGAGTCGGTAAATCCACACTCGTACAACACGTCTTCGGTCAACTCGAACAGGAAACACGAGTCAAACCAGTCTACATCAACTGCTGGCAGTATAACACCAGACCCAGCCTACTCACAGAACTACTGATCCAACTCGGATATCCCGCACCACGGAAAGGCAAACCTGTAGACGAACTCCTCTCGAAAATCCGTGAATGGCTCGATAAAAACTACTCAGTAGCCATCGCGCTCGATGAGTTCGACCAGCTCAAAGACGGAACCGAAGTCATCTACGACCTCCAACTGCTCAACGAACAAGCAGCCCACAAAATCGGCATCATCATGGTCTCCAACCAACACCCCTCCCAAATCCATCTCGACCCCAGAAGCCAAAGTCGACTCTCCTGTCAAACACTCCAATACAAACCCTACAACCAGAACCAACTCGAAAATATCCTTCAAAAAAGAGTCGAACAAGCATTCCGGCCCGGATCAGTCTCCCAAGAAGTCATAGAACAAATCGCCCGCAACGTAGCCGAAACCTCAGGAGACTGCCGCCAAGCACTCCACACACTCCTCCAAGCCGGACGCAAAGCAGACCGGGAGGGCGATCTTAAGCTAAACAATCAGCATATCCAGTAGCAAACTGCTTCTCGGCATAATCTATTTCAGCATGAGGTCATGTTTGTTTTGTAAGATGAGTGAGAAGGACGACAAAATAAAGAGAGAAATCCTGAAGCTCCTCTACGAGGCTTTTGAAGAGAGTCCCTATAGAGGTCAGGACGGTAACACGCTCTTTGAGGAACTAAGCCAATTCAAGGAGAACGATATTGTATACAATGTCCAGAGGATGGACAGCGATTATGTCGATAACAATGCTGCGATTGGGAGGAAGATCTCTACAGTTCAGATAACTGCTAAAGGCATCGAGGAAATTTCTGGACAAGGCCATCCCACGATTTTGGATTCAAATATCCGGTATAACGTATTAGACGCGTTGTATAATGCAGATCGACAGAACCCAGGACATGCTTATCTAACCCGTGACAACTTGCTTGACGAAGTAGGCAGTGACGAAGACGAAGTTGATCTGAATGTTTGGTACTTGAAAGAGAAGAGGTTAGTCGATACACTCGGTGGTGGAGGTGGCCTATTCTACCATGATACCAAAATCACGGACCAGGGTATCAAAAGGTACGAGCAGTACGTGGATGACGGAGTTGAAATACCGAGGTCTGGAGCTAAGAAAACATTCAGACAGGCGTCGATAGGACCTAATGAATCAGGTAAGGCTGAAAACCTATTTCGGGACTTCGTAGAACTATCTCGGAATGAAATCATAATCATCGACCGATATGCCCGAAAACCACTATACGACCTTCTGAAGCACGTTCCGTCTGGTGTTGAAATCAAGGTAGTCACCTCAGGCCGAGTGACTGGTCAAGGCTATCAACAACGGGTTAATCAGTTTGCTAATCAACATCCAGAAATCGAAGTTAGGGAAGTTTCAGACAGTGATTGGCCGTTCCACGATAGATACATAATCAGGGACAGAGAGGACGGCTGGGCATGGGGTCATTCGTTCCACGATGCAGGAGACACTCAACACACTGCATCCGAGCTTAGACCCATCAACCGGGATAACATTGTTAATCAGTTCAACAATATCTGGCAGAAGGGAGGTGTGATAGTATGACTGAAAAAGAAGTGAGTATAGATTTGCCGAGCGATGAGAACGGAATGTTCCCCAGACAATGCCCGAACTGTGATGGGAAATTCGCCATCCACTCAGATACTTACCAAGACGAGCATTATCTAAATCTACGCTGTCCATACTGCGGTTGGATTGAGGAGTTTGATCAATTTCTCACCGACGAGCAGGCGGATTACAGCCACTCTGTGGCAGAAGGAGAACTCCGTCGAATGGCGGAAAAAGAATTGAGTGACGCGTTGGAAGATGCATTTGGCGGAATCTCATCAAATAGCTCTATCAATCTCGAGACAGACTCCAGCGAGATTGACTTCGGCGAACCTGAGACACCATCACCTCATCTTTCAATTGAGACAAAGCGGATTACTTGCCCAGACTGTGGATTCAATTTCTTAGTGAAGCAAGATGCTGAAGAGGAGCAAGTCAGCTGCCCTGTTTGTAGATAATCTTCTGAGAGTGCGCAATTTTTGAAGGAGATAGTATTACTGCGCAGCCACCGAGGGCGATATTATTCCGTTCATCAAACGAACCCTATGTCTGTACTCTCGATCTCTCGTCCGCTGAACTCATCAATCAGAATTTTAAATCTACAAACCAAGTCGATAGTATCGCTAGGTCTTTGTACGATTAGATAGAAGATTCTAACGTTAGTTATGTGGCCTCGGCACTCATAGGGCTCCGCATCACCGAGTGCCTAGTTCGGTTCGGAACGGTGCCGTCGTCATCGGCCACCTCGCTCTCGCCCCGCAACCGAGTAATCACCATCGGTCTCACCCGACCACCGACCCGCTCACGCCTTCTCCAACACGGACACGTCGATACGGGGGTACTGCACGCCACCCGAAATCGAGCCCTCGCCGGCGACGACGCCCCAGAGCCGGACGCGCTCGTCGGCGAGCAGTCGAAAGCCGATGTCGTCCTCGAAGAAGCGCCCCGCGGGCCATCGAGCGACCACGTCGCCGCTCGGTCGCCCTCGGTCGTCCTCGACGGCGACGAGCGCCAGTCGGACCCCGTCGCGCTCCAACGTCTCCTCGACGCGGCCGGTGTACGTGACGGCAGTCCCCGCGTACGACTCCGGGTTCCGCCGGAGGTCGGCGTACGGAATCGCCGTCGCGTTCGCCGGCGTCGATACCGTAGCCGTTCGGTTCGGGAGGGTCGATTCCTCCGAGAGCGGTTGGGGCGTCGGAATCGACCACTCGACGGTCGGGAGCGCCACGTCGGGGAGGCGGTCGTCGACCCACGCCGCGCGGCGGGCGACCGCGGCGCGGAGCTTCGGCGAGCGCTGGACGAAATCCGAGACTTGCTCGACGGCGAGATACGTGACGAGGCCACCGGCGACGTAGGCTCCTGCCCTTTTGAGCGCCTCGCGACGGGTGATTCGCCCGGCGTCGTCGTTCTCGGACTCGTCGCGCTCGGCTTCTGTGCCGTCGTCGCCATCGCCTCCGCGGCCTTCGATTCGCTCGCCCAGCCAGTTCGTCGCCGGCCGTTCCTCTCGGGCGGCGAGGTCGCGGACGAACGATTCGACGCCGGTCTCGCGGATTTCGACGGCGAGCGCCGGCGCGTCGAGAACGACGAGCCCTCGGCGGTGGGCGTCGGGGGCGACGCGGCCGCCTCCGACCGCCGCCACGTAGGGTTCGATGCCGGCGCGCTCGCACCGCCGGACGAACGCGCTCGTCTTGTCCGCGGTGACGGTTCCGGAGGTCGTAATCCAGATTCGGAGTTCGCGCGTCGCGCCCTCGGGCGTCTCCCCGGCGGCTTCGACGTGCACGTCCGGGCCGCGGAACCGGACGCGCGTCTCGTAGCCCCGCGCCTCCCAGACGCGCTCGAAGACGGCGGCGAGTTCGACGTCGGTGCGGGCCGAAACGACCGACGTGAGCGGGGGCGCTGTCATTGTGTCCGAGGTACCGGGCGGGGCTGTTAGGTGTTTGCGCCCGGTTCTCGGCGCTGAGAACGCGCGGCCTCGGGGGCGGGAACGAACGCCGCGTCAGCCGAGGTACCGAACGGCGGCGTCGGCGACGATGTCGGCCACTTGGACCACGTCGTCGGTGAAGACGAACTCGCCGGCGGCGTGGATGTTCTCGCCGTCGGGACCGATGATGACCGTCGGGAGGTCGGCGCGGTCGCCGAGGTAGTTGAAGTCGCCGACGCTGGAGAAGTAGCCGTAGGCGGGGTCGGTGTCGGCGACGGCGCGGGTCGAGTCCGCGAGCGCGCCCACGAGCGGGTGGTCCTCGTCGGTCACGTAGGGGCCGTATCGGATGCCTTCGTCGGGGGCTTCGCGGAATCCCACGTCGACCTCGCTCTCCAAGCCGAGTTCCTCGACGGCGCGCTCGGCGTCGTCGCGGGCGTCTTCGAGGGTCTCGCCGACGACGACGTGACGGTCGACCATGAGGCGAGCGCGCTCGGGGACGGAAAGCGTCTGGCTTCCGCCCTCGATTTTCAGCGGGCAGGTCGACCCCGAGCCGAGTTTCGGGTGGTCGCCCACGTCGAGGTCGTCGAGCGCGGCCGCGAGTCTGCCGGCCTCGACGACCGCGTTGACGCCGGTGTCCGGTTTCGACCCGTGTGCGGCCTGCCCGCGCACTTCGATGTCGTAGAAGTAGCGGCCGCGCGCGCCGAGCAGGAGCGCCGGGTTCTCGATGTCCTCCTGTGCGAGAATCGGGCCGGGTTCGGTGACGATGGCTGCGTCGCAGTCGTCGACGACGCCGTCTCGGATGAGTCGGTCGGTGCCGAGTCCGTAGGGGCCCTCCTCGTCCACGACGGCCGTGAGGAGCACGTCCCCCGCGAGGTCGGCGTCGGCGAGCGCGTCGAAGGCGACCATGACGGCCGCGAGGCCACCTTTCATGTCGCACGCGCCCTGTCCGTACAGTTTCCCGTCCTCGATGCGGCCCGAACACGGGTCTTCGTCCCAGTCTTCGACCAGTTTCACGGTGTCCACGTGGGCGTTCAACAGGAGCGTCGGCGCGTCCGGGTCAGAGCCCGCCAGCCGGGCGACGACGTTGTCGCCCTCGTACTCCGTGATGTCCGGTTCGCTCACGTGGTGGTACTCGGGGTCGTGCCCGCGGGCGTCCAACCAGTCGTAGACGAACTCGCTTATCTCGGCCTCCTCGAAGTACGGACTCGGAATCCGCACGAGCGCTTGCAAGAGGTCGATGGTCTCGTCGGGGTCGACGCGAGGGGCGGAGTCGAGGCCGAAGTCGGAGTCGTCCGAGCGGTCACCGCGCGGTGTCGCGTCGTCAGTCATCGCTCACTCCGCGAACCGAGGGGTTGTACTCGTCGGAGGGCACGCCGGGCAGCGTCCCAAGGATGGCCTCGACGTCGTGGTCCTTCTGTTGGCCGCGGTACCAGTAGACGCCGAAGACGACGAGGCCGACGGCGACCCACGGGACGTAAATCGACAGCGAACCCTTGTACGCCTCGGTCAGGAGCCCGACCGCGCCGAGCGACCCGACGAGTCCCGTCACCGTGAGCAGCGACGGGCGCGAAAAGCCCGCCTCCGAGCGGAGGTCGGTGCGGCTGTAGAGCACGTACAGCACCGTTATCGACACCGCGGCGTAGGCGATGAGGTAGCTGAACGTCGCGATGGCGATGGCCTGACTGAGGCCCGTACTCCAGAAGGTGAGGCCGGCGGCGACGACGTAGAGCGTCAACAGCGACCAGTGGGGCGTCCCGAAGCGGTCGGAGACCGCCGAGAACTTCTTGGGGAACACCTCGTCCCACGCCCACGAGTAGGGCATCTTGATGCCCGCGGCCATGACCGCGTGGACCGACGACGCCGTCGCGAGCAGGCCGCCGACGCCGACGATGGCCGTGCCGATGTCGCCGAGGAACACTTCGGCGGCCGTCGACAGCGGTCGCGCCGAGTTCGCGAGGACCGTGTAGTCGCCGACGACGCCGTAGATGACGGCGGCGGTCAGCACGTACAGGAAGATGAGGATGGCCGTCCCGCCGGCCATCGCCAACGGGAGGTTCCGCGAGGGATTCTTCACCTCCGCGCCCATCTGCCCGGCGACGGCGATACCGATGTAGGCGTAGAACAGCGGGACCGCGGCGGCGACGAAGCCGTCGAAGCCGCCGGTGAAAAACGGCTGATAGTTCGCGGCGTCGACGTTCAGCAGGCCGGGGCCGACGAGCACGAGTATCGACAGGATGAGGAAGCCGAAGATGGCGTTCTGCGAGACGCTGTAGCTCTTTGACCCGACGAGGTTGACCAGAAACAGAGCCGTCAACAGGCCGAACCCGGCCAGCGTCGGGTCGACCGAGGGGTAAAACACCTGTAAGTAGCTCCCGAAGCCGATGGCGAGGACCGCGTCGGCGGCCATGTAGCCGAGCCACTTCGACCACGTCACCACGAACCCGGGGAGGCGGCTGTCGAACGTCCGGGAGACGTAGGCGTACGACCCCGCCGCGCCGGGGAAGATGGTCGCCATCCAGCCGTAGTTGAGCGCGATACTCATCGCGAGCAGCCCCGAGAGGACGACGACGAGGATGACGCTCGGCCCCGTCGTGGAACTCGCCGTGCCGAGGGTGACGAACAGCCCCGCGCCGAGGGTACCCGCCACCACGGTACTCACCGCGCCGAACAGTCCGATGTCCCGCGAGAGGCTCCGCCCGTCGTTCACGTCTACCGATGACATACTGTCACATGGTTCGATTATCGGGTAAAGTACCCCTCCCTCTCATGAGTGGGGTGAGCGCCGACCCGCCGGATTTCGTCCCCGAGAACCCGAAGAACGGGGTCAGTAGTCGCCGAGCAGTTTCGATTCGGCTTTCCGGAGGTGTTCGAGGAGCGTCGCCTTCGAGATGTCCAACTCGGCCGCCAGCGACGCGGCGCTCACCTCGCGGGGCCACGTGTAGTAGTCGCGGCGGCGGGCCAGTTCGTACACCTCGCGCTGGCGCTCGGAGAGCGCGTCGGTCCGGAACATGCCGCCGCCGTCTTCGGGGGCGGTGATGAGTTCCACGTCGATGTCGGCGTTTCGCTCCGCTCGTATCTCCGCTAGCCGCTCGTGGACGGTCTGTCGCGTCTCGTGGACGAGCACGGTCCAGCGCTCGCGGCCGCCCTGCATCCGAACCGGCTCGTCGGGGATGAACCCCCGGGAGACGAGGGCGTCGTTGATGGAGTTCCTGAGGTCGTAGCGAACGACGATGCCGCGGGCCGCGCTCCCCGGGACCCCGACGTCGCCGTCGTGCTCGTCGGTCTCCCACACCGACTCGGTCAGGGGGGACGCGCGGACGGCCGCGAGCAGTTCGTCGACCTCCTCGGCCGTGTCGGCGTAGGCGGTGAAACGCCCGTTGGCGAGGCCGTCTATCTCGTGGACGCCGTGGCCGAGCAGGCCGCCGCTCGTCTCCCTCGTCACCTGTAGCGTCCAGCAGTCCGGGTGCCAGATGTCGAGGCAGACGCGAACGCCCTGTGCACCCTCTCGTGCCATTCGTTGGCATGGAAGGGTGCTCGCCGGGCAAAAAAGTATCCCACCTGACGCGATGTGACGCGACGGCCGGTGGTGCGGACTGCCGCGGCCGTCAGCGGGCTTCGCGGCGTTACTCGATTCGCTCGCGCGCCGCGGCGACGAGCAGCGGGAGCATGATAGTCGCGTCGCCGAGGACCGTCGTGTTGCGGGCGTCCTTCTCCAGTTTGCCCCACGAGCGCGCCTCGTCGAGCGTCGCGCCCGAGAGACCGCCGGTCGCGGACGGGTCCATCGTGATTTGGACGCCGTAGTCGTACGCGCCGGGGGTGACGAGCATCGTCTGGAGCGTGAAGTTCTTCGGGACGCCGCCGCCGACGAGGAGACAGCCTGCCGTGTCGGCGTCGTACGCGAGGTCAGTCAGCGGCGTCATGTCGGCCAGCGCGTCCAGCGAGAACGACGAGGTCTGCGAGTACATCCACGCCTGCAGGCCGAGGACGGAGTCCTGTACCGCGGGGCAGTAGATGGGCACGTCGGCCTCGTAGGCCGCGGCGGCGACGCCGGCGTCTTCCTCGATTCCCTCGCGGTCGTTGACCTCGCTGTTGGCGCGGCCGAGTTCGCGGCAGAGGTCCGCGATGCTGACGGTCCCCTCTTCCTCCAGCGCCGGGAACACCTCGCTTCGGAGGTGCGACTCGAACAGCGCGAAGTGTTCTTGCGGGAGGTAGACGTTGTAGATGCGGTCGACCTCCTCGTCGCGGAGCGTCTCGTCGTGTTCGCGTTCGGTCTTCTCGCCGTGGTTCTGAGACCCATGATGGTGTTTTCCGCCGACGGCCTCGATGGCGTCGTGGGTGAGGTTCGCGCCCGTCGTCACGAGGGCGTCCACGTAGCCGTCGCGGATGAGGTCGGAGACGACCTTTCGCATCCCGGTCGGGACCATCGCGCCGGCCAGCGACATGAACACCGTGCAGTCGTCGTCGGCCAGCATCTCGGCGTAGATGTCGGCGGCCTCGTGCACGTCGGCCGCGCCGATGCCCGCGTGGCCGTACTGCTCGACTAACTCGCCGAC
>NZ_AOLJ01000016.1 GCF_000336775.1 Haloferax gibbonsii ATCC 33959 | reverse complement strand
GCTCAGAGATGTGTATAAGAGACAGGGCCGAGCGTTTGAACGCCCCGGTCCGACGGGACCGTGCGATGGGGTGTCGGGCGCTCGGTCGCGCCTACAGCCCGGTCGGGTGGCTGACGTACTCGGTCTCCAGCCCCCACTCGTCGGCGAGGTCCCGCAGGCTCCGAACCCCGAACGTCTCGGTCGCGTAGTGCCCCGCGAGGAACACCGAGATGCCGGCCTCGCGCGCCTCGTGGTACACCTTCTGTTTGCCCTCGCCGGTGACGAGCGCGTCGACGCCGCGGTCGATGGCCTCGTCCAGCCAGTCGACGCCGGAGCCGGTGACGATAGCGACCGACGAAATCTCGTCGGGGCCGAAGTCGAGGGCGGTCGTGCCCGCGCTCCCGTCCAGTTCGTCGAGCGCCGCCCGGACCTCGTCGGTCGTCTTCGGCGACGCGAGCTCCCCGGCTTGCCCGATGTGAATCGGTCCGAGCGACCCGAACGGCTCGGTGTCTGTTAGGCCGAGGTGGTCGGCGACGCCGGCGGCGTTGCCGACTTCCTGGTGGCCGTCCAGCGGGAGGTGCGAGACGTAGAGCGCGAGGTCGCCGCGAATCAGCGGCTCGATGCGGTCGAAGTCGCGGCTGGTCACCCGGTCGAGACCGCCCCAGACGAGGCCGTGGTGGACGACGAGGAGGTCCGCGTCGGCGTCGAGCGCGGCGTCGATGGTCGCTTCCGCGGCGTCGACCGCGAAGGCGACCTTCTCGACCGATTTCTCCTCGGGGCCGACCTGCAGGCCGTTGGCGCTGGCGTCCACGTCGGCGAAGTCGTCGGTCGCGAGCGTCTCGTCGAGTCGGGCGACGATGTCGGAGAGCTGCATACCGGGGAGTCGTGACTCGGGGACTTGTAAGGAACGGGGTTCGCCGCGGGGTCGGTTACTCGTCTGCCCACTCGGCGGCGTGCGAGAAGACGAACTCCCGGAGGAGCTTCGCCGCCAGCGACGCGGCCTGTCCGTCGTCGCGGTCGTTGACCTCGACCACGTCGAAGCCGTCGGCGCGGGGCGCGACCGCCCGGACCGCGTCTCGCATCTCCCGGGAGGTGAGCCCGAACGGCTCTTTAGTACCCGTGCCGGGTGCGAACGCCGGGTCGGCGGCGTCGATGTCGACGCTCAGGTAGACGGACTGGTCGTCGTCGAAGTCGGGTTCCCAGTCGGGGACGGCTTCGGGTTCGACCACGGTCACGTCGCCGGCCTCGGCGCGCTTCCACTCGCCGGGCGAGCCGGTTCGCGCGCCGAGAATCACGGCCTCGTCGACGCCGAGTTCGTCGAGGACGCGACGGGTGACGGTGGCGTGGCTCCACTCGTTGCCGTCGTACTCGCGCCGGAGGTCGAGATGGGCGTCGAGACAGACGAACACGTCGGGTTCGACGCCGGTGACGCCGGCGGCGGTGACGGTGTGCTCGCCGCCGAGGACGATTGGGACGGCGTCGTCCCAGACGGCGTCGCGGACGCTCCCGGCGAGCCATTCGACGTACTCAGGTGCGTCGTCCCACGCGCGGACGTCGCCCGCGTCGTGGACGCGTAAGTCAGTGAAAAACTGGTCGGTGCGCCGGTCGTAGTCGTCGAACGACTCGGCGAACCGACGGATTCGATTCGGTCCGAAACGGGTTCCGGGTTGGAAGGACGTGGAGATGTCGAGCGGAGCGCCGAGAAGGACGTAGTCGGCGACCTCGCGGTCTGCGATTGCTCCGGGGAACATCTCTGTGACCCCCGTTTAGACGATTTTTCGCTGGCCTTCGTACTCGAGGTACTCGATCTCGTCTTCGGGGTTGAGGTCTTCTTCCTCGGGGATGCGCATCGTGAACGTCTGGTAGGTCTCGAGGTCCATGATCTGGGCGTCCTCGCCGGTGACGGAGACGACCTGACCCTGCTTCCGCTCGATGATGGGGACCCACACCTTCGCGTCGACAGGCTGGGAGAGCGAGCGCTTCTTGCTGTCGAAGACGCCGCGGGCTTCGACGCGCGCCTTCGCGCTGCCGTGCTTACCGGGCTTTGCGGTACTGTAGGCGTTGATTTTGCACGGCTTTTCTTCCATCATGACGTAGCTCCCTTCTTGGAGCTCGCGCACCTGCTTCTGCTCTTTCGCCATGTCTCTCCGTTATCGGATGGAGGGTATAAACGGTTTGGAACCGTCCTCGCACGCGACTCCTTGCCGTGGAAATCGCGGGCGGAGACCCCGATCGGTCAGGCATCTTCGACCGGGTCGACCTCGGCCATCTCGGGGTCGAACCACGTCCCTGCGGCGTCGCGTCTGGCGAGGCTCCCGAGCGCCCCGGAGGCGACGTTCGGGAGCGAGAGCGCCAGCATGATGGCGGTCGTCAGCTCGCCCGCCGTCTCGAACATCGGGATGAGGTACTGGAACGGAAAGAGAATCGGCGTCCGTTCGAGGAAGGTGAGAAGCACGGAGACCGGCATGAGCAGACAGCCCCAGACGACGCCGGCCATGAGGCCGTGCCAGCCGCCGTCGGCGGGGTCGGTGCCGACGACGTAGCCGGCGAGCGCGCTCCCCGTGACCCCGCCGACGAGGGTGAACTGGCCCGTCATCGCGTAGACGAGCGATTCGGTGCATGCGGCGAGACACACCCCCACGAACACCGGTCGCCACTCCGTCATGAGCGAGAGTGTATCGGCGAGAGCGCATAAAATTACGCGCCCGATTCTCAGCGTTGATTACTCTCTGCGGCGCTCTTTGAGGTTCTGCCGGGTGAACTGCGGCGTCGCCCGGATCCCTTTCCGCGAGCGGAACGACCGCCAGAGGAGCAGGGCGACGAGGCCCGTCGGCGCGCCCGCCGCGCCGACCGCGACGAGGTTCTCCGGGTTCAGCGCGTAGATGATGACCGTCGAGACGAAGCCGAACGACAGGAAGATGCCGTAGATGAGCCGCTTGGCCAGCTTGTCGAGGATGCCGCGGTTGTCCTCCAGCCGGACGTTGAGCGTCAGGTTGTCGCGGTCGGCCCGGTCGAGGACGCGTTCGAGCTTGGGCGGCACGCGGAACAGCGACTGGGCGGTCTTCTGGCCCTGCTGGCCGACGCCCTCGATGATTTTCTGGACGCTCTCTTCCCGGTAGCCTTCCTCCGTCAGGTAGTCGGTCGCCACCGAGATGAAGTCGAACTCGGGGTCGAGCGTGACGCAGACCCCCTCGACGACGCCGGCGACCCGGAGCACGAGCGCGAGGTTCCGCGGGAGCCGAAGCGGGAACTCGTAGATGGTCGATTCGACCTGTTCGAGGATCTGGTTGACCCGGTACTGCTCGATGTCGTCGCCGCGGGCGTCGGCGATGGCGAGTTCCATCACGTCGCCCATCACCTGCCGGTCGACGTTCGGGCTGAGCGTCCCCATCTCGATGAGCGTGTCGAGGATGCCGTCGACGTCCTGGTTGGCGACGGCGATGTAGAACTCCACGATCTTGTCCTGGATGAACGGGTCGACCTCGCCGTGCATCCCGAAGTCGTAGAAGATGATGCGGCCGTCGTCGGTCACGGAGAGGTTCCCCGGGTGGGGGTCGGCGTGGAAGACGCCGTCCTCGACGATCATCTGGAGGTAGATTCGCTGGAGGTTCGTCGCCAGTTCGGTCCGGTCGACGCCGAGGTCGTCCAGCGCCTCGATGTTGTTTATCTTGGTCCCGGGGAGGTACTCCATCGTGAGCACTCGGTCGTCGGAGCGCTCGGGTATCGGTTCGGGGATGACGAGCGTGTCGTCGTCCGCGAAGTTCTCCTGAATCTCGACGAGCGTCTCGGCCTCCTCGTCGTAGTCCATCTCCTCGCGGATGGTCTTGGCGAACTCGTCGGCGAGGTTCTCCAGCGAGAACGCTCGCCCCTCGCCGATAAAGCGCATGAGAAGCGGCATCGACCACCGAATCACCCGGAGGTCGGCCTCGACGAGGTCCTCGATGCCGGGCCGGCGGACCTTGACGGCGACCTTTTCGCCTTCGTACTCGGCGACGTACACCTGCCCGAGGCTCGCGCCGCTTATCGGCTCGGTGTCGAACGCGTCGAACGCCTCCTCGACGGGGCCGAGTTCCGCTTCGAGGACGGCCTTCGACTCGTCCCACGGCGCGGCCGGCACGTCGTCCTGGAGGCTCCCGAGCACCTCGATGTACTCCGGGGGGAGGATGTCGGGGCGCGTCGACAGCAGTTGGCCGAGCTTGATGAACGTCGGCCCGAGCGTCAGTAGCGACTCCAAGAGGACGTCGGCGCGCTTGATACGCATCTCGGTCGTGACGCGTCGACCGCCGCCGAACAGGAGGTATTTCCGCTTGTCACGGGTGTACGCGACGATGAGCGGGAAGAACTGGTACAGGACGACGAGGAACCGCCAATAGGCGCGGAGGTTGACCAGCGTGACCACCGCCTCGTCAGGCGTCTTCGTCGCCGGTGGTAATGGGGATGGTCCGCTCGGAGGCGGCCTCGCGCTTGGGGAGCCGGATTTCCAGCGTCCCGCGTTCCATCGACGCCTCGGCCTCGTCGGCCACGGCGTCAGGCGGAAGGGGGACTTCGGCGTCGAGGAACAGCGGGCGTTCCTCGCGGACGTAGTCGAACTCGGCTGGAAGCCGTTTGTCGCGTCGCGCTTCGACGACCAATCTGCCCTTCTCGACTCGGAGCTCCGCCGTCTCGGCGGTCACGCCCGGGAGGTCGAGGACCAAGAGGTAGGACGTCTCGGACTCCAACAGGTCGGCGAACACCGCGTCCGGGAGGTCGGACAGCGCGTCGCGCAGTGCTGACATGAACGTTCATAGGGAGTCGGGGTCGAAAAACCCGGCGGTCTCGCGCGAGCGCGCGAGCGCGCGAGCGCGAAGACGCAACGGCGCGGCTCGGGAATCGCCCGCCGACGCGTTCGAGGCCGACGCTTTTTGCCCCCCGAACCGAAGGGCCGGTATGAACCACGACGACCGACGCACGGCCGGGTTCAAGCAACGAACGCGGCTGTCGGACGCCCGCGAGTCGCTCCTCGCGGCGGCGACGCCGCACGACCGAACCGTGCGCCGACCGCTCGCCGAGGCCGACGGCCGGGCGCTCGCGGAAGACGCGGTCGCCCCCACCGACGTGCCCGGCTACGACCGCGCCGCCATGGACGGCTACGCCGTCCGCGCGTCGGACACCTTCGGCGCGAGCGGCCGCTCGCCGAACGTCCTCCGAATCGTCGACGGCCCGGTCGAGCCGGGGACGGCCGCCCGCGTCCACACCGGCAGCGACGTGCCCGACGGGGCCGACGCCGTCGTGATGGTCGAACACACCGAACGGCTCGGCGACGAACTCGAAGTGTTCGACGCGCTTGCGGAGGGCGAGAACGTCGGCGAGCGCGGCGAGGACGTGCGCGAGGGAACGCCGCTGTTCGAGGCCGGCCACGAGCTTCGCCCGTCGGACATCGGCCTGCTTCGCTCCGTCGGCGTCGAGGAGGTGACGGTGTTCGAACGCCCCCGCGTCGCGGTCGTCCCGACCGGCGAGGAACTCGTCGAGGCCGACCCCGGTCCCGGCGAGGTCATCGAGACCAACGGCCTGACCGTCTCCCGACTGGTCGAGCGCTGGGGCGGCGAGGCGAGCTACCGGGACATCGTCGTCGACGACGCCGACCTGCTCCGCGAGGCCGTCGAATCGGACCTCGACCACGACGTGGTCGTCACCACCGGCGGGTCGTCGGTCGGCGAGCGCGACCTCATCCCCGAGGTCGTCGACGACATCGGCGAGGTGCTGGTCCACGGCGTCGCGCTCAAACCCGGCCACCCGGTCGCGGTCGGCGTCGTCGAGGACACGCCGGTCGTCATGCTGCCCGGCTACCCGGTCGCCTGCGTCGTCAACGCCTTCCAGTTCCTCCGGCCGGTGCTGAAGCGCGTCGGGTCGCTCCCCGAGCGTCCCCTGCCAACGCAGGAGGCGACGCTCACCAGAAAAATCCCGAGTTCGCCCGGGACGCGGACGTTCGCCCGCGTCCGACTCGACACGTCGGGCGACGAACCGACCGCCGAGCCGACCCGGACGAGCGGGTCGGGCATCCTCTCCAGCGTCGCGCTCGCGGACGGCTGGGTCGTCGTCCCCGAGGAGATTGAGGGCTACGACGAGGGCGACACGGTCGCCGTCGAGGGCTGGGAGTGGTCCGCATGAGAAAGCAGTTCCGCGACCTCGCCTCCCCGGAGGAAGCGCGCGAGGCCATCGCGTCGCTCCACCTGACGCCCGACGCCGAGACGGTGGCGCTCGAAGACGCCCGCGGCCGCGTCCTCGCCGAGCGAATCGACGCTGAACTCGACGTACCCGGCTTCGACCGCGCGAGCATGGACGGCTACGCGGTCCGCGCCCGCGACACCTTCGGCGCGGACGAGGCCGACCCGGTCGAACTCGACCTCGCCGGGGCGGTCCACGCCGGCAGCGAACCGGACGTGGCGGTCGACCCCGGAACCGCCGTCGAAATCTCCACCGGCGCGGTGATGCCGCCGGGCGCGGACGCCGTCGTCATCGTGGAGCGAACCGACGAGCGAGACGGCTCGCTCGTCGTCTACTCGGCGGTCGCACCCGGTGACAGCGTGATGCCCGCCGGGACCGACATCGCCGCCGGCGCTCGCGCCCTCGGCCCCGGAACGCGCCTGACCCCCCGCGAAATCGGCCTGCTGTCGGCGCTCGGCGTCGACGAGGTGCCGGTCCGCGGGAAGCCCACCGTTGGCATCGTCTCGACCGGCGACGAACTCGTCCGACCGGGCGACGAACTCCGCCCGGAGGCGGGCGAAATCTACGACGTGAACTCCTACACCATCGCCGCGGGGGTCGAAGAGGCCGGCGGCGTGCCGAAGCTCTACCCCCACGCGGGCGACGACTACGGGGAGTTGGAGCGCCTGCTCCGACGGGCGGCCGACGAGTGCGACCTCGTGCTCTCGTCCGGGTCCACGTCAGCGAGCGCGGTCGACGTCATCTACCGCGTCGTCGAAGAGCGCGGCGAACTCCTGCTGCACGGCGTCTCCGTCAAGCCCGGGAAACCCATGCTCGTCGGCACGCTCGGCGAGGGAAGCGCCTACGTCGGCCTGCCCGGCTACCCGGTCTCCGCGCTCACCATCTTCCGGACGTTCGTCGCGCCGGCAATCCGCGACGCCGCCGGCCTCCCGGAGCCCCGGACCGCGACGGTCGAGGGGACGATGGCCACCCGCGAGCGGTACGCCGAGGGCCGGACGCGGCTCATGCCGGTCGGACTGGTCGCCGACGGCGACGGCGAGACGCTCGTCTACCCCGTCGACAAGGGCTCGGGCGCGACGACGAGCCTCGTCGAGGCCGACGGCGTCGTCGAAGTCGCCGCCGACGTGGAGTACCTCGCCGAGGGCGAGTCGGTGACGGTCCACCTGTTCTCGCCCGACGTCCGCGCGCCGGAACTGCTCGGCGTCGGCGAGGACGACCCCGCGCTCTCGCGCCTGCTCGACCGCGTGTCGTCGCCGCGGTACCTCCCGTTCGGCTCCCGCGAGGGCCTGCGACGGCTCAGGGACGACATCGCCGACGTGGCCGTCGTCGCGGGCGACCGGGGCGACGCAGTCGAGGAAATCGACGCGGTCGAACTCGGCTCGTGGACGCGCGAGTGGGGCCTCGTCGTCCCCGACGGCAACCCCGACGGGGTGTCCGGACTCGCGGACCTCGTAGACGACGACCTCCGGTTCGTCAACCGCGATTCGAACTCCGGACTGCGGACCGACCTCGGGAACGCCGTCGCCGCCCTCGCCGACGAGCGCGGGACGACCAGACACGAACTCGTCGAGGCCATCGAGGGGTTCGACCGCGGGACGAAAGCGTTCGAGAGTCCGGCGCGGGCGGTCGCCGCCGGCCGCGCCGACGCCGGTCTCGGCCTCCGCGCGACCGCCGACTCGCTCGGGCTTGATTTCGTCTCGCTCGGAAAACAGCGGGTCGCCGTCCTCGCGAACCCCGCCCGGACCGAGAAACCCGGCGTCGCCTCGCTTCGCGGCGTGCTCGCGGCGAGCGGCGATTTACTTGCCGACCTCGCAGGGTTCGAGAGGACCTAAGCGCCGCCGTAACCCTTTAGAAAGCGGCCGTGACCCGTTTAGATATTCGTCTCCCGCTGAAGTATAAAATAAGTAGAACGTTTTTATCCGCGTAGCGTGTACAACTGGTATATGAACAGCCCTCTGAAGGTCCTTCACGTCGACGACGACCCCGAGATGCTCGCCCTCTCGGAAGCCGCGTTCCGCCAACTCGACGCCGTCTCTCTTCTGACCGCCGAGTCGGCGACCGAGGCGCTCGGCGTCATCTCGGCCGAGTCGGTCGACTGCGTCGTGAGCGACTCCCTCGTGCTCCCGAACGGGGTGCCACTCGTCAAAGCCGTTCGACAAGAACACGCCGATATCCCCATCCTCCTGTTCACGGCGAAGTCGTGGCCCGAGGTCGCCGACGTCGCCTCGACCGCCGGCGTCACCGAGTACGTCCAGAAAGCAGGCCCCGGCGACCTCGCGACGGTCCTCCAGCGGGTCCGGAGCCTCGTCGACGACGACAGCGTCGACTCCGCGCTCGCGGTCGGTGCCTCCGCGGTCACGCAGGCGCTCGAAGAACACGCTGACGCGGCCGCCGAGGCCACGTTCAGCCTCGACGACAACTGGGAACTCGTCGGGCAGTGGCTCGGCGACGAGGAACTCGGCATCGTCGTCGTCGAGGCCGTCGAGTCCTACGGCGGGCTCTCGGCCATCGAGACCCCGCTGTACGAGTACATCGACACCGACGCGCTCGAAGAACTGCTCCGGCCCGTCGTCGAGGCCGAAGAGCGCCCCGGCATCGAAGTCCGGTTCCCCTACGAGGACATCCAGGTCGCCGTCACGAGCACCGGCGACATCTTCGCCCGGCCGACGCCCGAGCAGACGCTGTCCTGAGCGCACTCCTCCGAGCGTCGATCTCTCTTTTCTTCTCTCTGGACGGTCGCGACCGTCGAATCACCGCTTCGGACGGAACCCGCCCGTTCAGCCGGACCGAACGAGGTCGTCGAAGCTCTCGACGCGGTACTCGCCGAGCACGCAGCGCCCGCGGTGTTCGGGTCCGTGTCGCTCGACGTGGATGCCGTCCAAGCCGGCGTTCCACGCGGCTCCGATGTCGCTTTCGCCGTCGCCGGCGAGGACGCCCGCGGTGCCGCCGTCGGTCAGGACTCGGTCGTCGAGTCCCAGTTCGCCGATAGCGCGTCGCACCGGCGCGGCGTCGGGTTTCCACCCCGTCTCCTCGGTACAGCAGACGACGGCGTCGAACCAGTCGCGCACGTCGAGGTGGTCCAACACGGGGTCGGTCAGGAACTGCTGGCAGTGCGTGACGATGCCGACCGGTCGGCCGGCGGCGTGAATCTCTTCGATGAGGCGCTCGGCGTCGTCGTGGAGGTACGTCACTTCTGCTCGCTTTGCGGGGTCTTCCTCGCGGTGGAACGCGGGCCAGAACTCGGCGGGGTCGATG
>NZ_AOLJ01000015.1 GCF_000336775.1 Haloferax gibbonsii ATCC 33959 | reverse complement strand
GAGATGTGTATAAGAGACAGGTCCCATCGAGGTCGAACAGCCAGAAATCGTAGTCATCGGCGACCATTCGGACAACAGAGTACGTCAGGCGTGGATAAATGTCTTGCCCCGCGTCACGAATCGTCGGATTCGACGCGAATCGCGCTCCCGAAGTACTTGTGGAGCACCTCGCGGACCGACTCGGCGTTGAACGCGCCGAGGTCCGCGGCGACGGCCTCGCGGAACGCGTCCAGCGACGCCTCGTCGGCCCGGAATTCGGAGAACGAACACGAGACGACGGGCACGTCGAGCCACGACGACGCGAGGTCGCGGGCGTGGCGCTCGTCGTTCACCGCTCCCCGCCAGAGCGCGTCGCGGAACAGCAGCCAGCCCTCCTCGCCGGGCGGCGGGGGCGTGACGCGGACCGTGGTCTCGAACTCCCGCGGGTCGGTCTCGACGCCCCCGGCCGAATCGAGGCGGAAGCGGACCCGGAAGACGTAGGTGAGCGTCGCGGTCCCCTCGTCGCTCACAGCTCGTCGTCGAACAGGTCGGCGAGCCGGAGGTCCTTGTCGGTGATGCCGCCCTCCTCGTGGCTCGTGAGGCGGACTTCGACCTCTTGGTACCGAATCATTATCTCGGGGTGGTGGAACTCCTCTTCTGCGACCTCGCCCACGCTGGCGGCGAACGCCACGCCGTCGAGGTAGTCGTCGAACTCGTAGACGCGGACGATTTCGTCGCCGTCGCGTTCCCAGTCCGACCCGAGCTGTGCGTCGATTTCGTCGTCCGAGAGCAGCTCTGCCATGCCGAACCCGTCGGGTGGCATCCCGATAAGGATTCTGCCGGATTGTCAGGTCGCGTCCGCGCGGACGACGAACCGCGGCCCGGTCAGGAGCCGCCGCCCGCCGCGGTCGCGAGCGACGCGCCCCGTGACCGCGACCTCGTCGCCGCGGGCGACGACGCCGCACTCGCCGTCGCCGCCGAACACCACGTGCCCGTCCGGCGGGACGCGGACCCGAATCTCGCCGGTGGCGTCCCGGAGGACGAACGGGCGCGTCGCGCGGCCGACGACCGTGCGCCCGCCCCCGCCTCGCCGGTCGCCGTCTGTGTTCTCGCGGTCAACCCACCGCTCCACGGCCGGCCCGTCGCCCGCGATTCCCGCGACTGTCCCGACGACGGTCGCCCGAGCGACACCGTCGAGGTCGCGAATCCGCCGTTTCGGGGTCGCATCGACGAGGCGGCGACGCGCTCGCGCTCGGAGGCGGTTCACGAGGCGGTGGCCGAGCGCCGTGGGCGCGCGGCCGGCGGCTTCTCGGGTGGCGGCGTCGGTACGGGAACGGCGCACGAAGCCCGTCGCTGACGGTCTGGGCGGTGACATCGTCGCGGAGTGGCTCCGCGTTCGGATAAGAAAGTTCGCCGGTCGGCCGCGTCGGCGGCCCGTCAGTCGTCCGAGAGCTGTTCGAGGACGCGCCGGGGCACCTCGCCTTCGAGCGCCTCGCGGTCGAGGTCCTCCGGCGGCTCGCCGGAGAACTCGATGGACGGCCCGGACGGCTCGGAGGGGTCTGACCCTCCGAGGTCGTCGAAGCCGGGGTCGAACAGCCGCATGGCCGTCTGGATGGTCGTCCAGTCGTCGTCGCCGGCGGCGTCGCGGAGGCTCTTGGTCGGCGCGGCGAGGATTTGGCCGATGAGCGCGTCCGCGAGCGACTCGACCGTCTCGCGCTGCTCGTCGGTGAGGTCGCCCTGCGCTTCGAGCTTCGACAGCGCCGTCGACACCTCGCGGCGCTTGACGTGCTCTGCGGCCTCGTACATCGAACTGATGGCCTCGTCGGCGCGTTTCCGCTTGTAGGCGGCGAGCAGGCGGTCGAACTCGTCGTCTATCATCGCCTCGACCTCGCGGGCGGCGCGCTCGCGGCGCTCCGCGGTCCGGTCGGTCACCGTCTCCAAATCGTCGATGTCGCGGACGCGAACGCCGTCGAGGTCGGCGGCGGCGGGGTCGACGTCCCGCGGCTGGGCGATGTCGATGAGCATCGTCTCGGAGCCGTCCGCCAGCTCCGCCGGCGTGACGACGTACTCGGGGCTGCTCGTGGCCGTGATGACGAGGTCGGCGTCGCGGAGGCGACCGCGGAGGTCGCCCAGTCCGGCGGCCTTCGAGACGCCCGGGACCTCGCGGGCGAGGTGGCGGGCGTTCGCGACCGTCCGGTTCGCGACGACGAGGTCGCCCACGTCGACCGACGCGAGCGCCTTCGTCGCGAGCGTCCCCATCTCGCCGGCCCCGACGACGAGGGCGTCGACCTCGCCGATGGGGGCGTCGAGTTCGGCCCGGGCGAGCCTGACGGCGGCGCTCCCGAGCGAGACGGCACCCTCGTTGATGGCCGTCTCCTCGCGGGCGCGTTCGCCGACGTGGACGGCCTTCATGAGCGCGTCTTCCAGCATCGGGCCGATGGCGTCCTGCTCGCGGGCGGCCTCGATACCGGCTTTGACCTGTCCGAGAATCTGGTCCTCGCCGAGGACGAGGGATTCGAGCCCCGACGCCACCCGCATGAGGTGGCGCAGGGTCTCTTCGTGGTCCATGTAGCGGACGCTCCCGTCTCGGACGTCGGGAGCGAAGTCGTCGAGCGCGCGGCGGCCGTCGGTCGCGTCGTCCGTGACGACGTACGCCTCGGCGCGGTTACACGTCTGAAGCGAAAAGGCCTCTGAGACGCCGTCGCGGGCGAGGAGTCGCTCGACGACCGTCTGAACGTCGTCGCTCGAAGCGGCTTCTATCTCGCGAACGCTGGCCCGGTCGTGGGCGACGCTCACACCGGAGATGACGCCCGAATCTCTCATGAATCACCTCGCTGTGTGTCTCGTATCACGCGCGCTGCCTCTTGGCGGGGGTTTGCATCGCCGGTACGTAAAGCCTTCCAAACCGACGGGTCTCGCACGACCGCTCGAATCGCATCACGGCGCTCGGCCGGCGACCGGTCGGACGCCTTGAGTTCCGCGCGGAGTTCCGCGGTCAGCGCGGCCATCTCGCCCGCTCCCTCCAACTCGGCTTCGACGCGCTCTCGGAGGTGCTTCGAGAGGGCGGGGCTCGCGCCGCCGGTCGTGATGGCGACCGACACGTCGCCGTCCTCGACGGTCGCCGGGACGACCACGCTCCCCGCGTCGCGCTCGCCGCTCCGGTCGGCTCGATTGACCAGTGCGCCGGCGTCTCGGGCCGCCGCGACGACGGCGTCGTTCACCGCGTCGTCGTTGGTCGCCGCGACGACGAGCGCCGGGGCGAACCGCTCGACCCAGTCGGGAACCTCGTCGGGCGCGGGGGCCGCCCGAACGCGCTCCGCGTCGCCGAAGTCGCGGTCGGCGAACTCGGGACTGACGACGACGGTCCGCGCCTCGCGGGCGAACCGACGGGCCTTCCGCGCGCCGACGGGTCCCCCGCCGAAGACGACGACCGTCTCGTCGGAGAGGTCGTGGACAAGCGGAATCATCTCACTCCGTGTTCGCCTCGGCTCGTTCGTCCAGCCTGATTCCCGTCTTCTTCAGGATGCGCGTCGAGAACAGGGTGTCCCAGTCGTCGTCGCCCACGTCCCAGTAGTCGCTCATGACCTCGCGCACCTGTTCGATGCGGGCCTCGCTCTCCGCCTCGGAGCGGCCGTGGGTCATCGCGAAGAAGTTGTACGGCCAGACGCCCTCGTGTCGCGGCCGGCGGTAACAGTGGGTGACGAAGTCCAGCGAGGCGATTTCGGGGCCGACCTCCGCCACGAGGTCGTCGGGGACGTTCCAGACGGTCATCCCGTTTTCCGAGTAGCCGAGCGCGTAGTGGTTCGGGATGACGCCGACGCGGCGGACCTTCCCCTCGAGATTGAACCGCTTGATCGTCTCGACCACCCACGACGGCTCCTGCCCGACGGCCTCGGCCACGTCGGCGTAGGGCGTCTCGGTAATCGGCAGGCCGCCCTGAATCTCCATGACGAGGTCGCGCTCGTCGGGCGTCAGGGTGCGCGCGTCCGTCGGCTCCACGTCGGGACCGAGGTGCGAGAGGTCGAGGTCGCCGTCTGAGACGGGGCCGTCGAGGAGGAACTTCGCGCCCACGTGGAACTCGTGGCGCTTGGGCATGTTGTACGTCGCTTGGCCCGTCTCGTCCTCGATGTCGCCGAGCACCTCGTCCACCCGCGACGCCTCGGCGACCGAGACGACGAACCACATGTTGAGGTGGGGGTGCTCGCGCTCGTAGTTGTGCGCGACCTCGCGGTGGGCGTTCACCTGCTCGGCCACCTCGTCGAACCGCTCCGGCGGCGCGTGCATGGCGACGAGCGTCGCCGTGCCGCCGATTTCCTCGGCGTTGACGAGCGCGCCGAACCGCGAGAGGACGCCTTCCTCGTCGAGCGTCCGCACCCGCTCGCAGAGGTCGGTCGCCGTCACGTCCACGCCGCGCTCGCGCAGCGCGGCCGCCGCGGGCTCGAAGGGACGTTCGACGACGGGGAAGCCGCCTTGGAAGGCGTTGACGATGGCGCGGTCGAGACGAGAGAGGTCCGCGTCCGCCTGTATCATGCGCGTCACTCGGGATGCGAGGCGGATAAACGCCTCGCTTGTTCTCACTGCGATGAACCGAAGCGAACGCCCGGCGAGCCGCCGGTGAACGGCCGACGCGGGCGGAGCGAGCGCCCTCGCTCACGAAGTAAAAGAGGCGTCTCGTCGTCGGGTCGCCGCCGCGCTCAGGGGACCGGCGTGACGCGGTCGACGTCGTCGAGCGCTTCGAGGCCCTCGACGATGGCGTCGTGGTCGGCGATGGCCTCGTAGTAGAACACGAGGTCGAACGTCCCGTCGCGGACGAGCTGTTGGCACTCCCAGACGAACTCGTCGTCCTCGACGGAGAGCCCCTGGAACTGGTTGGACGAGAAGTCGGTGTCGTCGTTGCCGGCGTAAATCCACGCGTCGCCCTTCCCCGCGTGCTCGGCGATTATCTCGTTGATTTCGACGGTCAGCTCCTGCATCTCCAGGTCCTCGCGGCTGGTGAGGTCGGTGTGGACGATGGCCCCGACGAGTTCGATATCGCCGGGTTCGAGCAGCGCGAGGGTCCGCTGGTAGAGGTCCTCGTCGATGGTCTCGCTCATATCCGAGTCTTCTCGGGGAGGTACAAACGGATGGCGATTCGTCGCCCGTCGTGACGACCCGTCATTCTGTGGCGACCTCCCGACCTCGGGACACCGTGCGACGGTGTAACCCACAAGACACATAGCCTCGGAATGCAACCGACGGTACATGTTCGGGTGGGTCCAACGCGGCTTTCGGCGCGCCTACGAGCGGGTGCTCGACCGGGAGATAGACGACGGGCCGACCCACGTCGCCATCATCCAGGACGGCAACCGCCGGTACGCCCGGAAGAACGGCGACGACGCCCCCGACGGCCACAGAGCGGGCGCGCAGACGACCGAGGACGTGCTGACGTGGTGCGAGGAACTCGGAATCGAGGAACTGACGCTCTACACGTTCTCGACCGAGAACTTCGACCGCCCGGAACACGAGCGCCAGCCGCTCTTCGACCTCATCGAGGACAAGCTCTACGAGTTCGCCGACGCCGACCGCGTCCACGAGCGCGAGGTCGCCGTGCGCGCCATCGGCGAGGTCGAGATGCTCCCCGGTCGCGTCCGCGACGCCGTCGAGTACGCGGAGACTCGGACCGCCGACTACGACGGGTTCACGCTCAACATCGCCCTCGCGTACGGCGGCCGAGCCGAACTCCTCGGGGCCGCCCGCGACGTCTGTCGCGCGGTCGACCGCGGCGACCTCTCGCCCGACGAGGTGGACGTGCCGGCGGTCGACCGCCGCCTGTCCAGAAAGCCCGTCCGCGACGTGGACCTCATCATCCGTCCCGGCGGCGACGAGCGCACCTCGAACTTCCTGCCGTGGCACGCGAACGGCAACGAGGCCGCCGTCTACTTCTGTGCGCCCTACTGGCCTGAGTTCTCGAAAGTCGACTTCCTGCGCGGCATCCGAACCTACGAGTCCAGAGAGCAGTCGTGGCAGCGCACCCGGACCGAGCGCGCCGTCACGCTCGTCCGGGCGGTCGCGGAAGTGGAGTTAGAGGACGCCCGCACCGTCGCCGGTCGCCTCCGCGAGCAACTCCCCTCGTCGGGGGCCGACGAGGTGTCCGCCGAGTTGGCGAAGCGGACCGACGAGACGGCCGACTGAGGACGACTCCTGCTGTTTTGCGGTTATTCGCCGCCCTGCGCAGCCCCGGCGTCGACGACGCGACCGTAGAACAGAATCGCGTCCGTCGGCCGGTCGCGGATGCAGAACAGGAACGGCCGGTCGAACCGGAGTTCGCCCCAGCTCGGCGGCAATGAACTTTCGACAACCACGCCCGTCGCCGCCGCGGCCTCCGTCCCCTCCTCGTCCACGGAGACGAACGATTTGTGGAACACCTCGTCGATGGCGAGGGTCGCCCCGTCGCCCTCGGCCATTCCACCGAAGTCGGCATCCGAGCCGAACGCAGCGGGCATCCCGAGATTCGACAGCGCCTCGGAGAGTTGGACCTCCGTCTCGAACTCGAACCGCGGGAGCACGACGTCACCGATTCGCTCTCGCATCTCCTCGAAGACGCCGAACAGTCGACTCGCGTTCAGATTCCGCTCGTACGACTCGAATTCGCCTTCGTCGGGAAGCAGTAGCACCATCGACACCTCCCGACCGAGGTACGGGAGTTCGACGGCCTGCGCGCTCGGGAGGTCGGCGTAGTTCGCCTTGAGTTCCTGCCGCATGAGCGGCACGGTCGATTCGCCCCCGTCCAGCGCGGTGAACGTCCCGTCTTCGGTGTCCTCGGGGTCGAACGTGCGCGCCCACTGCGCCATGAAGTAGATAGCGTTGGTGAGGACGAGCGCCGTGTCGGACGTGACGGAGCCTGCGGGAAGCAGGTTCTCGATTCGGCCCTCCGTCCGGTCGGCGACCCACTCGTTGATTCGCTCCCGCTCGCCGTCCGGGTCGCCGGCGAAGTCGGCCCGTCGGAGTCCGGCCCCGTAGTTCGAGTCGAGTCGGTCGAGGTAGTCCGCCGAGAACGCGTACCCCTCGCGGCCCCACAGCGCGTTCGCCACGGCCAGTCGGAAGGCGTCGGCTTCGCCGCCGTCGACCGGGTTCCGAGTCGTCTCCCGCTCTTCGAGCGCCGCCCGTAGGTCCGCGAACGCCGGGTGAACGTCCTCCCCGAGCGTGTAGTGGAGCGTCGCTTCCATCTGTTCGCGGGTCGCCCCGCGAGCGCCCGCGTAGGTCATCGCCAGCGCGACGGAGATGCTGTACGGCGAGAGGAACTGGTTGCCGCCCTGTTCGGACGCGACCTGTCTGTGCAGGTCGAGGGCGAACTCGGCGTTGCCGGCCGCGAGCGCGGCGAGCCGCTCGTCGTCCACGCTCGGTTCGCCGGTCGGCGGTTCGTCGCTCGGCCCCTCCGTCGGCGTGTCTGTCGTCGCGGTCGCGGTGTCCGTCGTCTCGCTTGCGGTCTCGGTCTCCGCGGACGACTGACCGTCGCCCGTACAGCCGGCAATCGTCGCGGCGGCGAGCGCCCCCGACAACGCCAGCATCTCGCGGCGGTTCATGTCGGAACGTTCAGCGGTCTAACAATATGTCTTCTGTAAGCACAAACGGCGGCTTGAGAGACGAGGGTGCGTCACCTCGCCGGGCGAACCCGCCGCCGGTACGTCCGCCAGCAGAACCATCCCAGAAACGCGGCGCTCTGTCCGAGCACGACGGCGACGAACTCGGCTTCGTACCGAGGCCCTAACAGCAGCACTGCCCCGCCGTAGGCGACGGTCGGAACCCACGAGCGCCAGCCCTCGTAGCGCGATTCGAGGAACAGCCACGGCGGGACGACGGCGACGCCGACGAGCGCCCACGGCCAGTCCGGCGGGGCGGGCTGATTGAGCCAGAGAACGAGTAACAGCGAGAGCGCGAGGAGGACGTGCCCGTCTTCGAGCCACTCGCTGGCCGGCGGTGGCGGCGGGAGGAGGTCTGTTCTGTTGGGTGAGTTGGAGGGCATCTGTTCGGCAACTGAGAGTCGGGAACGTGCTCCTCGACTGCGCTTGTGGACCGTAGTAACGCCGCGAGAGCGGCAGTTCTCACGGGTATCAAAACATGTTGAGGTATCAAACTTTACTATCGGTAGTCTTCTTGGTGGCAAGCGATGGATTTGCTCCTCGTCGCCGCACCCTCACTCCCCGACGGGGTCGCGAAGACGCTCGATGTGTACCCGCCACTCGTCCTGCTCGGAACCTTCTTCAGCTATACGGGAATGTTTCTCATTCTGAGCGACGACGTGGACGACTTTCTCGGCCTGTGGATGTTCACTACGCTGGTCTATCCCGGCGTCCTCGTCTGGTACGTCGACCGAATCGACGTGACGAGCGACTTCGCGTTCGGCTACTCGTTGCGGGAGTCGACGGTGGCGTTCCCGCTTTTGTTCATGGGCCTCGCGTTCTACCTCTTCACGGTCGCGTTCGCCGACCGGTATCTGGGGAAGACATGATGCAGATATCGTTCCTCTTCGAGTACGTCCCCGAGTGGCTGTCGATAGCGCTGCTGGCTGTCGGTTCGACGTTCGTGACGTGGGGTCTCCCGTTCGTCGACGCCGACGACGAGTTGAGCGTCGAAACCGGACAGGACGTCCTCGGTGTGATACTGTTAGGTATCGGTGTCGGCGTCACGGTTTGGGGAACGCGTTCGATCTCTGTCTTCGCTCCGATTGCCGTCGTCGTCGTCCTGCTGACGGGCTTCCTTGAGGGGCTGGCGGCGATTAGTATATACAAGAAGCTCGTCGACCTGGTTCTGCGGCGTTCAGCCCCGTCTGGCGGGTCGTTCAGACGGAAGCTCTTCGGTGGACTCCTCGCGTTCTTCCTGGTCGTACTTTCCGGGTGGGCCCTCGTCGCGGCGGTCGTATGGGGTCCCATCGAACTCGGCGTTGGCGAGTCGGTTCGCCTCTACTGGACGGTCGTCACGGTCATCGTGACCGTCATCGGCATGTCGACCAAGTTCTGGAGCACGAAAGAGCGGTCCCCGACGCCGATACTATTCGGGGGCGTCTTCCTCATCACTGGCGCGGAAATCGTCAACCTCCGGTTCACGACCGAACTCACGCTGTACGTCGGTACGGTCGTCGCCTACACGCTCGGGTTCTGGTTCGGCGTCGCGCTGTTGATTCGAGGCGCACAGCGAATCTCTCGGGAACGAACTACCGGGCGCCGGTCGTGGGACTAACGGCGTTCGCTCTCCGAGAAAGCGGACCGGCGGGATTCGCCCTACCGGCCGAACTTCTGTCGCACTCTTCGAGCACGACAGCGTTTGGCCGATTCGTTGACGCTCATCGGCCAAACCACCGTGTCGGCAACGCCGCCACGGGATTCGCCCTACCGGCCGAATCTCCGCTGACGGTCCTGGTAGTCCCGCAACGCCCGCAGGTAATCGCGCTTCCTGAAGTCCCGCCAGTTCACGTCGGTGAAGTAGAGTTCCGCGTACACGGACTGCCAAATCATGAAGTCCGACAGGCGCTCAGCGCCCGTCTTGACCACGAAGTCCGGCTCGTCGGGGAACACGAGGCGCTGTTCGATGTCCGCGGCGTCGATGTCGTCGGGGTCGAGCGCGCCCTCGTCGACCTCCTCGGCCAGCGACTGGACCACCGATGCGAACTCTCGTTTCCCGCCGAGGCCGATGCTGACCTGCACGGGGGCGTCGGCGCGCTCGGTGTCGCCGGGTTCGCGGACCTCCACTCGCTGGGGAACGTCGAGGTCGCGGAGCTCGCGGGCGAGCGTCGGGACGACCGCCTCGTCGAGGACGCTCACGGAGATGGTGACGCGGTCGCTTCCGAACTCGAACGCCCAGCCGACGAACGCTTCGAGCGTCTCGTACGCGCCCTGTTCCAGCAGGTCGCGCTCGGTGATGACGAGCGCCACGTGCTCGGGGGCGTCGGCGTCGTCGAGGCGGAATCGGAGGGCGAGGTAGGAGTCGTACAGTCCCACGGGAGTCGTTCTCGCGGCGATTCTCCTAACCCTTCGGGTTCGGCGTCGGTCCGCTCGCCCCGGGAGGTTGGCATCGACCGCGGACTCGCGGTGGTGCGGTCGTCGGTGATGTCGGGAGGGTTAAGTGCGCGTCGGGGATACCGAATGGTGTGACTTCCACGGTACGGCGAGCGGGCGGATTCGCGGTCGTCGGGACGTTGGCCCTCGCGGCCCCGAGTCTCGGCGCGGCCGCGTTCGCGCCCTTCGCCGCAGTCGCGCTCCTGGCGGCCTTCGTCGTCGACGACGGCCCCCTCTTCGAGCTGTTCGCGCGGCCCGGCGACCGGCAGGACGGCCGGCTCAACGGGCTCGCCGGGTTCGCACTGGCCGCGACCGGCCTCGCCCTCTTGGCGACGGTCCCGCGCGTCACGATGCCGCTTTCGGTGTTCGCCGCCGCGGTGTTGACACTCGCCTACGGCAACCTCGGCGCGCGACTGGTGGATTCGAGAACGTCCGACGAGTCGCTTCGCGCGGCGGGCTTCGTCGCGGCCGCGGTCCTCGCCGGCACCGCGGGACAGGCGGCAATCGCGTCGCTGACCGGCGATGCGATGCTGCTCGCCCGATTCACCCTGCTCGCGGCCGTCGGCGGCCTCGTCGGCGCGGTGCTCCGGACGGCCCTCTACGAGCGCGACGACCCGCTCGTCATGCTCTCTATCGGCCTCGTCCTCTGGGGCGTCGAGGTGCTCGCGGGGCCGGTGTCGCCGACGCAGACCGGCGTGGCGCTCGCCCTCACGGTCGCGCTCGGCTACGCGGCCTACGCCCTCGGGACGGCCTCCGTCGCTGGCATGATTACCGGCGTCCTCCTGCTCCTCTTCGCGGTCGTCTTCGGCGGTTTCGGCTGGGCGCTCGTGCTCGTCTCCTTCTTCGGCGTCGGTGCGCTCGCCACTAAGTTCCGGTACGACAGCAAGGCCGAACGCGGCGTCGCCGAGGACAACGACGGCGCTCGCGGCACCGGCAACGTCCTCGGCAACTCGGGCGTCTCGCTCGTCGCCGTCGTCGGCTACGCCGCGGCGCAAACGCTCGGCTACCCGTTCGTCAGCGACCTGCTCGTCCTCGCGTTCGCCGGGTCGGCCGCCGCCGCGATGAGCGACACGCTCTCCAGCGAAATCGGCGGGCTGTTCGACCAGCCGCGGCTCATCACCTCGCTCAAGCCCGTTCCCGCCGGGACCGACGGCGCGGTCACGTGGCAAGGCGAAGTCGCCGGCGCGCTGGGCGCGGCCTTCGTGGCCGGCGTGAGCGTGCTGGTGCTTCCCCTGCCGGCGCAGACGGCCGCCATCGCCGTTCTCGCCGGCGGGCTCGTCGGAATGACGGTCGACAGTCTGCTCGGTGCGACGGTCGAGGGAGCCGGCCTCGGAAACCAGGCGGTCAACTTCCTCGCCACGTTCGCCGGCGCGCTGGGCGCGGTCCTCGTCTGGATTCCGCTGTGACGGGGGTGACGCGGTCGTGACGGGCGTTCGCCCCGCCCGAGACACCGACGTGCCGGCCGTCGAATCGCTCCAACGACTCGTCTCGCACCCCTCGCCCGACCTCTTGGACGCGTGGCCCGCCGTCGGGACGCTTCTCGTCGCCGTCGACGCCGACGACCGGCCGGTCGGCTACCTGCTCGCCGTCGGCGCGCACCTGGCCGAACTCGCGGTTTCTCCCGACCACCGCCGGGAGAGGCGCGCCACCGCGCTCGTCGAAGCGTACCAAGACTCCCGTCCGGCGTCAGACGCGCCGCTCACGTTGCTGGTCCATCCGGAGAACGACGGCGCGCGTGCCTGTTACGAGGCGCTCGGATTCCGCCGGGACGCCCGCGTTCCGGACGCGTTCGACGGCGACGACGGGCTACGGCTCGTCCTCGATTGACCGTCGGCGTCTCGGCCGGCGTCTCGGCCGGTATCGGGCCGCGTTCCGTCCTCAGTCGAGGAGCTGGTCCGCGGTTCTGACGCGGACGCTGACGGGCTTTTTGACGTACTCGCCGGCCGAGCGCGCCACGACGTGTCCGACGCCGCGCTGGGCCGCGATGTCGACGAGTTTCTGGCTCGCCTCGCCGTCGACGACGACGAGCGCCGGGGCGGGGTCGGCGTACTCGACGGCGTCGTACACCTTCTCGACCGCGACCTCGTCGTCGATGCCGAGGTCGTCGTCCAGGAGCCGGGCCATGCCGCTCTCGTCGGCGATGACCTCGCGCACGTGGTCGGCGAGCGAGGGCCGCTGGTCGGTCGATTCGACCGCCTCGGCGACGGCTTCGACCTCGGACTCGGTGAGCACTCCGCCGTTTGCGTCGGCGTCGGCGTCGGTGCTCGCGGTTTCGGTGGGCTTTCCGACCGTGACGGTACCGCCGGTGCCGGCCTCGGCGGGTGCCTCGCTGACCGCGTCGGCGGGTCCGTTCGCGTGGCCGTCCGCGGGTGGAGTCGACGACGCGTCAGTCGTCGGCGACTCCGTGCGAGGGTCCGTCGGAACGTCTCCCGACCCGTTGGCGGCGGCGACGGCGGCCCGGAAGTCACCGTCGCCGTCCTCCGGAAGCGACGAGAGCGGGACCTTGTTCCTGAGCGCGCGGACGACCGACGCGCGGTCGAGGTCCTCGACCGACCGGCCGTCGGGCGCGAAGGCGACGTAGTCCACGTCGCCGACCTGCGAGAGTTCGCGCAGGATGAGTTCGCCGCCGCGGTCGCCGTCGAGGAACGCCGTGACGGTCCGCTCTTGGGTCAGTCCCGCGACCGCGTCGGGGACGTTCGTCCCCTCGACGGCGACGGCGTTTTTGATGCCGTAGCGGAGGAGCGTGAGCACGTCGGCGCGACCCTCGACGACGATGATGGCGTCCGAGTCGGCGACGCGGGGGCCGGCCGGGAGGCCCTTGTACTCGGTGATGTCCTCGACGCGGACGCTCTCTTTGACCGCTTCGAGGATTTCGGTCGAGCTCATCACGGTGTCGTCGAACGACTCCGAGAGGAGCTCCTTGGCGCGCTCGACGACCATCCGTCGCTTGGCCTCGCGCACGTCCTCGATGTTCGTGACCTCGATGACGGCCTGACAGGGACCGACGCGGGTCAGCGTCTCCAGCGAGGCCGCGAGGATGGCCGTCTCGACCTTGTCGAGGCTGCTGGCGATGGTCATCTGGCCGAACGAGTGGCCGTTTTCCGAGTCTATCTGTACGTCTATCCGACCGACCTTGGAGGACTGTTGGAGGTCGCGGAGGTCGAGTTCGTCGCCGAGGAGGCCCTCGGTCTGGCCGAAGACGGCCCCGACGACGTCGCTCCGTTCGACGACTCCGTCGGCGGAGATGGAAGCGTGAATGAGATATTTTGCAGTGTCGTCCATTGGTGAAGTCACCCCGTTGGGGGTGGTGATGTGATGATTGTGATGATGTCATGGGCCGGACCCACGAACGTCATTATATAAGTTGCGCCCGAGGGAAATATCTATCGTGGCCGACGATTCGAACGCTCGCGGGCCGTTCGACTCCGACTCCGTGCCCCGCGAAACGCCGGCGAATCGTCGCTCTCCCGCCGTTTCGCCCGACCACGTAATTTGTCACGCTTCCTCGTCGGTTCGGTGCGCCGCGACGAACTCGCCCGCGTCCCGGCAGAACGCCGACGGGTCCTCGGGGAAGTCGTGTTCGGCGACGGCCCACTCGACGAACCCCTCGCGCGCGGCCGCGAGACAGCGGTCGATGTCGAGTTCTCCCTCGCCGAGCGAGACGGGTCGGCCGCCGCGCTCCGCGTCGGCCTCGCGGACGACGTCCTTCAGGTGGACGACCGGGGTCCGGTCGGCGTAGCGGTCGAGGTACGCGACGGGGTCGTAGCCGGCGGCGAGAATCCACGCGAGGTCGAGTTCGAAACCGACGCCGGACTCCTCGGCCAATCGGTCGAGCGCGGGTTCGCCCTCGACCGCGGCGAGTTCGTGGTCGTGGTTGTGGTAGAGCAGTCTGACGCCCCGCTCGTCGCACTTCGCGGTCAGGTCGTCCAGCCGGTGTGCGGTCTCGTCCACCGCGTCGGCGTCGGCGAACGCCTCCGGCGGGAGATACGGAACCACGAGCGTCTCGACGCCGAGCGCGCCGTACCGCTCGCAGACCGCGTCGAGGTCGGCTTCGAGGTCCTCGATGGGGACGTGGGCCGCGGGGACGCCCAGTCCGGTCCCGTCGAGGGCCGCGCGGACCGCCGCCGCGTCGTCGACGCCCGCGAACTCCACGCCGTCGAAGCCGGCGTCCGCGGCGCGTCGGACGAGCGCCGACGTCGGTTCGTCGAGCTCGCGAAGCGAGTACAGCTGAATACCGAAGTCCATGTGTCTCCGGTCGCACGCGCCGCTGGAAACTGTTCCGGCGGCCGATTCGCCCGCGGACGACCCCGCCCTCCGCGTCGCCTCTGTCGCGTGCGCGTCCGTGGGTGGTTCCCGTCGTTCGACCGCCTCTGTTGAAGAAAATAGTTCTTCAATGAGGGGCAACGTAGGTCGATAGAGTAAGATTTACGCCTCGTTGTCGATTATCGTTCCTACGAATGACGCGAGTGCGCATCGACTACCGCTGGGTTGCCGTCTTCGCAATCCTCGTGACGTTCGCCGTTCCGTGGTTCCTCTGGGGCGACAGCAGGGTCTTCGCCGGCCTGCCGCTGTGGCTCTGGTGGCACATCGGCTGGATGGGGCTGACCGCAGTCGTCTTCCACCTGTTCGCCCGGACGGCGTGGGACCGCGGCATCGTCGGGGAGGGTCGCTGATGGTCTCGGCGCTCGGTATCCAACTCGGCGTCGTGGGCGCGTACCTCGTGGTCGCGCTCGCGGTCGGTTTACTCGCCTACCGCCTGACCAGCCGCGACGCCGAGGACTACTACCTCGCCGGTCGCTCCATCGGGACCGTCGTCCTCCTGTTTACGACGTTCGCGACGCTCCTGTCGGCGTTTACGTTCTTCGGCGGCCCCGACCTCGCCTACCGCGCCGGCCCCGAGTGGATTCTCGTGATGGGCGTCATGGACGGCGTGCTGTTCGCCATCCTCTGGTACGTCGTCGGCTACAAACAGTGGCTCGTCGGCCGCGCCCACGGCTACGTCACCCTCGGCGAGATGCTCGGCGACCGCTTCGGCTCGACCCGCCTGCGCGCCGTCGTCGCCGGTATCAGCCTGTTTTGGCTGTTCCCGTACGTGATGCTCCAGCAGATGGGCGCGGGCGAGGCCATCGTCGGCCTGACGAACGGGATGGTCCCGTACTGGGCCGGCGCGGCCGGTATCACGGTGTTCATGATCGCCTACGTCGTCATCGCGGGGCTCCGCGGCGTCGCGTGGACCGACACCCTCCAGGGGCTGTTCATGCTCGGCGTCGTCTGGCTCGCGGTCGGCTGGGTCGCCACCGCGGCCGGCGGCCCCACGGCGCTCTCGAACGCCCTCGCGACGAACAACCCCGAGTTCCTCTCGCTCGGCGGCGGCGTCTACTCGCCGCAGTTCATCATCTCGTCGGCCGTCACCATCGCCTTCGGCGTGGCGATGTTCCCGCAGATAAACCAGCGCTTCTTCGTCGCCAAGTCGAGCGCCGTCCTCAAGCGCTCGTTCGCCCTGTGGCCCGTCCTCGTCGTTCTGCTGTTCGTGCCCGCGTTCATCCTCGGCACGTGGGCCGCCGGCCTCGGCATCTCCGTGCCCGAGGGCGCGAACGTCCTCCCCGTGCTCCTCAACGAGTACACGCCGGTGTGGTTCGCCGCGCTCGTCATCGCCGGCGCGATGGCCGCGATGATGTCGTCGTCCGACTCGATGCTCCTCTCCGGGTCGTCGTACTTCACCCGCGACCTCTACCGCCCCTTCGTCAACCCCGACGCGAGCGAGGCCCGCGAGGCGTGGCTCGCCCGCATCGGCGTCGCCCTGTTCGCCACGCTCACCTTCGTCGCCAGCCTGTTCCGGCCCGGCACGCTCGTCTCGGTCGGCGACACCGCCTTCGGCGGGTTCGCCCAGATGGCCCTGCCGGTCATCGTCGCGCTCTACTGGGCGAGGACGACCCGAACGGGCATGTTCGCCGGCGTCCTCGGCTCGCAGGCGTTCTACCTCGCCCACGTGTTCGTCCCCGCGATAGAGGTCGGGTCGATGACGCTGTTCGGCGCGACCTACCTCACGTGGGACTACGCCCTCTGGGGGATGGCGCTGTCCGCGGTCCTGACCGTCGGCGTCTCCGCGATGACCGCCGCCGCGCCCGAGGAGAACCAGTCCCGCTTCACCGACGGCCTCCGGGCCGACTGACCCGTCGGCGCTGTCTCTCCCGTCGGTTTCGTCACCGCAACGAAGCTTAACCCCCTGCGGGTGTAACCTACGGTCCATGCCCGAAGAAGTGCTCTTCAAATCCGAGAACCGACAGGCGCGAGCGGAAATCGCGTCGTATCTCCGAACCGTCGCCGACAAGCTCGACGCGGGCGAGCCGATTACGCTGAAGTCCGGCGACCAGACCGTCACGATGGAGCCGCCCGCGTCGCCGACGTTCGAGGTGAAAGCCGAGCGCGAGGGCCCCGCGGGCGGCCCCTACGAACTGAGCATCGAGTTCGAACTGGAGTGGGACGAGGGCGCGGACGACGGAGCCGACGCCGGCGGCCTCGAAATCGAGTGAGACGGACGCGCCGGTCGTGCCCCGATTCGAGCGTGGCCGGCGCGGCGAATCGCCCCGAACGCCCAACACAGTTACTCTTTTGACATTCCCACGAGTCGTCGGTGACTCATGCAGATTCGACCGCTCCGGGCCGACGAGGTGGACGCGCTGGTTGACGACCTGTGGCTCCCGTTCGCCGAGGAGATGGGTGACATCGACGACCACGACGCGCTGGCCGAGGACGCGGACGTGCGGGCCGAGGCGCTCGACTACCGGACTGAGCAGGCGGAAGCCGAGAACACTCGAATGTTCGTCGCCGTCGCGGCCGCGGGCGCGGAATCGGACTCCGCCGAGCGGTCGCTCCGGGGCTACGTCACGGTCGCCGACGCCGACTCCCCGCCGGTGTTCGCCCGCGGGTCGGTCGCCAAGGTGAAAGAGCTCTACGTCGCACCCGAAGCGCGGGGCGAGGGCGTCGGCACGGAACTCCTCGAACGGGCCCACGAGTGGGGCCGCGACCGCGGGTGCGAGCGGGCCGCGCTGAGCGTCCACGCCGACAACGACGCCGCCCGGTCGTGTTACGAGTCGATGGGGTACGAGACGCGGTACCTGAAACTCGACCGCCCGCTCTGAGGCCGGGGACGACGGCGGCTTCGCGGATGGCGACGAGGGCCGTCACCCGTCGTTTCGAGGGTCGTGTTCGCCCCCCGAACCCGAACCCTCAAAGCCGCTGAATCCAATTGACGCGCATGAACGAGTCGGGCCACCAAGTGCTCATGGAGCAGGACGTGCTCCGCCGCCGCCTCGACGACGGCGACCTCCCCGACTGGGCGAGACAGCACTACGAGACGTTCCGCGAGACGATGCTCGGCGACCGCGACGGCGCGCCGTTCCCGTGTTACTTCGGCATCGAGTCCGAGCGCAACGGCGACGCCCTCTACACCTTCGTGGATTCGATGACCGACAAAGACGCGCTGTTGGCGCTCCGCGACACCCTCCTCGAATACCTCGACGTGTACCCGGACTACTCCGAGGCGTGCTCGCTCGTCGCGTTCTTCAAGCCGCCGGCGGAAGACCTCACCGAGGCCGACTACCACGAACACCTCTGGCACGTCCTCCAGTTCCTCCACGTCAACGACCCCGAGCCGTGGCCGGCGGACATCCCGACCGACCCCGACGACCCGACGTGGGAGTTCTCCTTCGGCGGCGAACCGATGTTCCCGACGACCCGCGCGCCGTTCTACGACGAGCGTGTCAGCCGCTACTGCCCGTGGGGCCTCGAAATCACGTTCCAGCCGCGCGCGCTGTTCGACGGCATCACCGCCGACACCGAGGCCGGCCAGAAGGCCCGCGAGGTCATTCAGGGCCGCATCGAGGAGTACGACGGGGTCTGCCCCCACGCCGACCTCGGCGACTGGGGCGTCGAGGGCGACCGCGAGTGGCCGCAGTACATGTTCTCGTCGGACGAGTCGCAAGCGCCCGACGAGTGCCCGATTCGCATCACGCGCGAGCACCCGAAGGTGCCGATGGCCCCGGCGGACGACTGATGACGGCCGCCAATTCGAGGGCCGGCCGATGACCGCCGCCGACCTCCCGGCCGACGCCGTCCTCGTCTGCGTCGACATGCAGGTCGGCTTCGACGACCCGGCGTGGGGCGACCGCAACAACCCCGAGATGGAAGCGCGCGTCGCCGACCTGCTCGCGGCGTGGCGCGCGACCGACCGCCCGGTCGTCCACGTCCGCCACGACTCCACCGAACCCGACTCGCCGCTCCGGCGCGACGGCGAGGGCTTCGCGTGGAAACCCGAGGCCGAACCCGTCGACGGCGAACCGGTGTTCACGAAGCGCGTCAACAGCGGCTTCATCGGCACCGACCTCGAAGCGTGGCTCCGCGAGCGCGACTACTCGACGCTCGTCGTCTGCGGCCTCACGACCGACCACTGCGTCTCGACGACGGCGCGGATGGCCGAGAACCTCGGCTTCGACGTGTACCTCCCCGCGGACGCGGCCGCGACGTTCGACCGCGAGGGTCACGACGGCGAGCGCTTCTCGGCCGACGAGATGCACCGCACCGCGCTGGCGCACCTGAACCGGGAGTTCGCAACCGTCGTCGACTCGGCCGACCTGTCGGCGACGCAGTGAGCGGTCGTCGCGTTCGCCGCCGGCCGTCCACGAAGCTGTAGTCAGATTTTCATATCCCCGCCGAGACGGGCGCACATGGACCGCCGATTCCTCGCCGTCGTCGGGGTGTTCGACCTGCTCATCGCCGTCGGCCTCGTGCTTCTCGGCGCGCCCGCTCACCCGCTTTCGTTCGCCCGGTTCGCGCTGTTCACCGCCGCCGGCGTGCTGTTGGTCGTCGCCGGCATCCGCGAATCGGTCGCTCTCGGGTCGACGACGCTCCGGTGGCACGTCGTCGCAGGCGCGGGCTACGTCTGCTTCGGGTTGGCCGTGCTCGCCAACGGCCTCTCGTCCGTCCTCGACGCCCGCGGCGACCCCTACTTCGGCGGGCTGTCCGCGCTCCTGCTCGCCCCCCTGATGCTGTTCATGGGCATCGATTACCTCCGCGGCGGCGTCCACTTCGACCTCTCGACGTTCGAGTGACGGCGGCTTCGACGCCCGCAGGCGACTGCGTAATTGATTTCGGTTTCTCTCGTCGCCGACTGTCGCGTCTCTCGATTACGCAAATACATTTCCCCGTCGGGGCGGAACCACCATCCGATGGGTGTCTCGTTCCCGTACGGCGACGAACTCGCGGTGGACTTCTCGTGGCACGAGTTCACCGGCGCGGTGGGAGATTCGGTTACGGTCCTCCCCATCGTCGTCGCCGTCGCCCGCCTGACCGACCTCTCGCTGGCCGTCGTGCTCGTCTGGTTCGGCGTGTTTCAGGTCGTCTGGGGGCTGTACTACGCGGTCCCGCTGTCGGTCGAACCGATGAAGGCGCTGGCGGCGCTCGTCCTCGCCGAGACGGTCACGACCGGCGAGGCGCTCCTCGCCGGGTTCGGCCTCGGCGTCGTCCTCCTCGCTATCGGCCGAACGCGCTCGCTCGACCGCGTGAGCCGCTACATCGGCGCGCCGGTCGTCCGCGGCGTCCAGTTCGGCGTCGCGCTCGTCCTCCTCTCGACCGGCCTCGAACTCGGCGCGGGCGACCTCCCGCTCGCCGGCCTCGCGGTCGCTGTCGCCGCCGTCGCCCTGCTCACCAAGCGCTCGAACCTGAGCGCCCTCGCCGTCCTCGCGGTCGGCGGCGCGGTCGCCGTCGCCGACGTTGGACACCTGTCGCTCGCGGTCCCGTCGGTCGGCGACGCCCGACTGCTCTCGCTCGACAACCTCTCGTTCTCCGTCGCGGAGGCCGCAGTCGCCCAGTTGGCGATGACCGTCGGCAACGCCGCGCTCGCCACGTCGGTCCTGCTCGCGGACTACTTCGACCGCGACGTCTCCGCCGACGAACTCGCCACCAGCATGGGCGCGATGAACCTCCTCGCGGTCCCCCTCGGCGGCTTTCCGATGTGCCACGGCAGCGGCGGCGTCGCCGGCAAGTACGCCTTCGGCGCGCGGACCGCCGGCGCGAACGTGATTCTCGGCGTCGGCTACGTCCTCGTCGCCCTGTTCGCCGTGGACGTGGTCGCCGCCTACCCGGTCGCCATGCTCGGCGTCATCCTGGCGATTATCGGCCTGCAACTGGCGCGGACGAGCCTGACCAGCCTGACCCGCGCGGACGGCTACCCCCTCGTGGTCGCTATCGGCCTCGTCGGCGTCGCGGTGAATCTCGGCGTCGCGTTCGTCGGCGGCGTGGTGGCGTGGCTGGCGTGGGAACGGACAAATAGATATGAGTGATACTGGTGGTTTCTGACTACATTACGAGGCAATCTGTGGTTGATCCTGTTTCTCTGATTCTCTCAACTCTGATCGTAGATCGCTTAAAAATTTGAGAGTCCCGAAGACAACAGTTGCAACCAATAGTAGCTGAAAAAGAATTGATATTATATTGGATCCCATAGAGACTATTCCAATCTCGGTCAATCCTACGGTAAATACTAGCAAAATTGGAATGAGAATTGTTAATGACACAGACATTATGGCGTGGATGGCGAGTGAATCGGCAACCTGTGGTTCACGGAAGAACCTGTCATAATCCTCGATTTCTAAGATTGGAAGCACGAGAAGGAGTGCAATTGTGAGAATTAATAGCAGAGAGAGTGCTTGCGAGTCTGTAGATAAAAACTCGGGGAAGACGAGTAAATAACCCATCACCAAAAACAACACATTCAAACAATGTATTATGGTGAATCTCCCAAGATTCGGGATGACTGATAATAGCTGTTCTTGATTATTGTTGGCTATGGCCTGTATATCTGTACTCTTTGCCATTCCACTCAACTCAATGACTATCAGAAAAACAATCGACATTGATACGAAGATATTCTCGACCATTATCGTATAGAAATTCACGACAGATGATAAATTCCCTCAGTACTGCTTATTTGAAGCATGGCATCATCAGGGCGCGCGAGTGGACATACATCACTTGAAGAGATTAATAAACGTCCCCACGGAGTATAGCGTATGCAGACGCACATCGTTCCCGTCGGCTTCGACTACGACCGACTCATCGCGCCGCTCATCCGCGATCAGTTGGACGTGGACCGCGTCATCCTCCTCGAAGGGGCCGTCGGGAGCGAGGCGAACGTCGAGTACTCGCGGAACCTCTCGGGCAAGCTCGGCAAGGACTTCGAGAACCTCCTCGGCGCGGAGACCGAACGCGTCATCGTCGACGACGTGTACGACTACGACGCGGCGTTCGAGCAGGCGTACGACCTCATCAACGCCGAACTCGACGCCGACGACGAACTCCGCGGCGACGACGACGAACCCGGCGAGGTGTGGGTCAACGTGAGCGCGATGCCCCGCCCGGTCTCCTTCGCGTTCGCGACCGCCGCCCACTCCATCATGGTCGAGCGACAGGCCGACCGCGAGCGCATCCACACCTACTACACGGCCCCCGAGAAGTACCTCGAAACCGAACTCGCCGAGGAGTTGCGGACCGAGCGCGCGCTCCTTTCGGACCTCCTCGAATCGGGCGAAATCGACGCCGACCGCATCCGCGAGCGCCTCGACGCCACCTCCGACCTGCTGTCGGAGTTCGACGAGCGCGGGACGACCATCGGCGCGAAGCAGATTGACGGCCGCCACATCGTCGAACTCCCGGTGGCCTCCTTCTCCAACGTCAAACCGTTCGAGGAGGTCATCCTGTTCAAACTCGGCGAGCACGGCGAGTTCGGCTCGGTCTCCGAACTCGCGGAGGCGCTCGCCCGCGAGATGAACGAGGAGTACACCGACTCCTTCCGGTCGAAGGTCATCTACAACGTCGACCGCCTCGGCCCCGGCGGCAAGGGCTACATCGAACAGGAAGAACGCGGGAAGTCCTACCGGACGCGCCTCTCCCGAATCGGCCAGCTGTGGGTCCGCGCCCACGCCGACAGCGACGAGTGAGCCGTCGGTGAAGCGGGCTACGGGAGAGAACCGATTCACCCCGGACCGCACGGATGCGGCGTTCGTCACGATGTCGCGAATCTGGCGACCATCTGAATATATCTCGTGTGGTTCGAGCCGGGGAATACTCGACTAAGCTGGCGTCTGACACTTGTATCAGGATGTTCTGGTAAATAATAAAGAACGATTATCCGCGCTGGCGTGCTATACACTAGCAACCATGCCGCTATACATGGACGTACACCGGAACGTAGAGGGAAGTGCGAAAGACGTCGCGGAGGCCCACCGCGCCGACCTCGAGACGCAGGGCAAGTACGGAGTGAACTACAAGCACTACTGGGTCGACGAGAAGGACGGCGCGGTCTTCTGTCTCTTCGAGGCACCGAACAAGGAGGCCGGGGCGAAAGTCCACGAAGAGGCCCACGGCCTCGTCGCCGACGAGATATTCGAAGTACAGCAAGGCGAGTAACGCGGCCAGCGCACCCCTCGACGCGTCTCTTTGGAGCGGCCGGGTTTCGGTTCTTAGAACTCCAGCCCCGACGGGTCGTCGCCCGGTTCGAGCGGGCTCGTCGGCAGTCCCGCCGGCGGCTCGGGAAGGTTGTACTCGCCGGGAGCCACGTCGTTCGGACCGTCGGGGTAGAACACCGACGCGAGCAGTTGGATGTGGTCCCGGCCCACGTCGAGTTCGAACTGGCCGCCGCCGTACAGCGACATCCCGCGTTCGTCGGCGTACTCGATGGTGTCGAACAGCGACTCGACCGTGCCGAACCGCGAGGGCTTGATATTCAGCCACGACGGCTCGAACGGCAGGCTCTCGACGGATTCGACGCCGGTAATCGGGGCGTCCCACGAGACGCGGCCCTCGTGTCCGTCGAACAGCGGGCGCGTCTCGTCGGTGAACGCCGGGTCCTCGACGACGGCGTCGGGGAAGCCCGACAGGATGCGCTCGTAGAGTTCCGGGTCGGGTGCTTGGTCCACGTCGGTCCCCTCGTACTGACCCTTGAGGTCGAGGATGCGGACGCGGTCGTGGGCGGCGAGCGACGACACAAGCTCATCGTGCCAGTCAGTTGTCGGGTCGAGTTTGAACTCGCAGTCGGGGTCGCGGTCGAGGAGCATCTCGACGCGGTCGGCCGACGGCGGGTCGCCGAGGCGGGTGCTCACGACGAACCGAAGCGGGTCACGCTCGCGGTCGACGGCGGACGCGAGGTCCGTGCCGGCCTGTCGGAGCGCGAGGTCGAGCCCGGCGGATTCGAGCGCCCAGCGCCGGTAGTGTTCGGCCGTCTCGCGCTCGGGCACCTTCGTCGGAAACAGGTCGACCCCGTCGAGCGCCGCGGAGAAGTCGGCGAACGAGTCGTAGCTGCCGGCGAGGTCGAAGGCGTCCTCGGGGGCGTCCGCGAGGGCGTCGTGGTCCTCCGTGTCGTAGGTCACGTCCTCGCCGCGGCCGACCGCGCCGTCGCCGGCGAGCGAGAACACCGTCGTCTTGCGTAGGAAGCCGCTCGACGTGTCGCTCTCGAAGCGGTCGCGGGAGACGGACTCGACGGTCAGCGGCAGGTCGGCCACGCGGTCGAAGAGGCGCATGGCCCGTCGGTTAGGGTCGGCGGGACAAAAGGCTACGTCCGAGTCGGCCGACGCGTCGTCGGTTCTCGGTCAGTCGATGCCGCCCCGTTCGAGCTTCGCGACCCGCGTCGCGAGCGCGAGGAACGTCGCCGCGACCGTCAGGAGGACCGCGCCCGCCGCGGCGTACTCGTGGGCGGGCGAGACGTGCTGAACGACGCCGTCGACGATTGGCTCGGCCGGGATGAGCGTGTGGTGGGGCGTGCCCACGATGGGAACGAAGTAGTCCACGAGGTCGTTGAGGCCGTACCAGCCGACCGCGACGAGGACGGCGAGCGACGGGAACTCGGCGTACCGCTGGATGAGGAAGGCCTCGACGACCATGGCGAGGTGGCTCCAAAAGAGGAAGTTGTACATCGCCCAGTGGAGGTACGAGAAGTCGCTTTTGAACACGAGGAGGACGTACGGCGTCCACAGCCCGAGTTTGAGACAGCCGAAGAAGGCGAGGGCGTTGACGTACTCGTTGGACCGCCCGAGTTTCCAGAGCGCGAGCGACAGCGCGATGAACAGCGTGGCGACGGGGCTGTCGGGGACGAGCGGCCACATCACGACCGGTTCGATGCTGAACTGGTAGCCGTAGTACCAGAAGCCGAAGGCGGTCCCGACGAGGTTGATGACGACCACGAGCCACGCGATGTTGAGACCGAAGTTCTCCAGCCACTCCGGCAGGGGTGCGAGCCACCGCGGGAGGTCGGTCCCCGCCGGCAGGTCGTCGTCGTCGAGCAGTCGGCGCAGTCGGGTCGCCGCGTCCATACCCACGCCGAAGCGGGGGGATGCAAAAGTGATGCCGGTCTCGGTGACTGCGGCCGGTGTCGGCGGTTGGGAGATCACGCTGGCGGCGCTGTTGAAGTCCTCAGCCGCCGATAGTTTACTGAGGGCGTGCTGAATACAGCGCGCGTATGTTGCACGAGACAGAAGGCTCAGTTTGATGTTGCATTCCTGTAATTCTGACCTAACTTGCGCCGGGTGATGACGAACAAAAGAGCGAGAATACTCGCTATTTCTGCCCCGATAGCCGGGAGAACGCGCCACAGTGGAGTTGGTTCAGAGAAACCAGACCTCGGATACAAGACTGCATCAAAGTAGCCAAATCGATGAAGCGTCATGAACAACAACGCGACTACGCCGGCTAATGCGAACACAGTAACGAGGGTCTGGAGCGTCTTGTTCAGTGAGTTCTTCCGAGTCCACAACAGCCAAAATGACGAACCGGTAAGCGCGATTCCGGCGAGTATGAAGTCGGGTGTTGTGGAGGGCGGAACCATATCACTAAGGGTGACTGTATCCTTATCGACTTTTTGGGAAATCTTGAGAGACATTGAGTTGGCTCGTGCTGAACTCACCCTCTGAGTGTTGCACGCGACATATGTCAAAAAACCGAGCAGTTCAACAGAATCACCACAACTCGACCCGAGCGCGAAACACGACCTGTGCGGAATGCGAACGGTTGACGGATGGAAGCGACCGCTTAAGTAAACCCAGTCGCAAGCGACGGATATGCCAGAGGAGACCGACCTGGAGGAGCTTCGGCGCGGGACCGAACTCGTCAAGCGCGGGTTCGCCCAGATGCAGAAGGGCGGCGTCATCATGGACGTCGTAAACGCAGAGCAAGCGAAAATCGCGGAAGAGGCCGGCGCGGTCGCCGTCATGGCGCTCGAAGCCGTCCCGGCGGACATCCGCAAGCGCGGCGGGGTCTCCCGGATGGCCGACCCCGAGACGGTCACGGAGATCATCGACGCCGTCTCCATCCCGGTGATGGGCAAGGCCCGCATCGGCCACTACACCGAGGCGCAGATTCTCGAGTCCATCGGCGTCGACATGATAGACGAGAGCGAGGTACTCACCCCGGCGGACAACGACTACCACATCGACAAGCGCGAGTTCACCTCGCCGTTCGTCTGCGGCGCGCGCAACCTCCCCGAGGCGCTCCGCCGCATCAACGAGGGCGCGGCGATGATTCGAACCAAGGGCGAGGCCGGCACCGGCGACGTGAACCAGGCGGTCACGCACCAGCGCACCATCAAACACCAGATTCGGTCGCTGACCGGCCTCAACTTCGACGAGCGCGAGAAGTGGGCCCGCGAGCACGAAGCGCCCGCCGAACTCGTCCACGAGACGGCCGAGATGGGTCGCCTGCCCGTCGTCAACTTCGCGGCCGGCGGCATCGCCACGCCCGCGGACGCCGCGCTCATGATGTACCACGAGTGCGACGGCATCTTCGTCGGCTCCGGCATCTTCGGCGCGGAGGACCCGGAACAGATGGGCGAGGCCATCGTCGAGGCCGTCAACAACTGGGACGACCCCGACACGCTCGCCGACATCGCCTCCGGCATCGGCAAGGGCATGAAAGGCGAGGCGAACGTCGGCATGGCCGACGAGGACAAGCTGCAGGACCGCGGCGTCTAACGCGGCGACGCTCGCCGCCGACCGGCCGTCTCGGTTTTCGATTCGATTTTTCTTCCGACTCGGCGCGCCGCCCGCTTCAGGCGAGGAGTCCCGACTTCCCCTTCCCCTTCCCCTTCGCGTCGTCCGACGACTCCTCGCCGAGGAGGACGGTGACCGGGCCGTCGAAGTTGAGCATGACCGACTGCGTCAGGTCCCGGGAGATGAGCTTGCCGGCGGGCGAGCGGCGGCGACCGGAGATGAAGAGGTGGTCGCAGCCCTCCCAGCGGGCCGTTTCGAGGATGGTGTCGGCCTCGGGGCCGATGTCGGCGACGATGCGGTAATCGAGGTCCAGTCCCTCGAACGCCTCGCGGGCGACGCGCTTGGCGCGACGGGTGGCCGACTCGATGGCCTGGTCGATGCCGTAGACGACGTCCGAGGAGCCGACGCTGGCGAGCGCCGAGCGGGTCCGTTCGAACTCCTCGTCCGGGAGAACCGTGAGGACGATGAGCTCCGCGCCGCTGCCGGCGGCCAGTTCGCCGGCCTCGCGGAGGATTCGGTGCGACCGTTCTTCGGGGGAGACGACGACGAGTGCTCGTTCCATGATTCGAATATATCGTGATAGTGAGAAAAGTCTTCTCGGAATCGTGTTACCAACGACCGCGTCAACGCGTTGCAGTAGCTCAGACGCGAGAAAATACGAAAATCGAGCGTGCGAGTGGTTCTCTCTGTACCACTCAGAGTTCGAATACTTCAGCGCCGCGGCCGACTCGCGTCTTGTAGGCGCGGGCGGCCACGTCCGCTTCGTCGAAGGCTTCGAGCATCGCCCCGGCGACGCGGGTGCGGTCGGCCGCTTGGCAGACGCCGAGGACCGAGGGACCGGCACCGGAGACGGTGACGCCGGACGCGCCCGCGTCGAGGGCGGCCTCGCGGACCGCGTGGTAGCCGTTGATGAGTTCAGCCCGCGCGGGCGTGACGACGCGGTCGTGCATCCCCGCGCCGACGAGGTCGGGGTCGCGGCGGCACATCCCGACCGCGAGGGTCGCCGCCCGGCCGACCGTGTGGACCATGTCCTCGATGCTGGCGTCGCTCGGGACGACTCGTCGGGCGTCGCGGGTCGAGACGGCGATTTCGGGGAGGCAGGCGACGAGCGGGATGTCGGCGTCGACGGTCGTGACGCCCTCGTCGGTCGCGACGGTGAAACCGCCGAGGAGCGCGGGCGCGACGTTGTCGGCGTGGGCCTCGCCGGAGACGACCGCCTCGCCCTCGGCGGCGACGGGGACGAGTTCCTCGCGGGAGAGCCCGCGGTCGTACAGCTCGTTCAGCGCGACCGCGGCGGCGGCCGAGCTCGCCGCCGACGAGCCGAGTCCGGACGACGGGCGGACGCCCTTGTCGATGCGGATGTGCGCGGGGGCGTCGAGCGCCTCCGCGACCGCCCCGACGACGTTCCGGTCGGGGTCGGTCGGGATGTACTGGCTGCCGACGCCGGTCACTTCGATTGTCGTCCGGTCCGCCCGTTCGACGTGAACGATGTCGGCGGGGCGGTCGAGAGCCACGCCGAAGACATCGAACCCACTTCCGAGGTTGGCGCTCGTGGCGGGTGCGCGGACCGTAACCATGCCCCGCTGTTGCCTTATCGCAGATAAAAATGTGGCGAACGTCGCAACCGACTCCTCGTCGCGCGCTCAGTCGCTCGTCGACTGCTCCGCGTTCGCGGGCTCGGGGTCGGTCTCGACGCCGGTGAACTCGAACCGCGCCCCGCCAGCGTCCGACTCGCCGAGGCTGACGGACCAACCGTGGGCGTCCGCAATCGTCTTGACGATGGGCAGGCCGAATCCGGTCCCGTTCTCGTGGGTCGTGTACCCCCGCTCGAACACGTCCGCTCGCTCGGACTCCGGAATGCCCGGCCCGTCGTCTTCGACGTAGAAGCCGCCGTCGAGCGCGCCGACGGCGACGGTGAGCGCGTCGTCGTCTTCGCTCCCGTGCTCGACGGCGTCGTCGGACACAGTCCGGTTGCCTGTGGAACCGTGTTCCACAGCGTCACCAGACGTAGTCTGGTTGCCCGTCGAGCCATGCTCGACGGCGTTCCGAAACNCAGTCCGGTTGCCTGTGGAACCGTGTTCCACAGCGTCACCAGACGTAGTCTGGTTGCCCGTCGAGCCATGCTCGACGGCGTTCCGAAACAGGTTCTCGAACAGCTGTCGGAGCCGACCTCGGTCGGCGGCGATAGTCCGGTCGGCCCGAACGTCGAGGGTCGCGTCGCCGACGACCGTGCCGTCCCACGCCTCCTGTGCGACCGTTCGCAGCGCGACCGGCGTCACGTCGGTGAGCGTCTCGCCCTCCCGGGCCAGCGTGAGCAGGTCCTCGATGATGTTCTCCATCCGGTCGTGGGCGTCCTCGATTCGCTCGAAGTACTCCTCGTCGCCGGTCTCGGCCGCGAGTTCGAGGTAGCCGCGGGCGACGGTGAGCGGATTCCGCAGGTCGTGGGAGACGACCGACGCGAACTCGTCGAGCCGCTCGTTTTGGCGTTCGAGCCGTCGCTCGCGTTCGACCCGTTCGGTCACGTCGCGGACGAGGACGAGCGTCCCCGTCATGTTCGCCTCGTCGCCCAGCGGCGTCGTCTCCACGAGGAGGGCGCGCTCGCCGTCGTCCGTCGGGACCGTCGTCTCCACCTCCGCGTCGGACTTCGGAACGCCGTCGAGCGCGTTGACGAGTTCCGCGGGGAGAACGCGCACGACGGACTGTCCGTAGGCGTCCGAGAGGGGAAGCGAGAGGAACTGCTCGCCCGCGGGGTTGACGTCGATGACGCGCCCGTCGCCGTCGAGGACGAGCGCGGCGTCGTGCATCGACTCGACGGCCGACTCCCACGCGACGGGGACGAGCGTGAACAGCCGGTGTCGGAAGACGCTCCAGGCGACCGCCCCCGAGGCGACCGAGAAGGCCAGCACGGGGATGTTGAGTCCCGGGGTCGGACTCAACCCGGTGACGTACACCAGGCCACCGGCCGCGGGGATCAGGCCGCCGCCGAGGAGGCCGAGCGTCTGTTTCCGGTATACGCCGTCGGACCGAACGCTCGTCTGGACGAGCGCACCACAGCCGAGCAGGATGAGCACGTAGGCGTAGACGATGAAGCCGGCGAACGCGGCCCCGTGTTCGTTCACGAGGATGACGAAGCCGTGGTCGGCGTTGAGCCAGAGGTCGGTCCAGATGAGACCGTGCCACGGGTTCGTCAGCACGAGCGCGACGACGGCGACCGGCACGGACCCGAGCGCCGCCCACGCGACTCGCGACTCCAGTTTCACGCCCGCGTGGCGAATCACGTAGGCGAACCACAGGAGCGGGAGCGGCGCGATGCCGAAGTAGCCGAGTTGGTTCAAGAGCACCTTCGTCGAGAAGTCCGTCACGGCCAGTTCGAGCGCGTACGCCCCCATCCAGAACCCGGACGCGAACAACAGGAGCGCGCCGAGGGTCGAACCGGGAACGAGGCGGCGCGCCGTCCGGTGGCGAAAGAGGTAGACGGCGAGAACGACGAAGAGGACCGCACCGACTCCGATTGGAATCGTGTACGGCGTCGCCTGCCAGTACGGAGCGCCGTGCATGCCCCGCTTTCTGTCGACAGGGGTTAAAACTCCCACCGTCGGCGGCGGAACCGGCCAATCAGAAAGGACTTTCCACCCGACGCCGAACGTCGGGGCATGATAGGCATCGTCGGCGGCGGCATCGCGGGCCTCGCCGCGGCGTACCGACTCCAGAACCGGGGTCACGACGTTCGAGTCTTCGAGGCGGCCGACTCTCTCGGCGGCCTCGCCGCAACCTACGACACGAAAGGCGACGACATCGAGAAGTTCTACCACCACCTCTCGAAGTCCGAAGAGACTATCGTCGAACTCGCCGCCGAACTCGGCCTCGAAGACGATTTGGAGTGGCGAATCGGCAAGAACGCCTACTACGTCGACGGCGTCGTCCACCCGCTGGACACCGCCTGGCAAATCGCCGCCTACCCCCACATGAGCCTCTACGACAAGTTCCGCCTCGGCATGCTCACCCTCGGCGTCGACGTCCGCGGTGGCGTCCCCGACTTCGACGCCTACGAGGAACTCGCCGAGTACGAACACACGCCCATCGAGGAGTTCGTCGTCGAGCACACCACCCGCGGCGTCTACGACAACTTCGTCGACCCGCTCCTCGACGGGAAGTTCGGCGAGCGCAAGCACGACGTGTCGGCGTCGTGGTTCCTCGGGCGCGTCCGCTTCCGCGGCGAGCGCGACCTGCTGCGCGGGGAGAAACTCGGCTACTTCGACGGCGGCTTCGCGCCCTTCATCGACGCGCTCGTCGAGGCGGTCGGCCGCGAGCACATCGAGACCGGCGCGCGCGTGACGGAACTCGACACCGACGGCGAGGCGGTCTCGACGCTGACCGTCGACACCGACGACGGGACCGAGACCCACGAGGTTGAGTCGGTCGTCGTGGCGACGATGCCGAACGTGCTCGAAGACCTCACGGGGTTCCCCTGCGACATCGACTTCCAGGGGGCGGTCTGCGGGCTGGCGACCATGTCGGAGTCGCTGATGGACACCTACTGGCTCAACATCGCCCACGACGCGCCGTTCGGGTCGCTCATCGAGCACACGAACTTCGTGCCGAAGGAACGCTACGGCGGCGACCACCTCTTGTACGTCGCGAGCTACGTGCAGGGGCCGCACGAGGACCTCTGGCAGATGAGCGACGAGGAGGTCGAAGACGCGTGGTTCGACGAGATAGCGGACATGTTCCCCGAGTTCGACCGGTCGGCGGTCGAGGAGTTCGAAATCGCTCGCAACCCGCGGGCGGGACCGGTGTACGAGCGGGGCTACCTCGACCTCGTGGTGCCGTACGACCTCGGGGACGACGTGGCCGAGGGGGTCTACTACGCGGGGATGGCGTCGGAAGCGCAGTACCCCGAACGGTCGCTCAACGGTGGCATCGTCGCCGGCTACGAGGTCGCCGACCGCATCGACCGCAGCCTGTAGCGCGACCGTAACGCCGACGCTCTCGGACTGTTCCGACCTTCTCGCGGGAGGCCGTCCCACAGCGTGCCGATTTCTCTCGTGGCGCGCCGTCGCACACTTACCGGCAACTTGTTTCTCGTTCGCAACTTCTTTTTAAGTAGCTGACTGACTAGTCAGTTAGTGAGTGCAGACGAAACGCCGGACCAGTCGGTCCCCGACGAGGTCCACGAAGAACTGATGGCCGCGACCTACCGGGCGCTGTGCGCCCACGGCTACGCGGACCTGACGATGCAACGAATCGCCGACGAGGCCGGAAAGAGCAAGTCCCTCCTCCACTACCACTACGGGACGAAACAGGAGCTGCTCGTCGCGTTCCTCGGCTACCTGTTCGACCGGTTCGAGGAGCGGGTCGCCGCGACCGAGGGCGACGCCCCCGAGACCCGCCTCCGGGTTCTCCTCGACAAGATGGTCCCCGACGGCGACGACGACGGCGACTACGACCGCTTCGGGCTCGCCCTCAACGAACTGCGGACGCAGGCCCCCTACGTCGAGGCCTACCGCGAGCAGGTCGCCCGGAACGAGGCGATTATCCGCCGCCGCCTCGCCGACATCATCCGCGAGGGCGTCGAGGAAGGTCACTTCCGCGAGGTCGACGCGGACCGAACCGCGTCGCTCCTCTTCGCGGCGCTCGACGGCGCGCGCCTCCAACGCGTCGCCGTGACCGACCCCTCGGGAACCGAGACGGCGAGCCAGTCCGCCTTCGACGCGCCCACCGAGGTCCGCGCCGCGCTCGACGAGTTCGTCGTCGAGAACCTCGTGCGCGAGGAGGGCGACGAATGAGCGCGAAGGCGAAGGACGTCAACCTCGTCGACGGCGACCTCGTCAAGCCGATGTTGGTGCTGTCGCTGCCGCTCGTCTTCTCGCAGATCATGCAGGTGGCGTACAACCTCGCCGACACCTTCTGGGTCGGCCGCGTCGGCTCCGAGGCCGTCTCGGCGCTGTCCTTTTCGTGGCCGCTCGTCTTCCTCATGATTTCGTTCGGCGGCGGGTTCACCGTCGCCGGGACGGTCCTCGTCGCCCAGAACAAGGGCGCGGGTAACCACGACGAAGTCGACCACGCCGCCGGCCAGACCCTCGGGTTCGTCATCCTGCTTTCGGCCGGGTTCGCGCTCATCGGCTATCTGCTGACGCCGATACTGCTCCCGCTCATCGGGACGACGCCCGGCACCGAGGTCCACCAGTTGGCGGTCGACTACACGCGCACCATCTTCCTCGGCGTCGCGTTCATGTTCGGCTTCTTCATCTTCCAGGCGCTGCTCCGCGGGTGGGGCGACACCAAGACGCCGATGTACCTGATGGGTCTCGGCGTCGTCATCAACGTCTTCCTCGACCCGTTCCTCATCCTCGGGTTCAACGCGAACCCGATATTCGGCCTCGTCGGTCTCGAAGGCCTCGGACAGTCGCTGTTCGCCGCGACCGGCTTCACCGGCTTCGGCGTGCAGGGCGCGGCCATCGCCACGGTGTTCTCCCGCGGCGTCGGCGCGCTCGTCGGCTTCTGGCTCCTGCTTTCGGGCCGGGTCGGCATCAGCCTCTCGCCGCGCGACCTGATTCCGGAGCGCGAGATGGTCGAGCGCATCGTCCGCATCGGCGCGCCGTCGAGCATCGAGCAGTCGACCCGCGCGCTCGGCGTGACCGCCCTCACGGCGCTCGTCGCCTACGCCGCCGTCAACGCCGGCGGGGCCAGCACCGAGACCGCGGTCGCCGCGTTCGGTATCGGCAACCGCCTCAACTCGCTCGTCTTCCTGCCGGCCATCGGCCTCGCGCAGGGGACCTCGACGGTCGTCGGCCAGAACCTCGGCGCTGACCAGGCCGAGCGCGCCGAGCGCGCGGTGTTCTGGGGCGTCGGCATCATCGTCACCGCGCTGGTGTTCGTCTCCGCCATCGCCTACCTGTTCGCCGAACCCATCGTCGCGGTGTTCATCCCCGGCGAGGAGGAAGTCATCGCCATCGGCGTGGACTACCTGCGCATCATCGGTCCGACGTTCCTGTTCCTCGGGGCGTTCAACGTCGTCAACGGCGGGTTCCGCGGGAGCGGGTCCACCCGGACGGCGATGGTGTTCTCGCTCATCTCGCTGTGGGTGCTGCGCATCCCGGCGTCGTTCGTGCTCGTGGAGTTCTTCTCCATGGGTCCGACCGGCATCTGGTACGGCATCGCCTTCTCGAACGTCGGGGTGGCGCTGCTCGCGTTCGCGTGGTTCACCCGCGGGACGTGGAAAAACAGCGTCGTCGACGTCGGCCCCCGCGTGCCGTCCGACGATTAGAACCGGCCCGACTTCGCGCGACTTCTCTTACGCGGTCTTCTCGTCGGTGCCGTCGACGTCCTGCATCCCCGGCGCGGCCGACACGTCCACGTCCTCGGGCTCGTCGGCTCCGCCGGCTTCGACCTCGCCCGAGTCGTCCTCGACGTACACGTCGTCGGCGAAGCCGCCCTCCGCGTGGGGGTGGTCCGGGTCGTCGAGCTTGTCGAGCGTCGCGGGCGCGTCCGGGATGTCGATGGTGCGGAAGTCGCCGAGGGGGTTCGCGATGTCGATGCCGTGGCGCTCGAAGAACCCCTCGTACCGCTCGTAGTGGGCCTCGATTTCGTCGACCGGAATCTCCATCATCTCCGTCCAGCCGTGGTTGTAGAAGTCGAAGTTGGCCTGGACGTGGGTTATCTCGCGGGCCTCGGCCTCGGGGAAGCCGGCGTCGAGCGCCGCGAGATAGGTGTCGAAGGTGCACTCGAAGAACGCCGCCATGTGGGCCTCTCGCTCCGCTCTGCGGTCGGAGTCCGCGCGCTCGCCGAAGATACGGACGTGGAGGTCGACCATCTTCTCGGTGGCGATGTCGCCGATGACCGGCATGGTGAGGGCCTTCTTCGTCGCGAAGTGGCGGATGTTCTGGCGAATCTTCATTCCGTCGTCCGCTTCGGGTCGGATACACGTAAAGACCACGTCTCCGGGGGCGCTTCGCGGGCGTCCCGCACGAGACGGACGCAACCCCGCCTGATTCACGCGGGCGACGCGACCCGCGAGTTCCCGAACGAAATTTTACGAGGTGATTTAATGCGGTTCGCCCGCATGTGAGGGGTATGAGCGACTCCGCATCCGTCCGCGAGGACTCGGTCCTCGAGTGCGACGACTGCATCTCGCCGGCCGAAGCGTTCGGCATCGTCGCCGACGAGACCCGACTCACCATCCTCGAAGCGCTCTGGGAGTCACCCGACCGACCCGTTCCCTTCTCCGAACTCCGCCGACGGGTCGGCGTCGACGACAGCGCGCGATTCAACTACCACCTCGGAAAGCTCCGCGGCCAGTTCGTCCGCAAGACCGACGACGGCTACGACTTCCGCCACGCCGGCGAGAAGGTCGTCCGCGCCGTGCTCGCGGGGACGTTCAACGAGGACCCCGTCCTCCCCGCCTTTTCGGCACCCGGCTCCTGTGTCGCCTGCGGCGGCTCCCTCGAAGCCGATTACGGCGACGAGAAACTCACAATCTCCTGCGCCGACTGCGCGCGGACCCACGCCCACGAGGAGTTCCCGCCCGGCGGCCTCGAAGGGCGCACCACGGAGGCGCTCCTGTCCGCGTTCGACCAGCGCGTGCGACACCTCCACTGCCTCGCCGCCGACGGCGTCTGCCCCGAGTGCGGCGGGACGACGAGCACCTCGCTGTCCCGCGACGCCGACCCGTTCGACCTCGACGTGGTCGTGACCCACCGCTGCGCCCAGTGCGGCTACGAGGCCGTCTCGCCCGTTGGACTGGTCCTGCTCGACGAGTCGACCGTCCTCGGCTTCCTCTCCTCGCGGGGACAGGACGTGTGCGGAACTCCCTTCTGGCGCTTCCCGTGGGTCGTCGACGACGACGCGCTCACCGTCGTCTCGGAGGACCCGTGGCGTGTCCGCGTCCGCATCGAACACGGAGACGAGGCGCTCGTCGTCGACCTCGACGACGAACTCTCGGTCGTCGACTCCGCGGTCGAAGCTGTCGAGAAGGTTGCATAAGCGCGCTACGGTAAGCCCGCTTACAGAAATGTAATTCAGATTACCCTTTTGGTGTCGGCGGTCGTCTCTCCAAACGAGGAGAACGACCATGTTCGACGATATCCACTTCGGCCGCGGCGACGTACGAGAGACGGTCCCGAGCCGGTTCAGAACGCTCTCAGAGACGGCGCTCGTCGCGGTCGCGGCGGTCCTCGGCGTCGTCGCGGCCACCGCGGTCGCGACGCTCGTCGCCCCGCTCGCGCCCGGTCTCGGTCTCGTGGCGCTGTTCTTGGGCTGGCCGCTCGGTTTCGCCGCCGGCGTGGCCGGCGTTCGCGGAGCCGTCCGCATCGCCGCCACCAGTAGCGTTCCCGGTCGCGTCCGCGGCTTTGCCCACGCCGCGTTCGCTCGCGGCGACGACGACGCGGAGTCGGCACCCTCGGAGTGCCCGGTCGCCTCCGACGGCGGCTTCGCCGAGCGGTTCGGTGAGACGCAGTAACAGCCGCGATTCGGCTCCCGTCTCCTTATCTCGCCCCGATTTCCGGCTGCAAAACAATCATGAGGGAGATAGCAATCCACATTAACCCCGAATACAAACGTCGGGTCATGAGCCAATCGTACGTGATCGTCGGCGACGGTATCGCCGGGGCCTCAGCGGCTGAGACACTCCGCGAAGAGGAACCCGACGCCGACATCACCATCATCACGGACGAGGGCGAACCGCTGTACAACCGCATTCTCATCAAGGAATTCGCCAAGGGCAAACTGCCCGAGGCACCCATCTCAATCCACGACGAGTCGTGGTACGACGACCGCGACGTGGACCTCGAACTCAACACGCTCGTCACGGACATCGACCCCGAGGGTCACACCATCACCGCCCACGACGGCACCGAGTACGACTACGACAAACTGCTTCTGGCCATCGGCGGCACGCCGACCCAGCTCCCCGTCGAGAACTCCGACGCCGAGGGCATCCACCACTTCTGGACGTTCCAGGACGCCCGCGACATCAAAGAGCACATCGAGGGCGCGGACAACTCCGTCGTCATCGGCGCGGGCCTGCTCGGCATCGACCTCGCGGCCATCACGGCCGCCCAGGAGGTCGAGGGCAAGTACCTCATGCGCGGCAAGGCGTGGTGGCGCTACGCGCTCTCCGAGGAAGGCGCGGAGATCATCCACGAGGCGCTCCGCGAGCGCAACGTCGAACCCGTCTTCGACTCCGGCGTCGACCATTTCGAGGTCGACGACGACGACCGCGTCACGACCGCCGTCGACCCCAACGGCGACCGCTACGACGCCGACTTCGTCGGCATCGCCATCGGCCTGAACTTCAACACGGAGATTCTCGGTGGCACCGACATCGAGTACGACAACGGCATCTACACGGACGAGTTCATGCGGACGAACCACGACGACATCTTCGCGGCCGGTGACATCACCGAGTTCCACGACCTCATCCTCGGCGACCGCGCCCAGAACGGCGCGTGGGGCTCCGCCAAAGAGCAGGGCACCATCGCGGCCAAGAACATGGTCGACTACGGCTCCGAGGAGTTCCGCTGGGTCTCGTCGTACTCCATCACCCACTTCGACTTCCCGTTCCTCTCGTTCGGCCACCCGACGCTCGGCGACGACCACGTCGAGGCCAAGTACTCCGACACCGAGTGGCGGCGTCTCGCCATCAAGGACGGCAAAATCGTCGGCGGCGTCCTCATCGGCGACCTCTCGCCGCAGACGAAGTACAAGAAGCTCATGCGCGAGCAGGTCGACGTCAGCGGGCAGAAGGAAATCCTCGTGAAGCAGGACTTCCAGCTCGACGACCTCGAAGGCGCGGCGGCCGAACAGTAACTCGGGACCCGCTCCCGCTGTTTTCACCCGGCCAGCCGCGTCTGCGCGCGGCCGCCCGGCCCGGCCTCGGCTCGCCGAGCGCTCGCCCGCGTTCGCGGTTCGACCCCTCGTTCTTGGCTCTCTTTCGCCCGTCGTTACGCGCTCGCCAGTCGTCCCGCCGGCCAAACATTTATCTCCATTCATGGTGTGTGTTACCACATGTCATCAAAAGACGGACAGTCGCCGTCTTCCCCAGCAGTCACCGCGCCGCCGACCGTCGCACCCGTTACCGACGTGCCGCCGGGCGCTCGGGTCCACCACTTCGACGAGTTGAGCGAGCGGACCCAGCACGCGCTCGCGACCGCCAGTCCCGCCGGCCGGCTCGACATCGACACGACCACCTCGCGGCTCTCGCGGGGCGACATCGTGGTGTTCACCGACTACGTCCGCGTTCAGTAATCTCGCTGCGCCCGTCCCGTCGCTCGCGTTCTCCGCCCGACCCGGTCGCCCCCGAGCCGACGGCCTCCCGCTCGCGGACGACCGGGACCGAAGTCGTTTTCCACGCGTCGCCGCCTATCGCCGGGTATGGCAACAGGTGGCGGCCAAGGAACGATGACGCTCGCGTTCGAACTCTCCGCGCTCAAGCAGCTCGGCGACCCGAACGCGGCGTTTTCGGACGCCCGGACGTGGACGAAGTACATCGGCGTGGTGAGCGAGAAGCCGACGTACGTCGTGACGAACTTCACCCGGAAAGAGCGCATCCGGCAGGACTTCTTCTCCGGACCGCGCGGCGTCAAAGAGAGCCTCGAAAACGTGATGCGCCAGTTCGACACCGACCGGCACGTCTTCGTCGGCACGTCCGACGAGGACCGCGCGGTGGCCGAGGAGACCGGCTGGGAGTACCTCCCCGTCGAGGACGCCGCCGAGGCCGCCGAGTGGGTGCTCGCCGGCGACGACGACGCCCCCGCGGACCCCTTCGAGGACGAGGGGCGCGACGACTGGCCGTAGTCGGAGCACAGCGGGGCGTTCGCCCGCGATTCTGTTCCCCTATCGAAAGCACTAATCAGCAACGGCACTTTTTATTCTTCGATGAGTCACCAGTTGCCTGACGTACAGGCCTCCCAGCCGGACGTGACCGTCGGGCTGAGCCAGGTCGGCGTCACAGGCGTCGAGAAGCTCGTCAAGATCGCCCGCGACGGGAAGCGACCCCTCGTCTTGATGGCTGAGTTCGAGGTCTTCGTCGACCTCCCCGGCGGCCGCAAGGGCATCGACATGAGCCGAAATATGCAGGTCATCGACGAGGTCCTCGAAGCCGCCGTCTCCGAGCCGGCCTACCGCGTCGAGGACATGTGCGGCGACGCCGCCGAGCGCCTCCTCGCGAAGCACGAGTACACGACGACCGCCGAGGTCAGCATGACCGCCGAACTCGTCGTCCGCGAGGACACCCCCGCCAGCGGACTCTCCACCCAGAGCACCGCACAGATCATCGCCAGCGCCACCGCGACCGACGAGGGAACCCGCGAGGAAATCGGCGCGGAAGTGGTCGGCATGACCGTCTGTCCCTGCTCGCAGGGCATGTCCGCCTCCCGCGCCCGCGACGTGTTGCAGGACCTCTCGGTCGACGACGACACCATCGAGGAGTTCCTCGACAAGGTCCCCCAGCCGGGCCACTCCCAGCGCGGCCACGCCACGCTCACCGTCGAGACGCAGGGCTCGCCCGAGGTCGACCTCATGGACCTCATCGACATCGCCCGCGACTCGATGTCGGCGCGCATCTACAACCTCGCCAAGCGCCCCGACGAGGACCACATGACCTACCACGCCCACGCGAACGCGAAGTTCGTCGAGGACTGCGTCCGCTCGATGGCCGAGATGTCCATCGACGCACTCGACCACCTCGGCGACGACGCGGTGGTCCACATGAAACAGTCGAACGACGAGTCGATTCACCAGCACAACGCGCACGCCGAGCGCGAGGTGACACTGGGACAGCTCCGCGACGAACTCGACGCCTGAACGGTCTCCACACCCGGAGACGACCGTTTACCGTTTTCTCTCTCCGAATCCCTACAGCGGGAGCGGTGCCGCTTCCTCCCAGCGCGGGTCGAACGTCTCCCGGAGGTCGGCGGCGAACTCGGGGTCTTTCAGGTCAATCATGGCGAACGCCTGTCCGGGGTCGAGGGGGTTCGGGACCTCGATGCAGACCTCCACGTCGTCGATGAGATTGAACACGCCCGTGACGTTCTCGGCAGTTCGCACGTGGAAGTTCTGCGCGCTCGACAGCCGGTTCATGTAGCTCTGTCCGACGCTCTCGGGCAGGCTGTCGACGAGGTCCGGCGACATGAGCATCGAGACCTCCACGCCGCGGTCGAGCGCGGCCTCCAGTTCGTCGACGACGAGGTCGCCGACGGCGTCGAGGTCGAACTGCGGCGAGGGCGTCCCGGCGACCATCACGAGCGAGTCGTCGGCCGCCGCGAGTCGCTCGACGAGCAGGTCGATGGTCTCGTCCGCGCCGACCGCGGCCGTCCAGAACTGGTCGTGGACGGGCTCCGCGGCGTCGAGTTCGTCGGTCAGCTCGGCGACGACGTTCTCGTACTGCTCGGCCTTCTCGGCCAGCTCCTGGCGCTTCGATTCGAGCAGGCGGTCGAGCGCCGTGTCGGGCTCGACGGCGACGTACTTCTTCGGCCGGCTGGCCGCCTGACTCCGGATGAGGTGGTACTGTTCGAGGCTGTTCAGCACGTCGTAGACGCGGCCCATGGGGACGTCGCTGGCGCGCGATAACTCCTTGGCCGTCGTCGCGCCCGTCCGCAGGAGCGCGCGGTAGGCTCGGGCCTCGTACTCGGACAACCCGAGGTCTCGCAGACTGGTCATGCACCGTCCGTCTCGTTTCTCCCTGATAAACAAACCGGATGTTTACACCCGTGTTCGGTTGCCGCCGGTCGCGGTCAGGCGTCGGGCGTGACTGAGGACACCGCCTGCATCAACTCCTCGGGAGTGGTTGCCTCCACCGTCGTCTCGCCGGCGCTGACGCGCGCGGTTCCGTCCGCGAGGTCGTCGGCGTCGGCCTCGGGAACGACGAGCGCCTCGTGGTCCGCGACGCGGAGCGCCGCCCGGTGGAGGTCGGAGCCGACGCCGTCGTTGAGTTCCACGACGAGCGGGTCGCGGAGCAGACGCGCCGCCGCGGTCCCGTAGGCGGCGATTTGCACGCCGATGCGGTCCCACGCGCCCGCGAACGAGCCGATGGTCTCCTGTGCCACCTCGCGGTAGCGCTCGTCGCCCGTGAGCGCCGCGAGGTCGAGCAGCGCGTTCGCCATCTCCACGTTCCCGTCGAGCGGGCGCAGCGGCGACGACAGGAGCGCCTCGCCGCTCGCGGGACCGTCGAGGAACGAGCCCTCGTCGAACAGTTCGTCGATGGCGGCGTCGGCGGCATCGGCGGCGAACGCGAGGAGCGGGTCGCCCGCGACCGACTCGTCGCCGAGCACCTGTCGGGCGCGGCAGGCCGCGGCGACCACGCGCGCCTGGTCTTCGAGCAGGAGCTTCTCGCCCGCGTCGCCGCCGGACCGGAAGTGGGTCACGACGCCGTCGTCGACGAGGTCTTCGGCGATTCGGTCGAGCGCGCGGGAGCCGTACTCGCGGGCCCGCTCGTCGTCGGTGAGGCCCGCAAGCACCAACAGCGCGTCCGCGGCGAGGGCGTTGCCGCCGGCGTAGACGGTGAGGTCGGTCCGCGGGCCGGGCGCGTTGTCGCGGCCCTCCTTTCCGAGGAGGTAGTAGTCCGTCCCCGCGGCGGGGCCCATGCTCCCCGCGAAGCCGGTTCCCGTCCACAGCGAGTCGACGAGGAACTCGGCGGTCCCCGCGGCCGGGTCGAGGTAGGCGTCCTCGCCGGTGTAGCGGTAGCCGTTGGCGAACGCCCGCAGGAGCGCGGCGTTCGATTCGAGCGTCTTCTCGCGGTTCGGCTTCGACCACGCGGCGTCGTCGGCGTAGCGGAAGAAGCCGCCTTCGACGGGGTCGAACAGGCCGTCGCGAATCGCGTCGAGCGACCGGAGCGCCCGGCTTCGGTCGCGCTTCAGCGCGAACTCGACGGTCCGCGGGAGCGGGAACTTCGCGGCGTCGCCCCACCCGCCGTGGGCCTCGTCGAAGGCGACTTCCAACTGGCCGGCGAGGTGCGACTCGATTCGGGGCGAGACCTCGCCCGCGGGCGGGAGGTCGCCTCTGAGCGCCCGCGGGAGCCGTCCGGCGTCCGCGCCCTTCTTCTCCCACACTTCGCGCACGCGGTCGACGACCTGCCGCATGCCGTCTGGGCCGATGAACGTCGCGCCCGTGATGGGGTGGCCGTCGGGCGCGAGGAAGACGGTCGAGGGGAAGCCGCCCATGTTGTACCGCTCGCGGATGCGCGGCTGGCGGTCCACGTTCACCCGAATCGGGACGAAGCCGTCGTTGAGGTTCGCGGCGATGCGCGGCTCCGCGTACGTCTCGGCGTCCATCTCGTGACAGTCCTCGCACCACGTCGCCGACAGCGAAAGCAGGACGGGCTTGTCCGCCGCTCGCGCCTCGGCGAACGCGTCGGGGCCCCACTCTCGCCATTCGACGCGCGTCTCGTCGGTCATGTCCACCCATCCGCGGTGGACGCGGGTAAGCGCTTCGAGCCCTCGTGGCACGGCCGGTCGCAGCCGGCGGGTCGCGCGCATCCTCGACGGTCGCTGCGGACGGGTTCGGGAGACCGGCGCGCCGCGGGCGGGACAAAAGGGCTATGGGCCGCGACCCGGTAGTGTCGCCCATGCGAACGCGCACGCTGATGGCGCTCTTGCTCCTCATCCCCCTCTCCGACGCGTTGCTACTCGTGGTCGTCGCGCAGTACATCGACCTCGTGCCGACCGTCGCGCTCGTCGTCCTGACCGGACTCGTCGGGATGCTCATCGTCCGCGCCGAGGGGAGACACACCCTCAGAAGCCTCCAGTCGAAGTTCGCCGGGGGCGACCTCCCGACGAACGAAGTCATGGACGGCGGCCTCCTCATCGCCGCGGGCGCGTTCCTCCTCACGCCGGGGCTCGTCACCGACACCATCGGCTTCCTGCTCGCCATCCCGGTGACCCGGTACCCCATCCGCGAGGTGCTCAAGCGCTTCGTCGTCAAGCCCTACCTCGACAAGCGCGCCGACGGCTTCGTCACCGGCAACGTCTGGACCACCGGCTTCCCGCAGGGCGACTTCGGACCCGGCGGTCCCGGCGGGTCGCCCGGTCCGAGCGGCGGGAGCAACTCCGGCGGAAGCGGCAACAGTAGCGGCGGTGACGGCGTCTACGACGCCGACCCCGACTCCTACCGGTTCGACGGCGACGGCAACGACTCCAAGTAGCGCGTCTCTCCGGTCCCGCGTCGTCTCTCTTGTTCGGTTTTCCGGCGCGTAGCCGCGCGAATCCGTCCGATATTGACTTCACGCCCGGCGTCTGAAGCGGCGTAATCGGCCGACGACGCCGACATTCACTAACACGCACCAACGCGCCTCCGAAAAGAAAGTCTTAAAATCAACAGCGCACAACGAGTGAATGCGCTTACCTGGGCCAATAGCTCAGTCAGGTTGAGCGCTCGGCTGATAACCGGGAGGCCCGCGGTTCAAATCCGCGTTGGCCCACTCCCGTTGGCAACGATTTGTTGCCGATGCGAGTTAGGGGCTCAAACTCCCCGGCCACCCAACTTCTGCGGATACTACCGACCGAGAGAACGCTCGGTCTATCGTTCGTGTCGTCGGGACGAATCAGCGGCGAACACTCGACCGCCCCGACCGAACACGACTGTCCCGACACAGAGAACTACTAATGTCTGACCCAAATACTCGATTATATCTCACAAAACTGCACCAATTCACACAGATTTGTCCGCATCTATCACCACATAGCCGGACGAACGGACGAATTCGGAGAAAGCTATATCACGCAATAGATTGTGGTACCGAATAACATGGAATACGAACTCACCTGTCTGTACGGGTGCGGCCACACCTCCACGGCCGACTCCCGCGAGGGCGTCGGCGTTCTCGTGATGGAACACATGGACGACGAACACGACACGCCCGTCGACCCGCTGGAGGCGGGCGAACTCGCGTTGAAGCGCTTCGACGGCGCGTCGCTCCGCCAGGCGCGGCAGTAGCAAACTACTCGAACTTCCGTCAGGTCTTCGAATCCGAGTTTCTCTCGACTATCACCGTCTCGTTCGTTCGAGGGGCTTCGCCGTCTCTCGATTTCGCGGTTCGACGGCCGACCCATCCGAACAAATTTACTCAGTTCTGTATCCCAGTAGTATTAAACCCGTACACGCCATACGTGTTGGTGATGCCAACCATCGACGTCTCCGAACACCTGTACCGCCAGATTGAGTCCGCCGCCGACGGCGAGGACCTCGACGCGGCGATGTGGAAGATGGTCGGACGCTACCAGCGCGGTAACACGCCCGGCGACTGACAGGATTCGGACCACCCTCGACCCCTGACCGCGCGTGCGGTCATCATCAACCCCGCTCGCCGCAACTTGCCCTGTTTGCGGCGAGTCCGTTTTCCGTTTTCTGAGCGACAGTACCCGCGAGCGGGTTCGCCGTCGCGCCCGGTCGGCCTCGTCCTTCTTTAGCGACGCGTCCGTAGCCCCTCGCGTGTTCGACGCCGAACCCACCGGAACCCTCGGGAAGTTCGCGGAGACGATGCGCGTCTTCGCCGAGCGGCGGCCGTCAGTCCGCGACCTGTTGCGCAGTCGAACCGGGTCGCTCGACCGCGTCCACGCGGTCCTGCCGTCGACCGTCGCGGTCGGCGAGTCCCTCGACCTCACGGTACAGGTGTGGGACGAGTACGAACGGCTTCACGGCGCGTACGACGGCGACCTGCGGGTGTCTGCGACCGACGATGCTGCGACGTATCCGGACCGCGTCTCCCTCGCCGGCGACGACGAGGGGTACGTCAGGCTCGCCGACGCCGTCTCCTTCGAGACGCCCGGCGTCCACTACCTGACCTTCTCGCGCCCCGGGTTCGACGAGCGGTACGTCTCGAACCCCGTTTCCGTCTCCGCCGACGCCCCCGACGAGCGCGTCTACTGGGGCGATATCCACCTGCACTCGCGGCTCTCGGACGGGACGGGGAGCCTGCAGAAGGGGTATCGGTTCGGCCGCGACGCGATGGCCCTCGACGTCGTCGCCTACACCGACCACGACACGATGGGGTTTTTCATCCCGCCGTCGCTCCAGCGCGCCCTCATGCACGGATGGTACTTCGAGCGGTCGCGCCGCGTCGCCGACCGGTTCTACGACCCCGACGAGTTCGTGACGCTCGTCGGCTACGAGTGGACGAAACAACCCAACTGCGGCGGCCACGTCAACGTCTACTTCGAGGACGCCGACGACGCCGTCCTTCTCGACTCCCGCGGCGGGACGACGGACACCTACGAGAAGCTCTGGAGCCGCCTCCGCGAGTTCGAGTCGACCCGCGACTCGCGGGTCGTGACGATTCCGCACCACCCGACAGAGCGCATGTACCCCTTCGACTTCTCGGCTGTCGAGTACGACGACGAGCTCGCGCCGCTCGTCGAGGTGTACTCGCAGTGGGGGTCCGGCGAACTGCCGGGCGACGAGGGGAACCCGTTTCCACTGGCGATGGGTCGCGGCGAGACCGACGAACCGGGTCACTTCGTCCGCGACGCGCTGTCGATGGGCCACCGGGTCGGCCTCGTCGCGGGCGCGGACTACCACGGCCCGCACCCCGGCCACTCGCTCATCCACGCCGACCCGCACCTCCCCTCCGTTCGCGAGTGGGTCGAAGACGGCGTCGGCTGGTCGAGCATCTGGCGCGTCTGGAACGAGCGGAGCTATCCCGGCGGTCTCTCGGCGTTCCGAGCGCCCGAACTCACCCGCGAGGCGGTGTTCGAGAGCCTCCGGAGCCGCCGCGTCTACGGGACGACCCAGCCGCACCGCATCCTCGCGTCCCTCTCAGTCGGCGGCGTCGAACCCGGCGAGAACGACAGTTTGCTCCGCCTCGACGCCCGCGACGAACCCCGCGAGGTCGACGTCGAGGTCGCGGGGACCGCCCCGCTCGAACGCGTCGAAATCGTCAAAAACGGCGAGACGTGGCGGTCGCAGGCGATTACCTCGGACCCCGACGCGCCGCTTTCGGCGTACACGACGTCTGTCTCGTGGACCGACGGCGACCCGGTCGAGGGGACGGTCTGGGACGACGACCGGCGCTCGGCGGCCGACGCGTACTACCTCCGGGTCACCCAGGTCCCGCGGGACTGCGAGTTCCCCGGGACCGCGTGGGTGGGCCCGGTCTGGGTCGAACCGCCGGACTGAGCGAGGCGGCCGCGGCGACCCCGCTCGCGGCCGGGCGACCTCTCAGGCGAGGAACCTCGTCACGCCGAGGCTTTCTGCGACCAGCCACGCGATGAACAGCGCGTAGGTCCCGAGGAGGAGGTACGACTCGGCACGCGTCAGCGCCATCTCGGTCCGGAGGACGGCGAAGAAGACGACCGACGCGCCCGTGAGGAAGCTCATCATCGGGACGACTTCCTCGAAGGCGATGACCGCGCCCCCGGCGACGAGGATGCCGACCGGGAGGGCGACGAGGAGCGCGAACACGTTGCTCCCGAAGACGTTGGCGAGGCTCATCGGCGCGTTGCCCTGCCGGGCGGCCGCGACGCTGACGAACGTGTCGGGGAGGCTCGTGCCGGCGGCGACGACCGTCAGCCCCCAGAGGAACGGCGACGTGCCGAAGGCGTCGCCGAGGCCGACCGCCGCGCGGACGAGCAGTTCGGCTCCGACGAGGATGACCGCGAGCGACGCCACCAGCGCCACCCATTCGCGTCTCGGGTCCACGTCGTTGACGACGGCGGTGAGTCCGGCGCGGTGCTCCAGCGTGTCGTGGTACTGCATGAACAGGTACAGGCCGTACAGCGCCAGCGGGATGAGCGCGAGCGCGGGGCTCACGAACCCGTCGAGGCTCGCGGTGTCGGTGGCGGGTCGGTAGATGACCGCGAGCGAGAAGGTGAGCACGAGGACGGCGATAGAAAGCAGGTAGAACTGCGCCTCCTTGTAGACGAGGTCGCGGTTCGAGGCGAGCCGTCCGCCCTCGCCGACCATCGCCGACACGGACGGGATGATGAGGATGTTGTAGACGGCCGACCCGACGACCGCGCCGACGCCGATGTCGAACGACTGGTACCGGACCGTGGCGATGACGATGCTCGATAGCTCGGGAAAACTCGACCCCACGGCGGCGATGATGGCTCCCTGCACGATGGCGGGGAGCCCGTAGTACGCGCCCAAGCGGTCGGAGGCCTGCACGAGCATGTCGCCGCCCTTCCACGCGAGAATCGCGCCGGCGGCCGTGAACGCGACGAGAACCGGAACTGATGCCACGCCCGCACTTCGGCGGCCGGTGGGAAAAAACCGACCCGACTGGCCGCGTCGGCCGATTTCGGCCCGACCCGTCCGCTCAGAACCCCTCGCGCAGGTACGGGTCCCGCGCGGAGAACACCGACGCGAGGGCGTCGGCCGCCTCCTCCCGGGCGACCGAGAGGCGGTCGGTGCGGGCGAGCGACTCGACGGAGCGCGCGCCGACGAGGAGTTGCGAGAGCGCCCCGATTTCGACGGTCGCGTCCGGGTCGGCGTCGTCACCGTCCGGTTCGACGCGCGCCTCGCCGTCACCGACGACGACCCGGAACGACTCGTCGTTCCAGTCACATCGGTCGTCGGCGACCGCGAGGACGAGGTCGCAGGCGGCGTCGCCGGGGAACGAGACGGCTTCGAGGGCGGCCGGCACGTCCACGATGCGGACCATCGGCCCGGGCTTGATTTCGACCGTCGCCGCCCGCGGGTCGGTCAGGCCGTCGATGAGCCGGGTCGATTCGCGTTCCGACGAGAGAACGACCTCGTCGACCTGCGAGTCGTGGTCCCGCAGGAACCGAAACAGCTGTGCGCGAGCCTCGGCGTCGACGGCGACGAGTTCGTTCACGGACAGCGTCCGCGACTCCCAGTCGCCGCTCACGTCGTAGACGACGTAGCCGCGGAGGTCGCCGTCCCGTTCCCAGCCGTAGACGAACGGGTCGCCGTCCCAGCCGCGGAACAGCCGGTGGCGAATCCAGCCCTCGCTTCGGTCCACCGCGAGGTCTTCCGTCGCCGCGGTCGCGTACACGTCCTTGACCCGGGCCCAGTCGTCGGCGTCGAGGCGGACGAACTCCCCGGCCGGGTCTGCGGCGACCGCCCCGAGTTCGTCGGGCGGCACCGTCGTCTTCGCGTAGTTGTTCGCCGTCGCCCAGCCGAACCGGCGGTAGAAGTCGTACTCGAACGGCCAGAGCGCCGAGAGATACCGGCCGGTGTCGCGGAACTCCGCGAGGAGGTCGTCGAGCATCGCGCCGACGTGGCCCCGTCGGCGCGCCTCCGGCGGCGACGCGACCGCCGAGATACCGGGCAGCGGGTGCCACTCGCCGCGGACGCGAGCCGTGAAGTCGTAGAAGGCACACACCGTCCGCAGGTCGGCCGCGTCGAGGTCCTCGACGGGCGCGTCGGGCGGGGCGTCGTAGAACCCTCGCGGACGGTAGCTCTCCGGGTCCGGCAGTCGCTCGTCCGACCAATCGGGGCCGTTCTCGGGGCGGAAGGCGTAGTTGAGGAACTCGCGGTAGGTCTCGCGGTGCTCCTCGGGGAGGGAACGCAGGTGCATACCCGCGGTGCGTCGGGGGACGGTATATGTTTTCGGTGCCGCGGGCTCGCAGGCGGGCGATTACGACGCGACGAGACCGACGGCGGAGGCCGACGGCGCGACGAGAACGCCCTTCGCGGGCCGCTCTTCGAACCGTGCGATTCACGTCGTCTCGGTCCCGAGCCCTGCACATGAGCGAGACGAAGCAGTCGTTGGTATCGCGGGGGAACCTCCTCCTCGCGGCCGTCGTGACGCTCGGCATCGTCATCCCGGGCGTGGCACGCCGCTTCCTCGGCGAGGCTGGCTACACCGACCTCGGAATGGTCGTGTTCGTCCTCGGCTACGCGGGCATGGTCTTCGTCGTCTGGTACGGGTGGATTCGGCCGCTCGACATCACCGGCCCGTCCCAGTAGCGCGCGCCGACCACCGGACGCCGCTCCGCGCCGACAGCGGTGCAGACCCAGGGGGAACCGCCCCGACAGCCCGGTCGCCCCAATATCGGGGGGACCGACCGCCGGTTTCCAACGAGAATAACGGAACTTTGATAGTCGATTCGAACCGACCGAGAAAACAAGAATGCTTCCCCTTCAGCTCGTAGACACCTTCCTGCTCGACTACAACATCGGGCAGGCGCTGTTGCTCGTGTTCATCCTGTCGACGGTTGGAACGCTGCCGCTGAAGTCCCGGCACGTCCTCGGTATCAACACCACGGTGTTCGGGCTCATCTTCCTTCTGACCCCGGTGTCGCTGGGCAAGGCTCACTACCTGTTCCTCGGGATTGCGCTCCTCATTGTCGGCCCCATCGTCTACGTCTCGGGCCGCCGCTGAGGGGACGCCGCCGGGCGTTTCGGCCCGGGTCACCGCCGCTTTTTGCGACAGTACGACGGACTGACCGACCGCAACCGACGGTCGGCGTCTCGTTTTTCTCTCGCGACGATTCCGAAGAACGCGACGTTTAAACGGAGAGAACCGCAACCCACGGGTATGTCTGAACCGAGCGTTCCCGGCGGCCGCGGGGCCGTCTTGGACCTCCCCTGCGGCGAGACGAAGCGCGTCCGGGAACTCGACTTGGGCAAACGGGAGTTCGACTGTCCGTGCGGGGACAGCCACGCCGTCGTCATGGACGTCCACCCGCCCGACCGATTTCTCCCGGAGTTCCTCGTCGAAATCCTCCAGGAGACCATCGAGACCACGAGCGACGACATGCCCGAGTTCGGGACGGCCCACCTCATGGGCATCGTCCTCGAGGAGTTCCCCGAGGCCGTCGTCTCCGAGGACGTCTCCGAGGACGGCGAACTCGGCGCGGGCATCGTCTGGGTGACCGACTTCGACTCTCGAAGACTCCACGAGATAATCGTCGAACTCGTCGTGGAACTGATGGAACACGCCGTCAGCCACGCCGACGACGACGAGGTCGTCTCGGAGTTCGAGTCGAAGATGCTCCAGTTCGACGTGAGCGAGTTCGTCGACCAGTACCGCGCCCAGCGCGACCTCGACCCCGAACCGTACATGTAGCGCGCGGGCCGAGCGCCCGCTTTTCAATCGATTCGAAGCCGCTCCACCGTCGGGTCGAGGGTCGCCTTCGCGCCGAGCGGAAGCGGAACCGTCGGGTCGGCGTGGCCGAACTCCACGTCGAACACCGCCGTCGCGTCGGGGTTGTACGCGTCGAGGACCGACAGCACCTCCGCGCGGAGCTGCGCGCCGTAGTCTGCCGGCGGCTCCCACTCCAGTCCGGGCGAGTACGTCCGCGGGCGACCCACCACGAGCCCGTCGAACCGCGCTAACAGCCCGCGTTCGCCCATCGACCGCAGGGTGTACCGGACCTCCCGTGGGAGCGGCACGTCCTCCGAGGTTTCGAGCGCGAGCACCGCCCCGTCGAGTTCCTCGGGGTCTGGGAGGTAGCGGTCGGTCTGGAGGTGCCACTTCAAGATGCTGAAGCTGCCGCCCCAGAGTCGCCCGGTCACGCGTTCGTCGCCACGCCACGTCCGACCCGGATTGTCGTGCCACTCTCTCGGTTCTTCGGTGTCGAAGTCGAACCAGTCGTCGGTCCACTCCGGGGCGGGTTCGACGACGCCGATGGAGCGCTCGAAGAACGCCCGGCGGAGGTATCTCTCGACGTACGGGTGTAGCTCGGGGTCGACGGTGAGCGTCGGGTGGAGCGTCGCGCCGTAGCTCACGACGCCGTGGGTCCAGAGGAACAGCCGGAGGTTGTCGTTGTCGCTGAAGCCGAAGAAGCGCGTCGGCGACGCGGTCAGCCGCGCAGGGTCGAGGTGCGGGAGGATTCGAAGCTGGTCGTCGCCGCCGGTGACGGCGATGACGCCGCGTATCGACGGGTCCTCGAAGGCCTCCATCACGTCCTCCGCGCGCGCCGCCGGGTTGTCCCGGAGCCACTCCCAGTCGCGGCGGGCGGACTCGAAGACGACGGGGTCGAGCGAGAACACGTCGCGGAGACGCGCGCACGCGCGGTCCAAGTGCGGTTCGTCGATGGGGCGCGACGGCGCGACGACCGCGACCCGGCTCCCGGAGTCGAGCGGCGGCGGCGTCGTGAATACCGCGGGCATGCGTAGCCGGTACTCGGATACCCGTCAAAAGCCTTCCCCGGCCGCGACAGCGGCGTTCGGCAACATTTTCGAAATTCGCAATCGAGTTTCGGACCTCGTAATTTTTCGCCGGACTTATTACGATGTGCGGATTGGATTCCGACGATGACTGACGAGGACACCTCGACCGGACCTCAGCAAGGTACAGAGGACCGGACGATTTTGCTCATCGGAAGCGGCCCAATCCAGATTGGACAGGCGGCGGAATTCGACTACTCCGGCGCGCAGGCCTGCCGCGCGCTCCGAGAGGAAGGCGCGCGAGTTGTCCTCGTCAACTCGAACCCCGCGACCATCATGACCGACCCCGAGATGGCCGACAAGGTCTACATCGAACCCATCACGACCGAGGCCATCTCCGAGATTATCGAACGCGAGCGCCCCGACGGCGTCATCGCCGGACTGGGCGGTCAGACCGGACTCAACGTCACGGCCGAACTCGCAGAGGAAGGCGTCTTAGAGGAGTTCGACGTGGACATCATGGGCACGCCGCTCGACACCATCTACGCGACGGAGGACCGCGACCTCTTCCGCCAGCGCATGGAGAAAATCGGTCAGCCCGTCCCGAAGTCGACGACCATCTCGCTGGAGGAAGACGAGGCGGTCGAGAACATCACCGAGGAGGCCCTCGAAGAGCGCGTGGAAGCCTCCGTCGACGCCGTCGGCGGCCTGCCGGTCATCTCGCGGACGACCTACACGCTCGGCGGCTCCGGCTCCGGCGTCGTCCACGAGATGGACGAACTCGTCTCCCGCGTCCGCAAGGGACTTCGCCTCTCGCGCAACAGCGAGGTGCTCATCACGGAGTCCATCTCCGGGTGGGTCGAACTCGAATACGAGGTGATGCGCGACGCCGACGACTCGTGTATCATCATCTGCAACATGGAGAACATCGACCCGATGGGGATTCACACCGGCGAGTCCACGGTCGTCACGCCCTCGCAGGTCATCCCCGACGAGGGTCACCAGGAGATGCGCGACGCCGCGCTCGGCGTCATCCGCGAACTCGGTATCCAGGGCGGCTGTAACATCCAGTTCGCGTGGCACGACGACGGCACCCCCGGCGGCGAGTACCGCGTCGTCGAGGTGAACCCGCGCGTCTCGCGCTCCTCCGCGCTCGCCTCGAAGGCGACCGGCTACCCCATCGCCCGCGTCACGGCGAAGGTCGCCCTCGGCAAGCGCCTCCACGAGATTACCAACGAAATCACCGGCGAGACCACCGCCGCCTTCGAGCCCGCAATCGACTACGTGGTCACGAAGGTCCCGCGGTGGCCCAAGGACAAGTTCACCGACGTGGACTTCGAGCTCTCGACGGCCATGAAGTCCACCGGCGAGGCGATGTCCATCGGGCGCACCTTCGAGGAGTCGCTTCTGAAGGCGCTCCGCTCGTCCGAGTACGACCCCGCCGCCGACTGGGACGAGGTGTCCGACGAGGAACTCGAAGCCGAGTACCTCGAAACGCCGACCCCCGACCGCCCGTACGCCATCTTCGAGGCGTTCGAACGCGGCTACACCACGGAGGACGTGGTCGAACTGACCGACATCCACGAGTGGTACGTCGAGCGCTTCGGCCGCGTCGTCGAGGCGGTCGAGGCCGCCTCCGAGGGCGACTTCGCCGCCGCCGCCTCCGCCGGCCACACCAACGCCAGCATCGCCGCGGCGACCGGCACGAGCGTCGGCGAGGTCGAACAGAACGTCCCCGGCCGCACCTACAAGCAGGTAGACACCTGCGCCGGCGAGTTCGCCGCGCAGACGCCGTACTACTACTCCGCGCGCAAACCGGAGTTCTTCCGCGGCCCCTTCGAGGGCGACTCGGCCGGTAACGAACTCCGCGTCGACCGCGACATGGAGAGCGTCGTCGTCGTCGGCGGCGGTCCCATCCGCATCGGGCAGGGAGTCGAGTTCGACTACTGCTCGGTCCACGCGGTGCAGGCGCTCCGCGACATGGGCATCGACGCGCACGTCGTCAACAACAACCCCGAGACGGTGTCGACGGACTACGACACCTCCGACGGCCTCTTCTTCGAGCCCATCACGGCAGAAGAGGTCGCCGACGTCATCGAGGCCATCGACGCCGACGGCGTCATGCTCCAGTTCGGCGGGCAGACCTCGGTCAACATCGGCCACCCGCTCGAATCCGAACTCGACCGCCGCGGCGTCGACTGCGAGATTCTCGGCACGACCATCGACGCGATGGACCTCGCCGAGGACCGCGACCGCTTCAACCGGCTGATGGACGACCTCGGTATCCTCCAGCCCGAAGGCGGCTCCGCGACCAGCGAAACAGAGGCGCTCGACCTCGCCAACGACCTCGGTTACCCCGTGTTGGTCCGCCCGTCGTACGTCCTCGGCGGCCGCGCGATGGAAATCGTCCACTCCGACGCGGAGCTCAAGGAGTACATCGAGGAGGCAGTTCGCGTCTCCCCCGACAAGCCCATCCTCATCGACGAGTTCCTCGCCGACGGCGTCGAACTCGACGTCGACGCCGTCTCCGACGGCGAGAACGTCCTCATCGGCGGCGTGATGGAACACGTCGAGGCCGCCGGCGTCCACTCCGGCGACTCCGCCTGTATGATTCCGCCGCGCTCGCTCGACGACGAGACGATGGCCCGCGTCCGCGAGGTCACGGAGGACATCGCCAGCGCCCTCGACACGGTCGGCCTGATGAACGTCCAGCTCGCGGTCAAGCAGAACGACGAGGGTGCGAACGACGTGTACGTCCTCGAAGCCAACCCGCGTTCCTCGCGCACCGTCCCGTTCGTCTCGAAGGCGACGGGCGTCCCGATCGCCAAGCTCGCGGCGAAGGTCATGGCCGGCAACTCGCTTGCCGACCTCGACGTGAGCGAGCAGATTCCCGAGCAGGTGTCGGTCAAGGAGGTCGTCCTCCCGTTCGACCGCCTGCCGGGTTCGGACCCGCGTCTCGGCCCGGAGATGAAGTCCACGGGCGAGGTCATGGGAACCGCGACCTCGTTCGGGAAGGCCTACGAGAAGGCCCAGTCGGCCGCTAACGACCCGATTCCGGCCGACGGCACCATCTACGTGGACCTCGCGGACCCCGAGTTCCCCGACGCCGACAGCGAGGCCGGACAGGAACTGCTCGACGCCTTCGGCGAGTACTACGAGGTGCTCACGCCCGAGGACGTCGACGACTTCCTCACGATGCTCCGCGAGGACAACTTCGACTTCGTCGTCTCCCGCGACCGCGAGACGCTCATCGACTGCGTCGAAGAGGAGGTCAGCTACTTCTCGACGTACGCCTCCGCGAAGGCGGCCCTCGAAGCGCGCGGCGCGGCCGACGAGGACATCGACGTGCTCCCGGTCGGCGAGCGCCCGCGCGTCGTCGCCAACTGGGGTCAGTAACGAGCCGATAACGCACGCGAACCCCCGACTCGATTCCTCGATTTCTCACCGACTCGCCTCGTCTGTTCTCCCGGCCGGCGACCGCCGCCGCCCCGGACTTTTGACGCGTTCCCGAAGGTTATTGAGCCCCGCACCCATGCGCGGGTATGGCACGCAATCGCGGTCGCGTCCTCCTCGCCGGTGCGACGGGTCGGACGGGCCGACACGTCCTCGACGCGTTGGCGGACACGCCTCTCGTCGTCAGGGCGCTGACCCGCGACGCCGACGCCGAATCCGACCTCCGAGCGCGCGGTGCGGACGAGGTCGCCGTCGGCGACCTCCTCGACCCCGACGACGCCCGGCGGGCGGTCCTCGACGCCGACGCCGTCGTCTCCGCGGTCGGCGTCTCGGCGGGATTCGACGCAATCCGCGGCGACCTCGTCGACGGCGCGGGCGTCGAGAACCTCGTGGACGCCGCGACCGCCTCCGGCGCGCAGCGGTTCGTTCTCATGTCTTCTATCGGCGTCGGCGACTCGAAGGGCGGACTCCCGCTGTCGCTCCGCGCGATTCTCACCGCGTCGGGCGTCCTCTCGGCGAAGGAACGAAGCGAGACGCGGCTTCGAGACGCGCCGCTCGACCACACGATTATCAGGCCCGGCGCGCTCACCGACGCCCCCGCGACCGCCGACGTGGTCGTCGGCGAGGGCGGCGACTCGGTCTGCGGGAGCGTCCCGCGCGCTGACGTGGCGAACGTCCTCGCGCACTCGCTTTTCACCCGCGAGACCGAAAACCGGACGTTCGAGGTCGTCTCCCGACCCGGACTCCGCGGCCGGCCGGACAACGTGGTCGACATCGACTGGACGCCGCTCCCCCGCGCCGAGGCGTCGGGCGACGAGGGCGAACGAGAACTCGCGGAGTAGCCGACCGCGGCGGCGCGCTCAGTCGAGTTTTCCGAGCGCTTCGAAGAAGTCTGAGGTCGGACCGGCGAGTCGAACCGGCGAGTCGGACCGCTCGATACGTATCTCCGTCGGCGGCGACACCGTCCGCCGGGTCCGCCCGTCGCCGACGACGACCGCCGACGCCGCGTCGGTGACGCTGACGGTCACGGCCGCATCGAGCGGGACGACGAGCGGCGGCATCCCCTCGGCGGCGGCCATCTCGGTGACGACGAGTCCCTCGACGCCGGGGTGGACGAGCGGGCCGCCCTCGCTGAGGTTGTAGGCGGAGCTCCCCGCGGGCGTCGTGACGAGCACGCCGTCGGCGTGGCCGCCGGAGTACACGGAGCCGTTCACGCGGACTTCCAAGTCCGCGCCGCCGCCGTGACCCCGGCGCGGCCCGTGGACGACGACCTCGTTCATCGACGGGTCCATCTCCCAGCCGTCGCCGCTGGCGACGATGCGGGGGACCTCCCGAATCGACTGGCTCCCCTCGCGGAACGCGGCGACCTCGGCCAACACCTCGTCGATGGCGTCGTCGGGCGAGACCGCGTTCAGGAAGCCGACCTCGCCGAGGTTGACGCCGAGGATGGGGACGCCGTCGGCACCGCGGGCGGCGTAGAGAAACGTTCCGTCGCCGCCGATGCTCACCACGAGGTCGCAGTCGTCGAGCGACTCGACGGGGACGCCCTCGACGCCCAACTCCTCGGCGGTCGCCGCGTCGACGACCGCCTCGGCGTCGACCTCGGCGAGCGCCTCGCTCGCGTCCGCGGCGAGGTACGCGGCCCGGCTGTTGCCCTTCTGTGCGACGATGCCGACCTTCATGCCCCGCGGTTTGGCGTCCCCGGGCAAAAGCCCACCGTCACGTCGCCCGCCCCCGTCTCCTGCTCGACGCCGCGCGGTAGCTCCGCGCACGGGAAACGTTCATCACGACGCCTGCCTACCTTGAGGTGATGGCAGGCACGGACGCCGGCCGCGCTGTCGTTCGGTGGTGGCTCCCGTGAGTGACGACGACTGGTTCGAGCGGGCACTCCGCGAGCGCGACGACGGCGAGACCGACGCAGACGACGCGGACCCGGACGAAAGCGAGCAGCGCGACGACGGCGAGACCGACGGGTCTCCCGGGAGCGATGCGGTCGCGAACCCCGCGGACGAGCCGTCGGAAGACACCCCCGAGAACGGGACCGGCGGCGTCGGAGAGCCTCTGTCGTTCGAGGACGGCGACCCACTTGACGGCGATGACGCCCCCTTCGACGGTGACGACGACCCGTTTTCGACCGACTTCGCCACGGCGTTCGAGAACGCGCCGATGCCCGACGCGGGCGGCGGCCTCGGCGGCGAGCAGTCCGGCGACGAGTTCGGATTCGGCCCCGGTCCGGGGGAGTCGGAGCCGCCGTCGTTCGACGACGAGGAGCTCGATTCCGACATCGACCGCATCGACATCGGCATCGAGGGCCTCGACGACATGATTCTCGGCGGCGTCCCGGAGCGGTCGCTCATGGTCACAATCGGGAGCGCCGGGACCGGCAAGACGACGTTCGGCCTACAGTTCCTCCGGAAGGCGCTCGAAGACGGCGACAGCGGCGTCTACATCACGCTCGAAGAGAGCCGCGAGCGCATCCTCGACACCGCCGACGAGAAGGGGTGGGACTTTTCGAAACACGAGTCCGAGGGTCGACTGGCCGTCGTGGACCTCGACCCCGTGGAGATGGCGAACAGCCTGTCGAGCATCCGAAACGACCTCCCGCGGCTGGTCGAGGAGTTCGGTGCCGACCGGCTCGTCCTCGACTCCGTCTCGCTTTTGGAGATGATGTACGACCACCCCTCGAAGCGCCGCAGCGAGGTGTTCAACTTCACGCGGTCGCTGAAGGACGCGGGCGTGACGACGATGCTCACCTCCGAGGCGGACCAGTCCAACCCCTACGTCTCCAGACACGGTATCGTCGAGTACCTCTCTGACGCCGTGTTCGTTCTCCAGTACGTCCGAAACGACGACTTCCGCGAGACGCGGCTCGCAATCGAAATTCAGAAGATACGCGACGCCAACCACTCCCGCGAGACCAAGCCCTACGAACTCACGAACGAGGGTATCAGCGTCTACCAGCAGGCGAATATTTTCTAGAACCCGCCTCGTTGAGGTCGCCCAGCGAGCCTCGTTTCGAGCCGTGTCCCCGCTCACCAACTGGCTTTCCGCGAGCCTGCTCGCGGGGAACGCATTCAGGCTCTTCCTCCGACCTCTCCGACGCCCTCGCTCCCCGAGTTACTGGGGAGCGCGGTCACGTACGTGACAGCGAGCGCCGCGGCGACGAGCGCGGGAACCACGGTGAACGCGAGAGAGACGAACGAAACGGTGACAGCACCGCCGGTGGCGAGGAGGAACGTCCCGAGCGTGAGCGTCGGTGCGAGGACCGCACCGAACACGACGCCGACGCCGGCGAGGACGTACCCCCACGGACGACCCTGCCAGAGCCAGAGGCTGGACAGTCCGAGGGCGGGAACGACGATGCTGAGGTCGATGAAGTGAGACGCCATGGCCTGTGGGCCGACCTCCTCGACGAGACGCGGCGTCGTCCCCGCGAGGGTCGCCGGGACGAGTTCGGAGAGCCACAGGAACGCCAGTCCCGCTGCGACGAACAGCAAGAACCCGGCGTAGAGTCGTTTCGGGAGGTCGCCGACGAGCGTTTCGGCCACCTCGTCGGCGTCCGTCGTCACGACGCCGCCGACGAAAGTGAAAACCGAGAGACAAAACAGGGCGACGTACCCGAGGAAGAACTGGTTGAACGCGACTTGCAGGCCTATCGACGCCCACATGTAGGTCATGTAGGCGAGCGCACCGAGCCAGACGAACCGGCCGCGGTGCGACCCCTGAACGGTAAACCAGAGGCCGATTGCCAAGGCGGGGACACCGACCACGAGCATCGTCACGTCCTGTGCGAACAGCTGTGGGCGGAACGCCGGGGCGTCGAGATAGTGTCCGGGCCGGAACAGTCCGAGGAGGGACGCGACGACCGACAGGACGCCGACGCCACTCGTCGCGACGACCTGCCAGCGTCGAATGCGGGTTCTCATCACCAAGTCACCAGAGACAGGTACGAGGGGAACCGAAATAGCCGAGGTTGTCGTTCCTCACGGACCGAGAATCGGCGCTCGTGAGGGACGCCTCGTCGGGGCGTGAACGGCGGGAAAATCGGGGGATTTCGGGGGTGTGGTGGAGCGTTCGAGTCAGTCGTCGGCGGGCGTCGCGGCGACCTCTCGCTCCGGCGCGAACTCCTCGAAGTGGACGACCTCGTCGACGGGGCGGCGGTACTTGCGCTCCGCCTGCAACTCGTCGGCGTCGTCGGCGGGGATGCCCATCGTCAGGAGCATCACGGGCTCGTACCGCTCGCCGTCGATGTCGAACGCGTCGAGGACGGCGTCGGCGTCGAATCCGCCGATGGGGCAGGAGGCCACGCCCTCGTCCCACGCGGCGTACATGAGCGACATGGCGACCAGCGACGTCGAGCGGACGGTCCAGACGCGGCGCTCCTGTTCGGGGAGGTCCGCCATGCCGGCGATGTTTTCGAGGATGCCCTCGCGGACCTCCTCGCTCGGCAGGTAGCCCTTCTCCAGCATGTCGTCGGTGACGGTCTCGGCGTGGGCCTCGGGGTCCTTGTTACCGAGCACGATGACCGACGCGGCGGCACCGGTGACGTGTTCTTGGTCGTACGCCGCCTCGCGGAGCGCCTGCTGTGTCTCGTCTTCGCGCAGCACGACGAACTCCCACGGCTGGAGGTTGTAGCTCGACGGTGCCTGCACCGCGTTCTCGAATATCGTTCGGAGGGTCTCGTCGTCGAGCGACTCGTCGGCGTAGTCGTGAACCGAGCGGCGAGTCGTTACGACCTCTGTGAATTCCATTGATGCCCGCCAAGGGCGGCACCGAAATAGGGCGTTGCAATCCGGTCGAACCGGCCGATTCCGGTGTGCTCGCAGTACTCGTATCATCACGCTACTGGGTGACGACCGTGTCACCGCGAGGTCGGAGACACGGTTCTGTGGCGGCGTCCGCTCGCCGCGACTCACCTGACGATCGTCACCGGCACCGGCGACCGCCGGAGGACCTCCTCGGCGACGCTTCCGAGCAGGATGCGCGAGACGCCGGTTCGGCCGTGGCTCCCCATCACGACGTGGTCGTAGCCGGCGTCGTCGTCACCGTCGCCGTCCAGCACCTCGACGATGACTTTCTGCGGGCTGCCGACCTCGATGCGGTCGGTGACCGACCTGTCGGTGTCGACGAGCCCCACCTCGGCTTTCACCTCGGCGAACGTCTCTCTCGACTTTCGTTTCTCCGCTTGAAACCACTCTTCGGAGCCGCTGAGCGCCCGCTCTCGATAGTCGGCGTCGGCGGGGTTGATGACGTTCAAAAGCGTGAGTTCCGCGTCGGGCCACTCCGTGGCGGCGAAGCGGACCGCGGCGACTGACTGCGGCGACCCGTCGGTCGGAACGAGCACGTGTTCGGCCATGTCGCGGCCTACTCGGTCGCGGGCTAAAAATCCGCCCGGCGGGCGCGGGCCGGGACAGCCGCGACCCGGTCGCCTGCGACGGGCGGCGCGTTCCGGGTGCTCAGTCGCCGTGTCGCGTCACGCAGGTCGAAAGCCCCGTCAGCTCGACGGGCTCGGAGTTGTCGGGCGAGTAGACGACCATCTGCCCTTTCTCCATGTACGGCACCTTGTCTTCGAGGTTCGGCGGGATGTTGACGCTCTTGATGGCGTCTTCGTCGCCGAGGTTGAGCACGACCTTCGTGTTCACCTGCTTGAACACCGGGTCGGCGATGTCCTGCGGGTCCTGCGTGATGAGGAACAGGCCGAGTCGCTCCTTTCGGCCCTGCTTGGCCGCCTCGGTGAACTTCTGGATGACCTTCCGCGCCTGTACGGTGTCGGCGTCGGTGAGGAAGTTGTGCGCCTCGTCCATCCCGAGGACGACCGGCGTCTCCTTGATGCGGTCGCTCGACGGGTCGTTCGAGAGCTTGTCGTCGATGAGCAGCGCCGAGACCGCGAGGACGAACAGCTCCTTCGCCCGACTCGACGAGAGGTGGTAGGTCGGCACGACCGTCAGCCCGCCGGGCCGGACGAGCTGGTGGTCGAGTTCGGTTATCGGCCGGGCATCTTGGTCGAAGACGCCGCTCGGCACGCCGCGAACTCGGCGCTTCACCGCGTCGAAGGTCGCCTCGTGGACCCGGCCCGACTCGTGGAGTTCCTCTTTCAGCGCCGGGTCGTCGAGGAACGTCAGGAACTCCTGATACGTCCCCGAATCGCCGTAGTTCCGGAAGAAGCGGTTCAGGAGTTCGGTGAGCGCCGGGTACTGGTTGTCGTTGAGGCTGCTGCCGGCGACGAGCCACGGGAGGTCCCGCGCCATCGAGAAGGGGATGGTGAACTCCAACTGCTCGGCGCGGTGGTTCGCGCCGGGGTACGACGACCCGGCCATCTTGGGGACGAGCGCGACGGTGTCGTCGTGGCCGCCGTGGGCGACGCCCTCGCGCTCGTAGCGCCGGGCCGTCTCGTCGTCCATGTCGGGGTTGTCGTCGTGCATCTGGGCGTACTCGTCCTGCGGGTCGAACTGGACGACCGCGGTCTGGACCTCGCGGCCGTCGTCCATCTCGTAGCTCCGTTCCGCCGAGAGGTACTGCCGCAGGATGTTCTTCGAGGCGTGGGTCTTCCCCGACCCGGTGCCGCCGGCGACGAGCGTGTGGCGGAACACGAGCGGGTCGCCGTCGGTGTAGTCGTCGTTCAGGCGGTAGTCGATGGTCGGCGGTCGGGCCGCGGTTCGGACCTTCTCGCCGCCGACCGAGAGGTGGCCGAGGAAGACGCCCTCCTCGGGAATCTTCAGGCCGGTCTTGATCTGCGTCGCGTCGGTGGCCTCACCGACCGTCGCCTGCGGTTTCGGCACGCGGTCGACCATCCGCCGTTTGAGGTCGCCGCGGTCGGAAAAGAGGACGGCGATGGGTTCGAGTTCCGCCATGAACTTGAAATCGCGCTCCTCGAACTCGTCGGCGGGGCGGCGCATCGCCCGGCGGGCGTGAATCTCGGTCGCGTCGTCGGCCTGGAACTCCTGGGCGTACTCCAAGCCGACGATGCGACAGAACAGCAGTTCGTCGTCGGGATAGGGGACGACGAGGTACTTTCCGAGGCGAACGCGCTCGCGGTTGCCCGCGGTCACGAACGCCCGGAGCGCCGTCCGCTCGGGGTCCTCCGACACGCGCAGGCCCTGCGAGACCGCAATCGCGCCGACGCCACGCTCGTCGCCGACGGGGTCGGCGTCGTAGTCGTCGAACTGCAGGTCGTCCGCCTCGTCGGTCACGCCGCCCGTGTCAGTCGAACCGGCGTCGTCGCGCTCGCCGGAGTCGGTTTCGACGCCATCGCCGTCGGCGGCGCTCGCGGCGGCCGCAGTTTCGGCTCCCGCGGCGGCCTCGGAACGCTCCGAGCGCCCGTTTCCGGCGGCGTCAGCGGCCGGCCCGTCTCGGTCCGCGTCGGACGAGTCGTCGGGGTCGTCGCCGGCGAAGTCGCTGAAATCCCCCAAATCGGTCATGTTCCAACGCTTGCGGGCGGCGAGTAAAAAGCCACGCGTCGGCGACGGCGCGCGGTTCCCCTGTCGAACGGTCCCGAATGACGCGCTCTCGGGGCGTCGCGTACGACTTTTCCGTGTCGCGCACCTAGCCCGGCTATGTTATTGGTCCGCGGTCACGGCGGCGGCACGGCACTCACCGGTACGATATTCGAACGGGGGGAGCAAGCGCCGACCTACCGCGGCGCGCCGGACGAGGACGCGCCCTACGTCTGGGTCTGCGACGAGTTCTACGAGGTCGAAAGCGGCGGGTCGGAGACCGAAATCGACGGCCGGACGATTCGGGTCGCCTTCGACACGCCGCTTCCCCGCGGCTTCGACACCCGCGAGCAGGCGCTGTCGGCGGCGAAAGAACACGTCAGGACGCAGTTCGCGCGGGTCGGCGTCTCCGCCGCCGACGTGCGAGTGGAGGTCGTCCGGCCCGAAGAGGAGGGAACCCCGGAGGACGAACAGCCGGACGCGGCGGACCGCTCCGCCGACGAAGGCTCTCCCGAGGGCGACGCGTCGCTCTGAGGGCGGTCGGTCGCCGGGGCGCGCGCTTCGGGCGCGCCACTCTCACTCGTCGGCGTCGACCCAGCGGATGTTGTCGTAGCTCTTCATCTGGTCCGAGTCGAGTTTCTCCGAGAGCTTTCGTCTGAGCGCGGCCTTCTCGCCGACGCTCACCCGCGCGAGTTCGTCGGCCTTCTCGACCGCCAGCGGCGGCCCGCGCGTGGCGGCCACGTCGCGGACGACGTGGTGCATCAGGTCGGCGCGGCGCTCGGAGTCCTTCGTGAACGCGTAGGGCGCTTCGACCCGGTAGCACACGTCGGTTCGGGGGTCGTACAGCACGAAGAACGTCACCGTGTACGCCTCGGGGTCGAGCTTCCGCTCGATGCCGAACGCCTCGCCCTCGGCGCTCAGTTGTCGGTCCGACCCGCCGCGCGAGACGAACCAGCTCGTGAACGTGAGCTCCTCGGTGCGGCGCTCGTCGCCGTCGGGGCCCTCCCGGCGTTCGAGCAGGTTGACGAAGAAGGCGGCGTCGTCGACCCACGGTCGCCTGCCGGCGTCGTTCCCGTCGAGCTGTTTTCTGACCGTGCGGACGACGTGTTTCGCGCCGGGGTTCTTCACGAAGCCGGCGAGCGGCACGTCCCGCTCGACGAAGCGCTCGACGAGTCGGATGTAGTTCTCGACGACCGCCTTCGGCTTCGCGTCGCGCGCGAGGTCCTTCAGCTCGGCGTCGCGGTCGCGCCAGTTCAGGAGTTCCTTCGGGTACACCGGCCCGTCGAGGATGAGCAGGTCGGAGACGGCGTCGGCGTGTTCGAGCGCGTGGGCGCTCTCGGCGAGGTAGAGCGCGAGCGCGTGGACGACGCCCTCGGCGTAGCGGTTGACCCGCGGGACGCTCAGGACGCGCCGGCGGCCGTAGCCCTCGTCGGACCGGAGCCACTCGTCGGTGTCGAAAAACTGGACCGGGTCGTGGGTGTGGGCCGCCATGACGATAGAGCGGTGTCGGTGGAGGTCGAGGTCCGACGGCTCGGCGGCCATCGCGGCGTGGGCCACGTCGAGGACGAGCCCGTTTTTGAACGTCGTCGGGTTGATGGTCCCCGAGTCGAGGCCGTGGACGGTCGGAAACGGCGACTCGGTGAGCGCCACGTCGTCGATGGCGGCGGCGTGGAGGCGCTGTTCCCCGAGCGGTTCGACGATGGGAAGTCCCCCGTCGGGCGATTCGAGGGGGTCGAGCCACGATTCCCAGACCGTCCGCGCGAGGTCGTCGTAGTCGGCGTCGTCGACCGAGTCGGCGATGGAACTCGCCATGGACGCGATGTCGTCCACGTGGACGGGGTCGAGGGTCATATCTCGGCGTCGTCGCCGACGGGTATAGTGGTTGTCGTCGCCGGTGAGGGGTCGTTCGGACTGGCCCGCCGCGAGCCGCCGCGCGACGGGTCGCCCCCTCGACAGGTCCCGGCACGCTCATATCGCTCCGTTGCCAACGCTTCGCCGAGAATGTCTGTCAGCGCGGTCGGGTTCGACCTCGACTACACACTCGCGGTCCCGACGCGGGACCGCGAGACGATTCTCTCGGAGGCGGCGGCGGCGGCGGGCGCGCCCCCGCTGACCCGAGAGGCGTATCTCCGGGCACATCAAGAGAACCTCACGCGCGAGACCCGCGCGCCCATCTTCGAGACCCTCCTCGACGAGCACGACTCCACCGTCGACCCGGAGCACGTCGCGACGGCGTACAGAGAACGAATCACCGACGCGGTCGTCCCCGTCGAGGGCGTCGAGGCGATGCTCGCCGGCCTGCGGACGACCTACCGCGTCGGCCTCCTCACCAACGGGCCGGTCGTGGCCCAAGAGGCGAAAATCGATAAACTCGGCTGGCGCGACCACTTCGACACGGCGCTCGTGACGGGCGCGCTCCCCGCCGGAAAGCCGGACCGGCGGGCGTTCGATGCCCTGCTCGACGAGCTCGGAACCGAGCCCGAAGAGACCGTCTACGTCGGCGACAGCGTCCACCACGACATCGCCGGCGCGCACGACGCCGGACTGCTCCCGGTGCAGGTGCTCGGCGAAGGCTGTGACGACCCCGACCCGCGGGCGGTCGCGCACATCCACCACGACGACCTGCCGACGGCGCTTCCGGAACTCGTCGCGGACCTCTGAGTCGGTCGCGCGGCGGGCGGGTTTTACTCGTCTCGGTCCTCGGCTTCGAGCGCCGCGACCAGCGCGCGGAACGCCGGGAGCGTCCACTTCACCTGCGCGCCGTCCTCGACGAACACGAGCGTCCGCGGCGGTCGGACCGCCTTCGGGCGGACGCGAAGCCCCTCCTCGGAGGCGGCCTCGGCGGTCACGTCGGGGTGGGCGAGGAACTCGACGCGGGCGCGGTCGGGCTGGACGTACACCTCGGCGACGCGCTCGTCGCCGGCGGCGACCGCGTAGGCGAGCGCGCCGTCGTCGGTCGGTTCCACGTCGGGGTCGGCGTCGACGACGGAGAGAACGGAAAAGGCGTCTTCGTGGCCCGTTACCTCCGAGGCGAGCAGTTGAGCGATGCGTGTCCCGTCGGAGAGCGAATCGACGACCATGCCGGGCGTTCGCGCCCGGACGGTTTCGGGGTGTCGCTTCGCTGGCGGGCGCGAGCCGGCGTGCGAACGGCCTACTCGGCCAGCGACCGCTTTGCTTTCTCGGCCGCGTCGTCCACGTTCACCTCGTTCGCGCGTGCGAAGAGGACCGCGGCGGCCTCGGCGGTGACGCCGAGGCGGGACTGTCGCTCGTTGATGCCGGCGACGGCGGCCTGTTTTTCGATGCCGGCGGCGACGCAGGCGTCGAGAATCTGCTCGAACGCCGACTGCTCGCGGAGGACGGAGGCGTCGGGTTCGAACTCCTCGGGTATCCGTACCTCGGCGGGGTCGAACGTCGCGACGACCTCGCCGTCGTCGCGCTCGACGAGGCCGCGGCCCGCGGCGAGGTCGATGAGGCGCTTCGCCTGGTCCGGGGAGAACCAGTCGCGGTCGAGCGACAGGGCGACGACGAACTCGCCCTCGCCGAGGCGGGTCGAGCCGTGTTGCCGGAAGGGGACGGCGACGGTGACGTCGAGACTCATCGGTTCGACGGCGGGCGCGGGCGAACTAAACGGTTTGCGTTGCCATCGCGCCCGAGAGACGTGGTGTCACCCGTCTCCGCCGAGCACCGATTCGAGCGATTCAAGTAGTCACCGAGGTTTTTACCCCGTATGAAGGACCAAGGACGCTCCAAGCGGAAGCGGACCGGCGGTCGGCGCAAGCCGTCCCGAAACAAGAAGCGCTACCAGCTGGGCCGCGAACCCGCCGCCACGACGGTCGGCGAGCCCCGGTTCCAGATCATCGACTCCCGCGGTAACAACGAGAAGGTCCGCGCCCTCTCGACGAACGTCGCGCAGGTCGCCGACGGCTCCGACGTGACGCAGGCAGACATCGAAGGCGTCATCGACAACCCGTCGAACGTCAACTACGCCCGCCGGAACATCATCACGAAGGGCTCCATCATCGACACGAGCGCCGGCCGCGCCCGCGTCACCTCCCGCCCCGGTCAGGACGGGCAGGTCAACGCCGTCGTCGTCGACGAAGAGTAAGTCTCTCTCCCCGCGTCGTCGTTTCGGCGCGGCTCGACTGTTTTACCCCGTGAGCCCCCCGGCCGTCGCTCGCGGGCGTGGTTCGGTCGAAGTCGAATCCGGAACAAGAAGTGAGCGACAAAAGCGGCGTCGCGGCTGGTCGCTCGTGGTCGGTCAGGGCGTCGGCGCGGCCTTCTGGAGCGCCGTCTCGGCGATGTTGCCGCCGTAGTCGGCGCTCCGGGAGACGGAGTCGACGATGAGACCGAGCAGTTGCGCCCGGGCCGGGTCGAGGCCGCGGAGGTGTTCGTCGATGCCGCGGGCGCTCGCGTCGATGGCCTGGACGGCCTCGCGGGACTCGTTGGCGAGGCGGCTCGCCTCGTCACTCTCCTCGGCGAACAGCGCGTCCATACCGCCGTTGACGACGGCCTTCGCCTCCTCGAACAGCTCCTGAATCGCCTCGACGATTTCGCCGTCGACGGGCTCTTCGAAGTTCAAAGAGAGGTGGGCGATTTTGGTCGCGTGGTCGCCGATGCGCTCCAGTTGCCGGGCGGCGGACTGGTAGTCGAAGCAGATTTCGCGGGGCAGGCCGAGTTCTTCCGCGGCCTTCGGAGTCCGGAGCGTCGCCCGGAAGATTCGGGAGACGACCATCCAGAGGCGGTCGACGTCGTCGTCGCGCTGGATGACGTCGCGGGCCATGTCGTCGTCCTGCTCGGCGATGGCCGCGATGGCGTCTTCGAGCATCGAAAGCGAGATGAGCCGCATCCGGGTGACCGCGTTGTGGATGGAGAGCTCGGAGGAGTCGAGCAGGTCGCGGATGACGACCCGGTCGCGCGTCTCTTCGAGCACTTCGAGGCCGACGAGGCTCTGGGTCGCCTCGCGGATGGTCCGGCGCTGGTCGGTCGTGATGCGCGAACTCTCCAGCGCGATGATGTCGAACCCGCTCACGTACATCGTCATGACGGCGCGGGTGAGTTCGTCCCCTTCGAGGGTCGCGATGTCGAGGGTGCCCTCGGTGCGTTCTTCCTCCGAGCGAGGAGTCAAGAACAGCGAGTCCCCCTCCGGGTAGAACTCGACTTCGCTCCCCGCCGAGACGCCGTTGTCCGTCGCCCAATCTTTGGGAATCGAGACGGTGTAGGTGGAACCGCCCGTCACCTGCACCTTTCGGGTTTCGACCATGTCCGTGGGTGGTTCTCAATACACAATAAAACTGTCTATCTCTATATATCGAAGTCGTATTTTATGTGATGAGCGCTACCGAACGTGATTCGTGCCGATTCGGGCTCGAAACACTGCCCACTCAGTAGTTGTTTTGCGCCGCGCCTGTCGGCCCGTGCCCCCGCGTTTTCTGACACGTCGGCGAAAGTTCGCGCACGAGACGGTCGCGAATGGAACAATCGGCTGCTTTCGCCGATTTCGCCCCGTTCTTGTCACACGTTATCAACCGTTGTGGATATACCGGAACATATCTCTATATAGTTGTCATAGCAGGGTATTTACGCCAAAATCGGCTCGTCAAAATCGATGACGCGTAACTCGGACAGTGGTCTTTCGCGGCGTAAGTTCCTGATTGCCTCGGGCGCGGCCGGTCTCGCTGGACTCGCCGGGTGTACGGAGAACAACACCGACGGTGAGGGCGGCTCCGGCGGCGACTCCGAGGGTGGGGACTCGTCAGGCGACGGGAGCAACGAGCTCTCGGGAACCATCGACATCGCCGGCTCCTCGACGGTGTTCCCGCTCGCGACCGCGATGGGCGAGCGCTTCCAGACCGAGCACTCCGAGGTCAATATCAACCTCCAGTCCACCGGCTCCGGTGGCGGCTTCGCGAACTACTTCTGTACGGGTCAGACCGACTTCAACAACGCCTCGCGCCCCATCAAGGGCGAAGAAGAGACGCAGTGTGAGGACAACGACGTGACCCCCGTCGAACTCAAAGTCGCCACCGACGCGCTGACGGTCATCGTCAACAACGACAACGACTTCATCGGCGAGGGCCTCACCGTCGAGCAACTCCAGACCATCTTCTCGGCCGAGTCGACTCCGACGACGTGGTCGGACGTCAACTCCGAGTGGCCCGACGAGGAGATTCAGATCTACGGCCCCACCGACGCCTCCGGCACGTACGACTACTTCATCGAGGCCATCATCGGCGAGGAAGGGCCGGGGCACCGCCAGGACTACTCGGCAACCGAACAGGACCGCACCATCATCCAGGGCGTCCAGGGCTCCGAGTACGCCATCGGCTACATGGGCTTCGCGTACTACAGCGAGAGCACCGACGCCGTGCAGGCCGTCCCCATCGAGAACGACGCCGGCGAGTTCGTCGAGCCGTCGCTCGACACGGCGCTGTCCGGCGAGTACAACCCGCTTTCCCGCCCGCTGTTCACCTACCCCGCCCGCGAGTCGCTCGCGGAGGAACACGTCGCGGAGTTCGCCCGCTACTGGATGGAGAACTCCACCAGCCGCGAAATCGTCGCCGACGAGGTCGGCTACGTCCCGCTCGGCGACGACGAGCAACAGGAGATGCTCGACACGCTCAACGCGGCCATCGAGGAAGCCAACTAGCCGCTTCCCCGACAGAATCAGCTAACGAAGCGCTTTTTCATATACCACGATTCAATCCAACCAATGAGCACAGATGACCTCGAAACCGACCTCACGCGGAACACGGAGAATTCTCCGCGTGAGCTACTGACGCGGTCGTTCTTCTTCCTGTGCGCGGCGTTGTCCGTCGTGACGACCCTCAGTATCGTCGGGCTCCTCATCACGGAGGCGTCCAAGTTCTTCACGCTGACAGCCCCGCTGATGGGAGTAGCGGGAGAGACGGCGTCTATCGTCGACTTCCTCACCGGAACCACCTGGCAGATACACAGCCAAGAGTTCGGCGTGCTGGCGCTCGTGTCGGCGACCCTGATGGTCACCATCGGGTCGGCCGTCATCGCGCTCCCGCTCGGCGTCGCCACCGCCATCTACCTCAGCGAGTACGCGAGCGCACAGGCGCGCTCGATTCTCAAACCCGCGCTGGAGATCCTCGCCGGCGTCCCGACCGTCGTCTACGGCTTCTTCGCGCTTATCTACATCACGCCGGCGCTGGAAGTCGTCTTCCCCGGCATCGGGACGTTCAACATGCTCTCTGCGAGCATCGTCGTCGGCATCATGATCATCCCGATGGTCGCCTCCATCAGCGAGGACGCGATGTCCGCCGTCCCCGACGAACTCCGACAGGCGGGCTACGGCATGGGCGCGACGAAGTTCGACGTCTCGACCGGCATCGTCGTCCCCGCCGCGCTCTCCGGTATCTTCTCTTCGTTCATCCTCGCGCTCTCGCGCGCCATCGGCGAGACGATGGCCGTCACCGTCGCCGCGGGCGCGCAGGCGAAGTTCCTCAACCCGCTCAACCCCGCGTCGTACCTCGAAGGCGCGCTGCCCATGACCGCCGCGATGGTCCAGCTTCTCACCGGTGACATCACCGGCGGTGGCCTGGCCTACCGCAGCCTGTTCGCCATCGGCCTCGTGCTCTTCGTCATCACACTCATCATGAACGTCATCAGCGACTACGTCTCGCGACGCTACCGGGAGGCGTACTGAGATGTCGACCGACACCGAATCGAGTTACGCAGACGGGTTCGGACAGGTCAGTCGGACCGCCGGAACCGTCTTCCGGTACCTGCTTTTGGGCGCGACGATGTTCGGCATCGTCACGCTCGCCGTCCTCCTCGTCTACGTCGCCAACGACGCGATTCGCCCGCTCACCGCCGACCTCGGCTGGCATCTCACCTTCTTCCTGACGCTCGTCGTCCCCACGGCGGTCGTCGGCGGCTATCTCGCCCGCCGGAACGTCCCGGCGCTCAAGCTCGGAGGGATGGTCATCGGGATGCTCGGGGTGTTCCTGCTGTTCAGTGGCGGCGTCGCCATCGTCTTCGTCGACATCGTCCCGCCGCTGACCGGCCTGTCGTACGTCGTCGGCCTCCTCGTTCCGGCGGCGCTCACGGTCGTCCTGACCAAGTACGAACAGCAGATTCCCTTTACCCTCCGCGTCGCCGCGACCGGTGCCGCGTTTATTCTCTCGCTCGTCGGCGTGCCGGGGTACTTCCACAGCATCCCCGAAATCGTCCGTCAACTCCCCGTGGTCCCCGCCGACTGGATGATTCTGACGCTCGTCCTTGGCGGCGTGGCCGCGGTCGTCGTCGGTCAGTACGTCGCCCGCATCCGTGAGGACACCACCGCGGGCCTCGCCGCGGGCGCGTCCGCGCTCGTCCTGACCGGTCTCGCGGCCGTCGTCGGTCCGACGCTCGGCGTCGACGCCAACGCCGCCGCCGTCGTCACGTCGGTCGCGTTCGTCCCGACGCTGGCCTACGCCGGCGGCGCGGCGGTCACCCGCGAACAGGAGCGAATCGGCCTCCTGTTGGCCGCGGTCGTCATCGGCGGGTCGCTCGTCGGCGCGGTCGCGGTCGACGCGCTCGGCTTCGCCGGCCCGCAGTCGTGGGTCGACTGGCAGTTCCTCACGAGCGCCCACAGCGGGACCGCGGAGAACGCCGGCCTCTACCCGGCCATCGGCGGCTCCATCCTGCTGATGGCGACGGTCGCCGCCCTCTCGTTCCCGCTCGGCGTCGGCGCGGCGGTGTACCTCGAGGAGTACGCCCCGGACAACGCCTTCACCCGATTCATCGACGTGAACATCTCGAACCTCGCCGGCGTCCCCTCGGTCGTCTACGGCCTGCTCGGACTCGGCGTGTTCGTCACCTACCTCGGCCAGCCGACGGGGACGGTCCTCATCGGCGGCGCGACGCTCGCGCTCCTCATCCTGCCCATCGTCATCATCTCCTCGCGCGAGGCGATTCGGGCGGTTCCCAGCGACATGCGGCAGGCGTCCTACGGCATGGGCGCGACGCGCTGGCAGACGGTGAAGAACGTCGTCCTCCCGGAGGCGTTCCCCGGCATCCTGACCGGGACCATCCTCGCGCTCGGCCGGGCTATCGGCGAGACCGCGCCGCTCATCATGATCGGCGCGCCGAACGTGCTTTTCAGCCTGCCGACGGAGCTCACTTCGAAGGTGAGCGCCATGCCCCTGCAGGTGTACGCGTGGTCCAGCCTGTTCGCCAGCGAGGACTTCTACACGAAGGCCGTCCCGGCGGGCGTCGTCGTCCTCCTGGCGGTCCTCCTCGCCATGAACTCCATCGCCATCGTCCTGCGCAACAAGTTCGAAAGTGAAAACTGAACACCACCAATGAGCCAAAGAGACAAAGCACCCGAGGGAGAACAGCAAGCCATGAACGGAACAGAGGACCCGACGAACGACGAGATGCTCGTCGAAACCGACGTGAGCGACGGGCTCTCTGCGTCGGAGAGTTCGGTGGGGCGGGACGCCGAGACCGTCATCAGCTCGGATAACATCAACGTCTGGTACGGCGACGACCACGCGCTCACCGACATCTCGATGGACATCCCCGAAAACAGCGTGACCGCCATGATCGGTCCCTCCGGCTGCGGGAAGTCCACGTTCCTCCGCTGTATCAACCGCATGAACGACCTCATCGACGTCGCCCGCGTCGAGGGGGGACTCACGCTCCGCGGCAAGAACGTCTACGACGACGACGTCGACCCCGTCGCGCTCCGCCGCCGCGTCGGTATGGTGTTCCAGAAGCCGAACCCGTTCCCGAAGAGCATCTACGAGAACGTCGTCTACGGCCTGAAGATTCAGGGCATCGACGCCGACTACGACGAGGTCGTCGAGGAGTCGCTCAAGCGCGCCGCCCTCTGGGACGAGGTGAAAGACCGCCTCCACGAGTCCGGTCTCGACCTCTCTGGCGGTCAACAACAGCGCCTCTGTATCGCCCGCGCCATCGCCACCGACCCCGAGGTGCTGCTCATGGACGAGCCCGCCTCGGCGCTCGACCCCGTGGCGACCTCGCAAATCGAAGACCTCGTCGAGGAACTCGCCGAGGACTACACCGTCGTCATCGTCACCCACAACATGCAACAGGCGGCGCGTATCTCCGACAAGACCGCCGTCTTCCTCACCGGCGGCGAACTCGTCGAGTTCAACGACACCCAGAAGATCTTCGAGAACCCCGAGAGCCAGCGCGTCGAAGACTACATCACCGGCAAGTTCGGATAACCCGCTCTCGCTCGCGCGGTTCGCGGCTCGTTTTGTGCCACGCTCGGTCCGCATCGCCGACCGGACGCCCGCGTTTCGGCGTCGCGTATCGGACACGGTCGTTCGGGACGTATCGGCGGCTCAGTCACCGAAACCATCACAAGGAATTTCACTTCGCCTGCCGGAACGTCACGTATGGCCAGAAACACGTACCAATCTCGCCTCAATCAGCTCGAAGAGGACGTGTTGTATCTCAGCGAACTCGTCTCGGAGCGAGTTCGGTACGCCCTCGACGCGCTCGAAGACAAAGACGAGCGGAAGGCCCAGGAGGTCATCGAGGGCGACCACGAGATCAACCGCATCTACCTCGACTTGGAGCAGGACTGCATCGACCTGCTCGCGCTCCAACAGCCCGTCGCGGGCGACCTGCGATTCATCGCGGCGTCGTTCAAGATCATCACCGACCTCGAACGCATCGGCGACCTCGCGACCAACCTCGCGCAGTACGCCATCGACGCCGAAAACGACGTGTACACGGAAGTCGACATCCGCCGCATCGGCGACGCCGCGCTCGACATGGTCGACCAGGCGATGGACGCCTACGAGACCGAAGACACCGACCTCTGTCGGTCCGTGGCGGAGCGCGACGACAGCCTCGACACGATGTGTGACAACGCGTCGCAGAGCATCGTCCGCGACCTCATGAGCGGCGACGACTTCGAGGGCGACGGCGACCTCGAACCCGAGACCGCCCTCGTCGACGTGCGCCGCCTCCTGCTTACGGTGCGCGACCTCGAACGCATCGGCGACCACGCCGTCAACGTGGCGGCGCGGACGCTCTACATGATAGACAACGACGACTCGCTGCTGTTCTGAGCGCGCGCCACACACCGACGCGTCGCTTCTTTTTCGGGAGATAAGAAGAAAAACCAGACAAGCGACCGCCGACCGTCCGGCTTACTGGAAGCCGATACGGCCGCCGTCGCGGGTGTCGGGCGACAGGCCCTCGCGGGAACCGCCCTTGAACTGGTCTTGGATGTCCTCGTAGTAGCGCATCAGTTCCTCGGTGATGGTCGGCCGGACCGACTCCATCGCCTTCCGGAAGTGGCGCATCTCGATTTCCTCGGCGTCGGAGTCCTCGCGGAGCGCCTCGATGGCCGCCTCGCGGCAGATGGATTCGAGGTCGGAGCCGACGTAGCCGTCGGTTATCTCCGCGATTTCGCGGAGGCTCACGTCGGGCGCGAGCGGGCTCCGCTGCGTGTGGATGTCGAGAATCTGCTCGCGGCCCTCCTCTGCGGGCTGGCCGATGAGCACGAGGCGGTCGAACCGACCCGAGCGGATGAGCGCGGGGTCGATCATGTCCGGGCGGTTCGTCGCCGCGATGACCATGACGTTACCCGCGTCTTCGAGGCCGTCTAACTCCGTCAGGAGCTGGTTGACGACGCGCTCGGAGACGTTGTTGCCCATGTCGTTGCCGCGGGCGGGGGCGAGCGCGTCCAGCTCGTCGAAGAAGATGATGGTCGGCGAGACCTGCCGCGCCTTGCGGAACGTCTGCCGAATCGCCTTCTCCGACTCGCCGACCCACTTCGAGAGCAGCTGCGGACCGCGCACCGAGATGAAGTTCGCGTTCGTCTCGTTGGCGACGGCCTTCGCTATCAGGGTCTTCCCCGTGCCGGGCGGCCCGTAGAGGAGCACGCCCTTCGGGGCCTCGATGCCCATCCGCTCGAACTTCTCGGGCGTCGTCAGCGGCCACTCGACGCTCTCTTGGACCTTCTGTTTGGGCCCTTCGAGACCGCCGACGTCCTCCCACGTCACCTTCGGAATCTCGACGAGCACCTCGCGCATCGCCGAGGGCTCGACCTCGCCGAGCGCGCCGCCGAAGTCGTCGTTCTTGACGACCATGCGGTCGATGAGGCTCGGCGGGATGTCCTCCCTGTCGAGGTCGATTTCGGGGAGGTAGCGCCGAAGCGCCTTCATCGCGGCTTCCTTCGTCAGCGCCTCGATGTCGGCACCGACGAAGCCGTGGGTGTCGTCGGCGAGGTCGTCGAGGTCGACGTCGTCCGAAAGCGGCATGCCGCGGGTGTGAATCTGGAGGATTTCCTTGCGGCCCTCCTCGTCCGGCACGCCGATTTCGATTTCGCGGTCGAAGCGACCGGGGCGGCGGAGCGCGGGGTCGACCGAGTCGACGCGGTTCGTCGCCGCGATGACGATGACCTGTCCGCGGGCTTCGAGCCCGTCCATCATCGTCAGCAGCTGGGCGACGACCCGGCGTTCGACCTCGCCGGTCACGTCCTCGCGCTTGGGCGCGATGGAGTCGAGCTCGTCGATGAAGATGATGCTCGGCGACTCCTCTTTGGCGTCCTCGAATATCTCGCGGAGCTGCTGTTCTGACTCGCCGTAGTACTTCGAGATGATCTCCGGCCCTGCGATAGAGAAGAAACTCGCCGAAGTCTCGTTGGCGACCGCGCGGGCGAGAAGCGTCTTCCCGGTGCCCGGCGGGCCGTGGAGCAACACCCCCTGCGGGGGCTCGATGCCCAGCTTCTTGAATATCTGGGGGTGCTTCATCGGCAGTTCGACCATCTCGCGGACGCGCTGAATCTCGTTGGTCAGCCCGCCGATGTCTTCGTAGGTGATGCCGCCGCCGGCCTTCTCGAAGCCCGAGATGGGCTCCTCGCGGAGTTCGACGTCGGTGTCCTCGGTGACGAGGACGACGCCGTCGGGCTTCGTCTCGACGGCGATGAGCGGAATCGCCTGTCCGGGCGACCGCATGAACGGGTGGTTCGTACTCGACATCACCGGGACGATGTCGCGTTCGACCACGGGCCGCTTGAGAATCTGCCGTTTGACCATGCCGGCCGCGTCGGACCCGAACTGGACGCTCGCCTCTTCGGGCGGCGCCAACACGAGTTTGTCGGCCTTCGTTGCCTCTGCCTTGCGGATGGTGACCCGCTCTCCGATGCCCACGTCGGCGTTCTGCCGAGTGAACCCGTCGATGCGGACCGTATCCGTGTTCCAGTCCTGCCGGTCTGCCCGCCACACCTTCGCGGCGGTCGTTTTTCCTCCCTCTATCTCGATGATGTCTCCCGGCGAGAGCTTGAGATGGAGCAAGGTGTCCGGATCAAGACGGGCGATACCGCGCCCCGAGTCGTTCGGGTACGCTTTCGCCACTTCGAGTTGGACTTCGTTCATGATTACCTCGCGGGGATGCTGATACCTGTGAGAGGCCATCGGATAAGTCCTTCCCCGGTCGGCCCGAGGCACCGTCCTCCCGTGGTTACAGCCTAGCACACCGTAGGGCGGGCGGCTACTAATCCCTACCGACTGGACAGGCCTCGGCGCGTCGATGGCTGGCGTTTTTACTCTCGAACACGACGGTTCACGCATGCGACTCCTCGCGTTCGACGGCCGGATGGGTGCCAGCGGCGACATGCTCCTCGGCGCGCTCGTCGCCGCCGGTGCCGACCCGTCCGTCCTCTCGCCCGTCGAAGACGCCCTCGACGTGACCTACCGCGTCCACGAGGTCGACAAAAACGGCATCCTCGCGACCAAGGTGGACGTGCTCCTCGCGGAGACCGACGGCGGCGACCCCCGCGGCGAGGGCCACGGCGACGACCACCGACGCCTGCGCGCCGACGGCGACGACGGGGGCGACTCCGACAACGACGCCGACGGCGACGGCGAAGACGAGCACAGCCACCAACATCAGTACCGCCACCACGACCACGCTCACGACGAGGAGCACACTCACCACCACGACGACGGCCACGAGCACTCGCACGACCACGGTCACTCGCACTCCCACGACGACCACGAGCATTCGCACGACCACGGTCACTCGCACTCTCACGACGGCCACACCCACGCCGAAGGTCACGGCCCGCACCGGACCTACCCCGAGGTCGTCGAACTCGTCGAGTCGATGGGCCTCCCGGCGGGCGTGGTCGAGGACGCGACGGCCATCTTCCGCGTGCTCGGCGAGGCAGAAGCCGAGGTCCACGGCACGGACCTCGACGAGACCCACTTCCACGAGGTCGGCGCGGACGACGCCATCGCCGACGTGGTCGGGGTCTGTCTCCTCCTCGACGACCTCGGCGTCGACCGCGTCGTCACCGGCCCGGTCGCCGTCGGCGGCGGCGAGGCCGAGATGAGCCACGGGTCCTACCCGGTCCCCGCGCCCGCCGTGCTCAACATCACCGCGGCGGCCGACTGGTCGGTCCGCGGCGGCCCCGTCGAGGCCGAACTGCTCACCCCCACGGGCGCGGCCATCCTCGCGCACCTCGCCGAGGGCGTCGAGACGCTCCCGTCGATGTCGGTCGAGTCGTCCGGCTACGGGGCCGGCGGCTGGGACTTCCCGGACCGGCCGAACGTCCTCCGCGCGGTCGTCGGCGACGGCGGCTCCCGGCTCGTCCGCGACGAGATTTCCGTCCTCGAGACGAACCTCGACGACGCGACGCCCGAAGTCCTCGGCGGGCTACAGGAGACCCTGAAGGACGCCGGCGCGCGCGACGTGACCATCATTCCGACGACGATGAAGAAGTCCCGCCCCGGCCACCTCGTCAAGGTCGTCGTCAAGCCCGAGGACGCCGAGCGCGTCGCCTATCGCCTCGCGGTCGAGACCGGCACGCTCGGAATCCGCGAACACGGGGCGGGGCACCGCTGGACCGCCCGCCGCGAGTTCGAGACGGCGACGCTCGCTGTCGACGGCGACGAGTACGAGGTGAGCGTCAAGGTCGGAAGCGACGCCGACGGCGTCGTCTACGACCGAAGCGCAGAGTACGACGACGCGCTCGCCGTGGCGACCGAGACGGGACTTCCCGTCCGCGAGGTCATGCGCTGCGCCGTGGACGCGGTGGCGTCTAACGACGGCGAATAAGCGATTCGCGAGGCTCACCGTCCGGAACGATTCGCCGAAAAAAGCGGCCGCGGCCGACCCGTCAGGTCACTTCTCGTTGAACTGCGGCCGGGAGTTGAACGGCGCGAACGTCCCCGCGGGGTTGTTCACGTGGACCCACGCGTGGAGGCCCCAGTGGCCACCGGCGAAGCCCCACATGCCGTCGTCGCTGTCGCCGTGGAACGGGTCCGGGAACGGCCCCTCGTATTCTTGCACTTCGTCGAACAGGTACTCGGCCGCGCCGAGCACGAGTTCCTCCTTGCCGTTGCCCTCGTTTTTCCCGTAGACGAGCGCGGCGGGCTTCGTGATATCGACCTCGTCGTCGTAGTTCTCGATGATGTAGTGGTGGTTCACGTAGTGGTAGCCCATGCCCGGCACGAACGGACTGCCGAGGACGTAGCCGTCCGCGATGGCCTTCCGAACGTCGGCGTACTTCGACGTGGCCGCCCGAACCGACGCGAGTTCGCGCTGGAGCGCCCCGCGGTGCGCCGCCGCGGGCGAGGCGAACGCGCCGAGCGAGAGCGCGCCGACGCCGAGTGCCTTCAGGTACGTCCGTCGCCCGACTTCGGGGGTGCGTGATGTGCTCATGCGACACGAGATACGCGTCGGGAGAACGTAGGTATGAATCGGGGAGGGTGCGTCTCATAAACCGAGAGTCACGTTAATAGCGTTCTTTCCCCGTCGACCGCTCGAATCACGGCCCACTCGACCGGTCGCGTAGAGCACCGTTAGGCGGCCGTTAACGGCGTCGAAACCGCCGCCGCGACGCTCACTCCTCGCGCGAGCGGTGTTCGTCCAGCGCTTCGTCGATGCTCAGTTCCCCGCCGGCGACGCGGCGCGCGAGCGCGTCGTCGATGGTGCGGTTGTCCTCGGACGCCTCGCGCGAGCGCGCCTTGATGCGCGTGAGTTCGCCCTCGGTCGGTTCTATCTCGCGGGATTCGATGCGCTCGCCGTCCCGGCGGGCGATGTTCACCGCGGCGAGCACGTCGCCCATGCCGCGCGCGCCGGTCCCGAGGTACGGCGTCGTTCCGGTCTCGTCGACGAGTTCGACCGCGACGTCGTCGAGGTCGTTGATGAGCTTCGCGCCCTGCAGGCGCGCGCCGTCGCCGATGCGGACCACGGGGTCGACCGCGTCCTCGGTCTCGCGGCGGATGACCTCGACGGCGTCCGAAAGCGGGACGTGGAACGCGGCGACGACCGTCTCGCCCGAGAGGACGGCGACGCCGGGTCTGGTTCCGGGGTCCACCCCGACGACGGTCCGTCCGTCGCCGCCGCGGAGGCTCGCGAGCGCCTCGTCGACGGCGCGGCGCGCGTCGTCGCCGGTCGCGGTCACGCGGGTCACGTCGCCGCCGGTATCGACGCCGTCGAGGTCGTCGTCCGGGCCGGTAAGGAGGACCCGCGCCCGCTCGGGAAGCGGGTCGCCCGGCTCGACGGTGGTAAAGGCGACTCCTCGGCTCCGGAGTTCGGACACGGCCTCGTGGTAGAGGTCGAAGTCCGCGGTGGCGACGACTATCACGTCCCTCCCTTGGCGACGGCGACGAATAAACCGTCGTGCGCGGGTCGCCCTCGACGGTCGCGGACTGGCGCCGAAGCGGCGGCCCGTACCGCGGCGGGCGACCGGGGTCTTTTTCGGCCGGTGGCACCCACCACCTGACGTGACAGAGTCAGTCTCCACCGGGTGCACGGCGCTCGACGACCTCCTCGACGGCGGGTTCGAACGCGGCACCGTCACGCAGGTGTACGGCCCCTCCGCGGCCGGCAAGACCAACGTCGCGCTCTCGGCGGCGGTCCGGGTCGCCGCGGCGGGCGGCACCGTCGTCTACATCGACACCGAGGGACTGTCGGTCGACCGTTTCCAACAGCTCGCGGAGGCGGTCGCCCCCGAGGACGTGGAGTCTGTGACCTCGCGGCTGATGATAAGCGAGGCGTACGACTTCGAGGACCAGGAACAGGCCGTCCGCGACGCCGAGGAGTTCGCCCCCAACGCCGACCTCATCGTCCTCGACTCCGCGACCGGCTTCTACCGGCTCGAACGGACCGCCGAGGGCGACGGCGGCGAGGCGCTCCGTCGGGTCGCCCGGCAGGTCACGCACCTGCTGTCGCTCGCGCGCAAACACGACCTCGCGGTCGTCCTGACGAATCAGGTGTACTCCGACCCCGACACCGACCGGACGCGGGCGCTCGGCGGCCACACCCTCGAACACTGGACCGGCACCGTCGTCCGCCTCGACCGCTTCCGCGGCGGCAACCGCCGGGCGACGCTCGAAAAGCACCGCGCGAAACCCGCCGGGGAGACGGCGACGTTCAAGATAACGGACCGCGGGCTCTCGGCGACTGACGTGTAGAAAAAGGTCGACGCGACCGGGCGGACGACCCGGCCCGATCCTGCTCCTGTGTTCCGTTCGCGTTTCGATTTCGGGCGTACCGGTGTGACCGGTGCGTCGGCGTTACAGCTCGTTCAGCTTCCGGAGGAGCTGACCGCGGTAGCGCTCGTCGGCCTCGAAGCCCTTGACTTCGAGCACGTTGCGTTCGAGCTTGTCGAGCGCGACGTGGAACGCGTGTTCCGCGCCGTAGCCCTCGCCGCTGCCGGCCAGTTGGCCGTGGCTCGTGCGGAGCCGAATCTGGCACTGGATGAGCGGCGTGCCGCGGAGCTTCTCCTTGTGCTCGTGGAAGCGGACGTGGGCGTGGAGCACGCTCATCCGCTGGTACTTGTCCGCGACCTCGGTGATGGCCGAGTTGATGTCGGCGCGGCTCAGCGTCTCGAGGAGGCCGATGTTCGTGACCTGCACGTCCATCTGCTCTTCTTCGGTGTAGGTGAGCGCGCGGAGCACGTCGGTCTTGGTCACCACACCGAGGACCTCGCCGTCGTCGTCGGCGGGCGTGACGACGAGCCCGGCGATGTCGTGTTCCAGCATGCGCGCGACCGCGTCGCGGACGCTCTCTTCGGGCGTCGCCGTGCGCGCCGGGCTGCTCATCAGGTCGTAGACCGGGAGGTCGAGCATGCGGTCGGTGTCGCCGCGGCGGTCCTGTTTGCCCTGCCGACCCTCGTCGCGCACCATGAACTCGACGAGGTCGTACGTGGTCAGGATGCCCGCGAGGCGGCCGTCCCGGTCGACGACCGGCAGCCGCGAGACGCCGTGTTCGCGGAGGCGGTTGATGGCCTGTCCGAGGTGGTCGCGCTCGCCGATGGTGACCACGTCGTCGGTGTAAATCTGCTCGACGGTCAGCGCGTCGAGGTTGTCGAGGACGGCCTCGAGGATGGCGTCCTGCGTGATGATGCCGTACTGTTTTTCGCCCTCGTAGACCGGCGCGACCTTCGTGTTGCCCTCGACGAGCATGCGCGCGACCTCGCGCACGTTCTCGTGACGGTCTATCTTGGGGACGGCCTTCGTCAGCGCGGCCGCTTTGGTGTTGTCTTCGACGTGCGAGTTGATGAGCTGCTTCTCACCGATGACGCCCGCGTACTCGCCGTCGTCCTGGACGATGATGCCCTTAGGGTTTTCCCGCTCGAAGATGGAGCGGACTTTGCCTAATCGCTCGTCAACGTCGACCTCGATGAAATCAGGAGTGGCGATATCAGCAATATCCATAATACATCCTTACATACAACGCCGCTTCTCTTGAAGGTTCGTCCCGTTTCCACCCGCTAGGAAGGACCGAAATCGCAAGGCCACGACGGGGCTGAAGGATGGAATTCCGACGACAGACGGCCTGTGCCTATTGGTAACACTGTTCTTACGCTGAATATCGTCGTTTCTCGCCGACGCGTCGGCCGTGAACGGTGCGCGCGGCCGAATACTGTAACTCAATTGCCACTCTCTCGCGGGCGGGGTTGGTGACCACCCCACCTCGATTCCCCGTCGAGAACGGACCAGATGAATTCCGGAATACGCCGGTAGTTCGGGCCTAACCGGCCGAATTCGCTCATCTAGTCGCACCATACTTACAGCCGTTCCTACCGTTCAGTATTTCCAGAGAATGGCGTCTCCTGACAAGAACTCCCAGACTGACCGCCTCGATGGCGAAGAATCGTTCCGAGCAGACGGTGCCGGCACCGCCGAACTGGTCCCCACGACCGGTCCGGAGGCGATGGCCGCCCGCGCGAGTGAACTACCGGTCCCCGCGTCGGACCGCATCGAATACGGCCCCGTCGAAGACCCCACCGACGACGAAGCGGCGGACGAAGACCGCCCGGAAACGCTCCGGGAGGCCGTCCTCCGCGAGGTGAAGGCGTTCTTCGCCGAAATCGACGACGAGACGGCGTTCGCGCCGACGCCCTCGGAGGCGTTCATCGAAGACCAGTTCTTCGACTTCTCGTTCCTCGAGGGCGTCGAGGCCGTCGAACACTACTGGGTGAACAAGCCCTTCGCGTTCGTCTCCATCCTGTACGACCACGAGAAGCGCGAACACCGGTACCACGTGAGCGAACCGCGCCTCGACGACTTCGAGGACTTCGTGCGCGACGACCTGACGAAGATTCTGCGCAACAGCCTCCTGTACCGCGACCTCGACGCCGACGGCGACCGCGAGGACGTGTTCGACGACGAGGCCCGCGAGATAATCACCGAACACGCGGCGACGGTCGAAGAGGGGTCGCTCTGGAAGCTGTTTTACTTCCTGCTCCGCGACTTCATCCACTTCGGCCGCATCGACCCCGTGATGCGGGACCCGGGTATCGAAGACATCTCCTGTGACGGCGACGACGTGCCGGTCTACGTCTTCCACAGCGTCTACCGGGACGTGCCGACGAACGTCGTCTTCGACGACGGCGACCTCTCGTCGTTCACCATCCGCCTCGCGCAACGCGCGGGCAAGCAGGTGACCGTCTCCGACCCGCTCGTCGACGCGAGCCTCCCGGACGGCTCCCGCGTCCAGTTGACTCTCGGCTCCGACGTCGCCACCCGCGGGTCGAACTTCACCATCCGGAAGTTCTCGGACGTGCCGCTGTCGCCGGTCGACCTCGTGCGCTGGAACACCTTCAGCGTCGAGCAGATGGCGTACTTCTGGCTCGCCATCGAGAACAACCGCTCGCTCATCTTCGCGGGCGGCACGGGCTCCGGGAAGACCACCTCGATGAACGCGGTGTCCTTCTTCGTCCCCGGCCACGCGAAGGTCGTCTCCATCGAGGACACGCGCGAAATCACCCTCCCGCACGACAACTGGATTCAGTCCGTCACCCGCGACACGTTCACGGCCGACGGCCGCGGCGAGGTGTCGATGTACGCGCTCCTGCAGGCCGCGCTCCGACAGCGCCCCGAGTACCTGCTGGTCGGTGAGATTCGCACGGAAGAACGCGTCGCACTGACGTTCTTCCACTCCATCGCCACGGGCCACACCGCGTACACGACGTTCCACGCCGACTCCTCGGAGGGCGTGGTCCACCGCATGCGCAACGAGCCCCTCGGCGTGCCCGCCCAGATGCTCTCGGACCTCGACATCATCTCGGTGCAAAAGCAGATTCACCTCGACGGCGACCGGACCCGCCGGAACATCGCCGTCACCGAAATCGCCGGCGTCGACGACGACGGCGAGGTCGAACTCCGCGACGTGTTCAAGCGCAACCCCGAGAACGACGCCCACGAGCGCGTCGGCGACTCGGTCGTCCTCGACGAAATCGCCGCCGAGCGCGGCTGGACCAAGGCAGACCTGCAGTACGAACTCGACGTTCGCGCCGACGTGCTCCGGTACATCGCCGCCTCGGGCGTCGACGACTACCTGACGGTCTCCGCGATGATTCGCCGCTTCGAGCGCGACCGCGAAGGCCTCCTCGCGCACGTCTACGCCGAGACCTCGCTGGTCTCCGTCGACGAGGGTGACGAGGACGACGCCGCGGGGGACGACCTCGACGACGACGAAATCGAGGTCTCGCCCGAGACCGAGCGCCTGCTCGCTGACCTGTTCGACATCGAGTTGGACGACGGCGCGGACGGCGACGGCGACGCTGACGCTGACGCTGACGCTGCCGCCGATGGCTGGGAAGTCGTCGGCGATGACGATGCCGATGCCGTCGCTGACGACGCCTCGGACGCTGACGACTCCGAAGTCGTCGACAGCGACGACGCCACCGAGTTCGACGATATCGCGGAGGCTGGCCCCGCGCCGGCCGATGACGCCTCGGACGCGGACGAAGCCGTGAGCGACGACGACGACCGGGAGGCCGACGATGCCCGCTGACTCGTCGTCCTCGGTTCCCCTGCCCGACTACGAGGTCGAGCAGTACTTCCCGCGCGAACACTTCGACGAGTCGCCCGAGGAGGTCAAGCGGCTCCGCCAGCGCTACGGGTACGTCCGCACGTACTTCAAGCGTAACCCGGCGGGCCACCGCGACCTCCAGCGCTGGCTGAACCAGACCCGCGTGGGTACGACCTACGACCTGTACCTCACGCAGTCGCTCAAACTGGCGTTCGTCACCGCGGTGTTCGGCTCGCTCGTCGGGCTCGCGCTCACCTTCGTCCTCGCCCGCGCGGGCGTGCTGGCGAACGCGTCGAGCCCCGTGAGCTTCGGCATCGCGGCGCAGTACGTCGTTCCCCTGCTCCCCTACAAGGTGCCCATCCTCGGCGCGGCCCTCGTCGGCCTCGTCGGCGGATTGGCGGCCGCCGGGACCTACTACGCCCGGTACTACCTCCCCAAGAGCCGCGCCGAGATGCGCGGCCGGAGCATCGACATCCTGCTCCCGCACGCCATCGTCTACATGTACGCGCTCAGCCACGGCGGGATGAGCTTCCTCGAAGTCATCCGCTCCGTCGCCGACGCGCCCGACTACGGCGAGGTGTCCCGCGAGTTCGAGATGATCGCCCGCGACATGGACCTGTTCGGCAACGACCTGTTCACGGCGCTCCGCAACTCCCGGAACCTGACGCCCTCGATTAACTTCGAGCAGTTCCTCGACGACCTCCTTTCGGTCCTCGACTCCGGCGGCGATGTGACCGCCTTCCTCGACCGCGAGTCCGCGACGTACCTCGAAGAGGCCCGCGACGAGCAGGAGGACTTCATCGAGACGCTGTCGATGCTCTCCGAGGTGTTCGTCGCCGCGTTCGTCGCCGCGCCGCTGCTGCTCATCGTCACCCTGATGGTCATCAGCTTCCTCGGCGGCGACACGCTCGTCCAGCTGTACGCCCTGAACTACCTCATCTTCCCGCTGGGGATGGCGTTGTTCCTGCTCCTCGTGGACGTGCTCTCCTCGCCGTACACGCAGGACACGGTCCGGACGAAACACGACGTGACCGTCCTCGAAGAGATTCGGACGGTCGTGGCCAACTTCCTCGGCGCGATGCGCCGCGAAGTCCAGCGCGCCCGCGAGGCCCGCTGGGGCGGCGGCAAGGTCGCCTCCGACGGCGGCTTCGTCGACGAACGACTCGACGACTACCGCCGGGAAAACGCGGTGTACGAGCTTCGGACGCTCGTCGGCGACCCGCTCGACATCATGCGCCGCCAGCCGTACCTCTCGGCGGTCGTCACGGTGCCCCTCGCGGTCCTGTCGGTCGTCGGCGTCTTCGTGCTCGGCCTCGCGACGCCGACGCTCGACGCCATGCTCGCGAACCCGTACAACACGACGGTCTGGTTCGTCGTCCTCCCGTTCGCCATCGTCGCGGTCCCCCTGACGGTCTTCCACGAGCTTCGGACCCGCCGCGAGCGCACGCTCGAACGGCGCTTCCCCGACACGCTGAACCTGCTGTCGAGCGCCAACCAGATGGGTATCTCGCTGGTCGAGGCGCTCGCGCTCGTCTCCCGGTGGTCGAACGGCGCGCTCGCGGACGAACTCCGCGCGCTCCGCAACGACATCCGCTGGAACCACGACGCCCACTCGGCGCTCATGGCGTTCGCCAGCCGGCTCAACGTCCCGCAGCTCTCGCGGGTCATCCGGCTCATCGCCAGCGGCGGCCGCACCAGCGGCGACCTCTCGCGCGTCCTCAGCGTCGCCGCGGAGGACACCCGCAACCGGTACAAGCTCGAAAAGTCCCGCCGTCGCGCGATGGGTTCCTACATCGCCATCGTCGTCATCGGGTACTTCGTCTACCTGTTCGTCATCCTGATGCTCGGTGCGAGCTACCTCGGCCCCCTCGCCGAGATGACCGGGCCGTCGGCGTCCGCGTCGATGGACGGACAGTCGCTCCCCATCGGCATCTCGTCGGTGCCGCTGGCGAACTTCCACGTGGTGTTCTTCCACTCCGCGCTGATTCAGGCGGTCGGAAGCGGACTCCTCGCCGGAAAACTGGCAGACAACAGCGCCCTCAGCGGGCTGAAGTACGCCCTCGGACTGTCCGCGCTGGCGCTCGTCGCCTTCGCACTGGTGTAAGGCCATGACTCACAACACTCCCAACCAACACACGCAATCGCCCCTCAGGCACGTACTGCGCGGGTTCGTCGCGGGCGAGGCCCGCCGCGGCTCGCACCTCCGCGGTGACCGCCGCGGAGCCTCGGCCATCCTCGGCACGATGCTCGCGTTCGCGCTCGTCGTCTCGCTCGTCGCGATGGTGCAGGTTTCGGCGGTCCCCGCGTGGAACCAACAGACCGAATTCGAACACCTCACCGCGGCCGAGACCGACTTCGCCGCGTTCGACGAGAGCGTCGCCAAGGCCGTCGACGGCCGGCAGACCCGCGCGACCCTCGACGCCGGCGTCGACTACCCGACCCGCGCGCTGTTCGTCTCGCCCGCCGCCGGCTCCGGCAGCCTCCGGACGACCGACCCCGCGACGGCCCGCATCTCCGGCGCGGTCGCGACCGGCGAGACCGGCACCTACTGGGACGGCTCCGAACACGCGTTCGACACCCAGCAGTTCGTCTACCGACCCGACTACCGGTACCTCCAGAGCGAACCCTCGCTCGTCCACGAGGGGACCGCGCAGTACACCGCCTACGGCGGCGGCGAGGTCGGCGCGACCCAGTCGCTCGTCGACGGGACCAAGGTGTCTCTCGTCTTCCTCGAAGGCGACATCGACACCGCGACGGGCGAGGCGGCGACCTTCAGCGTCGTCCCCCTGAGCGCCGGCACCGACTACATCACGGTCACCGACGCGGGCACGCCCATCACCATCTCGGTCCCCACTCGGCTCTCCGAAGACGCGTGGCGCGACCTGCTGGCCGACGAACCCAACGTCCGCTCTATCGCCTACGCGACCGGAGCCGACTACAACACCCTGACGGTCGAACTCGCGCCCGGCAAGACGTACGACCTGCGGCTCTCGCGGGTCGGCATCGACACCCCCGGCGCGCTCCAAGAACCCGCCTACATCGTCGACGTCGCGGGCGACAACGCCGTCGTCCCGCCCGGTGCGACCCACCGGGCCGTCGTCGAGGTCCGCGACGCGCAGAACAACCCCGTCCCCAACGCGGTCGTCAAGGCCAGCCCCGGCCTGACCGCCGAGAGCGGGCGCATCGTCGCGCGCGACACCGGCACCATCTCGACCGTCACCGACGGCGACGGCCGCGCGACGTTCGTCTACACCGCGACGAGCAGCGTCGACGGCGTCGTCTCCGACGAGTTCGACGTGGTCGTCGAGGACTCCGCGGGCGCGAACGTCGACCGCGTGACCTTCGACGTGCAGCTCCGCGAGGGCGGCGTCACCGACCCGCTCCGCGGGCTCGTGGCCGCCATCGGCGACCCCGGCTTCGTCTACGCTGACGTGGACGGCAACGGCGAGTTCGACGGCGCGGACTACCGCGTCAACAACACCGGCACGGGCGGCGACATCGTCTACGACGCCGGCTCCGACCGGCTCGTCGTCCCGCCGAGCGTCCGAACCATCGTCTCCGACGAGGACATCACCCTCGCGGGCGACGGGGTCTCGCTCCACGTCGACGTCGTCGCGACCGGCTCGAACAGCCGAATCGACATCGACGCCGGAAGCGGCTCTCTGGCCGCGGTCGGCGTGAGCGTCACCTCGGTCTCGGGCAAGAACATCGACGTGACCGCGGGAGACGAAATCGACCTCTCCGGCGCGTCGGTCACGCAGGGCAGCAACGCCGACCTCACCATCGAGGCCGGCGGCGACATCGACCTCGACAACGCCGGGGTGACGCTCACGCAGGACCGCAACCTCCTCTCGGTCACCTCGACGAACGGCTTCGTCAGCGCCCGGAGCGCCGACATCAGCGGCAAGGGCGACGTCCGCATCGACGGCGCGGACGGCGTCGACCTCGCCGGGGCCGGCCTCTCGGGCGTCAAGGACAACGCCGACCTCGAAATCGACTCCGCCCGCGGCGGCGTCAACCTCAACGGCGTGGTCATGCTCGGCGACGGCGACATCCTCGTCGACGCCGAGGGCAACATCTTCGTCGTCGGCGCGAACATCGCCTCGGCGAAGACGGACGTGGAGATAACCTCCGACAGCGGCATGGTCAGCGGCCGCGAGGCCGCCATCTCCGCCGAAGACGACGTGGTCATCACCGCGGCGACCCGCATCTACCTGCCCGACTCCGCCATCGAGGACGAGGACTCGCCCGAACTGAACGCGCCCGACGTGGAGGTCTGAGCCGTGTCTCGCCTCTCTCTCGACTCCCGCGGCGTGTCCGAAATCCTCGGGCTCGTCTTCGCGTTCGGCCTCGTCGTGTCGGTCATCGCCATGGTCCAACTCGCGGGCACGCCCGTCTGGACCGCCGGCGACGAAGCCGACCACAGCGCCAGCGTCTCGACCGACCTCGCGTCGCTCGACTCGCAGGTGTTCCGCGCCTCCGGCGTCGACGCCGGCAGCCGCGTCGCGGTCGACTCCGACGTGTCGTACCCCGAGCGCTACCTCGTGGTCTCACCGCCCGACAGCGTCGGGACGTTCCGGGTCGCCGGCGCGGACGCCGTGACCGTCACGGGCGTCTCCGCGGTCGGCCCCGAGCGGGTCTTCTGGAACGGCTCGACGCACACCTACGCGACCGGGGCCATCGTCTACGAACCCGACTACGCCGAGCGCGACGAGGCCCGGATGGTGCTCGAAAGCGGCGTCTCGTACCTCGAAACCGACGGCACCCCCGTCGTCCACCGCCAGTCGCTCGTCCGCGGCACGACCGTCACGCTCGTCTTCTTCGAAGGCGACCTCGACGGCCACACGACCGCGGGCGACACCGTGGCGCTCGCGCCCGTCTCCGTCCGAACCGAGTCGCTGCCGGTCTACAGCGCCACCGACCCGGTTCACATCTCGGTGCCGACCTACCTCTCCGAGGACGCGTGGGTCGACCTCATGGCCGAGGAGCCCCACGCGCGGGTCGTCTCCTACGTCTCCAGCGGCGACCACGCGGTCGTCACTATCGAACTCGACGCGGGCGTCCGCTACGACTTCCGCGTCGCTCGCCTCGGCGTCGGCGAGGCCGTCGAACCCGACCCCGCCGCCTACGCCATCGCGGTCGAAGGCGAGGACGCCGCGGTCCCCTCCGGCGGCCGCGAGACGCTCGTCGTCCGCGCGTTCGACCGGTACGGCGCGCCCGCCGCGGGCGCGACGCTGACCGTCGCATCGCCGACCTCGCTCGGCGGCACCGTCGCCCCCACCGACGGGGCGACCGCCGTCACCGACGAGTCGGGCCGCGCGAGCTTCACGTACACCGCGCCCGACGGCGTGACCGAAATCGAACACGACACGGTCACCGTCACCCTCGACGGGGCGTCCGGCCCCGGCGCGACCGTCACCTTCCCGCTGGAAGTCCGCGGGATGGGCGAGACCTACGAGGTCAGAAACGTCGTCACCTCGACGCCGACCCCGACCCCGACGCCAACTCCAACGCCGACGCCGTCACCAACGCCAACACCCACGCCGACCCCGACGCCGGAGCCCGAGGATGACTTCACCATCGACGACGGCGAGGTCGTCCCCTCCGACGACTTCACTGGCGAGTTCGAACTGCTCGGCAGCGCCATCAAGAACGGGTGGTACGACGTGCCCGTCTCCGTCACCTTCGTCGTCGACGGCGCGTCGCACAACCCGGCCGACTGGGACAACGTGAACGACGGCGTGTCGCACTCGTTCAGCGTGGCGGGCGACGCCGGCGACGCCCTCTCCATCGTCGCCGCCGCCGACGGCTACGTCACGGCCGACTCGTCTGTCGACCACCGACAGGTCGCGGTCCTCCGCGACGGCGACCCGGTCCCGGAGATAAAGGGCTACAACGGACAGGACGACGCCGCCGAGTTCGTCGCCCCCTACATCAGCGACGACGGGGAGACGATGGCGCTCGACAGCAACCAGGCCATCTTCCTGTTCGAACTCGGCACGACGAACACGCGGAGCAACGCCTTCGACATGCAGGACGTGGTCGTCCTCGTGACCCTCTGGGAGGACGACTGAGTAGGCCGCTTCCCTCCCGCCGCGCTCGTCAGGAGCGCCAACCCCATTCTTCGGTCTTTTTTCCCGCCGGGTTCGCACGACCGCCGCATCGTTAACACCCGCGTCGACGTAGGGTCGCGCATGTCGTTCGACCCGGACCGCGTCTCGACGGTCACGTTCGACTCGTACAGCACCCTCGTGGACGTCGACGCCGCCGAGAAGGCGCTCGCCGAGCGCGTCGACGACCCCGAACCCGTCTCGAAGCTCTGGCGGTCGCGGTCGCTCGAATACACCTTCGTCGGCAACCACATCGACGAGTACGAGCCCTTCTACGAGGTCAACCGCGCGGCGCTCCAGTACGCGCTGGAGGCCCACGGCGCGTCGGTCTCGGCGACCGAGCGCGACGAGATTCTCTCGGTCTACCACGAACTCGACGTGTTCGACGACGTGCGCGACGCGGTCGGCCGCCTCCGCGACGCCGGCTACGACTGCTACGTCGTCTCGAACGGGAACCCGGAGATGCTCGACTCGATGGTCGACCACGCCGACATCCGCGACCTCCTCGACGGGGTCGTCAGCGCCGACGAGGTCGGGGTGTTCAAACCCGACGCGGAACTCTACCGCCACGCGGCCGCCCGCACCGGGACGCCAATCGACGAAATCGCCCACGCGACCGCCGGCTGGTTCGACGTGATGGGGGCCCAACACGCCGGGATGCAGGGCGTCTGGGTCGACCGGAAGGACTCGCCGTGGGAACCGTTCGGACCGGAGCCCGACCTCTCTGTCTCCGACCTCACGGCGCTCGTCGACACGCTCGTCGGCGACGAAAGCGGGACGGCGGACTGACCCCGCGGCTCGCACCCGCTCGCGGGAACTGCGCGCCGGATGCTCACAATACTATTGTCGCTGGCCGTTCATCTAGTTGGATGGAACGCCGGCGCGTGAAAGGCGGAATCTTGGCGGCTATCGGGTTCGTTCTGTCCCCGCTTTCGTGGTGGAACGACCTCGTGGTCAACCTCCCGCTGGCCTACGCGTTCGGCGTCGCGGTGAGCCTCGTCTCCAGAAGCTGGTTCCTCCCGGGCGTCGTCGCCGGCTACTGGCTGACGAACGTGGTCGGCTTCGTCCTGCTCCACAAGGGCGCTGTCGACGCGGTGTCCGCCGAATCGCATCCGTACACGACCCGACGATTCGCCAAGGACTTCGCCATCTCTATCGGTTACACTGCGCTCGTGGTCCTGTTGGTCTGGTTCGGCTTCCTCACCGTTCCCGACGGTCTGCTCGCGGCGCTCGGTCGGTGACTGCGGCCGGTCGGTCGGCGGTCGTCGTGAAAAATAGTTCGAGCCGACTCGGCGGTGGGACCGGGTCGGCCGGCGGTCGTCGTCTCAGTTCTCCGTTCCGTTGTCGATGGGCGTCTCGGTCGGCGGCGGAGTCTCCGTCTCGTTGGTCGGTTCTTCAGTCGTTGGCTCCTCTGTCGTCGGTTCCTCAGTCGTTGGTTCTTCAGTCGTTGGTTCTTCGGTCGTTGGTTCCTCAGTCGTCGGTTCTTCCGTAGTTGGCTCCTCGGTCGTTGGTTCCTCAGTCGTCGGCTCGCCACCGACGGTTATCTCCGCGTCGTCGGTGATGGGCGACCCGTCCATCGTGTACGGGCCGTCCTCAGCGCCGTCGGACGAGAGGAAATCGAGCTGTTGGTTGTTGTTCGTATCCAGATGCGCCATGGCGGTCAGGGTGGCGCTCTCGCTCAGCGACTCGGTGAGGAAGATTCGGATGTTACTGTCGCTCTCTTCGATGTAGTTCGATATCCCGACGACGTCGCCGCTCTCGTTGTGAATCACGACGAAGCCGCCCTCAGAGAGGGTCGCGCTCGCGACGGTCACGGTGGCCCCGTCGGAGTTCTGGTCTTCGAACTCGACGGTCGCTGTCGGTTCTTCGGTCGGTTCGTCGGTGGTCGGTTCCTCAGTCGTTGGCTCTTCCGTAGTTGGCTCTTCGGTGGTCGGTTCCTCAGTCGTTGGCTCTTCGGTCGTCGGTTCTTCGGTGGTCGGCTCCTCGCCGACGGTCACGTCAGCGTCGTCGGTGACGGGCGTCCCGTTGACCGTGTACGGGCCGTCCTCGGTCCCGTTGGACGTGAGGAAGTCGAGCGTCTGGTTGTCGTTGGTATCGAGGTGCGCCTGTGCAGTCAGCGTGGCACTCTCGTTGAGCGATTCGAGGAGCGGCACGGAGACGTTCTCCTGCTCGCCGGGTTCGAGGTAGTCGGTCGCACCGACGACCGAGCCGTTCTCGTCGAGGATAGCGATGTAGCCGCCGTCAGAGAGGTTCGCGCTCGCGACGGTCACGCTACTCCCGTCGGACTCCTGGTCGTCGAACTGGAGCGACGCGGTCGGCTCCTCGGGTTCGGGCTCAGGTTGTTCGCCCACGGTGAGCGTCGTCAGTTCGCCGAAGTCGCGCGTCTCGATGCCGTGGATGTACGTCCCGTCTTCGAGGCCCGTCGTGTTGACCTCGAACGCGATGGTCTCCGTCTCGTTCGGGTTCAGCGCCCAGCCGGTTCGGACGACCACGTCGCCCTCGAGCCGGAACTCGACGCACTGAATCATCGGCACGTCGTTCGGGTTGGTGATGTCCGCCGACACCGTCACCGGCTCACCGGCTTCGACGCCGGACGGCGCGGAGAGGTTGCTCACCGCGAACGAGTCGTAGGTCGCGTTGTTCGGATACGTGCAGTACTCCGCCTGCATCTGCGTCTGTGTCTGTTGCTGTACCTGTGCCTGCCGTGTGTCGACCGCCGGCGCGTTCGGCTGGGCGACCGACTGTACGCCGTCGGACGCCGCCAAACCGGTCCCCGTCGCCGCCGCCGCGACGAGGGCGACGACGACGAGAACGCCGGCGATACGTGTTCGTGTGCTCATGTGTCTGCGATGACAATCTACCGACGCCGCGGGCAAAAGCTGACGAGATAGTTTCAATAGTTTCGCGTGACGGCTGTCAACTTACCTGATGGTATAGGCGGTTAGTCTGTCTCTGATTTCGATACTGGGGGCTTGTTGACTAGTTTTTCTGCAACAGTTCGCGAAACACGATGTTTCACGCGAGACGCTACGATTTAACTGTCAGAAAAGCGAGTCGGTCGCCGAAGCTAACGTGGTAGCTTCTCGTTTATTCGAAGTTCTTGACAGTTTGAGAGACGGGGTCGGCTGAGCGTTTCGAAAACGGAACGGTGTCGAATCGCTGGCTGTTCCGCGTGTCGTTCGAGTAGCCACACCCGACTTCCCACCCGGGTACCGATTTTCCTCTCGACGTTGAGGAGTGGGCAATACAATCAGAATTGTCGTTACATACGAGTTCGAATTTGGGTAATTATACTCGTAATATCCAAAACTTCTTGTACTCGTGTCCTATTTGGTCGTGTATGAGCGAATCCAACGAGAATTCGCGGATTGCACCGTACACGGAGTACTCGCGCACCCGTTCGCGGTGCCCTCGATGCGGGACGTCCGTCCCGAAGGAGGCGGTCGCCGACGCGCTGTGTGCGAGTTGCAAGACGGACGTATCCATCTGATGAGCACGGCCGCACCACACAGTTCCGACGAGTTGGCTGACGCGCCGGTGTTCGACCTCGAATGCATCTACGACGACCCGGAGAACCCGACCGAACTGACGGTTTTTTCCCCGAAGTCGGATGAGCTGACGACCTCGTGGATAACGGTCGACCGCGGAAGCGCCGTCTCGCTCGACGACATCGCGTAGGCGCTCGGCGGGCGGCGTTTCTGTTTTCGGTGTTTGACTGCTAGTGTCCGATTTAGCACCGCGGACCCCTCGCTGTCGCTCGTTGTTGTGTGGTATGGATTGGAGCGGATTCGAACCTCGGTCGCTCACTTCGTTCGCTCCCTGCTTCGAATCCGCCGTGACAATTTTCGATTCCACGGACTCCTCGCTGTCGCTCGTCGTTGCGAGGAATCAGAAAATGGGTTGGGGCGGATTCGAACCGCCGGCCTGCTCCGTGTGAAGGAGCCGTCATAACCTGGCTAGACCACCAACCCGACTACGATTTCGATTTTCCGCGCCGCCAATTAAGACTTACGTTGTGCCCCGATTCGGGGCACGAACGAGCCTACTCGGGTCGCTGCACGCGACGGCGAACCCGCCCGGCGGCCCGTCGACTCCGCGTCGCCGCCCGGCGCGCGCCGTACTCGACGCGCTCCCGTCGCGTCTGCGGCTCGGACTCCTCCTCGTCCTCAACCTCGCGCCCGAGCGCCGCCATGAGGCGGCGACGGAGCGGTGCCGTCTCCTCGTCCAGACCGGCGTACAGGTGCTCGAATCCCCGTCGGAAGTAGTACCGCGCGTCGGTGAAGTGTCGGTTCATACCTCTGGATAGCCACGGCGACGAGAAAACGATTATGTCACGTGTTACCGAGAGTCATTTGTCTGGGAAAGAGCGATACACTTTAGTGATTCTTAGGCATACCTAAAACTGGGAACGCAGGCCACGCTTCGTGGTCGGTTCCAGTTAGCGTCTGGCCCCTTTCCGGGACGGCGATACCGTGGGCACGATTCGTCCGTCCTGGTCCCATTATCCTCGTGAGCGACCGCGCCGACTCCGGCGGGTGAAGCGGGCGCTCGGACTCAGTACGTCGGCGACTCCTCGGGCACGCCGTCGCGCTTGTTGACCAGTCGCGCGAAGACGAACAGCGCGTCGGAGAGGCGGTTGAGGTACGCGACGACTTCCTCGTTGACCGGTTCTTCGGCCGCGAGCGAGACGACGCGGCGCTCGGCCCGCCGCGACACCGCGCGGGCGTGGTGAAGCTTGGCTCCCGTCTCGCTCCCGCCGGGGAGGATAAACGACGTGAGCGGGTCGAGTTCCTCGTCGGCCTCGTCTATCCACGCTTCGAGTTCGTCGACGTGGTCGGCGGCTATCTGCGGGTCGTCCTCGTCGGGGTCGGGGTTCGCGAGGTCGGCCTGCACGATGTGGAGGTGGTTCTGCACGGCCTCTAACACGTCGTCCACGTCGTCGTGGCCGGTCGGGCGGACGGTCCCGACGAGGGCGTTCACCTCGTCGACCGTCCCGTAGGCCTCGATGCGGTGGCTCGTCTTCGACACGCGGGTCATGTCCCGCAGGTCGGTCATCCCCTCGTCGCCGCGGCCGGTGTATATCTTCATGCCAGCGTCTGGTCGACGAACCGGAGGATGTTCTCGCTCTCGGACATCGTCACGCCGCGGTCGCCGTCAACGAGAACGGGGACGCCGCGCTGGCCGCTCACGCGCTTGACCTCGTTTCGGTCCGAGTGGAGCGCGTCGACCCACTGCGTCTCGTAGTCGACGCCCGCCTCGGACAGCGCGTCGTGGACCTTCTCGCAGTACGGACAGCCGTCGAGCGCGTAGAGTTCAATTCCCATGCCCCGCCGTTGGGCGCGCCGACTCAAAGAGATTTGCACGCCGATGGGCCCGACCGCCGCGTCTCGGCCGTCGCGTCGTCGGTGTCCCGCGAGCCGTTGCGGTTCGCCACGCGATGAATTAGACACGTCAAAATTCAACCTTAGAGCAACAAATCTATATGGTGGCCTGTATCTATCTCACATAGTGATGAACACTAACGCAGATTCGGCCGACCCCAAACTCTCTCGGCGGTCGGTCGTCGCGGCCGGTTCCGGTCTGCTGACGGCCGGCCTCGCCGGCTGTCTCGGCGGTGGCGGAGCGGGAAGCGGAAGCGATGGCTCGAACACCGGCTCGAACGACGCCTCCGGCGGGTCCGAGTCGGAAGACGAATTCGTCGTCGTCGCGTCGTTCTTCAGTTTCTACGACTTCGCGCGCAAGGTCGCGGCCGACACGCCGGTGACGCTCAAGAACCTCATTCCGACCGGCCTCCACGGTCACGGCTGGGAGCCGGACGCGAGCGTCACGCGCGACATCATCGAGGCCGACGCGTTCGTCCACGTCGGGGAAGACTTCCAGCCGTGGGCCGACCGCGCCATCCAGACGCTGAAGGACGACGACGTGGACACTCAGCTCATCAACGTCCGCGAGGGCGTCGAACTCGTGGAACTCGCCGCGAGCCTCGACCGCGACGAGGAGGGCGTCGGCGAGGGCCGCGGGAAGGACCCCCACTTCTGGCTCGACCCGCGGCGCGCCAAGACCGCCGTCGACAACATCACCGAGGGGCTGGTCGAACTCGCCCCCGAGTACGAAGAGACCTTCCGCGACAACGCCGACGCGTACAAGGCCGACGTGCTCGACCGCATCGACCGCGACTACCAGGACATCTTCGACCGGGCGTCGCGCAAGGTCGTCCAGTTGGCGGCCCACAACGCCTTCCAGTACATCGGCGTCCGCTACGGCGTCGAGATGCGCCCGCTCGTCGTCAACCTCGCCGCCAGCGGCGACGTGAAGCCCTCGGACATCACCGAGGCGAAGCGCGTCATCGAGGAAAACGACATCAAGTACATCGGCGCGGGCGTCTTCGAGACGCGCCGCCCCGCGAAACAGCTCATCGCCGAGACGCCCGTCGAGGCGTACTTCCCCGTCACCCCCTACGCGGGCGTCCGCGAGGACTGGGTCGAAAACGACTGGGGATACGAGGAAATCGCGTACAACATCAACATGCCCACGTTCGAGGTCGTCCTCGGCAACAAGTCGCCCGAAGAGGTCGGCCCCGACGGCTGGGCCGACGCGTGGAGGAACTTCGAATGAGCGCCCTCCGGAACGGCGAGTCCGCGGAAACCGCTGAGTCCGCCGACACCGGCGTCGCCGACGACGCCACCGACGACGGCCGCGGCTCGTCCGGCCCGCTCGTCGAACTCGCGGACGTCGAGTTCGGGTACACCGCGACGCCCGTCGTGGAGGACATCTCGCTCCGCATCGACCCCGGCGAGTACGTCGCCATCGTCGGGCCGAACGGCTCCGGGAAATCGACGCTGATGAAGCTCATCCTGGGCCTGCTCCGGCCCGACGAGGGGACCGCGCGGCTGTTCGGTGAGCCCTCGCACGCCTTCGACGACGGCGCGCGAATCGGCTACGTCGCCCAGCACGCCAGCGCCTCCAAGGAGATGCCCATCACGGTCCGCGAGGTCGTGAAGATGGGGCGGTTCCCCCACGTCGGCTTCGGTCGACTCTCCGCGGAGGACCACCGCATCGTCGACGAGGCGCTCGCCACGGTCGGGATGTCCGACTTCGCGAACCGTCGGGTGACGAAGCTCTCCGGCGGCCAGCGCCAGCGCGCCTTCATCGCCCGCGCGCTCGCCGGCGAGGCGGACCTGCTCGTCTTGGACGAACCGACCGTCGGCGTCGACGCCGAGTCGGTCGACGCCTTCTACGACCTGCTCGAAGCGCTCAACGAGGAGGGCATCACGATTCTCCTCATCGAACACGACCTCGGCGCGGTCACCGACCACGCCCGGCGCGTCGTCTGTCTCAACCGCGAGGTCTACTTCGACGGTCCGACCGACGAGTTCGTCGAGAGCGACGCGCTCGCGCGGGCGTTCGGGACGGCGGCCTCGTTCGCGGGCGGTTCGGGCGGTGGTCGCGCGTGATACCCGTCGAACTGTTCGCCGCGTTGCAGGCGGGGCCGTTGGACGCCGTCCTCGCGCCACTCTACTGGGTCCTCGCGCTGTGGTCCGACCTGCTTTTCGCCGTCGGCGACGCGACCGGCCTCAGCTTCCTCGACTACGCGTTCATGCACCGCGCCATCCTCGTCGGCCTCTGTATCGGCGTGATGGCTCCGCTCATCGGGACGTTCCTCGTCCACCGCCAACTCGCGCTCATCGGCGACGCGCTCGCCCACACCGCCTTCGCCGGGGTCGCCATCGGGCTCTTTCTCAACGGCGTGTTCAGCCTCGGCGTCTCGCCGTACCTGACCGCCGTCGTCGTCGCCGTCATCGCGGCGCTCCTCATCGAACTCATCTCCGAGGCGACCGACGCCTACAACGACGTGTCGATGGCGATCGTGCTCTCGACCGGGTTCGCGCTGGGCACGGTCCTCATCAGCCTCAACGCGGGCGGCCTCGCGGTCGGCATCAACCAGTACCTCTTCGGCAACCTCTCGACCGTCTCGGCGGAGAACGCCGCCATCCTGCTCGTGCTGTTCGCCGTCATCGTCGGCACCGTCGCGCTCACGCGCAACCAACTGCTCTACGTGACGTTCGACGAGACGGCCGCCGCCGTCTCGGGCATCTCGGTGACGTGGTACAACCGCGTGATGGTCATGCTGACCGCGCTGGTCGTCGTCGGCGCGATGCAGATTATGGGCGTCATCCTCGTCGCCGCCATGCTCGTCGTCCCCGTCGCGGGCGCGGCGCAGGTCTCCCGTAGCTTCTCCGAGTCGCTTCTGGTCTCCGTCGTTCTCGCCGAACTCGCCGTGCTCCTCGGCATCGGCGCGTCCTACTACGGCGAGGCCACCGCAGGGGGCGTCATCGTCCTCTTCGCGGTCGGCATCTACGTCGTCTCCGTCGCCGTCGGTAAGTTGCAGGCGCGCGCCGGAGAGGACGCGACGCCCGAACTGGGGAGTATCGAGTCCTCCGACCTGTAACGTCGCTCGCGTTTTTCGCTCCGTCCGTCGGCTCGGCGGTTTCGAGGCTGCTCATGGTTCGTACCGGTCGAGTCGCCCGACCGCGTCTCGGAACGCGTACCAGCCCGCGCCGAGTCCGAGAAGCGCCGTCGCGGCGACGGCGACCGTCATGGCCGTCGAGAGAGACATCGAACCGCTCTCGATGGCGGCGGTCGCGGCGATAGCCGGCATCCCGATGAGCGCGACGACCGCGGAGAACGCCGAGAGCGCGCCGAGCGGGGGGAGTCCGACGCCCCGCGAGCCGGTCGCCGCGTCCGTCGGCGAAAGCCGAAGACCGGCCGCGAGCGACACGACGGGCGCCATCGCACCCAGTATCGAGCCGACGAGCGCCGCGCCGACGCAGGCCGCCGGGGAAGCGCCAATCGCGAGCGCGGTTCCGAGTCCGGCCGCCGCCGACAGCGCGGTCCCCGGAACGGCCGCCGACAGCGCGTAGCCCGTCACGACTCGTTCGCGCCCGTGGGGTGCCGTGAGCGTGAGCGGGAGCGCGGTGCCTTCGGTGCCGAGCGGGTCGAGCGTCACTCCCGCGCCCGTCGCGACCGCGACGTACGTCGCGACGACGGCCGGAAGTGCGGTCGGGAGCGTCTCGACGACCACGAGACCCACCCCCGCGGTGGCACCGACGACGAGTCCGCTGAACAGTAGTGCGCGCGGTTCGCGCCACAGTCGGAGCCACACGACGCGGGCGACGGCGGCCGTCGGCCGCGAGGCGACGCGGGAGACGAGGCGGCCGCCGGCGACCCGAAGCCGGGTTACGATTGCCGGGTCTCCCCGCGTTTCCCCTGCCTTTCCAGCGTCCGCCCGTTGATAGTCAGTTATCCGGCGCGCCGTGGCGATTCCGAGCCACCACGCGACCGGCGTCCCGACGAGGGCGGCGACGGCGCGGCCGCCCGAGGCACCGACGCCCGCGCCGACGAGCGCGAGGTCGGCGTACCAACCGACCGGGAGCCCGCTCAGGAGCGCGAAGGACGACCGGGTTCGAACGAACGCGAAGCCCACGACCGAGACCAAGAGCGCGCCGAGGAGGAGCCGGTGCCGTCGCACTCGCGGATAGTGACGGAACGCCAATCGGACTCCCAGCGCGACCGGGAACGTCACCGCGACGGCCGTCGCGACCAGCGCCGCGACGGCTACGAGCGTAGTCACGGCCGTCGTCGGTGACGCCGCCCCGGCGGCGAACGCGACGCCACCGGCGACGCCCACGACGCCGACGAGCCGGCCGGCGAACGCGAGCTGGTCGAGGAGCTCCGCGGTGAAAAACGCCGTCGGGGAGAGCGCGAGACGCCGGTGGTCAGTCCGTTCGTCGTCCTCTCGTTGGGCCGTTCTCACGAGCACACCGTAGCAGGTCGCGACTGCTAACAGTCCCGACAGCCCGCGCGCGGTGCCGAGCGCGCCGACACCCCTCCCATCCGCAACGGCGACGCCGGCGGCGTACGCACCCGAGTCGCTCCAGACCGCCTCGTAGCCGGAGACCGGGAGTCGACCGACGACCGCGAGGAGTGCGAACGAGACGGCGGCGAGATAGAGCACAGACACCATCGGGCGGTCGCGCGCTCGTCGGACCCCGCGGAGGGCGCGGACGCGAACGACGTGTCCGACCTGCCGAACCATCGTCTCCATCGGTCACTCGCTCCGGCCCTCGGTCATCTCCAAGAAGGCGGCTTCGAGCCCTTCCGATTCCCCGTCGCGCTGCGCTTCGCGTTTCACCGCGTCCAGCGGTCCCTCGGTGACGAGTCGTCCGTCCTGAATGACGCCGACTCGGTCCGCGAGCGCCTCGACGACGGTGAGCAGGTGCGACGAGAGGAACACGGTGGTCTCGTCGTCGGCCAGGTCTTCGATGACGCGGCGCATCGTCCGCGCCGACCGCGGGTCCAGTCCGGACGTCGGCTCGTCGAGAAACACGACGTCGGGGTCGTGCAAGAGTATCTGAATGAGTCCGACGCGCTTTCGCATCCCGCGGGAGTACTCTCCGAGGCGGCGGTCGGCGTCGTCGGACAGGTCGAATCGGTCGAGAAGCGCCGAAACCCGTTCGCGAATCGTCTCGGCGGGCAGGTCGCGGATGCCGCCCGCGTACCGCAACTGCTCGCGCGCGGTGAGTTCGTCGTACAGCGGCGGAACGTCCGGCAGAAACCCGATTCGACTCGTCACCGACGCCCTGTCCTCGATGGACGCCCCGGCGACGCGCGCGCGACCGCTCGTCGGCGCCGTCAGCGTCGTGAGCATGCGCATCGTCGTCGTCTTCCCCGCACCGTTCGGACCGAGGAATCCGTAGACGCTCCCCGACTCCACTCGGAGAGACAGCCCTGTGACTGCGACGGTGTCGCCGTACTCCTTCCGGAGCGACTCGGTCTCGATTGCTAGCGGCACATCATGTTCACCGAGTGTCACGATATTCAACCTGTCTCCTCGCCCGCGCTCAGTCCGACTGGCTCCCCTGGACGTTCCCGGTCGGGTCCCACAGGAGGTCGACCGCTCCCCCGACGCCGAGAAGAACCAACAGCACCGGGAGGTCCGTCGGCGCGCCGACCGCGTAGGCGGCGACGCCGATGACGCCGAGCGGGACCGCGGCGAGGCGCTCGACGTTCGGAACCCGGTGGAACAACAGCCCCGTCACCGCGTACCCCGTCAGCGAGGCGAGGAGCAGCGCTTGCACGGGGTCGTGACCGCCGACGGTGGCCCGAACGGTCAGGCCGCCTAAGACGACGGCGAGGAGGGAAAACAGCAGTACGCGGGGTCGCTCGATAGCGGTGATGGACACGTCGGTCGCTTGTGTCCGGAAGGAAATAACACTTCACGGATAGGTGCGCGAGGCCGACAGGGTCCCCGTCGCACTCGCTCGTCGGCCGCCTATATCGAGACGGTGAGCGTCTCGTCGACGCCGGCGAGTCCCGAGACGGTGAGCGTCGCCTCCCGTCGGCCGGTCGCTTCGACCTCGATGCAGACGCCGAACGAGGTCTTCATCCCGGCGACGACGCTCTGGACGCTCGCGCCGATGTCGCTGCTCGTATCGAGCGCGCAGACGCCGATGCCCTCGCCGCGGCGGAGTTCGGACAGGAAGTTCGAGTTCAACAGCCGGTAGACCGAGCGCACGTCGTCGACGGCCTCGCAGATGGACGAACAGAGGAAGATTCCCGACCGGAACCGGGCGGTCTCCTGTTGGGACTCCGAGAGGAGCATCGAGTAGCTCATCCCGAGTTTCGTGAGGTCGGCGAGGTCACTTATCGGTTCGACGCCCTCGCCGGTCGCTCCGGTGGCGGCGAGAACAGACGAGCGCGAACGGGCACCCCGCACTTGTCGGTCGAGCGCGCGGCGAACCGAACGCCCGCCGTCGTCGGTCGCCAAGACGACGCTTCGCTCGTCTTCTTCCGCGGCGACCAGTCGATAGAACACCGATTCGAGCGCGTCCGAGTCGTCCCCGACGAGGAGGATGCTCGTCCCGCTGTCGATTCCGTCCGGTGCGATGTCGCCGGCGCTGAACGGCTCCGCGGTCGAGAGGCTCACTGGCCGACCTCCGCCGGCGCGGCGCGGGATTCGAGAACGGACTGCCGCAGTTCGAGAACTTCCATCGCGGTCTCGGCGAACTGCTGGAGTTCGCGGCGCTCCTCGGCGTCGTAGGTCCGGACGACGTCGTCGATGAGACACACTTGGCCGATGACGTGCCCGTCCGGCGTGGTCATGTTCGCGCCGGCGTACGAGCGGATACCGAGGTTCGAGAGATGGGGATTCTCGCTGAACCGCTTGTCCTCGCGGATGTCTTCGACGACCATCACGTCCTCCTGGAGCATGCTGTGGGTACAGATGGTGTCTTCGCGGGTCAGTCGGTCCCAGTCGCCGCCGTGGCACGCGACGATGTCCTCCGCCTCCGCCTCGACGAGGCCGATGAACGCGATGGCCGTCCCGAAGTGGCTCGCTATCAGGTCGGTGAGTCTGTCGAAGCTCTCTTGGATGGGCAGTTCGTCGATGTCGTAGGACGCGAGCGCGTCGAGGCGCTCTTCTTCGTCGTCGGGCTTGAGGAAGCCCACCTGTGCGCTGTGATTGATAACGTCGTCGACGACGTACGTCAGTCGGTCGCGCGCGTCCGGCAGGTCGCGGTTGATGTACTCCAAGAGCACCTCCTCGAAGGAGGCGGTGTCTATCGCTCCGGGCGACACGTCGGTGAACAACACGCAGGGCGTTTGCGGCGCGGTTTCACGGATTGCGCGGGCGATTTCGAGCCCGCTCCCGTCGTCGAGTTCGTATCCGGTCACGACGCAGACGACAGCGCGCTCGTCGAGCGCCGTGCGGGCGGCTTCGACGGTCGTCGCTTCGACTGCCTCGAACGTCTCTTCGGCATCGATTGCGGCGGCGACCGAGGAGACTCGGTCGGCGTTATCGACGCACAGAATTGTCCGACTCATCTGTACTCGACCTGCGACTGACCGGGTAAAGCTCTGTGTACCAAATTATCATATCAGATAGTTACCGTCGGCGGGACGGTTTCAGCGGAGGCTGGAGCCGGCGCTCGCCATTGCGGGCATTCGGCCGCCGAGACGGATTTCATATCGTCGTAATTGGTTTATCGTGGTTCGCTCCCGCCCGCGAACCAATATCTTCAACAACGACTACCACGGATTCGACCCCATGAGCGACCTCGAAATCCAGCGCGAATGCCCGGCTTGCGGCAACGACACGTTCTACCTCGCCGCCAGCATGGAGATTCACCTCGGCACGAAGACGAAGTGGCACTGCACGGAGTGCGACTACGGCTACATCCACATCACGGACGACATCGAGACGTACGCGAAAGCGGAAGCGTAAGCCGCGAAAAAGAGGTTTTCTCGTTATTCGTCGTCGCCGAGCGCCTGCCACGAGAGTCGCGGGTTCCGCGCGGCGGACACCTGGTCGATGCGGCGGGCGCTGGTCTTCGTGGGCGCGGTTTCGAGCGCCTCGTCGGAGTCGGCGTACGCCGCGTTGAAGGCGTGTGCGAGGTCGTCGAGCGACGCCTTGTCCTCGACTTCCGTCGGCTCCGTGAGCATCGCCTGCGAGACGAGTTCGGGCCACTTCGTCGTCGGCGGGTGGACGCCGTAGTCGAGCATGCGCTTCGCCACGTCGGCGGCGTCGCGGTCGCCCGAGGTCGCCGCGAACTCGTGGTGGAACGGCCCGTACGGGACTTCGAGGTCTATCTGCGAGGCGAGGTAGTTCGCGTTGAGGACGGCCTTGGCGCTGGCGTCCGCGAGGCCGGCGTCGCCGAGGCGGGCGATGTAGGCGTACGCCTTCACGAGGACGAGCCAGTTGCCGGCGAAGCCGTGGACCTTGCCGATAGACGACTCGGGTTCGTACTGCTCGTAGCCGGCGGCCGTCTCGCGGACCATCGGACTCGGGAGGAACTCCGCGAGCTCTTCGACCACGCCGACCGGGCCCGCACCGGGGCCGCCGCCGCCGTGGGGCGTGGCGAACGTCTTGTGGACGTTGTAGTGCATGATGTCGAAGCCCATGTCGCCGGGGCGGGCGCGGCCGAGCAGCGCGTTGAGGTTCGCGCCGTCGTAGTACAGCAGGCCGCCCGCGTCGTGGACCATCTCGGCGATGTCGACGATGTCGCGCTCGAACAGCCCGAGCGTGTTGGGGTTCGTGAGCATGAGCGCGGCCGTCTCCTCGGAGATGGCGGCGTCGAGCGCCTCCATGTCGACGCGGCCGTCGTCGTCGGACGGGAGTTCGACCACGTCGTAGCCGGCCATCGCGGCCGACGCGAAGTTCGTCCCGTGGGCCGACGAGGGGATGATAATCTCCGAGCGGTCGTCGTCGCGCGACTCGTGGTAGGCCTTGGCGACGAGGATGCCCGTGAACTCGCCCGCTGCGCCCGCCGGGGGCTGGAGCGTCACGGCGTCCATGCCGCCGATGTCAGCGAGGTACTCCTGCAGGCCGTGCAGGAGGCCGAGCGTCCCCTGAATCGTCCGGTCGGAGCGGTCGGGGTGCACCCCGGCGTTGGGGTCCGCGGCCACGTCCTCCGTGAACGAGGGGTTGTACTTCATCGTACACGACCCCAGCGGGTACGGTCCGAGTTCGACGCTGTAGTTCATCTGCGACAGGCGCGTGTAGTGGCGCGCCAGTTGCGGCTCAGACAGCGCCGGCAGCGTCAGTTCGTCGCGGGTCAGGTCGTCGGGGAGGACGCCCTCGGAATCGACCTCGACGGTCGTGCTGTCCTTCTCGGACAGGAGCGGTTCGTACTCGTCGTCGCGGCTGAATCGGGCTTGGTCGAAGTTCATCAGATGACCTCCTCGAAGGCCGCGACCAGTCCGTCCGCGGCGTCGGCGTTCGCGTCGGTGATACAGACCTGCAGGCGGTGGTCGTCGAGGGCGTGGACCGCGAAGCCGCGGCCCGCGAGGTCGTTCGTGATGGCGGGCGCGGGCTGGTCCGTCCGGACGACGAACTCGCGGAAGTGGTGGCGGTCGTAGAGCGGGGCCTTGACGCCCGAAAGCTCGTCCAACCGGGCCGCGAGGTCGCGGGCGTCGGTGACGGCCCGCTCGGCGAGGTCGACGAGGCGGTCGGGGCCGAGCCACGCCATGTGCATGGCGGTGCGGAGCGCGACCCACGCCTGATTCGTACAGATGTTCGAGGTCGCACGCTCCTTGCGGATGTGCTGTTCGCGGGTCTGGAGCGTCAGCGTGAACGCCCGCATATCCGCGCTGTCCTCGGAGACGCCGACGAGCCGGCCGGGGACCTGCCGGAGGTACTCCTCGCGGGTGGCGAAGATACCGAGGCCCATGCCGTAGGACGTTCCGAGGCCGAGCGCGCCGGCCTCGCCGACGACCACGTCGGCACCGACGCTCGCGGGCTCTTCGAGCAGGGCGAGCGCAACGAGGTCGCTTCCGAGACAGAACAGCGCGTCGTTGTCGTGGGCGAGGTCGCCGATGTCGGCGAGTCGCTCCTCGATGACGCCGCGGACCGTCGGGGTCTCGGCGTAGACCATCACGGTCTCGTCGTCGACGAGGTCCGCGAGGGCCTCGACGTCGACCGCGCCGTCGTCCATCGGGTACTCGCCGATTTCCATCTCCGCGCCGTCGAGGTAGTTCTCCAAGACGCCGAGACGGCCCTCGTGGAGGTGTTCGGGGACGAGCACGCGGTGGCCGCTCGCGCCGCGGCGGAGGCGGTTCGCGAGGAGCGCGGCCTCGGCGAGCGCCGTCGCGGCGTCGTACATCGAGCAGTTGGCGACCGGGAGCCCGGTCAGTTCGACCAGCATCGACTGGTACTCGAACAGCACCTGCAGGAAGCCCTGCGCGATTTCGGGCTGGTACTGCGTGTACGAGGTGAGGAACTCGGAGCGCCGCGAGAGGTCGTCGACCAGCGCCGGCACGTAGTGAGCGTGGTGGCCGCGGCCGAGGAACTCCGTCAGCTCCTCGTTGCGCGAGAACAGGTCGGCCATGGCGTTCCTGAGTTCCTGTTCGTCGGTGCCGGGGACGCCGAACTCGCCGTCGAAGCGGACCTCATCGGGAATGTCGAAGAGGGCTTCCGCGCTGTCGACGCCGACGGCGTTCAGCATCGCTTCCTCGTCGGCGTCGGTGTGTGGGGCGTACGGGCTTCCGACCCGCCGTCCGTTTCCAGCCGTCATCTCACTCCGTCTGCTCGCGGTACTCCTCGGGAGAGAGGAGGTCGTCGAACTCGCTCGCGTCGGCCGGTTCGACTTCGAGCATCCAGCCGTCGCCGTAGGGGTCGTCGTTGAGGAGTTCCGGGGCGTCGAACAGCTCCTCGTTGACGGCCGTGACCGTGCCCGAGATGGGGGCGTAGAGGTCCGAGACGGCCTTGATGCTCTCGACCACGCCGAACTCCTCGCCGGCGGCGAGTTCGTCGCCCTCGGCGGGGAGTTCGACGAAGACGACGTCGCCCAGTTCGTCCTGCGCGAAGTCGGAGATGCCGATTTTGACGGCGTCGCCCTCGGTGGTGGTCCATTCGTGCGATTCCAGGTACTTCCGGTCGTCAGGGATTTCGAACATTGTCAGTTGATGAAGGGAGGTGTCACGATTACTGCGCGCTTCTCGCGGCCGCGGACGAGCACCGAAATCTCGGTCTCGTCGTCGGCGTACTCGACGGGGACGTAGCCGAGGCCGATGGGCTCCGACAGCGTCGGGCTCATCGTCCCGCTCGTCACGACGCCGATGACCTCGCCGTCCGCGTCGGCGATGTCGTAGCCGTGTCGGGGAACGCCGCGGTCGAGGAGGGCGAAGCCGACGAACGTCTCGTCGACGCCGGCCTCGGACTGCTGTTCGAGGGCGTCGCGGCCCACGAACTCGGTGTCGAGCTTGACGACGAAGCCGATGCCGGCCTCGTAGGGGGTCCGGGGCTCAGTCTCGGGGTCGAAGTCCTGTCCCGAGAGCAGGTAGCCCATCTCCAGTCGGAGCGTGTCGCGGGAGCCGAGCCCGCAGGGGGTCGCGTCGAGCGCCGACCAGACGGTCTCGGCGTCGTCCCACGGACAGAGGACCTCGAAGCCGTCTTCGCCGGTGTAGCCCGTCCGGGCAACCCAGCACTCGACGCCCGCCACGTCGGCGAACGTCGCTTGGAACTTCGAGAGGTCGCCGAGGGCGGCGTCGGGCGCGGCGTCGGTGGCCGAATCGAGAGCGTCCGGGCCCTGTACCGCGAACATCGCCCAGTCCTCGGTCACGTCTTCGACGGTGGCGTCGAGGTCCCAGTCGTCGCGGAACGAGGTCCAGCGGTCGTACATCTCCTCGTCGTGGCCGGCGTTCGGGATGAAGAGGTAGACCCGCTCGTCGCGGTCGGGGAGTCGGTAGACGACGGTGTCGTCGATGATGACGCCCTCGTCGTTCACGATGGCCGAGTACTGCGAATCACCCGGTTCGAGGGCCGTCACGTCGTTCGTCGTCAGGCGCTGCATCAGCGCGGTCGCGTCCGGGCCGGACACCTCGAGTTCGCTCATGTGCGAAACGTCGAAGATGCCGACCGATTCTCGGACGGCCACGTGTTCGGCCTTGATGGAGTCGTACTCCACAGGCATGTCCCATCCGCCGAACTCGGTAAACGTCGCCCCGGCGTCCGCGTGGACGTCGTACAACGGCGGCTTGCGAAGGCCCATACAGGCCCCTGCGAACTGCGATAAGTAATGCTTTGGTATCTGTTCGCTCGGTCTGTTCATTATCTTGCATTAATCGGGGTCGAGTTGCGGGGGTAAACACCACGAACCCGCAACCAGGTGGCGAAATCTGCCGTCCGGGAGCGGTCGCGGCCTGGACGGCGCTCGGAGCGATAAACCGACTACTACGATACAGAACTCCGAAACGGAGTTGCGACGCGCCGCGAGGTCGCTATCCGCGTCGTACTGGGCGGTGACAGAGAGTCAGAAAAGCGGAGGCCACCGGGGTCGCTGCCGCCTGTCCGCGAGGACGGTCAGTCGTCCGCGACGGCGGCCGTGGTCGGCGTCTCTGGTTCCGGGCGCGCTTCGACCTGTTCGGACGCCGGCGTCCACGTCAGTTCCTCCTCGTAGTGGAAGGCGCGGTGGTCCTGCGTCGGGTCGACGACCGTCAGCGAGAGCCAGTCGTTGTCGAGCAGTTCGGTCAGTTCCGCGTGGTCGGCCAGCACGTCAGAGACGCGGTCGACCGGCGCGTGGATAATCGTCGAGAGGCGGAGCGGCTGGTGGTACGGCCTGTCGTCAGCGGCCATCAGCGACTGGAGCGGGAGTCCGGTCATCAGGTCGCCGCCGTTGCCCTGGTAGACGCCGACGTTGCCGACGGGGTTCTGGGTCACCTTCGACCCGCTCCCGTAGACGGCGTTGTCGACCGTCGAGAAGTAGTACTGGGCGTTAATCCACTGCGTGACGACCATCGGGCCCGTCAGAATCGCTTCGAGCGCGTCGCCGTCGGGGTCCGTCGAGTGGTTGTACGAGTGGAGGAACGCGCGGCCGTCGAGGTCGAGGTCGCTCGTCAGTTCGCGGGGGCCGATGACGAAGCCGGCGTTGCCGGCCAGTCCCCACTCGGGACGCGTCTCGGCCCAGTCGGCGGCGCGGCGCTCGGTCTCCCTGACGCCCGCGGAGCCGTCGGCTCCCATCGACTCGGCGCGCTCGGCGGTCGCGTTCTCCCGGGCGACCGCGAGGTCCGCGCGCAGCTGGTCGAGGCCGTCGGCGTGGCTCTCGGGCACGTCGCCGTCGAACAGGTCGATTTCGTCGGTCGTCGTGTTGTGTTCGCCGGCGACGAACACCGTGTCCTCGGGGATGTCGAACCCGCGGTCGCGGAGTTCGGCTTTGACGGTCTCGTCGTTGCAGATTGCCGCGAGGACGCGGGCGTTCGGTCCGCCGGGGTTGCCGGCGCAGGCACCGCAGTCCAGACTCGAATCGAACGGGTTGTTCGCCGTCTCGCTGGCGTGGCCGGTGAACACGACGAGGCGACCGAACTCCTCCCAGCCCATCAGTCCGAAGGCGTTCGCGGCGTACTCGACTTTCTCCTCGTCGGTCAGCCCCACCGGGAGGTCGCCGACGTAGGAGTGCTGCCGGTGGACGGCCTGGTCGCAGAACTCGTGGTTGTCGGGGACCGCGTCGTCGGCGGTTCCCAGCAGGTCGGAGACGCGCCCGGGGACGAGCGTGCGGGCCGCGAGGGCCAGTCCGTACCCGCTTCCGGCGCTCTCGACGAAGCCGAAGGCGGTAGCGGGGTTGGTCTTCAGCGACTCGATGACTTCGCCCGCGGTCTCGCGGAAGCGCGACCAGCGGTCGTGGCTCGCCTTCGTCTCCGTGTCGGTCGGGACCTCGGAGACGTGGTGCTGCGGGTCGAGAATCGGGGGACAGGCGTCGACCGCCACCTCGGCGTCGTAGCCCTGGTACTCCATCGGGATGCCGAAGAAGCCGGCGTAGCCGTGGGTCTCGTAGTCGCCCGTGTCCTCGATGTGGCGGCGGATGACCTCGGAGCGCGTGTCGATACAGAAGACCAACTGCGCGTCCGGGCGACCGGCGGAGCCGCTGTCGTCGAGGGCCTCGCTCTCGGCGGCGACGCGGTCGACGACCTCGCCGCGGTAACTCGCCTCCCACGCGCTCAGGAACGCGTCGGCGAGTTCGTCGGTCGCATCGGCCTCGCCGCGTTCGGGACCGGTCGACGGCTCGACATCGACGCCGAACGCGTCGAGGAGCGCGAGACGTGCCGCGAGGTAGCCTTCGAGCGTAATCGGGTGCGTGGACTGCCACTCGCCGCCGTCGGCGGCGCGTTGCTTGATGAAGCCGGTCCAGCCGGGGAGCGCGGCGAGTTGCTCCTCGAATATCGGGACCCACTGGCTCTGGGGATACGACTCCAGCGCGGCCTCGACGGTTTCGACCGGCGACTCGGGTAGGTCGGCGACGATTCCGTCGTCGGGAATCTGCCCGTCGTACGCGGCCATCGACCGGAAGGCGCTGTAGAACCCGTCTTCGCGGTTCGGCATCGGCCAGTGGGCCTGTCCCTCGTCGAGGAACGCCGACAGCCACTTCGTCAGCACGCGGTCGACCCGCGCGGTGTCGGCGTCAGTCTCGGCGTCCGAGGGCTCCGACTCGACGCCGGCGTCCATGCGCTCCAGCAGCGTTTCGGGGTCGTCGTCGTAGCCGCGCTCGGCCAGTTCCGAGGCGAGCGCGTCGGGGTCGATTTGCCCGTCGTCGAGGGCCGCCCGGAACGTCTCGGGGGTCGGGTAGCCGCGACCGCCGACGAGGTCAGCGGCCTGGGTGACGGCCTCGTGGAACGGCATGTCTTCGAACCCCGAAAGCGGGTTGGCCGTCACGAACGAGTGAATCGGCCAGACCGAACCGACGGTCGTCGCCGCTTTGTCGATGCTGTCTTCGATGGTGTGTTCAGTACTCATTGTAGTCCTCCGTGGCGGTCAGCACGGTGCTGGAGGCGGGTTGGCTCGCGTTCAACAGCGCGACGTAGAGGCGGTGGCTGCGCTCGTGGACGCCGAGTTCTATCGCGGCGTAGACGACGAGGAAGACGCCGGCGACGAGCGCGTGGAGCGCGGTCAGTTCGGCCGGTGCCTCGACGACCGGCAGGCCGGACAGGAGGCTCGAAACCGCCTCGTAGGCGAGCGCGTAGACGGTGATTGCCGGCAAGAAGACGAGCGGGACCGCGCCGTAGCGGACTGTCGTCGGAAGCGAGGCGTGCGCGACGACGTTGCGGGCCGCGTGCAGCGTGGTGAGCACGACGAACGTCACGAGCAGGAGCCCGCTGTCGAGGTGCGTTCCCTTCCCGGTGAGCGCCGCGAACAGCGCGCCGCCGGCCAGCCCGGTCGCCAGGACGACGACCGCGCCCGCGACACCGGTCTCGTGGGCGCCGTGGTCCGTCGGGGCGGTGTGTTCGACCGCCGCGCCCGCGCTGAGGAAGTGGTACGCCTTGTAGAAGCCGTGCAGGATGAGGTGGGTGATGGCGGCTCCGAAGAAGCCGAGGCCGGCCTGCATAATCATGAAGCCCATCTGTCCGATGGTCGAACAGCCGAGTTCGCTCTTGACGTCCGACTGGACGTTCTTGAGCAGCTTTCCGAGGAGGGCGCTCGTCGCGCCGACGGCCACGATGCCGAGCATGAGCGTGGCGTCGAGAGTCACGACCGGGGCGAACCGAAGCAGCAGGATGCCGCCCGCGTTGACGAACCCGGCGTGCATCAGCGCGGAGGCGGGCGTCGGGGCGGTCATCGACGAGAGGAGCCAGCCGTGGAACGGGACGAGCGCGGACTGAATCATCGCCGCGAGGACGAGCGCGACACAGGCGAGAAGCCACACCGGCCCGCCGAGCCCGTCGGCGCTCGCGGCGATGCCGGAGACCGTCGTCGCGCCGGTCGCCCACCAGAGGGCCGCGAGCGCGACGCCGAGGAACGCGCTACTGGCGAGGAAGTACCTGCGAGCGACGCTCGCGGCGGCCTGCGCTTGATTCCAGCCGTCGATGATGCCGATGAGTTTCGCCATTGCCAGTCCCATCGTCAACCAGAGCAGCCAGAACAGCGCGACGTGGTCGGCCGCGACGAGTCCCATCACGGCGACCGTGAAGCCGAACACGGTGGCGAAGAAGCTCGTCTCGTGGCGACTGCCGGCCATGTAGCGGCGCGAGTAGCTGTGGACGATGCCGCTGAAGAACGTCACGACCACCCACAGCAGCACGGTCAGGCCGTCGACGGCGACGACGCCGGGAACCTCCCACGCGCCGCCGAGTCGGACTCGGGCGAAGAGCACGGCGACGCTCGCGGCGAACAGTGCCCACACGAGCTTCGTTAGTGCGACGGGCGCGAGTGGCGAGTCCGCCACCGCGTCCGGGAGTGCTCCGACCGTCGGTTTCGAGCTGTGTCCTGACATCGTTCGATTCGTCGTTGACCAGAACGGTCACCGGAACGCGTTCGGCGTCCGATACTGGTCGTCCTTACACCCATCCGAGAACAGATTGTCTATTAAATCTACCTACATTCACAAATCGTTCGCAAATTAGCCATTATAGAACATTATGGTTTTGCGAGTACGGGACGACTCGAACAGCCGGCCCTGGAGAGGCAAAATCGGCTTAGAACGCTCTTTTGGACCCTCGTATCGTACTATCCGCCCGTTCGACGACCGAGTGTCGGCGACGATTTACAGGGGCGACGTTCCGCGACGACCCGCGACTGCGGTCGCTCGTCGGGCTCGGTGACCGATTCGTGAACGCTCCGTTCGATTCGTGAACGACTCGTTCGTCGCGAGGATATCGTGCGCGCGCCCGCTCAGGAGTCGTTTTCGGCGTGTCTCTCGGCGTCGAACTTCCCGAACGGCGTCGTCTCGTGCGTGCGGACGAGCACCTCGTCGGCGACGGTGAGTCCCATATCGAGGAGTTCCTGCGCGATAGACGTGATGTCGCCGTCCGTCTCGCCGACGGCGGTGACGAGGAGGTTCTGTTCGCCGGTGACCAGCTCTTGGACGGCCACGACCCCGTCCATCTCCAGAATCTCGGGGACGAGTTCGCCCCGCTTGGGAATCGAGGCGGTGCAGTAGAGCAGCATTCGGAGGGGATAGCCCGACTTCCCATAGTCGACGCTCGCGCTGTAGCCCTTGACGACGCCGTCGGATTCGAGCCGCTGGATGCGCTTGCGGACGGTGCTGTCCGAGGTTCCCGTTCGCTTCGCGATGTCGCCGGACGACATGTTTCGCGCGTCCTCTTGGAGCGCGTACAGAATCGCCTTGTCCACGTCGTCGATATCCTCGCCAGCCATGCCACTACCTCGGGGTGGAGAGCACTTTATCCTTTGATATTGTTCGGACGGTGGTCCGCGCGGTACCCGACGTCCGTCGTCTCCGGGGGTAGATTTATTACCCATCCGATACAATTAGTTACTATGATTGTTGTAAAAGATAACACCGACGTGTCCGACGCTCACGAGCAGTCCGTTCGCCGCACGGCCACCTTCGCCGACATGGCCGCCGCGATGCGCGGGTTCTGAGTGGTTCGTCGGGGTTCGGTTCTCCTCTCGGTTCGCCCGACTGCGCCGCGACATGACTGATTTCCTGAGTTTTCGCGTCCCCTGATAACCCGTTTCCTCGACTCGTCCGAACCGGCGCGAGACGCGCTTCGAGCCGGGAAAACGGATTTACCTTTGGGTGTCATATTCTACCAAACTGGGCGACACCGCCCTGATACCCATGGCAGACAAACCACACCAGAACCTAGCCATCATCGGACACGTCGACCACGGGAAATCCACGCTCGTCGGCCGGCTCCTGTTCGAGACAGGCAGCGTCCCGGAACACATCATCGAACAGCACCGCGAGGAGGCGGCGTCCAAGGGGAAGTCGGGCTTCGAGTTCGCCTACGTGATGGACAACCTCGCCGAGGAGCGCGAACGCGGCGTCACCATCGACATCGCCCACCAGCGCTTCGACACGGACAAGTACTACTTCACCATCGTGGACACGCCCGGCCACCGCGACTTCGTGAAGAACATGATTACGGGCGCGTCGCAGGCCGACCACGCGATTCTCGTCGTCGCCGCCGACGACGGCGTCGCGCCGCAGACCCGCGAGCACGTCTTCCTCGCTCGAACGCTCGGCATCGAGGAACTCATCATCGCGGTCAACAAGATGGACGTCGTCGACTACAGCGAGGACTCCTACAAGCAGGTCAAAGAGGAGGTCCAACAGCTCCTGAACCAGGTACGGTTCAACTCCGACGACGCCGGTTTCATCCCCATCTCGGCGTTCGAGGGCGACAACATCTCCGAGCCCTCGGAGAACATGCCGTGGTTCGACGGGCCGACCGTACTGGAGTCACTCAACAACCTCCCAGAGCCGTCGCCGCCGACGGACGCGCCGCTTCGCGTCCCGATTCAGGACGTGTACACCATCTCCGGCATCGGGACAGTCCCGGTCGGCCGCGTCGAGACGGGGATTCTCAAGACCGGCGACAACGTCCGGTTCATGCCCTCTGACGCGGGTGGCGAGGTGAAGACCATCGAGATGCACCACGAGGAGGTCCCGGAGGCGGGCCCCGGCGACAACGTCGGCTTCAACGTCCGCGGCGTCGGCAAGGACGACATCCGCCGCGGCGACGTCTGCGGCCCGGCCGACGACCCGCCGTCGGTCGCCAAGACGTTCAAGGCGCAAATCGTGGTCATGCAACACCCGTCGGTCATCACCGCGGGCTACACGCCGGTCATCCACGCGCACACGGCGCAGGTCGCCTGTACGTTCGAGTCGCTCGACCAGAAGCTCGACCCCGCGTCGGGCGAGGTCGCAGAGGAAGAGCCGGACTTCATCAAGGCCGGCGACGCCGCCGTCGTCACGCTGCGTCCCCAGAAGCCGCTCAGCATCGAACCGTCGTCAGAAATCGCCGAACTCGGGAGCTTCGCCATCCGCGACATGGGACAGACCATCGCGGCCGGCAAAGTCCTCGAAGTCTACGAGTAGCGCCCGGTTTCGACCACCGTTTTTCGTCCCACCGCCGCGACAGCGGTCGGGCCGTCTGCGCGGAGGTCGGCCGACCGATTGGTCACAAACCGCGTGTGAGCGTCCGCGGCCCGCGGCGTCACTCGTTAGCGCCGGGGTAGAGCGCCGACACCTGCCAGACGTTCGCGCGAACGCCGGCCCGCTCGATGTCCATCCGCACGCGGTCGCCGGCGTGGTGGTTCGCGAGGTAGTCGCGGAAGGTGCTGTTCTCGTAGGAGGTGACGTGGTACGTCGAGCCGTTGTCGCCGCGGAGGGTCGCCGCACCGTGGTCGTTTACCTCGTTTACGATTGTGAACGTATTCGAATTATTTCTGGACGCTGTCTCGGACATACTCCATTATATGTTAATGAGATACATAAAACCCGGCGACGCGTTTAGTAAATCATTATAAACTACATCGTGATTGTTTCCCACGGGAAACCGTTCGCTCGCCGTCGGTCGGTTTTCGGAGAATGGCCCGCGTCCGGTGGTCGATTCGACGCGCCGTGCGCCGGCTGTTGGGTTGCGACCGGCGTGGGACGTGACGCGACACGGCCACGCTATCGAGCGCGGGTGGGTCGTCGAAACGAATCGTGTCGCGTGAGTACGGCTTCTCGAATCGGGGACGGGGCGCAGTCGTCATAGGAAGTGGAGCCAATTAACGGAATGGCTTGATATATCCGGTTTGATTAGTCACCCGCGTCGCCGCGGACGCCCCGGCGCACGTCGACGTAGTAGTCGCGGAGCAGGTCCCGGCCGATTCGAAGCGGCGTCTCCGGACCCACGTCCTCGTCGAGCACCGCGGTCACGGTCCGCCGTTCCCCCGCGAGTTCGACCACGATATCCACCCGCGGGGGCGCGCCGTCGTCAACCACGTCCGGCGGCTCGGTACCGAGGTCGGCCGCCAACCGGGGGTCGATTCGCGTCGTCGACGCGGCGGTGTCGATGCGCGCGAGTACCGCTTTCGACCCGCTGACGCCGGTGACGGTCACGCGCTCCGCGTGGCCGACGACGGGGACCCGCTCGTCGCGGATTCCCGAAGGGGCGTCTGCCGGTCGCGTCCCGTCGAGAGAGCGCTCGACCCGTTCGACGAGCGCCGGGTCGACGCGCCCGCCGGCGCGCTCGATTGCGAGGCGGGCGATGGCCGCCGCGGGCGACCGACCGGTGGCGCGGAAGAGCCCGCGGAACCCCGCCGTCGGGTTGACTTCGAGGACGACCCAGCCGTCGTCGCTCTCGATGAGGTCGACGCCGGCGTAGTCGAGACCGAGCGCCCTCGCCGCCCGGAGCGCCGTTCCCGCGGCCTCCGGCGGGAGTTCCTCCGTCGCGTCCTCGACGTCGCCGCCGAGCGCGACGTTCGTGCGCCAGTCGCCCGCCGGGGCGTAGCGGTACATCGCGCCGACGACCTCGTCGTCGACGATATAGATTCGGAGGTCGCGGTGGCGTTCGCTCGCGTCGACGTACTCCTGAATGAACGCTCGCCGGCCGTCGACGGTCGCCGAGACGGCCCGGTCGTGGTCGACCAGCCACGTCCCCCCGCCGTTGGTCCCGACGGCAGTCTTGTAGACGACCGGCGTCCCGAACCCCTCTCGCGCGGCGTTCAGCCTGGCGTCCGCGGTGGCCATGTACGTGTGCGGCACCGGGACGCCCGCGGCGGCCAGCCTGCTCCCCGTCGCGTGTTTGTGGACGGCGAAGAGGACGCTCCGCGGGTCGTTGAGCACGGGTCGAACGGCGGCGTAGCAACTGGCGATAGAGAGGTCTTCGAGCGGGCTCGTCGACTTCGACAGCAGGAGCCGGTTGACCACCACGTCGACGTCGGGGTCGAGCGCGACGCCCGACGGCGACACGTCGATGCCGACCGCCTCCTCGTGCAACCAGACGGCCTCGTGGCCGAGCGCCCTGACCGCGTTGCTGATGGCTTTCGTCTCCCTGCTGTCGTGGAATCCCAGAATCCCCACGGTGACCGTCGGTTCGTCCCCACCCATAGGTGAGACTACGCGTTCCGGTCGCATCAGCGCATCGCGAGGTTCCGCAGAACCGGAATGTGACGCCGCGCGACGCGTCGCGGGCGCGGCGGTCACCTGCTCATGAAGTCGGCTATCGGTTCGGTCCCGCCACCGAGTCGGCGGTCGCGGTTACTCCTTTTCCGTGACGGTCACGGTGTAGCTGCCGCCGCCGGAGTAGCTGTCGACCAGCACCGAGAGGTCGGCCGACGTGTCGGGGTCGTCGATGACGATCTGCTCTTCGCTGTCCGTGGTCCACGAGCGGTAGTCGTACGACCCGGTCGTGGGGCACGTCCCCGAGCCCTCGTTGACGTAGAGGTCGAAGTCGGCGCTCGACGGCCCGCTGAGGTCGACGACGACCTGCGACGGCGAGCCGTACTCCCACGCGTAGCTCCAGCAGTCGGAGTCGGCCGACGACGACAGCGAGTCGTCGATGGTCGAGGTGGTCGAGTCGCCGCCACCGCCGCCACCGCCGCCGCCGCTTCCCGGCTCGGTCGTGACGGCGTTCGCGGCGTCGACGCGGCCCGCTCCCTGTTCGTTCTCGGAGAGGCCGACGTCGACCGCGGTGTTCTTGAGCTGGCTCCGCAGGTCGGCCGGCGAGAGGTCGTAGACGGCGAGCGTGAGCCCGGCGACCCCCGAGACCACCGGCGTCGCCATCGACGTGCCGGAGATCTCCTTGTACTCGGTGTCGGTCGTCCAACACGAGAGGACGTTCGTCCCCGGCGCGGCGAGGTCGATGTCGGTGCCGTAGTTCGAGTACGACGCCAGCGTCTCGTCGGGGTCGAGCGCGGAGACGGCGACGCACTCGCTGTAGGCGGCGGGGTACGACACGCTCCCGCTCCCGTCGTTGCCGGCGGCGGCGACGACGAGGCTCCCCTGCTGGGTCGCGTACGACACGGCGTTCTTCATCGTGGACGTGTAACCGCCCCCGCCGAGCGAGAGGTTGATGACGTCCGCGCCCTGGTCCGCGGCCCACTCGATGGCGTCGGCGATGTCGCTCGTCGAGCCGCTGCCGGACTCGGAGAGCGCCCGCCCCGAGAGGAGCGAGGAGTCGCTGATACCGCCGATGCCCTCGCTGTTGTCGGTGGTGCCGGCGGCGATGCCGGCGACGTGGGTTCCGTGGTACTCGTCGGCGAGCACGTCCGGATACGGGTCGCCGTCGGCGTCGACGAAGTCCTGGCCCTTGTCGGAGCCGAACTGCGCCGAGAGGTCGGGGTGGTCGTACTTGACTCCCTGGTCGACCACGGCGACGGTCACGTCGGCGCTGCCGAGCGTGGTGTCCCACGCGGTGTCGGCGTTCACCTGCTGGGGCGCGTACTGACTGCCGTACTGCGGGTCGTTCGTCGTGTAGAGCGCCTGGTGGGTGACGTTCTTCTCCGCGTACTTCACCTCGTCGCGCTTCGTGACCGCCGAGATGAAGTTCTCGCGGGCGCGGTCGGCGGCGACCGACGGGAACTTGACCGCCACGTAACTGAGGGTCTTGTTCTCGTGGACGACCGTCGCGTTGCCGGGGACGTGCTTTTCCACGGCCTTGCGCGGACTGTCGGCCGTCTTCGAGACGCCGACGAGAATCTCTTCTTTCTTCGGCCCGGGGGACCGACCGGGCGTCGCGGTGGTCACGCCTGCCGCGCCGGTCAACCCGGCGGCCGCGGCGAGCTTCAGGAAGGTTCGTCTGTCGAAGTTCGGTGTGCCTGCCATGGGCACACATGACTCGGGAGACCGTGGCAATATTTGTTAGCTTGACTGAAATTTCAATTTCAGCCTGTTCTTCAAAGGGGATTCGGAACGAATCCGTAAACCAAAATAAATCCTCGACAGATTCCCGAATCGTCGTTCCTGCTTCGGTCGACCCTCCCTCGAAATTTATAAACCCGAAACCGGGCGAGGTGGTGTATGGACCTCCTGCGGCGGTTGGTCGGTCCCGACGGGCTCCCGTCGGGCCGAGTGGCGCTCTTCGTGGACGGGCCGAACGTCCTCCGCGACGAGTTCGACGTGGACTTAGACGACATCCGGGCGGCGGCTCGCTCCCTCGGCGGACAGGTGAGCGCGGCGCGGCTCTACCTCGACGAACACGCCACGCCGGGGCTGATTCAGGCGGCCGAGGCGCGCGGCTTCGAGGTCGTCGTCACGAGCGGCGACGTGGACGTGAAGCTCGCGGTCGACCTCACCCGGTACGCCGTCGAGGACCGCGCCGACGTCATCGCGGTCGCCTCGCGGGACACCGACTTCAAGCCCGCCTTGGAGACGGCCAACGCCTACGGCCTGCGGACGGTCGCCATCGCGCCCGGGAGCTACGGCCGCTCGGACGCGCTCCAGAACGCGGCGACCCACGCGATGACGCTCGACGAACTCGCAGAGGACGGCGACTGAGTCGGGCGACGACCCGGTCGACCCCGATACGATCCGACTGCGCCTGACTCAATTCGACACGACCGACCGCGAACGGTTCGCTTTTTCCTCCCCCGACCGACCAGTCGTCCATGCAGGAGTTCGACACGCCGGTCGTGGACAACCACCTCCACCTCGACCCGGACCACGGTCGCGGGCTGGAGGCGGTGAAGGATTTCGCCCGGAGCGGCGGCACGCACCTCCTCGTCGTCAACAAGCCCTCGTGGCTCCTCGGCCACGAGGTCGAGACGGGCGAGGACTTCCGCCCGGTCTTCGAGACGACGGTCGAAGTCGTCCGCGAGGCCTCCGAGCTACTTCCCGGACGCGCGTGGCCCGTCCTCGGCGTCCACCCCGGTCTCGTCTCGAAGCTCGTCGACGACCGCGGCTACGACCCCGAGGCCGCCCGCGACCTGATGTGCGCCGGCCTCGACACCGCCGCCGAGTTCGTCCGCGAGGGCGACGCGCTCGCGCTCAAGTCCGGCCGCCCGCACTACGAGGTCACCGACGCCGTCTGGGAGGCCTCGAACGCCGTCCTCAGACACGGCCTCGACCTCGCCGCGGACTGCGACTGCGCGCTCCAACTCCACACGGAGTCGACGACCGACCTCTCGGACGTAGCCGAGTGGGCCGACGAGCGCGGCGTCCCCGGAGAGCGCGTGGTCAAACACTACGCGCAGGGCCACCTGACCGGCGGCACGCCGAGCGTCATGAGCGACAAGGACCGCCTCGAAGACGCCGCCGAGCGGGGCGACCCGTTCCTCATGGAGACCGACTTCATCGACGACCCCGACCGCCCCGGCGCGGTGATGGGGCCGAAGACCGTCCCCCGGCGCGTCGGTTGGCTTCTCGACGAGGGGCGCGAGGACGCCGTCAGGAACGCTCACGTCGAGACGCCCGCGCTGGTCTACGGCGTCGACACCGAAGCGACGCTCGACCGATAGGGACTGTCGGGCGGAGCGCGGAACGGTCGCCGAGACCGGCGCACGAGTCGAATTGCGCCGTCTTCTCCCACGTCGAGCCCTCGCACGGTCACAAGCAGGATAAGAAAGGCATTTGAGTCCGGCACGGGAGGTTGTAGGTATGACCGAGGCCGAGGAACGATACTACTCGCCGGAACGCTGGCAGAACTGGTTGACGCGCGTCGAAGAAGAGGACCTGGACCTCGAAAGCGAGGAGACCGGCCGTCTTCTGATGAACATCCAGAACGACGCGGCCATCGCCATCGCCAAGATTCTGACCGCCTACGACGACGACACGCTGGGCGAAGAAGAGGCGCTCGACGAGCTCTCGACCGTCCACGACATCGTCATGGCCGAACCCGAGTTCGAGTCGGAGAACGAGGAGGCCGAAATCCTCATCGGGAGCGTCCAGACGAGCCTCTCGTGTGCCTTCTTCGCCGCCGAGGAGTTCATCGTCGCCGGCCCCGCGGAACTCGAAGACGACATGGACGCCTACATCCGCGCCGCCGCGGACGCCGAGGCCGCCGACGACCTCGACAGCGCGCTCGGCTACATCGTCCAGGTCGGCACCCGCGTCATCGACGGCGACGACCTCGACATCGAGGTTCTCGACGAACTCGAATTCGGACTCGTCACCGAGTGGGTCAACGGCCTCGACAGCCTCCAGAGCGGCCTCTCGGAGCCCGAGGTCGTCGAAGAAGAAGACTGAACTCGGCCTCTCTCGCGCTGCTTTTCGTCTCGCTTTTCGTCCGCTGAGAGCGCCGGAATCTCCCGGACCCGCTCCGACCGTTTTCCGACGGCGAGCCCCGGCTACGGGACCGCGACGAAGTACGTCGCGAACTCGCCGTCGTCGAACTGGACGGTGAGGATGAAGAAGTCGCCACGTGTGTCGAGGTTCTTGTTCGCCGCGAAGTCGATGGTGATGTCCGTCGTTGCGTCCGACGGGAGTGTGACCCGGTCCGGGCCAAGCGTGTACTGATCAGCTCCCACGTTCTGAGCTGGCGAACCGTTGAACGACGCGGTCTCGGCGCCGTTACCGCCCTGGTCGGGGTAGTAAAACGAGACGCGGAAGCTCGTCACGACGCGCTCCGTTCCGGTGTTGTTGAGGGAGATGCGAGCGGCGTCGTTTCCGTTCGTGGCGGTCGTCCCCGTTAGGATGACGTCTTGGTCCTCCTGCGGCGGGTTAATTTCGCTCGTCGACCCGTCGTCTCCCGCGCCCGTGCCGCCGCCACCGCCGCTCCCGTTGACCAGCGGGACGGTGTAGGTCGTCTGCTCGATCGCCTCGACCGTCCCGTCGCCGTCGAGGTCGCCCGACGCCCGGACGGTTATCGGTCCATCCGCGTCGCCGGCGGGCGCGAACGCGAACCCAGCGCGGCCATCGTCGGTCGTTGTGATGGTCCGACTCGTCGGTGACGCGTCGCCTTCGGTAACGGTGAAGTCGATACGCTCGCCCTCGACAGGGTTGTTGTAGCCGTCGCGAGCCTCGACGACGACTCCGGTCGACTCGCCGGGCGCGGCGGAGGCTCCCGTCGTGACCGGGACGAGGTACTGTCCGTCGGGACTGGCGACCGTCGACGCGGCCGACGAGGACGACAGCTCGACCTTTGCGAGCCGGAGTTCGTAGGTGTACGAGCCGTTCAGGGTGACGCGGACGAGGCTGTTCGTCGGGTCCGCGCCGTCGCCGAGGTCGGAGACGGCTTTCACCCGGACGTTCTCCAGCAACCGGTCGGCGGTCGGAGACCGACTCCACGCCGTCGCGTTCGACCCCACCGGGACAGTTAGACTGATGTCCTCGTCGGACTCGTTCGTCACGGTCACCGTCCGCGCGGCCGACGAGATGGGCGCGACGGTCAGCGGGGTTCGGGCCGCCGTCTGGCCGATTCGTCCGTCGACGGAGACGACGGTGATTCGGTTCCCCGAGACGAGCGTCTGTCCGCCGAGCGGGACCACGTTCGCACCGGCCTCGCGCTGGACCGACGCGCCGGAGACGGTAATTGGCGTGCCATCGAACTCGTTGTAGCTCGGTGAGTAGCGTAGGACCTTGCTCTCGTAGGTGCGGGCCCCGCCGTCCCAGAGCGTCCGGACGGCCTCGGGCTCGCCGTCGACGGCGTCGACACCGGCGATAGTGACGTCCCGCGAGTCCGTGAGCGCGAGGCTCCCCGTCGGCGGGCCGGGGTTGATGAAGACGACGCGCGGGCGGTACTGGACGCCCGTTTGAACCGTGACCCCCGACTGCACTCCCCTCGTCGCGGTCGCGAGCACGTCGTTGTGGAGCGACACGAGGTCGTCCGAGGCGTCCAGATAGGCCCCGAACTCCGTCGCTTTCGTCTGCTGGGGAACGACCGTCGCCTGGTAGAGCGACAGGCCGATGACGAGGAAGCCGAACAGGAGAATAGCGCCGACCTGAACCGCCTGCCCCCGTTCGCTGTCGAGGAGTTCCATTGGGGTGGTCAACTGGTCGGACTGATAAAGGTCTGTTGCCGCGTACGTTTTTATGTCGCACCCGCCTGCGTTCAGTCGTGCAGGTCGCTTCGCGCGCACAGAGCGAGACGGTCGGGGTGGTCCTCCTGTTAGGACTCGTCGTGGTGGTCGTCACGGTCGGGGGCGTCGCCGCGCTCGCCGCTGTCGACGATTACCGAGACGACGCTCCGTTAGTGGAACTCGACGTGACCGTCGACGAGTCGAACCTGACGCTCGCGCACCGCGCCGGCGACACCCTCCGTGCCGGCGACGTGGCCGTCATCACCCGAAGCGAGGACACGACGACCCGGTACTCGCTCGGGACTGACGGTGACATCAACGGGCGAGCGGCGACGACGGAGTCGCTGTTCGGCCCCGGAGACAGCTGGCGGCCGGCCGCCCCTGTCGGGTTCGACGGGAGCGACCCGTACCTCGTGTTGGTCGTCCACGAACCGAGTAACACCGTCATCCACCGCGCGGAGCGGACGCTCGGCGCGGTCACGGAGACCCCGGGTCCCGCGCCGACGCCGCGACCGACGACGACGACGAGTCCGCCAGCGACCACCACGTCCACGGCGACGACAACTTCGACGACCGCAACGACGACCACGGCCACGACCACTTCGACACCCCCGGAATCGACCGCTATCAACGGGGTGCACGTGGAAGACCGGACGACCGACTCCGGCGGTGCCGGCTACCGCGTGGACTACGACGTGGCCGCGGGTCCGGACTTCGACCGCGTCCGCGTGACCTTCGAGAACCTCGATTCGTCGTGGGCGACCCAGACGGTCACCGAGACGAACGCCCGCGGCTTCGCGACCTACGATATCGGCGCGGGCGTCGGCGACCGCTACCGAATCACGGTGGCGGCGCTGGACGCGGGCGGCAACGTGCTCGACTCGCGGACCATCTCGGACGTTGCCGACGGCGACAACCCCGACGCGAACACGGGACTCCCCGAGTCGAACGACCCGAAGATTCGCGGTGCCGCGCTCATCGACCTGACGCAGGAGGGTGCGGCGTACGAACTGAACTACAACGTCACGAACGCCTCGAACCTCTCGGAGATTCGCGTCGAGTTCGACAACCTCGACGCGCCCTCGGCGACCGCGGAACTCAGCGGGACCGCATCCCGCGGGACCATCGCGGGCTACTCGGCGTACGACGGGACCGAAGGCGACGACTACGAGGCAGTCATCCGCGTCTTCGACGAGGACGGCGTACTCGTCGACCGCCGGGTCATCTCGGACGTGGCCGACGGCGTCGACCCCGCCGGCAACGACGACCTGACGCGGGCGTCCAGCCCGTCGTTCGCGGGGACCATCATCGACGACCTGAGCATGACGCAGGCCGACTACGAGGCCTCGTACAACGTCACCGACCGGGCGGAGTTCGGCGGCGTCAGGCTGTGGGTTTCGAACGTGGACGCGTCGTACGCCGAGGGAATCTACGAGAGCGCGGACCCGCGGCACACCATCGACGACTTCGCCGCCGAGGACAACGGCGGGACTTTTGGAATGACCTACCATATCCGGCTTCAGTTGCTCGACGCCGACGGCGTCGTCGTCGACGAGCGCATCGTGACCGACGACGCGGACTGGACCGACCCGTCCGGAAACGACGGCCTCTCCCGCGCGGGAAGCCCCGCGCTCGACTCGGTGTCTGTGTCGGATCAGTCGCAGACTAACCGGAATCGAGTTCGCTACCGGGTCGACTACGACGTTATCGGGACGAGCGAGTTCGCCGAAGTTGAGGTGTACTTCCGCAACCGCCAGCAACCGCAGGCCAGCGGAGTCGTCCGAAGTGCCGCGACGAGCGAGAACAACCTCGAATACACCGAAACCTACGGGACCGGGAACACCTACGACATCGAGGTCCGCGTCGTGGACGACGACGGTATCGTGGTCGACCGATACGTCCTCTCGGATATCGCGGGCGACAAGAACGCCTGACCGCTCGTCGCCTATTCTTCGACAACCGACGTAACTCACCATCGACAAAACCTTATCCCTCGGTTCTGTAGCATCGACCATGACTTCCGTCGGCATCGACGCCATGGAGATTTGGACGGGCAAACTCGTGTTAGACCTCCCCAACACCTTCGCGCCGGTGAAGGGCGAAGACCCGGAGAAGTACACGAAGGGCCTCGGTCTCCACACGTCGTCGTTCCCGGACGTGTACGAGGACATCGTCACGATGGGTGCGAACGCCGCCAAGCAACTGATGGACCGAAAGGGGCTCACGCCCGCGGATATCGGCCGCATCGACGTGGCGACCGAGTCGGCGTTCGACAACTCCAAGCCGGTGTCGACGTACATCGCCGGCTGTCTCGAACAGGTGTACGACGGCGACTTCCGCCACGCGAACAAGGGCGAGCGCAAGTTCGCCTGTATCGCCGGCACCCAGAGCCTCGACGACGCCTACAACTGGATTAAGGCGGGACGCAACCGCGGGCGCGCGGCGCTCGTCATCGCCACCGACACCGCCCTCTACGAGCGCGGCGACCCCGGCGAGGCGACGCAGGGCGCGGGCGCGGTGGCGATGCTCATCGACGAGGACCCGGACCTCGTCGAACTCTCGACCGAGCAGGGCTACGGCAGCATGGACGAGACCGACTTCCTCAAGCCGAATCAGCAGTTCCCCTCGGTGGACGGCAAGCGCTCCATGCAGGTGTACCTCGCCCGCATGCGCGAGGCGCTCGAAGACTACGAGAGCGTCGCGGGCCGCACGCACCCGGACCTCTTCGAGTACATCCCGTTCCACACGCCGTTCCCCGGCATGGTTCGGAAGGCGGCCCTCCTCGGGTTCCGTCACATGACCCGCGACACCGACATCGAAGACGACCTCGAAGCCGAAATCGGCCGCCAGCCCCGCGAGGAGGACTTCGAGACGTGGGACGACTACGAGGAGGCCATCCGCGGCTACATGGACGAACTGAAGACGACCGAACAGTACCGCGACTGGTACGGCCGCGTCATCGAGCCGACGCTCGACATCTCCAGCCGCGTCGGCAACTGGTACACCGGCTCGGTCCACATCGCCCGACTGTCGGCGCTCATCGCCGCCGCCGACGAGGGGAAAGACATGACCGGCAAGCAGCTTCTCGTCGGGTCGTACGGCTCCGGCGCGCAGGCCGAGATTCACGCCGAGACGGTCCAAGAGACGTGGCTCGACGAAATCGAGGCCGTGGACGTGGACGACCAGCTCGCGGCCCGAACCGAGATCTCCTTCGACGACTACGAGCTCATCCACGACGTGCACAACCACGAAAAGGAGATCGAGGTCGAGGAGTTCACCCAACCCGAAGCCGAGTTCGTCTTCACGGGCTGGGGTCGGATGAACGAGCGCCGCTACGAATACGTGGAGTAGCGGAGACGAAGCGCCGGCCGTTAGAACGACCGCGCCTGTTCGGGGAGTATCGACCACGAGTCAGCGGGGTCCGCGCCCCGGTCGTCGTAGAACTTTCTGCCGATGTAGTCGTCGCTCACGCTTCCGAGTATCGTGTTGTACAGGTCGGCGGCCGATTCGTAGGTCTCGGCTCCGAGGGGGTCGAGGATGGCCTCGACGGTCTCCGCGTCGTCGACGTTCGGCGCAGTCACTTCGATGTCGCCGACGCGTTCGAGTACGCGGTCGGTCGCAACGGGGTATTCGAACGCCGTTTCGAGGTGCGATTGGAGGTCGCGAATATCCATGGAGTGACATCGTCGCGGCCGCCCTTCGGCTTTTTTCGCCCTCGGACGGACACTCTGGAAATTCGAATCGAATCGGAGAGAACGGGAAAATCGAGTTGCGACGGCGGACTCAGGGAAGCTTCCGCAGGTCTTCGAGCATCTCGTCTAGGTCGCGGTCGGTCACGGCGAGCGCGAAGCCGTCGATAGTGGCGAGCGCGGGTGCGTGCTCCCAGAGTTCGTCCTCCGAGAGGCCGTGGAGGACGACGGCGTTCGGCGTCGGCGTGACGACGCGCATGGCGACGAGCGGCGACTCGCCGCGGGTGACGCCGGTGAAGACGAGCGCCCGACTCGTCGACTGGCCGTAGAGCCGGTAGAACTCCTCCGAGGAGAGCCGCGTGATGGCCTGGATGCTGTTGATGACGGTGTGGCCGCTGATGCGGTCTTGGTCGCCGTCGACGATGGGCGTCGCGCCGATGGCGTCGTAGAAGCTGTCCAGCGGAATCGACGTGGGGTACTCCCGGAGGTCCTGGACGATGTCGCTCTCGAAGCCGGCCGAGAGGACGCGGGCGTACTGCCGGATGCGACTGCCGCCGCGGGCCTCGTCGATGTCGAGAAGCGCCTCGACCATCCGGCGGATGACGCCGATGCCGGGGCTCTCGCGGCGACCGCTCTCGTAGTCGGAGACGACCGACGACGACACGTCCAACTGCTCGGCGAGCGCCGTCTGGGAGATGTCGAAGTCGGTCCGCCACTTCCGGAGCGTCGCGCCGGGGTCGTCCGAGAGGGTAATCTCGCCCGCGATGCGGCGGGCGAGGTCGTCGCGCGGTGCCGCGGTCATCGCGAACACCTCGGTCCGACCGAGGAGTGAGTCATGGGACAACGTGCGTGAGTGTCCCGCAAAAGGGTGTCGAAAGTGGTAGTCGTCGCCTGACGAACCCCGTGGGAACCCTGAAGGTCGTCGCCCGACCACTACGCGGTATGCCATCGACCCTCGTCCACGTCGCGGTCGGCGGACTCGTCGGTGCCGCCCTCCTCGGTCGCTGGTTCGACGCCCGCTCGGTCGGCGTCGCGCTCGCCGCCGCCGCGGTCCCCGACCTCGACTCGTTCACCAGCACGCTCCTGCCCGGCAGCCACCGCGCGCTGTTTCACACGCTCTTGTTTCCGCTCGCCCTCGCCGCCGTCGTGGCCTACGACACGCGGGTTCGTGACCCCGAGCGCTCCGCGATTCGCGGTCGGTGGGGCGCTCGCGGCGTCGTGGTCTCGTGGGTCGGCATCGCCGCGCTCCTCTGTGGGGGTATCTTCCCCGACCTGTTCACAAACGGCGTCAACGCCTTCTACCCGCTGCACGACGCGTTCTACTCGATTAGCGGGCGCGCCGAGTGGTCGAGCACGCGCGGGTTCGTCCAGACGTTCGTCGAGCTACGGCCGGCGTCGGCGTCGCCACCGCCGACGACGGAGACGCTCCACTACAGCACCGTCGTCGACCCCTCGCCGGGCGCGGAACCCGAGAACGTCGAGCGGGTCGCTCCGCTGGCCTCGTCGGGGACGGAGTTGATGCTCATCGTCCTCGGTGCGGGCGTGGTCGGCGGTCGGCTCCTCTCGGAGCGCCTGCGCGGGCGGACGGAGTGAGTCGTCGGAACGGGACGGGGGAGCGGCCGCGGCTCGCGACTCCGAGCGTTCATAACCGATGGCGACGCATCCGCGTCCATGAGCGAGACACCCGACGGCGTCGAGGTGCGACCCTACGAACCGGGCGACGCGGCCGCGTTCTGGGAACTGAAACGCGGGTTCGAACTCGGCATCGGCGAGGGAACCGGCGGCGACGACAAGCTCACCACCTACGAGGCGAAGCTCACCGACGACTACCGCGAGCGCTACCTCTCGTGGGTCGAGCGCTGCGCGAGCGACGACCCCGGGTGCGTCGTCGTCGCGGAGGCGGTGTCGGGTGGTGGGGACGGTGATGGCGGCGTCGAGAGCGACGGCGATGACGGCGACGACGACCGCGGCGACGACGCGACTCTCGTGGGCTACGCCTTCGCGCTCCCCGAGGAGATGACGTTCATCTGGGACGCCGCCGTCCTCAACGAGCTGTTCCTCGACGCCGACTACCGCGGCACGGGCGTCGCCGACGAACTCATGGAGGCCGTACTGGACCACGCGCGCTCGCAGGACCTCCCGTTGGACCGAATCGTCCTCGACGTGGACGAGGCGAACGACCGGGCGCGGGCGTTCTACGACCGCTACGGCTTCGACCACTGGGGCGAACTCGTCGCTCGCGACCTCTGAGTCGAAGAACGCGAGGAGCGGAGAACGGAGATTCGAGCGCTCGGACAGGCGCGACTACCGGAGCGCCGTGGCCGCGAGGCCGCCGACGGTGCCGAGAACCGCGGGGTACGCGACGCCCGCGAGGAGCGCGGACGTGACCGGGTCGGGGCTGACGGCCGCGTCGCCGACGGTGACGGTGAAAAGCGCGATGCCCGCGAGCGCGAAGACGAGGTAGCCGACGGTGGTTCCCGCGCCGGCCAGCGCGCCCGCCCGCGTCGAGGACGCGCCGCTGACGACGGCCGCGAGCGCGCCCGCCGCGAGGAGCGCGACCACGGGCGCGACGTAGAGCACCGGCGAGAACGCCTCGACGCTCTCGATGAGGTTCGCGGAGGAGGTCGTCCCGAACAGCCCGGGGAACGTCGTGGTCACGCCGTGGGCGCTCATGAACACCCAGCCGACGACCTTCCACGTCGAGATGTCGGAGCCGAGGGCTTCGAGCACCTGGCTGGCCGTCGAGTTCTCGATGGTCGAGGAGGTGAGGAGGTAGGTCACGAGGTAGCCGAAGAGGGCCGCCCCGAGACCGGCGACGCCGCCGCTGCCGACCGACCGAAGCGTCGATGGTGTGGAACCGCGGGTCGATTCAGGTGTCGTTGACATCGTGTCGGAAGCGATTGTCGTTCTCCCGTAAATGTCTCGTGGCCGCCGTGAGAGGGCCTCTCGCGGTACGCGATGCCGATACGTGATGGCGGCGACGCGTCCAGCGACCGCCCGACGGCCATCGAATACCGGAGGGTCACGTTCAAGTCTCGCCGTGCGATAGCGACGGGCATGTTACTTCGGGGCCCACGGGTGATTCGCGGCGACCGCGTCATCGACGAGGCGGACGTTCGAACCGACGCCGAGACGGGGCGAATCGAGGCCGTCGGCGACCTCGACCCCCGCGGGGACGAGCGAGTCGTCGACCTCGCCGGGAAGACGGTCACCCCCGGACTGGTGGACGCGCACGTCCACTTCTCCTTGTCGGGCGAGCGGAGCGTCGAGGACGTGGTCGGCATGTCCGACGCCGAACTCACGCTGGTCGAGGCGCGAAACGCTCGGAAGACGCTCGAAGCGGGCGTCACGGGCGCTCGCGTGATGGGCGCGCGAGACATCGACGTGGCGCTGAAACGCGCCATCGACGCCGGGGACGTGCCCGGTCCGCGGACGGTCGCCAACTGCCGGTCGATAACGATTACCGGCGGCCACGGCCACCACATGGGCCGCGAGATAGACGGGGCGACTGAGGCGCGAAAGGCCGTCAGAGAGCAGGTGAAACTGGGTGCCGACTTCATCAAGTTCATGACGACTGGCGGGGTGACGACGCCCGGCAGCGACCCCGGCGCGGTGGCGTTCACCGAGGAGGAGCTCCACGCGCTCGTGGACGAGGCCCACCGGCGGGGTGTCCACACCGCGACCCACGCCCACGGCGGGGAGGGCGTGAAAGCGGCCATCCGGGCCGGCGTCGACACGGTCGAACACGGGACGTTCCTCGACGACGAGGCCATCGACCTGTTCTTGGAGCGCGACGCGACGCTCGTGCCGACGCTCTCCGCGCCGTACCACATCGTCCGCAACACCGAGGCGGCGACGAAGGAGGACGTGGCGAAGACTGAGACCGTCTACGAGCGTCACATCGAGTCGTTCAAACTGGCCGCCGAGGCCGGCGTCCGCATCGCGGGCGGCACCGACGCGGGCACGCCGTTCAACTTCCACGGCGGCAACGCCTCCGAGGTCCAGTTCATGGCGCAACACGCGATGGAGCCGCTGGACGCCATCCGGGCGATGACCGAGACGGCCGCCGACGCGGTCGGGCTGGACGACTGCGGCGTCGTCGAACCCGGCGCGTACGCCGACCTGCTCGTCTTCGACGACGACCCGCTGTCGGACCTGACGGTGCTGAACGATCCGGCGGCGGTCCTGAAGGGCGGCCGCGTCGTCGCCGGCGCGGTCGCCGGCGGAGAATAAGTCGGGGTCAGCGAACGTCGTCGGGGTCGACGTCCCAGCGGAACTCGGCGTCGTAGTCGCCGCCCGTCGCGTCGAGCCAGTCCTCGCGGGAGACGCTGTAGCGGAGTTCGTCGGCCGGGTCGCCGTCGATGACGATGCTGTTTCGCTCGCGGCCGTCGAGGCCGCCGCCGAGCGCCGCCGTGTACTTCTCGATGGCGCGCTGGGACTTTTCGTTGTCCGCGACGTGCGACACCGAGACGACGTCGAGGTCGAAGGCGTCGAACGCGAGCGCCGCCAGCGCCGCGGCGCGCTCGCCCGAGTAACCGCGGCCCCAGTGACGCGGCCGGAGCCACAGGCCGAGTTCGCCCACGCGGCGGTCCCACTCGGTGTGGAGGCCGCCGAACCCCGCAATCTCGCCCGCACCTTCCTCGCCCTCGCGCGGGATAATCGCGTAGTCGGCGCTCTCCGCGTCGGTCCAACTCGACTCCCCGCGGTCGAGAAAGTCCTTCGTCACCTTCGGCGTCTCGTGGCGCGACCACGGCATGTACCGGGTCACGTCGTCCATCTCGGGGGCCGAACACAGGTCGTAGGCCTCGTGGACGCCGACGTGCTTCGGGCGGCGGGCGACCAGTCGGAGCCGCGGCGTCTCGACGACTTCGGGAAAGAGCTCGCTCACTCGCGACCCTCCCAGCGGAACTCGGCGTCGTAGTCGCCGCCCGTCGCGTCTTCCCACTGTTCGCGGGTCACGGACCAGCCGCGAACGTCGCGCGGCGTCCCGTCGGCGTCGACGGTTTCGTTGGGGAACAGCCCGTCTTCCTGCCCGCCGAAACGGTCGGTGTACCTCTCGATGGCTCGACACGACGCCTCGTTTTCGGGCATGGCGTACGCGAGCGCGACCTCGAGGTCGAGCACGTCGAAGACGGCGGCGAAGAACGCGGCCGCGCGCTCGCCCGAGTAGCCGCGGCCCCAGAACTCCTTTCGGAGCCACATGCCGAAGACGGCCCGGCGCTTGTCCCACTCGGGGTTGAAGCCGGCGGTGCCCGCGAACTCGCCCGCGCCGTCCTCGCCGTCGCGCGGGAAGACGGCGTAGATAGCGTTTTCGGCGGACTCGTGGCCCTCTCCGGCCTGTTCGAGGAAGTCCAGCGTCTCCTTGGGCGTCTCGTGGGGGCCCCACGTGACGAACTCGGTCTCCTCTTCGATGGTGTCCGACCGCGAGGCGGCGAAGTGTTCGTACGCGTCCAACGGGTCGACGACCTCCCGCGACAGGGCGCGGAGCCTGAGCCGCGGGGTCACGATTTCGTCGGGAAACATGGAACGGAGTCCACTCGGAGGGCGCTAATAAGTTTTCTGAACATTGACACGTGTCGGCACGGGACAGTGTCCGGCGAGCGGCCGCGGCCGACAGAGCAGTCGGATTCGAACACGTTCCGGTCGCACACACGTTCTCCCGCGCGAGAACGCGGAGATGCGTATTTGTGGCCGGAGCGCGTCTGACAGAAGGGAGTCGCTATGGACTGGGAGCGAACGGTCGGCGGCTACGCGCTCGTCATGGGAGCCGTGACGCTCGCTATCTGGGTGTTGACCGTCGAGCGCGGACCCGTCATGGAGCCGCGGACCGACCCGTTCGCGCTGTTCGCGTCGCTCGTGTTGGGCGGCCTGACCGGCGTGTCGCTTCTGGCGACGGGCGTCGGACTCGTTCGGAGCCAGCTGTGGGCGCGGCCGCTCAGCCTCGTCGCCTTCGGTCTGCTGTTCGCCGGCGTCATCGACAGCGCCGGCTACTACGCCGGTGTCGGACGAGTCGGCGTCGTCGTGGCGCTGTTCGTCGTCTGTCTCACCACGCTCGCGGCGCTCGGGTGGTCGCTCGTCGACGCCCGGAACCGGGCGCGGCGGGCGGCGTGGTGAGTCCGCGTCCGCCCAGTGCGCGGCGCTCCGCAACCACTAAACGCGCCTCGGTCCTCCTTCCGGTAATGGTAGACTGGACGGAGAAGTACCGCCCATCGACGCTCTCCGAGGTCCGCGGCAACAACAAGGCCCGCGACGCCCTCGCGGAGTGGGCCAAGACGTGGGACGACCACCGGGAGGCCGTCGTCGTCCACGGGAGCCCGGGCATCGGAAAGACCTCCGCGGCCCACGCGCTCGCCGCCGACATGGGCTGGGAGACGGTCGAGCTGAACGCGTCGGACCAGCGGACCGGCGACGTCATCGAACGCTTCGCCGGCCGCGCCGCCAAGAACGCGACGCTCGCCGGTTCCTCCGCGGGCACGTCCACCCGGCAGTTGGTCATCCTCGACGAGGCCGACAACATCCACGGCAACTACGACCGCGGCGGGGCCAGCGCCGTCACCCGGCTCGTCAAGTCGTCGAGCCAGCCCATCGTCCTCATCGCAAACGAGTTCTACGACATGAGCCGCGGGCTTCGGAACGCCTGTCAGGAAATCGAGTTCCGCGACGTGTCCGCCCGCTCTATCGTCCCCGTCCTCCGCGACATCTGCCGCAAGGAGGGGCTGGCGTTCGAGTCCGACGCCCTCGACCGCATCGCCGAGATGAACAGCGGCGACCTGCGGTCGGCCGTCAACGACCTGCAGGCCATCGCCGAGGGCCGCGAGGAAATCACCGAGGAGGACGTGGTCATGGGCGACCGCGACCGCTCCGTCGGCCTGTTCGAGTTCCTCGACGCCGTCCTCAAAGAAAAGTCCGCACAGGAGGCGCTCTACACCGCCTACGACGTGGACGAGACGCCCGACGACCTCACGAAGTGGGTCGAGGACAAGGTCTCGCTCGTCTACGAACCCGACGAACTCGCCCGCGCCTACGACTTCCTCGCCAACGCCGACCGCTGGCTCGGCCGCGTGCGCGCCACGCAGAACTACTCCTACTGGCGCTACGCGACCGACAACCTCGCCGCCGGCGTCGCGGCCTCCCGCGACCGGACCCGCGGCGGGTGGACGCGTTACGGCGGCGCGCCCTACCGCTCGACCCGCGACAAGACCCGCGACACGGTCGTCCGAAAAATCGCGGAACAGGGCGGCTTCAGCATGGCGACCGCCCGCCGCGAGGTCCTCCCGTACCTCTCGGCTATCACCCACCACTGCAAGCCCCGCGAGCTGACCGTCGCCATGGCCGCCTACTACGAGTTCGACGAGTCCCACGTCTCTTTCGTCACCGGGAGCGGCGAGACGACGAACAAGGTCCAGTCCATCGTCGAGGACGCCGGCGAACTCCGCGAGGAACTGGTCGAGGCACACGCCGGCGGCGCGTTCGCCGGGATGGAGGATGTGGCCATCGAGGGCGACGCCGCGGCCGCCGACGGCGATGGTGGCGGCTCCGACGACGTGCTCGACCGGGACGCCGACGCCGACGAGTCGACCGAGAGCGACGAGTCCGACGCCTCGACCGACGACGGGCAGTCCGGCCTCGACGACTTCTTCTGAGGGACTGTTCGCTGCGTCCCCGCGCGATTCCGCCGCGTTTCCACCGCTTCCCGCCGCCCGAGATTGACGCCACGCGGAGCTTTTTGGGGCCGCCCGACGAACCGCGCGTATGAGAGCCGCAGTCCTCCGCGAACACGGTGAACCGCTCGACGTGACCGAAGTCCCCGACCCGACGTGCGACCCCGACGGCGTCGTCGTCGAGGTCGAGGCCTGCGGCATCTGCCGGAGCGACTGGCACTCGTGGATGGGCCACGGCGAGTGGGCAAACGACGCGGTTCCGTCCGGACAGATTCTCGGTCACGAGCCCGCGGGCCGCGTCGTCGAAGTCGGCGAGCGCGTCGAGACAATTGCGGAGGGCGACCGCGTCGCCTTGCCGTTCAACCTCGCGTGCGGTTCGTGCGGCTACTGTCGGACCGGCCACGGCAACGTCTGCACGGGCGACCACCCCAACGCCCTCGGCTTCGAACTCTCCGCGCAGGGCGCGTTCGCCGACTTGGTGCATCTCCCCTCCGCCGATTACAACGCGATTCGGCTCCCCGAGGGCGTCTCGCCGACCGACGTGGCCGCGCTCGGCTGCCGGTTCATGACCGCCTACAACGCCCTCGACGCCCGCGCCGGTCTCCGCGCGGGGCAGTGGGTCGCCGTCCACGGTTGTGGCGGCGTCGGCCTCTCTGCGATTCAGGTGGCGAACGTCCTCGGCGCGCGCGTCGTCGCCGTCGACGTGCGCGACTCCGCGCTGGATGCGGCCGCCGACCTCGGTGCGGACGCCGTCGTCAACGGCTCCACGGAGGACCCGGTCGAGGCCATCCGGGGGCTGACCGACGGCGGGGCGCACGTCTCGCTCGACGCGCTCGGCGTCGCGGAGACCTGTCGGAACTCGGTCCGGTCGGTCCGGCCGCGGGGCTCGCACGTGCAGGTCGGCCTGACGACCGAGGCCGAAAAGGGGAACGTGTCGCTGCCGACCGACTGGATGACGAGACACGAGGTGTCGTTCCTCGGCGCGCGCGGGATGCCGCCGACGAGTGCGGACGACCTGCTCTCGCTGCTCGCGTCGGACGCGGTCGACCCCGGGTCGCTCGTGACGAAGACCGTCTCGCTCGACGAGGTTCCCGAGCGGCTGGCCGCGATGACCGACTACGACACCGTCGGCGTCGAAGTGATGGTTCCGTAAAACAGGGCTGTCGTCGGTTCGGACGCTCGGTGCCGGCTCAGGGCGTCGGCGTCGGCGCTCGACGTTCTTCGGTCGCCTCGTCGTCCAGTCCGCGCCAGACGACCTCGCCGCAGTCCGGGCAGTCGAGTCGGACCGTCCGGCCGTCGTGCGTCTGTTCGGGCCACTCGTCGATACCGGCGGCGCGACCGCAGGTCTGACAGAAGAGAACGGCCTTGGTGTGTTCGCAATCGGGCGGTTCGTGACTGAATTCGCGGGGAGCGTAGTTCATGCCGCAGCAAGCGGCGTTTCGGGGGATAAGCTTGTTGGAAGAATCCGGGTGTGTGCCCGGCTACCCCGGCTCAGAGCAGTTTCGAGAGGAACTGCTTGCCGCGGTCGGTCTTCGGGTTCTCGAAGAACACCTCGGGCGGCGAGTCCTCGACGACTTTGCCGTCGGCCATGAGGACGATGCGGTCGCCGACCTCGCGGGCGAAGCCCATCTCGTGGGTGACGACGAGCATCGTCATGCCCTCCTCGGCGAGGTCGTGCATCACGTCGAGCACCTCCCCGACGAGTTCGGGGTCGAGCGCGCTCGTGACCTCGTCGAACAGCATCACGTGCGGGTCCATCGCGAGCGCGCGGGCGATGGCGACGCGCTGTTGCTGGCCGCCCGAGAGCTGGTTCGGGTAGGAGTTCGACTGCGCGCGGAGGCCGACGCGGTCGAGCAGTTCGTCGGCGCGACGCTCGGCGTCGCCTTTCTTGAGACCCTTGACCTTCGTCGGGGCGAGCGTCACGTTCTCCCGCGCCGTCTTGTGCGGAAAGAGGTTGAAGCTCTGGAACACCATGCCGATGCGCTGGCGCAGGCGGTTGATGTCCGCGTCCTCCGCGGAGATGGACTGGCCTTCAAGTCGAATCTCGCCGTCCTGAATCTCTTCGAGGCGGTTCGCACAGCGGAGGAGCGTCGATTTCCCGGACCCCGAGGGGCCGATGATGACGCACACTTCGCCCTCTTCGACGTCGAGGTCGACGTCTTTCAGGACGTGCGTCTCGCCGAAGTACTTGTCAACCTCGTCGAATTCGAGGAGACTCATCGGCGGTCACCCCCCCAGTCCGAGCGGGCTTCGAGGTAGCTGACGATTTTGCCGAGCGGAACCGTAATCATGAGATAGGCGATGGCGACGAGGATAATCGGCGTCCACGGGTCGAACGTGGTCGAGTTGACGTTGCGAAACGCGCTGATGAGTTCCGGAACGGCGATGACCGTCAGGAGCGAGGTGTCCTTCACGAGGATGACCTGGTCGTTGCCGATGGCGGCGAGCGCGTTGCGCCACGCCTGCGGCAGGACGACCTCGCGCATGCCCTGCACGTAGGACATCCCGAGCGAGCGGGCGGCCTCCATCTGTCCCTCCGGGACGGCGTCGATGCCGCCGCGGACGGCCTCGCCGACGTAGGCGGCGTGGTTGAGCGTCAGCCCAATGATGGCTGTAGGGTACTGCCAGTTGGAGATAGGGAACTGCCCCGGCGGCCAGAACGCCGGAATCCCGACGTAGATGACGAGCAACTGGAACAGAAGCGGCGTCCCGCGGAAGAACTCGACGTAGGCGGTCGCGACGGCGTTCGTGAACCCCGTGTTCGACACCCGACCGAGTCCGACGAAGATGCCCGCGGTAACGGACAACAGACTCCCGACGAGGATGATGGCGAGCACTCGCAGGAACGCGTTGACGAACTGCGGGTGGATGATCTCCACGAAGAGTTCGAAATCGACCTGGGTGAAGATAATCGCCGCGATGAATCCGCCGACTCCGAGCGTGAATAGCCCCGCGATGGCCGCGCCCAGTCGTCTGAGCGTTTTGTCGTTCAAAAACTGCTCTTGGTACTCACCGTCGCCGGTTCGCCCCTCGGAGTAAGATTCAGCCATTGGTAGTGTTTCTCACGGTAGTGGGATAAAAAACGCGTCCTGGTTCGGGTTACCCGGAGAAGTACTCCGAGTAAATCTCGTCGTACGTCCCGTTGTCGCGGATGGTCTGGAGCGCGCCGTTGACCTCCTCGCGGAGGTCGTCGTCGTCCTGCCGGAAGCCGATGCCGTACTCCTCGACGGTGAGGGTGAGGTACGGCGGGGCGTTCTCCTTGCCCTGTTCTTCGGCGGCACCGGCTCCCTCGAGGAACCGGACGTTGTCGCTCTGCTCGACGAACGCGGCGTTGACGGTGTTGTCGTTGACGACCGCGCTGACCTGGTTGTTCCGGAGCGCGTCGAACGCGCCGGTCACCTGGTCGTAGCTCTGAATCGTCAGGTCGCCGCCGAACTCCTCTTTGAGGCTGGTCGCGGCGCTCTCGCCGGTCGTCCCCTTCTGGACGCCGACGGTGACGCCCCGGAGGTCCTCCTTCGAGGAGATGTCGCTCTGGTTGAGGACGATGACCGTCTGGTACGCCGTGAAGTACGGGTCCGAGAAGTCGATCTGCTCGGCGCGGTCCTCGGTGATGGTCATCGCGGACATGATGACGCGGAAGTTCCCGTTGTTGAGCGAGGGAATGATGCTGTCGAAGCTCGTCTTCTGGAACTCGTGTTCGTAGCCGAGTTCGTCGGTGAAGACGGCCTGCGCGATGTCGACGTCGAAGCCGACGAGTTCGCCCTCGGTCGTCTCGTACTCGAACGGCCGGTACGGGATGTCCGAGCCGATGGTAATCGTCTCGCTACCGCTGCCGCCGCCGCCGAGACAGCCGGCCAGCGTGAACGCGGCCGCGGCCCCGGCGGAGCCCTTCAGAAAGGTGCGACGTTCCATAACAGCCCTCAGGTAGCACAGCCCCGTATAACACTTCTTCGGTCCGTTCGTCAATTCGTTCCGATATTGACGAAAAATATCCGGGAATTGTGTAGATGGGTGGGATATATCTCCAACCGCGAAACGTCGTCACCCCTTCGTTGGTCTCGGATTGTCGTACAACTTCTGGCAATACTGTTGTAAATATTGCCTCGATTAGTACGAGTATTGAAGGCATCTCCGACACCCGGGCGAGCGCACGACAAATCTGGTTGCGGTCCGCTCGTCAGTCCGCGTCGTTCGTCGCGCCGGCCTGCGGTACCGGAAGCCCGCCGCGGACGAGCACCGCCGCGCCGACGACGAGGACGAGCGCGAGGACCGTCCCGCCGAGGTGGGCGAGTTCGAGCGCCGGGCCGTACACCTGCCGGCCGGCGATGAGGAGCGCGACGACCACGACGCTCGCGGGCGCGGTGACGAATCTGAGCCGGCCGTAGGCGTCCGCCCGCGGGCCGTGGGCGGCGTTCGCCCAGAGAGTGACCGCGAGGAGCGCGGCGTAGGTGGCGAGGCCGACGACGTAGTAGACCGCTTGCGTCGTCGGGCCGAAGGAGACGAACGCGTGGGGCGCGAGGACGAGCATGACGGGCGCGCCGACGAGCGCCAGTCTCACCGCGTCGGCGATGCGGGGGATGCCGCGGTCGACGAGCCCCCACGCCGCGGCGGCGACGACGGCGGTGAAGATGGAGGTCGCGACCACGTAGTGGGCGGTGAGGATGACCCACTCGTACTCGGTGACGGTGAGCGCCCCGAGGACGATTTGGAACGGGAGGATGACCGTGGCGACGACGAGCGCGTAGCGGACGCCTTTCGCGACGCCCTCGCGCCACGCCTGCACGGTCGTCCCGAGGATGAGGAAGCCGGTGAGCATGGCGACGAGGCGATGGAACCACTCGATGAAGCTGCCCCAGTTGGCCGGGAACAGGCCGAGGAAGCCGTCGCAGAACGGCCAGCGCCCGGCGCAGGTGAGGCCGGCCCCCGAGGCGGCGGTGTACACGCCGAGGACCATCAGGACGCCGGTCATCGCGGCGGCCCCCGCGAGGAGGCGGCGAAGCCGAGGTGTCATACGCGTGGGTCGGGACCGCGCGAACTTATATCTCGTCGGTATGGTCCTCGAAGGCGTCGCTCCGGAGCGCCGCCCCGTGGCTGGCACCGGTCGGAACCGGTCGGCTCCGGACGCCCCGACGGGCTTCGTCCCACTTGTCCGAGCCGTCCCATTCAAGTCGGTTCGGTTGGACGCGCGAACATGGACGAGCGACTCGAATCCCGAGCGGACCGACTCGATGGCTACCTCGACGACAACGGCCTCGAAGCGGTCTGGTTCGCCCGACCGAACTCCTTCGCGTGGCTCCTCGGCGGCGACAACGTCGTCGACCGCGACTCGCCTTTGGGCGTCGCCGCCGCCGGCTACGACGGCGACGAGTTCCACGTCGTGACGGACAACATCGAAGCGACCCGGCTGCTCCACGAGGAAGTGCCCCACGAGGACGTTCGCGTCCACCGCTTCCAGTGGTACGAGGGCTCGCTGGCGTCCGGCGTCGAGGCGGTCTCGCCGACCCCCGCCGCCGCCGACTTCGACGTGCCCGGCTTCGAGGACGTGGACGCCGCGGCCGTCCGCCAGCCGCTTTCCGACGCCGACATCGAGGCCTACCGCGAACTCGGCCGCGACGCGGCGAGCGCCGTCGAGCGGGTCTGTCGCGAACTCGAACCGGGCGACACGGAACACGAGGTCGCCTCCGGTCTGAAAGTCACGCTCAGCGCGATGGGTATCGAAGCGCCGGTCGTGCTCGTCGGCAGCGGGCGGCGGGTCCAGAAGTACCGCCACTACACGCCCAAACAGGAGGAACTCGGCGACTACGCGCTCGTCTCCGTGACGGCCCAGCGCGGCGGCCTCTACGCGAGTTGCACGCGCACCGTCGCGTTCGACGCGCCCGAGTGGCTCGAAACCCGGCACGAGGGGGCGATGCGGGTCGAGACGGAGGCGCTGGCCGCGACCCGAAAGGCCGCCGTGGAAGGCGGCACCGCCGGCGACGTGTTCGACGCCATTCGCGACGCCTACGACTCGGTCGGCGAGTCCGAGGAGTGGCTGAACCACCACCAGGGCGGCGCGGCCGGGTTCGCCGGCCGCGAGTGGTTCGCCACGCCCGACGCCGACGACGAGGTCCGCGCGCCGATGGGTTACGCCTACAACCCGACCATTCAGGGGGCGAAAAGCGAGGACACGGCGCTCGTCACCGACGAGGGCGTCGAAGTGCTGACCGCGACCGGTCGCTGGCCGACCCGGACCGTGACCGACGCCGAGGGGACCGTCGAACTCGAACGCCCGGAAATTCTTCACATCGAAACGGAGTAATTTTTCGAGCGGAGCGGCGTCGATTCGCCGTCCCGACCTCGCCGCCGTCCGGTGAGGATTCGACTATTGTCGAAGTCAAAATTCGACGTTGTTGAATAGCTTTTTGCCCCCTGCGTGAGGACGTGTGGGTCATGGGACTGGACGACGACTCACGGGAATATCACAGACAAGACCCGCCCGGAAAAATCGAGATTGCGACGACGAAGCCGACGAATACGCAGCGCGACCTGAGCCTGGCGTACTCGCCGGGCGTGGCCGCGCCGTGTCTCGACATCGCGGAGGACGAAGACGCCGCCTACGAGTACACGGCGAAGGGCAACCTCGTCGGCGTCGTCTCGAACGGCTCCGCCGTCCTCGGGCTGGGGGACATCGGGGCGCAGGCGTCGAAGCCGGTGATGGAGGGCAAGGGCGTGCTGTTCAAGCGCTTCGCCGACATCGACGTGTTCGACGTCGAACTCGACATCGCCGACGTGGACGACTTCGTGGCGGCGACGAAGGCCATGGAGCCGACGTTCGGCGGCATCAATCTGGAGGACATCAAGGCCCCGGAGTGCTTCGAAATCGAACGACAGCTCCGTGAACAGATGGACATCCCCGTGTTCCACGACGACCAGCACGGCACGGCCATCATCTCCGGCGCGGCGCTTCTGAACGCCGCCGACATCGTGGACAAGGACCTCGACGACCTCGACATCGTCTTCTCCGGCGCGGGCGCGTCCGCGCTCGCGACGGCGCGGTTCTACGTCTCCCTCGGCGCGAAAAAGGAGAACATCACGATGTGCGACTCCTCGGGAATCATCACCGAGTCGCGCGTCGAAGCGGGCGACGTCAACAAGTACAAAGCCGAGTTCGCCAAGCCGGTCGACGAGGGCTCGCTCTCCGACGCCATGGAGGGTGCGGACGTTCTCGCGGGGCTCTCGGTCGGCGGCGTCGTCAGCCAGGAGATGGTGCGGTCGATGGCCGACAACCCCGTCATCTTCGCGATGGCCAACCCGGACCCCGAAATCACCTACGAGGACGCGAAAGAGGCCCGCGAGGACACCGTCATCATGGCGACCGGGCGCTCCGACTACCCGAACCAAGTCAACAACGTCCTCGGGTTCCCCTTCATCTTCCGCGGCGCGCTCGACGTGCGCGCGACCGAGATTAACGAGGCGATGAAGCGCGCGGCCGCCGAGGCGCTCGCCGAACTCGCCCGACAGGACGTGCCAGACGCGGTCGTGAAGGCCTACGGCGACCACCCGCTCCAGTTCGGTGCCGACTACGTCATTCCCAAGCCGCTCGACCCCCGCGTGCTGTTCGAAGTCGCACCCGCGGTCGCGCAGGCGGCGATGACCTCCGGCGCGGCTCGCAAGCGCCTCGACATGAACGCGTACCGCGAGCGCCTCGAAGCCCGGCTCGGGAAGTCCCGCGAGATGATGCGCGTCGTCCTCAACAAGGCGAAGTCGAACCCCAAGCGGGTCGCCCTCGCCGAGGGCTCCAACGAGAAGATGATTCGCGCCGCCTACCAGATGCAGGAGGAGGGAATCGCCGAGCCCATCCTCGTCGGGAAGACGACGACGATTCTGCGCAAGGCGGAGGAGTTGGGCCTCGACTTCGACCCGACCATCGCCAATCCCCGCGACGGCGAGTGGGACCACTACGTCGACCGCCTCTACGAGCTTCGCCAGCGCAAGGGAATCACGAAGTCCGAAGCGGAGGAACTCGTCCGCCGCGACTCGAACTACTTCGCCAGCGTCATGGTCGAGGTCGGCGACGCGGACGCGATGCTGACGGGGCTGACTCACCACTACCCCTCGGCGCTCCGCCCGCCGCTGCAGATTATCGGCACGGCCGACGACGCCAACTACGCGGCCGGCGTCTACATGATGACGTTCAAGAACCGCGTCGTCTTCTGCGCCGACACGACGGTCAACCTCGACCCCGACGAGGAGATTCTCGCGGAGATTACGAAGCACACGGCGGAGCTGGCCCGCCAGTTCAACGTCGAACCCCGCGCGGCGCTGCTCTCGTACTCCAACTTCGGGAGCGTCACGAACGAGGGGACGCGCAAGCCCCGCGACGCCGCGGCGCTCCTGCAGGACGACCCCGCCGTTGACTTCCCGGTCGACGGCGAGATGCAGGCCGACACCGCCCTCGTCGAGGACATCCTCGAAGGCACCTACGACTTCGCGGAGCTCGACGACCCCGCGAACCTGCTCGTCTTCCCGAACCTCGAAGCGGGTAACATCGGTTACAAGCTCCTCCAGCGCCTCGGCGGCGCGGAGGCCATCGGTCCGATGCTCGTCGGCATGGACAAGCCGGTCCACGTCCTCCAGCGCGGCGACGAAGTCAAAGACATCGTCAATCTGGCGGCGACGGCGGTCGTGGACGCGCAGGAAGAGTAACGGACCCGAGCGAAGCGAGGGATTTTTTGGTCCAGCTTTTTCCGGGGAGGGTGAGCGGAGCGAACCCGAACCGAAAAAAGCTGGTCGTTCGAGCTGGCGGCGACGGCGGTCGTGGACGCGCAGGAAGAAGAGTAACGTAACGCGCAGTCGGTCTTCGGATTTTTCGGCGAGTCGCTCACCCGAACTCGACCCACGCGACGGCGACGCCCAGTCCGACCGCGGGCGGGGCCGCGTAGAGCGCGAACGTCGTCGAGTCCGGCGGCGAGAAACACGCGGCGAAGGCGACGAGACAGAGGAGCGACAGCCCTCTCGTCCCGCCGGCGAGTCGACGAGAGAGCGCGCCGGCGCGGCGTAATCCGAGCAAGAGCGGAGCGACGGCCGCGCCGCCGCCGACCGCGGCCGGGAAGAACAGTTCGAGTTCGAGCGCCGACTGGCGGGAGTCGGCCGTAACGCGGCCCCACTCGACCAGGAGGTCGAAGAGCGCGGGCGCGACCTGACGCGCGGCGGCGGTTCCGACGAGGAACCCCGCGGCGGCGAGCGCGAACCAGCCCCACGCGGCGCGGATATCGACTGCGGGGTCGCGCTGGGCGAGAAACACGAGCGAAGCGCCGGCGGCGAGGAGGCCGGCGAGCACGCCCAGTTCGAGGCGAACGAGCAAGGCCGGGCCGCCGGCGGTAACGACATCCGTCGAAACACCGGCGGTCGGTGAGACGCCGGCGGCCGGTGACAGGATTCCGGGGTCGCGGACGGCGGCGAAGACGAAACCGGCCGTCGAGAGGCCGGTGGCGACGAGTCGGCGTGCGTGGCGTCTCGCGGCCGCGCCGAGCGGCGAGAGTCCGCGTCGCCGCGGGTCGAACGTGTCGACGGTCTCCGCGGAGTCCATGCGATAGCGTCGTCGCTCCGCGTTGTCAACTTTTTGACGAAGTAGTGACCGGCCGTCGACGAGGCGACGGCCCGATGAGACGGCTCGCGCTCGGCGGCCCACCCGACGGAGGCGGGGGCGAACGCGGTCGCCGTCGACGCCTCGCGCTCAGTCGCTCGCGCGTCCCTCGAACCGCGAGGGCGGGAGATAGCTCACGTCCGTGCCGGAGTCCGTGTCGAACTCCGGTGGGTCGGGGAGCACGCAGCGGTCGGGCCGCCGGTTGACGTGTTCGTACTCCCCCGGCGCGTTCGCCAGCGGGTGCGCGGGGTTCTCGCGGCTGTCGATTCGCGCGGCGCGAAGCTCTTTGAACCCGGCGATGCGGGCCTGAATCCCCCGCCAGTGGTGTTCGCTGCCGGCGGGAACGACGATGCGCTTCGGCGACTTCCAGTCGGGATGGTCGCCGGCGAGCACCGCGTTGTTGACGTTCGCGGCGAGGTCGTCGTGGTCGACGAGGACGCCGACGCGAGCGCCCGGCGGCGCGCGATTGGCGAGCACGTCCAGTCCGAGGTGGAGCGCGCGATACTCCGAGACGTTGTTGTTCGGCGGCACGTCTGGGAGCGCGATACGGGCGACTCGCTCGCCGTCGCGGGTCTCTATCACCGCACCGAGTCCGCCGCCGTTCGGGCGGTACGACCCGTCCGTCGCGACGTAGAAGTGTCGTTGGTGCGTGCGCGGCGGGTGTGCGATGTGAGGCGTCGGCGACTCGTCGAACAAGTCCCGAAGTGTGGGACGGCCGGTCACGGCCATACGAATCGTTCGGCGATAGTCCCTAATAAACGTACCCCGTGTTCGGGGGGTGATGACTCGGGAGCATAACTGCGCACAATATATGGGCAGAACGCTATGCGGGAGCCGAATCACAGGCAATGGATATAAGAACGACCGACGCAATCTACCTTCGATGGCTGATACCAATTCACACATTAGTCGACGGTCGTACATTAAGTTGGCAGGCGGCGCGGCGGCGTCGGCGGCGCTCGCGGGCTGTTCCGGCGGCGGCGGCGAGGAGACCGAGACCACCGAAACGACGACGACCGGCGGCGAGGAGACCGAGACCACCGAAACGACGACGACCGAGGACAGCGGCTCGTTCGACGTGACCATCACGCAGGGCCAGATGCCCTCCGGCCTCGACCCGCACGACCACCGCGAGACGACGACCGACATCGTCGTCCTCCACGCGTACGAGGGCGTCCTGACCCGCGACGCGGCGGGGTCGATTCAGACCGCACTGGGGACGAACTACGAGCGCATCGACGGGGAGAACGCGGTCCGGTTCGACCTCCGCGAGGACGTCACGTTCCACAACGGCGACGAACTCACCCCCGAGGACGTCGCGTACAGCATCAACCGCGTCGTCGACGAGGAGGTGAGCTTCGCCAGTCCGCAGAGCGACCAACTCGCCGGCGTCGCCGGCGCGGAAGTCATCGAGGGCGAGAACGCCGTCAAGGTCAACAACTCCTCGCTCAACCCCATCGTGTTCTCCGAGTTCGCGACCTACCTCGACGTGATGCAGCAGTCGTGGGTCGAGGAGAACGACAAGGCGTACATCGGTCAGAACATGAACGGTACCGGACCGTTCCAACTCGATTCGTACACCGAAGACGAGGAGGTCGTCCTCACGGCGTACGAGGACTACTGGCAGGAGCCCGCGGCGGTCGACACCCTCACCTTCCGCGCGGCGTCCGAGGCCAGCACTCGCGTCAACCAACTCCTGCAGGGCGAGACCGACCTCATCGTCAACGTCCCGCCCCAGGAGGTCCAGCGCGTCACCAACTCCGACAACGCGCGCGTCGCCGCGGCCCCGTCGACCCGCATCATCTACAACGGGATGCGCTACGACGTCGAACCGTTCGACTCGGTCGAGTTCCGGCAGGCGATGAACTACGCCATCGACCTCGAGAGCATCGTCCAGAACGTCCTCGGCGGCTTCGGCGCGCAGACGGGCCAGCCGACGCTCCCCGAGTTCGTCGGCCACAACCCCGACCTCGACCCGTACCCGTACGACCCGGACCAGGCGGAGCAGTTGGTCGAAGAGTCCGGCTACGCCGGCGCGGAGATCGAACTCAACACGCCGGTCGGCCGCTACCTGAAGGACCTCGAAATCGCGCAGGCGGTCGCGGGCTACATCGACGAGCTACCGAACGTCACGGCGACGGTTCGCCAGCGCGACTTCGGGTCGCTCGTGGACGAACTGCTCGCGGGCAGCATCGAGGCCCGCCCGCCGTGGTTCCTCATCGGCTGGGGCGAGGCGACGTTCGACGGCGGCCTCGTCATGGAGGCGCTTCTCGCCTCCGACGGGACGCTCACGACGTGGCAAAACGAGGAGTTCGACGCGCTGCTCGAACAGGCCGGCAACCAGTCCGGCGAGGAGCGCGAGGCGACCCTCCAGGAGGCGAACGCGATGGCCCACGAGCAGTGCCCGTGGATATTCCTGAACCAGCAGTACAGCGTCTACGGCGTCAACGACGCCATCGCCTGGGAGGCCCGCTCCGACGAGCGCATCGACGCGTACGCGATGAGCCAGCAGTAGTCGATGTCGCTGTCGAGGTTCCTCATCAAACGCTCGCTCCAGGGGCTGTTCGTCATCTGGGGGGTCATTACGGTCGTCTTCGGCCTCCGGTTCATCTCGCCGGGGGACCCGGCGAACGTGCTGTTACCGCCCGATGTCGACCCGGAGGTAAGGGCGCAGGTCATCGCCGAACTCGGGCTGAACGAGCCCCTGTACGTGCAGTACTGGCAGTTCGTCTCGGGCATCCCGTTCGGCGACCTCGGCCTGTCGCTCGTGACCCGAACGCCGGTCGCGGCGCGCGTCGTCGCGAAGCTCCCGGCGACGCTGGAACTCGCCATCGCGGCGACCGTCGTCGCCGTCGTCATCGCGATTCCGCTCGGCGTCCTGTCGGCCACGCGGCGTCACCAGCCCGCGGACTACGGCGCGACCGTGTTCTCACTGGTCGGCATCAGCACGCCCAACTTCTGGCTCGGGGTGATGCTCATCCTCGTGCTCGCGGTCCAGTTGAACCTGTTCCCGACGAGCCAGCGCCCCATCGGCCTCGACGGCATCGCGATGCTTCTCGTCGGCGGTGAGGCGGGCGCGGCGATACGTGGCTTCGTGACGTGGCTGTGGCACATCACACTGCCAGCAATCACGCTCGGGACCTACTTCACCGCGCTCATCACGCGACTCACCCGCAGCGGGATGCTCGACCAGCTCGGGCAGACGTACGTCCGCGCGTCGCGGGCGAAGGGGCTTCCGGAGACCCTGGTCCGCTACAAACACGCGCTTCGGAACACGCTCATTCCGGTCATCACCGTCATCGGCCTCCAGCTCGGCACGCTCATCGGCGGGGCCGTCATCACGGAGGCCGTCTTCGCGTGGCCGGGGCTCGGGACGCTCATCATCAACAGCATCAACGCCCGCGACTGGCCGGTCTTACAGGGCTCGCTCATCGTCGTCGCGGTCGGGTTCGTCCTCGTGAACATCCTCGTCGACGCCCTGTACGCCTACGTCAACCCGCAGGTGGCCTACGATTAACGCTCTATGATATCGGAACGCACACGCAGAAACCTTCGTCGGGAACTCAGACGGAGTCTCCTCGCGAAGCTCGGCATCGTCGTCGTCATCCTCATGGTGGCGATGGCCGTCTTCGCCCCGTTTATCTCCCCGTATAGCCCGTCTCAACAGAGTCTCGATAACTCCCGACAGCCGCCGCTCGGCTTCAGCACCAAAGAGACGAAAGAGGTGACGAAGATGGAAGACGGGAGCGTCGTCATCGAGGACGGTCAGGTCGTCACCGAGACGCAGACCGTCTACACGAACGCGACGGCCGCCCATCCGCTCGGCACCGACGGCAATGGGCGGGACATCCTCTCGCGCATCATCTACGGCGCGAGAACGTCCATCCTCGTCGGGTTGTTCGGCACGTCGCTCGCGGCGCTCATCGGCGTCCTCGTCGGGCTGTCAGCGGGGTTCTACCGCGGTCGCGTGGACGACCTCCTGATGCGGAGCGCGGACATCATGCTCGCGTTCCCCTCGCTCGTGCTCGCGATCGCCCTCGTCGGCGTCTGGGGGCAGGCCCAAGCGCCCATCCCCGACCCCTTCGTCGCCACCGGACTCGCCCCGGCGTTCCGCTCGGCGGTCGGGTTACCGACGGGAATGCCCGAGACGGTCGTCCTCCCGGGGACGGTCATCGTCGTCGTCGCGCTCGTCAACTGGGTGTGGTTCGCCCGCGTCGCCCGCGGCGAAGCGCTCTCCATCCGCGAGGAGGAGTACGTGAAGGCCGCGAAGGCCCTCGGCGCGAGCGACGGGCGGACGATGCTCAGACACGTCCTTCCCAACGCCATCACGCCCATCCTCGTGTTGGCGACGATTCAGGTGGCCGCCATCATCCTGCTCGAATCGGCGCTGTCGTTCCTCGGCTTCTCCGGCGCCGACGTGTCGTGGGGCTTCGACATCGCCCTCGGCCGGCAGTACCAGTCCACCGCGTGGTGGATTTCGACGATGCCCGGCCTCGCCATCGTGGTGACGGTCATCGGGCTGAACCTCGTCGGCGACTGGCTCAGAGACGCGCTCGACCCCGGCATCGAAGGGGAGGGGGGCGTCTGAGATGGCCGACACGATTCTCAGCGTCCGCGACCTCTCCACTCGGTTTTTCACCGAGGAGGGGCAGGTCAACGCGGTCGAGAGCGTCTCGTTCGACGTCGAAGACGGCGAGATATTCGGCATCGTCGGCGAGTCCGGGTCCGGTAAGTCCGTGACCGCGCTCTCGGTCATCGACCTCATCGAATCGCCCGGCCGCGTGACCCAAGGCGAGATATGGTACCGCAACGCCGACCTCGCCGAGGAGTTCCGCGGGTCGAAGCCCGAGGCCGTCGACGGCGACCTCGTGGACATCCGGCGGCTCCCGAAGGGCGTCCGGCGGTCGCTCCGCGGCCCGTCGTTCAGCATGGTGTTTCAGGACCCGATGAGCAGTTTCAACCCCTCGATAACCGTCGGCGAGCAGATAGCCGAGGCGGTCGAGGTCCAGCGCCGCGCCCGGTCGAACCCGCGAAGCACGCGCTCGCGGACGCAGGGTTACGGTCTCGGTTCGCTCCTCGTGGACTCGCTTCTCCCCTCGAAGAGCTACGTCGACGACGAGAGCATGGACCGCGCGGTCGAACTGCTCGACCAGGTCGGCATCCCCGACCCCGAGGACCGCGCCGAGGAGTACCCTCACCAGTTCTCCGGCGGGATGCTCCAGCGGGCGATGATTGCCCAGGCGCTCGCCGGCGAACCGGACATCCTCATCGCCGACGAGCCGACCACCGCGCTCGACGTGACCATCCAAGCCCAGATTCTCAACCTGCTTCGCGACCTGCAGGAACAGGAGGGGATGAGCATCCTGATGATTACCCACGACTTGGGCGTCATCGCCCGGATGTGCGACCGCGTCGGCGTCATGTACGCCGGGGAAGTCGTCGAGCGCGGCCCGCTCGCCGACATCTTCGACAACCCCGTCCACCCGTACACGCAGGGACTGTTGGGGTCGATTCCGGACGTTGACGACCCCTCGGGTCGCCTCGAACCCATCTCGGGCAACGTGCCGAGCCTGCTCGACTCGGAGATGCCCGACGCGTGTTACTTCGCCGACCGGTGTCCCAAAGCCATGACCGACTGTCTGACCCGCATCCCCGAGTACGAACTGGACGGCCGACACAGCGTCAGGTGCGTCCTCGCCGAACAGGAGTACGACCCCGCGGACGCCGTCGATTCGGCCGACGCGGCCGATGCGGTCGACCGAGAGGTGAACGCCGATGACTGAGCCGCTCCTCGCGGTTCGGGACCTCCAGAAGTACTACTTCGAGCAGGACTCGTTCGTCGACAGCCTCCTCGGGCGCGACCCGACGAGCGTGAAGGCCGTCGACGGCATCTCCTTCGAGGTCGAACGCGGCGAGACGCTCGGCCTCGTCGGCGAGTCCGGGTGCGGGAAGTCCACGACCGGCGAGACGCTGCTCCGACTGCGCGAGGCGACCGGCGGCGCGGTCACCTTCGACGGGGCGAACGTCTTCGAGATGGACGACGACGAACTCAAGGCGTTCCGCAGGGACGCCCAAATCGTCTTCCAAGACCCGTTTTCCAGTCTCGACCCGCGAATGACCGTCGGCGACATCGTCGCCGAACCGCTGAAGATTCACGGGATTCCCGAGTCCGCCGACGGCGAGTCGAAACGCGAGTGGCGGCGCGACAAGGTCGCCGACCTGTTGGAGCGGGTCGGCCTCTCGGCGAACCACCTCGACCGCTACCCCCACGAGTTCTCCGGCGGCCAGCGCCAGCGTATCGGTATCGCCCGCGCGCTCGCGCTCGAACCGGACTTCATCGTGCTCGACGAGCCGGTGTCGGCGCTCGACGTGTCCGTGCAGGCGCAGGTGCTGAACCTGCTCGACGACCTCCAATCGGAGTTCGGGCTGACGTACCTCTTTATCGCCCACGACCTTTCTGTCGTCCGCCACATCTGCGACCGCGTCGCCGTGATGTACCTCGGCAACGTGGTCGAACTCGGCCCGACAGACGAGCTGTTCGAGTCGCCGAAACACCCCTACACGAAGGCGCTGTTGGAGAGCGTTCCCCGACCCTCCACGGCCGAACACGGCCGGCGGGTCGAGGCGCTGTCGGGCGACGTGCCGTCGCCGCGAAACCCGCCGTCGGGCTGTCGCTTCCGGACGCGGTGCCCGCAGGTCATCCCCCCTGACGACCTCGACATCGAACAGGGGACCTACCGCTCCGTGATGGACCTCCGCGACGCCCTGGCGGTCGGCGACGTCAACCCGGACCACATCTGGGACGCCGCCGACCCCGACCGAGCGGACACGGAAGCGTTCATCGAGGAGGCCCGCGCGCGACACGTCGACGCCGAACTCCGCGGCGAGGTCGCGGGCGTCGTCGACACGGCGCTCGGCCACCTCGCCGAGGGCGAGGCCGACCGCGCCGGCGAGACGCTTCGGGAACGCTTCGAGAGCCCCTGTGAGACGCGTCGCCCCGCCGTCGGCGAGGCGCCGCACCCCGCGGCGTGTCACCTCTACGAGGGCTCCGACGAGGTGACCGTCATCGAGACGAACGCCGGCGCGGCCGCCGAGGCCGACGACTGAGCGACGACGGACGACCGGTGTGTTGGCGGTGGCCGGTGGGCGGTTCTCGCCCCGCGGCACCGGCGAAACCACCCCGTAACGAAACGTTCAGGCCCCCACCGGGCGCACCATCGCTGTGACACGGTACCGAAACCTCGGTCTGTTCGTCGTCCTCGCCGCCGTCTGGGGGTCCGCGTTCATGGCTATCAAAGCCGGACTCGAGTTCTTTCCGCCGGTGCTTTTCGCCGCTCTCCGGTACGACGTGGCGGGGGTGGTGATGCTCGCCTACGCGCTGTACGCCACCGACTCGCCGCTTCCGCGCGGCAGGGCCGAGTGGACGGAAGTCGCCATCGGCGCGGTCTTCCTCATCGCCGCCTACCACGCGCTCTTGTTCATCGGCGAGACCGACCCGGGCGTGACGAGCGCCGCCGCCGCGGTCATCGTGAGTCTCAGCCCGGTGCTCACCACTGGATTCGCGCGGCTCTTGCTCCCGAGCGAGCGGCTCACCGCGCTCGGCGTCGTCGGCCTCCTCCTCGGCCTCGTCGGCGTCGCGGTGCTCTCGGGGCTCGACCCGAGCAACCTCCTCGCCGGCGGCACGGTCGCGAAGCTCCTCATCTTCGGCGCGGCCGCCGCCTTCGCCCTCGGGTCGGTGCTGACCCGCCGGGTCGACTCCGAGCTGTCCATCGAGACGATGGAGGCGTGGTCGATGCTCCTCGGGGCGGGACTGATGCACGTCGCGTCCGTCGCACTCGGCGAGCGTCTCGGCTCGGTCGTCTTCAACGTCCAGTCCGTCGCCGCGCTCGGGTACCTCTCGCTCGCGGCGAGCGCGCTCGGCTTCCTCATCTACTTCGACCTGCTCGACCGCCTCGGCCCCATCGAAATCAACCTCGTCTCGTACGTCGCGCCCGTCTTCGCGGCGCTTTCGGGGTGGGCGTTCCTGAGCGAAGTTCCGACCCCGTCGACGGTCGGCGGGTTCGCGCTCATCTTCCTCGGGTTCCTCCTCCTGAAGCGCGGGGCGATTCGGCGCGAACTCCGCTATCGGTTCGGCGACGGCGTCCGCGCGACCGACTGAAAAGCGCGGCTACGCGTCCGCCCGCTCGACCGAGTCCACTTCGCCGACCATCCTCCACCCGTTTTCACCGGGTCGCTGTTGACCGACGACGACAGCGTCGTTGTCCTCGGTCGTCGCGAACCGGTAGACCGCGTCGTCGCCGTCGCGTCGGCCCTCGGCCTGAAACTCCGTCTGGAAGAACTCCGCGCTCTCCAGCGTGAACGTGCCGTCTATCTCCTCGCCGACGGTGAGGTGCATGGCGTTCGGGTGGATGTTGTACATGCGCTTTGCGACGCGATTGAGGTCTGGCATCGCATCGACAGTCGCGCCGGCGGGCTAAATCCCTGCTCCCTGCGGGACGATGCCGGTCGAAGCGTCGCCCGCCCGACGGTCCACACGGGGGCCACCGAGCGCACCGAGGACCGAGTCCGCTCGGTCGAACCGTGGAAATTCAGGATTCGACGACTGTTCAAGAACGCTTGACTGTTGTGTGAATAAAAGAGTTAGCGGCGTTTGTGAAGTATTAGAACGCCGCTCGTTGGTCCGTGAAATTTCACGTTTACCGAATAGTCTCAAGTAAACGAGTATGAAACGAACGGAATTCTCGCACGTAATTATGACCCCTCCACTCCATGTTGTGCTCGTAGGTGCCCCCCAACCAATGTCGAACTCCCCATCCACGGTCCCCCGCGAACGCCTCTCCCAACTCCGTGAGGTCGTAACGGAAGAACAACCGCTCCGCCTCGGCTTCGAACTCGTCGCCGCACCGCTTCGGTTCGTCGGCTTCTGGGCCGCGGTCGCCCTCCCGTTCCTGTATGTGCCCCTGCTCTTCGGCGGCCTCGAAGCGAGCGAATTCACCGTCTTCGGAGCGCTTCTCGCGCTCAACGCGCTCGCGCTCGTGCTCGGGCACAACTACGCCCGGTCGTAGTCGCCCGGTCGCGCCGACACGCCTGTCCGTAATCGTGCGTGCGTTGCCTGACACGGCGAATCAAACAGACGCGGTGTTCTCCCTCCACTTCCCGCTTTCCACCTCTCACTTTCCACCTCTCGCTTTCCACCTCTCGCTTTCCACCTCCCGCTCTCCGTTTCTCGACCTCGCGAGCGCTCGCCACGCGCCTCCATCGAGGTTCTCGCCCGCTCCTCAGACGCTCGATGCGCCGACCTGCCACGGCCTCAGGTTTCTCATCTTCGACCATCGTGAATCGAGTGGCTTTACCGCGGTCCGGTCTTCGGATTCGGTATGTCGCTCGCGATGGTTCCACTAGGACGGACCGGAACGACGGTCTCCGAACTCGCGTTCGGGACGTGGCGGTTCGGTCGACAGGCCGACGACGGCGAGGTCGAGGTCGGCCGCGACCGCGCCCACGAGTTGCTCGACGCTTACGCCGCCGCCGGCGGGAACTTCATCGACACCGCCGACATGTACGGCGACGGCGCGAGCGAGACGTACATCGGCGAGTGGCTCGAAGCGCGCGACCGCGAGGACTTCGTCGTCGCGTCCAAGGTTTTCTGGCCCACGCGGGAAGACGCCAACGGCCGCGGGCTCAACCGGAAACACCTCCGCCGCCAGATGGACCGCATCCTCGACCGGCTCGGCACCGACTACGTCGACCTGCTGTACATCCACCGGTGGGACGACGAGACGCCGGTCGAGGAGTTCATGCGGACGCTCGACGGGTTCGTCCGCGACGGGAAGGTGAACTACCTCGGCACCTCGACGCTCGAACCCAACGCCTGGAAGGTCGTCAAGGCGAACGAACTCGCCGACAAGCGCGGCTACGAGCCGTTTAAAATCGCCCAACCGCGGTACAACGCCGTCAACCGCGAGATAGAGGGGAACTACCTCGACATGTGCGCCGACTACGACATCGGCGTCGTGCCGTGGTCGCCGCTGGCTGGCGGCTTTCTCACGGGCAAGTACGCCCGCGACGAGCGCCCGCCTGCGGACTCTCGCGCGGCGAACGACCAGCGGTTCGCCGACTCCTACCTCACGCCGTCGAACTTCGACGCGCTCGAGGTTATCGAGGGGGTCGCCGAGGCGGTCGGCGCGTCGCCCGCACAGGTCAGCCTCGCGTGGCTCATGCACCACCCGCAGGTCACCGCGCCGATTATCGGGGCACGAACCGTCGACCAGCTCGGCGAGAACGTCGTGGCCGCGGACATCGAGCTCACGAACGAGCAGTTCAAACGCATCTCGACCGCCAAGCGCCACCTGTCCGCGTAACGAGTTCGAACGCGCCTTCGAACCGTCAGGTGTAGGTGTCGCCGGTGGGTACCGTCGCGTATGACCGACGACGCGTTCGACGCCGACGCCTACGTCTCCGAACTCCGGGCGAAACGCGAGGAGAAAGACGACTTCTTCGGGTCGCATCCTCAGTCGCCGATTCCGCCGGAAGAACGGGACGACTTCGACGGCCTCGACTACTTCGACCCCGACCCCGACTACCGGGTGACCGCGTCGGTCGAGACGCACGACGACCCCGAGCCGGTGACGATGGACACCTCGACCGACGGCGAGGTCCGGTATCTCCGCGTCGCCACGTTCCACTTCGAACTCCGCGACGCCGAACTGACCCTCGGCGCGTATCGTCAGGAACACGACGACTCGCCGACGCTGTTCGTCCCCTTCCGCGACAAGACGACGGGTCAGCAGACCTACAACGGCGGTCGCTACATGGAACTCACGCCCGACGCGCCCCTCGACGAGTTGGACGAAGTCGTCGTGGACTTCAACCTCGCGTACAACCCGTTTTGCGCGTTCACCGACACCTTCGAGTGTCCGCTTCCCCCCGAGGAGAACTGGCTCGACGTAGTCGTCCCCGCCGGGGAGCGAGACTACGAGTAACCGGCGAAGCAAAAGCGCAAGTTCCATATCGGACGCTTCCGGAGAGACGGACATGGGACTGCTCAGTTCGAAGCAAGCCGTCATCGGGATGGCGCTGATGATCGTCGGGACGCTCGCGATGCTGCCGGGAATGCTGCCGAACGCCGCACAGGTGATGTCCTACGCGCTCGCCGTCGGTGCCGGCGCGCTCACGCTCGGGACGTGGCTGGTCGGCACGTCCGAGGGCGGCCGTCCGGTCTGAGTCCGGCACTCGCCCGTCGTACCGACTAAAACCGTCTTTTCTCGTGAGAGCACGTTTCGTTCGCCGCAGCCGTGGTAGCGACGCGTTCCGTGGTCGTGCCAGCCGCAACGCTACGCAGTCAGGCGGTCCGAAGAAAACGTTGCCGCGAAGGTTGTGTCGCGTTTAGGCGTCGGGGCCGGACCACTTCTGGAGCGTGGCGGAGTTACTGCCACTCTCGGAGGTCCAGACGATGCGGAACGTTGCGCTGTCGAAGGTGCTGTTTCCGACTTGGACGGACGTTCCCGCAGTCACGTCGTCAGAGACGCCCATGTCTGCGAAGGACTTGCTAGTGTTGGCCGTGCTGAGGCTCCCGTCTGATGCAACCGTTTGGAACGATGTATCGGCGGTCAGGTTGACGTTTTCAGCGTCAATTGCCGTCCCGCTGTCGTGGGTGACGGTGAGGTTATCTAGCGACGACCCATCCTGATAGTCGAAGCTGAAACTCGCCTGTGGGGCGGTGTCGCCGACTTGGTCGCCGAGACCGAGGACGAACGTGCCGATGACGGCCGCGAGGATAACGGTAATCGCGACCATGAGGATAACACCGATAACCGGTGATACCGCGTCGTCCTCAGCGAGGAGTTGTTTGAAGTTCATCTATCCGTTGTAGGTCCATTTCTGAAGGGTGGACGACGTACTCCCACTCTCGGAGGTCCACACGACGCGGACAGTATCACCGTCGCTGAAACCACCACTCTTGTTTACAACTGCTGAGCCACCAGCAGTAATTGGATCAGAACCTGCGTAAGAAGTCCAGGCATTACCAGGGCTGTCAAAGTCACCCGTCACAGTGACTTGATTCGCCGGAATCTGCTCACCGCTCTCGTGGGTAATCGTCAGCGCACTAGACCCGTCGTAATCGAAACTAAAACTCGCCTGCGGGGACGTCTCGCTCACTTGGTCGCCGAGACCGAGGACGAAGGTACCAATAACGGCCGCGAGGATGACTGTAATTGCCACCATCAGGATAACCCCGATGACGGGACTGACTGCACGGTCTTCCGTGAAGAGATGTTTGAGTTGCATGCGTTGTGTCCGACACCCGGGACGGTATCGCTCGCCGAAGACGCCGGTGCGCACGCGTTCATCGCTGCGCAACCGTCATCCCTGCCCGGCACCCGTCGCGGTGTGTCCAACCGACTCGTATCCCCGGGGTAACTTAAATGTACGTGCCAGATTAATGGATGGTTTCTCGAAACAATTCGGGCATTAATATAGTGTTTATATGTCGTTTAAGAGGGTGATGGTACTCCGTCGTCGAATCAGTTTAAAGAATGTCTGACACGTTCCCGGTCGTTCTTCTCCACTACTCGGTATGGCTGTCGGCTGGTGACGATAAACGTACCAAAAAATGTGTCTTTCGCACGTACGCGTGGAGTCCCATAGTACACGCGAGGGACGTACGTCCGCAGACGCGGTCGACAATCCAAATCTGTGAGAAGTGCCGACGTCGAGTGGCTTCGACAGCCAAGGCTCGACGAATAGTTATCGAGAACGAGTACGCCCCCGGCGAACCGGGGACGCCGTTCCTACCCAAGGTGGCGTGCGCACGCGCTAGATATATTTTCAACAGACGTACATATGCTTTGTGGGGTAGAATCGGGTTTCGAGGCCTGTGTGACACGATTGGTAACGTTTCAGAAACCATTCAATCACACAAAGTATTTACCGCGAACGGTCAACAGAGCAAACTGTACCCCTGCCCACGGAGGCATCTGTGAGTACCTCGCCTCGGCCCGGGTTCTGCCCGGCTTGGTTCCGTCCGAGGGCCGACGAAAACGATGTCCCCGACTGCAACACCATCAACAATGACACGAAATAAGCAAATCCGCGCGGTACTCCTCGCTGCGCTGATGGTCTTCTCGGTTTTCGCCGGGTCCATCGCGTTTACGGGTAGTGCTGCTGCTGCCGCTACTTCCATCAACACCACGACGGTGAGTGGAAGCAGCGCAACTGTCGACGTCACGGTTGACGCCACGGCTGGTGACAACAACACCACCGTCTGGATCGACCTTGACGACGACGGTACACTCGACTCTGGCGAACCGGTCGCAACTAACGACTCCTATACCGCGGGCTCGGCCATGGACGTTCTCGTCAGTGGCCTCGACGTCTCTGACCTGACGCCCGGTCAGTACGAGCTGGCCGCGGCTGAGACCGCCGGCGCTCCCGTCACGGGCACGACGTCCGAAGACGTGAGCTCCACGGTCACAGTCACGAACAACGACGAGCCTGAGCTCATCTCCGCCGTCCACTACAACGACGGCAGCAACGACCTCCTCGAACTCTCGTTCAACGAGGAAGTTGACAACTACGCTGGCAACATCGAAGTGTACCAGGACGGCGAAGAGGTCACCTCCGCGGTTGTCTCCTCTGGTCCGACCCAGAACAACCCCGGTCAGCTCGTCATCCAGACGAACGACCTCTACACCGGTGACATCGTCGTGAACCTCGAAGGTGTCGAAGACACCGAGGGCAACGAGCTCGAAGAGGGTCTCGACGACGACTACAACTCGACGGTCACCGTCGCGACGGTCACGGTCACGGACGACGGCGCTGTCTCCGTCACCGACGCCTACAAGGGCGAGACCGTTGCAGCGACGAGCGGTAACCTCGGCACGGCTGTCGAAGTCGAATCTGACGACAGTCAGGACGACGTCGAGAGCTTCTTCCGCTCCGGTTCGACCGGCTCGACCTCCGCGGTCTACACGTTCGACACGTCCAACCGCGAACTCCAGCGCTACAACATCACCATCGGTACCGGCCTCGACGAGAAGATTCAGGTCCGTGACCTCGGTCTCGAGGTCTCCATCGACGACCTGAACGTCACCGACGAGGACCTCATCGAAGGTACGGTCAACGCGAACTCCGACCGCGAGAACGTCAAGATCGCTCTCCTCGACGACGACGGCGACGAAGTCGACGACGGGAGCATGACTGTCAACCTCAACGGTCAGGGTGAATACGACTTCGAGTTCAACGCGAGCGAACTCGACCTCGACACCGGCGACTACACGGTCGAAGTGACCGACACGGCCTCCGGTGTCTCCGTCGAATCCGACACCATCACCGTGGAAGACGCCGGTGAGGGCTCCGCCGACTTCGGCGAGTCCGTCATCACCGAGCAGCGCGGCGACGTTGTCTCCATCCCGGTGACCGTCGAAAACACTGACACCGCAACGGTCTCCATCGGTAGCTGGGAGCAGGGCTACGCCGCTAACGTCACCGTCGAAGACGGTAACGACGACGGCGAAGTCATCCTCCTCTGGGACTCCTCGAAGTCCACCGCCACCGGTAACAACAACCCGAGCAGCGTCTTCGACGTCGAAGACGGCGACGATGACGTCCTGTCTGGTAACGACGGCGTGGCCGAAGTCGGCCTCGCGACCAGCAACCTCATCGACGCTGGCGACTACGACCTCGAAGTCCGCACGGGCAGCGCAGTCTCTGACAGCGAGAACGTCGCGACCCTCGTCCTCGAGGAAGGCGGCGTCTCCGCGGTCCGCACGTGGACCGCTCCGGCCGGCGAGTCGCTGACGGACCTCGACGAGGTCTCCGAGGCGCTCGAGAACGGCAACATCACTGAAGACAGCCAGATCGCGTTCGAAGACCAGGTTGTCGTCCAGATCGAGGCCTCCGGTCTCGAGGGCACGACGGGTGCCCAGGACGACGAGACGCCTAACTTCTTCGCGACCGGCAACGGTTACGACGACTCCTACCGTCTGACGATCAACCAGACGAACCCCGACCCGAACCGCGACCCGAAGATCCTCGACGTCGCTAACGCCTCTGTTGTCGCAGACGGCGACAACGACACGTACTTCGTCGTGTTCGACTCGGACGAAATTGACGCGTACCGCGACGAGAACGACGACGGTGTTCTCCAGTCCTCTGAGAAGACCTCCGGTAACGCTGTCGACGTCGACGACGACGACTCGTTCAACGTCCAGTTCAAGATGATCGAGGAAGACGAGGTCTCTTCCTCCAACCTTGCGCTCGTTGACGACAACTCGTCGCAGACTGACTCCTACGAGCACGTCGAAGCCGAACACACGTTCGACGCTGACCCGGTCAACGTGACGAACGCTGCGGACCAGATGATCTCTGGCTCCTCGAACGTCGCGCCCGGTACGGAACTCACGCTCCGCGTTGAGTCCGACGGTGACACGCAGCCGCGCTTCCTGAAGACCGCTACGGTCTACGTCCAGGCAGACGGCTCGTTCTCCGGTAGCTTCGACTTCTCCGAGCAGAGCGTCGGCGACACGTTCACCGTGACGGCTGACGGTGGCGTCGCGTCCGACGAGGAAGTCGACGGCAACGTCGTCGAGTCCGTGGAAACCTCCACCACGACGGCTGAGGACACCACGACGACGGCTGACACCACGACGACCGCAGACACGACGACCACGACTGCGGCTACGACGACCACCGCCGCCACCACGACGGCTGACGAGACGACCACCACGTCGTCCCAGACGCCCGGCTTCGGTGTCGTTGTCGCCCTCGTCGCGCTCGTCGCCGCTGCGCTCCTCGCGGTCCGCCGCGACAACTAACGATAGCTAACCACCGGGACCCTTCCCGGCGTTTTTCCTTTCTTTCGACGCTGACCCGACAGCCGCAGCACTCGCGTCGACAGTCGTCACGCACTCAAACGGCGAGTAACGTCGCGACGTGCAGCCCTCGAAGGTAGAAAGCTAAAGCTAGTGGCGACGACTCCGCTTGACGACCAGACGACGTACAGAACCGAGACGCACGGTCGTACCGAGGTGGTTCTTGTCCTTCCCAGTCGCTGTGCGTGGTTTGTGGGTTCGTCGAAGGCCAGTCTTCGCGTTCCGTCGGCGACGTGCGGAGAACGAATTGCACCGGGTGGCGGCCGGTCGACCGCCGTGAGTGAGCCGAGACCGATGGCAGTCGTGACCGACTACGTGGGCCGACGCGCTCGCAGTTCACGACGTGCCGTACTACGCAGTCGAGGGAACGGTCGAGTGACTGCGTCTCTCGTCTCGTCGGTCGATACATCTCGTCTCGAACAGCGTCGGGTCACCGGAGCGATACGAGCGCGGGCTCCACAGTCGCACTCTATCTCACTCTATCTCACCACATCTCTCCCGCCGTCGACGGGCGGTCCATCCGGAGGGAGCGATGGCTGTCCCCGAGAGATGAGGGTACTGTGCGAGCGATAGAGTCCACGATTGGCGTGTCTCTCCCGCCGGCCTCGACGACACCTTCGCGTCGAACACGCCAACGAGACTGGACAGTGCAGACTCGTGGGGTCGAGGAGCGCAAAAGAAAAGAGCGGAAATCGAGTGACGGACGAGACGGCGACGGCGGGAGTTACCGTCTCGCGTTCAGCACTCGGACCAGCCGCAGTTCTGGCAGGTCTTACAGCCTTCGGAGTAGTAGAGGTCCATCTCGCCGCACTCGGGACACTCGGGGCTCTCGCCCGCCGCGAGCAGGTCCGCAACGGCGTCGGAACTGCCACCGGGGCCGTCGTCGACGGCGACGCCGCCGTCGGTGTCCGCGTCCTCGGCCGCGGCGGCCTCGGCTTCGACCTCGGTCAGGTTCTGCTGTTGCGGGTAACCCTTGTCGATGTCGCCGTCGAGATACCGGCGCATCGCGGTGCCGATGGCGTCCGGGATGGAGTTAATCTGCTCGCCTTTGTCCCAGGCGACCTTCGGGCTCCGGATACCCTTCAGTTCGTTCGCGATCTCCTCGGGGTCGACGCCCGAGCGGAGCGACGTGGAGACGGTCTTGGCGAGCGCCTCGGTGAAGGACGCGGTGAAGCCGCCGGAGTTACCGATGTTGGCGAACAGCTCGAACGGCTCGCCGTGTTCGTCCTCGTTGATGTTGACGTAGAGCTTCCCGTAGCCGGTGTCGATGCGCTGGGTGACGCCGTACAGCACGTCCGGACGGGGGCGCTTCTTGCCGACGTCGCTCGGCGAATCGGCGAAGGCGAGTTCGAGTTCGCTGCCGATGAGGTCCGAGACCTCCTCGGATTCGAGGAACGCCTCCACGTCGCCGAACACGTCGCGAATCTGCGAGACGATGGCCTCTGCGGCCTCCTCGTCGTCGGAGAACTCGGTGTTCTTCGCGCGCGTGGTGAGCACCTGCTTCGAGCGGGTGCCGTCGCGGTAGACGGTGACGCCCTTGCCGCCGTGGTCGTAGATGTAGCGGTAGACCTCGTCCATGTCCTCCTTCGACGCGCTGTTCGGGAAGTTACAGGTCTTCGAGATGGCGGAGTCGACGCCGCTCTGGAGGGCGCACTGGACGCCCGCGTGCTCGATACCCGCGAGGTCGGAGGTCACGACGAACAGCTCGGAGATGGCGTCCGGGACGGTCGACAGCGAGGAGACGCCGTCGAACTCGTTGTTGGCCATCTGCTCTTGGGCCTCGCGCTTGACGGCCTCGACGTCGATGTCGTTGGCCTCCAGCACGCGGAGGAAGTAGTCGTCGAACTCGACGAGCATCTCGTCGCCCTGCACGTCGTCGGAGACGTTCTTGTAGTAGGCGACGTTGTAGATGGGCTCACAGCCGCCGGTGGTGTTCGACACCATCGACGTGGTACCCGTCGGGGCGATGGTCGTCGTGTTGTGGTTGCGGATGGGGTAGCCGTCTTCCCAGTCGTCGGCGGACTCGCCGGTGTGGTGTTCGAACCACTCGCGGTACTCGGTCGGGTTCGCGTACTTCGAGTCCTCCCACGCCTCGAACGGGCCGCGTTCTTCGGCGAGTTCGTGGGACGCCCGCTTGGACCCGTGGTTGATGTGGGTCATGAGCTGTTGGGCGATTTCGTTGCCCTCGTCGGAGCCGTAGCGGACGCCGAGCTGGATGTACATCTGGGCGAGTCCCATGATGCCGAGCCCGATTTTACGGAGTTCGCGGACCTTCTCCTCGATCTTCTCGACCGGGAAGTCCGACATCGTGACGACGTTTTCGAGGAAGCGCGTGCCGTTGTCGATGCGGTGGTCGAACTCCTCCCAGTCGACGGCGTCTTCCAGGAAGGCGTCCGTCGCGGCCTCAAGCGAGTCGTACTCGTCGCCGTGGGCGTCGTACCAGACGCGCCAGTCGGGCGAGTCCTCCGCGACGAGCGTCGAGAGGTTGATGTGGCCGAGGTTACACGCCTCGTACTCCTCGAGCGGCTGTTCGCCGCAGGGGTTGGTCGCGAGGATGCGGTGGTCGGGATGTTTCTCGACGTCGAAGGAGTGCTGCTTGTTTGCGCGCTCGAGGTAGACGACACCGGGTTCGCCGTTCTCCCACGCGCCCTCGATAATCTGGTTCCAGAGTTTCTTCGCGGGGACCGAGAGGACCTCGCCGACCTCGACGTGCTCGCCGAGACCGAACATGTCGTAGATTTCCTTCGTCTGGGGCGTGGCGACGTGCGGCTCTTCGGTGCGGGGGTTCGTGAAGACGAACTCCTCGTCGTTGTACAGCGCCTCCATGAAGCCGTCGGTGATACCGACCGAGATATTGAAGTTCGAGAGGTGGCCTTCGACGGCGTTACGGAGGTGCTTGGGGACGCGACCGTCCTCGTCGATGAGTTCGCGCGCCTCGTCGAGCGCGTCGACGAACTTGGTGTGGGTGAAGTCGTCGGGGTCGTTCAGGCGGAGCGTGTGCGCGAGCGAGACGTCCTTGTTCTTCGCGTGGAGGAACTGGATGACGTCGGGGTGGCTGACGCGCATGACGCCCATCTGCGCGCCGCGGCGCGCGCCGCCCTGCGCGATGGTCTCGCACATCTGGTCGAACGTCCGCATGAACGTGATGGGGCCGGAGGCGATGCCGCCGGTCGAACCGACCGCGTCGCCGTAGGGGCGGAGCTTCCAGAAGGCGTAGCCCATGCCGCCGCCGGACTGGAACACCTCGGCGGCCTCCTTGGCCGTCTGGTGGATGTCCGTGATGTCGTCGCCGGGCGAGTCGACGAAACAGGCCGAAAGCTGCTGAAGCTCGTCGCCGGCGTTCATCAGCGTCGGCGAGTTCGGCATGAACGAGAGCTGTCCCATCATCTCTTCGAACGTCTCGCGCTTCTCGACGACGACCTCGCGGACGCCCTCCGGAAGTTCGGGGACGAGGGTTTCGTAGGCGAACTTGTTGACGTTGTAGACCGAAAGCGTCGTCTCGGCCTCGTCGTCGTCGGCCGTGACGCCCTTGCCGAAGACCTCCTCGGCGAGTTCGTCGCGGCGCGGGTGGTCCGGCTTGATGAGGTCGGGAGTGACCGTGATTTCGATGTCGCGCTGTTCGGCCTCGAAGACGGCCTCGGCGAGCGCGATGTTCTTCGCGACGCGGGGGAACAGGTCCTCCTGCGTCTCGACGAGGTCGCCGTCGGCGTCCTTGCGGAGGTAACGGGCGGGGAGAATATTGTTGTAGGCGTTGCCCGTCATCCGTTCTTCGAGGGTCTCGCCTTCGGTCCGCTTGACCGGAAGCACGATTTCGTCCGTCGAGAGGTTCGCGTCGCTCATCTTACTGTTCCTCCCGCCCGAGCCGCGTTCGGGCGAGGTCGCGTCGATAGTGTCCGGAAATTCCGCTCATTGGTGACGATATTGGTGTGTGTTGCGTGGTTGGTTAAGGGCTTCGAACTCGGAGGTTCGACCGCCGAACGTATCATAATTAGTGCAATTACGTCGGCGGCCGACGACCGGGTCCGAAGTGCACGGATTCATAGAACGGACGGAAGCCACATAACCGTAGTTAGAGCGGAGCGGAAGTGAAATCTCGGCGGAGAAAATCGACAGACGTAACGGTGATATCCAGTAGAACGTGAGGGGGGAGACGAGCCGTCTGAATCGGTCACATGGTGAACAGTGCCGCATCACCGGAGAGGATATAAAGGGAGGCCGGACAGTCGACATTCAGATAAATATCAGAATTCGTATGTTCAAATCACCCAACCGCTCAGGGGTGCCGAAATCGGTCGTTTCGACGGCGGAATCGCACCGGAACCGCGAGACGAGACCGCCCACAAGCTTATCCGCTCTACGGGTGTCATATCGGGGTATGGTACTGACTCCCCTCGCGCTCACACCGTTACAGCTCGGCGGCCTGCTCTCCGGGCCGCTCGGTCAGATGCTCGTGGTGCTCGTGGCCGTCGCCGTCGTCATCCTCGTCGGGCGACTGTTCCTCAAAGTCGCGTGGCGACTGGTCACCATCGCCGCCATCGTCGTCGGGGCGCTGCTGCTGCTCTCGTTCTTCGGCATCAACGTCCTCTGAGGTGGCTGCACGGCCATCGGGCGAAGAGAACGGCAAAAACCGCGACCGCGCCTCGGCGTGTCTGATCCGATTCAGGCCACGTCGAAGCCGGCGACCGCCGTGAGGAAGTTTCTGACGACGCCGTGTCCCGACCCCGTGAGCACGCTTTCCGGGTGGAACTGGACGCACTCGATGGGGAACTCGCGGTGGCGGACGCCCATCACGAGCGCCTCGCCGTCGTGGTCGGTCGTCGCCGAGACGTCGAAGCAGTCGGGAACCTCGGTGGCGACGAGCGAGTGGTAGCGGCCGGCCGGGAAACCGTCTTCGAGGCCGGCGAAGACGCCCTCGCCGTCGTGGTCGACCGGGAACGCCTTGCCGTGAATCGGCTCCGGCGCGTGGCCGATGGTCCCGCCGTAGGCGTACACCGCGGCTTCGAGGCCGAGACAGACGCCGAGGGTCGGAATCTCGGTCGAAAGCTCCGTGAGCACGTCGTTCGTCACGCCCACGTCGCGGTCGTTCTTCGGATGACCCGGCCCCGGCGAGATGACGATGGCGTCGGGGTTCAGGTCGCGAATCTCGTCGAGCGACGCGGTGTTCTTGCGTACCTCGATGTCGAGCGGTTCGCCCTCGACGGTCTGCTCGGAGAAGTACTCCACGAGGTTGTACGTGAACGAATCGAAGTTGTCGACGACGACGAGTCGAATCATTGCGACACCTCCTCGGTCCCGTACTCGATGCGGCGGACGGCGTCGAGCACCCCGCCCATCTTCTGTTCGGTCTCCTCGTACTCCGCGGTCGGGTCGGAGTCGGCGACGATACCGGCTCCCGCGCGGACGGTGATGGTGTCTTCCGAGCCGTCGGACTCGACCGTCGCGGTCCGGATGACGATAGCCATGTCGGCGTCGCCGGTCCACGAGTAGTAGCCGACGCCGCCGCCGTAGACGCCGCGGGGCTCGTCTTCGAGGTCGTCGATAATCTCCATCGCCCGGACCTTCGGCGCGCCGGTGAGCGTTCCCGCCGGGAACGTCGCGCGCGTGGCATCGAAGGCGTCCGAGTCGGGGTCGAGCGTCCCCGAGACGGTCGATTCGATGTGCTGGACGTGGCTGTACTTGATGATGCTCATGAAGTCCTCGACGCGGACGCTGCCGGGCGTCGAGACCCGGCGCACGTCGTTGCGGCCGAGGTCGACGAGCATCGTGTGCTCTGCGCGCTCCTTTCCGTCCGCGAGGAGTTCGCCGGCGAGGCGGCGGTCCTCGACCGGCCCGGAGCCGCGCTGGCACGTCCCCGCGATGGGGTTGACGACGACGCGGTCGCCCCTGACCGAGACGAGCGTCTCGGGGCTCGCGCCGACGACGCGCCGGTCGCCGTGCCGGAGCAGGTACATGTACGGCGAGGGGTTCACCTCGCGCAGCGAGGCGTACAGGCCGACCGGGTCGACCTGTCCGTGGAGCTTCCGGGTGCGCGAGATGACGCCCTGATAGATGTCGCCGTCGCGGACGTGTTCTTTCGTCTTCCTGACCGCGGCCTCGTAGTCCTCGCGCGAACCGGCCTCCTCGCCGGTCCGCTCGAAGCCGCCGGGTGAGGGGTCGTCAGCCGCCCGGAGCTTCTCGGCGACGCGTTCGGCCTCGGCGACGACGCCGTCGTAGACGTCGCCGGGGTCGTCGTCGGGCGAGACGACGGGGGTACAGACGAGGCGGACGGCGTCCTCGCGGTGGTCGAACGAGAGCGTCCGGGTGGTGAGGACGAACTCGGCGTCCGGGTCGTCGGTATCGGGGCGCTCGCGGCCGACCTCGTCGAGCCAGAGGTCGTAGACGGCCTCGTAGGCGAGGAAGCCGACCAAACCGCCGGTGAGCGTCTGGCGGTCCGTCTCGGGGAAGTTGACGCGCGGGAGGTCGGGGAGCGCGCCGCGCAGGGAGTCGAGTACGTCGCCGTCGCCCGCGCCGACGAACTCGGCGGCGGGACCGCCGAGGTCGGTCACGTCGACGCCGTCGGGGCCGACCGTCACGACCGCCTCGGGGTCGTAGCCGACGAACGAGAAGCGCGCGTGGGAATCGGCGACCGTCGCGGGCGCGGAGAACGCGCCCTGCGGGTTGCTGGAGGAGACCTTCTCGGCGCTCTCCAGGAGGAAGCCGTAGTCGCTGCGGTCGGCGAGCGTCGTGTACGCGGCCAGCGGGTCCACAGACACGTCGAGGTCGGCGACGAGGTGCGTCACGACCGGTTCGTCCGCGTCGCCGACGAGCTCGACGAACTCGTCGCGGTCGGTGTCAGGAGTCGTCACGCGACGACCTCCTCGTGACCTTCGGACGCTCCGCGGGCCGCCTTCGCCGCGGCGACGAACGCGCGGACCGCGTCGTGGTCCTTGACGCCGCCGGAGGCCTCGACGCCGCTCGCGACGTCGACGCCGTAGGGCTCGACCGTCCGAACCGCCTCGGCGACGTTGTCGGGGGTCAGGCCGCCCGCGAGAACCACGGGCACGTCGACCGCCTCGACGAGTTCGCGCGAGGCGTCCCAGTCGTGGGTCTCGCCGGTGCCGCCCGCGCCGGACGCGGAGGGCGTGTCGACGAGGATAGCGTCAACGACGGGCGCGAGAGCGCGTGCGCGGTCGAGGTCGGTCGCGTCGACGACGGGGACGACGCCGACGCCCGTCGCGCGGAGCGAGTCGAGGTCGTCGGCCGCGAAGTCGCCGTGGAGTTGGAGTACATCGGGTTGGACCTCGCGGGCGAGGTCGCGGGCGTGGTCGATAGAGTCGGGCATCGTCACGAGGACGGTCGTGAGGAACGGCGGCGTGGCGGCGAACAGCTCGCGGGCGCGCTCGCGGGGAATCTCGCGGGGCGTGTCCACGGGCACGTCGCAGATGGCACCGACCGCGTCGGCACCGGCCGCGTCGACCGCTCCGAGGTCGGCTTCGTCGGTGACGCCGCACACTTTGACGCGGGTCATCTCACGCCTCCCGGAGCGCGTCGAGCTTGGCCTTCGCGGCGCCGGACTCGATGGCGTCGCGGGCGACCTCGACGCCCTCCTCCAGGGAGTCCGCGAGGTCGGCGACGTAGACGGCCGCGCCGGCGTTGGCGAGGATGAGGTCGCGCTTGGGACCGGTCACGTCGCCGGTGAGGATGCCTTCGAGGTCGGCGGCGTTCTCCTGCGGAGTGCCGCCGGCGACCGCCTCGATGGGGGCCTGTTCGAGGCCGAGGTCGGCGGGCGTGAGCGTGTACTCCGTAATCTCATCGCCGTCGATTTCGGCGACCGTCGTCGCGTCGTGGAGGGCGATTTCGTCCATGCCGGAGCCGTGGACGACGAGGGCGCGCTCGACGGGCATGTGCGACAGCGACTCGGCGATGACGGGGACGAGGTCGGAGTCGTAGACGCCGAGGACCTGCGCGTCGGCCCCGGCGGGGTTCGTCAGCGGGCCGAGGACGTTGAAGATGGTCCGCATGCCGAGTTCCTTCCGCGGGCCGATGACGGCCTTCATCGCGGGGTGGAACACGGGCGCGAGCATGAAGCCGACGCCGTTGTCCTCGATGCACGCCTCGACGGACTCGGGTTCGGCCTCGACGTTCACGCCGGCGACCTCCAGCACGTCGGCGCTCCCAGAAGACGAAGAGACGGAGTAGTTGCCGTGCTTGGCCACCGCCGCGCCCGCGCCGGCCGCGACGAGCGCGCTCGTGGTCGAGACGTTGATGGTGTTGTAGTCGTCGCCGCCGGTGCCGCAGGTGTCGACGAGCGGGCCGCGGTCGGGCTCGATGGTCAACGCGGCGTCGCGCATCCCCTGCGCGAAGCCCGCGATTTCGGCCTCGGTCTCGCCTTTCGCCCGGAGCGCGGCGAGGAGCGCGCCGATTTGCGCCTCGGTCGCGTCCTCGAAGACCGCCCGCGCGGCGTCGCGCGCCTCCTCGACAGTCAGGTCCGCACCGCCGGTCACACGTTCGATATAATCCTGCATTGGTAATCACCGATGTACTTCTTCGGGTTATGATGTACAAATCAGTACATCGGCTTAAGCGTGTCGGGCTGGCGAAAATCGCCGGCTCCGACGGACGGCGCTCGGAGCGAATCGCCCGCCTCGAACGGTGGGAACGCGCTGTGACCCGAATCGCCGCACGTAGTCCGATTCGAAAGCTTAAATTGTAACCCCGGACAACGGAGAGATGCGTCCGAACGGGCGCGGGAAGCACCGTAACCGGGTTGGTGGTCTAGTCTGGTTATGACACCTCCTTGACATGGAGGAGGCCGGCAGTTCAAATCTGCCCCAACCCACTCCTCTTCCCGCGTTTCGGCGTTCGGCGATGTTCGCAACAACCGGGTTGGTGGTCTAGTCTGGTTATGACACCTCCTTGACATGGAGGAGGCCGGCAGTTCAAATCTGCCCCAACCCACTACTTTCTCGCGACGAATTGCCTCCCGAGCACCGCGTAGCGTGTGCTCGGTGCCGCGAGTCGCGTGCAATCGTGTCGCGGGCAGATTTGAACCAGCGAGCAACGTGCGACACGTAGTGTCGCAGTAAGACGAACGGCGAAGCCGTGAGTCGCGAAGCGTTGCGAGTGAGGTTCACGCGAGCGAAGCGAGCGTGTCTCCTGATACAGTCTCTCGCTCCACCCAACCGAACAGACAGTCTCCCGCACCACCCAACCACTATGTCTTCCGCCCGCGAATCCCGCCCATGACCCTCCTGCAAATCCCCGGCGGTCCCGAACTCGTCATCTTGGCGCTGTTGCTCCTCATCCCGCTTGCGGTCGTCTACCTCGGCTACAAACTCATCCAGTCGCTCCGGGCGTTCGAAGAAGGCAGAGAAGAACGGTCACAGCGGTAGCGTCACGACGACACGTCGGACCGGGCGTCGTCGTTCCGGGCGTCCGCGCCGCGCGTCGGCGTCTCCGACCGCTGTCGTCGGTGGTGCAGGCGCGCCAGTTGGAGCGTCACCGCGTAGCCGACGACGGCGAGAGCGACGGCGAGAATCGTGTTGCCGAGGAGCTGTCGGAGGAGGATGTCGAGACCGGCGCTGAGCGACACGTCGGCGACGGACGCCCCCGGAACCGGGCCGAGCAGGTGCGAACCGAGCCAGAAGCTCGCGCCGTAGACCGCCCACTTGACGGGCGGGTTGAAGACGACGAGCGTGGCGACGAGCGCGAGTCGGCTCGCCCGCTCGACGAAGTAGGCGATGAGGGCGAACAGCGCGAGGGCGGTCCCTGCGGTCGGCATGGCCACGAAGAAGACGCCGAACGCGAAGCTGGCGGCGACCTCGTGAGGGGTGTGGTCCGCCGCGAACGCTCGTTCGAGGCCGGACCGGACGCGGGGACGAATCGACGCGAGACGGTCGTACACTCGTCGAGACTAGAAGCGAGACGTCGTTATCAACGCTTCGCCGAGAATCAGTCAACTGGTAGCAGTCGACGTGTCGATGCGTCGAGGCGGCGGTCAGCGGAACCGGCGGTCCGACTCCCACTTGTCCTTGAGTTCTATCATCTGGCCGACGCCGCGGGCCACGTCCGAGAGGTGGAAGGCGATGTCCGTCGCGGTCACGATGCCGACCATCTCCGCGCCGTCGACGACGACGAGTTTCTTCACCCGTTGGTCGCGCATCTTCTCGGCGGCCACGCGCGTGGTCGAGTCCGGTCGAACCCACTTGATTGGGTTCGACATGACCGCGCGGGCCGGGACCGCGGCGAGGGGCTTGCCGCTCGCCACGCCGGCGCGGAGCGCGTCCGACTCGGTGACGATGCCCGCGGGGCCGCCGTCGGCCATCACGACGACGCTTCCCGCGCCCTCGCGGAGCATGGTTCGCGCGCAGTCGGCGACGCTCGACCCCAGTCCGACGGTCGCCACCTCCTCGGTCATGATGTCGTCGACGCGCATGTCAGTCGTCCGCGGGCGAGGGTTCTCGCTCGGGTTGGGGGGTGGATTCAGCGCGCGACTGGGTCGGGTCGGTGCTCGCGCCGGACCCGGCGGCCGCGTCGCCGAGCACGTCGTCGATGGTCGCCGAGACCTCGCCCCCGTCGTCGACCTCGAAGGCGTCGAGGAGGTCGTCGAGGTGGCTCACGTGCGACGAGAGCTCGCGCACGTCCCCGTTGACGTCGACGAGCGCGGCGCTCTGTTCTTCCGCGGTCGCGGAGACGTTCTCGGCCTCGGCGGCGGTCTCCTCGGAGATGCCCGCGATTTCGTCGGTCATCGACAGCACCTCCTGGGAGGAGTCGGCCTGACTGCCCGTCGCGTCCGAAATCTCGTGGACGCTCGCGGTCGTCTCCTCGACGCGCTCGACGATACCGTCGAAAGACGAAAGCGCCTCGTCGACCGAGGTCGCGCTCTCTTCGACCTGCGCCCGCATGCGTTCGATGCGGGAGACGACGGCGTCGCGCTGGGTCTCGATTTCGGCGACGAGCGACTCGATGTCGCCCGCCGAGGACTTGGTCTCCTGTGCGAGCTGTTTGACCTCGTTGGAGACGACGGCGAAGCCCTCGCCGGCCTCGCCCGCGCGGGCGGCCTCGATGTTCGCGTTGAGCGCGAGGATGTCGGTCTGTTCCGCGATGTCGGTGATGACCTCGACGATGTCCTCGATTCGGGCGAGGCGGTCGTCGAGTTCGCGGACCTCGTCGACGGTCGCCTCCGTCTCGGCGCGCACGGCGTCGATGTCGTCGAGGGCGTCGGTGGCGGCGGTCTGGCCGTCGAGCGAGCGCGCCTCGGCCTCCTCGGTGAGCCGGACGAGTTCGTCGGCCGACGACGCTATCTGCTGGATGGACGCGGAGAGGTCGTTTATCTCGTCGGCGGCGGCGACGAGGCTGTCGGTCTGCTCGCTCGCTCCCTCGGAAATCTGCTGGACCGACGCGGACACCTCCTCGCTCGCGGCGGACACGTCGTCGGCGCGGTCGGCCACGCGGTCGGCGAGCGTCGCCACGTCCTCGCCGAAGGTCTTGACCGTGCCGACGGTCTGTTCGATGTCGTCCATCATCTCGTTGTACGCGGCGGCGACCGTCGCCATATCGCGGCTCTCGGAGTCGGTCGGGAGGCGGACGCGGAGGTCGCCGTCGGCCGCGCGGGTCATCGCCTCGCTGTAGGCGCGGGCGTCGGCCCGCTGGTCGCGGAGGTCGTCGCGGAGGTTGTCGACGCCGCGGACGACCTGCCCGAACTCGTCTCGCCGGTCGGTTTCGAGTTCCACGTCGAGGTCGCCGTCGCGGAGCGCGGAGACGGTCGACGCGAGGTCCACGAGCGGGAGCGCGGTGTTCCCGCGGACGATGAGCGCGAAGGCGACGAAGCCGAGCATCGAAAGCGCGAGGAGCGTCGCAATCTGGAGGCCGACGCTCCGGGAGAGCGCGAAGACGCTGCTGGCCGGCGCGTGCAGGAGGAGCACGCCGCCGGAGACGGGGACGTGCGCGACGACGTGCGGCGAGGAGACGAAGCCCTCGACGGGTGCGAGGCGGGAGACGCCCGTCGCGCCGGCGAAGGCGGCGTCGAGTTCGGACGCCTCGGCGGCGGGGTAGGCGACGTTCGACTGGCCGCCGCCGCCGTCGTAGAGGACGCGTCCGTCGGTCGTGACGAGTTGGGTGAAGCCGCCGTCGATGTGGTTGCCGTCGAGCGCGGCCCCGAGCGAGGACGCCTCGGCGACGAGGACGATTGCGCGGGGCTCGATGGACGGAAGCGGCGCGACGAAGCCCATGTAGGCGACGCCGTCTTCGACGTAGACGGTGGTCCGCTCGACGCCGTCGTCCGAGAGGTCGGCGCTCGCGGGGAGCGGAAGCGACCCGCTTTCGAACAGCGTCGTCCCGACCGCGCCCTCCTCGGACGAGCCGAGGACGGTCGTCGTCTCGGTGTCGACGAAGTGGAGCGCGGCCACGTCGGCGGGCATGTCCTCTTTGGCGGCCGTCAGGGTCGCCGAGGACCGCCCGTCGAGGGTGCTCCCGGCGGAGGGGTCGTCGGCGACGATGGTCGCGAGGCGGGTCCGCTCGTCGAACCACGTGTTCACCTGCAGGGCCTCGCGTTCGGCCTCGGTGAGGAGGTCGGCGCGGGCGTCCTCGTCTATCGTGGATGCCGTCTGTTGATACTGGACGACTCCGACGCCGGCGACGAGGACTGAAACGAGCAGCATCGCGGCGACCAGCCGCCGCGTGTAGCTCTCCGTAATCGCATCAGGAAGCCGTGATTCGGCCTCCAAAACGAGATTCTCGGCCATTACCGTACCGACCGGAATGCGGTGCATAAATCCGCGCACCTGAGTATCAATCTAGATAATATAGTCGGCGGCGACGGCCTACGAACCGCCGACGCGCGCGCGAGTTCCCGCGGGCGACACGAGCGTCAACCATACGTCTGTCGAACGCTAGCAAGCCACATGGAAACCGAGTTCCGCCTGCTCGTGGCGGGCTTCTGTATCGTCGCGCCGTCGCTCCTGTTCGTCGGGTTCGTCAGACTGCTCGACGCCATGCGCGAGGACGACCTCGTCGAGCGCGTCCTCGACAGAGTCGACGAGGGCGGCGGGCCGACCGGGACGGCGGTCGACCCGACGACGTTCCTGCGGTCCGCACGGGAGAAATCGCGCCGGCGAACGGCGGTCTGCCGGGAGTGCGGCGTGCCGAACGCGGCCGACGGCGGACGCTGTGGGCTGTGCGGCGCGACGTTGCGATAGGTGGGAAAAAGAATCGAAGCGAGTCGAAAACCGCGTTCGAGCGGGCTTAGAGGAAGTCTTCGATGTGGTCGGCGACCTCGTTGGGCGTGTCGCCGACGGGGACGCCCGCGTCGTTGAGGGCGGAAATCTTGGACTCCGCGGTGCCCGTGCCCGAACCGGAGACGATAGCGCCGGCGTGACCCATACGCTTGCCCGGCGGTGCCGTGCGGCCCGCGATGAAGCCGGCGACCGGCGTGTCCATGTTCTCCGCGATGTACTTCGCGGCCTGCTCTTCGTCCTCGCCGCCGATTTCGCCGCACATGACGACGGCGTGGGTGTCGGGGTCGTTCTCGAACGCCTCGAGGGCGTCGACGAACGACGTGCCGATGATGGGGTCGCCGCCGATGCCGATGGCGGTGGTCTGGCCGATGCCGCGCTCGGTCAGGTTCGAGACGACCTGGTACGTGAGCGTACCGGAGCGGGAGACGAGACCGACGTTACCCTCCTCGAAGATGTTGCCGGGGAGGATGCCGAGTTTGGCCTCGCCGGGCGTGATGATGCCCGGGCAGTTGGGGCCGATGAGGCGCGTGTCGGTCTCCGACAGACGCTTGTTGACCTTGGCCATGTCCTGCGTCGGGACGCCCTCGGTGATGGCGACGACGAGGTCGAGGTCCGTGTCGAGCGCCTCGAAGATGGCGTCGCCGGCGAACGCCGGCGGGACGAACACGACGGAGGCGTTGGCGTCTTCCTCGTCGACGGCCTCTTCGACGGTGTCGTAGACGGGGATGCCGTCGACGTCCTGACCGCCCTTCCCGGGGGAGGTCCCGGCGACGACGTTCGTGCCGTACTCAATCATCTGGCGGGTGTGGAACTTGCCTTCGCCACCCGTGATACCCTGTACAACCACTCGCGTGTCGTCGTCGACGAAAATGCTCATTGGGACACCTCCTGTGCGTTCTTGACGGCACGCTGGACGGCGTCCTCCAGCGTCCCCTCGACCTGTACGAGGTCCGTGTTCAGAATCTCCATGCCCTCCTCGGCGTTCGTGCCCGCGAGGCGGACGACGACCGGCTTGGGAATCTCGTCGAAGCTCTCCAGCGCCTCGTTGATACCCTTGGCGACCTCGTCGCCGCGGGTGATGCCGCCGAAGATGTTGAACACGACGGAGTCGACGTTCTCGTCGGAGAAGACCATGTCCAGCGCGTTCGCCACGCGCTCGGCCTTCGCGCCGCCGCCGATGTCGAGGAAGTTGGCGGGCTCGCCGCCGAAGTAGTCCACGAGGTCGAGCGTCGTCATGACGAGACCGGCGCCGTTGCCGATGATGCCGACGTTACCCGAGAGACGGACGTAGTCGAAGCCGTACTCGCCGGCCTTGGCCTCGAGGTCGTTCTCGTAGGCGTCCTCTTCCATCGCCGCGAGGTCGTCGTGACGGAACAGGGCGTCGTCGTCGATGTTCATGACGGCGTCCGCGGCGACGATGTCGCGGTCGGACGTAATCATGACGGGGTTGATTTCGATGTCCGAGGCGTCGTTCGACTCGTAGAGGTCGTACAGCGTCGTGAGGAACGAGGCCACGTCGAAGGCCACGTCGCGGGGGATGCCCGCCTCGAAGACGACCTTGCGGGCCTGGTAGGGGTGCAGGCCGAACGCGGGGTCGATGTGCTCGCGGGCGATGGCTTCGGGGGTCTCCTCCGCGACTTCCTCGATGTTGACGCCGCCCTCCGTCGAGACCATCGCGACGGGCTTGCCCTCGCTGCGGTCCATCGTGATACCGACGTACAGTTCGTTTTCGAAGTCGACGCCGGCCTCGACGAGCACCCGGTCGACCGTGTAGCCCTTGAGGTCCATCCCGAGGATGTCCTCCGCGGCCTGTCGAGCTTCGTCCTCGTCCATGGCGATTTTGATGCCACCGGCCTTGCCACGCCCACCGACGTGTACCTGCGCCTTGATGGCGGCGGGGTATCCGATCTCCTCGACCGCCTCCATGACCTCCTCTACCGACGACGCGAGACGGGACTCTGGCACCGGAATCCCAGCCTCTGCGAAGATATCCTTCGCCTGGTATTCGTGAAGCTTCATTACCATGCGTGGGAGGGAAAGGCACGCGCTTAAATCCCATTCATCTCCGTTCAGAGCCGACAGGTGAAAATCGCCGGAGAGGCTCACTCATGACCGAATTAACCTCGGAATTCATAATTTATCCGGAATAAAATCGGATAAGTCTACAGGATACGCAGACGTACGCCTGCACGTACGAATCTCGGAGGTCGAACGCGCCGAGCAAGCCGCCGTCGGTGTCGCCGCGATTCGCCCCGAGTCGTCCGAATTTATCACCCGTCCGACCCCATCGTTCGGCATGCGCGCTGTCAGATTCCACGACCACGGCGGACGCGACGTGCTTCAGGTAGACGACATCGACACGCCCGACCCGGCGGCGGGCGAGGTCCTCGTCGAAGTCGCGGCCGCGGGCGTCAACCCCGTCGACACGTACTTCCGCGAGGGCTCGTACCAGCCCTTCGCGATGCCGATGATTCCCGGCGTCGACGTGGCCGGAACGGTCGCGGCGGTCGGGTCCAGTGTCTCCGGTTTCGCGGAGGGCGACCACGTCGTCGGCACCGGCATCGGCAAGGACCACTACGGCGGCTACGCCGAGTTCGCGGCCGTCCCGACCGACCGGCTCGCGGTCCTCTCGGACGACGTGGACCTCGTCGCGGCCGGCGGCGCGGGCGTCGCCGGCGTCACGGCGTGGCGCGCCCTCGTCGACCACGGCGGGATGCAACTCGGCGACACCGTCCTGATTCACGGCGGCTCCGGCGGCGTCGGTCACGCCGCAGTCCAGCTCGCCGCCGCGTCCGGCGCTCGCGTCGTCGCCACCGCCGCGCCCGACTACCACGACCGCGTGGCCGAACTCGGCGCGGACGTGGTTCTCGACTACGCCCGCGACGACCTCGCCGACGCCGTCGTGGACGCCGCGACGGGCGACGGAGTAGACCTGACGCTCGACCACCGACTCGACGACTACCTCCAGTTCGACGCCGACGTGGCCGCCCACGGCGGTCGCGTCGTCGGCATCGGCGAGAACGACCCGGAAGTCGGCTTCGACCTGTCGTCGTCGGCCCGCGGTAAGGACCTCTCGCTCACGATGATGAGCATGTTCAACACGCCCGACCTGTCGGCTCCCCTGCGCGAGCTCGCCGGCCAGATGGGCGCGGGCGAGTTCGAAATCGACGTGGCGCGGACCTACGACCTCGACGAGGCCGCCGAGGCCCACCGCGCGGTCATGGAAGACAGCTTCCTCGGAAAACTGGTCATCACGCCCTGACCGGACCGCCTCGTCGTGCCCGCGGCAATCCGGGCAGGCGGTCACCGACGCGGAAGGGTGACGACGCGGCCGGTCGCCGACGGGCACACAGCCGCGACCGAATTATGTCCCGTGCGCACTAATTGCACGCGCATGGACGTGACATTCGATTTCGACGGAACCGTGGCTCTCGTGACCGGCGCGAGCGGCGCGCTCGGCGGCGCAATCGCTCGCGCGTTCCACGAGGCGGGCGCGTCGGTCGCGGCCGCGGACGTGGTCGAACCCGACGACGAGGACGGCTTTTTCGAGTCCGAGGGTGTCAGATTCTACGAGGGTGATTTCACCGACGAGGACGACGTGGCGCGCGTCGTCGGCGAGGTCGCCTCCGACTTCGGCCGCCTCGACCACCTCGCCAACATCGCCGGGACGTGGCGCGGCGGGACGCCCGTCGACGAGACGGAGGCGGACACGTTCGACTTCCTGTTCGACGTGAACCTCAAGACGATGTTCCTCGCGTCGAAACACGCGATTCCGCACCTCCGGGAGACCGAGGGATCCGTCGTGAGCGTCTCGGCCCGCTCGTCGCTGGAGGGTGGCGAAGGCGACGGAATCTACCGGGCGTCGAAGGCGGGCGTCCGCCTGCTCACGGAGACCATCGCCGAGGAGAACCGCGGCGTCGTGCGCGCGAACGCGGTCATGCCGAGCGTCATCGACACGCCGATGAACCGCGAGATGATGGCCGACGCCGACTTCGAGAAGTGGGTGAAACCCGAGGAAATCGCCCGGACCGTCCTCGCGCTCTGTTCGGACGCGACCCCCGTGACGAGCGGCGCGGCCGTCCCGGTGTACGGCGAGGCCTGACGCCCCTGTTTCGTGGCAACATTCGCCACGATAGGGTATGACATTCGTTGTGGTGCGCGCGAATTTTTACGCGGTACGCAAGGGATTCACGAACACGACACTCGTTAGAAAAATGAGGCTAATCGAGGCCTGAATTCGGACGAACGTGCCACATCCTATAGTTGGTTGGAGAATTATGTCGATTTTCGCTCCGATATGCGACGGCATACCGCGTCATTTATCACACCCACATCGGCAACAGGGTGATAGACATGACCGAACGTGAAACGTGGGCAACCAGGGCAGGGTTCATCCTCGCGGCCGTCGGCAGCGCGGTCGGCCTCGGGAACATCTGGCAGTTCCCGTTCAAGACCGCTCAGTTCGGCGGTGCCTCCTTCCTGATCGTCTACATCATCGCGGCGCTCGGCATCGGCCTCCCGGCCATCCTCGCCGAGTTCGTCATCGGACGCAAGACCAACCTGAACACCATCAACGCCTTCGAAAAGCTCGGCTACAAGGAATGGCGCGTCGTCGGCGCTATCGGCCTGTTCACCGGCTTCTGGATTCTGTCGTACTACAGCGTCGTCGGCGGCTGGGTCCTCCGGTACATCGGCGGCAGCCTGACCGGCGCGTACTTCGCCGCCCCGGCAGAGTACTTCGGTCAGGTGTCCGCCGGGATGGACGCGCTCGCGCTCCACGCCGTGTTCATGGCGCTCGTCGTCGGCATCGTCGCCGCCGGCATCGAAGACGGCATCGAGAAGGCGACGAAACTGATGGTTCCGAGCATCGTCGTCATCCTCGGCGTGCTCGCGGCCTTCGCCTTCACGCTCCCCGGCGCGTCCGCGGGCTACGCGTACTTCCTCTCGCCCGACTTCAACGCGCTCACGGAGAACTTCGCCGACATCGTCCCCTTCGCGGTCGGGCAGGCGTTCTTCTCGCTGTCGCTCGGCATGGGCGCGATGATAACCTACGCCTCCTACATCGACGGCGACCAGAGCCTGTTCGGCGACGGTATCACCATCGTCTTCCTGAACAGTTTCGTCGGCATCCTCGCCGGTCTCGTCGTCCTCCCGCTCCTGTTCGCCCAGGGAATCGACCCCAACACGAGCGGCGCGGGCGCGGTGTTCATCAGCGTCGCCGGCGCGTTCGCCGACATCCCCGGCGGCCAGATAATCGGCCTCGTCTTCTTCGTGGTCGTGCTCATCGCGGCGCTCTCGTCTGCGATCAGCCTCCTCGAAGTCGTCGTCTCGTGGTCCATCGACAACTACGACGTCTCCCGCCCGCAGATGGCCGTCGGTCTCGGCGGCGTCATCTTCCTGCTCGGCGTCCCGTCGGCAATCGACACCGCGTGGCTCGGCTGGTTCGACACGCTCGCCTACAAACTGCTGCTCCCGCTTTCGGTCCTCGGCATCCTCGTCTTCGCGGCGTGGGTCTACGGCGCGCCCGCCATCGACGAGCTGATGAAGGGCAGCGGACTCGGTGACGGCGTCGGCCTGACGTGGCTCTGGCTGGTCCGCACGCTCGTTATCGTCGCCGTCGTGGCGACGCTCGCCCTCGGGCTTCAGACGCTGTTCCTCGGCGAGAGCCCGGCCATCGTTCCGCCCCTCTGAGGCGGCGACCGGTCCCGCTTTCATCGCGCCTAGGAATCGTCGGTAGCGGTGCGTTTTTCTCGGCTATTCGACGGTGATTTTCACGCGTAGACCACTCAAAACCGTTAAATTTCTCCGATGACGTATCGTTGGTTCGAAAGCCCTTTTACCGGTGGACTGGCAATGGGTGTCAATGACACGAGAAACATGGGCAACACGGCTCGGGTTCATCCTCGCGGCCGTCGGCAGCGCGGTCGGCCTCGGGAACATCTGGCGATTCCCGTGGCAGACCGCCGAAAACGGCGGCAGCGCGTTCCTCGTCGTGTATCTCGGTATCGTCCTCCTCGTCGGCGTCCCCGGTCTGCTCGGCGAGTTCGTCATCGGTCGCCGGGCGAAGAAGTCGCCGGTCGGCGCGCTCCGGGACCTCTCGGGGTCGAAAACGTGGGGCGTCGTCGGCGCGTTCTCGGTCGTCACCGGCATCTCGCTGCTCTCGTTCTACAGCGTCGTCGGCGGGTGGATCATCCGGTATCTCCTCGAAAGCGGGGCCGCGGTCGTCGGCGGCAGCCCCGCGTACTTCACGAATCCGGGCCAGTACTTCGGCGGCGTCTCCGCCGGCGTCGACGCCGCGCTCTACCACCTCCTGTTTCTCGGACTGACGGCGCTCATCGTCTTCGCGGGCGTCCGCAAGGGCATCGAACTCGGCACGAAAATCATGATGCCCGCCGTGCTCGTCCTGCTCGCCGGCCTCGCCGCCTGGGCCGCGACCCAGCCTAACGCGGCCGCCGGTTACGCCTTCTTCCTCCGCTTCGACCCCTCGGTCATCACCGAGAACTTCTTCGCTATCCTCGGTCCCGCCGCCGGACAGGCGCTGTTTACGCTCTCGCTCGGCGCGGGCACGATGATAACGTACTCCTCGTACCTCGACGAGGACCGTTCGCTTCCCTTCGACGGCAGCGCCATCGCCGTCCTCAACACGAGCGTCGGCGTCATCACGGGTCTCGTCGTCTTCCCGCTCCTGTTCTCGCAGGGCGTCAACCCGACCGAGACCGGGACCGGACCGGGCGCGCTGTTCGTCGGCCTCGCGGGGGCGTTCTCGCAGCTCCCCGCGGGGACGCTCATCGCCACCGCGTTCTTCGCCGTCGTGACGCTCGCGGCGCTGTCGAGTTCCATCAGCATGCTCGAAATCCCCGTCGCGTTCCTCGTCGACGAGTACGGCGTCTCTCGCAAACGCGCCGTCACCGGGATGACCGCGCTCGTCGCCGTCACCGGAACCGTCTGCGCGTTCAACCCGGGCATCTTCGGCTTCGTCGCCGGCCCGCTCGTGAACGTCCTCCTGACCGCCGGCCTCGCCGCGTTCCTCCTGTTCGTCGGCTGGGTCATGGGCCGCGAGGCGCTCGAGGAGTTCGCCGCCGGCGCGGGCGAGTTCTCGAAGTCTCTCGGCACGCCGTGGCTCTTCGCCGTCGGCGTCGTCCTCCCGCTGTTCCTCGTCTTCACGCTCCTCACGCACTTCGGCGTGGACACGACCATCGGCTTCTGGCCGACCGTCGGCGTCGCCGTCGTCGCGTCCGCCGCCGCTTTCTTGGGCCTGCGACAGCCCAACTCGGTCGTCTGAGTGGGGCTCTCCCGGCCGCGTTCGGGGCGCTGACTCGACTCCGACTGCTCCCTTTGCTCCGTTTTCGACCGACGCGAACGTGGGGAGTGCTTCGCGTCGCTAACTATGATGATTGTTCCACCTATTCTTCGACAACTGTCGAAGTAAGGGTTGCCGGATTGCGGAACTCCTTTGACCGAGGACTGCGGACCGTTGCTCCAATGAGCGAAGGTGGTCTGGCATGACGATGGAAGACCGGATCGACGAACTCCGCGAGAAGCGCGAGGAAGCCCTGAAGGGCGGCGGCGAGGACCGAATCGCCTCCCAGCACGACAAGGGCAAGATGACCGCCCGCGAGCGCATCGACTACTTCCTCGACGACGGTACCTTCCGCGAGTTCGACCAGTTCCGGACCCACCGCAACCACAAGTTCGGGATGGAGGAGACGAAACTGCCCGGCGACGGCGTCATCACCGGCTACGGCGAGGTCGACGGCCGGACCGTCTTCGTCTTCGCCCACGACTTCACCGTCTTCGGCGGCTCGCTCGGCGAGGTGTTCGCCGAGAAGGTCTGCAAGGTGATGGACAAGGCGATGGAGGTCGGCGCACCCGTCGTCGGTCTCAACGACTCCGCCGGCGCGCGGATTCAGGAGGGCGTCCAGTCGCTCGGCGGCTTCGGCGAAATCTTCCGCCGCAACACCGAGGCGTCCGGCGTCATCCCGCAGATTTCGGCCATCATGGGCCCCTGCGCCGGCGGCGCGGTGTACTCCCCCGCGCTGACGGACTTCACGTTCATGGTCCGCGACACGAGCCACATGTTCATCACCGGCCCGGACGTCATCAAGACGGTCACGGGCGAGGAGGTCACCTTCGACGAACTCGGCGGCGCGACGACGCACACCTCGACAAGCGGGGTCGCCCACTTCGCCACCGACACCGAAGAACAGGCGCTCGACGACATCCGCCACCTGCTTTCGTACCTCCCGCAGAACAACGTCGAAGACCCCCCGCGCGTCGAGCCGTGGGACGACCCCGAACGCGTCGACGACGACCTCGCCGAGGTCGTCCCCGACCAACCCCGCAAGCCCTACGACATCCACGACGTGCTCGACGGCGTCCTCGACGAGGGCTCGTTCTTCGGCGTCCAGGAGGACTTCGCGAAGAACATCGTCGTCGGCTTCGGCCGCCTCGACGGCCGCTCGGTCGGCATCGTCGCCAACCAGCCCCGCGTGAACGCCGGCACCCTCGACATCGAGGCCTCCGAGAAGGGCGCGCGCTTCATCCGCTTTTGCGACTCGTTCAACATCCCCATCCTCACCTTCGTGGACGTGCCCGGCTTCCTGCCCGGCACGGACCAGGAACACAACGGCATCATCCGCCACGGCGCGAAGCTCCTGTACGCCTACTCCGAGGCGACGGTGCCGCTCATGACCGTCATCACGCGCAAGGCCTACGGCGGCGCGTACGACGTCATGGCCTCGAAGCACCTCGGCGCGGACGTGAACTACGCGTGGCCGACCGCCGAAATCGCCGTGATGGGCCCGCAGGGCGCGGTCAACATCCTCTACCGCGACGAACTCGACGCCGCGGACGACCCCGACGCCCGCCGCGACGAACTCATCGAGGAGTACCGCGAGGAGTTCGCCAACCCCTACACCGCCGCGGACCGCGGCTTCATCGACGACGTCATCGAACCCGGCGAGACCCGCGAGCGCCTCATCTCGGACCTCCGGATGCTGAACTCCAAGCGAAAGTCCCAACCCGACAAGAAACACGGCAACATCCCGCTATGAGCGGGGAGTTGCTGTCTGGGCTGTCGATTCCGGACGACGCCGACGCCGAGGAGGCCGCGGCCATCGCCGCCGCCGTCGGCGCGCACCTCCACGACCAGTCGGTCGCCGCGGCCGCCGCGGCCGCAGCGGACGGCGAGGAGACGTGGAACGAGCAGCGCTGGCGCTACGCCGGTCGCCTCGAATCGGTCACCGGCTGTGGCCGTCGCGTCCCCACCGGCGCGCCGACCGACGCGTGGGCCGCCTCGGGCCGCACCGACCGGTTCTGAGTCTGAGGACTGCAGTTTCACGACAGAACGCATACATTCTCGTCCGACATCAGTCGGACCAATATGGCCCAAACCGCGCTCGTCTGGCTGTTTCTCAACGCCGTCCTCGCCGGGTTCGCCGCCGTCGCGTCCGCCGCACACTACGCCGACGAGGGCGAACCCGACTTCGTCTCCGCGGCGCTCGCCGCCGTCTTCGCCGGGACCTGCGTCGAACTCGGGATGGCGAACGGCTACATTCACGATCGCGTCCTCCCGTCTGTCGCGGTCGGGGTCTGCGTCGTCGTCGCCCTCCTCTCGCTCGCGCTCGGTGTGAAACGGGACCAGACGGCGTTTCAGGCGTTCCGCGGCGACGCTCGGACTCGGTCTCGGTAACCGGCGGTCAGTAGCCGGCGGTCGATGCTCGGTAGTTCACTCCGCGAGTTTCGGGTCGTCGACGATGACGCCGTCCACACCGTACTCTCGAAGTCGCCGCGCGACCTCGCGGTCGGGAACCGTCCACGCGTTGACCTCGAAGCCGCGGCCGTGCGCCTCGTCCACCCGCGCCGACGAGAGCAGGTCGTAGTGCGGGTGGACGGCCGCGCAGTCGAGGTCGGCGGCGACCGACAGCGACTCCGTCCAGTCGGCCGCGAAGAGGAAGGCGACCGGGAGCGCGGTCGTCTCGCGCACCTCGCGGAGCGCCTCGGCGTCGAACGACGAGACGAGCACCTCGTTTCCCGCGTCGCCGACGACGGCGGCGAGGTCGTCGGCGAGGCCGGCCACCTTCAGTTCGACGTTGACCGCGACGCGGTCCGGCAGGGCGTCGAACACCGCGGCGAGCGTCGGAATCGACTCGTCGGAGTCGCCGACGGTGAGTTCTTGCAGGTCAACGAGACTCGTGTCGGCGACGCGGCCGGTCGCGCCCGTCAGGCGGTCGAGCGTCTCGTCGTGGAAGACGACGAGTTCGCCGGAGCCGCAGCGCCGGACGTCGAGTTCGACCCAGTCGAGTCGCGCCGCGGCCGCGTCGAAGGCGGCGAGCGTGTTTTCGGGGGCGAGGGCGGGACAGCCGCGGTGACCGATGACGCGCATGTCGGTGCATCGCGGGAGGGCGGACTAAACGCTTCCTCCGGACCGGTCGAAAGCGATGGTGAGCGGAGGGGAACGGTGGGGAGCAGTTCGTACGGGAATCGTTTACTGGGGACCGAGCCGTGCGGGCGTCGCGCGGCCCGTCGCGCGCGGACCGGCGCGGCCGCTCCGCGCGGGCTGGAGAAGATGTGTTCGCAGAGAGAATCGACTGACTCGAACTTACGCGCCCTGGCCGCCCTTCTTGCGCGTGATGTAGCCGGCGATGCGGTTGCGGACGCCCTTCGACTCGACCGTGGTCAGTTCTTCGACGCTGTCCTTGTTCGTCTCGAAGTCCGTGTTGAACGCCTGCGGGTATCGCTCCAGCAGGATGTTACCAAGCTGCTTGACGTACTTGGGCTTGATTGCCATGTCGGAAGATTCCCCGGACGAACACTAAAACGATTCGTTCCGTCTCGCGGCCGCCCGCTCGCGCCAGCCCGTCAACTCGTCGATTCGCGCGAACGCCTCGCGCTCTCTTTCCCCGCCGCATTTCCCGACCGTCTCGGCGAAGTACGCGAGCCGGTCCAGCAGGTCGTCGGTGTCGAACGCCGGCACGTCGAGGCGCGAGGCCGCCACCGTCGCGTCGATGACCGCGCCGAAGCCGCGATTGATGGTGAACGGTCGGCGTTGCTCGACCGCGGCATCGACGGGCCGGAGTTCCCATTCCTCCCACTCGGTCCCGCCGTCCTCGCCGGAATCGACCGCGGTCGCCTCGACTTCGGCCCACGCGTCGGCCGAATCGAGGAGCGGCGAGTCTCGCTCGTAGATGGTCATCGCGGCCTCGACGAACGCCCGCGGGTCGGAGACGAACTGGACGACGCCGCCCCCCTGCCGGTGGAAGTTCCGACGGGTTCGGGTGTTTCCCCACGTCGTCGCGGTCGCGGGCGGGGGAGAGCCGGTAGCCGAGCCGCCGCTATCGTCGGTTCCGGCGTCGGACTCCGGCGCGCGGACGCCGAGCGCCGCGAAGTTCCACCGGTCGTTCGGCCCGAGCGTGGCGACGACCGTCTCGGTGACGCCGCGGAGTTCGACGGGCCAGTCGTCGCTGTCGCGGTCGCCGGCTCGACGTCCCGCGTCCACTGTCTCGTCGTCGCTCACAGCGGGACCCCCCGCTCCAGCGCGACGAACGTCGCCGCGCAGACGATGTCGGCGGTCGTGCCGGGGTTGATTCCCTCGGCGACGAACTCGTCGGCCAGTTCCTCGGCCTCGTCGAGGTCCGAGACCGCGGCCGCGCGGTCCATCACGTCGCGGGCGACGGCCTCGCCGTGGTTCGTCGCGACGAGCGTGTCCGGTTCCTCCGCGAGGAGGTCGAGAAACGCGCGAGCGACGCGGTCGGTGACGGGGCCGTCGTCGGCGAGGATGGCCTCGGCCGCGCGGAAGGTCCGGGCGAAGCCGCCGGCCCACTCGCGGGCGTTGGCGTCGCGCTCGGCGCTGAGGTCCATCACGTCGTAGAGCGTGAACTCGCGGTCCCGGAGCGCGTCGGCCGCGTCGCCGCCGCGCCGAACGTCGAGGTCGGGGGCGTCCTCGGGCACGTCGCCGACGGCCACGTCGACGTGTTCGAAGGCGCGGTAGAAATCGACCGCGTCGGCGACGGTGGTCGACTCGACCACGTCGGTCGCCCCGGCGGGCGAGAGGTTTCGGTCGCCGTCGGCCGCGGCCCGGACGAGCGGGGCGAGAAGCAGGAGACAGCCGAACTGCGTGTTCCCGCCGCCCTGTCGGCTCATGCCGGCGACCGCCTCCTCGAACGCCTCGCCGACGGGCGCGCCCGACGCGGCGAGTCCGAGGCCGGCCGCGGAGCCGACCGCGCCCGTCAGGAAGTGCTCGAAGTGCAGGTCCGAGAGGTCGCGGCGGCGGTCGACGTTCCCCGGCTTGGGCGTGCCGGCGACTTCGAGCAGGAGCGCGAGTTCGGCGTGGCGCGCGGGGCCGAACCCGCGGTCGGAGACGGGCGCGACCATCAGGCGGACACCCCGCTCTCGTCGCCCGAATCGGCCGCGTCCTCGCGGCCACCGAACCAGTCGTCCACGGCGGTTCGGACCCGGCGGAGGACCGCCGGGTTGTCGCTCGGCCGCCCGACGCTCACCGCGTCGGCCCCGTAATCGAGGTACTCGGTCGCCGTCTCGCGGTCGCGGACGCCGTTGTTGGCGACGAGGAAGAGTTCGGGCGCGGCGGCGGCCACGTCGGCAATCACGGCCTCGGAGTCCATCGCGTCGACGTGGACCCAGTCGGCTCCGGCGTCGGCGAGCGCGACCGCGAGACTCGGGAGGTCCACATCGTCGATTTCGGCACGGACTTTCGCGCCGACCGGCGCGCCCGACTCGGCGGCCGCGGCGACGTACGAGGCCAGTCGGTCGGTGTCGCGCAGGAGCGTCTCGCCGCAGCCGACGGCGCGGAGTTCGTCCTGTCGGCAGTGGGCGTTTATCTCCACGCCCGCGCCGCGGTCGGCGCAGACGGCCGCGACCTCCCGAATCGGGGCCGGCGAGGTCGCCCTGACGTTGACCGCGACGAAGCGGTCCTCGCCGTCGAATCCGGCGAGGGAAGCGAGTTGGTCGGAGACGAAGGCGACCGGGTCGTCGGCGAGGAACTCCGAGCGCCCGCGGGCGACGAGTTCGCGGGCCGCCGCCTGCGAGGCGTCGTCGAGGGCGACGCCGCCGAGGAACGCCGCGCCGACGTGCGGTGCCGCGGCGTCCGCCCACGCGGCGTCGGACTCGCCGCTGAGGCTCGCGACGGCGACGCGCGGGTCGAACATCACGACACCTCCGCGAGCGCCTCGGCGACGGCGCGGGCGACGCGCTCGGCGTCTTCCGGGCCGTCGATTCGGGTGTCGGTTCTGACCACCGGGCGGTCGAGGTCGGTGCCGTCGTCGCGGTCGAGGACGAACGCGTCGGCGAAGGGGTAGGCCTCGGCGACGCCCGCGGTCGAGGGGTCGTAGCCGACGCCCTCCATGAGGTCGGCGGCGGGCCCGGAGAACACGGTGTCCTCGACGAACGGCGAGACGGCGACGACCGGCGTGTCGGCGAGGGCGTCCGCGAAGCCGTCGATGGCGAGCATCGGCCCGATGCTCGTGACCGGGTTCGAGGGACCGACGACGACGGGGTCCGCGAGGGCGTCGGCGACCTCGTCGGTGACGGTCGCGTCGGCAGCGCCGCGGAACTCAACGTCGCGGACGGCGGGGTCTGCCCGGCGGTGGACCCAGTACTCCTGGAAGTGCATCGTCCCCTCGTCGGTGTGAATCAGCGTCGCCACGGGGTCGTCGCTCATCGGGAGGAGCGACGCGTCGAGGTCGAAGGCGTCGGCGAGGGTTTCCGTGACCTCGGTCAGCGTGTCCCCTTCGTCGAGAAGCGAGGTTCGGGTGATGTGGACCGCGCGGTCGCGGTCGCCGATTTCCATGAACTCCGCGACGCCGGAGAAGCGACGCCAGCGGGCGATGTCGCGGCCGGTGGTCTGGGCCGACTCGGGGAGGTATCGCGGGCCGGGTTCGAGGCCGGCCGCGTCGGCGAGCCGGTGGAGTTCGTCGTCGGTCGCGGTGGTGTCGCCGGCGACGCCCCACCAGCGGTCGGTGTCGAGGACGCCGCCGCCGGCGAAGAGGACGGTGTCCACGTCGGGACAGACGAGGTGGCCGCCGAGTTCCACGTCGTCGCCGGTGTTGGCGACGACGGTCGTCTCGGCGGGGTCGAACACCCCGGCGGCCCCGTCGAGGAGTTTGGGGGTGCCCGTACCCCCGGCGAGGAAGGTGACCATGGTGCGCCGTAGGGCGAGTGTCCGTTTGAAAGTTCCTTCACCGGAGACGACGGCCGGTCGCGGTCCACGCGGTCGATACGGCCGCGGAGACCGACGAAGCCCTCGTCAGGGCCCGCCGCGGTAGGCCACCGACACGTCGAACTCAGCGGGCATCACCTGTCCGGCGACCGCCTTCCTGACGAAATAACCCGAAAAGCCGGTCGTCACGGCCGCTCCGAGGCCGGAGACGACGAACATCACGCGCCCGGCAGTCACGCCGGTCAAGGCGCTCATCGCGGCCCAGTAGCCCGCGAAAGCCACGGAGAGACAGGCGAAGCCGAGGAGCGCGTAGCCGACGGCGTTTCCGAGCGCCGAGCGGAGACTCATGTCAGCGTCTCGTCGCCCCCGAGTGAAACGGTTTGTGGGCGGTCGAACCACCGCCATCACCGTTCGACGGGGCGGACTACAGACAACACGCGTCACAGAACGGCTATCGCCGCAGCGAGACGAATATACCATCCATGGAATTGTCACCTCGAACCACGGTCGCGGTCGCGGTCGTTCTCGTCGTCGCCGCCGTCGCCGGTGGCCTGCTCGCCCTCGATTTCGAGGCGGCGAGCTACGAGACGACGGCCTCGGCGACCGCCGCGTCGGGCGGGGCGAACGTCGATTCGCTCCCGCCGGTTACCGACGGGACCCTCGTGGTCGACGCGCCCGAAGCCGTCCGCGACGACCTCACGGCAGCACTCGTCGAATCGTTCGCGGAGCGCGGCGTGACCCTCGAACCGGCCGACGCCCGCGACGAGGACGTTGATGGTCCGGTCGTGGTCGTCGTCGTGGACGAGTGGGACTCGCGCTGGAACCCGGTCGCGCCTGCGGGGTCGGTGGCGTGGCGCGCGGCCTTCGACGCCGGCGGGCACGCGAGACACGTCGACGCGGCGCTCTCGGGCGACGCGCTCGTCTTCGAGTCGACCGACGGTCCCGACCTCGCGGGGTCGGTCGAAGCGTCGGTCGACAGCGCCGGAACCGGGGTCGTCAGCCGACCCGCCTACCGCGCGCACCTCGTCGGCGTCGTCGCCGACGCGACTGCAGAGCAGGTCGTCGGGCAGTTCTCCCAGCGGTGAAGCGGGCGGCACGGGGCCGAACAGCCGCACGGGCAGCCATTCCGTCCCCGCGACGACCCGAATGCTCGGCTATTTGACTCCTCTCGTGCAACACCCGCTATGACCGCCGTCAAGGACAGCGTCCACGACTACATCTCGCTCGACCCCGTGGCCGCCGAACTCGTCGATACGCCCGCCTTCCAGCGGCTTCGACACATCAAACAGCTCTCGACGGTCCGGCTCGTCTACCCCTCCGCGAGCCACACGCGGTTCGAACACAGCCTCGGCGTCTACCACCTCGCCTCCCGCGCCCTCTCGCACCTCGGCGTCGACGGCGACCGCGCCGCTCACGTCCGCGCCGCCGCGCTCCTCCACGACATCGGCCACGGCCCCTACGGCCACCAGACCGAGGACCTCATCCGCCGGCGCACCGGCCGCGACCACGACGAGATTCACCATCTGCTCGACGGGACCGAGGTCGGCGACGTCCTGATCGACCACGGCCTCGACCCCGCCCGCGTCGCTGACATGGTCGACGGCGCGGGCGGCCTCGGCCAGTTGGTTTCGGGCGAGTTGGACGTCGACCGGATGGACTACCTCGTCCGCGACGCCCACCACACGGGCGTCCCCTACGGCACTATCGACCACGGCCGCCTCATCCGCGAACTCCGGTACCGGGACGGTGAACTCGTGTTGGCCGAGGGGAACGTCCAGACCGCCGAATCGCTCCTTCTCGCGCGGGCACTGATGAACGCGACCGTCTACCGTCACCACGTCTCCCGCATCGCGGGCGCGATGCTCGAACGCGCCTCCGAGCGCCTCGTCGACGGCGGCGTGCCAATCGAGGCGTTCGTCCGGATGGCCGACCACGACCTGCTCGTCGCGCTCGGCGAGCGCGTGCCCGACCTCGGCCGCCGAATCGAGCGCCGCGACCTCTACAAGCGGGCCGTCTGGGCCCCCATCGACGCCGTGCCGACCGACGTGGTCGAACTCGACTTCGAGGCGACGCGGGCGGCCGAGCGGGACGTCGCCGACGCCGCCGACGTGTCGCCCGAGTCGGTCATCGTGGACGCGCCGTCGCGCCCGCGAATCAAGGAGTCCCGGTCGCGCGTCGTCGTCAACGGCGTCGTCCGGCGGCTCGAAGACGCCTCGGAACTCGTGGGCGCGCTCCGGTCGGCCGAGCGGACGCAGTGGCGACTCGGCGTCTACGCGCCCGACGCGGTCCGCGACGAGGTGGCCGCGGCCGCCGTGGACGTGCTCGGGCTTCCGGTTCGCGTGACGACCCCGGTCTGAGGCGCGGAGAGAGCCGGAGACACACCACCCGTCCGACCCTTTTTCACCGATGGCGGCCGATTCACCCACAATGACGACCATCAAGGACAGCGTCCACGACCACATCGAGGTCGAGGGCGCGGCCGAAGCCCTCCTCGATACGCCGGAGATGCAGCGACTCCGGCGCATCAAGCAGTTGGGAACCGTCCAACTGGTCTACCCCTCGGCGAACCACACGCGGTTCGAACACAGCCTCGGCGTCTACCACCTCGCCTCCCGCGCCCTCTCGCACCTCGGCATCGAGGGCGACGCCGCCGCCCACGTCGAGGCCGCGGCGCTCCTCCACGACGTGGGCCACGGACCCTACAGCCACAACATCGAGGACGTGACCCACCGCCACACCGGCAAGTACCACGACGACGTGGAGGAACTCGTCGCCCGCGGGACCGTCGGCGAGACGCTTGAGGACGAGGGACTGGACCCCGAGCGGGTCGCCGCCTTAGTCGAGGGCGACGGCGAGTTCGGCCAGTTGGTCTCCGGTGAGTTGGACGTCGACCGGATGGATTACCTCGTCCGCGACGCCCACCACACCGGCGTCCCCTACGGCACCATCGACCACGAGCGCCTGATTCGAGAGCTGACGTTCGTCGACGGCGAGTTGGTCCTCGCCGAGGGAAACGTCCAGACCGCTGAATCGCTCCTGCTCGCCCGGGCGCTCATGAACCCGACCGTCTACCAGCACCACGTCGCGCGCATCTCGAAGGCGATGCTCCGGCGCGCGTCGGAGCGACTGCTCGCCGAGCCGGACATCGACGCCGAGGAACTCCGTCGAATGGACGACCCCGACCTGCTCGTCGCGCTCAAACTCACCGACTCGACGAGCGAGTTCGCCGAGCGACTGGCCACCCGCGACCTCTACAAGCGGGCCGTCTGGGCGGAGTTGCCGAACGTCCCCGACTCGATTATCGACGCCGGGCACGACGCGCTCGCGGCGTTCGAGCGGGACATCGCCGACGCCGCCGACGCGTCGCCCGAGTCGGTCATCCTCGACGTGCCCTCGCGCCCGTCGATGACCGAGTCGTCGTCGCGGGTGATGGTCAACGGCGAGATTCGGCAGTTGGAGCGGGAGTCGCCGCTCGTGCAGGCGCTGCGGACCGCACAGGAACAGCAGTGGCGACTCGGCGTCTACGCCCCGCGCGAGGAGACGGAGCGCGTCGGCCGCGCGGCCGCGGACGTGCTCGGCCTCGACGTCGACGGCGCGCTCGTCGCCGAGGTCAGAAGCGGCCTCAACGCGACGCTCGACGAGTTCGAGTAATCCCCGTCCCGAGACGGGAGGTTCAAGCACCGCCGAGACGCATTCGAGAGCGATGCAACTCGAGGGTACGATACTCCGCGGCCGCGATTTCGACCCGGTCGAGGGGCGGGTCGTCGTCGAAGACGGCACGATAACCGCAATCGAGGAGACAGAGACCGAGTCGACGGACATCATCTTGCCCGCGTTCGTCAACGCCCACACCCACCTCGGCGACTCCATCGCCAAGGAGGCCGGCGAGGGACTGTCGCTCGACGACCTCGTCGCGCCGCCGGACGGGTTGAAACACCGGCTCCTCCGCGCGGCGAGCACCGAGGAGAAAGCCGCCGCGATGCACCGGTCGCTCCGGATGATGGAGGCCGGCGGCACGGCGGCCTGTCTGGAGTTCCGCGAGGGCGGCGTCGAGGGCGTCGACGTCATCCGGCGGGCGCTCGACGGCCGCGACATCGAGGCGGTCGTCTTCGGGCGCGAGACGGCCGACGCGATGGAAATCGCCGACGGGTTCGGCGCGTCGGGTGCGCGCGACGGCGAGTTCGGCGCGCTCCGGAACGCGACCGCGGCCGCCGGAAAGCTGTTCGGCATCCACGCGGGCGAGCGCGACGCCCACGACATCAACGCCGCGTTGGACCTCGAACCGGACTTCCTCGTCCACATGGTCCACCCGGAGGCGCTCCACCTCGAACGCGTCGAGGACAGCGAGATTCCCGTCGTCATCTGCCCGCGGTCGAACCTCGTCACCGACGCGGGCGTCGCGCCGATTCGCGAACTGGCCGACCGCACCACCGTCGCGCTCGGCACGGACAACGTGATGCTCAACAGCCCCTCGATGTTCCGCGAGATGGAGTTCACCTCCAAGCTGGCGGACGTTTCCGCCGCCGAGGTTCTCCGCATGGCGACCGTCAACGGGGCCGACATCGCCGGACTGAACTACGGCCTCGTCGAGGAGGGCCGCGACGCCAAGCTGCTGGTCCTCGACGGCGACACGGACAACCTCGCGGGCGTCGAGGACGTGGTCCGCGCCGTCGTCCGCCGCGCCGGGCAGGCGGACGTGAAAGACGTGTACCTCTGAGTTCGGGCGACGTCCCCGCCTTCGGCTTCCGACCGAAGCCGCCCAGAACTCCCATGGAACCGACCTATTCTCGCAGTACTCCTCCCGTAGCAAAGGGTTATTACCGACCCCGAGAAAATGTTATCAAGTGTCATGGTGTTGTACGACCGAATCATCGTTCCCATCGACGGCTCCGCCGGCTCCGAGCGCGTCGCGGTCCACGCGGCGGCGTTAGCGGCCGTCCACGATGCGGAACTCCACGGGGTGTACGTGGTGAACGCCGGGAGCTTCGCGGGGCTCCCGATGGAATCGTCGTGGGAGGGGCTCGACGACATGCTGCGCGCCGACGCCGAGTCGGCGCTCGACCAGGTCGAGCGCGCGGCCGAGTCGCAGGGCGTCCCCGTCGAGACGCACGTCCTCGAAGGGACGCCGAGCCGGGAAATCGTCGAGTTCGCCGAGCGCGGCGGGTGCGACCTCATCGTGATGGGAACCCACGGCCGCGGCGGTATCGACCGCCTCCTCCTCGGGTCGGTCGCGGAAAAGGTCGTCCGGGCGTCGAAAGTCCCCGTCCTGACCGTCCGCATCGAGGGCGGCGGCGACGACGCGGACGAGTTCGCCGTCGAGGTACCGGACGACGCCGCGCCCGAGTCGCCCGCGGATTCTCCCGCGGAGGCTGACGCCGCCGCCGATTCGACGGCGACCGCCGACGGCGGAGAATAGCGACGTAGCCGCGCGGGGGTCGGTCGCGGTTTCAGCGCCCGCCGTCGGCCGGGCGCAGGTGTTCGCAGTCGCCGGCGTGGACTCGTTTTTCGCCCTCGTCGGTTCGAACGACGAGCGTGCCGGGGTGTTCGATATCGACCGCCTCCCCCTCGATGACGCCGCTCGCGGTGTGGACGCGGACCCGCCTGCCGAGCGTGTCCGCCCGCTCGCGCCACGCCGGGAGGACGGCGTCGATGTCGCCGCGCAGTTCGTCGAAGCGTTCGAGCACCCGCTGGACGAACACGCGGCGTTCGACGGGGCCCGCTTCCGCGGCGACGCTCGTCGCGCCCTCGGGGAGGTCCGCGGGGTCGAGGTTGACGTTGATTCCGGGGCCGATGACGAGCCACGAGACGCGGTCGGCCTCGCCTTCCATCTCGGTGAGGATGCCGCAGAGCTTTCGGTAGCCGCGGTCAGTAGGCGTGTCGGAGTCCTTCGAACCTCCGCTCGCTTCGCTCGCGGAAATGCCGTCTGCATTCGCAGACGAACTGCCACTCGCTTCGCTCGTGGCAACGCCACCGGCGTGAGCCGGTGAACCTCCGCTCGCTTCGCTCGCGGAGACACCGTCGGACGCTGACGCGCCCGACGGGTTATCGTTCGCTTCGCTCACGATAACGTCGTTCGGCCACTTGATGCTCGCGTCCACCCCGGCCTCGCGCGCCGCGTCGCAGACGGCGACGGCCATCGCCAGCGTGTACAGCGGGGCGTACGCCGGCGGTTCGTCGGGGCGCACGAGCAGGCTCATCCAGACGCCGCCGTCGGGCGCGGACCACTCGCGGTTCTTTCTCCCCCGGCTGGCGGTCTGCTCGCGGGCGACGACGACCACGTCGCTCGCGCCCTCGGCGGCGAGTTCGCGGGCGCGGACGTTCGAGGAGTCGAGCGTCTCGTGGAACTCGATGTCGTAGTCGACTTCGAGGCCGTACTCGATTGCCGGGCCGCCGTACTCCGGCACGTCGGTGACGACGTAGCCGTCGCCGGCGCTCTCGACGCCGAACCCCTCGTCGCGGAGTGACTCGACGTGCTTCCAGACGGCGGCGCGGGAGACGCCCAGTCGGTCGGCGAGGTCGGGCCCGGAGACGGGACCCTCGGCGAGTGCGTCGAGGAGGGCGCGTCGCGTGTCGCTCATGCGGGTGGATACCGGCGCACGGGAAAAGAGGTTCGCGGTTCGGGCGTCGGTCCCGAGGTCTCGGGACTATTCGAGGACGAGCAGCACGTCGCCCATGTCGACGCTGTCGCCCTCGGAGACGAGGACCTGCGAGACGGTGCCGCCGCGTTCGGCGACCACGTCGTTTTCCATCTTCATGGCTTCGAGGATGCAGACGGTGTCGCCGGGTTCGACCTCGTCACCCTCCTCGACTTCGACGGAGAGGATGGTCCCCTGCATCTCGGCGGTGACGGACTCGCCGTCGCCCTCGATAATCTGCTGGGAGTCGTCGTTCCCGCCGTCGTCGCGGCGCTTGCGCGGGCCGGAGGAGTTGGATTTGCCCGCGGACGCGTTACCGACCGGGATGGCGGGCGCGCCGCGCTCTTCGAGGCTGACCTCGAAGCGCTTGCCGTTGACTTCGACGGTGAAGGTGCGTTCCGTGACCTCGTCGTCGTCGTCATCGTCGGCGACGGCCTCGGGCGACCAGCGCTCGACGGCGGCCTGAATGCGGTCGGGGTCGAGCACCTCGTCGAGGTACTTCGTCGTGTGGCTCCCCTCGCGGAACGCCTCGTCGGTGAGCATGAGGCGGTGGAACGGGATGACCGTGCGGAGCCCCTCGATATCGAACTCGGCGAGCGCGCGCTCGGCGCGGGCGAGAACCTCCTCGCGGTCCGAGGCGGTGACGATGAGTTTGGCTATCATCGAGTCGTAGTCGCCACCGATTTCGTCGCCCTGACGGACGGCGTCGTCCATGCGGACGCCGATGCCGCCCGGCGGGTCGTAGGTCGCGAGCGTGCCCGTCGCGGGCGCGAACTCCTTTTCCGGGGCCTCTGCGTTGATGCGGAACTCCATCGAGTGGCCCTCGATGTCCACGTCGTCCTGCGAGAAGTCGAGTTCCTCGCCGGCGGCGACGCGCAGTTGCCACTTCACCACGTCGAGGCCCGTCACTTCCTCGGTGACGGTGTGTTCGACCTGGATGCGCGTGTTGACCTCCATGAAGTAGAACTCGCCATCTTCGACGAGGAACTCCACGGTGCCGGCGTTGGTGTAGTCGGCGGCGCGGACGCCGCGGCGGGCGGCCTCGCCGATGCGCTCGCGCAGGTCGTCGGACAGCGCCGGCGACGGGGCCTCCTCGATGACCTTCTGGTGGCGGCGCTGGAGCGAGCAGTCGCGCTCGCCGAGGTGGCGGACGTTACCGTGCTCGTCGGCGAGAATCTGCACCTCGATGTGGCGCGGCGCTTCGAGGTACTTCTCGACGTAGACGGAGGCGTTGTCGAAGTACGCCTCGCCCTCGCGCTTTGCCGTCTCGAACTGCTCGTCGACCTCGTCCTCGGAGTGGACGACCTTCAGGCCGCGGCCGCCGCCGCCGCCTTCGGCCTTGATGGCGACCGGGTAGCCGAACTCGTCGGCGACGTCCTTCACGTCGTCGGCGGAGTCGGCGGGCTCGGTCGTGCCGGGAACGACCGGCACGTCGGCGTCCTGCATGAGCGCGCGGGCCTTCGTCTTCTCGCCGAGGCGCTCCATGGCGTCGGCCGACGGGCCGACCCACTTGAACTCGGACTCCTCGACCTTCCGGGCGAACGCGGCGTTCTCCGCGAGGAAGCCGTAGCCGGGGTGGATGGCGTCGGCGTCGGCCTTCCGCGCGGCCTCGATGACCGACTCGTGGTCGAGGTAGGAATCGGCCGCGCGGGCGGGACCGATGTTGTACGCCTCGTCGGCGTACCGCACGTGCCCGCCGTGTTTGTCCGCCTCGCTGTAGACGGCGACGGTCCGGACTCCTAACTCCTCGCAGGCGCGCATGACGCGCACCGCGATCTCGCCTCGGTTGGCGACGAGAACCTTGCTGAACATTTGCGGTAGTCTTTCAGGGAACCGCACGTTATTCTATCGGTTTTACCAACGCACGTCGGTGCCCGCTTCGACAGACGACGATTTACGTGTTCGACCGTGAAGGAACGGCCGAGATTACACTTCTCTGGCACTATACGCCGCGAATACTGGTTCAAATCCAAACGGCCTTATGCGTGTGCCACACTACGACACGGGTAATGGCAGTACGAGTCGGCATCCTCGGTGCAACCGGCGCAGTCGGACAGCGATTCATCCAGCTCCTCGAAGACCACCCGACGTTCGAACTCGCGGCGCTGACCGCGAGCGAGTCGAGCGCGGGCAAGCGATACGACGAGGCCGCGAAGTGGCGCGTCAACACCCCCATCCCGGACGACGTGGCCGCGATGGAAGTCGGCAGCACCGACCCCGCGGACGTGCCCGACGACATCGACCTCCTGTTTTCGTCGCTCCCGTCGTCGGTCGCCGCCGAGGTCGAACCCGAGTTCCTCGAGGCGGGCTACGTCGTCTCGTCGAACTCCTCGAACGACCGCATGGCCCCCGACGTGCCGCTCACGATTCCGGAGATCAATCCGGGGCACCTCGACCTCATCGAGGTCCAGCGCGACGAGCGCGGCTGGGACGGCGCGCTCGTGAAGAACCCGAACTGCTCGACCATCACGATGGTCCCGACGCTCGCCGCGCTCGACCAGTTCGGCCTCGAACGCGTCGACGTCACGACCCTGCAGGCGGTCTCCGGCGCGGGCTACGACGGCGTCACCTCGATGGAGATCATCGACAACGCCATCCCGCACATCGGCGGCGAAGAAGAGAAGATGGAGACGGAGTCCCGCAAGCTTCTGGGCTCGTTCGACGGCGCGGAGGTCGCGCTCCACGGCGCGGAGGTCAACGCCTCGTGTAACCGCATCCCGACGCTCGACGGCCACCTCGAGAGCGTCTTCGCCGACCTCGCCGACGACGCCTCCCCCGAGGACGTCGCGGCCGCGATGCGCGAGTACCCCGGCGTCGACCTCCCGAGCGCGCCCGAACAGCTCATCCACGTCTTCGAGGACAACTTCCGCCCGCAGCCCCGCCTCGACCGCGAGCGCGGCGACGGCATGCAGATTTCCGCCGGCGGCATCCAGGCGACTGAACGCGGCGTGAAGTACAACTGCCTCGCGCACAACACGATTCGCGGCGCGGCCGGTGCGTCCGTCCTCAACGGCGAACTCCTCGCCCAAGAGGGCTGGATTTAGGCTATATCCACCCGTCGGCGTCGCTCCCGGACTCGCCTTCGGCGTCGCCGACCTTCTCTTCGTCTCGCCACTCGTCGGCGAGTCGACCGTATCGAAGCACGTCGACGTGGTCGCCGTCGACGAATCCCTGTTCCCGGTGGACGCCCTCGCGTTCGAAGCCGGCCTTCTCCAGCACGCGGGTCGACGCCGGGTTCGTCTCGTAGGCGTTCGCGTACAGTTTGTTGAGTCGGCGCTCGCCGAAGGCGTAGCCGCAGAGCGTCCGCAGCGCGTCTGTCGCGTAGCCGTTGCCCCAGTGGTCGGGCGCGACGAGATAGCCGACCTCGGCCGCGCCGGTGACGACGTTCGGCGGTTTGAGCCCGATAGTCCCGACCGGGTCGCCGTTGACCACGACCACGAAGTTGATGTCGTCGCCGTCGCCGCGCGACTCGACCCACTCGCGCTCTGTCGCCCGCGTCACCGGGTCGGCGGCGGCGATTCCCCGCCGAACCCGCGGGTCGTTGACCGTCTCGTGGAGGAACTCGACGTGCTCCGACTCGACGGTTCTGAGTTCGACGCGGTCGCCTTCGAGAAACGCGGCTCCGCACATATCCCGTCCGTCGTCGCGGTCGCACTTCAACGTGGGCGTGCGGAGCACGCGGTATCTGTCGGCGAGCCCCACGGAACCGGTTCGATTCGTCCAGAGTTAGACACCGTTTTCACGCCGCGTCGACAGAGCGTGTCACATGTCTCGACGCGGTCTCGAAACGGGACTCTCCGCCGGCCTGCTCGTCGCCGCACTCGGCGGCATCGCGTGGGCGACCGGCGAGCCGTTCGTCTTTCCGAGCCTCGGCCCCACGGCGTTCGTCCTCGCCTTCCGCCGTCGCGGCGGGCGCTCCCGCTCGTCTCGCATCGTCGGCGGCCACGCCGTCGGCGCCGTCGTCGGCTTCGCGGCCTACGCGCTCGTCGCCCCCGGCGTGACGCTCGACCCGTCGCTCTCGGCCGCGTCGACGGACACGCTGCGCCTCGTCACGAGCGGGGCGGTCTCGGTCGCTGCGACGAGTTGGGGAATGGTGGAACTCGACGCGGTCCACCCGCCGGCCTGCGCGACGACGCTCATCGTCTCGCTCGGCCTGCTCTCGACGCCGCAGTCGGTCGCGACTATCGTCGCGAGCGTGGTCGTTCTCGTGGGGGTCCACCGGGCGACGGGCGCGCTGTTCGCTGAGATGTACGGGGACAGTCCAACCGACGCGGGAACGCGGGGTTGAGGTCTGGGCCGGCCCTCGGAGGCCGCTCGGACGCCGCTCAGACGGTCGATTCTCGGTACCGCCGGCTCGAATCGATAGCCGAGAGAGTAGATGGGTAGAGGGCGAATGGTTCCGCTTGTCGCCCTGATGTGCCTCTGACAGCAGCAAACGTAATTCGTCATGTAGTAACTTATGATTTCTGTGAAACACGTTCGCACCGGCCGCGCTAGGGTCGCTCGCGTGCAAACGTGGCATATCCGGCATCGATGAGCCTCCGCCCTAACTGACATTCCGCGACAAGAGACACCTACGACGACAGGTATATGTGCCATGGTCTCAATTGACACGCTGTATCGCTATGAAGCCGTGCCACAGCTGTCAGGCGGTTATCGACGAGTACATCCTGGACAAAAAGCTCGAAGTGCTGCGCGACCTCACGGTTGACGACTTCAACCTCTGTGCTGACTGCACGACAGTCGTCGCCGATGCGTGCGTGGAATGCGGCGGTGGCGTCTATGTCCCGCGGGGCGAAACGACGGTCCCCGACTACTGTCCGGCGTGCCGCGCGGACCTCATCCGGCGCACGGGGAGCGACCCCGGCTGGACCTGCGATGCCGTCTCGACCTGAATAGCGGTTCCCGGCCGTTTTTTGGTGGTTGTTGCAGGGTGTGACGGTCTGTCACACCGTGTTTGTCCCGGAGTCACCACGAGATTTTTGTCTGCCGCCGAGAAAAATGTTGTATGGCTGAAAAGAGTGTGGTCGAGTTCGTCGAGGAGTGGCAACGCGGCGCGTTTCTCCTGCTCGGTTCGGCGCTCGTAGGAGGCGTCTCCGCGGTGTTCGTCGGGTCGCGGACTGGCGGAACGATGGGGCTGTTGGCGTTCTTCGTCGGGTCGGTGCTGGCGTTTCTGGCGTTTTCGTATCTGCTCTACGGGGAGTGAGACTCGGTTCGGTCGTGCGAGTCGGTTACGTTGGAACTGGGTCTCGTACCAAATTGACCTCTTCTGAGCCTGAATAGACACCCGCCACCCTTCGGTTACTGCACCGCGAGGCGAGCAGAGCGAGCCCTCGCGGGGAGTTTTTAGTCCACCGTGAGACGCGAGGCGTCTCACGAGCATTCGTTCGCTGTCGCTCACGAGGACAGCTTTTTGTGAGGAGACTGTCGCTCGCAGAGCGACAGTCGACGACGTAAAACGGTGGTACGGGGCCGCTGAGAGTCGAACGTCGGAAGACGGTCCCGCTCGCTTCGCTCGCTGGCTGCGACTTCCGGGGTCGACGCTCAGTTCCGTGCATACGTGACCCGACGGCGGGTCTCGCCGGAGTCCTGACGGACTCACGGCTCGTCGTGTTGCGTCGGCAAAAGTATGGGACCGCTGAGAGTCGAACTCAGGTCCTACCGACCCCATCGGCAGAGGATACCACTACCCCACGGTCCCGGGGTGCATTCAAAGCGATGCGTGTCTCGCGGTTAAGCCCTTCGTTTCGTCGCGGCGACGCGAAGGGCTGTCGTGCCACTGTATCGCACCGTCGTCGTGCGGTTCGAGCGGTGCCAAGAAACCGATTCCGCCCCACGAGTACGCTTTTGCCGCCTCGGAAGTAATGACAACGTATGTTCACGTCCCTCCAGAGCGTCCCGCTCGGACTCCTCCCGTTCGTCGCGATGCTCCTCGTTCTCCTCGCGGTGGGCGTCGCAGGCCTCCGGTGGTGGGCGATTCGTCGCGGTTCCGAGTCCGAACCGTCGGCGGACCGCCCCGAGGAGTCCCACGGCTACCCGCTGGCGTCGTGGCGCTACGTCTACGACCTCGACAAGTCGGACGCGAAACGAGAGGTCGCGTCGGTCAACGAGCAGGCGGAGACGCTCGCGGACGCGGAGAAAAAGCGCCGGAGAAAGTAGCGCGAACCGGTCTCAGACTAACACGGCTTCCAGCGAGACGACCTCGCCGGCGTCGGCGTCCGCGTCGCCGACGAGTTCGCCCAGACAGACGGCCGAACCGTCGTCGGTGTAACAGGCGACGAGGTCGCCGCGGGAGGCGTCGGCGTCGACGTCGAAGACGCCGGGCGCGTAGACGGGCGCGCCGTTGGCGATCTCGCGGGCCGCACTGTTGGCCACGGTGACCGATGGGAGGTGCGACAGCGCCCGTTCGGCGGGCGAGACCACGTCGCGGAGCCACGACTCGTCGCCCTCCTCGGCGAACGCGAGGGCGTCCGCGAGGTCGTGGAGCGTCACGAGGTCCGCGTCGTCGAAGGGGTCGGTCGCGGTCCGGCGGAGGTGACCCATGTGGCCGCCGGTGCCGAGCGCGAGTCCGAGGTCGTGACACAGTTTTCGGATGTACGTCCCCGACTCGCAGCGGATGCGCAATAGCGCCTGTCTGTCTTTCACTTCGAGGAGGTCGAGGTCGTACACCTCGCGGACGCGGAGGCGGCGCGAGACGGCGGACTTCCGCGGGGGCTTCTGGTAGAGCTTCGATTCGAACTCGGCGACGGTCGAGTCGATGTCGGCCGGCGCGGGCCCGTGGAGTTCGAGCACGGAGACGTACTCCTTCGAGCCTTCGAGGAACACCTGCGCCATGCGGGTCGCGTCGCCGAGGAGCGTGGGGAGACAGCCGGTCACTTTCGGGTCGAGCGTCCCGGAGTGGGCGGCACGGTCGACATCGGCCATGTCGCGGACCCAGCCGGTGACTTGGTGGGCCGACGGCCCCGGCGGCTTGTCGAGGTTGACGACGCCGAACGAAAGCAGGTCGTCGACGCTCCGGTGTTCGGGCGGGTCTCGGAGCATGGTCAGAAGTCGTAACGGACGCCGTCGACCGGGTACTTGCCCTCGTCGGCCTCGGAATCGTAGGAGTCGACCGCAGCGATGCAGATGGCGGTCACCTCGTCGGGCCCCCAGCGGGCCGTGTTGAGCGCGATGTCGTAGATAGAGAGGTCCGTGATGTCGATGTCGTAGTAGGCGTCGTACCGCTTGGCCTCGCTCGCCTCGCGGGTCGTCGTCTCCTCGCGGGCGATGTCGGGCGCTTTGTCCTCGCGGTCGGCGATGCGCTCGGCGCGAACGTCGACGGGGGCGTCGAGCCAGAAGCGGAGGTCGGCGGCGTCGCCGGCGAGCCAGCCGGCGAGGCGGGATTCGAGGAGCACGTCGTCGCGGTCGAGGGCGATGTCGCGGAGGCGGCGGTCGAGGTCGCGGTCGATTTGGTCGTCCTCCTCGGCGAGTTTGTTGAACTCGACGGCGGTCATGTCGCGCTCGGCGGCGAGCTCGCGGAAGATGTCCCCGCCGCTTATGTGTTCGAGGTCGAACGCCTCGGCGAGCGCGGCGGCGGTCGTACTTTTCCCGCTGCCCGGTGGTCCGGAGACGGTCAGTAACATATCCATGCTGCGTGCGGTCGGCTAAAAGGTGTTATCGTTGCCGACGGCCCCTGCGGAGGCTTCTCACGGGGGAGAGTGGGAGAGAACCGAGGGTGGTGAGACGCGGAAACGGAGAGAGAAACGGAGTCGTTTCGAGTCGCGCGGGTCGGCTTACGACGCCGACGGCGACATGTCGATGTTCAGGCTCTTGCGGATGATCTGGGTGAAGCCCATCGAGCAGAGGAAGTACCAGACAATCCACGCCTGCATCGGCCCGATGACACCCTGCTTCCACTCGACGGACCCGACGAGCGGGAGCACGATGTTATCGGTGACGATGTGCGGGTCGGAGCCCCCGCCGACGCCGATAGCCCAGTACATCCAGAGGAACACCGGGATGGTGAGGAACATGATCCAGACCATCGGGCGGAACTGCTCTTTGAACATGCCCATCTGGTCGCCCATCGCCTCCATCTGCTCTTCTTGAATCTTCTCGAGCGCCGCGTCGTCGCCGCGCTCCTTGGCGTCCTTCTGTCGCTGTTGGATGTCCTTCATCCGCTCTTGATACATGCCCATCTTCTCCATGTCCATGAGGTTCGCCTGCAGGAGCGTGGAGTAGAGGCCGGTCGCGAGCGCGAGGACCATCACGACGGCGTAGAACGGGAGCATGTCGGCCAGCGGGCCGAGCGCCACGTCCATCACGCCGCCGATGACGTTCCGGACCTCGGAGACGGAGTAGCCGAGGAACAGGCCGACCGTGACGACGGCCGCGCCCTTGTCGTACTTCGACCACGAGGAGTCGCCGGTGTCGGTATCGACCGACGAGGACGACGACGAGCCGCCGGAGTCGGACGTGTCGTCTTCGAGGCCGGCGCGGGTCTCCGCCGCGTCGGCGAGCCGGAACCCCTCGTCGCCGTCGACGAGGATGCCTTTCTCGATGAGGCGACCCCACTGGCCGCTCGTGAGCTCGTCGCGAACGTCGGCCCACTCGACTTCTCCGTCGTCCGCCCGTTCGATGACGGTTTCGACGGCGGCGCGCATGTCGGCGTCGGAGCCGACGAGGTCGCGCACCCGAGATTCGATTCGTGCCATTACCGGCCCTTTAGCAACCGGCTGTTATCAAGGTTTTACTCTGGAGACGAGAGCGGGCGCGCCGGCGACAGCGCCGGCGCTCCGAGTATAGTCGGTGAAAAACGTCGTTCCGAGTGCGCGCTTACGCGTCGTCGACGACGACCTGAACGTCCTCGAAGACCTCGTCGGGGGTCTGTTCGCCGTCGACCTCGACGAGGACGCCCTCGTCGCGGTAGTGTTCGATGACCGGCTCGGTGTTCTCCTTGAACACCGACAGGCGCTCGCGGACCGTCTCTTCGGTGTCATCGTCGCGCTGGACCAGTTCGCCGCCGCAGTCGTCGCAGACGCCCTCCGCTTCGGGCTGGTTGAACTTCACGTGGAAGTTCGTGCCGCAGTCGTCGCAGACGCGACGGCCGGTGAGGCGCTCGACGAGCTCGGACTCGGCGACCTGCAGGTAGATGACCGCGTCGAGGTCGGTGATTTCGGTGAGGTACTCCGCCTGCGAGAGGTTCCGCGGGTAGCCGTCGAGGACGTAGCCGTCGGCGTCTTCCAGCGCGGCCTCGACGATTTCGTTGACGACCGCGTCGGGGACGAGTTCGCCCTTCTCCATGAACGAGCGGGGCGTCCCGTACTCGGTCTCCATGTCCTTGTTCGCGCGCAGCGCGTCGCCGGTGGTGACGTGTTCGACGCCGTAGGTCTCGGCGAGTCGCTTCGACTGTGTGCCCTTACCTGCGCCCGGCGCTCCGAGCAGGAGGATGCGCTTTCCCATATCTGACCCCATCCGGCGAGAGCATATAGTGTTGAAGATACGTACTGAGTTCTGCGACGGCGGCGGTCAGAGGAACGAGACAATGTTGCTCCTTGTTCGTCGTTCTACAGCTCTCACGGCCGTCCCACCGCGGTGTTCGCGGGTTTTGTTGCCGGTTTCACAGACGGAAGCGACACGTTCAACGGCGCGGCCCTCGTGGCACCGACAGATGCGCGATTCGTCCCTCATGCGCGACGCGTTCGGCGCGGCCACCGTCGAGCGCGCGTACGGTCTGTGGTGTACGCTCGAACGCGGCTGGCGCGCGACCGCCCTCGGGCTCGTCGTCGTGACCGTCCTCGCGACGCTCGGGCCGTGAGCGCCGGGGAGAGCTCGGACGCCGGCATCGGCCGGCTCGCGCGACTCGCACCGGGCGTCGGCATCCTCGTCGTCCTCGCGGGGGCGGCGGCGCTCGTCGCCGGCTTCGTCCCCGGCGTCAACGCGCTCCTGCTCGGCGTGCTCTTCGGGGCCGTCGTCGCCAACACGGTCGGCGTTCCCGACTGGGCGCGCCCCGGCGTCGACACGCAGAAGCTCCTCCTCGAAACGGGTATCGTCCTGCTCGGCGCTCGCATCGCAATCGACGAACTCGTCGCCTCCGGGCCGGTGCTCGTCGCGCTCGTCGTCGTCACCGTCGCCGCCGGCGTCCTCCTCGTCGAGGCCGTCGCCGGCCGCGTGTTCGGCCTCGCCGACAAGACCGGGTCGCTCCTCGCGGCCGGCGCGAGCGTCTGCGGCGTCTCCGCGGCCACCGCCATCGCCGGCACCATCGACGCCGACGGCGAGTCCCTCACCCACGTCGTCGCCGCGGTCCTCCTGTTCGACGCGCTCACCCTCGCGGTGTTCCCCATCGCCGGCGACCTGCTTCCGCTGTCCGGCCGTCAGTTCGGCATCTGGGCCGGCCTGAGCATGTTCAGCACCGGCCCCGTCACCGCGGCCGGCTTCGCCCACTCCGAGGTCGCCGGTCGCTGGGCGACCGTGACCAAACTCGCGCGAAACTCCATGCTCGGCTTCGTCGCCGTCGCCTACGCGGTTCGCTACGCCGGCCGGGCCGAGGAGGCAGCCACCGGTCTGCGCGCCGTCTTCGACGGCGTTCCCCGGTTCCTCGTCGGCTTCGTCGCCGTCGCCGCCGTCGCCAACCTCGGCCTCCTCTCGGAGGCGACGCTCGCGACCGTCGGCACCGCCAGCGACGCCCTGTTCGCGCTCGCGTTCGTCGGTCTCGGCCTCGACGTTCGGCTCGACGCGATGCGACAGACGGGCGCGGCTCCGCTCGCCGTCCTCGGACTGCAACTGCTCACCATCAGCGCGCTCGCGCTCGTCGCGGTTCTCGCGCTGTTCTGACGCGCTGACGGCCGTTCCGGTCGCTCCGCGGTCCGGGACTCACCGCCCCGACGCGGGCCGTTTTTGTACCGCGCGCGTGTAGCAAGTCGCATGACCCGATTCGAGGGCGACACCGCGCGCGAGCGCCGAAAGCTCTTCGCCGACGCCGTGTCGGCGCACCGCGACCGCGGCAGCGCCTTTCTCACCATCGAGGCCGAACGCCTCGCCGACGTCGACGGCGAGGGGCCCGGCCCGTGGATTCAGTTCGCCGACCAGACGTTCAACATGGACGTGACCGACGAGGAACTCGACCGGCTCAAGGGGCTGCTCGCGGAGTTCCCCGAGTTCCGAATCGACCAACTGGAGAGCCCCGAGGAGGCCGAGGGGACGAACGTCCGCATCACCGCCCGCTCGGACGCGAACCGCCTCGCCGGCTTCGCAGACCGCGTCTTTCAGGCGGTCTACGGCCGCGACGAGGCGTACCGGGCGTGGGTCACCGCCGTCTGAGCGGGCGCGCTCCCTCCGCGTTCGATTCGATTCGACGCTGTGCCCCGGTTTGCGAACTTCTAAATCTATTGCCGCACAACCTCCGCGCATGAATTCCCGACGGTCACGTTGTGAAGTGGGCTCGCTCGCCCCGGCACAATCCCGTTCCGCCGGGTGGAATCGCCTCCCTTACTCCACTCTCGCAGGTCCGACACATGACTGAACACGTCGAGTCGCTGTTCTCTCGCCCGCTGCTCCCGCTCGCGAACGCGGACGACGCCGATACTACCTGTGCCACCGCGTTCCCGCGCATCGCGGCGGCCGATGGTCGGGCCTCCGTCGTCCACGTCATCGAGAAGGCGGGCGGCGCGCCGGACAAAGCCGGCGTCGAACAGCGCGAGGAGGTCGCGGACGAACTGTTCGACATCGCCCGCCGCGCCGCGGACGACGCCGGCATCGAACTTCAGACCGACCTCCGGTTCGCGACCGACGTCGGCGACGCCATTCTCGAAGCGGCTCGCGAGGCCGACGCGACGGCCATCGTCTTCACCCCGCGCGGCGGCCGCTCGTGGTGGGACCTCTTTTCGGGCGCGGTCCGCGAGGAGTTGATTCGGCACAGCGACCGTCCCGTGGTCGTGCTGCCGGCGGACGACGCCGACGAAGACGGTGAAACATGACGGACGGGGAACTCGCCAAAGACCTCGGCCCGCTCGCGGCATTGACTATCGGTATCGGGACGATGATCGGCGCGGGCATCTTCGTGCTTCCGGGGGCAGCGGTCCAACAGGCCGGGCCGCTCGCGGCCGCCGCGTTCGTCCTCGGCGGCGTCATCGCGCTCTTGACCGCCATGTCCGCCAGCGAACTGGGCACCGCGATGCCGAAATCCGGCGGCGCGTACTACTACATCAACCACGCCCTCGGGCCGCTGTTCGGCAGCGTCGCCGGGTGGGGCAACTGGATGGGGCTCGCGTTCGCCTCCGCGTTCTACATGACCGGGTTCGGTCAGTACGTGGTGACGTTCCTCCCCATTCCGAGCCTCGTCCTCGGCGGTATCACGGTTTCCGGCGTGAAACTCGTCGCCCTCGCGGGCGGTCTCCTCTTCGTGTTCATCAACTACGTCGGCGCGAAGGAGACGGGGAAGCTACAGAACGCCATCGTGCTCATCTTGTTGGCCATCCTCGCCGTGTTCACGGTCTTCGGACTGCTGAACGCGGACCTCGCAAAACTCCGACCGTTCGTCCCGCCGGACAAGGGCGTGTCGCCGCTCCTCCCCGTGACCGGCCTCATTTTCGTCTCGTACCTCGGATTCGTCCAGATCACCTCCGTCGCGGAGGAGATCAAGAACCCCGGGAAGAACCTCCCGCGGGCCGTCCTCGGCAGCGTCGTCATCGTGACGGTGGTGTACGCGCTCGTCCTCCTGACCGTGCTGGCCGCGGTGGACAACAGCCTCGTCGCCGGAAACGACACCGCCGTCGTCGACGTCGCCCGGCTCCTCATCGGTCCGGTCGGCGCGGGTGCGATGCTGTTCGGCGGCCTCCTCGCGACCGCCTCGTCCGCGAACGCCTCGATTCTCGCCTCCTCGCGCATCAACTTCGCCATGGGGCGCGACCGCATCGTCTCCGAGGAGCTCAACGAGATTCACCCCCGGTTCGGCACGCCGTACCGCTCTATCGCCATCACCGGCGGGTTCATCCTCCTGTTCATCCTGCTGGCCGACGTCAACACCCTCGCGAACGCCGGGAGCGTCCTCCACCTCATCATCTACGGGCTGCTCAACGTTGCGCTCATCGTGATGCGCGTGTCCGACCCCGAGGATTACCAGCCGGACTACCGGGTTCCGCTGTACCCCATCACCCCCATCCTCGGGGCGATTACGTCGTTCGCCCTCATCGCCTTCTTCGCCAACAACATCGTCCTCCTCGCTGCCGGGTTCGTGGTGTTCGCCATGCTGTGGTACGCCGCCTACGCCCGCACCAGGGCGACGAAACAGGGCATCCTCGGGAAGTACCTGCTCCAGCAGTCGGAACAGCTCCCGGATGCCGCAGTCTCGGCCGCCACGTCGGTCCAGCCCGACGGCGGCTATCGCGTCATGGTCCCCCTCTCGAACCCCGAAAGCGAGCGCGACCTCATCTCGCTGGCCGGGGCCGTCACCAAGGCCAACGACGGGACGCTCGTCGGCGTCCACATCGTGAAGGTGCCCGACCAGACCGCGCTCGAATCGGCCCGCGAGGAGTACGACTTCGCCGAGGCCGACCGCCTGCTCGAACAGGCCCGCGTCGACGCCGACGAACTCGGCGTGGACATCGAGACCCACACGGTCCTCTCTCACCGGTCGTTCGAGGAGGTCTTCGACGCGGCGGAGACCTACAGCGCCGACCTCGTCGTCATGGGCTGGGGCCCCGACAGCCACGGGTCGCCCGGCCGCGCCGAGAGCGCGTTCGAGGAGATAACGCACGCGCTCCCCTACGACGTGTTGGTGCTGAAGGACCGCGGGTTCGACCCCTCGCACGTGCTCGTGCCGACCGCCGGCGGTCCGGACTCCGACCTCTCGGCGTCTATCGCCTCGGTCCTGCGCGAGTTCTGCGACGCGGAGATAGAGCTTCTCCACGTCGCCGACGACAGGGAAGCGGGTGAGCAGTTCCTCCGCGAGTGGGCCGACGAGCGCGGTCTCGGCGACGCCACGCTCACCGTCGAGACCGGCGACGTCGAGAGAGCCATCGAGTCGCACGCGACCGAGGCGTCGCTGCTCGTCGTCGGCGCGACGGAACGCGGCCTCCTCTCGCGGCTCGTCCGCGGCACCGTCGTCATGGACGTCGTCGACGACGTGGAGTGTTCGGTCCTCCTGGCCGAGCGGAGTCGCTCGCGGAGCATCAGGGAGCGCCTGTTCGGGTAGTCCGAAGGGCGCCGCGGAACCGACCCGTTTTCTCGCCGCCGATGGCCTCTCGCGTCGCCGCGGCACATTTGTCCTTCGCCGCCGTAGCGGGGGTATGGCGAAGCAATCGGGGCTGTCGCGCGACGACGCGGAGCTGTCCGTCGAGGCGACGAGCCGCCGCATCGACGCGGGTGAGGTCACGCTCCACGCGGTCGAAGCCGGACCGGAAGACGGCGAACTCGTCGTCCTCCTCCACGGCTTTCCGGAGTGTTGGTACGCGTGGGCGGACTACCTCCGCCCGTTGACCGAAGCGGGCTACCGGGTCGTCGCGCTCGACCAGCGCGGCTACAACCTGAGCGACCGCCCCTCGGGCGTCGAGTGGTACAGCATCGACGAGCTCGCCGACGACGTGGTCGGCGTCGCGGACGCGCTCGGCCACGAGAAGGCCCACGTCGTCGGTCACGACTGGGGCGGCGCGGTGGCGTGGTGGACCGCGCTCCACCACCGCGACCGGGTGCGTTCTCTCACCGCGATGAACCTCCCGCACCCGGTAGTGCTCTCCCGCCACCTCAGACGCGACCCGGCCCAGCAGCTCCGGAGCTGGTACGTCCTGTTCTTCCAACTGCCGAAGCTCCCCGAGCTCGTCGCCCCCGTCGGCGACTGGGCCGTCTTGGAGCGGACGATGACCGGCACCGCGCTTCCCGGCACGTTCTCGGCGGCCGACCTCGACTGCTATCGCGCCGCGTGGTCGGTCTCCGGAGCCTACGGCTCGATGGTCGACTGGTATCGGGCGGTCGCCCGCGAGCGCCCGCGACCCCGCGTCGAGACGGTCGAGCCCCCGACGCTCGTCGTCTGGGGGACCCGGGACCGGTTCCTCCGGCCGAAGATGGCGCGCGAGAGCCTCGCGTTCTGCGAGGACGGCCACCTCAAGACGTTCGACGAGGCGACCCACTGGGTCCACCACGAGGAGCCGGTGGCCGTCGCCCGCGCGCTCGTCGAACACCTCGACGACGCGTGGCGAACGCCGAACAACACCCCCGACGAGGCGGGCCATCGCCCAGTCTGAGCTCCGCCGGCGATTTTGATTAATGAGCAATATTTGCTGGTTGCTCGTTGAAGCTATATAGGTCCATCGAGGGAACTTAGCGAGGTTCTTGTACGTCCGGCGTGCACGTTGAATCGACGCGGGAGCAGTCCGGTGGTGGGACTTTCCATGCCCCTTCGAACCGTCTCCGCGTCTCTTCATGAGCAGGGACGGGGGACCGTCCCACCTTTCGACCGGCGAGCGACTGCGCCCACGACCGGGCCTCGAACCCCACCGGGCCGGACCCGTCGTCGCCGGATGAGTACGTTCTTACTCGCGGCCCCCGCAGGTCGCGTATGACCGACCTCGGAAAGGTCGACCGCGAGTTCTTCGACGAGTACATCTACCCGCGGTTGGGCGCGGCCCGCGACGACGTGGCGCTCGGCCCGACCCACGGCGTCGACTTCGGCCTCCTCGACATCGACGGCACCGCCGTCGCCATCGCGACCGACCCCGTCTCCGTGCTCCCCGCGCTCGGCTTCGAGCGCGCGGGCCGGTTCGCCATCGACATCGTCCTCTCGGACATCGCCGTCTCGGGGCTGGACCCCTCGCACCTCGCCGTCTCCTTTACCCTCCCGCCCGAGATGACAGACGAGCAGTTCGCCGAACTCTGGGGCGCGATGCACGACGAGGCCGACGACCTCGGCGTCAGCATCGTCACCGGCCACACCGCCCGCTACGCCGGCTGTTCGTACCCGTGGGTCGGCGGCGCGACCGCCCTCGCGGTCGGCGACCACGACGACGTGGTCCGCCCGGACGGCGCGAGACCCGGCGACGACGTGCTCGTGACGAAGGGCCCCGGCGTCGAGGCGACCGGCCTCCTGACGACGCTCTTTCCGGACGCCTTCGCCGACCTCGACGACGACGTGCTCGCCGCCGCGCAGGCGCGACTCGACGAGACCGACGCGGTCCGCGACGCGATGACCGTCTCGGCCGCCGGCGGCCGCGGCGTCCACGCCATGCACGACGCCACCGAGTGCGGCGTCCACGGCGCGCTCAACGAAATCGCCGAGAGCGCGGGCGTCCAACTCGAAATCGACGAGTCGAGCATCCCGTTCCGGCCCGGCGTCCGCGAGACCTGCGACTTCCTCGGCATCGACCCGTGGCGCTCGACCACCGCCGGGTCGCTCGTCGTCGCCACGGACCCCGACGTCACGGACGACGTGGTCGCCGCGCTCGACGCCCGCGGCACCCCCGTCGGCGTCGCCGGCACCGTCGTCGCGGGCGAGGGCGTCGTCGTCGACGGCGAGCGCATCGAGCACCCCGACGTTGACCCCTCGTGGGCCGCCTACGACCGGCTCGCCAGCGAGGCCGAGCAGTCGGGTGCCGACGAATAAGCAGACTCACCCCTCGTTTTCCAGCGCGTCAGCGACCCGGTCGAGCGCCGCGTCCGCCGCGTCGACGTCGGCCGCGAGGCTCAGAAAGCCGTGCGGCATGGCGGCCTCGTGGTCGTGGACGGCCTCCACGCCGGCGGCGTCGAGTACCGACGCGTAGGCCGCGCCCTCGTCTCGAAGCGGGTCGAAGCCGGCGGTGACGACGTGCGCCGGCGGGAGGTCGGCGTGCGAGTCGGCCCGGAGCGGCGCGGCGAAGGGGTTGTAGCGGTCCACCGGGTTTCGGAGGTAGGTGTCGTGGGCCCACAGCACGTCGCGGCGGGTGAGAAGCGGGCCGTCGGCGTTCTCCCGGAGCGAGTCGTGGTCGGCCGAGCAGTCGGTCATCGGGTACAGGAGGACCTGTCTCTCGATGGTCGGGCCGTCGAACTCGCGGGCGTGGAGGGAGACGGCGGCCGCGAGATTCCCGCCGGCGCTGGTCCCCGCGACGGCGACTCGGTCGGGGTCGGCTCCGACGGACGCGCCGCGTTCGGCGAGCCACTCGACCGCCCGCACGCAGTCGTCGAGGCCGGCGGGGAACGGGTGCTCGGGCGCGAGTCGGTAGTCGACCGAGACGACGACGCGGCCCGAGCGGACCGCGAGCCGTCGGCAGACGCCGTCGATGGAGTCCAGCGTGCCCATCGCCCAGAGGCCGCCGTGAAAGAAGACGAGCGCGGGACGCGTCTCGCCGGGTTCGGGGTGATAGATGCGGAGCGGTATCTCGTGGGCTGAGGCGGCCCCGTCGCCGCTCTCGCCGTCGATTGCGAAGTTCGTAACGCGGGCGACTTCGGGGGCGTCGCCGGCCGAGAACACCTCGTCTTCGACCTGGCGGGCGCTTTCGACGCCGAGCGCGGACCACTCGGGGAGGCCCAGACGCTCGACCTCGGCGACGGCCGCGTGAGCCTTCGGGTCGAGGTCGGCCGCGCGGTCGGCGACACCGATGGCAGACGAGCCATTAGAATCGTCCTCGGGGTCGCGTCGGGAGTCACCGTCAAAGAGAGCCATACCGGTGGGCCGCGGGCGACCGTGAAAAACACCACGCCGTGCGGGTCGTGAATCTACTTGTCGCGCCGGCGCTTCGACACGCGTATGACCGACGACCCCACCGTCGAGGCCGCCCGCGAGATGGACGCGGCGGACCCGCTTTCGGACCTCCGAGACCGCTTTTACGTCCCTGAGGGCGAACTGTACATGGACGGCAACTCGCTCGGCCCGCTGTCTGTCGACGCGGAGGCGGCCCTCGAACGCGTCGTCGACGAGTGGCGCGACCTCGCCATCCGCGGGTGGACCGACGCCGACCCGGAGTGGTTCACCTACGGCGAGCGACTGGGCGAGCGACTCGCCCCGCTCGTCGGCGCGACGCCCGAGGAGGTCGTCGTCGCCAACTCCACGACGGTCAACATCCACGCGCTCGTCGGGACGTTCTACGACCCCGCCCGCGGCGAGAACATCGTCGTCGACGACCTCGACTTCCCGACGGACCACTACGCGATTCGCGCGCAACTCCGGCACGCCGGCCGCGACCCCGACGAGGCGCTCCGCGTGGTCGAGAGTCGCGACGGGCGGACCATCGAGACCGAGGACGTGCTCGACGCCATCGACGACGACGTGGGGATGGTGTTTCTCCCCTCGGTCCTCTACCGGAGCGGCCAACTGTTCGACGTCGAGGCCATCACCGAAGCCGCTCACGAGGCCGGCGCGCTGGCCGGCTTCGACCTCGCGCACTCGGTCGGCGCGGTCCCGCACCGGCTCTCCGAGGTCGGCGTGGACTTCGCCGTCTGGTGTCACTACAAGTACCTCAACGCCGGCCCCGGCTCCATCGCCGGCCTCTACGTCAACGAGCGCCACTTCGGCGTCACGCCCGCGCTGGCCGGCTGGTGGGGCAACGACAAGGAGACGCAGTTCGACATGGTGATGACCTACGAGCCGGCGCAGTCGGCCGGCGCGTTCCAGTCGGGGACGGTCCCGGTGCTGTCCGCGGCCCCCCTCGACGGCGCGCTCGACGTCGTCGAGGACGCCGGCGGCGTGGCCGCCCTCCGCGAGAAGTCGCTGGCGCTCACGGACTACCTCATCGCCCTCGTGGACGAGCGACTGCCGGAGTGCGAGGTCGGAACCCCGCGTGACCCCGCGGCCCGCGGCGGCCACGTCGCGGTCGAACACCCCGAGGCCTACCGCGTCAGCCTCGCGCTCAAGGAACGGGGCGTCATCGTGGACTTCCGTCAACCGAACGTCGTCCGGATGGCTCCCGCGCCGGCCTACGTCGGCTTCGAGGACGTGTACCGGGCGGTCGAGCACTTCCGAGAGATTCTGGACGGGGACGAATACGAGGCGTTCGAGAAGCAGAGTGGCGGCGTCACGTGAGGGTCGCGGCGGCGGGGAGTCGGTCGCTTACCAGTCGATGACTTCCTTGTCGCGCCAGAACTTCCCCGCGGGCGCGCCGGGCTTGAACGTGGCGAGCCACGTCGGCGTCTCCGCGCCCTTCTCGACCGGCCGGTTCGCCTCCTCGCCGCCCATGTCGGTGCGCACCCAGCCGGGACACACCGAGTTGGCGATGAGACCGTCGTCGCCGTACTGGCCGTCGAGGTAGGCGGTGAGGCCGTTGAGGCCGGTCTTCGAGATTCGGTACGCGGGCGACCCGCCGGACTGCCCCTCGCCCAGCGCGCCCATCCCGGAGGAGACGTTGACGACGCGGCCGCCGTCGGACTGGAGGAGGAGGGGAACCGCGTGCTTGCACAGGAGCATCGGCCCGCGGAGATTGACGCCGAGGGTGCGGTCGATTCGCTCGGTCGACTCGGCGACGATGTCCTCGCCCTCGCCGCCGACGCCGGCGTTGTTGACGAGGATATCGAGGCGGTTCTGGTCGGCGAAGATGCCGTCGACGACCTCCTCGATGTCGCCTTCTTGGGTCACGTCGAGGAGGACGCGTTCGGTGCCCTCGGGCGTCTCGTTGGTGACGCTGCGCGACCCCGCGTACACCGTCGCGCCGCGGTCGCGGAGGTTCTCGGCTATCTGGCGGCCGATACCTCGGTTCGCGCCGGTGACGAGTGCGACCTGTCCGTCGAGGTCGTCGTAGCGGTCGGGTTCCATGGCTGCGTCTGTGAACTGAGAAAGGATATTCTCACCGAAGCGTGCCGGCGGTCGCGGCGTACCGGCGAGGTTCGGGAGGCCGACGGGTCACTCGACCGCGATAGTGAGTTCGCCGAACTCGTCGCCGGTCCACTCGTGGGCGGTCATCCGGCCGTCGGGCGAGCAGATGAGATAGACGTAGCCCGGCCACGACGCCTGTTCCCGGTCGGTCGCGCTCGGGACCGGGTCGGACTCGGGGTGCGAGTGGTAGAAGCCGACCGCGTCGTCGCCCGCGGACTCGATGGCTTCGAGAATCGAAACCGTCTCCTCGGGGTCAAGTTCGTAGGCGACCCGCGGGTCGTCGGCGACGTTCGAAACGGGGTGGGCGGCGGTGACGGTGCGCGCGTCGCCGTCGCCGGCGAGGACGCCGCAGACCTCCGCGGGCGGGTCGCTGGCGGCTCCCTCGCGGGCGTGCGAGAGAACCGACTGCCGCGCGTCGACCGCGAGCGAGAGCCTACTCGAAGTCACGGCGCATGGCGATTTCGAACCACGGGCAGAGACGCAGTTGGCGGTACCACTCGGGGTTGTCGTGGAGGTGCTCGTAATCCGCCCAGAGCATGCCCGCGATTTCCTCTTCGTCGGGGTCGAGGGAGGTGTCTTCGAGCGTGACCTTCAGGACGGCACAGACCTCCCACTCCAGTCCGGCGTTCTCGTAGTAGCGCTTGTACTCGAACTTGTCCGTGACGCGGAGGTCGGAGTACTGGTCGGGCGAGATGCCGAGTTCCTCTTCGAGGCGCTCTTCGGTGGCTTCCTCTTGGGTCTGGCCCTCGACGGGGTGGGAGGCGACGGTGCCGTCCCAGGAGGTGTCCCACAGGCGCTTGTTGGGCGCGCGCTGGGCGAGGAGTATCTGTCCCTCCTCGTTGAACACGAGGCAGGTGAACGCGCGGTGGCGGATGCCGTCGCCCGTGTGGGCGTCGAGTCGGTTGACCGTCCCCTCGGCGTTGTCGTCGGAGTCGACGGCGATGACGTCCTGCGCTGCGTTCTTGTGGAGTTCAGTAGCCTCGTCGGCCGCTGCGTTGCTCATGTGCCTTCCGTCGGAGTCGGGGGTCAACTAAGCTTCGATGCGAACCGCGGACCACGCGGCGGCGGCGCGGGATTAGCCGAGGCGCTCGTCGAGGATTAGGCGGGTCTTCGTGCTCTTCACGTCGTCGTGCTCGCGGGCGCGGGTGATGAGGTCGTTGACGGCGCGGGTGTCGGCGGCGTCGACGACGAGGACGATGTCCTCCTCGCCGGAGACCTGCCAGACGAAGTCCACGTCCTTCCAGTCGGCCATCAGCTCGGACACGTCGTTGGTGTCGACGTCGACCGCGACGGTCACCTCTATCATCGCCTTCAGGTTCCCCGTGCGGGTCGAAATCGTAAAGCGCTCGATGACGCCCTCCTCGACCAACCGCTCGACGCGGTTCCTGACGGTCCCCTCGGAGGTCCCGACTTCGGCCGCAATCTCCGTGTTGGGGGTCCGAGCGTCCCGTCGAAGGATATCGAGGATGCGTCGGTCAAGCTCGTCCATATCTCACGTGCCGTCCCCAGCGACTTACCGATTACGAATTTCGTAACTCGACTTCGAAAGTAACACTTATGCACCCGTGTTCCGTTCGTTTCTCGTAATGTCGGACGCCTATCTGGCGCTGGAAGACGGTCGCGTGGTCGAAGCGCGTGGCCGTGTTCCGGGGCGCACACGCGGTGAACTGGTGTTCACAACCGCATATACGGGATACGAAGAGAGTCTGACCGACCCTTCGTACGAAGAACAAGTGCTCACCTTCTCGTACCCCCTCATCGGGAACTACGGCGTCCGAGCCGAGCGATTCGAGTCCGACCGGGTCCACCCTCGGGCGGCCGTCGCACGCGAGTTCACCGAGGAGGTCGTCGAGTGGCTCGCCGACGAGGGCGTCCCGGCGGTCGACCACCTCGACACGCGCGACCTCGTCACGTCCATCCGCGAGGAGGGCGCGATGAAGGTCGGAATCGCCGTCGGCGAGGACGTGACCCCCGAGGACGCGAAGGAAGAACTCGCGCAGTGTAAGGGCATGAGCGAGCACGTCGACATCGGCGCGCAGGTCACCACGACCGAGCTGACGACGTTCGAGGGCGACGGCGACACCACCGTCGCGCTCGTCGACTGCGGCGCGAAGGGCTCCATCGTGGACTCCCTCGTCGACCGCGGCGCGACGGTCCACGTGCTTCCCTACGACGCGGACGCCGAGGACGTGACCGCGCTCGAACCCGACGTGCTGTTCATCTCCAACGGCCCCGGTGACCCCGAGAACTACACCGCGACGCGCGACCTCGTCGAGGAGTTCGCCGGCGAGGTCCCGCTGGCGGGCATCTGCCTCGGCCAGCAGATCGTCGCCAGCGCGCTCGGCGGCACCACCGAGAAGATGGCCTTCGGCCACCGCGGCGTCAACCAGCCCGTCCGCGACCTCCAGAGCGGAAAGGTCGTCATGACGACCCAGAACCACGGCTACACCGTCGCCGACCCCGGCGACCAACTCGACGTGACGCAGGTCAACGTCAACGACGACACCGCGGAAGGCCTCGCCAGCGAGGAACTGAGCGTCATCACGCGCCAGTACCACCCCGAAGCCCACCCCGGTCCCCACGACTCGCTCGGCTTCTTCGACGACGTGCTCGCCATGGCGGGTACAGAGGGAAACGAGCATAAGCCCCGAGTCGCTCCCTCGGACTGACCACCCCGACCGCGACTTCTACTAGCCCGATTCCAGACGCCCCGGTCGACTGCACCCCGACCGCCGGCGACAGAACACCGATTTTTCGGCGCGTTTCCCCCACGAGCAACGGGATTCGCATTTCGGACCGGATGTGGTAGAAACTGTCAAACTGTTCCCCGGCGTATTCTCACCTATAATGGACGACGTATCGCTCATCGAACGCGGGTTCGAGGAGTTCCCGGCGACGGTGGCGATTCTCGACAGGCACGGGGATATCGTCTACACGAACCGGGCGTGGCGGACGTTCGCCGACGAGAACGGGTACGCCGGCGACCCCGATTCGACGGGGGTCAACTACCTCAACGTGTGCGACGCGGCCCGCGAGAGCGACGAGATCGCGGGGGTCGTCGCCGACGGCATCCGCGCGGTGCTCCGCGGCGACCGCGACTGTTTCACCGCCGAATACCCGTGTCACTCGCCCGCAGTCTACCGGTGGTTCTCGCTCCGCGTCGTCCCGATAGATACGCCGAGACACGGGGAGTTCGCGCTCGTCATCCACCTCGACATCACCGACAGGCGGCTCGCGGAGCTGCAGGTCAACGAGAAGAACGAACACCTCGCGGCGCTCGTCGGCGGGCTCGCCTCGGAGTTGAAAGCCCACCTCGCGTCGGCTACCGAGTCGGCCGAACGGCTCGTCTCGGTCGACGGCGACGACGCCGCCGCGCTGTTCGAGAGCCTCTCGCGCATCGAGTCGCTCGTCGAGTGGGGCATCGACGTCGCCGAACAATCGAGCACGCTCGACCTCGCGCCCGTGGGCTTCCGCGAGCACGTCGCGCAGGCGTGGGCCGTCGCGTCGCTCGACGGCGCGAACGACGCCACCTACCGAGTTGTCGGCGACGGGTCGCTCTTGGCCGACACGCACCTGTTCGGGCTGTTGTTGGTCGCGCTACTCACCAACTGCTTCGAGCGGAACGCCTTGCCCGGGCCGCCTTCCAGCGTCGTCGTGGGGACGACTGCCGACGGGTTCTACGTCGACGACGACGGCCCCCGCCCGTCGTCCGAGGAGCGCGCGGCGACGGCCCCGACCCCGAACCAGTTGCTCGGCGTCGATTACGACTCGCTTCACCTCTCGACGGCCCGGCGAATCGCGGACCTCCACGGGTGGCAACTCGACGTGGCCGACTCGGAACTCGGCGGCGCGCGCTTCGAAGTCCGCGGCGTCGTGTGGAAGTAGGCCGCGTTCGGCCGAGAGCGAACGAGACGCGCCGGTCAGGAGAGGTCCGCTTCCATGACGAACGTCGGTTCCTCCGCGAGGTCGCTCCGGGCGAGCGACGCGTCGGAAATCCAATCGATTCGCTCGGGGAACAGGACGCGGGTCCGGTCCGCGCCGACCGAGGCGGCGTCGCGTCGAACCGCGTCCAACAGCGACTCGCAGGCCGGCGCGTCGTCCCACGCGGCGACCGCGTACTCGGCCCACGTCACCTCGCCCTCGTCGTCGCGTTCGCGGGTGTAGGTTCGATTCCGGTAGGTGAAGCCTGTCGCGCGGTCGTCGCCGACGACGAACAGTCGGTCGTCGGCCGCGGCGTCGTGGAGGCGCGCGCGGGTCAGCTCGGAGAGCGCCCACGACTCGAGGGGGTCGAGCGCGAGCCCCGACAGCGCGGTTCGCGCCTCGCACCCGGTCCAGTAGGCCCACGCGGCGTCGGCGTCGTCGCCGACCGCCGTCTCCGGCTCGGCGGCCGCGTCCGGTTCGGGCGTCGCCCAGCGGAACTCGACGCCGGGGTCGAACCCGACCGTGCGGGCGTTGGCGAGGCTCGGGACGTTCCACGAGTGAATCATGTTGCGGACGCGGCGCGCCCCCCGCTCGCGCGCCCAGTCGAGAAGCGCGTGCGACAGCCGGGTCGCGAGCCCCCGCTCGCGGTAGTCGGGCGCGACGCGCATCCCCTGCGCCCAGCCCTCGTACTCCGAGAGCATGACGACCTGCGCGATGGCGGCCACGTCGTCGGAGGGCGTCTCCTCGCCCATATCGACGAGGAGCGTCGCCTGCGCTAACTCGCCGGGGGAAATCCAGTCGTGGTAGATGTCGGGGATGTAGTCCGACCCGCCGCGGTCGGCCCACGTGTCGCGGGTGAACGCGGCGACCGCGTCGTAGTCTTCGGGTCGGGCGGGTCGAATCTCCATCAGTTCACTCCCACGGGACGGAGCGCTGGGTCAGCTCGCCTTCGAGGTTCCGGCCCATCGCGCCGGCCGGGTCGGAGAGGTTGGCGAGCGACCACATGAGCTTCACCTTCGCCGTGCCGGGGAGCGTGTCGCCCGCCTCGACGACGCCGGCGTCGAGCAGGTCGCGGCCGGTGTCGTAGACGCGGTCGCAGACGCGGCCGTCGAGACACTGCGAGGTCATGGCGACGGTGGTTCCGTCTTCCACGAGTTCCTCGAACCGCGGGATGAGGTCGGTGTGGACGTGGCCGAGGCCCGTCCCCTCGATGACGACGCCGGCCTTCCCGTCGAGGTAGTCGAGCGCCGCGGGGTCCATCCCCGGGGTGAACTTCACGAGTTCCACCTCGGACTCGATGTCGGCGTGGAGCGCGAGGTCGGCCTCGCCGCGGGGGGCGTAGTCGCGGCGGAACGTGACCTCCTCGGCCTCGTAGTCGACCTCGCCGAGCGGCTTCGCGCCGACGGTCTCGAACGCGTCGCGTCGGGAGGTGTGGTTCTTGCGGACGCGCGTCCCCTCGTGGAGCGCGCAGACGTCGTCGGACTCCGAGGCGTGCATGCAGACCATGACCTCGGCGGCGTCGGCCTTGGCGGCCTCGACGGCGCAGACGGCGTTCATCACGTTGTCAGACGAGGGGCGGTCGGCCGAGCGCTGACTGCCCGTGAAGACGATGGGGACGGGCGTGTCGAGCATGAACGACATCGCCGACGCGGAGAACTGCATCGTGTCGGTGCCGTGCATGACGACGACGCCGTCGGCCCCGGCCTCGATTTCCTCGGCGATGGCCTCGGCGAGGTCGACCCACACGTCTGTCGTCATGTTCTCCGAGAGGATGTTGGCGACGACGCGGCCGCGGTAGTTCGCCCGGCCCGCGAGGTCGGGGACGGCCCGGAGCACGTCCTCGGCGTCGAACTGCGCGGTCACCGCGCCCGTGCGGTAGTCGACCGTCGAGGCGATGGTCCCGCCGGTCGAGATGAGCGAGATGGTCGGGAGGTCGTCGTCGAACTCGATTTCTGAGGTGCCGTCGCCCTCGGACTGTGCGTCTTCGATGTCGTACACGTCGGTTTCGAGCACGTCCACGTCGGCTCCCTCGCGGGCGATGCCGACGTTGTACCCGCCGTCGAGCTTGACGACGAGGTGGTCCTCGGTGGAAGACGGCATGAGTACGCCTTCGTTCGTGACGTCCGCGCGGGTGACGCGGACGCGGTCCCCTGCGTTCATATCGCGGGATACCGTGGGGGCAGACTTCAAACCCACCATTCCACCTTTTTCCTCCTCGGGGTCGCATAGCGACCCGCTCGGAGCAAAAATCTGGACCAAAAATACCGAACGGCTCGCTACGCTCACCGTTCGGTGCGATTGCTGGCCACGATTATCACAGATTCATACCCGACCCACGAGCGTGGCTGAGGGGACGTTAGCTCCACCGACATAACGGACACAAGACATTTTACCGGACCGTCCGTCGGCCAGCGTATGCTCCCCACGATACTCCTCCAGTCGGGCGGCGCGGCCGGCGTGTTCCTTCTGGTGTTCCTCGTCACCATCGGGATGGCGGCGTGGACGTACAGTGACGCGAAGCGAAACAGCAGTCACCCGGCGTTCCTCTGGGCGGTCGTCGTCTTCCTCGCCCCGCTCCTCGGCATCCTCCTGTACCTCATCTTGGGTCGGGGTTCGTAACGACCGCGTCGCGCCTCCTTTTCGACGGGCACCTGTCGCACCGGCACAAGAGCCATCAGGCTCGCCCGCGACCCTGTACACATGCAACGGTCGGACCAACGGGAGTCTGAGCAGTCCGTCGACGACCTGCTCTCCGGCGTGAACCGCGAGAGCGACGATTCGATGCGGGCGGAGCGCTCCGCCTCGTCCGGCGGCGGTCGCCTCGGCGGGCTGTTCTCCCCGCGCGTATTCCTCGCGGCGCTCCTGCTCTCCATCGGCGGACTGCTCGTCGGCGGCGCGATTCCCATCGTCGGCTTCATCGGGCGGTTCGTCGGCATCGCCGCCGCCGGCTTCCTCCTCGGCCTCGTCGGGTCGAAGCGACGCTACACGGAAGTCGTCCTCGCCGGCGCAATCGCCGCGGGCCTCGCGTTCGTCCTCTCGACGCTGTTCGCCGTGTTCGCGCCCTTCGCGGTCCAACTGCTCGCGGACTACGGCGTCGCCATCGCGGGCGTCGGCGCGGCGAGCGGCGGGCTCGCGGGGCTGGTCGGTCACTACTTCGGCCGCGACCTCCGGGCGGGCCTGACAGAGGAGTTGTAGGCGTCAGTCGATTCGCCAGCGGTCGCCGTTGTGGGCGACCAGACCGCCGTCGGCGAGGTGGTGCAGCGCGCTGTCGACGACCGCGGGGTCCGCGTTGAGGTCCTTCGCGATGCCGCGGACGGTGTTCGACCCGTTGGCGAGCGCGGCGAGAATCTCCGCGTAGAACCGGCTGTCGGCGTCGACGCCGAGGCGGTCGTTGAGGCGGTCGAGCACGTCGGTGATGCGGCCCTGCACCCACCGCTGGGCCAAGGAGAGTTCGTTGTCGAGTTCCTCCAGTTTCCCGAGTTCGCGCGCCAGTTCCGAGACGTCGTCGGTGCCGGCGTTCTCGACTTCGAGCGTCACGTGCGGACAGCGCCCGGCCATGTCGAGGCTCGGACTCGGCGGATAGGCGCTTTTCGCCCCGAACCCGTACGGCGAGACGTTCACCTCCAGCCTGAGGTTCCGCGAGATGTGGAAGTACTTGCGCCGCTGGTCGTCGGTGCGGGACTCGATGAGCCCCGCGTCCTCCAGCTTTCGGAGGTGGTCGATGACGGCCTTGGGGCTGACGCCGAGGTACTCGCTTATCTCGGTGACGTAGCACGGTTTGTGCGAGAGCAACCGCAGGATGCGCCGGCGGTTTTCGTTCCCGAGTAGGTCAAGCAGTACCGCGGAGTCCATTACGAGGTCATAGACTGCGGGCGGGGAAAAGCCTGACTCATGTGATACTCCGCGCCGTCATGCGATTAGCGATTGTGGCTCACGGGGAGCTGTCGGGGCCGTCCCGAGGCGCTCACGGGGCCGTCTCCGGCGTCTCTGAGAGGCGGTCGAACGCCCGGGAGGCGAGGAACACCGCGAGAAACGAGAGGGCGACGGTGATGCCCGCGAGGAGCGCCCCCGCCTCGTACTTCAGCGGCGGGTAGTAGCCGAGGCCGTAGTCGAACACGTCGTTGACGAGCGCGAGGGTGAGGGCGAACCCGAGCGCGCCCTTCGTGGTCGCGCCGTAGCGCGGGACGACGAGGGCGAGCGCGAGAAAGCCCGCGTGGGTGAGCATGATGCCCCAGTAGTCCCAGAGCGCGGCCCCAGAGAAGCCGACGTAGAGGTCGGGCCGGAGGTTGAGCGCGACGACCGTCCAGACGCCGTACTTGACGAGCCAGACGAACGCGAGCGTGTGGAGGTACGCGAGCGGCCGGTTGACCGGCGCGTCGGCGACGCGGCGGCCGAGGTTCGGAAGCAGCGTCGCGGCCGACAGCGTCATCAGCGCGAGGGCGGTCGGCGAGTCGCCGAAAAGCGGGTAGAGGAACGTCGGCAGGTCCGACAGCGCGGGGTCCGAGTGGACGTAGAAACTCACCCCGACGAGGAACGCGGCGGCGTTGAGGACGAGGAAGACGACGAGGCTCGGGCCGTTTCCGAGGTAGTACTCCGTCCAGTCGTCGACCGCCGCGCCGAGGTCGAAGTCTCGCAGACCCATCGCCGAGTCGGACGGCGCGCCGAAAGAAAAGACCGTCGGGGCGGGGACGGCTGGGACGGGGACGGGGCGGCTCGAACCCGCCGTCGGGGCGCGAACGCCGCCCTCTCATCTCCGTACGCGACACGTTGTCATTCCATGTCGGGAGCAAAGGACAGTTAGCCCGGCGCGCCGAACGGCGACGCATGGACGCAGCACTCATCATCCTCGACGGGTGGGGACTCGGCGACCACGACCGCCGCGACGCTATCAAGGCGGCGGACACGCCGAACTTCGACCGCTACCGCGACGCGGGCGCGTTCGGGACGCTCATCGTCGACGGCCGGCGCGTCGGTCTTCCGGACGGCCAGATGGGCAACAGCGAAGTCGGCCACCTCAACATCGGGGCCGGCCGCGTCGTCAAGCAGGCGTACACCCGCATCGGCGACAGCATCGACGACGGCTCGTTCTTCGAGAACGATGCCATCACGGCCGCCTACGACCACGCCGACGAACACGACGGCCGCGTACACCTCATGGGCCTCGTCTCCGACGGCGGCGTTCACTCCGACCAGGAGCACCTCCACGCGCTCATCGAACTCGCCGCCGAACGCGGCGTCGACGCCGTCACCCACGCCTTTACCGACGGCCGCGACACCAGTCCCACCGGCGGCGAGGCGTACCTCTCGGACCTCGAAGCCGTCGCCGAGGAGCAGGGAACCGGCGGCGTCGCCACCGTCTCCGGGCGCTACTACGCGATGGACCGCGACCAGAACTGGGAGCGCACCAAGCGCGCCTACGACGCCATCGTCGAGCGCGAGGCGGAGTGGACCGCCGACACCGCCGTCGACGCCGTCACCGAGTCGTACGACCGCGGCGACACCGACGAGTTCGTCGAGCCGACCGTCGTCGACGACGCGCCCGCCCTCGAAGACGGCGACTCGGTCATCTTCTTCAACTTCCGCGCGGACCGCGCGCGACAGCTCGTTCGGATGCTCTGCGACATCGAGCCCGTCTGGGAGTTCGAGACGGCGCCGCCGGAGATCCTCATGACGACGATGACGCAGTACGACAAGACGTTCGACGTCTCGGTCGCCTACCCGCCGGAACAGCCCGAAGACACGCTCGGCGAGGTGCTCGCCGAGGCGGACATGACGCAACTGCGCATGGCCGAGTCCGAGAAGTACCCCCACGTCACCTACTTCCTCAACGGCGGCCGCGAGGTCGAGTTCGACGGCGAGATTCGGAAGATCGTCGAGAGCCCCGACGTGCCGACCTACGACCTCCAACCCGAGATGTCCGCGGCGGAACTCACCGACTCGGCCATCGACATCATCGAGTCCGACGACCCGAACGTGATGGTGCTCAACTACGCCAACCCCGACATGGTCGGCCACACCGGCGACTACGAGGCCGCCATCGAGGCGGTCGAGGCGGTCGACGAACAGCTCGGGCGGCTCGTCCAGAGCGTCCGCGCGCACGGCGGCCACGTCTGTATCACCGCCGACCACGGCAACGCCGACGACATGGGCACCGAGGACGACCCGCACACGGCCCACACGTTCAACCCCGTCCCGTTCGTCTACCTCGCGGCCGACCGCGACGACGAGGCCGCCCCGGAGAACGACGCCGAGGACGAAGCCGCCGACCTCGACCCCGAACACCCGCTTTCGGGCGGTCGGACCGTCCGCGAGGGCGGCTCGCTGTGCGACATCGCGCCGACCATCCTCGAACTCGTCGGCGTCGACCAGCCGGCCGCGATGACCGGCGAGTCGCTGTTAGAATAGGGCCCGCCGCTCGCGCGCTCTACGTACTCTCTGCCCTCTATTTTCGTCCCCTACGCGCCCGATTCTGCCCGGTAGCGACGGTACGCGGTCGGGACGAGCATCGACACGCCCGCGACCGCCGCGAGCACGACGAACTCCGGGCGGACGGCCGCGGCCAGCGACTCGGTCGTGAGCGTCTCGACCGACGCGCCGGCGATGACGCCCGCGACGGCCCACGGGAGTTCGCCGACGGCGGTTCCGAGCGCGAACGCGCCGAGCCGGACGTTGGCGACGCCCGCCGCCACCGACACCACGTCGGAGGGGATCGGCAGCAGGCGGCTCGCGGCGACGCCCCTGACGGACCCCGTCTGCTCGACGGTTCGCTCGCCGACCTCGGCCAGTCTGGTCGTCCCGCGGTAGCGCCGCGCGAAGAGGAACGGCGGGACGCTCGTGAGGACGATGAGCGCCAGCGCGAACGGCACGCCGACCGGGCCGAGGCCGTAGCCCACGACGAGCGCGAGGAGCGTCGTCGGCCACGCGAGAAGCGGGCGGACGAGCGCGAGCGCGCTCACGACGACGACGAGTCGGACGGGGTCGGCGGCGACCCACGCCGCGCGCGCGATGACGGCGTCTGGAGACGCGAACAGGAGACCGGCGACGACGGCCGCGAGCGCGAGGCCGGCGGCGAGACGCGGACGGGGCACGGAAGCTCTGGAGTCGGTCGTCGCGCCGCGACCAAACGCTTTGTGCTTCGGAGGGCTTTAGCCCGCCCCGGTTCGATTGGCTCCCGAACCGTGACCGAGCCCACACGCGACGAGCGCGTCGAACTCGCGCTCGACCTCCTCGCGCACCTCGAAGCCGACGAACTCTCCCTCGCCGAGGTCGTCGACCGCATCGAGACGGTCACCACGGACCCGACGCTCACGCGCGACATCCTCGATACCGCGGAGCTTCGGGGCATCATCGAGCGCGACGGCGGCCGCGTCCGTCACAACCGCGGCGGCACGTTCGTCAGATTCGAGAGTCAGGTCGTCCAGCGCGAGGGCGACTTCGACTGCCGCCGCTGCGGCGCGTCCATCTCCACCGGCCACTTCGTGCGGTTCGAGTCCGGCGAACTCGGGCCCTTCGGCTCGTCGTGTATCAGGAAAGTGCTCGGGCGGGAATAGGTGTCCGGACGGTCGTCGGCGGGCGAACTCCGCGGTTACCGCCCGCGGCGGAGTTCTTCGATGAGCTGTTCGACCAGCTCCTGCTGGTGGCGAATCTGCTCGCTTTGGGCCTCGACGACCTCGCGGAGCGACTCGATTTCGTCTGCAAGTTCGGCGTAGTCGGCATCGACGGCGCCGGAGCCCGCCGACTCGGACTCGGCGGCCGACTCGAAGCCGGACCCCTCGAACCCGAGGTCCGCGGCGTCGGCGACGTTGCCCGACGCCGACTCGGTCGACGCCGCCTCGGCGGCCTGCTTCGCCTCCGCCACCGCGCCGGTCGCGGAGGGGGCTTCGACGGACTGCGTCCGGGTGGCCTGCTGGCTCGCCTCGGCGGGCGCGTCGCCCTCGGCGCGGGTGGCGTTCGCCGGTTCGTCGGACAGCTCACCGGGATTCGCGCTCAGCGGGTCGGGGCCCGCGCCGAAGTCGGTGTTGTCGCGGTCGGCGGCGTCGGCGGACTCGTCGTTCGCCCGCGCTTTCTCCATCTGGACGCGGAACTCCTCGAGACTGCCGACGCCGTGGTAGTCACACAGCGCACGTGCAAGTTTCTCGCGGACGAGCCGGGCCTCCTCGTTGGGAATCTTGAACCGCTCCTGGCGGCCGTCGACGGTGAGCACGACCGTCGTAGCGACGCTTCCGGACTCGAATTCGAGGTCAGTCACGTCGGCGTAGCGGTACGACTCGTAGTCTTCGTCCCAGACCGCGCTGCCGATGTGCCGGACGACGCGGGCGTCGGTGACGACGAACGTGAGTTCGCTGAAACGGAACGTCTGGACGACGCGCTCGCCTTCTTCGTCGGTCACGCCGGCGGCCGCGAGCACGCCCTCGACGATGGGTTGGAGCGCGTCGTCGAGCCGCTTCGAGGACATCGAGAACGTCTCGCTCCCGTCGAGACCGTAGTCGAGCGATAGCTTCGCTTTTCGTCGCCCTTCCTTGACGGACAGTCGCTCCGCGGCGTGCGAGAATTCGTCGACGGACTCGTCCGAGAGGAGGCCTTCGGCCCGATAGACGAGCGTCCGCGTCGGAGTCACAAACAGTTCGTCCTCGCCCCCGAGGTGGACGCGCGTCACCACGTCTTCCTCTCCGAGGACGGACTGGACGATCTCCGGTTGGCTCATGCGTGTGTGCACCCGGTGTTGGGACATAAATCCGCGGGTGATGACGCGAATCGAGTGGCGTGGTGACTCGCCCCGCGGTCGTCGGAGATGAGAAGCTTAAATACAACCAGCACACAACGGGAAGTTGAGCCCGGGTGGCTTAGCTGGACATAGCGCCGCACTCATAGGGTTTCACAATCGGTGCGGAACGCCTTGGAAGCCTCCGCCCCTCGCGAAGTCATGCCGGCTTCGCACCTGGGACATGCGGAGATCGTGGGTTCGGAGCCCACCCCGGGCATTCTTCGATTCGTCACGCACGCAGAGCCGTCCGTGGGTCGTCACGGCCGCGCCCGTTTTCCGCGAAACCACGTCGCTGTGAGCGACGGCCAATCACCGAAAAAAGCCGAAAACGTCGTCTGCGACGCTAGTCGAGCGGGTCGTCGAGTTCGCCCATGACGGCTTCGAGAGCGTCGGTCGCGGTGAGGAGGCCGACGACCTCGCCGTCCCGAAGGACGAGCGCGAGTTCCTGGTCTTCCGCTTGGAACTGGTCGAACGCGTCGCTGGCGTTCGTGTCGGCGGCGAGCGTCATCGGCGGCGCGGCGATTTCGTCGAACGAGCGCTCGCCGGCGCGGAGCGCCTCGAAGTTGTCGATGATGGAGGGCGCGTAGACGACGCCGCGGAAGTCGGTGAGCGACTCGCCGACGAGCGGGAACCGGGTGTGGGGCGTGTTCCGAATCCGGTCGAAGTTCTCGCCGGGCGTCGCCGCCGTCGAGAGCGAGACGATGTCGTCTGTCGGAATCATGATTTCGCTGATGGAGAGTTCGTCCGCGTCCAGCGCGCTGAGCACCTCGTCGCGGCGCTCCTCGGTGAGTTCGCCCTCCTGAAGCAGCGAGTTCAGACGCTCGCGGAGTTGGCCGCGGGACTCGATGACGTCGGTTTCGGTTTCGAGCCACGCGCCCGACATCTCGATGCCGAAGAGCTTGAGCGTCCACTTGGCGACCCAGTCGCCGAACTTGATGACGGGCGAGATGGCGACGTAGAACCAGTGCAGCGGCGCCGCCCCGTAGCGACAGACCATCCGGGAGCGCTCGACGCCGAGGTACGTCGGCGTCTGCTCGCCGTGGGTGAGGTGGAGGAGGTTGATGATCAGGTAGGCGAGGAGCGCGCCGGCGCCGATGGTCGCGAGCGTCGTGCCGGCGAACAGCGGCTCGAGTAGCGGTTCGAACAGCGCCGCCAGCGCGGGCTCGGCGACGATACCCACGGCGATGCTCGACGCCGTGATTCCGACTTGGCAGGTCGTGAGATACAGTTCGAGCTCCTGGGTCATCTCCCAGGCCCGTTCGAGTCGGGAGTCGCCGTCGACGAACTCGGACTCGGTGAACTGGCGGGCGCGCGTCAGCGCGAACTCGATGGCCACGAAGAAACCGTTCGTGAGGATGAGCAACGCCCCCGCGACGAGGCGTATACCGATCTCTGTTGGGTTCATCTGTGTCGGTGTCCCCTTCGTTCGCGTTCGACCCGTTAGAAAGCATCGGCCGTCCGGACGTATATGTAGTGTATTGTCGGGAGTCGCGTATTATTCAATTTGAACTAAGCTTCTGACAACGATGCCGGGAGGGTTAATGTCGCGGGCGACAGACGACCGGACGAATGACGAGTCGAGAACTCGACGCGCTGGACAGGAAGATACTGTACACGTTGCAGTCGGAGGCGCGCCGCACGTCGTCGACCGACATCGCCGACAAACTCGACGCCTCGGCGAGCACCGTCCGAAACCGTATCCAGCGACTCGAAGCCGACGGAGTGGTCCGCGGCTACCACGCCGACGTGGACTACGAGCGCGCGGGGTACCAACTGTACACGCTCATCGTCTGTACGGCCCCGATTCCGGAGCGCGAGGAGTTGGCCGAGGCCGCCGCCGCGGTCCCCGGCGTCGTCGAGGTACAGGAGGTGATGACCGGCGAGCGAAACGTCATGGTCCGAGCCATCGGCGTCGACGGCGACGACCTCAGTCGAATCGGCGAGGAGTTAGACGAACTGGGGCTTCGCGTCTCCGACGAGGACCTGATTCGGAACACCCACCGCCGGCCGTACGCGAAGTTCGGCGACGGGGGCGACGAGTGACTCGGCCGAGAGTCGACGCGCGAGGCGCCGCCGCTCGGAACCGACACCGGTGACAGTTCGGTAGGTGAACCGATCCCACGGGGCGTGAAACGCCGTCTCAGTGCCGAATTCGACTCCGTCGATGTCCGATGGCCCGGCCCTCGAACCACCGGTACAGCTTTGACAGGTGATAACGAACTGGTAATCGCCGTTGTCAGAGACCCTCCCGTTCGCGTCGGTCTCTCGCCGACCGGATGCCCCCCACCACCACCACCATCACCACCAGAGCGGTTCAACGCGCTCCGACAACGGGTAGACGCAGCTGCAACAGCATCGCGCGGTCGGGCCTCCCTGCACTCGCCGCGTGGTACGCTACGTGGTTTCACCGAACGACCGCCCCCGGTCGTTCGCTTCCGACGGCGTCCACGCCTCGGGTTTTGTTCTCCGACGACGCCGATTCCCGCGAGCGACGGCGTTTCAACGGTCGGGAAGTCAGGTCGCGGCCGACTCAGTCGAGTCGCTCGACCTGAACCAGCGCGACGGGGTCGTCCCAGCCGTAGACGGCGGGGTCGAGGTCGCCGTCGCCGACGATACCCGCGTGCGGCGCGATGACGCCGTCCTCGGCGAGGTCGGGGTCGCTCATGCCGGTTCCGTCGGTCCCGGAGTCGATGCCGTAGAGGGCCTGTGCAGGGGGGACCATGTCGCCGTACGCCTCGGTGTTGACCTCGGTTCCGGCGTCGTAGCTGGCCGCGAAGTACGACCGCGACTCGTTGACCCGCTCCGGGAGCGGGACGGTGTCGAGGCCGGCGAACCCGTCGTTCGTGCCGATGAGCATGCTGACGAACGAGAGGTACGCGCCGCTGGCGTCGGTCTCCAGTTCGAGCGTCGCGGCCGCGGGGAACATCTCGCTCGCCGGGAGTTCGTCGGGGACGAGCGGCGCGTCGCCGACCGCGACGCCGCGAACGTCGTCGGTTTCCTCGGCCAGTTCGCCAAGCGGGCCGAGGTTCCCGTTCTCGGCGAGTTCCCTGATGGCGTCGCTCGCCGGGTCGCCGACGGCGAACAGTTCCACGCCGGCGCGGTGGGCGACCACCGCGGGCGGGGTGAACGGCTGTCCCGTCGTCAGGTTCGCCACGGTCACGCGGTAGGTTCGCGCGGACTGGCTGTTTCCGTTTCCGGCCGATTGGCCCGGCAGGCTCGCACTACCCAAACAGCCGGCGAGGGCGGCCAGCACGCCCGCGCCGGTCAGTCCGAGTACGGTTCGTCGCGTCGTCGGAGTCGTCGTGTCCGTCATTGGTCTCACGTGTGGTCGATGCCACGACAACGAAGACGCGAGACCGGCTAAAGGCGGTTTTTCGAGATTCGGGGTGACTCCGTGACGAATCGGGGTCGACTCTGTACCAAATTCGGACCGGGCGGGGGCCGAAGGTCGAGACCGCCGGGCGCTCACCGGACCGTCACGTAGGTCAGGAACGCCAGCGCGACGAGTTGGAGGCCGCGGAGGACCAACACGGCCTGCTGGACGTGGGGGTCCCCGGAGTAGAGGCTCTGCATGGTGAAAAAGAAGTAGAGCGCGACGGCGTTCTCGACGAGCATGACGACGGCGAACGCGAGCAGGCCGAGGACGAGCGAGGTGCGGAACGTCCGGTAGTTGCGAATCCACACGGCGGTCAGCGCCGCGAGGAAGACGATGTTCGCGCCCGAGAGGGCGCTGGCCGCCATGATTTGGGTGTCCATTGCCATGGTCATTCGAGGTGTGTCGTGATTTCTTCGAAGGTGTCGCGGTACCGTTCGAACTGGTCGGTGAGGAAGTACAGCCGTCCGTACTTGTCGCCGCCGGCCTCGACGACCCCGTGGGATTCGAGGGCGTCGAGGTGGTGTCTGACGGTCTTGTAGCCCACGTCGAGCTCGTCGGCGAGGCGGTTCGCGTTCTGCGGGCGCTCCGAGAGGGCGCGGATGATGCGGACGCGGTTCTCACCGCCGCGAGTCGCCGTGAGCAGATACCAAAGCGCCTTCTCCATCGACTGTTCGTTTAGTTGATTGGTCGAGCGCGGTAATATTCTCGCGGGTGCCGTTCGACGCGACGAGTTCGACTCGGCGACGACCGTACATGAGCGTTGTTCCAGTTCCGTACCAAATTCGGGTGGAGTCTCCGGACGCGTCGAGTCGGTCGGTGCCGCCGCCCCAACGGCGCTCGCCGGTGTCCGAGACGGAACCGACTCGGCCTCACCGGCGGACCGACTCGAACCGGCAGGACCCCCCGACGGCAGTAAGGGATATGTCGGTCGCGTCCTACGAAAACTCGTATGGACGACGACACCGGACGGAACGCGTGTGCCATCGAGTCCCCGAAGGGACGGCCCTGTCCCTTCTGCGGCACGTCGATGGACCACCGCCACTGCAAGTACGTCTGCCCGGAACACGGGGTCGTCTACGACTGCAGCGACACGTTCTGGTAACGAAACCTGACAGGAGGCGCCCGCGCTGGTACCACTGCGAAGTCGGCGGGTTCGCGGGTTGATTTCACGACAGCACGAAGCGTTATGTCGGCGGAGACCTAACGAATGACTGTCCTCCCCGGTCAGCTCAGTTGGTCCCGAGACGGATGCGGCCACGTACACGAAACGATGCTCAACGAATCACAGGTCGAGGCGGGAAAAGACATCCAACAGCGGACGGGAAAGACGTTTTACTTCGCGACGCGCCTCCTCCCGGAGCGCGTCAGACACGCCACGTACGTGCTGTACGCGTTCTTTCGGGTCGCCGACGAGGTCGTCGACGCCGAGGAGACCGCGCCGCCGGCACAACAGCGCGAGCGTCTCGAACGCCTCCGCGCCGAGGCGCTCGGCGAGGTCGAGACCGACGACCCCGTCCTGTCGGCGTTCGCCGAACTCAGAGAGCGCTACGGTATCGACCCCGACGACGTGAACGTCTTCATCGACGCGATGGAGTCGGACATCGAGAAGGACCGCTACGAGACCTACGACGAACTTGAGACGTACATGGACGGGTCGGCCTCGGCGGTCGGTCGGATGATGACCGACGTCATGCGTCCCGACGACCCCGAGGCGGCGCTCCCGCACGCGACGGCGCTCGGACAGGCGTTCCAGATGTCGAACTTCCTGCGCGACGTGGGCGAAGACGTGGTCGAACGCGACCGGGTGTACCTCCCGCGGACGACGCTGGACCGCCACGGCGTCGACGCCGAGCAGATACTCGCCCTCGAGTTCGACGAGCGCGTCGCCGACGTGATGCGCGACGAACTCCGCCGAACGGAGTCGCTGTACCGCGACGGCGTCGCCGGCATCGAGTACCTCCCGGCGGACTGCCAGTTCCCGGTGCTCCTCTCGGCGGTGCTGTACGCCGACCACCACCGTTCGATTCGGAACCTCGGCTACGACACGCTCGCGACGACACCCGAACTGAGCTTCGGGCGGAAGCTCACGCTCCTCGCGAAGACCGCGGCGTACTGGGCCGTCTGGCGCGACCCCGTGGCCGTGTTCAAGGCCGTCAGCGTCGTCCCCTACCCGGACGACGACGACCTCGACGCGGAGTTCGGCCCCGGTTCGACGCGGGCCACCCGCCCCCGACGCAGCGGGCGCGTCTCCGGCTGGCTCCGGTCGCTGAACCGCTGGGGCTCGGACTGAGCGACGCGCGATTTTTCCGCGACTGAAAGATTTAGTGGGCGGCCGAGAGAGCCCTCGGCATGCATCGCGTCACCCTCGACACCCGGTTAGACGACTGTCCGCTGGGACGGGTGACCGCCGCGCACGACGTGACGCTGACCACGCCGTACTGGAATCTCTCGCCCGAAACCGGCCAGTGCGACCTCTGGGTCGAAGCCTCGTCGCCGGGGCGGTCGCAGTTGGAGGCCGGCATCCGCGCGCTCAGAGACGCCGACGGCGTGCGCCGCTTCGAACTGAAGTGGAAGCGCGGGTCGCACGCGACGGCCCACGTCGTGCTCGAAGAGACCGTCGCCATCGAGACGGTCATGGCCAACGGCGGCGCTGTCATCGCTCCGTTCCGCGACAGGGACGGCTGGGAACGGTGGCACCTCGGGTTCGCCGAGCCGGATGCCGCGGCGGCCACCCTCGACTCGCTCGACCGCCGCTACGAACTCACCGTCGTCGAGCAGACGCCGCTCACGGACTCGGGTGCGGCCGCCGTCTTCCGGAACTTCCACGAGGCCGCGACGCTCCTCGACGGCTGTGAGCGACTCACCGAGACGGAGGCGCGGGTGCTTCGAACCGCGGTCGAACACGGCTACTACGAGACGCCGCGGGGCGAGTCGCTCGCCTCCCTCGGCGACCGCTGTGGCGTCTCCGACGTCGCCATCTCGAAGACGCTCCGCCGCGCGGAGCGAAAGCTCCTCGGGGCCGCCGTCTCCGCGCTCGCCGGTCTCGACGCCGACCGCGACCCGCCGACCGGGCGGCCCGGCGACGGGGGTTAGCATCCTAACCCTCCGGTTCTCCCGGCTCGCGGGCGTAGGTCACGGTGATGAGCGCACACGCCGACGCATCGCTCTCGACCGCCGACGGGCCGAGATCGATTCTCGACACGCCACCGCGAACCGCTGACTCGACCGCGCCCGCGACCCCGGGGGTCCCCGATCAGCCGCCCCATGGTCGGTGACCAACTCCTCCCCGGTCGGTACCGAAACGCCGTCCTGTTCGTTATTCTGGCGGCGCTGTGGGGCGGGACGTACCCCGCGGTGACGCTCGGGCTGGGGTCGTTCCCGCCGATTCTGTACGCCGCGTTCCGACTCGACATCGGGGCGGCGCTCCTGTTGCCGTACGCGGCGTGGCGCACCGACTACTGGCGGCCCCGCACGCGAGGCGACTGGGCGGCCGTCTCGGTCGCCGGTCTCCTGACGCTCGCGGGCTACGGGGTCCTCCAGAACGTCGGCCAGCAGACCGTCCCGAGCGCGGTCGCGTCGGTGCTGGCGGGGCTGATTCCGATACTGACCGTCGGCTTCGCGAAGCTGTTTCTCCCCGACGAGCGGTTCGGCCCGGTCGAACTGCTCGGCGTCGTCGTCGGCTTCCTCGGCTTAGTCGTCATCACCGACCCGGACCCGTCGAACCTCCTCGGGGCGAACGCCGCGGGGCAGGTGATACTGGTGCTCGCCGCGGCGTCCTTCGCGCTCGGCGGCGTACTCGCCCAGCGAATCGAGACCGAGATGCCGTTCGCCGCCCAGACCGCGTGGGCGATGGTCGTCGGGGCCGCCGCGACCCATCTCGCGAGCGCGGCGAGTCCGACGGAGTCGCTGGCGGGGGTCGATGTGTCGGTCGCCGGCGTCGTCGGCCTCGTCTACCTCGGCGTCTTCGCGAGCGCGGTCAGTTACCTGCTGTACTTCTCGCTTCTCCCCCGACTCGGCTCCGTCGAGCTCAACCTCGTCACCTACGCCATCGCCGGCTTCGGGACGGTGTACAGTTGGCTTCTGTTCACGGAGCCCGTCACCGCGGCCACGCTCGTCGGCTTCGGGTTCATCCTCCTCGGCTTCGGCCTGCTCAAGTGGAAACGGCTCGGAGCCGCCTATCGGGGCCGGCGTCGCGGCGTCGAATCCGACTGAGAGACAGCGCTGGGGTCGCGACAGACGGGCGCGAGCGCGAGCGAACCCCGCTGCTCAGGAGCGCCACGGCAGCCGCCGCGGAAGCCGCAGAAGCCGCGAGTCGAACCGGTCCGTCTTGAGCAGTCCGACGCCGAACAGCGCCGCGACCGCGACGGGAATCCAGTTGCCGAACCACGCGTTGATGCCGCCCCAGAGGATGACGAAGCTCACCAGGTCGTCGAGCATGAACTCCGTGCGGTCGAGCCGCGCGAGGAGCGCCTCGCGGTCGAACGACCAGTCGAGCGCGACGACGGCGACGGTCGCGCTGACGACCCAACCGGCGTAGTTCGAAAGCGGGACGCCGTAGAACAGCACCGCGTCGTCGGCGAGGCGGTAGTACTCCCAGAAGCCGAGCGCGACCGCGCCGGGGTCGAGCACCACGTCCATGGCGAGGACGGCCGCGATGACGACGCCGAGGCGGACGGCCCCGTTGCGGGCGCGGTCGCCCAGCAGGAGCAGACACAGCAGGTAGGCGTTCATCACGAGCGGGATGAAAAACACCGGCAAGCCGATCGGAACGCCGGCGACCGTCGGCCCGAGGTCGACGCCGTAGTGGAACCAGCCGTACGGCCAGCCCGTGGTGACGCCGGTGTACTCGATGGCGTAGGCGTACGCGGTGAGCGTGCCGACGCCGAGGGCGGCCCGCCGGGTCACGAGCGGGAGGACGCCCACGATGAGCGGCGAGCGCATCACGAACGTCCCGAGGAGGATGAGAAACGCGTTGAACGCCAGCGGGTCGGGGCTGTCTCTTATACACATCTCTGA